>NZ_CP080033.1:4727386-4727494 GCF_019382635.1 Citrobacter sp. Colony219 | reverse complement strand
CATCGGTGGCGGCGTAAGCCACATCGCCAGTGGCGTATATATCATCGTGACCTACAACCTGCAGATTGGCATTTACATGCAGACGGCCCTGACGATCGCGCGGTGCGT
>NZ_CP080033.1:4727146-4727294 GCF_019382635.1 Citrobacter sp. Colony219 | reverse complement strand
ACGCATCTACGCACTCCACTTCCGTATTCACCCGCCACTCGACGCCCAGTTCAGCAGAGGCTTCGATAATCACGTCACGTAATTCCTGGCTCCAGCGTCCGCCCGGCTGAGCGCCGCGTTCAACTACGACAACTCTGGTCTTAGCATC
>NZ_CP080033.1:4726514-4727019 GCF_019382635.1 Citrobacter sp. Colony219 | reverse complement strand
TGCTGCTCCAGTACGGCGGCGCTCTCAAGTTGGTCGAGGTCAAACGCGTGCTCGGCGGCACCGGTGACGGCGTCGCGGTTTACGTGACTTCCGCTGGCGAGCACCAGGCGGTCGTAGCGCGCAGATGAATGTCACCGTTGGCATCTTTCCAGCTCACCTCTTTAGAGTCCGGGAGGATCTGCTCGACGTGACCTTGCTGGAAGTTGACGCCGGTAACGTCAAACAGCGGTTGCAGTGGTGCGACCAGCGTATGAACGGCGCTTTCATAAAAACGTGGGCGGACACGCAGCTCTGGCTGTGGCGCAATTACTGTAATATCAATGGCCTGCTGATGTTTATCCGCCAGTCGTGCGGCGCTTAATGCTGCCCACATACCGGCAAAGCCGGCGCCGACGATCAGAATTTGTTTACGCATTGGGGTTTTCTCACTGGTGACTACGAATTATTGACTCGGATTTTATTTGTCGTAGTTAAGAATTGCAATGCGATCGAGATCCTTTTTTCA
>NZ_CP080033.1:4726241-4726398 GCF_019382635.1 Citrobacter sp. Colony219 | reverse complement strand
TCATTTTGGCTGAGATAAAAAATGGCATTTTACAGTTCCGGGGTTGAGTACGGCATCCATAGCCTGATGTGTATGGTCGATAGCAAAGGCGACGCGCGGGATATGAGCGTGCGGGAAATTGCCGAACTACAAAGCGTGCCGTATGACTATCTGGCAA
>NZ_CP080033.1:4725897-4726055 GCF_019382635.1 Citrobacter sp. Colony219 | reverse complement strand
AGTGGCTTGTGAAGGCATTTGTGGTGTGCGTTCGGTAATGGACATGGCACAGCAGCGCATGGAAGAAGCGCTTGGCCAGCATACGATTCTGGACTTGGCGCGCAAAATGTACCGCAAAGCGCCAGATACCTTCGTGGTGGAAGTACAGGAGTGGATTG
>NZ_CP080033.1:4725154-4725829 GCF_019382635.1 Citrobacter sp. Colony219 | reverse complement strand
GATAAGGTAATAGCCGCCATCCGGCACTGAAGGTTATTGCTCGGTGCTCGGTGTATTAATCATGCGGTTCAGCCATGGCACCATAATCGCCATTACAACCGTTACCGCCAGGGTCACCAGGCCTATCTTACTGAACACGTTAGTATTAAATAGGCAGCGTCTGGAGTGGGTCGGTGATGTTCTCTGGTACGGCGGTGAACGTTGCGACATAACCCCCCATCAGGAAGGCTGCTGCCTGCGTCAGGAACCACATCCCAAGAATAAAGCCCATCAGGTGTTGTGGCACCAGCGCGGCGACCATAGCCAGCCCCAGGGCGCTAATCAGCAGTTCACCCAGGCTCTGGAACAGATACACCAGCACGATAAACCACGGCGACGTCAGCCCCTGAGCATCGGCAAACCACATCCCGGCTGCGGCGGCAGTCAGGAAGCCTAGTGAGCACAGGAACATGCCAAGCGTAAACTTCATCGGCATGGTCAGGTCTTTGCCTTTGTTTCCCAGACGGGTATAGATAGCGGCCAGCACCGGACTCGCCAGTACCACCCAGAACGGGTTCAGCGCCTGGAAGCTTACCGGGTTGATGGCGAAACCAAGAATTTCATGGTGCACGTTATTGATAGCAAAGAAGTTCAGCGAAGTTGGCATCTGCGCGTACAGCACGTAGAACACCACCG
>NZ_CP080033.1:4724741-4725022 GCF_019382635.1 Citrobacter sp. Colony219 | reverse complement strand
GTGCATCAGCCAGGCGCAGATAAATACCATCACTACCGTTCCGGCCAGCACGCAGAATAGATTACGGAAACTCAGCGGCTTATGGTCCGGCTCTGAACCGATATTCTTCACCATCCACGACAGGCAAAGTAGACCAGTAGTGCAACGATAAGCCCGGCTCCGCACAGGTTGTAGGTCACTGCGTAGCCAAACTTATCGGCAATCACCGGTGCCAGCGACAACGACAGCAGTGAACCGATGTTAATCGACATATAAAACAGGGTGAAAGCACCGTCCAGACG
>NZ_CP080033.1:4724570-4724684 GCF_019382635.1 Citrobacter sp. Colony219 | reverse complement strand
GTTACCGACGGCAATGGTACCCAAAGCAATAAAAATCAGGTCGGGCTTAAGCAGTGACATCCCGGTCATGAAGTAGCCGATCGCCAGCACAATGGCGCCGAGTACCAGCGTGCG
>NZ_CP080033.1:4724120-4724464 GCF_019382635.1 Citrobacter sp. Colony219 | reverse complement strand
GCTGCTTAACAAAAAATACCGCCAGGATGCCCTGAACGCCGTAATAGCCAAATCGTTCCCATAATTCCACAAAGAAGATCATGAAGAACGGACGAGGTTGCTGCAGCNNNCCGTAGGTGCAGTAGTATTCATATTCCTTCGCCTTTCAAAGCCATCCCGAAAAGTATGAACGCGTATGCTTAAACGCGCCGAAAAAGTCTTATTTTGTTATAGACTGCGGCGATTAGCCGTAAGGGTAGATTATTATAGAGATAGTTTTCGANNNCCAATTAGTTGATCACACTAATTATGATTTATTTGTTGGATTGATGTACTAATTGTGTCTGAATGATAAAAACAAAAAC
>NZ_CP080033.1:4723269-4724053 GCF_019382635.1 Citrobacter sp. Colony219 | reverse complement strand
TTTTATGCTTCTTCGTCGTCACGCAGCGGAACAATCAACATGTCGACGTGAACAGTGTTGATCAGTTGACGCGCGGAGGACATCAGTTTGCTCCAGAAATCCTGGTGATGACCACAAACGACCAGATCCATGTCGTATTTTTTGATGGCATCAACCAGAACCTGACCCAGGTCGCCGCTACCGCTCAGGGTTTCGGTGATAGGGTAGCCTGCGTTGGTGGACAGCTCGGTTAACGCGCGTGGTGGGTTTCTTCAGAAATGCGTTTCTGCATGTCGCCCAGATTCACGTCGATTAGCCCGGTGTACAGGTCGGAATAGTTTACGTCAACGTGGATAAGGGAGACTTTTCGCATTGTAAGGCCGTGCCATAGAGACCGCTTTTTCAACCAGAACTTTGCTTTCTGGAGAAAGATCAACCGCGATAAGAATGTGTTTATAAGCCATAGTGTTACTCCTTCCATAAGTTGTCGATGACTAGCCTGCTGGCGTTCATTTGCCGCCGCGTCATCCGCGTCCTGCGAACTTTATGCGCGGGGCTAGCCCAGTCGTAAAAACGTACCTTTTAAGGACTATCCTTACATTATAGCGACCGGGATAATCCGTCAATCCGCCTTGCTTGCCAAGTAGTTAAACAAATTTTTTAGTTAATTGCATTGATAGTGATTAACCTTCTGGCAAAAAATTAACTAATCTCCTACACTATTTAGAGAGGCGCTCGGATGCGTGACACTAACACGAGCGGTTTCGGTTGTACTCTTCACTGAATGGTTTGGCAGGGTATCGGG
>NZ_CP080033.1:4668568-4723177 GCF_019382635.1 Citrobacter sp. Colony219 | reverse complement strand
GCATTGTTAATATGGCGCGTTATTTTTCTTCGCTACGCGCACTGTTAGTGGTACTTCGTGGTTGCGATCCATTACTTTACCAGTATGTCGATGGGGGCGGCTTTTTTACCTCGCATGGGCAACCTAACAAGCAGATGCGTCTGGTGTGGTATATCTACGCTCAGCGTTACCGTGATCATCATGACGATGAGTTTATTCGCCGCTGTGAGCGGGTTCGCGGTCAGTTCATCCTTACCAGCGCGTTATGTGGGCTGGTGTTAATCAGTATGGTCGCGCTGATTATCTGGCACTGATTTCTACGACAGATATAAAAAAAGCGGGTCAGTTTCCTGACCNCTTTTTTACTGTGTATGCATTTAGATTAGCTTCAGGGAGAGCCAGTACAGCACCCCGGAAAGGATAATCGCTGCTGGCAGGGTGAAGACCCAGGCCATCAGAATGCNNGGTTACCGTTTTACGCTGCAAACCGCCACCGTCAACAACCATCGTCCCTGCAACAGAAGAGGAGAGAACGTGAGTGGTGGAAACAGGCATACCGGTGTAACTGGCGAGACCGATAGAGACTGCGGCAGTCATCTGTGCCGACATCCCCTGAGCATAGGTCATGCCTTTCTTACCGATTTTCTCACCAATAGTGGTCGCCACGCGACGCCAGCCAATCATCGTACCGCAGCCCAGAGCCAGAGCAACAGCCATGATAATCCAGACGGGTGCGTACTCAATGGTGCTCAGCATGTCGGTTTTCAGTTTCTTCAGCAGTCGCTGATCGTCGCTGCTTACGCCAGGCAGTTTCACGACTTTATCGGTGTATCAGAGATGCACAGCATAATGCGACGCAGCTGGCTACGCTGCTCAACGCTTAACTTGTCGTAGGTTTCCAGGTTCGCCAGCATACCTTTTGCACGCTCAAGCGCGTTGATGGTATTTGCCGGGTGACAATGGAACTCTGCCGGTGTTGTTGTCGCCGTTTCCGTCGGAGACGGAACAACTGATCAACGCCGGTCGCCTGTTTGAGCAGATCAGGACGCTGCTGGAAGTAGGTTTCGACGTTATTGATAGCATCACGGGTACGCGTAATTTCGTAACCAGAAGCATTCATATTCACCACGAAGCCTGCAGGCGCTACGCCAATCAGTACCAGCATTACCAGACCAATACCTTTCTGCCCATCGTTAGCGCCATGAGAAAACGCCACACCGATAGCGGAGAGGATCAGCGCGATACGCGTCCAGAACGGCGGCTTTTTCTTACCGTCTTTCTTTTCACGCTCTGCTGGTGTCAGGTGAATACGTGCCNNNTCTTGGTGCCGTTCCAGTAACGACGCAGCAAGAAGATCAGACCGCCAGCGAACACCAGACGACAATAGGGGAAATGATCAGCGAACCGAAAATATTGAGCACTTTCGGGATGTTAAGTGCATCCACCACTGAAGTCCCGTTCATCAACGCATTGGTTAAACCAATACCAATGATCGCGCCAATCAGCGTGTGGGAGCTGGATGCAGGCAGACCAAAGTACCAGGTACCGAGGTTCCAGATAATTGCCGCCAGTAGCATGGAGAACACCATGGCGAGGCCATGTGAAGAACCCATGTTGAGCAGCAGATCCGTTGGTAGCATATGCACGATGGCATAAGCTACGCTGAGACCACCCAGCAAAACACCAAAGAAGTTGAACAACGCAGCCATGACCACCGCCAATTGCGAACGCATTGCACGGGTATAGATCACGGTTGCGACAGCATTGGCTGTATCGTGGAAGCCGTTAATTGCTTCGTAGAACAGCACAAAAGCCAGAGCAAGCAATAATAAAAGCCCGGTATGTAAATCCAGGCCAGCAAACAAATGTAGCATAGGACGTTACGCCATTTTGAGGACATGAACGCGGCGCATTATCAGTGACTTTGGCGGCGCGGGCAAAGTGAAATATAGAGTTTTTTTGATTTGTCTCCTGCTTTGTTTTACACCACTAAAGAATTATCCTATAGAATTCAGGTAAATACCTATTATTGATAGTTTGGTGCTGGTGCGACCACTGAGGAATCTTTACAATTCACGCCCGCTTTTTAGAGAGGATCGCAACGTGGAAAGGTTTGATACCGTTATTATAGGCGCTGGCGCAGCGGGTATGTTCTGTGCCGCGCAGGCAGGGCAAGCAGGCAGTCAAGTACTGCTGATTGATAATGGTAAAAAAGCCTGGACGTAAGATCCTCATGTCCGGCGGAGGGCGCTGTAACTTTACCAATCTTTATGTGGAACCGGCTGCATATTTGAGTCAAAACCCGCATTTTTGCAAATCGGCGCTGGCTCGCTATACGCAGTGGGACTTTATCGATTTGGTGGGTAAACACGGCATTGCCTGGCATGAAAAAACGCTCGGCCAGCTGTTCTGCGATGATTCGGCCCAACAAATCGTCGATATGCTGGTGGCTGAATGCGAAAAAGGTAACGTTACGATGCGTTTACGTAGCGAAGTCCTGAGCGTCGCACAGGATGATGATGGCTTCATTCTGGAACTGAACGGGATGACGGTCGGTGCGAAGAAATTGGTTATTGCCTCCGGTGGGCTTTCCATGCCGGGTCTGGGAGCAACGCCGTTTGGTTATAAAATTGCCGAACAGTTTGGTCTGAAGGTTCTGCCGACCCGTGCCGGTTTGGTGCCTTTCACGCTGCATAAGCCACTGTTGGAGCAGCTTCAGGTACTCTCAGGCGTGTCTGTTCCTTCCGTTATCACCGCTGAAGACGGCACCGTATTTCGTGAAAACCTGCTCTTTACGCACCGTGGGCTTTCAGGCCGGCCGTTTTGCAAATTTCCAGTTTTTGGCAGCCCGGCGAATTTGTCAGCATTAATTTGTTGCCGGATGTTGACCTTGCGAGCTTCCTCGATGAACAACGAAGCGCACATCCAAATCAGAGCTTAAAGAACACGTTAGCGATGCAGTTGCCGAAACGTCTGGTGGAATGCCTGCAGCAATTAGGGCAAATCCCGGATGTGACGCTGAAACAACTTAACGTGCGCGATCAGCAATTGCTGGTCGAAACGCTGACCGAATGGCGGGTGCAGCCGAACGGTACCGAAGGGTATCGCACAGCGGAAGTCACGCTGGGAGGCGTGGATACCAACGAACTGTCTTCGCGCACGATGGAAGCCCGCAAAGTGCCAGGGCTGTACTTTATTGGTGAAGTGATGGATGTCACCGGCTGGTTGGGTGGGTATAACTTCCAGTGGGCGTGGTCGAGCGCCTGGGCATGTGCACAGGATTTGGTGTCTGAATAAGTGAAAGACTCTGTCTGCACATAATAAGAAAAAATATCATAGTGATGTGTGATACATGAACTGACTCTGACGTGCGTTTCTTAACTCCAGGAATGATATGATAAATCAGTTAAAATCGCACAGATAAGAGAACGGGAGACACATGGTTATTCCTGAGGTAAAACAGGAGCGGCTCTATCAAAAGATAGCCAATCTCATCATTAAGCTCATCAATGATGGTATTTTTCCGCCGGGAAGCTTCTTACCACCCGAACGTGAGCTGGCGAAGCAACTCGGTGTAAGTCGCGCATCGCTCAGAGAAGCACTGATTGTGCTGGAGATTTCCGGATGGATCACCATCCAGTCAGGTAATGGTGTGATTGTTGCTGATAAAAAGCATTCCACCAGTGATTATACGATTGAAGAAATCCTCTATTCGCGTGAGTTGGTCGACAGCCATTGTGCGCGTCTTGCTGCTCAGGCCGGGAAAGAAGATCTAATTAGCCAGCTTGAAGCACTGCATCTCAGCATGGAAAAGGCCATTAGCGAAAACAATGTGCATGGTTTTTATTCCCTCGATAAGCAATTCCATCTAACAGTATCAGAAGCCAGCCAGAACCGCGTACTGCTTGATATGTCGCGAATGCTGTGGGAACAGCGCGTTAACATCCCGTATGCCGGACTGGACAAACGTTCCGGCAATCGGGATGTATTAACCAGCATGAATACACAGCATAAAGCGATTGTGGATGCGATCCGCCAGGCTGATGCTGACGGTGCTTACCAAAAATCGCTGGAACATCTGGCCTATGTCAGACAGATCGTGGGTCTTTAATAACACCACGCTATTGGCTCAGAGCGGCTACCGCTGCACGTGCGCCTACGCTGTGCAATTGCTGACAGGCAGCGGTTACGCGTTCGATAAAGTCTGTGTTCTCGCAAAGGTCTCGCCCAAAGATAGTGTCAATTGCTAACAGCGCCCGGACACGTTCTTCTATTGATGGATACTGTTGATAAATAGCCTGATACTGTGCTGACAGCGGATCTATCACCTCAATCGGATGACCTTGTTCATCCACACCGCTGATGTAGCGCATCCAACCGGCGACTCCCAACATCAGATGGCGGGCATCTTCGCCTTTTTTCAGATGGAGTCGAATGGGGTCCAGCAAGCGTTGTGGTAGTTTCTGGCTGCCATCCATCGCAATTTGCCAGGTTCGGTGCTTCAGTGATGGATTAGTAAAGCGCGCAATCAGCAGCTCTGCATAAGCCGCAAGGTCTGTTCCTTCCGGCATCGACAGTGTCGGCGCTTGTTCATTGAGCATCAAAGCACGCGCAGCGTTGCGATACGCCGGGTTGGTCATCGTATCGGCAATTGTTTCATAACCGCCCAGATAACCAAGGTAGGCCAGGAAAGAGTGGCTGCCGTTGAGCATGCGTAACTTCATCATCTCAAATGGCACCACATCTGCTACAAACTGTACGCCCACGCGATCCCAGTCCGGGCGTCCATTGACAAAGTTATCTTCAATCACCCACTGACGGAACGGCTCACAGGCAATGGCACAGGGATCATCTACCCCAGCTGTTCTGCGATTTGCGCTAACGTCTCTTCTGTCGCTGCCGGAACGATGCGGTCTACCATCGTGCATGGGAACGTTGCCTGTTCGGCAATCCACTCAGCCAACTGCGGATCGCGCTCGGCGGCTAAACCCAGGACAGCGGTTTTTGCGACGTGGCCATTTTCTCGTACGTTATCGCAGGACAGCACAGTAAAAGCCTTCAATCCCTGCTGACGGCGTAGCGCGAGGGCTTCGACGATATAACCCATTGCTGATTTGGGGGACAGTGGGTGAGCAATGTCGTGCTGGATAAACGGATGATTCAGATCCAGCTCGCCGCTGGCGGCATCTGTGCAATATCCTTTTTCGGTGATGGTCAGCGAAACGATGGCCGTTTCGGGACGTGCCATTGCGTGGATAATGGCTTCACAGCCGTCAAATTCAGGATGCAGCGCTTCTTTCATCGCGCCAATGATTTTAAGCTCTGTCGTTTGTGCTCCGCGCTCGGCAACGGTGTACAGCAGATCCTGCGCCTTCAGGTTTTGAATCAGTGTGGCATCGTTTCCGGGCATCAGGTTGACCTCACAGATACCCCAGTCGCTGTCACTGCTTTCCAGCAAATGATGTGTATAGAGCGCCTGATGAGCGCGGTGAAAAGCGCCGCAACCAAGATGTACGATGCGCGAAACGAGGCGTGAACGATCCCAGCGTGGTCGTGGGGTGGAAATCTGGGCGGTGGCGAGATTCTTGTCCATGACAAACTCCTGTCATTGATGATCTTCTTTGATAATGCGCTATCAAAGACCGGTCCTGACTGAAAGTGAAAAACCGCATGGCAGGGATACCATGCGGCAATGTGGTTACTGATTGAAGAAGGCGCGTTGGATAGCCAGTTCAACGCCGCGTACTTCAGCCAGGCCCTTAAGGCGACCAATAGCGGAATACCCTGGGTTGGTTTTCTTTTTCAGATCATCAAGCATTTGATGACCATGGTCTGGTCGCATGGGGATAAGTGAGGCGTTGCCTTCAGCTTTACGTCGCTGTTCTTCTTCGACTATCGCTTTCACTACGCTGTACATATCGACATCCCCGGAGAGATGTGCCGCCTCATGGAAGGTTTTGGGATTCTCTTCACGTTGTGTGGAACGCAGGTGCGTAAAGTAAATCCGTGGGCCGAACTGTTTGATCATATCAACCAGATCGTTGTCTGCGCGTACGCCGTAAGAGCCTGTACACATCGTAAAACCGTTGGCTGTGCTGTTTACGGTATCCACCATCCACTGCATATCTTCTACAGTAGAAACGATGCGCGGCAGGCCAAGAATTGGGCGCGGTGGATCGTCCGGATGAACCGCCATACGTACACCCACTTCTTCCGCTACCGGAATAATGGCTTTCAGGAACCAGGCGAAATTTTCCCGTAAGGCCGCTTTGTCGATATCTTTATAGGTTGCAAGGTGGCTACGGAATTGGTCCAGCGTATAGCCTTCCTCAGCACCTGGCAGACCTGCAATGATATTTCGCGTCAGCCGAGCTTTGTCCTCTTCGCTCATATTCACAAAACGCTGGTGCGCCTGTGCAATTTCCTCTGCGCTGTAGTCCGCTTCCGCACCGGGACGCTTGAGGATATGCAGTTCAAAGGCGGCAAACTCAATCTGGTCAAAGCGCAGAGCCTTTGAACCGTCGGGTAGCACATATTCCAGGTCGGTACGGGTCCAGTCCAGAACCGGCATGAAGTTGTAGCACACGGTAAAGATGCCGCATTGGGCGAGATTACGCAGCGTCTGCTGGTAATTCTTGATCCACAGATCGTACTGGCCCGTGTGGGTCTTGATGTCTTCATGGATCGGCACGCTTTCCACGACCGACCAGACCAGACCGGCTTTTTCCACGATCGCTTTGCGTTTGAGAATTTCTTCTACGGACCAGACTTCACCGTTTGGAATATGGTGCAGCGCAGTTACCACACCCGTTGCACCGGCTTGACGAACATCGGACAACGACACGGGATCATTCGGGCCATACCAACGCCAGGTTTGTTCCATCGCTTTATCTCCTGGAAAAATTAATGAAAGGTCACATTGATCTTCAGATAGCGTTCCGGGTATTGATCGAGTTCCTTCACGGCGTCAGGCACATCATCAATATTCACCACCTTGCTGACGACATCCGCAGGATTAATGTTCAGCGTAGACAGCATCTGTAACGCTTCTTCGAATTCGCCAGCACTGGTACGTGATCCGCGCAGATCCAACTCTTTAAACGTGATCAGGTTAGTGGGTAACGATGTCTCCTGTTTTGGCCAGCCGGTGAAAGCAATACGACCCGCAAACGAAGCAAGATCCAGCGTTTCGCGAATTGCACTGTTGGCACCAGATGCTTCGACGACAACCTGTGCCATCGTCCCCTGTGTGATATCTTTTATCGCCTCAACAACCTGGGTGTTCGACGGATTGATGACGTAAGGCACGCCCAGCGATTTTGCGTACTGAAGTCGTTCGTCCACGATATCGATCAGAATTGGCGTCGCACCGTAGCGCAATGCGCTCAATGCTGCCATCAGACCAATCGCACCGGCTCCAATAATGGCGATATGCTCCCCGGCCGTCAGTTTGGCGCGATGTAGCGCATGCAGTGCGATAGTCAGTGGTTCAGCCAACGGAGCCATCTCAGTGGCGACGTCATCCGGGATTTTGTGAATCAAATGCGCGGGGTGAGCTACCACCTCCTGCATCGCACCATCAATATGTACGCCAATTACCTTCAGGTTTTCACAGCAATTTGTCCTCCCCACTGAACAGGGGTAGCAATGGCCACAATAAATATAAGGATCAACAATAACGCGGTCACCTTCCTTAATATTTGCTGGCATGCCATTGCCTTGTTTAATAACAATACCAGTGACTTCATGTCCAATAATACGTGGATAGGTCACCAGGGGATTAGTGCCGCGAAATGCACCTATATCAGAGCCACATATTCCAGCAGCATCAACTTTTATTAATACTTCATTATCTTTCTTTTCTGGGTAATCAACCCAACGGGTTTCAATTTCACCAGGTTTATTGATGTAGACAGCTTTGACTTTCATTTGTTTTTAATCCTTTATTTTTGACAAATACGAATACCAGACAGCTGGAAACAATCGCAATAGCACCAGCCAGATAGAATGCGTAATCATATTTACCGCTGAACTGAACAATAAATCCGGTGACCAGAGGGCCAATGATTCCGGAGATATTTGCCAGCCCATGCATGGCGCCACCGACGCTACCCACTTTATCTTTGTGTACGACATCCTGAATAACTGCCCAATAAATAGGTCCAGTTAAATACAACAGGAATAACGAGACTGACATCAATCCAACGGCACTGCCGATAGTGGTAACTGTTCCAGAAACCGCCACACAGATTGCCGCTCCAGCCAGGCAAACACCGAGAATGAGACGGCGAGAAAGCAGGGCATTGCCCGTTACCCGATAGATAAAGTCAGAGCATACGCCACCCAATACCATGCCGATTGCACCAATCACCCAGGGGATCACCGTTGCAATGCTGATTTCTTTAATATCAAGGTGTAGCGAGTGGTTCAGATAGCTTGGGAACCAGGTCAGGAAGAAAAAGAGTATGTAGTTATAGCTAAAGAAGGCCAGCGTCGTTGCCCACACCATCGGCTGCTTCATGTAGTAGCCGAGAGAAGGCATCGCTTTACCGTCATCCGCTAAAATGATGTCATCATGGTTTTCAAAATCGACACGTTCTTCCGGGGCGAGGTGTTTACTTTTTGAGGGTTTATCACTGGCAATGAAATACCAAAGTAATACCCAGGCTAAACCAAACAGGAAAATAATACCGAATGCCGGACGCCAGCCTAATGAAAGAGCCAGCAGGCCAACTACCGGACCGGAAATTGCGCCACCCAACGGCGAGCCAGCGCTGAAAATACCGATGGCAGTGGCAGATTCTTTACGCGAAATCCAGTTATTGATAATTTTATTACCTGCAGCACTGACCGGCCCTTCAGCCATGCCGAATAATACGCGGACAGCCAGCATAGTCCATAAGCCAGTAACCAGACTGGTCATCCCACAAAATACTGACCAGAGTAACGCGGCGACCAGAAATACTGTTTTGGGACCAAATCGGTCACTGGCCCAGCCACCGATAAAGTTAAACAGTGCATAACCAACAAAGAATGCGCTGAATATCATACCCATCTCAGCAGCATTGAATCCTAATTCCTTTTCGATGAGTGGAGCGGTGATCGACAATGCTGAACGATCCATATAGTTAAGCATGTAAACTATAAAAAGAAGAAAAACGATAAGCCATCCCATTGTTTTTCTTTTCATGATATATCCTCTTATTGTGGTCTAGCGGCCTGACCACAATATTTAAAACCTATTTTAAGATCACCATTCTTTTGATGCGAATGTGATCAACATAACGAAAAATTAGTGCTTTAAATAATCACGATCAAATGTATGTTGGCATATCTTTATGAATTTTAAGGTTTTTGTTGTGAGCGGTAAAATTTAGGATAAAAGCGAAATTGGTATTCAACACCTATTTTGGATGGATATTGCAATAGCGTCGTACAGGGAGAACGGCGAACGTTCAGCGCAAATCAGGCGGCTACGTACAGTCACAGTGGTATCCCACCCGCTGAGAACAGAAAAATGGCTCATAACGACCTCGTTTTGTAATGATTCATTAACATTTGGGCTACATGTCACAGAATCAACGATGAGACTAAAAGTCGCTTTGACACGCTTTGGGTTACCTTCTAGAGTGGAAAAATACAGATTTTAGATAAGAGACTATCTGTGAAATTAAGATGGTCTCTTATTGCATTTTTTTAGCTAATGGCGACCTTCTTCCGAATATTATGAAGGGGAAAGCCATGTCCGCATGTTCATTCTCAAATCCGATAAAAATCCGCGGTGTAGATGATGTCATTAATTGCATCGATGCCAGGGGAAAAATCAGTGGCAGAGCTGGTGTTATTTGGTGGTTGGCACTAGGCGGCCTTTTTCTTGATGCTTTTTCAAATTCAGCTCTCAGTGCTGGATTAAACCCAATGACCCGCAATTTAAATCTTACTGCGACCGAAGTTGCACTACTTACCTCATTTTCATCCTGGGTCGCCATATTATTTAACCCGATTGGCGGCTGGATAGCCGATCGCTGGGGTCGTGTGCCGCCGCTGATCATTGCCAAAATAATGGCGGTGATTGGTGCTTTGTTGGTGATGTCATCCTCCAGTTTTAGCACGATAATAGTGGGTCGCTTCTTTGTTGGCGTCTCTTACGGGATGGACTTTGCTGTGGCAATGGCCATGCTGGCAGAGTTCACGCCTGTGAAACTCAAAAGCCGTCTAAATACCTGGCAGGGTGTCTGGTATGTTGCCGTTTGTTTAAATTTGGTATTAGCGCTGATGTTTTACTCATGGGACGTAGGTGATGCCATCTGGCGTTATTCCATTGCTGTAACGGCGTTATGTGGAATCATCGTTCTGTTTTTCCAGTTCCGTTATTTAGTGGAAAGCCCGGTTTGGCTGGCAAGGAAATCCCGATTACCTGAAGCTATCGTTTCCATGAATAAAATATATGGTGAACAGTTTATTCTGGCGCCGAAAGCAGAACAGAAACCCGTTATTGGTCAGGCTGAAAAAGGCGCAAGAAATGTGCTGTTAATATTCCGTGGCGTCTATTTACCACGTACGATTCTGGCTTCGACCGTTCAAATCTGTCAGTCAATCCAATATTTCGGTGTGGGCTGGTATTTACCGGTTATTAGTGCTGCGATGTTTGGTAAAAATTTTGTTTACGCAACCTTATGTTCACTGTTTTTTAACGTTTTCGGTATCGTCGGCGGTTTCTTATCTCCCGCGATTGGCCGCCGTCTGGGATTGCGCCGCTCCTCGGCGATCGGTTTTGCCGTGGCCTTCCTCGTGCTACTCACGCTGGGTCTGTTCAGTGACACTATGCCACTTTGGGCCTCTTTGCTGGTCCCTGCACTGTTTATTCTTTGCCACTCTGGCGGACCTGGTGCAAACGGGAAAAGCCTGTCGTCACTCTCTTTTCGCAGTGAACTGCGGGCTGGCGCGAACGGCGTGGTCGGTGCGCTCGGGGCAATAGGTGCGGCGCTCGGGCTGTTTATTTTCCCGGTATTCCGTGATTTGTATGGCCTGCAAACGACCTTCCTGATCATGTCTGCCGTGCCGCTGTTTGCGAGCATTATCTGTTTTGTTATTCCGTGGGACCCCACTCGCACCACTATTCAGCCGGATAACGAGCCAGGTGCGCCGCAGTTCGAATCACCCCATTCACCTTATCCAGAGTCGATGACCCCAGAATCAAACAGGAGTACGAAATGAGTGAATACGAAGATGTCATTCTGGCTATCGATGAAGGTACATCGGGGACCCGTGCGGCAGTTGTTGCACAAAATAGCCAGGTTCACTGCCTGGAATACCAGCCGCTTCAGGTCAGCAGTCTGCGTCATGGTGTGGTGGAACAAGATGCTGATGAGGTCTTGCAGGCCACTATTGAGGTTTGTCGCAAAGCGATAGCTAACGCGCAATGCAACAAGATGCGCATTGTGGCGCTGGCGATTGCGACCCAACGCTCAACGGCAGTGCTGTGGGATGCGCAAACGGGTAAGGCATTAACTCCGGCGATGGTATGGCAGGATGCGCGTTTCACGGATGAACTGGCCCAGTTAGCCCCTGAATGGGATGCAAAACTGCTGCCGCGGATTGGGCGACCGGTTGGGATACGCTCTCCTTATCTTTGGGCGTCGCGCCATCTTGCCAATACGCCTGCGGTGGCGAAGGCGTATCAGGCTGGAACGCTGGTCTTTGGTACCGTTGATAGCTGGTTGCTTTGGCACTTGGCGCAGGAGAAAAAAAGTGTCACCACACCGACAAATGCCACCTCCGCTGGCGCGTATTGCCTCAAAGAGCATCACTATCATTTGCCATGGCTACAGACTCTGGGCTTCCCGGCGTCATTGCTGCCTGAATTACATGATGATGCCGATGACTTCGGCACCACTCATGAAGATATTCTGGGGATAAGCGTGCCGATCCTGGCCTGCGCAGGGGATCAGTTTGCAGGGGCTATTGGGCTGGGGTGTACCGAGCGAGGACAGGCTTTTTGTATGCATGGCACTGGCAGCTTTGTTGATTTAATGATGGGGCCAACGGTACCAACCTTGCAAAAGGGCTGTGAAAGTACGCTCACCATGACGGCGCGCCGCCAAAAAGGGCTTTCGCATTTCTCTGTCGAAACCTTTGTCCCCACTACCGGTTCGGCGCTCAACTGGGTGTGCGAAAAACTGCATTGGTTTGACTCACCCGAACAGATCAGCGAACTGGCCGCGCAGGCTAGCGACGCGGGTGGCGTGAGTTTTATTCCGGCGCTAACGGGGCTACGCGTACCCCATCTCCAGCCTCATGCCCGTGCGTCCCTGAACGGTATCTCAATCTCGACCACGCGCTCGCAGGTGGCCTACGCGATTCTGGAAGGGATTGCGCATTCGGTCGCGGCCTGTATTCGCGCAAATGAAGCGGCAACCGGGATCCCCACAAAAGAGTTGGTAGTCGGGGGAGGGTTATCCAATAGCGATACGTTATTGCAAATCCAGGCCGATCTTAGCGGTATTCCCGTGCGGCGAATGGCCGAAACGGCGCGGGCAAGCTTACGTGGCGTTGCGTTTTTGGCTGGTGCCGATGGGCTGCTGTGGGACTCGCTGCCGGATGCCTGCGCCATGCTAAAAACCGCGCGGCTATTTGAGCCGAAAATCAGTCATGACCTTCGCGAACAAAAAATTAACCGCTGGGCGATGCGTATTGCACTCGAAATGGAAGCCGCCGACAGCCTCACCTCAGCTAATCAGGAGCACACTTACTCATGAAGTTTTTCCCTTCGCGAAAGCCCAACAAAACCTGTAGTGAGATGTACGGTGCAGAGCCATTACGTCTCCAGCGCGCTGAACAACTGGATCGACTGGAAAGCGACACCTACGACATTCTGATTGTCGGTGGTGGCGTAACCGGAGCCTACGCGGCGTTGGATGCCAGTCTGCGTGGCTACCGGGTGGCGCTGATTGAGAAAAGTGACTTTGCCTCAGGCACGTCATCAAAGTCATCGAAAATGGTACACGGCGGTCTGCGCTATATCGAACAAGGGAATCTGGGGCTGGTTCGCCACTCTTTACTCGAACGCCAGCGTATGCGGAGGAATGCCCGTCATCTGGTGCAACGGTTACCCTTTTTATTCCCGGTACTCGATAAAAATGGCGTATTCGACAAGCGGATGTCTGCTGCATTTGAAAGCCTGCTCTGGACCTACGACCTTGCGGGAGGATGGCGGGAAGGCATCCTTCACCAAAAACTTACCCCTGCGGAAGTGCTGTCGCATTGCCCGACGCTCAAAGAAGAACAGCTATCCGGTGGTTTTATGTATTTCGATGCCCGTGTCGACGATGCCCGACTTACGTTGGCATTGGTGCGCACGGCGGCGTTTCATGGCGCGGTGGTGACCAACCATGCGGAAGTCATCGAAACCACGCGCGACCAGCACGGCAAAGTGAATGGGGCCATCGTCTGTGCCGATGGCAGAGAAATTCAGGTCAACGCGCGGGTTGCCATCATGGCGACGGGCGTCTGGCTGCGTGACTGGAATGGGCTGAAAAAAGGTGACGCATCACCGCTGAATATCCGTCCTGCCAAGGGGGTACATGTTGCTATTCCGTGGATGAAGATCCGCAATGATTGCACGGTGACGATCCCGGTTGCCGGGCGCAGCCGCCGCGCGACGATCACCCGTTGGGGCAACGTTTCCTATTTGGGGACCACGGATGAGGATTATCAGGGCGATCTCAATGATGTTCACTGCAATCGCGCTGAATTGGACTTTCTGCTGGAAGGTGCGAATTCGGCATTGAAAACCGATCTCCGCCCGGAAGACGTGGTGGGTAGTATCGCCGGTTGCCGCCCTCTGGTGGGGACGGCGGGAGGCAAGACCGTTGAAATGAAACGTAATCATGAAATCACGGTTGCGGCAGATGGTCTGATTACGATTGTCGGCGGCAAGCTGACGACATCACGTCATATGGCAGAAGAGACCATCGATGCCGCCAGCAAAATACTCGGCCGTAAAAAGGCCTGCTCAACTAAAACCGCCTGGTTGCTGGGGGCGGCGGGCTATGACCCGCAGGCGATTCTGGCATCGGGCGGTTTGTCTGCGCACCTGGGGGAGCGCTACGGGACTGAAGCGCATTTTGTCAGTGACCTTATCCAGTCCAATCCCTTACTGGCAAAGCCAATTGTGGAAGGGCTTCCCTATACCGAAGCTGAAGTGGTGTATGCCGTGCGCCATGAACTCGCCAGCACCATTGATGATGTGTTATCGCGCCGAATTCGTGCCCGTCTGATGGCTCGTGATGCGTCAGCGAATGCTGCGCAACGCGTGGGGGAAATTCTGCAACAAGAGCTCAAGCTTCAGCCTGAACAGGTGGCCCGGCAGGTAGCCAGCTATCAGGCGGCAATTAAACATGAAAAATCAATACTTATGGGGACATCCGAATGATCAGTAAAGAAGCGATTAAACGCGGTTATAACCGTGGAAATTATACTGTAGGTGCACACACGCGCCCGGCATGGGCGACGGATATCAAAAGCAGCGGTGGCGCGAAAGGGATGCAGATTGATCCGGTGGCGATGAGCGAAGCGACGTTTGATCGACTGCGGGTCATTGCAGATGAGGTGCTGACATCGGAATCTGATGTGATTACCTGGACCCGCGACTGGTGGGCCGGTTCGATGATTGCGGAAACCCAGGGCGCACCGGCCACGTCAAAAGGGGCGATTGTACGTGTCTCTACGGTAGAACAAATTCAGGATGTGATGCGTCTGGCGAATGCGTTGGCAATCCCGGTCACGGTTTCCGCCGGGCGCAGTAACGTCACTGGTGCCGCATTGCCGTTGCGGGGAGGCATTGTGCTGGACGTTTGCGAACTCAACAAACTTATCGACTTCGATCCACAAAGCCAGATTGTTGACGTTGAAGCCGGCATGTTCGGCGACATTTTTGAACAAACTATCCAAAAAGAGTACGGCATGACGATGGGCCACTGGCCGTCATCGTTTGGTATCAGTACCGTGGGCGGTTGGGTGGCCTGTCGTGGCGCGGGACAGCTGTCGACCCGCTACGGCAAAATTGAAGATATGGTCTATGGGATGGATGTCGTCCTTGCCGATGGCCGCTTAATCACCGTGGGTGGCTATGCGCGTAGCGCAACGGGGCCTGATCTACAGCAGATGTTTATTGGTTCTGAAGGCACATTGGGTGTGATTGTCCGTGTGCGTTTGAAGCTTCATCGCCTGCCGGATTATGGCCGCGCCATCGCCTGGGGTTTTTCCAGCTTCGCCAGTGGACTGGAGGCATGTCGCGAAATCTTACAGCATGGGGCGAATCCGGCGGCACTGCGTTTGTACGATAACCTGGAAAGCGGCGTGCAGTTTGGTCTGCCAGAGACCAATGTCCTGTTGATTGCGGATGAGGGGGAGCCTGAGATTGTCGATGCGGTAATGGCTATCAGCGAACGTGTGTGCCAACGCGGCGGACAACAACTCGACGGCGAGGCTATTTTTGAACGCTGGCTGGACACCCGATATCTGACCGGAAAAAGTGCTGAAGGCTTTAAAAAGAGCCCAGGTCTGGTGGCGGATACGCTGGAAATGGTGGGACGCTGGCGCGATCTTAGCGACGTGTATGATGATGTGGTGGCCGCTATTAACGCCGTACCCGGCACGCTGGCCGGTTCGGCGCATCAGTCTCACGCCTACATCGACGGCGCATGCCTCTATTTCTCATTGCGCGGTGATGTGGCGATTGAGCAACGTGCGGCCTGGTATCGTGCGGCATGGGATGCAGCGAATGCGGTGCTAATTAAGCACAACACCTCCCTTAGCCACCATCATGGTGTTGGTCTCCTGCGTTCGCCCTATATGCAGGCTTCTTTAGGCGAATCGCTTTCCGTTCTGGCGGATATCAAATACGCGCTGGATCCGAAAAACATTCTTAACCCAGGCAAACTGGGGTTAAGCGTCGATCTTCCTTCACATCAGGCAGGTCAGTAATGATCAAAAATCTTGGCGTGCTCCTGGCACGCCAGCCCGTCATTATGGCGATTTACGGTATTGAGCAATTGAAAACCGCGCTATCCAGCAAGGCGGAAGTCTGCATTATTGCCAATATTGACCTGATTAAGCTCCATCCGGTGATAGAACTGCTGTCGCAGGCGGGGAAGTACGTCATCGTGAATATCGACAGCTGCAATGGGCTGTCCCAGGATAAGGGCGGCATTGATTATGTGGCCGAAACGGGAGCGATGGGGTTGCTCTCGACGCGTTTGCAAACCGTACAGCGAGCGAAAAAGTGTGGACTGGTGACGATGCAGAAAATCTTTGTCACCGACCGTTCTACCTGGCTACGCAGCCTGAAAGCCGTAGAACAAAGCGAACCCGATTACGTGCAACTGATGCCCGCGCAGATGTTGCCGCTACTCTCACAGGCTGACCGTAATGTGTTGCCGCCAATAGTGGCATCAGGCTTCGTCTGTAACGAGGAACATGCTCAAACGGCGCTGTTACACGGCGCGATAGCCGTTTCGAGCAGTGATAGCGCGTTATGGGATATAGACCTTCACCGTTAGAACACCGGGAGCCCGACCATGGAGAATTCACAACTTTTTGTTATTGCACATTATTTTTCTCGTAAGGGAATGGGAGACAAGGTCAATGATGCGCTCAGACTGCTTGCCCAGGCCTCGCGTCAGGAGCCTGAAAACATCACCTATGAGTTTTTCCGTTCTACGGAAGACGGCGATCGCTTTGTGATTATTGAAACCTATCGTTGTCCTGAGGGTCTCGAACTTCATCGACAAACGGAGCATTTTCAACGTATTGGCGTTGGGATTATCAACCCGTTGCTTGAGCGTAAAGAGGTGAAAAGCTTTCTCACTCATGCCGATACACCGCGTAGTTAAAAGCTGGCCATTTTTACTACCAGGAGTACATCAATGAACAATGTCATGAAGGATTTTACGTTTTCAACTGTACCGGAAATTATCGTCGAGTGGGCGGGAGCATCACGAGCAGGGGAGATTATTCAGCCGCGATTTAGCGCGCGTCGCGTGTTGTTGGTGACCGACCCCGGACTGGTCAAAGCAGGGATTCTGCCGCCTGTTTTGCATAGCCTGCAAGAGGCAGGGTTTCAGGTGACGGTCTATGATCGGGTCCAACCCGATCCGCAGGAACGTCTTGTCCGGGAAGCCTTACAGGTTGCTCGTGATGACCATTGCGACATGGTCATTGGTCTGGGCGGCGGCTCCTCGCTGGATGTCGCGAAGCTGGTGGCCGTGTTAATCAACTCTGAGCAAGATCTGCAGGCGCTTTACGGTATTGGCAAAGTTTCCGGGCAGCGTCTGCCGCTGATTAACATCCCTACCACGGCAGGGACGGGCTCAGAAGTCACTAATATTTCGATTTTGACGACCAATGATGACAGCAAAATGGGGATTGTCGCACCACAGCTATATGGCGATTTGGTGCTGCTGGATGCGCAATTGACGCTTGGACTTCCTCCGGTTCATACGGCGGCGGCTGGCATCGACGCGATGGTGCATGCCATTGAGGCTTATACCGGTAAACATAAGAAGAACCCCATTTCGGATGCGCTGGCGCGGGAAGCATTACGCTTAATTAGCCGCCATCTGGTGACTGCCTGTCGTGATGGGAACAACCGTGAAGCGCGAGAAAATGTTCTGCTGGGCGCGATGCTGGCAGGCCAGGCTTTTGCCAATTCCCCAGTGGCCGCAGTGCATGCGCTGGCTTATCCCCTTGGCGCACGACACCATATTCCACATGGGTTGTCGAATGCGTTGATGCTGATTCCGGTGCTGCAGTTTAATGCGCCAGTCGCTGCGCCGTACTATGCCGAGCTGGCTGCTGTTATTGGCGAGGAGGTGTCGGGGAATATGGAGAAAGATGCCGCGATATTTATTGCTGCGATGGTACGCATTATTGCTGAATCGGGTGCACCGAAAAAGCTGCGCGATGTCGATATACCTGCTGAAACGCTGGCGATATTGGCTCAGGATGCCATGCAGCAGACTCGTCTTCTGGATAACAATCCTGTTCCGCTCACGGCAGATGATGCGTTGCGGCTATACCAACACGCGTTTTAAACAGAACACTCGCCAAAAGCTTGTCCGGCGAGTGGATTGCCGGACACTGTTTTGCCCGATGACATCGCGAGAACAACCGAATAGACATATCGAATCCAGGTGTTAGTATTCAATAGATAGCAGTTATGAGTATGCGTGTTTCATTTCCGGCCAGGAACGCTGATGATGACAACATTACTACCCGATTTCACAGCATTTTCGTCATTCACTTCCTTCGCGGTATGCGTTGCTATAACGCCTGTCCGCTCTTTGGCCATCGTTTATCATTCCTTCTCATCCCGGATGGAATCTCTCACTGAATAGCAGTTCAGTGGGTTTTGTGACACGCATCGTTTGATAACAGGGATTACGGCGGGTCGAATATGGATAAGATTAAGCGTCATCTGGTGTGGTGGGGCGCGGGTATTGTGGTGGTGGTTGCTGCAATAGCATGGTGGATGTTGCGTCCTGCGGGGATACCGGAAGGGTTTGCCGCCAGCAACGGCAGAATTGAAGCCACTGAAGTGGATATTGCCACCAAAATTGCCGGACGTATTGATACGATCCTCGTATCGGAAGGGCAGTTCGTTCGTCAGGGCGAGGTGCTGGCGAAAATGGATACCCGCGTGCTGCACGAGCAGCGGCTGGAAGCGGTCGCGCAAATCAAAGAAGCGGAAAGTGCAGTTGCGGCGGCACGGGCGTTGCTGGAACAACGGCAAAGTGAAATGCGCGCCGCGCAGTCGGTGGTAAAACAGCGCGAGGCGGAACTGCAGTCGGTCTCTAAACGTCACGTTCGCTCCCGTTCGCTATCCCAGCGTGGTGCGGTGTCTGAGCAACAGCTGGATGACGACAGGGCTGCGGCGGAAAGCGCTCGCGCGGCGCTGGAATCTGCAAGGGCGCAGGTCTCTGCGGCAAAAGCCGCGATCGAAGCCGCCCGTACCAGCATTATTCAGGCGCAAACCCGCGTTGAAGCCGCGCAGGCCACCGAACGTCGTATTGCCGCTGATATTGATGACAGCGAGCTGAAAGCCCCGCGCGATGGTCGCGTGCAGTACCGTGTCGCCGAACCGGGCGAGGTGCTTTCCGCGGGCGGGCGCGTGCTGAATATGGTCGATCTCAGCGATGTCTACATGACATTCTTCTTACCGACCGAACAGGCTGGTTTATTGAAGATTGGCGGTGAAGCTCGCCTGGTGCTGGATGCCGCGCCGGATCTGCGTATTCCTGCGACCATCAGCTTTGTGGCAAGCGTCGCGCAGTTCACACCGAAAACGGTCGAAACCAGTGATGAACGGCTGAAGCTGATGTTTCGCGTCAAAGCGCGTATTCCGCCAGAGCTGTTGCAGCAGCATCTGGAGTACGTGAAAACCGGTCTGCCGGGCATGGCCTGGGTGCGTCTGGATGAAAATCGCCCCTGGCCTGACGAGCTGGTGGTGAGGTTGCCGCAATGACGCATCTGGCGCTGGTTCCCGTTCCTCCCGTGGCGCACCTTGACGGCGTGAGTCAGCATTACGGGACAACGGTCGCGCTGAACAATATCACGCTGGATATCCCCGCCCGCTGCATGGTGGGGCTGATTGGCCCGGATGGCGTCGGAAAATCGAGCCTGCTGTCGCTTATTTCCGGTGCGCGGGTGATTGAACAGGGCAACGTGATGGTGCTGGGTGGCGATATGCGCGACCCGAAGCATCGTCGTGATGTCTGTCCGCGTATTGCCTGGATGCCGCAAGGGCTGGGTAAAAACCTGTACCACACGCTGTCGGTGTATGAGAACGTCGACTTCTTTGCCCGGCTGTTTGGTCATGACAAAGCGGAACGCGAAGCGCGGATTACCGAGCTACTGAACAGCACCGGACTGGCGCCGTTTCGCGATCGTCCTGCCGGGAAACTCTCGGGTGGGATGAAGCAAAAGCTGGGGCTGTGCTGCGCGTTAATCCACGACCCGGAATTGCTCATTCTTGATGAACCCACCACCGGGGTAGACCCGCTGTCCCGCGCCCAGTTCTGGGATCTGATTAACAGCATTCGCCAGCGGCAGACCAACATGAGCGTGCTGGTTGCGACCGCTTACATGGAAGAAGCCGAGCGCTTTGACTGGCTGGTGGCGATGAACGCCGGGGAGGTGTTAGCCACCGGGAGCGCCCAGCAGCTACGCGAACAAACCAACAGCAACACGCTGGAGCAGGCGTTTATCGCGCTGCTTCCTGAAGCCCAGCGTCAGGCGCATAAGCCGGTGGTGATCCCGCCGTATCATGCTGAGCAGGAAGAGATTGCCATTGAGGCGAAAGATCTGACCATGCGCTTCGGCAAGTTTGTCGCCGTTGACCACGTTAACTTTCGTATTCCCCGCGGGGAGATCTTCGGCTTTCTCGGCTCCAACGGCTGCGGTAAATCCACCACCATGAAGATGCTCACCGGTCTGCTACCCGCAAGCGAAGGTGAGGCGTGGCTGTTTGGGCAAGCGGTTGACCCGAAGAATATCGATACCCGCCGCCGGGTAGGCTATATGTCGCAGGCGTTTTCGCTCTACAGCGAGCTGACCGTGCGGCAAAACCTTGAGCTACACGCGCGACTGTTCCATATCCCCGAAGCAGAAATCCCTGGGCGGGTGCAGGAGATGAGCGAGCGCTTTTCGCTGACCGATGTCGAAGACGCGTTGCCCGGCGCGCTGCCGTTGGGGATCCGTCAACGCCTGTCGCTGGCGGTGGCGGTGATCCATCGCCCGGAAATGCTCATTCTTGATGAACCGACCTCCGGGGTCGATCCGGTGGCGAGGGACATGTTCTGGCAACTGATGGTCGATCTGTCGCGTCAGGATAAAGTGACCATTTTTATCTCTACCCACTTTATGAATGAAGCGGAGCGCTGCGACCGTATGTCGCTGATGCACGCCGGAAAAGTACTCGCCAGCGGCACGCCGCAGGAGCTGGTGAAACAGCGTGGTGCCGCCAGCCTGGAAGAGGCTTTTATCTCCTGGCTACAGGAAGCAGCAGGCCCGGCGCCGGAAGCGACGCTTTCGCAAGCGACTGCTCCGCTGGTGCATGAAAACAGTCAGCCGCCGCGGCAGGGCTTTAGCCTGCGGCGCTTGTTCAGCTACAGCCGCCGTGAAGCGCTGGAGCTGCGGCGGGACCCGGTGCGTTCAACGCTGGCGCTGATGGGGACGGTGATCCTGATGCTGATCATGGGCTACGGCATCAGCATGGACGTGGAAAATCTGCGTTTTTCGGTGCTCGATCGTGACCAGACCGTCAGCAGCCAGGCGTGGTCGCTGAACCTGGCGGGGTCGCGCTATTTTATTGAGCAGCCGCCGCTCACCAGTTATGACGAGCTGGACAAGCGAATGCGTTCGGGTGAAGTGGCGGTAGCAATAGAGATCCCGCCAAACTTTGGCCGCGATATCGCGCGTGGCACGCCGGTGAAGATTGGCGTCTGGGTCGATGGCGCAATGCCGAGCCGCGCTGAAACGGTCAGAGGTTACGTGCAGGCGATGCACCAGACCTGGCTGCAGGATGTGATGGCGCGTCAGCCCAATGCCAGTGGGCAAAACGGGCTGATGACCATTGAAACTCGCTATCGTTACAACCCGGATGTAAAGAGTCTGCCGGCGATTGTTCCGGCGGTGATCCCGCTGTTGTTGATGATGATCCCTTCCATGCTCAGCGCCCTCAGCGTAGTGCGTGAGAAAGAACTCGGATCGATTATCAACCTGTACGTCACGCCTACGACCCGCAGCGAGTTTTTGCTCGGCAAACAGTTGCCTTACATCGTGCTGGGCATGCTGAACTTTCTGCTGCTGTGCGCGCTGTCGGTGTTTGTGTTCGGCGTGCCGCATAAGGGCAGCTTTATGACCCTGACGCTGGCCGCGCTGCTGTACGTCACCATTGCCACCGGGCTGGGGCTGTTAATCTCCACGTTTATGAAAAGCCAGATCGCCGCCATTTTTGGTACGGCGATTATTACGCTTATCCCGGCGACGCAGTTTTCCGGGATGATCGATCCGGTCGCCTCGCTCGAAGGGCCTGGACGGTGGATTGGCGAAATCTACCCGACCAGTCATTTTTTGACCATTGCGCGTGGAACGTTCTCTAAAGCGTTGGATCTGACGGATCTCTGGCAGCTGTTTATGCCGCTGGCAATCGCCATTCCGGTGGTGATCGGTCTGAGCGTATTACTGCTGAAAAAACAGGAGGGGTGATGCGCCGATTACACAATATTTATAACCTCGGCATCAAAGAGTTACGCAGCCTGCTGGGCGACAAAGCGATGCTGACGCTGATCGTCTTTGCCTTCACGATTTCGGTTTATTCTTCCGCGACCGTCCTGCCGGGTTCGCTGCATCTGGCGCCGATTGCTATTGCCGATATGGACCAGTCACAGCTGTCGAACCGGATTGTGAACAGCTTTTATCGCCCGTGGTTTTTACCGCCGGAGATGATCACCGCCGATGAGATGGATGCCGGGCTGGATGCCGGACGCTACACCTTCGCCGTGAACATTCCGCCTGATTTTCAGCGCGATGTGCTGGCAGGAAGACAGCCGGATATTCAGGTTAACGTCGATGCCACGCGGATGAGCCAGGCCTTTACCGGCAACAGTTATATCCAGAATATCATCAGCGGCGAAGTGAACAGCTTTGTGGCGCGTTACCGTGACAACAGTGAGCCGCCGGTGGCGCTGGAAATGCGCATGCGCTTTAACCCCAATCTGGAACCTGCCCGTTTTGGCGCGGTGATGGCAATCATCAACAACATTACCATGCTGGCGATTGTGCTCACCGGCTCGGCGCTAATTCGCGAACGTGAGCACGGGACCATTGAGCATCTGCTGGTGATGCCGGTAACGCCGTTTGAGATCATGATGGCAAAAATCTGGTCGATGGGGCTGGTGGTGCTGGTGGTTTCCGGTCTGTCGCTGATGCTGATGGTAAAAGGCGTGCTCGGCGTACCCATTGAAGGCTCGATACCGCTGTTTATGCTGGGCGTGGCGCTGAGCCTGTTCGCCACCACCTCGATCGGTATTTTTATGGGCACGCTGGCGCGCTCCATGCCGCAACTGGGATTGCTGATGATTCTGGTGCTGTTGCCGTTACAGATGCTTTCCGGTGGCTCCACGCCGCGTGAAAGCATGCCGCAGGCCGTACAGGACATCATGCTGACGATGCCGACTACCCACTTTGTCAGCCTGGCGCAGGCGATTCTTTATCGTGGCGCAGGGTTCGGCATCGTCTGGCCGCAGTTTCTGACGTTGCTGGCGATTGGCAGTGCGTTCTTCCTGATAGCGCTGCTGCGCTTTAGAAAGACGATTGGCACGATGGCGTGAACATTATTGCCGGATGGCGGCTACGCCTTATCCGGCCTACAAACGAGAACGGGTGTAGGCCGGGTAAGCGAAGCGCCCCCGGCAACGAAACAGGTAATTACTCTTCTTTCGGCAGGCACTGCAAATGACCATGACGTACGCCGCGCTGGGAAATCACATCATCGGCAAAATGCTGAACATCGCCCATGTCGCCTTTTAGTACGGCGATTTCCAGGCAGTCGTCATGGTTGATGTGAACGTGTAGCGTAGCGACCGATAAATCATGGTGATGGTGCTGCGTCGAAACAATGCGGCTGGCCAAATCACGCTTCTCATGTTCATAAACATACGAGAGTACCGCGAAGCCCTGAGTGCCATGCTCCTGGGTCGTTTCCTGCGCCAGCGCACCACGCAAAATATCGCGAATCGCTTCAGAACGGTTGTTGTAACCACGGCGCTGGCTCAGGCTATCCAGCGTTTCCAGTAAATCGTCATCGAGAGTAATGGTGACTCGTTGCATCTGCAGTTAACCTTTCATGTCGCGCGTCGGCGCACAGGGAATGCGGGAGTTACAGCCTCTGCACGGCGTCGGCTGTCAGGGTAAATGGCGTTGGCGTGCACACGGCCAGACTCAGGGTTTCGAGCTGGCACTGGCTAACGGAGAGCGAGGATGTCAGTGTAGTGCTATCGACGCTGACAATTTGCCAGGCGCTGCCGCCACGCTGCTTAACGATGGCTTCTTTGCGCGTCCAGATGCGCCAGAAAGCCGCCAGTTGGTGGTCCGGATGTTCTGCTTCGATTTCGGCATGTTCCCCAAGACTGAACACCGTATTCGCCAGCGTCTTCCAGTTTTCGCGCGGGCGCACGACTTCAATATCGCAGCCCACTTCCCCTTCGTCGCTAAGCAGCAGAGCAATGTCATCACCGCTGTGGCTAAGATTGAACCACAGCGGCGTGTCGGCCGAAAAGGCCGGTTTTCCTTGCTCGCCGTAGACGATATCAGGCAATGGGGAAAGGGCATGGGAAAGCAGTACGCGGCCAGCCAACCAGCGTGCGCGGCGAGCACCCTGCGGAGCCTGCTCATAGAGCGCATGAGGCAGCACGCCGGTGCTTAAATCAGAAACTTTCCCTAGAACGATCCGGTACATATCACGGCCAACGTTTGATGATGATAGAAGTATTGATGCCGCCAAACGCAAAGTTATTGCTCTGCAAAAACTCGCAATCAATCTTGCGGGCTTCACCCATAATGTAATCCAGCGCGCCACAATTGGCATCTGGCTGACTCAAATTCAGCGTAGGCGCAAACCAGCCTTCACGCATCATTTGCAGACTCATCCAGGCCTCCAGTGCGCCACAAGCGCCAAGGGTATGCCCAAAATAGCTTTTAAGCGAGGATAGCGGCACATTATCACCATAAATTGCGGCAGTCGCCTGACTTTCTGCAATATCGCCACGATCGGTAGCGGTACCGTGCGCTGAAATATAGCCGATATCCCGGGCGCTAATACCGGCCATGCTCAGCGATTTTTCCATGCAAATCTGCATTGTCTCACGCTGTGGCTGGGTGATATGGGCAGCATCGCAGTTAGTGGCAAAGCCGACGATTTCACCGTAAATCGTTGCCCCGCGCGCTTTAGCGTGTTCCAACTCTTCCAGCACCAGCGTACCAGCACCTTCCCCGATGACCAGACCATCGCGTTTTTCATCGAATGGGGAGGGGGTGGTTTTCGGTTCGTCGTTGCGCTGGCTGGTGGCGAACAGCGTATCAAATACGGCGGCTTCGGAAGGGCACAGTTCTTCTGCACCACCGGCAACCATCACCGTTTGATAACCGTGTCGGATGGCTTCCCATGCATAACCAATTGCCTGGCTACCGGAGGTGCAGGCGCTGGATGTCGGGATGACTCGCCCACGCAGGCCGAAAAACAATCCAGTATTAACAGCCGTGGTGTGCGGCATCATTTGCACATAGGTCGTGCCGGTGATGTTATTGGTGTGCTTCTCGGTCAGCATGGTCGCGAACTCACTCACCGGCCCGGTGCTGCCTGTGGAGGAACCGTATGCTATTCCGGTTTCACCGTTGGTCAGTACCCGATCGCCAATCAGTCCGGCTTGTTCTAACGCCAGTTCTGATGCGCGAGTGGACATCAGCGACACGCGACCCATGGCGCGAATGCGCTTGCGGGTATAGTGTTCCGGCAGAGTGAAGTTATCGATCGGCGCACCCAACAGCGTGTGCAGTCCGTCATAAACCTGCCACTCCGGCATTTTGCGTACCGCATTTTCATACGCCAATAGCCTGGCTGAGACATCCTGCCAGTTTTCCCCAAAGGCGGTGACGCCGCCCATGCCTGTAATCACGACACGAAGTGTCATAACATCCCTCCATTGATGGAAATCACCTGGCGAGTGACATAGCCCGCCACATCCGACATTAAATAACTGGCAAGCCCGGCCACTTCTTCAGCCTGACCTATCCGTTTCATGGGGATCATCGACATCGCCTCTTTCAATGCGGCTTCTTCCATCTCGATCATCCCGGTATCAATCAGTCCTGGTGCAATACAGTTTACGGTAATTTTGCGTTTTGCCAGTTCGATGGCCAGCGCTTTGGTGGCGCCAATAATACCGGCTTTTGCTGCACTGTAATTAACCTGACCGCGGTTGCCCATCACGCCGGATACCGAAGACAGTGTGATGATACGACCCCCCTGGCGTGCGCTAATCATCGGCATAATGCACGGATGAATGACGTTGTAAAAGCTGTCGAGGTTGGTGTGGATCACCGCATCCCAGTCGTTATCGCTGAGCGCAGGGAAGGCGGCATCACGCGTTACCCCGGCGTTGCTGACAATGCCGTACCATGCGCCGTTAACCTCAATATCGTGCTCCAGTACTTCACGGCATTGCTCGCGATTGGCAACGTCAAACGTCAACAGACGCCCTGCGCCGCCAGCGGCGAGGATAGCCTCCAGTGTGTCTTGTGCACCTTGTGCATCGCGATGATAGTGCACGCCGACCACAAAGCCGTCTGCCGCCAGTTGTCTGGCGATGGCGCGACCGATACCTTTGCTGGCACCCGTAACTAAAACTGAACGACTCATGTGGACGCTCCTTGTTGAAATAGCGTGTTAATTTCTTCTGTTGTCGGCTGGAAGGTGTTGACGCGACCGGTTGCCAGCGTCTTGTTGTCTGCCTGAATGACGCATTCAAAGCTACCGAATCGTGCATCCTGCATCAGCAATTTGACATGGATGCTCAGCCGCTTCCCGGCAGGCAGAACACCCGCAGCACAGACTAACTCGCGTGCGCCCAGCACCATACCTAATGCAATACTCGCCTGACCGTGTTGCTGGCGGTGCCAGCCAGACCAGACGCCAATGGTCTGCGCCATTAATTCCAGTGCGAACCAGCCGGGCAGATTGCCATCGGGGTCGAGGAAAGGGGCCAGTACGCTGTTTGCCGATACCGTCACGTGGCAGGTGGCGGTTTCGTCCGCCACACTGACGACCTCTTCAAGGAGCAGCATCGGCGCGTCATGCGGTAAATAATCGCCCGGTGATAAATAGTGGCTCATGAGATTCTCCCGAGCAGGATGCTGGCATTATTACCGCCGAAGGCGAACGAGTTAGATAAGATTACCGGGCGAGTCAGCGGCTGCGGTTGTTCAATGATGCCGCAGGGTGGCAATGTTTCATCGCGCGGCGACTGGCTAAAATCCTGCGGTGGCAGGGGCAGGTTGCGTTGCAGAATCAGCATACTGATTGCTGCTTCGGTGATCCCGGCCGCGCCCAGCGTGTGCCCGGTCAGGTGTTTGGTTGAACTGCATGGGACCGTGTCGCCAAATAGCGTGCTTACGACGTTGGACTCAATCTGATCGTTGAGCGGAGTGGCCGTTCCGTGCAGATTGATATAGCCCACGTGTTCCGGTGTCATTCTTGCGTCGTTAAGTGCCTGGCCTATGGCGCGAATGGCACCTTCTCCCTGCGGGTGGGGAGCCGAAATATGGTATGCATCGCTGGATTCGCCGACACCCAGCAGCGCAATGGGCTGTGGCTCGCGGGTTAATACCATCAATGCGGCGCCTTCGCCGATGGTGATCCCATTGCGGTCGCGGCCAAACGGCTGACATCGCGTTGGGGAGAGCGATTCCAGACTGTGGAAACCGTTGATGGGCATCCGACTTAGCGTATCGGCACCGCCGACAATGGCAATATCCACCAGACCAGATTCGATTAAGCGACGCCCGCTCATGATTGCCCGTGCACTGGACGAGCAGGCGGTTGAGAGCGTAAAGGCCGGGCCATCCAGCGCCAGCCAGTGGCTAAGAAAACGCGACGGATCGCCCAGTTCCTGCTGCGGGTAGCGCCAGTCGGTGCTCTCTTTGTCGTTGAGCATCAGATCAACGTGAACGTCACCTTCATTCAGACCGGAGGTGCTGGTGCCGAGAACGACAGCAATACGATCGCGGCCAAACCGGGCGATAGCGTCGTCTACCTGTGGCTGGATTTGTGCCAGTGCAGCCAGCAGTAGCTGGTTATTGCGCGAACGATGTGCGCTAAATTGCTGAGGGATCGCGGGCAGATCACCGTCTACACCTGCTAATACGGCGGGTGGATGTCCTTGTAGCCAGTTCGCGCGCGGACGCATTCCCGGCGCTATGCCACGTGTGAGGTTGGCGGCGATTTCATCGGTGTTATTGCCCAACGCGTTAATCATGCCAACGGCAGAAATGTAGATCATCTCAGTCACCCAGGTATTGAATGGTGATGTGGTATTTAAATACGTGCTGCTCAATGCTGATCGGTTCGCGTTTTCCTTTGCGATTCAGATACGTGATTTCCGTGACCAGTTTGCCGCGGCTATTGCGCAGTTCACGTGTATCGCCCGTATCGACGAGCGTCCAGCCTTGAGGTAATTGCGGTTGCCAGGCGCTAATTGGCCAATGACTAAGCATCACGTCAGCCAGCACCTGGCTTGCGGGCGGCAGTTGCGGAACGATGATCGATTGTTCGGTGTGCAATCCTTTTTCATCGTAAGTCACGAGGAACAGGCGAATGCCAACTGATGACAACCCGGCCAGTGTGATTTTCTTATCATCAGCATTAAGCATGACCAACAGCGACTGCGTTTTGCCGTTAAAACTTCCGGTCAGCAACTGTTGTGAATTCACCGCGGGAGAAATCCCCGGAGCAGGTAGCGTCACACGTGTTCCCGGCTCTAACCAGGCTTGTGGGCGGCCTTGCTGTTCCGGCTGTGTGTGGCTGCAACCGGCAAGAATCAGTGCGGCGAGCGCTATCATTAACGGCCTGATAAGGCGAATCCGCCACCCGGCAAAAAATGTCGATAACATCATCTTTTTTTCTTCTCTCTTTTCGTTGGCATCGCCAGCGGTGACAGCAAAAATGCAGTGAAAATACCGCTCACCAATACAATGCCAAAACTACTGATTGCCTGAGTGGCGCTAAAGACCAGCATGCCGAGCGTCAGGAGCGTAGTCATCATCGCCAGTGTGATAGCCAGTAGCGACGTCAGTGGCGTACCGCGTGGATTACTGAAAAACAGCGTGTAGTTAATGCCAATCCCCAGCACCAGCACCAGTGCCAGCAGCGAGAACAGGTTGAGCGCGTGCCCACTCAGAGCCAGTACCGCCAGACCACAACCTAAAGACAGCACCGAGGGGACCAGGCTAATAAAGCCTTTACGCCAGCCAAGTCGAATGACGGCGCCACAGGCAATTACTGCCAGCGCAACGCATAGCAAGCCCGTCAGAATATGGCGATACAGCGCAAACAGAGTGTCAAAGCTGCTCTTACGATCCACCCACGCAACGCCGGAATATTTCGTGCTGAGCGTGTTTAAAGCATCACTTTGTTTCACTCCTTCAACGGGAACCAGCACGCTGCTTTCACCGTCTGCCAGCGACAGCCACAGTAAGCGCCAGCCTTCACTGGCCGGGCTGGAAAGCCAGGCATCGACGGTGACCGGCATAGCGCTAAGATCGGGTTTCACCGTTGTCAGCCCGGCGCTGTTTAAGGCTTTTGTGACGGCGGGCGCGGCATCTTTTAACAGGGTGAGATCCTGCTGCTGCCGGGCGAGCGAATTTAACGGAATAGTGCGATATCCGCTGAGTAATCCGTCTTTTTTTGCCTCTTCCAGCGCGGGAGTAAAGGCTTCCAGTCGCTCCAGCGTTTGTTGAGCAGATTTGCCGTACACGACAAACCACTTCTGGTCGACGCTTTGCCCGGTCAGGGCGGTAATCGCTTTTTCCTGAGCGAGAATGTCCTGCGGTAGCGCCTGTAACTGGGAGATATCATCGTCTACGCGTAGCGTCGCCATGCCTGCCAACGAGAACAACGCGAGCACCACCGGTAGGCCAACGGATAATTTCTTATTCCGCCGCCAGGCGGCAAGCCAGCGTAGCATGAGTACCATTGCCGGAACCGGGCGCACCGGCAACCTGTGACACAACCATGGGTGCCAGAAAATGACCGTCAGGCACGAGGCACTCAGACCCACCGCCGCGAATACCGCCATCTGGCGAATACCGGGGAAGGGGGCCAGCATCATAATCAGATAAGCCGCCACGGTAGTGAGCAGTGCCAGGAGCAGGGCATTGCGTACTTTGGCAAGGCTTTGCCATGGCGATGTTTCTGCACCGTGTACCATCCGCTCGGTCAAATAGTAGAGCGTATAGTCGGCGGAAATACCGATGATGCTCATGCTCATCACCAGCGTCATCAGATGGAGTTCGCCAAAAATCAGCAACGTGACGACGGTTCCCGCCAGCGCGCCAATACCAATTGAAATCAGGCACAGCAGCAGCGGACGCAGCGAACGAAACACGGCCACGATGAGCAGGATCACCCCGATCACGGTCGCTATGCCTAGGGTCGAGATATCCTGTTTCGCCTGCTGGCTGGCGTAATCGCTGTAGAACAGCGTTCCGCGAGACAGTAATTGTGCCTGCGGATAGTGGGCTTTGAACTCACCTTCCAGCGTATTCAGCGTGGTGACCAATTGGTGCGTCTGTTGCATATCAAACGATGAGCCGGTCAGCTCGCCATGTAACAGATACCAGTAGTTGCCTTGCTCGTCCTGAGTGACCAGCCAGCCTTCCATCAGGCGTAAACGCTGGCCATTTTTGGCCATGGCCAACTGCGAGCCGCGCATCAGCATGAGGGGATCGTTTTGCAACTCTTTGCCGCTGACACCGGAGAATGCGGAGTAAAGCTGGGACAGGATCCACTGGGCCTGGGCTTCGCCGCCGTTTTGCAGACGAGCGCGGGTATCGTTATCTATCAGGCCGTTACGGTGTTTCCAGAAGAAAGCCCCCCATGCCTGCTGGCTGTCGGCGTCCATCGGGCCTTTCACCTGGGCCAGCGCGTGCGATTTTTGCAGCAGCGTCAGCCAGTCTTGCGCCGCCGACGGGTCCGGTTGCTTACCGGAACTCACCAGCCAGACCAGTTGCCGGTCGAGGCGCTGCATAAAGCCTTCGTTCAGGCTCGGGGGAATGTCGCCCATTGCCTGTTTTGGCAGCATGGCCAGCACGCTGCTATTGAGCCTGGCCTGCGGGAGTAGCGTCAACAAGACGCCCAGCATAATCAGGCAGGCGAGCCCCCATAACAGCGCGGGACGTTTACTGGGCGGCAAAGCGTTGGCGTTCATCATCGGTCAGTTGCGCTGGCGTCAGTTGGTGTTGGGAAAGCGCGATATTGGTGCGATCGCCCTGCTTGTCATTGAGCTGAATGCTCTCCAGGTAGGTCTTGCCGGCTAAATCAATCGTCGCGAAAATCTTATCCAGTGGCGTGGTGATTGGCGTCAGGCGTAACGTCCAGCGCCCCTCCCCTACGTCGGTAAAGGTCACGCGGAAGTTTTGCTCCAGCACCTTACGATCCGCCTGGAATAATGCACGTAGCAGATGATTGAACTGGAACATTTGCGGGTTGTTTTCGGCGGTGATGGTCTGCGGTGGCTGACCGTTAATCACCTGAACCATCCGCTTATCATCAAGCAACAGTTGCATCGGGAACGGCGCGGTTTGGTCCCACAACAGACCCTGGTCACGGGCGATCAGCATTTTGCCCTGAGACCGCAGCGGCTGCGGCAGATCTTTTATCGTCCGGGTTTGATCGAAATGGGCGCGAACGACCGGCTGTTCGGTAAAACGCTGTTGCAGGTCATCAAGCGTCAGGGCGCTGACAAAAGGGCTGATGAGCAGCACCAACAATGGCCATAATTTCATGGCGTCACTCCCATTCGTTCAAACAAAATATCCGGGCTGACAAAGCACAGCTCACGGCTTTTTTCGTCCACGGCGACCTGGATGGTATAGCCCGTTGTGGCGCGTTTTCCTGTTTCAGCATCGAAAATGTCGTAGTCGATACGCAGGCGATTTTCGAACTCTTTAATACGGGCACGCACACGGATACGCTGCTCGAAAGTCAGGGCGTTGCGATACTTCACCCGGGTGTCGACCACGGGCCACAAATAGCCGGACGCTTTCATCTGCCGATAACCGTAATTGAATTGGTTCAGCAGTGCCTCGCGGGCAATCTCGAAATAGCGGAAGTAGTTGCCATGCCACGCTACACCCATCATATCGACGTCGTGAAACGGAATAGTCAGCTCGACTTCAGCCGTAAAGCGGGGATCGTTAAGCACCCTTTACTCCTTGTCTTTGGTGTCCGGCAACTGCCAGAAATCGAAAAAGTTAAACCAGTCGAGTGGCGACTGAAGTGCATAGTGCTCAAGGCGTTCGGCGTAGCGATCGACGCTATTCTGTAATGCCTGTTGTCGGGTGGCGCGCGGCAAGAGCAGCGGGTCAGCAAATGGTTCGCAGTGGATGCGTAGTTTCTCCTGCTGGCGCAGGGCGAAAATCAGATCCACCGGACAGCGTAAAATAGACGCAAGAATGAACGGGCCCTGTGGGAAGGGCGCAACTTGCCCCATAAAGCGGCTCCAGCAGACACGCCATTCGCCGCCACGTTGGGTAGTGACTGCGATGCGATCGCCAACGATGGCGATCCATTCGCCACGATCCAGTTTCTCTTTGAGCAGAATGGCGGTATCCGGGCCAATATCGTTCACCGGTAGCAGGTTTAACGCGGCCTGCGGGGCCATCTCTTCCATAATTTTTTTAAAGCGTTGGGCGTTATCGCTAAATACCAGCGCATTGATTGTTTTACTGCCCTGTAGCTGGGCGAGTGCCCGACAGGCTTCGACATCGCCCAAATGTGAGGCCAGCAGCAGTTTTCCTCGCGGGTCGCTGACATTTAGCGTCTCTTCTGCGCCTGGTGCAAAAACAACATCGCGGCCGAGGTGCAGTTCACCGCGCCAGCTGGCAATTTTATCCAGCATCGCGCCGCCAAAACGCAGGAAATGCTGATAACTGGTCAGGTTTGACGGTACTGGCATCCGGCGTGCGATCAGTTGCGCCCGTACGCGGCGAATCCAGCTCTGAGAGGCTTTTCGGGCAGTTGATGCGGTGAGCCAGTAAACGCCGACTACCGGATACAGTAGCAGGGAGAAGGCTTTGCGACCCAGTAAACGCCAGACCAGCAACATCAGACGCATTCCCCACAGCCCTTTGACTTCCTGCTGCTGCGCCCAGTGTGTTGATGAACGACGAAAAAGCAGGGAGGGGATGCGTGGCAACATGCCAAAAAACAGGCGAGTGTGCATTAATGAAATGCGCAGATTGTCTTTGAGCGCGTCAAAATGGGATAGCCCGTCCTGCGGATAGATGACTCGTGTGGGGATAAAATAGCTGGGGTTGCCTTGCCAGTAGAGACGCACCATTACTTCTGTATCAAAATCCATCCGTTTGCCGAGCGTCACGCGCTGTGCCAGTTGCAGTGTAGGTGTCACCGGATACACCCGGAAGCCGCACATGCTGTCTTTTAGCTGCATCGAGAGCGTTTCTATCCACACCCAGATGTGGGTTACCCAGCGTCCGTACAGGCGCGAGCGAGGGACAGAATCATCGTAAATCGGTTGCCCGGAAATGAGCGCTGCCGGATGTTCTTTTGCCAATGCAAGTAGTCTGGGAATATCTTCAATGGCATGCTGACCGTCGGCATCGACCTGCACGGTATGACTGAACCCGGCATCTGCCGCCGCCTGAATTCCGCTAATCACCGCCGCGCCTTTGCCTGCGTTGACCGGCAGGCGAATTAACGTCAGATTGCCGTATTCTGCCGCCAGGCGTGCCAGTTCATCTTGTGTGGTCTTGTCGCTGCCATCGTCCACCACAATGCAGGGGAGATTGAATGGCTGAAGACGATCCAATACGCCCGACATCATTGCGCCGTGGTTATAGCAGGGGATCAACACGCACGGGGAAAACGTCAGCGACATAACCGAATCTTCCCGCTGCTGGCGGTATGGCGCGCTTCACCGTCGTGGCGCTGATAACTAAAAGAGAGCATCTGACGTTCTTCCTGCCAGCTCAGACTCAGGGTGATGGTGGTTCCAGGCAATAGCGGTGACTGGAACTTCACGTTCTGAATACTGTGAAAACGCCAGCCAGGGACCAGCAACGTGGTGGCGTAATGCATCGCCCAATCCAGCTGTGCAACGCCTGGCAGTAGTGGCTGCACGGCAAAATGCCCGCTGAACCAAAACAGCGAAGGGTCGAGATGTAAAACAATCTCAGCCTGTTGAGGCTGTGCCTGATGGCGCTCGATTTCATGGGGTTTCATGAAATAACTCCTGTAATTGCGCATAGACACGCTTGTTCATACTGTTGACCGGAATCTCATCAATCACCCGCCAGTAGCGGGGAACGGCGACCGGCTCCAGCCAGGGCAACAGCGAACGTCGCCAGGTCAGTTCTTGCTGTTTTCCTCCGCATGTGAGCCAGCGTTGGTGGGTTTTGTCATCCAGTACCAGCAGGACGCCAACGCCCTGGCGTCCCCCGCGTGAGACCGGCAATGCCGCGACATCACGTATACCGTCCAGTGCCAGCAAGCGTTGCTCCACTTCGCTGAGTGAAATGCGTTTCTCTTCAATCTTGACGACTCGCCCGCGCCTGCCCATCAGGCGAAACTGACCATTTTCGGTAAATTGCAGAATATCATCCAGCAACAGGCCATCATCAGCGGTAATTAGCGGTGAAAATACACGAAACGCGTCATTTTCTGGCTGAAATCTGACGCCGGGAAAAGGCAGCCATGCCACATCATCTTGATGGCGATAACGCCACGCAAGGATCCCGGTTTCAGTGCTGCCGTAGATCTCATCGGGCCAGACATTCAGCCAGTCAGCAGCCTGTGCAACGTCCTGCCAGGGCAGCATACCGCCCGCAGACAGAATCAGTTCGACCGGCGGCGGTGCCAGGTGGTGGTCGAGGCGTTTCAGAAACGCCGGACTGCTGATAAACGCATACCGATGCTCATGGCTCAGCGCCGCCAGTTGTTCGGCATACCATAGCATTGCCGCGTGCAGCGGCAGACCTAAGGCCATCGGCAAGAAGATACGAAACGTCAGACCATACAGATGTTGCGGAACCACTGACGCGACCACCCGGCAACCTGCGAGACGATCGGCAAAGCGCGTCGCGAGCAATGCCGCTTCGCTATCCAGACGAGCGATCGGTTTGATCACGCGTTTCGGCTGGCCGGTCGAACCGGAAGTGAACAACTCCACAAAGGCGTCGCTGCGTATTGCCGGAAACGTGATGTCGTGGGTCACGGATGTCATAGCAGAACTGACCACCCGTAGCGTTCCCTGCCACTCCAGCGTTTTATCGCTCAGTACGCCGTCAAACAGCCTGTGCTGCTCGTTTAACAACGAAACGCGACAATGCCCTGGGATCACCGGCGTTTTGCCAGCATGTAGCGTGGCCAGCAGCGCTACGATAAATAAATAGCTGTTCTCGAAGCACAATGCCCAGCGCTCACCTTCCTGCTGCTGAAGGTATGTTATCAACTGGGCCACATCATGGCGCAGATGACCCAGCGTCCAGGTATGCTCTTCCTGCCACGCAACAGGGACGTCGTTCGGGCGTGGGTCACAGAGCCATTGCGCAAGTGTGAGGGGCTGCTTCATTGGGTATCTCGTTTTATCACCAGTTGGCGAACTAACCACTCGCCGGCCATCAATGTTCCCATCAGTAAATAGGAAACCATACCGTTCCAGGTCGTCCACAGGGTCATATCGCCATTCAGTGCGGTAAAGAGCGCAACGCTGCCGTTGATGATGAAAAAGGCGCACCAGATTTGTGTCACACGGCGTGTGTAGCGTACTCCTGCCTCGGGCAGATTTGGGTCGCGCAGCCGCGCCAGGCGTTCAACAATGGGCATCGCGGACCAAAGCGATCCGCCAAAAACCGACAGCATCACTGCGTTTACCACTACCGGATAAAACAGCAGCAACTGATGCGTTTTGAGCAGATAACTGGCAATGCACAACGTGATACCCGCGACCGCCACGACCTGTGTCACGACGCGCAACGGCCCCGCCTGTCGCCGGGTCTGGCGAAAGCGTAAAAAAAGGAGTAGCGCCATCAACGGTAGCAACCAGTGCAGACTGTTATGCGCAAGGCCAAACCAGATCAAAAACGGCCAGGCCAACAACAGTAGGCCTGTTAGCAGTTGTACGACTGGCAGCGAGCGAGTGCCCGACACGGTGAATTACGCTTCTTTGAGAAGGCGTTCTACCGCGTCGACGACATCTTGTACGGTGCGTACTGCTTTGAACTCTTCCGGTTTAATTTTCTTACCGGTTTTCTTTTGCAGATGCACGATCATGTCGACGGCGTCGATGCTGTCGAGTTCCAGATCTTCGTACAGGCGCGCCTCAGGCTTAATGTCCTGCGGGTCGACTTCAAATAGCTTGACCAGCAGTGATGAGACTTCTTCGTAAATGGCTTTTTGTTCGGTCATAACGGACTATCCTCAGGCACGTTGCGCGTGAATGAACGATGCCAGCGTGGCGACGGAGAAGAAGTGCTGGCGCATTTCTTCGCTCTCTGCTGAGAGGACCACGCCATACTCGTTTTTCACCGCCAGCCCAAGCTCCAGGGCGTCGATTGAGTCCAGACCTAATCCATCGCCAAAGAGTGCCGCTTCGGTATCAATATCGTCAGCTGTCAGTTCGTCGAGATTCAATGTCGTTATAATGAGATTTTTGATTTCAAGATAAAGCGCTTGCATCATTAATTCCTGAAAGAGGTAAAGTACCTGGTTGTAATTGAAGCAAAAGATGCCGGTTCAACTGCCTTGCGGCCAGCGCCGGTTCTTGTGAATTTGCGTCGTAAAATTGGTCGATCTTAACCCGTTCGTGTACTGAAACGGTAAACATGGGCTTTATCGATGGGACGTCGTACCATTTGCTTTCTTTATCCAGCATTTGTTCGCTGCAGCTTATGGTTACGATGCGTAAATCGCTGCTGCAGCGTACGGCGATATTCGCCGCACCACGCTGTAACGTCATTTCCTCTCCGGGGCGTGTACGGGTTCCCTCGGGGAAAATTAAAATGGTATCGCCTTGTTCCAGACGTTGCTGGCACGCGGGTAACAGCGCATCAGCCTGACTGTTAATCAGATAATCTGCTGCCCGGACCACGCCGCCAAGAAACGGGTTTTTTAGTAATGCGCTTTTCACCAGACAGTCGGTTTCTGGCATGACCGAGGCCAGTAGCACGTAGTCAATGAGCGTCGGATGATTGGCGACGACCAGGCACCCTTGTTCGTTGCGTAAAATGTCTCGTCCTGCAATCTGGTAATCCAGCACGCCAAGTCGCTTCGCCACCGTTAAAAAGAGGCGAAAACTGGCAGCAATGCTGCGTCTGGCGATACGCCGACGTCGGGCTTTATCCCATACTGCGATGAGCAATACGTTAAACCAGACAGTAGAAAGGAGGAGTCCGCCGAGGCCAAACAGGGCAAAGCAAAAACCGGTCATCACCAGTCGCCATACCCAATTAAGCCGCAGGAAAATCGTGTTCATCCCTGACTCCACTGCCACTGTACGCGCTCGCCTGGCAGGGTAAACGCCGCGGTATCTTGCAAATAATGTTGTAAAAACAACAGGCTTTGTGGCAATGGTGTCTCACCTTGCGCGCAGTGTGGACGGGTTTCGCATTGCCAGCGATCACCGGATTCAATAACCAGCGCGACGGCAAACGGCCATGTAGGCATATCAGGCGGCAACTGCGGATGATAAAACTCGGGCAGAAAACCGTCGAAATCGACCATCAATACGCGCTGATATCCCGCCTGTAACAGCCCGATGACTTCGCATAGCCCCTGCTGGAACGTATCCCTGCCAGCGGAAAGCGAGGAGGAGACAATCGGCTTTTTCGCGGCGATGGTCAGGTTTCCCACAGCAGAATTATGCACAGAGAGGGCGAAATCGGTTGGTGAGAGAGCCTGCTCAGTCGCCAGGGCGTGCAGGATCCTGTAGTTACGCTCCAGTTCACCATGGCGGCTGGTGTACAACACGGCATCGATATCATGACGGCGTAGCATCGCCAGCCCGCAATCAACGGCCAGTTTGCTACCGGAGCTGAGGCGGCGAGCCGTCATCATCGGTAACTCGCTGAGTTTAGCCAATGGCGCGGTGGGATCGATGGCGTGCGAAAACCGTGACCATTCATGCCACTGTTCTGTTTCGCTTAATCCTGGCGCCTTGGCCTGCCAGTCGATAATGTTGAAAGCAAATTTCATCAACGCGTATCCGCGGTAAATCGGTTGTTCCGATTGTTTCTTATTTTTTCTTCTGACATATCAATAAAGTATGCCCAACACCTAAGTTGTCGTGGCGTTCATCTACCTGAAAACCTGCCTGATTCAGATAGTGATAAAACTTCTCTACGCTGTAGAAGCGGCTGTTGCCATTCGCCATACAGGTAAAATAAAGCGAAGACGCATTCAGGCTAAATGAGGCCGCTTCAAATTTTTGGGCATCCCAAAACAGTTCCATAATGCACAGCTTCGCGCCCGGTTTCATCACCCGAGCAATGTTGCTCAGAATGGCGATAATTTGTTCCGGGGAAAAACAGTCCAGAAATTGGCTCATCCACCAGATATCTGCCTCTGCGGGTAAAGGCGAGTCGCTAAGCATATCCACAGCATGGAAATTTATGCGATGGGATAATCCCGTATTTTCGATATTTTCGCGGGCAAGTGCAATTTGTTGCGGCAAATCTAATAGAGTGACTGCAATATTGTCATCATGTTGACAACAACGTAATGCCCATTTCCCGGTATTTCCGCCGACATCGTACAGGGTTGCAGGGGCGCTGGCGAATACATATGGCAATGCGGCATCAAATGCGCCATCTGAATAGTAATGATCGAAAGCGAACCAACTTTCACGCGCAGCCAGGGGTAATTGCGACAGTGCAGGATAGATTGTTGGCCAGTCGCCAAAAATTTTTAATCCCGCGGGCTTCCCTTCTTTCAGCGCATTCTCCAGATAGAACAGTCCCTGATAACAAACATCCTGGGTGAAATCCATATTCACACGCGTCATCGTGTCATGTAAAAGGAAGTGGCCGACTTTAGCGAGGTAATAATATCCTTCTTTGTGGGTAATAATTCGCCCACTTAACCCCATATCCAACAGGATGCTGGCGGCATATTCGTTGATGGTGCTGTTTTCGGTAATTTCGTCGAGCGTGGCGCCGCGTTTACCTTGCTTGTCCAGCCAGGTGAGTACTCCCGCATTTCGCAGACACAACGCGGTTTGAAAAAGCATAGGGGCAAAGGCGATACGTTGTGCTTCAGTAATGGCATCCAGTGCGCTAAGCGAATCCTGTTCGTACATGTGGGGACAACCTGTTAAATGGCAGAGAGTAAGAGTATCGGGCCTTTTCGGCCCGACTTTAGGCGTAATTACAGATTGGCACCGGCTGACAGATTGAGCTGGATGTCTTTATCCAGATTGCGTACCCAGCGGTTGTAGTTTTTATGAATTTTTCCACCAGAAGCCTGCAGGTTAAGGCTGCTGTCGTATTTAATGTCATAGCTGGTGGCGGTATAGGTGATACGGACTTCAGCCACATGATCGCGGGTTTGTTGGCGTGCTTTAATGACACCAGGACCGGCTTCAGACATGACCCATTGGCGTTGAATGCCCGCTTTCAGAATGGCGGTTTTAACCTGATCCTGAGTGTGCCCCGCGCTTACGCTGGTGTGAACTTGATCGATCGGCGCAGTGCGTGCACATCCCGCCAGCGCACCGACAACGGCAATGGCCGCAAACCACTTAATATACTGTTTCATTAAAACTCCCTCTCAAAGTACTGTTTATACGTGTTTAATAATAAGCTTAGAAATAATGATCACCCTGCAGTTCCCGTGATTTTATTTAAGCTAATCAGCATTTTATTTCACGTGTCCGATAGCAAGGCGATGAGGTTGCCGGATGGTAATATTCGGTGACTTTCTTCAACGGAAATTTTTCAGCGTAATCATCGGCGAGAAGTATAGATTTTTAGATAAAACGTATCAAATAAAATAACCTTTAAATATAGGTAGATAGTTTGAGTTAAATGCTGTGGGGGGATTCATTATTCTTATGTGGTTTGGCAAAGACATCCGTACGTTGACTTATGTATTTTCTTTATTAAAAAATGAAATCCTTTTCACTCTTTATTTAAGATAAATTGCGATATATACCTGTATGGATATCAGTTTAACGGGCATATAAAAAGATAAAAACTACCTCGGTTGGTAGTTTTTCAGGGGAGCCGACTTTTGGGTCTGCCGGGACCCAGCAAAATGGCCAGTTTGCTGCCACCGGTGGTGGTTTCCATCCAGATTTTACACACGCTGGTTAACGGCACAGAGAGCAGCATGCCTACCGGGCCGAGCAGCCATCCCCATACCAACAGAGAGAGGAAGACGATTAGCGTCGATAATCCCAGGCGATGCCCCATCATGCGCGGCTCGAGGATATTGCCAATCACCATATGCACCACCAGAAACAGCGCGCCGACCAGTACGCATTCGTAAATGCCGTTGAACAGCAGCGCCTGAATCATGGGCGGCACGGCGGAAATAACCGAGCCTATATTGGGCACATAATTGAGCAGGAAGGCCAACACGCCCCACATCAGAGCAAACTGAATCCCCATCAGCGCCAGTCCCAGCCAGACGATAGCGCCAGTCCATAGGCTGAGCAACGTTTTCAGTGCCAGATAGTGAGATACGCCCTTGAGCGCCCGATGCAGCCCTGCAATATGGATTTGTGGGTTGTTCAGCGCAAAGCGCAGCTTATAAGGAACATGGCGCACCTCAAACAGCATAAAGACGACCGTCATCACCAGCAGAACGACGCTGGCCATGGCGCCAGAGAGGCTGGTCATCAGTGTGGTGGTGAAGGTCATGAGTTTATCGGAATCGATACGTTGCAGGATGCGCTCTGGCGACATATGCAAATTCAGAAAGGGCACCATCTCTTGCAGATACAGGACTTTGCGCGTCAGCTCCTTATTGTATTTGGGTAGCATAGCCATGAATTCCGTGATCGAAGACGCCAGAACGCCGATCAGTGCCGTGAGGACGAACAGCATGACCACCACTACGAGCGTAATGGCAACCGGGCGACGTACTCCCCGGCGAATAAACCAGGTGACCAGCGGATTCAACACAATGGCAAAAAAGAGAGCCAGCAGCAGTTGCACAATGATATCCGCCGCGGCATGAATACCGGCGAGGATCACCACCAGCGCGGCCAGTTTAAGTAAAATGTGCAAACCTGTTTTGTCAGGCTGAATGGTTGTCATGTCTTCTTCCTGTGTGCATTTTTGCATTAAGTGTAGCGGCTGGCTTGCTGCCGATATTCCTAATCTGGTTACTGATTTCTGGGCTGCAACATGGTAGAAATGAAACACTGTTGTGAATATGTGGTGACCCTCCATGCCCGAACCCGTCGCTGAACCGACGCTGAGCGGTTTACGCCTTAATCTGCGCATTGTCTCCGTGGTGATGTTTAACTTCGCCAGCTATCTGACCATCGGCCTGCCGCTCGCGGTATTGCCGGGCTACGTCCATGATGTGATGGGATTCAGCGCCTTTTGGGCTGGACTGGTCATCAGCCTGCAATATTTCGCTACGCTGCTGAGCCGTCCACATGCTGGTCGCTATGCCGATTTGCTGGGGCCGAAAAAGATTGTGGTATTCGGACTGTGCGGCTGTTTTTTAAGTGGTCTGGGCTATTTACTGGCGGGCTCAACGAACGGCTGGCCGTTGGCCAGTCTGCTGCTGCTATGCCTGGGTCGCGTGATCCTTGGGATCGGGCAAAGCTTTGCCGGGACTGGCTCTACGCTGTGGGGTGTGGGGGTAGTTGGCTCAATGCACATTGGACGGGTGATTTCATGGAACGGTATTGTCACTTATGGCGCGATGGCGATTGGCGCCCCGCTGGGCGTACTGTTTTATGCCTGGGGTGGCTTACAGGGGCTGGCGCTGACGGTAATGGGCGTGGCGCTGCTGGCAATATTGCTGGCGCTCCCTCGTCCGGCGGTAAAGGCCAGCAAAGGCAAACCGTTGCCGTTTCGCGCGGTGCTCGGACGCGTCTGGTTGTACGGCATGGCGCTGGCGCTGGCCTCTGCCGGCTTTGGGGTGATCGCCACGTTTATTACCCTGTTTTATGATGCCAAAGGCTGGGATGGCGCTGCTTTCGCGCTGACGCTTTTTAGCTGCACGTTTGTCGGTACTCGTCTGTTGTTCCCAAATGGTATCAACCGTTTAGGCGGGCTGAATGTGGCGATGATCTGCTTTAGCGTCGAGATTGTCGGGCTGCTACTGGTCGGGATGGCTTCCATGCCGTGGATGGCGAAAATCGGCGTTCTGCTGGCCGGGGCGGGATTCTCACTGGTTTTCCCGGCGTTGGGCGTGGTAGCGGTAAAAGCCGTCCCGCAGCAAAATCAGGGCGCTGCGCTGGCGACCTACACGGTGTTTATGGATTTATCGCTGGGGGTTACCGGGCCGCTGGCTGGGTTGGTAATGACGTGGGCGGGCGTGCCGGTTATCTATCTGGCGGCAGCAGGGCTGGTGGCGGTGGCGTTATTGCTGACCTGGCGGTTAAAAAAACGGCCTCAGGTGGTGTCACCGGAGGCCGCGTCATCGTCTTAACCGTTACTGGATAACCAGCGTGTTAATGATGTTTTCTGCGGTAGTCTGCGCCTTTTGCTGATCGTCAGCAGGCAGCGTGATTTGCAGGGTCAGCAGTTGGTTATCCACTTTGCCCAACACCACAGAAGAGTAAGCGGTCTGGCCTTTAGCCGAGATGATGCTGTCTAACTGCTGCAGCGTGTGGCCTTTCAGCTCAATAGATTTATTGGTGACGACCTGCAGCTGCGGGTCACGGCTACGCTGCTGATCTTCCAGACGTTTTGCCAGCACAGCCAGGTCTTCGTTGGTGTTGTCGCCAACAATCACAATCACCGCTTTCTGGCCGGTTGCGTCAGAATAGACGTGCATATTGTTCGCCTGAGTGCCCAGCTTGCCGCTCTGATCGGTCATATCCGCTGGCAGGGAAAAACTGAGTTTGCCGTCCAGCAGGCTGACCGGTTGTCCGCTGGCGCTACTTTCTGCGGCAGCTTTCTCTGCTGGCGCTTTTGTATCGCTATTATCACAGGCCGCAAGCCCCATAACCAGCAGGCCAATACCGACATATTTAACCAGATTGCGCATTGACTTCTTCCTTTCGATAAACGGCCATAACGGCTCATTCGTCCATCTTATCACAACTCGGAAAATGAACCTTTAACTCGTCTGCAATGCAGCGATTTCGGATTTATCTGCCAGCCTTTTCAGCAACATATTCAGCAGCACGCCGTACATCGGCAGGAAGAAAATAATGCTGATCAGCACTTTGAAGCAGTAGTCGACCAGCGCGATTTCCATCCAGTGCTCGGCCATAAAGGCATCCGGGCTGCGCCAGAAGGCGATAAAGAAGAAGGCTAACGTATCGCTGATGTTGCCAAACAGCGTGGAAGCCGTTGGCGCCAGCCACCAGCGACGGTTCTGACGCAGGCGGTTGAAGACATGCACATCCAGAATTTGTCCCAGCGCGTAAGCCATAAAGCTGGCGGCGGCGATGCGGGCGACAAACAGGTTAAAGTGCAGCAGTGCGCCAAATCCCTGCCATGATCCCATATAAAACAGGGATGAAACGACATAGGAGATCAGCAGCGCGGGGATCATCACCGCAAAGATGATGCGTCGTGCCAACGGCGCGCCAAAAATACGCACGGTCAGGTCGGTGGCGAGGAAAATAAACGGAAAGCTAAACGCGCCCCATGTGGTATGGAAACCAAAAATGGAGATCGGTAGCTGCACCAGATAGTTGCTGGAGGTGATCACCAGCAGATGAAATAGCGATAGCCAAAACAACGCTTTTACGCGCTGAGATTGTGTAAACGGAGTCATATTGTGACCTTTTTGTTGGATGGGGTGAGGGAACCCAATAAAAAACCGTCGCATGATACTGCTTTAAGAGCACATTGCAATGGTTGTTTTTCACGCAATCGTTAACCTGATTGGCTTACGCCACAACAGAGCGTAAAATAACGCCGTTTTTGAATGAACGAGACTACGATGAGCGATCTGTTTACCTCTCCCGACCATACTCTTGATGCCCAGGGACTGCGCTGCCCGGAACCGGTGATGATGGTGCGTAAAACCGTACGTGGCATGCAGGCCGGTGAAACACTGCTGATTGTCGCCGACGATCCGGCAACAACCCGCGATATTCCTGGCTTCTGTACCTTTATGGAGCATGAGCTGGTGGCTAAAGAGACCGACTCGCTGCCGTACCGCTATCTGCTGCGTAAAGGTCAGTAGTTTTGTTTGCCGGATGGCGCTAATGCTTATCCGGCCTACAAAGAACGTGTAATCCGTAGGCCGGATAGGGCAACGCCGTCATCCGGCAAAAACTATCCTTTACGTAACAACCGCAGCGCGTTAGCAGTCACCAGTACCGTCGCCCCCGTATCTGCCAGCACCGCCAGCCACAGTCCGGTTATCCCGAGCAGCGTGGTGACGAGGAAAATCCCCTTCAGGCCCAACGCAATCGCAATGTTCTGGCGAATATTGGCGTGGGTGGCCCGCGCCAGTTGAATCATTTGCACCAGACCACGCAGGCGGTTGTGGGTCAGGGCGGCATCAGCGGTCTCCAGCGCGACGTCGGTTCCGCTCCCCATGGCAATACCGATGGTGGCTGCTTTCATTGCCGGTGCGTCGTTGATGCCGTCGCCAACCATCGCCAGCGGCGACTGTTGGTTAAGATGGGAAACTGCCTGCACTTTATCTTCCGGCAATAGCCCCGCTTTGAATTCAAGGCCCAGTTCGCCGGCAATGGCGGCGGCCGCACGTGGGTTATCACCGGTCAGGATCACGCCTTTCACGCCAATCTGATCAAGCTCGGCGATAGCGCTGCGAGCGTCGTCGCGCAGCGTGTCCTGTAAGGCCAGCACGCCGAGAACGGCATCGTTACGCAGCACCAGCACCACCGTTTGACCCGCGCTTTCCAGCTCGCTTATCTGCCCGGCAAAAGCGTCGGCAGGTTGCTTCCCGGCGGCGCAAATCAGCACGCGCTCGCCGTCGACCCGCGCTTCAATGCCAGATCCGACTAATGCGCGCTGTTCTTTCGCGACAGGTATAGCCAGTTCGCGCGTTTGTGCTTCCCGAACAATCGCCTGCGCCAGCGGGTGTGTCGCGCCTTGCTCTACCGCTGCCGCCAGCGCCAGCAGTTCAGCCTCGCCAATACCGCTCGCCGGGTGAATCGCTGTGACGCGCGGTTTACCCACGGTCAGAGTACCCGTTTTATCAAACGCCACCTGCGTGACTCTTCCCAACTGTTCCAGCGCGGCCCCGCCTTTGATTAGCGCGCCACGACGCGCCGCGGCGGCAAGACCAGAGGTAATGGCTGCGGGGGTTGAAATTACCAGTGCACATGGGCAGCCAATCAGCAGCAGCGTCAGCCCTTTATAAATCCACTCCTGCCAGGATGCGGCAAACAGTAGCGGTGGTACAAGGGTAACCAGCAGCGCAACCGCCATAATGGCTGGGGTGTAAATCCGGCTGAAACGGTCAATAAAACGCTCAATGGGGGCGCGACGTTCATCCGCTTCTTCAATCAACTTCAAAATACGGTCAATGGCGCTGGCGCCCGGTTCGGAGAGCACTTCCAGCGTAACCAGACGATCCACACTGGTGGCGCCTGCCGGGACTTTCTCGCCGGTGGCGCGTTCAACCGGGATCGATTCGCCGGTCAGGGCGCTTTCATCAAAACTGGCAAAGCCGGAGACCAGTTTGCCGTCGGCAGGTAAACGCCCACCCGCGGCCACTTCGATAACATCGCCAGGGCGGAGGCTATTAATAGCCACCTCTTCGCGCTCGCCGTTACGCAGGCGCGTGGCGGTTTCCGGTTTGAGCGCCATCAGCGCGCTAACCCCTTGACGGGCACGGCTGGCAGCCCATCCTTCCAGACGCTCGCCGATTAAAAACAGCAGCAGCACCATGGCGGCTTCCGCCGTCGCGCCGATAAACAGTGCGCCGATGGCGGCCACGCTCATTAATGTTTCAATGGCAAAGTAGCTGCCGGTTTTCATCAGACGCAGGGCCTGACGGGCAATGGGGTACAGACCGACCAGGGTGGTGGCGATAAACGCTATCTGACCGAAGGGATGATTGAACTGCTCCAGCCCCCAGCTAATCGCCATCATGATAATCAGCGAAATCAGTGGCAGATTTTCTTTAAACCGCGATTCGGGGGCTTCTTCTGGTGCCTGCTCATCACGCAGGGTATAGCCTGCTTTCTGCACCGCATTTTCAACTTGCTGGCGGATATCGGAACCGGCGTCGACCACCAGTTTTTCGGTGGCAAACAGCACCTGAACCTGGTTAACGCCGCTGACCTGGCGGACCGCATTCTCTACTTTTCGGGCGCAGGCCGCGCAGTCCATGCCTGCCACTTTCCAGGAATAGCGAGTCCCGTCAACGGTATCGGATACGGGTGGCGTAGTGGAGCAAGTTCCTTCGCAGCAGCAGTCATCAGCCTTCTTTGGCGCAGGCGCTGGCTTGAAAGAAGAGAATTGTGGGGCTTTTTTGCCATTGGTATCGGGTGTCGACATGGCATCCTCCGATTGATAATCATTTCGTATTAACCGGAGGATACACTCTGGAGTCGACTCCAGAGTCAAGCATTTTAAAGATACAACGAACGAACAATCAGGAAATGTCCGGCGAAGTAGCAGGCGGCGGCAATGGCGTTATCGGCGCGGAAGCGGCGACGGTAATGGCTACCCAGCCAGACAATATTGCCGATGAACAGGAGCGATGCGCCCATAAATGCCGACAGCGCCGGAGCGGTCGGGCGGAAGAACCACAGTTCGCCAGCCATCCAGACCATCATCAGTGTGATGCCAATAAAGGTACAAATAGCGATGCGCAACTCTTCCAGGCGCGTCCAAATCACAGCAATCAGCAACGCACCTAACACCAGCAGCACCAGCGGTAAAGGCCAGAAGAACGACAGCGTCATTTGGCTGGCGAAGTAAATGGTATACAGCAGATGCGACAGGAAGAATGCCCCAACTGCGTACAGCAGGCGTTGGCGCGGCAATAGCGTCAGCGCGTCGCCCAGCAGTGAAGCCAGCAAGCCGGCCAGTACCAGGTAACTGATAGCGTTAAACATTGGCGCCTGCCAGGCCAGCAGCGCCAGCAGGAGTAACGTCAGGGGTTTAAAGACCCAGCGTTGCCAGGCAGGCCCACGATAGGAAGCATCCACGAACAACCATGCGGAAAGGCAGACAGCGATAAACGACCAAAGCATCTTAGTTCCTTGAATTCGTTATTTTTTCGTAAGCGGGGTGCTCACGGCTCTACTGTCCAGTGTAGAGGTCGATACTGCCAGATGACAACACCATAACGGGCAATGTATGCTTATTTCCGCATTTTCTGATGGGTTAATAATATGAGCAAACTACCACTTTTTTTCATTGTTATCATTGTCTTAATCGTTGTCGCAGCGTCGTTTCGCTTTGTTCAGCAGCGACGTGAAAAAGCGGATAATGATCGCGCCGCTGGTGCAAAAGCAGGTGGTGGTGAGTAACAAACGGGAAAAACCGCTTAACGATCGACGATCCCGTCAACAGGAAGTGAGCCCGGCGGGAACCAGCATGCGCTATGAAGCCAGCTTTAAGCCACAAAACGGCGGCCTGGAGCAGACGTTTCGTCTGGATGCTCAGCAGTACCATGCGCTAACGGTCGGGGATAAAGGCACGCTGAGCTACAAAGGTTCGCGTTTTGTTGATTTTACGGCTGAACGCTAAGGTTTCATTTGGCTGATGCCGGATGGCGGTTTACGCCTTATCCGGCCTCCTGGTTTTGTCGTCCCGGCTCGCTATGCGATACCAGGCAAAGTGAGCACCATTACTTCTTCAACTGGTCTTTAATCTTCTTCTGCCATACCAGCAGTTCAAATACGCCGAACAGAAAAATACGCACTTTCTCGCCGCTGGTCATTTGCGGGCCATCTTTCGGCATGGTTGATTTCAGCAGCGCCAACTGCATGCCGTGCATCAGCACCATAAACACCAGAGCCACATTCACGAAGATATTGAGCGGACGTGGGAACGGTTGAAAAATATTCAGTAGCAGGAATGCCCAGACACACAGCATCAACAGACGTCCCAGATTAATCAGCATGTTGCTCTCCTTGTGCTTCACGTTGATACAGACGATAAGCAACCTGCCCAGCCACTTTTTCGCGGTATAACGACCAGTTAACCGGAACCGGCGGCAAACCGTTTTCAACTTCGCTTTCCACGTAAATATACGCTTCATTTGCCAGCCAGCCGCGAGTTTCCAGAAGAGTTAATGTTTCTTCCAGTAATCCTTTACGAAACGGCGGATCCACAAACACCACGTTATGCGGCGTACCGGCCTGGGCCAAAAATGTCAGGGTATTGGTGTTGACCACGCGGGCATGGGGTGCTTTCAGCGTGGCGAGATTCTTTTGCAACTGCTGAGATACCGCGCGATCCATCTCCAGCAGCGTGGCATCTGCCGCATAGCGGGAGAGAGCTTCCAGACCCAACGCGCCGCTGCCGGCAAAGCAATCAAGGCAACGGGCATCGACCATCACCGGGGCCAGCCAGTTAAACAGCGTTTCGCGTACGCGGTCGGTGGTCGGACGCAGTCCGGGGCTGTCCGGAACCGGGAGTTTACGGCCTCGCCATTGCCCGCCAATAATGCGGATCTGGCCGCTACCAGAGTGATTCGGTTTTTTCATTTCAATTATTGCTCAATCCGCTGCTGACGTGTCATTCCAGGCGGTGATGTGAGTTAAGTTAACCCGTCGCCTTTCAAGTTACCTCTGCGTTGGCTGTACTTACTCACCCGAATCACTTACTAAAAGTAAGCTCATCGGGATTCGTGCGCTTGCCGCCTTGACGTAACTCGAAATTCATTGGGTATAAGTGATAGACTATTTCATCATTTTTTTAGCTGCTATGTACATAGCGTTGACGCTGTGCCATGAAGCAACAGCGGGGGAGTGTAGTCGCAAATGGCGAAAGAGAAAAAACGTGGCTTTTTTTCCTGGCTGGGCTTTGGTCAAAAAGAGCAGGCACCGGAAAACGAGACAGAAGTAAAAAACGAAGAACAACAACCGGTTACTGAAGAAGCTACCGTCGTTGATGAGCCGTCACGCGCGCAGGAAACGCATAGCGAGGCGGAAACAGAAGCCTTTGCAGCTGAAGTCGTTGAAGTCACTGAACAGGTTGCGGAAATCGAAAAACTGCAGCCGGAAGAAGAACCTGTCGCCGAACAAGCGCAGCCGGAAATTGAGCCGGTTGCTGAACCCGTTGCTGAAACTGTAATGGAAACGCCAGCAGCGGTAGTTATCGAACGCGAAGAATTACCGCTGCCGGAAGAGGTGAAAACCGAAGACGTTTCTGCCGAAGAGTGGCAGGCCGAAGCGGAAACCGTAGAAATCGTTGAGGCGGTTGAAGAAGAAGCCGAAAACGAACCGCAACTGACCGACGAAGAGCTGGAAGCGCAGGCGCTGGCCGCTGAGGCCGCTGAAGAAGCCGTCATAGTGGAGCCGCCAGAAGAACCTGCTGTAGAAGAACCGGTAGAAGAAGAGGTGGTCCAGGAGCAGGAAAAACCAACCAAAGAAGGTTTCTTTGCGCGCCTGAAGCGTAGCCTGCTGAAAACAAAAGAAAACCTCGGTTCCGGATTTATCAGTCTGTTCCGTGGTAAAAAGATCGACGATGATCTGTTTGAAGAGTTGGAAGAGCAACTGCTGATCGCCGATGTGGGCGTAGAAACAACCCGCAAGATCATTGCAAATCTGACAGAAGGCGCCAGCCGCAAGCAGCTCAAAGATGCAGAAGCGTTGTACGGCCTGCTGAAAGATGAGATGGGTGAGATTCTGGCGAAGGTTGACGAACCACTGAATGTTGAGGGTAAGACGCCATTTGTTATCTTAATGGTTGGCGTTAACGGCGTGGGTAAAACCACCACTATCGGTAAGCTGGCGCGTCAGTTTGAGCAGCAGGGTAAATCGGTGATGCTGGCGGCGGGCGATACTTTCCGTGCGGCGGCGGTAGAACAGCTGCAGGTCTGGGGTCAGCGTAATAATATCCCGGTGATTGCTCAGCATACCGGCGCAGATTCTGCGTCCGTTATCTTTGATGCCATCCAGGCGGCGAAGGCGCGTAACGTAGATGTGCTGATCGCTGATACCGCAGGGCGTTTGCAGAATAAATCGCACCTGATGGAAGAATTGAAAAAAATCGTTCGCGTGATGAAGAAGCTGGACGTTGATGCGCCGCATGAAGTTATGCTGACTATCGACGCCAGCACCGGGCAGAATGCGATAAGCCAGGCCAAACTGTTCCATGAAGCGGTGGGTTTAACCGGTATCACCCTGACCAAGCTGGACGGAACGGCGAAAGGCGGGGTCATTTTCTCGGTTGCCGATCAGTTTGGCATCCCTATCCGCTATATCGGTGTGGGTGAACGTATCGAGGATTTACGTCCGTTTAAAGCGGGCGATTTTATAGAGGCACTTTTTGCCCGAGAGGATTAACAATGATTCGCTTTGAACATGTCAGCAAGGCCTATCTCGGTGGGAGACAAGCGCTGCAGGGAGTCACATTCCATATGCAGCCTGGCGAGATGGCGTTTCTGACCGGCCACTCCGGCGCGGGTAAAAGTACCCTGCTGAAGCTGATCTGTGGAATTGAACGGCCCAGCGCCGGGAAAATCTACTTTAGCGGGCACGACATCAGCCGTTTGAAAAACCGTGAAGTGCCGTTTCTGCGTCGCCAGATCGGCATGATTTTTCAGGATCACCACCTGTTGATGGACAGAACCGTCTTCGACAACGTGGCAATCCCACTGATCATTGCGGGTGCCAGCGGGGACGATATTCGTCGTCGCGTGTCAGCGGCGCTGGATAAGGTCGGGCTGTTGGACAAAGCGAAGAACTTCCCGATTCAACTCTCCGGCGGTGAACAGCAGCGTGTGGGCATCGCCCGCGCGGTGGTGAACAAGCCTGCGGTACTGCTGGCGGATGAACCGACGGGGAACCTGGATGACGCGCTGTCAGAAGGGATCCTGCGTCTGTTCGAAGAGTTTAATCGCGTCGGGGTAACGGTATTAATGGCGACGCACGATATTGGGCTGATCTCCCGTCGTTCTTATCGCCAGCTTGTCCTGAGTGACGGACACCTGCATGGAGGCCTGGCGCATGAATAGGCGTGACGCTATCAATCAAATCAAACAGTTCGGTGGACGACTGGATCGCTTTCGTAAATCGGGCGGCGCACCGGGTGATGGCGGTCGCAACGCGCCAAAACGTGCGAAAGCGTCGCCAAAACCGAACTCGCGTAAAACCAACGTCTTTAACGAGCAGGTACGTTATGCGTTCCAGGGCGCGTTACAGGACCTGAAAAGTAAACCGTTGGCGACATTTCTGACGGTGATGGTTATCGCTATCTCACTGACGTTGCCAAGTGTTTGTTACATGGTCTACAAGAACGTGAACCAGGCGGCAAGCCAGTATTACCCGTCCCCGCAGATCACCGTATATCTGCAAAAAACGCTGGATGATGATGCGGCGGCACGTGTGGTGGGGCAGTTACAGGCCGAACAGGGCGTGGAGAAAGTGAATTACCTCTCCCGTGACGATGCGCTGGGCGAATTCCGTAACTGGTCTGGCTTTGGCGGCGCGCTGGATATGCTGGAAGAGAACCCGCTGCCCGCCGTGGCGGTGGTGATCCCGAAACTGGATTTCCAGGGCACGGAATCACTGAACACGCTGCGTGATCGTATTGCACAAATCAACGGTATCGATGAAGTACGCATGGATGACAGCTGGTTTGCACGACTGGCGGCGTTAACGGGCCTGGTCGGACGCGTTTCCGCGATGATTGGCGTGTTGATGGTGGCGGCGGTCTTCCTCGTCATCGGTAACAGCGTGCGTCTGAGCATTTTTGCGCGTCGCGATACCATTAACGTACAGAAACTGATTGGTGCGACGGATGGATTTATCCTGCGTCCGTTCCTTTACGGCGGCGCGCTGCTGGGTTTTTCCGGCGCATTTCTTTCACTGATTTTGTCAGAAATTTTGGTGATGCGCCTGTCATCAGCGGTGACTGAAGTGGCACAGGTTTTCGGAACGAAGTTTGATATCAACGGCTTATCATTCGATGAGTGCTTGCTACTCCTGCTGGTATGCTCAATGATTGGCTGGGTGGCAGCCTGGCTTGCCACGGTTCAACATTTACGCCACTTTACCCCCGATTAAAAAATCTCTGGTATAATCTTTCCCTGCACTGAGTAGTTCGCTCTGCAGGGAAAGAGCCCTGTTTTCTCTTCCCGGCGCATTCATCGTGATGTCACATTTTGTGCGTAATTTATACACATTACGACATGGAACTTGTGGATAAAATCACTGTCTGATAAAAGATTGAATGATATTCTCGTTGCTCATAAGCTCTGGCATGGTTGTTGCTATTGGTTTTTACCAACGCCAGATGACAAAGATTGAGAGGATTTGAATGACCAAAGAAATGCAAAATTTAGCTTTAGCCCCTGTTGGTAACCTGGAGTCTTACATCCGGGCTGCGAACGCGTGGCCGATGTTGTCGGCTGACGAGGAGCGGGCGCTGGCTGAAAAGCTGCATTACCAGGGCGATCTGGAAGCAGCTAAAACGCTGATCCTGTCTCACCTGCGCTTTGTTGTTCATGTTGCTCGTAACTACGCGGGCTATGGCCTGCCGCAGGCGGATCTGATTCAGGAAGGTAATATCGGCCTGATGAAAGCCGTGCGCCGTTTCAACCCGGAAGTGGGTGTGCGTCTGGTCTCCTTCGCCGTGCATTGGATCAAAGCCGAGATCCACGAATACGTTCTGCGTAACTGGCGTATCGTGAAAGTCGCGACCACCAAAGCACAGCGTAAGCTGTTCTTTAACCTGCGCAAAACCAAGCAGCGTCTGGGCTGGTTTAACCAGGACGAAGTTGAAATGGTTGCTCGTGAGCTGGGTGTTTCCAGCAAAGACGTGCGCGAAATGGAATCCCGTATGGCGGCACAAGACATGACGTTTGACATGTCTTCAGACGATGAGTCTGACAGCCAGCCGATGGCCCCGGTGCTGTATCTGCAGGATAAATCTTCTAACTTTGCCGACGGCATTGAAGAAGATAACTGGGAAGATCAGGCCGCGAACAAACTGACCCACGCAATGGAAGGTCTGGACGAGCGTAGCCAGGACATCATTCGTGCTCGTTGGCTGGACGAAGACAACAAGTCGACGTTGCAGGAACTGGCCGATCGCTACGGCGTTTCCGCTGAACGCGTTCGTCAGCTTGAAAAGAACGCGATGAAAAAACTGCGTGCGGCGATCGAAGCGTAAACTTTCTGCCAAACTGAAAATGCTGATAAACCCTGGATGAAAATCCGGGGTTTTTTGTTTTTATCTCTCCTGCTCTCTCCTGACGTTCTATGCTTTTTGTCATCAAGTTGTTATCTGCATGTCAAATTTAGCTATTCCAAAATAATAAAAATCGGGTATGTTTTAGCAGAGTATGCTGCTAAAGCACGGGCAGCTATCCAATAATTGAAATAAAGTGCTGAACAACAACATCACAACACACGTAATAACCACAATAATGGGGATTGTCAGGATGAATATGAAGGGTAAAGCGTTATTGGCAGGATGTATCGCCTTGTCTTTGAGCAATATGGCGTTTGCTAAGGATATTAAAGTTGCTGTCGTCGGCGCGATGTCCGGCCCGGTGGCGCAGTATGGCGATCAGGAATTTACTGGCGCAGAGCAGGCGATTGCAGATATCAATGCTAAAGGCGGCGTGAAAGGCGACAAACTGGTCATGGTGAAATATGACGATGCCTGTGACCCGAAACAAGCGGTAGCGGTAGCTAACAAAGTGGTCAACGACGGGATTAAATATGTTATCGGCCACCTGTGCTCATCTTCCACTCAGCCTGCGTCAGATATCTATGAAGACGAAGGTATTCTGATGATCACCCCAGCGGCAACGGCGCCAGAGCTGACCGCACGCGGCTATAACCTGGTGTTACGTACCACTGGTCTGGATTCCGATCAGGGCCCAACGGCCGCCAAATATATCGTTGAAAAAGTGAAGCCGAAGCGCATTGCGATCGTTCACGACAAACAACAGTACGGTGAAGGCCTGGCGCGTTCCGTGCAGGACAACCTCAAGAAGGCTAACGCTGACGTGGTGTTCTTTGACGGGATCACCGCCGGTGAGAAAGATTTCTCTACGCTGGTGGCGCGTTTGAAGAAAGAGAACATCGATTTCGTTTACTACGGCGGTTACCATCCGGAAATGGGACAGATCCTGCGCCAGTCTCGCGCCGCGGGTCTGAAAACTCAGTTTATGGGACCTGAAGGGGTAGCGAACGTGTCGCTGTCTAACATCGCGGGTGAGTCTGCAGAAGGCTTACTGGTAACGAAACCGAAGAACTACGATCAGGTTCCGGCAAACAAACCGATTGTGGATGCGATCAAAGCCAAGAAACAGGACCCAAGCGGTGCATTTGTGTGGACGACCTACGCCGCGCTGCAATCCTTGCAGGCCGGTCTGAACCAGTCTGACGACCCGGCTGAAATTGCCAAATACCTGAAAGCAAACTCAGTGGAAACCGTAATGGGGCCTCTGTCATGGGATGCGAAGGGCGACCTGAAAGGCTTCGAATTTGGCGTGTTTGACTGGCATGCCAACGGGACGGCGACAGACGC
>NZ_CP080033.1:4662604-4668399 GCF_019382635.1 Citrobacter sp. Colony219 | reverse complement strand
CGTTTTTCCCAGCCATTTTCCTGGGCCGTAAACCCTAATGCCTGCATAAACGCGGCCATCACGCCGCGGTCTTCCACGCCGACGTCGGCCATCCACCATGAACTCACGTCCGGGTTTTCGCGGAGAGTTTCTTCAACCAAATACTGCCCAACGCCGCGACGACGGGTGATATCGCGTACACGTAAGGAATCCAGTGCACCTTGCGTACCGCTCAGGGTGACACGTACTGCGCCAAGCAGGCGCTCGTTAAAGCGTGCTGCATAGATCCGGTGCGTTTCATCTACGCTTAATGATGAGGCGGAATATTCCGGCCAGATTTTGCCAAGATCGATGAGATCCTGATCACTGAAGTTTTCTAAACGAACGATGGTCAGCTTCATTAACAGCATGTCCAAATCACAAAAGATGGAATGAGTGTACCGAAATAATTCGTCCGGATGCTTTCTCTTTTTTATGTGAATAACCAGATTAATAATTTTGTAACAACAGTAATGACAGTTTGAAACCGTAGAGATTGAAAAACAGGCAGAATAATACCCTGGAATGCAGCATTTTATTCGGCTCTTTGTACCGTTATTTTATGCTGACAAACGTGCTTTTTTTTGTTTATCTATAGTGAAAAGCAGAATATTATCTTTTCTTAATCGACTGAAAAATAGAGATTTTAGCCTGATTTTGCTTAAATGACTGCGCTAAACCATTAATGAGACTGGTAAAAATAGTGCAGTTCAAAAAAAGCACAGACTGCTTTTTAACCACATAAATACAAAATATTAATTACGTCACGAATGGGGATTCAGGTAATGAAACGGAATGCGAAAACAATCATCGCAGGGGTGATAGCACTGGCAATGTCGCACGCTGTCATGGCGGAGGATATCAAGGTCGCTGTTGTTGGCGCGATGTCAGGTCCGGTCGCGCAGTGGGGCGATATGGAATTTAATGGCGCACGTCAGGCGATTAAAGATATCAATGCCAAAGGTGGGATCAAAGGCGACAAACTGGTCGCTGTGGAATATGACGATGCCTGCGATCCGAAACAGGCCGTTGCCGTCGCGAACAAAATCGTCAACGACGGCATTCAGTACGTAATTGGCCACCTGTGTTCTTCATCGACTCAACCGGCATCAGATATTTACGAAGACGAAGGCATTCTGATGATTTCTCCGGGAGCGACTAACCCGGAGCTGACGCAGCGCGGTTACGCTCACATTATGCGTACAGCGGGTCTGGACTCCTCTCAGGGGCCGACTGCCGCGAAATACATCCTGGAGAAGGTGAAGCCGCAGCGTATCGCCATCATTCATGACAAACAGCAGTACGGTGAAGGCCTGGCGCGTTCGGTGCAGGACAGCCTGAAAGCAGGTAAAGCCAACATCGTTTTCTTTGACGGTATCACCGCCGGGGAAAAAGATTTCTCTGCGCTGATCGCTCGCCTGAAAAAAGAAAATATCGACTTTGTTTATTACGGCGGCTACTACCCGGAAATGGGGCAAATGCTGCGCCAGGCACGTTCCGTCGGGCTGAAAACCCAGTTTATGGGACCAGAGGGCGTCGGCAATGCGTCGCTGTCTAACATTGCCGGTGATGCCGCTGAAGGCATGCTGGTGACCATGCCAAAACGCTATGACCAGGATCCGGCGAATAAAGCTATCGTCGATGCGCTCAAAGCTGACAAGAAAGATCCAACTGGACCGTACGTGTGGATCACTTATGCAGCAGTCCAGTCATTGGCGACCGCAATGGATCGTAGCGGTAGCAAAGAGCCGCTGGACCTGGTGAAAGATCTGAAAGCACACGGGGCTGATACCGTGATTGGGCCGCTGAAATGGGACGAAAAAGGCGATTTGAAGGGATTTGAGTTTGGTGTCTTCCAGTGGCACGCGGATGGTTCATCGACCGTCGCGAAGTAATACCTGAAGACGAGTTATCCCACCGCCCGTGTAAAACGGGCGGGTTAAGAAAGGTTACCTTATGTCCGAGCAGTTCCTCTATTTCTTGCAGCAGATGTTTAACGGCGTCACGCTGGGAAGCACCTACGCGCTGATCGCCATTGGTTACACGATGGTGTACGGCATTATCGGCATGATCAACTTCGCCCACGGCGAGGTGTATATGATCGGCAGTTATGTCTCCTTTATGATCATCGCCGCGCTAATGATGATGGGCATTGATTCCAGTTGGCTACTGGTCGCGGCGGGTTTCGTCGGCGCGATTGTGATTGCCAGCGCCTACGGCTGGAGCATTGAACGCGTGGCGTATCGACCCGTGCGCAGCTCCAAGCGCCTGATCGCGCTGATTTCCGCTATTGGGATGTCCATCTTCCTGCAAAACTACGTCAGCCTGACGGAAGGTTCGCGCGATGTGGCACTGCCCAGCCTGTTTAATGGCCAGTGGACCGTTGGCAGTAGCGAAAACTTCTCTGCTTCCATCACCACCATGCAGCTGGTTATCTGGATTGTAACCTTCCTGGCGATGCTGGCGCTGACGCTGTTTATCCGTTATTCCCGTATGGGGCGCGCCTGCCGAGCCTGCGCGGAAGACCTGAAAATGGCCAGCCTGCTCGGCATCAACACCGATCGCGTGATTGCGCTGACCTTTGTGATTGGCGCGGCAATGGCGGCGGTCGCGGGCGTGCTGCTCGGTCAATTCTATGGCGTAATTAACCCGTACATCGGCTTTATGGCCGGGATGAAGGCCTTTACCGCAGCGGTGCTTGGTGGCATCGGCAGCATTCCTGGGGCGATGATCGGCGGCCTGATTCTGGGCGTCGCGGAAGCGCTCTCCTCTGCTTATCTGAGTACTGAATACAAAGACGTCGTTTCATTCGCGCTACTGATTCTGGTGCTGCTGGTGATGCCGACCGGTATTCTGGGTCGCCCGGAGGTAGAGAAAGTATGAAACCGATGCATTTTGCAATGGCGCTGCTCTCTGCCGCCATGTTCTTCGTCCTGGCGGGCGTCTTTATGGGCGTTCAGTTAGAGCTTGACGGCACCAAACTGGTGGTGGATTCCGCGGCGGATATTCGCTGGCAGTGGGTGTTTATTGGTACTGGCGTGGTCTTCCTCTTCCAGTTGCTGCGTCCCGTTTTCCAGAAGAGCCTGAAGAGCGTCTCCGGGCCGAAGTTTATTCTGCCGGCGATTGACGGCTCCACCGTTAAACAGAAGCTGTTCCTGGTGGCGCTGCTGGTGATTGCCGTGGCGTGGCCGTTTATGGTGTCGCGCGGCACGGTGGATATCGCCACGCTGACGATGATTTATATCATCCTTGGCCTCGGCTTAAACGTGGTGGTGGGGCTTTCCGGCCTGCTGGTGCTGGGCTACGGCGGCTTCTACGCCATTGGCGCCTATACCTTCGCGCTGCTGAACCACTATTACGGCCTCGGCTTCTGGACCTGCCTGCCGCTGGCGGGGCTGGTATCGGCGGCGGCAGGATTCCTGCTTGGCTTCCCGGTTCTGCGTCTGCGCGGCGACTACCTGGCAATAGTGACCTTAGGCTTTGGCGAAATCGTGCGTATCCTGTTGCTCAATAATACTGAAGTCACCGGTGGCCCGAACGGTATCAGCCAGATCCCGAAACCGACCTTTTTCGGTCTTGAATTCAGCCGTAGCGCCCGTGAGGGCGGCTGGGATACCTTCAGCAACTTCTTTAACGTGAAATACGATCCCTCTGACCGTGTGATTTTCCTCTACCTGGTGGCGCTGCTGCTGGTGGTCTTCTCGCTGTTTGTCATCAACCGCCTGTTGCGTATGCCGCTGGGCCGTGCATGGGAAGCGTTGCGTGAAGATGAAATCGCCTGCCGTTCACTGGGCTTAAACCCTACGCGCATCAAGCTGACAGCTTTTACCATCAGCGCCGCGTTTGCCGGTTTTGCCGGTACGCTGTTTGCCGCGCGCCAGGGCTTCGTCAGCCCGGAATCCTTCACCTTTGCCGAGTCGGCCTTTGTGCTGGCGATTGTGGTACTGGGCGGAATGGGCTCACAGTTTGCGGTGATCCTGGCGGCCATCCTGCTGGTGGTGTCACGCGAGCTGATGCGTGATTTCAATGAATACAGCATGTTAATGCTGGGTGGTTTAATGGTACTGATGATGATCTGGCGTCCGCAGGGCTTGCTGCCGATGACCCGTCCACAGTTGAAGCTGAAAAACGGGGAAGCAAAAGGAGAGCAGGCATGAGTCAGCCATTATTATCGGTTAGCGGCCTGATGATGCGTTTTGGCGGCCTGCTGGCAGTCAACAATGTGTCTCTGGATTTGCATAAAAAAGAGATAGTCTCCCTGATTGGCCCGAACGGCGCGGGGAAAACCACGGTCTTCAACTGCCTGACCGGGTTCTATAAGCCGACCGGCGGGACGATTAAGCTGCGCGACCAGCACCTTGAAGGGCTGCCGGGCCAGCAAATTGCGCGTATGGGCGTGGTGCGTACCTTCCAGCACGTGCGTCTGTTTCGCGAAATGACGGTGATTGAAAATCTGCTGGTGGCGCAGCATCAGCAACTGAAAGCTGGGGTTTTCTCCGGGCTGCTAAAAACCCCTGCTTTTCGCCGCGCGCAGGATGAAGCGCTGGAGCGCGCCGCCACCTGGCTTGATCGTATCGGCCTGCTGCAGCATGCTAACCGACAGGCGAGCAACCTGGCCTATGGCGACCAGCGCCGTCTTGAGATTATCCGTTGCATGGTCACTCAGCCGGAAATTCTGATGCTCGATGAACCTGCTGCGGGTCTTAACCCGAAAGAAACCAAAGAGCTGGATGAGCTGATTGCTGAGCTGCGCGACCATCACGACACCACCATCCTGCTCATTGAGCACGACATGAAGCTGGTGATGGGCATTTCAGACCGTATTTACGTGGTGAACCAGGGGACGCCGCTGGCGAACGGGACACCGGAGCAGATCCGTAACAACCCGGACGTGATCCGCGCCTATTTAGGCGAAGCATAATGGTGGTGAGGCATAAGATGGAAAAAGTCATGTTGTCTTTTGACAACGTCAACGCCCACTACGGCAAGATCCAGGCTCTGCACGATGTCAGCTTGTATATCAACCAGGGTGAAATCGTGACGCTTATCGGTGCCAACGGTGCGGGGAAAACCACGCTGCTCGGGACGCTGTGCGGCGATCCTCGGGCAACAAGTGGGCGTATTGTCTTTGATGGTAAAGATATTACCGACTGGCAGACGGCAAAAATCATGCGTGAAGCGGTGGCGATTGTCCCGGAAGGGCGTCGCGTGTTTTCCCGTATGACGGTGGAAGAGAACCTGGCGATGGGTGGTTTCTTTGCCGAGAAAGGCCAGTTTCAGGAACGTATCAAGTGGGTGTATGACCTGTTTCCTCGCCTGCATGAGCGCCGTATTCAACGTGCGGGAACCATGTCCGGCGGCGAACAGCAGATGCTGGCGATAGGCCGTGCGCTGATGAGCCAGCCGAGGCTGCTACTGCTTGATGAACCGTCGCTGGGTCTGGCGCCGATTATCATCCAGCAGATCTTTAACACCATTGAGCAACTGCGCGAGCAGGGGATGACGATTTTCCTCGTCGAACAAAACGCCAACCAGGCACTGAAACTCGCCGACCGTGGGTACGTGCTGGAAAACGGCCACGTGGTGCTGGAAGATACCGGTGATGCATTGCTGGCTAACGAAGCGGTGCGTAGCGCGTATCTGGGCGGTTAATCATTCTCTGAATAGACAAGGGGCCCATGAGGCCCCTTTTTTATTGCGCTATGTTATTATTGAGAATGGTTATCAATAATAAAAATGAACATGGATAAAGGATGATTCGTTCAGGTACCTGCATG
>NZ_CP080033.1:4662346-4662454 GCF_019382635.1 Citrobacter sp. Colony219 | reverse complement strand
GTGTGCCCGGGCTGGGAAGATGATAAATCGGATATCCAGCGTGAACGCGAGCGGCGTGAACAGCAGCGTTTACAGAATGAATATGAACGACGCTGGCGCAGAGATTAA
>NZ_CP080033.1:4646911-4661782 GCF_019382635.1 Citrobacter sp. Colony219 | reverse complement strand
GTATAGCGCTACCCGGCTTTGTTGTGCACCACTCCGCATTTTCCTGTCACTACGCTTTCACCGCCTTGCCATCTGTTTGTCGCCTTACTATCTTTTTTTTGTAATAAAAAAGTTATTTTTCTGTCATTCGAGCATGTCATGTTACCCCCGCGAGCATAAAACGCGTGATATCGCGCATCCGGCACAACAAGAGAGATAACCGATGATATCGTTACGACATACAGCTTTAGGACTGGCACTTAGCCTGGCGTTTGCAGGTCAGGCACTGGCGGTCACCACCATCCCATTCTGGCACTCAATGGAAGGCGAACTGGGTAAAGAAGTTGACTCACTGGCGCAACGTTTTAATGCCGCCAATCCCGACTACAAAATTGTTCCGCAGTACAAAGGCAACTACGAGCAGAGCCTGAGCGCAGGTATTGCCGCTTTCCGTACCGGAAACGCGCCTGCGCTGCTGCAGGTTTATGAAGTGGGTACGGCAACAATGATGGCCTCGAAAGCCATTAAACCGGTCTATGAAGTATTCAAAGAGGCTGGCATTAACTTCGATGAATCTCAGTTCGTCCCGACGGTTTCCGGGTATTACACCGACTCTAAAAGTGGACATCTGCTCTCCCAGCCGTTTAACAGCTCCACTCCGGTGCTGTACTACAACAAAGATGCCTTCAAAAAAGCCGGTTTAGACCCTGAGCAGCCGCCGAAAACCTGGCAGGACCTGGCGGAATACACCGCGAAACTGAAAGCGGCAGGCATGAAGTGCGGCTACGCCAGTGGCTGGCAGGGGTGGATTCAGATTGAAAACTTCAGTGCCTGGAACGGTCTGCCGGTAGCAACCAAAAACAATGGCTTTGACGGTACTGACGCGGTGCTGGAGTTCAATAAACCGGAACAAGTGAAGCATATCGCCCTGCTGGAAGAGCTGAACAAAAAAGGCGATTTCAGCTACTTCGGGCGTAAAGATGAGTCGACCGAGAAGTTCTACAACGGGGATTGCGCCATTACCACCGCGTCTTCCGGTTCTCTGGCTGATATCCGCCATTACGCGAAATTCAACTATGGCGTCGGGATGATGCCGTACGATGCCGATGTGAAGGGCGCGCCGCAGAACGCCATTATCGGTGGAGCCAGCCTGTGGGTGATGCAGGGTAAAGACAAACCCACCTACGAAGGCGTGGCGAAGTTCCTCAACTTCCTGGCGAAGCCTGAGATTGCTGCCGAATGGCACCAGAAGACTGGCTATCTGCCGATCACCACCGCGGCCTACGACCTGACCCGTGAGCAGGGCTTCTATGATAAGAACCCTGGGGCTGATATCGCCACCCGCCAGATGCTGAACAAGCCGCCGTTGCCGTTCACCAAAGGGCTGCGTCTGGGCAACATGCCGCAGATCCGCACCATCGTGGATGAAGAGCTGGAAAGCGTCTGGACCGGGAAGAAAACCCCGCAGCAGGCGCTGGATGCCGCCGTTGAGCGTGGCAATCAGTTACTGCGTCGCTTTGAGCAATCGACCAAATCGTAATGTGAAATGCCGGGTGACGGCTGCGCCTTACCCAGCCTACAAATGCGCGTAGGCCGGATAAGCGTAGCGCCATCCGGCGCTGTTCAGGAATCAAACCTCCATGTCTTCATCCCGTCCGGTGTTCCGTTCGCGCTGGCTTCCCTATTTACTGGTGGCTCCGCAGCTGGTTATCACCGTTATTTTCTTTATCTGGCCTGCCGGTGAAGCGCTGTGGTACTCGCTACAATCCGTTGATCCGTTTGGTCTTTCCAGCCAGTTTGTCGGACTGGAAAACTTTGTCGCGCTGTTTCATGACCCGTACTACCTCGACTCATTCTGGACCACCATTAAGTTCAGTACGTTAGTCACGGTAAGCGGTCTGCTGGTGTCGTTATTTTTTGCGGCGTTGGTGAATTACGTGGTGCGCGGCAGCCGTTTTTACCAAACGCTGATGCTGTTGCCTTACGCCGTTGCGCCCGCCGTTGCTGCCGTATTGTGGATCTTCCTGTTTAACCCCGGGCGCGGGTTGATTACCCATTTTCTCGGTGAGTTTGGCTATGACTGGAACCATGCGCAAAACAGCGGTCAGGCAATGTTCCTGGTGGTGTTTGCGTCGGTCTGGAAGCAGATTAGTTACAACTTCCTGTTCTTCTTTGCCGCACTGCAGTCTATTCCTCGCTCGCTGATCGAAGCCGCCGCGATTGACGGTGCGGGGCCGGTTCGCCGCTTCTTTAAGCTGGCGCTGCCGCTCATTGCCCCGGTGAGCTTCTTCCTGCTGGTGGTGAATCTGGTGTATGCCTTCTTTGACACCTTCCCGGTGATTGATGCCGCCACTGCAGGCGGGCCGGTACAGGCGACCACGACGCTGATTTATAAGATCTATCGCGAAGGTTTTGTCGGGCTGGATCTGGCTTCTTCCGCTGCACAATCTGTGGTGCTGATGTTCCTGGTCATTATTTTGACGGTGGTGCAGTTCCGCTATGTGGAAAGTAAGGTGCGTTACCAATGATTGAGAACCGTCGTGGGCTGACAATATTCAGCCATGCCATGTTGATTATGGGGATCATGGCGATCCTGTTTCCGTTGTACGTCGCGTTTGTCGCGGCGACGCTGGACAACAAAGCGGTGTTTGAGACGCCGATGACGCTGGTTCCCGGCACACAGCTGCTGGAAAACATGAAATACATCTGGGTCAACGGCGTGGGCGTCAACAGCGCACCGTTCTGGCTGATGATGCTCAACAGTTTCATCATGGCGTTCAGCATTACGGTAGGGAAAATTACCGTCTCTATGCTCTCCGCATTCGCCATCGTCTGGTTCCGCTTTCCGCTGCGCAACCTGTTCTTCTGGATGATTTTTATCACCCTGATGCTACCGGTTGAGGTGCGTATTTTCCCGACGGTAGAAGTGATCGCCAACCTGAAGATGCTCGACAGCTATGCGGGTCTGACGCTGCCGTTGATGGCATCTGCGACAGCGACTTTCCTGTTCCGTCAGTTCTTTATGACCCTGCCGGATGAGCTGGTTGAGGCGGCGCGTATTGACGGCGCGTCACCGATGCGTTTTTTCCGCGATATCGTACTACCGCTGTCAAAAACCAATCTGGCGGCGCTGTTCGTTATTACCTTTATCTACGGCTGGAACCAGTATCTGTGGCCGTTGTTAATTATTACCGACGTCAATTTGGGCACTGCGGTGGCGGGTATCAAAGGCATGATTGCCACCGGTGAAGGCACCACGCAGTGGAACCAGGTAATGGCAGCCATGCTGCTGACGCTCATCCCTCCGGTAATCATCGTGTTAGCCATGCAGCGCGCGTTTGTGCGTGGTTTAGTGGACAGTGAGAAATAAAAATGGCTGGTTTAAAACTACAGGCAGTAACCAAAAGCTGGGACGGCAAAACCCAGGTGATTAAACCGCTGACGCTGGACGTCGCGGACGGGGAATTTATCGTGATGGTTGGCCCATCCGGCTGCGGAAAGTCTACGCTGTTGCGGATGGTGGCCGGGCTTGAACGGGTAAGCGGCGGCGATATCTGGATTGATAATAAACGCGTCACCGAGATGGAGCCGAAGGATCGCGGCATTGCGATGGTCTTTCAAAACTATGCTCTCTACCCGCATATGAGCGTGGAAGAAAACATGGCCTGGGGGCTGAAAATCCGCGGGATGGGCAAGGAGCATATTGCTGAGCGGGTGAAAGAGGCGGCGCGTATTCTCGAGCTGGGTGAGCTGCTCAAACGTCGTCCGCGCGAACTTTCCGGCGGCCAGCGCCAGCGCGTAGCGATGGGACGAGCGATTGTGCGTGACCCGGCGGTATTCCTGTTCGATGAGCCGCTTTCTAACCTTGACGCCAAGCTGCGCGTACAGATGCGTCTGGAGTTACAACATCTGCATCGCCGACTGAAAACCACCTCGCTGTACGTGACGCACGATCAGGTTGAAGCGATGACCCTCGCCCAGCGGGTTATGGTGATGAACAAAGGCATTGCCGAGCAGGTAGGGACGCCGGTTGAGGTGTATGAAAAGCCTGCCAGTCGCTTTGTGGCAAGCTTTATCGGCAGCCCGGCGATGAATCTGCTCGATGGGCGCATCAGCTCTACGGGTACCCATTTTGAGCTGGAGGGCGGCATGACGTTGCCCATTGGCAGAAGCGCCAGGGAGTGTATTGGGCGTAACATGACGCTGGGTATCCGCCCGGAGCATATTGCGCTAAGCTCGCAGGCCGAAGGTGGCGTGCCGCTGGTCGTCGACACGCTGGAAATGCTGGGTGCAGATAACCTGGCACACGGACGCTGGGGCGAGCAAAAGCTGGTGGTGCGACTGGCGCATCAGCATCGCCCGACGGCAGGCAGCACGCTGTGGCTGCATCTGCCGGAAAATCATCTGCATCTTTTTGATGGCGAAACAGGACAACGCGTATGAATAACTGGCCTTACCCCCATATTGTCGCCCATCGCGGCGGCGGTAAGTTAGCCCCGGAAAACACCCTGGCGGCGATCGACGTGGGGGCGCGATACGGGCATACCATGATTGAGTTTGACGCTAAATTGTCGAAAGACGGTGAGATCTTCTTACTGCATGACGACAACCTGGAACGCACCAGCAACGGCTGGGGCGTGGCTGGCGAGCTGAATTGGCAGGATTTATTGCGCGTGGATGCCGGCGGCTGGTTTAGCGGTGAGTTTAAAGGCGAACCGTTGCCGCTGCTCTCGCAAGTTGCTGAGCGCTGTCGCCAGCACGGCATGATGGCAAATATTGAGATCAAACCCACCACCGGGACGGGGGCGCTCACCGGGAAGGTCGTGGCGCTGGCCGCGCGGGAACTGTGGGCGGGAATGACGCCACCACTGTTGTCATCCTTTGAAATTGATGCGCTAGAAGCGGCGCAGCAGGCGGTGCCTGAACTGCCGAGAGGTTTGCTGCTGGATGAATGGCGCGAAGACTGGTGCGAGCTGACCACGCGGCTTGGCTGCGTCTCTATTCATCTTAATCATAAGCTGCTGGATGAGGCGCGCGTGGATGCGCTGCGCGATGCTGGGCTACGTATTCTGGTGTATACCGTCAACCGACCCCAGCGCGCGGCGGAACTGCTGCGCTGGGGTGTGGACTGCATCTGTACCGATGCCATTGATACGATTGGCCCGGATTTCCAGCCCTGTTAAGGCCCAATCGTTTTTAACGGAACGTTAGGCTGCGGCGTGCTGGAGGGCTTCAGCATGTCGCCGTTCTTTTTCTCCGACAGCATATGTTGCTTATTGAGCGAGCTGTCCGGATTACGGGTTCCACTCAACATCCCACCGTTACTGTTAGGCAGCATTTGCTGCTGTCCAGGATTCAACTCGCCCGGCTGAGACTGCAGCACGCGCTGGGTGTTCGTGTTGATTTGGTTTTCCATATGCTGTTGCTGCATGCGCGTCTGCGTTTGCAACTGCTGGTTGAGCATCCCTTTCTGCTGAATCTGCTGTGATTGCATTTGGGTTTGCATACGCTGCTGGCTCGGGATCTGATAACCGGGTTGATTCGGGTTATTCATGGTGTTGATGGGCTGTGCAAAGCCAGCAAACGGCAAGAGCATGGCTAAAAGTAAGAGTCGTTTCATCGCTTTTCTCCTCTCGGGGATCGTTTAAGTTTACTCCTTTCTCGCCGTTACGATGATTATTTCAGAGTTATGCACCAGGCTTAGTGGGGGCCGACCCCCGTACATCTGGAGAATAACGATGATAAAACCGACGTTTTTACGCCGGGTAGCCATTGCTGCTCTGCTCTCAGGAAGTTGTTTTAGCGTGGCTGCCGCGCCGGCTGCGCCACCGCCGGTATCCTACGGTGTCGAGGAAGATGTGTTCCATCCCGTTCGCGCGCAACAGGGGATGGTGGCTTCCGTAGATGCTTTAGCCACCCAGGTTGGGGTGGATATTCTGAAACAGGGCGGGAATGCCGTTGATGCCGCTGTTGCCGTGGGCTACGCGCTGGCGGTGACGCATCCGCAGGCGGGTAATCTGGGCGGTGGTGGGTTTATGCTGCTGCGTACCAAAGACGGTAACACCACGGCGATCGATTTTCGTGAAATGGCTCCCGCTGGCGCGACCCGTGATATGTTCCTTGATGAACAGGGCAACGCCGATGCGAAAAAGTCGCTAACCTCACATCTGGCATCCGGTACGCCGGGTACCGTGGCGGGTTTCTCGCTGGCGCTGGAGAAATACGGCACGATGCCGCTGAACAAAGTCGTGCGCCCGGCGATGAAGCTGGCGGAAGAAGGCTTTGTGGTTAACGACGCGCTGGCCGACGATCTGAAAACCTATGGCAGCGAAGTGCTCCCTAATCACGAGAACAGCAAAGCCATTTTCTGGAAAGACGGCGAGCCGCTGAAAAAGGGCGACAAGCTGGTGCAAACGAACCTGGCGAAAAGCCTGGAGATGATTGCCGAGAACGGTCCGGATGCGTTTTATAAAGGGGCAATTGCCGATCAGATTGCGGAGGAAATGCAGAAAAACGGCGGGCTGATGACCAAAGAGGACTTAGCCGCCTATAAAGCCGTGGAGCGTACGCCGATTAGCGGCGACTATCGCGGGTATCAGGTATTCTCTATGCCGCCGCCGTCCTCAGGCGGGATTCACATCGTGCAGATCCTCAATATTCTCGAAAACTTCGATATGAAGAAGTACGGGTTTGGCAGCGCCGACGCCATGCAGGTAATGGCTGAAGCGGAGAAATATGCCTACGCCGACCGCTCGGAGTATCTGGGCGACCCGGATTTTGTGAAGGTGCCGTGGCAGGCGCTGACCAATAAAGCCTATGCCAAATCGCTTGCCGATCAAATTGATATCAACAAGGCTAAGCCTTCCAGCCAGATCAAACCTGGCAAGCTCGCGCCGTATGAAAGCAATCAGACCACCCATTTCTCGGTGGTGGATAAAGACGGTAATGCCGTGGCGGTGACGTATACGCTGAACACCACCTTCGGCACCGGGATTGTGGCGGGTAACACCGGTATTCTGCTCAATAACGAAATGGATGATTTCTCCGCCAAGCCGGGCGTGCCGAACGTTTATGGGCTGGTGGGCGGCGATGCCAACGCGGTTGGGCCGAAGAAGCGTCCGCTGTCATCAATGTCGCCGACTATCGTGGTAAAAGACGGGAAAACCTGGCTGGTTACCGGCAGCCCTGGTGGGAGCCGAATCATCACTACTGTGCTGCAAATGGTGGTTAACAGCATTGATTTTGGAATGAACGTCGCCGAAGCGACCAACGCGCCGCGCTTCCATCATCAGTGGTTGCCGGATGAACTGCGCGTTGAGAAAGGGTTTAGCCCGGACACCATTAAGCTGCTGGAGCAGAAAGGGCAGAAAGTCGCGCTGAAGGAAGCGATGGGCAGCACGCAGAGCATTATGGTAGGACCGGATGGCGCACTGTATGGCGCGTCCGACCCACGTTCCGTGGATGATTTAACGGCGGGATACTGATGGTATTGCCGGGTCTGCCGTTGATGCAGGCCCGGCGAGTGCTTCCTGACGGTTTCTTACCCGTTATTTCACGCGTGCCATAAAATACGCATCCACGTATTCGCCGTTGCGCAGGCCGTATTTCTTACCGGTGCCTTCGATCTCAAAGCCATGCTTTTTATAGACCGCAACAGCAGGTTCGTTATCCACAAACACTGTTAACTCGATACGGTCGACGCGCAGCCAGTTGTCGCACATGTCGATCATCGTACGGAGAAGCGCGCTGGCAACGCCGCGATTCTGCCACCGGGCATCCACGCAGATACCAAAATCGGCGACATGGCTGCGGCGCGGGCGCTGCGCGACCTCAATACAGAGGTGCCCCACGACGATATCGTCAATGCACGCGACCAGTTGTTTGATTCCGACCCGTTCGGTTAGTCGTTCTTGCCACATCTCCATGGAAGGATGAGGAACCTGTAGCGTGTTGTGATACACCTCTGGCTGGGCATGGATCTGACGAATTGCGTCGTAATCTTTCGGTTCAGCGTGGCGTATCACTATCTCACTCATTCCTTATCTCCTTCAGGGTTAATTGAGTCTTTACCCTCGCTGAGAAAGAAAATTCCGTCAACTGCATTTTTTTTGCAAAAAGAAGTAGACAAGTGCGAATGAGAATGATTATTATTGCTCTGCGTTCAGGGGAACCCCTACGGAGAACCTGAAAGCACGACATTGCTCACATTGCTTCCAGTATTACTTTAGCCAGCTTTTGCTGGCTTTTTTTTTGGGGCTGGGTTTCGGGCTAGTTTGCTTGTCAGCTTAATCCCGGGCTGTGCTCGCAATCCTCACGTACTCTGTGTACGCTCCGGTTGCTGTGCGCAGGCCGTGAATAATCTGCCTGCGCCACTGACGCCCGAGCTTGAGGCTACTGCTTTTGTAGGCCGGATAAGGCAACGCCGCATCCGGCACGATGACAGGATAGATTCAGTCTCCAGCCGCTTTGCGCTATGGTGTAGACAATCACCTTCAAAAGGACTGTCTCATGACCTTACACTGCGCATTTATTGGTTTTGGTAAAAGTACCACCCGCTACCATTTGCCGTACGTCCTCAACCGCAAAAATAGCTGGCATGTCGCGCACATCTACCGTCGCAGCGCCAAGCCGGAAGAGCAGGCGCCGCAGTATTCACATATTCACTTCACCAGCGACCTCGACGAGATCTTAAACGATCCGCAGGTGAAGTTAGTGATCGTTTGTACCCATGCTGACAGCCATTTTGACTACGCCAAACGTGCGCTGGAAGCGGGTAAAAACGTGCTGGTTGAGAAACCGTTCACGCCGACGCTGGCAGAAGCAAAAGTGCTGTTCGAACTGGCGCAAAGCAAAGGACTGACCGTTACGCCGTATCAGAATCGCCGTTTTGACTCCTGCTTCCTTACCGCCAAAAAGGCGATTGAGAGCGGCAAGCTCGGCGAAATTGTTGAGGTTGAAAGCCATTTCGATTACTACCGTCCCGAGGCGGAAACTAAGCCGGGACTGCCGCAGGACGGCGCATTTTATGGCCTGGGCGTACACACCATGGATCAGATTATTTCGCTGTTCGGACGCCCCGATCATGTGGCTTATGACATCCGCAGCCTGCGTAATAAAGCGAACCCGGACGATACCTTTGAAGCGCAACTGTTTTACGGCGACCTGAAAGCCATTGTTAAAACCAGTCATCTGGTGAAAATCGACTATCCGAAGTTTATCGTCCATGGCACCAAAGGCTCGTTTGTGAAGTACGGCATCGACCAGCAGGAAACCAGTCTGAAGGCCAATATCATGCCGGGTGAGCCAGGTTTCGCTGCTGATGATTCCATCGGAATGCTGGAGTATGTCAACGATGACGGCATCACAGTAAAAGAAGAGGTGAAGCCGGAGATGGGGGATTACGGTCGCGTCTATGATGCGCTGTACCAGACGCTGACCGCCGGTACGCCTAATTACGTCAAGGAATCTGAAGTTCTAACCAACCTGGAGATCCTCGAACGCGCCTTCGAACAGGCATCTCCGGCGACGATAACCCTCGCCAAATAGCGTTAATCGACTCTTCTGGGTTTATTCATATTTTTTGAACAGAGGAGTCAATTTTCACCCTCTATGATCCCAGGCAGATTGAGTCCACACTTACTCCATCGAAAACATCTGGGGGTGAACACAATGATCTATTTACGCAAAGCTAACGACCGCGGTCATGCGAATCATGGCTGGCTCGATTCCTGGCATACCTTCTCTTTTGCCAACTACTATGACCCGAACTTTATGGGGTTCTCGGCACTGCGCGTGATTAACGATGACGTGATTGACGCAGGTCAGGGCTTTGGCACTCACCCCCATAAAGACATGGAAATCCTGACCTACGTGCTGGAAGGCGCAGTAGAACATCAGGACAGCATGGGCAACAAAGAGCAGGTTCCTGCCGGTGAGTTCCAGATTATGAGCGCCGGGACGGGGATCCGTCACTCGGAGTACAACCCGAGTAATACTGAGAAGCTGCATCTGTATCAGATCTGGATCATGCCGCAGGAAAACGGTATTACGCCGCGCTATGAACAGCGCCGTTTCGATGCTGCTCAGGGTAAACAACTGGTGCTGTCGCCTGATGCCCGCGATGGCTCGCTGAAAGTGTACCAGGATATGGAGCTGTACCGCTGGGCGTTACTCAAAGATGAGCAGTCGGTACATCAGATTGCAGCTGAACGTCGCGTCTGGATCCAGGTCGTTAAAGGCAACGTCACCATTAACGGAACCAAAGCGACCACCAGTGATGGTCTGGCAATCTGGGATGAACAGGCAATTTCTATTCATGCCGACAGCGACAGCGAAGTGTTGTTGTTTGACCTGCCGCCTGTATAAAAATACACGGCATCCTTCAAGCCGCATCTGTGTTGGCTTTATTACTCGGCCCATCCATAGGCCTCGCCCCTTCGGGGCCGCTGCAAGCAGCGTTCAAATCTGCTCCCGGCAGATTTGTCGCTCACCCCGGTCGCGTACTTAATGTACGCTCCCGGGGATTCACTGCGTCGCCGCCTTGATGCAACTCGAATGATTTTGTGTATTTCTCACAATAAAAACTCCTTTTTTTCTCTGCAAAGGTTCATGCACGTCCGTGGTAAACTGGGGGAATCTATCCCTTTTTAACGCTTCAGGACGATGAAAAAGAAAAGACCCGTACTTCAGGATGTAGCCGACCGCGTGGGCGTGACCAAAATGACGGTCAGTCGCTTTTTGCGTAACCCGGAGCAGGTCTCCGTGGCGCTGCGGGGCAAAATTGCCGCTGCACTTGATGAGCTGGGTTATATTCCCAATCGCGCTCCTGATATCCTTTCTAACGCTACCAGCCGCGCTATCGGCGTGTTGTTACCGTCTCTCACTAACCAGGTTTTTGCTGAAGTGTTACGCGGCATTGAGGCCGTCACCGACGCTCATGGTTATCAAACTATGCTCGCGCACTACGGCTATAAGCCCGAAATGGAACAAGAGCGTCTGGAATCGATGCTGTCGTGGAATATCGATGGCCTGATCCTCACCGAACGTAGCCATACGCCTCGTACGCTGAAAATGATTGAGGTCGCCGGTATCCCGGTGGTTGAGTTGATGGACAGCCAGTCCCCGTGTCTGGATATCGCCGTCGGTTTCGACAACTTCGAAGCCGCGCGTCAAATGACCGCCGCTATCATCGCCCGCGGGCACCGTCATGTTGCCTATCTTGGCGCACGTCTTGATGAACGTACTATCATCAAACAGAGAGGCTACGAGCAGGCAATGCGCGATGCCAACCTGGTGCCGTACAGCGTGATGGTGGAACAGTCTTCTTCCTACTCCTCCGGTATTGAACTCATCCGTCAGGCGCGGCGTGAATACCCGCAGCTTGATGGCGTCTTCTGTACTAACGATGACCTGGCGGTAGGGGCGGCCTTCGAATGCCAGCGTTTAGGGCTGAAAATCCCGGATGACATGGCGATTGCCGGATTCCACGGTCACGACATCGGGCAGGTGATGGAGCCGCGTCTGGCGAGCGTGCTCACGCCGCGTGAACGGATGGGCAGCATTGGTGCTGAACGTCTGCTGGCGCGCATCCGTGGTGAAGCAGTCACACCTAAAATGTTAGATTTAGGTTTCACCTTGTCACCGGGCGGATCTATTTAAGCCAACAAGTTTGAAGTAGCTCACACTTATACACTTCGAGCACGAATGGATATTGCTTCTCTATTTATCCGGCTGGACAATGTTACCGATAACAGTTACCCGTAACAATTTCCAGATTCTTGTACCAGTGGGGGCAACGCTTTGAGCACGACTAATCATGATCACCACGTTTACGTTCTGATGGGCGTATCGGGCAGCGGTAAATCTGCTGTCGCCAGCGAAGTGGCGCATCAACTGCAGGCCGCGTTTCTTGATGGCGATTTTCTCCATCCGCGCAGCAACATCATGAAAATGGCTTCCGGTGAGCCACTCAGCGATGACGACCGTAAACCGTGGTTACAGGCGCTGAATGACGCCGCTTTTGCGATGCAGCGTACCAACAAGGTTTCGCTGATCGTCTGTTCCGCTCTGAAAAAAGTCTATCGCGACCAGCTGCGCGACGGTAACCCGAACCTCTCTTTCATCTATCTGAAAGGGGATTTTGACGTTATCGAAAGCCGTCTGAAAGCGCGTAAAGGCCACTTCTTCAAAACGCAGATGCTGGTGACCCAGTTTGAAGCGCTGGAAGAACCAGGTGCGAATGAAAGCGATGTACTGGTGGTCGATATCGATCAACCACTGGACGGTGTGGTCGCCAGCACCATTGAGGTTATTAACCAGGGCAGTAAGTAGTGAGTACATTAACGCTTGTTTTAACAGCAGTAGGGTCCGTTTTATTACTGCTGTTTTTAGTGATGAAGGCGCGTATGCACGCCTTCCTTGCTTTGATGGTGGTGTCTATTGGTGCAGGTCTCTTTTCCGGTATGCCGCTCGATAAAATCGCCGCGACTATGGAAAAAGGGATGGGAGGCACGCTCGGTTTCCTGGCGATTGTTGTGGCGCTGGGGGCGATGTTTGGCAAGATTTTGCATGAGACCGGCGCAGTCGATCAAATTGCCGTCAAAATGCTGAAATCCTTCGGTCACAGCCGCGCGCATTACGCGATTGGCCTGGCCGGTCTGATTTGCGCGCTGCCGCTGTTCTTTGAGGTGGCAATTGTGCTGCTGATTAGCGTGGCGTTCTCGATGGCGCGTCACACCGGTACCAACCTGGTTAAATTAGTCATTCCGCTGTTTGCCGGCGTGGCGGCGGCTGCGGCGTTTTTACTGCCGGGGCCAGCGCCGATGTTGCTGGCTTCGCAGATGAACGCTGACTTTGGCTGGATGATCCTGATTGGCCTGTGTGCCGCGATTCCGGGCATGATTATCGCCGGACCGCTGTGGGGCAATTTCATCAGCCGTTACGTTGAGCTGAACATTCCTGATGACATTACCGAGCCGCATCTGGGCGAAGGTAAAATGCCGTCCTTCGGCTTTAGCTTGTCGCTGATCCTGCTGCCGCTGGTATTGGTTGGTCTGAAAACCATCGCCGCGCGCTTTGTGCCGGTTGGTTCTTCAACTTACGAATGGTTTGAGTTTATCGGTCACCCGTTTACCGCGATTCTGGTAGCATGTCTGGTGGCGATTTACGGTCTGGCGATTCGCCAGGGTATGCCAAAAGACAAAGTGATGGAGATCTGCGGTCATGCGCTGCAACCGGCGGGGATTATCCTGCTGGTGATTGGTGCAGGTGGCGTGTTTAAACAGGTGCTGGTTGATTCCGGCGTCGGTCCGGCGCTGGGCGAAGCGTTAACCGGAATGGGTCTGCCGATTGCCATTACCTGCTTCGTGCTGGCGGCAGCGGTGCGTATCATTCAGGGGTCAGCAACCGTGGCGTGCTTAACGGCAGTCGGTCTGGTGATGCCGGTGATTGAACAGCTGAACTTCTCCGGTGCGCAGATGGCGGCACTGTCAATTTGTATCGCGGGCGGTTCGATCGTGGTCAGCCACGTTAACGACGCCGGTTTCTGGTTGTTCGGTAAATTTACCGGCGCAACGGAAGCACAAACGCTGAAGACCTGGACGATGATGGAAACCATCCTCGGCACGGTCGGCGCAATTGTCGGTATGATTGCCTTCCAGCTGTTGAGCTGAGTCCTGTTGCCCGGTGGCGCTTGCGCTTACCGGGCCTGAATTCATTGCACATCGTAAGCCGGGTAAGCGTCACCCGGCTTTTTTACAGCATTACCATGCCTTCATCTGTTTTCAACCAGCGCGGTGCTTTCAGCGTGTCGGCGAAATAACCCACCAAATCCTGCAACAAATCACCTGCCACTCGCTCCATATCATCAGAAAGCGTTTTGCTCATCAGTAAATGCGTCAAAAGCTGGCAGTAACGTCCCATCTGGTCGGGCTCAGGCTCGAAAAGGGGAAAACGGGTCGGTAAGGTTTCTACCGTCAGACTGGCCTGTAGATGCTGCGGTACAGGTTCCGTTAAGGTCGGTTGTAATAACGCGAAACAGGCCGACAGACGTGCACAAATCGCCAGCTTTTCAACCGGGTCATGGCATTCAACCAGCCCTTCGACAAAACGCTCGCAGTTATCCGCCAGCTCGGTGAAATCCGTGGCATGGCTAAAGGGCAGGGTAAATATAGAGTGTGAAAAGAGAGGGGTAGTCGCCATAGGGCAGCCTCCAATGAGTGAAATTTACCACCACCGAAGGGACCAACCTTTGGGTGGCGGGCTGAACGGAGTTGGTCCTACCGGCCTCATTGGATACCGGCGCGCCTTACGACGCCACCGTCCAGCCCACCATTGAGGTGTAGCTGGTCGCACGATAAAAGTGAATTTTATCGCGAATGAGGTAATCAGGGGACCAATCCTGGCACCTGATTATGCAGGTGCAGCGAGAAGATAATGCTTATCCGCGATGCTGACAAGAGGGCATTCCGGAAGGCACCTCGCAGAAATGAAAATACGTTATATCAGCGACTTAAAAGCATAAGGAATACCTGAAATTACAGCGCAATGCCGTTCAGTTAAGCATGTAGGGTGAACATGTGATTATTGCTCAGGKTTCCGTTCACCTCAGYGGTRTCAYTTYTCTGAAGCGCTGATACCCGTGAACGTGCAAGGGAGGCTCACCGCCGCCTCCCTTGCAACCCAGGCTCCCGGCGGGAAAATCGTCGCTGCGCGATGTATTCGTCTTATKCCGTCTGCCTGTCGGGTCGGGGCCGAGCCTGCRTCCMTGCAGGCCGTCCCCTCTGCCCGCATCCCTGCGGGCAGCCCCGGTCAGCCGTCAACGCCTCATCGATTTTCAGCCGGACCGGTGTCATCGCTTCAACGCTCTGACTTCCAGTTAAATCTGTTTTGCTG
>NZ_CP080033.1:4620746-4646851 GCF_019382635.1 Citrobacter sp. Colony219 | reverse complement strand
TACCCCTTCATCCACATCCGTACGCCATCAAGGAACATCTGGGTGGCCATCATCACCAGAATCAGCCCCATCAGGCGCTCCAGCGCGTTCACCCCTTTCTCCCCCAGCAGACGCAAAAACAGCGACGACTGCAACAGAATCACAAACGTACCGCCCCAGGCGATCAGCAGCGCAATCACCAGATGCCCCATCTGGTTCGGGTACTGATGCGACAACAGCATTAATGAGGCCAGGATTGTCGGACCGGCTACCAGCGGGATCGCCAGCGGGACGATAAACGGCTCTTCACCCGCCGGAAGCCCGGTGCTATTCCCGGTGGCGCTGGGGAAAATCATCTTAATGGCAATCAGGAACAAAATGATTCCCCCGGAGATAGAAACGGTTTCCGCACGCAGGTTAAGAAATGCCAGAATTTTCTCGCCCGCAAACAGGAATATCAGCATCACCAACAGCGCAATGAACAGCTCGCGAATCATAATCGCGCGGCGGCGTTTTGGTTCGGTATGTTTCAATACGGACATGAAAATGGGCAGATTTCCGAGTGGATCCATAATCAGGATCAATAAAACTGCCGCTGAAATGATTTCATTCATAACTCAAATTCCCTGATAATTACCACGGACTTTCTGCTTGCTTGCGCAGCGGGATAAGTCGCATTACTGATGGCTTCGCTATCATTGATTAATTTCACTTGCGACTTTGGCTGCATTTTGTATGGTGAAGGATATGCCACCAGGACACTGGCATACATACACAGCACACATCTCTGCAGGAAAAAAACGCTATGAAAAATGTTGGTTTTATCGGCTGGCGCGGTATGGTCGGCTCTGTTCTCATGCAACGCATGGTTGAGGAGCGTGACTTCGACGCCATTCGCCCTGTTTTCTTTTCTACTTCCCAGCTCGGGCAGGCGGCACCGACATTCGGTGGAACCGCGACCGGCACGCTTCAGGACGCTTTTGATCTGGATGCGCTGAAGGCGCTCGATATCATCGTGACCTGTCAGGGCGGCGATTATACCAACGAAATCTATCCAAAGCTTCGTGAAAGCGGTTGGCAGGGTTACTGGATTGATGCGGCCTCTTCGCTGCGTATGAAAGACGACGCCATCATTATTCTCGATCCGGTTAACCAGGATGTCATCACCGATGGCCTGAATAAAGGGATTAAGACCTTTGTCGGCGGTAACTGTACCGTTAGCCTGATGCTGATGTCCCTTGGTGGCCTGTTTGCCAATGGCCTGGTCGACTGGGTCTCCGTGGCGACCTATCAGGCGGCTTCCGGCGGCGGTGCGCGTCATATGCGCGAGCTGTTGTCTCAGATGGGCCATCTGTATGGCCATGTGGCCGAGGAGCTGGCGACCCCTTCCTCTGCTATTCTCGACATCGAACGTAAAGTGACGACCCTGTCCCGTAGCGGTGAACTGCCGGTTGATAACTTTGGCGTACCGCTGGCCGGTAGCCTGATTCCGTGGATCGACAAACAGCTCGATAACGGTCAGAGCCGTGAAGAGTGGAAGGGACAGGCGGAAACCAACAAAATTCTCAACACGTCTTCCGTGATCCCGGTTGATGGTCTGTGCGTGCGCGTCGGCGCGCTGCGCTGCCACAGCCAGGCGTTCACCATCAAACTGAAAAAAGATGTGTCTATTCCGACCGTGGAAGAACTGCTGGCGGCGCACAACCCGTGGGCGAAAGTAGTACCAAACGATCGTGAAATCACCATGCGTGAGTTAACCCCGGCGGCCGTTACCGGCACGTTGACCACGCCAGTAGGTCGTCTGCGTAAGCTGAATATGGGACCGGAGTTCCTGTCAGCCTTTACCGTAGGTGACCAGCTGCTTTGGGGTGCTGCGGAGCCATTGCGCCGCATGTTACGTCAACTGGCGTAATGGTTTGTTAATGATCAAAGGGTGCTGAGTCACCCTTTTTTTTGCGTAATACAGGAGTAAGCGCAGATGTTTCATTTTTTACCAGGAGTAAGATAAAGCATTGGCTATTCTTTAAGGGTGACTTAGTACCGGAGGTATTAAGTTGTTGCCTGAAGGTGGGACGACGCAGAGAGGATGCACAATTGTGCTGCGCCGTTCAGGTCAAAAAAAGTGTCGCTACCTGATGTCGAAAATCAGTTGGAAGGGGTGACACCATAAAACAGGAAGACAACCATGTCCGTTCGTATCGATAGAGACGTGATTAATGCGCTAATTGCAGGCCATTTTGCGGATCCTTTTTCCGTACTCGGTATGCACCAAACTGACGCTGGACTTGAAGTCCGCGCCCTATTACCTGACGCCACCGAAGTGTGGGTGATCGAACCCAAAACCGGACGCAAAGTCGGCAAGCTGGATTGCCTCGACTCTCGTGGCTTTTTCTGTGCAGTACTTCCCCGCCGTAAAAATTTCTTTCGCTATCAGTTGGCCGTTGTCTGGCATGGACAGCAGAATCTGATTGATGACCCTTATCGTTTTGGCCCGCTGATCCAGGATATGGATGCCTGGCTGTTATCTGAAGGTACGCACCTGCGACCTTACGAAACGCTGGGTGCGCATGCGGATACTATGGATGGCGTCACCGGTACGCGCTTCTCCGTCTGGGCGCCGAATGCACAGCGTGTTTCAGTCGTGGGACAGTTCAACTACTGGGATGGCCGTCGCCACCCGATGCGCCTGCGCAAAGAAAGCGGTATCTGGGAGCTGTTTATCCCCGGCGCGCAGCATGGTCAGCTGTACAAATATGAGATGATCGATGCCAACGGTAAGCTGCGAATCAAAGCGGACCCCTACGCGTTTGAAGCGCAAATGCGCCCGGAAACCGCATCGCTTATCTGTGGTTTGCCGGAAAAAGTGGTGCAAAGCGAGGAGCGCAAAAGAGCCAACCAGTTTGATGCGCCGATTTCTATCTATGAAGTGCATCTGGGCTCGTGGCGTCGTCATACCGACAACAACTTCTGGCTGAGCTATCGTGAGCTGGCAGATCAGCTGGTGCCTTACGCCAAGTGGATGGGCTTTACCCACCTTGAACTGTTGCCGATTAACGAGCATCCGTTCGACGGTAGCTGGGGTTACCAGCCTACCGGCATGTATGCGCCGACCCGTCGATTTGGTACGCGCGATGACTTCCGCTATTTTGTCAATGCCGCGCATCAGGCGGGGCTGAACGTCATTCTCGACTGGGTGCCGGGTCATTTCCCGTCGGACGACTTTGGTCTGGCTCAGTTTGATGGCACCAGTTTGTATGAACACAGCGATCCGCGTGAAGGCTATCACCAGGACTGGAACACGCTGATCTACAACTATGGCCGCCGTGAAGTCAGCAACTATCTGGTGGGCAACGCCCTGTACTGGATTGAGCGCTTTGGTATCGACGCGCTGCGCGTGGATGCCGTGGCATCGATGATTTATCGCGACTACAGCCGTAAAGAAGGTGAATGGGTTCCGAACGAATTTGGTGGTCGCGAAAACCTCGAAGCCATTGAGTTCTTGCGCAATACCAACCGTATTCTTGGCGAACAGGTGCCGGGTGCGGTGAGCATGGCGGAAGAGTCCACTGATTTTGCTGGCGTTTCAAGACCGCAGGACATGGGCGGTTTAGGGTTCTGGTATAAGTGGAACCTCGGCTGGATGCACGACACGCTGGACTACATGAAACTGGACCCGGTTCATCGTCAGTACCATCACGATAAGCTGACCTTCGGCATGCTGTACAACTACACCGAGAACTTTGTCCTGCCGTTGTCGCACGATGAAGTGGTGCACGGCAAGAAATCGATTCTCGACCGCATGCCGGGCGATGCGTGGCAGAAGTTTGCCAACCTGCGCGCCTACTACGGCTGGATGTGGGCCTTCCCCGGTAAGAAACTGTTGTTTATGGGCAATGAGTTTGCTCAGGGACGCGAATGGAACCACGACGCCAGCCTCGACTGGCACCTGCTGGAAGGCGGCGACAACTGGCACCACGGCGTACAGCGTCTGGTGCGCGACCTGAACCACACCTACCGTCATCACAAAGCGCTGCACGAGCTCGACTTTGACGCCTATGGCTTTGAGTGGCTGGTGGTGGATGACAACGAACGTTCGGTGCTGGCTTTCGTGCGTCGTGACAAGGTCGGCAATGAAATCATCGTGGTCAGTAACTTTACGCCTGTGCCCCGCCACGGCTATCGCTTCGGTATCAATCAGCCGGGGAAATGGCGAGAGATCCTCAATACCGATTCGATGCATTACCACGGCAGCAATACCGGCAACGGCGGTGCGGTGCACAGTGATGAAATCGCCAGTCATGGTCGTCAGCATTCACTGAGCCTCACGTTGCCGCCGTTGGCAACGATCTGGCTGGTTCGGGAGGGGGAATGACGCAACTGGCAACCGGCAACGCCACCCCCCATGGTGCAACGTATGACGGCCATGGTGTCAATTTCACCCTTTTCTCGGCCCACGCTGAGCGCGTTGAATTATGCGTATTCGATGAGCAAGGCTGTGAACTCCGCTACGACCTGCCGGGGCGTAGCGGCGATGTCTGGCACGGCTATCTGGCCAACGCCCGTCCCGGTCTGCGCTATGGCTATCGCGTCCATGGCCCATGGCAACCGCAGCAGGGCCACCGGTTTAACCCGGCGAAACTGCTGCTCGACCCTTGCGCCCGTAGGGTAGAGGGCGAGTTAAAAGATAACCCGCTGCTGCACGGCGGGATAAATGAACCGGATCACCGTGATAACGCCGCCATCGCGCTGAAGGGCGTGGTGGTGTCCGACCATTATGACTGGGAGGATGATGCCCCGCCGCGCACACCGTGGGGCAATACCGTGATTTACGAAGCGCATGTCAAAGGGTTGACGTATTTGCATCCTGACCTGCCGGAAGAGATTCGCGGAACCTACAAAGCGCTGGGTCATCCGGTGATGATCGATTACTTCAAGCGTCTCGGTATTACCGCGCTGGAGCTGCTGCCGGTGGCGCATTTTGCCAGCGAACCGCGACTTCAGCGGCTGGGCCTGTCGAACTACTGGGGATACAACCCGGTGGCGATGTTCGCGCTGCATCCGGCCTATGCCTGCTCGCCAGAGAGTGCGCTGGATGAGTTTCGTGATGCGGTGAAAGCGCTGCACAAAGCGGGGATTGAGGTCATTCTCGATATCGTTTTGAACCATAGCGCCGAGCTGGATCTCGAAGGGCCTGTCTTCTCCCTGCGCGGAATTGATAACCGTAGCTATTATTGGATCAGGGACGATGGTGATTACTACAACTGGACCGGCTGCGGGAACACCCTCAACCTGAGCCATCCTGGCGTTGTGGAATACGCATGTGAATGCCTGCGTTATTGGGTGGAAACCTGCCACGTGGACGGCTTTCGTTTTGATTTAGCATCCGTCATGGGGCGTATGCCTGCGTTTCGTCAGGATGCGCCGCTGTTTACCGCGATCCAAAACTGTCCGCTGCTCTCACGCGCTAAGCTGATTGCGGAACCGTGGGATATTGGTGAAGGCGGGTATCAGGTGGGGAATTTTCCCCCACCGTTTGCCGAGTGGAATGACCATTTCCGCGATGCGACGCGACGCTTTTGGCTCCAGCGTAATCTCTCGTTGGGCGAGTTTGCCGGGCGTTTTGCCGCATCCAGCGATGTGTTTAAACGCCAGGGCCGCAAACCCAGCGCCACGGTCAATCTGGTGACCGCGCACGACGGTTTTACGCTACGCGACTGTGTGTGCTTCACAAATAAGCACAATGAAGCGAATGGTGAGGAAAATCGCGACGGCACTAGCAATAACTACAGCGACAATCATGGTAAAGAAGGATTAGGCGGCACGCTGGACCTGATTGAACGGCGGCGCGACAGCATTCATGCGCTGTTAACCACGCTGTTGCTCTCCCAGGGGACGCCGATGTTGCTGGCGGGCGATGAGCATGGTCATAGCCAGCACGGCAACAATAACGCTTACTGTCAGGATAACGCCTTAACCTGGCTGGACTGGCAGCAGGCAAACAGTGGGCTAACCACATTTACTGCCGCGCTGATTCATCTGCGCCGGCAAATACCCGCATTAACGGGGGATTGCTGGTGGGAAGAGGGCGATGGCAATGTTCGTTGGCTGAATAAGTACGCACAACCCTTAAGTGCGGATGAGTGGCAAAACGGCCCGAGGCAGATGCAAATCCAGCTTTCAGACCGTTTTCTGATTGCAATAAACGCCACGCTTGAGGTGACAGATATCGTTTTACCTGAAGGGGAATGGCATGCCATTCCCCCATTTGCCGGAGAGGATAATCCGGTGCTTACGGCTGTCTGGCAGGGACCTGCGCACGGACTGTGTGTGTTCCAGAGAAGATAAAAAGGAGTTAGTCATGGTGAGTTTAGAGAAGAACGATCGTGTAATGTTGGCGCGCCAGCTGCCATTAAAATCTGTTGCCCTGATCCTGGCCGGTGGCCGCGGAACCCGTCTGAAAGATTTAACCAACAAACGAGCCAAGCCTGCCGTGCACTTTGGCGGTAAGTTCCGCATTATCGATTTTGCTTTATCCAACTGTATTAACTCCGGGATCCGCCGTATCGGCGTAATCACGCAGTATCAGTCCCATACGCTGGTGCAGCATATCCAGCGCGGCTGGTCGTTCTTTAGCGAAGAGATGAACGAGTTCGTCGATCTGCTGCCTGCCCAGCAGAGAATGCAGGGTGAAAACTGGTATCGCGGCACGGCGGATGCGGTGACCCAAAACCTGGACATCATTCGACGCTATAAAGCGGAATATGTGGTGATCCTCGCGGGCGATCATATTTATAAGCAGGACTACTCACGCATGCTGATCGACCACGTCGAGAAAGGCGCGCGCTGCACCGTGGCCTGTATGCCTGTGCCGATCGAAGAAGCCAGCGCGTTTGGCGTAATGGATGTTGATGAAAACGACAAAATTATCGAATTCGTTGAAAAACCCTCCAACCCGCCGGCGATGCCGAATGATCCGACCAAATCGCTTGCCAGTATGGGGATCTACATCTTCAACGCCGATTATCTGTATGAACTGCTGGCGGAAGATGATCTCGATGAAAACTCCAGTCACGATTTTGGCAAAGACATCATCCCAAAAATCACCGAAGCTGGCATGGCGTATGCACATCCATTCCCGTTGTCCTGCGTGCAGTCTGACCCGGAATCCGAGCCGTACTGGCGCGATGTGGGAACGCTGGAGGCCTACTGGAAGGCGAACCTCGATTTGGCTTCGGTGACGCCTGAACTGGATATGTACGACCAGGACTGGCCAATCCGAACGCACATGGAATCGCTGCCTCCGGCGAAATTTGTTCAGGACCGTTCCGGCAGCCACGGCATGACGCTGAACTCGCTGGTTTCCGGTGGCTGTATTATTTCGGGTTCGGTGGTGGTGCAGTCCGTTCTGTTCCCGCGCGTGCGGGTGAATTCTTTCTGTAACATTGATTCGGCAGTGTTGTTACCTGAAGTGTGGGTTGGACGTTCGTGCCGCTTACGTCGTTGCATTATCGATCGCGCCTGCATCATTCCTGAGGGCATGGTGATTGGCGAAAATGCGGAAGAAGATGCTCGTCGCTTCTACCGCTCAGAGGAAGGCATTGTGCTGGTCACGCGTGAAATGCTACGCAAACTGCAAATCAAACAGGAGCGATAATGCAGGTTTTACACGTTTGTTCAGAGATGTTCCCCCTGTTAAAAACCGGGGGACTGGCGGATGTTATTGGGGCGTTACCTGCGGCACAAATTGCGGACGGTGTGGATGCCCGCGTATTGCTTCCGGCGTTTCCTGATATTCGTCGCGGCATTCCCGATGCGCAGGTCGTGACGCGTCGGGATACCTTCGCCGGACGGATAACGCTGTTGTTCGGACATTACAACGGCGTCGGCATTTATCTGATTGATGCGCCACATCTCTATGACCGTCCCGGGAGCCCGTATCACGATACGAACCTGTTTGCGTATACCGATAACGTGCTGCGTTTTGCGCTGTTGGGTTGGGTCGGCTGTGAAATGGCCTGCGGCCTTGATCCATTCTGGCGCCCGGATGTGGTGCATGCGCACGACTGGCACGCTGGCCTGGCGCCGGCGTATCTGGCGGCGCGCGGCCATCCGGCGAAATCGGTGTTCACCGTACACAACCTGGCGTATCAAGGCATGTTTTATGCAAAGCATATGGATGACATCCAATTGCCATGGTCGTTCTTTAATGTGCACGGGCTGGAGTTTAACGGCCAGATTTCGTTCCTGAAGGCCGGGTTGTACTACGCCGACCACATTACGGCGGTCAGTCCGACCTACGCGCGGGAAATTACCGAGGCGCAGTTCGCCTACGGCATGGAAGGTTTGTTGCAGCAGCGCCATCGCGAAGGGCGTCTTTCCGGCGTGCTGAACGGCGTTGATGAAAAAATCTGGAGCCCGGAAACCGATCTGCTGCTGGCGTCGCGCTATACGCGTGACACGCTGGAAGAGAAGGCGGAGAACAAACGGCAGCTACAGATCGCGATGGGACTTAAGGTTAACGATAAAGTGCCGCTGTTTGCTGTAGTCAGTCGCCTGACCAGCCAGAAAGGGTTGGATCTGGTGCTGGAAGCGTTGCCGGGGTTGTTAGAGCAGGGCGGACAACTGGCGTTGCTCGGCGCGGGCGATCCGGTATTGCAGGAAGGTTTCCTCGCCGCGGCGGCGGAACATCCGGGCCAGGTGGGCGTACAGATTGGCTATCATGAAGCCTTCTCGCATCGCATCATGGGCGGGGCTGATGTGATATTGGTGCCCAGCCGTTTTGAGCCGTGTGGCTTAACACAATTGTATGGACTGAAGTACGGCACGTTGCCGCTGGTGCGACGTACCGGTGGGCTGGCTGATACGGTGTCTGATAGTTCGCTGGAGAACCTGGCGGACGGTATCGCCAGTGGGTTTGTATTTGAAGATAGTAATGCCTGGTCGCTGCTACGGGCGATCCGGCGTGCTTTCGTATTGTGGTCCCGGCCTTCGCTGTGGCGGTTTGTACAACGTCAGGCCATGACCATGGATTTTAGCTGGCAAGTCGCGGCGAAGTCATACCGTGAGCTTTACTATCGCTTGAAATAGTTATCCAGGAATCACCTATATGAATGCTCCATTTACTTATGCATCGCCCACACTCAGCGTAGAGGCACTTAAGCATTCTATTGCCTACAAGCTGATGTTCACGATTGGTAAAGACCCGGTCATTGCCAATAAACATGAGTGGCTGAACGCCACATTGTTCGCGGTGCGCGATCGTCTCGTGGAGCGCTGGCTGCGTTCTAATCGTGCGCAATTATCCCAGGAAACTCGACAGGTCTATTACCTGTCTATGGAGTTCCTGATTGGCCGCACGCTTTCCAATGCACTGTTATCGTTGGGGATTTATGACGATGTCAAAAATGCGCTGGAAGGCATGGGGCTGGATCTTGAAGATCTGATCGACGAAGAAAACGACCCGGGTCTTGGCAACGGTGGCCTCGGGCGCCTGGCGGCCTGCTTCCTGGACTCGCTGGCAACGCTGGGACTGCCGGGACGTGGCTACGGTATTCGCTATGACTACGGCATGTTCAAGCAAAACATTGTTGATGGCCGACAGAAAGAGTCGCCGGACTACTGGCTGGAATACGGTAACCCATGGGAGTTCAAACGCCACAATACGCGCTACAAAGTGCGTTTTGGCGGGCGTATTCAGCAGGAAGGCAAGAAAACGCGCTGGATAGAAACTGAAGAGATCCTCGCGGTTGCCTACGACCAGATTATCCCCGGTTACGACACTGATGCCACCAACACGCTGCGCCTGTGGAATGCACAGGCCAGTAGCGAAATCAACCTTGGTAAATTCAATCAGGGCGATTACTTTGCGGCGGTGGAAGATAAAAACCACTCCGAGAACGTCTCCCGCGTGCTGTATCCGGATGACTCCACCTATTCGGGACGCGAGCTGCGCTTGCGTCAGGAGTATTTCCTGGTCTCCGCCACGGTGCAGGATATCCTGAGTCGTCATTACCAACTGCACAAAACCTACGACAACCTGGCGGACAAAATTGCTATTCACCTCAATGACACCCATCCGGTGCTGTCGATCCCTGAGCTGATGCGTCTGCTGATTGATGAGCACAAGTTTAGCTGGGACGATGCCTTTGAGGTGTGCTGTCAGGTCTTTTCGTATACCAACCATACGCTGATGAGCGAGGCGCTGGAAACCTGGCCGGTGGATATGCTGGGTAAAATTCTGCCGCGCCACCTGCAAATTATCTTTGAGATTAACGATTACTTCCTGAAAACGCTGCAGGAGCAGTATCCGAGCGATACGGGTCTGTTGGGGCGGACGTCGATCATCGATGAATCCAACGGCCGCCGGGTGCGTATGGCATGGCTGGCGGTGGTGGTGAGCCACAAGGTTAACGGCGTGTCGGAACTGCACTCCAACCTGATGGTACAGTCGCTGTTTGCTGACTTTGCGAAGATCTTCCCGACCCGTTTTTGCAACGTTACCAACGGCGTGACGCCGCGTCGCTGGCTGGCGCTGGCGAATCCGGCGCTTTCCAATGTGCTGGATGAGAACATTGGCCGTACCTGGCGCACCGATCTCAGTCAGCTCAGCGAACTGGAACAACACTGCGATTACCCGCTGGTAAATCAGGCGGTGCGTCATGCGAAGCTGGAGAACAAAAAGCGACTGGCGACGCTCATCGCGCAGCAGTTGAATGTGGTGGTGAATCCGAAATCGCTGTTTGATGTGCAGATCAAGCGTATTCACGAGTACAAACGTCAGCTGATGAACGTGCTGCATGTGATCACCCGCTACAACCGCATTAAGGCCGATCCTGACGCCGAGTGGGTGCCGCGTGTGAATATCTTCGCCGGTAAAGCGGCTTCGGCCTATTACATGGCGAAGCACATCATTCACCTGATTAACGATGTCGCGAAAGTGATCAACAACGATCCACAGATTGGCGACAAGCTGAAGGTGGTGTTTATTCCTAACTACAGCGTCAGCCTGGCGCAGGTGATTATTCCTGCCGCCGACCTGTCTGAGCAAATCTCACTGGCCGGGACCGAAGCCTCCGGGACCAGTAACATGAAATTTGCGCTGAATGGCGCGCTGACCATCGGTACGCTGGATGGCGCTAACGTTGAGATGCTGGAGCATGTGGGCGCAGAAAATATCTTTATCTTTGGTAATACGGCGGAAGAAGTGGAGGCGCTGCGTAGTCAGGGTTACAAGCCGCGTGAGTATTACGAGAAAGATGAAGAGCTGCACCAGGTGCTGACGCAAATCGGCAGTGGCGTATTCAGCCCTGAGGAGCCGGGACGCTACCGTGATCTGGTGGACTCACTGATCAACTTTGGCGACCACTATCAGGTGCTGGCGGATTATCGCAGCTACGTTGATTGTCAGGATAAGGTTGATGAACTGTATCGTCATCCGGAAGAGTGGACCACCAAGTCGATGATCAATATCGCCAACATGGGCTACTTCTCATCGGACAGGACCATCAAAGAGTATGCCGAAAACATCTGGCATATTGATTCGGTGCGGTTGTAAAACACGAGGCCGGGGGCGCTTCGCTTGCCCGGCCTACGTTTATGCACTTTTGTAAGCCGGATAAGGCGTCGCCGCCATCCGGCATTTTTATCAGGACGCCAGCGACAGTTGGTGCTTCTCAATGTACTCCGCCAGCCACTGGGTCATGCGCGACTGCTGTTCTGCATTCAGCCACATCCCTTCTTTCGTACGGCGCCACAGCGCATCTTCCGCACGACGAACCCATTCGTGATCGACCAGATATTTCAGCTCGGCCTCATAAAACTCATGGCCAAAGTCTTCACCTAACTCGGCAAGCGAGGTGGCTTCGCCGATGACCCATTCGGTGTTGCTGCCGTAGGTGCGAGAATAATGGCGCGCCAGCGACTCGGTCAGGAACGGGTAGCGACGGCGCAGTTTGGCCGCGTAGTCTTCGCGATCGCCGCCAATGTCACCGCCTGGCAGAATGCACTCTTTCGTCCACGCCGGACCAATGCCCTGATAGTACGATGCCAGTTTTTCCATCGCGTGCTCAGCCAGCTTACGATAGGTCGTCAGCTTGCCGCCAAAGACCGACAGCAGCGGCGCTTTGCCGTTTTCATCATGGATATCCAGCGTGTAATCACGGGTGATAGCCTGCGGCGAGTCGGACTCGTCGTCGCACAGCGGGCGCACGCCTGAGTAAGTCCAGACGATATCATCACGGCCCAGCTGTTTCTTAAAGTGCGCATTGTAGACCTTCAGCAGGTAATTGATTTCACTCTCATCAATTTTCACCGCTTTTGGGTCGCCTTTGTATTCGACGTCGGTCGTCCCGATGATCGAGAATTCGTCCATCCATGGGATGACAAACACAATACGTTTATCTTCGTTTTGCAGGATGTAAGCCTGTTTCTGGGTATGGACGCGCGGCACCACGATGTGGCTGCCTTTAATCAGGCGAATACCGTACGGCGATGGCAGGTGCATGCCGTCGTCGAAGAACTCTTTCACCCACGGGCCGGTGGCGTTGACCAGACCGCGCGCCTGCCAGGTGTGCTTTTTGCCGGTGTCGATGTCTTCGGCTTCCACAATCCACAAACCGTTTTCACGGCGAGCGGAGGTGGCGCGCGTGCGGGTTAACACTTCTCCGCCTTTGCGTACGACCATTTGGGCATTTGCCAAAACCAGTCGTGCATCGTCTACCCAGCAATCAGAATATTCGAAACCGCGCACAATCTCGGGTTTCATTACGGAATCCGCGCCAAAACGCAAACCGGTAGAACCTGGCAAACTGGTGCGTTTGCCCAGATGATCGTACATAAACAGACCAATACGGATCATCCACGCCGGACGCAGATGCGGGCGATGGGGCAGACGAAAGCGCATTGGGAAGGCGATATGCGGTGCCATTTTCAACAGCACTTCACGTTCGGCCAGCGCTTCGCTAACCAGACGGAATTCGTAGTGTTCCAGGTAGCGCAGGCCACCGTGGATGAGTTTGGAGCTGGCGGAGGAGGTCGCGCAGGCTAAATCCTGTGCTTCCAGCATCAGTACGGATAATCCGCGTCCAGCGGCATCTGCCGCGATACCGGCACCGTTGATGCCTCCACCTATCACAATCAGATCTTTGGTTTCCATGCTGGCCTCTCGCACTTTCGTTATAGCTCATTAATGTTCGTTATCGAGCATAATAGCAAAGAATCGCGCCATTGGTAACATCGGATAAACAATTTACAGTGATACATATAACATTATGGTGTTTAACTGCCGTCGGGACGTACACTAAGAAGTAACATGTTTGAAAAGCGTCACCTGCTAATAAAGAAGAGAGAGCAATGGATCAGTTTGAATGTATTAATGTCGAAGAAGCGCATCAGAAGCTGCATCAGGGAGCTGCGGTGTTAGTGGATATCCGCGATCCGCAAAGCTATGCGATGGGTCACGCCCCGCAGGCGTTTCATCTGACGAACGACACGCTGGGGTCATTTATGCGTGAGCATGATTTCGACACCACCGTGTTGGTGATGTGTTATCACGGCAACAGCAGTAAAGGCGCGGCGCAATATCTTCTGCAGCAGGGCTATGACGCGGTTTACAGCGTTGACGGCGGCTTCGATGCCTGGCATCGACATTTTCCGGCAGAAGTGGCATACGGTTCGTAAGCTAACAAAGATGCAGCCTGAAACGGGCAGGATATATATACTGTCCTCTTTTGTGTGGATGAAGCGACAGCAACCATGTTGATGATTACCTCTTTTGCTAACCCCCGCGTGGCGCAGGCATTTGTTGATTATATGGCGACACAGGGCGTTATCCTGACGATTCAACAACATCAGCAAACGGATGTCTGGTTGGCGGATGAGTCCCAGGCTGAGCGCGTGCATGCTGAACTGGCGCGATTTCTGGAGAACCCGGGCGATCCGCGCTATCTGGCGGCAAGCTGGCAGTCAGGGCAGACCGACAGCGGTTTGCGCTATCAACGCTATCCGTTTCTTGCCACGTTGCGCGAACGTGCGGGTCCGGTGACCTGGGCGGTGATGGCCGCGTGTGTGCTGGTGTTTATCGCAATGAATGTGATGGGTGACCAGGCGGTTATGCTCTGGCTGGCATGGCCGTTTGATCCTACGCTGAAATTTGAATTCTGGCGTTATTTCACCCACGCGTTTATGCACTTCTCACTGATGCACATTCTGTTCAACCTGTTGTGGTGGTGGTATCTCGGCGGCGCGGTTGAAAAACGACTCGGCAGCGGAAAACTAATCGTTATTACCGTAATTAGCGCGCTGTTGAGCGGCTATGTGCAGCAGAAATTTAGCGGCCCGTGGTTCGGTGGACTTTCCGGCGTAGTGTATGCCCTGATGGGCTACGTGTGGTTGCGCGGTGAGCGCGATCCGCAAAGCGGCATTTTCCTGCAGCGTGGTTTGATTATCTTTGCGTTGATGTGGATTGTTGCCGGCTGGTTTGATTTGTTCGGCATGTCGATGGCGAACGGCGCGCATATCGCCGGGTTGGCCGTCGGTCTGGCAATGGCATTTGCTGATACTATTCATGTGCGAAAACGAACGTAATTTCAGGGAACCATAATGAAGCAAACACAACGACATGACGCGATCATCGAACTGGTAAAAAAACAGGGATACGTCAGCACCGAGGAGCTGGTGGAGCATTTCTCCGTCAGCCCACAGACGATTCGCCGCGATCTCAACGATCTGGCCGATCAGAACATGATTTTGCGCCATCACGGCGGCGCGGCGCTGCCCTCCAGCTCGGTCAACACGCCGTGGCATGACCGTAAAGCGACGCAGACGGCGGAAAAAGAGCGCATTGCCCGCAAAGTCGCCACGCAGATCCCGAACGGCTCCACGCTGTTTATTGATATCGGCACCACGCCGGAAGCGGTCGCTCATGCGCTGCTTAATCACAGCAACCTGCGCATTGTGACCAACAACCTCAATGTGGCGAATACGCTGATGGCAAAAGAGGATTTCCGCATTATTCTGGCCGGTGGCGAACTGCGTAGCCGTGACGGCGGTATTATGGGCGAAGCGACCCTCGACTTTATTTCACAGTTCCGTCTGGACTTTGGCATCTTAGGGATAAGCGGTATCGACAGCGATGGTTCGCTGCTGGAATTTGATTATCACGAAGTTCGCACCAAACGCGCCATTATTGAGAATTCACGTCATGTGATGCTGGTGGTGGATCATTCGAAGTTTGGGCGTAATGCGATGGTGAACATGGGCAGTATCAGCATGGTGGATGCAGTATATACCGACACGCTACCGCCTGCTGGCGTGATGCAGGTCATTGCTGACCATCATATCCAGTTAGAGTTGTGCTAAGCGGGTTCCAGGCCTGATACGCATAGCGCATCAGGCGTTAACTAAACGCCATACCCCATCATCTTCAGCAGTTTCTGCGCATGTTGCACCGCATCCTGGCGGTGCGCCACGCCGAGCTTTTGGTACAAATTGCGGATGTGCGTCTTAATGGTCGTCGCGGCAACAGCCAGCTCACCGGCAATCTGCTCGTTGCTGTAGCCAGAATAAATCAGACCGAGAACCTGCCATTCACGCTGGGTCAGCGGGCTGGTACGGATCAGCTCCGGGACGTCCGGGTGGGTGAGCAGGCGTTCAACGAATCCTTCATCAAAGTGGGCGAATTTGTGGCGGTGATGCTGGTTAATCTCGCGCAAAATACGCTGCGCACGATGCTGTTCAAGTTCCGGTAATGTGTTGAGCTGAATCAGCTGGCGTAACTGCTGCGCCATGGCCTCGCCTTCGATCACAAAGTGGCTGATGAACCCGGTGCGGTTCGCCAGTTGCAGGGCGTCGAGCAACACCCGCTGTGCGTCATTTTTGCGCCCCGCCTGCCAGTACAATTGATTAAGCAGCAGCAGGTTACGGTTCAGATCGCTCATCAGGCGCAGATTGCGCGCATTTTCATTCAACTCTTCCAGCACAATCTCAGCCGGTTCAAACTCGCCCAGCAGGATCTGCGCACGGGCGATGTTGCGCCACTGTCCTTGCAGGAAGTGGTTATTGGCGAATTCCGGTTTCGGCGTGTGGCGCAGCCAGTTGGCGGCTGAATTTTTGTCGCCGACCATTTGCCAGTAAATCACCCGGACTTTATCAGCGTTGGAGATCCAGTCGCTGTGATAGTGGCCATTACCCAGCAGGTTTTCCAGACGGTTGAGCAGGCTACGCGCGTTGTCCAGATCGCCACGCGCCAGCGAACACTGAACCTGCAGCGCCAGACACTGTAGCTGCTGCTGCGGCTGGAAGGTGGAAAGTAGTTCAATACCCGAGCGAGCAGACGCTTCCGCTTCGTCCAGGCGCGCCCATGCCCACAGGAGCTGCGCACGAATGCGCACCAGGAACTCGTGCATCGGCAGCTGTTCGAGGTGCTGCTCTTTGATCAGCTGGAACGCTTTTTCCTGGATTTCCCAGGCGGCCTGCAAAAAGCCCTGGGCAAACAAGATTTCACTTTGCTGAATAAGACTCCACAGGGCGTAATGCCAGACGTCATGATGGCGCGCCATTTGTTCGGTTTGCTGCATCAACGTCAGAGAACGCGTGAGGTCGCCCTTACAGTGCAGAACTTCGCCGTGTACCGAGGTGGCGACAATTCGGCTATAGAACCAGGCGATGGGTAATTCATCCAGCGCCAGTTTCGCCAGACGCTCGGCTTCATCAGGATTTCCGTCGTTAATCGCGACCTGCGCTCGCAGGGCGTTAAATTCAGCATGTAGCGTCTGTTCCATATCGCCTTTCATTTCCTGCTCAGCGCGCGCCAGCAGGGTATTCACCTCGCCGTAGCGGTGCTGGCTTTGCATCAGCCAGGCTTGCAGCAGAACCAGACGCGGATTTTCCAGCAGGCTTTCCCACGGCAGAGCTTTCAATGACTCTTCAAGTAATGCCAGTTCGCTGTGGTTAAACAGCCCCCACGCATGATTGAGCAGAATGTCGCGCAGCATATGGGCGTCGCCTGCCGCCAGCGCGTGGTGGATGGCTTCGGTCGGAAAACCTTGCGCCATCCAGCTTTCAGCGGCGGCGCGGTGTATTTCGGGAAGTTCGGTAGCTAACTCCCACTGGCAACGCTGGCGTAAAAAGCTGCCAAATAGCGGGTGATAGCTAAACCATTCGCCGACATCATCCATCCGCTGCAGGAATAATCCCTGGCGCTCAATTTCCTCCAGCCGCATTTGGCCGTTTTCTTCGCCCGTGACCCGAACAATCAGCGCATCGTTCATCGAGCGCAGGATGGCGCTTTTTAGCAGGAAATGGCGGGTTCCGATATCGACGCTGTCCAGGACTTCATCGACCAGATAATCGGATAAATGGCTGGCGTTGATACCGGCCAGACGTCGTGCCGACTGGTGGGCGGAATGGTTGTTCTGACGGGCAGATAAGGCGATCAGCTGTAACGCCGTGGCCCAGCCTGCAACGTCATCGCACATGCGGCTACTTTCCGCAGCCTCAATCGGGGAGGACAGGCGACGGTCAAAGAATTGTTTGGCTTCCTGGTGGTTAAACGCCAACTGCTGACTGCCGATTTCCAGCAGTTGATCGCGTACGCGCAGGTTGGCAATGCCCAGTTGCGGTAGGTTTCGCGACAGCACGACTAACGTCAGATTTTCCGGCTGATGGCGCAGGAAAAAACGCATCGCTTCGTGGATGGCTGGATTGGAGATCAGATGATAATCATCCACGACCAGATAGAGTGGACGATGCCACTCTGCCAGTTCAATGAACAACTGGGCAAACAGTGAAGTCAGGCTGGCATACTGGCGTTTTTGCACCATGGCTTCGCTGGTGGTGCAGTGCCCACCGGTCGCCTGTTGGATTGCCGCAATCAAATAGCTGGCGAAGCGCTCTTGCTGGTTATCGCCTTCATCCAGGGAATACCAGCCTAATTCGTTCTTCCCCGCCGCCCATTGTGAAACAAGCGTTGTTTTTCCATAACCAGCAGGACTTGTTATCAGGGCAAGCCTGAAATTGTTCGCGCCGGAAAGTTTAGCCAACAGGCGCTCACGAACCACCGTATGGTCGAGTCGAACCGGACGACTTAATTTAGACGGAATCAACATAAGTTAGTCACTTCACTGTGTGAATATGGGGGAAAACGATTTTTTTTGCGCTTCGTAATTAATAGATATAAGGTCGGCCAGAACGGGATTTATTGCAAGCTAAGCGGACTTTTTGTGTGTCTGATTTTGCACTATGTCACAAATCTATACATCTATTGCAATAATTGTTTTAAAGAGTCGCAACAGGCATGGTGACTGGATCCAGCGTTATTTTTACAGGGCGGAATAACTCCTCTTCTTTTATATGGTTACTGTGGTGATGAATAAAAGTCGATGAATTTTGTGCTCGACTTAAAACTTTCATGTGAAATATCTCAAGCAGAATGTGTATTTCAGGTTAGAAACTATTTCTCCGTTTACATATTTTTTCTAAATGTCATCTTCCTGTTTGATATTGTCTGGATAATCCCTTTTGATTAATGCGAAAACCGCGATGCATTTCAGGGGTATGCGCAGAGCCTGCGTATTTATCAGCCATAATACCCCTCGTAAAGTGGCGGCGATCACATTTTAACGCTCATCCCCGCTCCTCCTCCCTACCTAATCCCTGGCAGGATGAGGAAGGTCAACAACGAGCCTGGCAAACTAGCGATAACGTTGTTTATTACCTAAGGACCTGGAATCCCTATGTCACAGCCTACTTTCAACAAAGATCAATTTCAGGCTGCCCTGACGCGTCAGTGGCAGCGCTTCGGTTTATCGTCGGCTCACGAAATGACGTCGCGCCAGTGGTGGCAGGCCGTGAGTGGGGCGTTGGCTGAGTTACTCAGCGCCCAGCCTGCGGTGAAACCGGCAAAAAATCAGCGCCATGTTAACTATATCTCAATGGAGTTTTTGATTGGCCGTCTGACGGGGAACAACTTGCTCAACCTGGGCTGGTATCAGGCGGTGAGCGACGAGCTGAAAGCACACGACATCAACCTGACCGACTTGCTGGAAGAAGAAACCGATCCGGCGTTGGGGAACGGGGGGCTGGGCCGTCTGGCTGCGTGTTTCCTCGACTCGATGGCAACGGTTGGCCAGTCGGCGACGGGCTATGGCCTCAACTATCAGTACGGTTTATTCCGTCAGTCATTTGCTGATGGGCAACAGATGGAAGCTCCGGATGACTGGCATCGCGGCAGCTACCCGTGGTTCCGTCACAACGAAGCGCTGGATGTGCAGGTAGGGATTGGCGGCAAGGTCAGCAAACAAGGCCACTGGGAGCCGGGATTCATCATCACCGGTCAGGCCTGGGATCTACCGGTTCTCGGCTACCGCAACGGCGTGGCGCAGCCGCTGCGTTTGTGGCAGGCCAGCCATGCGCATCCGTTTAACCTGACCAAATTTAACGACGGTGATTTCCTGCGTGCCGAGCAGCAGGGTATCGACGCTGAAAAACTGACCAAAGTGCTGTACCCGAACGACAACCACACGGCGGGTAAAAAGCTGCGCCTGATGCAGCAGTACTTCCAGTGCGCCTGCTCCGTAGCCGATATTCTGCGCCGCCATCATCTGGCGGGACGTAAATTGCACGAACTGGCCGACTACGAAGTTATTCAACTGAACGACACCCACCCGACTATTGCGATCCCTGAACTGCTGCGCGTGCTGATCGATGATCACCAGATGAGCTGGGACGATGCATGGACGATCACCAGCAAGACGTTTGCGTATACCAACCACACTTTGATGCCAGAGGCGCTGGAGTGCTGGGATGAGAAGCTGGTGAAAGCGCTATTACCACGCCATATGCAAATCATCAAAGAGATTAACGACCGCTTTAAGACGCTGGTCGATAAAACCTGGCCGGGTGATGCTGAAGTCTGGGCGAAGCTGGCGGTGGTGCACAACAAACAGGTGCGCATGGCCAACATGTGCGTGGTCAGCGGCTTTGCGGTTAATGGTGTGGCAGCGCTGCACTCCGATCTGGTGGTGAAAGATCTGTTCCCGGAATATCACCAACTGTGGCCGAACAAATTCCATAACGTCACCAACGGGATTACCCCACGTCGCTGGATTAAGCAGTGCAACCCGGCGCTGGCAGCGCTGCTGGATAAATCGCTGAAAAAAGAGTGGGCTAACGACCTCGACCAGTTGATTAACCTGGAAAAATACGCCGACGACGCGAAGTTCCGTCAGCAGTATCGCGACATCAAGCTGGCGAACAAAGCGCGTCTGGTGAAGTTTATTAAAGCGCGAACCGGTATTGAGATAACGACTAACGCGATTTTTGATATTCAGATTAAACGTCTGCATGAGTACAAGCGTCAGCACCTGAACCTGCTGCATATTCTGGCGTTGTACAAAGAAATCCGTGAGAACCCGCAGGCCGATCGCGTGCCGCGCGTATTCCTGTTTGGGGCGAAAGCGGCTCCGGGTTACTACCTGGCGAAAAATATCATCTTCGCCATTAACAAGGTGGCGGAAACCATCAATAACGACCCGAAAGTTGGCGATAAGTTGAAGGTCGTGTTCCTGCCGGATTACTGTGTCTCAGCGGCAGAAATGCTGATCCCGGCGGCGGATATCTCTGAGCAGATCTCAACCGCAGGGAAAGAGGCTTCCGGCACCGGCAACATGAAGCTGGCGCTGAATGGCGCCTTAACCGTCGGTACGCTGGATGGCGCAAACGTCGAAATCGCCGAAAAAGTGGGCGACGAGAATATCTTTATCTTTGGTCATACCGTGGAAGAGGTGAAGGCGCTCAAGGCCAAAGGTTACGATCCGGTGAAATGGCGTAAGAAAGACAAAGTGCTGGATGCGGTCCTGAAAGAGCTGGAAAGCGGGAAATACAGCGACGGCGACAAACATGCTTTTGACCAGATGCTGCACAGCATCGGCAAGCAGGGCGGTGACCCGTATCTGGTGATGGCGGACTTCGCAGCCTACGTTGAAGCGCAGAAGCAGGTTGACGTGTTGTATCGTGACCAGGATGCCTGGACGCGGGCGGCGATCCTGAATACCGCACGTTGCGGCATGTTCAGCTCGGATCGCTCCATCCGCGATTATCAGGCCCGTATCTGGCAGGCGAAACGTTAAGGAATCGCGATGGAAAGCAAACGTCTGGATAATGCCGCGCTGGCGGCGGGGATCAGCCCCAATTACATTAACGCTCACGGCAAACCGCAGTCTATTGGCGCCGAAACCAAGCGGCGTTTGCTTGAAGCCATGCATCGCACCACCGCCGCCACGCAGGTGGCGGTGACGCCAGTGCCGAATGTCATGGTTTATACCGCCGGTAAGAAAATGTCGCTGGCGGTTGAGGGAAGCGGAGAGTTTAGCTGGCTGCTGACCACTGAAGATGGCGTACAGCACAAAGGGCATGCCATCGGCGGCAAATCTTTTCACCTTCCGACGAAACTGTCGGAGGGCTATCACACGCTGACATTGACGCAGGGCGAGCTGCGCACCCACTGTCGTGTCATCGTGGCGCCAAAGCGCTGCTATGAACCGCAGGCGCTGCTGGAGGGGCAAAAACTGTGGGGCGCATGCGTTCAGCTCTACACCCTGCGTTCAGAGAAAAACTGGGGGATTGGCGACTTTGGCGATCTCCGCGCCATGCTGGTAGATGTGGCGCAACGCGGCGGCGCGTTTATCGGGCTTAATCCTATTCACGCGCTGTATCCGGCGAACCCGGAAAGCGCCAGCCCGTACAGCCCGTCATCACGTCGCTGGCTGAACGTTATTTATATTGATGTTAACGCAGTAGATGATTTCCGCCTGAGTAAAGAGGCGCAGGCGTGGTGGCAGAAACCCGCGACTCAGCAAACCCTGCAACGTGCGCGCGATAGTGAGTGGGTTGATTATTCTGCTGTTACCGCACTGAAGATGACCGCGCTGCGCATGGCGTGGAAAAATTTCTCTGCACGTGACGATGAGCAGATGGCGGCATTTCGCCAGTTTGTGGCTCAGGAAGGAGATAGCCTGTACTGGCAGGCAGCCTTTGACGCGTTGCATGCGCATCAGGTGCAAGAGGATGCGTTGCGCTGGGGATGGCCGGTGTGGCCGGAAGCTTTTCAGTCGGTAGATTCGCCGGAGGTCAAACAGTTCTGCGCAGAGCATCGTGATGAGGTGGATTTCTACCTGTGGCTGCAGTGGCTGGCGTATACCCAGTTTGCTGACTGCTGGAAAACCAGCCAGGGTTTTGCGATGCCGATTGGACTGTATCGCGACCTGGCGGTTGGTGTGGCAGACGGTGGGTCAGAGACCTGGTGTGACCGTGAACTGTATTGTCTGAAAGCCTCAGTTGGCGCGCCGCCGGATATTCTTGGGCCGCTTGGGCAAAACTGGGGGCTGCCGCCGATGGATCCGCACATCATCACGGCACGGGCCTACGAACCGTTTATCGAACTGCTGCGCGCCAATATGCAGAACTGCGGTGCGCTGCGTATCGACCATGTTATGTCGATGCTGCGTCTGTGGTGGATCCCCTACGGTGAAACTGCCGATCACGGCGCTTACGTGCACTATCCGGTCGATGACCTGCTTTCAATTCTGGCGCTGGAGAGTAAACGTCATCACTGCATGGTAATTGGTGAGGATCTGGGTACCGTTCCCGTGGAGATCGTCAGCAAGCTGCGCGACAGCGGCGTGTACTCCTACAAAGTGCTTTATTTCGAGAATGACCATGAGAAAAACTTCCGTGCGCCGAAAGCGTACCCGGAACAATCAATGGCAGTCGCGGCGACGCATGACCTTCCTACGCTTAAAGGTTATTGGGATAGCGGCGATTTGACGCTGGGTAAGGCGCTGGGCCTGTACCCGGATGAAGTCGTGCTGCGGGGGTTGTATCAGGACCGGGAGCTGGCGAAACAGGGGCTGCTGGACGCGCTGCACAAATACGGCTGCCTGCCAAAACGTGCTGGTCACAAGGCGTCACTGATGTCGATGACGCCGATTCTTAATCGCGGCATGCAACGCTACATCGCTGACAGCAACAGCGCGTTGCTGGGCCTGCAACCGGAAGACTGGCTGGATATGGCTGAACCGGTCAACATTCCGGGGACCAGCGACCAGTACAAAAACTGGCGGCGTAAGCTCACCGCCACGCTGGAGCAGATGTTTGCAGATGAGGGCGTGAACAAGCTGATTAAGGATTTGGATAAGCGGCGAAAAGCAGCGGCGAAGAAGAAGTAAAGAAATTAAGCCGGGTAGGCGCTAGCGCCACCCGGCTTTTTTACATCAGATTGCCATATTTAACAGCAGGCACCCTACCAGGCCGCATACTGAAATAATGGTTTCCAGCATTGACCATGACTTGATGGTTTCACCGATAGTCAGGTTGAAGTACTCCTTGAACAGCCAGAAGCCTGGATCGTTCACGTGGGAGAAAATGACGGAACCGGAACCGACTGCAATAACCATTAGCTCAGGGCTTACGCCGGTCGTTGCAATTAGTGGTGCCACAATCCCGCCAGCGGTGATTGCCGCAACGGTTGCTGAACCCAGTGCGATACGCAGGACCGCCGCAATAGACCATGCCATCAGCAGTGGAGACACGTTAGAGCCATGCATCATTGAAGCGATGTATTTGTCCACGCCGCTATCAACCAGGACCTGTTTGAAGGCACCGCCACCACCGATAATCAACAGCATCATCGCGATGATTTTGATTGAGGACACCAGCGTGTCGTTAATCTGATCCATCGAACGTCCACGGTTCAGACCAAACGTGAACATCGCAATCAGCACTGCAATCAGCGTTGCCATGACCGGGTCACCGAGGAATTCTGCAACCGTCAGGAAAGCATGACCTTTTGGCAGAATCATCTCCGCCACGGCGCGCATTGCCATCAGAATAACCGGGACCAGAGAGGTCCAGACGCTGACGCCAAAGCCTGGCATCTCTTCTTCAGTGAAGGTTTTCGCGCTGTACAGACCTTCCGGGATCGGCTTATCGATACCTTTCAGGAAACGTGCGTAAACAGGACCGGCGAGAATAACGGTCGGGATTGCCAGAATCGTACCAAACAGCAGGGTTTTACCCATATCTGCGTGGAAAATGGTGGCGATAGCGGTTGGACCCGGGTGCGGTGGCAGGAAGCCGTGCGTTACGGACAGCGCGGCAGCCATCGGCACGCCAACGTACAGCAGCGGGATGTTGGCAGCAGCGGCAATGGTGAACACCAGCGGCAGCATCAGTACGAAACCAACTTCGTAGAACAGGGCAAAACCAACGGTGAAGCCGGTTAATACCACCGCCCACTGAATATGTTTTTTGCCGAATTTAGCAATCAGGGTGGTTGCGATGCGCTGTGCGCCGCCGCAGTCCGCCAGCATTTTGCCCAGCATGGCGCCAAAACCCATAATCAGGGCGAGGCTGCCAAGGGTTCCGCCGACACCGGCTTTAATCGAACCAATGACTTTATCCAGTGGCATCCCTTGCATCAATCCGACAGCAAGCGCCACCAGGACGAGAGCGATGAAACCGTTCATTTTGAAACGGATCATCAGGAGGAGTAACAAGATTACACCGATAGCAACGATGACTAATGGCATGATTTACCTGGCCTTTACTTTGTTATGGGTAACGTCAGTGTTTAGATGACAAATTCCGATTGTCCCGACCGGGAACAGCGTATTCACAGCACCAATGCTGATTGCCCGTAAAACTAATCAGTTTCGCTGGCTGTTATGTGCGTCTTGGGTGCTGATACAAATGATACGGGTAACATACTGCGCTTGAGAATCACCTGGACAGGCAAAATTTAAATTATGAGAGGCTGGTCAAATTATGCGGGGGATTGTTGCAGGGTACGTGCAGAGAAATGTAAGGGCGTAGGCCGGATAAAGCGTTTACACTGCCATCCGGCATCAAGGCCCGATGGCGACGCGGATGCGTCTTATCGGGCCTACAAGTCTGGTCGCTAGTAGTAAGAGTGCTCGCCACGCTGGTGTTCGGTTAAATCGCGAACGCCTTTCAGTTCCGGGAATTCAGCCAGCAGCTGCTTCTCGATACCTTCTTTCAGCGTCACATCGACCATTGAACAGCCGTTACAGCCGCCGCCAAACTGCAGAATGGCGTAGCCTTCATCGGTGATTTCCATCAGAGAGACGCGACCACCGTGGCCTGCCAGCTGCGGGTTGATCTGCGATTGCAGCATGTACTCCACGCGTTCCATCAGCGGTGCATCATCGGCAACTTTACGCATTTTGGCGTTTGGCGCTTTCAGGGTCAGCTGGGAGCCTAACTGGTCGGTAACGAAATCGATTTCTGCATCTTCCAGATACGGTGCGCTCAGTTCATCAACATATGCGGTCAGCAGGTCAAATTTAATGGCGGTGTCGGTTGCTTCCACGGCGTCCGGCGGACAATAAGAAACGCCGCATTCAGCGTTAGGCGTGCCGGGATTAATCACAAATACGCGGATTTGTGTCCCTTCTTCCTGATTTGCCAGCAGTTTGGCAAAGTGCGCTTGTGCAGCATCGGAAATATGGATCATAGTAATGGCCTAATAGTTGACTATTTTACTTGGTTATAATACGCCCATCATCGAGGCTCTACAAGGTTCGACACAGGCACCATACCTGGACAGTCGCCGCGCCGTTGCGTAAAAGCAGCTGCGCGATTTCCGCGACGGTACTTCCGGTAGTGACGACATCATCCACAATAACCATATGGAGTCCCTGCACCGGCAATTCAAGGCGAAAGGCGTTTTTCAGGTTACGTTTACGCAATCGGGCGCTGAGATGGTGCTGCGTGGCGGTTGCCCGAACCCGCGATATGGTCCGGCTGTCCCAGTCGCAGCCCAGCCAGCGCGCCAGTGGGCGACACAGTAATTCGCTCTGATTAAACCCCCTGCGCCAGTGCCGTCGCTGCCAGAGCGGGACGCTGATGAGCCTGTCTGGCAGAGGAAGACCGCTGACGCGCCGTGCCTGCAATACCTCCAGCAACAGCAAACGCGAAAGAGCGGAGGCTGTTTCGCTGCGTCGCGAAAACTTGAGCTGGTGGATAAGCCCGCTCAACGGCGGAACATAGTCGCTGACGGTGACCAGCCGCTGCCACGGCGGCGGTTTTTGCAGGCAGCGCCCACAGGGAAG
>NZ_CP080033.1:4585527-4620690 GCF_019382635.1 Citrobacter sp. Colony219 | reverse complement strand
CTGCCCGCGTACAGACTGAGCAGATCCCCCAATGCCCTAACGTTAGGGGCATTCGGCATAGCCAGCACAATCCCGGTACTGTTAGCATAGATGCATCCTTTCAGGCTAAAAGAGAACAATAACTGATGAATGACATCTGGTGGCAGACCCAGGGTTCGGGAAATTGCCATCTTGTGCTGCTGCACGGATGGGGACTGAATGCGCAAGTGTGGCATTGCATAAGCGAGGAACTGAGCTCGCATTTCACGCTGCATCTTGTCGACTTACCGGGATTTGGTCGTAGCCAGGGTTTCGGTGCAATGTCGCTGGAAGAGATGGCTGAGCGGGTATTGAAACAGGCACCGGAGAAAGCTATCTGGCTCGGCTGGAGTCTGGGCGGGCTGGTCGCGAGTCAGGTAGCCTTGACGCATCCTGAGCGTGTTCAGGCGCTGGTGACCGTCGCGTCTTCCCCTTGCTTTAGCGCGCGGGATGAGTGGCCGGGTATCAAGCCAGAGGTGCTGGCAGGCTTCCAGCAGCAGCTGAGCGAAGATTTCCAGCGTACAGTGGAGCGTTTTCTTGCATTGCAAACGATGGGTACGGAAACCGCGCGTCAGGATGCGCGAGCGTTGAAGAAAACGGTGCTGGCTTTACCCATGCCGGACGTCGAGGTGCTTAATGGCGGGCTGGAGATCCTGAAAACAGTCGATCTGCGAGAACCGCTGTGCGCGGTGGAAATGCCTTTCCTGCGGTTGTACGGCTATCTTGACGGGCTGGTGCCGCGCAAAGTCGTCCCGATGCTGGATGCACTGTGGCCGCAGAGCGAGTCTTTGGTGTTTGCTAAGGCGGCGCATGCGCCGTTTATCTCGCATCCGGCGGAGTTCTGCTCAGCGCTGGTGGCGTTAAAACAGCGGCTATAAATCCGCTGTTTTGCCCGGTAGAATCATGCTGCCGGGCTGGGGATTAATGGCTGCACGTAGCCAGATCCTCAGCAGTCAGGCCGGTGATTCTGCAGATAGTCAGCGGGTCTATGCCATCAACCTGCATGGTTGTTGCAATGCGCAGAGCTTCCTCACGTTTGCCTTGTTGCAAACCCTCTCGTAACCCCTCTTGTAATCCCTCTCGTAACCCCTCTTGTAATCCCTCTCGTAACCCTTTCCTGTGACCTTCCTGAAGACCATTAAGGTGCCCTTCCTGACGTAATCTTTCGGCAATAGTCATCAACTTTTCCTTGTGTTGAGGTAAACGTTCGGCGACCTGGTGAATAAATTCGCTAAAACGCGCGGTGTCCCCGGCCTGCATCAGGTAATTAAACAGGGCTTTCAACTGGTTGTCATTAGCGTGTCCTTTAACAAGCAGGATGGCGAGTTTTTCTACTAACCCCATCAAATCGCGTTTACGTATATGTTTTTGGATGAGCTCCAGCAGCGCCATCCGGCGGTGCTGCATAATCTCGTCATCGGGTACAACGGTGATATCGATCAGTGGAAACGCGGTGCTATAAAGTTGTCTGGCGGACTCCGGGTCATCAAACTCGTCCAGCCAACAAAGTGAATAGGGATATGGGCTGACGGTACCATGATAAAAAAGTAGGGGGATCACCAACGGTAGTTGCTTATGGCCCGCGTCCAGATGCCTCTGCATTACGGCAATGGCATAGCGCATGAGGCGAAATGCCATATGAGCATCCGCGGTACTCTGATGTTCAATGATGGTGTAAATGTAGCCATCGCCTTCACGAGTTTTCAGCGACCACAACACGTCTGAATAGTACGCGCGCAAATCATCTTCAATAAAGCTGCCCGATTCCAGTTGTAGTGTGTTCAGATCGCAAAGTGCACGCAAAGAGTCGGGTAGATGAAGTTGCAGAAAATCGCGGGCGGTCGCTGGGTGGTTCAAAAACGTTTTGAAAATCGCGTCATGCGGCGTAGCTGTCGTGTCAGTATTCATGGCGATCCGTCACCTGGGAAATAAGATGACGAGACTCTACTTGCTCGATCGACAGTAATCATCCACGAGTTGATAGTTCTGCGCGGAAGGCTGAGGGATAGATCTGTTTTGCTGAAACAGTGAAATCGTTGTGGGAGCCGTTACGCAAAAAGCCGAATATCAGCATAAACGCTGAATCCGGCAGGAGCGGCACACTAGCGTAAAGCCCACCATTCGCGCAGGCAGGCTTTACCTTCCGGGCAACTTTTGCAGCTTCCGGAAAGACACCCATCGGCATCTTCCTGAATCCGCACCGCTTTGCCCATCTTTTCTAACTGATTCAGCATGGCGTCAATCATCGGCTGCGGGGTGTGCAGCGTGTGGCTAATTTGTGTTGCCTCCATGCGCCCCCGCAAAGCCAATAAATCACGAACCTGAATAAGCGATGCCATTGTCGATAACCTTAGTGGCAATCGCCAGTGGTGCTGGAGCAGCAGGAACTTGCCGTTCTGTTGGTCGCCAGCAGTGCGAGGTCCACACGGCTACGAGCTCGACGCAGCAGGCCCAGCAACACGATGTTAAACAGGATGACCGCTAAAATGCACACCAGGCTGTAGGTCGGGTGCTCTTTGTAGCTGACCGCCTGATAAAACAGCGTTGACAGTGAATAAGCGATATTCAGCCCCCACAAAACCGAGAAGCCCATCCAGCCACGGCTGGATTCACGTGCGATAGCGCCCATCACTGAAATGCACGGCACATACAGCAGCACGAAAATCAGGTAGCTGTACGCGGCGGCGGCGCTGCCAAATTTCTCACCCATCACGCCCATTGCGCCCGTCGCCATTTCTCCGTCGCCCTTGCTGGCTTCGATAGGGTTGGCCAGTACGCTCAGGCTGAAGGTGTCTTTCAGGCTTTGCCAGGTTTCATCCACCGCACCGAGCAGCTCGTCGCCAAGGTGGAAATCTGCCGGATTGAACTCTTCTTCCTGAATGTTTTCTGCGGTATAGAGCGTGTTCAGTGTACCAACTACCACTTCTTTCGCCATCGCGCCGGTGAACAAACCTACGGTTGCCTGCCAGTTATCTTCGTGAACGCCAATCGGTTTAAACACTGGAGTAATAACACGGCTAACGGAGGCCAGCGCAGAGTCGTTGATGTTGTCGACGATTTTTCCGCTCAGCGAGAAGCTGTTAAACGCGCTGAGGAAAATGCTGACGATGATGATGACTTTACCCGCACGCAGAACAAAGCCTTTCAGGCGCTGCCAGGTCTGAATGATCAGACTCTTGATGTGCGGCACGTGGTATACCGGCAGCTCCATCACGAACGGCGTTGCTTCACCACGCATGATGGTGTGTTTGAGCATCAGGCCGGTCAACACCGCCATCACGATACCCAGTACGTACAGCGAGAAGACCGCCAGCGCACCGTTCTGACCAAAGAACGCCGCGGCAAAGACGGCGAAAATCGCCAGACGTGCGCCGCAGGACATAAACGGCGCCATCATGATGGTCATCAGACGCTCACGCGGGGCGTCCAGCGTACGTGCGCCCATCACGGACGGTACGTTACAGCCAAAGCCGACGATCAGCGGGACAAACGATTTGCCCGGCAGTCCCAGCGCCTGCATCAGACGGTCCATCACAAATGCGGCGCGCGCCATGTAGCCGGAGTCTTCAAGGAAGGAGAGGAACAGGTACATCATGCCGATTTGCGGTACCAGCGGCAGCACGGTGTTAATCCCGCCGCCAAGGCCCTGAGCTAGGAAGATAGTGAGCCAGTCCGGGAAGTGCAGCGTGTAGCCAATCCACTGAATACCATGAATAAAGAGCGCCACGGAGCCGACGTCAAACAACGGTTGCAGCGCGCCGCCGATGTTAATGGCGAGCAGGAACATCAGGTACATCACGAACAGGAAAATCGGCAGTCCGAGGAAGCGGTTGAGAACGATTTTATCTACCGCGGTGGTGAAACGGCTCGGCTCTGCCGTCAGAGTATTGCTGACGGTATCGCAGATAGCGGCAATGCACTGATAGCGCGCATCGGCGATATGCAGCGCCGGATCGTCCATTGTCTCGCTCAGACGAGCAACGGCAGCATCCAGGTTTTGCGCGGCATCACCGGCGTAAGCGCGGCTGTAGATATCGCCTTCCAGCATCTGCAGACCCAGCCAGCGGCGCTGTTTCAGTGGCATGTCTTTGGCCATCGCGTCGGCGAGGGAGTCCGCTTCCTGCAACAGCGGCTGGGCATAATGGACCAGCTCGACGGTGTCGTTTTCTTTGTAGCGGTCGATCGCCAGTTTCAGCGCTTCAATACCGCGGGCGCGGGTGGAAACCAGTGGCACCACCGGGCAGCCAAGACGCGCTGAGAGGGCGTCGATATCGATACGGATTTGCTGCTTTTCTGCGATATCCAGCATATTCAACGCGACGATGCAGGGGATGCCCAACTCAAGCAGTTGCAACGTCAGGTAGAGGTTGCGTTCAAGGTTTGACGCATCGACCACGTTGATCAACAGATCTGCGTCGCCGCTCAAAATATAGTGACAGGCAATTTGCTCATCGAGAGAGGTCTGGGATGAGATTGTCGTCAGTGAATAGGTGCCAGGTAAATCCACCAGCGTGACCTGATGGTCCGTTGTGGCGAAATGACCTTCTTTACGCTCAACGGTAACGCCAGCCCAGTTACCTACACGCTGGCGCGCGCCGGTGAGCTGGTTGAATAAGGTTGTCTTGCCGGAATTAGGATTACCAATTAAACCAATGGTTAGTTTTTTCATTTTTATAGACTCACTGTATTAACAGGAAACCGCTTCCACTTCTAATAACGCCAGATCTTTCTTACGCAATACCAGGCTTACGCGACGCGTTTCGATATGGATAGGATCGCCGAGCGGGGCGACGCGTACCACGTTGAAGGAGGAGCCGGGCAGCATGCCAAGTGACAACAGTTTCTGACGATAAGCCGGGCTGATTTCACGGGCAAAGCCGGTAATTTTCCACGCACTGTCAGGAGTGAATTGCATAGGGACCTACTTATATCTCGCTAACTGGATGATTACCTCATGGGGCGACAGGGCGGCATGAGACCAGATGATTAGCCAACGTAAGGAAAGAGTAAATAATCAACAAAACAATGATAATGAGAATGGTTTCTATCATCAATAGAATAAATGTGACGGAATGTAGAATTGAACAATAATTTGAGCCAATTTTGATATTTCTCAACATTTATTCCGCTTTGGAATGAATGTTTCTGCAGTGTCATTATTGACTTTCTTAATGTTTAATTAAGGTTTTATTTGTTAATGAGGTGATAAATATAAGGGGCGGAGAGAAGATAATATATTAAATATGCCGGACAGGGTGTTTACACCGCCATCCGGCACATGATCCAAACTTAGCGTTTTTTACCCATTGCCGCCGCCAGCGCATCCATCATCGCGCTGTTGCCCGCAGGCTGGGCGTCACGACCACGCGGTTTCGCCGCTTTTGGCGCTGGGCGATTGCCCTGAGTGCGATCGTTGTTCCCGCCGCCGCGACGCGCATTGGTTTCACCCGGCTGCTCGTCCAGGCGCATGGTCAGCGCGATACGCTTGCGTTGCAGGTCAACTTCCAGCACTTTCACCTTCACGATGTCGCCCGCTTTCACCACGGTGTGTGGATCGTCGACGAACTTATTCGACAATGAAGAGATATGCACCAGTCCATCCTGATGAACGCCGATATCCACAAACGCGCCGAAGTTGGTGACGTTGGTGACCGCCCCTTCCAGAATCATCCCCGGCAGCAGGTCGTTCATGGTTTCTACACCATCGGCAAACTGTGCGGTTTTAAATTCAGGACGCGGGTCGCGGCCCGGTTTTTCCAGCTCTTTGATGATGTCGGTGACAGTCGGTACCCCGAAACGTTCATCGGTGAAATCGGCAGCTTTCAGATTGCGCAGTTCGTCGCTGTTGCCCATCAGGTCACGCAGCGATTGCTCGGTGGCGGCCAGAATGCGTTCCACGATCGGGTAGGCTTCCGGGTGAACGGTGGAGGCATCCAGTGGGTTATCGCCATGGTTGATGCGCAGGAAGCCCGCGCACTGTTCAAAGGCTTTTGGCCCCAGACGGCTGACTTTCAGCAGTTGCTGACGGTTCTGGAACTGACCGTTCTCATCGCGCCAGGCGACGATGTTTTGCGCCATCATGCGCGTCAGGCCGGCCACGCGGGTCAACAGCGGAACGGAGGCGGTATTGAGATCGACGCCGACGGCGTTTACGCAGTCTTCCACCACCGCATCCAGCTTACGCGCCAGCTGCGTCTGGCTAACGTCGTGCTGATACTGGCCCACGCCGATCGATTTCGGATCGATTTTCACCAGCTCAGCCAGCGGGTCCTGCAGACGACGGGCGATAGACACCGCGCCACGCAATGAAACGTCGAGATCCGGGAATTCCTGCGCCGCCAGCTCGGAAGCAGAGTAAACCGATGCCCCGGCTTCGCTGACGATCACTTTCTGTGCGGTGACTTTCGGGAACTGTTTCTGCACGTCGAGGAAGAAACGCTCGGTTTCGCGTGACGCCGTGCCGTTACCAATCGCCACCAGTTCAACGTTGTATTTTTCACACAGCGCCGCTACAGCAACTGCGGCTTTGGCGGCCTGACCGGTGTGTGGATAAATGGTGTCGGTCGCGACCAGCTTGCCGGTGCCGTCAACAACCGCCACCTTCACGCCGGTACGCAGACCGGGATCGAGGCCCATAGTGGCGCGCAGCCCCGCAGGCGCGGCCATCAGCAGATCGTGCAGGTTACGGGCGAAGACGTTAATCGCTTCATCTTCGGCACGTTCACGCACGGTGCCCATCAGCTCGGTTTCGAGGTGCATCAGCACCTTAATTCGCCATGTCCAGCTGACCACGCCTTTACGCCAACTGTCGGCAGGGGCGTTGTTCAGGCGCAGTCCCAGGTGATCCTGGATAATCTGTTCGCCGTGGCTCTCTTTTGGCGGCTCATCGAATTGCGGATCGGCATTCAGCGAAAGCTGAAGCACGCCTTCGTTACGGCCACGGAACATGGCCAGCGCACGGTGAGACGGCACGGTAGAGATCGGTTCGTGGTGATCGAAGTAGTCGCGGAACTTCGCGCCTTCCTCTTCTTTACCGCTTACCACGGTGGAGACCAGGTGGGCGTTTTTCCACAGGTAATCACGCACTTTCGCCAGCAGGGCGGCGTCTTCTGCGAAGCGTTCCATCAGAATGTAGCGTGCTCCGTCGAGTGCGGCTTTGGTATCCGCCACGCCGTTGTCGGCGTTGAGGTATTTAGCGGCTTCCGTTTCCGGGTCGTGAGACGGCTCGTTCCACAGCAGGTCTGCCAGCGGCTCAAGGCCTGCTTCAATGGCGATCTGCCCACGGGTACGGCGCTTAGGTTTGTACGGCAGATAGAGATCTTCGAGTTCGGTCTTACTTAACGTGCCGTTGATTGCTTTCGCCAGATCGTCGGTCAGTTTGCCTTGCTCGCCGATAGATTTCAGGATTGCCTGACGGCGGTCTTCCAGTTCACGCAGATATCCCAGACGGGTTTCCAGATTACGCAGTTGCGTATCATCCAGACCGCCGGTGATTTCCTTACGATAACGTGCGATAAACGGCACGGTGTTCCCTTCGTCAAGCAAGCGAACGGCAGCTTCTACCTGTTCAGCACGAGCCTGAATTTCACCTGCGATAATGCGGCAGAAAGAATCATTCATCATGGATAGCTTCGTCTATAGGATAAAAAATCAGGGGATAGTTATACGGATTGACTGGCAAAAATGCCAGTCATCTACGGGGGCTTCGGATTGTTCCGGTCTCACTTAACGTATTCAATCTCATTCACGTACCAGCTGGCTTCCCCGCCAGGGGTGTTCACCACCGCGAGATCGCCGACCTCTTTTTTCAGCAGCGCCCGCGCCATCGGCGAATCGATAGAGATGTAATCTTTACGACCGAAGATCTCATCGTAGCCAACAATACGGAATTTGCGGATGTCGCCATCGTCATTTTCAATCTCAACCCATGCGCCAAAGAAGACTTTACCCTCCTGCTGCGGGGAGTAATCGACGATTTTCAGATTCTCCATGCACTTGGTCAAATATCGGACGCGGCGGTCGATCTCGCGCAGGCGCTTTTTATTATACTGGTAGTCAGCATTTTCGCTGCGGTCGCCCAGACTTGCGGCCCAGGTAACCTTCTTGGTGACTTCCGGGCGCTCTTCACGCCAGAGGTAATTGAGCTCTTGTTTGAGTTTTTCATACCCTTCACGGGTTATCAGGGGCGTTTTCATCTTATTGTTTTGCCTTCGACTCTGTGATGATGCGCACAATTAGTATTACATGAGCATATCAACAGAATAAATAATGTATTGCGAGAAACATTGTATACTTAAGCTGCTGTTTAATATGCTTTGTAACAATTTAGCCTGGAATTCATACCAGAATTCGCTGGTGACTCACGCTAGCTTTCTTAAGAATATACACTTAATTGTTGCGAACCTTTGGGAGTAATAACAATGCAAGAGAACTATAAGATTCTGGTGGTCGATGACGACATGCGCTTGCGTGCGCTTCTGGAACGTTATCTGACCGAGCAGGGCTTCCAGGTTCGAAGCGTCGCAAACGCTGAGCAGATGGATCGTCTGCTGACCCGTGAGTCTTTCCACCTGATGGTGCTGGATTTAATGCTGCCGGGAGAAGATGGCCTGTCTATTTGCCGTCGCCTGCGCAGCCAAAGCAACCCGATGCCGATCATTATGGTCACGGCGAAGGGCGAAGAAGTGGACCGTATCGTTGGACTGGAAATCGGCGCTGACGATTACATTCCGAAACCGTTTAACCCGCGTGAACTGCTGGCGCGTATTCGCGCTGTATTGCGTCGCCAGGCGAACGAACTGCCGGGCGCGCCTTCTCAGGAAGAAGCTGTTATCGCTTTCGGTAAGTTTAAGCTGAACCTGGGGACTCGTGAAATGTTCCGCGAGGATGAGCCTATGCCGCTTACCAGCGGTGAATTTGCGGTGCTGAAAGCGTTGGTAAGCCACCCACGTGAACCGCTGTCCCGCGACAAGCTGATGAACCTGGCCCGTGGTCGTGAATATTCGGCGATGGAGCGGTCCATCGACGTGCAGATTTCTCGTCTGCGTCGTATGGTGGAAGAAGACCCTGCGCACCCTCGTTATATTCAGACCGTATGGGGTCTGGGCTACGTCTTTGTTCCGGACGGTTCTAAAGCATGAGGCGAATGCGCTTCTCGCCACGAAGTTCGTTTGCTCGCACGTTATTGCTTATCGTCACCTTGCTGTTTGCAAGCCTGGTGACAACCTACCTTGTGGTGCTGAACTTCGCGATTCTGCCGAGCCTCCAGCAGTTTAATAAGGTCCTGGCCTACGAAGTCCGTATGCTGATGACTGATAAACTGCAACTGGAGGACGGTACGCAACTGGTAGTGCCACCTGCATTTCGTCGGGAAATTTACCGTGAGCTCGGTATTTCCCTCTATTCCAACGAGGCCGCTGAAGAAGCCGGTCTGCGTTGGGCGCAACACTATGAATTCTTAAGCCACCAGATGGCGCAGCAGCTGGGCGGCCCGACGGAAGTCCGCGTTGAGGTGAACAAGAGCTCGCCGGTCGTGTGGCTGAAAACCTGGCTGTCGCCCAACATCTGGGTACGCGTGCCGCTTACGGAAATCCATCAGGGTGATTTCTCACCGCTGTTCCGCTATACGCTGGCGATTATGCTGCTGGCTATCGGTGGCGCGTGGCTGTTTATCCGTATTCAGAACCGACCGTTGGTGGATCTTGAACATGCGGCGTTACAGGTGGGGAAAGGCATTATTCCACCGCCGCTGCGCGAGTATGGTGCCTCTGAGGTACGCTCTGTTACCCGAGCCTTCAACCATATGGCCGCCGGCGTAAAACAGCTGGCCGATGACCGTACGCTGTTAATGGCGGGCGTGAGCCATGATTTACGCACCCCGCTGACGCGTATCCGTCTGGCGACGGAAATGATGGGCGAAGAAGACGGATACCTCGCGGAGTCCATCAATAAGGACATTGAAGAGTGTAATGCCATTATCGAACAGTTCATCGATTATCTGCGGACGGGTCAGGAGATGCCGATGGAGATGGCCGATCTGAACTCGGTATTAGGTGAAGTGATCGCGGCAGAAAGTGGTTACGAGCGTGAAATTGATACTGCATTACGCCCAGGCGTCATTCAGGTGAAGATGCACCCACTGTCTATCAAGCGCGCGGTTGCTAATATGGTGGTTAACGCTGCTCGCTACGGTAATGGCTGGATTAAGGTCAGTAGCGGTATGGAAGCGCATCGCGCCTGGTTCCAGGTCGAAGATGACGGGCCGGGTATCAAACCGGAACAGCGTCAACACCTGTTCCAGCCGTTTGTGCGCGGTGACAGCGCGCGTAGCACCAGCGGCACGGGCCTGGGACTGGCGATTGTACAGCGTATTATTGATAACCATAACGGTATGCTGGAAATTGGCACCAGTGAGCGAGGCGGGCTGTCGATACGCGCCTGGCTTCCGGTTCCATTCACGCGCACGCAGGGGACAACGAAAGACGCGTAGAAAAAAGGGAGGCTAAATGCCTCCCTTTTTATTTCGCTAACCGACTGATGTCGCTGCGCTTATCAGTTGCAGTAGGCCGGATAAGGCAAAGCCGCCATCCGGCACTTTTCGTTACAGCTTCGGTCCGGCGCTAACCAGCGCTTCGCCCGCAGGGGTGTCGGTGTACTTCTCGAAGTTCTCGATAAACAGTTTCGCCAGTGCGTTGGCTTTTTCTTGCCACTGCTCCGGGGATGCGTAGGTATTACGCGGATCGAGAATACGCGTATCCACACCCGGCAGCTCGGTTGGGATTGCCAGGTCAAACATCGGCAGACGGAACGTTTCCGCGTTATCCAGAGATCCGTTCAGGATGGCGTCGATAATCGCACGGGTATCTTTGATTGAGATACGCTTGCCGGTGCCGTTCCAGCCGGTATTCACCAGATAAGCCTGTGCACCAGCCGCCTGCATGCGTTTCACCAGTACTTCTGCGTACTGCGTTGGGTGCAGCGACAGGAATGCCGCGCCGAAACAGGCAGAGAAGGTTGGCGTAGGCTCAGTGACGCCACGCTCGGTGCCAGCCAGTTTGGCGGTAAAGCCAGACAGGAAGTGGTACTGGGTTTGGTCCGCCGTCAGGCGAGAAACCGGTGGCAGTACGCCAAATGCGTCGGCGGTCAGGAAGATGACTTTGGTTGCATGACCCGCTTTTGACACCGGCTTAACGATATTGTCGATGTGATAAATCGGGTAGGACACACGGGTGTTCTCGGTTTTGGAACCATCATCGAAGTCGATAGAACCATCTTCGCGCACGGTGACGTTTTCCAGCAGGGCATCACGGCGGATTGCGTTGTAGATTTCCGGCTCAGCATCTTTAGACAGTTTGATGGTCTTCGCGTAGCAACCGCCTTCGAAGTTAAATACGCCGTCGTCATCCCAGCCGTGTTCGTCATCGCCAATCAGGCGGCGTTTCGGGTCGGTGGACAGCGTGGTTTTACCGGTACCGGACAGGCCAAAGAAGACCGCCACATCCCCTTTTTCACCGACGTTTGCCGAGCAGTGCATGGATGCAATGCCTTTCAGCGGCAGCAGGTAGTTCATGACGGAGAACATACCTTTCTTCATCTCGCCGCCGTACCAGGTGCCGCCAATTAACTGAATGCGTTCAGTCAGGTTAAACGCCACGAAGTTTTCGGAGTTCAGACCTTGTTCTTTCCACTGTGGGTTAGTGCATTTTGCACCGTTCATCACGATGAAATCAGGTTTGAAATCAACCAGTTCTTCGTCGCTCGGGCGGATGAACATATTTTTGACAAAATGTGCCTGCCAGGCGACTTCGGTAATGAAGCGCACGGAAAGACGGGTATCCGCATTAGCACCGCAGAAAGCATCAATGATAAACAGACGTTTGCCGGAGAGTTGATGGGTGACTAACCCTTTCAAATGCTGCCAGGTTTCCTGGGAAAGCGGTTTGTTGTCGTTCTTACCTTTACCTTTGTCGGACCACCAGAGTGTATCTCGTGTGGTGTCGTCACGGACAATGTACTTATCCTTTGGCGAACGTCCGGTAAAGATACCGGTATCAACTGCAACGGCGCCCAGATTCGTTAACACGCCACGCTCATAACCTTCCAGGTTTGGATCAAGTTCTTCCTGATAAAGCGTGTCGTAGTCTGGATTGTAAACGATATCCTGAACGTCATTGATACCATAAGCCTTGAGATCTTGCGGGGTTAAACTGTTGTTCACACGCATTTCACTGCTCCTTAGCCAATATGTATTACCTGGAATAGTAAGGTTTTTTAGGGATTGCTAACCGCGACAAGGCTCATAGATTTACGCATCCGGTGATTCCACGAATAACCGAATACGCTGCGACTCCTGTCACAAAGAGGCGGATATTATGGCAGGAAACCCTTTTTTGTTGTGGAAAATGTTCTTAAAACGTTAATAGAGAGTGTTTTTGGCGGGAATCTTGTGAGTGTAATCGCATTCATGTAAGAAAAAAACGTAACTCAAACATAAACAATATCGATTCACCTCGCGCAGTTGGGCTCCGAAATGGACCGACAAATACTCATATTTGTGAAGTTGATGCGATAATTAGATTTTCTCTTCTTTCTGGAAAACGACATGGACAGTGTTGAGCTTTCACCAACGACCCGCTGGGGCATGATCTTTATCGGACTGCTACAAGGGTGTGTGTGCTACCTGCTGATGGCGTATCTTGCGCCGCAGAACAGTGACTGGCTGTTCTACGGGATGCCCGTAACGATTGCGCTCTCCTCTGCGCTTTTGCTGACTGTCGTCTCATTTAAGCAACGTGCTCTATGGTGCTGGATGGCGTTGATCTGTGTGGTTGTGCTGGCGATGAGTGTGTGGCTGAAATGGAGTGTGGCAGACAGTGACAGATGGCGGCAGGATGACATTTTTTTTGCCTACGGCTGGCGCTTACTGTTGATGGCGATGCTGGCTTTGCCGTGGATTCAATATCAACTTCATGCCCGTCGTGAACAGGCTCGCTATCCGCAGTTTTATACCTACCTGTGGCTTAACTCGCTGACGCTGCTGATCGCTTTTGTGGCCAACGGCCTGTTCTGGCTGGTGCTCCTGCTGTGGAGTGAAATGTTTCAACTGGTCGGAATCACCTTCTTCAACACGCTTTTCTTTGAGACTGACTGGTTTGTTTATTTGGCTTTAGGTCTGATCACCGCACTGGCAGTAGTGCTGGCACGTACGCAGTCGCGTCTGGTCGCTGCGGTGCAAAAGTTGCTGACGTTCCTTGCCACAGGTTTACTCCCGCTGGTTGCACTGTTAGCGCTGATGTTTATGCTGACCCTGCCTTTTAGCGGACTGGACGCTATCTCACAGCGCGTGTCAGCGGCTGGCCTGATGTCCACGTTGACGCTGATCTTCCTGTTGCTGATGGCCATTGTGCGCGAGCCGCACAAAGAGGCGTTACCTTATCCTGGCGCATTACGTTACTTGATTAACGCTTCACTGGTTGTTGCTCCTCTCTATATGCTGATTGCCGGTTGGGCAATGTGGCTGAGAATTCATCAGTATGGCTGGACGCCTGAGCGTTTGTATGGCGCATTGGTGGTCTTTGTATTACTGGTGTGGTCCCTCGGTTATCTGATCAGTATTTTGCGCGCTGGAGGCAACCCGCTCGATATTCAGGGAAAGGTCATTCTTGGCGTTTCGCTCCTGACATTGGGCCTGTTGATTCTGCTGACGTCGCCGGTCATTGATGTCTGGCGTATTAGCGTCAACAGCCATATGGGGCGCTACTACAGCGGGAAAATTACGGCTGACCAGGTCAGTCTGTATATGCTGGATCACAGCGGAAAACCCGGTCGCGCCGCACTGGAAGCATTGCAAAAAGACGATGTATTCAACAAAGACAGCAAGCGCAGGCGTGATTTAAATGCCATCCTGCGGGGGCATCGCGATCCGGTAAATGAGCTGACGGCAACGCAGTTAGCGCCGAAGGTGATGATTGCACCGGGAAGCAAGAAGCCCGATGACGCGTTTTGGTCGTTTTTAAAGGGGCAGCGCTACCGGATCGCCTCCTGTATTGAGCAGGATGCGTGTGTGTTGGTGGATCAGGATCTCAACGCGGATGGGCAGCCCGAGCAAGTATTGTATGCTTTTGGCGATGGGGAGAGCCTGGTCTTTGGCGTTAAGGAAAACAAATGGGTGTTGATCGCGACAGCCCGGCTACCGGAGGGATTCAATAAGGATCAACTGCTGCAGGCGCTGGCGAATCATCAACTGGATTCAGCTTCAAGAGTCTGGCGGGATATCACCATTAATGGCAAACGACTGCCGATGACTTATTACAATGAGTGAATCTGTTGCCGGATGGCGGCGCGAGCGCCTCATCCGGCCGACAAAAGTTTTGCCGTAGGCCCGATAAGCGTTGCGCCACCGGGCAAAACGGGGATTAATGCACCTGTGGATCGGCAGGGGAGGCGTTGCTGCGGATCTCTGCAATATCCATGGCGTTAAACAGATAGTGGCTACCGCAATAATCGCAGTGCATATCGATTTCACCTTCTTCTGCCAGAATGCTGTCAACTTCTTCATCCGGCAGCGTTTTCAGAGCGCCCGCGCAGCGTTCGCGTGAACAGGTGCATTTGAACTCAACATCCTGAGGATCGTAGAGGGTGACTTCTTCTTCGTGGTACAAACGCCACAGAACTTCGTTGGCTGGCAGCGTCAGCAACTCTTCGGCTTTGATGGTTTCTGTCAGTGCGGCAAGGTGATCGAAATCATCTGCCTGTGCGTTTTGCGCTGGCATGACCTGCAACAGCATACCGCCAGCAGCAGGTTTACCGTCGACGTCGCCAGTGCGGATAAACAGACGTGTCGGCAGCTGTTCTGAACGCATGAAGTAATCTTCCAGGCAGGCCGCCAGCGTGTCACCTTCCAGACCGACCACGCCCTGATAGCGTTCGCCTTCTTCCGGTGTAATAGTGATCACCAGATAGCCGTTGCCAACCAGTGTTTTCAGATCGGCATCTTCAGGGATATCGCCTTGTATACGAGCCACGCCGCGCATCTGCTGGTTGTTGTTGCCGTTAATGACCGCCAGGCTCAACGGACCGTCGCCTTGCAGTTGTACGGTGATATCACCGGCAAACTTCAGCGTCGCGGTCAGCAGGCTGGTGGCAACCAGCAGCTCCGCCAGCACGGTTTTGACCGGCTGTGGGTAAGTATGATTTTCGAGGATCTGTTGCAGGGTTTGCGAAACGGTTACCAGTTCGCCGCGCACGGCAAAGTTTTCAAACAGATAACGATGTAATTGGTCATGTTGCGGCATAATCATCTCTCTTGCAGGTGACAGTCACTCGCTGTCGCCATGTTTAAATCGTAACAGGTCGCGGCGCTCTTTTTTGTCCGGTCGCCTGTCCGGGTGCGGCATGGTTAACGCGTTAAGTTTACGCGCCAGCGCCATTTTTTCGCGTTTTTCCACGCTTTCTGCGGTTTCTTCATACAGCATAACGGCTTCAGTTGCCGGGCGGCGCTGCTCGCTAATGGCTTTAATAATGACCGTTCGTTCGTCATTTCCCTGGCGCAGGGTGAGGGTGGCATTTAGCTCGACAATCTTACTCGGCTTGCTGCGCTGCCCGTTGTAATGCACCTTACCGCCTTCAACCATTTCGCGGGCGACTGCGCGCGTTTTATAAAAGCGTGCTGCCCACAGCCATTTATCCAGCCTGACTTCGACAGGGGGCTTCTCTTTCATGGCGTCTCCTTCACATCAGTGAGGGGATCAGTCGGCGGTAGTCATTTAGTGACGGATGGCGTGCGTACTGTTTTTCCGCTGTACCTGAGTCGGGATTGGTTACGCCGAGGCAGTAACGAATGCCGAATTGAGCAGCGGCGTCGAGAATTGGTTCGCTGTCGTCAATAAACAACGTCTTCTCTGCACTCATTCCCGTTTCTTCAGCGACAGCGTGCCATAACCGCTGATCCTCTTTGGGATAACCAAATGTGTGGGTGGAAAGTAATAAATCAAGGTGTGAGGCCAGACCGGTATGCTGAAGCTTCACCGCCAGGTTATGCGGATGCGCATTGGTGAGCAAAATACGACGTTTGCCGCTCGCTTTTAGGGCATCAAGGAACGGTACCGTATCTTCACGCAGTACGGCGCGTGGTCCCTGTGCGGTTGTCATGGCGCATATATCCAGACCCAGACGTTCGCTCCAGTAATCCAGGCAGTACCAGTTTAGCGTATGCTGTACGGCATGATACTGCTGACGAATAAATTCCTGGGCTTCCTGGGGAGAGATACCCTGCTGCGCGCCGTAGGTTTCCGGCACCAGTTTTTGCCAGAAATAGTTATCGAATGCCAGATCGAGCAGCGTACCGTCCATATCCAGCAGAACGGTGTCGACGTCCTGCCAGGCAATATCTATGTGCATGGAAACTCCCCAGAGGAAAATAAGATGCGCGACAGGGTAGCATATTCCGTCGCGCGGGCGTGTTATCGAATCAGGCTTTCTGGGTCTTCAAGCAGCGTTGGATTCAGGCAACTCTCGTAATATTCCTGAATTTCCGCGATGCGCGAACGATGACGCTGGTAGCGTCTGAATGCCTGAACGCTGTTGTAGATAGCGCATCCCAGCATGGAGAGCATCAGCAGCGTGGTGCCAAGGTAACGCCATAAACCTGAACGATCCGGGATCCGGTGCAGGCCAATGTGCTGGGTACCGTTGGCGTCGGTCGAGATGTTGGTGACAATCCCTTCAGCGCGAAATGGCGTTTGCATCAACATCTGGGCAAGGCGCTGGAAAGCGTTCCATTGCTCTTGTGGCGGATAGTCGTACAACGAGGTCGCCGGCCAGGGCTGATCAACCAGGTCGCTGCCTTCGTCACTGATAATCAGGAAACCACCGGGGGCAGGGCTATTCAGTGCCTGAGCCGCCCGGGCGGTCTCGCGTGAAATGAACGGTGCCGTAGAAGTATTCACCAGGTTATCCAGTGATTCGGCGCTTACCGGGCGCAACAGCACATTTACACCATCCAGTTTCCCGGCGTTTGCTCGCTTAACCAGAGCGTTCCAGTCCTTACTGTTACCCAGGTTAACCAGGGCATTTTTCAGGCGTACGCATTCATCTTCGGCGGCACACAAATCGGCGGTTTTCAGGACAATATCGCCAAAATCATCCAGCAATACCATGCCGGACTTCTGAATGGCTGAGCGTAATGATGAGCTGACGCGAGAGTCATCGTCGGGTTTGGGATGCAGTTGGCGGCTAACGCTTTGGGTCAGTGCGGTAGCCTTATTGACCAGGTCGGACTCAGGCAGCGGCAGGGCGCGCGCGTCATTCCAGATAATCTGCGAACAATCAAATGGCATAAAAGGTGTCGCGGGTTGTGCGTTCCAGCTCCCCTGAGTGTGGATGTTACACATCCCCGTGCCACTCAGATGCAGCGTGTCGCCCACGCGAACGCCTGCCTTTTCCAGTTGCTTAACGCTGGTGGCCTCAACAGTTTGCGCCCCTTTCATCCAGGAAAGCGTAAGTTTAATTGGCATATCCAACGGGACCCAAAACAGCAGCATTAGCAATACCAGCAACGAACCGCCGGCAATGACGGCGCTGCGTAGCCAGTGTTGCAACGGGAAGTTTTTCACCTCGTCATGCAAAGATAAAAAACGCCCCTGGCGGACAACATGGCGATCCAGATAGATATCAATATCCGTTTGCTGGCCAAGGTCCTGTGCAATGTAAGGTTGCCAGTGTGGTGGATAAATCAGGTCAATAATACCCAGGGAGATATTATTAATTTGCTCCTGATCGTTTTCACCAAACAGCCCCCAGCGACGTGGAGTGCCACGCAGACAGTGGATTTCTCGTAGAGCCGTTTTAGACGGTGGTGCAAACAGGCCCCACAGACCCGCAGCCAGCAGCAACACCGCGCCACCGGCGGTCCACGGTACGAACGTGTCTGGCATGATTAAACAGAAAAAGAACAGCAGGAATGAGGCAGCAATCAGTAACGCTTCGCGCAATCCCGACGGGCGGCTGAGAGCATATTCTTCATGCGTTTCCTGACGAATATTCAGCAGTTCAATCTGCTCGCTTTCTTCACCACGAATAGATGCCTGAGTAGACGCGGTGTGCTGTAGGGCGTAGCCGCGCGCTTCCTGCATATACTCTTTCAACGTATGACCGTTCAACGAGATAACCAGCGGCAGCGTATTGGTGTGGATCAGCTCAACGCTGTTTTCGTCATTGATGTATTGTTCCCAGAAGGGAGGCAAATGCACTTCGACGGAGTCGAGATAATAGCGCCATTTATTCGGATCGTCGGTGGTGATGCCATAGCGCGTAATTGAATGTGTCAGTACGATGACGCTATTACTTTGGGCATTCAGGGTTAACGATACCGGTGCCGAACTGGCACCTGTTGGGCCAGGTACCTGCTGAATTTGACTGAGGTTTTCGAGATAGTTTTCGACCGCGCCACGTTCTTCGGGTGTTAGTTTACGCTTCGAGGCGTCAGAGAAGACGTTGCTCAACGGTAATTTTTGTTGTCTGAATTTTGATCTGAATCGCCACCCTGCAAGCAATGAGCAGGCCAGCAAAGCAGCTAAAAAAATCAGAATGGTGCTCATGCTTTCCCCATCTTACTTAGTCTGTCAGGCGTGGTCAGTCGCACCCTGTTCAATATTCGTGATTCTGTGGTTGGCTATCGGCAAGTGTGGAGTTGAACTTGAGCATCTTTAAGTACAGCCCAATAAATGCGAATAATAGCAAAATCACCAAAAACGGAATATCAGCAAATTCCTGGAGTTATTTCAACCTATTGACTTTTAATTTGAAATAGGGATTAACTTTTAGTACGTTACATAAATGTAAATAAACGGCAATTCACATTGCCGAAACCGTGCTGTATATCGCACAATAACCCCAGATTTCACAGCAAAGATCCTCATGATGAGCAAATCATTACAAAAACCCACGATTTTGAAAGTGGAAACCGTCGCACAATCCCGGCTATTTAAAGTCGAAAGCGTGGACCTTGAGTTCAGCAACGGCGTACGTCGTGTTTATGAGCGTATGCGCCCATCCACGCGCGAAGCGGTAATGATTGTGCCGATTGTGGATGACCACCTGATCCTCATTCGCGAATATGCGGTCGGAACCGAATCCTACGAGCTTGGTTTTTCCAAAGGGTTAATTGATCCGGGTGAAAGCGTGTTTGAAGCGGCTAACCGGGAACTGAAAGAAGAAGTGGGATACGGTGCGAAGGACCTGACGTTTTTGAAAAAACTCAGCATGGCGCCTTCCTATTTCTCCAGCAAGATGAATATTGTGGTCGCTGAGGATCTTTATCCTGAGTCGCTGGAAGGTGATGAGCCCGAGCCATTGCCACAGGTGCGCTGGCCGCTGGCGCATTTGATGGATCTGTTAGAAGACCCTGACTTCCACGAAGCGCGTAATGTCAGTGCGCTGTTCCTGGTACGCGAATGGCTGAAAGGGCAGGGGCGGTTTTAATCGACATTGCCGGATGGTGGATGTCGCCTTATCCGGCCTACAAAATCCAGCAATATCAAACAATTGTGCCGAAAATGTAGGCCGGATAAGCGAAGCGTCATCCGGCAAAAGATTAGAACAACTCGTGCGTCTCACCATTATCAATAATGGTTGTCCCCACCTCATGTACCGCCTGTTGCGTTGGCTGAGTACCTTCAATGAAATACTCTGTACGGCTGTTACCGCCGTTTGCCAGTTGGCCGGTGCTACGATCGATATTGACGGTAACGATACCCGGTGGTGGTGTCAGCGGCTGCTCAGGAACACCTTCTAATACACTCTTCATGTAGGCATCCCATGCAGGCTGCGCACTCTTGGCACCGCCTTCGTAGCCGGAGATTTGGTCTTTGATCGCGCCGGATGCCGTCGTATGTCCGAGATCGCGGCGATGATCATCAAAGCCGATCCATACCGAGGTCACCACCCCTGGGCCGTAGCCGGAGAACCATGCATCTTTCGAGCTGTTGGTTGTCCCGGTTTTCCCGCCGATGTCATGGCGCTGTAAATCGCGTCCTGCACGCCAGCCGGTTCCCATCCAGCCTGGTTCACCAAAGATATTGGTGTTCAACGCGCTCTTGATCAGGAAGGCCAGCGGCGTGTTGATGACGTGCGGTGCGTATTCTTGCGTGCCGCTTTGTGCGACCAGCGCCTGGTTAGCTTGCTCAAGCTGTGGCATTGGCACGGCGGCGTTTTGTTGTTCCTGAGATACCGCTACATCTTCAACGTTACTGTTTTCCAGCACGTTAGACTTCTGCGTATCGCCGTAAATTACCGGGATATCACATTCCGGGCAGGCAATTTTTGGCTTCGCCTCAAAGATAACGCCACCCATATCGCTTTCAATCTTACTGATGAAATACGGGTCGACCAGGAACCCGCCGTTTGCCATTACCGCGTAACCGCGAGCAACCTGCAGCGGAGTGAACGAGGCTGAGCCCAGCGCCAGTGATTCAGTATGCACAATATTCTGTGCCGGAAAGCCGAAACGCTGCAGATACTCTGCCGCGTAATCCACACCCATTGCGCGCATGGCACGAACCATCACCACGTTTTTCGACTGGCCGAGCCCCTGACGTAAGCGGATAGGGCCAGCATATTGCGGCGGTGAGTTTTTTGGCTGCCAGTCAGAACCTGCACCGGCATCCCAACGGGAAATCGGTACGTCATTCAGCATACTTGCCAGCGTCAGGCCTTTATCCATCGCGGCGGTATACAGGAAAGGTTTGATGTTAGAACCCACCTGGCGTAACGCCTGGGTGGCACGGTTAAACTTGCTCTGGTTGAAATCAAAACCCCCCACCAGTGCCAGCACTGCGCCGTTTTGCGGGTTAATCGAAACCAGTGCGGAGTTAACGTCCGGCACTTGCGCCAGCCACCAGGCATCTCCCACCTGGCGTACCCAGATTTGCTGGCCAGTCTGTACTACGTCGGTCACTTTACGCGGTGTTGGGCCTTGTTGAGTATCCGAACGATAAGAACGCGCCCAGCGCATACCTTCCATACGTAATGACACCGATGTTCCATCCGCCAACGCAGCGGTCGCTTCCTGTGGGTTGGCGCTGGTGACAACCGCGGGCAGCAGCGGGCCGTAGGTCGGTAGCGCTTTTAGCGTATCGGTGATTTTTTTGCTGTCCCAACTGCTTTCGCCCACTTTCCACAGCACGTTCGACGGGCCGCGGTAGCCGTGGCGCATGTCGTAATCCATCACGTTGTTACGTACTGCCTGCTGAGCCGCCTGCTGTACTTTGCGCGTAATGGTGGTGGTGATGCGATACCCGTCTTCATAGGCTTTCTCACCATAACGGTTATACATCTCCTGGCGCACCATCTCAGACAGATACGGTGCAGAGAAAGCGATTTCCGGCGCGTGATAGTTGGCATCGATCGCTTCACTACGTGCCTGATCGTATTGGGCCTGGGTGATGTAGTTTTCGCTCAACATACGCGACAGTACAACGTTACGGCGCGCAGTTGCCCGGTCCATCGAATAGAGCGGGTTGAATGTTGACGGCGCTTTTGGCAGACCGGCGATCACCGCGATTTCACTTAAGCTGAGTTGATCAACTGTCTTGCCGAAATAGACCTGCGCGGCAGCACCCACGCCATAGGCGCGATACCCCAGATAGATCTTGTTCAGATAAAGCTCGAGGATCTCGTCTTTACTCAGCAATTGCTCAATACGGATAGCCAGGAACACTTCTTTGATCTTACGCATCAGCGTACGTTCCGGACTCAGGAAGAAGTTTCTCGCCAACTGTTGGGTAATGGTACTGGCCCCTTGTGAGGCGTGGCCGGAGAACAACGCGACGCTGGCCGCACGGAAGATCCCCACCGGGTCCACCCCGTGGTGCTCATAGAAGCGGCTGTCTTCTGTGGCGATAAAGGCTTTAACCATTACCGGCGGCATTTGATCCAGCGTAACCGGAATTCGACGTTTCTCGCCATATTGCGCGATGAGTTCGCCGTCAGCACTGTAAACCTGCATTGGGATCTGCAGACGCACATCTTTTAGCGTCGCGACGTCAGGTAATTGTGGCTCGATATAGCGATAGAGGCCATAGATCGAGCCTGCTCCCAGCAGGATGCAACATACTGCAAGGATTAATAAATACTTTACGAACTTCACTGGAGATTTCCCATTTAGTGGCATTTGGGCAGTTTATAAACAAACGCGCGGTAGTATAAAGGCAAGCCAGACGCATTGATATACCCGTTGAAGGAACGGGTGATAAGGAGATCATCAGCAATGGCTTTTCGTATATGGAAAATTGGTCTGCATATTCAGCAACATGATGCGCTGGCTGTCGCTATCGTTCGTGACGCATCCGGTTGGGTCCTACAACGCTGGTGGCGTATGCCGCTGGCACATCAGGTTGTCGTCGATGGGCACATTCGTGAGCCGGAACAGCTTACTGCGGTGCTCCTGCCGTGGAGCCGTGAACTACCGCACAGGCACCATATTCACCTTTCTTTTCCTGCCAACAGGACGTTACAAAAAAAGTTACCCCGTCCAGCAATGACCCTACGCGAACCAGAGCAAACGGCATGGTTGTCTGGGGCAATGGCTCGCGAACTGGATATGGAGCCGGATGCGCTGCAGTTTGATTATAGCGAAGACACGCTAAGCCCGGCGTTTAACGTGACGGCGGCACAAAGCAAAGAAATATCGGCACTCCTGACACTGATGCATCCCCTGAAAGTACAGGTTACGGCCATTACGCCGGATGCCAGCGCCTTGCAGCGATTAATTCCTTATTTACCCGTGCATCAATCGTGTCTGGCATGGCGTGACGATACCCAATGGCTCTGGGCGAGCCGCACGGCATGGGGACGTAAATCGACGGGGGAAATTGACGATATTGACGCGCTTGCCGCGGCATTATCTCTTTGCCCTGTGGATATTGCGCTATGTGACGCTGGTGGCTTTGATCCCTTTAATGCGGTGTCCGTCCGCCAGCCACCGATTCCAACGGAAAGCCACAACTTTGCTGTTGCGCTTGGGCTGGCGATGGGAGGTGTGTACTGATGACGGCGAACATCAATCTTTTGCCCTGGCGTCAGTCGCGGCGGTATGCCCGTCTGCAATGGTGGGGAGCATTATTGAGTGGATCTTTACTGGTTATTGTGGGTATCGCGTTGGGTTATTACGCGCTTTCTCGCGTAGATAATCGGGTCGATTTACTGCTGGCTGATGCCGAAAAAATGCGGGCTGAAACCCTGATAGCGCTCAAGCCGCGCCTGCAACAGCGTCAACAACAATGGCAGCAGGCGCAACAAAGAGAAAAACGGCGTGAACAGATGCGAAGCTGGCAGTCTGTTTTACAAGGGGTGGCCGAGTTGCTGCCAGAACAGGCGTGGTTAACAGGAATGACCTGGCAGCAGGATACGCTGGAGCTGACAGGGCTGACGCTGAACGTTGCTGCGCTTCATAGACTGGAGACGCAATTACGTAAACACCCTGGGTTTCAGTTGGGAAGCTCAGGGGAAACGCGACAAGATGCGCAGGGACACTGGCAGTTTCACTATCGTCTGATACGGAGTGTTATGCATGCAGGCGCTTTGTGATGGCTGGTTAGCGCAGACGCCGCGGTTTCGACTTTTGTGCTGGGGCGGCTGGATGTTGGTTCTGATCGCGGCTGCGCTGTTGTGCCTTTATCCTGTAGAGCAACAACGGAAAGCGCAGCAGGCAGCATTAGTCCGTCAACGCGTGGCGATTCAAGATCAATGGCGCAATCTGTATCTGCTGGCGTCATCGGTTGAACAACCCTTTTCTCCCTCTGAAGCGAGGCCGGTTCCTTTTTCCCCATTGGTATATCAAAGCTCTCTTACACGTCTGATCCACTGGCAGCCCTCCGTACGGGGAGGCGAACTGGCGCTGAAAACTGCGTGGGATGCAGTCCCACACGTGTTTGCCCTACTGGCGGAACAGGGAATGAGTACGAGTCAGTTTTCTCTTAGTGCAGAAGATGCTGATGTGTTGTTGACGATACACCTGGAGCGTCTGAATGATGACTAAGCGCTGGCTGTTCGCGTGTTTTAGCGTGCTGTTGTTGACCGGCATGCGCAATCCCTTTCAGCCGCCAGAGGATCTCTGCCGGATGGCTGAGTTGTCGGGATGGCGTTATCAGGGGGCGGTGATCCAGGGAGGGCGCTCAATTGGTTTTATGCAGGATGGTCAACACAAATGGCGGAGGGTCGAGCAGCGAGATGTTCTGAATGGCATCTGGAGGGTATCTCAGGTGACAGCCCAAAGCGTAACTATCGACACAGGGAATGATTGTGAGCCATCACGGTGGCAGTGGCAACGACAAGGAGAGGCGAATGAAGCGGTGGATAGTCATCGTGCTGATGACCGTAATACCCAGCGTGCTGGCTGGGAAAGCACAAAACGTGACGCTGGTGGTTGATGATGTGCCCGTTGTACAGGTGCTGCAGGCGCTGGCGGTGCAGGAGAAGAAAAATCTGGTGGTGTCACCGGATGTTAGCGGTGTGCTGTCATTGCATCTGACGAATGTGCCCTGGAAACAGGCATTGCAGACAGTTGTGAAAAGCGCCGGGCTGGTATTACGCCAGGAGGGTAATATTCTGCATGTGCATTCTGTTCAATGGCAGAGTGAAAATGCGGCCCGCCAGGAAAACGAGCAGGCACGGATTCAGGCCAGCTTGCCGCTGGAACATCGCAGCATCATTTTGCACTATGCCGATGCATCCGAGTTGGCCAAAGCCGGTGAAAAACTGCTGAGTACTAAAGGAAGTATAACGGTCGATAAACGTACCAACCGCATACTGCTGCGAGATAATTCTGTTGCGCTAAACACACTGGAACAGTGGGTGGCGCAAATGGACTTGCCCGTTGAACAGGTCGAGCTGGCGGCGCATATCGTCACGATTAATGAAAAAAGTTTGCGTGAGCTGGGGGTTAAGTGGTCGCTGGCAGATGCACAATTGCCAGGGGCGGTGGGGAATGTCACCACGCTTGCCAGCGACCTTTCTGTGTCTACTGCAACATCGCGGGTGGGATTTAATATTGGCCGCATTAATGGTCGTTTGCTGGAGCTTGAGTTGTCCGCATTGGAGCAAAAACAGCAGCTCGACATCATTGCCAGTCCTCGATTACTGGCTTCTCATCTGCAACCTGCCAGTATTAAGCAGGGCAGTGAAATCCCGTATCAGGTCTCCAGCGGTGAAAGCGGCGCGACTTCCGTCGAATTTAAGGAAGCGGTGCTGGGGATGGAGGTAACGCCGACCGTGCTGCAGAAAGGGCGGATCAGACTGAAACTGCATATTAGCCAGAATGTCCCCGGGCAGGTGCTACAGCAAGCGGATGGCGAAGTGCTGGCCATCGATAAGCAGGAAATTGAAACCCTGGTGGAGGTTAAGAGCGGCGAAACGATCGCGTTGGGCGGGATTTTTTCACATAAGAATAAATCCGCAGCCGACAGCGTGCCGCTATTAGGCGACATTCCCTGGCTTGGCTCTCTTTTTCGCCATGATGGTAAAGAAGATGAACGGCGCGAATTAGTGGTTTTTATAACGCCCAGACTGGTTTCAACGGAATAACTTATGCATGAAAAGCCGTTGTTTTTGCACTGAACACGTTTCAGGGATTTGACGTGAGGGTGTATTTAGCATACAAGGAGTACCGATTTGAGCGTCGGTACTTTTCTTTACTTATGCGGCAGTGAATACGCTTTGCCTTTCCGGTGGTGTGCCATAGGCTTATTGGGTGTCATTTGGCTGCGCGATACGTCATCAGGTCAGATGTTTGCAGGGTAGCATGCCTGCCACGACCAGAAATGCGTAAGGTTTGGTGATTTATTCAGTTGCCAAACCCGCTTGAGTATTGAGATAATTTTCAGTCTGACTCTCGCAATATCTTATGAGGTTTCAGTTCATGTCCTGCTGCGCTGGGTGTCTGCGAAGCGGGTTTACCATTAACGAATAGTCTTAGTAGTACCGAAAAAATGGCAGAGAAACGCAATATCTTTCTGGTTGGGCCTATGGGTGCCGGAAAAAGCACTATTGGGCGCCAGTTAGCTCAACAACTCAATATGGAATTTTACGATTCTGATCAAGAGATTGAGAAACGAACCGGAGCTGATGTGGGCTGGGTCTTCGATGTAGAAGGTGAAGACGGCTTCCGTGATCGCGAAGAAAAAGTCATCAACGAGTTGACGGAAAAACAGGGTATTGTGCTGGCAACTGGCGGTGGCTCTGTAAAATCACGTGAAACACGTAACCGTCTTTCCGCGCGTGGCGTCGTGGTCTATCTTGAAACGACAATTGAAAAACAGCTTGCACGTACTCAACGTGACAAGAAACGCCCGCTGCTGCAGGTAGAATCGCCGCCGCGTGAAGTTCTGGAAGCCTTGGCCGACGAACGCAACCCTCTGTATGAAGAGATTGCCGACGTGACCATTCGCACCGACGATCAGAGCGCGAAAGTCGTAGCAAACCAGATTATTCATATGCTGGAAAGCAACTAATTCTGGCTGAATACACACTCGTCTGCGGGTACAAGTAACTAAGGTGGATGTCGCGTAATGGAGAGGATTACAGTCACTCTCGGGGAACGTAGTTACCCTATCACCATTGCGGCTGGTTTGTTTGATGAGCCAGCTTCATTCTTACCGCTGAAATCGGGCGATCAGGTTATGTTGGTGACCAACGAAACCCTGGCTCCCCTTTATCTCGATAAGGTTCGCGGCGTACTTGAACAGGCGGGTGTTAACGTTGATAGCGTTATCCTTCCCGATGGCGAGCAGTATAAAAGCCTGGCGGTGCTGGATACGGTCTTCACTGCGTTACTGCAAAAACCGCATGGTCGCGATACCACGCTGGTCGCACTTGGCGGCGGCGTGATTGGCGATCTTACCGGTTTTGCAGCAGCCAGCTATCAGCGTGGTGTTCGTTTTATTCAAGTCCCGACAACGCTGTTGTCGCAGGTTGACTCCTCCGTAGGCGGTAAAACCGCCGTAAACCATCCCCTCGGTAAAAACATGATTGGCGCGTTTTACCAACCTGCTTCCGTGGTGGTGGATCTCGACTGTCTGAAAACGCTTCCTGCGCGTGAATTGGCATCGGGCCTGGCGGAAGTGATCAAATACGGCATCATCCTTGACGGTGAATTTTTTAGCTGGCTGGAAGACAATCTGGATGCGTTGTTGCGTCTGGATGGTCCGGCAATGGCGTACTGTATTCGCCGTTGTTGTGAGCTGAAAGCAGAAGTTGTCGCAGCGGACGAGCGCGAAATGGGCTTACGTGCTTTACTGAATCTGGGACACACGTTTGGCCATGCTATCGAAGCTGAAATGGGTTATGGCAATTGGTTACATGGTGAAGCCGTCGCAGCAGGTATGGTAATGGCTGCCCGCACGTCAGAACGTTTGGGCCAGTTTACCTCCGCTGAAACGCAGCGCATTATTACGCTGTTGCAGCGCGCAGGTTTACCGGTGAATGGGCCGCGTGAAATGTCTACACAGGCTTATTTGCCGCACATGCTGCGAGATAAAAAAGTGTTGGCGGGAGAGATTCGTTTAGTGCTTCCGCAGGCGATAGGGAAGAGTGAAGTGCGCGGCGGAGTGTCGCACGAGGTGGTTCTTAACGCGATTGCTGATTGCCAGCAGGCGTAACAACAAGAAAGGTCAGGCTTGCGTTGTAAAGCGTAAGTCTTTTAGCTTCAGGTTATGTGCAAAGTCGTAAGCATTAACCTTTGAGTGGGGTGTTAAATGGATGAATTCAAACCAGAAGACGAGCTGAAACCCGATCCCAGCGATCGTCGTACTGGTCGTTCTCGTCAATCGTCTGAACGCGATAATGAGCCGCAAATCAATTTTGATGATGTTGATCTGGATGCCGACGATCGCCGTCCTGCGCGGGCACGTAAAGAGCGTGATGAAGAGCAGGACATTGAAGAAGACTATGAATCTGATGACGATGTTGTGGATGAAGAACGTGTAGAACGTCGCCCACGCAAGCGTAAAAAAGCGGTCAGTAAACCAGCCTCCCGTCAGTACATTATGATGGGTGTGGGTGTTCTGGTACTTCTGCTGCTGATTGTCGGTATCGGTTCTGCGCTGAAGGCCCCCTCATCTTCCTCTTCCAGTGAGCAGGCTGCGTCTGGTGAGAAGAGCATCGATCTTTCTGGCAGCAATGCGACGGATCAGGCGAACACCACAATGCCTGCGACGGGTGCTGAGCAGACCGCTGGCAATACGCAGCAGGATGTTTCTCTGCCGCCGATTTCCTCTACCCCGACTCAAGGCCAGGCACCTGCCACAGCGGAAGGTCAGCAGCGCGTCGAAGTTCAGGGCGATCTGAACAATGCACTGACGCAGCCGCAAGGTCAGGCACAGGTTAACAACGTCGTAGTCAACTCTACGCTGCCAACTGAACCTGCTACCGTAGCACCAGTTCGCAATGGCAATGCAGGGCGTCAGACTGCGAAGACTGAGCCAGCAGAACGTACTGCAGTTGCACATCAGGAACGCAAACAGGCTGTTATTGAGCCGAAGAGCAAGCCGCAGACCACGGTAAAAGCGACGCCGACAGAGCCAAAACCTGTTGCTCAGGCTAAACCAACCGCAACTGCGCCGACGACCACAACCAAAGCGCCGGTGGTAGCTGCTACGCCGAAAGCGACTGTTGAGCCGAAAGCAACCGCGACGACGCCAGCCCAGACTGCAACACCTGCACCAACGACAGCAACACCGGTTGCGGGTGGTGCGAAAAGTGCAGGGAACGTTGGCGCGTTAAAATCAGCGCCATCCAGTCACTACACGCTGCAGCTCAGCAGTTCCTCTAACTACGACAACCTGAATGGTTGGGCGAAGAAAGAGAACCTGAAGAACTACGTGGTGTACCAGACGACGCGTAACGGTCAACCGTGGTATGTTCTGGTGACGGGCGTGTATGCGTCTAAAGAAGATGCAAAACGTGCAGTGTCTACGTTACCCGCCGACATTCAGGCGAAAAACCCGTGGGCAAAACCGCTGCACCAGGTTCAGGCCGATTTGAAGTAAGATAGGATATGTTCTGCAATGGTTTGCTGTTTCGCCCAATTGCGGGACAAAGACTAAAGCGCAGGATGCTGTCGGAGCTTTCTCCACAGCCGGAGAAGGTGTAATTAGTTAGTCAGCATGAAAAAAAATCGCGCTTTTTTGAAATGGGCAGGGGGGAAATATCCCCTGCTTGATGACATCAAACGGCATTTACCTCAGGGTGAATGCCTGATTGAACCCTTCGTGGGTGCCGGGTCGGTGTTTCTCAACACCGACTTTTCTCGTTATATTCTTGCCGATATCAACAGCGACCTTATCAGTCTCTATAACATCGTGAAGACGCGTACCGATGAGTATGTGCAGGCTTCACGTGAGCTGTTTATGCCTGAAACGAATCAGGCTGAGGTGTACTACCAGTTCCGGGAAGAATTTAATGCCTGCCAGGACCCGTTCCGACGTGCAGTGCTGTTCTTATATCTCAACCGTTTTGGCTATAACGGGTTATGCCGTTATAACCTGCGTGGTGAGTTTAACGTCCCCTTTGGTCGTTATAAAAAACCTTACTTCCCGGAAGCCGAGTTGTACCATTTTGCTGAAAAAGCGCAAAATGCAGAGTTCCATTGCCTCTCCTATGAAGAGTGCATGGATCGCGCGGATAGCAACTCTGTGGTCTATTGTGACCCGCCATATGCACCGCTCTCGGCGACGGCAAATTTCACCGCGTATCATACCAACAGCTTTAGCCCGAAAGAGCAGGCGCATCTGGCCGAGATGGCAGAAAAGCTGGTCAGTAAGCAGATCCCGGTGTTAATTTCGAATCATGACACGCCGGATACCCGCGAATGGTATCGAGCGGCGAAACATTTTCAGGTCAAAGTGCGGCGCAGTATAAGCAGCAACGGCGGCACACGTAAAAAGGTGAACGAACTGCTGGCACTATACAAACCAGGAGTCGCAACGCCTGCGAAAAAATAATTCTCAAGGAGAAGCGGATGAAACAGTATTTGATTGCCCCCTCAATTCTGTCGGCTGATTTTGCCCGCCTGGGTGAGGACACCGCGAAAGCGCTGACCGCGGGTGCTGATGTCGTTCACTTCGACGTCATGGACAACCACTACGTGCCGAACCTGACCATCGGCCCGATGGTACTGAAATCGCTGCGTAAATATGGCATCACCGCTCCGATTGATGTTCATCTGATGGTGAAGCCCGTTGATCGTATTGTCCCGGACTTCGCCGCCGCTGGCGCCAGCATCATTACTTTTCACCCGGAAGCCTCCGAACACGTCGATCGCACTTTACAGCTGATCAAAGAGCATGGCTGTAAAGCGGGCCTGGTGTTCAACCCGGCAACACCGCTGAGTTATCTGGACTACGTCATGGATAAGCTCGACGTGATCCTGCTGATGTCCGTTAACCCAGGCTTTGGTGGACAGTCCTTTATCCCGCAAACGCTGGATAAGCTGCGCGAAGTGCGCCGTCGCATTGATGAATCTGGCTATGACATCCGTCTGGAAGTGGACGGCGGCGTTAAGGTGAACAACATTGGTGAAATCGCGGCTGCCGGTGCGGATATGTTTGTCGCAGGCTCTGCTATTTTCGACCAACCAGACTACAAAAAAGTTATTGATGAAATGCGCAATGAACTGGCGAAGGTAAGTCATGGATAAGTTTCAGGATATTCGGGGCGCTGCGTTTGACCTCGACGGCACGCTGGTCGACAGTGCGCCGGGATTAGCCGCAGCGGTGGATATGGCGCTGTATGCGCTGGAACTGCCGGTAGCCGGTGAAGAACGCGTTATCACCTGGATTGGCAATGGCGCAGACGTACTGATGGAGCGCGCGCTGGCGTGGTCTCGTCAGGAGCGCGCGACATTACGTAAAACGATGGGTAAACCGCCCGTTGATGATGATATTCCCGCTGAGGAACAGGTACGTATTTTGCGTAAGCTGTTCGACAGATACTACGGTGATGTCGCAGAAGAGGGGACATTCCTGTTCCCTGATGTTGCCGACACGCTGGGCGCGCTGCATGCGAAAGGATTGCCGCTGGGTCTGGTGACCAACAAACCGACCCCGTTTGTCGCGCCATTACTCGAAGCATTAGATATCGCCAAATACTTTAGCGTGGTCATCGGTGGTGACGACGTGCAGAATAAAAAACCGCATCCGGATCCGCTGCTGCTGGTGGCAAGCAAGCTTGGCATCAAGCCTGAGCAAATGCTCTTCGTAGGGGATTCACGCAATGATATTCAGGCGGCAAAAGCTGCTGGCTGCCCGTCCGTTGGCCTGACCTATGGCTACAACTACGGTGAGTCGATCGCGCTGAGCCAGCCCGACGTTATTTACGACCGTATTAATGAACTACTGCCCGCTCTCGGGCTTCCGCATAGCGAAAATCAGGAATCAAAAAATGACTAAGCCCATCGTTTTTAGTGGCGCACAGCCCTCAGGTGAATTGACCATTGGCAACTATATGGGTGCGCTGCGTCAGTGGGTGAGCATGCAGGATGACTACCATTGCATCTACTGCATCGTTGACCAACATGCTATCACTGTTCGTCAGGACGCTCAGCAGTTGCGTAAAGCAACGCTGGATACGCTGGCGCTGTACCTGGCATGCGGTATCGATCCTGAAAAAAGCACCATTTTCGTCCAGTCTCATGTGCCGGAACACGCACAGTTAGGTTGGGCGCTGAACTGCTACACCTATTTCGGCGAGCTGAGCCGTATGACCCAGTTCAAAGATAAATCCGCACGCTATGCGGAGAACATCAACGCCGGGCTGTTTGATTACCCGGTGCTGATGGCGGCGGATATTCTGTTGTATCAGACCAACCAGGTACCGGTTGGTGAAGATCAGAAACAGCATCTGGAACTGAGCCGTGATATCGCTCAACGTTTTAACGCCCTGTACGGCGATATCTTTAAAGTGCCTGAGCCGTTTATTCCGAAATCCGGTGCGCGCGTCATGTCGCTGCTGGAACCGACGAAGAAAATGTCCAAGTCGGATGACAACCGCAATAACGTGATCGGCTTGCTGGAAGATCCGAAATCAGTGGTTAAGAAAATCAAACGCGCGATGACCGACTCGGAAGAGCCGCCGGTTGTGCGCTACGACGTGCAGAATAAAGCGGGTGTTTCCAACCTGCTGGATATCCTCTCTGCCGTTACTGGCCAGAGCATTCCTGAGCTGGAACAGCACTTTGAAGGCAAAATGTATGGTCATCTGAAAGGTGAAGTCGCAGAGGCCGTTTCCGGTATGCTGACCGAGCTTCAGGAGCGCTATCACCGTTTCCGTAACGATGAAGCCTTCCTGCAGAAAGTGATGAAGGAGGGCGCGGAAAAAGCCAGCGCGCGTGCCTCTGTTACGCTGAAAGCCGTGTATGAGGCTATTGGCTTTGTTGCCAAGCCGTAATACTTTCTGCATTGCTGAAAAAACCGGGAATTTCCCGGTTTTTTTGTATCTGCGCAAAGAGATTTATTGATTATTCAGCCACTGCGCCGCAACCGCCAATCATTTTAGAAATTGAAATTGCCGGGTGCAGCAGGTAATCATACGAGCAGGTTTTATTACGGTTTTCAATATGACCCGTACAAGCGGTCAACGTCGTCAGAATCCCTGCCACAAGGGCAATTTTTGCAATCTTAAGCATAACGAAATCCTTGTAGATATAACTATTTATATATATGAAAAAAATGGAAAAAATCCATTTTCCGCCGGTGAAAATATCAAGTAATGGAACAAGGAGGTAGTCCAGATAAGGACTACTCAAAGACAAGGAAATATGCTTTGAAAAACAGGTGAGAAATAAAAACGGCAGTCAGGAAAGAGATTCCAGGACTGCCGTTTGTGTTAATTAGCGGAACGATTTCAGAACGGTATACCGTTGGTTATTTCGCTGATGTGAATCAATGGTTCGAGAACCAGTTCAGCTTATCGCGTAATCCCACAACACGACCCACGATAATCAGCGCCGGGCTTTCAACCTGTTTTGCCAGTTCACCGAGCTGTGTCAGCACACCGCTGACGACGCGCTGTGTTACGGCAGTACCATTCTCGACCAGAGCAACCGGCATATCGGCTTGCATACCAAACTCGATGAGTTTTTCCTGAATCGTTGCCGCCTGATTCAGTCCCATATAGAACACCAACGTTTGTTTCTCTGCTGCCAGGTTCTCCCAGTCCAGCTCACCGCCAGTTTTCAGGTGTCCGGTAACCAGACGCACGCTCTGAGCGTAATCACGGTGGGTCAGTGGAATGCCGGAATAGGCAGAACAACCAGAGGCTGCGGTAATACCAGGCACTACAGAGAATGGAATACCGGCATGGCACAGCGTTTCCAGCTCTTCGCCACCACGGCCAAAGATGAACGGGTCGCCACCTTTCAGTCGCACCACGCGCTTGCCCTGTTGTGCTTCACGCAGCAGGATCTGATTGATCTCTTCCTGCGGTACGCAGTGATAGCCCGCACGTTTGCCGACGAACACCCGGTCTGCATCGCGGCGTACAAGGTTCATGATGTCGTCGGAAACCAGGCGGTCATAGACCACGACATCCGCTTGCTGGATCTGCTGTAGCCCTTTCAGCGTCAGCAGGCCGGCATCGCCAGGACCGGCGCCAACCAGCACCACTTCACCACGATGGTCCAGAGGTTCACTGAGCAACTGCTCGGTGGTTTCCTCGATGGCTTTCAGGTCATTGTTCGCCAGCGACTGCGCCAGGCGGTCATTCACGAACAATTTTTCCCAGAAGCGGCGACGTTCACCCATGCTGGCAAACTGTTGCTTCACCCGGGAGCGCAACTTGCCGGCATATTGTGCGACCTGGCCCAAATGCTGAGGCAGTACGGATTCAAGCCTTTCACGCAGCAGACGGGCAAGCACCGGCGATGTCCCGCCGGAGGAGACCGCCACCATCAGCGGCGAGCGGTCGATAATGGAGGGCATGATAAAACTTGCTGCTTTTGGCGCGTCGACCACGTTGCAGAAGATACGGCGTGACTCCGCGGCGGTGCTGACGCTTTGGTTGACGGCATCGTCATCGGTGGCGGCAATAGCCAGCCAGCAGGTGTCGAGCAGGGACTCATCGAACGGTCCCTCAACCAGCGTCAGCATGCCTTCATCTGCCCATACTTTGAACTGCGGAATAAACGCCAGTGCATTAACCGTTAAACGGGCGCCAGCTTCCAGCAGTAACCGCGCTTTGCGTTCTGCGACATCACCACCGCCGACGATCAAGCAGTCGCGGTCACGTAGTTGACAAAATATAGGCAAATGGTCCACGACATTACCCCTTAATTAATTATTGGCAGCAGCCTCTGGCTGGTTGATTTTTGCCGGAGCCGGACGCTCCGATTTTGGCGTAGCATACCAATAACCTAATCCCATGAATACGACACCGGACAAAGTATTACCGAGTGTCACCCACAGCAGGTTATGACCAATTCCTGACAGGGTATAAGCTTCGCTGTGATGACCGAACCAGGAGAGGGCAAACAGCGTCATGTTGGCCACCGAGTGCTCGTAGCCTGAAGCGATAAACGCCAGCAGACACCACCAGATAGCGAGGAATTTTGCCGCGCCTTCGGTACGGATTGCCATCCATATTGCCAGACAAACCAACCAGTTACACAGTGCACCTTTAAAGAACAGCACCGTTGCAGGCGCGGTGGTTTTCGCCAGCGCGACCGAATGGACGATGCTGGTATCGACCGGCAGCAGACTGCCGCCTCCCCAGTTATAAAGCAGGGCGACAAACACGGATCCGACCAGATTTCCCAGCCAGGTTTGCGGCAGGATAGCCCACATTTGGCCGTGGCTGATGGTGCCCGCTTTGACGCCAAGCGTCAGGAACATGGTGTGACCGGTAAACAGTTCTGAACCGGCAATAATAACCAGCGTTAAGGCGATACCAAAGGTTGCACCCATCACCAGCGGACGTACGGACGGGTCGAGCAGGTTACCGAGGGTAAAAATAAGGATGATGCCGAGGCCAACGTAGGCCCCTGCCATTGCCGAACTGACCCAGAACCCGAGCGGGTTATTTGCCGACAGGCGTGCGATGCGCGCAGCGTTAGCCGCACACTTATTGATAGTGTCTGTGAACATGTGTTGATTATCCTTG
>NZ_CP080033.1:4531914-4585401 GCF_019382635.1 Citrobacter sp. Colony219 | reverse complement strand
AAATACGTCAAAAAAGGGGAGGCGTTGCGCCTCCCAAAAATTAATTAACCGCGCAGTTGTACCGTGCCGTCTTTCACTCGCGCTTCGTAATGTTTCACGGAGAATTGTTCGTCTTCCATGCACAGCCCATCGCTTAAACGAAAGCGTTGTTTCTTCAGCGGACTGGCGACCCACAATTCGCCCTGATGTTCAGCAATCAACCCACGCGACAGTACGCTGGACTCAAAGAATGGGTCGATATTGCTGATCGCAAACACCTGTTCGCTGTGATACGGGCGGAAAATAGCAACCTGCTCAGTACCTAACAGGGCGCAGACGCCTGTCGCAGGCAGAATGTCATCGATTTTGCAGATGTTTTTCCACTGGCTCATGCGTTTTCCTCCACCAGAGTCACCGGAATACGCTCATAAGGCGTAGCCGGACGATGTTGTTCGCGCTCAGGTACAACCTGAACATTCGGATCGCGTTGATCGCTGTTGATAAAGTGTTTAAAGCGAACCTGTGCGGATGGGGTGTTAACCGTTTCTGTCCACTCACACACTACCGCTTCACGCAGACGAGCCATCTCTTCTTCCAGGTGCTGGTTCAACCCCAGTTTGTCGTCGATGATGACTGATTTCAGATACTCGATGCCGCCTTCCAGGTTATCTAACCACGGTGCAGTACGGGTCAGTTTGTCCGCAGTACGGATGTAGAACATCATAAAGCGGTCAAGGTACTTGAGCAGCGTTTCACGATCGACATCGGCCGCCAGCAGGTCTGCATGACGCGGTTTCATCCCGCCGTTACCACAAACGTACAGGTTCCAGCCTTTCTCAGTGGCGATGATACCCACGTCTTTGCCCTGAGCTTCCGCACATTCGCGGGTACAACCGGAGACGCCGAATTTCATTTTGTGCGGGGTACGAATGCCTTTGTAGCGATTTTCCAGCTCCACGCCGAAACCGACGCTATCGCCGACGCCGTAACGGCACCAGGTGCTACCTACGCAGGTTTTCGCCATACGCAGCGCTTTGGCATACGCGTGACCGGTTTCAAAACCGGCTTCAATCAGCTGACGCCAGATTTCCGGCAGGTCATCTTTCTGCGCGCCGAACAGGCCGATACGCTGAGAACCGGTAATTTTGGTGTACAGGTTAAATTCGCGCGCGATACGACCGACAGCTACCAGGCCTTCCGGGGTAATTTCACCGCCCGCAGAGCGCGGGATCACGGAGTAAGTACCGTCTTTCTGGATGTTCGCCAGGAAGTTGTCGTTGGTGTCCTGCAGCGGCGTGTGCTGTGGTTTGAGGATGTACTCATTCCAGCAGGACGCCAGCAGGGAACCGACGGTAGGTTTGCACACTTCACAGCCGTAACCTTTACCGTGTTTAGCCAGCAACTCTTCGAAAGTTTTAATGCCTTCTACGCGGATCAGGTGGAACAGTTCCTGACGTGAATACGGGAAGTGTTCACACAGGTTGTTATTCACTTCGATACCCTGTTTCGCCAGTTCGGCGTTCAGGACCTGCGTTACCAGCGGGATACAACCGCCGCAGCCGGTACCGGCTTTGGTTTCGGCTTTCAGCGCCGCAACGGTGTGACAACCTTTGTTGATAGCGGCAATCAGCATGCCTTTGGTGACGTCAAAACAGGAACAAATCTGCGCGCTGTCCGGCAGTTTATCCACGCCGATAGACGGCTTACCGCTGCCCGCGTGTGCTGGCAGAATCAGTGAGTCCGGGTTTTCTGGCAGTTCGATGGCGTTCAGCACCAGCTGTAGCAGGTTGCCGTAATCGCTGGTATCACCGACCAGAACCGCACCCAGCAGGGTTTTGTTATCTTCACTAACGATGAGGCGTTTGTAGACTTCTTTGCTTTCGTCGAGGTAAACATAGCTACGCGCTCCCGGCGTGCGAGCATGCGCGTCGCCAATACCGCCAACGTCAACGCCGAGCAGCTTCAGCTTGGCGCTCAGGTCCGCGCCTTCAAAGGCGTTTTCAGTTTCGAGAATATGGTCAACGGCAACCTGCGCCATTTTGTAGCCAGGAGCGACCAGACCATACACGCGGTTGTTCCAGCTTGCGCATTCGCCGATGGCATAGATGTCCGGGTCAGAAGTCTGGCAGGTGTCGTTAATGACGATACCGCCGCGTGGCGCGACGTCAAGGCCGCACTGGGTGGCCAGTTTGTCGCGTGGACGAATACCGGTAGAGAAGACGATGAAATCGACTTCCAGTTCGCTACCGTCGGCAAAACGCATGGTTTTGCGCGCTTCGGTGCCTTCCTGGACGATCTCTTTGGTGTTTTTGCTGGTGTGCACACGCACGCCCATGCTTTCAATTTTGCGACGTAACTGCTCGCCACCCATATGATCCAGCTGTTCAGCCATCAGCATCGGGGCGAATTCAATGACGTGAGTTTCAACGCCGAGGTTTTTCAGGGCACCGGCGGCTTCCAGACCCAGCAGGCCGCCACCGACAACGGCGCCGCGTTTGCTACGGCGCGCGCAAGATTCAATGGCGTTGAGGTCTTCAATGGTACGGTAAACGAAGCAGTCCTGGGTTTCCGAACCTTTAATCGGTGGGATCCACGGGTAAGAGCCCGTCGCCATGATCAGCTTATCGTAATAGACCGTACGACCTGCGCTGGAGTGGATTACCTTCTCCTGGCGGTTGATGGTAATTGCGCGTTCGCCCACTAACACCTTAACGCCGTGCTTCTCATAGAATCCTTCACGCACCAGAGAAAGCTCTTCGGCGGTGTGGTGGGAGAAGTAGGAAGACAGGTGTACACGGTCGTACGCTTTGCGGGGTTCTTCACAGAAGACGGTAATATCAAAATTGGCAGCGTCGGATTTATCAAGAAGATCCTCAATAAAGCGATGGCCGACCATACCATTACCGATAATAGCGAGTCTGACTTTGCTCATTTTTGCCTCGATTTCTTTTCTATTACTGCCTACCTTAACGATTCAGCAACCGCACTTATTGATACAAATCAAATTCGGCCTTATATACTCCTTAAGGGGTATGTGACTGATTTAACTGCATTTTTATAAGTTACGGAATTAACTGGCTTTTCGTGTTTGTATAAAAAGCGCACAATTTAAGGGGTTTTTGTAAGAATTGGCCTACATGACCAGTGAAAGGAAGAGGGCGCGAGAGTGTGCCGGATAGCACAGATACCATCCGGCAGTGAGATTAATGCGTGGCTGGCGCGTTATGCTGGCGATGACGCGTGACGAACCCAAGAATAAAGCACATCACGAATACGACGGCATACAAACCGTTCGCCGTCTGCAATGCCGCCAGCGGGCCGCTGTGCGCCACAATAGGACCGGTGACCACGAAGGTGAGCATAGTACCGATGGTGCCGCAGGTCAGAACGAAGTTAACCAGTTTTGGTGAGGCGACCTTCGTCTGCTGTGAGCCGAGGGTAATAATGGTGGTATAAATCGCGCTGGAGAAGAAGCCCAGCGTCAGAATGAACCACGGCATATGTTCCGGCGTGCCGGTGATGAACAGATACATCAGAACGGTGGCCAGACCTGCCAGTACGGTCAGGATGCGCTGCAGATCGAAGAATCGCAGGATAAAGCTAAACGCCCACATGCCAACCATATAAGACATCCAGAAGTCGCTGACCAGTTTACCCGCATCGTTCAGGCTCATGCCCAGGCTTTTGGCGTATTCCGGTACCCAGGAGATAAAGCCCAACTGACCGAGGATGTAGCACAGCGCGGCGATCGCCAGGAACAGCACGCCAATACCCCATTTTTCTTTCACTACCGGCGCGTCCGGTTGCTGCGCGTGTTTACCCAGCGCCGGGAATTCGCAGCCAAAGGTCAGCAGGAAAATGGCGACGTAGACTAGGCCGATGCAGGCATAGACCCAATACCATTCGATGCTGCGTGCTAACAGATACGCTGCCACCATCGGGAAAATCATCCCCGCCATGCTGAAGAAGGAGTCAGTAAACAGCAGGCGGGAACCGCGCTGGCGACCTTCGTACATCTGGGTCACCAGGAATGTACCAATCGACATGGTGATACCACTCACTACACCCAGCACAAACATGGCCGCAGAGAACAAGGCCAGGCTGTGGCTGAGCATCAGTCCGGCGACCGCCAGGACCATCAGGATGAAGCCAAAACGCAATTGCGTTTTCAGCGGCACGATTTCCATCAGCCAGGCATTCAGAAAAATAGAGATCAGGATACCTGCATTCAGGAAGGTGAAAGTGTTACTCATACTGGAAACGGGCAAATGGAAATAGTCTGCGATGTTTCCCATCACCATCCCGGTGACAATGACCAACGCACCTGTCAGGGCGTAGGAGAGAAAGCTAATCCATGTGAGCTTAATGCGATTGCTGTTAGTCATGACTGGCCTGTATAGAAGTGTAAGGCGCATTAACGGCGCCGTGAGCGGGCAGATTTTAGGCGTTTTAGTGATGTATTTAAATGTTTTTTGGTAATTACTGAGCCTGTTACATTTTTGTATGTGATCGTGATCACATAGATATTTACGGCTATGAGGTTACATTTGTTTCAAGTACGTAAAATTAGGTAAAGGGATGGCCTTGTTCATGAAGGCTCTTTAGAATCAATCCACTTGCTTCATTTCTGCTCTTGTTAAGGAATTCTCATGCTCAAATCGACTCTGGCGGCTGTTGCAGCTGTTCTCGCTCTTTCTGCTCTCTCTCCCGCAGCGCTGGCAGCGAAAGGGGATCCGCATGTCCTGCTGACAACTTCTGCCGGTAACATTGAGCTGGAGCTGAACAGTCAGAAAGCCCCGGTTTCAGTGCAAAACTTTGTCGATTATGTCAACAGCGGTTTCTATAACAACACCACGTTCCATCGTGTGATCCCAGGATTTATGGTGCAGGGTGGTGGTTTTACCGAGCAGATGCAGCAGAAGAAACCTAACCCGCCAATCAAGAATGAAGCCGATAACGGACTGCGTAACACCCGTGGCACGATTGCCATGGCGCGCACTGCGGATAAAGACAGCGCGACCAGCCAGTTCTTTATCAACATTGCGGACAATGCATTCCTCGATCACGGCCAGCGTGATTTTGGCTACGCTGTCTTTGGTAAAGTTGTGAAAGGTATGGATGTCGCGGATAAGATCTCTCAGGTTCAGACCCACGATGTCGGTCCTTACCAGAATGTTCCGTCAAAACCGATTGTTATCCTTTCAGCCAAAGTCCTGCCGTAATCGTATTTTGCGCGGGCAGCGCTTGCCCGCGTTCTCTCCCTTCTCTGCGTAACCCGAAATTGCTGCTTATACTTGTGGCAAGTGTCGGCTCATTCAGGGAGGTCACGTGAAAAAACTCACCGATAAACAAAAGTCCAGGATCTGGGAACAACGGCGAAATGCCAATTTCCAGGCAAGCCGGCGACTGGAAGGCGTGGATATTCCACGGGTTACTCTGAGCGCTGAAGACGCCCTGGCGCGTCTTGAAGAATTGCGGAGGCACTATGAGCGATAAATTCGGTGATGGACGTGACCCCTATTTATATCCGGGCCTGAATGTCATGCGTAACCGGCTGGGGGTTCATCAGGCGCAGCGTCTGGCGCAGGCAGCTTATGAGTTGACGGCGCTGCGCGCGGCAACTATCGAATTGGGCCCGCTTAAACGGGGTTTGCCGCATCTGTGTGCTATTCATCGCCAACTCTATCAGGATATTTTTGACTGGGCGGGACATCTGCGAGAAGTCGATATCTACCAGGGCGATACCCGCTTTTGCCATTTCGCTTATATCGAGAAAGAGGGCAATGCGCTGATGCAGGACCTGGAAGATGAGTCCTGGCTGGTGGGGTTGTCGCAAGAAAAGTTTGTCGACCGCCTCGCACACTACTACTGTGAAATTAATGTGCTGCACCCGTTTCGCATCGGCAGTGGTCTGGCGCAGCGTATTTTCTTCGAACAGTTGGCGATTCATGCCGGGTATATACTCAACTGGGAGGGCATCCAGGTTGAGGAGTGGAACCAGGCAAATCAAAGCGGTGCCATGGGGGACCTGTCCGCACTGCAGGCGATATTTCGTAAAGTGGTAAGCGAAGCCCTGGAAACTGAGTAGAATAGCGCGGTTCTTCTGTACCGGAGCCGCCATGATCCTGCTTATCGATAACTACGATTCTTTTACCTGGAACCTGTATCAATACTTCTGCGAACTGGGCGCAGATGTCCTTGTCAGACGCAACGACGCGCTGACGCTGGCGCAAATTGATGCGCTGAATCCGCAGAAAATAGTGATTTCCCCGGGACCCTGTACGCCGGATGACGCCGGTATTTCGCTGGAGGTTATTCGCTATTTCGCAGGGAAGATCCCTCTGCTGGGTGTTTGTCTGGGCCATCAGGCGATGGCGCAGGCCTTTGGCGCGACCGTGGTGCGGGCAGCGAAAGTGATGCATGGTAAAACGTCGCCGATTACGCATAACGGGCAGGGCGTTTTTCAGGGGCTCGCCAATCCATTAACGGTAACGCGTTACCATTCTCTGGTGGTCGCTCCCGAAACCCTTCCTGACTGCTTTGAGGTGACCGCCTGGAGTGAAACGCAGGAGATCATGGGTATTCGCCACCGGGAGTGGGATATGGAAGGGGTGCAGTTTCACCCGGAGAGTATTCTCAGCGAACAGGGGCATCAGCTGCTGGCTAATTTCCTCAACCAGTGATTTGTGGTTGCTATTTAGTGATTTTTTATTCATATTTTGTGATTATAATTTCACTAGCATTTCTGCTTAACAGGGTGGTAATGACATGGCAACTGAACAAACTGCAATTACACGTGCGACATTCGATGAAGTGATTCTGCCGATTTATGCACCGGCTGAGTTTATCCCGGTAAAAGGGAAAGGGAGTCGAGTATGGGATCAACAGGGTAAAGAGTACGTTGATTTCGCGGGTGGTATTGCAGTTACCGCGTTAGGGCATTGCCATCCGGCGCTGGTTGAGGCGTTAAAAACTCAGGGCGAAACCCTGTGGCATACCAGCAATGTTTTTACCAACGAACCGGCGTTGCGCTTAGGCCGTAAAATCATTGATGCAACCTTCGCCGAACGCGTACTGTTCATGAACTCCGGTACCGAAGCTAACGAAACCGCCTTTAAGCTGGCGCGCCACTATGCCTGCGTGCGCCATAGCCCGTTCAAAACCAAGATTATTGCCTTCCATAACGCGTTTCACGGTCGTTCGCTGTTTACCGTATCCGTCGGCGGGCAGCCGAAATACTCCGACGGCTTTGGACCCAAACCGGCGGATATCATCCATGTACCGTTTAACGATCTGCATGCGGTCAAAGCGGTGATGGACGATCATACCTGTGCGGTGGTGATCGAACCTATTCAGGGCGAGGGTGGCGTTACTGCGGCAACGCCGGCATTCCTGCAAGGTTTGCGTGAACTTTGTGATCAGCACCAGGCATTGTTGGTATTTGATGAAGTACAGAGCGGAATGGGGCGTACCGGCTCACTGTTTGCCTATATGCACTACGGCGTGACGCCGGATATCCTGACCAGCGCCAAGGCGCTCGGCGGCGGTTTCCCGGTGAGCGCGGTGCTGACCACCCAGGAGATTGCCTCCGCGTTCCACGTGGGTTCACACGGCTCCACATACGGCGGTAACCCGCTGGCCTGCGCGGTTGCGGGAGCTGCGTTTGATATCATCAACACGCCGGAAGTGCTGGAAGGTATTCAGGCCAAACGCCAGGCGTTTGTTCAGCATTTGCAGAAAATTGACCAGCAGTTTGACATTTTCAGCGACATTCGCGGTATGGGACTGCTGATCGGCGCCGAACTGAAGCCGCAGTTTAAAGGCCAGACGCGTGATTTCTTGTACGCCGCGGCGAATGAAGGCGTGATGGTACTGAATGCCGGGCCGGACGTGATGCGTTTCGCGCCGTCGCTGGTGGTGGAGCAGGCTGATATTGATGAAGGGATGCAGCGCTTCGCGCAGGCCGTGGCGAAAGTGGTGGGTTGATGGATTGCCGGATGGCGCTACGCTGATCCGGCCTACGAATCACACCTTACCCCGTAGGCCGGATAAGGCGTTACGCCGCCATCCGGCAACTCTCTTAACCCTTCATATCCCGCAGTCGGCGGCTCAGCCAGATCCCATGGTGCGGTCGCTGACGCCATGCTACCGACGAAATGGTGTGCATGGTATTCAGATGCCCCAATATCCGCTGTAGGTGCTGCTCAAGGGTGCTTAAAGGCCCATGGGACAGCATCTCTGGCGCCTCGAGAATATTCACATCGCCGGAGCTTCCGGGGCCGTCATATTCCAGCCGCTGCTGGCAGCGCTGGATCGCAATTTCGCAGGATTCCAGATACCGCTGCGCCAAATCCGGCGTCAGCATCGTATGTTCCCTTGCCAGCGTAGTCATTGCGTTGATGTGTTCGACGATGAACTGGCTATGCGTAACCCACAGTTTCATGTCCGCCAGATAGTGCGAGTTGAACCCAGGCTCCTGCATCGCCTGGTTAAGTGAGTTGAACAGCGTGTTATGCGCCTGGTTGACCCGCATGCGTTGATACGCCAGCGGTGTGGCCTGGGGATCGTTGCTCAGGATCAGGCGAATAGCCTCCTGATCGGCTTCTAACGCATCGTGGGCGTTTTTACGCAGCAAACCGCTCTGCCACTGCGGCCACAGCCAGAGCATTCCGCCAAAGGCGATCAGGCAGCCAGTGACCGTATCGATAAACCGCGGCACGATAAACTGTTCCCCGTTCAGCGTCAGCAGTTGCAGGGTATATACCGCGGTGACCGTAAAGCCGACGGTAGCCCAGCCGTAGTTTTTGCGGATGGTCAGATAACTCACCAGGGTTATCAGCAGCATGCCTGCCAGCGTGTAACCTTCCTGAATATGAAAGTGCAGTGTGACGCCGGCGATCACCAGGCCGACGAGCGTCCCTACTGAACGGTGTAAAATACGTACCCGGGTCGCCCCATAGCCATTTTGCGTGACGAACAGGATTGTCATCAAAATCCAGTAGGGTTTTGGCAGGTGTAAGGCGCTGCCCATCAGGCTGGCAATGCTCAACATGACGCTGATGCGTCCGGCATTGCGCAGCGCCGGGGATTTCAACGACAGATAGCTTTTCAGGGCAGGGATCAGCGGCAGTCGACGCTGCTTGTCAGCCATTAAATCCCGGGCATACAGTGGTCGCTGGGTGCGTAGCACACGGGCAATACGGCTGAAGTGCCAGTAGCAAAATTGACCCACCGGATTGTCCGGATGCTGGTTGGCGATTTTCTCCAGCGTGCCAATTTGTTTATCCATTGAAAAACGCGTCGGCAAACGGTGATACAAAATATCATCGGCCAGTACGCGAAGGCGTTCGGCGACGGTGCGCGCATTCCAGCGAATCACTTGTTCGGCGTGGCTACGTTCGACCAGCTTTTGCACCTCTTCCGGCTGGTGGAGGCTAACGGAAATATGTTCCTGTAAATCGAGCGCCTCCTGAAAGGCACGTAGCAGGCGCTTATAATCGTTGTTGCGATGCGCCGACAGCATATGCATTTGCTGATAGCACTGGGTAATTAAATCCACCGCTTTTTGCTGGCGCACCAGCAGGGGAGGAAGCGCTTTTTCGGGATCGGCATGCTGGGTCAGCATGCTGTACTTAGCCTCACAGTAATCGGCTAATTCGCGGTACAACAAACTGAGCGATTCACGCAGCGGCTGCTCGCGCCACATCCAGAACCAGAACCAGTTGAACAGGCCGTACCACAATGTGCCCAGCGCGTAGATTAGCAGCGGCTCCCAGACGGGCATGTTACCTGCCAGACTGAGTGTGAAAATTGCCGCGATAAGCGAGGCAGGTAGTAGTCGCGCATGCAGGGGGCCTAATTCTGCGGTTACACCAAGAATCAGCGTCAGGCCGGTGAGGATCAGCGGCAGCGGTATATCTTTTGCCAGCAGTAACTGCATGATCAGACTGCATCCGGCAAACAAAGACGCGCCAATCACTAAGCGTTTGAAAAAGCGCTTATGCGGGGTATCAAGACCGGCAATATTGCAGCAGGCAGGGACGAGGGAGAATAAGAGCCCCAGATGAAGCTGACCAATGATAAGGCCGACAGCCACAGGTAAACATAGCACCAGCGTCTGTCGTAGTGCGTAGTTGATCTCGGGGTGATAAATCAGTCTTCGCCACATCGGAGCAAACAAAAATGGCGCATTACTACGTAACACGCCATGTCGATGGGATTAACGCGTGCCGTAGACGACGATGGTCTTACCATGCGCGGAGATCAGATTCTGATCTTCCAGCATTTTCAGGATACGACCAACGGTTTCACGGGAACAGCCAACGATCTGGCCAATTTCCTGGCGGGTAATTTTAATCTGCATGCCGTCCGGGTGAGTCATTGCGTCAGGCTGTTTCGCCAGATTCAGCAGAGTCTGGGCGATACGACCAGTTACGTCGAGGAAGGCAAGGTTGCCTACTTTTTCAGACGTTACCTGCAGACGACGAGCCATCTGAGAAGACAGACGCATCAGAATATCTGGGTTGACCTGGATTAATTGGCGAAATTTTTTGTAGGAAATTTCAGCGACTTCACATGCGGTTTTGGCACGTACCCAGGCGCTACGTTCCTGGCCTTCTTCGAAGAGGCCTAATTCACCAATAAAATCGCCCTGATTCAGATAAGAGAGGATCATTTCTTTCCCTTCTTCATCTTTGATCAGCACTGCCACTGAGCCTTTAACGATGTAATACAACGTTTCCGCTTTTTCACCCTGGTGAATCAGCGTGCTCTTCGATGGGTACTTATGAATATGGCAATGAGACAAGAACCATTCGAGAGTCGGGTCTGTTTGCGGTTTGCCAAGCACCATGCGCGGTTATCCTCTGTTATAAGCTGTCTCCAGAGCCAAAAAACAACCTGTCTCTGGGTTTGCAAAAATGTGCTTCCCGCTACCTGGGAAGGGGGCTGTCAATACGTGCGACGGCCTGTAATGTGATGTCCTCTGCATACATGCAGTACGTCAATGTATTACTGTAGCATCCTGACTGTTTTAGCATAGCTTTCGCCGTGTGTCTCCTGGTGTCTCGCTTCAGCATGACGCAGGTCGCCTTCCATTGCGAGAATTGTTATGTACGCGTAATCTGTCAGGAAAATTGAAACATTGGAGTTACGAAATATGCAAGCGCGTGTAAAGTGGGTTGAGGGGTTAACCTTCCTCGGTGAGTCCGCCTCAGGCCACCAAATTTTGATGGACGGTAACTCTGGTGATAAAGCGCCGAGCCCGATGGAAATGGTCTTAATGGCTGCGGGCGGTTGCAGCGCAATTGATGTGGTGTCGATCCTGCAAAAGGGGCGTCAGGATGTGACCAACTGCGAAGTGAAGCTGACCTCCGAGCGTCGTGATGAAGCGCCGCGCCTGTTCACCCATATCAACCTGCATTTCATTGTAACGGGTAACGACCTGAAAGATGCGTCTGTGTCTCGCGCAGTTGACCTCTCGGCGGAGAAGTATTGTTCCGTAGCGCTGATGCTGGAAAAGGCGGTGAACATTACCCATTCTTATGAAGTCGTTGCCGCGTAATTGCTGATGCCGGATGGCGGCGTTGCCTTATCCGGCCTACAGGATGATGTTGAGTCGTAGGCCGGATAAGCGAAGCGCCATCCGGCGCTTTCCACATATCACTCTATCTTTTTACCTTCCATCAGTCGCTGGACCAGCGGTAGCATAATCAATTCCATCGCCAGACCCATCTTACCGCCCGGCACGACCAACGTATTGATATGCGAAATGAATGAGCCCTGCAGCATGGCCAGTAGCCAGGGATAATCGATGCCTTCCAGATTACGAAAATGAATCACGACAAAGCTTTCATCCAGTGACGGAATGCTCCTGGCGGCAAAGGGATTAGAGGTATCGACGGTCGGTACGCGTTGGAAGTTAATATGCGTGCGGGAAAACTGTGGGGTGATGTAATTGATGTAATCGTCCATTGAGCGCACCACCGAGTCCATTACCGCTTCACGTGAATGCCCGCGTTCGCTGGTATCGCGGGTCAGCTTCTGGATCCACTCCAGGTTTACGATCGGCACCACGCCAACCAGCAGATCGACATGCCGGGCCACGTTTTGCTGTGGGGTGACAACGCCACCGTGCAGTCCCTCATAGAACAGGACATCCGTCGGTTCAGGCAGCGGCTGCCAGGGCGTAAATGTCCCCGGAACCTGATTCCACGGTACGGCCTCATCGTAGGTGTGCAGATATTTACGCGACTGACCTTTGCCTGTCTGGCCGTATTCAATGAAGGTTTGCTCCAGCAGACCGAAGTCGTTAGCTTCGGGGCCGAAATAGCTGATATGCCGCCCGGCATCGCGTGCTTTGCGAATCGCCATGTCCATTTCCGGACGGGTATAGCGATGAAAACTGTCACCTTCCACCTCGGCGGCGCGCAGATTTAACTGCGCGAAAATTTTACGAAACGCAAGGCTGGTGGTGGTGGTCCCCGCGCCGCTGGATCCTGTTACCGCAATCACCGGATGTTTGGCAGACATAACAACTCCATGAAATGGTTGTAATTATAGTAAAGTCGGCCGGCGGCTACGGGTTACTCGTGAATCTGCTTCCTCGGCATAATGTTGACCGTTTCATGCAGTTCGGACCACACCAGCACGGCCTCACCTGATTGTAGTTGGCGTTTGACGTCGGCGACTTTTTGTTCGAGCGAGCGTTCATGTTCACCATAATCGGTGCCTTCGCGCAAGACAAAGCTTTCAATCAGATTGTCCAGCGCGTCCGGGGAGATGTCTTGCCAGGGGATGATCATGATGACGCCTCCAGATACGTTGTCAGCCAGTCCGGGATTCTGGATTCCAGCCACATCTCCGGATGGCGTATCGTACCGCCAATGAATCCGACATGGCCGCCGTGTTCGGTGAGCTGATATTCCACCTGTGAGGGCAGATTTTCCGGTTCAGGGATCACATGACTATCCATAAACGGATCGTCCTTGGCATGAATAATCAGCGTGGGTTTGGCTATCTGATTAAGCAGCGGCATGGCGCTACACTGACGGTAATAGTCTATCGCATCGGCGAAACCGTGAATTTTGGCGGTGATCAGATCGTCAAAATCGCGAATGCGACGCAGAGATTTCAACTGGGCCAGACTCACAGGCAGCGAGCCAGGATAAGCCTCAAGCTTACGCGAGGCATTGGCTTTCAACAGGTTAAGCAGGTAGCGCTGATAGACCTTGGAGAATCCTTTGTCCATATGGTAACTACAGGCTTCCAGCACGAAAGGCGCGGAGACGATAACCGCGGCATCAATGGGGATCGTGTTCCCTTCTTTTGCCAGCAGGCAGGCCAGCATGTTTCCACCGAGCGAATAGCCAACCGCAGCGGTGGGTACACGACCTAACTCACGCTCCAGCCAGTGTAAAAACCAGGTGCCGTCTTCTGTTTCACCGGAGTGATAAATTCGGTTCAGACGATTGGGTTCACCGCTGCAGCCGCGAAAATGCATCACCACGCCCAGCCAGCCGCGCTTTTGTGCTGCTTCAATCAGGCCGTGGGCGTACGGGCTGTTCAGGCTGCCTTCCAGACCGTGAAAAACCACCAGGCGCGGCTTGTGTTTCGCCTGTTGCGGATCTTCGCTCCATGCCAGATCGACAAAGTCACCATCAGGCAATTCCAGACGCTGCCAGTGGGCATCGAACTTCACCTTGCGGCGAATTAAACGCGGCAGCATCGTCTGTAAATGACGGTTACTGATACCGCGCATCGGGCGGAATTCTCGCGAATCGTCGGTAGGTGGGGTCATTTCTGTGGACGTGATTTCAACCATAACACCAGAGCAATTAATAATCGGAAAGAATAACTATACCGTGCGCAGCGCGTGCGGGTTAGCCAATATGTGATTTTGTGCTTACTCGGCCAGCATCTGCTCAAGCTGTTCCTGCGCATCCAGCCAGGCCATCTCACACTCTTCCAGCCCGGACTTCGCGCTTGCCTGTTGTTGCAGACATGCCGTGAGCTCAGCTTTACGGCTTTGGTCGTACAGTTCGCTGTCGCCGAGTTTCTCTTCTGCCTGTGCCAGCTGTGCGTGCAGTTTCTCCATCTCTTTTTCCAGACGAGTAATCTCTTTACGCAGCGGTTGCGTCAGGGTGCGCAGCTCCGCTTCGCGACGCTTCTGGTCTTTGCGCGCCTGGGCGCTGTTAACGCTCTCTTTCGCCGGTTCGTCGCCCTGGCTTTCCTGTTTTTGCACATCGCTCAGCCACTGCTGATAATCCTCCAGATCGCCGTCAAACGGCTCGACTTTCTTGTCGTGTACCAGATAGAGGTCGTCGGTGGTGGAGCGAATCAGGTGACGGTCGTGCGAAACCACGACCAGCGCGCCTTCAAAATCGATCAGCGCTTCGGTCAGCGCCTGACGCATATCTAAATCCAGGTGGTTGGTCGGTTCATCGAGCAGCAGTAGGTTCGGGCGCTGCCAGACGATCAACGCCAGCACCAGACGCGCTTTTTCGCCACCGGAGAAGCGACGGGTTTCTTCGCTGACTTTATCGCCCTGGAAGCCGAATCCGCCGAGGTAGTCTCGCAGTTTCTGCTCAAGCTCCTGCGGCGCCATGCGCGCCAGGTGCTGGATAGGCGATTCATCGGCGCGTAAAAACTCCAGCTGGTGCTGAGCGAAGTAGCCCAGCTTGATGCCTTTCGCCAGGCCAATCTCGCCGCTGATGGGGGCCAGTTCGCCGGCCAGCAGCTTAATCAGCGTTGATTTACCCGCACCGTTGCGGCCTAACAGGCCGATGCGAGAACCCGGCACCAGATTCAGTTTGATAGAGTCGAGGATTGTGCGATCACCGTAGCCAGCACTCACTTTTTCCATTTTCAGCAGCGGATTAGGCAGGCTTTCAGGTTCACGGAAGCTGAAATGGAAAGGGTTATCGACATGGGCTGGAGCGATAAGCTCCATACGCTCCAGCATTTTGATACGGCTCTGCGCCTGCTTTGCTTTGGTGGCTTTAGCACGGAAACGATCGATATAGCTTTGCAGATGCGCCACACGCTCCTGCTGGCTTTCGTACATGGCCTGTTGCTGCGCGAGGCGGGTCGCACGCTGGATTTCAAACGCGCTGTAGTTGCCGGTGTACTCGAACATGGTTTGTTGTTCGATATGGATAATTTTATCCACCACCGGATCGAGGAAGTCGCGGTCGTGGGAGATCAAAATCAGCGTGCCCTGATAGCTTTTCAGCCATCTTTCCAGCCAGATCACCGCGTCGAGATCGAGGTGGTTGGTCGGTTCATCGAGCAGCAGCAGGTCTGAACGGCAAATCAGCGCCTGTGCCAGGTTGAGACGCATACGCCAGCCACCGGAGAAGTCGCTGACCGGGCGCTCGAGCTGCTCGTTAGAGAAACCGAGGCCATGCAGCAGACTGGCTGCGCGTGAACGTACGGTCCAGGCGTCAATGGCATCCAGTTTTCCATGGACGGTGGCAATGGCGTGTCCATCGTTACGTTCATTGGCATCGTTTAACTGGGCTTCCAGTTGGCGATATTCGCGGTCGCCATCAATCACGTATTCCAGCGCAGGCTGTGGTAACGCAGGCGTTTCCTGATTCACCCATGCGAGCTGCCAGTTTCCCGGGAACGTAAATCCGCCGGCGTCAGCGCTGATTTCATTTTTCAGCAATGCCAGCAGGGTAGATTTACCGCAGCCATTTTTACCCACCAGGCCAACCTTCTGCCCGGGATTAATGGTGGCCGTGGCATTGTCCAGCAAGACGCGCACGCCGCGACGAATTTGTAACGATGAGAAAACAATCATAAGGCGCCGTATGTTCAGACTATGTTAATTTATCATTATGATAATGTAATGTGTGGGCCGTTTGCCGCACCGAGGCGCAATGGTAGCCCAAAACGCCGAAAATAGACAAAAGACAAAACCGGGAGGGGGATGATGTCCCAGCCAGCGAAAGTGTTGCTGCTGTATGCCCATCCGGAATCTCAGGACTCGGTCGCGAACCGGGTTCTGCTTAAACCGGCCATACAGCTCAGTAATGTTACCGTGCACGACCTATACGCGCACTATCCCGATTTTTTTATCGATATTTCTCACGAGCAGGAACTGCTGCGTGAGCATGATGTGATTGTTTTTCAACATCCGCTCTATACCTATAGCTGCCCGGCCCTGCTAAAGGAGTGGCTTGACCGCGTACTGAGCCGCGGGTTTGCCAGTGGCCCCGGAGGGAATCAACTGGCGGGAAAGTACTGGCGGAGTGTGATCACTACCGGCGAACCGGAAAGCGCCTACCGCTATGACGCGCTAAACCGCTATCCGATGAGTGATGTGCTGCGCCCTTTCGAGCTGACGGCAGGAATGTGCCGGATGCACTGGATGAGCCCCATCATCGTTTACTGGGCCAGACGGCAAACGAAGCAGGAGCTGGACAGCCATGCGAAAGCGTATGGTGACTGGCTGGCGAATCCGATCCCTGTGGGAGGCCGCTGATGGAAGGTTCTGATTTATTGACTGCGGGAGTGCTGTTCCTTTTCGCGGCGGTGGCTGCGGTGCCGTTGGCATCGCGGCTGGGTATTGGACCGGTGTTGGGTTATTTGCTGGCGGGGATCGCTATTGGCCCATGGGGACTTGGATTCATCAGCGATGTGGATGAAATTCTGCACTTCTCCGAGCTGGGCGTGGTCTTCCTGATGTTCATCATCGGGCTGGAACTTAACCCGGCCAAACTATGGCAATTGCGGCGTTCAATTTTTGGTGTCGGTGCCGCGCAGGTGTTACTTAGCGCGCTTGTCCTGGCAGGGTTATTGATGCTCACTGACTTTTCCTGGCAGGCGGCAGTGGTTGGCGGCATTGGTCTGGCGATGTCATCGACCGCAATGGCGTTACAGCTGATGCGGGAAAAAGGGATGAACCGCAGCGAATCCGGACAACTGGGCTTTTCGGTGCTGTTGTTCCAGGATCTGGCGGTGATCCCGGCGTTGGCGCTGGTTCCGCTGTTAGCAGGATCAGCCGATGAACATTTTGACTGGATCAAAGTGGGCATGAAAGTGTTGGCTTTTGCTGGCATGTTGATTGGCGGACGCTATCTGCTGCGTCCTGTATTTCGCTTTATTGCGGGGTCCGGCGTGCGGGAAGTGTTCACCGCTGCGACGCTGCTGTTGGTGCTGGGTTCTGCTTTATTTATGGATGCGCTGGGGCTGTCGATGGCGCTGGGAACGTTTATCGCTGGCGTGCTGCTGGCGGAAAGCGAATACCGACATGAACTGGAAACGGCGATTGATCCCTTTAAAGGGCTTTTGCTCGGGTTATTTTTCATCTCTGTGGGGATGTCACTTAACCTTGGCGTGCTTTATACCCATATTTTGTGGGTAGTGGCGAGCGTGATAGTACTGGTCATCGTGAAGACGCTGGTGCTCTATGTGTTGGCGCGGCTGAACGGCATGAGAAGCTCGGAGCGGATGCAATTTGCGGGGGTGCTAAGCCAGGGTGGAGAATTTGCCTTCGTGCTTTTTTCAACAGCATCTTCCCAGCGGCTGTTTCAGGGCGATCAAATGGCACTTTTGCTGGTAACCGTCACGCTGTCGATGATGACCACGCCACTGCTGATGAAGCTGATTGATAAATGGCTCTCCCGCCAGTTTAACGGCCCGGATGAAGAAGATGAAAAACCCTGGGTGGAAGACGATAAGCCGCAGGTGATTGTGGTGGGGTTTGGGCGCTTTGGCCAGGTCATCGGTCGCCTGTTAATGGCCAATAAGATGCGTATTACCGTTCTGGAACGGGATATTAGTGCGGTGAATCTGATGCGTAAATATGGCTATAAAGTCTATTACGGCGATGCCACACAGGTGGAGCTTTTACGTTCCGCTGGCGCAGAGGCGGCGCAGTCTATTGTGATCACCTGCAATGAACCTGAAGACACGATGAAGCTGGTGGAATTGTGCCAACAACATTTTCCGCATTTGCATATTCTTGCGCGAGCGCGCGGACGTGTAGAGGCGCATGAGTTATTACAGGCAGGTGTCACGCAGTTTTCCCGTGAAACTTTCTCGAGCGCACTGGAACTGGGGCGCAAAGCGCTGGTGTCGTTGGGGATGCATCCGCATCAGGCGCAGCGTGCCCAGTTGCATTTTCGTCGACTCGATATGCACATGCTACGGGAATTGATCCCAATGCACACCGATACGGTGCAAATCTCTCGTGCCAGAGAGGCCCGACGCGAGCTGGAGGAGATTTTCCAGCGGGAGATGCAGAAAGAACGGCGCCAGCTGGATGGCTGGGATGAATTTGAGTAGAGGATAACCATGGCAATTCGTAAACGTTTTATTGCAGGCGCAAAATGTCCGTCCTGCCAGGCGCAGGATTCGCTGGCGATGTGGCGTGAAAATAATATCGATATTGTTGAGTGTGTTAAGTGCGGTCATCAGATGCGCGAGGCCGATAAACAGGCCCGCGAGCACGTTCGCAAAGAAGAGCAAGTGATCGGGATTTTTCATCCGGACTAGCGATATGCCGCAGCTTTTTTTAAGCTAGAGGGTACACGGGTGCAGAATTCCGCTACAATCTGCGCCACTATTCTTTCCATGCTCAGGAGATATCATGAAAGTAGCAAAGGACCTGGTGGTCAGCCTGGCCTATCAGGTACGTACAGAAGACGGTGTGTTGGTTGATGAGTCTCCGGTGAGTGCACCGCTGGACTACCTGCATGGTCACGGTTCCCTGATTTCTGGCCTGGAAACAGCGCTGGACGGTCATGAAGTTGGCGACAAATTCGATGTTGCTGTTGGCGCAAACGACGCATACGGTCAGTACGACGAAAACCTGGTGCAGCGTGTTCCTAAAGACGTCTTCATGGGCGTTGACGAACTGCAGGTTGGCATGCGTTTCCTGGCTGAAACTGACCAGGGGCCGGTACCGGTAGAAATTACCGAAGTGGAAGACGACCACGTTGTGGTTGACGGTAACCACATGCTGGCTGGCCAGAATCTGAAATTCAACGTCGAAGTTGTCGCGATCCGCGAAGCGACCGAAGAAGAACTGGCTCATGGCCACGTTCACGGCGCGCACGGCCACGACCACGATCATGACCACGGTCATGACGGTTGCTGCGGTGGTCACGGTCACGACCATGGTCACGAGCACGGCGGCGAAGGCTGCTGCGGCGGTGGTGGTAAAGGTAACGGCGGCGGCTGCGGTTGCCACTAATACCCTTCGTCTTTCAACCCACAGCGGTGTTGGCTGCGCTTTCGAATCCTGGTCACATAGTTATCTATGCTCCCAGGACTTCCTCAAGCTTGCCGCCTTGCTGTGATTTGAAATCCTTTGGGTATATGTGAGTAGATCCGATAAGTGTTAGCGCTTTCGGACACAAAAAAAGCGGGAATATCCCGCTTTTTTTGTGTCTCAATAATGTGGCGGAGGGGTCTCTTCAGACTGTGACGCGATATGAGACGGCTGAGTGGCTTTGAGCTTTTCTGTCAGCAGACGCAGATGGTCGCGCAGTTTGGCCATTTCCAGTTCATGCGCGGTCACGGTTACGTTCAGCTCCTCAATGGTTATCTCCTGAAACGCCAGGCGACTCTCCAGTTCAGCCAGGCGAGTTTCCATCGTTGTATCCTGCATGATTCACCTCTTCTGTTTTTCTCCGGCAGATCGCGGACTGCGGCGAATTCTACTTAACTTTGCCTGTTTGCACAGCACACAATCTTCGGTCACGAAACTAATTTAAACAAAAAGAGTCTGAAAAGTGGTGATAATAGGGCGTGCCTGTATGTTGATTTGTTCTGCAACGCTTTATAGTACATTTTTATGTTAGTTAACCTTGGGGTGAGATGCCCCGGCCCTGGAGAGATGGATGAAATCACTGTTTAAAGTAACGCTGCTGGCGACCACAATGGCCGTTGCACTGCATGCCCCGATCACCTTCGCTGCTGATGCCGCGAAACCAGCCGCTACTGCTGACAGCAAAGCAGCATTCAAAAATGACGACCAAAAAGCCGCTTACGCGCTGGGCGCGTCCCTGGGTCGTTATATGGAAAACTCCCTGAAAGAACAGGAAAAACTGGGCATCAAACTGGATAAAGATCAGTTGATCGCGGGTGTTCAGGATGCGTTTGCAGATAAGAGCAAACTGTCTGACCAGGAAATCGAACAAACTCTGCAGGCATTTGAAGCGCGCGTGAAGAGCTCCGCTCAGGCAAAAATGGAAAAAGACGCGGCTGACAACGAAGCCAAAGGTAAAGTATACCGCGAGAAATTTGCTAAAGAGAAAGGCGTTAAAACCTCTGCCACTGGCCTGGTCTACAAAGTAGAGAAAGAAGGTACCGGTGCCGCTCCGAAAGACAGCGATACTGTAGTCGTAAACTACAAAGGTACGCTGATCGATGGTAAAGAGTTTGATAACTCTTACACCCGTGGTGAGCCGCTCTCTTTCCGTCTTGACGGTGTTATTCCAGGCTGGACTGAAGGCCTGAAAAACATCAAGAAAGGCGGCAAAATCCAGTTGGTTATCCCACCGGATCTGGCATACGGTAAAACTGGCGTTCCGGGCATCCCGGCAAACTCCACGCTGGTCTTTGATGTTGAGCTGTTAGATATCAAACCGGCACCAAAAGCCGATGCGCAGCCAGAAGCTGCACCGGCTGATAAAGCTGCAGACAGCAGCAAAAAGTAAGAGAACAAAAACCGCCGCCCACAGGGCGGCGGTTTTTTATTATCGACAGGATATAATTAATACTGGAAAGCGCCTTGTGCGCTGTATTACTTTAGATGCCCCTATAATAGTGATGAGCCTGCCCTGACAACATAACGACAGGCTCCTGAAAAGGAGTGCTTTTTTTCATGTCCAGGTCGCTTTTAACCAACGAAACCAGTGAGCTAGATTTACTGGATCAACGTCCTTTCGATCAAACCGACTTCGATATCCTTAAATCCTATGAAGCGGTAGTGGACGGGTTGGCGATGCTCATTGGTTCCCATTGTGAAATCGTATTGCACTCTTTGCAGGATTTGAAATGCTCGGCCATTCGCATCGCTAACGGTGAACACACGGGCCGTAAAATTGGCTCGCCGATTACCGACCTTGCGTTGCGTATGCTGCATGATATGACGGGTGCGGATAGCAGCGTGTCGAAGTGTTATTTCACACGCGCGAAAAGCGGTGTCTTGATGAAGTCGGTGACGATTGCCATTCGCAACCGTGAGCATCGCGTGATTGGTCTGCTGTGCATCAACATGAACCTTGATGTTCCTTTCTCGCAGATAATGAATACCTTTATCCCACCGGAGACCCCGGAAGTGGGATCAGCCGTGAACTTCGCGTCCTCAGTCGAAGATCTGGTGACGCAGACGCTGGAGTTCACCATTGAAGAAGTGAACGCCGATCGTAATGTCTCCAACAATGCCAAGAATCGTCAGATTGTCCTGAACCTGTATGAGAAAGGGATCTTCGATATTAAAGATGCGATCAATCAGGTCGCCGATCGTTTGAACATCTCTAAGCACACGGTCTACCTCTATATTCGCCAGTTCAAAAGCGGTGATTTCCAGGGGCAAGATAAGTAATGCGTTTTGCCATCATGGTAACCGGGCCCGCCTACGGCACACAGCAAGCGAGTAGCGCATTGCAATTTGCGCATGCGCTACTCGAAGAAGGACACGAGTTGTGTAGCGTTTTCTTTTATCGTGAGGGCGTGTATAACGCGAACGTTCTGACATCGCCCGCCAGTGATGAATTTGATTTAGTTCGAGCCTGGCAAAAGCTTCACCAACAGCATGGTGTGGCGCTGAATATCTGTGTTGCGGCAGCCTTGCGGCGTGGTGTTGTTGATGAGACTGAAGCAACACGGCTAGGGTTGTCTGGTGCTAATTTACAATCAGGATTTACTCTCAGCGGTCTTGGATCGCTGGCTGAAGCATCCCTGACGTGCGATCGCGTGGTGCAGTTTTAATGAAACGTGTTGCCTTTGTTTTTTCTACTGTGCCGCACGGCAGCGCATCCGGCCGCGAAGGACTGGATGCTTTACTGGCGACATCTGCATTAACGGAAGATCTCGGTGTGTTCTTTATCGGTGATGGTGTCTTCCAGATCCTCCAGGGGCAACAACCGGATGTCGTTCTGGCGAGAGACTATATTGCTACTTTCAAACTGTTAGGATTGTACGATATAGAACAATGCTGGCTTTGTGCGGCCTCATTGCGTGAGCGAGGCCTGGCAGAGGGAGCGAATTTTGTGGTTGATGCGACGGCGCTTGAACCGGAAGATTTACGCCGTGAGTTAGGCAACTTTGACGTCATTTTAAGGTTTTGAGACTCTCATGCTGCACACACTACATCGCTCCGCGTGGCTTACCGATTTCTCCTCTCTTCTTCGCCTGGTAGATAAAGACGATGAGCTTTTATTGCTCCAGGATGGCGTGACGGCAGCAATCGAAGGAAGCCGTTTCCTTGAAAGTCTGCAAAATGCCTCCATTAAGGTCTATGTACTGGAAGAAGACATTAAGGCTCGTGGGTTGAGCGGTCAAATTTCAGACAGTGTCGTCAGGGTTAGCTATACTGACTTCGTCAGACTTACGGTGAAGCATCCCAGCCAGATGTCCTGGTAATTGTGGGATCGTTGTATATTTCTTGACACCTTTTCGACACCGACCTAAAATTCTGCGTCCTCATATTGTATGAGGTCGTTTTATTACGTGTTTACGAAGCAAAAGCTAAAACCAGGAGCTATTTAATGGCAACAGTTAACCAGCTGGTACGCAAACCACGTGCACGCAAAGTTGCAAAAAGCAACGTGCCTGCGCTGGAAGCATGCCCGCAGAAACGTGGCGTATGTACTCGTGTATATACTACCACTCCTAAAAAACCGAACTCCGCACTGCGTAAAGTTTGCCGTGTTCGTCTGACTAACGGTTTTGAAGTGACTTCCTACATCGGTGGTGAAGGTCACAACCTGCAGGAGCACTCCGTGATCCTGATCCGTGGCGGTCGTGTAAAAGACCTCCCGGGTGTTCGTTACCACACCGTTCGTGGTGCGCTTGACTGCTCCGGCGTTAAAGACCGTAAGCAATCACGCTCCAAGTATGGCGTGAAACGTCCTAAGGCTTAATGGTTCTCCGTTAAGTAAGGCCAAACGTTTTATATTAATGTCAAACTAAACTCTTAGAGTTTTGGACAATCCTGAATTAACAACGGAGTATTTCCATGCCACGTCGTCGCGTCATTGGTCAGCGTAAAATTCTGCCGGATCCGAAGTTCGGATCAGAACTGCTGGCTAAATTTGTAAATATCCTGATGGTAGATGGTAAAAAATCTACTGCCGAAACTATCGTATACAGCGCGCTGGAGACCCTGGCTCAGCGTTCTGGTAAAAACGAACTGGAAGCTTTCGAAGTAGCTCTCGAAAACGTGCGCCCGACTGTCGAAGTTAAGTCTCGCCGCGTTGGTGGTTCTACTTATCAGGTACCAGTTGAAGTCCGTCCGGTCCGTCGTAATGCTCTGGCAATGCGTTGGATCGTTGAAGCTGCTCGTAAACGCGGTGATAAATCCATGGCTCTGCGCCTGGCGAACGAACTTTCTGATGCTGCAGAAAACAAAGGTACTGCAGTTAAGAAACGTGAAGACGTTCACCGTATGGCAGAAGCCAACAAGGCGTTCGCACACTACCGTTGGTAATCCCTTCGGAGTTTTAGTCACCAGGCGGGCGCTTCTAGTAAGCAGCCCGCTTTGGGCTACTTAAATTGAACGCCTAAAAGATAAACGAGGAATCAAATGGCTCGTACAACACCCATCGCGCGCTACCGTAACATCGGTATCAGTGCGCACATCGACGCCGGTAAAACCACTACTACCGAACGTATTCTGTTCTACACCGGTGTAAACCATAAAATCGGTGAAGTTCATGACGGCGCAGCCACCATGGACTGGATGGAGCAGGAGCAGGAGCGTGGTATTACTATCACCTCCGCAGCGACTACTGCATTCTGGTCTGGTATGGCTAAGCAGTACGAACCGCATCGCGTAAACATCATCGACACCCCGGGGCACGTTGACTTCACAATCGAAGTAGAACGTTCCATGCGTGTGCTTGATGGTGCAGTAATGGTTTACTGCGCAGTTGGTGGTGTTCAGCCTCAGTCTGAAACCGTATGGCGTCAGGCAAACAAATATAAAGTTCCGCGCATTGCGTTCGTTAACAAAATGGACCGTATGGGTGCGAACTTCCTGAAAGTTGTTGGTCAGATCAAAACCCGTCTGGGCGCGAACCCTGTTCCGCTGCAGCTGGCAATTGGCGCTGAAGAAGCGTTCACCGGTGTTGTTGACCTGGTGAAAATGAAAGCCATCAACTGGAACGAAGAAGATGCAGGCGTAACCTTCACTTATGAAGATATCCCGGCTGACATGCAGGAACTGGCTGAAGAATGGCACCAGAACCTGATCGAGTCCGCTGCGGAAGCTTCAGAAGAGCTGATGGAGAAATACCTGGGTGGTGAAGAACTGACTGAAGAAGAGATCAAAAAAGCTCTGCGTCAGCGTGTTCTGAACAACGAAATCATCCTGGTAACCTGTGGTTCTGCGTTCAAGAACAAAGGTGTTCAGGCGATGCTGGATGCGGTAATTGATTACCTGCCATCCCCAGTCGACGTACCTGCGATCAACGGTATTCTGGACGACGGTAAAGATACTCCTGCTGAGCGTCATGCTAGCGATGACGAGCCGTTTGCTGCTCTGGCATTCAAAATCGCTACCGACCCGTTCGTGGGTAACCTGACCTTCTTCCGCGTGTACTCTGGTGTGGTTAACTCCGGTGACACCATCCTGAACTCCGTGAAAACTGCACGTGAACGTTTCGGCCGTATCGTACAGATGCACGCTAACAAACGTGAAGAGATCAAAGAAGTTCGCGCGGGCGATATCGCTGCTGCTATCGGTCTGAAAGACGTGACCACTGGTGACACTCTGTGTGACCCGGATCACCCGATCATTCTGGAACGTATGGAATTCCCTGAGCCGGTAATTTCCATCGCGGTAGAACCGAAAACCAAAGCTGACCAGGAAAAAATGGGTCTGGCTCTGGGCCGTCTGGCTAAAGAAGACCCGTCATTCCGCGTATGGACTGACGAAGAATCTAACCAGACCATTATCGCTGGTATGGGTGAGCTGCACCTCGACATCATCGTTGACCGTATGAAGCGTGAATTCAACGTTGAAGCGAACGTCGGTAAACCTCAGGTTGCTTACCGTGAAGCGATTCGCGCGAAAGTTACCGATATTGAAGGTAAACACGCTAAGCAGTCTGGTGGTCGCGGTCAGTACGGTCATGTTGTTATCGACATGTACCCGCTGGAGCCGGGTTCAAACCCGAAAGGCTACGAGTTCATCAACGACATCAAAGGTGGTGTAATTCCTGGCGAATACATCCCGGCCGTTGATAAAGGCATCCAGGAACAGCTGAAATCTGGCCCGCTGGCTGGTTACCCGGTTGTTGATCTGGGCGTGCGTCTGCACTTCGGTTCTTACCATGACGTTGACTCCTCTGAGCTGGCGTTTAAACTGGCCGCTTCTATCGCCTTCAAAGATGGCTTTAAGAAAGCGAAACCAGTTCTGCTTGAGCCTATCATGAAGGTTGAAGTAGAGACTCCGGAAGAGAACACCGGTGACGTAATCGGTGACTTGAGCCGCCGTCGTGGTATGCTTCGTGGTCAGGAATCCAACGTCACTGGCGTTGTTATCCATGCTGAAGTTCCGCTGTCTGAAATGTTCGGATATGCAACCCAGCTGCGTTCTCTGACCAAAGGCCGTGCTTCTTACTCCATGGAGTTCCTGAAGTACGACGATGCGCCGAACAACGTTGCTCAGGCCGTTATTGAAGCCCGTGGTAAATAATCCACAGGATTAAAACCTAAGTCCCGTGCTCTCTCCATAGGGGAGAGCACTATAGTAAGGAATATAGCCGTGTCTAAAGAAAAATTTGAACGTACAAAACCGCACGTTAACGTCGGCACCATCGGCCACGTTGACCACGGTAAAACTACCCTGACCGCTGCAATCACTACCGTACTGGCTAAAACCTACGGCGGTGCTGCTCGTGCATTCGACCAGATCGATAACGCGCCGGAAGAAAAAGCTCGTGGTATCACCATCAACACTTCTCACGTTGAATATGACACCCCGACTCGCCACTACGCACACGTAGACTGCCCGGGCCACGCCGACTATGTTAAAAACATGATCACCGGTGCTGCGCAGATGGACGGCGCGATCCTGGTTGTTGCTGCGACTGACGGCCCGATGCCGCAGACTCGTGAGCACATCCTGCTGGGTCGTCAGGTAGGCGTTCCGTACATCATCGTGTTCCTGAACAAATGCGACATGGTTGATGACGAAGAGCTGCTGGAACTGGTAGAAATGGAAGTTCGTGAACTTCTGTCTCAGTACGATTTCCCGGGCGACGACACTCCGATCGTTCGTGGTTCTGCTCTGAAAGCGCTGGAAGGCGAAGCAGAGTGGGAAGCGAAAATCATCGAACTGGCTGGCTTCCTGGATTCTTACATCCCGGAACCAGAACGTGCTATCGATAAGCCGTTCCTGCTGCCAATCGAAGACGTATTCTCCATCTCCGGTCGTGGTACCGTTGTTACCGGTCGTGTAGAACGCGGTATCATCAAAGTTGGTGAAGAAGTTGAAATCGTTGGTATCAAAGAGACTGCCAAGTCTACCTGTACCGGCGTTGAAATGTTCCGCAAACTGCTGGACGAAGGCCGTGCTGGTGAGAACGTTGGTGTTCTGCTGCGTGGTATCAAACGTGAAGAAATCGAACGTGGTCAGGTACTGGCTAAGCCGGGCTCTATCAAGCCGCACACCAAGTTCGAATCTGAAGTGTACATTCTGTCCAAAGACGAAGGCGGCCGTCATACTCCGTTCTTCAAAGGCTACCGTCCGCAGTTCTACTTCCGTACTACTGACGTGACGGGTACCATCGAACTGCCGGAAGGCGTAGAGATGGTAATGCCGGGCGACAACATCAAAATGGTTGTTACCCTGATCCACCCGATCGCGATGGATGACGGTCTGCGTTTCGCAATCCGTGAAGGCGGCCGTACTGTAGGTGCGGGCGTTGTTGCTAAAGTAATGAGCTAATTATTGATTAATTAGCTTTGAGCTTAAAAAGGGCGCTTAGGCGCCCTTTTTGCTGCCTGCAATTTAGTAGCTGTCATATTTATTCGCATTTTTTATTCATTCTCCCGCCGCGTAAATAGCGTTGTGCTATTGTAATCATAACTATTCTCATTTACACTTTGCGCAGAAATTGAACGGGAGCGATCATGTACGTTTGTTTGTGTAATGCGATAAGTGATAAAAAAATTCGTCAGGCTGTTCGCCAGTTTCATCCTCAGTCCTTTCAGCAATTACGTAAGTTTATTCCTGTTGGAAATCAGTGCGGTAAGTGCATTCGTGCTGCGCGTGAAGTCATGCAGGATGAATTAACTCAAATGCCAGAATTTAAAGAGATCGCCTAAGTCACACTCTTTTTTTTGACATCCCTGTAGCCCCATCTACGCTCTAAGAGTGGAAGCGGAGGGACTATAAAATGAAAGGTGATGTTAAAATCATAAATTATCTCAATAAACTATTGGGAAATGAGCTTGTCGCAATCAACCAGTATTTTCTCCATGCCCGTATGTTTAAAAACTGGGGACTGACTCGCCTCAATGATGTTGAGTACCATGAATCAATAGATGAGATGAAACACGCTGATAAATATATTGAGCGTATTTTATTCTTAGAAGGTCTCCCAAACTTACAAGATCTAGGTAAGTTGGGGATTGGTGAAGATGTTGAAGAGATGCTGCAATCCGATCTTCGACTCGAGCTTGATGGTGCGAAAGATTTACGCGAAGCCATTGCTTACGCCGATAGCGTTCATGACTATGTTAGTCGGGACATGATGATTGAGATCCTGACCGAAGAAGAAGGGCATATCGATTGGCTCGAAACGGAGTTGGATCTGATTGGAAAACTTGGATTGCAAAACTATCTGCAATCGCAAATTAAGGTCAGCGACTAACCGCCCTGTATCAGATTTAGCCAGCCAACAACAAAACCCGCAGCCGCCAGATATGGCCCAAAAGGCAGCGGGTTTTTTAGTTTCTTTTTTCCATGCGTTATAAATGCTACACCTGTCATGCAGCAAGCCAGCCCGGCGGCAAGTAAGATCAACAGAGGTAATGAGTCCCATCGATGCCACGCGCCAAGTGCGGCGAGAAATTTTACGTCTCCATAGCCTAATCCTTCTTGATGCCATGCCAGGCGGTATCCCCAATAGAACAGAGAAAATACACCATACCCTGCAATGGCTCCCCAAAGTGCATCGGACAACTGTGTGGGGTTGCAACATTGATGAAAAAGAAGACCACTCCAGAGAAGAGGGCAGGTAAATTTGTCGGGCAATAGGCCAGTACGCAAATCCTGAACCCCAAGCAGTCCGGATAGAGAGATATAAATCAGCAAAAAGGGAAGTTCAGTATTCATGTCTCAATCCGGTGCGAGAAAGAGCTAACTATCAGGCAAGTAGCGCTAACTGCACAACGCCCGAATATCCATTTTGCTGGCGTCTTTCCAGGGAATTTGCGTCGCGTAAAAGCGTATACAATCAGAGTGGAATAGCACTCGCATCTGCGTAAGAGTGATTAATTTCTACGCGGCACTTGCTTAAGACTGAGATTTACGTATAATGCGCGGGCTTGTCTAATATTGACAGCGGTTCGATATGAGCCACCGGTACTGCGAAAGCAATACCAGACAATGTTCCCAATCGGGGAACTCTGTAAGAACGGTTACACTCTCCCATCAATCGTAATGGGTTTGAGGAGTAACTATTTCGTCTATAAAATAATTGGAGCTCTGGTCTCATGCAGAACCAAAGAATCCGTATCCGTTTGAAAGCGTTTGATCATCGTCTGATCGATCAATCAACCGCGGAAATCGTCGAGACTGCCAAGCGCACTGGTGCGCAGGTTCGTGGTCCGATCCCGCTGCCGACCCGCAAAGAGCGTTTCACCGTTCTGATCTCCCCGCACGTCAACAAAGACGCGCGTGATCAGTACGAGATCCGTACTCACAAGCGTCTGGTTGACATCGTTGAGCCAACTGAAAAAACCGTTGATGCTCTGATGCGTCTGGACCTGGCTGCCGGTGTAGACGTGCAGATCAGCCTGGGTTAATCAGGTCATCGAGCGATTGAGAGGTTGATACAATGATTGGTTTAGTCGGTAAAAAAGTGGGTATGACCCGCATCTTCACTGAAGATGGCGTATCTATCCCAGTAACCGTTATCGAAGTTGAAGCAAACCGCGTTACTCAGGTTAAAGATCTGGCTAACGATGGCTATCGCGCTGTTCAGGTTACCACCGGTGCTAAAAAAGCTAACCGCGTAACTAAGCCGGAAGCTGGCCACTTTGCTAAAGCTGGCGTAGAAGCTGGCCGCGGCCTGTGGGAGTTCCGTCTGGCAGATGGTGAAGAATACACCGTTGGTCAGAACATTAGCGTTGAACTGTTTGCTGACGTTAAAAAAGTTGACGTAACCGGTACCTCTAAAGGTAAAGGTTTCGCTGGTACCGTTAAGCGCTGGAACTTCCGTACCCAGGACGCTACTCACGGTAACTCCTTGTCTCACCGCGTTCCGGGTTCTATCGGTCAGAACCAGACTCCGGGCAAAGTGTTCAAAGGCAAGAAAATGGCAGGTCAGCTGGGCAACGAACGTGTAACCGTTCAGAGCCTGGACGTAGTACGTGTTGACGCTGAGCGCAACCTGCTGCTGGTTAAAGGTGGTGTTCCGGGTGCGACCGGTTGCGACCTGATCGTTAAACCAGCTGTGAAGGCGTAAGGGGATAGCAATGGAATTAGTATTGAAAGACGCGCAGAGCGCGCTGACTGTTTCCGAAACTACCTTCGGTCGTGATTTCAACGAAGCGCTGGTTCACCAGGTTGTTGTTGCTTATGCAGCTGGTGCTCGTCAGGGTACTCGTGCTCAGAAGACTCGTGCTGAAGTAACTGGTTCAGGCAAAAAGCCGTGGCGCCAGAAAGGTACCGGCCGTGCGCGTTCAGGTTCTATCAAGAGCCCGATCTGGCGTTCAGGTGGCGTGACCTTCGCTGCTCGTCCACAGGACCACAGTCAAAAAGTTAACAAAAAGATGTACCGCGGCGCGCTGAAAAGCATTCTGTCCGAACTGGTACGTCAGGATCGTCTGATCGTTGTCGAATCATTCTCTGTAGAAGCGCCTAAAACTAAGCTGCTGGCACAGAAACTGAAAGACATGGCTCTGGAAGATGTGCTGATCATCACCGGTGAGCTGGACGAAAACCTGTTCCTGGCTGCGCGCAACCTGCACAAGGTTGACGTACGCGATGCAACTGGTATCGACCCGGTTAGCCTGATCGCCTTCGACAAAGTCGTAATGACTGCTGATGCTGTTAAGCAAGTTGAGGAGATGCTGGCATGATTCGTGAAGAACGTCTGCTGAAAGTGCTGCGCGCACCGCACGTTTCTGAAAAAGCGTCTACTGCGATGGAAAAAACTAACACCATCGTTCTCAAAGTTGCTAAAGACGCGACCAAAGCAGAAATCAAAGCTGCTGTGCAGAAACTGTTTGAAGTCGAAGTCGAAGTCGTTAACACCCTGGTAGTTAAAGGGAAAGTTAAACGTCACGGACAGCGTATCGGTCGTCGTAGCGACTGGAAAAAAGCTTACGTCACCCTGAAGGAAGGCCAGAATCTGGACTTCGTCGGCGGCGCTGAGTAAGTCGGAGGAGTAATACAATGGCAGTTGTTAAATGTAAACCGACATCTCCGGGTCGTCGCCACGTTGTTAAAGTGGTCAACCCAGAGCTGCACAAGGGCAAACCTTTTGCTCCGCTGGTTGAAAAAAACAGCAAATCCGGTGGTCGTAACAACAATGGCCGCATCACCACTCGTCACATCGGTGGTGGTCACAAGCAGGCTTATCGTATTGTTGACTTCAAACGCAACAAAGACGGTATCCCGGCAGTTGTTGAACGTCTTGAGTACGATCCGAACCGCTCCGCGAACATCGCGCTGGTTCTGTACAAAGACGGTGAACGCCGTTACATCCTGGCCCCTAAAGGCCTGAAAGCTGGCGACCAGATTCAGTCTGGCGTTGATGCTGCAATCAAAGCAGGTAACACCCTGCCGATGCGCAATATCCCGGTTGGTTCTACCGTTCATAACGTAGAAATGAAACCAGGTAAAGGCGGTCAGCTGGCACGTTCCGCTGGTACTTACGTTCAGATCGTTGCTCGTGATGGTGCTTATGTCACCCTGCGTCTGCGTTCTGGTGAAATGCGTAAAGTCGAAGCAGACTGCCGTGCAACTCTGGGCGAAGTTGGCAATGCTGAGCATATGCTGCGCGTTCTGGGTAAAGCAGGTGCTGCACGCTGGCGTGGTGTTCGTCCTACCGTTCGCGGTACTGCGATGAACCCAGTCGACCACCCACATGGTGGTGGTGAAGGTCGTAACTTTGGTAAGCACCCGGTAACTCCGTGGGGCGTTCAGACCAAAGGTAAGAAGACCCGCAGCAACAAGCGTACTGATAAATTCATCGTACGTCGCCGTAGCAAATAATTTTAGAGGATAAGCCATGCCACGTTCTCTCAAGAAAGGTCCTTTTATTGACCTGCACTTGCTGAAGAAGGTAGAGAAAGCGGTGGAAAGCGGAGACAAGAAGCCCCTGCGCACTTGGTCCCGTCGTTCAACGATCTTTCCTAACATGATCGGTTTGACCATCGCTGTCCATAATGGTCGTCAGCACGTTCCGGTATTTGTTTCCGACGAAATGGTCGGTCACAAACTGGGTGAATTCGCACCGACTCGTACTTATCGCGGCCACGCTGCTGATAAAAAAGCGAAGAAGAAATAAGGTAGGAGGAAGAGATGGAAACTTTAGCTCAACATCGCCATGCTCGTTCTTCTGCTCAGAAGGTTCGCCTTGTTGCAGACCTGATTCGCGGTAAGAAAGTGTCGCAGGCCCTTGATATTCTGACCTACACCAATAAGAAAGCGGCTGTACTGGTTAAGAAAGTCCTGGAATCTGCCATTGCTAACGCTGAACACAACGATGGCGCTGACATTGACGATCTGAAAGTTACGAAAATTTTCGTAGACGAAGGCCCGAGCATGAAGCGCATTATGCCGCGTGCAAAAGGTCGTGCAGATCGCATCCTGAAGCGCACCAGCCACATTACTGTGGTTGTGTCCGATCGCTGAGACTCTGGAGACTAGCAATGGGTCAGAAAGTACATCCTAATGGTATTCGCCTGGGTATTGTAAAACCATGGAACTCAACCTGGTTTGCGAACACCAAAGAATTCGCTGACAACCTGGACAGCGATTTTAAAGTACGTCAGTACCTGACTAAGGAACTGGCGAAGGCGTCTGTATCTCGTATCGTTATCGAGCGTCCGGCTAAGAGCATCCGTGTGACCATTCACACTGCTCGCCCGGGTATCGTTATCGGTAAGAAAGGCGAAGACGTAGAAAAACTGCGCAAAGTCGTAGCGGATATTGCTGGCGTTCCTGCTCAGATCAATATCGCCGAAGTGCGTAAGCCTGAACTGGACGCAAAATTGGTTGCTGACAGCATCACTTCTCAGCTGGAACGTCGCGTTATGTTCCGTCGTGCTATGAAGCGTGCTGTACAGAACGCAATGCGTCTGGGCGCTAAAGGTATCAAAGTTGAAGTTAGCGGCCGTCTGGGCGGCGCGGAAATCGCACGTACCGAATGGTACCGCGAAGGTCGCGTACCTCTGCACACTCTGCGTGCTGACATCGACTACAACACCTCTGAAGCGCACACCACTTACGGTGTAATCGGCGTTAAAGTGTGGATCTTCAAAGGCGAGATCCTGGGTGGTATGGCTGCTGTTGAACAACCGGAAAAACCGGCTGCGCAACCTAAAAAGCAGCAGCGTAAAGGCCGTAAATAAGGAGCGTCGCTGATGTTACAACCAAAGCGTACAAAATTCCGTAAAATGCACAAAGGCCGTAACCGCGGTCTGGCTGCTGGCGCGGATGTTAGCTTCGGCAGCTTCGGTCTGAAAGCTGTTGGCCGTGGTCGTCTGACTGCCCGTCAGATCGAAGCAGCACGTCGTGCTATGACCCGTGCAGTTAAGCGTCAAGGTAAGATCTGGATCCGTGTATTCCCGGACAAACCGATCACTGAAAAGCCGCTGGCAGTGCGTATGGGTAAAGGTAAAGGTAACGTAGAGTATTGGGTTGCCTTGATTCAGCCGGGTAAAGTCCTGTATGAAATGGACGGCGTACCGGAAGAGCTGGCCCGTGAAGCATTCAAGCTGGCAGCAGCGAAACTGCCGATTAAAACCACCTTTGTAACTAAGACGGTGATGTAATGAAAGCAAAAGAGCTGCGTGAGAAGAGTGTTGAAGAGCTGAACACCGAGCTGCTGAATCTGCTGCGTGAGCAGTTCAACCTGCGTATGCAGGCTGCAAGTGGCCAGCTGCAACAGTCTCACCTGTTGAAGCAAGTGCGTCGTGATGTCGCACGCGTTAAGACTTTACTGACTGAGAAGGCGGGTGCGTAATGACCGATAAAATCCGTACTCTGCAAGGTCGCGTTGTTAGCGATAAAATGGAGAAATCCATCGTTGTTGCTATCGAACGTTTTGTGAAACACCCGATCTACGGTAAATTCATTAAGCGTACGACCAAACTGCACGTACATGACGAGAACAACGAATGCGGTACTGGTGACGTGGTTGAAATCCGCGAATGCCGTCCGCTGTCCAAGACCAAATCCTGGACGCTGGTTCGCGTTGTAGAGAAAGCCGTTCTGTAATACAGTAGGCATTCTCAACGAATAAACGGCTCAGCGATGAGCCGTTTATTTTTTCTACCCATATCGTTGAAGCGGTGTTATAATGCCGCGCCCCCGATATGGGGCTTTTTTAACGACCTGATTTTCGGGTCTCAGTAGTAGTTGACATTAGCGGAGCACTAAAATGATCCAAGAACAGACTATGCTGAACGTCGCCGACAACTCCGGTGCACGTCGCGTAATGTGTATCAAGGTTCTGGGTGGCTCGCACCGTCGCTACGCAGGCGTCGGCGATATCATCAAGATCACCATCAAGGAAGCAATTCCGCGTGGTAAGGTCAAAAAAGGTGATGTGCTGAAGGCGGTAGTGGTGCGCACCAAGAAGGGTGTTCGTCGCCCGGACGGTTCTGTCATTCGCTTCGATGGAAATGCATGCGTTATTTTAAACAATAACAGCGAGCAACCTATCGGTACGCGTATTTTTGGGCCGGTAACTCGTGAACTTCGTAACGAGAAGTTCATGAAAATTATCTCTCTGGCACCAGAAGTACTCTAAGGAGCGAATCATGGCAGCGAAGATCCGTCGTGATGACGAAGTTATCGTGTTAACCGGTAAAGATAAAGGTAAACGCGGTAAAGTTAAGAATGTCCTGTCTTCCGGCAAGGTCATTGTTGAAGGTATCAACCTGGTTAAGAAACATCAGAAGCCGGTTCCGGCCCTGAACCAACCAGGCGGCATCGTAGAGAAAGAAGCAGCTATTCAGATCTCTAACCTTGCTATCTTCAACGCGGCAACCGGCAAGGCTGACCGTGTAGGCTTTAGATTCGAAGACGGCAAAAAAGTCCGTTTCTTTAAATCTAACAGCGAAACTATCAAGTAATTTGGAGTAGTACGATGGCGAAACTGCATGATTACTACAAAGACGAAGTAGTCGCTAAACTCATGACTGAGTTTAACTACAATTCTGTCATGCAAGTCCCTCGGGTCGAGAAGATCACCCTGAACATGGGTGTTGGTGAAGCGATCGCTGACAAGAAACTGCTGGATAACGCAGCAGCTGACCTGACAGCAATCTCCGGTCAAAAACCGCTGATCACCAAAGCACGCAAATCTGTTGCAGGCTTCAAAATCCGTCAGGGCTATCCGATCGGCTGTAAAGTAACTCTGCGTGGCGAACGCATGTGGGAGTTCTTTGAGCGCCTGATCACTATTGCTGTTCCACGTATCCGTGACTTCCGTGGCTTGTCCGCTAAGTCTTTCGACGGTCGTGGTAACTACAGCATGGGTGTCCGTGAGCAGATCATCTTCCCAGAAATCGACTACGATAAAGTCGACCGCGTGCGTGGTTTGGATATTACCATTACCACTACTGCGAAATCTGACGAAGAAGGCCGTGCTCTGCTGGCTGCCTTTGACTTCCCGTTCCGCAAGTAAGGTAGGGTTACTGAATGGCTAAGCAATCAATGAAAGCACGCGAAGTAAAGCGCGTAGCTTTAGCTGATAAGTACTTCGCAAAACGCGCTGAACTGAAAGCTATTATCTCTGATGTGAACGCGACCGACGAAGATCGTTGGAACGCAGTTCTCAAGCTGCAGTCTCTGCCGCGTGATTCCAGCCCGTCCCGTCAGCGTAACCGCTGCCGTCAAACAGGTCGTCCGCATGGCTATGTGGGCAAGTTCGGGTTGAGCCGTATCAAACTGCGTGAAGCCGCCATGCGCGGTGAAGTACCAGGCTTGAAAAAGGCTAGCTGGTAATTACCAATTGAATCACGGGAGTAAAGACAGATGAGCATGCAAGATCCGATCGCGGATATGCTGACCCGTATCCGTAACGGTCAGGCCGCGAATAAAGCTGCGGTCACCATGCCTTCCTCCAAGCTGAAAGTGGCAATTGCCAACGTGCTGAAGGAAGAAGGTTTTATTGAAGATTTTAAAGTTGAAGGCGACACCAAGCCGGAACTGGAACTTACTCTCAAGTATTTCCAGGGTAAAGCTGTTGTAGAAAGCATTCAGCGTGTCAGTCGCCCAGGTCTGCGCATTTATAAGCGTAAAGACGAGCTGCCGAAAGTTATGGCTGGCATGGGTATCGCAGTTGTTTCTACCTCTAAAGGTGTTATGACTGATCGTGCAGCGCGCCAGGCTGGTCTTGGTGGCGAAATTATCTGCTACGTAGCCTAATCGGAGGAAAAAATGTCTCGTGTTGCTAAAGCACCGGTCGTTATTCCTGCCGGCGTTGATGTAAAAATCAACGGTCAGGTTATTACGATCAAAGGTAAAAACGGCGAGCTGACTCGTACTCTCAACGATGCTGTTGCAGTAAATCATGCAGATAATGCACTGACCTTCGGTCCGCGTGATGGTTACGCAGATGGATGGGCTCAGGCTGGTACCGCGCGTGCCCTGCTGAACTCAATGGTTGTCGGTGTTACCGAAGGCTTCACTAAGAAGCTTCAGCTGGTTGGTGTAGGTTATCGCGCAGCGGTTAAAGGGAATGTAGTAAACCTGGCTTTAGGTTTCTCTCACCCAGTTGACCATCAGCTGCCTGCGGGAATCACTGCAGAATGTCCGACTCAGACTGAGATCGTGCTGAAAGGCGCTGATAAACAGCTGATCGGTCAGGTTGCAGCAGATCTGCGCGCCTACCGTCGTCCTGAGCCTTATAAAGGCAAGGGTGTTCGTTACGCCGACGAAGTCGTGCGTACCAAAGAGGCTAAGAAGAAGTAAGGTAACACTATGGATAAGAAATCTGCTCGTATCCGTCGTGCGACCCGCGCACGCCGCAAGCTCCAGGAGCTGGGTGCAACTCGCCTGGTGGTACATCGTACCCCGCGTCATATTTACGCACAGGTAATTGCACCGAACGGTTCTGAAGTTCTGGTAGCTGCTTCTACTGTAGAAAAAGCTATCGCTGAACAATTGAAGTACACCGGTAACAAAGACGCTGCTGCAGCTGTAGGTAAAGCTGTTGCTGAACGCGCTCTGGAAAAAGGCATCAAAGATGTATCCTTTGACCGTTCCGGGTTCCAATATCATGGTCGTGTCCAGGCACTGGCAGATGCTGCCCGTGAAGCTGGCCTTCAGTTCTAAGGTAGAGGTGTAAGATGGCTCACATCGAAAAACAAGCTGGCGAACTGCAGGAAAAGCTGATCGCGGTTAACCGCGTATCTAAAACCGTTAAAGGTGGTCGTATTTTCTCCTTCACAGCTCTGACTGTAGTTGGTGATGGTAACGGTCGCGTTGGTTTTGGTTACGGTAAAGCGCGTGAAGTTCCAGCAGCGATCCAGAAAGCGATGGAAAAAGCCCGTCGCAATATGATTAACGTCGCGCTGAACCACGGCACCCTGCAGCACCCGGTTAAGGGTACTCACACGGGTTCTCGTGTCTTCATGCAGCCGGCTTCCGAAGGTACCGGTATCATCGCCGGTGGTGCAATGCGCGCCGTTCTGGAAGTCGCTGGAGTTCGTAACGTTCTGGCTAAAGCGTATGGTTCCACTAACCCGATTAACGTGGTTCGTGCAACTATCGATGGTCTGGAAAATATGAAATCTCCGGAAATGGTCGCTGCCAAGCGTGGTAAATCCGTTGAAGAAATTCTGGGGAAATAAACCATGGCAAAGACTATTAAAATTACTCAAACCCGCAGTGCAATCGGTCGTCTGCCGAAACACAAGGCAACGCTGCTTGGCCTGGGTCTGCGTCGTATTGGTCACACCGTAGAGCGCGAGGATACTCCTGCTGTTCGTGGTATGGTCAACGCGGTTTCCTTCATGGTTAAAGTTGAGGAGTAAGAGATGCGTTTAAATACTCTGTCTCCGGCCGAAGGCTCTAAAAAAGCGGCTCGCCGCCTGGGTCGTGGTATCGGTTCTGGCCTCGGTAAAACCGGTGGTCGTGGTCACAAAGGTCAGAAGTCTCGTTCTGGCGGTGGCGTACGTCGCGGTTTCGAGGGTGGTCAGATGCCTCTGTACCGTCGTCTGCCGAAATTCGGCTTCACTTCACGTAAAGCAGCGATTACAGCCGAAGTTCGTCTGTCTGACCTTGCTAAAGTTGAAGGCGGTGTTGTAGACCTGAACACGCTGAAAGCAGCCAACATTATCGGTATCCAGATCGAGTTCGCGAAAGTGATCCTGGCTGGTGAAGTCACTACTCCGGTAACTGTTCGTGGCCTGCGTGTTACTAAAGGCGCTCGTGCTGCTATCGAAGCTGCTGGCGGTAAAATCGAGGAATAAGTAGCAGATGGCTAAACAACCGGGATTAGATTTTCAAAGTGCCAAAGGTGGCTTAGGCGAGCTGAAACGCAGACTGCTGTTTGTAATCGGCGCGCTGATTGTGTTCCGTATTGGCTCTTTCATTCCGATCCCTGGTATTGATGCCGCTGTACTTGCCAAACTGCTTGAGCAACAGCGAGGCACCATCATTGAAATGTTTAACATGTTCTCTGGTGGTGCACTCAGCCGTGCTTCTATCTTTGCTCTGGGGATCATGCCGTATATTTCGGCGTCGATCATTATCCAGCTGCTGACGGTGGTTCATCCAACGCTGGCAGAAATTAAGAAAGAAGGGGAGTCTGGTCGTCGTAAGATCAGCCAGTACACCCGTTACGGTACTCTGGTGCTGGCTATATTCCAGTCGATCGGTATTGCTACCGGTCTGCCGAATATGCCTGGTATGCAGGGCCTGGTGATGAACCCAGGCTTTGCATTCTATTTCACCGCTGTTGTAAGTCTGGTTACAGGGACGATGTTCCTGATGTGGTTGGGTGAACAGATTACTGAACGTGGTATCGGCAACGGTATCTCAATCATTATCTTCGCCGGTATTGTCGCGGGACTCCCGCCAGCCATTGCCCATACTATCGAGCAAGCGCGTCAAGGCGACCTGCACTTCCTCGTGTTGCTGTTGGTTGCAGTATTAGTATTCGCAGTGACGTTCTTTGTTGTATTTGTTGAGCGTGGTCAACGCCGCATTGTGGTAAACTACGCGAAACGTCAGCAAGGTCGTCGTGTCTATGCTGCACAGAGCACACATTTACCGCTGAAAGTGAATATGGCGGGGGTAATCCCGGCAATCTTCGCTTCCAGTATTATTCTGTTCCCGGCGACCATCGCGTCATGGTTCGGGGGCGGTACTGGTTGGAACTGGCTGACAACAATTTCGCTGTATTTGCAGCCTGGGCAACCGCTTTATGTGTTACTCTATGCGTCTGCAATCATCTTCTTCTGTTTCTTCTATACGGCGTTGGTTTTCAACCCGCGTGAAACAGCAGATAACCTGAAGAAGTCCGGTGCATTTGTACCAGGAATTCGTCCGGGAGAGCAAACGGCGAAGTATATCGATAAAGTAATGACCCGCCTGACTCTGGTTGGTGCGCTCTACATTACCTTTATCTGCCTGATCCCGGAGTTCATGCGTGATGCAATGAAAGTACCGTTCTACTTCGGTGGGACCTCACTGCTTATCGTTGTTGTCGTGATTATGGACTTTATGGCTCAAGTGCAAACTCTGATGATGTCAAGTCAGTACGAGTCTGCATTGAAGAAGGCGAATCTGAAAGGCTACGGCCGTTAACAGTCGCCCGAGAAGTTACGGAGAGTAAAAATGAAAGTTCGTGCTTCCGTCAAGAAATTATGCCGTAACTGCAAAATCGTTAAGCGTGATGGTGTCATCCGTGTGATTTGCAGTGCCGAGCCGAAGCATAAACAGCGCCAAGGCTGATTTATTCGCATATTTTTCTTGCAAAGTTGGGTTGAGCTGGCTAGATTAGCCAGCCAATCTTTTGTATGTCTGTGCGTTTCCATTTGAGTATCCTGAAAACGGGCTTTTCAGCATGGTGCGTACATATTAAATAGTAGGAGTGCATAGTGGCCCGTATAGCAGGCATTAACATTCCTGATCAGAAACATGCTGTGATCGCATTAACTTCGATCTACGGCGTCGGCAAGACCCGTTCTAAAGCCATTCTGGCTGCCGCGGGTATCGCTGAAGATGTTAAGATCAGTGAGCTGTCTGAAGAACAAATCGACACGCTGCGTGACGAAGTTGCCAAATTTGTCGTTGAAGGTGATCTGCGCCGTGAAGTTAGCATGAGCATCAAGCGCCTTATGGATCTTGGTTGCTATCGCGGTTTGCGTCATCGTCGTGGTCTCCCGGTTCGCGGTCAGCGTACCAAGACCAACGCACGTACCCGTAAGGGTCCGCGCAAACCGATCAAGAAATAATCGGGGTGATTGAATAATGGCAAAGGCACCAATTCGTGCACGTAAACGTGTAAGAAAACAAGTCTCTGACGGCGTGGCTCATATCCATGCTTCTTTTAACAACACCATCGTTACCATTACTGATCGTCAGGGTAACGCACTGGGTTGGGCAACAGCCGGTGGTTCCGGTTTCCGTGGTTCTCGCAAATCCACTCCGTTTGCAGCTCAGGTTGCAGCAGAGCGTTGCGCTGAAGCCGTAAAAGAATACGGTATCAAGAATCTGGAAGTTATGGTCAAAGGACCGGGTCCAGGTCGCGAATCTACTGTTCGTGCTCTGAACGCCGCTGGTTTCCGCATCACTAATATTACTGATGTGACTCCGATCCCTCATAACGGTTGTCGTCCGCCGAAAAAACGTCGCGTATAACGCTGTCGTTTCTAGGATTGTTGGAGAAAGAAAATGGCAAGATATTTGGGTCCTAAGCTCAAGCTGAGCCGTCGTGAGGGCACTGACTTATTCCTTAAGTCTGGCGTTCGCGCGATCGATACCAAGTGTAAAATTGAACAAGCTCCTGGCCAGCACGGTGCGCGTAAACCGCGTCTGTCTGACTATGGTGTGCAGTTGCGTGAAAAGCAAAAAGTTCGCCGTATCTACGGTGTGCTGGAGCGTCAGTTCCGTAACTACTACAAAGAAGCAGCGCGTCTGAAAGGCAACACCGGTGAAAACCTGTTGGGTCTGCTGGAAGGTCGTCTGGACAACGTTGTATACCGTATGGGCTTCGGTGCCACTCGTGCAGAAGCACGTCAGCTGGTCAGCCATAAAGCAATTATGGTAAACGGTCGTGTTGTTAACATCGCTTCTTATCAGGTTAGTCCGAATGACGTTGTTAGCATTCGTGAGAAAGCGAAGAAGCAGTCTCGCGTGAAAGCCGCTCTGGAGCTGGCTGAGCAGCGTGAAAAGCCAACCTGGCTGGAAGTTGATGCTGGCAAGATGGAAGGTACGTTCAAGCGTAAGCCGGAGCGTTCTGATCTGTCTGCGGACATTAACGAACACCTGATCGTCGAGCTTTACTCCAAGTAAAGCTTAGTACCAAAGAGAGGACACAATGCAGGGTTCTGTGACAGAGTTTCTAAAACCGCGCCTGGTAGATATCGAGCAAGTGAGTTCGACGCACGCCAAGGTGACCCTTGAGCCTTTAGAGCGTGGCTTTGGCCATACTTTGGGTAACGCACTGCGCCGTATTCTGCTCTCATCGATGCCGGGTTGCGCGGTGACCGAGGTTGAGATTGATGGTGTACTACATGAGTACAGCACCAAAGAAGGCGTTCAGGAAGATATCCTGGAAATCCTGCTCAACCTGAAAGGGCTGGCGGTGAGAGTTCAGGGTAAAGATGACGTTATTCTTACCTTGAATAAATCTGGCATTGGCCCTGTGACTGCAGCCGACATTACCCATGATGGGGATGTCGAAATCGTCAAGCCACAGCACGTGATCTGCCACCTGACCGATGAGAATGCATCTATTAGCATGCGTATCAAAGTTCAGCGCGGTCGTGGTTATGTGCCGGCTTCTACCCGAATTCATTCGGAAGAAGATGAGCGCCCAATCGGCCGTCTGCTGGTCGACGCATGCTACAGCCCTGTAGAGCGTATTGCCTACAATGTTGAAGCAGCGCGTGTAGAACAGCGTACCGACCTGGACAAGCTGGTCATCGAAATGGAAACCAACGGCACAATCGATCCTGAAGAGGCGATTCGTCGTGCGGCGACCATTCTGGCTGAACAACTGGAAGCTTTCGTTGATTTACGTGATGTACGTCAGCCGGAAGTTAAAGAAGAGAAACCAGAATTCGATCCGATCCTGCTGCGCCCTGTTGACGATCTGGAATTGACTGTCCGCTCTGCTAACTGCCTCAAAGCAGAAGCTATCCACTATATCGGTGATCTGGTACAGCGTACTGAGGTTGAGCTTCTTAAGACGCCTAACCTTGGTAAAAAATCTCTTACCGAGATTAAAGACGTGCTGGCTTCCCGTGGACTGTCTCTGGGCATGCGCCTGGAAAACTGGCCACCGGCAAGCATCGCTGACGAGTAACCGGATCACAGGTTAAGGTTTTACTGAGAAGGATAAGGTCATGCGCCATCGTAAGAGTGGTCGTCAACTGAACCGCAACAGCAGCCATCGCCAGGCTATGTTCCGCAATATGGCAGGTTCACTGGTTCGTCATGAAATCATCAAGACGACTCTGCCGAAAGCGAAAGAGCTGCGTCGCGTAGTTGAGCCGCTGATTACTCTTGCCAAGACTGATAGCGTAGCTAATCGTCGTCTGGCATTCGCCCGCACTCGTGATAACGAGATCGTGGCAAAACTGTTTAACGAACTGGGCCCGCGTTTCGCGAGCCGCGCCGGTGGTTACACTCGCATTCTGAAGTGTGGTTTCCGTGCAGGCGACAACGCGCCGATGGCATACATCGAGCTGGTTGATCGTTCAGAGAAAACAGAAGCTGCTGCAGAGTAATCTGTAGTAACGTAAAAAAACCCGCCTCGGCGGGTTTTTTTATATCCGTCATATCCCCACTTATCTACAATATCTGTACTCTTTTTGTTCATCCCCTGGAGTGTTGTATGTGGTTACTGGACCAGTGGGCAGAGCGCCATATTATTGATGCACAATCTAAAGGTGAGTTTGATGATTTACCGGGAACGGGCGAACCGCTGACTCTTGACGATGACTCCCATGTCCCGCCGGAACTGCGAGCCGGATACCGTTTATTAAAAAATGCAGGTTGCCTCCCTCCTGAGCTCGAGCAACGCAGAGAAGCAATACAGCTGCTTGAAATACTCGCGGGGATCCGCAAAGATGATCCAAGTTATCCGGAGGTGAGCCGAAGACTGTCGCTGCTGGAACTTAAACTTCGGCAGGCTGGACTCAGCACCGAGTTTTTGCGCGGTGACTACGCAGATAAGCTGCTAAAAAAGATCAACGATGAATAGCGGAGAGAGCATGTACCGAATTGGTGAAATAGCGAAACTGGCTGACGTGACGCCAGATACTATCCGCTACTATGAAAAGCAGCAGATGATGGAGCATGAAGTGCGTACTGAAGGCGGATTTCGCCTCTATACAGAAAGCGATCTTCAGCGCCTGAAGTTTATTCGTTATGCCCGCCAGCTTGGTTTCACTCTGGAGTCGATCCGCGAGTTGCTTTCGATCCGTGTTGATCCCGAACACCATACCTGTCAGGAATCAAAAGGGATCGTCCAGGAAAGACTGCAAGAAGTCGAAGCACGTATTGCCGAACTTCAGACGATGCAGCGGTCTCTGCAGCGATTGAATGATGCATGCTGCGGCAAGGCACACAGCAGCGTGTACTGCTCTATTCTTGAAGCTCTTGAGCAAGGCGCCAGTGGAACAATATCAGGCTGTTGATTTCTTGAACTGCCGGGTCTACACTCGCGGCGTAAATTACTACAAACTGGAGATATTATGAGTCGTTATCAGCACACCAAAGGGCAGATAAAAGACAACGCCATTGAGGCGCTTCTGCATGACCCACTGTTCAGACAGCGCGTTGAGAAGAATAAAAAAGGTAAAGGTAGTTATCTGCGTAAAGGTAAACATGGCAATCGGGGTAACTGGGAGGCCAGTGGCAAGAAAGTGAATCACTTTTTTACCACTGGCCTTCTGGTTTCAGTGAGTGCTTAAGAACGGTTATTTTGTTCTTTCAGCAGGTCACGAATTTCACTCAGCAATACTTCTTCTTTCGAGGGAGCTGGCGGTGCAGCCGGCTCTTCCGCTTTTTTACGATTCAGTTTGTTGATCAGTTTGATTGCCATAAAGATAGCAAACGCCACAATAATGAAATCAAATACGTTCTGAATAAATACACCGTAATGCATAACGACAGCCGGGATGTCTCCCTGCGCATCGCGTAATGTCAAAGCAAACTGTTTAAAATCGATCCCACCAATTAACAACCCCAGTGGCGGCATGATGATATCGGCAACCAGCGATGAAACAATCTTACCGAATGCCGCACCAATAATGACACCCACTGCCAAATCGACAACATTCCCGCGCATCGCGAATTCGCGAAACTCTTTAATAATGCTCATTTTATTCTCCCTATGCAGCTGACGTTTATAAGTTTAACAAATGTTTAGGCAATTTCCATTTATGTATTGCTGAAAGGAAAATTTATTAGACCATGAAATATAAAGGGAAATAAAAAGGGCGCTGTATTCGCGCCCAAATTATTACAGGAAGAAAGGACTTGGCTGGAATAGTCGCTCGACGTCAGTAATAAACTTTTTGTCTGTCAGGAACATGATAACGTGATCACCCTGCTCAATACGCAGGTTGTCATTGGCTATCATCACGTCGTTACCTCGCACTACCGCACCAATAATGGTACCGGGTGGAAGTTTAATTTCATCAATTGAGCGTCCCACAACCCGAGATGTTGTTTCATCCCCGTGTGCGACGGCTTCAATGGCTTCCGCGACGCCACGGCGTAGTGAAGAAACGCCGACAATGTCAGCTTTACGTACGTGACTGAGCAGCGCGGAGATGGTCGCCTGCTGCGGTGAAATAGCAATATCGATCACGCTACCTTGCACCAGATCGACGTATGCTCTGCGTTGGATTAACACCATCACTTTCTTGGCACCCATCCGTTTGGCAAGCATCGCCGACATGATATTCGCTTCATCATCGTTGGTCACTGCGATAAACAGATCAACTTGATCAATATGTTCTTCAGCCAGCAGCTCTTGATCCGAGGCATCACCGAAAAAGACGATCGTATTTTGCAATTTCTCCGCAAGTTCGGATGCCCGTTGCTGATTGCGCTCGATCAGTTTGACACTGTAATCTTTTTCCAGACGTCGGGCCAGACCAGCACCGATATTACCGCCACCCACTAACATAATACGCTTGTAGGGTTTTTCCAGACGCTGCAGTTCACTCATTACGGCGCGAATATGCTGTGATGCCGCAATAAAGAACACTTCATCACCCGCTTCAACGATCGTAGAACCTTGTGGACGGATTGGTCGATCATGACGGAAAATCGCCGCAACGCGGGTATCGATGTGTGGCATATGTTCGCGCATTGTCGACAGTGCATTGCCGATCAATGGTCCGCCGTAATAGGCTTTTACTACTGCCAGACTGACTTTACCTTCGGCAAAATTGACTACCTGTAATGCACCCGGATATTCAATCAGTCGATAAATGCTATCGATAACCAGTTGCTCCGGCGCAATCAGGTGATCGATAGGTACCGCATCGGATTGGAATAGCTTGTCCGCATCACGAACATAATCCGGTGAACGAATACGGGCGATGCGATTAGGCGTATTAAACAGTGAATAAGCTACCTGGCAGGCAACCATATTTGTTTCATCTGAGCTGGTTACGGCAACCAGCATATCGGCATCGTCGGCCCCAGCTTCACGCAGTACGCGAGGATGTGAACCGTGCCCTTGCACGACGCGGAGATCAAACTTGTCCTGCAGGCTGCGCAGGCGTTCACCATTGGTATCGACTACCGTGATATCGTTGTTTTCTCCGACCAGGTTTTCAGCCAGCGTACCGCCAACTTGCCCTGCGCCCAGAATGATAATTTTCATCAGTCGCGACCCGTTATCTCATCACTTTTTGATTAGCTTAGCGTAAAAGAAGCCATCGCCATCTTCCGCACCTGGTAAATTCTGACGTCCGGGTTTTTCCGGCGTACCGGTTTCGCTTAATACCGCATCCGGCGTGCGTGCCAGGAAGGCGGTAATTTGCTGCTGGTTTTCTTCTGGCAGGATAGAGCACGTTGCATAAACCAGCGTGCCGCCAGGTTTAAGATGTAACCAGGTTGCATTCAGGATCTCGGCCTGCAATTGGGCAAGTTCGGCAATATCCCGGTCGCGGCGCAGCCATTTGATATCCGGATGGCGACGAATCACCCCGGTGGCAGAACACGGAGCATCCAGCAAAATACGGTCAAACTGTTGTTCGCCACACCATTGTTGTGGATATCGACCATCACCCTGTTTTACGGTTGCCTTCATGCCGAGGCGTTTCAGATTGTCGTAAACGCGCGATAAGCGTTTCTCATCGACATCGACGGCCATTACGTTAGCGTGCGGAGCAACTTCCAGAATGTGCGTCGTTTTACCGCCCGGCGCGCAGCACAGGTCGAGGATCTGTTCACCGTTCTCCGGCAACAGATAAGTTACACATCCTTGAGCTGAAGCATCCTGGACGGTTACCCAGCCTTCATCAAAGCCTGGGAGGGCGTGTACAGGAGCCGGCGTTTCCAGACGCACTGCATCCGGATAATCCGGATGTGGGAAGCCGGTTAATCCTGCTTCGCTAAGCAGGTCCAGCCAGGCGTCGCGCGTATGGTGGTTACGATTGACACGCAGCCACATCGGTGGTCGCTGATTATTGGCTTCAAGAATAGCTTCCCACTGCTGCGGATAAGCGGCCTTAATACGTTTCACCAGCCAGGAAGGGTGTAAGAAACGTAAATCGCTTTGCGCGAACTCGGCCAGCAGTTCATCCTGACGACGCTGAAACTGGCGCAACACGCCGTTGATCAACCCTTTAAGCTGCGGACGCTTTATGACAACCGCACCTTCGACAGTCTCAGCCAGCGCAGCGTGCGGTGGAATACGGGTATGCAGTAGTTGGTAGAAGCCCACCATGATCAGATAGTGAACGGTGCGCTGTTTGCCCGTCATTGGACGTTCCATCAGCTGCTGGATCATCCACTCCAGTTGGGAGAGCGTGCGTAATACGCCGAAGCAAAGTTCCTGCAACAGCGCCTTATCTTTGTCGGCTACTTTTTGCTGCATGGCGGGCAGTACGTTACTCAACGATTGGCCCTTTTCGACAACCTGTTCGACAGCCTGGGCCACCATACTGCGTAAATTAAGATGTTTTTTCATAAGCGCAAAAATAAAAATGCCCGGAGGCTCCGGGCTTTAAAAGAGATGAACCGTCAGATCAGACGATTCCCGGGCACAAACCACTCCCGACGCGAATTGAGCAGATCCTGTGCGCTCATCGCTTTCTTACCGGCAGGCTGTAAAGCGATGAGATTCAGGATGCCGTCGCCTGTTGCGACCTGGATGCCCTGCTTTGTCGCCTCGAGGATGGTGCCTGGTGCAGACTGTGTGTTCACAGCAATAACAGAAGCTTTCCAGACTTTCACTGGCTGACCGTCAATTTCAAGCCAGCTCATTGGCCACGGGTTAAAGGCGCGGATACAGCGTTCCAACTGAGTGGCCGAAAGCGACCAGTCGATACGTGCCTCTTCTTTGCTGAGTTTTTCTGCATGCGTAACCAGAGATTCATCCTGAACAACTGGTTTTATTGTGCCAGCAGCAAGCTGTTTTAGCGTTTCAATCAGCCCCTGAGGCCCTAAATCTGCCAGCTTGTCGTATAACGAACCGCTGGTATCTTCTGCCGTAATTGGGCACGACAGCTTATGCAGCATATCTCCGGTGTCCAGACCGACATCCATCTGCATGATGGTTACACCTGTTTCGGTGTCGCCTGCCCACAATGAACGCTGGATCGGTGCGGCCCCACGCCAGCGTGGAAGCAGAGAACCATGAACGTTGATGCAACCCAGACGCGGCATGTCCAGTACGGCTTTTGGCAGAATCAGGCCATATGCCACCACCACCATTACATCAGCGTGCAGATCAGAAACCAGTTGTTGGTTTTCCTGGGGACGAAGAGATACAGGTTGGAAAACGGGTATCCCTTTTTCTTCCGCCAGCACTTTTACCGGGCTGGGCATCAGCTTTTTACCACGTCCCGCAGGGCGGTCCGGTTGGGTAAACACCCCAACGACGTTATGTCCAGAAGACAACAGCGCGTCGAGATGACGCGCTGCAAAGTCAGGTGTACCCGCAAAAATAATACGTAGTGAGTCTGACACGTTGATTCTTGTCCTTAAGCTCGGGCGTTCAGGCGGTCGAGTTTTTCAACTTTCTGACGAATACGTTGTTGCTTCAACGGAGACAGATAATCGATAAACAGTTTACCGACCAGGTGATCCATTTCATGTTGGATGCAGATAGCCAACAGGCCATCGGCCTCCAGTTCAAAAGGCTTACCGTCGCGATCGAGCGCACGAATTTTTACTTTTTCAGCGCGCGGTACTAATGCACGTTGTTCAGGAATAGACAGGCAGCCTTCTTCAATGCCCGTTTCACCGTCTTTTTCCAGCAGCTCTGGGTTAATGAGTACCAGACGCTCGTCACGGTTTTCAGAGACATCAATAACAATGATGCGCTGATGAATATCGACCTGTGTTGCGGCCAGACCGATACCTTCTTCGGCGTACATCGTTTCGAACATATCATCAACGATACGCTGAATTTCTGCATTCACTTCTTCAACCGGCTTTGCGACTTTGCGAAGACGCTCGTCCGGAATATGTAACACTTGCAAAACTGACATAGTTATCCAGAGTTGTGTTCAGGAATTGGAAAGATTATTACCTCTATTCTAGACAAAACCCGCTCTGATTGACAGCATCAGTGACCAATCGCAAAGATTGCCAGGACTGCTTGTGGCAGGGGAACAGGGATGACCCATATTGAGATTTGGTTACGTTTAGCACAAGTGAATGAACTGTATGGTGATGAGATGGTGCGCACTGCTCGCTGGCTTATCGCTCAACCGAGTATTAACAATACGGTACTTCGGCATGCAGGGTTCACTCCTCGCCAGGTCGAACGTTTTCTGGCCTTTTCTGAACAGTCACTGGAAAAAACGCTGCGTTGGCTTGAGTTACCCCATCATCATCTGGTTTTTGCCGACAGCAAGTATTTTCCGCCGCAGCTGCGTGCTATTGAGGATTACCCTGGCGTACTTTTCATTGCTGGCCGCCCTGAGTGTCTTCACTCATTTCAAGTTGCTGTTGTCGGCAGTCGGCAGTACTCCTGGTATGGCGAACGATGGGCGCGGTTGTTCTGTGAAAAGCTTTCAGCATGTGGTGTGACGATCACTAGCGGACTGGCTAAAGGGATTGACGGTGTGGCGCATACTGCAGCGATAAACACACACGGGGCCAGTATTGCGGTACTGGGAAATGGTTTGGAAACTATATATCCACGGCGACATGTTCGTCTTGCCGAAAGTTTGATAGAGGCCGGAGGTGCTCTGGTGTCCGAGTTTCCTTTGGATATGCTCCCTTTACCGCGTAATTTTCCCCGACGAAATCGCATTATTAGTGGTCTAAGTAAGGGAGTACTGGTTGTTGAAGCGGCACAGCGTAGTGGCTCATTAGTCACTGCACGCTGTGCGCTGGAACAAGGACGGGAGGTTTTTGCTTTGCCTGGACCGATAGGGAGTCCGGGAAGTGAAGGTCCCCATTGGCTCATTCAGCAGGGAGCCATGCTTGTGACGGCACCAGAGGAAATACTGGAAAGTTTGCAATATGGGCTGCAATGGCTGCCAGATGAGCCTGAAAAATCAATTTATTCGCCGGATCACGAAGAGGTGGCATTGCCATTTTCAGAGCTCCTGGCTAACGTAGGAGATGAGGTAACACCTGTTGACGTCGTCGCTGAACGTGCCGGCCAACCTGTGCCAGAGGTAGTGGCTCAACTGCTCGAACTGGAGTTAGCAGGATGGATCGCAGCTGTACCCGGCGGCTATGTCCGATTGAGGAGGGCAAGCCATGTTCGACGTACTAATGTATTTGTTTGAGACATATATCCATAACGAAGCTGAGCTGCGTGTGGATCAGGACAAACTGGAACGGGATCTTACCGACGCTGGTTTTGATCGTGAAGACATCTACAACGCGTTACTGTGGCTGGAAAAGCTTGCTGATTATCAGGACGGCCTTGCAGAACCTATGCAGCTTGCATCAGATCCCCTTTCTGTACGTATTTATACTGCAGAAGAGTGCGATCGGCTGGATGCGAGCTGTCGGGGGTTCCTGCTATTCCTGGAGCAGATTCAGGTGCTAAACCTCGAAACGCGAGAAATGGTGATAGAGCGCGTACTTGCGCTGGATACGGCTGAGTTTGATCTGGAAGACCTGAAGTGGGTGATCCTGATGGTTCTGTTCAACATTCCAGGCTGCGAAAATGCCTATCAGCAAATGGAAGAATTACTCTTTGAAGTGAATGAAGGTATGCTGCATTAATCAATCTTCATTCAGTATGAGTTGTTATGGCTAAATCAGCACTGTTTACGGTGCGTAAAAACGAGCCCTGCCCACAATGTGGGGCTGAACTGGTTATTCGTTCCGGGAAACACGGCCCGTTTCTTGGTTGCTCACACTATCCAGAATGCGATTATGTCCGTCCGCTGAAATCATCTGCGGACGGACATATAGTCAAAGTTCTGGAGGGTAAATTCTGCCCTGCATGTGGCGCTGAACTGGTGCTGAGGCAGGGACGATTCGGTATGTTTATTGGGTGCAGTGATTACCCTGCCTGCGATCACACTGAGCTTATCGATAAGCCTGATGAAACCGCAGTAGTGTGCCCCCAATGCCAGACGGGCCACTTGGTTCAGCGGCGTTCACGTTATGGCAAAACCTTCTACTCCTGCGATCGCTATCCGGAGTGTCAGTTTGTCATTAACTTCAAACCGTTAGCGGGAGAGTGTCCAGAGTGCCACTATCCGCTACTCATCGAAAAGAAAACCGCGCAGGGTGCGAAGCATTTCTGTGCCAGTAAACAATGTGGAAAGCCGATCCCGGCGGAATAAAAAGTGAATAAAAACCTGCCTACGGACCCCATCGCTGCCGCGATAGAGGTTCTGCAACAAGAAAATGTCATCGCTTATCCAACAGAAGCCGTTTTTGGTGTCGGTTGCAATCCTGACAGCGAAACGGCGGTAATGCGTCTGTTGGAACTCAAACAACGTCCAATTGATAAAGGTTTGATTTTGATTGCAGCAAGCTTTGATCAACTCAAACCGTATATTGATGACAGTATGCTCACCGATGCTCAACGTGAAGCAGTTTTCGCTCGCTGGCCTGGCCCTGTCACTTTCGTTTTCCCGGCTCCTGCGACAACGCCGCGTTGGCTAACCGGTCGTTTTGATTCGCTCGCCGTGCGCGTCACGGATCACCCGCTGGTGGTTGCATTGTGCCAGGCTTATGGCAAGCCATTAGTTTCTACCAGTGCCAATCTGAGTGGACTGGCACCCTGCAGAACGGTAGAGGAAGTACGAGCGCAGTTCGGGGAAGATTTTCCAGTGGTTGAAGGTAATACCGGCGGACGTTTGAATCCCTCGGAAATCAGAGATGCTTTGACGGGTGAACAGTTTCGACAGGGGTAATATGAAAGAAGCCTATGCTGTTTTTGGTAATCCGGTAGCACACAGCAAATCGCCTTTTATTCATCAGCAATTTGCAGAGCAGCTGAAGATTGATCACTCTTATGGTCGGGTGTTGGCGCCGATCAATAACTTTGTGAATACGCTCAATGCCTTTTTTGCTGATGGGGGGAAAGGGGCTAATGTTACCGTTCCTTTTAAAGAAGAGGCTTTTGCGCGTGCTGATGAACTAACAGAGCGGGCATCGCTGGCTGGGGCGGTCAATACTCTAAAACGGCTGGAGGATGGGCGTTTACTGGGTGATAACACCGATGGTATCGGCCTGCTTAGCGATCTTGAGCGTTTGTCTTTCATTCATCCCGGGTCTCGTATCCTGTTGATTGGGGCTGGTGGAGCGTCCCGTGGAGTGTTGCTGCCTCTCCTGTCTATGGATTGCGCGGTGACTATTGTTAATCGCACCGCCTCACGTGCTGAAGAATTGGCGCAGATCTTCTCCCATACCGGCAGCGTTCAGGCGGTAGGAATGGATGAGCTGGATAATTACACCTTCGATCTGATCATCAACGCAACGTCCAGTGGTATTAGCGGTGATGTTCCAGCCATTCCTGCATCGCTTATTCATTCTTCGGTTTATTGCTACGACATGTTCTATCAAAAGGGGAATACTCCGTTCCTTTCCTGGTGCGTATCGCATGGTGCAAAATATTGTGCTGATGGTTTGGGAATGCTGGTGGGGCAAGCGGCACATGCTGTTTTGCTCTGGCATGGTGTACTACCGGAGATTGAGCCTGTGATTAAAACACTGCAACAGGAACTTTCTGCATGAATCAGGCGATTCAATTCCCTGATAGGGAAGAGTGGGTGGCGGATATTAATTCCGTCGTCTTCCCGGCGATGGTTCATGGTATGCAGCTAAAATGTGCCATAAAAGGAGAGACGCTGGCGCATCGCTTTGGCGGCGACACGTCTGAACAGTGGCTTGAAACTTTTCGCGAATATCGCTGGGATCTGGAAGAAGAGGCTGAAGCATTGATCCAGGCCCAGCAGGAAGATGCTCAAGGTTGGGTGTGGTTACTCTGACTTAAATACTCGTCTTTCCACTTAACATAGTTGTTAGCTGAATATTGTAAGCCTGCTTTCTCTTCATTGCTTAATGGACGGATTTGCTTAACCGGGCTTCCCAGGTACAGATATCCGCTTTCCAGGCGTTTGTTTTGTGGAACCAGGCTCCCAGCCCCAATCATAACGTCGTCTTCTACGACTACGCCATCCAGCAGAATCGATCCCATACCGACTAAAACGCGGTTGCCAATGATGCAACCATGTAGCATGACTTTATGACCAACCGTAACGTCCTCACCCACGATCAGTGGATTACCCTGCGGATTAGACGTGGATTTATGCGTGACATGGAGAACGCTGCCGTCCTGGATGTTTGTACGGGCGCCAATCTGTACGTAGTTCACATCGCCACGAATCGCAACCAGTGGCCAAATCCCGACATCATCAGCCAGACGAGCATCGCCAATGACAACACTACTACTATCGATCATGACGCGTTTGCCGATCTGTGGGAAAAGATCCTTATAAGGACGTAGTACATCAGACATGTTTACCTCAATGAAAATAGGGCGGTAATGAAGACTTTGGTTGGATTATTGAGACTGTGCAAGTGGTTTAGCTATCAAAAATCAGCCAAATTGCACAGGAATGTAGCGAAAGGAGTGAAAAACAAGCATTCGGCAAAAAAGATCCAAAAAACACTTGTGCTAAAAAATGGGATCCCTATAATGCGCCTCCATCGACACGGCGGATGTGAATCACTTCACGCAAACAGCCGGGCCGGTTGAAGAGAAAAACCTGAAAATGAGGGTTGACTCTGAAAGAGGAAAGCGTAATATACGCCACCTCGCGACAGAGCGCTAAAGCGCGTCGCAACTGCTCTTTAACAATTTATCAGACAATCTGTGTGGGCACTCGAAGATACGGATTCTTAACGTCGCAAGACGAAAAATGAATACCAAGTCTCTGAGTGAACATACGTAATTCATTACGAAGTTTAATTCACGAGCATCAAACTTAAATTGAAGAGTTTGATCATGGCTCAGATTGAACGCTGGCGGCAGGCCTAACACATGCAAGTCGAACGGTAGCACAGAG
>NZ_CP080033.1:4528437-4531909 GCF_019382635.1 Citrobacter sp. Colony219 | reverse complement strand
GCTCTTGGGTGACGAGTGGCGGACGGGTGAGTAATGTCTGGGAAACTGCCCGATGGAGGGGGATAACTACTGGAAACGGTAGCTAATACCGCATAACGTCGCAAGACCAAAGAGGGGGACCTTCGGGCCTCTTGCCATCGGATGTGCCCAGATGGGATTAGCTAGTAGGTGGGGTAACGGCTCACCTAGGCGACGATCCCTAGCTGGTCTGAGAGGATGACCAGCCACACTGGAACTGAGACACGGTCCAGACTCCTACGGGAGGCAGCAGTGGGGAATATTGCACAATGGGCGCAAGCCTGATGCAGCCATGCCGCGTGTATGAAGAAGGCCTTCGGGTTGTAAAGTACTTTCAGCGAGGAGGAAGGCGTTGTGGTTAATAACCGCAGCGATTGACGTTACTCGCAGAAGAAGCACCGGCTAACTCCGTGCCAGCAGCCGCGGTAATACGGAGGGTGCAAGCGTTAATCGGAATTACTGGGCGTAAAGCGCACGCAGGCGGTCTGTCAAGTCGGATGTGAAATCCCCGGGCTCAACCTGGGAACTGCATCCGAAACTGGCAGGCTAGAGTCTTGTAGAGGGGGGTAGAATTCCAGGTGTAGCGGTGAAATGCGTAGAGATCTGGAGGAATACCGGTGGCGAAGGCGGCCCCCTGGACAAAGACTGACGCTCAGGTGCGAAAGCGTGGGGAGCAAACAGGATTAGATACCCTGGTAGTCCACGCCGTAAACGATGTCGACTTGGAGGTTGTGCCCTTGAGGCGTGGCTTCCGGAGCTAACGCGTTAAGTCGACCGCCTGGGGAGTACGGCCGCAAGGTTAAAACTCAAATGAATTGACGGGGGCCCGCACAAGCGGTGGAGCATGTGGTTTAATTCGATGCAACGCGAAGAACCTTACCTACTCTTGACATCCAGAGAACTTGGCAGAGATGCTTTGGTGCCTTCGGGAACTCTGAGACAGGTGCTGCATGGCTGTCGTCAGCTCGTGTTGTGAAATGTTGGGTTAAGTCCCGCAACGAGCGCAACCCTTATCCTTTGTTGCCAGCGGTCCGGCCGGGAACTCAAAGGAGACTGCCAGTGATAAACTGGAGGAAGGTGGGGATGACGTCAAGTCATCATGGCCCTTACGAGTAGGGCTACACACGTGCTACAATGGCGCATACAAAGAGAAGCGACCTCGCGAGAGCAAGCGGACCTCATAAAGTGCGTCGTAGTCCGGATTGGAGTCTGCAACTCGACTCCATGAAGTCGGAATCGCTAGTAATCGTGGATCAGAATGCCACGGTGAATACGTTCCCGGGCCTTGTACACACCGCCCGTCACACCATGGGAGTGGGTTGCAAAAGAAGTAGGTAGCTTAACCTTCGGGAGGGCGCTTACCACTTTGTGATTCATGACTGGGGTGAAGTCGTAACAAGGTAACCGTAGGGGAACCTGCGGTTGGATCACCTCCTTACCTTAAAGAAGCGTTCTTTGAAGTGCTCACACAGATTGTCTGATGAAAATTAGCAGTAAGAAAATCTCTGCAGGCTTGTAGCTCAGGTGGTTAGAGCGCACCCCTGATAAGGGTGAGGTCGGTGGTTCAAGTCCACTCAGGCCTACCAAATTCTTTCTGATACCGCGTTGTGAAACGACTCGCATACTTCAGTATGCTTCGCCGCTCCACGCCTTGTCTCAGCAAGAATTAAGGTGAATGAGATAACTACGATGGGGCTATAGCTCAGCTGGGAGAGCGCCTGCTTTGCACGCAGGAGGTCTGCGGTTCGATCCCGCATAGCTCCACCATCTTTACTGCAAAAACACAAGAAAACTTCAGAGTGTACCTGAAAAGGTTCACTGCGAAGTTTTGCTCTTTAAAAATCTGGATCAAGCTGAAAATTGAAACGACACACTGTTTCATTTCTCCGTAATAAGAAATGAAAAATGGTGTGTTCGAGTCTCTCAAATTTTCGCAACACGGTGGTGTTTTACGAAACATCTTCGGGTTGTGAGGTTAAGCGACTAAGCGTACACGGTGGATGCCCTGGCAGTCAGAGGCGATGAAGGACGTGCTAATCTGCGATAAGCGTCGGTAAGGTGATATGAACCGTTATAACCGGCGATTTCCGAATGGGGAAACCCAGTGTGATTCGTCACACTATCATTACGTGAATACATAGCGTAATGAAGCGAACCGGGGGAACTGAAACATCTAAGTACCCCGAGGAAAAGAAATCAACCGAGATTCCCCCAGTAGCGGCGAGCGAACGGGGAGCAGCCCAGAGTCTGAATCAGCTTGTGTGTTAGTGGAACGGTCTGGAAAGTCCGACGGTACAGGGTGATAGTCCCGTACACCAAAATGCACAGGTTGTGAACTCGAAGAGTAGGGCGGGACACGTGGTATCCTGTCTGAATATGGGGGGACCATCCTCCAAGGCTAAATACTCCTGACTGACCGATAGTGAACCAGTACCGTGAGGGAAAGGCGAAAAGAACCCCGGCGAGGGGAGTGAAAAAGAACCTGAAACCGTGTACGTACAAGCAGTGGGAGCCTACTTGTTAGGTGACTGCGTACCTTTTGTATAATGGGTCAGCGACTTATATTCTGTAGCAAGGTTAACCGAATAGGGGAGCCGAAGGGAAACCGAGTCTTAACTGGGCGTTAAGTTGCAGGGTATAGACCCGAAACCCGGTGATCTAGCCATGGGCAGGTTGAAGGTTGGGTAACACTAACTGGAGGACCGAACCGACTAATGTTGAAAAATTAGCGGATGACTTGTGGCTGGGGGTGAAAGGCCAATCAAACCGGGAGATAGCTGGTTCTCCCCGAAAGCTATTTAGGTAGCGCCTCGTGAACTCATCTTCGGGGGTAGAGCACTGTTTCGGCTAGGGGGTCATCCCGACTTACCAACCCGATGCAAACTGCGAATACCGAAGAATGTTATCACGGGAGACACACGGCGGGTGCTAACGTCCGTCGTGAAGAGGGAAACAACCCAGACCGCCAGCTAAGGTCCCAAAGTCACAGTTAAGTGGGAAACGATGTGGGAAGGCACAGACAGCCAGGATGTTGGCTTAGAAGCAGCCATCATTTAAAGAAAGCGTAATAGCTCACTGGTCGAGTCGGCCTGCGCGGAAGATGTAACGGGGCTAAACTGTGCACCGAAGCTGCGGCAGCGACACTATGTGTTGTTGGGTAGGGGAGCGTTCTGTAAGCCGTTGAAGGTGTGTCGTGAGGCATGCTGGAGGTATCAGAAGTGCGAATGCTGACATAAGTAACGATAATGCGGGTGAAAAACCCGCACGCCGGAAGACCAAGGGTTCCTGTCCAACGTTAATCGGGGCAGGGTGAGTCGACCCCTAAGGCGAGGCCGAAAGGCGTAGTCGATGGGAAACAGGTTAATATTCCTGTACTTGGTGTTACTGCGAAGGGGGGACGGAGAAGGCTATGTTAGCCGGGCGACGGTTGTCCCGGTTTAAGCATGTAGGCGGA
>NZ_CP080033.1:4506906-4528416 GCF_019382635.1 Citrobacter sp. Colony219 | reverse complement strand
TTTATTAACGCTGAGGTGTGATGACGAGGCACTACGGTGCTGAAGTAACAAATGCCCTGCTTCCAGGAAAAGCCTCTAAGCATCAGGTAACACGAAATCGTACCCCAAACCGACACAGGTGGTCAGGTAGAGAATACCAAGGCGCTTGAGAGAACTCGGGTGAAGGAACTAGGCAAAATGGTGCCGTAACTTCGGGAGAAGGCACGCTGATATGTAGGTGAAGTGATTTACTCATGGAGCTGAAATCAGTCGAAGATACCAGCTGGCTGCAACTGTTTATTAAAAACACAGCACTGTGCAAACACGAAAGTGGACGTATACGGTGTGACGCCTGCCCGGTGCCGGAAGGTTAATTGATGGGGTTATCCGTAAGGAGAAGCTCTTGATCGAAGCCCCGGTAAACGGCGGCCGTAACTATAACGGTCCTAAGGTAGCGAAATTCCTTGTCGGGTAAGTTCCGACCTGCACGAATGGCGTAATGATGGCCAGGCTGTCTCCACCCGAGACTCAGTGAAATTGAACTCGCTGTGAAGATGCAGTGTACCCGCGGCAAGACGGAAAGACCCCGTGAACCTTTACTATAGCTTGACACTGAACACTGGTCCTTGATGTGTAGGATAGGTGGGAGGCTTTGAAGTGTGGACGCCAGTCTGCATGGAGCCAACCTTGAAATACCACCCTTTAATGGCTGGTGTTCTAACGTGGACCCGTAATCCGGGTTGCGGACAGTGTCTGGTGGGTAGTTTGACTGGGGCGGTCTCCTCCTAAAGAGTAACGGAGGAGCACGAAGGTTAGCTAATCCTGGTCGGACATCAGGAGGTTAGTGCAAAGGCATAAGCTAGCTTGACTGCGAGAGTGACGGCTCGAGCAGGTGCGAAAGCAGGTCTTAGTGATCCGGTGGTTCTGAATGGAAGGGCCATCGCTCAACGGATAAAAGGTACTCCGGGGATAACAGGCTGATACCGCCCAAGAGTTCATATCGACGGCGGTGTTTGGCACCTCGATGTCGGCTCATCACATCCTGGGGCTGAAGTAGGTCCCAAGGGTATGGCTGTTCGCCATTTAAAGTGGTACGCGAGCTGGGTTTAGAACGTCGTGAGACAGTTCGGTCCCTATCTGCCGTGGGCGCTGGAGAATTGAGGGGGGCTGCTCCTAGTACGAGAGGACCGGAGTGGACGCATCACTGGTGTTCGGGTTGTCATGCCAATGGCATTGCCCGGTAGCTAAATGCGGAAGAGATAAGTGCTGAAAGCATCTAAGCACGAAACTTGCCCCGAGATGAGTTCTCCCTGAGACTATAAGTCTCCTGAAGGAACGTTAAAGACGATGACGTTGATAGGTCGGGTGTGTAAGTGTAGCGATACATTGAGCTAACCGATACTAATGAACCGTGAGGCTTAACCTTACAACGCCGAAGATGTTTTGGCGAAGAGACATCAGATTCAGCTTGATTACAGATGACATCAGAACGCAGAAGCGGTCTGATAACAGAATTTGCCTGGCGGCTGTAGCGCGGTGGTCCCACCTGACCCCATGCCGAACTCAGAAGTGAAACGCCGTAGCGCCGATGGTAGTGTGGGGTCTCCCCATGCGAGAGTAGGGAACTGCCAGGCATCAAATTTAGTGTGCTGATATGGCTCAGTTGGTAGAGCGCACCCTTGGTAAGGGTGAGGTCCCCAGTTCGACTCTGGGTATCAGCACCAGTTTTTCGGGTTAAAGTTTGGCACTTAGTAAAGAATTTGCCTGGCGGCTGTAGCGCGGTGGTCCCACCTGACCCCATGCCGAACTCAGAAGTGAAACGCCGTAGCGCCGATGGTAGTGTGGGGTCTCCCCATGCGAGAGTAGGGAACTGCCAGGCATCAAATAAAAGCGAAAGGCCCAGTCGAAAGACTGGGCCTTTTTGCTTTTTTAACGTATCAGGGAAAATAGGCCGGATACGCGTAAACGCTTTACCCGGCCCACGAGGTTGATATTGCTGTCGGTCTGATACGTGCAGGCAATTGGGCATTAATGTATAACCTGCGACAAAAAGGCACGGGTTCGTTCGGATTTAGGATGGGCAAAAAATTCATCTGGAGGCGCCTGTTCGACAATCTCTCCAAGATCCATAAAGATCACCCGATCCGCTACCGTGCGGGCGAACCCCATTTCATGTGTTACACACAGCATTGTCATTCCCGATTGCGCCAGGCCAATCATCGTATCCAGCACTTCCTTTACCATTTCGGGATCTAACGCTGACGTGGGTTCGTCAAACAGCATGATTTTGGGTTTCATACACAGTGAGCGCGCAATAGCGACACGCTGTTGCTGACCACCGGAAATTTGCCCGGGATATTTATGTGCATGTTCAGCAATGCGGACCCGCTCAAGGTAGTGCATTGCCAGCACTTCGGCTTCTTTCTTCGGCATCTTTTGCACCCAAATAGGAGCCAGTGTGCAGTTTTGCAGAACCGTTAAATGAGGGAAGAGATTAAAGTGCTGAAAGACCATGCCAACTTCCTGTCTGACACGTTCGATATTGCGGATATCTTCGTTGAGCTCGATTCCATCCACGACAATACGCCCTTGCTGATGTTCTTCCAGATGGTTAATACAGCGAATAGTCGTCGATTTTCCGGAACCAGAAGGCCCGCACAATACGATACGTTCTCCCTGTTTTACCTGCAGGTTGATATTTTTCAGGACATGAAACTGCCCATACCATTTGTTGACGTTTTCCAGCGTAATCATCGCGTCAGTGGACGGCATTACTAGTTGGCTCATAAATTCCTCAGTGCGGTGTACGCCCGGTGTTAAAACGTTTTTCCAGATGCTGGCTATAACGCGACATGCTGAAACAGAAAACCCAGTAAATCAGTGCAGCGAAAACATATCCTTCTGTCGACATTCCCAGCCAGGCCGGGTCGACAGTTGCTTGCTGGACGCTGCTAAAGAGATCAAACAGGCCGATGATAATGACCAGGCTGGTATCCTTGAATAGCGCGATGATGGTATTGACCAGGCCGGGAATGACCAGCTTCAGCGCCTGGGGAAGAATAACCAACCCCTGCGTTTTCCAGTACCCAAGCGCCAGTGATTCAGCCGCTTCATATTGACCTTTTGGTAAGGCCTGTAATCCTCCGCGTACCACTTCAGCAACATAGGCTGACTGGAAGAGAATGACACCAACCAGTGCCCGAATAAGTTTGTCGATAGTTGTACCCTCCGACATAAATAGCGGGAGCATGACTGAGGACATAAACAGGACGGTTATAAGCGGCACACCACGCCAGAACTCAATGAAAATGACCGATAAAACACGCACGATCGGCATATGAGAACGGCGGCCTAACGCCAGTAAAATGCCCCACGGAAGCGCGCCTGCAATACCCACGGATGCGATGATAAGCGTCAGTGTTAATCCACCCCACTGGCGAGTTTCTACGCGCTCAAGCCCGAAAAAACCCCCGTACATCAGCCACCAAACCACCACTGGATAAATGACGGCCCAGACGGCGATATAGCGGCCACGGTGGGGGATGATTTTCAAGAACATCGGGATGAAGGAAAGCAGACCAATAATCAGAGCCAGATTGACGCGCCAGCGTTGATCGTGTGGATACAGTCCATACATAAATTGCCCGAAGCGTTCATGGATGAAAACCCAGCAAGCCCCTGCTTTTGTACAATCGGCCCGGCTAGAACCGACCCAGTTGGCCTGCAGGAATGCCCAGTTCAACAGCGGGGGAAGGAACGACCAAATAAGCCACACGCATAGCAATGTGAGCAGGCTGTTTGACCAACTAGAGAACAGGTTTTTACGTACCCAAAATAGAATGCGACTTGCCTGGTTACTGCTCGGGCGCGCGGGGCGAGACAGCAGTGCTTTTGTCATCATGGCTCCTTAGCGCTCAATCAGTGCGATGCGGCGGTTATAAATATTCATCAACAGAGAAATGCTCAGGCTGATGATCAGGTACACCGACATGGTGATGGCGATAGTTTCGATGGCCTGTCCTGTTTGATTGAGCACAGTACCGGCAAACAATGACACCATATCCGGATAGCCAATGGCGGCTGCGAGAGAGGAGTTCTTGACGATATTCAGATACTGGCTGGTCAATGGGGGAATGATGACGCGCAGCGCCTGTGGGATGATCACCTGGCGCAGCGTTACCGGATTTGGCAGGCCCAGCGAGCGTGCTGCTTCATGTTGGCCATAAGGAACAGCCTGAATCCCCGCCCGGATAATTTCAGCAATAAACGCTGAGGTATACACCGAAAGCGCCAGCGTCAGGGCAGCCAGTTCGGGAATAAGCACCATACCGCCACGGAAGTTAAACCCGCGCAGTTCAGGGATATCCCAGTGCAGCGCCGCACCGAAAATCCAATGTGAAATCATCGGTAGAAACACGATTAGCATCAGGGCTGTTGGCCATGTTCGGCGCAACTGGCCTGTTTTGGTCTGGTGCATTTTGTTGAAGCGAAATAACCCAATGGTGATGATGACGGCAAGCATGATTGCGGCACAGAAGGTAATCAGACCTTCTCCCATCTGTGGTGCCGGAATGTAGAGCCCGCGATTGCTCAGAAAGACCAGATCCAGGGTACTAACAGCCTGCCGCGGTCCGGGCAAATTCCGCAATACGGCAAAATACCAAAAGAAGATCTGCAGCAATGGCGGGATATTGCGGAACGTTTCGATATAAATCGTAGAGAGCTTTCGTAGTAACCAGTTATCCGACAGCCGTGCCAGCCCGAGAAAAAAGCCGAGAAATGATGCGAAAACAATGCACAACGCAGAGACTAATAGCGTATTAAGCAGACCGACGATAAAGACGCGGCCATATGTATCGCCTTGCTCGTAATCAATCAGATGCTGGACGATACCAAATCCGGCACTGCGTTCGAGAAAAGAAAATCCCGAGGTAATACCGCGACTGCTCAGGTTATTAATGGTGTTATGAATGAGATAGATCGCAATGCTAACGACCGCAATCACAGCGAGTATTTGAAATAACCAGGCGCGGACCGCAGGGTTAGAAAAGGATAACGATCCTTTTACGTTTGAGCGGCGATGGGGCATAAGAAAACCTCGGTAACTATGACTCTGGGCTGAGCGCCGCAGTTGCGGCGCTCGTTGCATCACTGCGCATTAGCGCACGGGTGGTGCATACTGAATGCCACCGTTATTCCAGAGGTTGTTCTGCCCACGCTTGATCTTCAGCGGGCTTTCCGATCCAACGTTACGCTCAAAGATCTCCGAGTAGTTACCTACCTGCTTGATAATGTTATAAGCCCATTTGTTATCAAGTTTCAGATCCTTGCCATAATCCCCCTCTTTACCTAGCAGGTGCGCCATATCCGGTGTTGCAGGATTTGCCGCTTTTTCGTCAACATTTTTCGAATTAACCCCCATCTCTTCGGCGTTCAGCATAGCGAACAACGTCCAGCGAACAATCGAGAACCACTCGTCGTCACCACGACGCACGACTGGCCCCAGTGGCTCTTTAGAAATAACTTCTGGCAGTACAATCCATTCTGCGGGGTTGCTCAGTTTGATCCGCAGGGCGTACAACTGAGACTGGTCGGAGGCAAGTGTATCGCAGCGCCCTGATTCGAGAGCTTTAGCGGACTCATCAGAACGGTCAAAGGTGACAGGGGTATACTTCATGTTATTGGCTTTAAAGTAGTCGGCCACATTCAGTTCAGTATCTGTTCCTGCCTGAATACAAACCGTTGCGCCATCCAGCTCTTTAGCGCTCTTCAGGCCCGCTTTATTGTGGGTAAGAAAACCGATGCCGTCGTAATACGTTACGCCAGTGAAAGACATTCCCATTCCGGCATCGCGAGAAGAGGTCCATGTGGTATTACGGGAAAGCATATCGACCTCACCAGACTGTAACGCGGTGAAGCGTTCTTTGGCGGTGAGTGGGGTATATTTTACTTTGCTGTCATCACCAAATACGGCAGCGGCAACGCCACGACATACATCGACATCAATACCTGAGAACTTACCGCTTGCATCAGCGTAAGAAAAACCAGGCAGGCCATCACTGATACCACATTGCACAAAACCCTTTTTCTGTACGGCATCGAGAGTTGCGCCGGCATGTGCCTGATTTGCAACCGCAAGCAGCACGCCGGCCGCAGCCAGGCTGGCTATTATCATCTTTTTCATAGAGCATCCTGTGTGGAGGAATTATTGTTATGGAAACGTTCTGAAAACGTCTTTTACCTGTCTGTGGCTATGGCCATACTCTTCTAAGCAAAGGTAGTGCCAGGTTTTTGCGCACGATTATTCGACGCAATATGCAGAGTGTAGACAGGAAAGAATAAATGCAGCGCCCTGAAGTGGTGCAAAATTGAAACGTAAGCCACATTTCGGCGCAAAAAATTTAAAAATAAGACAGGACGCATGATAACGATTTCGGGCGTGAATATCCGTAGCGTGAGAATAATGAAAGGGATGTGCGTTATAACGAAGAATACAGAAAATGCTAATTTGAGTTCATGGATATGTGAAGCGAATCTATAATAATTTTATTTTATGAATGATGCCATGAACTAACATTTTGTCTTATATTAAGATTTAATTCGTATTGCTAAAAGCGCGGTAACGGCCGCGCTTTTATGATTTTTTATTTCGTCAAGGCAACTATCCCAAGCGTCAAGCCGGCAACAGCGGCTGCACCACCGGCTATCGCTCCTGCAGTTTCCCAGTTATCCTGCGTGGTGCCTTTCATACAGGTATTGGTATGAACCAGACGCCCTTGATCGTCATAGACAGGCACACAAGGGGAATCGTGTGCACAGCCAGCCAGTAATGCGGTAAGCAGTGCAACGGGTATTAATCTTTTCATGGTGTTACCTCAAAAATAAGCGTTTCGCTAATTGAGCAAAGGTAAACGCTCAGCCATCTGCGAACTCGACTGCTATTTTACCACTGCTTAAAAAAAGACTGACATGAGGAATAATCTCAATTCATGTGGATTGTAAAAATAATGGATAAAATGGGGCACCTGAAAGTTTGTTCTGCAATGCTTCAGCAAAATTAAATGTCTATCTCATTAATAAATAAAGAACTCATCATCATGTAAAAAGGCGTCTATGGACGCCTTTATTTTACAAATTATTCGTGGTGCCGGCTAAAACGCCGTTTAACGACAACGAAGAAGACGGGAACGAAGAAGATCGCTAACAATGTTGCGGTGAGCATCCCCCCCATAACACCGGTACCAACAGCATTCTGCGCACCGCTACCTGCACCATGGCTGATAACCAGAGGCATAACCCCCAGAATAAACGCCAGGGATGTCATCAGGATTGGACGAAGACGCATGCGCGACGCCTCCAGAGTGGCTTCTATCAATCCTTTGCCCTCTTTATCCATCAGGTCTTTGGCAAATTCGACGATCAGGATGGCGTTCTTCGCCGAGAGGCCAATAGTGGTTAACAGACCCACCTGGAAGTAGACGTCGTTATTCATCCCACGCACTGATGCAGCTAACAGTGCGCCTACCACACCGAGCGGTACAACCAGCATGACGGAGAAGGGAATCGACCAACTCTCATACAACGCGGCCAGGCAAAGGAAGACGACGATTAGCGAGATGGCATAAAGTGCAGGTGCCTGGTTACCCGACAGTCGTTCCTGATAAGACATACCCGTCCAGTCATGACCAATACCGTTTGGCAGCTTTTCTGCGAGGCTTTCCATTAGTGCCATTGCTTCACCCGTACTTCGACCCGGCGCGGCTTCCCCCAGTATTTCCATCGATGGCATGCCGTTGTAACGCTCCAGGCGCGGTGAGCCGTAAACCCAATGCGATGCGCTGAACGCAGAGAACGGAACCATTTCGCCATTGGCACTGCGGATATACAGATTACTGATGTCCGTTGGCAGCATGCGGTATTTAGCATCCGCCTGAACGTACACTTTCTTCACTCGGCCGCGGTCAATAAAGTCATTGACGTAATAGCCGCCCAACGATGCAGAGATGGTCTCGTTAATGTCCGACAGCGAAACGCCCAGTGCTTGTGCTTTCTCCTGATCGACATCCAGTTTGAACTGAGGGGTATCTTCCAGGCCGTTCGGACGCACGCGGACTAACAAATCTGGGTGTTTAGCCACCATACCCAGCAGTTGGTTACGGGCTTGCGTTAATGCCGTATGTCCCAGACCGCCCTGATCGATCAGCTCGAAGTCGAAGCCGGTTGCAGTACCCAATTCAACAATCGCCGGCATGTTGAAGGGGAAGACCAGACCATCGCGGATCTGGCTGAAGGCGCGAGTGGCGCGTGCAATAACCGCTTCGGCGCTGTTTTCCTCTCCGCTACGCTCATCCCAGGGCTTGAGGCTGACGAACGCCAGACCTGAGTTTTGTCCCTGACCGCTGAAGCTAAAGCCGTTAACCGTGAAGACGCTTGCGACGTTAGCTTTCTCATTGTTCAGATAATACTGGGTGACCTGATCCAGCACTTTCTGGGTGCGCTCTTGTGTTGCCCCCGCCGGGAGCTGAATCATAGTCATAAATACGCCCTGATCTTCTTCCGGCAGGAAGGAGGTTGGCAGACGCATAAACAGCACCGCCATGCCAATCACAATGATCAGGTAGACGACCAGATAACGTCCGGTTTTACGCACAATACCGCTGACGCTATTGGTGTAATGGTTGACGCTATGATCGAATTTGGTATTAAACCAGCCAAAGAAACCGCTTTTTTTCTCGTGATGCTCCGCCGAGGCCGGCTTCAACAGCGTTGCGCAAAGTGCGGGAGTCAGGATCAGCGCCACCAGTACAGAAAGCGCCATGGCTGAAACGATGGTGATGGAGAACTGCCGGTAGATAGCCCCGGTTGAACCGCCAAAGAAGGCCATCGGGATAAATACCGCTGACAGCACCATGGCGATACCGACCAGCGCTCCCTGAATTTGTGACATGGATTTTTCCGTCGCCTCTTTGGGCGGCAGATTATCTTCCATCATCACACGTTCCACGTTTTCCACCACCACTATCGCATCATCGACCAATAGACCGATGGCGAGCACCATGCCGAACATCGTCAGGGTGTTTATTGAGTAGCCAAACGCGGCAAGCACGGCAAATGTACCCAACAATACGACGGGTACTGCGATAGTCGGAATGAGCGTTGCCCGGATGTTTTGCAGGAACAAATACATGACCAGGAACACCAGAATGATCGCTTCAAACAGCGTTTTTACCACTTCATGAATGGAGATGGTCACAAACGGGGTGGTGTCGTACGGATAGACCACCTTCATGCCCTGCGGGAAGAAGGGTTGCAGTTCAACCAGCTTGGCTTTGATGGCGTTAGCGGTATCCAGCGCGTTTGCCCCGGTTGCCAGCTTAATACCGAGGCCGGACGCAGGCTTACCGTTAATACGCGCCACCACGTTGTAGTTCTCACCACCCAACTCGATCCGCGCAACGTCCTTCAGGTGAACAACTGAACCATCGCTGTTTACGCGTAAAGTGACTTTGCCGAACTCTTCAGGATCTTTCAGTCGCGTTTGCGCAATGATAGAAGCGTTAAGCTGCTGGTTAGGTAATGCTGGCGTACCGCCTAACTGACCTGCGGCTATCTGATCGTTCTGGACCTTCAACTGATTGATCACATCAACCGGCGTAAGCTGGTATTTGTTCAGCAAGTTCGCATCCAGCCAGATGCGCATAGCATACTGCGCACCAAACAGCTGTACGTCACCCACGCCATTAAGACGACTGATTGAGTCTTTAACGTTAGAGGCAACGTAGTCGGAAATATCATCCTGTGTGGTTTGCGGGTTATCAGAAACAAACCCCGCGACCATTAAAAAGCTGCTGCTGGATTTCTCAACGCCGATCCCCTGCTGCTGGACTTCCTGCGGCAGTAAAGGTGTGGCGAGCTGCAGTTTATTTTGCACCTGAACCTGGGCGATATCGGGGTCGGTACCGGACTGGAAGGTCAGCGTGATGGTCACACTTCCAGCGGAATCGCTGGTGGAGGACATATACATCAGGTTATCGATACCGTTCATATTCTGTTCGATAACCTGCGTAACAGTATCTTGTACCGTCTGCGCATCCGCACCTGGATAGGTTGCGGTAATAGCGACCGCAGGAGGTGCAATGGTTGGGTACTGCGCCACGGGGAGCTGCATGATTGCCAGAGCACCCGCCATCATCAGAATGATGGCCAGTACCCAGGCAAAGATAGGACGCCTGATAAAAAAGTTAGCCATGTCCGGTTACCTTATTGGGCTTTCGTGGCAGAGATTTCGGTGTCGGCAGTTGCTTTAACCTGGACGCCAGGGCGTGCTTTCTGTAAGCCGCTCACGATAACTTTGTCACCCGGTTGCAGACCTTCGCTGATGAGCCACTTGTCGCCAATGGCTTGTGCGGCAACAACGGCGCGAGACTCAACCTGACTTTTATCGTTAACGACCATCACGGTGGCATCGCCGCGAGGCGTACGTGTTACCCCCTGCTGCGGAACGAGAATGGCATTTGGCTGAACACCTTCATCAATGCGCGCACGCACGAACATGCCCGGCAGCAGCGTGTGCTGCGGGTTAGGGAAGACGGCCCTGAGGGTGATGGATCCGGTACTTTCATCAACCGTCACGTCAGAAAATTGCAAAGAGCCTTTCAGCGGGTACGACTGACCATTTTCCATTACCAGTTCGACGGTACTGCTGGCGCTGTCTTTATGCAGGCTCCCTTGCTCAACTGACTGTTTGAGGCGCATAAAGTCATTGCTGGACTGCGTTACGTCGACATAAATAGGATCAAGCTGTTGAACGGTAGCAAGCTCAGTCGCCTGGCCATTCGTGACTAATGCGCCTTCGGTGACGTTAGATTTACCGATCCGTCCGCTAATGGGCGATGTCACTTTGGTGTAGGCCAGGTTAATACGTGCGCTTTCGACCGCGGCTTTTGCTGCGATTACGGATGCATCGGCCTGGCGGGCATCAGCAATGGCCTGATCGTACTCTTGCTGGCTGATGTACTTAGTGCCTACCAGCGGAACATAACGTTTTACCGTTAAATGCGCGATAGCTGCCGCCGCTTCACTCTTTGCCAGCTCGCCTTTGGCGCTGTCATAGTCAGCCTGGTAAGTCGCGGGGTCGATCTGATAAAGCGACTGACCGGCTTCAACATCGCTTCCCTCAGTGAAATTCCGTTTAAGTACAATCCCGCTAACCTGAGGACGGACTTCTGCGATACGAAATGCCGTTGTGCGCCCGGGTAATTCGGTCGTCACGGCTAAGGGCGCCTTTTCGACGACATGGACAGTCACCTGCGGCTCTGCGGGATGAGCTTGTGTTTCTCCCTGATCGTTACAACCGGCGAGTAATGCAGCGGAGATGATGATGAATGAGGGCAGGAGTGAAAACCTGGCATTTTTCGTCATTTCTATTCCTTAAAAAACCGAACGCTCGTTATTAACCGGGTAACGCAGAGGCGATAACGCGCACAAGAAAAATAATAGTTGGCTATCCTACAAATTATTAGCTTGCGATGTAAGCAATACTTATTTATGGGCGCGACACACGGCACATAAAAACAAAAAAAGATTAATCCTCTGCTGTTTTATTATGGTGTTAATAGCAATACTATGATGCGCATAAATACATATTGAAATAAGTATTTGGTTGGTGAATGTATTTAAGGTTTTTATATGCTTTGTTTATTCGTGTGCAATGTCAGCAATTAACGCTTTTAGACCTCGTCTAAATAAACGCTAAGTGATACATTTATTTCGTTTAGCAAATATTAGATAAGAAAGTTAATCATTCTCCACTCTACTCCGGACAGTCGGAACCATGGCCAGAAGAACGAAAGCTGATGCTCTCAAAACGCGACAGCACCTGATTGAAACAGCGATAGCGCAGTTTGCCGCGCGCGGCGTAAGCAATACGACGCTCAACGACATTGCGGACGCGGCCAACGTTACGCGGGGAGCGCTCTATTGGCATTTCGAAAATAAAACGCAGCTTTTTAATGAGCTTTGGTTACAGCAGCCGCCCTTGCGCGATCTTATTCAGGAGCGGCTCGTGGGCCGTTGGGGAGATAACCCACTACAGCGGCTACAAGAAAGATTAGTTGTGGGTTTGCAATATATTGCTGAGAATCCTCGACAGCAGGCATTAATGCAGATTTTATATCATAAATGTGAATTCCATAATGATATGATATCGGAACAGACTATTCGTGAAAAAATTGGTATCAACCATCTGGGTATGCGCATTGCCTTGCAGAAATGTATGGACGATGGGCTTATCGCAACCAGCCTTGATTTAGACGTTATAATAATTATTCTTCATGGGAGTTTTAGTGGCATTGTTAAGAACTGGCTCATTAATCCAATGAGTTATGATCTTTATAAACAAGCGCCAGTATTAGTTGATAATGTATTAAAAATGTTAAGCCCTGATGGCTGCATGCTGCAATTGATTCAGGGTGAGGATCAGGCTGGCTAGTTTCTGCCGCCATGGACTGACGGCAGTTGCAGAACGGTAAGTCACCGGACGTACTATTCGAGGTCGATACAGTTGACCAGCTTGAGGGGATTTACTGAGTTCATATTCCGGCACTTATCGTGCTCTGTTGTCATCAACTCTATCCACTGAATGAGTAGCGCATCAAAAAGAAAAACAAAGACAGCAAAAACAACCAGCCACCAATACTTGCGAATCATTACCAAATCCTGTGTATTCATGCCCAAGCGTGCAGGGAATATACACGAAATCTAAAAGCTGAAAAGCAGACTTACAATGCTTTTACTTTGCTGAAATTCCACCGCTCTTTTCCGGTAATCGACTCTTTTTAGACAGGTTTTTCGTCTTGCGCTTTTTCACCTTTGCAAGCTCATTCTCTGAAAAATGAGAACCAATACTCAATCTTCTGAGCCCCATTTTTACGTATTCGGCATTGATTTCAATCCCGACAAACTTGCGACCTAATTCCACGGCAGTGGCACCGGTTGTGAAGCTACCGGCAAACGGATCCAGCACTTTGTCATCTGGGTTGGAGGAAGCCAGAATGATGCGCTCCAGCAGGGCTTTGGGTTTCTGCGTGGGGTGGTTTTCGTATTCATCCATCAGGTAGCGAACACGTGGAAACTCCCAGACATTACCGGGTACTTTTTTATGATTGTAGGGCTGAGGTGGGTTTTTTCTGTAGTCTATTAGCGCGCGTTTCGCCCCGGTTTTCGCTTCAACCAAAATATCATCACGGTTAAATGTATAACTTTTTGGGTCTTTGACCATCATCAGGATCGGTTCATACATGGAGCCAAAGTACTTTTTGGCCTGTACCCCTGAGCTATCATAGGCCCACACAATACGGCTCTTGATGGTAAAAAGCTGTCGACATTTGAGGTCGATGTACGGCATGTTCTCCGTACTGTTCATGATGTACATGGTGCCTTGTGGCTTTAATATTCGATGGCATTCATCAATGCACTCGAACAGCGAGGCCAGAAAGCTCTCTTCGTCCCAGGATTCTACCAACCCGTCAAAGTCTTTCCCGATGTTATAAGGTGGGTCGGCAAAGATCAGATCGATGCTTTCAGACGGCAGCTTTTTCAGTTCAGTCAGCGCATCACCCTGGATTATCTTTTTTGATTCATCACCAAAGTAGACAGGTTCACATCTCGCTTTCATCACCAAAGCCTCCGTGTGACGCGAATAAAAAAGGCGCTTCCCCATGCCGAGTAGCGCCTTTTAAAACAAACATTTCGCTGATTAGTATCAGTTCATGCCGTATTTTTTCAGTTTTTTACGCAGCGTACCACGGTTGATGCCCATCATCAGGGCAGCACGGGTCTGGTTACCGCGGGTGTATTGCATCACCATGTCCAACAGGGGCTGTTCTACTTCAGCCAGTACCAGCTCATAGAGATCGTTAACATCCTGACCATTCAATTGAGCAAAATAGTTCTTCAGTGCCTGTTTAACCGAGTCACGCAGGGGTTTTTGAGTTACCTGATCCTGAGAGTTAACGGTAGAAACGGTCAGTACGTCAGAATTTACGCGTTGTTCGAACATAGTTCTGTCAGCTCTTTATTTCTGTTTACGCAAAATTTTCGAAGTATGCCTCCAACGCCGCCAGCTGTTCGCTGGAGTCTTCAATGGCGTTGAATGTGCGCCGAAACTGGTCATCCGGAGCGTGTTCCTGGAGATACCAGGATACGTGTTTACGCGCAATTCGGTACCCTTTTGCCTGACCATAAAAGTCGTGCAATTCCCGAACATGCGCACAAAGCAAGCGCTTCACCTCTGCCAGAGGCAGCGGGGGCAGCAGCTCCCCAGTGTCCAGATAATGCTGGATTTCCCGAAAGATCCAGGGTCTTCCCTGAGCTGCACGTCCTATCATCAGGGCATCCGCCCCCGTATAGTCGAGTACAGCTCTGGCTTTATGCGGGTCAGTAATGTCGCCATTCGCGATAATCGGAATGGAAACTTTCTGCTTAACTGCCCGAATACTGTCGTACTCAGCATCTCCATTGAACAAACAGGCGCGGGTGCGTCCATGAATGGTCAGAGCCTGAATGCCACAGTCTTCAGCCAGTTGGGCAATCTCTACGCAGTTACGGTGTTCCGGAGCCCAGCCGGTGCGAATCTTGAGTGTGACAGGAACGTCCACTGCATTGACGACCTCGGTTAGTATCGATTTCACTAAATCCGGGTACTGCAAGAGGGCTGAACCTGCGAGCTTGCGATTCACTTTTTTAGCCGGACACCCCATATTGATATCAATAATCTGGGCGCCGCTTTCCACGTTAATACGTGCGGCATCAGCCATCTCAACAGGATCGCTACCGGCAATTTGCACCGTGCGAATTCCTGGCTCATCAACGTGCACCATACGTAAACGAGATTTGTCGCTTTCCCAAACCTGCGGGTTAGAAGACATCATCTCGGATACCGTCAATCCTGCTCCCATCTCATAGCACAGCGTCCTGAATGGTCTGTCAGTGATGCCAGCCATAGGTGCTGCGATCAGGCGATTTCTGAGCTGGTATTGTCCGATGCGCATGAGTTAAGAAATGACCATACTGTGACTGCAAGGCGGCGTATATTACGCATTTTTTGCATGAGATGAAAGGCCAAACTTTGACCAATCCACTGAGGTGGATCAATGAATTGCTGACTAAGTACACAGTTTCAAATTAAAAGCTTTAATAATCATTTGGATACGTAGTTGCGCTAATTTATCATCCGTTTATAAATTCCGAAAACTTCTCTTTTTTTATTGCGCTCAGGCTCAGGACATCAGGATAAAAAGCTGTTTTTGTGTACAAATAGTGACTTTGTAATGCGATCTCGCTCCCATTTCCGCAAATCATTTTGCGAAAACGAAAGCGATTTTGGGGTTAGCGATAGTAATGCGTGACGATTATTTTTTCTGACCGGTAATACGGCACCACTCTTCTTTTTCGATGACCGGATCGAGTGTAAAGAGATCGGCATAGGCCTCACAGACACTTTCCGCCTGGCTGGCAAGAATGCCAGAAAGACCCAGTAAACCGCCCTCAACGGGCAGTACGCTGATTAACGGCGCCAGTTCACGTAATGGGCCCGCGAGGATGTTGGCGACCACCACGTCGGCTTTCATGGCTTCTGGCTGGTCTTTCGGCAGATAAAGCTCCAGACGCTCAGAAACGCCATTACGCTGGGCGTTATCACGGCTGGCCTGAATCGCTTGTGGATCGATATCCACGCCGATGGCTTTCGCTGCGCCCAGTTTCAATGCCGCAATCGCCAGAATGCCGGAGCCGCAGCCAAAGTCGATAACCGTTTTGCCGTTAAGATCGAGACCGTCCAGCCATTGCAGGCACAGAGAGGTGGTGGGGTGAGTGCCGGTACCAAACGCCAGACCCGGGTCCAGCATTACATTGACGGCGTTCTCATCCGGGACATCGCGCCAGCTCGGGCAAATCCACAGGCGTTCGCCAAAGCGCATCGGATGGAAGTTATCCATCCATTCGCGTTCCCAGTCTTTATCTTCAAGCTGTTCGATTTTATGCGCGAAACCTTCACCCAGCAGCGGATGCTGCTCCAGAATGGCAACGACTTCTTTCATGTCGGTTTCTGCGTCGAACAAGCCGATAACATCGGTATCGCCCCACAGGCGAGTCTCGCCCGGCAGAGGCTCGAACACCGGCGTATCATGCGTATCCTGGAAAGTGATGGAAACGGAGCCCGCTTCCATTAGTGCATCGCTTAACTCTTCTGCGTTAGCACCCGTTGTGTTCAGTTTCAGTTGGATCCATGGCATGGCAAAACTCTTTATTTATCAGTAGTCAATATGGCAGCTTGCGGGACGGTAGAACCGAAACGGTTTCCGACCAGGAAAGCCAGCAAACTTATCAGCAACGAGGGCACGATCGGATGGAAGCCCAGGTACTGAACGTTAAAGGTAGCAAGTACGGCATACAACACGCCGCCGACAATCATCGCGCTCAATGCGCCAGTCGCGTTTGCTCGCTCCCAGTACAGGCCCAGCACCAGCGGCCACAGGAAGACCGCTTCCAACCCGCCAAACGCCAGCAGGTTGAGCCAGATAATCATCTCTGGCGGTTTCCAGGCGGCCAGCAGCAGTAACGCGCCCAGCAGTAGGGTGATCACAGCGGACATGCGCTTCAGCCGGGTTTCGTTTTTCAACTGTTCCGGACGAAGGTTCAGGTACAGATCCTTAATGATCGTAGCGGAACTTTGCAGCAATTGGGCATTGATCGTTGACATGATCGCGGCCATGGGGGCCGCGAGGAAGATCCCGGCAGCTACCGGTGGCAACACTTTGACCATCAGAGTCGGGATCACCAGATCCGGTACCGTCAGGTCAGGGATCACCGCACGTCCCAACGCACCCGCCAGATGCATGCCAAACATCAGGATCGCCACCACGATGGTGCCGATGATAATCCCACGGTGTACCGCTTTACTGTCTTTATAGGAGATACAGCGTACCGCCGTATGCGGAAGTCCAATCACGCCAAAACACACCAGTACCCAGAATGAGGTCATAAACGTGGGTGACAGAATGTCATCCGCGCCCTGCGGTGAGACCAGTTTCGGATCGATGGTTTGCAGGGTTACTACCGCATTGCTAAGGCCGCCGGCGGCATGAACGACGCCGACCAGCAGAACGATAGTCCCAATCAGCATTACCATGCCTTGCATGGTGTCGTTCAGTACGCTGGCGCGAAATCCGCCGAATGCCGTATATAAAGCGATACTGACGCCAAAGATCAGCAAACCGGTTTCGTAAGGAATACCCGCAGCCGTTTCCAGCAAACGTGCGCCGCCAATAAACTGTACGGTCATTGCTCCGACAAACGCGACCAGCAGGCTAAGACTTGCCAGCCACACCAGTAGACGGCTCTGGTAGCGGGCGAACAGCATGTCGTTAAGGGTTACGGCGTTGTGACGGCGCGCCAGAATGGCGAATTTCTTCCCGAGGATCCCCAAAGAGAGCCAGACGGCGGGCAACTGTATCATCGCCAGCAGCACCCATCCCAATCCGTATTTATAAGCCGCGCCAGGGCCGCCAATAAACGAACTGGCGCTAATGTAGGTTGCCGTTAGCGTCATGGCCAATACGACCCCGCCCATCGAGCGGCTGCCGAGGAAATATTCGTTCAGGAAAGTACCGGTCGATCTCTTACGCATAGCGTAAACAGAGAGACCGAAGACCACCAACAGATAGGCGACCAGCGGCAAAATAACTTCAAGCTGCATCGTCATCCTCCAACGGAATGTCGCGATAGATAAACTTCACCATCGCCCAGCACAGTACGATGAAAACCAGCGGCGTTAGCAGGCAGGCCATTTCGAACCAGTGCGGTAAGCCGGTAAAACCGAGCGTGGAATCTGGTAAGTAAGCGGTTACTAACCATGTGGCAAGATATAAAAGGGTCAGCCACAGCGCCCAGCGCGCCTCTTTATGGGCCTGAACAAAACGAGCGTCCATTTTTTGTCCCTTGTGGATAAAGAAAGCGGGGATTGTACCTTATGGCGCGTTCGGGAGGGGAGAAAAACAAAAGGCCGGAATTTCCGGCCTTTTCGGTTAACACATGCTTACTTTTCCTGAAGTCCGAGTTTTTTCTCCAGATAGTGGATATTGGTTCCACCATGCTGGAAGTGCTCGTCATTCATGATGCGGATCTGCAGATCAACGTTGGTTTTGATACCGTCGATGATCAGTTCCTGCAATGCGTTTTTCATACGGGCGATCGCTACGTCGCGGTTTTCGCCGTAGCAAATCAGCTTACCGATCATTGAGTCATAGTACGGAGGTACAGTGTAGCCTGCGTAAATATGAGACTCCCAGCGCACACCAAAGCCACCCGGCGCGTGGAAACGCGTGATTTTACCCGGGCTTGGCAGGAAGGTGTTCGGGTCTTCGGCGTTGATACGGCATTCTACCGCATGGCCTTTAACCACAACTTCATCCTGCTTGATGGACAGCGGTTGTCCTGCCGCGATACGCAGCTGCTCTTTGATCAGGTCAACGCCGGTGATCATTTCGGTTACCGGGTGTTCAACCTGAATACGGGTGTTCATCTCAATGAAGTAGAACTCGCCGTTTTCGAACAGGAACTCGAAAGTACCTGCCCCGCGATAGCCGATATCAACGCACGCTTTGGCGCAACGCTCGCCGATGTAGCGACGCAGTTCCGGGGTAATACCCGGCGCAGGTGCTTCTTCGACGACTTTCTGGTGACGACGCTGCATGGAGCAGTCACGTTCAGCCAGATAAATCGCGTTACCCTGACCGTCAGCCAGCACCTGAATTTCGATGTGGCGTGGGTTTTCCAGGTACTTCTCCATGTAAACCATGTCGTTGTTGAAAGCCGCTTTCGCTTCCGCTTTGGTCATGGAGATGGATTGTGCCAGTTCGGCATCGCTGCGCACGACGCGCATACCGCGACCGCCGCCGCCGCCGGAGGCTTTGATGATAACCGGGTAGCCGATACGTTTAGCATGAGCGCGGTTAGCGTCCATGTCATCGCCCAGCGGGCCGTCAGAGCCTGGAACGGTCGGTACGCCAGCTTTCTTCATCGCGGTGATCGCGGACACTTTGTCGCCCATCAGGCGGATAGTGTCGGCTTTCGGGCCGATGAAGATAAAACCAGAACGTTCTACCTGTTCAGCGAAGTTGGCGTTCTCAGAGAGGAAGCCATAACCCGGGTGGATTGCCACTGCGCCGGTGATTTCAGCGGCGCTAATGATTGCCGGGATGTTCAGATAGCTTTTTACGGACGCAGCCGGGCCAATACAGACCGTCTCATCCGCCAGCAATACGTGTTTTAAATCGCGATCCGCGCTTGAGTGCACGGCGACAGTCTTGATGCCCAGTTCTTTACAGGCACGAAGAATACGCAAGGCAATCTCGCCGCGGTTAGCGATGACAATTTTATCCAACATGTTCGCCTCGTTATTCGATGACGACCAGCGGCTCGTCAAATTCTACCGGTTGACCACTTTCTACCAGAATCGCTTTCACTACGCCGGATTTGTCGGCTTCGATCTGGTTCATCATTTTCATGGCTTCAACGATGCACAGGGTATCGCCCGCATTCACTTTCTGGCCGATTTCGATGAACGCTTTAGCATCCGGGCTCGGGGTGCGGTAGAACGTACCAACCATTGGGGAGCGTACGATGTGACCACTGATTTCCGCTGCTGCCGGCGCTTCCATACTTGGAGTGGCAGTTTGTGCGACAGCGTTAGACAGAGCTGGCTGCTGCATCACTGGTGCAGCATAAGCCTGTTGCATCATTGGAAAACTTGCAGCTGGCGCTGCACGGCTGATGCGTACAGACTCTTCGCCTTCAGAAATTTCCAGTTCGGAGATGCCTGATTCTTCAACCAGCTCGATCAGTTTTTTAATCTTACGAATATCCATGAGTGGGTTCCGTACTCTTTGTTTAGTGAGATTGTGACAGGCGTTTTACCGCCGTCTGTATAGCATTTTTATAACAGTGAGTGACAAGATGCCACGCATCTCAGGCGTTGCACTGCGTGCTGCGGCCATTATATGAGATTGCCAGACTTGTTAGTCATTGTGCGGCTATCTTCTGCCATTTTCGGGTAAAAGACAAAATATACCTTCAATATGCGATTGTCACCCTTTCTGCGCTGTAAAAACGCTACCGGGGAGAGCAAAGGCGCACATTATAACTATTTCGTAGCAATTGGCAGCTAAATACTGGTCTTATCAGGGAAGATAATCAACCGCTGGCATGTAAAGAACATGGGTTCGTCTGTGTTTTGCAACGTACTGCACATATCGTGAAACTACCGCCACCACTGGCGAAACTTCTTGTAGCGGCAGGCTAACAGCACCGCTGCAAGTGCGGCATAAATAATCGGTTGCGGAGAGATAATTTTTACCGACCACAAATAATGTATGGGTGCCAGGATCGCCACAAGATAGACGAAGTTGTGCAGATACTGCCAATATTTACCCAGTTTTCGCTGGGCTGCCTGTGTAGAGGTCAAGGCGAGGGCGAATAAAATGACCCAGCTGAAAATACCCAACATCAAATAAGGTCGAGTAGTAAGTTCCCGCCCCAGCAATGCCAGGTTATTAATGCCTAATTCCAGTAGCGCATAGCTGGTTAAATGTAACGTCGCCCAGGCGAAACACCATAGCCCTAACAGGCGACGAGTGCGTATCAATAATGGCTGTTTAGCGTAGCGCGCCAACGGCGCCACCAGCAAGGTAGCCAGTAGGAATTTCAGAGCTGTCCGACCGGTAAAGTGCTGAATGTCTTTGACCGGATCGGCGCTCAGTCCCCCATGATTTACCGCCCAAAATAGCCAGAGAAACGGTAAAAGCCCGGTAAGATGCAGGCAAACTTTCAGCCAGGTAATCTGTTTTGCAGTCAGGCGCACTTAAAAATTCTCCCGCAGATCGAGACCTCGGTACAGGGAAGCGACTTCCTTTGCATAGCCGTTAAACAGCAACGTGGGCTGGCGCTGTACATCCAGTATGCCGCCCGCGCCGATGAAGCGTTCAGTCGCTTGTGACCAGCGGGGATGATCGACATGAGGATTCACATTGGCATAAAAACCGTATTCATCGGACGCAGCCATATTCCAGGTGGTTGGCGGGCGTTCACGCGTCAGTTTAATACTGACGATCGACTTAATGCCTTTAAACCCGTATTTCCATGGCACCGTTAAGCGAATAGGGGCACCATTTTGTGGTGGAAGTGCCTTGCCATACACGCCCACTGTAAGCAGAGTGAGCGGGTGCATGGCCTCATCCAGACGTAGCCCTTCAACATAAGGATATTTTAACCCACCGCCAATAAAGCGATCTTTCTGTCCCGGCATCTCTTCAGGGGCATAACGTGTTTCGAACGCGACATATTTTGCATTGCTGGTGGGTTCAACCAGCGCTAACAGTTTATGTAAAGGAAAACCAATCCACGGTACGACCATCGACCAGGCTTCAACACAGCGCATTCGATATATACGCTCTTCCAGTGGGAAGCGGGTGGTCA
>NZ_CP080033.1:4468159-4506825 GCF_019382635.1 Citrobacter sp. Colony219 | reverse complement strand
CATTGGCTGCAGGATCGGCTTTGTCGAGGCCGAATTCGTAGAAGTTGTTATAGCCAGAAACCTTATCTTCTGGTGTTAAAGGAAGTGTATTTTGCCAGGCTGCCGGCTTGGTGAAATCAAGGGGTTTACCGGCAGGCGCGGGCGGACGGTCATTGCCTTTAAACCAGCTCAGAAGATCGGCCTCGGCAGAAAAGGGCAAAGACAAAGCGGCGGCGCTGATACCCAGCGCTTTCAGCACCTGGCGGCGCTGCATAAAAAAAGCCGACTCGGCTGTTACATCGGCTTCAGTGAATGGACGTATTTTCTTCATAACGGACTCCCGACATACGCGCAAAGGCTCATACTGGCGCGTAGTTACTATGGCAGGGAGTCCGTCAATGTGCAGAGAAATTTAGTTAATTAAATGTAAATTTGTATCTGCAAATTGTTTTATTTCACTTTCACCAGCGTACGGCCCTGCACCTGGTTATTGATGATGGCATCGGCGAACTTCGGCGCATCGGCAAGCGTGATTTCTGTCGCTGCCTGGGTAAAGAACGACTCTGGCAGGTCGTTAACCAGACGTTGCCAGGCCTGTGCACGACGATCCGGAGGCGTCATCACGGAGTCGACGCCCTGTAAGCGCACGTTGCGCAGAATAAACGGCATCACCGTGGTGGGTAGCGCAAAACCGCCAGCTAGGCCACAGGCGGCAACACAACCGCCATAGTTCATCTGCGCCAGTACTTTTGCCAGCACTTTGTCGCCAACGGTATCAATGGCACCCGCCCACAGTTGCTTTTCCAGCGGACGAGATTCAGCAAACTCATCACGACCCAGAATGCGGTTGGCTCCCAGGCTTTTCAGGTAGTCGTGGGTGCTTTCGCGGCCCGATACTGCCGCAACCTGGTAACCCAGTTTGTGCAGCAGCGCAACGGCAGTACTGCCTACGCCACCGCTGGCACCAGTGACGACGATTTCGCCGTCTTCCGGGCGGATACCGGCATCTTCAAGCGCCATGACGCACAGCATGGCAGTAAAACCGGCGGTACCGATGACCATGGATTTGCGACCGTCCAGTCCTTTTGGCAGCGCAACCAGCCAATCGCCTTTCACACGAGCGCGTTCGGCCAGTCCCCCCCAATGATTCTCACCCACGCCCCATCCGGTCAGTAAGACTTCCTGACCTGCATGAAAACGAGGATCTTCACTTGTGCGTACGGTTCCGGCGAAATCGATACCAGGAATCATCGGAAAATTGCGGATAATTTTACCCTTACCGGTGATGGCGAGGGCATCTTTATAGTTCAGGCTCGACCAGTGAACATCCACCGTCACATCGCCTTCAGGTAGCTGATTTTCGTCGAGGGGTTGAACGGATGCGAGGGTTTTTCCGTCCTGCTGTTCTAAGATCAAAGCCTGCATAACCTGTCCTCAATTCATATAGTGGATTGGAAAATTATCTGTGAAGACTATACTCGCTAATTAAAACATGATGCCGATTCTGCGCAATAAATTGCCAGATATACCTGATTTGGTAGTATGCCCACATTATTTGTGTAAATTGACGGATTTCGCGTTCAGTTTTGCATTTTCGTGTCGCTTTTTCACTTTCACACCTGATTCATCACTGTCGGAGTTAACACAAGGATGCGATTAACGACGAAATTTTCAGCCTTTGTCACGCTGCTTACCGGGTTAACGATTTTCGTGACGCTGATAGGTTGCTCGCTGAGTTTCTATAACGCTATTCAATATAAGTTCACCACCCGCGTCCATGCCGTCGCGACGGCGATCGATACCCATCTGGTCACCAGGGATGTCGTGTCCTTAACGCCGCAAATTGATGAACTGATGATTTCGGTTGATATCGTCCGTATTGAATTGCTTCAGGATGACCGCGTTGTTTATAGCCATTCCCGAACCAGTAGCTACCGCCCGGCGGGGACGAATAACCTTTATCGCAATCTCACCGTGCCATTGGTCAAGCATCCGGGGATGTCGCTGCGTATGGTTTACCAGGATCCGATGGGCAACTATTTCCATTCGTTGATGACTACGGCACCGCTCACGCTATCGATAGGCTTTATTATCCTGATGCTGTTTTTGTCGGTGCGCTGGCTTCAACGTCAACTTTCCGGACAGGAATTACTGGAGATTCGTTCAACGCGGATCCTCAACGGTGAACGCGGGCCAAACGTGCGGGGAACGGTCTATGAGTGGCCAGCGCGTACCAGTAGTGCGCTCGACATGCTACTGACCGAAATTCAAAATGCTCGTGAGCAGCGCAGCAGGCTGGATACGCTAATTCGCTCCTATGTCGCGCAGGATACAAAAACGGGGCTGAGCAACCGCTTGTTCTTTGATAACCAACTGGCGACGCTGCTGGAAGATCAGGAAAAAGTCGGCTCGCATGGTGTGGTGATGATGGTTCGTTTGCCGGACTTTACGCTGCTACGCGAGAGCTGGGGCATTACCCAGGCGGAAGAACAAATTTCAACGCTTATCAATTTGTTGTCTACCTTTATGATGCGCTATCCGGGCGCACTGTTAGCGCGTTACCACCGAAGCGATTTTGCCATCCTGCTGCCACACCGCACGTTAAAAGAAGCGGAAAGTATCGCCGGGCAACTCTTAAAGGCGGTGGATGCACTTCCGGCTAACAAAATGATCGATCGTGCCGATATGGTTCATATTGGCATTTGTGTCTGTCGCAGCGGTCAGTCGACTGAACAAGTTATGGATCACGCTGAAGCCGCCACCCGGAATTCAGTATTACAAGGCGGGAACAGTTGGTCGGTGTATGACGACTCTCTGCCGGAAAAAGGCCGGGGCAATGTGCGCTGGCGAACGCTGATTGAACAGATGCTCAGTCGGGGCGGACCGCGAATTTATCAAAAACCTGCCGTAACGCGTGAAGGGCGGGTGCACCATCGCGAGCTGATGTGCCGTATTTTCGATGGCAGCGAAGAGGTTATTTCGGCGGAATATATGCCGATGGTGCTGCAATTTGGTCTGGCGGAAGAGTATGACCGTCTGCAAATCAGCCGTTTGATCCTGTTGTTGGGGTACTGGCCGCAGGAAAGCCTGGCGATGCAGACGACGGTTGAATCGCTCATTCGCCCACGTTTTCAGCGTTGGCTGCGAGATACGCTGATGCAGTGCGAAAAATCGCTACGTAAACGCATAATTATTGAACTTGCTGAGGCGGATGTTTGTCAACACATCAGCCGGTTACAACCGGTTATCCGATTGATGGATGCGCTTGGCGTACGTATTGCCGTTACGCAGGCCGGTTTAACGTTGGTGAGTACCAGTTGGATCAAAGAGCTGAATGTCGAATTGTTGAAGCTTCATCCCAGTCTGGTGAGAAACATTGATAAGCGAACGGAAAATCAGCTGCTGGTTCAAAGCCTGGTAGAGACGTGTACCGGAACGCCAACGCAGGTTTATGCCACGGGCGTACGTTCGCGCAGCGAGTGGCATACCCTGACAGAACGTGGAGTCGCGGGTGGGCAGGGTGATTTTTTTGCCGCATCACAGCCACTTGACACAAACGTGAAAAAATATTCGCAAAGATACTCGGTTTAACCTGCCGTTTAATTTGTTTTCACGTAGAATAACGCGCGCTGTGCCTTCTGGGGGTGTGCTTGTCTGCTCGCCAGGTTGTAACAGCAAACATGCAGGTGAATGACCTTTGACAGGTTGCAAACAAAAGCGAGGACTGCTGCTGAGTTTTTCAGCCCTGATGGACTCAGGCCGGTTTTGTAACAAAGGAAACGAACTGCACTAATTTTCACCGTAGCAGATGATTTTTGCGCCTTGTCGCTGCTGCGTGTGGTTGGTAAAGTAAGCGGATTTTGTTTTCCGCCCCAGCTTTCAGGATTATCCCTTAGTATGTTGAAAAAATTTCGTGGCATGTTTTCCAATGACCTGTCCATTGACCTGGGTACCGCGAATACCCTTATTTATGTAAAAGGACAAGGCATCGTATTGAATGAGCCTTCCGTTGTGGCCATTCGTCAGGATCGTGCCGGTTCGCCGAAAAGCGTGGCTGCAGTAGGTCATGATGCGAAGCAGATGCTGGGTCGTACGCCGGGCAATATCGCTGCAATTCGCCCAATGAAAGATGGCGTTATCGCTGACTTCTTCGTGACTGAAAAAATGCTCCAGCACTTTATTAAACAAGTGCACAGCAATAGCTTCATGCGCCCAAGCCCGCGCGTACTGGTGTGTGTACCGGTTGGAGCAACTCAGGTTGAACGCCGTGCCATCCGTGAATCCGCTCAGGGTGCAGGTGCACGTGAAGTGTTCCTGATCGAAGAGCCGATGGCGGCAGCGATCGGTGCGGGCCTGCCAGTTTCTGAAGCAACCGGCTCAATGGTTGTCGATATCGGTGGTGGTACCACAGAAGTCGCCGTTATCTCTCTGAACGGCGTAGTTTACTCCTCCTCCGTGCGTATTGGTGGTGACCGCTTCGACGAAGCCATCATTAATTATGTTCGCCGTAACTACGGCTCTCTGATCGGTGAAGCTACCGCAGAACGTATTAAGCACGAAATCGGTTCTGCTTATCCTGGCGACGAAGTACGCGAGATCGAAGTTCGCGGTCGTAACCTGGCAGAAGGTGTTCCACGTGGCTTTACCCTGAACTCTAACGAGATCCTTGAAGCGCTGCAGGAACCCCTGACCGGTATCGTAAGCGCGGTGATGGTTGCACTGGAACAGTGTCCGCCAGAACTGGCGTCTGACATCTCAGAACGCGGTATGGTCCTGACCGGCGGCGGTGCGCTGCTGCGTAACCTTGACCGTCTGTTAATGGAAGAGACCGGTATTCCAGTTGTTGTTGCCGAAGATCCGCTGACCTGTGTGGCTCGCGGTGGCGGTAAAGCACTGGAAATGATCGATATGCACGGCGGCGACTTGTTCAGCGAAGAGTAATCGGATGCAGGAAGGGTAGCCCTGGGTTGCTCTTCCGCTCTGATGCGAGAATACGCATAGACTATGAAGCCAATTTTTAGCCGTGGCCCGTCGCTACAGATTCGCCTTATTCTGGCGGTGCTGGTGGCGCTCGGCGTTATTATTGCCGACAGCCGCTTGGGTACGTTTAGTCAAATCCGAACGTACATGGATACCGCCGTCAGTCCTTTCTACTTTATCTCTAATGGTCCCCGTGAATTACTCGACGGCGTGTCGCAAACGCTGGCTTCTCGTGACCAACTCGAACTTGAAAACCGGGCGTTGCGTCAGGAACTGCTGCTGAAAAACAGTGAACTGCTGATGCTGGGGCAATATAAACAGGAGAACGCGCGTTTGCGTGAGCTGCTGGGATCGCCGCTGCGCCAGGACGAACAAAAAATGGTGACGCAGGTCATCTCAACGGTTAACGATCCTTACAGCGATCAGGTGGTGATCGACAAAGGGAGTGTTAACGGCGTTTATGAAGGTCAGCCAGTCATCAGCGATAAAGGCGTAGTGGGCCAGGTTGTTGCGGTGGCCAAACTGACCAGCCGCGTACTGCTGATTTGTGACGCGACGCATGCACTGCCAATCCAGGTATTGCGTAACGATATTCGCGTGATCGCTGCCGGTAACGGCTGCACGGACGATCTTCAGCTTGAACACCTGCCGGCTAATACTGACATTCGCGTTGGCGATGTGCTGGTTACCTCCGGTCTGGGTGGGCGTTTCCCTGAAGGCTATCCAGTCGGTGTCGTTTCCTCTGTGAAGCTGGATACCCAGCGCGCATACACCGTGATTCAGGCGCGCCCGACGGCGGGTTTACAGCGTCTGCGCTATCTGCTGCTGCTGTGGGGAGCCGATCGTAATGGTGCTAACCCGATGACGCCAGAAGAAGTGCACCGTGTAGCTAATGAACGTCTGATGCAAATGATGCCGCAAGTCCTGCCGGCACCGGATGCCATGGGGCCTCCTGCGCCAGTTCCTGCTCCGGCGACAGGTGTAACGCCGGTTCCTGCAACAACCACGCCGTCACAACCTGCTCCGCGTAAGCCGGGAGGGCAGTAAGTGGCAAGCATCCGTCACCAGGGACGTTGGGTCATTTGGCTCTCGTTCCTAATTGCATTTCTGCTGCAAGTCATGCCCTGGCCGGACGAGATCCTCGTTTTCCGGCCGAACTGGGTGCTGCTCATTCTGCTGTACTGGATCCTGGCGCTGCCGCATCGCGTAAATGTGGGCACAGGATTTATCGTGGGTGCCATACTGGATCTCATTAGCGGCTCTACGCTTGGTGTGCGGGCATTGTCGATGAGTATCATTGCTTATCTGGTCGCACTGAAATTTCAGCTCTTCCGTAACCTCGCGCTCTGGCAGCAGGCGCTGGTAGTTATGTTGTTGTCACTGGTCGTGGATATTATTGTTTTCTGGGCCGAGTTTTTAGTGATCAACGTCTCTTTCAGACCTGAAGTGTTCTGGAGTAGTGTAGTAAATGGTGTGCTTTGGCCATGGCTATTCTTACTGATGCGTAAAGTCCGCCAGCAGTTTGCGGTGCAATAAAGGTTGATATGAATACTCTGTATCTTGCTTCAGGTTCTCCACGTCGTCAGGAGTTGCTCGCTCAGCTTGGTGTTACGTTTGAACGGCTGGTTCCTGGAATTGAAGAACAGCGGCACCTGCAGGAAAGCGCTCAGCAGTATGTTGTTCGTCTGGCGCGTGAAAAAGCGCAGGCAGGCGTAGCAATGGCTGTGCGCGATTTACCTGTGCTGGGGGCGGATACCATTGTTATCCTTAATGGCGAAGTGCTGGAAAAACCGCATGATGCCGACCATGCAGCAGCGATGCTGCACAAACTGTCAGGCAAAACGCATCAGGTCATGACGGCTGTCGCATTAGCCGATCGCCAGCACAACCTGGACTGTCTGGTGGTGACGGAAGTGACATTCAGAACACTAACAGATGAGGACATCGCCGGTTATGTTGCCAGCGGTGAGCCTATGGATAAAGCAGGTGCATACGGTATTCAAGGGTTGGGTGGCTGTTTTGTCAGGAAGATCAATGGCAGCTATCACGCCGTAGTCGGCTTACCGCTGGTAGAAACGTATGAGTTGCTGAGCAATTTTAACGCACTGCGTGAGAAAAGGGATAAACATGACGGCTGAATTGTTGGTAAACGTAACGCCATCGGAAACGCGGGTGGCGTACATTGATGGCGGTATTCTGCAGGAAATTCATATTGAACGTGAGGCGCGACGCGGAATCGTAGGCAATATCTACAAAGGTCGTGTAAGTCGTGTACTTCCGGGTATGCAGGCGGCTTTTGTAGATATTGGGCTGGATAAAGCCGCATTTCTCCACGCATCAGACATCATGCCGCATACCGAATGCGTAGCGGGTGAAGAACAAAAACAGTTCACTGTACGCGATATCTCCGAACTTGTGCGTCAGGGGCAAGACCTGATGGTACAGGTGGTGAAAGATCCTCTGGGCACGAAGGGCGCACGCCTGACAACGGACATCACGCTACCTTCCCGTTATCTCGTCTTTATGCCGGGGGCGTCGCACGTGGGGGTTTCTCAGCGAATCGAGAGCGAAACCGAACGCGAACGCCTGAAAAAGGTGGTGGCGGATTACTGCGACGAACAGGGCGGATTCATCATTCGTACGGCGGCTGAAGGCGTTTGTGAAGAGGATCTGGCTTCGGATGCTGCCTACCTGAAGCGTGTCTGGACGAAGGTCATGGAGCGTAAGAAGCGGCCACAAACGCGCTACCAGATGTATGGTGAATTGGCACTGGCACAGCGCGTTCTGCGTGATTTTGCTGATGCTCAGTTAGACCGAATTCGCGTTGATTCCCGTCTGACTTATGAAGCGTTGCTGGAATTTACGGCGGAATACATCCCGGAGATGACCAGCAAACTGGAACATTACAGCGGACGCCAACCGATTTTCGATCTCTTCGACGTTGAGAATGAAATCCAACGCGCGCTGGAGCGCAAGGTTGAGCTGAAATCCGGCGGCTATTTGATCATCGACCAAACCGAAGCGATGACTACCGTCGATATCAACACCGGCGCATTTGTTGGGCATCGTAATCTCGACGACACTATCTTTAATACTAATATTGAAGCAACGCAGGCCATTGCTCGTCAGCTGCGTCTGCGTAATCTGGGCGGCATAATCATTATCGATTTTATCGACATGAATAATGAAGATCACCGCCGCCGGGTGCTGCACTCTCTGGAGCAGGCGCTGAGCAAGGATCGCGTAAAAACCAGCATTAACGGTTTTTCACAGCTGGGTCTGGTAGAGATGACACGTAAGCGCACGCGTGAAAGCGTGGAGCATGTGCTGTGTAACGAGTGCCCAACCTGCCACGGACGTGGCACGGTGAAAACGGTCGAAACCGTATGTTATGAAATCATGCGTGAAATCGTCCGCGTGCACCATGCTTACGACTCCGATCGTTTCCTGGTGTATGCGTCTCCGGCAGTGGCTGAAACCCTGAAAGGGGAAGAGTCGCATGCGCTGGCGGAAGTGGAAATCTTTGTCGGCAAACAGGTCAAAGTACAAGTCGAACCGCTCTATAACCAGGAGCAGTTTGACGTGGTAATGATGTAAATCGTGTAGTGGCACCCGCGCATGTAGGCCGGATAAGGCACAAACGCCGCTATCCGGCAATATTCACTCAAGGGGTGTGAGTCACATTTTTTGGCAGACAAGGAGAGGCGCGTGAGGCGATTGCCGGGGATTTTACTGCTCACTGGAGCCGCATTCGTTGTCATCGCAGCGCTGCTGGTCAGTGGGCTGCGCCTTGCTCTACCGCATCTCGATAGCTGGCGTCCGACCATTCTGGGCAAGATCGAATCTGCCACCGGTATGCCCGTTTCCGCCAGCCAGCTTTCTGCTAACTGGCAAAATTTTGGCCCTACGCTCGAAGCTCGCGATATTCATGCACAGCTGAAAGACGGTGGCGAATTCTCGGTAAAGCGTGTCACGCTGGCGCTGGATGTCTGGCAAAGTTTGCTGCACATGCGCTGGCAGTTTCGCGATCTCACCTTCTGGCAACTGCAGTTGCGCACCAATACACCGATCCAGCGCAGCGATAGCGGCGACGGGATTGAAACCAGCCACATCAACGATCTGTTCCTGCGCCAGTTTGATCATTTTGATCTTCGCGACAGCCAGGTTAGTTTTTTGACCCTGTCAGGCCAGCGTGCGGAACTGGCGATCCCTCAGCTAACCTGGTTGAACGGTAAAAACCGGCATCGTGCTGAAGGCCAGGTCAGCCTCTCCAGCCTGACCGGGCAGCACGGTGTTATGCAGGTGCGTATGGATCTGCGTGATGATGACGGCCTGCTGAATAATGGTCGAGTCTGGCTGCAGGCTGACGACATCGACGTTAAGCCGTGGTTGGGAAAATGGATGCAGGATAATGTTGCGCTGCAAACTGCGCGCTTTAGCCTGGAAGGCTGGATGACGCTCAACAAAGGCGAAATCTCTGGTGGCGATGTCTGGTTGAAAAAGGGCGGCGCAAGCTGGAAGGGAGAGAGCAACATCCACACGCTGTCCGTCGATAACCTGACTGCGCATATCAGCCGTGAGCACTCCGGTTGGTTGTTTGCTATCCCGGATACGCGCATCACGATGGATGACAAACCCTGGCCGAGTGGGGCATTAACGCTGGCCTGGTTCCCCGGGCAGGAAGTGGGGGGCGCCAATAATAAGCGCAGCGACGAATTACGTATTCGCGCCAGTAACCTGGAGCTAGCCGGGTTAGAGGGGCTACGCCCGATGGCCGCTAAGTTATCTCCGGCATTGGGTGATATCTGGCGGGCCACGCAACCGAGCGGCAAGATAAACGTGTTGGCGTTGGATATCCCGTTACAGGCGACCGAAAAAACCCGTTTCCAGTCCTCGTGGACCGATCTGGCCTGGAAACAGTGGAAGCTGCTGCCGGGGGCAGAACATTTCTCCGGTACATTGTCTGGCAGCGTGGAAAATGGCGCATTAACGGCCTCCATGAAGCAGGCAAAAATGCCGTATGAAACCGTCTTTCGTGCCCCGCTGGAGATAGAAGATGGCGTGGCAACGCTCAGTTGGCTGAAGAATGAAAATGGCTTTCAGCTAGACGGGCGCAATATTGACGTTAAAGCGAAAGCGGTACATGCGCGCGGCGGTTTTCGTTATCTGCAACCAACCGGTGATGAACCGTGGCTGGGGATTCTGGCGGGGATTAGCACTCACGATGGCTCCCAGGCCTGGCGCTATTTCCCGGAAAATCTGATGGGAAAAGAGCTGGTTGATTATCTCAGTGGGGCAATTCAGGGCGGTGAGGCGGATAACGCAACACTGGTTTATGGCGGTAACCCACATCTGTTCCCGTATTTGCATAACGAAGGTCAGTTCCAGGTGCTGGTGCCGCTGCGTAATGCAAAATTTGCCTTCCAGCCGGACTGGCCCGCACTGACTGACCTCAATATTGAACTGAACTTCATTAACGATGGCCTGTGGATGAAGACGGATAGCGTCAATTTAGGGGGGGTAGAAGCCACTAACCTGACGGCAAATATCCCTGACTACGCAAAAGAAAAACTGCTGATTGATGCCGACATCAACGGGCCGGGCAAAGCGGTTGGGCCTTATTTCGACGAAACACCGCTGAAAGAGTCGCTTGGTGCCACGCTGGAACAGCTGCAAATTGACGGTGATGTGAGTGCTCGCTTACATCTTGATATCCCGTTAGATGGTTCGCTGGTTACGGCCAAAGGCGACGTGAACCTGCGTAATAACAGTCTGTTTATCAAGCCGCTCGACAGCACGCTGAAGAATTTGAACGGTAAATTCAGCTTTATCAACGGCGATCTCAAGAGTGAGCCGATGACGGCGAACTGGTTTAATCAGCCGCTGAACGTCGACTTTTCCACTACCGAGGGTGCAAAAGCTTACCAGGTTGCTGTGAATCTGAACGGTGACTGGCAGCCAACTCGCATGGGGATACTCCCCGCACAGGTGAATGATGCCTTAAGCGGCAGTATGGCGTGGAACGGTAAGGTTGGCATTGACCTGCCATATCATGCCGGAGCGACCTACAACATTGAGCTGAAAGGCGACCTGAAAAATGTAAGCAGTCACTTACCTGCTCCGTTAAACAAAGTCGCCGGTGAGTCGCTACCGGTTAATGTTAAGGCAGATGGTAACCTGCGCAGCTTCGATCTGACCGGTAACGCCGGAAGCAAGAACCACTTTAACAGCCACTGGTTGCTGAATCAGAAACTGACGCTTGACCGCGCAATCTGGACTTCGGAAAGCCGTACCGTGCCAGCGCTTCCTGACCAGCAGGGCATCGAACTTAATCTTCCGCCCATGGATGGTGCGCAATGGCTGGCATTGTTCCAGAAAGGCGCGGCAGATAACGTCGGAAGTAATGCGAACTTCCCGCAGCGTATTGCGGTGCGCACGCCTTCTTTATCCCTGGGCGGCCAGCAGTGGAATAACCTGAGCATTGTGTCTGAACCTGGGCTTAATGGTACCAGCGTACGGGCACAGGGGCGTGAGATTAACGCCACATTGGCTATGCGCAATAATGCTCCGTGGCTTGCCAATATCAAGTATCTGTATTACAACCCGAACGCTGCAACGTCATCGCCAAATACAACGCCAGCCTCGCCGTTCTCTGCTATCAGTAACGTCAGTTTCCGTGGCTGGCCGGATGCGCAGATACGCTGCGAAGAGTGCTGGATGTGGGGGCAAAAGTATGGGCGCATTGATGCCGATGTCGCGATAAAAGGTGACACATTAACGTTGAGCAATGGTCTGTTGGATACCGGGTTTGCCCGGCTGACCGCCGATGGCGAATGGGTCAATGTGCCGGGCAAGGAGCGTACGTCACTGAAAGGAAAGCTGAATGGCAACAAGATTGATTCAGCCGCGGGTTTCTTTGGCGTATCTACCCCGATTCGTAACTCTTCCTTTAACGTCGAGTACGATCTGCACTGGCGTAATCCGCCCTGGGATCCGGATGAAGCTTCACTGAATGGGATTTTGCGCACCCGTTTGGGCAAAGGTGAATTGACTGAACTTAGCACCGGACATGCGGGACAACTGTTACGTCTGCTGAGCTTTGATGCGCTATTGCGTAAACTGCGTTTTGATTTTAGCGATACGTTCAGCGAAGGTTTTTACTTTGACTCTATCCGCAGTACGGCGTGGATCAAAGACGGTGTGATGCACACTGATGATACGCTGGTGGATGGCCTGGAAGCTGACATCGCCATGAAAGGTTCGGTGAATCTGGTGCGTCGCGAACTGGATATGGAAGCCGTTGTCGCACCTGAAATTTCTGCCACCGTTGGGGTGGCCGCGGCGTTTGCCGTCAACCCAATTGTCGGCGCGGCGGTATTTGCCGCCAGTAAAGTTTTGGGACCGCTGTGGAGCAAAGTTTCAATTCTGCGCTATCGCATTACCGGTCCGGTCGATAAGCCACAGATCAACGAAGTTCTGCGCCAGCCGCGCAAAGAAAGCCAGCAATGATTTGACGGGGGCGAGTAATTGCCCCAATCTCAACATAGAACTTCTACCGCAGTCCGTAGGCCGGATAAGGCGTTTACGCCGCCATCCGGGCATTGAAGCGCCTGATGGCGACGCTGGCGCGTCTTATCAGGCCTACAACAGTAACTAATGAGTAGCAAAACGATGAGTCTGAACCTGGTAAGTGAACAATTGCTAGCGGCGAATGGCCTGAAACATCAGGATCTGTTTGCCATCCTGGGCCAACTGGCCGAACGCCGTCTTGATTACGGCGATCTCTATTTTCAGTCGAGCTATCACGAATCCTGGGTTTTAGAAGACCGCATCATTAAAGATGGTTCTTACAATATCGATCAGGGCGTTGGCGTGCGCGCCATCAGCGGCGAAAAAACCGGGTTTGCCTATGCAGACCAGATTAGCCTGCTGGCGCTGGAGCAAAGTGCTCATGCCGCGCGTACTATCGTGCGCGACAGCGGTGATGGCAAAGTAAAAACGCTGGGGGCGGTAGAGCATCAGGCGCTTTATACCTCAGTAGATCCCCTGCAGAGCATGAGCCGCGAAGAGAAGCTGGATATTCTGCGCCGCGTAGACAGCGTGGCGCGTGCCGCCGACAAGCGTGTGCAGGAAGTGACGGCGAGCCTGACCGGTGTGTATGAATTGATTCTGGTGGCGGCGACCGACGGTACGCTGGCCGCTGACGTCCGTCCTCTGGTGCGTTTGTCCGTAAGCGTACAGGTTGAAGAGGATGGCAAACGCGAGCGTGGCGCCAGCGGTGGCGGCGGTCGTTTTGGCTATGACTATTTCCTTGGCGACCTCGATGGCGAAGTTCGTGCTGACGCATGGGCGAAAGAGGCCGTACGCATGGCGCTGGTCAATCTCTCTGCGGTAGCCGCGCCTGCCGGTACGCTGCCGGTGGTACTCGGCGCTGGCTGGCCGGGCGTTCTGCTGCATGAAGCGGTCGGTCATGGTCTGGAAGGTGACTTTAACCGCCGTGGCACGTCGGTATTCAGCGGTCACATGGGTGAGCTGGTGGCGTCAGAATTGTGTACCGTCGTTGATGATGGCACGATGGCGGATCGTCGTGGTTCAGTAGCCATTGATGACGAAGGAACGCCGGGTCAGTACAACGTGCTGATCGAAAACGGCATTCTGAAAGGCTATATGCAGGACAAACTCAATGCGCGCCTGATGGGCGTGGCGCCAACGGGTAACGGTCGTCGTGAATCGTACGCGCACCTGCCGATGCCGCGTATGACCAACACCTATATGCTGCCGGGGAAATCCACGCCGCAGGAAATCATCGAATCCGTTGAGTACGGTATTTATGCGCCTAACTTCGGCGGTGGCCAGGTGGATATCACCTCCGGTAAATTCGTGTTCTCTACCTCCGAAGCGTATCTGATTGAAAACGGTAAAGTGACCAAACCGGTGAAAGGCGCGACGCTGATAGGCTCCGGTATCGAAGCAATGCAGCAGATTTCGATGGTGGGTAACGACCTGAAACTGGATAACGGCGTGGGTGTTTGCGGTAAAGAAGGACAGAGTCTGCCGGTTGGCGTGGGCCAGCCGACACTGAAGGTGGATAACCTGACCGTAGGTGGCACCGCGTAACATCATGATTCAGGCCCGATAAGCACTAGTGCTATCGGGCATCTTGCCAGATACGGCGTCAACGCCTTATCTGGCCTGGACTCTTTTTATTTCTCTTTTCCCCGACCGTACATTCCCTGAAACAGCTGCGCCACATCGACGAAATAGTCTGTCAGATAGTTAATCACCACCTGCACCTTGAGCGGCAGCTTATCCTTTTCGGTATACAGCGCATACACCGGACGCGGATCCGACTGGTAGCGGGGGAGCAGGATCTCCACTTCGCCACGATTGATCTCATTGATCACCCACATCAGCGGTACATAGGCAATGCCCGCGCCTGCGGCCAGCCAGCGCACCAATGTCATCGGATCGTTGGTCACAAAACGTCCCTCTGGGATCAGACGGGTAGAAATCCCCTCCGGGGCAATTAATTCGAACTCATTATCCGGACGAACGCTGTATTCCAGCCACGAATGATTGCTGAGATCGGCGGGTTTCTCCGGGACACCAAACTGGGCGAGATAACTTTTTGCCGCGCAGACCACCATCGGCATAGCCCCCAGACGACGCGAAAAAAGGCTGGAGTCCTGCAGGGCACCCACGCGGATAACCACGTCCAGACCGTCGGCAATCAGGTCGGGTGCCGGTATTCCCGTCACCAGATTTACCGTCAGCCCAGGATACTCTTTGAGCATTTTTGCGGTCAGTCCGGCGAGGACATTTTGTGCCATGGTTGAAGAACAACCAATGCGCAGCGTGCCAATGGGCGTGTTGTTAAAAGCATACAGTTGCTCGTGAACATCCTGCGCTTCGTGCAGCATCCGGCGGCAGCCCTGATAATAAATTTTACCGGCTTCAGTTAGCCCAATGCTACGCGTGCTGCGGTTTAGCAGCTTGACCTGTAGCTCATCTTCCAGTTTTGAGACCGTCTGGCTTATCGATGAAACGCTCATTTGTAGCTGTCTTGCGGCGGCGGTGAAGGAGCCCAGTTCGACAACTTTGGCGAACACCGACATACGTTTTAATCGTTCCATTGTTCACTCTGGCTTAAAAGTGATTTAGATCACATAATATAGATAACAGCATAACAGTTACGTTAATATATTATTATTCAAATAACGGCTATGTCGCTCTCGCCTGGCTCATCCTTGCCCTTCTCTGCGGTGACATACGCTAGAAAATCTATCATCTGCACTCTCTTACGTTACCAAGGTCAACATGAGTCTGTTTCCCGTTATCGTGGTGTTTGGTCTGTCCTTCCCACCGATTTTTTTCGAATTACTTTTGTCACTGGCGATTTTCTGGCTGGTGCGCCGGGTGCTTGTTCCGACTGGCATCTATGATTTTGTCTGGCATCCGGCTCTGTTTAACACTGCGCTGTATTGCTGTCTGTTCTATTTAATAACGCGCCTGTTCGTTTGAGGTTGAAGTGAAAACACTAACAAGAAAACTCTCCCGCACGGCCATTACCGTGATACTGGTCATTCTGGCCTTCATCGCTATTTTCCGCGCATGGGTGTTCTACACCGAGTCGCCGTGGACGCGTGATGCGCGTTTCAGCGCCGATGTCGTCGCGATTGCGCCGGATGTTGCGGGGCTTATTACCAACGTTAACATCCATGATAACCAACTGGTGAAAAAGGATCAGATCCTGTTCACCATCGACCAGCCACGCTATAAGAAAGCCCTTGAGCAGGCCGAAGCTGACGTCGCTTATTATCAGGTTCTGGCGCAGGAAAAACGCCAGGAGGCCGGTCGTCGTAACCGACTGGGCGTGCAGGCTATGTCTCGCGAAGAGATCGACCAGTCAAACAACGTCCTGCAAACCGTATTACACCAGCTTGCAAAAGCACAAGCGACCCGCGACCTGGCAAAATTAGATCTGGAACGTACCGTTATCCGTGCGCCTGCAGACGGATGGGTGACTAACCTGAACGTCTATAGCGGTGAATTTATTACGCGCGGCTCCACGGCGGTGGCACTGGTAAAACAGCACTCATTCTATGTACTGGCGTATATGGAAGAGACCAAACTGGAAGGCGTTCGCCCAGGGTATCGCGCTGAAATCACCCCGCTTGGCAGTAATAATGTGCTGAAAGGCACCGTTGATAGCGTGGCGGCTGGCGTAACGAATGCCAGCAGCACGCGGGACGCAAAGGGTATGGCGACCATTGATTCCAATCTTGAATGGGTGCGTCTGGCGCAGCGCGTGCCGGTGCGAATTCGTCTTGATGAGCAGCAGGGAACCTTGTGGCCTGCCGGGACGACGGCGACCGTCGTCATTACCGGCAAGCAGGATCGCGATGCCAGCCAGGAATCTTTCTTCCGTAAAATGGCGCACCGCCTGCGCGAGTTTGGTTAATCGCGATGGGTATTTTCTCCATTGCCAACCAGCATATCCGCTTTGCGGTAAAACTGGCCTGCGCGATTGTACTGGCGCTGTTCGTTGGCTTTCACTTCCAGCTTGAGACCCCTCGCTGGGCGGTACTGACCGCAGCCATTGTGGCGGCAGGCCCTGCCTTTGCCGCTGGCGGAGAACCTTATTCAGGCGCTATCCGCTATCGCGGCATGTTGCGTATTGTCGGGACATTTATCGGCTGTATTGCCGCACTGATCATTATCATCAGCATGATCCGCGCCCCGCTATTGATGATCCTGGTGTGTTGTATCTGGGCCGGTTTTTGTACCTGGATCTCTTCATTGGTAAAGATCGAAAACTCCTATGCCTGGGGGCTTTCGGGTTACACGGCTCTGATTATCGTCATTACCATTCAGGCGGAGCCTCTGCTGACGCCACAATTTGCGCTTGAACGCTGCAGCGAGATTGTGATGGGGATTGTCTGCGCTATCATCGCCGACCTACTCTTTTCGCCCCGTTCAGTGAAACAGGAGATAGATGTCGAGTTAGACAGTCTTCTGGTGGCGCAATATCAGCTTATGCAACTGTGTATAAAGCATGGCGATAGCGAAGAGGTGGACAAGGCCTGGGGCGCTTTAGTTCGTCGTACGGCGGCGCTTGAAGGTATGCGTAGTAACCTGAACATGGAATCCTCACGCTGGGTGCGCGCCAATCGTAGACTCAAGGCATTGAATACTCTGTCGCTCACACTCATCACGCAGTCCTGCGAAACCTATCTTATTCAGAATACGCGACCAGAACTGATTACAGATACCTTCCGCGAGTTGTTTGATACGCCGGTTGAAACGGTGCAGGACGTACATAAACAATTGAAGCGGATGCGCCGCGTGATTGTCTGGACCGGTGAGCGTGATACGCCAGTGACGATCTATAGCTGGGCCGGTGCGGCGACGCGCTACCTGCTGTTGAAACGCGGTGTGGTCAGCAATACCAAAATTAGCGCTATTGAAGAAGAGATCCTGCAAGGCGAACCAGTGGTGAAGGTGGAATCCGCCGAACATCACCATGCGCTGGTCAACTTCTGGCGTACTACGCTGTCCTGTGTGCTGGGAACCTTATTCTGGTTGTGGACTGGCTGGACATCAGGTAGCGGCGCGATGGTCATGATAGCAGTCGTCACCTCGCTGGCCATGCGTTTGCCTAACCCCCGCATGGTGGCCATCGACTTTATCTATGGCACACTGGCAGCATTGCCGTTGGGGGCGCTCTATTTTCTGGTGATTATCCCCAATACCCAGCAAAGCATGTTGTTGCTGTGTCTGAGTCTGGCGGTGCTGGGATTCTTTCTGGGTATTGAGGTGCAGAAGCGGCGTCTGGGCTCAATGGGGGCGCTGGCGAGCACCATTAACATTATCGTGCTTGATAACCCGATGACGTTCCACTTTAGTCAGTTCCTCGACAGTGCACTGGGGCAGATTGTTGGCTGCGTATTGGCGTTTATCGTTATTCTGTTGGTGCGGGATAACTCGCGTGACAGAACAGGTCGTGTGTTGCTTAACCAGTTTGTGTCGGCAGCGGTCTCCGCAATGACCACCAATGTTGTGCGCCGTAAAGAAAACCACCTTCCGGCGTTGTATCAGCAGCTGTTTTTACTGATGAACAAATTCCCCGGCGATCTGGCAAAGTTCCGCCTGGCACTGACGATGATTATTGCTCACCAGCGTTTACGTGATGCGCCTGTACCGGTAAACGACGATTTATCGACGTTTCATCGCCAGCTTCGCCGTACCGCCGATCAAGTTATTTCTGCAGTCAATGATGACAAACGCCGACGCTACTTTGGTCAGTTGCTGGAGGAGCTTGATATCTACCAGGAAAAATTAACGCTTTGGGAAGCCCCGCCTCAGGTGACGGAGCCAGTGAAACGACTCACGGGAATGTTGCACAAATACCAGCATGCGCTGACCAGCAATTCATAACTCATCTAACCGGAAGAGGATATCTCTTCCGGTTTCAGTTTTACCGCCCCTGTAATGTCATGATAAACGCGTTCATTAATGTGGAGAGCTGTTCGTCGTACCAGTAGGCATAAAGATCGGCTGGAATAGGGTCATTCAACGGTAAGAAACGAACGCCTGGCCAGTGGATCAATCCGCAGGTTTCTGGCAGCAAAGAGAGACCAATTCCTGCGCTAACCAGCGCCAGCGCTGTTTGCGGTTCGTTAACCTGGTGGGTAATCAGAGGATAAAATCCTACCTCAACACAGCGGTCATGTACCTGACGGGCGAAATTGCTTTGATTGAATGAAAGCGAAATGATGGGGCGTTCAGCGAGCATCGCCAGTGAGACGCTTTGGTGTTGGCAGAGAGGATCGTGTTCAGGTACGGCGAGAGCAACCGCTTCGCGGGAAATCAATTGGCTACGAATATTCGTCTCGGATTGGGGCAGTACGTTCCGGCTAATCGCAATATCAATCGTCCGGGCATGCAAGGCTTCAATTTGCTGATGTTGGGAAAGCTCCTGCAAACTCCAGTTTACGTACGGCTGTTGCTTCTTAAAGTCCTTTAGACGTGTCAGCAGCGTTCCCCACAATGCGCTACCGACTATCCCAATGTTGAAATGCTGATGTTCGCTACGGCCAATCTGTCGCACATAATTGAGGGATTGATCGGTGGTACTCAGGATACGATCGACTTCCGTTTTCAATACCTGCCCGGCTCGCGTGAGAACCACTTTACGGCTGGTACGTTCAAATAGCGTCGTTTCAAGGATCTCTTCCAGTTCTTTAATCTGCATACTCAACGGCGGTTGAGAGATGTTTAACCGGGCCGCGGCCCGGCCAAAGTGCAGCTCGTCAGCGAGAACCTGAAAATAACGCAATGTTCGAAGACGAATTCGGCTATTGGCCTGGAGATCAATCATGCTGGTTACGCGTAAGAGAGGGAGAGAAACGGCATCATGCCGTCCTCCCCAAAGCTTGTCAAACCGCAGCGGATGGCGGGCGGGCGAGACGCTCGGCCTGGCTGCAGGTGACAGCGATAACCAGCGTCAGCAGTAACACACAATAGGCGACAGTTGACGTATTCACCGCCCCCTGCAGACCAAAGTGGCTGTTTACCATGGAGGAGACGCTGGCAAACAGTAGCGTGCCCACTGTGCCGCACGTCAACAAGGCGGAGATCAAGGTTGGTGAACTGCGACTCACCTGCAGTGAACCATAGCTCATCAGGCCGGAGAATAAACCGGAGTTAAAGAAACCAAACACGCCGCACGCTATCAGAATCAGCGTGGTATTGTTGCTGTTGGCAATCAGCGCAATAGAGACCAGACCAATGCTTGCGCAGATCAGCAGGAAAGTGCGCAGTTTCATCCATTTCACGGTGAACTGATTCAGGAACAGGCCAATGGCTTTCGTCACCCAATACACAGTAGTGAATAGCGCGGCATCCTGCGCCTGAAGTGTAAAACGCGATTGCAGGTAGCCCGGTGTCCACATGGTAAAAATGGGTTCAGCCAGCAGGAAAGCAAAGAGAGTAAAACAGATCAAATAGACAGAGATCCCCCAGGGTTCTGACTCTTCCGTTTTCTCGTGTTGCTGCGGCTGCGCAGCCTCTGTCGATGGGAAGCGACAACGCAGGGTAAGAGCCAACATCAACGCGCCCAGACCGCCCATAATCCCATACATCGCAATCCAACTGGCACCCAGTTTAAACATCCAGGCTAACAGTAAGGAAAGGGTTGCTCCGGCAAAGCTGAAAAAGAAATCGGTAAAAATCAGGCTGGAAGAGCGGCTCTTTTCATCGGGATTAATACGGACCACCAGATAACTGCCGATGGTCATAAACACGCCCCCGCAGGCACCAATTCCGGCCACTGCAACGCTAAACAGCGTTAAGGTTGGTTGGATAAAAAGTACTACGCTGATAATCACGGTGAGCGTTGCAGCAATAACTAATGGTTTTTTCAGCCCCCATTTTTTCATCAGAATGCCGCCAAGCATAATAGGCACAAACATTCCGATGTTCATCAGAGTAAAGACCTGCCCGATAAAGCTGGGGTCTTTATGAAAAGCGGCACAAAGTGGCCCAAGCACAATCCCCAGTGTCGACACCAGTGCGCCAACAAAGTAATAGCTCAGGTACGAAACGGCATTGAGATTTGCGCGAGAAAACTGATTGTCTGGCATAACTTTTCTCCAGACGGAGCAGGGCGACCTGTCCGTCTACGGAACCACGATCAGGCGTACTGCTTGAGGAACTGGCTGATCAAACGAATAAAATCTTCGGTTACCATGGCAGCGCATTTCAGCGTTTGTTCATGGGAAAGCTCAACATCACTGAGACCTTCAGCCATATTTGTGATGGCTGAAACGGCCAGTACTTTCAGGCCACAGTGGCGTGCAGCTATCACTTCCGGTACCACCGACATACCGACGACATCGCCGCCCATACGCTGCATCATGCGAATCTCCGCAGCCGTCTCAAAATTAGGTCCAGGATAAGAGACAAAAACCCCTTCATGAAGCGTGATACCCAACTGCTCTGCGGCACCGTGAAGCTGCTGGCGCAGTTCGCGATCGTATGCGTTAGCGAGGCTAAAGAAGCGAGGACCAAAGCGTTCATCGTTCGGCCCGACAAGTGGGGTAGATGGCATGGTGTTGATGTGATCGTTGAGGGCGACCAGACTACCTGCAGGAATATCTACGTTCAGCGAACCCGCGGCGTTGGTACAGAATAAAAATTCGCAGCCCAACAGTTTAAAGGTACGTACGGCATGGGTCATGATGCCCATTCCCAGCCCTTCATAAAAATGCCCACGTCCCTTCATGCAGATGAGGTCGATACCATAAAGCGTTCCCATCACCACTTCCCCGGCATGGCCGATTACGGTGCTGACCGGAAACCCAGGTAATTGTTGATATGAAAGCGTGGTTTTATTTTCCATGCGATCGGCAAGAGCCCCCAGACCTGACCCAAGTATCAGAGCGATACGTGGATGAAAATTGGGTTTTGCAGAACGCAGAATTTCAGCCGCTTCATACGGGGTATCGTTGACAACAGACATGGACATATCGACTCCAGAGACTATTCAGTTGCATGCATTTTGTGGAGGCTTCAATTACAAATCCAATATGATAAATGCGGTTATTGATATGATTTTTATATTGAAAAAATCAGATAAATATCGGATCTATTATTTTTCAGAAAGTTATGGCCAACCTGTTTCATACTGTTTCCGAAACGCAGTCATAGGATTGCACAAAAATGTGATGTATCTCTCTTTGTCTAAACGATGAACAGTTCATTCCTGACGTATTACGCACACTGAGGCAGGGCTATACTTAAGACGAGTATTTAGCTGGGGGTGGTAAACGATGCCTGGACCGCAGGAACATAAAATTTTGCTGGCGGGATAGGGGAAACAGGTTGAGGAAGACCCTGCATATCGGTGGTCTGTGGAGTAACTGGCGTCGGGATGGTGGCTATAGATGAATATCTATACGTTTGATTTTGACGAGATTGAAAATCAGAGTGATTTCTACCGTGAGTTTGCACGTACATTCGGTCTGGCCCGGGAAAAGGTGGTTGATTTAGATTCTTTGTGGGAGGTTGTGGTTGGGGAAATCTTGCCTTTACCTCTGGAAATCGAATTTGTTCATTTACCGGATAAGTTACGCAGGCGATATGGCGCGCTGATTTTACTGTTCGATGAAGCAGAAGAAGAGCTCGAAGGACAGTTACGCTTTAACGTTCGTCACTCAAAACAGGTATAAAAAAGCCCCCGGCAGGCGGGGGCAAGTCGTCGGACTAGACGACGAGGGTTTATTTGTACAATTCTGCGGTTGCATGCCAGTGAGCACCTTCACGGAGTTCAGTGACACGATAGCTGCTGGCGCCCGCTTTTTCTGCTTTGGCGGCGATTGCCTGACGCATATCCATTGGTGAGCTACCGATCTGAGATACAGAGATGGTACCCATGGATTGCAGATTCTGTGCTTCTTGCGAGTTCACCTGATTAACAGCGGCGCTTGCACCGAAAGAGAGAACTGAGAGAAGGCTTAAAGTTGCAACAGTGGTTTTGATTTTCATGATACTTACCTCGTCGAATTCTTTTACTAGGGGTCTTTGTTTCGTGACCCTCATCACAAAATCAAGTATACACTAATCACGCGATAAATTAATACCACGCTAATTGTTTCTATGGTAATCAAGTGTTAAAAAAATTATTTTTTATAACTATATGGAATTAAAAATACAGGTTAGAACTTATTTTTGAAAATAAAATCAATAAATTCATGAGGATATGATATTTTGCAAATTGTGCGTTTTTGATTGGGATCATTCACTGTGTGAATGTATTTTGGCGGTGAAACGCACTATTTGTTAAATGTTCGGTAGTGGAAAGTTGAGAAGGGGAGCAGAAAAGAGAGATTTTTCCCCGCCACAGGGCGTGACGGGGAAGGGGATTACAGTTCTTGTTCAAACAGTTCCAGAATGGCTTCGTACAGGTCTTTGACCGTAAAACCTTTGGCCGGTGTGGTGAAGATGGTATCGTCACCAGCAATCGTTCCAAGAATACCTTCTGCTTTACCCAGTGAATCCAGCAGGCGGGCAATTAGCTGCGCAGCGCCTGGGCTGGTATGAATAACGACAACGGCATCGTTGTAGTCGATATCCAGCACCAGATTTTTCAACGGGCTTGACGTTGTCGGGACTCCCAGCTCTGCAGGCAGACAGTACACCATTTCCATTTTCGCATTGCGGGTACGCACGGCACCAAACTTGGTCAGCATGCGTGAAACCTTGGACTGGTTGATATTATCAAAGCCCTGATCCTGCAACGCGAGGACGATTTCGCCCTGAGAGCTGAATTTTTCTTCTTTAAGCAGCGCTTTAAACGCCTTTACTAATTCTTCTTGTTTTGCCGAGCTTCGCATAAGTCACCCGTAATATGGCGGTAGAAACAACATTATTGTGCATACAGATGAATTTTTATGCAAACGGTCTGCCTCGTTCAAGGCTGAAATAATGTTATGAAAGAGCGGAATTTTATCAAATTTCGTTATCAAGAAACATGCCTGTGTCACGGCTCGCAAATAAGATTAAAAGTAAATTAAATGTTATCAAATTGATGTTGTTTTGAGAGGGCTGTAGGGTATATTGTCAGCACCTGTTGGAAAGTTGCTCTACTGTGCGAGTGGTTTTGAATTACGTAACTTAGGTTTTATTTTACGTAAGTTAAATGCATAAAAGCCAAATTTGCGTGACTACGCATTCTTGACGCGTGGTTATTGAATTCGTTGGATTTGTGAATTAAGGTCGCCGCCGCGGAGCAATAGACATTTTGCTTATCAATATAATAAGGAGTTTAGGATGAAAGTTGCAGTCCTCGGCGCTGCTGGTGGTATCGGTCAGGCGCTAGCATTACTGTTAAAAACCCAACTGCCTTCAGGTTCAGAACTCTCCCTGTACGACATCGCTCCAGTAACGCCTGGTGTGGCCGTTGATTTGAGCCATATCCCTACTGCTGTGAAAATCAAAGGCTTCAGCGGTGAAGATGCGACCCCTGCACTGGAAGGTGCTGACGTGGTGCTGATTTCTGCGGGTGTTGCACGTAAACCAGGTATGGACCGTTCTGACCTGTTTAACGTGAATGCTGGCATCGTGAAGAATCTGGTGCAGCAGGTTGCTACAACTTGCCCGAAAGCGTGTATCGGTATCATCACTAACCCAGTGAACACGACCGTTGCTATTGCTGCTGAAGTGCTGAAAAAAGCAGGCGTATACGATAAGAACAAACTGTTTGGCGTAACTACGCTGGACATCATCCGCTCCAACACCTTTGTGGCGGAACTGAAAGGCAAGCAGCCTGGCGACGTTGAAGTCCCGGTTATCGGTGGACACTCTGGTGTGACCATTCTGCCGCTGCTGTCACAAATCCCTGGTGTAAGCTTCACTGAACAAGAAGCGGCCGACCTGACCAAACGTATCCAGAACGCGGGTACTGAAGTTGTGGAAGCAAAAGCCGGTGGCGGGTCTGCAACCCTGTCTATGGGTCAGGCTGCAGCACGTTTCGGTCTGTCACTGGTTCGCGCGCTGAGCGGCGAAAAAGGTGTGGTGGAATGTGCTTACGTTGAAGGCGATGGCCAGTATGCTCGCTTCTTCTCTCAGCCGCTGCTGCTGGGCAAAAATGGCGTAGAAGAACGTCAGTCCATCGGTAAACTGAGCGCGTTCGAACAAAGCTCGCTGGAAGGCATGCTGGATACGCTGAAGAAAGATATCACGCTGGGCGAAGAGTTCGTTAAATAACTCTTTTCGGTAGGCCTGATAAGACGTTTTGCGTCGCCATCAGGCATACAGATGCCGGATGCGGTGTAAACACCTTATCCGGCCTACAAGCCCATCGAAATGTTAAAAAAACCGGATGATTTCCGGTTTTTTTATATCCGCGTTAGTTCGTCGCCGGATATTCCTGAATCGTGACCTGCAGCGTCAACTGCTTGTCATCGCGCATCACGACCACGGAGATAACCGAACCGGGGCGAATCTCAGCGACCTGATCCATGGTCTCCAGCGCTGATACTGCCGGTTTATTATTTACCGAAATGATGAGGTCGTTGACCTGAATTCCGGCCTGGGCCGCCGGGCCATCCGGTGCCACTTCGTTCACGACAATCCCCTGAATTTGATCCATGCCGCTACCTTGTGCATGCAGCGGTGCAATTTCACGCCCGCTGATGCCGATGTAGCCACGAATAACGCGCCCGTCGCGGATCAGCTTATCCATGATTTTCGTCGCCAACTGAAACGGAATGGCAAAGCCAATCCCTTCCGGCGTTTCACCATCATTGCTTTTATCAAACGACAGTGTGTTAATCCCCATCAACTCACCCAGAGAGTTAACCAGCGCACCGCCAGAGTTACCATGGTTAATGGAGGCATCCGTTTGCAGGAAGTTTTGCCGGCCCGTTGGGTTCAGGCCAATACGCCCCGTGGCGCTGATGATCCCCTGAGTGATGGTTTGCCCAAGGTTGTACGGGTTACCAATGGCAAGCACGACATCACCAATATGCGGTACACGTTTGTTATTAATCGGGATCGTCGGCAGCCCGCCTGCTGCGTTGATTTTCAGCACCGCAAGGTCGGTTAAGGTATCGGAGCCAACAAGCAGCGCTTCAAAGACACGCCCATCCTGCAATGCGACGATGATTTGGTCGGCGTCATTAATGACATGCTTGTTGGTAATGATATAGCCGCGCTGATCCATGATCACGCCTGAACCGAGCGTGCGGATCTCAAGCTGGTTATGCGTCGTGCTGTTCATACTGCGGTTGTACACGTTGACCACGGCAGGCGCAGCACGGCGAACTGCCGGGTTATAGCTGGCAGGTGTTTCATCTGTGCTGTCGAACTGTGGTGCGGTAAGCGTATTAATTTTGCGCAGAGAGGGCATCGCGGCCAGCAGAATGGCGCCGACGATTAAACCAATCGCGACCGAACGTAAAAGCTTCACAAACATGATGGCGGCGTCATTAAAAAAGGGAACGGCAGCAGCATATCACGAGTTTACCGGACATCACACGGGGGGCTGATGTCCGGTTGTCCAGGTTAACGCAAAAGCAGGTAAATACTCTCGTTTCCACGAACGACCTGCAGAGCAATGATTGACGGTTTCGTTTCCAGCACTTTACGCATTTCGGCAATCGAGTTCACCCGATCGCGGTTAACGGCGATGATGACGTCATCTTTATGCAGGCCGGCCTGTGCGGCTGGGCTAATTTTTTCAACGTTATCAATTCGAATACCTTTGGCACCGTCTTTTAGCTGCCCGTCGCTGAGCGTGGCCCCTTGCAACGCCGGTGCAATCATTTCCGCACTGGCGGAAGATGATGTACTGGTATCCAGCGTCACTTCAACTTCCAGTGGTTTACCGTTACGCAGCAGGCCCAGTTTGACTTTGGTCCCCGGTTCGGTTGTCGCAATACGTGAACGCAGTTCGGCGAAACTACTGAGCGGTTTGCCGTTAAGACTGGTAATAACATCACCGGATTTCACGCCCGCTTTTGCGGAACCTGAGTTAGGCAGAACTTCGCTGACAAACGCGCCACGTTGTACATCCAGTTTGAATGCTTTAGCGATGTCAGCGGTCATTTCAGTACCTTTAATACCCAGCAGGCCGCGTTTGATTTCGCCAAACTGCATTAACTGCTGCGCCAGCGTACGCGCCATGTTACTGGGGATAGCAAAGCCGATCCCAATGCTGCCGCCGCCAGGCGCCAGAATGGCGGTATTGATACCAATCAGCTCACCGTTGAGGTTGAGCAACGCACCGCCGGAGTTACCGCGGTTAATAGACGCATCGGTCTGAATAAAGTTTTCCAGACCCTCCAGGTTCAACCCGCTACGACCCAAAGCCGATACGATGCCGGAGGTGGCAGTTTGCCCCAAACCAAACGGGTTACCTACGGCTACCGCGAAATCACCCACGCGGAGTTTGTCGGAGTCGGCAATGGCAATTTGCGTCAGGTTGCTGGGATGTTGAATTTGCAGCAGAGCGATGTCGCTCTGATCGTCGCTGCCGATAAGCTTAGCGTCGAACTCGCGGCCATCGTTCAGCTGAACGCTAATTTTCTGTGCCTGATTAATAACGTGGTTGTTGGTCAGAACATAGCCTTTGGCAGCGTCAATAATGACCCCGGACCCTAACCCTTCAAAAGGTTGGGAAGGTTGATCGGGCAGTTCATCACCAAAAAACTTTTTGAACTCTTCCGGGACTTTCTGCCCCTGAGTGGCGGTACCTTCGACTCTCACGCTAACCACGGCTGGTAACACTTTTTCCAGCATCGGGGCGAGGCTGGGAAGCGCTGCCTGTCCGGGGACCTGGCCGGGAATCGACGCAACGGCCTGGAATGGCGCCGAGAGAGTTAACCCGACACTTAACGCTAATGCACTCAACAGCTGGGTTTGTTTTTTCATGGATCCTGCTCTCGTACCTTGAGTAAACGGAAGATGATTCAAAACAGTTTGATGTTATTGAATTTTCGGTTTGGTCACAATGAGGCTAACGACTAAATAATAGCTGGGACGGGAAGAGAAGCGGAGGGCGCAATTGCTGCGCCCCATAAATTTCTTAACGATGTGCAGTTAGTCGCGCTTTGCGCCACTACGCAGCAGGCCGGAAGCCCCTTCGGAATAGTCACGCGGCATCTGAACCGGCGCCTGATCGTTACCCGCTTCAGACTCAGCCAGACGATTGCGGAATGGGTTGTTTTCCGCTGACATACCCGGCAGCAGGTTGCTGGAACTTTTCGCCATATGCTGGTAGATCTGACGATAATCGTCCGCCATGTTATCCAGCAATTCAGCGCTGCGGGCAAAGTGGCTCACCAGCTCTTCGCGGTACTCTTCCAGTTCAGCTTTGTTCTTTTCCAGTTCGTACTGTAATGCCTGCTGTTGGCGTAATTTACGATTACCAAAACGCATGGCTACAGCACCAATAATGATACCGACGACTAACCCAATTAGCGCATATTCCCAGGTCATGAACATCTCCCGTTGTCTTTTGTTTCCGTAGGGTGTTGGCTTTAGGCTCCATGCCTGCGCCTGATTATGCCACTATAACCGCTAATCCCGTAGAAGTGGAATCCCGTGTTTATATCACGTAATGTAGAACGGCCTTTTTTTCGTCAACCGTGAGCGACGGCACATCGATTCTCAAGGAATAACAATAACATCATGCAAAGCCTTTCCCCGACATCGCGATACCTGCAGGCCCTTAACGACGGCAGCCATCAACCCGACAACGTACAACAAGAAGCGGTGAATCGACTGGAAACGATTTACCAGGAGCTCACGACGATTACGCCTCCAGCGGCGCAGGAGAGTGGACTGATGGCCCGCTTTGGTAAATTGCTGGGTAAGCGTGAGCCGAAGGAAAACACGCTGGTGCGTGGTCTGTATATGTGGGGGGGCGTAGGGCGTGGAAAAACCTGGCTGATGGATCTGTTCTACCATAGCCTGCCGGGCGGACGTAAACAGCGTTTGCACTTTCACCGTTTTATGCTGCGCGTCCATGAAGAGCTTACCGCCCTGCAGGGGCAGAGCGATCCGCTGGAAATCATTGCCGACCGTTTTAAGGCCGAAACGGACGTGCTGTGCTTTGACGAGTTTTTTGTTTCTGACATCACCGATGCCATGCTGCTCGGCGGTCTGATGAAGGCGCTGTTTGCCCGTGGCATTACGCTGGTCGCGACCTCCAATATTCCGCCAGATGAACTGTATCGTAACGGTTTGCAACGTACGCGCTTCCTTCCCGCTATCGAAGCCATTAAACAGTATTGCGACATCATGAACGTGGACGCCGGCGTTGACTACCGGTTACGTACGTTAACTCAGGCACACTTATGGCTGTCCCCGCTTAATGATGAAACGCAGCGGCAGATGGATAAGCTCTGGGTGGCCTTGGCGGGCGCGAAAGGTGATCACGCGCCGACGCTGGAGATTAACCACCGCCCGATGCAGACGCTGGCCGTTGAGAACCAGACGCTGGCGGTATCGTTCACCACGCTCTGCGTCGATGCCCGCAGTCAGCACGATTACATCGCCTTGTCGCGCCTGTTCCACACGGTGCTGCTGTCTGATGTACCGGTCATGACGACGCTGATGGAGAGTGAGGCACGACGCTTTATCGCGCTGGTGGATGAGTTCTACGAACGCCACGTTAAGTTGGTGGTCAGCGCCGCAGCGCCTTTATATGAAATCTACCAGGGCGAGCGCCTGAAGTTTGAATTCCAGCGTTGTTTGTCGCGTTTGCAGGAGATGCAAAGCGAGGAGTATCTGAAGCGGGAACATTTAGCTGGTTAAACCTGCCGCAAATCACATAAAGGGGTCGATCTTTGACCCTGACTTCTCTATAATCTTGCGACCCCACGTTACGAGAGAGTTTTTTTCCCAAAACTTTCTATGCGCCGGCATAGGCTATTCGAAGGGGTAGGTTTGCTGGACAATGTCGTGTGAACCTCAACTGACAAAACGTTTGGGTGTTCACCAACGTGTAACTTATTTATTTGGGTAAGCTTTTAATGAAAACTTTTACAGCTAAACCAGAAACCGTAAAACGCGACTGGTATGTTGTTGACGCGACCGGTAAAACTCTGGGCCGTCTGGCTTCCGAACTGGCTCTGCGCCTGCGCGGTAAGCACAAAGCGGAATACACTCCGCACGTAGATACCGGTGATTACATCATCGTTCTGAACGCTGACAAAGTTGCTGTAACCGGCAACAAGCGTACTGACAAAGTGTACTATCACCACACCGGCCACATCGGTGGTATCAAACAAGCGACCTTTGAAGAGATGATTGCTCGCCGTCCTGAGCGTGTGCTTGAAATCGCGGTTAAAGGCATGCTGCCAAAAGGCCCGCTGGGTCGTGCTATGTTCCGTAAACTGAAAGTTTACGCTGGCAACGAGCACAACCACGCGGCACAGCAACCGCAAGTTCTTGACATCTAATCGGGATTATAGGCAATGGCTGAAAATCAATACTACGGCACTGGTCGCCGCAAAAGTTCCGCAGCTCGCGTTTTCATCAAACCGGGTAGCGGTAAAATCGTAATCAACCAACGTTCTCTGGAACAGTACTTCGGTCGTGAAACTGCCCGCATGGTAGTTCGTCAGCCGCTGGAACTGGTCGACATGGTTGAGAAACTGGATCTGTACATCACTGTTAAAGGTGGTGGTATCTCTGGTCAGGCTGGTGCGATCCGTCACGGTATCACCCGCGCTCTGATGGAGTACGACGAGTCCCTGCGTGGCGAACTGCGTAAAGCTGGCTTCGTTACCCGTGATGCTCGTCAGGTTGAACGTAAGAAAGTCGGTCTGCGTAAAGCACGTCGTCGTCCTCAGTTCTCCAAACGTTAATTGTACTCTGCTCCGGCAGACGACAATTTGCGAAAAAACCCGCTTCGGCGGGTTTTTTTATGGTTATTTTCTCCGCGTAGAACCACGGTAATCCGCTGATTGCCACCTCTTTTTCCCCATTTCCAGAATCGACTCACCACAAAGGTCACAAAATCTGGTAAACTATCATCCAATTTTCTGCCCAAATGTCCGGTATCGCTCATTTTTTGTTTGTATTTTGAACAGTAATGGCTTTCCCGAATCTGGGTGACATCACTTCTGGCTGGTCACATAGTGGCTGGTAGCAGTAAAAATTCTGAATATACCTGGAGGTTTTCATGGCTGTCGCTGCCAACAAACGTTCGGTAATGACGCTGTTTTCTGGTCCTACTGACATCTATAGCCATCAGGTCCGCATCGTGCTGGCTGAAAAAGGTGTTAGTTTCGAGATTGAGCACGTGGAAAAGGACAATCCACCGCAGGATCTGATCGACCTCAACCCGAATCAGAGCGTCCCGACACTGGTGGATCGTGAGCTGACCCTGTGGGAATCTCGCATCATTATGGAATACCTGGATGAGCGTTTCCCGCATCCTCCGCTGATGCCGGTTTACCCGGTTGCGCGTGGTGAGAGCCGCCTGTACATGCAGCGTATTGAAAAAGACTGGTACACGCTGATGAACGTCATCGTGAACGGTTCCGCATCTGAAGCCGATGTTGCACGTAAACGTCTGCGTGAAGAGCTGCTGGCAATTGCCCCAGTCTTTGGTCAAAAACCGTATTTCCTGAGCGATGAGTTCAGCCTGGTCGATTGCTACCTGGCGCCGCTGCTGTGGCGTTTACCGCAGCTGGGTATTGAATTCAACGGTGCAGGTTCGAAAGAACTGAAAGGGTATATGACCCGCGTCTTTGAACGTGACTCTTTCCTGGCTTCTCTGACTGAGCCTGAACGTGAAATGCGTCTGGGCCGGGGTTAACCTGTATGGATTTGCCACAGTTAACGCCACGCCGTCCGTATCTGCTGCGCGCATTCTATGAGTGGTTGCTAGACAACCAGCTCACGCCGCACCTGGTGGTGGATGTGACGCTCCAGGACGTGCAGGTTCCGATGGAATATGCACGTGACGGGCAAATTGTTTTGAATATTGCGCCGCGTGCCGTGGGCAATCTGGAACTGGCAAACGACGAAGTGCGCTTTAACGCGCGCTTTGGCGGCGTGCCGCGCAACGTTTCCGTACCACTGGCGGCGGTACTCGCGATCTATGCCCGTGAAAATGGCGCAGGAACGATGTTTGAACCTGAAGCGGCCTATGACGAAGATGTCGACAGCCTCAATGATGACGATGTCGCGCCTGAGAGCGAAAACGAAACGGTGATGTCGGTGATTGATGGCGATAAACCGGATAATCACGATGACGATCCTGACGACACACCGCCGCCTCCTCGCGGTGGGCGTCCGGCGCTACGCGTAGTGAAATAATCAAACAGGCCCTTGCGGGCCTGTTTTGCATTCTGCGTCAGATATCAATAAAACAGCGCGATAGTGGCAATCATATTGACCACAAATCCTATCGCCATTGGGATGGCTGTCCGTTTTACTACCTCAAAAGGCGACACGCCAGCAATACCGGATGTCACGACAATCACAGCGGTAATCGGTGAAACCGCACGTGCCAGCGTGGTGGCGAAGTGCATCGGCATAATCATCACAACCGCAGGAATATGCAGCCCCGCAGCAATATCCGGGATCAGACTGGCGAATGACATAAACGGTGCATTCCCGGATCCCATCACAATTGCGCAGGCGGCGATAACCACGGCCATAATGATCATCACACCGATACCGCCAAGCCCGGAGTGTTCCGCACCTTTAATCACCGCATCGACGGTGCCGATAGTGGTTAAACCCTTGGCAAAGATCTCACCGGCCACCACCAGTGTGACGACGTTGGCAAACTGTGTTCCCATGCCGTCAAAAAACGCCTGCACATCATCCATAGTCTCACGCAGATTATGTTTATGAAGAAACTCCACAAACATGGTCAGCGACAAACTCATTAGCATCACCACCACCAGATTCAACTCTGCCTGCATTAATCCCATATGCGCCAGCAACAGCGAGCCCAACATCAGGAGCAGCGGCATCACCGGTAAAATGGCGTAATAGAGTGGCGGCACATTTTCCAGCGTCTTTTGTTCATTGAAGCCTGTGCTGTCTGGTTGTGTTTTTTGATCAAACCGGCGTTGAACGAAAAAGTGTGCGATGGCGACGGCGATGATGACGCAGGATGCAACAGGAAGTTGGTAGTGGAAGAAATAAGTGGCTATTTTCATCCCCGCAACCTGTGCGGCGAAAATTGAGTTAGTTTCCAGAATGCCCCATTCAATCGACATCGAAGTGGCAATGACCGCTACCGCGGATAAACGGCTCACGCCCAAGCTGACCAGCGTTGGGAAGAGCGTAACCATCAGCAGCATGCCCAATCCGGAAGCACTGGTGATGAACTGTGCCATGATTTGACCAATTACATACGTCGCGGCAAGCACAATATAGGGTGAGTGGATGTGCTTAAGTGGGCGGCTCAACAGGCTGACCATTGCCCGGCTGGCTCCCATTCTGTCCATATAGCGCGCATAACCGCCCACCGCCATGATGGATAACCCCAGTCCGGCCGCCCGGTTTGAAAGCATACGAAGAATTTCATTATAAATATCGACCAGCAGATAACCGCTGCTTTTGTCGCTGGCGACCAGTGCGCCGTACCCCAACCAGACGCCGCAGATCATCAGGAAGATCCCGGCTGCTGCCAGTACTACCTGTGGTTTGTAGTTTTTGAGGATCAGGTAACCCATCGTTAATAAAACGATGACAGAGATAATAATGCCGAACATTTTTTCACTCCATGCCAGAGAAGAAGATAAATCCGGTAATAACGCTGTTTTAAATGCGGATGTTATATTTTTTCTGGCATGTGTTTTGGAGTGGATATCGTGTTTTTATAATCGAGGTTTGGTTATTTTTCGTTTTAAAATAGTGGCTTATGATTTATTTTAAAGATGATATTCGCAGATTTCATAAAGTTAGTTTTATCCCATGGTAATAAAAAACTGTCCGCTCAATCATTCATATTTAAATATATGAATTTTATATATCATCGGTATGAGCATATCCCCCACAGACCACCATTTCACCCTGCTTTCGATCCTGTGTTACGATGAACTCGCTGTTATTTGTCACCACGACTTAGCTGAATGGACCCTATGAACGCATTTGATTCGCAAGCTGAAGACTCTCCATCCACCATTGGCCGTAGCTTACGCAGCCGCCCGCTGGCGCGTAAAAAACTGTCTGAAATGGTTGAGGAAGAACTTGAACAGATGATTCGCCGTCGGGAATTTGGCGAAGGGGAACAGTTGCCGTCAGAGCGAGAACTGATGGCTTTTTTCAATGTTGGCCGTCCTTCTGTACGAGAAGCGCTGGCGGCGTTAAAGCGTAAAGGTCTGGTGCAAATTAACAACGGTGAACGCGCCCGCGTTTCACGTCCTTCGGCCGATACGATTATCAGCGAACTGTCCGGCATGGCGAAAGATTTCCTCTCACATCCTGGTGGTATTTCCCATTTTGAGCAGCTGCGATTGTTCTTTGAGTCCAGCCTGGTGCGTTATGCCGCAGAGCATGCCACTGACGAGCAAATCGACAGGCTGGCGAAAGCGCTGGAGATCAACAGTCAGTCGCTGGAAGACAATGCGCTCTTCATCCGTTCAGATGTTGACTTCCACCGTGTGCTGGCAGAGATCCCGGGCAACCCCATCTTTATGGCGATCCATGTTGCGCTGTTAGACTGGTTAATAGCTGCCCGTCCGGCCGTCGCCGATCAAGAATTGTATGAGCACAATAACGTGAGTTATCAGCAGCATATCGCTATTGTCGACGCGATTCGCCAGCGCGATCCTGAAGAAGCAGACCGCGCACTGCAAGAACATCTCAATAGCGTTTCCGCAACCTGGCACGCCTTCAGCAAAAGTAAAAAATTGCGTAAGTAATCGCGATCCTGACGATCTTTTAGTGAAGCAGATCGCACTATAAACGTTCTGTATTGTATTGCTGCTTATTTGATCTGGTATAACAGGTATAAAGGTATGCAGTCAGACAACACTAATCATCTTCAGAGGTCGTTATGGCAAGAAATTTAAAAGGCGTAATGCCAGCGTTATTAACTCCATTCGATAACCAGCAGAAACTGGACACCGAGAGCTTGCGCCGTCTGGTGCGTTTCAACATTGGGCAGGGCGTTGATGGGCTCTATGTCGGTGGCTCAACGGGTGAGGCCTTTGTCCAAAACCGCGCTGAAAGAGAACAGGTGCTGGAAGTTGTTGCTGAAGAAGCGAAAGGTAAAGTGACCTTAATTGCCCACGTTGGCACGGTGAGCACTGAAGAGAGCCAGCAGCTGGCGAGCGCTGCGCATCGCTACGGATTTGATGCGGTTTCGGCCGTCACGCCGTTTTACTATCCGTTCAGCTTTGAAGAGCACTGCGATCACTACCGCGCAATTATTGATTCCGCCGATGGCTTACCGATGGTGGTCTATAACATCCCGGCACTGAGCGGCGTAAAACTGACGCTGGATCAGATCAACACGCTGGTGACGTTGCCGGGCGTTGGCGCGCTGAAGCAAACCTCAGGCGATCTCTATCAAATGGAACAGATCCGCCGCGCTCACCCCGATCTGGTGCTTTACAACGGCTATGACGAGATCTTCGCTTCTGGGTTGCTGGCCGGTGCGGATGGTGGGATTGGCAGTACTTACAACATCATGGGATGGCGTTATCAGGGAATTGTGAAAGCGCTCAAAGAAGGCGATATCCGGGCTGCACAAAAGCTGCAAACCGAGTGCAATGAGGTTATCGATCTGCTCATCAAGGTTGGCGTATTCCGCGGTCTGAAAACGGTACTGCACTATATGGATGTGGTTTCTGTACCGTTGTGCCGTAAACCGTTCGCTCCGGTAGATGAACAATATTTGCCAGAACTGAAAGCGCTGGCGAACCAACTGCTGGCGGAAAAAGCGTAACCGCGGGTAGCCGGGGGCGCTTTGCTTGCCCGGCCTGGATTTTTCGACCGTAGGCCGGAAAAGGCGAAGCCGCCATCCGGCTCAACAACAAAGATCGTCGGGAGAGTAAAATGAGTACTTCTACCCAGAGCATCCCGTGGTATCGCCATCTCAATCGGGCACAATGGCGGGCATTTTCTGCCGCCTGGTTGGGGTATCTGCTTGATGGTTTTGATTTTGTGTTAATCGCCCTTGTGCTGACCGAAGTACAAGGCGAATTCGGACTGACGACGGTGCAGGCGGCCAGTTTGATCTCCGCCGCCTTTATCTCCCGCTGGTTTGGCGGGTTAATGCTGGGGGCGATGGGTGACCGTTACGGACGTCGCCTGGCGATGGTCACCAGCATCATTCTGTTCTCAGTGGGGACGCTGGCCTGTGGCTTCGCGCCAGGCTACACCACCATGTTTATCGCCCGCCTGGTAATCGGTATGGGAATGGCAGGTGAGTACGGTTCCAGCGCGACTTATGTTATTGAAAGCTGGCCTAAACACCTGCGAAATAAAGCCAGCGGCTTCCTGATTTCCGGCTTCTCCGTTGGCGCGGTGATCGCTGCGCAGGTCTACAGCCTGGTGGTTCCGGTCTGGGGATGGCGTGCGCTGTTCTTCATCGGCATTCTGCCGATTATCTTTGCCCTCTGGCTGCGTAAAAATATTCCGGAGGCAGAGGACTGGAAAGAAAAACACGCAGGTAAAGCGCCAGTGCGCACTATGGTGGATATTCTCTACCGGGGCGAGCATCGGGTAATTAATATTCTGATGACGATCGCCGCTGCAACCGCGCTGTGGTTCTGCTTTGCTGGCGACCTGCAAAATGCGGCTATCGTGGTGGTCCTCGGCCTGATATGTGCGTTTATTTTCATTAGCTTTATGGTGCAAAGCAGCGGTAAACGTTGGCCGACGGGTGTGATGCTGATGGTTGTCGTGCTGTTCGCATTTCTCTACTCGTGGCCGATTCAGGCGCTGCTGCCAACGTATTTGAAAACTGAACTGATGTATGACCCTTCAACGGTTGCCAGGGTCCTGTTCTTTAGCGGCTTTGGTGCGGCGGTTGGCTGCTGCGTCGGTGGTTTCCTTGGCGACTGGCTGGGTACCCGCAAGGCTTATGTGTGCAGTCTGCTGGCCTCGCAGTTGCTGATTATCCCTGTGTTTGCGATTGGCGGGGCCAACGTCTGGGTTCTGGGTTTGCTACTGTTTTTCCAGCAAATGCTTGGGCAGGGGATCTCCGGGATCTTACCAAAACTTATTGGTGGTTATTTCGATACCGACCAGCGTGCGGCGGGCCTGGGCTTCACCTATAACGTGGGGGCACTTGGTGGGGCACTGGCACCGATCATCGGCGCGCTGATTGCCCAACGTCTGGATCTGGGCACCGCGCTGGGATCGCTCTCTTTCGGTCTGACATTTGTGGTGATCCTGCTGATTGGCCTTGATATGCCGTCTCGTGTACAGCGCTGGCTGCGGCCTGAAGCACTACGTACACATGATGCCATTGATGGTAAACCGTTTAGTGGAGCCGTGCCGTTTGGCGGCGATAAAAGCACCATGGTGAAATCAAAAAGTTAATCCGCTTGCCCGGCGTTGAGCCGGGCAAGATTCGAAAGGGAAGATGTATGTCGTTACTTGAGCTACTGGATAAAAAGATTGCCGCTGATGGCGGACTGATTGTCTCCTGCCAGCCCGTTCCTGACAGCCCGCTGGATAAACCTGAAATTGTCGCCGCCATGGCGCTGGCAGCCGAGCAGGCTGGTGCGGTGGCGCTGCGTATTGAAGGCGTGGAAAACCTGCAGGCGACCCGGGCGGTCGTTTCGCTGCCAATTATAGGTATTCTGAAACGCGATCTTGCTAACTCCCCTGTACGCATCACTGCATTTTTAGATGATGTCGATGCGTTGGCGCAGGCGGGAGCTGACATTATAGCGATTGATGGTACAGACCGCGTGCGTCCTGTTCCCGTCGCCGCACTGTTGGCACGAATTCATCAACATCACTGTCTGGCCATGGCCGACTGTTCGTCGCTGGAAGACGGCCTGGCCTGCCAGCAACTCGGCGCGGAAATTATTGGTACGACGCTGTCGGGTTATACGACACCAGAAACACCAGATGAGCCGGATCTGGCGCTGGTGAAAGCGTTACGTGATGCCGGGTGTCGGGTGATTGCCGAAGGACGTTATAACACGCCAGCACAAGCAGCTGAAGCCATGCGCCACGGGGCCTGGGCGGTGACAGTGGGTTCTGCTATTACCCGACTGGAACACATTTGCCAGTGGTACACCACGGCGATGAAAAAGGCCGCGCTATGACCACCCTGGCGATTGATATCGGCGGTACTAAACTGGCCGCTGCACTGGTTGATGGTCGCCTGCAAATGCGTGACCGTCACGAACTTCCGACACCCGCCAGCAAAACACCACAAGCGCTGCGAGCTGCTCTGGAAGCGCTGATTGAGCCGTTGCTGGCACAGGCTCAGCGCGTGGCGATTGCCTCAACCGGCATCATCCGTGAGGGCGCGCTCCTGGCACTGAATCCATTAAATCTGGGGGGATTGATGCATTTCCCGCTGGTGCAAACGCTGGAGTCATTCACCGGTCTACCGACGTTGGCGGTGAATGACGCACAGGCCGCTGCGTGGGCTGAATATCATGCACTTGGCGGGAAATACCACGATATGGCGTTTATTACTGTATCGACCGGTGTTGGTGGCGGCGTGGTTAGCAACGGAAAGTTGTTAACCGGAGCCGGGGGGCTGGCGGGGCATGTAGGTCATACACTGGCGGACCCGTATGGTCCGCAATGTGGTTGTGGACGAGTGGGGTGCGTGGAGGCTATCGCTTCTGGCCGTGGGATTGCAGCGGCAGCCGAAGGTTCACTTGCTGGATGTGATGCAAAAACTATTTTTAGCCGGGCCAGACAAGGGGATGAACAGGCGTGTCAATTGATTCAGCGATCGGCATGCACGTTGGCACGTCTGATTGCCGATGTGAAGGCGACAACCGACTGCCAGTGCGTTGTTATTGGCGGAAGCGTCGGGTTGGCTGAAGGTTATCTGGCGCAGGTGAAAGCCTGGCTGGCACAGGAACCCGCGACTTATCACGTGAAATTACTGGCGGCACATTACCGTCATGACGCTGGACTACTGGGGGCCGCGCTGTTGGCCCAGGGAGAATGATGATGATGTCAGGGGATTTACAGTCTCAGCTTTCTGCTGGATTGCATCCGGTATTGCAGCAGGCATTAACGCATGC
>NZ_CP080033.1:4467554-4468098 GCF_019382635.1 Citrobacter sp. Colony219 | reverse complement strand
TTTATGAACGTCATGCAGTTTGTTACGCAACAACCGGAGCAAAAGAAAGCGGAGTTGCACGAGCAATATATTGATATTCAGGTACTGCTGGCGGGTGAAGAACGTATTCTGTTCGGGATGACCGATTCTGCTCGCCAGTGCGATGAGATGCATGTTGAGGATGACTATCAGCTGTGCAGCGAGATTGCCGATGAGCAGGCGATCGTACTGAAGCCGGGAAGATTTGCGATTTTTATGCCGGGCGAGCCGCATAAACCGGGCTGTGTGGTGCAAGCCCCGATGGACATTAAAAAGGTGGTGATTAAGGTGCGCGCCAGCTTATTACACGTCTGACAGACCGTGTCGGATGGCAAGGCTTGTGCCATCCGACACTGGATAGAACAACCTAGCGCTTAAACGTCACCGCTTCCGGTTGTGCCAGATGCAGCGTGGTCTGGCTTGGCACCGTTTCAGCAATGACTCGCCCGTGACGAATGGAATAACGTGCAGGCGTCTGGCGACGAACCGCATCAAACCCATTTTCTGCCGCTAAAATTACCAGATT
>NZ_CP080033.1:4414917-4467526 GCF_019382635.1 Citrobacter sp. Colony219 | reverse complement strand
TCCTGCAGGTGCAGGGTTTTCGCACTGTGGGTAGTGATCAGGTTCAGCCCATCGTTAATCTGTCCGTATCCCATCAGCTGACACACATGTAATCCCATATGCAGAACTTGCAGCATATTCGCGGTTCCCAATGGGTACCACGGGTCAAAAACGTCATCATGGCCGAAGCAGACGTTGATGTCCGCTTCCAGCATCTCCTTGACGAGGGTGATGCCACGGCGCTTAGGATAGGTGTCAAAACGTCCTTGCAGGTGAATATTCACTATCGGATTCGCGACGAAGTTAATACCTGACATTTTTAACAGACGGAAAAGGCGGGAAGCATATGCGCCGTTGTAGGAATGCATCGCTGTGGTGTGGCTGGCGGTCACGCGTGCGCCCATGCCATCGCGATGTGCCAGCGCCGCGACGGTTTCAACAAAGCGCGATTGCTCATCATCAATCTCGTCACAGTGCACATCGATAAGCCGATCGTATTTCTGCGCCAGAGCGAAAATTTTGTGCAGCGACTCAACGCCATATTCACGCGTGAATTCAAAGTGAGGAATTGCGCCAATGACGTCGGCACCCAAACGCACAGCTTCTTCTAGCAGCGCTTCGCCGTTGGGATAAGAAAGAATACCTTCCTGTGGGAACGCCACAATCTGCAGCTCCACCCACGGTGCCACTTCTTGCTTCACTTCCAGCATGGCTTTCAGCGCCGTCAGCGTAGGATCGGAAACGTCTACGTGAGTTCGGACATACTGGATGCCGTTGGCCATCTGCCACTTGAGAGTCTGCATGGCGCGGGTCTTCACGTCTTCGTGGGTGAGCATCGCCTTGCGTTCGGCCCAGCGCTCAATACCTTCAAACAACGTACCCGATTGGTTCCAACTGGGCTCCCCTGCAGTTTGCGTGGTGTCCAGATGGATATGTGGCTCAACGAACGGTGGAATGGCCAGCCCGCCTTCAGCATCAAGCACCTTGCCCTGTGGCGCAGATGCTGTTTCCTGGGGATCAATACGGCTAAAACGCCCGTTTTCAATCGTGATTTGCCACAATCCTTCACGCCCCTGCAGACGGGTTTGAGTTAGAGTGATGGTGTTATTCTGCATGGCTGACCTCCGGGGATTTTGCAGGGCTGCGATTGAAAAGTGGGTTCAGCAGGATATAGCTGAATACGCCGCCAAGTACGGCGTTGACCGGCACAATACCGGGAATATAGTGACCTGCGGCAATGCCTAATGCAACGGACAAGATAGCTATCCAGTTGACGGGAATAAACTGCGCTTTGCTGAAGTCGGCATAGCGGCGATGGTTCAGCAGATAGTCGGCGATGATCACCCCGCCAATGGGGGGAATTGCTGCCGACAGAAAGGTCAGCCAGCCGACAAAGTTATTGTAAAGCCATAATGCGCACAGTGTGCCGATAATACCGTTGGCCACGGACAATGTGCGGCTGGAAAGGCCGGTAATATTGGCAAATCCCAGACCGGAGGCGTACAGCGCGTTGTCATTGGTTGTCCAGATATTCAGGCCGAGAACGATGATCGCGGGCAGCAGCAGTCCCTGGGCAATCATCACGTCAGAGATATCTGCCTGTCCTACCGCGGCGGCTCCGGCGGCTCCGAAGATAAACATCAGCGAGTTGCCAAGGAAAAACGCCACCATGGCAATCAGCACCGCGCCTTTGGCGTTGCGACCAAAGCGAACGAAGTCGGCGGTTAATGTTCCTGCGCTGACAAACGATCCGACGACCAGCGCCAGGGCGGTGGAGAAATTCAGCGGTGTCTGCGGCACAATTGCTTTTAAATGATCCAATCCCCCCACATCGCTCACTGCCAGCCAGACAGAGTAACTGCCAAGAATGACGATAGCGGGAACGGCGATGATGGACAAAATGGTGAGTGCCGAGATACCAAAGAAGATGGTCATGGTCATCAGCAGACCGGAAACTGCAATCAGGATGTTGACGTCAATACCCGTCGCTTTACCCACCGGGATGGCGAACATTGCCACGCCGACGCCAAACCAGCCCACCTGTGTGCCGCCCAGGAGCAGTGAGGGAAGCCATGAACCTTTCAAACCAAATGAGTAACGCGCCAGAAGGTGGGTTGAGAGCCCTGTTTTTGCGCCGATAAAACCGAGAAATGCAGTGTAAATACCGAGGAGAAGATTACCGAAGAGAACTGCCAGGAAGAAATCATTATAGGAAAGACCGGTACCGAGTGTGCCACCGGTCCACATACTGGCTGAAAAGAATGTTAACCCCAACATCACAAACGTCAGTGGTATCACGCCTTTCCGCGCTGCCAGAGGGACGGGGCCCTGGCTATAATTGTTGTCCTGCGACACAACGCCTCCTTGAATTTTGCCCAAAAAATCCGCCGCATCATATACACTTCTCAGAATAAAGCAAACGATTACGTATAATCTTTACATGGTTATTATTTATGGTGTTGATGATTGCGTTGATTTTTGGGCTCGACATTTTTAACCGATAAGAAGCGGACAAACGCCGACCAGGGTAGTGGAAAAGATTAAGTCAGTTACGCCAAATGGTAAGATTCTGCAGACAATGTCTGCGGAATTTCAATGTACTGAATATACGGCTGTATTTGTGAGCGGCTTTCGAAAAATGATTCCGCATGTATTTAGTGGAGGAATATTGGCTCCCCATCCATCAGCATCAGGGGAGCCAGAAGTATTACACTTCCAGGTAATTCAGGATACCGTCTGCCGCTTTACGACCTTCGGCAATTGCGGTGACCACCAGATCCGAACCGCGTACGATGTCGCCGCCGGCGAAGATTTTCGGGTTGCTGGTCTGGAAAGCGTTGTCACTACGTTCCGGGGCAATAATGCGCCCCTGTGAATCCAGCTCGACGCTGTGCTCTTTCAACCATTCCATGCTGTGCGGGCGGAAACCAAACGCCAGGACCACCGCATCAGCCGGAACAACGTGCTCGGAACCCGCGACGATCTCCGCACGGCGACGCCCCTTCGCATCCGGTTCGCCCATCTCCGTGCGCGCCATTTTCACACCACACACTTTGCCGTTGGCATTCACTTCCACACCTAACGGCTGGACGTTGAACTGGAATTCGACGCCTTCTTCACGCGCGTTTTTCACTTCGCGTTTCGAACCCGGCATGTTCTCTTCATCGCGACGGTAGGCGCAAATAACGTGTGACGCACCCTGACGCACGGAGGTGCGCACGCAGTCCATCGCGGTATCGCCACCGCCGAGCACGACGACACGTTTGCCTTCCATGCTGATGTACGGCTCGTCGCTGCTTTCGCCAAAACCCATCAATTGCTTGGTATTAGCAATCAGGAACGGCAGGGCATCAAACACGCCCTCAGCGTCTTCGTTTTCCAGCCCGCCGCGCATTGACTGATAGGTTCCGACGCCCAGGAACACAGCGTCGTAATCCTTCAGCAAATCGTTGAGCTGTACGTCACGGCCCACTTCCACGTTCAGTTTGAACTCAATGCCCATGCCGGTGAAGATTTCACGGCGACGGGTCATGACCTCTTTTTCCAGCTTGAAGGCTGGGATACCGAAGGTCAGCAAGCCGCCGATTTCCGGGTGACGGTCAAATACCACCGCCTTTACGCCGTTGCGGGTCAGCACATCAGCACAGGCCAGGCCCGCCGGACCCGCACCGATAATCGCCACGCGCTTGTCCATCTGGCGAACGCCGGTCATATCCGGACGCCAGCCCATCTCGAATGCTTTATCGTTGATATAGCGCTCGATGTTGCCGATAGTTACCGCGCCAAACTCATCGTTCAGCGTACAGGATCCTTCACACAGTCGATCCTGCGGGCATACGCGACCACAGACTTCCGGCAAGGTGTTGGTCTGGTGCGAAAGCTCTGCCGCTTCAAAAATACGTCCCTCATTCGCCAACTTCAGCCAGTTCGGGATGTAGTTATGCACCGGGCACTTCCACTCGCAGTACGGGTTACCGCAGGACAGGCAGCGATCTGCCTGTGCTTTGGCCTGACCTTCGGAAAACGGCTCGTAAATTTCGATAAACCCGATCTTACGGATCTTCAGCGGCTTCTTCGGCGGATCAACACGCTGCAGGTCGATAAATTGGTATACGTTTTGACTCATTGCTGCTACCCCTTACTGCGCCTGCACACGCAGCTCTGCTGCGCTACGACTACGGTGACCCAACAGTGCTTTCACATCACTGGACTTTGGTTTTACCAGCGCGAATTTCGCCGAGAATGCTGGCCAGTTCGCCAGGATCTCTTCGCCGTGTGAAGATCCGGTATGCTGTACGTGCTCGGTAATCAGGCCGCGCAGGTGCTCTTCGTGGATAGCCAAAGAGTCCACGCTCAGCACTTCGACCAGTTCCGGGTTCACGCGTTTGCGGAATTCACCGTCTTCGTCGAGCACGTAGGCGAATCCGCCGGTCATGCCCGCGCCGAAGTTAACGCCGGTTTTGCCGAGAATACAGACGATGCCGCCGGTCATGTATTCACAGCCGTTGTCGCCAATTCCTTCAACCACGGTGATTGCGCCGGAGTTACGCACCGCAAAGCGCTCACCCGCACGACCCGCAGCAAACAGGCGACCACCGGTGGCGCCATACAGGCAGGTGTTACCGATGATGCTCGCCTCATGGCTACGGAAAGCTGAGCCAACCGGAGGACGCACTGCCAGCAGACCACCCGCCATGCCTTTACCGACATAGTCGTTGGCATCGCCGGTCAGATACAGCTCCACGCCGCCCGCGTTCCACACGCCAAAGCTCTGGCCTGCAGTACCGCTGAAGTGCGCTTTGATCGGGTCAGACGCCAGCCCCTGATCGCCATGCGTCTGAGCGATATAGCCCGACAGCGATGCGCCGACGGAACGGTCGGTGTTGCGGATATCGAACCAGAAGGTTTTGCTCTGGCGCTCGTCGACGAACGGCTTCGCCTGCTGCAACAGCTGGGCGTTCAACACGCCATTATCAAACGGTGGGTTGTTCTCGGTGCAATGCAGCGCTTTACCCGGATGCGGTTCGGCGGTTTCCAGCAGACGAGACAGCTCCAGCTTCTGTTGCTTGGCAGTGAAGCCATCCAGCTCTTTGAGCAGGTCGGTGCGACCAATCAGATCCACCAGGCGGGTAACGCCCAGCTGTGCCATCAGCTCGCGCACTTCACGAGCGATAAATTCAAAGTAGTTGGTCACTTTGAACGGCAGACCGTGATAGTGGTTCTTACGCAGTTTCTCATCCTGAGTCGCCACGCCGGTTGCACAGTTATTCAGATGGCAAATACGCAGGTATTTACAGCCCAGCGCCACCATCGGGCCGGTACCGAAGCCAAAGCTTTCTGCACCCAGAATTGCCGCTTTAATGATATCGACGCCAGTTTTCAGACCGCCATCGACCTGCAGACGAATCTTGTGACGCAGGCCATTAGCCACCAGCGCCTGTTGAGTTTCCACCAGCCCCAGCTCCCACGGACAGCCCGCGTATTTCACCGATGACAGCGGGCTTGCGCCGGTGCCGCCATCGTAACCCGCGATGGTGATCAGATCCGCATAGGCTTTCGCCACGCCGGTAGCGATAGTGCCGACGCCCGGTTCGGAAACCAGTTTCACCGAGATCATCGCCTTCGGGTTGACCTGTTTGAGGTCGAAAATCAGCTGCGCTAAATCCTCGATAGAGTAGATATCGTGGTGCGGCGGCGGGGAGATCAGCGTCACGCCCGGTACCGAATAGCGCAGTTTGGCGATGTACGGGGTGACTTTATCACCCGGTAACTGACCACCTTCGCCAGGTTTCGCACCCTGAGCGACTTTAATCTGAATCACGTCGGCGTTCACCAGATACGCCGGGGTTACGCCAAAGCGACCAGAAGCCACCTGCTTAATCCGCGACACTTTGTTGGTGCCGTAGCGCGCCGGGTCTTCGCCGCCTTCGCCGGAGTTCGAGTTACCGCCGATGCTGTTCATCGCTTCGGCCAGCGCTTCGTGTGCTTCCGGGCTTAATGCGCCGATAGACATGGCCGCAGTATCAAAACGTTTAAACAGTTCGGTTGCGGGTTCTACCTCGTCAATGCTGACGGCTTCATCACCAGGCGTGATCGTCAGCAAATCGCGCAGCGTGGCCGCCGGACGCTCGTTGACCAGCTTGGCGTATTCCTGATAGTCGCTGTACTCGCCGCTTTGCACCGCCTGTTGTAGCGTGCGCACCACGTCCGGGTTGTAGGCGTGGTATTCGCCGCCATGGACGTACTTCAGCAGACCGCCCTGGCTGATAGGTTTACGCGCCAGCCATGCATGTTTGGAGAGGTTCAGCAGATCCTGCTGGAAGTCGGTAAACCCTGCGCCGCTGATGCGGCTGACCACGCCCTGGAAACACAGCGCAACCACATCATCGTGCAGACCAACGGCTTCGAACAGCTTCGAGCAGCGGTAAGAGGCAATGGTCGAGATGCCCATTTTGGACATGATTTTGTACAGGCCTTTATTGATGCCGTTACGGTAGTTCAGCATCACGGTGCGGTAATCTTTGGCAATCGCCTGGGTGTCGATCAAACGTCCCAATGTTTCATACGCGAGATACGGATAAATGGCCGTCGCGCCAAAGCCGAGCAGGACGGCAAAATGGTGCGGGTCACGGGCACTGGCGGTTTCAACGATGATGTTGGCGTCGCAACGCAGGCTTTGTTCAACCAGACGCGTTTGCACTGCGCCCACGGCCATTGGCGCCGGAACCGGCAGACGGTTTTTGGCGATGTTGCGATCAGAGAGTACCAGCAGTACCGTGCCGTTGCGCACCATCTGTTCCGCCTTATCGCACAATGCTTTGACGGTCTCTTCGAGCGTAGTTTCGGTCGCGTCGAAGGTGATATCCAGGCGGTCAGCGCGATAATGCTCCTCTTTCATGGTGGTGAGCTGGGTGAAATCGGAGTACAGCAGGATCGGCGATTTAAAGCTCAGACGGTGTGCCTGACCTTCAGCTTCGCAGAAGACGTTCATCTCACGACCGATGCTGGTGGCCAGCGACATAACGTGCGCTTCACGCAGCGGATCGATCGGTGGGTTGGTGACCTGCGCGAACTGCTGGCGGAAGTAGTCATAGATGATGCGCGGCTGGCTGGAGAGCACGGCAAACGGGGTATCGTCACCCATTGAACCGACCGCTTCCTGGCCATTTTCGCCGAGCACGCGGATCACGGAATCCAGCTCTTCAGCGCTGTAGTTAAATTGTTTTTGGTAGCTGGCGAGGGTGTCATCGTCGAGTTCACGGCTGCCGACCTGATCGTCAGCCAGGTCTTCGAACGGTACCAGGCGGCGGACGTTTTTCTCCATCCACTCTTTGTATGGGTGACGGCTTTTCAGGTCATCATCGGTTTCGGCTGAGTGCAGAATGCGCCCGCTGCGGGTATCGATAACCATCAGCTCGCCAGGGCCGACGCGGCCTTTCTCGACCACTTCATCCGGCTGATAATCCCAGATCCCGACTTCAGAGGCGCAGGTAATTAGCTTGTCTTTGGTGATGACGTAGCGTGCCGGACGCAGGCCGTTACGGTCGAGGTTACAGGCGGCGAAGCGACCATCGGACATCACGATGCCCGCCGGGCCGTCCCACGGTTCCATGTGCATGGAGTTGAAGTCAAAGAACGCGCGCAGCTCCGGGTCCATATCCGGGTTATTCTGCCAGGCCGGTGGAACCAGTAAGCGCATGGCGCGGATGATGTCCATCCCGCCTGCCAGCAGCAGTTCCAGCATGTTATCCATCGAACTGGAGTCTGAGCCGGTTTCGTTAACAAATGGCGCGGCGTCGTGCAGATCCGGGATCAGCGGGGTCTGGAACTTATAGGTACGGGCGCGCGCCCACTGGCGGTTGCCCGTGATGGTGTTGATTTCACCGTTGTGCGCCAGATAGCGGAACGGCTGCGCCAGCGGCCAACGCGGCACGGTGTTGGTGGAGAAGCGCTGGTGGAACAGGCAGATGGCCGATTCCAGACGCAGGTCTGCCAGGTCCAGGTAGAAGCGCGGCAGATCTGCCGGCATACACAGACCTTTATAGATATTGACCAGATTCGACAAGCTACAGACGTAGAAGTCTTTGTCTTGCAGGAGACGTTTTTCGATACGACGACGCGCGATGAACAGGCGACGCTCCATATCACGCGGACGCCAGCCCGCAGGGGCGTTAACAAAAATTTGCTCGATACGAGGCAGGGAGGAAAGGGCTATTTCACCGAGAACACCTTCGTTGGTTGGCACGTCGCGCCAGCCTACGATCGACAGGGTCTCCTGCTGTAATTCTTCTTCAACAATGCGACGAGATGCCGCCGCCAGTTCAGGGTCTTTATTTAAAAAGATCATGCCGACGGCGTAGTTTTTAGCTAAACGCCAGCCGCGCTCTTGCGCAACAATGCGGAAAAAGCGGTCAGGTTTTTGTAACAGCAAGCCGCAACCATCGCCGGTTTTGCCATCGGCAAGAATTGCGCCACGGTGCTGCATACGTGCCAGTGCGTGTATGGCGGTACGCACTACCTTGTGGCTAGGTTCGCCTTCTATGTGGGCGATCAGGCCGAAACCACAGTTATCCTTCTCAAGGGATTTATCGTACAACATATCAGTGAACCTCCCCAGGCTCTGCGGGACACCTCTCCGATACCGTTTGCGCACGGGCACACCAAGAGCATGGCGACGGGGTTTGCGTTTCATACGCTCACCTCGCATTCGCCCTCTTTATCCTTTTCGCATAGGTCAAACAAGTTTGAGGACTTGCTTCAGAGGGAATCTCAATTACTGCATAAATATGATGAGCAGACTGCTCATCCAGAAAGCTTCCAGCGGATTTCCAAGTTATCGGGAATCCACACACAGGTCAAATGGCAATCTTATTTATGCAAAAATGTGCTATAGGGCGATTAACTTTATGAAAATGTTGAAATAAAAGGATTTTTTACATTGATTTAACCTGGGGAGTATACCCCTGGAAGTGTGATCTGTCTCACTGTCAGAAAGGCCTGATATCCCTCATCCTCCCTTTATTTATCGAGATAACTGGCATTTTATGCTGGTTTTTAGAGTTCCGGCGTCTTAAAGATACTGTTTTTGCGCTGAGAGTATAAGAAGATAAAAAAAACCGCTGAATATAAGGAAAAGTAATTAGATTTAGAGTGAATGAAATTTCAATTATTTTGATTTGTTATGCAATAAATAAAGGCTCGCCAGGGCGATTGATCCAGGTCATCGCCGACTGGGGCAAAAAATGGCAGGCTTTGGCCTCTTTTCAAGGCGCGGTCTACCAGATTATGCAGTTACAGAAATTAGTCAATATGTTTGGTGGGGATCTTTCTCGCCGTTATGGGCAAAAGGTTCATAAGCTCACGCTGCACGGCGGCTTTAGCTGCCCAAATCGCGATGGCACCATTGGACGTGGCGGATGTACCTTCTGTAATGTCGCCTCTTTTGCTGACGAAGCGCAGCAGCATCATTCTATCGCTGAACAGCTTGAGCATCAGGCGCAATTAGTGAATCGCGCGAAGCGCTATCTGGCCTATTTTCAGGCTTATACCAGTACCTTTGCGGAAGTACAGGTGCTGCGTTCGATGTACCAACAGGCGGTTAGTCAGGCCAGCATCGTCGGGTTATGCGTTGGCACGCGCCCTGACTGTGTGCCGGGTGCCGTGCTCGATCTGCTATGCGAGTACAAGGATCAGGGCTACGAAGTGTGGCTGGAACTGGGCTTGCAAACGGCCCATGACAAGACGCTGCATCGCATTAATCGTGGGCATGATTTTGCCTGTTATCAGCGAACGACCCAACTGGCGCGTGAACGCGGGCTGAAAGTGTGTTCACACCTGATTGTCGGTTTGCCGGGAGAAGGGCAGGCAGAATGTCTGCAAACCATGGAACGTGTGGTGGAGACGGGTGTCGACGGTATTAAGCTGCATCCGCTGCATATCGTCAAAGGCAGTACGATGGCGAAAGCCTGGGAGGCCGGACGGCTGAACGGTATTGAACTGGACGATTATACGGTTACCGCCGGAGAGATGATCCGCCATACGCCGCCAGAGGTGATTTATCATCGCATTTCTGCCAGCGCGCGTCGCCCAACGCTGCTGGCACCGCTATGGTGTGAAAACCGCTGGACCGGGATGGTTGAACTGGATAAGTACCTTAATGAGCACGGCGTGCAAGGCTCGGCGCTGGGTACGCCGTGGGTGCAGCCGGGGATCTAACCCTCCGTAGTCATGTAGGCCTGAAAGCTGCGCGCCATCAGGTGGCCCGGCGCACATTGCCGGATGGCGGCTATGCCTTATCCGGCCTACCGCCTACCCAGTCATTTCACCGATAACCCCCGCATTTCTTGCACAATCTTCAACGTCACGCTGAGAATTGAGTATTATTGTGCCAAGTTGTCGTGAAGGAACCCTCTATGAAGCAAATTCGTATGCTGGCGCAATACTATGTCGACCTGATGATGAAGTTAGGTCTGGTGCGCTTTTCGCTGCTGTTGGCGCTGGCTTTGGTTGTGTTGGCAATTGTGGTGCAGATGGCTGTCACCATGGTGCTGCATGGCCAGGTAGAAAGCATTGATGTCATCCGTTCTATCTTTTTTGGCCTGTTAATTACCCCCTGGGCCGTCTACTTCCTTTCTGTGGTGGTGGAGCAACTGGAAGAGTCCCGGCAACGCTTGTCACGACTGGTACAAAAGCTGGAAGAGATGCGCGAGCGCGATCTCAAGCTCAATGTGCAGTTGAAAGATAATATTGCCCAGCTCAACCAGGAAATTGTCGAGCGCGAAAAAGCCGAAGCGGAGCGCCAGGAAACGTTCGAACAACTGAAGGTTGAAATCAAAGAGCGCGAAGAAGCGCAGATCCAGCTTGAGCAACAGTCCTCCTTTTTACGCTCTTTCCTTGATGCCTCGCCGGATCTGGTTTTTTATCGCAATGAAGATAAAGAATTTTCCGGCTGTAACCGTGCTATGGAGCTGCTGACCGGTAAGAGCGAAAAGCAACTGGTGAATCTAAAGCCGGCTGATGTGTATTCGCCAGAGGCGGCTGAAAAGGTGATTGAAACCGACGAGAAGGTATTCCGTCATAACGTCTCGCTCACCTATGAACAGTGGCTGGACTACCCGGATGGGCGCAAAGCCTGCTTTGAAATTCGTAAAGTGCCTTACTATGACCGCGTAGGTAAGCGACATGGCCTGATGGGCTTTGGGCGCGATATTACCGAGCGGAAGCGTTATCAGGACGCGCTTGAGCGCGCCAGCCGTGATAAGACCACTTTCATTTCCACCATCAGCCACGAGCTGCGCACTCCGCTTAACGGCATTGTCGGCTTAAGCCGGATCCTGTTGGATACAGATTTAACCGCTGAGCAGGAAAAATATCTCAAAACTATCCATGTTTCCGCCGTGACGCTGGGGAATATTTTCAACGATATTATTGACATGGATAAGATGGAGCGGCGTAAAGTCCAGCTTGATAACCAGCCTGTTGATTTCACCAGCTTTATGGCTGATCTGGAAAACCTCTCCGGCCTGCAGGCGCAACAAAAAGGGCTGCGCTTTGTGCTTGAGCCGACGCTACCGCTGCCACATAAGGTCATCACCGACGGAACGCGTTTGCGCCAGATTCTGTGGAATCTGATCAGCAACGCCGTGAAGTTTACTCAGCAGGGGCAGGTGACCGTACGGGCGCGCTATGACGAGGGAGACATACTGCATTTTGAGGTGGAGGATTCCGGGATCGGTATTCCACAGGATGAGCAGGATAAAATTTTCGCCATGTACTATCAGGTGAAGGACAGCCATGGTGGTAAACCGGCAACGGGAACCGGGATTGGACTGGCCGTCTCGAAGCGTCTGGCGAAAAACATGGGCGGTGATATTACGGTTTCCAGTCAGGCCGGAAAAGGCTCCATCTTTACGCTAACCGTGCATGCTCCTGCCGTGGCAGAAGAAATTGAAGATGCTTTTGAAGACGATGAAATGCCGTTACCAGCCCTGAATGTGCTGCTGGTGGAAGACATTGAACTGAACGTTATTGTTGCGCGTTCGGTGCTGGAAAAGCTGGGCAACAGCGTGGATGTCGCCATGACCGGGAAAGCCGCGCTGGACATGTTCAAACCGGGTGAATATGACCTGGTGCTGCTGGATATTCAGCTACCGGATATGACCGGTCTGGATATCTCACGAGAACTGACGCAAAAATACGCCCGTGAAGATCTGCCGCCGCTGGTGGCTCTCACCGCCAACGTACTGAAAGATAAAAAAGAATATCTGGATGCAGGAATGGACGACGTGCTGAGTAAGCCGCTGTCAGTTCCGGCGTTAACCGCCATGATCAAAAAATACTGGGATACCCGAAACGAAGAGGAGAGCACTGTGACGTCTGAAGAAAGCAGTAAATCGCAAGCGCTGTTAGATATTCCCATGTTGGAACAATACCTCGAACTGGTCGGGCCGAAGCTGATCACCGACGGTCTGGCGGTGTTTGAGAAAATGATGCCAGGATATTTGAGCGTGCTGGAGTCTAATCTGACTGCCCGTGATAAAAAAGGCGTGGTTGAGGAAGGCCATAAAATTAAAGGTGCAGCCGGATCTGTCGGTCTGCGCCACCTGCAACAGTTGGGTCAGCAAATTCAATCACCCGACCTTCCTGCTTGGGAAGATAACGTGGCTGAATGGATTGAAGAGATAAAGCAGGAGTGGCAGCACGACGTGGCGGTGTTAAGAGCCTGGGTTGCGAGCGTGGAAAAAAAATGACCCCGGCTTGACCGGGGTGCGCGAATACTGCGCCAACACCAGGGAAATCGTGGCTGCGCCGTAAATTATTATCATTGTTTACAAGGGCGCAGCCCTAATTTTCAGGCCGCACGCAGTTAAGATAGCAAATCTTAAATAATTTGTTACATGAATCAGTTAAATGTGTGAAGCGTGGCATTCTAATCAGAATTATTAATATGCTTCAGTCAGTTGCGAAAGGAGTATCACGATGAAAAAAGTTGGCGTAGTGCTCAGCGGATGTGGCGTGTATGACGGTGCAGAAATTCACGAAGCCGTACTCACGCTGCTGGCTATTGCCCGCAATGGCGCTCAAGCTATCTGCTTTGCCCCAGATAAACAGCAGGCGGATGTGATTAATCATCTGACGGGCGAGCCGATGCCGGAAACGCGCAATGTCCTGATTGAAGCTGCGCGTATTACGCGTGGTGATATTCGTCCCCTGGCCCAGGCGGTCGCAACGGAGCTGGATGCGCTAATTGTGCCTGGCGGGTTTGGCGCAGCAAAAAATCTGAGCAATTTTGCCAGCCAGGGCAGTGAGTGTCGGATTGATAGCGACTTAGCTGCTCTGGCGAAGGCGCTGCATCAGGCCGGTAAACCTCTTGGATTCATGTGTATTGCTCCTGCTATGTTACCTAAGATTTTTGACTTCCCGCTGCGTCTGACCATTGGCACTGACATCGATACAGCGGAAGTACTGGAGGAGATGGGCGCTGAACATGTGCCTTGCCCGGTCGATGACATTGTGGTTGATGAAGATAATAAAGTTGTCACCACGCCTGCTTACATGCTGGCGCAGGATATCGCTCAGGCGGCGAGTGGGATCGACAAACTGGTCTCGCGTGTTCTGGTACTGGCTGAATGAGAAAAGGGGCTACCGCCTTTCTGCGACGTCTGCTTCTGCGGGCGGTTATTGTCCTCGCCGTGTTTTGGGGCGGGGGTATAGCGCTCTTCAGCGTGATGCCCGTTCCTTTCTCAGCGGTCATGATTGAGCGGCAGCTTGGTGCCTGGATACAGGGTAATTTCGGCTATGTGGCGCATTCTGACTGGGTCAGTATGGATGAGATATCACCGTGGATGGGGCTGGCGGTCATTGCCGCTGAGGACCAGAAATTTCCCGATCACTGGGGATTTGATGTCTCAGCGATAGAGAAAGCGCTGGCGCATAACGAACGTAATGAAAACCGTATTCGGGGCGCTTCGACGTTATCGCAACAAACGGCAAAAAACCTCTTTTTGTGGGATGGGCGTAGCTGGGTGCGCAAAGGGCTCGAGGCCGGGTTAACGCTTGGGATAGAAACCGTCTGGAGCAAGAAACGAATCCTGACGGTTTATTTGAATATTGCGGAGTTTGGCGATGGAGTATTCGGTGTAGAGGCTGCATCACAGCGCTATTTCCATAAACCCGCCAGCCGTCTTAGCCCGTCTGAAGCGGCATTGCTGGCGGCGGTGCTGCCCAATCCGTTACGTTTTAAGGCGAGTGCGCCTTCCGGCTATGTACGCAGTCGTCAGGCGTGGATCATGCGCCAAATGCGCCAGCTGGGCGGTGAGTCGTTTATGCGTGAAAATAAGCTGTATTAGTCGATGCTGCCCTAATCTTCATCAAACCCCGAATTAAACAGCGCAATCACGGCTGCCAGAGCCTCAACCTCCTGCGGACCCGTGGCTTCAACTTCTATCTGGCGTCCTTTGGCGGAATCCAGCATCAGCAGAGCGATAACGCTGTTTGCCTCGGCTTCCGTCCCTTCATCATTACGCAGCAGAACTTCTGCTTCAAAACCCTGCATTAGCTCAAACAGTTTCATTGCCGGCCGGGCATGCATGCCCAGCTTATTCGTGATTTCAACAGTTTGCTTCACGGTCATGATTTGCGTTTTTCCAACGTACGATGGCGTGACTGCACGTTTTTACCGCGTGAGCGGAAGTAGTCTGCCAGTTGCTCTGCAATATACACCGAACGGTGTTTCCCGCCGGTACAGCCGATGGCTACAGTGAGGTAGCTGCGGTTGTTGGTCTCCAGCATGGGTAACCATAGCTCAAGATAGCTGCGAGTCTGGTAGATAAAATTGTGTACTTCTGTGTGTCTGTCTAGGAAGGCCGCGACGGGGCGGTCAAGACCGGTCATCGGGCGCAGCTTCGGATCCCAGTGTGGGTTAGGCAGGAAGCGCACGTCAAATACGTAATCCGCGTCGATCGGAATACCGTGTTTGAAACCAAAGGATTCGAATACCATCGTCAATTCACGTTCACGTTTGCCCAGCAGCCGGGTACGCAACATTTCCGCCAGTTCGTGCACGGACATTTCAGAGGTGTCTACGATCAGGTCAGCGCGTGAACGCAACGGCTCCAGTAAATCGCTTTCTTTATCGATAGCGCTTTCCAGAGACAAGTTCTTGCTGGACAGCGGGTGTAAACGGCGCGTATCGCTGTAGCGGCGAATCAGCGTGTTACGGTCGGCATCAAGGAACAGCAGTTGCGGTGAGAAGCCTTCAGGCAGGTTACTCATGGCCTGCTCAAAAATCTCCGGGGATTCGGGCATATTGCGCACATCAATGCTGACAGCCGCAGATATCTGGCGATCGGCGAGGGTTCGAGCCAGTTCGGGCAACAACACGACGGGAAGGTTATCCACGCAGTAAAAACCCATATCTTCCAGCGCACGCAGGGCGACAGACTTACCTGACCCAGAACGACCGCTGACGATCATCAGTACCATGTACTGTTTCTCCTCACAACGACAGAAAAGGATGCCATTGGGTTGTTATGCTTCATCCTGTCCACCTTCGGTGTCAGTGATGATTTGATACAACTCCTGGTCACTCTGTGCGGCGCGCAGGCGACGACAGATGGTTTTATCTGCCAGGCGTTTGGCAACCAGTGACAATGTATGCAAATGCGTCTTGGTTTGGTCCGCCGGGACCAGCAGGGCGAAAAGCAGATCGACGGGTTGATTATCAATGGCATCGAACGCGATTGGCGTTTCAAGTTGAACAAATACACCAACCGCACGCAGGGTGTCTTCTTCCAGCTTTCCATGCGGAATGGCAATACCATTGCCAATACCGGTACTGCCCATTTTTTCGCGCGTCAGAATGGCTTCAAATACCACCTGAGGAGGCAAGCTGAGTTGTTTGGCCGCCAGTTCACTGATGATTTCCAGTGCGCGTTTCTTGCTTTGGCAGTGAACGGCCGCGCGCGTACATTCCTGGTTAAGAACATTGCTCAGTTGTAGAGTCGTATCGTTATTTGTCATAATTTCACCTAAGCGCTAACTGTACAAATGGCCCGTTGTGCTGCACAACAGGCCGTCCTGCACCCGCTAACTGCCCGGACAAGTTAGTGCTGTTTCAGTTTATCTTTATGTTTTGTTAACTGCCGAGCCAGTTTATCAATTAAACCGTCAATGGCGGCGTACATATCCTGACCTTCCGCGCTGGCATGAATTTCGCCACCGTTCACATGCAGTGTTGCATCCGAGATGTGTGTGACCTTCTCCACTTTCAACACAATATAGACCTGATTAATCCGGTCGAAATATTGCTCAAGCTTGGCAAACTTTGTGGTGACAAAGTCGCGCAGGGCCTCAGTGATTTCGACGTTATTTCCAGTGATGTTGAGCTGCATAGTGTCTTCCTTATCGGTTGGGTCAAACCAGCTGTTTGCGCTGGTTAGACGGCGGAATGGATAAAGACTCTCGGTACTTCGCAACGGTGCGGCGTGCCACCATGATACCTTGTTCTGACAGCATAGAGGTTAACTTGCTGTCACTCAGCGGTTTCGCGGGGTTTTCCGCAGCAATTAATTTCTTCACCAATGCGCGGATAGCTGTAGAAGAGGCTTCGCCTCCACCTTCAGTGTTAACGTGACTGGAGAAGAAATACTTCAATTCAAAAATGCCGCGCGGACTGTGCAGATACTTTTGCGTGGTCACTCGGGAAATGGTCGATTCATGCATCTCGACGGCCTGGGCGATATCGGCCAGAACCATCGGTTTCATATACTCTTCGCCTTGCTCAAAGAAGGCTTGCTGTTGCTCAACGATACAGCGGCTAACGCGCAATAGCGTGTCATTGCGGCTTTCCAGACTTTTAATCAGCCATTTTGCATCCTGCAGGTTGCTACGAATGAACTGGCTGTCAGCATCATTGCGCGCGTTATTGCACAGGGCGGCGTAGTGTTGGTTGATCTGTAAACGCGGAATGCTGTCACTGTTGAGTTCGACTACCCAGCGATCGTTATGCTTACGCACCAGCACATCCGGGATGACGTACTCTGGTTCACCGGTCTGGATAGATTGTCCAGGTCTTGGGTCAAGCGACTGGATAAGATTGACGGCTTCTTTCAGCACATCTTCTTTCAGTCGGGTTACGCGCATCAGGGTGCGGAAGTCGTGGTTGGCGAGCAGATCAAGGTGATCGCTGATGATCAGGCGTGCTTCTTCCAGCCACGGCGTGACTTTATCAAACTGTGAAAGTTGGATCAGTAAGCAGTCGCGGAGATCTTTTGCCGCCACGCCCACGGGATCAAAACGCTGAACGCGTTTAAGCACGGCTTCGATTTCATCGATACCGATGTCGTCATCGCCCATGCTGTCGAGAATGTCGTCCAGCGTGACGGTGAGATAGCCCGTTTCGTCGACTGCATCCACAATTGACGTGGCAATAGCACGATCGGTATCTGAGAATGGGGTCAGTTCCACCTGCCACATCAGGTAATCTTGCAGCGATTGCGTGGTTTCACCCTGATACACAGGCAGTTCGTCGTCAATGTAATCCCCGCTGGTGCCAGACGGCGTCCCTGCGGTGTAAATCTCATCCCAACTGGCATCCAGCGGCAGCTCTTCTGGCATCTCTTTTTGTTCGAGTGCGTCAGCCGTATCGAGGGATTCGCTATCCTGCTTTTCCTGGGTATCAATTTCGTCGTGAAGATCGGTTTGCTCGAGCAGTGGGTTACTTTCCAGCGCTTGCTGAAGTTCTTGCTGAAGTTCCAGCGTGGACAACTGCAACAGACGGATAGCCTGTTGTAGCTGAGGCGTCATCGCCAGTTGTTGGCTAAGCCTGAGTTGCAAACCTTGCTTCATGTTCAGAGTTGTTGTCTCCTGCGGTGACGTGAAGTCTACTACCCTATCAGAGTCTGAAGTCTTCCCCAAGGTATACGCGTTTAACGTGCTCGTCCTGCAGGATTTCTGTCGGCGTACCGTGTGCGATCAGGTGTCCCTGGCTCACAATGTAGGCGCGCTCACAAACAGCCAGCGTTTCGCGCACGTTATGGTCGGTAATCAGCACGCCAAGCCCGCTGTCGCGCAGGTGTTCAATAATACGTTTGATATCAATGACGGAAATTGGGTCAACACCGGCAAAGGGTTCATCCAACAGGATAAATTTTGGATTAGCGGCCAGTGCGCGGGCGATCTCCACACGGCGGCGTTCCCCACCGGAGAGTGCCTGTCCAAGGCTGTCACGCAGATGTTCGATATGGAATTCTTCCATCAGCTCATTGGCGCGATCTTCACGCTGCTCGCTGGAAAGATCGTCACGAATTTGCAGTACCGCCATCAGGTTATCAAATACGCTCAGGCGACGAAAAATAGAGGCTTCCTGCGGTAAGTAGCCGATACCGCGACGGGCACGCGCATGCAGGGGTAACAGACTGATATCTTCGTCATCAATGATAATGTTGCCCGCATCGCGCGGGACAATGCCGACAACCATGTAAAAGGTTGTTGTTTTGCCCGCACCGTTAGGGCCGAGCAGACCGACGATCTCCCCGGAGTTGACGGTCAGGCTGACATCTTCCACCACACGACGGCCTTTGTAGGCTTTTGCAAGATTCTTTGCAGTTAATGTTGCCATAACGAATCAGTTACCTTTTTTCTCTGCCGGAGCCTTGGTCTTGTTTTTGTCCTGCAATTGCGACGGAACCAGAACGGTGGTGACGCGTTTGCCTTTCTCACTGAAGGCCTGCATTTTCTGTTCTTTTACCAGATAGGTGATCTTATCGCCCGTGATGTTGCTATCGAGTTGTTCCAGATAAGCCTTACCGGTAAGGACGACGAAATCTTTTGCCAGCTCATAGTGCATCTGTGAGGCGCGGCCTTTAACCGGTTTACCATTGTCCTGCATCTGGTAAAAGGTCGCCGGATTGCCATAACCGTCAATCACTTCTTTACCGTCTTCACCGCCCGGACGCGTGACGACGACCTTATCGGCATTAATTTTGATCGTGCCCTGAGTCACGATGACATTGCCGGTAAACGTCACCACGTTGCCCTGCATATCCAGAGACTGCTGGTCCGATTCAATGTGGATCGGCTGCTCGGTATCGCCAGTGACGGCGAATGCCGGAATGCTGGCGGCCAGAAGTGAGCTGGCAAGCACAAGATTAAGGCTGAGTTTGTTTGTTTTGGATTTCATATGAGGTTCTAACCTTTTCAATCAGCTCGGCGTTCTTGCTGCGTAAGTTGCCGCGCATCTTCAGTCCGCTGGAGTTAAATGTTGTTCCATACAACGTGACCAGATCATCGGAAGTGACATCTTGCGTCACAAGGTTGATCTGCGCGTTATCGGTAGTAATTCTGCGTAGTTGAGAGTCAGGCACCAGCGCGTTAACCTCAACATGGCCATATAGGTACAGCATCCGATCGTTGGTCAATTTAGCTTTATCGGCCTTGATTGACCAGGTCGGTACTTTGTCCTTATCAAACGTGGTTAACACCGGTTGAGTGAACCACGAAACTGCTTGATCTGAATAATATTCAACGTGTTGCGCGATCAAATGATAGCTCAGCGCGCCCTCAGGGCTGTACACGACGGTGTCGGTATGCTCGCTCTTATAGGTTGGCTCGTTGTTATTAACGACAACCTGAGCGGTGTCGTCTTTGTCTGCCAGGTTAATACCAATCATCACAAGGACAGCCAGCGACAGTAGAATGATAACCCAACGTCTGGTTTTGCTCATATCGATTGCCCTTTGGCCTCATCCAGTTTGCCCTGCGCCAGCAGTAATAAGTCGCAGACTTCGCGCACTGCGCCGCGTCCCCCGTCGATACGGGTGACGTAATCGGCTCGCGGGATCAGCAACGGATGAGCATCCGCTACCGCTACGCTTAATCCCACTTTTGCCATCACCGGCCAGTCGATCAGATCATCGCCAACATACGCCACATTCTCAGGCGCGATCGCCAGTTTGCTAAGCAGATCGCCAAAGGCAACCAGTTTGTCCGACTGCCCCTGATACAGATGTGTGATCCCTAATGTGGCACAGCGATCTTCTACAAGTTTAGCCTTTCGTCCGGTAATAATGGCAACCTCAATGCCGGAAGTGAGCGCGCAGCGAATTCCGTAGCCATCGCGGACGTTAAACGCCTTCAGCTCTTCACCGTTGTTGCCCATATAAATCAGACCATCAGACAGTACGCCATCCACATCAAGGATCAGCAGACGGATGTTTTCTGCCCTGGTGATGACGTCAGTGCTGACGGGTCCATAACAGGTCGCAAGCGACGCACCTGCTTTACTCATTTTCTTTATCCTTGAGTTTCTTACACTACACCTGCACGCAGCAGATCATGCATATGTAACACACCCAGTAACTGGTCGCCATCAGCAACCATTACCGAGGTGATATGGCGGGACTGCATTAAGTTCAGGGCATCAACGGCAAGAATCCCTGGACGCACGCGAATGCCCCCAGGGGTCATCACATCCGCAATACCTAACTGGCGTACATCAACGCCCATATCGAAGACACGACGTAAATCGCCATCCGTAAAGATGCCGTCAATCTTCATCGCGTCATCGCAAATGACGGTCATGCCGAGGTTTTTCCGCGTGATCTCCAGTAAGGCGTCACGCAGGCTGGCGCTTTTGGTCACATGCGGGATTTCGTCTCCCGTATGCATAATATCGTTAACGCGCAACAAAAGCTTACGCCCCAGTGCGCCACCAGGATGAGATAACGCAAAATCTTCTGCGGTGAAGCCGCGTGCTTTTAGTAACGCAACGGCAAGCGCATCGCCCATGACCAGCGTTGCGGTCGTGCTGCTGGTCGGTGCCAGACCTAATGGGCAGGCTTCTTTGGGCACTTTAACACACAGATGGACATCTGCTGCACGCGCCATACTGCTTTCCGGACGACCCGTCATGCAGATAAGGGGGACATGCAGGCGTTTTAACACCGGAATTAACGCTGCAATCTCATTAGATTCACCGGAGTTAGAAATGGCAATCACGACGTCCTGCGGTGACACCATACCCAGATCGCCATGTGCGGCTTCGCCAGGATGCACAAAAAATGAGGGCGTGCCGGTACTGGCAAACGTAGCGGCCATTTTGCGCCCGATATGCCCTGATTTTCCCATTCCCATCACCACGACTTTGCCCGGGCAACTGAAAATCTTTTCACAGGCGAGGGTAAAGTTCTGGTTGATGTACTGATCAAGCTCCGCCAGGCCTTCACGTTCAATTGTCAGGACTTCCTTGCCTGCTTGCTGAAAGTCAAAACCCGGTTGCAACTCTAAGTGCGACATAATGCGTTTCCAGTTATCCAACGAGAAGTGGCGATAACCAATACAGCATCGCCAGCCATATGATAAAACCGCTGGTCAGAAGCGCCCCTGCGCCACGACCAATCTGGCGCGGACGTCGCCAGCAGAGTAATGCAAAAATAAAGCTCACCAGCAGCATGACGCTGTAGTCCCGGACGAAGGCCATCGGGTTGACCTCGCCCGGTGTAATCAGTGCAGGTAACCCAAGAACGATAACAATATTAAAAATGTTAGCGCCGATGATGTTACCGACGGCAATATCGCTTTCACCTTTACGCAAACCTGCAATGGCGGTTGCCAGTTCTGGCAGGCTGGTACCAATGGCGACGACCGTCAAACCGATAGTAAGCTCGCTCATGGCAAAGTAATTTGCCAGTACAGTGGCGTTATCAACCACCATACGCGTTGCCATTGGCATAATGATCAGCGCTATCCCCAGCCATAAAAATGCGACAGGCAATCCGCCTTCGCGAGGCAGTTCCGCAACTTGCTCCCGAGTCAGGCTGTCATTGCCCTGGCGTTCTGCCAGACGGGCGATTTTAACAATGAATAGCAGCCATAGCACGGCCAGAAGCAGAAGAAAGAGGCCATCACTGCGGCTTAACTGCCCGTCATACAGAACGGACGCGGCCAAAATGCTTACCAGCAACATTAACGGTAATTCACGACGCAGAACATCGGAATGCACGGTAAAAGGATGAATGAGTGCTGACAGGCCTAAAATAAGAAGAATATTGGTGATGTTGGAGCCGATGGCGGTACCGACGGCTAAATCGAGCTGCCCATTCATTGATGCCGCAACAGAGACAATAATCTCAGGTAGGGATGTGCCGATGCTGACGACCGTCATTCCAATAATGATGGGGGGGATACCGAAGGTGCGGCATAAAATAGATGCAGCAAATACCAGACGGTCGGCACCGTAGACCACCAGAAGTAAACCAATTATTAACAGTGCCGTCGCTAAAAGCATCTAAAGTCCTTTCTTCAGGTATACTCGCCGGTCCACTTGAAGGATCTTCTGGAAGCCGTAACGAATTCTTAATTTTGACTTTATGCGGCTAAAAAGTAAAACAAATGCCAGCTTTCGCTAACCAGGACAGGCAATAATCTGTAAATATGTCGAGTTCAGGGCTAAATTGAGCGCCAACTCTTCGATCAACGAGGCAATAGTAAAGGATGAATCAATGGGTCAGTCTGTGGCGAATCTAGTCGATATGCGCGATGTCAGCTTTTCCCGAGGTGACCGCTGCATCTTTGATAATATTTCCCTGACGGTGCCGCGCGGTAAGGTGACGGCGATCATGGGGCCATCAGGCATCGGCAAAACGACGCTGTTACGTCTGATTGGCGGGCAGATCCCGCCAGATAAGGGCGAAATCCTGTTTGACGGCGAAAACGTCCCAGCCATGTCTCGTTCACGTTTGTACACCGTGCGTAAGCGCATGAGTATGCTGTTTCAGTCCGGGGCGCTGTTTACCGACATGAACGTGTTTGACAACGTCGCTTATCCACTGCGTGAGCATACGACGCTGCCCAAGGCGTTGCTCAAGAGCACGGTGATGATGAAACTGGAAGCTGTCGGCCTGCGTGGTGCGGCAAAACTCATGCCTTCTGAATTATCCGGGGGGATGGCGCGACGTGCGGCATTAGCACGCGCCATTGCGCTGGAGCCAGATCTCATTATGTTTGATGAACCGTTCGTCGGTCAGGATCCTATCACCATGGGTGTGCTGGTGAAGCTGATTTCAGAACTGAACAACGCGCTGGGCGTCACCTGCGTGGTGGTCTCTCATGATGTGCCAGAGGTACTGAGTATTGCGGATTACGCCTATATTATGGCGGACAAAAAGATAGTGGCCTACGGTAGTGCTCAGGCACTACAAGAAAATGCCGATCCGCGCGTGCGTCAGTTCCTCGATGGTATTGCCGATGGGCCGGTTCCGTTCCGCTACCCAGCGGGCGACTACCACACCGATTTACTCAAAACAGGGAGTTAAGCCACCCATGTTGTTAAATGCGCTGGCATCACTCGGACATCGGGGAATAAAAACCCTCAGGACGTTCGGGCGAGCCGGATTAATGTTGTTCAATGCGGTAGTCGGCAAGCCGGAGTTTCGCAAACATGCGCCGCTGCTGATCCGCCAGCTCTATAATGTCGGTGTCCTGTCGATGCTGATCATTATCGTTTCTGGCGTGTTCATCGGGATGGTGCTGGGATTGCAGGGATACCTGGTCCTGACAACCTACAGCGCAGAAACCAGTCTCGGTATGCTGGTGGCGCTGTCCTTGCTGCGAGAACTGGGGCCGGTTGTTGCGGCGCTGCTGTTCGCCGGGCGAGCCGGATCGGCGTTAACCGCGGAAATCGGCCTGATGCGGGCAACCGAACAGCTTTCCAGCCTGGAAATGATGGCGGTTGATCCTCTGCGTCGAGTGGTCTCTCCGCGTTTTTGGGCGGGTGTCATTTCATTGCCGCTGCTGACGATTATTTTTGTCGCCGTGGGGATCTGGGGTGGTTCACTGGTTGGCGTAAGCTGGAAAGGTATTGATGCCGGCTTTTTCTGGTCGGCTATGCAAAATGCCGTCGACTGGCGTCTGGATCTGGTCAACTGTTTGATTAAGAGCGTGGTGTTCGCCATTACGGTCACCTGGATTGCATTGTTCAATGGTTATGATGCGATTCCGACCTCCGCCGGAATTAGCCGGGCTACGACACGCACCGTTGTGCACGCCTCTCTTGCCGTTCTGGGGCTGGATTTTGTGCTGACCGCACTGATGTTTGGGAATTGAGTTCATGCAAACGAAAAAAAATGAAATTTGGGTTGGGGTATTCCTGCTGGTTGCGCTGCTGGCGGCGCTATTTGTCTGCCTGAAAGCGGCTAATGTGACCTCCATGCGTACTGAACCAACCTACACGGTTTATGCGACCTTTGATAATATCGGCGGCCTGAGAGAGCGCTCTCCCGTGCGGATTGGGGGGGTTGTTGTGGGGCGAGTTTCGGATATCTCGTTAGATCCCAAAACTTACCTGCCACGCGTAACGCTGGACATCGAATCGCGCTTTAACCATATCCCGGACACCAGCTCGCTGAGCATCCGCACCTCTGGTCTGCTGGGTGAGCAGTATCTGGCATTAAACGTGGGTTTTGAAGATCCTGAGCTGGGAACGTCTATCCTCAAAGATGGCAGTACGATTCAGGACACGAAATCCGCGATGGTGCTGGAAGATATGATTGGTCAATTCCTCTACAACAGCAACAGTAAAGGTGATGACAATAAGAATTCTGGCGATGCGCCAGCCGCAACTGAAGGCAATAATGAAGCCACTACGCCTGCGGGCGCAACGAAATAATCTCAGGAGAATCGACGTATGTTTAAACGATTGATGATGGTGGCTATGCTGGTCATTGCCCCACTTAGCGTGGCAACCGCAGCGGACCAGACTAACCCGTATAAACTGATGAATGAGGCGGCGCAGAAAACTTTCGATCGTCTGAAAAACGAGCAACCTAAAATTCGTTCCAACCCGGACTATCTGCGTCAGGTTGTCGATCAGGAGCTGCTGCCGTATGTGCAAGTAAAATATGCGGGGGCGCTGGTATTAGGGCGCTACTACAAAGAAGCTACGCCTGCGCAGCGTGACGCTTATTTCGCCGCGTTTCGCGAATACCTGAAGCAGGCTTACGGTCAGGCGCTGGCAATGTACCACGGTCAGACCTATCAGATCGCGCCGGAACAGCCGCTGGGTGATGCGACGATTGTGCCTATCCGCGTAACCATCATCGATCCAAACGGACGTCCGCCGGTGCGTCTGGATTTCCAGTGGCGTAAAAATTCTCAGACCGGTAACTGGCAGGCGTATGACATGATCGCCGAAGGCGTAAGTATGATCACCACCAAGCAAAATGAGTGGAGCGACCTGCTGCGCACGAAAGGTATTGATGGCCTGACCGCACAGCTGAAATCTATCTCTCAGCAGAAAATCACCCTGGAAGAGAAGAAATAATGACGCAGTCACTCACCTGGACGCGTGAAGGTGACAAGCTTACGCTCGCGGGAGAGCTGGATCAGGACGTGTTAAATCCGTTATGGGATGCACGTATTGAGGCGATGAAAGGGGTCACCTGCATCGATCTGAGTCAGGTTTCCCGGGTTGATACCGGTGGTCTGGCATTGCTGTTGCATCTGGTTGACCAGGGCAAGCAACAGGGGAATCGCGTTTCGCTTACCGGGGTTAACGATAAGGTTTACACCCTGGCACAGCTTTACAATTTGCCTGACGACGTCCTTCCGCGTTAATTTTTGTAGGCCGGATAAGGCCTTGTGCCGCCATCCGGCAAAACCCCTGAAGGGGATCTGCCGCCAAAGCCTTGTCTGATTTATCAGCGAGGCTTTTTGCTTATTTATGACAGCGCCACTTTGCTCTAAGATGTTGGGCTGTTTTCACTATCTGACGAATGAAGAGCCCATGGAAAATAATGAAATTCAGAGCGTGCTGATGAACGCACTCTCCCTCCAGGAAGTCCACGTTTCTGGTGACGGCAGTCACTTTCAGGTTATTGCCGTGGGTGAGATGTTTGACGGCATGAGCCGGGTAAAGAAGCAGCAATCGGTCTATGGCCCATTGATGGAGTATATTGCGGATAACCGCATTCATGCTGTGTCAATTAAAGCGTTTACCCCAGCGGAATGGGCGCGCGATCGCAAACTTAACGGTTTTTGAGCTACGGGTGATATGCCGGTAGCGAAGATGAATTCTTAACAGAGAACAGAATAATGGATAAATTCCGTGTTCAGGGGCCAACCAAGCTCCAGGGCGAAGTCACAATTTCAGGCGCTAAAAATGCCGCACTGCCGATCCTGTTTGCGGCGCTGCTGGCTGAAGAACCTATAGAAATTCAAAACGTCCCAAAACTGAAGGACGTAGATACCTCCATGAAACTGCTGAGCCAGTTGGGGGCGAAAGTAGAGCGTAATGGGTCTGTGCACATTGATGCGCGTGACGTTAACGTCTTCTGTGCACCGTACGATCTGGTGAAAACCATGCGTGCATCTATCTGGGCATTGGGGCCGCTGGTTGCGCGTTTTGGTCAGGGTCAGGTTTCTCTGCCGGGCGGCTGTACTATCGGCGCGCGCCCGGTTGACCTGCACATTACCGGTCTGGAGCAGTTAGGTGCCACAATCAAGCTGGAAGAAGGCTATGTGAAGGCGTCCGTTGATGGCCGCCTGAAAGGCGCGCACATCGTGATGGACAAAGTAAGCGTCGGTGCGACGGTCACTATCATGTGCGCGGCAACGCTTGCCGAAGGCACGACCATCATCGAAAACGCCGCACGTGAGCCGGAAATTGTGGATACCGCGAATTTCCTGATTGCGCTGGGTGCGAAGATCACAGGGCAGGGTACCGACCGTATCACCATTGAAGGCGTTGAACGCCTCGGCGGCGGTGTGTATCGCGTTCTGCCTGATCGTATTGAAACCGGGACGTTCCTGGTGGCGGCGGCGATTTCACGCGGCAAAATTATCTGCCGTAATGCGCAACCAGACACACTGGACGCTGTTCTGGCGAAGCTGCGTGATGCCGGTGCGGATATCGAAGTCGGTGAAGACTGGATTAGCCTCGACATGCACGGCAAACGCCCTAAAGCGGTTAATGTGCGCACTGCGCCACATCCGGCTTTCCCGACCGACATGCAGGCCCAGTTCACGCTGTTGAACCTGGTGGCCGAAGGGACAGGCTTCATTACGGAAACCGTGTTTGAGAACCGCTTTATGCACGTGCCTGAACTGAGCCGTATGGGGGCTCACGCGGAAATCGAAAGCAATACTGTGATTTGTCACGGGGTTGAAACGCTCTCCGGTGCACAGGTAATGGCGACCGATCTGCGCGCGTCAGCAAGTTTGGTGTTAGCGGGATGTATCGCTGAAGGCACAACGGTTGTTGACCGCATTTATCACATCGATCGCGGCTATGAGCGCATCGAGGATAAATTGCGTGCGCTGGGCGCAAACATAGAGCGCATTAAAGGCGAGTAATCGCCTACGCGTGTTGTAACCCCCAGGATCGTTGATCCGGGGGTTGCTGTTTCACCACTACTCAAGACGCTTTTTTTCTTTCCGTACTCTCATCATCCGCGTTCTGTCGATGAATTCATGCGTCCTGGTGTCATGGTAGCGTGACGGCCAAATTACCCACGGGTCTGTTCCCAGTGCTCTCGCGATAATCAATTCACCTTTCGGCCATGGCCGGGTTAACGCATTTGCCAGCGTTGATGAACTCAAGCCATTCTTACGTGACTCAGCGGCCATTGACGTGCCTTTCTTACGTAGCCCCGCGATGATGTCAGCCGGATGCCAGTCAATGAATTTGCTTTCCATAGTTCCACATCTCCTTTGGTTAACCAGTTACGGTTTCACAATCAGCCTGTGGAGTTACTATACGCCTCGAGAACGAATGTTCTAAAATGTTCTCGTAAAGTGCTTACATATTCAGAATATGCCAAGGTCATACATGTTGTTTGATTGTTTTTGTGATTTTTTTAGATCTTATAAGAACATCCCGTGTGTTGCACGGGATGCTGGGAAGCGAGACGAGGGAAATTAACGGTCGCGCTGTACGGCGATATGCGCCAGGCCAATCAGGGCTTCTTTCCACGGAGTATCTGGAAGTACCTGAAGCGCCGCGATGGCTTTATCGGCTTCTTCTTCTGCACGTTGACGGGTCCATTCCAGTGATCCGCAAGCGTTCATTGCTTCCAGAACCGGCTCCAGAAGGTGGCGACCATTACCTTGCTCAATCGCCTGGCGAATCATTTGTGCCTGCTCAGGAGTGCCGTGGCGCATCGCATGCAGTAGCGGTAGCGTAGGTTTACCTTCGTTGAGGTCATCCCCGACGTTTTTACCCAACTGCTCGCCATCTGCGCTGTAATCCAGTAAATCGTCGATAAGCTGGAAAGCGGTGCCAAGGTAACGGCCATAATCCTGCAGGCCTTTCTCTTGCTCATCGCTACAACCTGCAAGGATACCTGAACATTGGGCCGCGGCTTCAAACAGACGAGCCGTCTTGCTGTAGATAACACGCATATAGTTTTCTTCGGTGATATCCGGGTCATTGACGTTCATTAACTGCAGGACTTCGCCTTCAGCAATAACGTTGACCGCTTTAGACATCACTTCCAGCACTTTCAGCGAACCGAGGCTGGTCATCATCTGAAAGGCGCGGGTATAGATAAAATCGCCGACCAGAACGCTGGCCGCATTACCAAAGGCTGCATTCGCCGTGGCTTTCCCACGGCGCATATCGGATTCATCCACTACATCGTCATGAAGCAGGGTCGCGGTGTGGATAAACTCGATTAAGGCAGCGATCGTGACGTGGGCATTTTCCTGATAACCAACAGCGCGCGCCGCGAGTACAGCGATCATTGGACGAATGCGTTTTCCGCCGCCGCTCACGATGTAGTACCCCAATTGATTGATCAACTGGACGTCGGAATTGAGCTGTTCAAGGATTGTCGCATTGACCCCCGCCATATCTTGCGCGGTTAACTCATTGATTTTTTCTAAATTCATCGCAAAAGCCGGGCTTCTCGCCCCGATTACCTCACTATTTGAGAAGGTAACGTCGGGTTTAGGGTTAGAAATATATGCTGATTGTACTGAAAAAACGCCGCAGATAAACGTTACGGTACACGTTGTGTTTTTTTTCTTCATGTATTGACGGTAGCACTTGTCAAAGGCTCGCGTTTTGCGTAATATTCGCGCCCTATTGTGAATATTTATAGCGCACTCTGAATCATCAAAAAGGTGTGCGCGGAAGCGGAGTTTTTTATGTACGCGGTTTTCCAAAGTGGTGGTAAACAACACCGAGTAAGCGAAGGTCAGACCGTTCGCCTGGAAAAGCTGGACATCGCAACTGGCGAATCTGTTGAGTTCGCTGAAGTTCTGATGATCGCAAACGGTGAAGAAGTCAAAATCGGCGTTCCTTTCGTTGATGGCGGCGTTATCAAAGCTGAAGTCGTTGCTCACGGTCGTGGCGAGAAAGTTAAAATTGTTAAGTTTCGTCGTCGTAAACACTACCGTAAGCAGCAGGGCCATCGTCAGTGGTTCACTGATGTGAAAATCACTGGCATCAGCGCTTAAGTTAAGGGGAGCAGATTAAATGGCACATAAAAAGGCTGGCGGCTCGACTCGTAACGGTCGCGATTCAGAAGCTAAACGTCTGGGCGTAAAACGCTTCGGCGGTGAAACAGTTCTGGCTGGTAGCATCATCGTTCGTCAACGTGGTACTAAATTCCACGCTGGCTCCAACGTTGGTTGCGGCAAAGACCACACTCTGTTTGCTAAAGCAGACGGTAAAGTGAAATTTGAAGTGAAAGGCCCGAAAAACCGTAAATTCATCAGCATCGTTGCTGAATAAGTTTTTCGCGTCCCGGTAACGGATAAAAGCCCCGCAACACGTTGCGGGGCTTTTTACATTCGACGGCCGGTAAATACGCTCGTCGCGCGTGACAACCCGGAAACGAGCCCTTGCAGGGAATACGGCATGAAGCAGCAGGCAGGCATTGGTATTCTGTTAGCACTCACGACAGCTGTCTGTTGGGGGGCTTTACCAATAGCGATGAAGCAAGTGCTGGAGGTGATGGAGCCTCCTACCGTGGTGTTTTACCGTTTTTTAATGGCAAGTATTGGCCTTGGCGCTATTCTTGCGGTTAAAAAAAAGCTCCCTCCATTGCGTATTTTTCGCAAAGCGCGTTGGCTGGTACTGCTGGCTATCGCTACCGGTGGGCTGTTCGGTAACTTCATTCTGTTTAGTTCATCCTTGCAATATTTGAGCCCAACGGCTTCGCAGGTTATCGGTCAACTGTCACCGGTTGGCATGATGATCGCCAGCGTCTTTATCCTGAAGGAGAAGATGCGCGGCACGCAGATTATTGGCGCTATTATGCTTCTGAGCGGATTGGTGTTGTTTTTTAATACCAGTCTGATCGAAATTTTTACCCGGCTGACCGATTACACCTGGGGTGTGATCTTTGGTGTCGGTGCCGCGACGGTTTGGGTGTGTTATGGGGTCGCGCAAAAGGTGTTATTGCGCCGGCTGGCATCACCGCAGATCCTGTTTTTACTGTACACTTTATGTACGATAGCGTTGTTGCCGCTGGCTAAACCCGGTGTAATAGCGCAACTCAGCGACTGGCAGCTGGCATGCCTCGTGTTCTGCGGCCTGAATACGCTGGTAGGATACGGTGCCCTTGCGGAAGCAATGGCTCGCTGGCAGGCGGCGCAGGTGAGCGCCATAATTACGCTCACGCCGCTGTTTACGTTGTTATTTTCAGATTTATTATCACTGGCCTGGCCCGATTTCTTCGCCAGACCGATGCTAAACCTTTTAGGTTATCTCGGTGCGTTTATCGTGGTTGCGGGCGCGATGTATTCCGCCATTGGTCATCGAATTTGGGGCGGTTTACGTAAGCATGAAACGGTGGTTTCGCAACCCCGCTCAGGCGAATGATTTACGGAGAGTAAAATGAAGTTTGTTGATGAAGCATCGATTCTGGTCGTTGCAGGCGATGGCGGTAACGGTTGTGTCAGCTTCCGCCGCGAAAAATACATCCCAAAAGGCGGTCCGGACGGTGGTGACGGTGGTGATGGCGGTGACGTCTGGCTGGAAGCCGACGAAAACCTGAACACGCTGATCGATTACCGTTTTGAAAAATCATTCCGTGCGGAACGTGGTCAGAATGGCGCGAGCCGTGATTGCACCGGTAAGCGTGGTAAAGATGTCACGATTAAAGTGCCTGTCGGTACGCGTGTTATCGATCAGGGCACGGGCGAAACTATGGGCGACATGACCAAACACGGTCAGCGTCTGATGGTCGCTAAAGGCGGCTGGCACGGTCTGGGTAACACCCGTTTTAAATCGTCGGTCAACCGTACCCCGCGTCAGAAAACGATGGGTACACCTGGCGATAAGCGTGACCTGATGCTGGAGCTGATGCTGCTGGCAGACGTGGGTATGCTGGGTATGCCAAACGCCGGTAAATCGACGTTTATCCGTGCAGTGTCTGCGGCGAAACCGAAAGTGGCGGATTATCCGTTCACCACGCTGGTACCGAGCCTCGGCGTTGTGCGTATGGACAACGAAAAGAGCTTCGTGGTTGCCGACATTCCGGGTCTGATTGAAGGCGCGGCTGAAGGCGCTGGTCTTGGTATCCGCTTCCTGAAGCACCTGGAGCGTTGCCGCGTGTTGCTGCACCTCATTGATATCGATCCGATTGACGGTTCCGATCCGGTAGAAAACGCCCGTATCATTATTGGCGAACTGGAAAAATACAGTCAGGATCTGGCGTCTAAACCACGCTGGTTAGTGTTCAACAAAATTGATTTGATGGACAAAGCTGAAGCGGAAGAAAAAGCGAAAGCCATCGCTGAAGCGCTGGGCTGGGAAGGTAAATATTACCTGATCTCTGCCGCCAGCCAGCTGGGTGTGAAGGATCTTTGCTGGGATGTAATGACCTTTATCATTGAGAACCCAATCGTTCAGGCTGAAGAAGCGAAACAGCCGGAGAAAGTTGAGTTCATGTGGGATGATTATCACCGCCAGCAGCTCGCTGAAGTCGAAGACGAAGCGGAAGATGACTGGGATGATGATTGGGACGAAGACGACGAAGAAGGCGTTGAGTTCATTTACAAGCGTTAATCGCATGAAAAACCCCGGCCATGTTGCCGGGGTTTTTGTTTCCAGGACGCGCTGTAGGCCGGATAAGGCGCGTTTGCGCCGCCATCCGGCAAACATACTCAGTTATTTTGATATATATCTTTGTACAGCCGACTCTCGAAGCGCACCAGTGGAATACGTCGGTTGCGCTGGTCTGCAGGCTCTACCGCATAGCCAGACAGATACTGCACGAACGCCATGCGTTGCCCGCTGGCGGTGGTGATGAACCCCGCGAGGTTGTACACCCCTTGAAGTGAGCCTGTTTTCGCTGAAACCTTACCATCAACACCAGCCTGATGCAGGCCTGCACGGTATTGCAGGGAGCCATCGTGGCCAGCCAGCGGTAGCATGGTGATAAAGTTCAGCTCATTGTCATGCTGCGCGATGTATTGCAGCACCTGCATCATGGTGGCGGGGGCAATCAGGTTATGGCGAGAGAGGCCAGAGCCGTCGGCAATAATCGTGTTGCCAATATCGACGCCCGCCTGCTGACGCAGGATCTGACGTACGGCATCTGAACCTGCCCGCCAGGTGCCCGGTACGTTAAATCGCGCATGGCCAATCATGCGAAAAACGGTGTCGGCAATCATGTTGTCCGATTTTTTCAGCATAATCTTAAGCAGGTCATGCAGTGGCGCTGACTGCTTACTGGCGACCACCGTTCCCGGCTCGTTGACCAGCGTCTGGCGCAGCAGCGTACCGCTGTAGGTGATACCTGCTTGTTTTAGCTCATCTTTGATAATCGCCCCGGCATAGCTGGCTCCGTCCTGAATGGCGAACGCCAGCGGCAGCGGATCGGCTCGTTGGGGCAGGCATCCGGTCAGCGTATAGCGGTTGAGATCGCCGGGAACCACATCCAGTTCACAATATTGCGCTTCCGCAGAACCTCGGGCGAGAGTACGCACCTGGCTGAACATGGTGACCGGGTAATAAGATGCCACGCGAATAAAGGCGAGATCGTTGGGTTTTTGCGCGCTGTAGAGTGAAACCGAGAAACAGTTACGATCGACAATGGCTGCTGCGGGCGGTGCGCTAAAACACTGCGTCATGTCGTTCCAGGGCCAGCCAGGGGCTTTATCATGACTGGCGAAAATAGAGGTGTCGATCAGGACATTTCCGGCAATTTGCGTCACGCCTGATTTTTTCAGGGTTGCCACCATATTGCGGATATCCTGACGTTTTAGCGTCGGATCGGCACCAAATCGCGCCACTAAGTCACCTTTTAATACCCCGCCTTCCACGTTGCCTTTCGTCTCAAGCGTGGTGGTAAAACGAAAGTCCGGCCCGAGCTGAATCAATGCCGCCAGCGCGGTGATCACTTTCTGGGTACTGGCGGGGAGTGCCATCTGCTGGCTATGAAAATCAATAGCAGGAGCAGGAGCGCCAACCTTCTGTACCATAAGGGCGAGGTTGGCCCCGGCAGGGAGCTGATTGATATACTCGTCGACGTTCGCAGCCTGAACGCTGAACGCTATACTGGCAGTCAATCCAATGGTAAATCTGGAAAATCGCATAATCTCGCGCTAACAACCTGGAAACAGGCCGTCATACTACGGCGCAACGCCCCAAAAAGTAAACGATGACCCATAGGGAACTCCAGGGTAAAATGAACATCAAATGGAGAATTGTAGCTGACCTGGGACCTCGTGCCCCGGGTCGGTATTTTTTTGCTTCTGACTCTGGCATGGCGTATGCCAGGGTGGGCTTAGCAGCCGGGGTGAGGACAACCACCCCCTACAGGAATGTTCAAGAGGTATAACAAATGCAAGCTATCCCGATGACCTTACGTGGTGCTGAAAAACTGCGCGAAGAACTGGATTTTCTTAAATCTGTGCGTCGCCCTGAAATTATTGCCGCGATCGCGGAAGCGCGTGAACACGGTGACCTGAAAGAGAACGCGGAGTATCACGCGGCGCGTGAACAGCAGGGATTCTGCGAGGGTCGCATTAAAGATATCGAAGCCAAACTGTCTAACGCGCAGGTTATTGACGTCACTAAAATGCCAAATAACGGCCGCGTTGTGTTCGGTGCGACGGTTACCGTTCTGAATCTTGATAACGATGAAGAGCAGACCTGGCGCATTGTGGGCGATGATGAGGCCGATTTTAAACAAAACCTGATTTCGGTGAACTCACCTATTGCTCGTGGCCTGATTGGTAAAGAGCAGGATGACGTGGTGGTTATCAAAACGCCGGGCGGCGAAGTTGAGTATGAAGTGACGAAGGTCGAATACCTGTAAGAATTTCCCAATACTCAAGATGTTGATGTATTGTAAAGAAAGGAAAAAGGCCGCATAGCGGCCTTTTATCAACGAAGAGAGCGTGGCATTTTGCTCTCCTGCTAGCGGAAATTCCCGCGTTTTACACAAACTTCGTGTTCAACTTTGGGATATTCTTAGCGTGGCAGCGAGATTTTACGTTCTTTAGTCGGGCGATACAGTACCAGCGTTTTGCCGATGACCTGTACATTGCAGGCGCCGGTTTCGCGTACGATAGCTTCCACGATCAAGGTTTTAGTATCGCGATCTTCCGAGGCGATTTTCACCTTGATAAGCTCATGGTGCTCTAACGCTTGTTCAATCTCGGCCAGTACCCCTTCGGTCAAACCATTATTGCCAAGCATAACTACAGGCTTGAGCGGATGTGCCAGACCTTTCAGGTGCTGTTTTTGTTTAGTACTCAGATTCATCGTATATTTTTGCTTACGTTGGGATTGAAAACGGGTCATTCTACCGCCATCTCCCATATATCGCCAAATAGCTGTGTAGATATTTACACCATTGGTTACGATGAACTGCCCGATGGGAAAGTGAAATGACAGGTAAAAAGCGTTCTGCCAGCTCGAGTCGCTGGCTTCAGGAACACTTTAGCGATAAATATGTTCAACAGGCACAGAAAAAGGGGTTACGTTCCCGTGCCTGGTTTAAACTTGATGAAATACAGCAAAGTGACAAAATTTTTAAACCGGGGATGACGATTGTTGACCTCGGCGCTGCACCCGGTGGCTGGTCGCAATATGCGGTTACGCAGATCGGAAACAGCGGCCGCATTATCGCTTGCGATCTTTTACCTATGGATCCAATCGTTGGTGTGGACTTCCTTCAGGGCGACTTTCGTGATGAATTAGTCCTGAAAGCGTTACTTGAGCGTGTAGGTGACAGTAAAGTACAAGTTGTCATGTCTGATATGGCGCCAAATATGTGTGGAACACCGGCGGTGGATATTCCCCGGGCCATGTATCTGGTTGAACTGGCACTTGGAATGGCTCGTGATGTATTAGCGCCAGGTGGTAGTTTTGTAGTGAAGGTGTTCCAGGGCGAAGGCTTCGATGAGTATCTAAGAGAGATTCGCTCCCTGTTTACGAAGGTCAAAGTTCGTAAGCCGGACTCTTCTCGCGCCCGTTCGCGTGAAGTGTACATTGTAGCGACCGGGCGTAAACCATAACCGGTAGATTTCAAACGAAAGTTTGAAAGACACTGGATATAGAGTATCCTGACGCTGTTTTTAACACAGTTGTAATATGAGGTTAATCCCTTGAGTGACATGGCGAAAAACCTAATACTCTGGCTGGTCATTGCCGTTGTGCTGATGTCAGTATTCCAGAGCTTTGGGCCCAGCGAGTCTAATGGCCGTAAGGTTGATTACTCTACCTTCCTGCAAGAGGTCAATCAGGACCAGGTTCGTGAAGCGCGTATCAACGGACGTGAGATTAACGTTACCAAGAAAGATAGTAACCGTTACACGACCTACATTCCGGTTAACGATCCGAAGCTGCTTGATAACCTGCTGACCAAAAACGTCAAGGTTGTTGGTGAGCCGCCTGAAGAGCCGAGCCTGCTGGCTTCTATCTTCATTTCCTGGTTCCCAATGCTGCTGCTGATTGGTGTCTGGATCTTCTTTATGCGTCAAATGCAGGGCGGTGGTGGCAAAGGTGCCATGTCGTTCGGTAAGAGCAAAGCGCGCATGTTGACCGAAGATCAGATCAAAACCACTTTTGCTGATGTCGCGGGTTGTGACGAAGCGAAAGAAGAGGTCGCTGAACTGGTTGAATACCTGCGCGAACCGAGCCGTTTCCAGAAGCTGGGCGGTAAGATCCCGAAAGGCGTCCTGATGGTTGGTCCTCCGGGTACAGGTAAAACCCTGCTGGCAAAAGCCATCGCGGGTGAAGCGAAGGTTCCATTCTTCACAATTTCCGGTTCTGATTTCGTGGAAATGTTCGTTGGTGTGGGCGCATCTCGTGTGCGTGACATGTTCGAACAAGCCAAGAAAGCGGCACCGTGTATCATCTTCATCGATGAAATCGACGCCGTAGGTCGCCAGCGTGGCGCTGGTCTGGGTGGCGGTCACGATGAACGTGAACAGACGCTGAACCAGATGCTGGTTGAGATGGACGGCTTCGAAGGTAACGAAGGTATTATCGTTATCGCGGCAACTAACCGTCCGGATGTTCTTGACCCTGCGCTGTTGCGCCCAGGCCGTTTTGACCGTCAGGTTGTGGTGGGGCTGCCAGACGTTCGCGGTCGTGAACAGATTCTGAAAGTGCATATGCGTCGCGTACCGCTGTCTCCGGATATCGATGCGGCAATCATTGCTCGTGGTACGCCTGGTTTCTCCGGTGCGGACCTTGCGAACCTGGTGAACGAAGCGGCACTGTTTGCAGCGCGTGGTAACAAGCGTGTTGTATCGATGGTTGAGTTCGAGAAAGCGAAAGACAAAATCATGATGGGTGCGGAACGTCGCTCCATGGTGATGACGGAAGCGCAGAAAGAATCTACCGCGTATCACGAAGCTGGCCATGCAATCATCGGTCGCCTGGTGCCGGAGCACGATCCGGTGCACAAAGTGACGATTATTCCGCGCGGTCGTGCGCTGGGTGTCACCTTCTTCCTGCCTGAAGGCGACGCAATTAGCGCCAGCCGTCAGAAACTGGAAAGTCAGATCTCCACGCTGTACGGCGGTCGCCTGGCGGAAGAGATCATCTACGGTGCTGAACATGTTTCTACCGGTGCGTCCAACGACATTAAAGTCGCGACGAACCTGGCGCGTAACATGGTCACTCAGTGGGGCTTCTCTGACAAACTGGGGCCGTTGCTGTACGCGGAAGAAGAAGGCGAAGTGTTCCTCGGTCGTTCTGTTGCGAAAGCAAAACATATGTCCGATGAAACCGCGCGTATTATCGATCAGGAAGTGAAATCACTGATTGAGCGCAACTATGACCGTGCTCGCCGTCTGCTGAACGATAACCTGGACATTCTGCACTCGATGAAAGATGCGCTCATGAAATATGAGACCATCGATGCACCGCAGATTGATGATCTAATGGCTCGCCGCGATGTGCGCCCGCCAGCGGGTTGGGAAGAGTCTGGTTCATCTAACAACTCTGGCAACAATGGCACCCCGAGTGCACCGCGTCCGGCTGAAGAGCCGCGTACGCCGAACCCGGGCAACATGTCAGAGCAGTTAGGCGACAAATAAGTTATCGTCATCTGATGACCATGTTTTAATTGAAAACCCTGGGGCTTGCTCCGGGGTTTTTTTATTTATCAACTTATACCCAATGAATTTCGAGTTGCATCAAGGCGGCGACGCAGGGAATCCCCTGGAGCGTACATCAGTACGTGACTGGGGTGAGCGAGGAAAGCTAACGCAGATGCAGCTTGAAAGACGATGGGTATATACCAGGGATAACACTATGAAACTCTTTGCTCAGGGATCTTCGCTGGATCTCAGCCATCCCCACGTCATGGGGATTTTAAACGTCACACCAGACTCTTTTTCTGATGGCGGGGCGCACAACTCTCTGGTTGAGGCGGTAAAACACGCAAATCTGATGATTAACGCAGGGGCGACTATCATTGATGTGGGTGGTGAGTCTACGCGACCGGGAGCGGCGGATGTTAGCGTGGAAGAAGAACTGCAGCGAGTGATCCCGGTGGTGGAGGCAATTGCTCAACGTTTTGAAGTGTGGATTTCGGTAGATACCTCAAAACCAGAGGTCATTCGTGAGTGCGCCAGAGTGGGCGCACATATCATTAATGACATTCGCTCACTCTCGGAGCCGGGCGCGCTGGAAGCTGCGGCAGAAACTGGATTGCCGGTTTGCCTGATGCATATGCAGGGGCAGCCGAAAACTATGCAGGAAGCACCGAAGTATGAGGATGTATTTGCTGAGGTAAATCGTTACTTTGTTGAGCAAATAGCACGTTGTGAACGGGCCGGAATCACAAAAGATAAATTGCTACTCGACCCAGGATTCGGATTCGGTAAAAATCTTACTCACAACTACACATTGCTGGCACGTCTGGCGGAATTTCATCATTTTAATCTGCCGCTGCTGGTAGGGATGTCACGAAAATCAATGGTTGGCCAATTGCTCAATGTGGGTCCATCTGAGCGTTTGAGCGGCAGCCTTGCATGCGCGGTCATTGCCGCAATGCAGGGAGCGCAGATTATTCGTGTCCATGACGTCAAAGAAACCGTAGAAGCGATGCGTGTGGTGGAAGCCACATTGTCTGCAAAGGAAAACAAACGCTATGAGTAATCGTAAATATTTTGGCACCGATGGGATTCGTGGTCGTGTAGGCGACGCTCCAATCACTCCTGACTTTGTGCTCAAGCTGGGCTGGGCGGCAGGAAAAGTGCTGGCACGTCATGGTTCACGCAAAATCATTATCGGTAAAGATACGCGTATTTCCGGCTATATGCTGGAGTCCGCGCTGGAAGCGGGCCTGGCTGCCGCGGGGTTGTCAGCTTCTTTCACCGGCCCCATGCCAACACCTGCCGTTGCTTATCTGACGCGTGCTTTCCGTGCTGAAGCCGGGATTGTTATCTCCGCTTCTCACAACCCATTTTATGACAACGGGATTAAATTCTTCTCCATCGACGGGACCAAACTGCCTGATGCAGTTGAAGAAGCAATTGAAGCGGAGATGGAAAAAGCAATCACCTGCGTGGATTCGGCCGAATTGGGTAAAGCCAGTCGTATTGTCGATGCTGCCGGTCGTTATATTGAGTTCTGCAAAGGCACATTCCCGAATGAACTGAGCCTGAACGAGCTTAAAATTGTGGTGGACTGCGCTAACGGCGCAACGTACCACATTGCGCCAAATGTACTGCGCGAGCTGGGTGCTAACGTCATTGCGATTGGCTGTGAACCGAACGGCGTGAACATCAATGAAGAAGTTGGCGCGACCGATGTTCGTGCGCTGCAGGCGCGCGTAATCGCGGAAAAAGCCGATCTGGGTATTGCTCTGGACGGTGACGGCGACCGCGTCATTATGGTTGATCACGAAGGTAATAAAGTCGACGGCGACCAGATCATGTACATCATCGCTCGTGAAGCGCTGCGCCAGGGGCAACTGCGCGGCGGCGCGGTGGGTACTCTGATGAGCAACATGGGCCTCGAGCTGGCGCTGAAACAACTGGGCATTCCGTTTGCTCGTGCGAAAGTGGGCGACCGTTATGTGCTGGAAAAAATGCAGGAAAAAGGCTGGCGTATCGGCGCGGAAAACTCAGGTCATGTGATCCTGCTGGATAAAACCACCACGGGTGACGGTATTGTGGCGGGTCTGCAGGTACTGGCAGCGATGGTGCGTAACCATATGAGTCTGCACGATCTGTGCAGCGGCATGAAAATGTTCCCGCAACTGCTGGTTAACGTACGTTACACCGCAGGCAGCGGCGATCCGCTGGAACACGAAAGCGTGAAAGCGGTGATGGCAGAGGTTGAAGCGGCACTGGGTAACCGTGGACGCGTCCTGCTGCGTAAGTCGGGCACTGAGCCATTAATCCGTGTGATGGTTGAAGGTGAAGACGAAGCACAGGTTACGGAGTTTGCGCACCGCATTGCGGATGCAGTGAAAGCCGTTTAACCCTTTCCGTAAAGTGTAAGAGCCGGAGTCTGAGAGACTCCGGCTTTTTTTTACTGTACTGCCAGCGGCTGTTTACGTCGGCGCTGCCAGAAGTAGCCACCGACCATCAATAGCACGAGGACGCTCAGCCACGGGAGAACCGCCAACAAGTGCCCGGATCGGGCGAATGTCAGCGCAATCATCAGCAGCCATCCTCCCAGCATCGGAATTGCGGTGCGTTTAACGATATCCACCGGTGATACACCTGCGATCCCAGCGATGGCGATAATCACGCCGGCAATAGGCGACAATGTCCGTCCAATGCCCGCTGAGATCTGAATCGGTAGCATCATAACCGCCACGTCGCTGCCGATATGGCGGCTGATATCCGGCACCATCGGGGCGAAGGAGAAAAATGCTGCATTTCCGGAGCCCATTAACGCTGAAATCGCAAAGGTGATTAGCGTCATCAGCAAGATTATGGAAGCTGCGCTGAGGCCAAATTCTCCTGAGAGTGACAGCAGCGCATCAACCGCACCAATCGCTTTCAGACCGGCGGAGAAGACTTCACCGGCGATAATCAGCGTGACTACCGTGGCAAACACACTGCCCATGCTGTCGAAGACTTTTTGTACGCCAGCCATCACGTCGCGAGCTTTACGATGGCGGCAATATTCGCAAATCAGGGTAATGGCCAGGCTTATCAGTACGGCGGTATCGAGCGTAATTTTGAGTGAGCTGAATACTAAATCACTGCACACCAGCATCAACACCAGCGGTAACATCGGCAGGAATAGCCAGGCAACCGGCGCTTCAGCTTCTTCGGTTGAGGTTAATGTCTGCATTTGCTGCGCGGTATTGTCATCGCTCTCCCGGCGATCGAAAAAGCGTTGTACAACAATATGCAGCAGGGCGATGAACAGAATAACGGGGACAACGATCGGTAACTGATCCTGAACAAAATAGTTAACTACCTCGATACCCGCCGTTTTAGCGGCGAGAACTGAGTTCCCGGAACCCGGGCCAAATTCAACGGCACAGGTACTGGCGATAACTGCAGCAACGGCGGCGCGGCTGCAGCCAAGACGGGTCAGCAGGGGGTAAAGCGTTGCCATCAATAGCAGACCCAGTCCGGTGGCGCTACTGATAAATAGCGACAGAAATTGGCCCAGCAGCAAGGCCAGCCCTAGCAGCAGGTAAGGGGAGTTCAGACGTTGCAAGGGGCGGGATGTGACGCGCACCAGCACCTGACTTGCGCCAATGGCCGACATATAGGTGGCAAAGCCACCTATCAGCATGATTTGTAGCCCGAGACCGCCGAGACGCACGCTCAGGGTGTCGCGAATAAACTCAAAGGCGTCAAAGGGGCCAAATCCGGTGCTCTTTTTTACCAGGTTACTGAGCGTGGTCATCCCGCTAAAATGCGCGACAAGCAGTAGTACGATCCCGGTTAAGAGCAACACCGACTGAGGGTGGTACTTTTTCAGGATCAGACGTCCGGCGAAAATGATGGCGAGTAGCGCCAGTAATAATGACATTCTCGCCCCCTTACTCGAAGTTGCCGGTAACCAGACACTCACCATCACGCAGTAGCGGCTTTCCAGCGGCAAACAGGTGGGCCAGTGAGAGGTCGTCATTGAGCACGCAAATATCAGCACGTTCTCCTGCGCAAAGTACGCCGCCAGAAATACCCAGTGAGCGTGCGACGTTCGCCGTCAACATCGCGATCGCCTGAGACACTGGAATACCGACATCAATCAGACGAGGCAGCAGGTTGAGGTTGCCAGCTACCGGCGCGGCGCTTAACCCTTCTACGATGCCTTGCGCATTAAAGCGCGGCACGCTGCCATTGCCATCAGAGCTAATGGTGATGCGATCGGCCGGAACCTGTGATTCCAGCGCGTGGAGAATCGCTTGCTCCTGGGGCATAAATCGACTGCCGCCAGACGTCACGTCGATATGGCCACCGCGATGTGCGAAAGCGATAGCCTGTTCGAACAATACTTCTGTCCTCGCGACATGCGTCGGTGAAATGTGATGAATTGGAATACCGGCATCACACAGTTCCATCAGCTGTGACATCCCTTCCGGCAGATTGCCCAGGTGTACGTGCAGCAACCCTTTTTTTCCGGCCAGCAGTGAAGCCACGCGGATATCACTGACTATCCTCAATAATTCCTGGAAAGAGGGGTAAGAGCCACGGTGGTCGGCGAGGGCGATTTTGACACCCAGGATTGCCGGGATAAATGCCATATCATCGCGAATGGATCGTGTAATTGTCGGGCTGGGTACCGCGTAGGCTCCGGTATGCATATACGCACGCAGGCCTTCCAGATTGAGGGACTGCATTTTGGCGTAAAGATCTTTCGGGGAGCGGGATATCGCATCAGTACCCAGCACGCCGACGACCGTCGTAATACCGGCCTGAATCAGATCGCGCAGCTTGACGGCTGGCGTCCGGCTGGCAAAGCCGGCTTCACCGCCGCCGCCGGTAAGATGAACATGCTGATCGATAATTCCGGGAATTACCCACTTACCGCGGCAATCGATGACCTCTTTGACACCATCAAAGAGTGCAATATCTTTTTCAACAGCCACAATGCGATCGGCATGTATGAGCAGGGAACAGAGGCCTAAATCCTCCGGAGAAAAAACGCGGGCATTGGTCAGTAAAGTAAACATATCGGTCCTGTCAAACGTCGAGGGTGAGAGTCGGCAGGTGAAACAGAATATTGTTGTTATGATGCCCACATTAAAGCCATTACTATAACTGTGACTATTGCCGATTTGTCATCGGTGGATACGGTTATGGCATGATGGGGAATGAGACGTGGATTCGAAGTGGTTAGAAGATTTTCTGGTGTTGAGCCAGTATGGGAATTACTCCCAGGCAGCGATACAGCGGCATATCACCCAACCCGCGCTAAGCCGACGTATAAAGGCTCTGGAGGAGATGTTGGGGGTCCCGCTGTTTGACCGCACCACGACGCCCGTTACACTAACCTGTTATGGCGAACGCTTTGAACCTTATGCCAGGCACGTCCTCAGCACGTTAACAGAGGCGCGCCACGAGCTGTCGGCGATGATGCCAGCAACGGACAATACGCTGGTTATGGTTAGCCTGCATACGCTGTCGGTGAATATCTTGCCGGATATGATCAACTATTTGCGCCAAAGTGAACCGCAATTAAACTTCACGGTAAATGCCAGCATCCAGGGGATTGATAATCACTTTAATGCCCTGATAAACCGGCAAATTGATATGCTGGTGACGTACGATTTACCCTCTTCACAACCGGGGCTGGAGATTGCCGGAGGGCTGAAACGTTCTTTATGGCGATATGAGCGTTTTATCCCGGTGGTTTCTGCGCAACTCGCGGACAAACTGGATGATCCGCATACCGCGATCCCCTGGCTATGCTACAGCGACTATACCTTTGTCAGACGTATTATTGATCCGGCAGAACAACGAGTGCGCCCACGGTTGAAAAAAGTGTTTGAGACTGGGCTAAGCGAAACAATACGAGAAATGGTACTGCGCCATATGGGAATGGCGTGGTTACCTGAATCAATGGTGGCTGAGGAGTTGGTGAATCAGGAGATCATTCAGTGTTGGCCAGAAAATTCGGATCTGGTCTGTGAGATCCCAATTGTTGTTTGGGCAAACCTTGACGATCAGCGGTCAGTAATGCAGCGATGCTGGGATAAGTTGCTGCGTTTTTGATTGATGTGGCGATTTTTTCCGCACTTGATACAATGCTAACAAATTGCCCTTGCGAAGGTTATTCGCTTTGGTTAGTATTCACACCCGCTTCAGTGGGAAACAGTAAATATTCCCGCTTTAATGGTCGAAGCATTGTACGCGGCAACTCCGCAAGGAACAGGTTGATTATGCACGAAGCTCTTTTAGTAGTTTTCCTTATTGTGGCAATTGGCCTGGTAGGCTTGATCATGCTGCAGCAAGGCAAAGGCGCTGATATGGGAGCCTCTTTTGGCGCAGGCGCTTCTGGTACACTGTTTGGTTCAAGTGGTTCTGGCAACTTCATGACCCGTATGACAGCTGTGTTAGGAACTCTGTTCTTCATTATCAGTCTGGTGCTGGGTAACATGAACAGCAATAAGACCAATAAAGGAAGTGAGTGGGAAAATCTGAGCGCACCGGCGAAAACCGAGCAAACTCAGCCAGCTGCTCCGGCTCAGCCGACCAGCGATATCCCGCACTAAGTATTCTGTACCGAGGTGGTGGAATTGGTAGACACGCTACCTTGAGGTGGTAGTGCCCTAACGGGCTTGTGGGTTCGAGTCCCATCCTCGGTACCAAATTCCAAAAAAAAGACGCTGCAAAGCGTCTTTTTTTTCGTCTGTTATTTGTGGCTGTCCTGTAGGCCTGTAGGTCGGATAAGGCGTTTACGCCGCCATCCGACATTATTACAACGCCTGATGGTGCTACGCTTATCAGGCCTACAAACACTCTATATTCCGCGCATAAAAAAGGCCGCTTTCGCGGCCTTAAGACGATGAATGATTATTTCGCCTTGTTTTCCAGATTCTCAACCTGTGGCAGGCCGGTTGCGGAAGAGGCGGTGAGCAGGCCAGACTGCGCGTAGCCAAACAGCTTCTCGCGGGTATCGGTGATATCCAGATTACGCATAGTCAACTGACCGATACGATCGTCTGGCGAGAATACCGAATCACCTTTCTCCATGGTCAGACGTTCTGGCTTGTAGGTCAGGTTGTCAGACACGGTGTTGAGGATTGAATAGTCGTTACCGCGACGCAGTTCCAGCGTGACTTCACCGGTGATCTGGCTGGCAACCCAACGCTGCAGACCATCACGCAGCATCAGCGCCTGAGAGTCGAACCAGCGGCCCTGATACAGCAGACGACCCAACTGGCGACCGTGCGCGTGATATTGCTCAATGGTGTCTTCGTTGTGAATACCGGTCAGCAGACGCTCGTAGGCGATGTGCAGCAGTGCCATCCCCGGGGCTTCATAGATACCGCGGCTTTTTGCTTCAATGATACGGTTTTCAATCTGGTCGCTCATACCCAGACCATGACGGCCGCCGATACGGTTGGCTTCCAGCATCATCTCAACGTCGTCGCTGAAGGTCTTACCGTTCAGGGCAACCGGATGGCCTTGCTCAAAACGCACGGTCACTTCTTCTGCCGGGATCTTCACGCTCTCATCCCAGAACTTCACGCCCATAATCGGGTTGACGATTTTGACGCTGGAGTTCAGGAACTCGAGGTCTTTAGCTTCGTGGGTCGCGCCGAGCATATTGGAGTCGGTGGAATACGCTTTTTCGACAGACATCTTGTAGTCGAAACCACAGGCAATCATAAATTCGGACATCTCATGGCGACCGCCGAGTTCGTCGATGAAGTCGGTATCCAGCCATGGTTTGTAAATCTGCAGTTCGGCGTTGGTCAGCAGGCCGTAACGATAGAAACGTTCAATATCGTTCCCTTTATAGGTGCTACCGTCACCCCAGATATTTACGCCATCTTCTTTCATGGCAGCAACCAGCATGGTGCCGGTGACTGCACGACCCAGCGGGGTGGTATTGAAATAGGTCAGTCCGCCGGTGGTGTTGTGGAATGCACCGCACTGAATGGCAGCGATCCCTTCGGCAACCAGCTGCTTACGGCAATCTACCAGGCGAGCATTCTCAGCACCATATTCCATTGCACGGCGAGGGATGGCGTCATAGTCATCCTCATCCGGCTGGCCCAAATTCGCAGTATATGCATATGGGACAGCCCCTTTTTGTCGCATCCACAGCAGTGCTGCACTGGTGTCCAGGCCGCCGGAAAAAGCGATACCAATACGTTGACCTACCGGGAGATGCTTGAGAATCGTCGTCATAAAATAAAACCCTGCTTGATAGACTGGTGAAGAGGTCGGCTTATTATACTAATTGCATTTTTATGCAAAATAAATGAGTTTTCATTTAATCATCTTTTCTGGATGACAGGAAGAGTTTAGTGATAATTTCGTTAAATAACGGCGTGGATGGCATATTTATCTTGCTGAACATCCACGGGCCAGCATTCATTGATTTGCATAGTCGTAACAAGGTTGACATAACGCATAGTGAATCAATATACTGTGCGCAGATTTTACGTCCCGTCCTCGGTACCAAATCCCAGCAGTATTTGCATTTTTTACCCAAAACGCGTAAAATTTGCCACGTTTCAGGCGCGGGGTGGAGCAGCCTGGTAGCTCGTCGGGCTCATAACCCGAAGGTCGTCGGTTCAAATCCGGCCCCCGCAACCACTTTCCCTTAGAGTTCTTTTTCAAATATACTGTGAAGACTTAGGCCTTCGTAGCTGGATTTGAAAAAAATTCTTTCGGAAGGTTTTCCGAACCGCAGGTGCGGTTATAGGGTTCAGTTATCTAAAGCCCCGATTTATCGGGGTTTTTTGTTATCTGACTACAGAATAACTGGGCTTTAGGCCCTTTTTTTATGTCTTGGGGGTGGGCTTGTCCACATTAGAGCAAAAATTAACAGAGATGATTACAGCGCCGGTTGAAGCCCTGGGCTACGAACTGGTCGGCATCGAATTTATTCGCGGTCGCACATCCACACTGCGCATCTATATTGATAGTGAAGATGGCATCAATGTTGATGATTGTGCTGATGTGAGCCATCAGGTAAGCGCCGTGATGGATGTCGAAGACCCGATCACCGTTGCCTATAACCTGGAAGTCTCCTCTCCGGGTCTCGACCGTCCTCTGTTCACAGCTGAACACTACGTGCGTTTCCTGGGTGAAGAAGTCACGCTGGTTCTTCGTATGGCGGTACAAAACCGCCGTAAATGGCAGGGCGTTATCAAAGCGGTGGACGGTGAGATGATCACGGTCACAGTCGACGGTAAAGATGAAGTGTTCGCGCTGAGTAATATCCAGAAGGCGAACCTGGTTCCCCACTTTTAACAGTCTGGATTGAGGTGAAAAGCCCGCGATGAACAAAGAAATTTTGGCTGTTGTTGAAGCCGTATCCAACGAAAAAGCGCTGCCACGCGAGAAAATTTTTGAAGCGCTGGAAAGTGCGCTGGCTACAGCAACAAAGAAAAAATATGAGCAAGAGATCGACGTTCGCGTAGAAATCGATCGTAAAAGCGGTGATTTCGATACCTTCCGTCGTTGGGTAATCGTAGAAGAAGTTACTCAGCCGACCAAAGAAATTACGCTGGAAGCGGCACGTTTCGAAGACGAAAGTCTGAACGTGGGCGAATATGTTGAAGATCAGATTGAATCTGTCACCTTTGACCGTATCACTACCCAGACCGCGAAACAGGTTATCGTACAGAAAGTACGTGAAGCTGAACGTGCAATGGTTGTTGATCAGTTCCGCGAGCACGAAGGCGAAATCGTTACTGGCGTGGTGAAGAAAGTAAACCGCGACAACATTTCTCTGGATCTGGGCAGCAATGCTGAAGCCGTGATCCTGCGTGAAGACATGCTCCCGCGTGAAAACTTCCGCCCAGGTGACCGTATTCGTGGCGTTCTGTACTCTGTACGCCCGGAAGCGCGCGGTGCGCAACTGTTCGTAACTCGTTCCAAACCGGAAATGCTGGTTGAACTGTTCCGCATTGAAGTGCCAGAAATTGGCGAAGAAGTGATCGAAATTAAAGCGGCAGCTCGCGATCCAGGGTCGCGTGCGAAAATCGCCGTTAAGACCAACGACAAGCGTATTGATCCGGTCGGCGCGTGTGTTGGTATGCGCGGTGCGCGCGTTCAGGCGGTTTCTACCGAACTGGGCGGCGAGCGTATTGATATCGTCCTGTGGGATGATAACCCGGCGCAATTCGTGATTAACGCAATGGCGCCAGCAGACGTCGCTTCTATCGTGGTGGATGAAGACAAACACACCATGGATATCGCGGTTGAAGCCGGTAACCTGGCGCAGGCGATTGGACGTAATGGTCAGAACGTCCGCCTGGCTTCACAACTGAGCGGTTGGGAACTCAACGTGATGACCGTTGATGACCTGCAGGCGAAGCATCAGGCTGAAGCACATGCAGCCATTGACACCTTCACCAAATATCTCGATATCGACGAAGATTTCGCGACCGTTCTGGTGGAAGAAGGGTTTGCGACGCTGGAAGAACTGGCCTACGTGCCAATGAAAGAGCTGCTGGAAATCGACGGCCTGGATGAACAGACCGTTGAAGCGCTGCGCGAGCGTGCTAAAAACGCACTGACCACTCTGGCACTGGCCCAGGAAGAAAGCCTCGGTGATAACAAACCGGCTGACGATCTGCTGAATCTGGAAGGATTGGATCGTGAGATGGCCTTCAAACTGGCTGCCCGTGGTGTTTGTACGCTGGAAGATCTCGCTGAACAGGGCATTGATGATCTGGCTGATATCGAAGGGTTGACCGACGAAAAAGCCGGTGAGCTGATTATGGCTGCCCGTAATATTTGCTGGTTCGGCGACGAAGCGTAATAAACTGTAGCAGGAAGGAACAGTATGACAGATGTAACCGTAAAAACACTGGCTGCAGAGATACAGACCTCCGTGGATCGCCTGGTACAGCAATTTGCTGATGCAGGTATCCCGAAGTCTGCTGACGACTCTGTATCCGCACAAGAGAAACAAACCTTACTGGCGCACCTGAACCGTGAAAACGGCTCAGCGCCGGATAAGTTGACATTGCAGCGTAAAACGCGCAGTACTCTCAATATTCCAGGTACCGGTGGGAAAAGTAAATCGGTACAAATCGAAGTCCGCAAGACACGCACCTTTGTGAAACGCGATCCGCAAGAGGCTGAACGCCTTGCCGCGGAAGAGCAGGCGCAGCGTGAAGCGGAAGAGCAAGCCCGTCGAGAGGCAGAAGAAGCTGCCAAACGCGAGGCGCAACAAAAAGCCGAACGTGAGGCCGCAGAACAAGCTAAGCGTGAAGCCGCTGATAAAGCGAAACGTGAAGCTGCGGAAAAAGACAAAGTGAGCAATCAACAGACCGACGATATGACTAAAACCGCCCAGGCCGAAAAAGCCCGCCGTGAAAATGAAGCCGCTGAACTGAAGCGTAAAGCGGAAGAAGAAGCACGTCGCAAGCTTGAAGAAGAAGCGCGCCGCGTAGCGGAAGAAGCTCGCCGTATGGCGGAAGAAAATGAGAAAAATGGTGTGAATAACGCTGAACCTGTTGAAGATACCAGCGATTATCACGTCACCACTTCCCAGCACGCTCGCCAGGCTGAAGACGAGAACGATCGTGAAGTCGAAGGCGGCCGTGGTCGTACTCGCAGCACGAAAGCAGCGCGTCCGGCGAAGAAAGGCAACAAACACGCTGAATCTAAAGCTGACCGTGAAGAAGCGCGTGCCGCGGTTCGCGGTGGTAAAGGCGGTAAGCAGCGTAAAGGTTCCGCTCTGCAGCAGGGCTTCCAGAAGCCAGCTCAGGCCGTTAACCGTGACGTTGTGATCGGTGAAACCATCACCGTTGGCGATCTGGCGAACAAAATGGCAGTTAAAGGCTCTCAGGTCATCAAAGCGATGATGAAACTGGGCGCAATGGCGACCATTAACCAGGTCATCGACCAGGAAACCGCACAGCTGGTTGCCGAAGAGATGGGCCACAAAGTTATCCTGCGTCGTGAAAACGAGCTGGAAGAAGCGGTAATGAGCGACCGTGATACCGGCGCTGCGGCTGAACCGCGCGCACCGGTAGTCACCATCATGGGTCACGTTGACCATGGTAAAACGTCTCTGCTGGACTACATTCGTTCCACGAAAGTGGCCTCTGGCGAAGCAGGCGGCATTACCCAGCACATCGGTGCGTACCACGTTGAAACTGACAACGGTATGATCACCTTCCTGGATACCCCGGGTCACGCCGCGTTTACCTCCATGCGTGCTCGTGGTGCTCAGGCAACGGATATCGTGGTTCTGGTTGTTGCAGCAGACGACGGCGTGATGCCGCAGACTATCGAAGCAATCCAGCACGCGAAAGCGGCAGGTGTGCCGGTAGTGGTTGCAGTCAATAAGATCGATAAACCAGAAGCGGATCCTGATCGCGTTAAAAACGAACTGTCCCAGTACGGCATCATGCCGGAAGAGTGGGGCGGCGAGAGCCAATTCGTTCACGTTTCTGCGAAAGCGGGTACCGGTATCGACGAGCTGCTGGATGCTATCCTGCTGCAGGCCGAAGTACTGGAACTGAAAGCTGTGCGTAAAGGTATGGCGAGCGGTGCGGTTATCGAATCCTTCCTGGATAAAGGTCGTGGTCCGGTTGCTACCGTACTGGTGCGTGAAGGTACGCTGCACAAAGGCGACATCGTACTCTGTGGCTTCGAATACGGTCGCGTTCGTGCGATGCGTAACGAATTGGGTCAGGAAGTACTGGAAGCAGGTCCATCCATTCCGGTGGAAATCCTCGGTCTGTCCGGTGTTCCGGCTGCAGGTGACGAAGTTACTGTCGTTCGTGACGAGAAGAAAGCCCGTGAAGTTGCACTGTATCGTCAGGGCAAATTCCGTGAAGTTAAACTGGCTCGTCAGCAGAAATCTAAACTTGAAAACATGTTCGCTAACATGACTGATGGTGAAGTTCACGAAGTGAACATCGTCCTGAAAGCCGACGTGCAGGGTTCTGTCGAAGCGATTTCTGACTCTTTACTGAAACTGTCTACCGACGAAGTAAAAGTGAAGATCATCGGTTCCGGCGTGGGTGGTATCACCGAAACCGACGCGACTCTGGCAGCGGCATCCAACGCGATTCTGGTTGGCTTCAACGTCCGTGCTGATGCATCTGCACGTAAAGTTATCGAATCTGAAAGCCTGGATCTGCGTTACTACTCCGTCATCTATCATCTGATCGACGAAGTGAAAGCAGCGATGAGCGGCATGCTGTCTCCGGAGCTGAAACAGCAGATCATTGGTCTGGCTGAAGTGCGTGATGTGTTCAAATCACCGAAATTCGGCGCTATCGCAGGCTGTATGGTTACCGAAGGTACGATTAAACGTCACAACCCAATCCGCGTACTGCGCGACAACGTGGTTATCTATGAAGGTGAGCTGGAATCCCTGCGCCGCTTCAAAGATGATGTCAACGAAGTCCGTAACGGCATGGAATGTGGTATCGGCGTGAAGAACTACAACGACGTTCGCGTTGGCGATATGATCGAAGTGTTCGAGATCATCGAGATTAAACGTACCATCGCATAATCTTCGTCGTCTTTTGGGTCGCAACTTGCAACCCAAAATCCTTAGAAGATGATTAAGCGTAGGCCGGGTAAGCGAAGCGCCACCCGGCAAGAAATTTAAAAAGGGGCTTATTGCCCCTTTTTTGTCTTTATTCTGGAGAATTTATTATGGCGAAAGAATTTGGTCGCCCGCAGCGCGTCGCGCAGGAGATGCAGAAAGAAATCGCACTCATCCTGCAACGCGAAATCAAAGACCCACGCGTGGGCATGATGACTACCGTGTCTGGTGTTGAGATGTCCCGTGATCTGGCGTATGCCAAAGTATTCGTGACGTTCCTGAACGACCAGGACGAAGCTGCCGTTAAAAATGGTATTAAGGCGCTGCAGGAAGCTTCTGGTTTTATCCGCTCTCTGCTGGGTAAAGCCATGCGTCTGCGTATCGTGCCGGAACTGACCTTCTTCTACGACAACTCACTGGTCGAAGGGATGCGCATGTCCAACCTGGTGACCAGCGTGGTGAAACATGACGATGAGCGTCGTGTGAACCCAGCGGACGACAGCAAGGAGGACTGATGAGTCGTCCTCGTCGTCGTGGTCGCGACATTCACGGTGTTCTGCTGCTGGACAAACCGCAAGGCATGTCCAGCAATGACGTACTGCAAAAAGTAAAGCGCATCTACAATGCCAACCGCGCGGGACATACCGGCGCGCTGGATCCGCTGGCGACAGGCATGCTGCCGATTTGCCTCGGTGAAGCGACGAAGTTTTCACAGTATTTGCTGGATTCTGATAAACGCTATCGCGTGGTTGCCCGTCTGGGCCAGCGTACAGACACTTCCGATGCTGATGGGCAAATCGTGCAGGAACGTCCGGTAACCTTCACCGCTGAGCAGCTTGCAAGCGCGCTGGAGACTTTCCGCGGCGATATCGAGCAGATCCCGTCAATGTATTCGGCGCTGAAGTATCAGGGTAAGAAGCTGTACGAATATGCGCGTCAGGGCATTGAAGTGCCGCGTGAAGCGCGCCCGATTACCGTCTATGAGCTGCTGTTTATTCGCCACGAAGGTAACGAGCTGGAGCTGGAAGTTCACTGCTCCAAAGGCACCTATATTCGCACCATCGTTGACGATCTCGGTGAGAAGTTGGGCTGCGGCGCGCACGTCACGTATCTGCGTCGTTTGACGGTCAGCAAGTATCCGGTGGATCGAATGGTGACGCTGGAACATCTGCGTGAGCTGGTTGAACAGGCCGAGCAGCAGAACATTCCGGCGGCACAGCTGCTTGATCCTTTGCTGATGCCAATGGACAGTCCAGCATCGGACTATCCTGTTGTTAATTTGCCTTTAACATCCTCGGTTTACTTTAAAAATGGTAACCCGGTACGGACGTCAGGCGCGCCGCTGGAAGGGCTGGTGCGTGTGACGGAAGGCGATGACGGCAAGTTTATCGGCATGGGGGAGATGGACGATGAAGGTCGTGTCGCCCCCCGTCGCCTGGTGGTTGAGTATCCTGCATAACGCTCTCTGTCTTGCGATAAAAGGGCGCTGCGAGTAGAATACTGCCGCTTAACGTCACGTAAATTGTTTAACAATCTACGTGGCGT
>NZ_CP080033.1:4407595-4414793 GCF_019382635.1 Citrobacter sp. Colony219 | reverse complement strand
TACACTGGGATGGCTGAATTAGAGATCGGCATCCTTTCATTCTTAACACTTTGGAGTTTTAAAATGTCTCTAAGTACTGAAGCTACCGCTAAAATCGTTTCTGAGTTTGGTCGTGATGCAAACGACACCGGTTCTACCGATGTTCAGGTTGCTCTGTTGACTGCACAGATTAACCACCTGCAGGGCCACTTTGCAGAGCACAAAAAAGATCACCACAGCCGTCGTGGTCTGCTGCGCATGGTTTCTCAGCGTCGTAAACTGCTCGACTACCTGAAACGTAAAGATGTTGCACGTTACACTGCGCTGATCGAGCGTCTGGGTCTGCGTCGCTAATTCTTTCGAGTTTCAGAAAGAGGGGGCCTTCATGGCCCCTTTTTTCCAGCAGATGGCAGCAATTCGCTGGAAACTAATGTATTGTTGCTATGAATGATCTTCCGTTGCAGAGGTTCGCGCGGCTAATGAGAGGCTTTACTCATGCTTATGGGTTAGGGTTGTCATTAGTCGCGAGGATGCGCAGAAGATCGGGTATTAACGATGGCGCAAAATGTGCCGTCAAAAAAATAGAGAAAGGATATTATTTTGCTTAATCCGATCGTTCGTAAATTCCAGTACGGTCAGCATACCGTTACGCTGGAAACCGGCATGATGGCGCGTCAGGCGACTGCCGCTGTTATGGTTAGCATGGATGACACTGCGGTATTTGTTACCGTTGTTGGCCAGAAAAAAGCGAAACCAGGCCAGGATTTCTTCCCGCTGACCGTTAACTATCAGGAGCGTACCTACGCTGCTGGCCGTATCCCAGGTAGCTTCTTCCGTCGTGAAGGCCGTCCGAGCGAAGGCGAAACCCTGATTGCGCGTCTGATTGACCGCCCGGTTCGTCCGCTGTTCCCGGAAGGCTTCGTTAACGAAGTTCAGGTTATCGCCACCGTTGTTTCCGTTAACCCGCAGGTTAACCCGGACATCGTGGCCATGATTGGTGCATCTGCTGCGCTGACGCTGTCTGGTATTCCATTCAACGGCCCGATCGGTGCTGCACGTGTTGGTTACATCAATGACCAGTACGTACTGAACCCGACTCAGGACGAACTGAAAGAAAGCAAGCTGGACCTGGTTGTTGCCGGTACAGAAGCTGCCGTACTGATGGTTGAATCCGAAGCTGAACTGCTGAGCGAAGACCAGATGCTGGGTGCTGTGGTCTTCGGTCACGAACAGCAGCAGGTTGTGATTCAGGCTATCAACGAGCTGGCGAAAGAAGCTGGCAAACCGCGTTGGGACTGGCAGCCAGAAGCCGTCAACGAAGCGCTGAACGCACGTGTTGCCGCACTGGCAGAAGCTCGCCTGAGTGATGCTTACCGCATCACCGACAAACAAGAGCGTTATGCTCAGGTTGACGTAATCAAATCTGAAACCATCGCGACTCTGGTGGCTGAAGACGAAACCCTGGACGCTAACGAGCTGGGTGAAATTCTGCACGCTATCGAGAAAAACGTTGTTCGTAGCCGCGTACTGGCAGGCGAGCCGCGCATCGATGGCCGTGAAAAAGACATGATCCGTGGTCTGGACGTGCGTACTGGCGTTCTGCCGCGTACCCACGGTTCCGCACTGTTCACCCGTGGCGAAACTCAGGCGCTGGTTACTGCGACCCTGGGCACCACTCGTGATGCACAGAACCTCGACGAACTGATGGGCGAGCGTACTGACAACTTCCTGTTCCACTACAACTTCCCTCCGTACTGCGTAGGTGAAACCGGTATGGTCGGTTCTCCGAAGCGTCGTGAGATTGGTCACGGTCGTCTGGCGAAACGTGGCGTACTGGCAGTGATGCCGGAACTGGATAAATTCCCGTACACCGTGCGTGTGGTTTCTGAAATCACCGAATCTAACGGTTCTTCTTCTATGGCTTCCGTATGTGGCGCTTCCCTGGCGCTGATGGACGCAGGCGTGCCAATCAAAGCCGCCGTTGCGGGTATCGCGATGGGGCTGGTGAAAGAAGGCGACAACTATGTTGTTCTGTCTGACATCCTGGGCGACGAAGACCACCTGGGCGATATGGACTTCAAAGTGGCGGGTTCCCGCGACGGTATCTCTGCACTGCAGATGGATATCAAAATTGAAGGTATCACCAAAGAAATCATGCAGGTTGCTCTGAACCAGGCTAAAGGTGCGCGTCTGCACATCCTGGGTGTGATGGAACAAGCGATCAACGCACCGCGTGGCGATATCTCTGAATTTGCTCCGCGTATCCACACCATCAAGATCAGCCCGGACAAGATCAAAGACGTTATCGGTAAAGGCGGTTCTGTTATCCGTGCTCTGACCGAAGAAACCGGCACCACCATTGAAATCGAAGATGATGGTACCGTGAAGATTGCTGCGACCGACGGCGAAAAAGCGAAATATGCTATCCGCCGTATCGAAGAGATCACCGCAGAGATCGAAGTAGGCCGTATCTACAATGGTAAAGTGACCCGTATCGTTGACTTTGGCGCATTCGTTGCCATCGGTGGCGGTAAAGAAGGCCTGGTACACATCTCTCAGATCGCTGATAAGCGCGTTGAGAAAGTGACCGATTACCTGCAGATGGGCCAGGAAGTACCGGTCAAAGTTCTGGAAGTTGATCGCCAGGGCCGTGTACGTCTGAGCATTAAAGAAGCAACTGAGCAGTCTCAGCCTGCAGGCGAACCGGAAGCTCCGGCAAGCCAGGGCGAGTAAGGTTGCCATTGCCCTCCGTGAGAGCGGAGGGCCTTTAACCCGGCAGGATGCCTTGTTAGCAACCGGGGAACCTGGACGTTCATTCAATCGTTGTCTTCGGGAGTGGGAAATGAAGCCTTTTTTGCGCTGGTGTTTCGTTGCGACAGCACTCACGCTGGCTGGATGCAGTAATTCCACCTGGCGTAAGAGTGAAGTCCTCGCAGTACCATTGCAACCGACTTTGCAGCAGGAAGTGATTCTGGCACGTATGGAACAAATTCTTGCCAGTCGGGCTTTAACCGATGACGAACGCGCACAGCTTTTATATGAGCGCGGAGTGTTGTATGATAGTCTCGGTCTGAGGGCACTGGCGCGAAATGATTTTTCACAAGCGCTGGCAATCCGACCAGATATGCCTGAAGTATTCAATTACTTAGGTATATATTTAACGCAGGCAGGCAATTTTGATGCTGCCTATGAAGCGTTTGATTCTGTACTTGAGCTTGATCCAACTTACAACTACGCGCACTTAAATCGCGGTATCGCATTGTATTACGGCGGTCGCGACAAGTTAGCGCAAGATGATCTGCTAGCGTTTTATCAAGACGATCCCAATGATCCTTTCCGTAGTCTGTGGCTTTATCTTGCCGAGCAGAAGCTCGATGAGAAGCAGGCTAAAGAAGCGTTGAAGCAACGCTTTGAGAAATCGGATAAAGAGCAATGGGGATGGAACATTGTCGAGTTCTACCTGGGCAACATTAGCGAAGCAACGCTGATGGAACGCCTGAAGGCGGACGCAACGGATAACACCTCGCTCGCTGAGCATCTCAGTGAAACCAACTTCTATTTAGGTAAGTACTACCTAAGTCTGGGGGATTTGGACAACGCTACGGCATTGTTCAAACTGGCGGTGGCTAACAACGTTCATAACTTTGTTGAGCACCGATACGCATTGTTGGAATTATCGCTCCTGGGCCAGGACCAAGATGACCTGGCAGAATCGGACCAGCAATAGCTGACGTACACATCAGCCCGTAATCTTTTTTGATTGCCATCACCTTCACGGGTGAGGGCGTTGTTGTTCGTTAATACACCTACTTTGAGCCGGTTCACACTTTTCAATGAAAATTGCAGATCAATTTCATGATGAGTTATGTAGACTGGCCGCCATTAATTTTGAGGCACACGTACTACATGGCTGAATTCGAAACCACTTTTGCAGATCTGGGCCTGAAGGCTCCTATCCTTGAAGCCCTTAACGATCTGGGTTACGAAAAACCATCTCCAATCCAGGCAGAGTGCATTCCGCATCTGCTGGGCGGTCGCGATGTTCTGGGTATGGCCCAGACAGGTAGCGGCAAAACTGCAGCGTTCTCTTTACCGCTGCTCAACAATCTTGATCCTGAGCTGAAGGCACCTCAGATTCTGGTGCTGGCACCGACCCGCGAACTGGCGGTTCAGGTTGCAGAAGCCATGACGGATTTCTCTAAACACATGCGCGGCGTGAACGTGGTTGCCCTGTACGGCGGCCAGCGTTATGACGTGCAATTACGTGCCCTGCGTCAGGGACCACAGATCGTCGTCGGTACGCCGGGCCGTCTGCTGGATCACCTGAAGCGCGGGACTCTGGACCTCTCTAAACTGAGCGGTCTGGTACTGGACGAAGCAGACGAAATGCTGCGTATGGGCTTCATCGAAGACGTTGAAACCATCATGGCGCAGATCCCGGAAGGTCATCAGACCGCTCTGTTCTCTGCGACTATGCCGGAAGCGATTCGTCGTATTACCCGCCGCTTTATGAAAGAGCCGCAGGAAGTACGCATTCAGTCCAGCGTTACCACGCGTCCTGACATCAGCCAGAGCTACTGGACTGTATGGGGCATGCGTAAAAATGAAGCGCTGGTGCGTTTCCTGGAAGCAGAAGATTTTGATGCGGCGATTATCTTCGTTCGTACCAAAAATGCGACCCTGGAAGTGGCAGAAGCGCTGGAGCGTAGCGGTTATAGCAGCGCTGCACTGAACGGCGACATGAACCAGTCCCTGCGTGAGCAGACTCTGGAACGTCTGAAAGATGGCCGCCTGGATATTCTGATTGCAACCGACGTTGCGGCCCGTGGCCTGGACGTTGAGCGTATCAGCCTGGTTGTTAACTACGACATCCCGATGGATTCCGAGTCTTACGTTCACCGTATCGGCCGTACTGGTCGTGCGGGTCGTGCTGGCCGTGCGCTGCTGTTCGTTGAGAACCGTGAGCGTCGTCTGCTGCGTAACATCGAACGCACCATGAAGCTGACGATTCCGGAAGTAGAACTGCCGAACGCAGAACTGCTGGGCAAACGCCGTCTGGAAAAATTCGCCGCTAAAGTACAGCAGCAGCTGGAAAGCAGCGATCTGGATCAGTACCGTGCTCTGCTGGCGAAAATGCAGCCGGAAGAAGAGCTGGATATCGAAACGCTGGCAGCCGCACTGCTGAAAATGGCTCAGGGCGAACGTCCGCTGATCCTGCCGCCAGATGCGCCGATGCGTCCGAAACGCGAATTCCGCGACCGCAACGATCGTGGCCCGCGTGACCGCAACGATCGTGGCCCGCGTAATGACCGTGGTGGTGAAGATCGTCCGCGTCGTGAACGTCGTGACGTTGGCGATATGCAGCTGTACCGCATTGAAGTGGGCCGTGATGACGGTGTTGAAGTTCGTCATATCGTTGGCGCGATTGCTAACGAAGGCGATATCAGCAGCCGTTACATCGGTAACATCAAGCTGTTTGCTTCCCACTCCACCATCGAGCTGCCGAAAGGTATGCCGGGCGACGTGCTGCAGCACTTTACCCGTACTCGCATCCTGAACAAGCCGATGAATATGCAGCTGGTTGGCGATGCAGTTCCGCACACCGGTGGTGAGCGTCGTGGCGGTGGCCGTTTCAGCGGCGAGCGTCGTGAAGGCGGTCGTGGCGAAGGTCGTAATTTCAGCGGTGAGCGTCGTGAAGGCGGTCGTGGCGATGGTCGTCGTTTCAGCGGCGAACGTCGTGAAGGCAACCGTGGTCCGCGTCGTGACGATTCTTCTGCTCCGCGTCGTGATGACTCCGCTGGTCGTCGTCGTTTCGGCGGTGACGCATAAGTTTCACTGCGTAAAGTAATATGTACAGCCCCGATCTTAACAATCGGGGCTTTTTTTATTTCATTTGTACTCGTGTACTGGTACAGTGCAGCACATTAAGATGTAGTCACAATATAAATGACTGGAGAGATGGCTAAATGGCAACACTAACCACCACCCAAACGTCACCTTCGCTGCTCGGCGGCGTGGTGATTATCGGCGGCACCATTATTGGCGCGGGGATGTTTTCTCTGCCAGTGGTCATGTCCGGGGCGTGGTTTTTCTGGTCAATGGCGGCGCTGATCTTCACCTGGTTCTGTATGCTGCATTCCGGACTGATGATCCTCGAAGCGAACCTCAATTACCGCATTGGTTCCAGCTTTGACACCATCACGAAAGATCTGCTGGGCAAAGGCTGGAACGTGGTGAACGGCATTTCGATCGCCTTCGTTCTCTATATCCTGACCTACGCCTATATTTCAGCGAGCGGGTCGATTCTGCATCACACCTTCTCCGAGATGTCGCTGAATGTTCCGGCGCGCGCGGCGGGTCTTGGCTTTGCGCTGCTGGTGGCATTTGTGGTGTGGTTAAGCACCAAAGCGGTTAGCCGTATGACGGCAATTGTGCTGGGCGCAAAGGTGATTACCTTTTTCCTGACCTTTGGCAGTCTGCTGGGGCATGTTACGCCCACTACGCTGTTTAACGTGGCAGAAAGCAATGCTTCTTATACGCCGTACCTGTTGATGACGCTGCCGTTTTGTCTGGCGTCGTTCGGCTACCACGGTAACGTCCCGAGCCTGATGAAGTACTACGGTAAAGATCCGAAAACCATTGTGAAGTGTCTGGTGTATGGCACGTTGCTGGCGCTGGTGCTGTATACCGTATGGTTACTGGGAACGATGGGGAATATTCCACGTCCGGAGTTTATCGGTATTGCGCAGCAGGGCGGTAACATTGATGTGCTGGTACAGGCGCTGAGCGGCGTACTAAACAGCCGCAGTCTGGATCTGCTGCTGGTGGTGTTCTCTAACTTTGCGGTGGCGAGTTCATTCCTCGGCGTCACGCTCGGTCTGTTTGACTATCTGGCGGATCTGTTTGGCTTTGATGACTCGGCGATGGGGCGTTTTAAAACGGCATTGCTGACGTTTGTCCCGCCAATTGTGGGTGGATTGCTGTGGCCGAACGGTTTCCTGTACGCCATTGGCTATGCAGGACTCGCGGCAACCATCTGGGCCGCCATTGTTCCGGCGTTGCTGGCGCGTAAATCCCGCGAGCGTTTCGGTAGCCCGAAATTCCGCGTCTGGGGCGGCAAGCCGATGATTGCGCTGATCCTGGTATTTGGTATCGGCAACGCGATTATCCATATTCTGTCGAGCTTTAATCTGTTACCGGTTTATCAGTAAAACCGTTG
>NZ_CP080033.1:4400010-4407497 GCF_019382635.1 Citrobacter sp. Colony219 | reverse complement strand
TTCACCTGCATCGCCAAATCAAACGAATGTAGCCGTGCCTGATGATCGAAAATCTGGCCGTTAACCATAATCTCATCGGCCTGGGTTTCACGCAAAATAGCGTCGAGACCGTGCCGCACTTTCGCCTTATCACCGACCAGCGACATGCTCAGCGCCTGTTGTACGCCGTATTGCTCAGAAGCGGACCACAGCTGATGCATATTCTCTACCGGCGGCGGTAGCTGGCTCGTTTCGCCACGACGCAGTTTCACAAACGCCTGCTGTATCGAGGTGAAAAGAAACTCGGCATCGCGATTGCTGTCAGCGGCAATGATGTTGATGCACACCATCGCATACGGCTTTGCCAGCCGCGCTGAGGGTTTGAACTGGGTGCGATACAGATGCAGCGCCTGATGCAGCATATCCGGAGCAAAATGCGAGGCGAAGGCAAACGGCAGGCCGAGCTGGGCCGCCAGCTGTGCGCTGTACAGGCTGGAGCCTAATAACCAGACCGGGATCTGTTCGCCGTAGCCGGGAACCGGGCGTACATGGGGATTAGGATCGTGGGCGTCGAACCAGTCCACCAGTTCAGCGACGTCGCGTGGGAAGTTATCTATATCACCGCTCATATGGCGGCGCAGCGCACGCATCGTTGGCTGATCGCTCCCCGGCGCGCGGCCAAGCCCAAGATCGATGCGTCCCGGATACAGCGTATTCAGGGTACCGAACTGTTCGGCGATCACCAGCGGCGAATGGTTGGGCAGCATAACGCCACCGGAACCGAGATGCAGCGTGGTGGTATTGGCAGCCAGATAGCCAATCAGCACTGAAGTTGCCGCGCTGGCGATACCGACCATGTTGTGATGTTCTGCCAGCCAGTAGCGGTGGTAGCCGCGCTTTTCGGCCAGTCGGGCGAGATCAAGCGAGTGCGTGAAGGCCTCTTTTGCCGAAGACCCTTCAGGGATTGGCGCCAGATCCAGCACCGAGAACGGAATAGTTTTGTCAGTCATAACGGCTCACTTTGTTACCGGTTAATCTTTTAATACTGCATTAAAATTTGATTACCGTTGTTAACAAAGTGAGCTTTTTTACGCCTGCAGCTCCAGACCAGCCAGCCGCTTCCAGTAGCCGTTGCAGTCACTGTGGGCGGCAAGCGGTAATGGAGCACTGCCATTTTCATTGGCGCGGAACGCATCAAGCATGGCGAATGTTTCGCTGCCCGAGGGGGACAGGCGCACAATATCAACCAGACCCTGCATCGATGTCAGCTCGTTGCCGAGGTTGTAAACGTAGCCGCTCATGGTCTGGATCCCGTTGAGCACAAAGACCTGCTGATTCTCCTGAGACAGCACATCGCGTCCGTTGGGGTATTTGATGCAGCAGGTTTCACATTCGTCTTTTGGACGATCTTCAGAGCGTGCGGTAAAGCATCGGGCGGAGTATGCCAGCGGCAGATGCCCATAGCTCAGTACCTCGACTTCAAACTGATTGCGAATACCCAGCTCATCACACTGGTTGAGCAGGTTTACCAGCCAGTCGCGGGATAACTCTACCGGCATACACCAGCGCGTCATGCCCTGCTTGAGCAGTAAACGCAGGGTTACCGCGTTGTAGCAGTTGAGCGCATGCCCGGCGACAAACGGCAGCTTACGCTCGGCGCACATGTTTACCACCCCAAGATCGCTGGCTTCCAGCAGGAAGTCGCCGTTTTCAACATAGCGCTTCAGTTCTCCCAGCTCAGAAGAGGCCTGCACCAGCGCCAGCGTCGACAGCACCACCTGTTTACCGCTGCCCGCGAGTGATTTCGCCATATCCAGCCAGTCGCTTACTTTGGTGGCACGGCGTTTACTGCATACCGCTTCGCCAAGATAGATAATGTCGGCCTGGCTTACGGCGGCCTGCTGATAAAAATCTTCCAGCGTTTCTTTCGGCCAGTACCATAGCACCGGCCCTAAGGAATATTTCATTGCTTCTCTCACTGCCATTTACGGTGATACGCGCCAAGCGTGGTCTGTGTGCCTTCGGACATTGAACCGAGCGTTTCCATCCACGCGTCCTGCGGGGCGTAGTTTTGTGGGTCGGCCATACAGCGGTCGATCGCCTGGCGCCACACTTTCGCCACCTGGCTGACATAGGCCGGGCTGCGCTGACGTCCCTCGATTTTGACGGAAGCAATATTGGCGGCCAGTAAGTCGGGCAGCAGTTCCAGCGTGTTCAGACTGGTAGGCTCTTCCAGTGCATGATAGCGTTCGCCATCAACCAGATAGCGGCCTTTGCATAACGTCGGATAACCGGCGTTTTCTCCATCCTGATAGCGATCGATCAGAACTTCGTTTAGGCGGGATTCCAGCCCTTGTTGGGTCTGCTGCCAGCGAACAAAACGAGCAGGGGAGCAGGCACCCACGGTGTTTGGCGATTCGCCTGTCAGATAAGAAGATAAGTAGCAACGACCTTCTGCCATAATGCACAGGCTGCCAAAGGCGAACACTTCCAGGGGAACTGGCGTGACGCGAGCAAGCTGCTTCACCTGATGAATAGACAGCACGCGCGGCAGCACCACGCGGGCAACGTCAAAGTTGCGATGGTAGAAATTAATTGCCTCTTCATTGGTTGCAGATGCCTGAACGGAGACATGGCGCTCAATATGCGGGTAGCGCTCTGCGGCATACTCAAGCATGGCGAGGTCGGCGAGGATCAGCGCATCTGCACCCAGTTGCGCTGCCATATCAACGGCACGCTGCCAGCGCGCGTAACCATCCGGGTGCGCAAAGGTGTTAATCGCAATGTGCAGCTTACGGCGGTGCTGATGAACGAAACTCACCGCTTCCTGCAATTTTTTCTCGGTAAAATTAAGGCCGGCGAAATGACGGGCGTTGGTATCATCTTTCAGCCCGATGTAGACAGCATCAGCGCCGTTCTCGATGGCCGCCTTAAGCGCCGGGAGGTTTCCGGCAGGGCAGAGCAGCTCCATAATTTATCCTGAACGTTGCGCCATGTAGGGCGCAGAAATGTTAACGAAGAGGGATTTTAGTTAACCTTGCTGAGACAATTTTTGATTTGAGGCAGTTAAAGTCGTATTGGTGACACCAATAAAGAGGTAACAATTTCGTAGCGAATTGTTGATTTATGCCGCTATGTCGTTTATTTGATATGGCAAAATAGCAGGACTATTGAAACAGGGAGTAAAGCTCGTGTTGGATAAACTGCGTTCACGCTTAGTACATTTAGGTCCTTCTCTGATCAGTGTACCGGTTAAACTGACGCCCTTTGCGCTGAAGCGCCAGGTTCTGGAACAGGTCCTGAGCTGGCAGTTTAGTCAGGCGCTGGCCGATGGGGAGCTGGAGTTTCTCGACGGTCGCTGGCTGAGCATTCATGTGCGTGACATTGACCTCAAATGGTATACCTCTGTTGAGAACGATAAACTTATCGTCAGCCAGAATGCAGATGCGGATGTGAGTTTTAGCGCAGATGCCAGCGATCTCCTGATGATCGTGGCCCGCAAGCAGGATCCGGATACGCTTTTCTTCCAGCGTCGCCTGGTGATTGAAGGTGATACAGAATTAGGGCTATACGTAAAAAATCTGATGGATGCCATCGAACTGGAGCAGATGCCTAAAGCGTTGCGCGTCATGCTGATGCAGTTGGCGGATTTTGTTGAGGCGGGTATGAAAACGTCGCCAGAAACCAAACAGACCTCGGTAGGTGAGCCATGCTGATTCGAGTTGAGATTCCCATTGATGCCCCTGGTATTGATGCATTACTGCGCCGTTCATTTGAGAGCGATGCGGAAGCAAAATTAGTCCACGACCTGCGTGAAGATGGTTTCTTAACGCTGGGTTTGGTTGCTACCGATGATGAAGGTCAGGTAGTGGGTTACGTCGCGTTCAGCCCTGTCGATGTGCAGGGTGAAGATCTGCAATGGGTCGGCATGGCGCCGCTCGCGGTGGATGAAAACTACCGGGGACAGGGCCTGGCGCGTCAACTGGTCTATGAAGGACTCGATTCCCTGAACGAGTTTGGCTACGCCGCGGTGGTTACGCTGGGCGATCCGGCACTGTACAGCCGCTTTGGCTTCGAACTGGCGGCCCATCACGACCTGCGTTGCCGCTGGCCGGGTACAGAAAGTGCCTTCCAGGTGCATCGCCTGGCAGAAGATGCGCTGGAGGGCGTCTCTGGCCTGGTGGAATATCACGACCATTTCAACCGCTTTTAAGTGTCGGGGGTTTGCAGGCTCCTCAGTAGAGTCTCAAACCCTTCGCCTTCCACAAGACGCTCTTTCTGGCGTTTTGTAAGCTGCTTGACCCGATACTCTATGCGCAGGGCCAGCGAACGGTCGCCAACTTGCGCCGCAAATGCCAACGTGAGTTCCCCCTTTCCACGTAGCGCCTTCGCGCCTTTCCCACTTTGATGCTGCTTATAGCGGCGCTGCACATCGGTGGTTATTCCGGTGTATAAGGCGTTGTCAGCGGTACGGATCAGGTACAGATACCAGGGTGTCATTGTCACCATCGACGTGATAATTTTCAGGCCTACAGTATAAAAGAGAACAGAAATGGAAACACTGACTGCGGTGTCTCGCTGGCTGGCAAAACAGCACGTCGTGACCTGGTGCGTACACCATGAAGGTGAATTGTGGTGCGCCAATGCGTTTTACCTGTTTGATGCGCAGAAGATGGCATTCTATGTGCTGACCGAAGATAAAACGCGCCATGCGCAGATGTCGGGACCGTGTGCACCGATTGCCGGCACGGTAAATGGTCAGCCCAAAACGGTCGCCCTGATTCGTGGCGTGCAGTTTAAGGGGGAAATTCGCCGTCTTGAAGGGCAGGAGAGTGAAACCGCGCGTAACGCCTACAACCGCCGTTTCCCCGTCGCCAGAATGTTGCCAGCGCCCGTGTGGGAGATTCGACTGGATGAAGTCAAATTCACTGACAACACGCTGGGCTTCGGTAAAAAGATGCACTGGCTACGTGATCTATAGTTAAAAGAGTGATTGAAGCGTCAGGGGAAAATAAACGATGAGCCAGGTGTTAATAACCGGTGCAACGGGTCTGGTGGGTGGACATTTATTGCGGATGCTACTGAATGAACCCCGGATCAATGCCATTACGGCGCCGACGCGTCGACCGCTGGCTGATACGGTTGGCATCTATAATCCCCACGATCCGCAGCTAACCGATGCTCTGGCGCAGGTTACCGATCCGGTCGATATTGTCTTTTGTTGCCTGGGAACGACCCGACGTGAAGCGGGCAGCAAAGAAGCATTTATCCACGCTGACTATACGCTGGTAGTGGATACAGCTCTGACGGGGCGTCGGCTGGGGGCCCAGCATATGCTGGTGGTGAGTTCGATGGGCGCTAATGCCAATTCACCGTTTTTTTATAACCGGGTGAAAGGGGAAATGGAGCAGGCGCTGATCGCGCAGAAATGGCCCTGGCTGACGATTGCCCGGCCTTCTATGCTACTGGGTGATCGGGATAAACAGCGGGCGAATGAAATGTTTTTAGCGCCATTATTTCGGTTGCTGCCGGGTAACTGGAAGTCGATTGAAGCGCGCGATGTTGCGCGGGCAATGTTGGCAGAAGCGCTGGCGCCTGGGCATGAAGGGGTTTCGATCCTGACCTCTTCCGAGTTACGCGAAAGGGCTAAATAAAATGCCGGATGGYGCTGACGCTTATCCGRCCTACAAACGATAACGTCCTGTAGGCCGGATAAGACGCCCATGCGTCGCTATCCGGCATCAGTATTATTTAATAAACGTAAAGGCCGTCGTGACGCGTTTCACGCCGCTTACCCGGCTGGCGATGTCTGCCGCCGCCTTCGCTTCGCGTTCGGTCACCAGACCTAACAGGAACACTTCTCCATTCTCGGTGGTGACTTTCACGTTAGAGGATTTCACCTGATCGCTGGTCAGTAGCTGGGAACGTACTTTGGTGGTTATCCAGGTATCGTTGGATGCATCGCCCAGACCGATTGGCTGGCCCTGACGGATCTCATTAAAGACCTCAGTCGTACCTTCTACGCCCATCGCAATCTGTTTTGCCCGCGCAGACAGTTCGCTATTAGGTGACTGGCCGACCAGCAGCACTTTACCCTGATATGCGCTCACGTTGATGCGCGCTTCTTTCTTGATCTGGGCATCTTTCGACAACGCCGTATTGACGCGTAATTCCAGGGTCCCATCATCTACCTGGGTGCCGACACTGCGAGGATCCGTTGCTGCTTTCGTCCCGACAGCTGCTGTTCCGACAACGGCGGCAGCTACACAGCCTTGCAACAGCAATGCTGAGAGAACGACGGCGAGCGGCGAAAATGCCTTCATGTGTACTCCTTAATCATCCTGGTGAGGGAAAAGCGTGTTATCAATGAGATCGCAAAGGCAATTGACCGTCAGCATATGCATTTCCTGAATGCGGGCGCTGTGGTGTGACGGGATGCGGATTTCAACATCCTGTGGCCCCAACAACCCGGCCAGCTCCCCTCCGTCATAACCGGTCAACGCAACGATTGTCATGTCGCGTGTCACGGCGGCTTCAACGGCTTTTACGATATCGCGGCTATTACCACGCGTAGAAATTGCCAATAGAACATCACCTGCATGTCCCAGCGCACGGACTTGTTTTGCATAAACTTCGTCGTGCAGGCGATCGTTGGCAATCGCAGTTAAGACCACATTATCAGTGTTTAGTGCAATCGCAGGTAAACTTGGGCGTTCTGTTTCAAAACGGTTGATCATGCTGGCAGCAAAATGCTGTGCGTTGGCAGCGGACGTCCCATTACCACAACAGAGAATTTTGTTGCCATTGAGCAGGGACTGAACCAGCGTCATGGCGGCACGGGAGATCGCATCCGGGAGTGCTTCAGCCGCAGCTATCTGAGTTTGAATGCTTTCTGTAAAGCAGACTTTAATTCTATCTAACACGCTAATCCTTAAGAACCAGGCTCTGAATCTTCAACTATGAGCGGTCGTTGAACGCGTCCTTAAACCACTCAACATCATTTCCGGTGAAGGCTAACACATCGAACCGGCAATCCACAGTATCAAAACTCCCATTGTGGCGCGCAAGCCACAAGCGGGCGGTCTGTAATAATTTGTGTTGTTTGCTCCGGGTCACACTCGCCGCTGCGCCGCCAAACTGGGCCGAGCGCCGATAGCGAACCTCAACAAAGACGGTGGTGTTGCCTTCACGCATTATCAGGTCGATTTCGCCGCCACGCTCACGCACGTTAGCGGCGATAAAATGCAGTCCCTTGCTTTGCAGCCAGTCACGCGCGGTGGATTCCCATGCGTCACCGGTCTGTTTACTCGTTAACTGGCGGGGACGACTTGTCCTTGCTGGTATTTGAGCCATGATAACTTCCTGTTAATCACACAATCCGGCGTTGCGGTTAAGGCCCCGGTGTTGCCGTTAATTTCGAAACCCTGTACCTGACGCATTTGCGAGAAGTGGTTGGCAAGTGACCAGGCATCGACGCCCATCGCATACATACGTGCCAGTGAGTAATC
>NZ_CP080033.1:4341318-4399966 GCF_019382635.1 Citrobacter sp. Colony219 | reverse complement strand
CGCCTGCCAGCATCGGTATTTCGCTGTACTGCAAGCCTTCCATCTCCAGACGGAAATCCGGGCCAGCAGTTCCCTGCGCGCTACGGGAGCTGGCGTACAGCGTTGCACCGCTCTGGCTGCCGTTGCGCATAGCGATCATCGGCTTAATAAAGGCAATTTCTTCCGGCGTCGCCAGAATATACACGGCATCAACACGGCCGCTGCCGCCGGTGATCTGCGCATCTGTAGGCGCAGCCGGAATCGTCAGACCGCCAATCGTCACGCCAGGTTGCGCAGGTACAGAGGAGGCCACCGGGCTGCCCGTCAGGGAAATTCCCGAACCGCCGTTGACGCCCATTTTCAGCTCGGCGGTGGAGCCAAATTTCTGCTGCAACACTACGCCACCGCCCAGCTTTTGCCATTCCTGAGCAAAGGCATTGGCAACGCGATCACCTAACGAACTCCGCGGGATCAACAGCAGTGGTGCTTGTTTTCCTTGTTCACGGATGTGGCGTGCGGCATCGCGCGCTTCATCTTCTGGCGACAAAGCGAAGTAGCAGACGTTCGGCAGGTTTTTCACCGACTCCGGCTGATTAAGCGCCAGCACGTTTAATGGCGTGTTGCTTTTCATCAGCTCTTCAACATTGTTTTTCAACAGCGGACCAACCACGATGCTGGCGCCATCCTGCTGGACCTGAGTCAGGATTTGGTTCAGTGGCTGTGATGAGGTGTCGTAGATTTTCAGCTCTGCGGACGGATTCGCCGGTGCGCTGGCGGTGGTTGGCTGTGCAGGTGCTGTTGGCTGTGGGGCTGCAGCTTCTGGCTGTGCTGGCGTCTCGTTAGTCAGATCGCTGACTGACGCCTGAGAAGGGCTGGCAACACCGTCAGTCGTTTGCGGCTGTTCCGTGGTCGTCGCAGTTGTTGTATCCACAACAGGCGCAGCTACAGCTGGGGCCGCTACGGGTTGAGTACCCATATTTTTCGCCGCTTCAAAGCCTTGCTGAATAGTCCGGCCAAATACAGCGGCCTGACCGTTCAGCGGCAGCAGCAGCGCAATTTTGCTGGTGGAGGCGGGCTTAAAGCTCTGCACGTTAACCAATTGCGTTGGCAGCATTTTTGCGCCCGGGTTTTGCGGATAACGTTTCTGCCAGTCAGCAATACCTGCTTTCATCATGTCCGGATCGTTACGGTTATCGAACCAGACGCGCTGGAGATCCAGCCAGCCTTGCAGCACGTTTTCATCCGCATTGATGACCAGCGCCTGCGCTTGTTCCTGGGTCATGGATGACAGCGCCTGCCAGGTGGCATCGATGTTTTTCTGCTTAGCATTCGCGGGCAGCAGCGGTTCCTGGGCGATCAGGGCGCGCAGTAGCGTCAGTGATGGGCGCCCCTGGTTGACGTCGATTTGCGCCTGCCAGTATCTGGCCTGCTGGTTTTGATCGAAATCGGCAGGAGTGAGTTTATCCAGCAGGGCCTGAGCGCCAGCGATATCTTTCTGCGCGAGCTTGATCTCGACGGCGAGCAACGACTGCTCACGACGCTGAGTATCGCTGAGTTTCTGCGGTAGCTGGTTGAATAGCTCGGTAGCCTGCTGGCTCTTGCCTTCTTTCAGCAGTGCACGAATGGCGAGTAATTGCCAGTTGGTCTTGCTATCATCTGAGCTTTGCTGCATTTGTTGCAGATAAAAGCCGGAATCAGCCTGCGCAGTGCCCTGCATATGGGCTGCACTCTGGTCTGGCACCTGGGTGCCACAGCCTGCGAAAATCAGTGCAGCCAGAATGACTGGTAGCGCGCGCGCGGCTTTCAAACGAGAAAATGTTGAGGGTACCATACTGTATCCAGTGATATTTTTTTACTCAATGCTCAATATTAAATCGGCAATACGGACGACACAATGAAACAACACGAATCGGCGGATAATTCTCAAGGCCAACTCTTTATTGTACCTACTCCTATAGGAAATTTGGCTGATATTACCCAACGAGCGCTCGAAGTTTTACAAGCCGTTGATTTGATTGCCGCTGAAGACACCCGTCATACAGGATTGTTGTTACAACATTTCGCGATAAACGCCCGTTTGTTTGCGTTGCACGATCACAATGAGCAACAAAAAGCGGAAACGCTGGTGGCGAAACTCAAAGAAGGGCAAAACATTGCGCTGGTTTCCGATGCCGGAACGCCGCTGATTAACGATCCTGGCTACCATCTGGTGCGCACCTGTCGCGAAGCGGGGATCCGCGTTGTTCCCCTGCCTGGTCCTTGTGCGGCGATTGCTGCCCTGAGCGCTGCTGGTCTGCCTTCAGACCGTTTCTGCTACGAAGGCTTCCTGCCTGCGAAATCCAAAGGCCGCCGTGATGCGATGAAAGCCATTGAAGCTGAACCGCGTACGCTGATTTTTTATGAATCTACCCACCGCTTGCTGGATAGCCTGGAAGACATGGTTGCCGTTTGGGGCGAATCCCGTTACGTGGTGCTGGCGCGTGAGTTGACGAAAACCTGGGAAACCATTCACGGCGCACCGGTCGGCGAACTGCTGGCGTGGGTCAAGGAAGATGAAAATCGTCGCAAAGGCGAAATGGTGCTGATTGTTGAAGGGCATAAAGCGCAAGAAGACGATCTGCCTGCCGATGCGCTGCGAACCCTGGCGCTGCTGCAGGCCGAACTGCCGCTGAAAAAGGCCGCCGCGCTGGCCGCTGAAATCCACGGCGTGAAAAAGAATGCGCTGTACAAACACGCGCTGGAACAGCAGGGAGAGTAAGAGAGGCTGGATTAATCGCCAGCTTGTCGGAAGAACGCGCTGAAAGCGTTGCAGCAAAAAGGAAAGTTGCAACGCGTTGGTGCGAAGAAAAGCGGGATGTGGCGGGTAAAAAACTAAACGATCAGTAACTCAACGCCTGTTTTAGCCAGCGCTGATTTGTCCTGCTTGCTGATGCTATCGTCGGTTATCACGCAATTAATCTTCTCCATCGGCAATACCTGATTAAAGCCACGGCGATTGAACTTTGTCGCGTCCAGCACCGCGATGACCTTATGTGCGGCAGCTGCCATGACGCTGCTAATGGAGTAGCCTTCGTTAAATGTCGTAATGCCATTTGTGGCATCAATCCCATCGGCACCCACAAACATCAGGTCAGCGCTGATCCCTTGTAGGGAACGCTCAGCGATAGTGCCATGCATTGAATGCGTTTTATGGCGCACGGTTCCACCGCAGACGACCAGCGTAATGTCTTTGTTTTCCGACAACGTGAATGCGGCGGGTAGGCTATTGGTAATAACGGTGATATTACTTTTTCGGTTTAACGCCTCCGCGATAAGCAAGGTGGTGCTTCCGCTATCGAGAATGACGGTCATGCCTTCTTCGACCATTGCGGTCGCGGCCTGGGCGATCCTTTTTTTCGGATCGCTGGCAAGTTGATACCGCTCTTCCAATATCACTTCCTGATTGTCGCCTTCAGCCAGGTGGCTTCCTGGTTTTGCCGCTCCGCCGTGAAAACGGGTGACAAGACCTTTCTCCTCTAATAACCGCAGGTCGGCGCGAATAGTCACTTCAGAAATACCAAAGGTATTCGAAAGGTCCATTACCAGCACGCTGCCTTGCGTATTAATCAGGTCGACAATTTTGTTCCTTCTCTCAAATGAGTTCATATTGATTTACCTGATAATTTAACTATCACTAGTTTAATCGAAGGATTGCGAAAGGTGAACGCTAAATTTCGAAAGGAAATGTGAGCCAGCGCAGGTTGCTGGCTCGTGAGGTCAGGCAAATTTGAGCAGAATTTTTCCCTGCATCGGTGCGCCATTGAGCGATGTTACCGCTTTGGCAAAACTGTCAGCATCGCCGCTATGGGCAATTAACGGCTCCAGCTGTAAACGTTTTTCGGTCAACAAGCGTGCAGCGGTTTCCCACTCCTCTCCTGGCCATGGGCTGGAGTAGTTCATCCAACTGCCGAGAATGGTTAATTCCTTACGCAGTATTTGGCCAAATACACTGGAAGTCAGCGTCAGGTCCTGATGCAATGTACCCACTAACGCTACCTGTGCGCGAGGACCTGCAATTTCTACAGACAGGGCTACGGTTTGTGGTGTTCCTGCTGTCTCCAGTACAAGCTGATCGAACTGCAAATCGGCCAGTGCAGAATAGATTTCCGCCGCGCCCATCTCCCGGCTATTGAATACGTGAGTGGCTCCCAACTCTTTCGCTAACGTCAATTTTTGCGGGTTGATATCAATCGCCGTGATGCTTTTGGCGCCGAGTTCGCGGGCGCATTGCAGTGCCAGTAAACCGATAGTACCCGCGCCCACAATAATCACGTTTTTATCTTCGCAGCCCTGGGCCAGATGGAAGGCATGCAAACCGACGGTAATCGGTTCGATGAATGCCCCGTCATCAATCGGCATATCTGATGGCAGTCGGAACAGATTGGCGCGTTTTACGACCACATATTCCGCATTGCCCCCTTCGCTACGCGAACCGACAAACTGATATTGCTTACACAACGAAAAGTAACCACGCTCACACTGAGGACAGTGGAAGCAGGGGAGCAGCGGCACACAGGCAACGGCGTCGCCTGGTTGCATATCAGTAACGCCAGTGCCGTAGGATTCAACATAACCACTAAATTCATGACCCAGCGTTATTGGGTAATAATGCGCACCATGAGAGAAAATACGCGGGATATCAGAACCGCAAAGTCCTGAACTAACCACCCTGACCAATACATCGTTATCGGCTTGCAGTTGGGGCATGGGACGTTCTTCAACGCGTACGTCTCCCTCAGCGTGAATAACCACTGATTTCATAAGAGTCTCCAGAAATGTGAAGGGGAGCAAATGCTCCCCAGAAATTAAGATGTGGGCTGGCTTTCTGAGATAGCGGCTGCTTTTTCGGCGGCGACGAAATTACGTGCCCGGCGCCAGGTCAATAGCACACCTGCGAAGTAAATGATGGCAATAACTGCAAACGCCACGACGTTTTGCCAGGTAAAGAGCTGAATCAGTAACCAGGTGATCGGCGAGCCCCCCTGGTCCAGAGAGGCGACCATTCCACCTGCTTTCAGTGCCCCGGCGTTGGCGGCAAGCTGAGTGTGTAAGCCGATGGTCTGGGTGGCGATCCACAAGGTGATGCCCATGATGATGACGCCAGAGATCAGCGTGCGGAATAGATTTCCCTGATGAACGGCTACCGCCATTGCGACGAAGAACCCAATAGTGGCAAGATCACCGAAGGGCAGAACCTGATTACCTGGGACCAGCACGGCAATCAGAATGGTCAGCGGAATAAAGATCAGGCTGGCGGAAACCACCGACGTATGGCCGAGCAGCAATGCGGGATCCAGACCAATTAAGAACTCCTGACCGCCAAATTTCGCCTGCAGGCGTTTGCGGGCATGCTTCGCGATAGGTGTTAAGCCATCCATAATCGGTTTAATGACGCGCGGCATGAGCAGCATAACGGCAGCAGTTTTTACCGCCAGTTGCAATACTGCTTTGATGTCATACCCGGCTAACAAGCCGATCACTAAGCCCATAACAAAACCGACGGTGACTGGCTCACCAAAAGGACCGAAGCGTTTCTGTACATCATCTGCACTGAAATGAATGCGATTCAGACCCGGGATTTTTTCAATGATCGTATCAACCAGGACCGCTATTGGCCCCAGATAGGCTGATGAGCCGTGTGGGATGGCAATACCTTCGAGACCGAAAAAGTCGCGCGTGTCTTTCGCAAACCAGTCGCCAAGTTTGTAGACAAATGCGGCGTGAACAACCACGCCGAGAATGCCCAGCCAGTATGAACCGGTTGCCAGATGCAACATGGCGCCGGTAAACGTCATATGCCAGATATTCCAGATGTCGACGTTCACCACGCGGGTCATGCGGGTAACCAGCATCAGGATATTCACACCAATGGCGACAGGAATCGCAATTAGCGCAATTTGCGAAGCCCAGGTCATTGGTGATGAACCCGGCCAACCAACATCAATGACATGCAGGTTGATTTGAAACTGCTCCGCCATTGCTTTTGCGGCAGGCCCGATAGAATCCAGCATCAGGCCAATAACCAGACCAATGCCGACGAAGCCGATCCCAATATGCAGACCAGATTTAAAACAATCCCCGAGCTTCATCCCCAATAGTTTTGAGAAGATGATGATCACGAGCGGCAACATAACCGTTGGACCTAAATCGAGGATATAACGCATTATTTCGCTAAACATGGCGTTACCCCACGAGGATAGTCAGTATTTTTTGCTGCAACGCTTCGATACCTACGCCTGAAACAAAAGGCATGCCGTGGACCACAGGGATATCGCCAAAAGTACGGTCAACACGGGCGGTGGTACAGATAAGATCTGCTCCATCCATATAGGTTTCGATTTCCGTTACCCGGCACTGAACCAGGTCGAGTTGGATATTGTTGGCTTCACACAATTCTTTAATTTCTTCTGCTGCCATTGTTGAAGTTGCTACAGCACCGCCACAAGCCACAATTACTTTACGTTTCATAGGGTATTCCTTTTATTATCAGTTTTTTATCAAGCCTGGGCGCAAGGCTCAGACTCAAGGATTTTTTCCCGAAAGAGCATTGCCAGTTCAGCATCTGGCGCATTCAATAATGCTTCAATGGTGTTCGGGTTTTGCAGCTCACTAAACAGACGACGCAGGAGCTTCAGCTGCGCCGTCGGGTTTTCAACGATTAAGGCAATAATTAAAGAGACCGCTATCTCTTCATCATCATCTGCCTGCTGAAAGTTGACAGGCGTCTCTGGGCGAATCAGATAGATAGCTGGCGATTTCGCATGAACGGCTTCACAGTGCGGGATCGCAACGGCATGATGTTCCAGCGCGATTCCAGTTGGAAAGGTTGCTTCACGCTCAATCAGGGCCTGCGGGTAGCTTTCATGCACGACCCCTTTGGCCAGCATCTCTTCCCCAATGTGCACCAGCGCATGCTGACACGAGCTAAAATTAATTCCGGTTCGGACAAAGAGTTGGCTCATATATTCTCCAGATTTCAGGCGATAACTGGCGCGCAGCCAAAGCGATAGGCACGCAGAACGTCCTGGATTTTGTCGATAATCAGATTATGTGGTGTAGCTGTGAGCGTTCCTTCTGGCAGGCGCTCAAACTGCACGGGCATAAACTGGCTAATTAGTCCCAGCGGTAATGCCACACCGTTCAGGTTGGCAATTAACTTTTCCACGCTTTGACGAATACGCGGATGAGGCCAGTAGTAGCGAATACGGTCAGACAAGCTGAAGTGAATATCGACCATCGCCTGGCTCCAGGTTGGACGATAGTATTTTTTCCAGTAGTCCGGCTCATTCAGCATGACTTCATCAATCACCTCCAGCACCCGGCTCCGTTGTTCCGGAGAGATCAGCTCATTTTCCATTTGTGCCAGCGCAAAAATAGCTTCGCGAAGGGCGAAAGTCAGCGCGGGACCGACTTTCAGAATCGCATAGTGGTCACGTACCAGGTCACGATAGGCCTGACGGGTTTGATAATCTGTGGAGTGCGCCTCGTAGACCATCGGCGTCTCTTTGATCCAGGCGGAAAGCGCTTGTGCGGCTTGTGGTTGATAGTGAATGATCTGTGTGTGATCAAACTCTACGCCTGGCTGGACGACAATGGCGATCACACGGGTTAATGCTTCTTCAAGCCCTAATGCGCGAAAAGCGACCTGGTGTGTTTCCAGAGTACGGGCAGCATCTTCTTCGCGGGTAACATGTACGGTACCAATAGTACTGGCTTCTCCGCCAGGTACAGGAACTTCTGTCCCTATAACGTAAGTTAATTGGCGTTTCTGTTCTTCAGTGGCTGTTGCTTCTGCGGCCTGGCATAACACAGCGGCGCGCTCGGCGACAACCATTGGATCCAGCGGTGTGGGATCGTCAGCACAGGACATAGAGGCATCAAGATGGATTTTACTGAATCCAGCGGCGACATAAGCTTTAATTAAATCTACGGATTTCGCCATTGCCTCTGCTGCCGGTTCATTTTGCCAGCAGTTAGGACCGAGGTGATCGCCCCCGAGAATCAGTCTTTCACGAGGGAAACCGACTTGTTCTGCAATGTTATACACAAAGTCACGGAAATCGGCAGGCTTCATCCCGGTATAGCCGCCAAACTGATTTACCTGATTAGATGTCGCTTCGATCAGCACTTTACTGTCTGTATTGAGATCAAAACGTAGTGCGGATTCAATCACCAGCGGGTGGGCTGAACAAACAGAACAAATTCCCAAATGTTCACCCGCTTTATGACGAGAGATTATTTCTTTCACTTCTATCTCCGATATCTTTTGTTTATCTTCATAATATTTTTGGATTGAAGGCAAAGGGTAAAAGCATCTTTCGTGATCCAGCTTTAAAAACAAACCTTTGTCAGCACCCGTGCAATTCAAATTAATGAAGGACTTACAGCTTTCCTTCGCAGCCGCAGTCGGCAATGACTTTACGTACCACCTCTTTCATCGCTGTTTTTGCTGGCACCATGTAGTGCCGTGGATCGTTCGCATCGGTGTGGGCGCTCAGGTAGTTTTTGAGTGCGTCAGCAAAGGCGATTTTGAGTTCGGTAGCGACGTTGACTTTGCAGATCCCGAGAGTGATTGCGCGTTTAATATCCTGAGGGGGCAGGCCGGAAGCGCCATGTAAAACTAAAGGAATATCAACGCATTGACGAATTTCCGCTAACCGTTCAAAGTCCAGTTTTGGTTCTGCGGTGTACAAGCCATGGGCAGTGCCAATGGCGACTGCCAGTGAGTCGATACCTGTTTTTTCTACGAACTCTCGAGCCTGCTCAGGGTGGGTATAAAGTGCATCCTTGCCATCCACGATCAGATCATCTTCTTGCCCGCCCAGGCGTCCCAGTTCTGCTTCAACGCTGACGTCATAGTGGTGGCAGTAATCCGTCACGCTTTTGACCAACGCGATGTTATCGGTAAACGGTAAATGGGAGCCGTCGATCATGACAGAGCGAATCCCTGCGGAGACTTTCGCTTCAATATCGCTGACGCTTTCATGGTGATCGAGATGAATTGCCAGGGGGTGGTTCCAGCTTCTGGCCAGCTCGCTGGCGATAGCGACTATATTACCTACACCAGCGTAGCTAAACGTACCTGGCGTTCCGGCGACGATCAACGGAGAACGTAGCTCGGCAGCCGTTTCCACGACAACCTGTAAGGTCTCGAGATTGTGGATGTTAAACGCGGGGACGGCGTAGCCCTCTTGTTGAGCCTTCTTCAGCATCGTTTTGCTTGAAATGATAAACATACTTCCTCCGAAGTCTTTCGATTTCTTTCTTCGAAATAAAGTATAGGGTTTCGTAATGTTTTTTTGTGATTTCGATCTGAAAAATGAAAGTTTCGAAAGTAATGGGAGGGTTGCGAAAGTTTATGCCAAAAAAAAGAGCATGCCCGTAGACATGCTCCTGAAGAAAAAACAGTGAAAAATCAGGTTACCGGTGCCGGGTTAAATACCGCCAGCTGGTTATGTAATCCCCACTGATCCGAGAAGGTTTTCTTACGACCGCTGGCCACGTCGAGAATGAACTTGAATAGCTTTAACCCTACTTCTTCGATGGTTTCTTCTCCGGTCGCGATGGTGCCTGCGTTGATGTCCATCAGGTCAAACCAACGATTAGCCAGTTCAGTTCGCGTCGCCATTTTTATCACCGGCACGGCCATCAGACCGTACGGCGTACCGCGACCGGTGGTGAACACCTGCACGGTAATGCCGGAAGCAACCTGCTGCGTACCACAGACAAAATCGCTTGCCGGGGTGGCGGCATAAATCAGGCCGCGCCTGGTTGGACGCTGACCCGGCGACAATACTTCGACAATCGCGCTCTTGCCTGACTTGGCAATAGAACCCAGCGCTTTTTCCACCACGTTTGCCAGACCGCCTTTCTTGTTACCCGGAGAGGGGTTAGCGCTGCGGTCAGTTTTTCCCATATCGAGATAGTTGTCGTACCAGGCCATCTCTTCGAGCAGACGCTTGCCCACCTCTTCGTTAACTGCCCGTGGGGTCAGAAGATGGATCGCATCGCGGACTTCGGTCACTTCCGAGAACATCACGGTCGCACCGCAGCGAACTAGCAGGTCGGAGGCATAACCTACCGCCGGGTTGGCCGTTACGCCAGAAAACGCATCGCTGCCGCCGCATTGCATGCCGACAACCAGTTCTGATGCCGGACAGGTTTCGCGCTGGCGCTGATTGAGCTTTGCCAGGTGGCGCTCAGCGACCTGCAAAATGTCTTCTACCATGGATTTAAAACCAACGTGTTTTTCATCCTGCAGGCTGACGATACTGGCGCTGTCTACCGGAATACTTTTCACATCGTGAGTACCTTCCAGCAGGCGCTCAGGCTGGAGTTTTTCGCAGCCAAGGCCGATGACCATTACTTCACCGCCGAAGTTCGGGTTCAACGCAATATTGTGGATTGTACGAATCGGCACGATGGCGGCTGGGGCATTGATCGCCACGCCGCAGCCGTACAAGTGATTGAGCCCCACCACGCCGTCGACGTTCGGATATTTGGGCAGCAGATCGCGCTCAATGATTTTCACTACATAGTCCACCACGCCCGCCACACAGTGCACGCTGGTGGAGATGCCGAGCAGATTCTTGGTGCCGACGCTGCCGTCAGCATTGCGGTACCCTTCGAAGGTATACCCCTCCAGCGGCGGCAGCGGTTCCGGGACTTTGGTTGCCAGCGGTAATGTTTCCAGCGGCGGGGCTTTTGGCAGTTCAACCATCGATTCATCGATCCAACTACCGCGGGGGATATCGCGAACGGCATAGCCTATCACTTCGCCATAACGCACGATTTCGCCGTGAACAGGAATGTCCACGAGCGCCACTTTATGACCCTGGGGAATATGTTCAATTAGCTCCAGTCCATCAGGAAAACGTGTCCCGGCTTTCAGACCATTGTCATTGACAATAATCGCCACATTATCTGTGTCGTGAACTTTAATATAAAACGCCGTTGGCGATTCTTGTCTAATTTCGATGTCGGCCATTGTCCAGTATTCTCCAGCCAGGTGGTGATAATAATTGTATGGGTGTTGTTATATTGCAGCTAATTAAAAGCAATAAAAACTTGGTATTGTGAAATAAGAATGTCAGGAGATTAAATCTGAGAATGTGACCATGATCACTTAAACTCAGGTACATCATGCTGCCAGAGGTGGCAATACGTAAATGTGTGCATTAGCGCCCATGCTTATGTGCATTTGCCCAAGATAATATTCTAACGTATTTTCTTTAGTGAGCATTTGCACAATGATTAACCTTGTCGTGCTGATTATACTAAATCACGGTTTCATAGCACCTGATAAATTATTGCGTATTTTTATTGGTGGTAATTAATTCTTAAAAATGCCTGCCGAATAATAAAAGACATGTGCCCGAGGTAACCTGAGGTAAATAGTATGATACTGGATACGGTGGTAGAGAAAAAGAAAGGTACGCACACTCGTTATTTAATATTGCTGATAATCTTTATTGTTACCGCCGTTAACTACGCGGACCGTGCGACGTTGTCTATTGCCGGTACGGAAGTGGCGAAAGAGTTGCAGCTCAGCGCCATCTCAATGGGTTACATTTTCTCCGCCTTCGGCTGGGCTTATCTGTTGATGCAAATCCCCGGCGGCTGGCTGTTGGATAAATTCGGCTCGAAGAAAGTCTACACTTACAGCCTGTTTTTCTGGTCGCTGTTTACCTTCCTGCAGGGATTCGTGGATATGTTTCCGCTGGCCTGGGCAGGTATTTCAATGTTCATCATGCGTTTCATGCTGGGCTTCTCGGAAGCGCCGTCCTTCCCGGCGAACGCCCGTATTGTGGCGGCCTGGTTCCCGATGAAAGAGCGCGGTACGGCATCCGCAATTTTTAACTCCGCACAATATTTCTCTCTGGCGCTGTTTTCGCCGCTGCTGGGCTGGCTGACCTTCGCCTGGGGTTGGGAGCACGTCTTTACCGTGATGGGCGTTATCGGTTTTGTGCTCACCGGCCTGTGGGTAAAGTTTATTCATAACCCAACCGATCACCCGCGTATGTCGCAGGAAGAGCTGAAGTTTATCTCTGACAACGGCGCGGTTGTGGATATGGATCACAAGAAGCCGGGCGCTGCGGCATCTGGCGGTCCTAAGCTGCATTATATCAAGCAGTTGCTGACTAATCGCATGATGCTTGGGGTGTTCTTCGGACAGTATTTTATCAATACCATCACCTGGTTCTTTCTGACCTGGTTCCCGATCTACCTGGTGCAAGAAAAAGGCATGTCGATTCTGAAAGTGGGTCTGGTGGCGTCGATTCCTGCGCTGTGCGGATTTGCCGGTGGCGTGCTCGGCGGTGTGTTCTCTGATTATCTGATTAAACGCGGCTTCAGCATCACCCTGGCACGTAAGCTGCCGATTGTGCTCGGAATGTTGCTCGCGTCGACCATTATTCTGTGTAACTACACCGATAACACCACCCTGGTCGTCGCGCTGATGGCGCTGGCGTTCTTCGGCAAAGGCTTCGGCGCGCTGGGTTGGCCGGTGATCTCCGATACCGCACCGAAAGAAATCGTCGGTCTGTGCGGGGGGGTATTTAACGTATTTGGCAACGTCGCTTCCATCGTCACCCCGCTGGTGATTGGTTATCTGGTGAGCGAGCTGCACTCATTTAATGCTGCGCTGATGTTTGTAGGATGCTCGGCGCTGATGGCGATGGTTTGCTACCTGTTTATTGTCGGTGACATTAAACGTATGGAATTGCAGAAATAAACAAAGGTATAGGCGATGAATAACACGATTTTTCCGAATAAGTTTAAAGCGGCCCTCGCGGCGCAACAGATTCAGATTGGCTGCTGGTCTGCATTAGCCAGCCCAATCAGTACCGAGGTTTTAGGCCTGGCAGGTTTTGACTGGCTGGTGCTGGATGGCGAACACGCGCCGAACGATATCTCGACGTTTATCCCGCAATTGATGGCGCTGAAAGGTAGCGCCAGCGCGCCAGTCGTGCGCGTACCGACCAACGAGCCGGTGATTATCAAGCGCCTGCTGGATATTGGGTTTTACAACTTCCTGATCCCGTTCGTTGAGACACAAGAAGAGGCAGTGAACGCCGTGGCGTCGACCCGCTATCCGCCGGAAGGTATTCGCGGCGTGTCCGTCTCCCATCGCGCCAATATGTTTGGCACCGTACCGGACTACTTTGCGCAGTCGAATAAGAACATCACCATCATCGTGCAGATCGAAAGTCAGCAGGGCGTTGATAACGTTGACGCTATCGCGGCGACCGAAGGCGTAGACGGTGTCTTCGTCGGCCCAAGCGATCTGGCTGCGGCGCTAGGCCACCTCGGCAATGCGTCGCATCCTGATGTGCAGAAAGCTATCCAGCACATTTTTGCCCGCGCGAAAGCACATGGCAAACCAAGCGGCATTCTGGCCCCGGTAGAGGCGGATGCGCGTCGTTATCTGGAGTGGGGCGCGACCTTTGTTGCTGTTGGCAGCGACCTTGGCGTGTTCCGTTCAGCCACGCAGAAACTGGCTGATTCTTTTAAGAAATAACCACCATCGACAGTAGAGAGATAAAGACATGACAATGAAAGTTGGTTTTATTGGCCTCGGTATCATGGGTAAACCAATGAGTAAAAACCTCCTCAAGGCAGGTTACTCGTTGGTGGTTGCTGACCGTAACCCGGAATCCATTGCACAAGTCATTGCCGCTGGTGCAGAAACCGCCGCCACGGCGAAAGATATTGCTGAACAGTGCGACGTGATCATCACCATGCTGCCGAACTCTCCGCATGTTAAGGAAGTGGCGCTGGGTGAAGGCGGAATTATTGAAGGGGCGAAACCGGGCACAGTGCTTATCGACATGAGCTCCATTGCGCCGTTAGCCAGCCGTGAAATCAGCGAGGCGCTGAAAGCGAAAGGCGTGGATATGCTGGATGCGCCGGTCAGCGGCGGCGAGCCAAAAGCGATTGATGGCACGTTGTCGGTGATGGTTGGCGGTGATAAAGCGATTTTCGACAAGTACTACGATCTGCTGAAAGCGATGGCAGGCTCCGTGGTGCATACCGGTGACATTGGCGCGGGTAACGTCACTAAGCTGGCGAACCAGGTGATTGTGGCGCTGAACATTGCCGCGATGTCTGAAGCGCTGACGCTGGCGACCAAAGCGGGTGTGAACCCGGATCTGGTGTATCAGGCGATCCGTGGCGGGCTGGCGGGAAGCACCGTACTGGACGCGAAAGCGCCGATGGTTATGGACCGCAACTTCAAGCCAGGCTTCCGTATTGATCTGCATATTAAGGATCTGGCGAACGCACTGGATACCTCGCATGGGGTCGGCGCGCAGTTGCCGCTGACTGCTGCAGTCATGGAGATGATGCAGGCGCTGCGTGCAGATGGGATGGGCACCGCCGATCACAGCGCGCTCGCATGCTACTACGAAAAACTGGCGAAAGTGGAAGTCACACGCTAACAAGAAGGGCGCGGATGTGCGCCCTGTATTTCTTGCCTTGCGCGGCACAGTCAGGCTACATAACTATGAAAATCGTAATTGCCCCAGACTCTTATAAAGAAAGTCTATCTGCCACTGAGGTCGCTCAGGCAATAGAAAAAGGATTTCGGGAAATATTTCCCGATGCGCAATATGTTTCAGTTCCGGTGGCCGACGGCGGCGAAGGAACGGTCGAAGCCATGATTGCCGCCACGCAAGGGAGTGAATATTCCGCGTGGGTGACGGGGCCGCTGGGTGAAAAAGTGAATGCCTGCTGGGGCATGTCCGGTGACGGTAAAACCGCGTTTATCGAAATGGCTGCAGCCAGCGGCCTGGCGTTGGTTCCTCCTGAAAAACGCAATCCATTAGTGACAACGTCTTGTGGTACCGGAGAGTTGATTTTGCAGGCGCTGGAAAGCGGTGCGAAAAGTATCATTATCGGCATTGGCGGTAGCGCGACCAATGACGGCGGCGCGGGTATGGTGCAGGCACTGGGAGCAAAACTCTGTGATGCCAACGGTACTGAAATCGGTTACGGCGGCGGTAGCCTGATTTGCCTCAATACCATCGATGTTTCGGGGCTGGATCAGCGCTTAAAAACCTGTTCAATCCGTGTTGCCTGTGATGTGACGAATCCTCTGACGGGCGATACTGGCGCATCCCGCATCTTTGGGCCTCAGAAAGGGGCGACTGAGGAACACATTGTCGAGCTGGACCGCAATCTTTCCCACTATGCCGATATCATTAAAAAATCGCTCAGGGTGGATGTGAAAGACGTACCTGGCGCGGGAGCGGCTGGTGGAATGGGGGCCGCGTTAATGGCTTTTTTAGGCGCGGAGCTGCGCAGTGGTATCGAGATTGTGACTCAGGCGCTCAATCTGGAAGAACATATTCACGATTGTACGCTGGTGGTGACCGGAGAGGGGCGTATCGACAGCCAGAGTGTGCATGGCAAAGTGCCGGTGGGCGTGGCGAGCGTCGCGAAGAAGTACCATAAACCAGTAATTGGTATTGCCGGTAGCCTGACACGCGATGTGGACGTGGTACACCAATATGGCATTGATGCGGTGTTTAGCGTATTAACCAGGATCGGCACGCTGGAGGACGCTTTCCGCGGGGCATCGGATAATATTTATCGCGCCTCAAGAAACATCGCTGCCACGTTAGCGATAGGAATGCGCAGTGCGGGGTGACAACACCGCACAAACCCTCTATACTGCGCGCCGAAGCTGACCAGACAGTCGCCGCTTCGTCGTCGTCCTCTTCGGGGGAGACGGGCGGAGGGGAGGAAAGTCCGGGCTCCATAGGGCAGGGTGCCAGGTAACGCCTGGGGGGGAAACCCACGACCAGTGCAACAGAGAGCAAACCGCCGATGGCCCACGCAAGTGGGATCAGGTAAGGGTGAAAGGGTGCGGTAAGAGCGCACCGCGCGGCTGGTAACAGTCCGTGGCACGGTAAACTCCACCCGGAGCAAGGCCAAATAGGGGTTCACAAGGTACGGCCCGTACTGAACCCGGGTAGGCTGCTTGAGCCAGTGAGCGATTGCTGGCCTAGATGAATGACTGTCCACGACAGAACCCGGCTTATCGGTCAGCTTCACTCTTTATAGAACCCCGCTCCGGCGGGGTTTTTGCTTTGTGAGACAGAATAGATGAATGACTGTCCACGACGCTATGCTCAAAAGAACGTGGCTTATCGGATAGCTTCACTCTTTATAGAATCCCGCTCCGGCGGGGTTTTTGCTTTGTGAGACAGAATAGATGAATGACTGTCCACGACGCTATGCTCAAAAGAACGCGGCTTATCGGATAGCTTCACTCTTTATAGAATCCCGCTCCGGCGGGGTTTTTGCTTTGTGAGACAGAATAGATGAATGACTGTCCACGACGCTATGCTCAAAAGAACGCGGCTTATCGGTCAGCTTCACTCTTTATAGAACCCCGCTTCGGCGGGGTTTTTGCTTTGTGAGACAGAATAGATGAATGACTGTCCACGACGCTATGCTCAAAAGAACGCGGCTTATCGGATAGCTTCACTCTTTATAGAATCCCGCTCCGGCGGGGTTTTTGCTTTGTGAGACAGAATAGATGAATGACTGTCCACGACGCTATGCTCAAAAGAACGCGGCTTATCGGTCAGCTTCACTCTTTATAGAACCCCGCTTCGGCGGGGTTTTTGCTTTGTGAGACAGAATAGATGAATGACTGTCCACGACGCTATGCTCAAAAGAACGCGGCTTATCGGTCAGCTTCACTCTTTATAGAATCCCGCTTCGGCGGGGTTTTTACTTTGTGTGGCGTAGCCCACAGGAAGTCATTATTCTGTCCGTTGTAACATAAATTATGTTCTCTCCTTTGAATTGCCATCTTCTACTTTATTCATATCAGAAATACCCGTTTTTGGCGTGATAAACAGAGTGTCTTTAAATTACTCATGATCTTTAACATTAAAGCAATACCATCAACAAAAAATTACATTATTAATAAATGATCGTCGTGATTTTTTTCTGATTATTTTAGTGTCGCCTTTTCTTTATTCAGGTCGAATAAAAGGGGACAGAGTCAATTACTAATAAAATGGTTAAAAAGTGAGCGGGAAAACCGCTCAAAAAAAATTGATTCATTATTATTTTTGATTGTTGTCACAATAATGGACATTTCTATTCATAACAATGACCCACGAATTCAGTACGAATTTCCACTTATTGCAAAATTTTAAATTAATAGGAAACCATTATGGGAACAGTAAGCTCAGGCTCTGCTCATAAAATGGGAGTCATTGCCCTAACGTTAGTGACTGCATCAAATATGATGGGGTCTGGCGTATTTATGTTGCCAACTAATCTCGCAGGCATAGGCTCCATCTCAATATGGGGATGGGTATTTACCATCATCGGTGTTATTGCACTTGCATTAGTTTTCGCTAAAACCAGTTTAATTACACCTCGTACCGGCGGTATCGTTGCTTATGCCAGTGATGCCTTCGGCCCATTCATTGGGTTTCAGACAACAATGTGCTATTGGATCAGCGCATGGGTAGGTAACGTTGCATTATTGGTCGCAGGTGTCGGCTATCTCAGTTTCTTTTTCCCGGAGCTTAAAAATCCAACTTACGGTTGTATTGCCGCAATTATTATTCTGTGGGCATTTGTTTTCCTTGCTAGTTTTGGTGCCAAAGTTGCGGGGCGGGCACAATCCTTTACCGCAACCTGCGGGTTAATCGTAATATTAGGCGTAGGATTTATTGGGTGGTTCTGGTTTAACCCGTCGCTCTATACTGAAGTTTATAATGGAACGGGACATAGTGATTCCTCGGCAATTATTTCTGCTGCGTCGATTGCGCTATGGGGCTTCCTTGGTATTGAATCTGCAGTCGTTTCTACCGGTCAGGTCGAAGATCCAGAACGCACGGTTCCTCGGGCTACCGTTATGGGGTTATTAATCGCTTCCGTATGCTATGTTGGTAGCTGCACTGTTATTATGGGGTTGGTACCACATAATGTTCTGGTAGATTCAGCCGCACCTTTTGCTGATGCCGCACGCTATATGTTCGGTAATACGGCAGGGAACATTGCTTCCGCACTGAGCATCATTGCCTGCTTTGGCTCAATTTCAGGTTGGTTGATACTTCAGTCAGAAGGCCCGCGCGCAGGTGCTCAACAAGGACTTTTCCCGAAATTCTTTGAAGAAACCAACAAGCAAGATGTCCCGATGAAAAGCCTCGTTTTTACCGGTGTATTAATGAGTATTGTCTTGCTTCTGACGGCATCTCCGAATCTGGCGAAACAATTCCAGGCTGTAATCTTAATGTCGGTATTTGCTTCACTTCTGCCATATATGTACGCCCTGATTTCGCTTCCAATCATCCTTGTTTCAAAGAAAGCCAATCGTGGAAGATCGTTTATGTTTTACTGCACGTTGGTTGTTATTGGCATGATTTACTGCATTTTTGCTTTGCTTGGTTCTGGCAGCGACTCCATATTCTGGGGCATCTTGATGATGATGGTAACCATTCCATTGTTCTCATTTGTTGCTGCCGGGCGTAGTAAGAAAGGTCAGGATATTCTTTATTTAGATAAACGTATCTAAACGTATCCAACTGTATTGGTTTTATCCACGGGAGTTTAAAATGACATTATCTATTGTCGATCAGAATAAGCTCGATGCTTTTTGGTCATATTGCGTAAAAAATCAGTATTTTAATATAGGTTATCCGGAGTCAGCCGACTTCGATTACACGATACTGGAACGGTTTATGCGTTTCTCCATAAATAATTGTGGTGACTGGGGGGAGTATTGCAATTATTTGCTGAACTCGTTTGATTTTGAAAAAGAAGTAATGGAGTATTTCGCCAGTATTTTCAAAATCCCATTTGAAGAAAGCTGGGGTTACGTTACCAATGGGGGAACTGAAGGTAATATGTTTGGCTGCTATCTGGGGCGTGAACTGTTTCCAGAAGGTACGCTTTATTACTCGAAAGATACTCATTATTCCGTTGCGAAAATTGTTAAGTTGTTGCGCATTAAATCAAGTCTGGTGGAATCACAGCCGAATGGTGAGATGGACTATGATGATTTGATTCGTAAAATTCAACGCGATAACGAAGAACATCCGATTATTTTTGCAAATATCGGCACAACCGTTCGTGGCGCTATTGATAATATTGCTGAGATCCAACAACGGATTGGTCAACTGGGTATCAAACGTGACGATTATTATCTACACGCTGATGCTGCGTTGAGCGGTATGATTTTGCCGTTTGTGAACGATCCGCAGCCTTTTAACTTCGCTGATGGTATTGATTCTATTGGCGTTTCAGGTCACAAAATGATTGGTTCGCCTATTCCCTGCGGCATCGTGGTAGCGAAAAGGAAAAACGTTGACCGGATTTCTGTCGAAATTGATTACATCTCTGCACACGATAAAACCATTTCTGGTTCTCGTAACGGCCATACACCGCTAATGATGTGGGAAGCTATTCGCAGCCATTCCTGGAGCGACTGGCAACGCCGCATTGAACATAGCCTGAATATGGCGCAGTACGCAGTCGATCGCTTACAGGCTGCTGGTATTGATGCCTGGCGCAATAAAAACTCTATTACCGTGGTTTTCCCTTGTCCGTCAGAAGCCGTCTGGAAGAAGCACTGTCTGGCCACCTCCGGTGACATCGCTCACCTGATTACCACTGCGCACCACCTTGACTCCAGCAAGATTGATGAGCTGATTGACGATGTGATTGCTGACCTGAACCAGCAGGCCGCATGAAGAAAGGGCAGTGATAATCATCACTGCCCTCAGGGGCGGCGCAACCGATGCCGAGACCAATCATTATCGGTTGCGTCTATCAGGCTCTGTTCTTACAGAGCCTTCAACGAGATTAACGCTTTACCGATGGGTTGTAACGACAAACTTTGGCCCTGGACATGCGCGGGAGGAGTCCCGTTCATCTCACTATGATCTATTAAATGAGGACTGGCATGGATAAATGTTGCGCGAAGACAAACCAAATGGGTCTGCTTGCGCTGACCATGATGACAGCATCAAATATGATGGGTAGCGGTGTGTTTATGCTGCCTGCCACGCTTGCGAGAATAGGTTCAATCTCTGTCTGGGGATGGGGACTCGCGTTTTTAGCGATTGCTGCCCTGGCACTCATTTTCTGCAAAATGAGTGAGTTATTTCCGCGCAATGGCGGCATCATAGCCAGTATTACTGCCAGCTTTGGCCCCTTTATCGGCCTACAAATGACATTGTTCTATTGGTTGTCAACGTGGATTGGCAACTGCGCGCTGCTGTTAGCCGGCGTGGGATATCTCTCTTTCTTCTTCCCGGTATTACACAACCCACTTTATGGTACGACAGCATGCATAGTGCTGCTTTGGTGCTCTGTTCTTTGGGGATTACGTGGAGCGAAACGGGTTGGCTATATGCAAATGTTCACGGGCAGCTGCATGGTGCTGGTGATCCTCAGCATCGGCGTCATGGGCTGGGGACATTTTGACGTTGCGCGTTATCAGGCAGCCTGGAATCTTAGTGGCGTCAGTGATCATCAGGCAATCATTAACGCGGCAACTATCTCATTATGGGGTTTTCTGGGCATTGAATCTGCATCGGTCTCGTTTAGCCAAGTGAAAAACCCACGCCGCACAATACCTCTGGCCACCTTGTTAGGGTTGGGGCTCGCTGGGTTATGTTATGCCAGTTCAACCAATGTCATGATGGGGCTACTCCCCCATGATGTGCTGATGAACTCCTCCTCTCCTTTTGCCGACAGCGCAAAAGCAATGTGGGGAAGTACGGTTGGGGCGATTATTTCAGCCATGGTCGTTATCGCTTGCCTCGGGGCGATGCCTGGTTGGCAAATCCTGCAAACTGAAGTGCCCAGGGCTGCGGCGGAAGATAATTTACTCCCTGCTTTTTTTGCCCGTACTAACCGCCATGGTGTTCCCTGGTGTGGGTTGATTTTTACTGCAGCGCTGATGACTGCGCTCCTGCTATTCACATTGTCGCCAAATCTGCAGAACCAGTTCCAGAGCGTGATTACATTGGCCATCTCTGCCAGCTTACTCCCCTATGCATTTGCTGCAGTATCACTGCCGGTCATGATAGTTGTTCATCGCCGGGGAGGTGATGCCAGTTTCTGGAGTTATTGCTGCCTCAGCCTGGTTGCGTTGAGCTTTATTGCACTGGCGCTAATGACAGAGAGTGCCTCTACCGTGGTATGGGGCATTATTTTACAGATGATCACCATCCCTCTTTACCTTCTTTATGTTGCCCGGCGCCATCGTCTGAACAAGGGTGTCCCGCAGCACAATTTGACTGAACAATCTTTTTCTTTATTAAGCAAGGAGTTGTCATGAGCAAAATTCAGGCTATACGAGGTATGCGCGATGTGCTGCCTGACGAAACACCAATGTGGCAGTGGCTGGAGCGTAAATTTCATCAAATGGCGTTTCGTTATGGATACCAGGAAATGCGTCTGCCGCTCCTGGAGCCCGTTGCGCTCTTTGAACGTGCGGTGGGTGAAGCGACCGATATCGTCTCAAAAGAAATGTACGATTTTACCGATAAAAGCGGTGAGCATATTACCTTGCGTCCGGAAGGGACCAGCGGATGTATGCGTGCGGTCCTGGAAAATAACATGTGTTACAACAAGTCACAGCGTTTGTGGTATCAGGGACCGATGTTTCGTTACGAGCGTCCGCAAAAAGGGCGGTTACGCCAGTTCACGCAGTTTGGCGTCGAAGCCTTCGGAATGTCTGGTGCCGATGTTGATGCTGAACTGATCTTTATGGTGCGCGATCTATTTGAAGATTTAGGCATATCACAGAACGTCCGGCTGGAAATTAACTCATTAGGGACGCCGGAAGAACGCCAGGCACATCGCAGGGAACTGGTGAGTTGGTTTACTCAACATAGAGACTTGTTGGACGAAGACAGCATCAAGCGTCTGGACGTAAACCCTCTGCGTATCCTCGATAGTAAAAACCCTGAAATGCAAGAAATGATAGAGAACGCACCTCGTTTACTGGATTTTCTGGAGGATGATTCACAGCGGCATTTCAATACGTTGCGGACTCTGCTCGACAATGCCGATATAACCTATCACATTAACCCACGCTTGGTGCGCGGGTTGGATTACTATTCACGCACTGTTTTTGAATGGATTACCGATGACTTAGGTTCTCAGGGGACAGTCTGCGGTGGTGGTCGTTATGATGGTCTGGCTGAGTTATTTAATGGTAAGAAATTGCCCGCCTGTGGGTTTGCCATAGGTATCGAACGATTGTTGCTTTTGCTGCAGACTGTTTATGATGGTCTGAATCCTCAGTGGCAATTCCATCCTGACGTTGTGATTACCAGCGAGCTGGAGGATGGGGGCATACAGGTGCAAGTGCTGGCTTGCGCGCTTCGTCGAGACTTGCCTGGTTTGCGTGTCCTCACTGATTGTAGCGGTACCAAACTTAAACGACAGCATCAAAATGCCCTTAAGAGCGGTTGTCGTTTTATTCTGACCATTAATGCTGATCAACAAATTCGTCTTTGGGATTTACAAAATAACCAGCAAAATTTACTAGCGATTCAAGATATTGCATTACGACTTGATGAGCTTAACCAGAAATAAGTGAACTGGGCTATCAAAAGGGCATCTTGTTGTCTTTTGGTAGCTCCTGTAAGATTCTCTAGAAATCCGAATATATTAACAGACGTGGCTTATGCACTAATAAAAAACACTATTTAGCCAACTTAAATATTATTTAAACATTATTCCTATGCCACGAAAAAAACGATTATTTATCGATGGAATTCCTCACCTCGTGCAATTGTGCGGGCATAATGATGAAACTATTTTTAAAGGTGAAGAAGATTACCAGTATTTTTATCAATGCGTCGATACTGCAATGAGTATCTATGCGGTAAGATTACATGCGTATTCACTTTCATCAAAGAAAATATTTTTATTTCTGTCCGCTCCTGATAAAGAATGCCTCGGGCGTTTTATGCAATATATCGCCAAAGGTTACACCCACTACTTCAACCACCGTCACCAACGCCATGGCACGCTTTGGGATAGTCGATACAATTGCTGCCCCGTCGAACCCAACGCCTATTTCTTACTGACAAAAAAATACGTTGAATGCCATTGCGTGGATGAAACTCCGCATCATAGTTTTGCTGATTCCCCCGAAGTGCGGATCACTCCCCATGAAGAGTACCTGCGCCTCGGAGAAAATGCGGCGCAGCGTTCCGGTGCCTACCAGCGCTTTTGCCTGGGGATGATTGTTCCGGCAGTCATTACGCGTATTGAGTCATCACTGGCGCAAAACTGCCTACTGGCAACGACACCTTACTCTCAGTCGCTGGAAGAAAAATATCAGCGGAATCTGCGGCCACGAAAAAGTGGTCGTCCACGTAAGCATTACCAGAACCCCGCCGCGGACTGGGAGTGGCTGGAAAAAAAAGCGGAGTATTTATTGCAGCAGTATTGCTACAAGGAGATCCGCATGCCGCTTCTTGAAAGGCTGGAAGAAAACGCTACGAGGTCTTTTTCCGGTGAAAGTGATGAGCTAATGCTTAATCATCAGGCGTTATTTCGCGGTGATGGAACGATGGGCTGTCTACGGCTTTTATCGCAATATCAGAATTTACAAATTGGCACACGATTATGGTATCTGGGGGCAATGTTCCGCCGTCAGAACCAGCAGAACATCAGCCAATTTCATCAATTGGGCGTGGAAGCGTTTGGCTATCCAGATATTGGCATTGAGATTGAACTCATTTCCTTACAGTACGATTTTTTCAAATCGCTACAACTGTTGCCGTTTGTCGAACTCAAAATCAATACATTAGGCAATGTCGAAGAGTTCACTCAATTTCGCCGTCACTTGCAGCAATACTATCAGCCGCTGGCATCACTGCTTAATGCCAGGCAGTTAGCTTGCCTGGAGCAACATCCTGAGCGCTTACTGAGTGATAAAGATAATTTGATGCTGCGCCTGGCAGAAAAGGCGCCGCAACTTGAAGCATGCCTGTCATTACAATCCCGTCAGCGTTTTACGCACCTTTGCGACTCACTGACTGCACTGAATATCCCTTTTACCCACGATAAAAATCTCTTCCCCGTAAATGACTATAACGACCAGCTTTTTGAATGGTATGCGGATTCGTTGCATCACAATAAATTACTGTGTCGGGGCGGGCGTTACGACAATAGCGCCAGTCGGCTAATTGGGCATCCTGTCTCTGCATGCGGCTTCGCTTTCATGCTGGAACCGATTATGCAGTTGCTTACCGCTACGAAAAAAAGCAGCGATTATGCTAAGCATGTCGATGTTGTCATCATACCCAGCCAGGAAAGGGCACGGGATCAGGCAATACTACTTGGCCGCCGGCTCAGGCGTAATTTCCCGCATTTGAGCATTGTCAATGACTGCTCCACGCTACGCTTATCGACCCGGCAGAAGAACGCGCAACGCCAGGGAGCACGTTTTATTTTGCTTATAGACGGCAGCGACAATGAGGTCACTTTTTGTGATGAAGAAAACCATTGCTGGGTGCAAATCCCCCTTCATGAAGTGACAGCGCATTTAAGTATGGCGTTAATGATGTAACCCGGTGGCTCGCAATGAGAAGTGGCATTCCCTTTATTGAAGGGGATAACGTTCTTTATCTGGTAAAAGGTACTGGTGGATATTTCCCGTTTTGTGACAACCAACACAAAACGCTGTGCGATACGTTTTTCTCGAGAATAAATGAACGCAATCGATCGCCATCACAAAATTACTCGCTGATAAATCGTACAAAACCAGTGTTAATATAATGTTGCATATGATAATTTTATGTATGATTTGGTTTAAGTATTAATAAATGCAATGTTTCTTTACAAACAAATAAGGCGAAAAAATGTGATGCATGGCGTTATTTATTCATGGTTACAATTAAAATATAATTAAATTTGATAAGTTGCTTATTAAATTTAAGCATCATTTTGCCGGATAATTGCTCTGTAATTGATTGAAATATAGCCTTTCACGATTTTTGGAAATAGCGGGAAAAACAGGTGTGTTATTGCCATAAAATTCCGTTATCCCCCCATCTTTTTTTGATTAAAGTCAGGTTAAAGTGAGATCGTGTTTTTATAATTTCTTGATTATAAAGAGTTTTATTGTTTAATAATAATCTTACAAAATGTAAGTGAAGGGGATTTGTGAGTGGTCGCACATATCCTCGATTGCTTAATTTGGTACACTTCCTGCCGTCAACAAAGTAATTAACGCAGGTCGATATGAATACTATTACTCTCCCTAAAACACAGCATTTAGTGGTCTTTCAGGAAGTCATTAGAAGTGGTTCTATCGGCTCGGCTGCAAAAGAATTAGGTTTAACTCAACCCGCTGTCAGCAAAATCATTAACGATGTTGAGGCTTATTTTGGCATTGAGTTAGTCGTACGTAAAAATACCGGTGTGACACTGACCCAGGCAGGTCAGGTGATGCTTTCATGGTCTGAATCCATTACCCGCGAAATGAAAAACATGGTTGATGAGATGAACAGCATGACTAGCAACGCGGTCGTTGATGTGTCGTTTGGCTTCCCTTCACTGATCGCCTTTACCATCATGTCCGGCATGATAAAAAAATTTAAAGAGGTGTTCCCGAAAGCGCAGGTTTCCATGTATGAGGCTCAGCTCTCCTCTTTCTTACCTGCGGTACGCGATGGGCGTCTGGATTTCGCCATTGGTACGCTAAGTGATGAGATGAAACTGCAGGACCTCCATGTTGAGCCGCTTTTTGAGTCAGAGTTTATTCTGGTGGCCAGTAAGTCCCGAACATGCACCGGCATCACCTCGCTGAGCGCGTTGAAAAACGAACAGTGGGTGTTGCCACAAACGAATATGGGTTACTACAGCGAACTTCTCACCACGTTACAAAATAATGGCATCAGCAGTGAAAACATCGTTAAAACAGACTCCGTTGTCACGATTTATAATCTTGTTCTCAATGCTGATTTCTTAACAGTAATTCCCTGTGATATGACCGCCCCATTTGGTTCAGACCAGTTTATTACTATCCCGGTAGAAGAAGCCTTACCGGTTGCACGTTATGCCGCCGTTTGGTCTAAAAATTATCGAATAAAAAAAGCAGCATCTATTTTGGTTGAATTAGCCAAAGAATATTCATCATATAATTCTTGTAGGCGAAAGCAATTAATTGAAATTGATTAAAGATTGAACTTGTTTTAATGAGAAATTAACGCCATCGGTCTATATCAGACGTTGGTCACGGCTATCTATTTACTTTAATACCCAGGTAAGAGGTTCTAATGCACATTACATACGATCTCCCAGTTGCAATTGAAGATATCCTCGAAGCGAAAAAAAGACTGGCGGGGAAAATTTATAAAACGGGAATGCCTCGCTCTAACTATTTTAGTGAACGTTGCAAAGGGGAAATTTTCCTCAAGTTTGAAAACATGCAGCGTACCGGTTCATTTAAAATCCGTGGCGCTTTTAACAAGCTCAGTTCCTTAACTGAAGCAGAAAGAATGAAGGGTGTGGTGGCTTGCTCTGCAGGTAACCATGCGCAAGGCGTTTCTCTCTCCTGCGCTATGCTCGGCATCGACGGCAAAGTGGTGATGCCAAAAGGCGCGCCGAAGTCTAAAGTGGCGGCAACCTGCGATTATTCCGCAGAAGTTGTGCTGCACGGCGACAACTTCAACGACACCATCGCGAAGGTCAGCGAGATTGTGGAAACGGAAGGCCGTATCTTTATTCCGCCATACGATGACCCGAAAGTTATTGCGGGCCAGGGAACGATTGGCCTGGAAATTTTAGAAGATCTGTACGATGTCGATAACGTGATTGTACCAATTGGCGGTGGCGGACTGATTGCGGGTATTGCCGTAGCAATTAAATCTATCAACCCAACAATTAGAATTATTGGTGTGCAGTCTGAAAACGTTCACGGCATGGCGGCATCTTTCCACGCTGGAGAAATAACCACGCACCGAACGACCGGCACCCTGGCGGATGGTTGTGACGTCTCTCGCCCGGGTACTTTAACGTATGAAATTGTTCGTGAGTTGGTGGATGACATTGTCCTGGTCAGCGAAGATGAAATTCGCAACAGCATGGTGGCATTAATTCAGCGAAATAAAGTTGTGACTGAAGGTGCCGGTGCGCTGGCATGCGCAGCATTATTAAGCGGGAAATTAGATAGCTATATCCAGAACAGAAAAACAGTCAGCATTATTTCTGGCGGTAATATCGACCTTTCTCGTGTATCTCAAATTACTGGTTTAGTTGACGCTTAATATACTTCGTTGAGGATAGGATATGAGTACTACTGATAGCATTGTATCCAGCCAGACAAAACAGTCGTCCTGGCGCAAATCGGACACCACCTGGACACTGGGTTTATTTGGTACAGCCATCGGCGCAGGGGTGCTGTTCTTCCCTATCCGCGCAGGTTTTGGCGGACTGATCCCCATTCTGATCATGCTGGTGTTAGCATACCCCATCGCCTTCTATTGCCACCGTGCGCTGGCACGCCTGTGTCTTTCCGGTTCTAATCCTTCCGGTAACATCACAGAAACGGTTGAAGAGCACTTTGGTAAAACGGGCGGCGTGGTTATCACGTTCCTCTACTTCTTTGCGATTTGTCCGCTGCTGTGGATTTATGGCGTCACCATTACCAACACCTTTATGACCTTCTGGGAAAACCAGCTGCAGATGCCCGCGTTAAACCGTGGCTTCGTGGCACTGTTCCTGCTGCTGTTGATGGCATTCGTCATCTGGTTCGGTAAAGATCTGATGGTTAAAGTGATGAGCTACCTGGTATGGCCGTTTATCGCCAGCCTGGTGCTAATCTCTCTGTCACTGATTCCTTACTGGAACTCTGCGGTTATCGATCAGGTTGATCTCAGCAATATCGCACTGACTGGCCATGACGGCATCCTGGTTACCGTATGGCTGGGTATTTCCATCATGGTGTTCTCTTTCAACTTCTCGCCAATCGTTTCTTCCTTCGTGGTCTCTAAACGCGAAGAGTATGAGAAAGATTTCGGTCGCGAATTTACCGAGCAGAAATGTTCCAAAATCATCTCCCGCGCCAGTATGCTGATGGTTGCCGTGGTTATGTTCTTCGCCTTTAGCTGCCTGTTTACGCTGTCTCCGGCAAATATGGCGGATGCGAAAGCACAGAACATTCCAGTATTGTCTTACCTGGCGAACCACTTCGCGTCACTGTCCGGTACGAAGTCCACCTTCGCGACCGTTCTGGAGTACGGTGCTTCTATCATTGCCCTGGTCGCTATCTTCAAATCTTTCTTCGGCCACTATCTGGGTACGCTGGAAGGTCTGAACGGTCTGGTGCTGAAGTTTGGTTACAAAGGCGATAAAACGAAAGTTTCCGTCGGCAAACTGAACACCATCAGCATGATCTTCATCATGGGCTCCACCTGGGTTGTGGCTTACGCCAACCCGAACATCCTGGACCTGATTGAAGCAATGGGCGCGCCGATTATCGCCTCACTGCTCTGCCTGCTGCCGATGTATGCCATCCGTAAAGCGCCGTCACTGGCGAAATACCGTGGCCGTCTGGATAACGTGTTTGTTACCGCGATTGGTCTGCTGACCATCCTGAACATTGTCTACAAACTGTTTTAATCCATAAGCTCAGGATGAGCGGAGTAGTGAAATGAATGAGTTTCCGGTAGTACTGGTTATTAACTGTGGTTCATCTTCCATTAAATTCTCAGTGCTGGATGCAGCAAACTGTGAAGTTTTACTGGCGGGAATTGCAGACGGTATTAACTCTGAAAATGCGTTCATAGCAATTAATGGAGGAGAGCCAGCTAAGCTGGCTCACCACAGCTACGAAGACGCATTAAAAGCCATTGCCGTTGAACTGGAGAAACGTAATTTAATGGACAGCGTGGCCTTAATTGGCCACCGCATTGCCCACGGCGGAAATATCTTTACCGAATCAGCCATTATTACTGATGAAGTTATCGAAAATATCCGCCGGGTCTCTCCTTTAGCACCGTTACATAATTATGCGAACTTAAGCGGAATCGAATCTGCTCAGCATCTTTTCCCAGGCGTGCAGCAGGTTGCGGTATTTGATACCAGCTTCCATCAGACAATGGCGCCTGAAGCGTATATGTACGGTTTACCGTGGAAATATTTTGAGGAGCTGGGTGTTCGTCGTTACGGCTTCCACGGCACGTCGCATCGCTATGTTTCTCAACGTGCGCATGAGCTGCTTGAGCTACCGCATGATGATTCTGGCCTGGTTGTGGCTCACCTCGGGAATGGGGCGTCTATCTGTGCGGTGCGTAATGGACAGAGCGTGGATACCTCGATGGGGATGACGCCGCTGGAAGGCCTGATGATGGGGACACGCAGCGGTGATGTGGACTTCGGTGCGATGGCGTGGATCGCCAGTGAAACCAACCAGACGCTAAGCGACCTTGAACGCGTAGTGAATAAGGAATCTGGCCTGCTGGGTATTTCCGGTTTGTCGTCCGACTTACGTACGCTGGAAAAAGCCTGGCACGAGGGACATGAGCGTGCGCAACTGGCGATTAAAACGTTTGTGCATCGCATCGCGCGTCATATCGCCGGGCATGCCGCATCGCTGCATCGTCTTGATGGGATTATTTTCACTGGTGGAATAGGTGAAAACTCGGTATTAATTCGCCGCCTGGTGATTGAGCACCTTGCTGTTTTAGGTGTGAATATCGATAGTGAAATGAATAGTCTGCCAAATTCCCATGGCGAAAGAATTATCTCCAATAAAGATGCTCATGTTATTTGTGCGGTTATTCCCACGAATGAAGAGAAAATGATTGCGCGTGATGCCATTGCGTTAGGCAAAATTAATACACCAGTAGAATTTGCATAATTAATTTTCAGCAGAGAGATTATTTTTCATGAAGGTAAATATCGATACCAGCGATATGCTGTATGCCGAAGCCTGGAATGGCTTTAAAGGTACGGACTGGAAAGAAGAAATTAATGTCCGTGATTTTATTCAGCACAACTATACACCTTATGAAGGGGATGAATCTTTCCTCGCCGAAGCCACGCCTGCGACCACAGCATTGTGGGAAAAAGTCATGGCGGGCATCCGTATTGAAAACTCGACGCATGCGCCGGTTGATTTTGATACCAATATTGCGACGACAATTACCGCACACGATGCGGGTTATATTGAACAGGAACTGGAAAAAATCGTCGGTCTGCAAACGGATAAGCCACTCAAGCGTGCTCTGCATCCGTTTGGCGGCATCAACATGATCAAAAGCTCTTTTGATGCTTATGGCCGTGAAATGGATGCTGATTTTGAGTACCAGTTTACTGAACTGCGTAAAACCCATAACCAGGGTGTATTCGACGCCTACTCTCCGGATATGCTGCGCTGCCGTAAATCCGGCGTGCTGACCGGTCTGCCGGACGGCTATGGTCGTGGCCGTATCATCGGTGACTATCGCCGCGTCGCGCTGTACGGTATCCGCTACCTGGTGCGCGAGCGTGAACTGCAGTTTGCCGATCTCCAGTCGAACCTGGAGTGGGGGCAGAATCTTGAAGCCACGATTCGCCTGCGTGAAGAGCTGTCTGAACATCGCCGCGCCCTGCTGCAAATGCAGGAAATGGCGGCGAAGTATGGCTGCGATATCTCCCGCCCGGCGCGTAATGCGCAGGAAGCGGTGCAGTGGGTGTACTTTGCTTATCTGGCTGCGGTGAAATCGCAGAACGGCGGCGCGATGTCGCTGGGTCGCACCGCATCGTTCCTCGACATCTACATTGAGCGTGATTTCAAAGCGGGAATTTTAGACGAGCAGCAGGCGCAGGAGCTGATCGACCACTTCATTATGAAGATCCGTATGGTACGCTTCCTGCGTACGCCGGAATTCGACACCCTGTTCTCAGGCGACCCTATCTGGGCGACCGAAGTTATCGGCGGTATGGGGCTGGATGGCCGCACGCTGGTGACGAAAAACTCGTTCCGCTACCTGCATACGCTGCACACTATGGGCCCGGCACCTGAGCCGAACCTGACGGTGCTGTGGTCTGAACAGCTACCGATTGCCTTCAAAAAATATGCCGCCCAGGTGTCGATCATCACCTCGTCTTTACAGTACGAAAACGACGATTTGATGCGTGCCGACTTTGACAGCGATGACTATGCCATTGCCTGCTGCGTCAGCCCGATGGTTATCGGCAAACAAATGCAGTTCTTCGGGGCGCGTGCCAACCTCGCCAAAACGTTGCTGTACGCAATCAACGGCGGTGTGGATGAGAAGCTGAAAATCCAGGTCGGGCCGAAAACGGCACCGCTGATGGATGACGTGCTGGACTACGACACGGTGATGGAGAGCCTGGACCACTTTATGGACTGGCTGGCCGTGCAGTACATCAGCGCGCTGAACATCATCCACTACATGCACGACAAGTACAGCTACGAAGCTTCGCTGATGGCGCTGCACGATCGTGATGTCTATCGCACGATGGCCTGCGGCATGGCGGGTCTGTCCGTAGCGGCGGATTCTCTGTCGGCTATTAAGTACGCCCGCGTGAAACCGATTCGCGATGAAAACGGCCTGGCAATTGATTTCGAAATCGAAGGCGACTATCCGCAATACGGCAACAACGACGAGCGCGTGGACAGCATTGCCTGCGACCTGGTCGAACGCTTTATGAAGAAAATTAAGGTGTTGCCAACTTACCGTAACGCGGTGCCGACGCAGTCCATCCTGACCATCACTTCCAACGTAGTGTACGGACAGAAAACCGGTAACACGCCGGACGGACGTCGCGCAGGTACGCCGTTTGCGCCAGGGGCGAACCCGATGCATGGCCGCGATCGTAAAGGTGCGGTGGCGTCGTTAACCTCGGTCGCCAAACTGCCGTTTACCTATGCCAAAGACGGTATCTCGTACACCTTCTCCATTGTGCCGGCAGCGCTGGGCAAAGAGGACAGCGTACGTAAAACCAACCTGGTCGGTCTGCTGGACGGTTACTTCCATCATGAAGCGCATGTGGAAGGCGGGCAGCATCTGAACGTTAACGTCATGAACCGTGAAATGTTGATGGATGCCATTGAGCACCCGGAAAACTATCCGAACCTGACGATCCGCGTGTCTGGCTATGCGGTGCGCTTCAACGCGCTGACCCGCGAACAGCAGCAGGATGTTATTTCACGTACTTTCACCCAGGCGCTCTGACGCCGGAGGGACTATGAGAAAAGTTATTGCAACCGAATGTGCGCCAGGGGCGATTGGGCCTTACGTACAGGGTGTGGATCTGGGCAGCATGGTATTGACGTCAGGTCAAATCCCGGTGTGTCCACAGACCGGTGAAGTGGCTGAAAACGTAGCCGATCAGGCGCGTCAAAGCCTGGAAAACGTGAAAGCGATCGTCGAGTCTGCAGGTTTGAAAGTGAGCGATATCGTGAAGACCACCGTTTTCGTTTCCGACCTGAACGACTTCGCCACCATTAACCAAGTGTACCAGCAGTTCTTTGATGAGCACAAGGCAATCTACCCTACGCGCAGCTGCGTGCAGGTCGCCCGCTTACCGAAGGATGTGAAGCTGGAGATTGAAGCCATCGCCGTACGTGGCGACATGCTGTAATCCCTTGCGGGGCGATCTCAGGATCGCCCCGATCCTTAATGAGTGTGAAACCTGGTCTTCACTGAACGGCAATCCGAGGGTGTGGATATGATTAGCGCATTCGATATTTTCAAGATTGGCATTGGACCTTCCAGCTCCCATACCGTGGGGCCAATGAATGCAGGTAAAAGCTTTATTGATCTGTTGGTCAGCAGCGGGGAACTTCCCAGGGCCACACATATTGTGGTCGATCTTTATGGATCGCTTTCCCTGACCGGAAAAGGTCATGCGACAGATGTCGCCATCATGATGGGGCTGGCCGGTAACAGTCCGCAAAACGTTAATATAGATTCAATCGCTGGTTTTACTCAGGAAGTAGCCCGTACCGGACGTTTACCGGTGGCAGAGGGCACGCATATTGTCGATTTCTCCCCAGACGAAAATATTCTCTTTCACGCCGAAACGCTGCCGCGCCATGAAAATGGTATGCGTATCACCGCGTGGAACGGCAGCGAGACGCTGTTAAGCAAAACCTATTACTCCGTCGGCGGTGGTTTTATCGTTGAAGAGGAGCAATTTGGTCAGGCGCATGATGTTGAAGCACACGTGCCCTACAATTTTCATTCCGCCAGCGAACTGCTGAAACTGTGTGAGCGCAACGGGCTGTCTGTTTCCGGCCTGATGATGCAAAACGAACTGGCGATGCGAAGCAAAGAAGAAATCGATGCTGGCTTTGCTGCCATTTGGGACGTCATGCATGCCGGGATTGAGCGCGGCATGAATACCGAAGGTGTGCTTCCGGGCCCGCTTAATGTACCGCGTCGCGCCGTGGCACTGCGTCGGCTGCTGGTTTCCAGCGACAACCTGTCCAGCGACCCGATGAACGTCATTGACTGGATCAACATGTTCGCGCTGGCCGTGAGCGAAGAAAACGCCGCCGGGTGTCGGGTGGTGACCGCACCGACCAACGGTGCATGCGGGATTATTCCCGCCGTCCTGGCCTATTACGACAAGTTCCGCCGTCCGGTGAATGCCAACTCCATCGCCCGTTATTTGCTGGCCGCGGGGGCGATAGGTGCGCTGTATAAGATGAATGCCTCGATTTCGGGTGCCGAAGTCGGCTGCCAGGGGGAAATTGGCGTAGCCTGTTCAATGGCGGCTGCCGGGTTGACAGAGTTGCTTGGCGGTAGCCCGTCTCAGGTGTGTATTGCGGCGGAAATCGCTATGGAGCATAACCTGGGGCTGACCTGCGATCCGGTGGCCGGGCAGGTGCAAATCCCGTGCATTGAACGTAATGCGATCAACGCAGTGAAAGCCGTCAACGCCGCGCGCATGGCGCTACGTAGGACGTCAGAACCACGCGTTTCGCTCGATAAAGTGATCGAGACCATGTATGAGACGGGCAAAGACATGAACGACAAATACCGTGAAACTTCACGTGGAGGCCTGGCTATCAAAGTGATTTGCACTTAACTGAATTTGTGTTTATTTCTCCTTTGGGCGCACTTGAGTGCGCCCTTTTTTTGTTGTGATCTGCTTCAAAAATAGAAAATAATCCCATTTTGTAAATATAAAATAGAATAATTTTATTAAACATCATGAAATGAAGGGGTATTTATGTGAAGTTTTTCTCTGACCCTCGGCGTATGATTTCTCCATTCTAACGAACTCGCCTGCACGACTCGTACCGCGTATCGCATTGATGCGGAACGGAAAAATAATAAAACCTTACCCTACATTTTGAGCGAGATTTTTATGGAAACGGCAACGAATAACAGCGTAATACTCGACGCATCAGCGCCTGCGCGTCGGGCGGGAATGACCGAAAGCGAATGGCGGGAAGCTATTCAGTTCGACAGCACGGATACCGGCTGGGTCATTATGAGTATCGGTATGGCGATTGGTGCGGGGATTGTTTTTCTTCCTGTCCAGGTCGGGTTGATGGGGCTGTGGGTGTTCTTGCTGTCCTCTATCATTGGCTACCCAGCCATGTATCTGTTCCAGCGCCTGTTTATTAACACGCTGGCGGAATCTCCGGAATGCAAAGACTACCCGAGCGTAATCAGCGGCTATTTGGGTAAAAACTGGGGCATCCTGTTAGGCGCATTATATTTTGTGATGCTGGTAATCTGGATGTTCGTCTACTCCACGGCTATCACTAACGATAGCGCCTCTTATCTGCACACTTTTGGCGTTACTGAAGGTTTACTGTCCGACAGCCCGTTCTATGGCCTGGTGCTGATTTGCATCCTGGTGGCCATCTCGTCACGCGGAGAAAAACTGCTGTTTAAAATCTCCACCGGCATGGTGCTGACCAAGCTGCTGGTGGTGGCTGCGCTTGGTGTATCGATGGTGGGAATGTGGCATTTGTATAACGCGGGCTCACTGCCGCCGATGGCGCTGCTGATCAAAAACGCAATTATCACGCTGCCGTTTACCCTGACTTCAATTCTGTTTATTCAGACGCTAAGCCCGATGGTTATTTCGTACCGCTCTCGTGAGAAATCGATTGAGGTGGCACGCCATAAAGCTCTGCGTGCTATGAACATCGCATTCGGTATTCTGTTTGTCACCGTCTTTTTCTACGCCGTTTCCTTCACGCTGGCGATGGGGCATGACGAAGCGGTTAAAGCCTATGAGCAGAACATTTCCGCTCTGGCGATTGCTGCGCAGTTTATCAGTGGTGATGGTGCAGGTTGGGTGAAAATCGTCAGCGTTATCCTGAACATTTTCGCCGTGATGACCGCCTTCTTCGGTGTTTACTTAGGCTTTCGTGAAGCGACTCAGGGGATCGTAATGAACGTGCTGCGCCGCAAAATGCCAGCCGAGAAAATCAACGAAACCCTGGTTCAGCGCGGCATTATGATTTTTGCCATCCTGCTGGCCTGGAGTGCAATTGTGCTCAATGCGCCGGTGCTGAGCTTCACCTCTATTTGTAGCCCAATCTTCGGCATGGTGGGCTGCTTGATCCCCGCCTGGCTGGTCTACAAAGTTCCTGCATTGCACAAATACAAAGGCGCCTCTCTGTACCTGATTATCGTCACCGGCCTGTTGTTGTGCGTTTCTCCGTTCCTGGCATTTTCCTGAGTTATCTGAGCAAGGGTTGTTGTTATGTTTGAGACTACATTGAATCCATTATGGGATAGTTTTATTCGCGCGGTGCAGGAAGAAGTAAAACCTGCGCTGGGTTGTACTGAACCTATCTCTCTGGCTCTGGCTGCGGCCGTCGCTTCTGCTGAGCTGGACGGCGCGGTGGAACGCATTGATGCGTGGGTCTCACCAAACCTGATGAAAAACGGCATGGGCGTTACCGTGCCGGGTACCGGGATGGTAGGTCTTCCCGTAGCGGCTGCGCTGGGGGCTTTGGGGGGAAATGCCGAGGCTGGGTTAGAAGTACTGAAAGACGCGTCGCCACAAGCGATTGCTGATGCGAAAACGATGCTTAACGCAGGGAAGGTTGCTGTGATGCTGCAGGAGCCTTGCGAGGACATCCTCTTTTCCCGCGCGAAGGTTTACGGTGCTGAAGGATGGGTGTGCGTGACGATTGTCGGCGGTCATACCAACATTGTACACATCGAGACCAATAACGGCGTGGTGTTCACAACAGAACAGAACGCTGAGGAAGAGAAGCAAGAGTCACCGCTGGCGGTACTGTCTCACACATCGCTGGAAGAGATTCTGGCGTTCGTGAACGCGGTACCGTTTGAGTCAATCCGCTTTATTCTTGATGCGGCAAAACTGAACGGTGCGCTGTCTCAGGAAGGACTGCGCGGCAACTGGGGCTTGCACATCGGAACTACGCTGGAGAAGCAGTGCGCACGTGGTCTGCTGGCGAACGATCTCTCCACTGCCATTCTTATTCGTACCAGCGCGGCATCGGATGCGCGAATGGGCGGGGCGACGCTGCCGGCCATGAGCAACTCCGGTTCTGGTAATCAGGGGATTACCGCCACCGTCCCAGTGATGGTGGTAGCTGAGCATTTTGGCGCAGATGAGGAGAAACTGGCGCGTGCGCTGATGCTGTCTCACCTGAGCGCTATTTACATCCATCATCAGCTTCCGCGTTTGTCTGCGCTGTGCGCGGCAACCACGGCCGCAATGGGCGCCGCGGCGGGGATGGCATGGATCGTAGATGGTCGCTACAACACCATCGCGATGGCGATCAGCAGCATGATTGGCGACGTGAGTGGGATGATTTGCGATGGCGCCTCGAACAGTTGCGCAATGAAAGTCTCTACCAGTGCGTCAGCAGCCTGGAAAGCGGTACTCATGGCGCTGGACGATACCGCAGTGACGGGGAATGAAGGCATTGTGGCGCATAACGTGGAGCAATCTATCTCTAACTTGTGTGCGCTGGCGTGTCGTTCGATGCAGGAAACCGACAAGCAGATCATTGAGATCATGGCCAGTAAGGCACATTAATCTCCTGGCCGGGTAAGGCGGAGTCGTCACCCGGCCTAAGTCAAAGCCGCCTTTTCAGGCGGCTTCTTCATCTTCCAGCCGTAGCTCAGCATCGGCCACAATCGCCTCCAGCTCTGTCAGCATTTCTTCATAGCCGAAGGGAACTGTTTCCTGTTTTTTCGGCGCAGCCTGCGGCTGGTGTTTTTTTGATGACTTCTTGCTCAATAGTCGTACTCCCTTGATTCCAATGACTATACGGGCAAATCTATCAGCAAAGCGCGCAATGGGGTATCGGCAACTAACGTTATGTTAGTTTCATCACGAATAAATGCGCCATCACCGCAGGTGAGCGCCTCTTTTTCGGCACCTGAAGTGACCGCGTGGAACGTGCCATGGATCGACTGCAAATATGCGCGAGGTCCATGTAACTGAAAACTCAGTGATTCACCTTTTTGCAACTCAACATGATGTACCCAGACCTGCTGGCGAAGATGCAGGCTACCCTGTTCACCGTCCGGTGAAGCAAGCAGTTGATGTTTGCCGGCATTCAGCGTCGCTTTTTGCACGCAGGTGTTTTCGCGCTGCGGGCAGGCGTCCAGCCATAGCTGCATTCTGGTCAGGGGCTTATCTTTGCTGATATTGTGCTCGCTGTAGCTGATCCCAGGTTGCGTAGCGAGCAGTAACACCTCTCCGGCTTTGGCCTGAATATGGTTACCTTCGCTGTCGCGATACTCTGCTTCCCCTTCGAGGATCAGATTGACGATATCAACCTTTGGATAGGTACGTGGCTGGAAAGAGGCCCCCGGTGCCAGAACTTCCTGGTTCAGAACACGCAGCGAGGCATAACCCAGCAGTTTAGGATCAAAATAGTGTCCAAAGGAGAAGGTATAACGGGCCTGCAGCCAGCCGTAGTCTGCTTGCCCGCATTGTTTGGCTGTACGGGTAGTAATCATAGTTCTTGACCTCTCTTTACTTCCTTTTATGTTAAATGGCTAGACGCTGCATTGTTAGCCAGATATTCTGCCCGGTATGTTCAAATTTCCTGAATGAGAACGAGATGGCCAAAGAACGGGCTTTAACGCTTGAAGCGTTACGCGTCATGGACGCAATAGACAGGCGCGGCAGCTTTGCCGCCGCGGCAGATGAACTGGGACGCGTACCTTCCGCCCTCAGCTACACCATGCAGAAACTGGAAGAAGAGCTGGACGTGGTGCTGTTTGACCGCTCAGGTCACCGCACAAAATTTACCAACGTCGGGCGTATGCTGCTTGAACGTGGCCGCGTGTTGCTGGAGGCTGCGGATAAACTGACGACCGATGCTGAAGCACTGGCCCGTGGTTGGGAAACGCATCTGACGATTGTCACTGAAGCGTTGGTGCCAACGGCGGCATTCTTCCCGCTTATCGACCGCCTTGCCGGAAAGGCGAACACGCAGCTTTCCGTCATCACTGAAGTGCTGGCCGGGGCGTGGGAGCGTCTGGAGCAGGGCAGAGCGGATATCGTGATTGCGCCGGATATGCATTTCCGCTCATCCTCAGAAATTAACTCGCGCAAGCTGTACTCGCTGATGAACGTCTATGTGGCGGCGCCGGATCACCCGATCCACCAGGAGCCGGAACCGTTGTCAGAAGTCACTCGTGTGAAATACCGGGGCATAGCGGTGGCGGATACTGCCCGTGAGCGCCCGGTGCTGACAGTTCAGCTTCTCGATAAACAACCACGCCTGACGGTGAGTACGATAGAAGATAAACGCCAGGCGCTGTTGGCTGGACTTGGCGTGGCGACGATGCCATACCCGCTGGTGGAAGCGGATATTGCGGCTGGCCGGCTGCGTGTGGTTAGCCCGGAATCGACAAACGAAATAGATATCATCATGGCCTGGCGTCGGGACAGTATGGGCGAAGCGAAGTCCTGGTGTTTGCGGGAAATCCCCAAGCTGTTTGCCGGGAAATAAGAAATACGCCCCTTCAACGGAAGGGGCGTATTTAAATTCAGGACAACTGTTTGGGGTCAGCGCCGAAGCGGTTGCTCCCCGGTGTGCCGTTTTGACAGTTGAAAATAATGATGACCAACCAGCCGACGATCGGGATCAGCAGCACCAGTAGCCACCAGGCTGAACGGTCGGTGTCATGTAAACGCCGGAACTGTACTGCCCACCACGGTATAAAAACCAGAATTGCATAAATCGTTGTTAATATGCCTTCTCCCCCGGTGCGTTGCCAGCCAAACATCCTGTCTAACACGCTCAGCACGAACGTAAAGATGATGTTGACCAAAATAAACATCCAGTACTCTTTGCGCCGTGCACGACCACCAAAACCAAAGTAGTTCTTTAATACGTTTAAATACCAATCCATTTTCGCCTCGTTCTGCGTTCAATTACTTGTTTTTAAAGCAATCAAATTAAGAATAGCTGCGAATGGAATGCTGGTAAATGTTTGTAGTATTAATTATTTGGCCCCAAACGGAGACCTGTGTAAATTATGCAAAACGGCTGTCACGTCCATGAGGTTCGCTGAGGTCCTGCCACGGGCCGATAGAAATAATGCCGGTCGGGTTGATCGTTTTGTGGCTACGGAAGTAGTGATTGCGGATGTGATCGAAATTGACGGTCTCCGCAATGCCTGGCATCTGGTAGATATCACGCAGAAAACCGTACAGATTCAGGTAGTCACTGATGCGGTGTTTGTCGCACTTGAAGTGGGTGACATAAACCGGATCAAAACGTACCAGCGTGGTCCACAGGCGAATATCGGCCTCAGTTAGCTGGTCGCCGGTCAGGTAGCGATGCTGACCCAGGATCTGCTCCAGTCGAGCCAGCGATTGAAAGACTTTTTCTACGGCGTCGTCGTAAGCTTCCTGGCTGGTGGCAAATCCCGCTTTATACACGCCGTTATTGACGTTGTCATAAATCCAACTGTTCAGATCGTCAATTTTACTTTGCAGAGTCGGTGGATAGTAATCCCCGGCTTTCGCACCCAGCGCATCAAACGCAGTGTTAAACATGCGGATGATTTCTGCAGATTCGTTGCTCACGATGGTGTGATTTTTTTTATCCCACAGCACCGGAACCGTTACCCGGCCGCTGTAGTGCGGATCGGCGTGTAAATACAGTTGATAGAGAAACTCGTGCTGGTAAAGCGTATCGCCGGTGGCCGCTGGGAAGTTGTCATCAAAGGTCCAGCCGTTTTCCAGCATCAGCGGATTGACAACGGAAACGGAAATAAACGGTTCCAGCCCTTTGAGTTTACGCAAAATCAGCGTGCGATGCGCCCACGGACAGGCCAGAGAAACGTACAGGTGATAGCGGTCTTTTTCGGCGGTGAAGCCACCTTCACCCGTTGGGCCTGGGGCGCCATCCGCGGTGAGCCAGTTACGGAAAGCCGATGCAGAGCGTTGAAATTTCCCCCCGGTTGATTTGGTGTCGTACCAGGTGTCATGCCAGACGCCGTCAATGAGTTGTCCCATAATTTTCGCTCCTCAGATAGCAAAAGCGAGGAGATATCTCCTCGCTTTTTGATGTGTTCAGTATAGTTTGCTTACCACTTTTTATTCAGTACGCGGTCAATACTGAATGCGCCCGGACCGGTGATAGCCAGCAGCAGGAAGCCGCCTGAGATGGTCAGGTTTTTCATAAACATCAGAGAGTTCACACCTTCCGCAAAGTTGCTGTGGAAGAGGAATGCCGTCAGCAGCGTGAAGCCTGCGGTGAACAGCGCGGTAGTACGGGTCAGGAAACCGAACAGAATTGCCAGACCGCCGCCAAACTCAAGCAGAATCACCAGCGGCAACATAAATCCTGGGACGCCCATGGCTTCCATGTACTGTTGGGTACCCGCATATCCGGTGATTTTTCCCCAACCTGCGGTAATAAACAGGATTGGCATCAGAATGCGCGCTACCAGTACACCAACATCTTCTAATTTCTTCATCATACTCTCCAGGAAACCACTCAGGCGGCTTATTGTGTTTTTTTGTGCAACGACGCCGCAGAGGGCGTCATTGCTGTCGATGAAGAGAATAATAAACGTGGCTAATGAGAATTGTTAGCAAGGAAAACTGTCAGAAATTTTCAAAAAATTTGAGGTTAGGTGGAAGGTGAGGGGATCAGCCGCGCAACTGCTGTTGTCTGATGGTCGATTTCACCAGACGCCAGATGCTCCAGGCGCTAAAGCCGCGTTTGGCCCAGCGTACCAGCAGGTTCGGATTACGGATGGTGCGAACCGCCATAATACTGCTCCCGACTAACACCCAACCACGCAGGTTCAACAGCGTTTTCCAGCCGCGATCGTAGACTTCAGTAGCCTCCAGCCAGTCGCGGCGAGTAGCTGACAGATCCAGCCGTTGCTGCTGGATCTGTCCAAGCAGTTGCGCCTTACGCTGTAGACGTTCGACTTTACTGCTCATTATGCCTCATCCTCCAGGGCCTTCCTGTCGTTAGCGAGTTCATTGCGCGTATGGCGCAGCAGCGTTGTTTTACGCGCTTTTCGCAACGTCCATAGCCCACCGATAAGCGCTAAAAGCAACAGCACAACGGTAGTGGCAATCATGGCGTTCAGGCGATATTGAGGGTCGATGGCCCAGATGATAAGCACCATCAGGCTCATCAGACCAAACGCCGCAAACAGCATGGTCAGCCCAAGCATCAGCAGGATCTGGATGAGATTGGCTTTTTCCTCTTCCAGCTCAACGACGGCCAACCGCAGCCGCGTCTCTACGATCTCAACAAAAATCGTCAGGACCCGTTGTCCAATCCCCAGGACGCTTTTGCCTGGACCTTGTGCGTGTTGAGAGTCAGCCATTGTTAGCGGCGCGACAGCAGTACACCAAGCACCACACCGACCGCAGCGCCAATGCCGACGCCTGTCCATGGGTTTTCGCGCACATAGTTGTCGGCTTTAGCGGCCGCTTCACGGGTTTGCTTAGCAATCACATCGCTGGTCTCGCTCAGACGATGGCGGCTCTCGCGCAGCGCATGTTCGGCTTTGCTGCGAATTTTACTCATCTCTTCCTTCGACTTATCGCCAGAGGAGCTCAGTACTTCTTCGAGCGTATCCGCAAGGGATTTCAGTTCAGCGCGCAGATTTTCCGTAGCGTTATCTTTTGACATAGTTTTCTCCAGGTGAGTGGGTAGTTACCTTACTTAGTAATCGCGGGTCTCAAGTTCTTTCAGCTCTTTCTGAGCTTCTGCAAGCTTACGTTCGCGTTTTGCGATTTTATCCGCATCGCCTTTTTGCTTAGCTTCGGCTAAATCACGCTGACGTTCGGCTATCTCATTTTTCTGCTCTGCGATTTTTTTCTGGTGATTCGCGCGCAGTTTGCTGTCAGTACAGTTTGCCCGAACTTCACTAAGCGCTTTGTTTAACCCATTGATGCGGCTCTGATTATTGTGCTTTTCGGCATAACTAATTTCCCGCTGAATATCTTGTTCTTTTTCCTGACAGAGGGTGGACGCGTAGCTGCCGGCGCTGAGTGCGAAAAGGCTAATGGCCAAAGCGATGCGGTATTTCATTCTTGAACCTTCCATTGTGATGCGACCCGATGTTTTGTGGTCGATGCTCCAGAATAATAAAGCTGTAGGTCATAGCTTCAGTTTATTAATCATAGGCACTAAACGGTGAAATCACCAAAGTGAGTGATCTAATTCAGATTCCTGGAGATTAACCAAAGCGGTGCGGTGTATCCCGTAAACGAGATAACCACTGCACTGCCTGATTGTCATCATCCTGTTGAGCGATAACGAAGCCGTGTGGCAACGTTCGGTCCAGCACGACCTTTGCGGCTGCGCTCTGCGCGCTGGAATCAAAGGTGATCAGCAGCGCGTCATTTTGCGGAGTAATGCTTTTAAAGCGAATGCCGTTGGCGTCCAGATGATGCCAGATAGAGAAGCCATCAGGCATGCTGGCTCCCTGGTTTACAGCACGAATGGCAAGCGTTGACTCCTGCTGGCGGATGACCGACCAGGTCAGGAGCAACGCGCCGATAAACAACATAAAGGTGGTGGACCAGGCCAGTCGTCGGATCGTTATGCGTGATTTCAGCATAATTTACCCTCGGTTCCCGTATTTCTTTTTCCAGAGTACAACCAGTGAACCGGCCAGGCCAACCACCAGTAATACGACAGGAAGCAGCATCAGGCAGGACATGAGCTGATCTTCATACTTAAGAAAAACAGGTGTTTTGCCCAGTAGATAGCCTAGCGTGGTCAGAATCAGTACCCACAATAGCCCGCTCATCCAGTTGAAGAACTGAAAACGTGCATTATTCAGGCCTGACAGCCCGGCAATGGTCGGCAGTAATGTTCTGACGAACGCAATGAAGCGACCGACCAACAGCGCGGATAAGCCATGCTTGTGGAAAAGATGATGCGCGCGTTGGTGATAATGAGCCGGAAGATGTGAAAGCCAGTTCTGCACAGTGCGGGTATTACCCAACCATCGGCCCTGAATATAGCTGAGCCAACAACCGAGGCTGGCTGCGGTGGTGAGTAGCAGTACCGTTTGCGGAAAACCCATTGCGCCTTTGGCAATAAGAACGCCGACCAGTACCAGCAAACTGTCACCAGGTAAAAAGGCCGCGGGTAGCAACCCATTTTCCAGAAACAAAATTGTAAACAGTACAAAATACAGCATACCAATCATGGAAGGATTGGCCAGAGTTTCAAAATCCTGAGCCCATAAAGCATTCAATAATTGAGTCAGTAGTTCCATTCAATATTCCTGGAGAATCGGTTGTTGTCATGCCGGTTTTCTGGAGTTTGTAACGCCGCAATTTTATTGGTGTTTTTTACATGGTTCGCGGTCTGACACAAATTCACGGCCTGAACTATTCCCTGTAAAGTTGTGAAGTAAGCAAGCTCTCAAACATAAAAATTCAAATAGCATCTAATTGTAACAAAGGTCAACGTTGTCCGTTATATAAATTACGGTAGTTGAACTCTGATTTTGCTGATCGCAAGGGAGTGAGGCGAGAGGATTTACACAGGCTGACACTTTATACCTAATGCTTACTGAGTGTCAGAAACAGGCGCTGTTATCGCGCCTGTGAAAGTCAGAACGTTTATTTTGTGCTGTTTGCCGCGGTATCCAGATGAACGACCGGATTTTCCGTGAAAAGGTAACGATCCGCGTTGAACTCGAAATCATCGCTGGTTTCGTTAAACAGCATCTGTTTCGTGTTCTCAAGGTGCTGCCACATCGCCAGCTTGGCTGCATGCGGATCTTTGCGAATTAATGCCCGCAGGATCTGGTCATGGTCATCACACCAGTTGTCTACCGTGCGCAGATCAATGTGATCGTGCAATTTCTTCCAGTAGGGGTTGTGAACGCGCTGAGTCCACATTTTTTCAACAATGGCGGCCAGAGCTGAGTTTTGCGTCGCTAGCGCGACCTGAACATGGAACTGCAGGTCCCATTCGGAGTCACGAAAGCTTTTTTCGTTGCGCGACTTCTCCTGGATTTCCATCAGTTTCATGATGTCCTGCTTGGTCACCTGGGTGGCGGCAAACTCGGCGATGTTGCTCTCAATAAGCTGACGCGCTTGCAGCAATTCAAAAGGACCGTAGCTGGCGAATTCCAGACCCTCGTCGGGAGCAACATAATGTTTGGGTTGGTTAGAGATGACGTGGATACCTGATCCTTTACGCACCTCAACGTAGCCTTCAACCTCGAGCATGATAATCGCTTCACGAACCACGGTACGGCTGACATTCTTTTCATCGGCAATAAAGCGCTCGGCGGGAAGTTTATCGCCCACCAGATAGACGCCTTGCTCGATGCGTTCTTTTAGATCGGCAGCAAGTTGTTGGTACAAACGTCGTGGTTCAGTGATTTCCATATGCACTCCAGGCATGATACAGCAGACTATATTTGTTATACCACTTTTGCGATGGCGGCTCTACTCGCACCGACAAAAAAGCCGCCAGTTAACTGGCGGCTCTGCATTATATACCTATGACGACTAGCGTCAGGTTAATTTTGCGTAGCGGGAGAGCCGGTTTGCGGACCTGAATCAATCTCGCTTGCCGATTTGTTCTGCAGTACCGTCCAGATGACTAACGCACCGAGCAGGTCGAATACTGCCAGTACGGCGAACAGCGGGCTAAAGCCGATGGTATCAGCCAGGGCGCCAACGACCAGGGCAAACAGAGTACTCGCCAGCCAGGCTGACATCCCCGTCAGGCCGTTAGCTGTCGCGACCTCATTGCGGCCAAATACGTCAGAAGAGAGCGTAATCAGCGCGCCAGACAGTGCCTGGTGAGCAAAACCACCGACGCACAGCAGGGCAATAGCAATATACGGGCTGGTAAACAGACCAATCATCCCTGGGCCAATCATCAGCAGTGCACCCATGGTGACGACCATTTTACGGGACACGATCAGGTTTACGCCGAACCAGCGCTGGAACAGTGGCGGTAAGTAACCCCCGATGATACAACCCAGGTCAGCGAACAGCATTGGCATCCACGCGAACATCGCGATCTCTTTCAGGTTAAAGCCGTAGACTTTAAACATGAACAGCGGGATCCAGGCGTTGAATGTCCCCCAGGCTGGTTCTGCCAGAAAACGTGGCAGTGCGATACCCCAGAACTGGCGGTTACGCAGGATCTGGCCAAGCGACATTTTCTTCGCTGTGCTGTTTTTATGCTGTGATTCCTGACCGTTAAGAATGTAATCACGCTCTTCGTCAGACAGTTTTTTCTGGTCGCGCGGGTGCTTATAGAAGACAAGCCAGGACATCGCCCAGATGAAGCTCAGGGCACCAGAAATAATGAACGCCATCTGCCAGCTGTGCATGACGATAGCCCACACGACCAGCGGCGGAGCGATCATCGCGCCAATAGAAGAGCCGACGTTAAAGTAACCTACGGCAATCGAACGCTCTTTTGCCGGGAACCATTCTGAACTGGCTTTCAGACCCGCAGGGATCATCGCGGCTTCTGCGGCACCGACTGCGCCTCGTGCCAGTGCCAGTCCACCCCAGCTACCAGCCAGAGCCGTGGCACCACAGAAGACGGCCCACAGAACGGCGAACATCGCGTAGCCTACTTTGGTGCCGAGCACATCCAGCACGTAGCCAGCAACGGGTTGCATTACGGTGTAAGCAGCAGAATACGCTGCGATGATATAGGAATACTGTTGAGTGGAGATGTGTAACTCTTCCATCAGAGTTGGCGCAGCTGCCGCCACAGTGTTACGTGTCAGGTAACCCAGCACGGTGCCAAGCGTCACCAGTGCAATCATGTACCAACGTAACCCTTTAATTTTACGCATGTAAAACCTCATCGTTTTGTTATGTCCGCTAACGAGCGGTCATCTTCCAGTCCAGGGCGGAGGATGTTCTTTTACGAAGGGCGTGACCGAAAAAAAACCGGCACTGCCCCGAACTTTGCCATGTCAATGATTGTGCTAATTCGGTTTCCGTACCGGTCAATCCGATGGCGGACCATCGGTAATTTGCATTCCGTCGGCTTATGTATCGCGACGGCAAAAAGATAACTTGTCATACAGCTTTAAAAGGTGAGTGCCATCACAAAAGTGTGAATCTTCGTGTGGTCATTAATTCGATTCAGCAAAGCCAGTGCTGGCGCGGCTTGCCGTGAGTTTTACCTCTTTGAGAGTAATTTATTTGTCATCATTTGTTGATCTAACTCACGAAAATATCTTCAGCGTATGGAAATTGGTGTGATAACTTTGACAACATCAAAACATAAGCAATCTGACGCACTCGCTGAGAGGAAGACGATAATGACCCCGTTTATGACTGAAGATTTCCTGCTGGATACCGAATTTGCCCGCCGTCTGTATCATGATTACGCTAAAGACCAGCCAATCTTCGACTACCACTGCCATTTGCCGCCGCAACAAATCGCGGATAACTACCGTTTTAATAACCTGTATGACATCTGGCTGAAAGGTGATCACTACAAGTGGCGCGCCATGCGCACTAACGGCGTCGCTGAACGCTTGTGTACCGGTGATGCGTCCGATCGCGAGAAGTTTGATGCATGGGCCGCGACGGTCCCACACACCATCGGTAACCCGCTCTACCACTGGACGCATCTTGAACTGCGTCGCCCATTTGGTATTACAGGTAAGCTGTTGTCTCCTGCAACTGCCGATGAAATCTGGAATCAGTGCAACGAATTGCTGGCGCAGGATCGGTTTTCCGCACGTGGAATCATGCAGCAGATGAATGTGAAAATGGTCGGTACCACCGATGACCCGATCGATTCTCTGGAGCATCACGCAGCGGTCGCGAAAGACAGCACCTTTGCTATCAAAGTGCTGCCAAGCTGGCGTCCGGATAAAGCCTTCAACATTGAACTGGCGACCTTTAACGATTACATGGCGAAGCTCGGTGAAGTGTCTGACACCGAGATCCGCCGCTTTACCGACCTGCAAACCGCGCTTACTAAACGTCTTGATCACTTTGCTGCGCACGGCTGTAAAGTCTCCGACCATGCGCTGGATGTGGTGTTGTTTGCCGAGTCTAACGAAGCTGAACTGGATAACATCCTGGCGCGTCGTCTGGCGGGTGAAACTCTGAGCGAGCATGAAGTTGCCCAGTTCAAAACTGCCGTACTGGTGTTCCTTGGCGCTGAATACGCACGTCGCGAATGGGTGCAGCAGTACCACATTGGCGCACTGCGTAATAACAACCTGCGTCAGTTCAAACTGCTGGGCGCGGATGTCGGTTTCGACTCCATTAACGATCGTCCGATGGCTGAAGAACTGTCCAAACTGCTAAGCAAGCAGAATGAACAGAACCTGCTGCCGAAAACCATCCTGTACTGCCTGAACCCGCGCGATAACGAAGTGCTGGGCACCATGATCGGTAACTTCCAGGGCGAAGGTATGCCGGGCAAAATGCAGTTCGGTTCCGGCTGGTGGTTCAACGACCAGAAAGACGGGATGGAACGTCAGATGACCCAACTGGCACAGCTCGGTCTGCTGAGCCGTTTTGTGGGTATGCTGACTGATAGCCGCAGCTTCCTGTCTTACACGCGCCATGAATACTTCCGCCGTATTCTGTGCCAGATGATTGGCCGTTGGGTTGCCGCCGGTGAAGCACCTGCCGACATCCAGCTGCTGGGTGAGATGGTGAGAAATATTTGCTTCAACAATGCGCGTGATTACTTCGCCATTGAACTGAACTAAGAGCCTATCCATTAGGCTATTTTACTTGCCAGTTTGAACCTGGGCAGTGCTCAAAATCCTCACGTACTGCGTGTACGCTCCGGTTTTTGCGCGCTGTCCGTGTCCAAACTGGCTGCGACAATATACGCCTACTGAGATAGGCTCTAAGGTCCGGGTTGATATGCAATACATCAAGATCCATGCGCTGGATAACGTCGCGGTAGCGCTCGCTGATTTGGCTGAAGGGATGGAAGTTACCGTTGATGGTCAGGTCGTCACCCTGCGCCAGGCGGTGACTCGCGGTCATAAATTCGCTTTACGCGATATTGCGAAAGGCGAAAACGTCATTAAATACGGTTTGCCAATCGGCCATACGCTGGCGGACGTTGCGGCGGGTGAGCATATTCATGCTCATAACACGCGCACCAATCTGAGCGACCTGGACACGTATCGCTACCAACCTGATTTCCAGCCGGAAGTCGCGCAACCTGCCGATCGCGATGTGCAGATTTATCGTCGCGCGAACGGTGACGTTGGGGTGCGTAATGAACTGTGGATCCTGCCAACCGTAGGCTGCGTCAACGCCATGGCGCGCCAGATGCAGAACCGTTTCCTGAAAGAAACGAATGACGCTGACGGTATCGACGGCGTGCATCTCTTCAGCCACACCTACGGCTGTTCACAGCTTGGCGATGACCACATCAACACTCGCACCATGCTGCAAAACATGGTGCGTCACCCGAATGCGGGGGCGGTGCTGGTGGTTGGCCTCGGTTGTGAAAACAACCAGGTGGATGCTTTCCGCGAAACGTTAGGGGAGTATGATCCTGACCGCGTTCACTTTATGGTCTGCCAGCATCAGGAAGACGAAGTGGAAGCAGGGATTGAACATCTCCATCAGCTGTACAACGTGATGCGTAACGATAAGCGCGAGCCGGGTAAACTCGGCGAGCTGAAGTTTGGTCTGGAATGTGGCGGCTCTGACGGCTTGTCCGGGATCACCGCTAACCCGATGCTGGGACGTTTCTCTGACTACGTGATCGCCAACGGCGGGACTACCGTGCTGACTGAAGTTCCGGAGATGTTCGGTGCCGAGCAGCTATTAATGGACCACTGCCGCGATGAAGAAACCTTCGGTAAGCTGGTGACCATGGTCAATGACTTCAAGCAATACTTCATTGCTCACGACCAGCCGATCTACGAGAACCCATCGCCGGGGAACAAAGCGGGTGGTATCACCACGCTGGAAGATAAATCACTGGGCTGTACACAGAAAGCGGGTTCCAGCAAAGTTGTCGATGTACTACGCTACGGTGAACGCCTGAAAACGCCTGGTCTGAATCTGTTAAGTGCTCCGGGTAATGACGCCGTTGCGACCAGTGCGCTGGCGGGGGCCGGCTGTCATATGGTGTTGTTCAGTACCGGGCGCGGTACACCGTACGGCGGTTTTGTACCGACGGTGAAAATCGCGACCAACAGCGAGCTGGCCGCGAAGAAAAAGCATTGGATCGATTTTGATGCCGGGCAGCTAATCCACGGTAAAGCGATGCCGCAATTGCTGAACGAGTTTGTCGATACCATCGTTGAGTTTGCTAACGGCAAGCAAACCTGCAATGAGCGCAACGATTTCCGGGAACTCGCGCTGTTTAAGTCGGGAGTGACGCTGTAATAAATCCCTGATGGTGCCTGCAGGTCTGCGCAAACCGTAGGCCTGATAAGCGTAGCGCCATCAGGCACAAACCGTTGCCGGATGCTGGCGAACGCGCCTTATCCGGCCTACAAAATGGAGTTGGGGTTGCTTGCATGACCGCGTATTGGCTGGCCCAGGGCGTAGGTGTCATCGCCTTTCTGATCGGTATTACCACTTTTTTTAATCGTGACGAGCGCCGGTTCCGGCTACAGCTCGCCGTCTATAGCGCCACCATTGGCGTGCATTTTTTCCTGATGGGGGCCTGGCCCGCGGGAATGAGCGCTGAGCTTAATACCATCCGCACGCTCGTCTCAATGCATACCCGCAAACTGTGGGTAATGACCGTTTTTATTGTCCTCACGCTGGTTCTTGGGTTGGCAAAATTGCAGCATGCTATGGAGCTACTGCCTATTATTGGCACGCTTGCCAGTACCTGGGCACTGTTTCGTTGCAAAGGGCTAACCGTGCGCTGTGTGATGTGGTGTGCAACCGCCTGCTGGGTTGTTCATAATTTCTGGTTAGGATCGATTGGCGGGACGATGATCGAAGGCAGCTTTCTGGTGATGAACGGCCTGAACATTATCCGCTTTCGGCGGATGCAAAAGCGCGGAATTGATCCGTTCAAAATTGAAAAAAGCGTACAGCAAGAAAAGCCCTCCGCCCGATGACGGAGGGGCTGTGATTAGCCGCGCAGGGCGTTATTTGCCAGACGTTCGTCTTCAGCCTGGCAGGCTGCTGCGGTAAACAGTACGTCAGTTGATGAGTTCAGCGCCGTTTCACAGGAATCCTGCAATACGCCGATGATGAAGCCAACGGCCACCACCTGCATGGCGATGTCATTCGGAATACCGAACATATTGCACGCCAGCGGGATCAGCAGCAGGGAGCCACCCGCTACGCCCGATGCGCCACAGGCGCACAGCGACGCCACCACGCTCAGTAACAGCGCTGTCGGTAAATCAACCGGGACTCCCAGCGTATTCACCGCCGCCAGCGTCAGCACCGTAATGGTGATCGCCGCGCCCGCCATATTGATGGTGGCGCCCAGTGGGATAGATACCGAGTAGGTATCACGGTCCAGATTCAGCTTTTCACACAGCGCCATATTCACCGGAATGTTGGCGGCAGAGCTACGGGTAAAGAAAGCGTACACGCCGCTTTCGCGCAGACAGGCCAGCACCAGCGGATACGGGTTACGGCGAATTTTCCAGAATACCAGCAGCGGGTTGACCACCAGCGCCACCAGCAGCATACAGCTGACCAGCACGGTCAGCAGTTGAGCGTAGCCCCACAGCGTGGCAAAACCGGTGGTTGCCAGCGTGGAGGAGACCAGGCCGAAGATGCCGATCGGGGCGAAACGGATCACCAGCTTCACCATAAAGGTGACGGCATTGGACATATCATTGACCAGATTTTTGGTCGTTTCATTACCGTGGCGCAGCGCAAAGCCCAGACCGACGGCCCAGACCAGAATACCGATATAGTTGGCGTTAACCAAGGCATCAATGGGGTTAGAAACCATGCTCATCAGCAGGCTACGCATTACTTCAACAATGCCGGTCGGCGGCACGATATCGCCAGCGCTGCTGGAAAGGTGCAGTGTCGACGGGAAGGCGAAGCTGAAAACGACGGCCGCTAACGCGGCTGAAAACGTTCCGAGCAGGTAGAGGAACAGAATCGGGCGGATATTGGTTTTTTGCCCGTGTTGGTGGTTGGCGATAGAGGCCATGACCAGCATCAGAACCAGAATTGGCGCGACGGCTTTTAATGCGCCGACGAACAGCGTACCCAGTAAACCAACGGCTTCTGCCGCAGGTTTTGATACCAGTGCGAGTAAAATCCCCAGTACCAGGCCAATCAAAATTTGTTTAACCAGGCTCCCTTGTGCCAAACGCGAGAGTAGCCCCGATGAACGTTGCGTAGTCATGTCGTGATCCTTTCATTGTGTTGTTGCTCATCCATCGTGCGCTCTTACGACGCATCTTTCTGGATGTAACAAAGTGTTTGCGTGGTTGAGTATAAGGAAAGATAACGCTTCGGGAAGAGAAATATCCTGGATTCCCCGTTGAGATCATATTTTATAACTTTGAATTAACATTGTTTTGACATGATGAACAAAAAGCCCGACGCACATAGTGTGCCGTCGGGCTTTTCAGCTAGCAGATAACGTTACTGTATTTGCTGCTTTTTATCGTGCTGGTGGTTGACCCACGCGTTCACAATCAGCGTTACAAACAGAATACCGAACACTACGCCTAACGAAATAGCGATCGGGATATGGTAGAAATCGACGATCAGCATCTTGATACCGATAAACACCAGAATGACCGCCAGACCGTACTTCAGCATGGAGAAACGCTCTGCAACGCCTGCCAGCAGGAAGTACATCGCGCGCAGACCTAAAATAGCAAACAGGTTCGAGGTCAACACGATGAACGGATCGGTGGTGACGGCGAAGATTGCCGGAATACTGTCGACGGCGAAAATCACGTCGCTCAGCTCAACCAGGATCAATACCAGCATCAGCGGCGTCGCAAATAGCAGACCGTTTTTACGCACAAAGAATTTTTCGTCTTCAATGGTATCGGTCATACGTAAATGGCCGCGCAGCCAACGCACTAAGGGTTTGTCGCCAATGCCTGATTCATCCTCTTTCGCCAGCGCCATTTTCACTCCGGTAAACAGCAGGAACGCGCCGAACACATACAGCAGCCACTCAAACTGGGTGATAAGCCAGCTGCCAGCGAAGATCATGATCGTACGCAGAACAATGGCTCCCAGCACACCATACACCAGCACCCGACGCTGCAATGCAGGCGGTACGGAGAAGTAGCTGAACAGCATCAACCAGACAAAGACGTTATCTACCGCCAGCGATTTCTCGATCAGATAGCCGGTCAGGAACGCCAGCGCCTGCGGGTCGGCAACGGCGCGGCCCTGAGTCTCAGTCAGGTACCACCAGAATGCCGCGTTAAACAGCAACGACAACGTTACCCAGACGATTGACCAGGCCGCAGCCTGCTTCATCGACATCGTGTGCGCGCCACGACGACCCTGCAACAGCAGGTCGATGGCCAGCATAATGACCACCACAACAGCGAAGCCACCCCATAACAACGGTGTGCCGACAGTATTCATTTTATTTCCCCATGCATAAAAAAACGGCCAACGCCGAATGACGTTAGCCGCTGCTTTTTATGCATAGACCTTGCCATTCGGCAAGGTCTCACTTACAACAACAAAGGAATACGATGGCGTATTTCTTTGTTATCGCCCGGTGACCGGATGTGGTTTTTCACACATCGTAATGACGATCAACCGACAACGAAGTTACTCCCCTTTGCGGGTTACAAAATATTACAGGCCATGTTTTCAGTCAATGGCCTGCAACATTCCATTTACACACTTTTACGCAGTCAGCGGGATTACCGTTTCGTCTGCCGGGAAAACCACGCCGGTCTGGCGGCGAATCTCCGTTTGTAGTTTAGCGGTGATACGGCTGACGGCCAGTGCCGGGTGATCCACTTCGCCGGATTCAACCAAATGAGCAAACGCCTCTGCCTCATACAGCATAGTATTGATGTGCTGAGGCACCGTAAGATCCTGCGTTTTGCCCCCGCGCGGAATAAAGCACACTTTCTGACACTCGGAAATCTTCTCGATAACCAGTGACCCTGATTCGCCCTGAATTTCGCTGGCCAGTACGGAATCACTGACTTTCGAGTGCTGCAACGTGACGCTAAAATCGCCGTAATTGAGTACGACCACGCCGTGGGCATCCACGCCGCTTTCCAGCAGGCTGGCGCTGGCCTGAACGCTCTGTGGTTCGCCCCACAGCGCAACCGCCGAGGCCAGGCAGTAAAAACCGATATCCATAATCGAGCCATTGGAGAATGCCGGATTAAACGTATTGGGATTTTCACCGTCGAGATAGCGCTGGTAACGCGAGGAGTACTGGCAGTAATTGATAAACGCTTTTCTGATTCTTCCAACTTTGGGAAGCGATTCCTGTAACAGCAGGAAGTTAGGCAGGCTGGCGGTCTTAAATGCTTCAAACAGCACGACCTGGTTTTCACGCGCGCAGGCGATGGCGGCTTCGGCTTGCGCCAGGTTTGAGGCCAGCGGTTTCTCGCAAATGACATGCTTTTTGTGCTGTAGAAACAGCGTTGTCTGCGGGAAGTGCAGAGAGTTCGGACTGGCAATGTAAACGGCATCAATCGCGTCGCTTTGCGCCATGGCCTCCAGCGAGGTAAACAGATGCTCGACGGGGTAATCGTTGGCGAAGGTCTGTGCCTGTTCAAGGCTACGGGAATAGACTGCGGTTAACTTATATTTGCCGGTTTCATGGGCGGCATCGACAAACTGGCGGGTGATCCAGTTTGTGCCAATTACTGCGAAACGTATCATAAAGGCCTTCAGGCTGCGAAAAGGGATCCTTGCGTCAATTTAGCATGCCCTGAAGACAAAGCCAGTGCGCGACTACGCAGTTTGCTTTAACGATTGTTGCGTTAACCACAGGCGGGTATCGAACTCCAGTTGGTGATACTGAGGCTCCATATGGCAGCAGAGCTGGTAAAACGCTTTGTCGTGCTCTTTTTCTTTCAGATGCGCCAGTTCATGCACGACGATCATGCGTAAAAAGGGTTCGGGGGCATTGCGAAAAACGGTCGCCACGCGGATTTCCGCTTTGGCTTTGAGCTTGCCACCCTGCACGCGGGAGACGGCAGTATGCAGTCCCAGCGCATTTTTCAGCACGTGTATCTTACTGTCATACATGACTTTATTCAGCGGCGGGGCATTTCGCAGAAACTGATTTTTCAGATCCTGGGTATATTGCCAGAGCGCTTTATCGGTCGCGAAGTCATGCGTACCCGGATAGCGCTTCTCCAGCACCGCCCCCAGACGCTGTTCAGCAATCAGCGTACGAACCTGGGAAAGTAAATTCTCCGGGTAGCCTTGCAGATAGGTCAACTGACTCATTAGTGCCCCATATAAAGTATAAAAAGTGTATACTCACGCACCCTTTTCAGGGATACGCCGAAATTTTACCATTCAGGAGGGCCGATGAGCCACATAGACAACGGTTTCCGTTCGCTGTCACTTAAACGTTTCCCGGAGACGGATGACGTTAACCCGCTGCTGGCGTGGGAAGCTGCAGATGAATATCTGCTGCAACAGCTGGACGATACCGAGATTAGCGGCCCGGTGCTTCTCCTGAATGATACTTTCGGCGCGCTGGGCTGTGCGCTGGCGGAACATACGCCGTATAGCATTGGCGACTCTTATCTCAGCGAGCTTGCCACACGCGAGAACCTGCGTCACAACGATATTGCCGAGTCGAGCGTCAAATTCCTCGACAGCACCGCTGACTATCCGCAGGCGCCGGGCGTGGTGCTGATTAAGCTGCCAAAAACCATGGCGCTGCTGGAACAGCAACTGCGCGCGCTGCGTGAAGTGGTGACGCCACAAACGCGCATCATCGCGGGCGCGAAGGCGCGCGATGTGCATACCTCGACGCTGGAGCTGTTCGAAAAAGTGTTGGGGCCAACCACCACGACGCTGGCGTGGAAAAAAGCCCGTCTGATCAACTGTACGTTCAGCAAACCTGAGCTGGCCGCTGCCTCGCAAACGTTGAGCTGGAAGCTGGAAGGCACCGAGTGGACTATCCATAACCACGCCAACGTCTTCTCCCGTACCGGGCTGGATATTGGTGCGCGCTTCTTTATGGAACATCTGCCGGAAAACCTCGAAGGCGAGATTGTCGATCTCGGTTGTGGCAACGGTGTGATTGGCCTGACTTTGCTGGAGAAGAACCCGCAAGCCAGCGTGGTCTTTGTGGATGAATCGCCGATGGCGGTGGCTTCAAGCCGTCTGAACGTCGAAAGCAACATGCCGGAAGCATTGGATCGCTGCGAGTTTATGATCAACAACGCGCTGTCTGGCGTGGAGCCTTTCCGCTTTAACGCTGTGTTGTGTAACCCGCCGTTCCACCAGAAGCATGCGTTGACCGATAATATCGCCTGGGAGATGTTCCACCACGCGCGCCGCTGCCTGAAAATCAATGGTGAACTGTACATCGTGGCCAACCGCCACCTCGACTACTTCCACAAGCTGAAGAAGATTTTCGGCAACTGCGTGACCATCGCCACCAATAATAAATTCGTGGTGCTGAAAGCGGTCAAAACTGGTCGTCGCCGCTAATCGCGTGTGCCGGATGGCGGCTAACGCCTTATCCGGCCTACGAAAGACGTGACGTTAAATTTCCAGTGCCAGTCGGGTGCCTTGTGCAATAGCGCGTCGGGCATCCAGTTCCATTGCCACATCGCAGCCGCCGATCAGATGCACAGTTTTACCTGCCGCGTGCAGCGGATCGACCAGTTCACGGCGTGGCTCTTGTCCGGCGCAAATCACCACGTGATCCACATTCAGGATCTGTAGCTCGCCGTTGATCATCACGTGTAACCCGTCATCATCGATCTTCTGATAGCTCACCGCCGGGATCATTTTTACGCCGCGTGAAAGCAGGGTAGCACGGTGGATCCATCCCGTTGTTTTGCCTAAACCTTGCCCTGGTTTACTGGCTTTACGCTGCAACATCACTATCTGGCGTGGGCTGCGGGGTAGATGTGGGCCTTCCGGACGTAAACCGCCGGGCTGTTGCAGACTGGTGTCGATTCCCCATTCCACGCAGAACTCGGCAATGTTCTGGCTGGTGGGATCGCCAGGCTGGCTCAGATACATGGCGGTATCAAAACCGATCCCGCCACAGCCAACGATCGCCACGCGTTTACCCACTGGCGTTTTATCGCGCAGGACGTCGAGATAGCTCAGCACTTTAGGGTGATCGATCCCCTCGATCGGCGGTATGCGCGGCTCGATCCCGCTGGCGAGGATCACGTCGTCGAAGGTGTGCAGATCGCGTGCGCTGACAAAGTGATTCAGTTTCAGCGTTACGCCAGTCACGTCGATCATCCGGCGGTAGTAGCGCAGGGTTTCATAGAATTCTTCCTTGCCGGGGATCTGTTTGGCGATATTAAACTGCCCGCCAATCTCGCCATATGCGTCAAACAGCGTAACGTGATGCCCGCGCGCGGCGGCATTAATGGCGAAAGCGAGACCCGCAGGGCCCGCGCCGACCACCGCCAGATTTTTCGGCTGAGTGGCCGCAACGATCGGCATTTTGGTTTCATGGCAAGCGCGCGGATTGACCAGGCAAGAGGTGACTTTGCCGACGAAGATCTGATCCAGGCAGGCCTGGTTACAGCCGATACAGGTATTGATCTCATCCGCTCGTCCGCTTTGCGCTTTTGACAGCAGTTCGGCATCGGCGAGGAACGGGCGAGCCATCGACACCATATCGGCATCGCCACGGGCCAGAATATCATCGGCGACTTTAGGATCGTTAATGCGGTTGGTGGTAACCAGTGGGATCGTCACATGCCCTTTCAGCTTTCGCGTCACCCAACTAAACGCGCCGCGCGGTACCGGGGTCGCGATAGTGGGAATGCGTGCCTCATGCCAGCCAATACCGGTGTTAATAATGGTGGCGCCTGCAGCTTCTATCGCCTGTGCAAGCTGGACGGTTTCGTCGAAGGTTCCGCCGTTTTCCACCAGGTCGAGCATCGACAGGCGGAAGATAATGATAAAGTCATTGCCGGCGCGCTGGCGTACCGCCCGTACCACCTCAACGGCAAAACGCATGCGGTTGGCATACTCGCCGCCCCATTCATCATTACGCTGATTGGTGCGCAGAGTCAGGAATTCGTTGATCAGATACCCTTCGGATCCCATCACTTCCACGCCATCGTAGCCCGCTTCCCGCGCCAGTTGGGCGCAATGGGCAAAATCTTCAATCAGTTGCAGCACTTCATCGTGCGTCAGCTCATGCGGCGTAAAGCGGTTAATAGGGGCCTGAATGGCTGAAGGCGCAACCAGATGCGGTTGATAGCTGTAGCGACCAGTGTGCAGGATTTGCAGGGCGATTTTCCCGCCTTCATCGTGAACCGCATCGGTAATGACGCGATGGTGTGCGAGCTGGCTGGTGTCGTTCAGCATCGCCCCGCCTTCCATACCCACGCCCGATAACGCGGGCGCAATTCCTCCGGTCACAATCAGGGCTACGCCGTGACGAGCGCGTTCAGCATAGAACGCGGCCAGCCGTTCTGCACCATCAGGATACTCTTCCAGACCGGTATGCATTGAACCCATCAGCACGCGGTTTTTAAGCGTGGTGAATCCCAAATCGAGCGGGGCGAACAGCGACGGATAGCTCATAAAGGTGTCCAGTATGTAAAATTATTGTTATGTGGTCGGATGAGTTACTAATTTAGCTGTCGCCGCGTAAAAGGGAAAAGGGGAATGCCGTGATTGTGATGGGATTCAAAAAAGAGGCTCTCCTTTTCAGGAGAGCCAATCGACGTTACTGCTGTTTAAGAAAATCGTTATACAGCATGTAGAGATGCGCGGCGCTCCAGGAGAAGTTAGGTGCGCCCTGCTGTGCGCCGGTCAACGGGTTGTAGTTTTCCTGAATTGGACCTTCTGCCGTCAGCCCTTTGGCATGCTGGAAGAAAGTATCGGCCAGTTTTAATGCTTCAGCGCGATAGCCATAACGCGCCATCCCTTTTAGCCCGAACCAGAACTGATCCACCCAGACGCGTCCGCGCCAGTATATGTCCGCGCCGAAGGCCGGATTGGTCAGTGCTGCGGTGCCAAGTGGGACATATGTGTTGAACTCTTTCGGATCGAGCATCACGCTAACTACCGCATCCGCATGGGATTGTGTGGCCGCACCGTTAAACAGCGGTGACCAGCCTTCCGGTCCTTTACC
>NZ_CP080033.1:4319028-4341256 GCF_019382635.1 Citrobacter sp. Colony219 | reverse complement strand
GGTTACACCTGCTCCACGCTCACCCGTAATGCGGCCAGGGCTTTGCGGGTTGATCGCAATACCAGTTCGCATTGCTCGATCGTTAATGTTAACGGCGGCTCGATACGGATCGTCTTCGCGTTATTCAGTGTTCCGGCGACCAGCACTCGCTGACGGAACATTTCACTGGCAAAGCTGTAGCCAATCTCATTATCGACAAACTCAATCGCCATCAGCATGCCTTTGCCGCGAACGTCGTGTACCAGATCCGGATATTCACGCGCCAGATGACGGAAACCATCCAGCAACATATCGCCTTTCTGCTCTGCCTGAGCGGGTAAATTTTGCTCCAGCAGGACGTTAATGGTCGCCAGCGCCGCCGCGCATGAGAGCGGGTTGCCACCGAACGTGGTGGTATGCAGGAAAGGATTGTCGAACAGGACGGAGAACACTTCTTCAGTGGCAATGGTCGCGCCAATTGGCATTACGCCACCCCCAAGCGCCTTGGCCAGACACAGAATGTCAGGCTGCACGTTTTCATGTTCGCAGGCGAACATCTTGCCGGTGCGCCCCATGCCGGTTTGCACTTCGTCGAGGATCATCAGCGCGCCAAACTCATCGCAAAGTTTACGTACCGCGGTTAAATACCCTTGCGGCGGCAGGATCACGCCTCCTTCCCCCTGGATTGGCTCCAGAATCACGGCGGCAACATCGTCGCCGGTCTTTTTGCATTCGTTCAGGACGGCGCGCATGGCATCAATATCGCCAAAAGGAACATGGCGGAAGCCCGGCAGCAGCGGCATAAACGGTTTGCGGAAGGTTGATTTAGCGGTGGCAGATAGCGACCCCAGCGATTTACCGTGGAAGGCTCCGCTGGTGGCAATAAATGTAAATTTACCGCGCGGCGATTGATACGCTTTCGCCAGTTTTAGCGCCGCTTCAACCGACTCGGTCCCGCTGTTACTGAAGAAACTGTATTTCAGCTTTCCGGGAGCCAGTGCAGCAAGCGTTTTTGCCAGCATGGCCCGTAATGGGTCAAGTAATTCCTGGCTGTGCAGAGGTTGTTTCGCGAGTTGATTCTGTACGGCGGAGACCACTACTGGATTACGGTGCCCCACGTTGAAAATTCCAAAACCTCCCAGGCAATCGACAAACTCCTGTCCCTGGGTGTCGACAAGCGTATTCAGGCTTCCCGCTTGCCACTCTACGGCTCCGTAATCCCCGCCGGCAGTTACAGATTTTCTATACTCTAAGAACCCCGGATTGACATGCTCTTTGAAGTAATCAATCACCTCTCGGTTTAGTGCTTTCATTTCCTCATGATCAAGCGTTCGCTTCTCGATGAGATTCAGTGCGTGTGCGCTGCAGGCCAGAGCCGATGCGCTGGAAGGTAACCTGTTCAAAATATGCTCCCGGAGCTCGCGTATCACATGATACTGAATTAAGTATTGCAGGGATTGCGCCATCCCGACGCGCTTAACGAAAATCGGGATAAACACCAGGGAAGATCTTGCTTGTACAACATTTAATCTCAAACATTAACATTTGCTGGCATTTTGCCCAGGTTTACGCGCGTAAAACCGACGAGAAAAACGCGTTATTGCGCTAAAAGTGGGCAAAAATTGCACTATTGCAGTGCGCTGAGTGAAGGTGCATTGAATAGTTACGCAATGAAAGTATTTTAAATCAATGAATTAGAAAACATACAAATTTTGAGGTTTAATCGCAAATTGCGATCTAAATCAAATTTAACAACTAAAGTTAAAAAGATTAGCGCCGAAATAACATAAGCCGAAAGAGTTAACAACCAGATAACCTGCACAGGACGCAACCATGTCTTCTCATCCCTACGTTAGTCAGCAAAATACACCGCTGGATGATGATATCACCCTCATGTCGACCACCGATTTACAAAGCTATATCACCCATGCGAACGATACCTTTGTTCAGGTCAGCGGCTATCAGCTGAATGAATTGCTTGCTCAGCCGCACAACCTGGTTCGTCACCCGGACATGCCGAAAGCGGCGTTTGCGGATATGTGGTACACCCTGAAACAGGGGGAACCGTGGAGCGGTATTGTGAAAAACCGGCGGAAGAATGGCGATCACTACTGGGTGAGGGCCAATGCGGTGCCGATGGTGCGGGAAGGACGTGTAACCGGGTATATGTCGATCCGTACCCGGGCGACGGAAGCGGAAATCGCGGCGGTCGAACCTTTATATAAAGCACTCAATGAAGGCCGTTGTCATCGGCGCGTCCATAAGGGGCTGGTGGTACGTAAAGGCTGGTTGGGTAAACTCCCGTCGCTTCCGGTTCGCTGGCGGGTACGCAGTGTCATGGCTTTTATGTTTGTCATCCTGGCAACTGCGCTACAGCAGATGGGCGCTGAATGGCCGCAACTGTTGGTGAGCGCGCTGGTGATGATGCTGGCGACGGTTATTTTCGAATGGCAGATTGTGCGTCCCATTGAGAATGTTGCCCAGCAGGCACTGAAAGTCGCGACCGGTGAGCGCAACAGCGTGACCCATCTTAACCGTAGCGATGAACTGGGTCTGATGCTACGGGCGGTGGGGCAGCTAGGGTTAATGTGCCGTTGGCTTATTCATGACGTGTCGAGTCAGGTCAGCTGTGTGCGTAACGACAGTGAAACGCTGGCGAAAGGCAGCGATGATTTAAACAAGCATACGCAGCAGACGGTAGAAAATGTGCAGGAAACGGTCACCACCATGAATCAGATGGCGGCATCGGTGAAGCAAAACTCTGCGACAGCAGCGGCGGCTGACAAGCTGTCTATTGCCGCCAGCAGCGCAGCGACACAGGGCGGTGAGGCGATGGATACAGTCATTAAAACAATGGACGATATTGCCAACAGCACCCAACGGATCGGCACTATCACGACCCTGATTAACGATATCGCCTTCCAGACAAATATTCTGGCGCTGAATGCGGCGGTTGAAGCGGCCAGGGCTGGTGAACAAGGAAAAGGATTTGCGGTGGTGGCCGGAGAGGTACGCCATCTTGCCAGTCGTAGTGCAAGCGCAGCAAATGACATCCGTAAACTGATTGATGCCAGCGCCGACAAGGTGCAGTCCGGCTCCGATCAGGTTCATGCCGCAGGGCGGACAATGGATGATATTGTGGCGCAGGTCCAGAATGTGACGCAGTTGATTGCTCAAATCAGCCATTCAACGCTGGAGCAGTCAGATGGTCTTTCCAGCCTGACCCGTGCCGTAAATGAGTTGAGCAATATTACGCAGAAAAATGCCGAACTGGTCGAAGAGAGCGCGCAGATTTCAGCAATGGTGAAACATCGTGCCGGTCGCCTAGAAGATGCGGTGACCGTGCTGCATTAATTCTCACCCTATCCCATTTTCCCGCCAAACGCTTATCGTCCCCGGTAGGCGTTTTTGTAATGATTTTGTTAATCATATATTAAATAATACCACTTTGGTATTACGATTCTATTTTCCTTATTCCGTTCTGACCGCGAGTGTCCTGTTTTTAAATATTGTTAAATATCGCTTATATAACGATCGGTCTTGCTTTATTCATCGTCAAAAACTATTTCGTAACATTGATGAAAATTAAAAAACGATCAATATCATAAAGTTAGGTGAGTGTTGACCGATAAGGATATCTGTCTGAAGAAAACTGTCTCCAGGGAGAAAATATGTTCTTGCATAACGTAAAGATTCGCTCGAAATTATTTATCGCGTTTGGTTTGTTTATTGTACTGATGATGGTGAGTTCGGGCCTTTCGCTGTTGAGTCTGGATCGTAGTAACAGTGGGATGCAGAACATCATTACCAATGACTATCCGATTACGGTAAAAGCCAATCTGCTCATTGATAATTTTCAGGAGTTTGTCAGTACTCAACAATTGATGTTATTGGATGAGGAAGGCAAATGGACCCAGGCGTCCCAGAAAAAGCTCGATACCATCAGCCAGCAAATTTCTGCTCTGCTGGATGCGCTGAGTGCTGCACCTCTCAATGATGCATCCAAAAAAATTGTTGCGGATATCCGCGATGTGCGTGAGCAGTATCTGGCTTCCCGATTCCGCATTCTGCAGGCGCTGCAGAATCACGATCGCTCCGGTGCGATGCACGAGATGATGACCCGCACGGTGAATGTGCAGCAGGCGTATAAAGCAAAAGTGCAGGAATTGATCGCCATTGAAGATGCCCAGATGCAGAAGGCGGGCGCTCAGGTGGAATATGATTTCCACACCAATCGCGCGCTGTTGATTACTCTGGCGCTGATAAGCATTGCCGCCGGTTGTGTGATGGGGTGGTATATTGTGCGCTCGATTACCCGACCTCTTAATGAAGCTGTGCAGTTTGCCGAGGCGATTGCGCAGGGCGACCTTACTCGCAACATCAGTATGGAACAGAAGGATGAGACCGGTGTGCTGCTGCAAGCGCTGATGGCAATGAAAACCCGACTGTTAGAGATTGTCGAGGAAGTGCAAAACGGCTCCGAAAATATCTCTGCGGCGGCGGCGCAGATTGTCGCGGGTAATCAGGATTTGGCTGCGCGTACCGAAGAACAGGCAAGCTCGGTAGAACAGACTGCGGCGTCAATGGAACAAATTACCGCGACGGTCAAAACGACGGCAGACCATACCCATGAAGCGACGAAGCTGTCTACGGGAGCGGCGGCGGTGGTGAAAAACAACGGTGAGATGATGAATCAGGTGACGCAGAAAATACGCGTGATTAATGAAACCTCTAACCGTATGTCAGAGATTATCAACCTGATAGATTCGATTGCTTTTCAAACCAATATTTTGGCGCTGAATGCGGCTGTCGAAGCGGCGCGCGCCGGTGAGCATGGACGTGGTTTCGCGGTAGTAGCCGGAGAAGTGCGTCAACTGGCGCAAAAAAGCGCATCGTCTGCCAGTGAGATCCGCAATCTGATTGAAGACTCCACCAGTCAAACCCGGGAAGGACTGGTGCTGGTTGAAAAAGCCAACGCGTTGATCAATGGAATGGTCACTAACGTTGAAGAAATGGATGTGATATTGCGGGAAATTGGTCAGGCCAGCCGCGAGCAGACGGACGGTATTTCGCAGATTAACAGTGCGATTGGCCTGATCGACACCACCACGCAACAGAACTCCTGTCTGGTAGAGGAGTCCGTTGCGGCAGCGGCGTCATTAAACGAACAGGCATTACACTTAAAAGAGATGATTAAAGTGTTCCGCGTACGTAAAGAGGACGCGCAGCCTGCTTAATCAAGCTGGGTGATGTCCAGCGATGCGCGATCGATAATACCGATGATCTTCTTGATTTGCGCTTCGCTGGTGTCACCGTGATTGACCCGCAGATCCAGCACGGCTTTAAAATTCTCCAGTGCTCTTTTCATCTGTGGATTCTTGCGTAATTCAAAGCCGACACAGCGTGCTTTAATACGTTCGTGGATATGTTCCAGATGTTCCTGGTTCTCTTCCAGCCATTGCAGGCCTTGCTCGGTGATTGTGATTTGCTTACGTCCGCCTTCCTCGTCACGGATGGCGATAAGCGACTGATCCTGCAAGAAATCCAGTGTCGGATAAATCACGCCCGGGCTTGGGGTGTAATTACCCTGAGTCAATGTTTCAATGGCTTTGATTAGCTCATAACCGTGACTGGCATCGCGGGTCAAAATATCGAGAATCACCAGCCGTAATTCGCCGTGGCCGAAGAAACGCTGACGTCGACCGCCACCGCCACCGCGACCGTGGCGGTGTCCGCAGCCATGCTCATGGTGGTGTTCTTTGTTACAGCCTTCGTGATGACGTTCTTCACCYTTACAGCARCCTTCGTGCTGGTGTTCCGCATGTTTGCAGCACCCTTCATGATGATCTTGCATCATTCATCTCCCGATGTTGTTTAGATATATCTAATTTATATCTAAACTTTTTCTATTTGCAAGTGTATGCAGGAATATTAATTTAATTTATTGATTTGTATGTCTTTATTTTTTTTGTTTTACGTTTGTGGTGGCTATCCACACTCTATCAAAAAAGTTCTTGCAATATTCTCAATTAGCAATCATTATCATTTAAAATTTATTTAGATATATCTAATTTCTGTCACGAAGGCGAAAAAATGACAAATAACACTCCACGCTATCCACAGCGCGTTCGCAATGAGCTGCGCTTCCGTGAACTGACCGTCCTGCGGGTTGAACGTATCAGCGCGGGTTTCCAGCGCATTGTACTGGGCGGTGACGCTCTGGATGGTTTTAGCTCACATGGTTTTGACGACCACACCAAGGTCTTTTTCCCTGAGCCGGGCAGTCACTTTGTGCCGCCCGTAGTGACGGATGAGGGGATTGTCTGGCCGGAGGGTGTGCGTCCGGTATCCCGTGATTACACGCCGTTGTATGACCAGGCACGCCATGAACTGGCGCTGGATTTTTATATCCACGACGGCGGCGTGGCGAGTACGTGGGCGATGAATGCGCGTGAAGGTGACAAATTGACGATTGGCGGACCGCGTGGCTCGCTGGTGGTACCAGAAGATTATGCGTACCAGGTTTACGTGTGTGATGAATCTGGAATGCCTGCGCTACGTCGTCGGCTGGAGGCGATCGGTCGTTTAGCGGTACGTCCAAACGTGACGGCGCTGGTTAGCGTACACGATGCAGCGTATCAGGATTATTTCGCTCATCTCGATGGTTTTACGATTCAGTGGTTTGTCGGCCATGACGAACAGGCAGTGAATGATCAGCTTTCACAGCTGACCGTACCTGCACAGGATTATTTCATTTGGATAACTGGCGAAGGAAAAGTGGTGAAAAACCTGAGCGCCCGCTTTGCTACTGAGGCTTTCGATCAGCAGTTGGTGCGTGCCGCGGCTTACTGGCATCAACGTCGGAACGTTAATTAATAATGTGACGGTGAAACGCCAAACGCCTGGCGGAATGCATAGCTAAACGCTGCGGTGCTTGAATATCCCACATCGAGCGCCACGGCGGTTACGCTTTTATTTTTCTTCAGCATGAGTACAGACTCCAGAATTCGCATTTTTTGCTTCCAGACGCTGAAGGGTAATCCGGTTTCTTTTTTGAAATGACGCGAAAAGGTACGGGCAGACATACCCAAATGTTGTGCCCAATACTCTACTGAATGTTCCAGCGCCGGTGACGCTTGTATTGTTCGGCACACATGGGTTAATTCACGATCCTGCGGCCAGGGTAATACAAAGGCGACCTCTGGTAATTGCAGAATAATGTCAACCAGCACACTGACCAGTTTGCCTTCTTTTGACTGGCTATCATAATGGCCTGAAATTGAATTCGTGGCGTAATGAATAAACTCTCTGGCGAAATCACTGATCGCCACGACTTTACACTCATGGATACTTTCTTCGAGAAAACCCGGTTTAATATCCAGATTCTCTAAATGCACATCATCCAGCGCCCAAACTGCATGCTCAGTATTATTGGGGATCCAGATGCCGTAATGCGCGGGGATTATCCAGCACTTGCCGGCGACATCAATGCGCATACTGCCTTTGCGGGCAAAATGAAACTGCATAAAAGCGTGTGAGTGCTGCGGAACATGGTGGTTGGCTTCCAGGACATAAGAGCGAAAGTAAACGTCCTGCGGCAGTTCTGCCATGGAATCGTCCGGGAAGGAATTCCAATGTTTTTGCGCGAGAGTTTCCATAAATAAATCGTCAATGCTCCCGGTGGTGTGGCCGCTGTTCGATAGATCTTGTCCGCAAATCATAATACATACATTCTTTTTTCCATAATAATCTTGCGTAATAATTAATAGCCCACTTTTGGTAAATACCATGAACACGCTTTGTTCAGATGCTGTCATCGTCAATGAAACAAATGATAACTGGACCCGAATGGGAAAAGAGCTGCTCCAGCAAGCAGATATTCAGATCAATGGTTCCCGCCCCTGGGACATTCAACTTCATCATGCCGGTTTCTTTAAACGGGTGCTGCAACAAGGCTCCCTGGGGCTTGGCGAAAGCTATATGGAAGGCTGGTGGGACTGTGAACGCCTCGATGTTCTGTTCTGCAAAATTCTGAAAGCAAAACTCGACCAGCAAATGCCGGGAAATCTGAAAGATATATTACGTATTGCCAGCGCCCGCCTGTTTAATTTGCAGTCTCGCAGTCGTGCGTGGATTGTCGGTAAAGAACACTACGATATTGGCAACGATCTCTTTGCACTCATGCTGGATCCCCACATGCAATATTCCTGTGGCTACTGGAAAGAGGCAATCACTTTAGAAGACGCGCAAAACGCCAAATTAAAAATGATTTGCGAGAAGCTGCAACTGAAACCGGGTATGCGTTTACTCGATATTGGTTGTGGCTGGGGCGGGCTGGCCGAATATGCGGCGCGTCATTACGGCGTGGCGGTAGAAGGCGTCACTATCTCGAAAGAGCAGCAAAAAATGGCGCAGCAGCGCTGTGAAGGGCTGGACGTTAATATTCTGCTGCAGGATTATCGCGACCTCGATAAACACTACGATCGTATTGTCTCCGTGGGGATGTTTGAACACGTCGGGCCGAAAAACTACGACACCTATTTCAGCATCGCCGACCGTTGTTTAAAATCGGATGGGCTGTTCCTGTTACATACTATTGGTAGCAATAAAAAAGGGATGAGCGTCGATCCGTGGATCAATAAATATATTTTCCCGAATGGCTGCTTACCGGCGATTTCTCATATTGCTGAAGCGAGCGAGTCGCGATTCGTGATGGAAGACTGGCATAACTTTGGCAGTGACTATGATAAAACGCTGATGGCCTGGCATGCGCGGTTTAATCAGGCGTGGCCGGAGCTGTCATCGCGTTATTCCGCGACTTTCAGAAGGATGTTCAATTATTACCTGTGCGCTTGTGCTGGTGCGTTCCGCGCCAGAGATATTGAGCTGTGGCAAGTACTGTTTAGCCGCGGGGTAGAGGGCGGGATCCGCGTTTATCGTTAACGTTCTGCCGGATGTCGGCGTTGCCTTATCCGGCCTACAAAGCTTTGCACTCGTAGGCCTGATAAGCGCAGCGCATCAGGCACTTATGGCTTATCCCAACTCACTCTCTGCCAGCGCTTTAAACACCATTGCGACGGCGTGCGCGCCGGGGTCCATATTGCCCAGCAGGCTTTCGCCGCTGAGATACGATGCGCGGCCCGCATTGGCTTTGCTCGACAGACAGGTACGTTCTGCGCCTGCCTGTGCGGCGTCAAAAGCGGCTTGCAGGTTTTGCGGTTGTGCCAGCAGAGACGTCAGTGCGGGTTGCAGCGCGTCAATCATCGTACGGTCACCTTCGTCTGCACCACCGTAGAACTTCATCTGCGCCAGGCCCGTATTCAGCGCCTCGGCAACGTTAGCCCCTTGTTCGAGTTTCTGCCCGGCGGCGGTAAAGAAGATGGACATCAGTACGCCGCTGGACCCGCCCATCACCACGGTCAGGCGTTCGCCGATCAGGGCGAACAGCGTGGCAAGGTTATCCAGTGGCAGTCGCTGACGATGCAGCAGGTCAGCGATTTCACGTGCACCAGCGGCAAAAGTTGAACCCGTATCACCATCGCCTACTTTGGCATCCAGCGCGTTGAGGTGTGTTTCCAGATCGGAAAGCGTTCCGGTGACCTGCTCAATAATCCCGGCAACCAGCGTGTTGGCTGAGGGCTGAAATTCGACACGCGCGCTGCGCTGCGATGACGGCACACAGTTGATTTCGCGTGGTGGGACCGGGGTTGGCCAGCTGCTGGTTTCTACTTCGGTTAACAGTGCTTTTTCGATGCTCTCTTCCAGTACGATGGCGGTCAGCGAGAAACCTTTCATATCCAGGGCGGTGACCAGCGAGGCCGGGCCAATCAGCCAGTCGATACGCGGATGCAGTGGGCTGTTTGCCAGTTCCCGAGTGATAATAGCCATTTCAGCAACGGACACGCCGCCCAGGTTATTAATCATTACTGCCAGACGGCCGGTTTCGGGCAGTGCCGCCAGCAGTTTATCCACCATCAAATTCACCACCTGCGCACTGTTTTGCGTGTCGATAACCGAAGCACCCGGTTCGCCGTGAATGCCCATGCCCAGTTCGGCATGGCCCGCATGATGGCGCGGTGCAGCGTCGGTTTCCTGCGGCAGGTGGCAACTGGAAATGGCGACACCCAGGCTGAAGGTGTTACTTGCTGCATACTGCGCTTCACGCAGGACGGTAGCGAGGTTGTAGCCGCGTTCAGCGAAATAGCCTGCCACTTTATGAACCAGGATAGTGCCCGCAATCCCGCGAGGATGCTTGTTATCCGGCAGGGAGATATCGTCGCCGACAATCAGCATTTCGACGTTATAGCCAAGGCGACGGGCTTTCTCGGCGGCGAGACCGAAATTAAGACGATCGCCGGTGTAATTTTTCACGATCAATAAACAGCCCGCCTCACCGGTCACCGCCTGAATGGCGGTCAGTACCGCATCCACGCTCGGGGAGGCGAAAACGTCGCCGCAAACCGCAGCGGTTAGCATACCTTTACCGATAAACCCAACGTGCGCGGGTTCGTGCCCTGAACCGCCGCCGGAAATGACCGCCACGTTATCTTTGTTGAGATCGCGACGTACCACGATGCGAATAGCCGGATCGCTTTCCAGACGCGCCAGATTGTTCCACGGACTGGTGATAATCGTACCGTCGATGACGTCGTTAACGAGTTGGGTACGCTGATTAAAAAAGAATTGAGACATAACGGCTCCTCGAGGTTGAGTGTAAGACAAACCCCCGAATGCATTGTCATGGTGCGGAGGCGATGGGGAGATTCTGGCGGAGTCAGCGTGGAAAAAAACAGCGGCAAAATGAGTTTCATTACGGAACGTAATTGTTATTTTTTGTTCCGTAATGGAACGCATTTGTGAGATGAACGATCACAATGCGAGCCCGCTCGACTTTTTTATCGCCTTTTCAATGCTGGCCACACCGCACAGTAAACGTTTTGTTACTGCTTTTAACGGCGTCAGAGAGGGGCAAAGGGAATTTGATTTTCGCGTTCTGCAAGGATTTGTCGGAAAATGAACGGATCGGGATCGCAAACCTTAGTATTTTCAGGGTTAACCGTTTCAATATGGAACGCATGTCATTTTTATCTGTTTCATATCAGAACAAAAAGACGAATGATTTTTTTGTTCCCGCCTCGCCATACAGTTATTGCATCGCTCCGGTCTCCCGTTTTCGCCGTTCGCAATAGGCTAAACAGGTTAACGCCAGGGCTCACCATGTAAAAACATGTACTTATTTGAGGATGAAAGGAATGCTAAAAGTTATTCAATCTCCAGCCAAATATCTCCAGGGTCCTGACGCTTCTACCTTATTTGGTCAATACGCTAAAAATCTGGCAGACAGCTTTTTCGTGATTGCAGATGACTTCGTCATGAAACTGGCGGGAGACAAAGTACTCAATGGCCTGCACAGCCACGGCATTAGTTGCCACGCGGAACGCTTCAATGGCGAATGCAGCCATGTTGAAATTAATCGCCTGATTGCCATTCTGAAGCAGCACGGTTGCCGTGGTGTGGTTGGGATTGGCGGTGGGAAAACGCTGGATACAGCCAAAGCGATCGGTTACTACCAGAAACTGCCGGTGGTGGTGATCCCAACTATCGCCTCAACTGATGCGCCAACCAGTGCGCTGTCTGTTATCTATACCGAAGCCGGTGAGTTCGAAGAATATCTGATCTACCCGAAAAACCCGGATATGGTTGTCATGGATACGGCAATTATCGCCAAAGCGCCGGTACGTCTGCTGGTAGCCGGGATGGGCGATGCGCTCTCGACCTGGTTTGAAGCAAAAGCGTGTTTTGATGCCAGAGCGACCAGCATGGCGGGAGGACAGTCCACGGCGGCGGCCCTGAGCCTGGCGCGCTTGTGCTATGATACGTTGCTGGCAGAAGGTGAAAAGGCTCGCCTGGCGGCGCAAGCTGGCGTGGTGACCGATGCTCTGGAACGTATCGTGGAAGCGAATACCTATCTCAGCGGCATCGGCTTTGAAAGCAGTGGTCTTGCGGGTGCACACGCCATCCATAATGGCTTCACCATTCTGGAAGAGTGTCACCATTTGTACCACGGTGAAAAAGTGGCGTTTGGTACGCTGGCGCAACTGGTGCTGCAGAACAGCCCGATGGAAGAGATCGAAACGGTGCTGAATTTCTGCCAGAAAGTAGATCTGCCGGTAACGCTGGCGCAAATGGGCGTGAAAGACGGCATCGACGCTAAGATTATGGCCGTTGCGAAAGCCACCTGCGCGGAAGGTGAAACCATTCACAATATGCCGTTCCCGGTGACGCCTGAAAGCGTCCATGCCGCTATTCTGACGGCAGACCTGCTGGGACAGCAGTGGCTGGCACGTTAATCAGACGTCGGTAAGCCTTTTATTTGGCATCTTCTCCCCCTCTGGCAGTCTCTGCCGGAGGGGTTGTCTATGGTAAAACAGCGGAAATGGATATGACGGCGCACACTCATGGCATAGGGAAGGAAGTCTCTTCGGTCATTGCTCAGTCATGGCATCGTTGCAGCAAGTTTATGCAGCGGGAAACCTGGCAGGCACCGCATCAGGCACAGGGACTGACTTTTGCGTCGATTTGTCGCCGTAAGACTGCGCTACTGACGATTGGACAGGCTGCGCTGGAAGATGCCTGGGAGTTTATGGATGGACGTCCGTGCGCGCTGCTGATTCTGGATGAATCGGCTTGTATTCTCAGCCGGTGCGGCGATCCGCAGACGGTGGAACAGCTGGCGGAGCTTGGCTTTCGTGACGGTAGCTACTGCGCGGAAAGCATTATCGGCAGTTGTGCGCTATCGCTGGCAACGATGCCAGGGCAGCCGACAAAAACCTCTGGCGATCAGCATTTTAAGCAGGCGCTGCATCCGTGGTCGTTCTGCTCGACGCCGGTCTTCGATAACCATGGTCGACTGTTTGGCTCTATTTCCTTGTGCTGTCTGGTAGAGCATGAGTGCGTTTCTGATTTGTCCCTGACGCTGGCGATTGCCAGAGAAGTCGGCAACTCTTTGCTGACTGATAGCCTGCTGGCCGAATCTAACCGCCATCTGAATCAGATGTACGGACTGCTGGAAAGCATGGATGATGGCGTGATGGCGTGGAACGAGCAGGGCGTTCTGCAATTTCTTAATGCCCGTGCCGCTTTGCTTTTACATCTGGATGCACAGGCCAGCCAGGGTAAAAACATTAATGACTTGCTCAATCTGCCCATGCTGCTGCGCCGGGCGATAAAACATGCCCGCGGCCTGAATCACGTCGAAGTCACCTTTGAAAGTCAGCATCAGTTTGTTGATGCCGTCATTACCCTGAAGCCGATTGTTGAAGAGCAGGGCAACAGCTTTATTCTGCTGCTGCACCCGGTCGAACAAATGCGCCAACTGATGACCAGCCAGCTCGGAAAAGTCAGCCACACCTTTGAACAGATGTCGACGGATGACCCGGAAACCCGTCGGCTGATCCATTTTGGTCGCCAGGCGGCGAGAGGGAGTTTCCCTATTCTGTTGTGTGGTGAAGAGGGAGTGGGTAAAGAGCTATTGAGCCAGGCTATTCACAATGAAAGTGAACGTGCCAGCGGGCCGTATATCGCCGTGAACTGCCAACTGTATGCCAACAGCGTGCTGGGGCAGGATTTTATGGGCAGTGCGCCAACCGATGATGAAAACGGTCGGCTGAGCCGCCTTGAACTGGCGAACGGCGGTACGCTGTTTCTGGAAAAAATTGAGTATCTGGCTCCAGAGTTGCAATCCGCGTTGTTGCAGGTTATCAAGCAGGGCGTATTGACCCGCCTTGATGCCCGCCGCCTGATCCCGGTAGATGTCAAAGTGATTGCTACTACCACGGTTGATCTCGCCAACCTGGTGGAGCAAAACCGCTTTAGCCGCCAACTGTATTACGCGTTACACTCCTTTGAAATTGTTATTCCACCGCTGCGGGCACGGCGTAACAGCATTCCGGCGCTGATTCATACACGCTTAAATAGCCTGAAAAAACGCTTTTCATCCAGCCTGAAGCTGGACGATGACGCGCTGGCGCAACTGGTGGCCTACTCGTGGCCGGGCAATGATTTTGAACTCAACAGCATTATCGAAAATATCGCCATTAGTAGCGACAATGGCCATATTCGCCTGAGTAATCTGCCGGATTATCTGTTTGCCGAACGTCCGGGTCTGGAAGCAGCATCTTCACTGCTGCCAGCCAGCCTGACGTTTACCGCCATCGAAAAAGAGGCGATTATCCATGCCGCCCGCGTCACCAGCGGACGTGTGCAGGAAATGTCGCAACTGTTGAATATTGGCCGCACCACCTTGTGGCGCAAGATGAAGCAGTACGACATCGATGCCAGCCAGTTTAAGCGCAAACATCTGGAGTAGTTTCTTCGATTCTGGCCATCGAAAACAGCGCATCTGACAGACGATTGATGTAACGCTTAAGCTCATCACGCAGCGTCAACGTTCTGCCCATGGTGATGAGGAGTCGCTCCAGCCGACGCGCCAGCGTGCGCGCAACGTGTAGCTGTGCCGATGCGAGGTTTTTCCCCGGAATAACAAACTCTTTTAGCGGACCGCTTTGCGTCATATTGCGATCAATAAGCTGCTCCAGCGCCTGAATATCCTCGGGACTGATCGTCTGCGTTAAGCGAGCAAGACCCTTCTCATCGCTGGCAAGTTCCGCGCCGAGCACAAACAGCGTCTTCTGGATGGTATGTAAATCCTGGCGAAGCTCTGTCAGGCGCGTGCTGGCGTAGCAGACGCCAAGCTGGGAAATCAGTTCGTCCACGGTGCCATAGGCATTCACGCGGATATCGTCTTTGTCGATACGGCTGCCGCCAAACAGCGCGGTTGTGCCCTTATCACCAGTGCGGGTATAGATACGGTACATTTATGTTATCTCGCTGAAAGGAAGCACTTTGACCAGTTGACCAGCATTGGCACCAAGCGTGCGGATCTGCGCCATTCCGGCGGCGATATGACCACGGATCAGCGCCCGATCCTCGGGCAACTGGGCGTGGGTTAAAGCAATATCACCCGTGGCGTTAAGACCAAGACCGACACGCAGCGTGGAGCTTTTGGCCGCAAGTTTGCTCAACGCCAGCGCACAGTCATTCTCGTCGCAACAGATTGCCCGGCAAGGGACGCCTTGCTCTTCCAGTCCCCAGCACAGTTCATCAAGCGCGCGGGTATCCTGCCAGCGTGGGTGATAAAACAGATGTACGCCCGGTGATGAAAGTGACATTGCGCCCCCTTTGGATTAGAAAGCCTGACGGAAGATCTCGGCAATTTCTTTCTCGTTCCCTTTGCGCGGGTTAGAGAAGGCGTTGCCGTCCTTCAGCGCCATTTCCGCCATGTACGGGAAATCGGCTTCTTTGACGCCCAGATCGCGCAGATGCTGCGGAATGCCGATATCAGCGGAGAGACGGGCGATGGCGTGAATGGCCAGCTCAGCGGCATCCATGGTTGACAGCCCGTCGGTGTTCTCGCCCATAAACTCAGCGATATCGGCAAATTTTTCCGGGTTAGCGATGAGGTTATAACGGGCTACGTGTGGCAGCAATACCGCATTTGCCACGCCGTGCGGCATGTCGTACAGACCACCGAGCTGGTGTGCCATCGCATGAACATAGCCGAGATTGGCGTTGTTGAAGGCCATACCCGCCAGCAGCGAAGCATAGGCCATATTTTCACGGGCTTTCAGGTTGCTGCCCAGCGCCACAGCCTGACGTAAATTACGCGCGATCAGGCGGATCGCCTGGATAGCGGCGGCGTCGGTGACCGGGTTGGCATCTTTGGAAATATAGGCTTCCACGGCGTGGGTCAGGGCGTCCATCCCGGTGGCGGCGGTCAGCGGGGTGGGTTTGCCGAGCATCAGCAGCGGGTCATTAATGGAAACCGACGGCAGGTTACGCCAGCTGACGATCACGAATTTCACTTTGGTTTTGGTATTGGTCAGCACGCAGTGGCGGGTGACTTCGCTGGCCGTACCGGCAGTGGTATTCACCGCGACAATCGGCGGCAGCGGGTTGGTCAGGGTTTCAATCCCGGCATAGCTGTAGAGATCGCCTTCGTGCGTGGCTGCGATACCGATACCTTTACCGCAGTCATGCGGGCTACCGCCGCCGACAGTAACGATGATATCGCACTGCTCTTTACGAAAGACCTCCAGACCGTCGCGCACGTTGGTATCTTTAGGGTTCGGCTCTACGCCGTCAAATACGACCACCTCAATCCCGGCTTCACGCAGATGTGCCAGCGTTTTATCTACCGCACCGTCTTTTATCGCCCGCAGACCTTTATCGGTGACCAGCAGCGCTTTTTTACCGCCTAACAGTTTGCAGCGTTCGCCGACAACGGAAATAGCATTTGGGCCAAAAAAGTTAACATTCGGCACAAGGTAATCAAACATACGATAGCTCATAATATACCTTCTTAGATTTAAATTATAATTCAGAGAAACAATTCAATGCGGTCTCAGCCAATAATCTATCTTGTTCTACAGTGCCGCCGCTAACGCCGACGGCACCAATTAATTGACCGTCAAATATAACAGGTAAACCGCCACCAAAAATAACGATTCGCTGTTGGTTGGTGAGCTGTAAACCATATAGAGAAGCACCTGGTTGTACTGCATCGGTAATTTCATGGGTGCCCTGCCGCAGACAGCAGGCGGTCCAGGCTTTATTGAGAGAAATATCACAACTGGTGACAAATGCCTCGTCCATGCGCTGCATCAGTAGCGTGTTTCCGCCGTGGTCGACCACGGAAAAGACCACCGGAACGTTGATTTCAATCGCTTTTGCCTCGACGGCAGTCGCCATTTTCTTTGCGGCCGCCAGCGTAATGGTGGCGATTTGTTGGCTCTTATTCACAGTATCTCCTGACAAGGTTGTAGGGCTGAGGTCGCAAAAAATATCGCGCTACAGCTATTTTTTCTCATTGGGTTTTCTGTATTTTCTCGCGACGCGTTATTAAGTCAATAGTGTGGATTTTTCTAAAATATTAATTTAATTCCCTGCGTTCGGCATTTGTTGATAATGATCATTTAAGCGCGTCACAATTCTTTATGGATATTCCTGTTGACCGTTTCAATATGAAACGCTGACATTTAAATATGTATCAAATTGGAACGTAATTAATTTTATTTTTTTTTCGGCCTGCTCATTTAAAGTTCGGCTATTGCTGATAAAGGCGATTGCTGGGGGGATAGAGCACCAGCGATACAGCCTGGCGTCCCTATTCTTTATCTTTTGAGTCTATAAACTATGAGAAGATCAAAACGATTCGAAGTTCTTGCGAAGCGCCCTGTAAATCAGGATGGGCTTATTGGCGAATGGCCGGAAGAAGGTCTGATCGCCATGGAAAGTCCCTACGATCCAGCCTCTTCTGTGAAGGTGGAAAAGGGTCGTATCGTTGAACTGGACGGCAAGCGCCGCGCCGAGTTCGACATGATTGACCGCTTTATTGCCGACTACGCGATAAACGTGGCTGAAACCGAGCGTGCCATGCAGCTCGACGCACTGGAGATCGCCAGAATGCTGGTGGATATCCACGTCAGTCGCGAAGAGATCATTGCTATTACCACCGCTATTACCCCGGCGAAAGCGGTGGAGGTGATGGCGAAAATGAACGTGGTAGAGATGATGATGGCGCTGCAAAAAATGCGCGCCCGACGCACCCCCTCTAACCAGTGCCACGTGACCAACCTGAAAGATAATCCGGTGCAGATTGCCGCCGATGCCGCTGAAGCGGGGATTCGTGGTTTTTCCGAGCAGGAAACGACGGTCGGGATTGCCCGCTATGCGCCGTTTAACGCCCTTGCGTTGTTGGTCGGTTCTCAGTGTGGTCGCCCTGGCGTACTGACACAATGCTCTGTTGAAGAGGCTACTGAGCTGGAGCTGGGAATGCGTGGGTTAACCAGCTACGCCGAAACGGTGTCGGTCTACGGAACGGAATCGGTATTCACTGACGGCGACGATACGCCATGGTCAAAAGCGTTTCTCGCCTCGGCCTATGCGTCCCGCGGCCTGAAGATGCGCTATACCTCCGGTACCGGTTCGGAAGCCTTGATGGGCTATTCCGAAAGTAAATCGATGCTGTACCTGGAGTCGCGCTGCATTTTTATCACCAAAGGCGCGGGTGTACAGGGGCTGCAAAACGGCGCGGTTAGCTGTATCGGGATGACGGGCGCAGTGCCGTCGGGGATCCGCGCGGTACTGGCGGAAAACCTGATTGCGTCGATGCTCGACCTTGAAGTGGCCTCGGCTAATGACCAGACCTTCTCACACTCCGATATTCGCCGTACCGCCCGCACCCTGATGCAGATGCTGCCCGGCACCGACTTTATCTTCTCTGGCTATAGCGCCGTCCCCAATTACGACAACATGTTTGCCGGTTCTAACTTCGATGCTGAAGACTTCGATGATTACAACATACTGCAACGTGACCTGATGGTTGACGGCGGCCTGCGCCCGGTAACCGAAGAAGAAACCATCGCTATCCGTAACAAGGCGGCGCGGGCTATCCAGGCGGTATTCCGCGAACTGGGCCTGCCGACTATCAGTGATGAGGAAGTGGAGGCTGCCACCTACGCTCACGGCAGCAAAGACATGCCTGCGCGCAATGTGGTGGAAGATCTGGCGGCAGTGGAAGAGATGATGAAGCGCAACATTACCGGGCTGGATATCGTCGGGGCGCTAAGCGGTAGCGGATTTGAAGATATCGCCAGCAATATTCTCAATATGTTGAGACAGCGCGTGACTGGTGATTACCTGCAAACATCGGCCATTCTGGATCGTCAGTTCGACGTGGTCAGCGCCGTGAATGACATCAATGATTATCAGGGACCTGGCACCGGCTATCGCATCAGTGCCGAACGCTGGGCAGAAATTAAAAATATTGCGGGCGTGGTTCAGCCCAGCTCGATTGAATAAGGCGGTACACCGTGGAATGCACAACTGAACGTAAGCCCGTTTTTACCTTGCAGGTCAGTGAAGGCGAGGCGGCAAAAGCAGACGATCGCGCTGATGAAGTGGTGATTGGCGTCGGGCCGGCCTTTGGCAAGCACCAGCATAAAACCCTGATTGATATGCCGCACAACGCGATTCTGAAAGAGCTGGTGGCAGGGATTGAAGAAGAGGGGCTGCATGCGCGAGTGGTGAGAATTCTGCGCACCTCTGATGTCTCTTTTATGGCGTGGGATGCGGCGAACCTCAGTGGCTCCGGCATCGGGATTGGTATTCAGTCAAAGGGAACCACAGTTATTCATCAGCGTGATTTACTGCCCCTGAGTAACCTTGAACTCTTCTCTCAGGCCCCGCTGCTGACGCTGGAAACCTATCGCCAGATTGGAAAGAACGCTGCGCGCTATGCACGCAAAGAGTCGCCCTCGCCGGTTCCGGTGGTCAATGACCAGATGGTGCGCCCCAAATTTATGGCCAAAGCCGCGCTGTTTCACATTAAAGAAACCAAGCATGTGGTGCAGGATGCTGCGCCTGTCACGCTGCATATTGCATTAGTAAGGGAATGACAATGAACGACAACATCATGACCGCGCAGGATTATCCTTTAGCTACCCGCTGCCCGGAGAAAATCCTGACCCCCACCGGGAAACCGCTAACCGATATCACCCTTGAGAATGTGCTGGCGGGACATGTAGGGCCGCAGGATGTGCGTATTTCTCAGCAAACGCTGGAGTATCAGGCGCAGATTGCCGAACAGATGCAACGTCACGCCGTGGCGCGCAACTTCCGCCGCGCGGCCGAACTGATTGCCATCCCGGATACCCGCATTCTGGAAATCTACAACGCGCTACGTCCGTTTCGCTCTTCATTCGCGGAGCTACAGGCGATCGCTGATGAGCTGGAACATACCTGGCACGCGACGGTGAACGCCGGATTTGTGCGTGAGTCGGCAGAGGTGTATCAGCAGAGAAACAAGCTGCGTAAAGGCAGCCAGTGACGGAGGGAATATGCCGTTAATCGCAGGGATTGATATCGGCAACGCCACCACGGAAGTGGCGTTGGCGCAGCATGATCGGTTTATCGCCAGCGGGATTGTCGCGACCACGGGCATGAAAGGAACGCGGGACAATATTGCCGGGGTGGTCGCTTCCCTGCAGCAGGCGCTGGAAAAAACGCCATGGTCGCTTAAAGATGTGGCGAAAATCTGTATCAATGAAGCCGCACCGGTGATTGGCGATGTGGCGATGGAAACCATCACGGAAACCATCATTACCGAATCAACGATGATAGGGCATAACCCACAAACGCCCGGCGGCGTTGGCGTGGGAATGGGAACCACCATTGCTGTGGAGAAGCTGGCGGCATTGAGTGAGGATCGATTTGCTCAGGGCTGGATCCCATTGGTGGGTGAGGCAATGGATTTCCTTGAGGCGGTTTGGTTTATCAATGAAGCGCTGGATCGCGGAATCAACGTGGTGGCGGCGATCCTGAAAAAAGATGATGGCGTGCTGGTGAACAATCGTCTGCGGCGAACTATGCCGGTGGTTGATGAAGTCACGCTGCTGGAAAAAGTGCCGGAGGGGGTGTTGGCGGCGGTCGAAGTCGCGGCCGCGGGCCAGGTTGTTCGTGCGCTGTCTAACCCCTACGGCATCGCCACGTTCTTTGCCCTGACGCCGGAGGAAACGCAAACCATCGTCCCTATTGCCAGAGCGCTGATTGGTAACCGCTCCGCCGTGGTGCTGAAAACGCCGCAGGGTGATGTGCAATCAAGAGTGATCCCGGCGGGTAAGATCTTTATCCGTGGTGAAAAGCGTGGCGGTGAAGCCGACGTAGCGCAAGGTGCGCAGGCCATTATGCAGGCGATGAACGCCTGCGCGCCCGTGCGCGATATTGGTGGGGAAGCTGGTACGCACGCAGGCGGCATGCTGGAGCGAGTGCGAAAGGTGATGGCCTCGCTGACTGGTCATGATATGAACGCGGTGCATATTCAGGATCTGTTGGCGGTTGATACGTTTATTCCGCGCAAGGTGCAGGGCGGCATCGCCGGGGAGTGTTCGATGGAAAATGCTGTCGGCATTGCGGCGATGGTGAAATCCGATCGTTTACAAATGCAGGCTATTGCCAGCGAGTTGAGCGCGCGATTAAACACCTCCGTTGAAGTAGGAGGGGTAGAGGCCAATATGGCCGTGACAGGTGCGTTAACGACGCCTGGATGTGCTGCACCGCTGGCGATCCTCGATTTAGGCGCAGGTTCCACTGATGCAGCCATCATCAATAGAGAAGGGACAGTAAAGGCGGTACATCTGGCCGGTGCGGGTAATATGGTCAGCCTGTTGATTCAGACGGAGCTGGGTCTGAGCGATCCGTTTCTGGCCGAGGAAATAAAAAAATACCCGCTGGCGAAAGTAGAGAGCCTGTTCAGTATTCGTCATGAGAACGGTGCGGTGGAGTTTTTCCGCGAACCGCTCAGCCCATCAGTATTCGCCAAAGTGGTGTATCTGAAAGGTGGCGAGCTGATCCCGATAGATAACCAGACTTCGCTGGAAAAAATTCGTCTGGTGCGACGTCAGGCCAAAGAGAAGGTTTTTGTGACCAACTGCCTGCGTGCATTGCGCCAGGTGTCTCCCGGCGGATCCATTCGCGATATCTCTTTCGTGGTGCTGGTGGGCGGTTCCTCGTTGGATTTCGAAATCCCACAGATGATTACCGACGCGCTGGCACATTACGGGGTTGTCGCCGGACAGGGCAACATTCGTGGTACCGAAGGGCCGCGTAATGCGGTGGCAACCGGGCTGGTTTTGGCCGGAATGGCGAATTAATCGTGCAGAAAACAGCCGCCGCAAGCGTTTAGCTGCGGGGTAAATCAAATAAAGGCAACGTTCTCTTTGATATCCCGGCGGAGTTGGGTACATAGTATAAATGTGTCTCTCACGTGGTTAATTTTAAGGATAAGAGCATGCCAACAGCAATTGAGAAAGCATTGGATTTTATTGGTGGTATGAACACTTCGGCGTCAGTACCCCATTCAATGGATGAAAGTACCGCTAAGGGAATCCTAAAGTATTTGCATGACTTAGGTGTGCCAGCGAGTCCGGAAGTTGTAATGGCACGGGGTGAGCAGGAGGGATGGAATCCTGAGTTCACGAAAAAAGTAGCCGGATGGGCAGAAAAAGTCGCCTCCGGTAACCGTATCCTTATCAAGAACCCAGAGTATTTTTCAACCTATATGCAGGAGCAGCTCAAAGAACTCGTGTGAGCTGACTATCGAATAACACGCTAACGGACGTTTCCATCTCGG
>NZ_CP080033.1:4317740-4318011 GCF_019382635.1 Citrobacter sp. Colony219 | reverse complement strand
GAAACAATCAGTGCCCTGAGTGTTGAGGGGCGAATGACGCTTTGCAACATGGCCGTGGAGGCAGGTGCTCGCGGTGCGATTATTGCGCCGGATGCAAAGGTTTTTGACTATATCTACGGGAAGCCGCAAATGCCCGCAGGTGAACTCTGGCAACAGGCATTGCAGGAGTGGTCGCAGTTGAGTAGTGATGCAGATGCGGTTTTTGATAAGACTGTGACGATCGACTGTCTCGATCTTGAGCCTAAAGTGACCTGGGGGATCAGCCCGGATC
>NZ_CP080033.1:4315130-4315280 GCF_019382635.1 Citrobacter sp. Colony219 | reverse complement strand
TCAACGTGGTGTGTTGGCTGGTCATATCACCCTCAACTGCTCATTTGGTTTTGGGCAAAAATATGTCGCAGAGGCGCTGTCGTCATTTATGATCGCCTATCCTGATATTACGGTAAAACTCACGCTAACGGATCGTGAAGTGGATCTTGT
>NZ_CP080033.1:4314188-4314275 GCF_019382635.1 Citrobacter sp. Colony219 | reverse complement strand
TAAAAAGGACCTGCGATTTCTCGCAAGTCCTTGTAATTTGGTGGCCCCTGCTGGACTTGAACCAGCGACCAAGCGATTATGAGTCCC
>NZ_CP080033.1:4311501-4312317 GCF_019382635.1 Citrobacter sp. Colony219 | reverse complement strand
ATGTTCCAGTTCCCGCCAGAAGGGACGCTGGTTGAAGTCGCTTTTACCGGGGGGCGACCTGATAAACCGTTTATCAGACAGACGCTGCCGGATGGTACCAGTCTGCCGGATGTAAAGCCCGGCGAGCAGCTGCAACAGCAGCGGGCGGAGGTGTCGCAGCGTGTTACCCAGGCGGGCGACTGGGTGAGGCAGACCGATCAGACCATCAGCGAAACATCGATGGCGCGGACGGTCAAAGCCGACACGGAACAACGTGATCTGGTCAGTCGGGAAACCACGGTAAAAGCCACTGATAATACCACTGTACTGGGTACCGCCACCCTGATGGCCGGAGCTATTCAGCAGGTCAGTGCCGGTGATTACAGCCAGGCCGTGAAGGGCAACAGGCTGGCCAGCATTGAAGGGAATGACGAAACCGATATAACCGGGAAACAGTCCACGAAAGTGGCCGGTGCCGTGGATGTTGATGGGGGAACCCTGACAGAAAAGATTGCCGCGCTGCGTAAATCGGTGGCGGCGGGCGGTCAGCAGATTATGGGGGCAACCGTCCATATTGGCAGTGAGAGTGTCAACACGCTGACCATGATGCTGGACACCATTGATTTACTGGCAGAGCTGGCGCAGCAATGTGCGAGCCATTCACACCCCAGCGTGGGTACGCCAACCAATGCCGGCGCATTTACCCAGACGGCAGAGAAGGCCGGACAGACCCGCAATAAGTACCAGAGCATAATCGCCTGACCATCCCATCAGCCCGCATCTAATGCGGGCTTTTTTGTACCCGCGCCCAGACCTCACCAGACGCATTCTGAGCGT
>NZ_CP080033.1:4309541-4309620 GCF_019382635.1 Citrobacter sp. Colony219 | reverse complement strand
GTGGCTTAATTCTTTGATTATAAAGCTAAAATTTGGTGGCCCCTGCTGGACTTGAACCAGCGACCAAGCGATTATGAGT
>NZ_CP080033.1:4306672-4307394 GCF_019382635.1 Citrobacter sp. Colony219 | reverse complement strand
CATGTTTGATTATAAGATTTCCAAACATCCACACTTTGACGAGGCCTGCCGGGCTTTCGCTCTGCGTCACAACATGGCGAAGCTGGCAGAACGCGTAGGAATGAATGTCCAGACGCTGCGCAATAAGCTGAACCCGGAGCAACCGCATCAACTCACCCCGCCGGAGATCTGGCTGCTGACTGATGTCACCGAAGACTCAACACTGGTTGATGGGTTTCTGGCTCAAATCCATTGCCTGCCGTGTGTGCCATTGAATGAAGTAGCAAAAGAGAACCTGCCGCATTACGTCATGAGTGCAACTGCGGAGATTGGGCGTGTAGCTGCAGGCGCAGTGTCCGGTGATGTGAAAACCAGTGCAGGCCGCCGCGATGTGATCAATAGCATCAACTCTGTTACGCGCTTAATGGCACTCACTGCAGTTTCATTACATGCGCGTTTGCAAGCTAACCCAGCGATGGCAAGCGCGGTAGATACCGTGACGGGCCTCGGCGCTTCGTTCGGTCTGATCTGAGGTGGTTATGCTGACTAAAGAACCATCTTTTGCATCGCTTCTCGTTAAGCAAAGCCCTGCAATGCACTGCGGTCATGGCTGGATTATGGGGAAGGATGGCAAGCGTTGGCACCCGTGCCGCTCTCAGGATGCGCTGCTGGCTGAACTCTCTACAACCAAAAAGGGGAACACATGGCTATCGAAGGCGCTGCGGCGACTGTTCCATTAAGTC
>NZ_CP080033.1:4305166-4305690 GCF_019382635.1 Citrobacter sp. Colony219 | reverse complement strand
AAACATAAATTAATGGCGTAAACCCGCCGGGCWTCTTATTGCCMAAAWTCAGGAGAAACAACAATGCGAAATATTGAAACCCGAATCACCAAAACAGGACCAGATGATGCTGGCCTTAACCAGATGCTGACTGATGCACGGATGGAAGAGCGCCGGGCACGTGCTGCGGCAATGGCAGCCCGTCTTGATAGCCTGGCCTGCCATATCACGTCACGCCAGCTTAACCACGTTGAAGCGGCGGAGCTGCTGCGTATTGCGGCTGAAAACATTCAGAACGAAGCGCAGGAGATCCACTGATGGCTGATTCAATGGACCTCGTACAGCAGCGCGTTGAAGAAGAACGCCAGCGCCATATCCACACCGCCCGCAACAGAACGCCGGGCGTTTCACGTGTGCTTTGCATTGATTGCGATGCACCGATCCCGCCAGCACGCCGCCGCGCCATTCCGGGTGTGCAGTGCTGCGTCACCTGTCAGGAAATTGCAGAGCTGAAAGGCAAACATTACATAGGGGGTGCTGTATGA
>NZ_CP080033.1:4304413-4304601 GCF_019382635.1 Citrobacter sp. Colony219 | reverse complement strand
AGGGGGTGCTGTATGAGCACCATCCTGAAATGGGCGGGAAATAAAACCGCAATAATGCCGGAACTGATTAAACACCTTCCTGCGGGCCCGCGACTGGTTGAACCTTTCGCGGGTTCCTGTGCTGTGATGATGGCGACAGACTATCCTCATTATCTTGTCGCGGATATTAATCCAGACCTGATTAATCT
>NZ_CP080033.1:4303913-4304259 GCF_019382635.1 Citrobacter sp. Colony219 | reverse complement strand
TATTTAAATCGCCATGGTTATCGCGGACTGTGTCGCTATAACTTGAACGGTTATTTTAATGTTCCTTACGGTAATTATAAAAAACCGTACTTCCCTGAAAACGAAATACGTGCATTTGCAGAAAAAGCAAAACGCGCGACGTTTATCTGCGCCAGTTATGACGAAACGCTGGCACTGCTGCAGACGGGTGATGTGGTTTATTGTGATCCGCCATATGACGGCACGTTTAACGGATATCACACCGCTGGTTTTACAGAGGATGATCAGTACCATCTGGCGTCTATTCTTGAACGCCGGTCATCAGAAGGCCATACGGTTATCGTGTCCAACAGCGATACGTCTCTGA
>NZ_CP080033.1:4300554-4302635 GCF_019382635.1 Citrobacter sp. Colony219 | reverse complement strand
AAAGCGGTTAACCCGTATCTGGAACCGGCGGAAGTTGCGCCGGAGTCTGCGCTTTCAAACCTCATCGCTCTGTACGCTGCGGATAACGAGCAGGAGCATCTGCGCCGTGAGGCGCTGAGTGATAAGGTTTGGGAACGTTATTTCTTCAATGAATCCCGCGATCCTGTCCAGCGTGAAATGGAGCAGGATCGGCTGATTAGCCATGCCAAAATGGCCCGCGAACAGCAGCGCGTTAATCCCGATTTGGTGATTATTGCCGATGTTAGCGCCATGCCTGCCCATATTAGCAAGCCTTTGCTGGAGCGGATTAAATACTTCCATAGCCTGGGCAGGGCTAAAGCTTATTCCCGCTATCTGCGCGAAACAATCAGGCCTTGTCTGGAGCGGCTGGAGCGCGTGCGTGACAGCCAGGTGTCTGCGTCTTTCCGGTTCATGGCGAGCCAGGACGGGCTGGAGGGGCTGCTGGTACTGCCTGAAATGAATCAGGAGCAGGTCAAGCGCCTTTCCACGCTGGTTGCGGCACATATGAGCATGTGTCTTGATGCGGCCTGCGGTGATCTGTTTGTCAGTGACGATGTTAAACCAGAAGAAATCCGCCAGGCATGGGAAAGGGTTGCTGCAGAAGCCATGCGCCTTGAGGTCATCCCGCCTGCCTTTGAGCAGTTGCGCCGCAAAAAGCGCCGCCGCAAGCCGGTGCCTTATGAACTGATCCCACCGTCGCTGGCGCGCATGCTGTGCGCGGACTGGTGGTATCGCAAATTGTGGCAGATGCGCTGCGAGTGGCGGGAGGAGCAGCTGCGCGCCGTCTGCCTGGTCAACAAGAAAGCGTCCCCGTATGTCAGCTATGAAGCCGTGATCCACAAACGCGAGCAGCGCCGCAAATCGCTGGAGTTCTTCCGCTCGCATGAGCTGGTCAACGAATACGGTGACACGCTGGATATGGAAGATGTGGTGAACGCCAGCAACAGCAACCCGGCGCACCGCCGTAATGAAATGATGGCCTGTGTTAAAGGGCTGGAGCTGATCGCGGAAATGCGCGGAGACTGCGCCGTGTTCTATACCATCACCTGCCCGTCACGCTTCCACGCAACCCTCAACAACGGCAGACCTAATCCGAAATGGACCAGTGCCACGGTCCGGCAGAGCAGTGACTATCTGGTTGATACATTCGCCGCTTTCCGCAAGGCCATGCACAAAGCCGGGCTGCGCTGGTACGGCGTCCGCGTTGCAGAGCCGCACCATGACGGCACTGTGCACTGGCATCTTCTGTGCTTTATGCGCAAAAAAGACCGTCGTTCCATCACCGCGCTGCTGCGTAAGTTTGCCATCCGTGAAGACCGCGAGGAGCTGGGCACCAATACCGGACCGCGCTTCAAGTCCGAGCTAATCAACCCGCGCAAGGGCACACCGACAAGCTACATCGCCAAATACATCAGTAAGAACATCGACGGGCGCGGGCTGGCTAAAGAAATCAGCAAAGAAACCGGCAGATCACTGCGTGACAGCGCCGAGCATGTCAGCGCCTGGGCGTCACTGCACCGTGTCCAGCAATTTCGTTTCTTTGGTATTCCGGGGCGCCAGGCATACCGCGAGCTGCGCTTGCTGGCTGGTCAGGCGGCGAGAGTACAGGGCGAACGCAAAGCGGGTGCGCCTGTACTGGATAATCCACGTCTGGATGCGGTACTGGCGGCTGCAGATGCGGGTTGCTTTGCCACCTACATCATGAAGCAGGGCGGTGTACTGGTTCCCCGCAAACATCACCTTGTCCGCACGGCTTATGAGCTTAACGACGAACCGAGCGCCTACGGCGATCACGGTATCCGTATCTATGGCATCTGGTCCCCGATTGCAGAGGGCAAGATTTGCACGCACGCGATGAAGTGGAAAAAGGTTCGTAAGGCCGTTGACGTTCAGGAGGCGGCAGCCGACCAGGGCGCTTGCGCCCCTTGGACTCGTGGCAATAACTGTCCCCCTGTTGAAAATTTGAACCAGACAGGGGGGGATCTACCCGATATTAAAACCATGAATGAGAAGGAACTGCATGATTACCTCCACAGCATGAGCCAGAAAGAACGGCGGGA
>NZ_CP080033.1:4300287-4300517 GCF_019382635.1 Citrobacter sp. Colony219 | reverse complement strand
AAAAAAGCATACAAACAGAACATTTCGCAGCAGCAGCGCTTGCAGCTTGAGGCAGAACTGAGTTCCAGAGGGTTCGATGGCAGCGAGTCACAGGTTGACCTGCTTCTGCGTGGCGGCAGCATTCCGTCAGGTGCCGGGCTGCGTATTTTTTACCGTAACCACCGGCTGCAGGAAGATGATAAATGGCGGCAGTGGTACTGATGCCGCAGCTTTAACAATTCATGCTCTTA
>NZ_CP080033.1:4299493-4300225 GCF_019382635.1 Citrobacter sp. Colony219 | reverse complement strand
CTATACTGTATATATAAACAGTGTATATAAATACAGGTATTATGTATCCGTGGTCGTGATAGGAGGGAAGATGCAGGACTATCTTTTGGAGTCGTTGAAGCTCCAGCGCATTGATTTTTTTATTAAGCTTGTAGCGGCGAGTGAGTGCAGTGACGAAGAAAAGCGGCTGGCTATCCAGTGGGTATCAGAGCTGACTGACGAACTCATGGCGAAAATCCGCAGCCATGAATACAGCCGGTCCATGGACGTCACCAGTTAATGGGGTCTGTATGCGCATTGAAATAATGATCGATAAAGAGCAGAAGATTAGCCAGGCCACACTGGACGCCCTTGAAACCGAGCTTTACCGTAATTTGCGCCCCCTGTATCCCAAAACAGCAATTCGAATCCGCAAGGGCAGCGCCAATGGCGTTGAGCTGAGTGGGTTAAAACTGGATGAAGATAAAAAGCGAGTGATGGAAATTATGCAACAGGTATGGGAAGACGACAGCTGGTTACATTAGAGAACCTTGCGGATGATAAAACTGGCTTTTACCGTCCGCAAGGTTGAACAACGAGCCTTGCGAGGCGTTAGCGCCGTTGTGCATGACTATGCTGCATGAGATCGCATGATCGTTTGAGGATCGTTTTTGCTGAGGCCCGCCAGTTCTGGTGGGCTTTTGCTTATGTCATGCACCTGCATGAAAACCGCTACATAAAGCGGGCAGGCGTGGCGGGGATACGAGCGCGCGC
>NZ_CP080033.1:4298589-4299308 GCF_019382635.1 Citrobacter sp. Colony219 | reverse complement strand
GTGTAAGGCTCAAAGCGGATCACTTCTTCCCCAATCCAATCATTCAACTCCTGCAGACGCTTCTGCAGTGGCATCAGCTCGTTACGAACAAAGACGTGGCTGGCCTTTTCCACATCACCAAAGCCGCCGGTATTGTTGGGAATGATGCCCATCATCTGCGGCGGAACGCGGTGAGCTGCCATCATGTCATCGCGGCTCACGTTCTTGATGTTCAGAAACTCATCCTTTGCTGCCACCTCTGACAACGGGATGATTTGAATGCCATCCTTTTTTCCGTTGGGCGAGTACATAAACAGGTTGCGGAAATTGCCCGGGCCTTTGGCGCTTTTCATCGCCTGGCGGATGTTGTTCACGTCCTCCTGGTTCTGTGCGGCGTCGGTCATGTACATGATAAAACCCGCATGACTGCCGTTAATGTAATACTTACGGCGGAACAGCGTGGCGGACTCGTTCAGCAGGGCGGAAGGGATGGCGGACAGGTATTCCGGCAGGCCGTAAATCTCCTGGTTTAAATCCGGCTCCATCAGGTGAAAAATGCTGCCTTTGGTGAACTCATACGGTTGCGTGGTCATACCGTACTGCACAAACCAGTAGGTATCGAGATCCAGACCACGGCGGGTATATTTCGCCAGCGATGGCTCCAGCGACAGAATACCCCCAAGCCGGTTGGTGCGTTTCTCCAGGTAGGCGTTACCGAATACCAGATAGTCCTGCACGAA
>NZ_CP080033.1:4296272-4297567 GCF_019382635.1 Citrobacter sp. Colony219 | reverse complement strand
CATCAAAAAATCTCCACAATATTGCTGGTATTGGCGGATTCGCCCTGCAGCGGTTCGTTAAACAGTGCGTGCATCGTTGCCCAGGCCAAATCTGCATGGCTGGCTTCTTCGCTGCGGCTGGCTTCGTAGGTGGGACGGTTTCCGCTGGCGGTAGTGGCGCGGCGGATTGCCATAAAGGACTGCGCAATGTCGGTGTGTCCGGCGTCGAACTCCAGACGGCGGTGGCTGATAATGTCGTATGCCTTGAGCACCAGGGCGTTTTTGACGTTGGGGTTGTAGACAAACTCCCGGACGGCAGGAAAGAACGCTTTCACGTTCTCGTAAACACCATGACCGACGCCAGTGGAGTCGATGCCGATATAGGTCACGTTGTACTGCTGCGTCAGCTTTTTGATAGCGTCAGCCTGGGCGCGGAAGTCCATCCCGCGCCACTGATGACGCTCAAGAATGCGGAACTTACCGCCCGGCACGGCGGGTGGCGCCATCACCACGCAGCCTGCGCTGTCACCGTTCTGCGTGCCTTTCGCCGGGTCGTAACCGATCCACACTTCGCGCCAGCCAAACGGGCGCAGTGCCAGTGCGTGAAAATCGCTCCAGACTTCCCAACTGTCCACCATGCATGCCTGCAGCTCGCTGAGCGGGAACACGGACGCCAGATCGTCAATAAATTCACACATCAGCAGGTTCTGGTATTCGTCCGGGCTGTACTCCATGCGCAACTGGTCGAGGTCGAACAGATTACAGCCGCCGCGCACCGCATCTTCCACGGTGACGATCTGCCGGTACTGCCCGTCCGGGCAAAGCAGGCCGGGGGCCAGACTGGCGTGAGTCAGGTCAATGTCCACCTTGTCTGCTTTGGCGCGGCCCCGGTTGAACAGCGCACCGGACCAGAACGGGTAGGCGCTGTGGGTCAGGCTGGACGGCGTGGAAAAATAGGTCTGGCGCCATTTCTTGTGAATGGCCATCCCGGAGGCGACTTTGCGAAGCTCCTGGAATTTCGGTATCCAGAAATATTCATCAAGATACAGATTGCCGTGGTAGCTCTGCGCCGTGCGGGCGTTGGTGCCGAGAAAGTACAGACACGCCCCGTTGCTGAGCGTCATCGGGTCGCCTTTCAGCTCCACATCCACCTCTTTGGCAAAGTCGATGATGTACTGCTTAAAGACGTGCGCCTGCGCCTTGCTGGCGGAGAGGAAAATCTGGTTGCGCCCGGTGGTGATGGCGTCAATCAGCGCCTCACGGGCAAAAAAGAAGGTCGCGCCAATCTGGCGTGACTTGAGCAGATTGCGAATGCG
>NZ_CP080033.1:4292170-4296198 GCF_019382635.1 Citrobacter sp. Colony219 | reverse complement strand
CGATCTGCTCGTCGGTAAACAGGTTCTTTTCCGGCGGCTTGCGCGGGCCTTTGTTGCGGTTCGCCACGTTGGGGTTAAGGTCGGCCTCGTTGCCGCCGTCGTTAAATTTGCCGATGCGGGCATGGCGTTCTGACTGGCGCGCCAGCAGGTCAATCTCTTTGAAGTCTTTCCCTTCTTTCTGCTCCTTCATGATGAGCTGGCAGTAACGTGCGGCGGTGGTGAGCTGCATCTGATCCAGCGGGCCATACTTGCCCCACTCGTCGCGCTTCTTCCAGCTGTGAACGGTTGCAACTTTCTCGCCCAGCATTTCAGCAATGCGGGCTACGCGGTATCCCTGAAAGTACAGCAGCATGGCCTGCCGACGGGGATCGAGGTCTGCGGGGGGCAGTGTGGTGTTCATGACACAAGCCTACGGCCTTGACTGGCGGCTTTCCCCGGCGGCGGATTGTGTGACTGACCCTACAAGTGCCGCGCGTTGTTTCATGCCCCCCATCACCGCAACCATAAGGCTCCAGTAAGTTATTTTTAACGGAGCACGGCTCATGACAGTGAAAGCAAAGCGTTTCCGCATCGGGGTGGAAGGTGCCACCACCGACGGACGCGAAATCCAGCGTGAATGGCTGGAACAGATGGCTGCCAGCTACAACCCGACGGTCTACACCGCGCTGATCAACCTGGAGCACATCAAGTCTTACTCCCCGGACAGTGCCTTCAACCGTTACGGCAAAGTGACGGCGCTGGTTGCAGAAGAAATCCAGGACGGTCCGCTGGCGGGCAAGATGGCACTTTACGCTGATGTTGAGCCGACGGACTCCCTGGTGGCGCTGGTGAAGAAAGGCCAGAAGCTGTTTACCTCCATGGAGGTCAGCCCGAAGTTTGCCGACACCGGTAAAGCCTATCTTGTGGGACTGGCGGCGACTGACGATCCGGCGAGTCTCGGCACCGAAATGCTGACCTTCAGCGCCAGTGCCACGCATAACCCGCTGGCGAACCGCAAGCAGAACCCTGAAAACCTGTTTACCGCCGCCGAAGAAACGGCGATCGAACTGGAAGAAACCCAGGACGATAAGCCGTCCCTGTTTGCCCGCGTCACCGCGTTGTTCACCAAAAAAGAGCAGACCGATGAGGCGCTTTTCTCTGACGTGCATCAGGCCGTGGAGCTGGTCGCTACCGAACAACAGAACCTGAGCGAACGCACGGATAAATCCCTGGCTGAAAACGGTGAACGCCTTTCCGCGCTGGAGTCCTCCCTGCAGGAACAGCAGTCCGCCTTTGCTGAGCTTGAGCAGAAGCTGAGCCGTGAAGACAGTCGCCAGGACTACCGCCAGCGCGCGCCGGGCGGTGACGCACCGGCAGGCACCCTGACCAATTGCTGATGGAGCATAAAACCCGATGAAAAAGAAAACCCGCTTTGCCTTTAACGCCTACCTGCAGCAACTGGCGCGCCTGAACGGTGTGGAGGTTGAAGAACTTTCCAGCAAGTTCACCGTGGAGCCGACCGTGCAGCAGACGCTGGAAGACCAGATCCAGCAGTCTGCCGCATTCCTGACGCTGATTAATATCACGCCGGTCACTGAGCAGTCCGGTCAGTTGCTGGGGCTGGGCGTGGGCAGCACCATTGCCGGAACCACCGATACCACAACCAAAGAGCGCGAACCTACCGATCCGATGCTGATGGAGGACGCGGAATATAAATGCGAACAGACCAACTTTGACACGGTGCTGACCTACGCGAAGCTGGACCTGTGGGCGAAGTTCCAGGACTTCCAGGTGCGTATYCGCAACGCCATCRTCAARCGTCAGGCGCTGGACYRCATCAYSATYGGCTTTAACGGYGTGAAGCGCGCCAAAACCTCTAACCGTGGTGAAAACCCGCTGCTGCAGGACGTTAATAAAGGCTGGCTGCAGAAAATCCGCGAAGACGCGCCGGATCATGTCATGGGCAGCAAAACCACCGAAGACGGCACCACTACTGCAGAGCCGGTAAAAGTTGGTCCGGGTGGCAAGTACGTAAATCTGGACGCGGTGGTGATGGATGCCGTCAACGAGCTGATCGATGTGGAGTATCAGGATGATGACGATCTGGTGGTTGTCTGCGGGCGTGAACTGCTGGCTGACAAATATTTCCCGCTGGTCAACAAAGAGCAGGACAACAGCGAAAAAATCTCTGCCGATCTGATCATCAGCCAGAAACGCATGGGTGGCCTGCAGGCCGTGCGCGCGCCTTTCTTCCCGGCAAATTCCCTGCTGATCACCCGTCTGGATAACCTGTCCATCTACTGGCAGGAAGACACCCGCCGCCGTTCTGTTATCGACAACCCGAAACGTGACCGGATTGAAAACTTTGAATCCGTCAACGAGGCGTATGTGGTCGAGGACTATCGCTGCGCGGCGCTGGTTGAAAACATCGAAATCGGTGATTTCACCCCGCCTGCAGCAGAAACAGAAGCCGGAGAGTAACGAATGAGCCTGAGTCCCGCACGGCAGCACCGCCTGCGCATTCAGGCCGAACAGGCCGCCCGTGAGGGCGGCAGTGTTCGCCATGCCTCGGGCTATGACCTGATGCTGCTGCAACTGGCAGAAGACCGTCGCCGCCTCAGGGGCATCCAGTCCACGGTGAAAAAGGCGGCGATTAAGGTGGAGCTGCTGCCGAAATATGCCGCCTGGGCAGACGGCGTGCTGGCTGCCGGAGCTGCGCAGCAGGATGACGTGCTGATGTACGTGATGTTGTGGCGTATCGATGCCGGTGACTATGCCGGTGCGCTGGAAATTGGGCGTCATGCGCTGCGCCATGGCTGGGTGATGCCGCTGGGCAACCGCAACGTGCAGACCGTGCTGGCAGAGGAAATGGCGGACTCTGCGCAAAGTGCCCTGCTTGCCGCAACCGATTTTGACGCTGATCTGCTCCTGCAGGCGCTGGACCTGACAACCGATCTGGATATGCCGGACCAGTCGCGGGCGCGCCTGCATAAAGCCATCGGTGCGGTGCTGAGTGAAAACAACCCGGCATCTGCCCTGAATCACCTCACGCATGCGCTGCAACTGGACTCCCGTTGCGGCGTGAAAAAAGAAAAGCAGCAGCTGGAGCGCAGACTGCGCAATGACAGCCGCTAACGAACGTGCCCCGCGCACGGGCGGCACGGGGTGGCGAAAGGCATTGCCTCATCAAAACTCCGTTCACCGCCCTCTATTTCAGGAGAAAGCCGCATGAAGTTTATTGCGCCCGAACAGGCACCGGAACAGGCGGAGGTCATCAAAAATACGCCGTTCTGGCCGGATGTGGATCTGGCGGAATTTCGCAGTGTGATGCGCACTGACGGCACGGTGACGCAGCCGCGTTTAAAGCAGGTGGTGCTGACGGCGATTTCTGAGGTTAACGCTGAGTTGTACGACTTTCGCAACCGCCAGCAGATGCTGGGCTACCGGGCACTGGCTGAGGTTCCGGCGGACATGCTGGACGGCAAAAGTGAGCGGATACAGCACTACCACAACGCCGTTTTTTGCTGGGCGCGCGCCGTGCTTAATGAGCGTTATCAGGACTATGACGCCACGGCGTCTGGCGTGAAGCGAGGGGAAGAACTGGCGGAGGCCAGTGGCGATCTGTGGCGTGATGCCCGCTGGGCCATCAGCCGGGTGCAGGATGCACCGCACTGTACGGTGGAGCTTATCTGATGAAAGTGTGTGCGCACCAGTATGACACGGTGGACGCGCTTTGCTGGCGTCATTACGGGCGCACGCAGGGTGTCACGGAGCAGGTTCTTCAGGCAAATCCGGGGCTGGCTGAATACGGCCCCTTTTTACCGCACGGGCTGCAGGTGGAGCTGCCGGACATTCCGGTATCAACCACGGCGCAGACCGTCCAGCTATGGGACTGAATGATGACGCTTGAACGAATCAGCGCCTTTATCACTTACTGCATCGCCGTGCTGCTGGCATGGCTGGGCGATCTGTCGCTCAAGGATGCGTCAACGGTTGGCGGTGTACTGATTGGTGTGCTGATGCTGGCGATCAACTGGTACTACAAACAC
>NZ_CP080033.1:4291960-4292136 GCF_019382635.1 Citrobacter sp. Colony219 | reverse complement strand
CGCGGGGGGAATATGAATCCTTCAATCGTTAAGCGCTGCATGGTCGTGGCGGTACTCGCCATCGCCGCCACGCTGCCCGGTTTTCAGTTGCTTCACACCTCCGTTGAGGGACTGAAACTGATAGCCGATTACGAGGGATGCCGCCTGCAGCCTTATCAGTGCAGCGCGGGTGTTTG
>NZ_CP080033.1:4277009-4278028 GCF_019382635.1 Citrobacter sp. Colony219 | reverse complement strand
GTGTTGGATACCCGCCTGATGAGTCTGACGCTGACGGATAACCGGGGCTTTGAAGCGGACCAGCTTGATCTGGAGCTGGACGACGCCGACGGTCTGATTGCTCTGCCGCGACGTGGGGCAGTGATTCAGCTGGCGCTGGGCTGGAAAGGCCAGCCGCTTTTCCCTAAAGGGGCTTTTACTGTGGATGAAATTGAACACAGCGGTGCCCCTGACCGGCTGGCCATCCGGGCGCGTAGCGCAGATTTCCGTGAAACCCTCAATACACGGCGCGAAAAATCATGGCATCAGACAACGGTGGGGGAGGTGGTAAAGGAAATCGCCGCCCGGCATAACCTCAAAATGGCGCTGGGTAAAGACCTGACGGATAAGGCGCTGGATCATCTGGACCAGACCAATGAAAGCGATGCAAGTTTTCTGATGAAACTGGCGAGACAGTATGGGGCGATTGCTTCCGTTAAGGACGGGAATCTGCTGTTTATCCGGCAGGGACAGGGAAGAACGGCGAGCGGCAAGCCGCTGCCGGTTATCACCATCACGCGCAAAGCCGGTGACGGTCATCGGTTCACCCTTGCTGATCGTGGTGCCTATACCGGTGTTATTGCCAGCTGGTTGCATACGCGTGAACCCAGGAAAAAAGAGACAACCAGTGTTAAGCGTCGTCGAAAGAAAACCACCACACCCAAAGAGCCGGAAGCAAAGCAGGGCGATTATCTGGTGGGAACGGATGAAAACGTGCTGGTTCTTAATCGTACCTACGCCAACCGGAGCAATGCAGAGCGCGCAGCAAAAATGCAGTGGGAACGTCTGCAGCGTGGGGTTGCTTCATTTTCCCTGCAGCTCGCTGAGGGGCGGGCTGATCTCTATACGGAAATGCCGGTGAAGGTGACGGGATTTAAGCAGCCGATTGATGATGCAGAATGGACCATTACCACCCTGACGCATTCTGTCAGCCAGGATAATGGATTTACGACCAGCATGGAGCTTGAAGTAAAGATTGATGATTTAGAAATGGAATAAAT
>NZ_CP080033.1:4276807-4276946 GCF_019382635.1 Citrobacter sp. Colony219 | reverse complement strand
ATATGATGAATTGCCCAAAGTGTGGACATGCGGCGCACACCAGGAGTAGCTTTCAGGTTACTGATAGCACGAAGGAGCGTTACTGCCAGTGCCAGAACATTAATTGCGGCAGCACATTTGTCACCCATGAAACGGTGGT
>NZ_CP080033.1:4231630-4276645 GCF_019382635.1 Citrobacter sp. Colony219 | reverse complement strand
AACAAAAAAGCCACTCGCTAGAGTGGCTTAATTATATGATTATAAAGCTAAAATTTGGTGGCCCCTGCTGGACTTGAACCAGCGACCAAGCGATTATGAGTCGCCTGCTCTAACCACTGAGCTAAGGGGCCGTGGCGGTGGATTATAAAGTAACTCCGCGTTGCAATCCAGACATAAGCGTACGGATGCTGTTTTTATAAACAATGTATTTTCAGTCCGTTATACTTGTCCCTTGATGTATTGTTCGGAGTAATTATGGTTAAGGACATACTGGCGCCGGGGCTGCGGGTGGTGTTTTGCGGCATTAATCCGGGGCTCTCTTCCGCAGGTACAGGATTCCCCTTTGCACACCCCGCTAATCGCTTCTGGAAGGTCATCCATCAGGCGGGATTTACCGATCGCCAGCTTAAACCTGAAGAGGCACAGCATCTGCTGGACTTCCGCTGCGGCGTGACGAAATTTGTCGACAGACCAACGGTGCAAGCCAATGAGGTAAAGCTACAAGAGATGCGTAGCGGCGGTCGTCTGCTCATTGAGAAAATAGAAGAGTATCAGCCAGCCGCGCTCGCTATCCTCGGGAAGCAGGCCTTTGAGCAGGGTCTTAGCCAGCGTGGAGCGCAGTGGGGAAAACAGACGCTGACCATTGGCGCGACGCAAATATGGGTATTGCCGAATCCCAGCGGGTTAAGCCGGATCACGCTGGATAAACTGGTGGAAGCGTATCGGGAAGTGAACGACGCCCTGCTCAGGCGGGGACTATAAAGAAAAACGCCACCTTGCGGTGGCGTTTATGCTTATTTGGCGAGATTAATCGTCGAGGAAGCTACGCAGTACTTCAGAGCGGCTCGGGTGGCGCAGTTTACGCAGCGCTTTCGCTTCGATCTGACGGATACGTTCACGGGTAACATCGAACTGTTTACCGACTTCTTCCAGCGTGTGGTCAGTGTTCATATCGATACCGAAACGCATACGCAGAACTTTCGCTTCACGAGCGGTCAGGCCAGCCAGAACGTCATGCGTTGCGGCACGCAGGCTCTCGGTGGTCGCGGAGTCCAGCGGTAGCTCGAGGGTGGTATCCTCGATGAAATCACCCAGATGCGAATCTTCATCGTCGCCGATCGGCGTTTCCATGGAGATAGGCTCTTTGGCGATCTTCAGCACTTTACGGATCTTGTCTTCTGGCATCAGCATGCGTTCAGCCAGCTCTTCCGGTGTCGGCTCGCGGCCCATCTCTTGCAGCATCTGACGGGAGATACGGTTGAGCTTGTTGATAGTCTCAATCATATGTACCGGGATACGGATGGTACGCGCCTGATCCGCGATCGAACGGGTGATCGCCTGACGGATCCACCAGGTTGCATAGGTGGAGAACTTGTAACCACGACGGTATTCAAACTTATCAACCGCTTTCATCAGACCGATGTTACCTTCCTGAATCAGATCCAGGAACTGCAAGCCACGGTTGGTGTATTTTTTAGCGATAGAGATAACCAGACGTAAGTTCGCTTCAACCATCTCTTTTTTCGCACGGCGGGCTTTCGCTTCACCAATGGACATGCGACGGTTGATGTCTTTAACCTGCTCGATGGTCAGACCGGTTTCTTCTTCAATCTGCTGCAGTTTCTGCAGGCCGCGGTGAACGTCATCTGCCACATCGTGCAGTTTTTCAGACCACGGTTTGTTCATCGCGATTGCCGCGTTGAACCAGGTTTCGCTGGTTTCGTTGCCAGTGAACAGGGTGATGAAGTTTTTCTTCGGCATTTTGCACTGCTCAACGCAGAGCTTCATGATCAGACGTTCCTGAGTACGCACGCGGTCCATCATGACGCGCATGCTGTTTACCAGGTAGTCGAACTGCTTCGGCACCAGGCGGAACTGTTTGAACACTTCGGACAGCTTCTGAATTTCTTCCTGCGCGGCAGCATGGCTGCGGCCTTTCGCTTTGATGGTGTCGCGAGTGATTTCGTACTGAGTACGCAGTTCACCGAATTTTTCACGCGCTAACTCAGGGTCGATGCTGTTGTCGTCATCGCTGCTGTCGTCGTCGCCATCTTCTTCATCTTCGTCTTCATCGTCATCCATCTCTTCCTGAGAGAGTTCAGAACCGACGTGGGTCGCCGTTGGCGCCATGTCTTCTTCCGCGTTTGGATCGACAAAGCCGGTGATCAGATCGGAAAGACGTGCTTCTTCAGCTTCTACGCGATCGTACTGCTCAAGCAGGTAGGTGATAGCTTCCGGGTATTCGGCAACGGAGCATTGAACCTGGTTAATCCCGTCTTCGATGCGTTTAGCTATGTCGATTTCGCCTTCGCGGGTTAACAGTTCAACGGTGCCCATTTCACGCATGTACATGCGGACCGGGTCAGTTGTACGACCGATTTCGGACTCAACGCTGGACAGAACCTGGGCAGCCGCTTCTTCCGCGTCTTCATCGGTGCTGTTGGAGGTTTCAGCAAGCAGCAGATCATCGGCATCAGGTGCTTCTTCCATCACCTGAATACCCATGTCATTGATCATTTGGATGATGTCTTCGATTTGATCTGAATCGACGATATCTTCCGGCAGATGGTCATTGACCTCGGCATAGGTCAGATAGCCTTGCTCCTTACCACGTTGGACAAGAAGCTTCAGCTGTGACTGCGGGTTTTGCTCCATAAGACGGTATCCACACTTAATTCGTTTGATTGGTGTTGGGCGGTAAAACCGCCAACGGCAAAACGAGGGCATACTTATATTTTGCCGCTGCCTCTCCGTGCGGCTGTCGGGGGCTTCCCGATCGATATTCGGCAGTTAAGCCGTTAAATACTTCATCCTTCACGTTGTCTCTGCGTTAGCTGAGTTCGTTTACTTGCTGCCTTGATACAACGCGAATGATTTTGTCTTTCTCTTATTTCCTGGCCAGTTCCTGGTTCAGCGTCCAGAGTTCCCGGCGTTCTTCGCTGCTTAAACCGTGTGTGCGCTCACGAGCTATCAACTCTTCCTGGCGCAGTTCAAGCATCGAATCAAACATATGGTTGAGTGAGTCGGTGAAGGTTTTTTCTGCGATATCTTTATCTGCTATATCGTCCCACATCGACAGTTTTTCAAGGGTCGCAGCATCATTTGTGCCACGGTAGTGTTCTAAAAGTTGTCCGGTGGTCAGACCTGGCTGAGCCAGACAAGTGTTGACCAGTTCTCTGAATAAGCCAAGTCCAGGCAGCTTATTGCTATCCAGTGCGCCTAACGGTGGAACCAGCGGGGCGAGCTCCGGGTTTTGCACCAGTAACCCTATAAGTATACGCATGGTCGTACGTTTTAGCTGTGGAACCGGGCGGGAAGCCCCATTTTCTGCCAGTTTTGGCATTAAACGTTCAAGCTGGCTGTCATCCAGAATGCCGAGCTTGTTTCCCAACTCCTGTCGCAGGTAAATGCGCAACGTTTCGCCTGGTACCTGAGTAATCAGCGGTAATGCCAGCGTGCTGAGCTGTGCACGTCCGTCTGGGGTACTCAAATCCACCTGCGGCAACAGGCTGTTAAATAAAAACGCAGAGAGCGGCAGCGCCTGCTCCATCCGGGCTTCAAAGGCCTCTTTCCCTTCTTTACGCACCAGCGTATCGGGATCTTCGCCGTCAGGTAAAAACATAAAGCGTAGCTGGCGTCCGTCTGTCATATAGGGCAGTGCGGTTTCCAGCGCGCGCCATGCTGCGTCGCGCCCGGCGCGGTCGCCGTCGTAACAGCAAATTACGTTGTTCGTCGCGCGGAACAACAGCTGAATGTGATCGGCGGTGGTGGATGTCCCAAGGGATGCCACGGCGTAGTTAATGCCGTATTGCGCCAGCGCCACCACATCCATATAGCCTTCTACCACTAACAGGCGCTGCGGATCGGCGTTATCCTGCTGGGCTTCATAAAGGCCATACAGCTGGCGACCTTTATGGAAAATATCGGTTTCCGGGGAGTTCAGATACTTCGGCAGGGCATCGCCCAGCACGCGTCCACCAAAACCAATGACCCGACCACGTTTGTCGCGGATGGGGAACATCACCCGTTCGCGAAAGCGATCGTAACTGCGTCCCTGATCGTTGGTAACCAACATCCCCGCATCGACCAGCGATTTGCGATTCTCAGCATTACCGCCAAACCGTTTCAGGACGTTGTCCCAGCCGGGGGGCGCAAAACCAATAGCAAAACGGGTGATAACGTCGCTACTTAATCCTCGCTTTTCCAGGTACTGGCGCGCAGGGGTAGCGGCGGGCTGCATCAAAGACTGTTGATAAAAAGTGTTCAGGCCGTCCATCAATTGATAAAGGCTTTGCCGTTGATGGCGCTCTATCTGACTGGGGCCACTGCCTGCTTCATAGGGCACTTCAAGGTTGTGCATTGCGGCCAGTTCTTCGACGGTTTCCACAAACTCGAGCTTGTCGTAGTTCATGAGAAAGTCGACGGCGTTGCCGTGCGCGCCACACCCAAAGCAGTGATAAAACTGTTTTTCACCGTTTACGGTGAAAGAGGGGGTTTTTTCGTTATGGAACGGACAGCACGCGTGATAATTTTTGCCCTGCTTTTTCAGCTTTACCCGCGCGTCGATGAGATCGACGATGTCGGTTCTTGCCAGCAGGTCATTGATAAATACGCGTGGAATTCGTCCAGCCATATGCCCCTTTTATACACTTCATCCTTCAGCCTGCCTCTGTGTTGGCTGCGCTCGCTCACCCCTGTCACTTACTTATGTAAGCTCCGGGGCTTCACTCACTTGCCGCCTTGATGCATACTGAATGATTTTGTGTATATGCCAATGCATAAACGAAAATAAGCCGCGCATTCCTTCCGGAAGCACGGCCTTACAACTACAACTCAGTCTGAATTGAGAGCTTTGGCTCTCAATAGATTAGTACAGACGAGTACGGCGTGCGTTTTCGCGAGCCAGTTTCTTCGCGTGACGTTTCACAGCAGAAGCTTTAGCGCGCTTACGTTCGGTAGTCGGTTTTTCATAGAACTCACGACGACGAACTTCCGCCAGAACACCTGCTTTTTCGCATGAACGCTTGAAGCGACGCAGTGCTACGTCGAACGGCTCGTTTTCACGTACTTTAATTACCGGCATGTAACTCTCACCTTTAATAAATTCGGTTTGCCGCTGGCATCAACGCCAGCTTATTTCAAAATGGTGCGGAATTTTACTGCAATTGCTGCTGCTTTGTAAAGCACCGACGCGATTTTGAAAGGGACTTTTATAAGGACAAGGAGTATACACGAGCGGAACTCCTGGGGCGAACAAAGTTTTACATCAACCCGCATTGGTCCTACACTGCGCGGTAATAGAGCGAGGTAAAACAAGTCATGCGTGTACTGGGTATTGAAACATCCTGCGATGAAACCGGCATCGCCATTTACGACGATGAAAAAGGTCTTTTAGCCAACCAATTGTATAGTCAGGTGAAATTACACGCTGACTACGGCGGCGTAGTGCCAGAACTGGCCTCGCGCGATCACGTACGTAAAACCGTACCGCTGATCCAGGCCGCGCTGAAAGAGGCGGGACTGACGGCAAAAGAGATTGATGCGGTAGCGTATACCGCAGGTCCTGGTTTGGTTGGCGCGCTGCTGGTTGGCGCAACCGTAGGACGCTCCCTGGCGTTCGCCTGGGGCGTGCCGGCGATTCCTGTACACCATATGGAAGGTCATCTGCTGGCGCCGATGCTGGAAGATAATCCTCCTGCTTTTCCGTTCGTCGCGCTGCTGGTTTCTGGCGGTCACACGCAGCTGATTAGCGTCACCGGTATCGGTCAGTATGAATTACTCGGCGAATCGATTGATGATGCTGCTGGCGAAGCGTTCGACAAAACCGCCAAGCTGCTGGGGCTGGATTATCCTGGCGGCCCAATGCTGTCAAAGCTTGCCTCGCAAGGCGTTGAAAAACGCTTTGTCTTCCCGCGCCCGATGACCGACCGTCCGGGGCTGGATTTCAGCTTCTCCGGGCTGAAAACCTTTGCCGCGAATACCATTCGTAATAACGAAAATGACGATCAGACGCGCGCAGATATCGCCCGAGCCTTTGAAGATGCGGTAGTTGATACGCTGATGATCAAGTGTAAACGCGCGCTGGATCAAACCGGTTTTAAACGTCTGGTGATGGCGGGGGGCGTGAGCGCTAACCGTACACTACGCGCAAAACTGGCCGAGATGATGCAAAAACGTCGTGGCGAAGTATTTTACGCGCGTCCGGAATTTTGTACCGACAACGGGGCGATGATCGCCTACGCGGGCATGGTGCGTTTTAAAGCAGGCGCAACGGCGGATCTTGGCGTGACCGTGCGTCCACGCTGGCCACTGGCGGAATTACCGGCGGCGTGATTTTTTGCCCGGTGGCGCAATGTTACCGGGCAATACGCTATATCCGCAGCATTCCTTTCTCTTCCAGAAACGCGATAATTTTTTCCAGACCCTCTCCGGATTTTAAATTACTGAACGTCCACGGACGCTCGCCGCGCATACGCAGGGTATCGCGTTCCATCACCTCCAGCGAGGCGCCGACGTAAGGGGCCAGATCGGTTTTATTGATCACCAGAAAATCGGATTTAGTGATCCCCGGGCCTCCCTTACGCGGGATCTTCTCGCCTTCGGCAACGTCGATCACATAGATTGTCAGATCCGCTAATTCCGGACTGAAGGTGGCGCTCAGGTTATCGCCGCCGCTTTCCACAAAAATCAGATCCAGATTGCCGAATTTCTCGCTTAACGCCTCTACGGCAGCCAGATTCATCGATGCATCTTCGCGGATGGCGGTATGCGGGCAACCGCCGGTTTCCACACCGACGATCCTGTCTGGCTCCAGTGCGCCCGCCTCGGTGAGAATGCGTTGATCTTCTTTGGTGTAGATATCGTTGGTGACCACCGCCAGTTGATAGCTGCTGCGCATGGCTTTGCATAACGCTTCCAGCAGCGCCGTTTTGCCGGAACCGACCGGGCCGCCAACGCCTACGCGCAGGGGATGCTTGCTGTTACTCATTTTTTCTCCTCAGGAGCGGAATAATCGGGAATATTGCGTTTCATGCCGGGCAGAGGCGATGGCGGCCAACGGCGTTGCGGAGCCGAGACTGGCGTCAGGCGTCGCCAGCGCCTGTGCCAGACCCTGCGCATAGCGATCGCAGAGCGCAATAATCAAACGCTGGGCTGCCTGCTGACCAAAGGGAACCAGTTTGACGCCAGCCATCACTGCGCTCTCAATCCAGCTGTAGCCGAGGCTTAACGCCAGCTCGGTCAGGGGTATTCTCCACCGCACGGCCAGCCAGGCCATGCCGCAAAGCTGGCTGTCGGCGAAGAGAGTGCGCCACTCTCGCGAGCAATCCGCCTCCCAGTCGGTGACCAGCCGCGTAAACGCCGCGCCCCGGCTGCGTTCTTCATCCCGCAGTTCGCGGGTTTCCCGACAGGCCAACAGGTAAGCGTTCCAGCGGCGTGCGGCAGCGAGATCGTCCTGCTCGCAGGCGCGATACAGTCTCGCCAGCAGCGGTAGGTCGACGGTAAAAAAGTTCTGCTCCATCTGCTGAATTTGCCAGTCAGAGAATTCATCGATGCTTTTCACCCAGCCAATCTCTACCGCCCACTCCAGGCCCTGGGACCAGGTAAACGACCCCACCGGGAGTGCGCTGCTGGCGAGCTGCATCAGACGCAGCTGTTGGGTGTTATGCATCAGTGCGCATGGCCGTGATGATGCCCGTGTGATTCACTGGCATAAGCGCCTGCTTCCGGTTCAAACGGTAGTTGAGCAAAGGCCACCTCGAGGTTGAACTGTCGCAGCATGGCGTCCAGCACGTGATCGTGGTGGTAGCGCAGCTCATCGGGCAGGATTTGCAGCGGAACGTGGCGATTGCCGAGGTGATAACAGGCTTTGGCGAGCAGGAAAGGATCGGCGCAGCGCACCACGGAAACCGACTCCGGCGCGGCGATCACTTCGATCACTTCGCTGCCATCGTCGGTGGTCAGCAGGTCGCCACCGCGTAACAGCAAACCGCGCGGTAGCATCAGCCCGGCTTCGCGACCGTCGTTCAGCGCCACTCTGGCACGACTTTTTACTCGCATATCAATGGGTAGCGTGACGCTTGCGGTGACGCGGTGAGCGTGGTCCAGGCGTTGGGTCAGGTAGATCATCGTCACTCCTCAAAACAGAAAATAGCGTTGCGCCATCGGCAAAACGTTTGCCGGTTCGCTGGTAATCAGTTCGCCATCAATACGCACCTCGTAGGTCTGAGCATCGACGGTGATATTGGGTTGCAGGTCGTTGTGGATCATGTCAGCCTTTTTCACCGTTCTGCAGCCTTTGACGACGGCGATGGCGCTTTGCAGATTGAGCTGCTGCGCGATGTTTTGCGCGTCAGCGGCCTGCGAAATAAAGGTCAGCCGGGTGTGATGCCGCGCAGCGCCAAGTGCGCCGAACATCATGCGGTAATGCACCGGCTGCGGGGTGGGAATCGAGGCATTGATGTCGCCCATCGGCGCACAGACGATCATCCCGCCTTTAACGATCGTCGCCGGTTTTACGCCAAAGAATGCCGGTGACCACAGCACCAGATCGGCCAGTTTGCCAGGCTCAACGGAGCCGACTTCATGAGCGATACCGTGGGTTAGCGCCGGATTGATGGTGTATTTGGCGACGTAGCGTTTAATGCGCAGGTTGTCGTTGTCACCGGTTTCTTCTGCCAACGGGCCACGCTGAACCTTCATGCGGTGCGCCACCTGCCAGGTACGCAGGATCACTTCGCCCACGCGCCCCATTGCCTGCGAATCGGACGAGGTCAGGGAAAAGGCGCCAATGTCATGCAGCACATCTTCGGCAGCGATCGTTTCCCGGCGAATGCGTGATTCGGCAAAGGCCACGTCTTCGGCGATATCCGGATCGAGATGGTGGCAAACCATCAGCATGTCGAGGTGCTCGTCGATGGTGTTGATGGTATAGGGCAGCGTCGGGTTCGTAGAGGAGGGCAGGATATTCGGATGCGCGCAGGCGGTGATGATATCTGGCGCATGACCGCCGCCCGCGCCTTCGGTGTGAAAAGTATGAATGGTGCGCTCGCCAATCGCCGCCAGCGTATCCTCCACGAAACCGGACTCATTGAGCGTGTCGCTGTGCAGCGCGACCTGGATGTCCATCTCGTCGGCCACGGTCAGCGCGCAGTCGATAGCGGCAGGCGTGGCACCCCAGTCTTCATGGATTTTCAGGCCAATTGCGCCCGCGGTGATTTGCTCGCGCAGGGCGTCAGGATTTGAGCCGTTACCTTTGCCCAGTAAACCGATGTTAACCGGCAACGCGTCCGCCGCCTGCAGCATGCGTGCGATGTACCACGGACCCGGCGTACAGGTGGTGGCGTGCGTTCCCGCGGCCGGACCGGTGCCGCCGCCGATCATCGTTGTCACACCGGAAACCAGCGCCTCTTGCGCCTGCTGTGGGCAGATCCAGTGAATATGCGTATCCACGCCGCCTGCGGTGACGATCTTGCCTTCCCCGGCGATGACTTCAGTTCCCACGCCTATCGGGATCGTAACGTTGGGCTGAATATCGGGATTACCTGCCTTGCCGATGGCGAAGATCCTGCCGGCTTTGATACCGATATCCGCTTTCACGATCCCCCAGTGATCGACGATCAGCGCGTTGGTTATTACCAGATCCACACATGCATCGGTGCGCATTTGCCCCTGGCCCATGCCGTCGCGGATCACTTTGCCGCCGCCGAATTTGACCTCTTCGCCGTAGGTGGTGAAGTCTTTTTCTACTTCGATCCACAGGTCGGTATCCGCCAGGCGCACTTTATCGCCGGTGGTTGGGCCAAACATGTCGGCGTACGCCTGCCGGGAAATTTTACTCATTATTAGCCTCCAGCGCGCCCATCACCTCACTGCGAAACCCGACGATCCTTTGTGCGCCAGCAACGCGCACCAGTTCGACTTCGCGTTTTTGTCCTGGCTCAAAACGCACCGCTGTGCCCGCAGCAATGTTCAGACGAAAGCCGCGTGCGGCCAGCCTGTCAAAGCGCAGCGCCGGGTTCACTTCGAAAAAGTGATAGTGCGATCCCACCTGGATGGGCCTGTCGCCATGATTTTCCACCACGATCGTACAGATCTCCCGCCCCTGATTAAGCGCGATATTGCCTTTTGCGATCTGATATTCACCTGGGATCATTGCCGCTCCTTAGACGATCGGGTTGTGGACGGTGACCAGCTTCGATCCGTCCGGAAATGTGGCTTCAACCTGAATATCCGGGATCATTTCCGGTATGCCTTCCATCACCTGATCGCGACGCAGGACGTGACGCCCATCCTCCATCAGCGCGGCCACGGTTTGCCCGTCGCGCGCGCCTTCCATGATGAAAGCGCTAATCAGCGCCACCGATTCCGGGTAGTTCAGCTTCAGCCCGCGGGCCAGGCGACGTTCTGCCACCAGCGCGGCGGTAAACAGCAACAACTTGTCTTTTTCTCTGGGAGTCAGTTCCATAAGGGTTCTCTTAGGTTTGCCAGATTCGCGGTAGCACAGGCGCTTTGTGTGTCAGCAACGGGCGCAGGAATTGCCAGATGTCACGCATAACGCGCTGTACAATCAGGTTGTCGTCGGCAAGAAAACGGATTGTCAGTAGCGAGTCGTTAAGCGTTGCCCCGGCGTAATCGCCAAGCGGTGTAAGCCGCTCGCGCGTGCCCTCCAGCATGTGTTCGCTGGCCGGATAACACAGCAACGTGCCGACCCAGGGATGATGCGCAATGCCACTCAGCTCTCCCTCCTGCAACTGCAAGCGTTCTATCAACAGCGGCTGGTCATCTCGCCACACTTCCAGACGGTTTTGCAGCACGCCGTGGCTGAAGGTCTCTTGCATAACCGGTCGCCCAAGACACAACAGATCCCAGGCCAGCAAACGACTCTCTGATGCGATGTGAAATACAGACTGAATAACAGCGTTGGCACCGGGAAAGAGGATTGTATCCTGCGGCAGCCACTCCAGCGTGGCGTGCGAGGCGAGGGTAAAGTGCTGGCGCAGCAACGCTTGTGGCCCTCGGCTGCGATAAAACTTGCCCGCGCCGGGCTGGGTGATTAACGCATGGCTGTTTTCGTCGAGTGTGACGGCAATATGAAGCTCATCTCCGCCAACGATCCCCGCAGGTGGATGCAGCAAATAGAGGTGACAGACCTCCTCTTCCGGGTAAAACGGACGCTGAACCGTCAATGGACCATGATGACGCGCCGAGGCGAGCACCGTTTTGTGCCCGGTGCGGGTAAAATGCAGATCCAGTTCGGCCTGCCAGCCCCGTGTGAGTGTCTCGTGCGCAACCGTGTCCAGAGCGTTTCCCTTATCAGCATGAGGGTGTTTGCATACAAAAAAGTATGCCTCAGCGCATCGGGAAAAGGGTCATATGAGAAGCTTATGGAAAAAGGGGCGACAATACGCCGCCCAATGGGGTTTACAGTAACACGAGGGGCATCCAGAGCAGACCGGTGATCACCAGCAGCACGAGGAAAATCAGGCCAAAAATAGCGCCGAGCCGCCAGTAATCCACCGTCGGCAAATAGCCGCTGCCGTAGTAGATAGGGCTGGGACCGGTGGCGTATGGGGTCAGAATGCTGCCCAGACCAATGGCGGCGCCGACCATCAGGCAGAAGACCGGTAGCGGGATTTCCGGCATTGCCAGCGCGGCGGCAATCATCATTGGCGCGAGGGCAGAGGTATAGGCCGTGGCGCTGGCAAAGAAGTAACGCAGCAGATAGAACACCACGATCAGCGTTACCATCACCATCACCGGCGAATAGCCGCTCAGCCCTCCCGCCAGCAGTTTGCCAAACCAGGAGATAAAGCCGGTGTTGTTCAGTCCGGTGGCGAGCGTTATCAGCGAGGCCAGCCAGAAAAAGACGTTCCATGCGGCTTTATTGCTGACGATGTCATCCCAGTTGATGATGCGCAAAACCAGCATCAACGCCACTACGCTGTATCCGACCATCGCCGCGTCAATAAAATCGCCACCGAAGATCCACAGCACCAGCGCGCCGACCATCAGTAACAGCATCTTTTTCTCGCGAGCGCAGAGCGGTCCCATCGCTTTTAGCTCTGTATCCGCCCAACGTGGAACCTGATCGCCGGATTTCAGCACCGGTGGATACAGCACGTACGCCAGCCACGGCACGATCAGCACCAGTAAAATGCTCAGCGGCAGCATGCCTAAGAACCAGTCGCCCCAGCTCAGCGCCGTGTGGGACGCGCCTTTCATCAGGCCGATCAACAGCAGATTCGGCGCCATTGCCGTTAAGAAAATAGCGCTGGTAACGCAGTCAGCGACAATGCCCATCCACATGATGTACGAGCCAATGGAGCGTGAACTGGCGCTATTGGGTTGTGAATTATACAGCGGCGGCAGGTTGCGGATAATCGGGTAGATTATTCCGGCTCCGCGCGCGGAGTTGGAAGGCGTGACGGGAGCGAGGATCAGCTCTGAGAACATCACCGCATAGCCGAGAAAAAGCGTCCGGTGTCCCATCTTTTTCACCAGCATCAGCGCGATACGCCGACCGAGCCCGGTTTTTTCATAGCCGGTACCAAACATAAAGGCCGCGAAGATCAGCCAGATAACCGAGTTTGAGAATCCAGATACCGCCCACGACAGCGATTTGGCGGTAAATTTAAAACCGTCCTGCGCGAGTTGCTCCGGGCTGAACAGCAGCCACGGTGAAAGGACAGCGATGATCGAAATGCCAATCATCGCCACCACCGCGCCCGGTACAGGTTCCAGAATAAGCCCGACAATCACACCGGTAAAGACGGCAAAATAGAGCCAGGTATGACTCTCAAGACCGGTGGGGACGGGCAGAACAGCAATAATGGCGATGACCACCAGCGGAGCCAGGTATCGCCACCAACCAGCTAAAGGTGCCATTGTTGTATCCCTGCGAAGAGGGAGAGGCGTTACGCCCCTCCGGGAGGGTTATTTGATGTAGTGCACGTGCTCGCAGATTTCATCGACGATAGGATCGCGACGTTCAGCGAACAGCTTTTTGTTTTCGGCAATCAGGTTATTACCGTGGGTATCGATGGAAACGATCAGCGGGCCGAACTCTTTTACCCGGCATACCCACAGAGATTCCGGCATGCCGAGTTCAGTCCAGTGTACCTCTTCAATTTCTTCAACCTGAGTTGCCGCCACGACCGCACAGCCAGCCGGGAAGATGACGTGCAGCGCTTTGAACTGCTTGCAGCCTTCTTCCGTCAGCGGTCCCATGCCGCCTTTGCCGACCACCAGCTTGACGCCCGTCTGCTCGATAAAGTCTTTCTCAAACGCTTCCATACGCATGCTGGTAGTTGGGCCGACGGAGACCATCTCCCATTTTTCACCGTTCTTACGGACGATCGGGCCCGCATGGAAAATGGCTTTGCCGTTCAGGTCATAAGGAATCGGGCGCTTCAGTTCGATCAGGCGACGGTGGCAAACGTCACGGCAGGTCACCAGCGTACCGGTCAGGTAAATGACATCGCCAACGCGAATGTCTGCCAGATCTTCGGCTTTGATCGGGGTTGTGAGGATCTTTTTCATAACGCGCTCCGGGTGTGAGACAGGTTTTCGAAGGAGAGGTCGGCATGAACCAACAGCGTGCCGCGACGATGCGCCCAGCAGCCGGTAGAGACGGCAACGCCGATAGTCGACGGGTGGCGCGCGGCGGATTCGATATGCACGCCCATCACTGAGCTATTCCCGGTCAACCCTTGCGGCCCAATGCCCAGACGGTTAAGCCCTTCTTCCAGGCGCAGTTCCAGTTCTGCCGCTTTTGGGTTTGGATGGCGTGATCCGATTGGGCGCAGCACCGCTTTACGCGAAAGCACGGCAGCGGTTTCTACGGAGGTGGCAATACCTACGCCCACCAGCACCGGCGGACAGGCGTTGACTGCCAGCGTGGAGATATTTTCGAAGACAAATTTCACCACGCCTTCGTAGCCTTCAGAAGGCATTAACACTTTCGAGCGCCCCGGCAGCGTACAGCCGCCGCCTGCCATGTAGACTTCGATTTCCGCGTCATCATTATCAGGGATGATGTCCCAGGTGACCCACGGCACACCGGTACCGGTATTTTTTCCGGTATTCACTTCGTCAAAAATCTCGACCGCGTTATGGCGCAGCGGCGCTTTTACCGTGGCATCTTCAACGGCCTGTTTCAGAATACTTTGCAGTTCGCCGAGGTGTGGAAAACGGGAACCGACCTTCACAAAAAACATGATTTCACCGGTGTCCTGACAGGCCGGACGATTCAGGTCGATAGCTTTCTGCATGTTGTCAAACATGGTGTGGTAGATGATTTTACCCATCTTTGATGTTTCGCCTTCACGCAGTTGCTTTAATTTATCCACAACATCGTCAGGCATGCGGGTAGAAATCATGGCGGTAAAGTCGGCGACAATGTTCGTCAGCGTAGCTATCGCTTGTTGGTTATTTTGATTGCTCATCTTATTAACTCCAGTTCTTTTATTTGTCTGGAAATAAATTCTCCGCCACAAACTACCACTAAAAATGTGGTTTTATATTATTTGGCACTGTGAATATCTAATTAACAGTTCGTGAATGATGTCCAGATAAGGCAATAAAAATTGCGCCAGGGCAGGGTTTAATACGTATGGGAGAATTACACTGCGGTTAACCACATTACCGATTACCGATCATGCTGAACACGTATCCCCTGGCGAAAGACCTGCAGGTGCTGGTTGAAATTGTTCATAGCGGCAGCTTTAGCGCCGCCGCCGCAACGCTGGGCCAGACGCCAGCGTTTGTGACGAAGCGCATTCAGATCCTTGAGTCCACACTAGGGGCTACGTTGCTAAGCCGCTCGGCGCGCGGCGTGGCGCTAACGGAGAGTGGTCAACGTTGCTATGAACACGCGCAGGCGATCCTCGCAGGTTATCAACATCTGGTCGATGACGTTACGCAACTCAAAACGCGTCCGGCAGGGATGATTCGTATCGGCTGTAGCTTTGGTTTTGGGCGCAGTTATATTGCACCGGCAATTACCGAATTGATGCACAGCTATCCTGAATTACAGGTACATTTTGAACTTTACGATCGGCAAATTGATTTGGCGCAGGATAATATCGATTTGGATATTCGTATCAATGATGAAATTCCTGATTATTATATTGCTCATTTGTTAACGAAAAATAAAAGGATATTATGCGCAGCCCCGGCGTATTTACAAAAATACGGTGGGCCGATGACGTTACAGGAATTAATTCGGCATGATTGTCTGGTCACCAAAGAACGGGATATGACTCACGGGGTGTGGGAACTGGATAACGGCCAGGAGAAAAAGTCGGTTAAGGTGGCGGGACATCTTTCCTCTAACAGCGGTGAGATTGTGCTGCAGTGGGCGCTGCAGGGAAAAGGGATCATGCTGCGTTCTGAATGGGACGTACAACCGTTTCTGGCTAGCGGTGAACTGGTGCGGGTGCTACCGGACTATGCGCAAAGCGCCAATATCTGGGCGGTTTATCAGGAGCCGCTGTATCGCAGCGTGAAGCTTCGCGTGTGCGTGGAGTTTCTGGCGACGTGGTGTCAGCGTCGATTAGGCAAGCCGGTGGAGGGGTATCACATCCCCGAGGCCGGATAAGACGCCGATGCGTCGCTATCCGACAATAAAATCACTCGGGGTCTTTTTCGCGTTTTTTCTTTAGCTTGGTCCAGATCTTCGGCTCCTGACGACGCCACAGACGCTGAATGTTGTCATGGTGACGAAGCAGAATTAAGCACGACAACATGGACACCGGGAAAGTGAACTGGGGATTGAACCACCAGACGTAAAAAGGGGCGATCAGCGCACTGACGATAGCGCCTAACGACGAATAGCCGCTTAACAGGACGGTTAGTAGCCAGGTTCCGGCCATCACGCCGGTTAAGTCCCAGCCAATCGGCGCAATTGCGCCAAAGGCGGTGGCAACGCCTTTTCCACCTTTAAAGCCGAAAAATACCGGCCAAATGTGTCCCAGACAGGCGGCGATTGCGATCAATCCCAGCCAGAAGGGGCTGACGCCTAGCGCATAGGCACCCCAGACGGGTAACATACCTTTCAGGACGTCGAAAATCAGTACCGCGACGGCGGCTCCCTTGCCACCGATGCGCAGCACGTTTGTCGCGCCCGGATTCCCAGAGCCGCTGTCGCGCGGGTCCGGCAATCCAGCAAGGCGGCATACCAGAATAGCACTGGAAATTGAGCCACAGAGGTACGCGAAGATAATCATTCCAGGCGCGATTGCACTCATAAGCTGTTCCGTTTTGAAAATGTCGTGTAAAACGCTACTTCTGTGGATAATACGCATATTTCGCCGGAAGTGGTATCCGGGTTAGCCAAAAAGCAGGCAGGTCGTGATGGATATTGTATTTATAGAGCAACTTTCTGTAATCACCACTATTGGTGTTTACGACTGGGAACAAACGATCGAACAACAGTTGGTGTTCGATATCGAAATGGCGTGGGATAACCGCAAAGCGGCGAAAAGCGATGATGTGGCTGATTGCCTGAGCTATGCTGATATTGCTCAAACGGTTGTTAACCATGTGGAAGGCGGGCGTTTTGCGCTGGTAGAACGTGTGGCGGAAGAGGTGGCGGATCTGCTACTTAACCGCTTTAATTCTCCGTGGGTGCGCATCAAGCTGAGCAAACCTGGTGCGGTGGCCCGTGCGGCAAACGTCGGGGTCGTCATTGAGCGTGGCAATAATCTGAAAGAAAATAATTAATTTAATAATTTCTAAATCAAACGGGTATAAAAGAGTCCTGACGTCGGCTCTTTTTTGCCGTGTTTTTTCTCTTTCGTTAGGGGTTTATTGATGAGTGATATGCACTCGCTGCTGGTGGCGGCAATTTTGGGTGTGGTCGAAGGGCTGACGGAGTTCCTACCCGTTTCCAGTACCGGCCATATGATAATTGTTGGCCACTTGTTAGGTTTTGAGGGCGATACCGCAAAAACGTTTGAAGTCGTGATCCAACTGGGTTCCATTCTGGCGGTAGTGGTGATGTTCTGGCGACGTCTGTTTGGTTTAATTGGCATTCACTTTGGCAAGGCCCCGCATGAAGGTACTGGTAAAGGTCGGCTGACGCTGGGGCATATCCTGTTGGGGATGATTCCAGCCGTTGTCCTGGGGCTGGTCTTCCACGACACCATCAAGTCACTGTTTAATCCGATCAACGTGATGTATGCGCTGGTGGTGGGGGGTGTGCTGCTGATTGTCGCAGAGTGCCTGAAACCGAAAGAGCCGCGCGCGCCGGGTCTGGATGATATGACGTATCGACAGGCGTTTATGATTGGCTGTTTCCAGTGTCTGGCGCTATGGCCTGGTTTTTCTCGTTCCGGTGCGACGATTTCTGGCGGTATGCTGATGGGGGTGAGCCGTTACGCGGCCTCTGAATTCTCTTTCCTGCTGGCGGTGCCGATGATGATGGGCGCGACGGCGCTGGATCTCTACAAGAGCTGGTCGTTCCTTAGCGCATCAGATATCCCAATGTTTGCCGTCGGCTTTGTGACCGCGTTTATTGTGGCGCTGGTGGCGATCAAAACCTTTCTGCAGCTGATTAAGCGTATCTCGTTCATTCCGTTTGCGATTTACCGCTTTGTTGTGGCGGCTGCCGTTTACGTCGTGTTCTTCTGATGACTTACCGTGGTGCCGGATGGCGGCGTTTCGCCTTATCCGGCCTACGGGTGATATCCGTTCAGGCGGTGGGTTTAGGACACCGCTTCTCCTTCCAGTTGGCCACCGCCGCGATGCGACGTCGGGTCAGTTCTTCACGAATTGCCTGACCTTTGAATCCCGCTTCCACGACATCTTTCGTGGGTACCGCCTGCGCAACCTGCCAGGCTTCGCGCAACAGCCTGCCTTGCGGGTAATCCGCCGCTTCAAAACCGGTTCGCCCACGCACGTCGGCCTCACTGGTCAGGGCGATTTGCTCCACGCGCTGCGGTTTGCGCCACGCATCGATGGAATCAAACAGCTTAACGATGGTTTTCGGTTGCAGGATCGGGAAGGTATGAATCAGGTCGTGGAACTCGGCTACCAGTTTGGCTAAGTCGCGGATGTCATTCGGCACGCGCAGGCGCTGACACAGTTGCTCGACCAGCTTAACGCCCGCCGGACCGTGGCCGTGGTGGCGCGGCCATAGCGCTTTAGGCGTTAATGCTTTACCGAGATCGTGACACAGCGTGGCGAAACGTACGTCGACCTCCGGACTTAACATGGCTGCCATCGACAGCGTCATCAGCGTGTGAATACCGGTATCAATTTCCGGATGCCACTGCGCGGGCGCGGGAACGCCGAACAGAGCATCTACTTCCGGGAACAGCACGCSGCAGGCATCGCAATCGCGCAGGACCTGAAAAAATACCTGTGGGTTGCGGGTGGTTAAGGCGCTTTCTGTCTCTTTCCACACGCGTTCTGGCGTCAGGTGTTCCAGCTCTCCAGCGGCGGCCATGTTGCGCATCAGCGTCATGGTTTCATCAGCAACACGAAAGCCAAGGTGCGCATAGCGAGCAGCAAAGCGCGCCACGCGCAGAACGCGCAGTGGATCCTCGCTAAAAGCCGGGGAAACATGACGCAGCAGGCGGTTTTCCAGATCGTCGCGTCCGTTATACGGGTCGATAATCTCCCCGTTGTCATCGCGGGCCATTGCGTTGATGGTCAGGTCGCGCCGCTGAAGATCGGCTTCCAGCGTCACATCTGGCGCGGCATAACAGGTGAATCCGGTGTAACCTGAGCCCGATTTTCGTTCGGTGCGCGCCAGCGCATACTCTTCCCGGGAGTGTGGGTGGAGAAACACGGGGAAATCGCGGCCTACCTGCTGATAGCCCGCGTCAAGCATCTCCTGCGGCGTGGCACCGACAACGACCCAATCTTTATCTTTAATCGGTAGCCCTAATAACGCATCCCGAACAGCACCACCGACCAGATAAATCTTCACGCCACTTTCCTTTTGAAAAAAACATCCCTTAATCATATGTCAGTGTGGCGGAGAAGGCGATTCAGTTCATCCAGCGATCTTTGCGTTTACGGCTTGGGATCATGTGCGGCAGAACCAGACCGAGCAGCAGACCAAGACCCAGCACGCCGCCGCCATACATAAACCATTGCATGATGATAGTACGCTGTTTGTCATCAAGCTGAAGGTTGGCTGCGCTTACCTTCTTTTGCGCCACGATAAGCTCGTTCTTCAGCTTCTGGTTTTCTTCCTTCAACCCGTCGATCACGCTGTCGCTTTGCGATACTTTTTGCTGCATATCGGCGGTACGCTGATTCCATGTGGTATCGATATTATTGAGCTTATCGGTCAGTGTTTTAACCTGGTTTTCCAGATCGGGTACACGGGTACGCAGGCTTGGCGTACTGTTCAGCTCTTTCAGTGGGATCCAGGCGGTACGTCCGGTGCTGTCTTTCACCTGGGCGTAGTTGGTGTTGGCATCGGTCTGTAATAACGTGACTTCCTCGCCGGCGTTAACCGTACCCACGAGGCGATAATTATCTCCCGGACCGCTGCGGACCCAGGTGTTCAGTTCGTCAGAGACATAGCGCTTCTCTTCGGCATGAGAGACTGCAGTGGCGCTAAGTGCGAGTAAAGTTAATCCAATCAGGCGTAATTTTGGCATCAGGCTGTCGTTATTGTCATAGAAAGTGGAACGATAGTAGTGGCATCAGTGTCTCTACGCAAAGCATTCGACATCAATCGGAATCATCTGTGTCCTTTTTGCCACCACCCGAAACTTTTACGCCCGTCAAATTGCTCGTTGCATGGCAATTTGGCGCAAAATACTATCTACTGACCATAAAGAACGAACTTAGTTCGCAGTCAGTTTTCTCAACTGTGACATAACCCATAAGTACAAGACCATGGCCCAGGAAATCGAATTAAAATTTATCGTTAATAGTGACGCTGTCGATGCGCTACGTGAACGTCTGAATACGCTGGGGGGAGAGCATCATGCGCCCAGCCAGTTGCTGAATATTTACTACGAAACGCCGGATGCGTGGTTGCGTGGTCACAATATGGGGCTGCGTATTCGCGGTGAAAACGGTCATTACGAAATGACCATGAAAATTGCCGGACGCGTGACGGGCGGACTGCACCAGCGACCGGAATTTAACGTTGCGCTAAACGCGCCTGAGCTGGATCTCACCTTGTTCCCAACGGAAGTCTGGCCCGATGGCGAGCTGCCCGCTGAACTTGCTTCTCAAGTGCAGCCGTTGTTCAGCACCGATTTTTACCGTGAGAAATGGTTGGTTGATGTTGATGGCAGCCGGATTGAAATGGCCCTCGATCTGGGGGAAGTGAAAGCGGGCGAGTTTGCAGAACCTATCTGTGAGCTTGAACTTGAACTGCTAAGCGGCGATACCCGTGCGGTACTGGAGCTGGCAAACCAGCTGGTTTCGCAAACCGGTTTACGCCAGGGCAGTTTGAGCAAAGCAGCGCGCGGTTATCATCTGGCTCAGGGGAATGCGCCGCGCGAACTCAAACCGACGCGGATTTTGAAGGTTCCGGCGAAGGCGAGCATTGAGCAGGGGCTGGAAGCGGCGCTGGAGCTGGCATTATCACAGTGGCAGTACCATGAAGAGCTGTGGGTACGCGGCGTCAAAGGGGCGAAAGCCGAGGTGCTGGCGGCAATGGGTCTGGTGCGTCACATTCTGATGTTGTTTGGCGGTAATGTGCCACGAAAAGCGAGCGCTCACTTACGTGAGTTGCTGACCCAATCGGAAGCGATCATTGCGTCGGACGTTTCTGCTATTTCGGCGGTTTACAGCACCCAAACGGCAATGGCCAAACTGGCGTTAACCGAATGGCTGGTGACCAAAGGGTGGCAGCCGTTCCTGGATGCGAAGGCGCAGGGTAAAATTGCCGACTCCTTTAAGCGCTTCTCTGATACCCATCTTTCACGCCATGCCGCTGAACTGAAAACCGCTTTTGCTCAGCCGTTGGGCGATAAGTACGTCGATCAGCTACCGCGCCTGACGCGCAATATTGATAGCATGCTGATGCTGGCGGGATACTACGACGAAAATGTTGCATCGGAATGGATCGCCAACTGGCAGGGCTTACGTCGGGCTATTGTGGCCAACCAATATATTGAAATTGAACACTTCCGCAACGAAGCGATCGCGCTGGAGCCGTTCTGGCTGCACAGCGGAAAACGATAATCAGGGTTGAGGCCGGGATGCCTGATGGCGCTGCGCTTATCAGGCCTACGAGGCCATACCATGAGCCTCAATACGCAAAGGATGTCCCATACATGAAGCAGCTCTCTTCACCGTTACAGCAGTACTGGCCGACCGTTGTTGAGCGGCTGCCAGCAGCAATCTCTGAGTCCTCGCTTAGCGTGCAGGCGAAGTCAGTGCTTACATTCAGTGATTTTGTCCGCGACAGCATGATTGCCCATCCCGAATGGCTGGTTGAGCTGGAAAGTGCGCCACCTCAGGCGGATGAATGGCAACACTATGCCGAGTGGTTGCAGCAAGCATTGGCTGACGTTAGTGACGAAAACACACTGATGCGTGAGTTACGCCTGTTTCGCCGTCGCATTATGGTGCGTATCGCCTGGGCACAGACGCTGTCGCTGGTGACCGAAGAGAGTATTTTGCAGCAGTTAAGCCATCTGGCTGAAACGCTGATTGTCGCCGCACGCGACTGGTTGTATGACGCCTGCTGTCGAGAGTGGGGTACGCCCTGTAATCCTGAAGGTGTTGCGCAGCCGCTGCTGATTTTAGGTATGGGAAAACTCGGCGGCGGCGAGCTGAATTTTTCTTCTGATATCGATCTGATTTTTGCCTGGCCGGAACACGGCAGCACACAGGGTGGGCGTCGCGAGCTGGATAACGCGCAGTTCTTTACCCGTATGGGCCAGCGGCTTATCAAAGTGCTGGATCAGCCCACAATGGATGGGTTTGTCTATCGGGTGGATATGCGTTTACGCCCGTTTGGCGACAGCGGCCCGCTGGTGCTGAGCTTCTCCGCGCTGGAGGATTATTACCAGGAGCAAGGGCGCGACTGGGAACGCTATGCGATGGTCAAAGCCCGCATTATGGGCGATTCTGACGGTACTTACGTCAGCGAGCTTCGCGCGATGCTGCGGCCTTTTGTCTTCCGTCGCTATATTGATTTTAGCGTGATCCAGTCGCTGCGTAACATGAAAGGGATGATTGCGCGTGAAGTACGCCGTCGTGGCCTGAAAGACAACATTAAGCTGGGGGCGGGCGGCATTCGTGAAATCGAATTTATCGTGCAGGTATTCCAGCTTATTCGCGGTGGGCGGGAGCCGTCGCTGCAATCCCGCTCGCTGTTACCCACGCTCAGTGCCATCAATGAATTACACCTGCTGTCTGATACCGACGCGGAACAACTGCGTGCAGCCTATCTCTATTTACGCCGCCTGGAAAACCTGCTGCAAAGCATCAATGATGAACAGACCCAAACGCTGCCGGGCGATGAACTGAATCGCGCGCGACTGGCGTGGGGGATGAACGTTGATGACTGGCAGCAATTAACCGATGTACTGGCCAATCATATGGACAACGTACGCCGGGTATTTAACGAGCTGATTGGCGATGACGAGGCCGAAACCCAGGAAGAGTCGCTCTCAGAACTGTGGCGTGAATTGTGGCAGGACGCCTTACAGGAAGATGACACCACGCCAGTGCTGACGCATCTGGCGGATGAAGATCGGCGGCGCGTGCTGTCTCTGATTGCCGATTTCCGCAAAGAGCTGGATAAACGCACCATTGGCCCGCGAGGACGTCAGGTGCTGGATCATTTAATGCCGCATCTGTTGAGCGATGTCTGTACGCGTGACGACGCCTCAATACCGCTGTCGCGCATCACACCGCTGCTGGTGGGCATTGTGACCCGCACGACCTATCTGGAGCTGCTGAGTGAATTCCCTGGAGCGCTTAAGCACCTGATTTCGCTCTGTGCCGCTTCGCCAATGATCGCCAGCCAGCTGGCGCGCTATCCGCTGTTGCTCGATGAACTGCTGGATCCGAACACCCTGTATCAACCCACCGCGACGGATGCCTACCGCGATGAGCTGCGCCAGTATTTGCTGCGCGTACCGGAAGATGACGAAGAACAGCAACTGGAGGCACTGCGCCAGTTTAAACAAACGCAGCTTTTGCGAATTGCGGCGGCTGATATTGCCGGTACGCTGCCAGTGATGAAAGTGAGCGACCATTTAACCTGGCTAGCGGAAGCGATTATCGATGCGGTAGTCCAGCAGGCGTGGACGCAGATGGTTGCTCGCTACGGGCAACCTACCCATCTTGGCGAACGTGAGGGGCGCGGTTTTGCCGTCGTCGGCTATGGCAAACTGGGCGGCTGGGAACTGGGCTACAGTTCCGATCTTGATTTGATCTTCCTGCATGATTGCCCGATGGACGTGATGACGGACGGTGAGCGTGAGATTGATGGGCGACAGTTCTATCTGCGTCTGTCGCAGCGCATTATGCACCTTTTCAGCACCCGTACCTCGTCCGGTATTTTGTACGAAGTGGATGCGCGGCTGCGTCCGTCTGGCGCGGCGGGAATGCTGGTGACCTCAACAGATGCTTTCGCTGACTACCAGCGCAACGAAGCCTGGACGTGGGAACATCAGGCGCTGGTGCGTGCTCGCGTGGTATACGGCGACCCGCAGTTGACCTCTCAGTTTGATGCGATTCGTCGCGATATCATGACCCTCGTCCGTGATGGGAAAACCTTGCAGACCGACGTGCGTGAAATGCGTGAGAAAATGCGCGCCCATTTGGGCAATAAGCATCGGGATCGTTTTGATATTAAAGCGGATGAGGGTGGCATTACAGATATTGAATTTATTACGCAATATCTGGTGCTGCGCTATGCGCATGAAAAACCGAAGCTGACGCGCTGGTCGGATAACGTGCGCATTCTGGAATTGCTGGCGCAAAACGACATTATGGATGAGCAGGAAGCGCTGGCGCTTACCCGCGCTTATACAACGCTGCGCGACGAACTTCACCATCTTGCCCTGCAGGAACTTCCGGGCCATGTAGCGGCGGAACACTTCAGCGCTGAACGTACGCTGGTGCGTGACAGCTGGCAGAAGTGGCTGGTTGCCGAGTGAAGTGTGCTATTATCGCGCGCAAATTTTAAGACCCTCAGAGAATCTCTCAGGAGACAGGAATGAAAGTAACGCTGCCAGAGTTTGAACGTGCAGGAGTCATGGTTGTCGGTGATGTGATGCTGGATCGCTACTGGTACGGCCCTACCAGCCGTATTTCACCTGAAGCGCCGGTTCCGGTGGTGAAGGTCGATACCATCGAAGAACGTCCCGGCGGCGCAGCAAACGTGGCGATGAACATTGCCTCTCTGGGCGCAAATTCTCGTCTGGTGGGTTTGACTGGTATCGACGACGCGGCGCGTGCGCTGAGCAAAACGCTGGCGGATGTGAACGTAAAATGCGACTTCGTTTCCGTGCCGACGCATCCGACAATCACCAAACTGCGCGTGCTTTCCCGTAACCAGCAGTTGATTCGCCTGGATTTCGAAGAAGGTTTTGAAGGCGTGGATCCGCAACCGCTGCACGAGCGAATTAACCAGGCGCTGGGTTCTATCGGCGCTCTGGTGCTCTCTGACTACGCCAAAGGCGCGTTGGCAAGCGTGCAGCAAATGATTGCTCTGGCGCGTAAGGCTGGCGTGCCGGTGCTTATCGATCCGAAAGGGACCGATTTTGAGCGTTACCGCGGCGCAACGCTGCTAACGCCGAACCTGTCTGAGTTTGAAGCGGTAGCCGGTAAATGCAAAAGCGAAGATGAACTGGTTGAGCGCGGTATGAAAGTGATTGCTGATTTCGACCTTTCCGCACTGCTGATTACCCGTTCAGAACAGGGGATGACGTTGCTGCAACCGGGCAAATCGCCACTGCATATGCCGACGCAGGCGCAGGAAGTGTATGACGTGACCGGTGCGGGCGATACGGTAATCGGCGTGCTGGCGGCGACGCTGGCGGCGGGTAATTCGCTGGAAGAGGCGTGCTATTTTGCTAACGCTGCTGCCGGTGTTGTGGTCGGTAAACTGGGAACCTCCACCGTTTCTCCGATTGAACTGGAAAACGCCGTGCGTGGTCGGGCTGATACTGGTTTTGGCGTGATGAGCGAATCTGAGCTGAAACAGGCCGTCGCCAGCGCCCGCAAGCGCGGTGAGAAAGTGGTGATGACTAACGGCGTGTTCGACATCCTGCATGCGGGCCATGTCTCCTATCTGGCAAATGCGCGCAAGCTGGGCGATCGCCTGATCGTGGCGGTTAACAGCGATGCGTCCACGAAACGTCTGAAAGGCGAAACGCGTCCGGTCAACCCGCTGGAACAGCGCATGATCGTGTTGGGCGCGCTGGAATCCGTCGACTGGGTGGTCTCTTTTGAAGAGGATACGCCGCAGCGTCTGATCGCTGGCATCCTGCCGGATCTGCTGGTCAAAGGCGGCGACTATAAGCCAGAAGATATTGCGGGCAGCAAAGAGGTATGGGCCAACGGCGGAGAAGTGTTGGTGCTGAACTTCGAAGATGGCTGCTCAACGACCAATATCATCAAGAAGATCCAGAAAGACAGCGATAAATAACAAATGCTGGAAACGGGTCAAACTTTTCGTTTCTGTGCGTTTCCCGCTGTTGACGCTGCTGTTTTTTTGACCTAAAGTAAAGGAATAAGGGTGAGAGGGGATTTCTCCCCCCTCTGATTGACTGTTAGTAAGCGTGGAAACTTAACAGTAACAGCACAACCAGTATGATGACTCGCTTCATCATAACCCTTTCCTTATTAAAGCCCCTTCTTCGAGAGGGGCTTTCTCGTTGCAGCCCCTTGCTGACCAAGCGATTGTTAGTGAGCGACCTGACAGGCGCAAGGGCTTTCTCCCGCAGGTTTTTTATTGCTGGAGCATCCACGCAAAACGGCACGCCAGAATAAAAAATCCCCGGCTTTATGGGCCAGGGACGGGGGACATAAGGCAGAAGTCGTTATTCTTCTTTCATCGTTGTCTGATGGTTAACGTCGACTGTTGTCGTGGCGTTTAACGGAGTGGTAAGCGCATTTAGCGAACCGCCGGACAAACCAATTTCATTTAACAGTGAGTCAATCAGCGGCGCTTGTGTACGATAGGCAAGGGCGGCTGATAATGCCTGCTCAGCCAAATTTCCACCGCTTACGTTACCTGCGTCCACTTCACCGACGGCGCCACCACGATTCAGGCCATCAACCTGGATAATCTTGATCCCATCGATAGACTTCATTGGCTCAACGGATTTCTCAATAACCGCTGGCAGAGACTGCAGCAGAGCCAGCTTAAATTTCAGGCTGGTCTGTTCGTCGGAAAGCACGTTGATGGCATCGTTGAGTGCACGCTGGGCTTCGGCTTCTGCGAGACCTTTTTTGCGCGTCGCTTCGGCCAGTTCAACAATTGCCGCCGCCTGCAATTCTGCGGCTTCTTTTTCGGCTTTTGCCCGCACGGTCAGTTCAACTGCCTGGGTTTCTGCATCCTGCGCCGCGGCGATCAGCGCGACCTGTTTGGCACGATCCGCTTCCGCGGTCTGGCGGGTGGTTTCTACGTTCTGCTGGGCGCGAACCGCTTCGGCCAGGGCATCGTTAGCTCGCGCTTCAGCCTGAGACTGTTGCTCGGACTTGGCAGCAATGGCGATGGACTTGGTTTGGTTGGCTATCTCCGTTGCCTGCTGCTGTTCGATCTCTTTGATACGAACTTCACGCTCGGCCTCGACTTTTCTTGATCGCACCGCCTGCTCGCGCTCGATTTCTGTTTCCTGAATCTGGCGTTCGGCAAGGATACGCGTCTGTTCAGCTTCACGATGACGTTCGGCTTCGAAGGCGGCAATTTTGGCGTTTTGCTCGGCTGTGCGTGTTTTCACCTGCTGCTCCTGCTCGAGCGTCATGAAGGCTTCCTGCTGCTCGATCTCCAGCTTGCGCGACAGCGCATCACGGTTTTTCTCACGTACCGCAACTTCAACGTCCTGTTCGACTTCGTTACGTTCGCGGCGACGGCGTTCTGTTTCCTGGGTCAGCTTGGTCAGACCCTCGGCATCAAAGGCGTTATTCGGGTTGAAATGGACTTTTTCGGTCTGGTTAAAGTTGGTGAGTGAAACGCTCTCCAGTTCCAGGCCGTTTTTGGACAGGTCTTCCGCGACGGTATTTTGTACGCCCTGAACGAAGTTTTCACGCGTATCCTGCAGTTCATGCATGGTCATCTGCGACGCAGTGGCACGCAGGGCATCGACAAACTTATCTTCTATTAGCACACGTAAATCCTCTGGTGACAGCGTCCGCTGCCCCAGGGTCTGTGCGGCGGTAGCAATTCCTTCAACAGACGGTTTTACACGCACGAAAAAGGCGACGACGACATCCACACGCATACGGTCTTTAGTGATGAGGCTGTCGACAGTCGAACGGCTCACCTCAAGTTTGAGGGTGTTCATGTTGATAGGAATAATTTCGTGGAAGATGGGCATGACAATTGCGCCACCGCTCATCACCACCTTTTGCCCGCCAAGTCCGGTACGTACAAACGCCTGTTCAGCTGACGCGCGGCGATACAGGCGGGCAAAGATAATCCCGATAATTAATAAGACGACCACCGCCACAATAGCGGTAAACATCCATGAAGGTAACATGCCAAAAACATCATCCATTGTGTTATTCCCTTAAAGTAAAAATTACAAAACATTTGGCCAGGGGTTTAGCTCGGCCAGGTAACGCGTTGCGGAGAGTCGGCAGATAATCAGCACCTTGTCTCCTTTTTTGAATTCTTTGCCTGCTTCAGGCTCTAGTAGCACATAGTGGGTCTGCCCGAACTTATCGGTAAATTTCCCTTCGCATGGGGTTCCGGCACTTGCGGAATGTCCGGTAATAATCGCCATGCTGCCGATAAACTCATCTTCTGCGAGAGCGGTGGTTTCATCCCGTGGCAGCCAGGGAGCAATGATTTTTCCGCTGTAATGCACGGCGAAGACGGCAAGAATAAAACTCAGCGGAGCAAGCAGCAGGTTGCTGAGCGGAGCTTGCCACAGTGTGACCGAACCATGTTGAAGAAGGATGCCGAAGAGTCCAAAGAAGCCAGCGAGTAAGCACAGCACGATCAGTGCGGGAATACGTCCGATATTCAAATAGTGCAGCGCTTGTCCAATATTGCCTGAAGTCAGGGCATCGTAGTGATCGAGATGCGCATCCAGTGCGCCCGAAAGGAAGTGCCCGAAAACAAGAGAGATGACTTCCAGTAAGCCAATCAGCAGGACAAATGAAATAGCAAACAGGTAGGGTCCGTTATAATCCGTGAATAAAACCAACTTTCTTCCTCCTGCGACCGCGTTCCCTGATAGTGTCAAAAGTAATGGTTTCACCTCTTACTTTTACATGACGTTACAATAACATGCGTCCTCCTGGTCTTGAATCCGAAAAGAGGCTCATCCCCCTCTTAGATTTCGTAGGAAACTGTGAAGCTGAAGGTTTTTTTGCGCACAATATGTGCAGAATATCTTCGCATCCAGGGAAATACTGAAATCAGAAAAAGCATATGGCCTTAGCAGATATTCAATAACTGGAGGGTATGCTCATGAACAGCAGTATGTATTCAATGAACAATTTCGATTTCCTGGCCCGAAGTTTTGCCAGGATGCAGGCTGAGGGCCATCCCGTTGATATCCAGGCGATAACTGGGAATATGGATGAAGAACACCGTAGCTGGTTTTGCAAACGCTATGCACTTTACTGCCAGCAGGCGACGGAGGCCAGGAAGCTGGAACTGGAACACTAACAGAGAAACGGGCCTTGCGGCCCGTTGTCGTTTTTACTCTTGCGGATCGACTGATGGGATCGCCGGGGCAGGCTTAACTTCTGCCGTTGTTTCACGCGATTCCAGCTCAGTCAGGCGTTGCTCAAGCAGCGCCAGCTTCTCACGAGTACGCAGCAAAACCTGAGTCTGTACATCAAACTCTTCACGGCTTACCAGATCCAGACGGGTCAGCTGTGACTGAAGCGTTTGACGAATTTTCTTCTCGACGTCTTCGCCAAACTCGCGGATCCCTTTCGGCATCGACTCGTGAACCTGACGAGCAATCTGCTCAATTTTTTTCGGGTCAATCATTGTGGTTTCCCTGAACTGGTACGTGTTGCTGCATATTGTAGTGCGAACTGGCACAGGCATAAACCAGAATTGTGTGAAGCTAAGACGAGCAAAGGCGTTGATGAAGGTAATCAATAGCGTTATAGTTAACTCGCTTATTCTCAGGGCGGGGCGAAATTCCCCACCGGCGGTAAATCAACTGATGTTGAAAGCCCGCGAGCGCTTTTCGTGAATGCGAAAAGGTCAGCAGATCCGGTGTAATTCCGGGGCCGACGGTTAGAGTCCGGATGGGAGAGAGTAACGATCCAGTCGGGCATGGACCCGCTCACGTTATTTTTTTGCCGCTTTGACGGCACTCCTAAGACTGCCCTGATTCTGGTAACCATAAATTTAGTGAGGTTTTTTTACCATGAATCAGACGCTACTTTCCTCTTTTGGTACGCCTTTCGAACGTGTTGAACATGCGCTTGCTGCACTGCGTGAAGGACGCGGTGTGATGGTGCTTGACGATGAAGACCGTGAAAACGAAGGTGATATGATTTTCCCGGCAGAAACCATGACCGTTGAACAGATGGCGCTGACCATCCGTCACGGTAGCGGTATTGTTTGCCTGTGCATCACTGAAGACCGACGCAAACAGCTCGATCTGCCGATGATGGTGGAAAATAACACCAGCGCTTATGGTACGGGTTTTACCGTGACCATTGAAGCTGCAGAAGGTGTGACTACCGGTGTTTCCGCAGCAGACCGTGTCACTACAGTTCGCGCGGCGATTAAAGATGGCGCTAAACCTTCCGATCTGAATCGCCCGGGTCACGTTTTCCCGCTGCGTGCTCAGGCTGGCGGTGTGTTAACTCGCGGTGGCCACACCGAAGCTACCATCGATCTGGTGACGCTGGCTGGTTTTAAACCGGCTGGTGTGCTGTGCGAATTGACTAATGATGATGGCACCATGGCGCGTGCGCCACAGTGCATTGAGTTTGCCGGCAAGCACAATATGGCTGTAGTCACTATCGAAGATTTAGTGGCTTATCGTCAGGCGCACGAGCGCAAAGCCAGCTAATAGACTATTACCACGTTAGTTGTGGTAAGCATAAAAAACCGAAGCCGTCTTCCTGGCTTCGGTTTTTTTGTTTCTTGCTCCAATTATTTGGTTCTGGTCAGTTTTAAAGCCCAGGCTCCACTCATTATCACCAGCAGTAGTAAACATAAACCAAAGGCCAGCAAACAGGCCTGTGCCATGTTCATAAAATGCCACGGCGGGAGCAGATACCAGCCTTCAGACTGTTGGTATAGATCGATAAACCACTTTTGCGTACTGCTGAGCGCTACGCCATCGGGAACCACGGGGGCGTCATAGCCGCAATCTCCTGTGGGCTTAAACCACTCCGGAGCCCAGTTTGCCAGCGGCAAATTGAAAGGGAATATCGGATCGGTGGAACATCCCTGGACGCCAAACAGCGAGTCCGGATCCGGGTTATGTACAGCATAATGAATGCCGTTAAGTTTGATGGAGAACTTAATGCCCATGATGCTGCCATAAAATGCCGCGATGCAGCCAATAAGCTTCAGAGCAACATTTTTGGGATTTATTGCCGCGATCAATCCACCGAAAACCATCACAAACATGGCGAAGCGAATGTAGACACACTGCTCGCAGGGAGCCATATAGAGATAGATTTGAAAGAATGAGTGCGCCAGTATTATTAACCCGCCCATCGCGCACGCCATCAGTAGCCACAGAAAGCGCCGTTCCTGCCATCTCACCAGCGTATCAACCGGCGTGGTACGTAAGTCCCGCCAAAATCCTTTTATGAAAGCCATAGCCTGGTCCCTGTTTATTTTGTCGCCAGCTCTCTGACAAGCTCAACCATGGAGTCAATGGATTTGATACTTTTGGTGTAGATCAGGTATTTACCATTAACGACGTAAGCCGGAACCCCCTGAATTTTGGCGACGTCGTATGCCGCTTTCCATTTCTCCAGCGTTTGCTGAACGGTGGGATCTTGCAGCGCGGCGTCAAAATCTGTCTGGCTCATGCCTGCAGCATCCAGACCTGTTTTAATGAATGCGGCCGGATCTTTACCATCTGACCAGCGCTCTTTCTTGTCGTGGTAAGCAGCGTAATAAGCGAATTTCGCTTTTTTGAACTGCGATTTGGCATCAAATAATGAAATCCCTGCGGCCTGATCTTTAGCAATCATTACTGCAAAAACTTCACTGGCCTGTTTACCATATTCCCCTTTGGTTTCCAGATGAAATGGTGTGAAGGTGACGAGATCGGCCACTTTTTCAGAAACCGGGCCAGTCACGGCTTTATCATATTTGTAACAGAACGGGCAGGCGTAGCTAAATACTTTGATTAACGTTTTATCAGCATTTGGAATCGGTTGCTCTAAAACCATATAATCAGTGCCTTCTGTAAAAGCGGAGGCGGCAAACGACGAGGCAAGCGCTGCGGTTAATATCACGCTTTTAAATAATGAAGTAATCCATTTAGATGACATAATTAATCCTTAATCTAACGCGATTATTTAAATATGTGTTGTGGGCGGACCAGTAATGCACGGTAGTGAGTTTGGTTTGGCTTATCTGAAAGGACATCAATCTCAACTTTGACTTCTTTGGTCTTGTAGTCAATTTCATTGATTTTGCCAATGGTTGGTTGCCCAACGTCAAATAAATTAATTGAACCACCAAAGCCAAACATGGTGTCACGGTCTTTCTGATATTCGATAACCGAGGTGATGGGACTATAGAAGTCGTAACCGCGTTCTTTGCCGTATTCCCAGATTTGCTGAACGGTACCTTTTTTCTCGTCAATTTTATATTCGACGAAACGGGAATATTTCATCGTCGGCAATGCTGGTTGTTCGAGCCCACGACCATCGCCGTTGTCAAAGATGGTTAATGTCCCTTTGCTCGAGAGCCATGCGGTGTGCTGTGTATAAGTAAAATCGAAATCGGTGTTTTCGCACTTGCCGTTTTCGTCACATTTTAGCGCGTTGCCTTTACCATCAACCGGTTTTAACAGCTTGCTTGCCAGCGCCTTATTCCAGCCTTTCGACGGAGCGAGGATCCATTTCACCTGTTTATCGCGACCGATTTTAACGACGCCCTGATGGCGGGAAGAGATAATAATGGAGTCATCTTTGGCATCATAGGCAATGGAGTTAACGTGCGCCCAGTTACGACCTGCACCCACCCCGAGGGCGTCACCGTAAGGTGTATCTGGCTCCAGTTTCGCCTGTTGACCGGCATGAGCGAGGTCAACGTTGACGCATACCGCGCCTGCGTCCAGTGCACCCAGAAGCGCATCACGCATCGGATCGAGTATTTTTGTCAGATCCCACACGTCAACCACACGGCCGGACTTGTCTACTTCAATTATCTGATCACGGATGGTTTGCACATGGATGCCATCTTCTTTGCGATAATCGCGTTTGCCCACGCGAAGCAGCACGGTGTCGTTGATTGTTTCGATCGATTCATGCGATGCGTCGAGGAAGCCGCGCGGTAGCTTATGATCGGCCAGAATCTGCCCCATCATATCGAATTCGTACCAATGCTGACCCTGAACGGCTGTGAAGGTGCCGCGTGGCGTTTCCCGGATACCCATCAAGTAACCGCGCTTATTGATATCCATGTCATGGCCATCGTAGAAGGTATCTTGATCCAGCCACCAACGATATTCACCTTCCGTATCGACGATAAAGGTGAAGGGGGCAATGTCAAAGGGTAATGCCCCGCCCGCAGGACCCGCATCCAGGATGCCGGCATTTTTATCTTTTTCGCCATGCCAGTGGAATTCCGCCCCTTGTGCCGTGAAGGTATGGGTATTCACCAGATAGAGACGGTCTTCAAAACCAGGCGCTACCTTAATCACTTTCGTTTGCTGTAAATCGGAAATTGAACGGTTATCCATGTAGTGATTAACGATGGCGGACGTTTGCACCACATAATCATCCTTCATGGCTTTGCCATTTTCTTTATATTCAACGGTGACCTTATTAGCAAACTTTTGATAAAGACCAAAAATAGGCACGCCGTCATAGGTTGCTAACGATTCTTTGCCAACAGTATAAGTAACAGGAACTCCTTTCTCGCCTTTGCCATGAACGGTGACTTTAACATCTGAGATAACGTGACTGTCTAATTCCACTAACGCGGTAAGCGGGGCGTTTCCATAAGGATCAACGACTATTGCGCCCAGTTTCCCTGCGGGTTGGGCGGGTTGAAAACCCGCGGCAAAAGAGTTTCCGACTGTTAATCCAAACGTCAGTGCCAGAGTGCCTGCGAGAAGCGTTTTTCGATATTGTATAAACATGGATATATCTCCTTATATTACCTATAAATATAATTATGCTGAATATATTATGTTTTCATAGTGTCGATAAAATATAAAATGGTGTTACTGATTCAACTATTATGGTGAATATATTAATATTGATAAAATGTATTATTTGTGGAAATTATTTTTTATTATTTCCGATAGTATGAGTGAGATATTCTGAGAACAATATTTATTATTGCGTAGTGTGATCTTGTCGACATTGTTTTATTTTCTATAGCGAGTTTGACTATTGGCTTAGCCGCTGGTTTATATGATCGAAATCATATATTTGTTTCTGGAATATGCCACTATAGGAGTATGTCAGAATAAGCTTGTGTAAAATTTTAACGTTAAATGTTTAATGATGTTAAATGTTAAGGGTAAAAGAATGTTTATTGCCTGGTATTGGATCGTATTAATTGCATTCGTTGCATTGGGTTATTATTGCCATATGAAGCGTTATTGCCGGGCATTCCGGCAAGACAGAGACGCATTGCTCGAGGCGCGAAACAAACTCTTTCGTCGCTCTGGTGAAGATAACAGCGTGATTAAGGAACAGGAATAGTCCTTCACGTTCTGCTATGGATGAGCGGATGCTGTAAATGAGCAGGGTGGCATCCGCCCTCTGGATTATCCGATTCCCATGGACTGGAGGATGACGAGGCTTAACCCCATCACCGACATTCCGCACAGGACCCCATAGCTGGGATTATTATTTGGGTCGATCTCTTTTGCCAGTGGCATCAATTCATCGACTGACAGCGCCACCATAATTCCGGCGACCGCGGCCATAATTGCTGCCATCACCACGGGCGAAATCAAACTGCCCAGAATTAACCATGCCAGTACCCCACCTAATATTTCCGCCATTCCCGAGATCCCGGCCCAGAATATAGCGGTACGTTTGGAGCCCGTGGCTGCATAGACCGGACCTGCAACGGCTAATCCTTCAGGAATATTGTGTAATGCGACGGCAAGCGCGATACCAAAGCCCAGTTCGAGGTTGCTGCTGGCGGTAACAAAAGTTGCAATCCCTTCCGGGAAGTTGTGCAGGCTGATACCCAGAGTTAATAAAATCGCAGTACGCTTAATGGAACCGGGTAACGGTTGTGTGGTTTTTTGGACTAAATCCTGAGGGTGAGCGTGCGGCAGCAAACGATCCAGGCCAAAGTAGCCCAGCAAACCAACGATAAACATCCCGTAACCCAGCACCGGCGACATTCCCTCTGCTGCCAGTGCGGCTGGCAACATTTCCATCAGGGAGATCAGCAACATGATACCTGCGGCAAAACCCAGAGAAAACGCGAGAACGCGGTTAGAGGGTTTTTGTCCCAGCACGCCGAGAAATGCACCGATAAATGTGGCGGCGCCTGCCAGTAAGGTCAGAAGTAAAGGTACTGACATCGACAAATAAAACTCCTTATCAATCTGCTGTTCGGGGCGGATCGTCAAAATAACTGATGATCTTCATCATGGTTATCTGAGTTCTTCATCAACCGAAAAAGCGTATTGTGGTGATATCAAAATGACTCCCTCAGTAAGGATATCATCATGTCTTCAACTCGTATGCCAGCATTGTTTTTGGGACACGGCAGCCCAATGAATGTTCTGGAAGATAACGTTTATACCCGTGCCTGGCAGCAACTGGGGGAAACGTTGCCGCGCCCGAAAGCGATTGTTGTGGTATCGGCACACTGGTTTACACGCGGTACTGGCGTAACCGCGATGGAAGCACCTAAAACTATCCACGATTTTGGTGGTTTCCCGCAGGCACTGTATGACACGCATTATCCGGCCCCGGGCTCGCCAGAACTGGCACAGCATCTGGTTGACTTGCTTGCTCCTGTGCCCGTCGCCTTAGACAAAGAAGCGTGGGGTTTTGACCACGGTTCATGGGGTGTGCTAATCAAGATGTACCCGAACGCAGATATCCCGATGGTGCAGTTGAGTGTCGATAGCACCAAACCTGCGGCGTGGCATTTTGAAATGGGCCGTAAGCTGGCAGCGTTGCGCGATGAAGGCATTATGCTGGTGGCCAGTGGCAACGTAGTGCATAACCTGCGTACAGCACGCTGGCATGGTGAGAATACACCATACCCGTGGGCGACCTCATTTAACGATTATGTTAAAGCCAACCTGACATGGCAGGGACCGGTTGAACAGCACCCGCTGGTTAACTATATGGATCATGAAGGCGGATCGCTGTCGAACCCAACGGCGGATCACTATCTGCCGCTGCTGTATGTCCTCGGCGCGTGGGATGGCAAAGAGCCGGTGACGATTCCTGTTGATGGGATTGAGATGGGTAGCCTGAGTATGTTGTCAGTACAGGTGGGATAAAAACGTAGGCCCGGTAAGCATTAGCGATACCGGGCACAACGAATTACTCGACAAAAATATGCGGATAGAAGCGCGAGAGATCCTGGGTGATCAACGCTCTGTCTTCGCGAATGCCGATCCCGGCAGGTTGATCGTTAATCAGCCAGCTGCCGATCAGCATATAGCTGTCGCCAAACTTCGGTAGCTGATGGAACTGCTGCACGATCATGCCTTCTTCACCGTATGGCCCTTCCACGGCTTCGATCGTTTTACCGTTCTCAATGATGGAAACGTTAGCGCCTTCACGCGAGAAGATCGGTTTCACGACAAACTTATCCATCTGCGGATAGTCGTCTTCGGCGAAGTACGCCGGCAGAAGATTCGGATGGTTCGGGAACATTTCCCACAGCAGCGGTAACAACGCTTTGTTGGAGATAATGCTTTTCCAGGCCGGTTCCAGCCAGCGGACGCCAGCGTCTTCCAGCTTGGTGGAGAACATTTCACGCAGCATAAACTCCCACGGATAGAGCTTGAACAGATTGGCGATCACCTGGTCCTGCATGTCCGTGAACTGACCTTTTTCACCGAGCCCGATATCCTCGACATAGAGAAATTCAGTGGCAATTTCAGCCTCAGCCGCGCAATCCTGCAAATACTGGATCGTTCCACGATCTTCGACCGTATCGCGACAGCAGGTCAGATGCAGCAACTGAAAACCGTACTGCTCGCGCAGCGCAGTGAAACGTTCGATCAGCTTTTCCTGCAGGCTGTTGAACTGATCGCTGCCTTCCGGCAGGTTGCCCGCATTAAGCTGATCTTCCAGCCAGATCCACTGGAAAAAGGCGGCTTCGTACAATGAGGTTGGCGTATCGGCGTTGTTTTCTAAAAGCTTAGGTTCACCGGTACCGTCCCACGCCAGATCGAGACGGGAATAGAGCGACGGTTGCTGTGCCAGCCAGGACTGGCGGACAAAGCCCCAGGTATGCTTTGGAATGCGAAACTTGGTCATCAGCTCATCGCTGGCAATGACCTTTTCCACCACTTTGAGGCACATCTGATGCAGCTCTGCGGTGACCTCTTCCAGCTTTTCGACCTGAGCAAGCGTCAGCTTATAGTACGCGTCTTCACACCAGTACGGCTCGCCGTACATGGTGTGAAAGTTGAAACCGTATTCGGTGGCCTTATCGCGCCAGTCCGGGCGCTCAACAATACTGACTCTTTCCATGACGATCAGCCACCCATCGAACGTGTGGTGGTGCCGCTTGCGCTACGCTGCATGGTGCTCTGTTTGGCGACTGACTCACCAAATCCGCCGCGGGTTACGGTAGAGGTGGTGGCAGGTTTCGGTGCCATGGCGGTTTTTGGTACGGTCATGGTGCGGCCCGGCGTTGCTGCGCCGTAGTTTTTGCCGCTGGCGTCAGTATATTTGCCGTATGCAGGGCTGGCCGGGTTTTTCGAGCTGAACAGCGGTTGCTGAGCGCCCATTCCGCCGCCCATCAGTCGGCCCATCATGTAGCCTGCCATCAGCGGCATCCAGAAGCTGCCGCTGCTTTGATTCTGCGCCTGAGCCTGGCCTTCGCCGGTCGGTGCCATGCCCGCCTGCGCAGGTGCCTGCTGGCACTGGCCTTCGCCGAATTCAGCAATACAGTCTTCACGCGTGGCGTATTTTGGCGCGGTGCGTTCAGCTTCTTTCAGCGCGTTGTTAAACGCGGTGGTGCATTCGGCGCTTTTACCCGGATTCGCCGCAGAGCAGTCGTCCGCGTTCTGATAAAGCGAAACCGTTTCGTCACTCTTTTCACAGCCCGCGAGCATAAACACTGCGGTAACTGCCAGGGCGACAGGAGTCAGGTGGCGCGCGCTCCAGCTTTTGCGGAACGAGGCATGATGTATCGATTTTGTCCGTTTCATTTTTGTCTTCCAGGACCCAGTGGTAAACACAGTAAATAATGCTCAGGATAGAGGATGACTGGTCGAAATTGAAGCGGGAAGAGGCGAGAATGCGCAGGAAGGGGCAGATCTTTACGTTGCCTTACGTTCAGACGGGGCCGAAGCCCCGTCTACAGCATCAATTACGGAACGGGTTGTTGCCGTTACTGCTGCTGGTTGTACGTGCTGTTGCCGGTTTGACCGCTGGTGCCGCACTGTTGGCAGTATAACCATCTGCTGCGGCGTCTTGCTGGGTGTTTTCCGGCGCAACGGCGTCAGGCGCGGTGGAAATAGGTTTACCCAGCGTATTGTTCAACGCCACCAGATCCTGCTCGTTAAGCGTACCGAGCGCAGACTTGATGTTTAACTGGTTGATCAGATAGGTATAACGCGCATTTGCCAACTGCTGCTTAGCGTTGTACAGCGTGGTAGTAGCATCCAACACGTCCACAATGGTACGTGTACCTACAGAATAGCCGGCTTCCATCGCATCCAGGGAGCTTTGGGCAGAGACAACCGCTTGTTTGTACGCATTAATGCTACTGATAGACGCATTAATGTTGTTGAATGATGAACGAACGGTCTGTACTACGCTGCGGTGCGCGCTTTCCAGTTGCTCACTGGCGCCAACAAAGTTGTACTGCGCTTGTTTCACCTGCGAGTTAACCATCCCGCCCTGGTACAGCGGCAGCGAGAAGTTCAGACCAATTTTATTTTGACCTTCATTGCTATCGTCATACTGAGAGGCACTAGTTTTAGATCCGCTGTAAGAGGTATCAGAAACACCAGTAGAGGCGGTTAAACCCAGCGTCGGCAGATGACCGTCCTGTGCCAGACGAATTTGCTCACGCGCCAGATCCTGGCTTAAACGTGCCTGCAATAACGTCAGGTTGCGGTTTTCTGCTTCTTTCAGCAGTGAATTCACCGCCTGCGGTTTGTTGGTTTTAAAGCCATCAACATTCAGCGAAGCCAGTTCCGGGTAGTAGTTGCCGGTGACCTGACGCAGCTGTTCAACGGCGTTGTCCAGGTTGTTACGCGCGGTAACTTCATTCGCCAACACGGTATCGTACTGTGAACGGGCGTTCTGTACGTCAGTGATAGCAACCAGGCCAACGTTAAAACGCTGGGTCGTCTGATCTAACTGACGATAAACGGCGTCTTTTTGTGCCTGGGTATAAGAGAGCACGTCAATCGCGTTCAATACGTTAAAATAGGCCGTGGCGGTATTCAGGATCAGCGTTTGCTGATCGGTCTGATAGGTCACGTCCTGGATGCCCGCTGATTTTTCTTGCAGCGTCAGGGCACGCCATTTTGACATATCGAACAGCGTCTGAGTCAATTGTAATGACGCGCTGGTGGCGTTGGAGTTGATACCATTTGAATCACGGTAGCCATTGCTGTAGGTGTAATCGGCACCTAAGCCCAGTTGCGGCAGTAAAGGACTACGCGCTTCGTTAATTTTTTCGAATGCAGCATCGCGATCGGCGGCGGATTTACGCAATTCCGGGTTGCTCAGGCGTGCTTGCTGATAAACCTGCATCAGGTTTTCTGCCTGGCTCAGAGTACTGAACCCCGACAGGCTCAGGCCGATAAGGATGGGGAGCAATTTCTTCATTTGCATTCCTTGTTGTGAAGCAGTATTTAGCGCTGATCAAATTGTAAAAATAATTGCTGATTCTAGCAGAATCCGCCACTTCAAAAAGTTGGCGTTACGTGCCATACGGCGTTAATTTGCATCAATTTAACACAAGGGCGCTCAAACAGCAGTCAAACGACCTTGAAATTCACATTTTAATCACTATTGGTACCAGGACAGCACAATGCGTAAACCAGACAACTTGCCAATGACATTCACTAAAAATGATGTAGAAATTATTGCACGAGAAACACTATACCGCGGTTTTTTTTCACTGGATCTTTATCGCTTCCGTCATCGCCTGTTTAACGGTGGTATGAGCGGTGAAGTGAAGCGTGAAATTTTTGAGCGCGGACACGCGGCAGTCTTGCTACCCTTTGACCCTGAGCGGGATGAAGTTGTGTTGGTCGAACAAATCCGCATCGCGGCCTATGACACCAGCGAAACGCCGTATCTACTGGAAATGGTAGCCGGAATGATTGAAGAAGGCGAAACCGTTGAAGATGTGGCTCGCCGTGAAGCAATGGAAGAAGCCGGACTGGACGTTAAGCGTACGAAACCCGTGCTGAGTTATCTGGCAAGCCCTGGCGGCACCAGTGAGCGCCTGTCTATTTTGGTAGGTGAAGTGGACGCTTCGACCGCAAATGGTATCCACGGTCTGGCGGATGAAAACGAAGATATTCGTGTTCATGTGGTGAGTCGGGAACAGGCTTATCAATGGGTAGAAGAGGGGATAATCGACAACGCGGCTTCTGTCATCGCCTTGCAATGGTTACAGCTGCACTATCAAGAGTTAAAAACTGAGTGGAAAAAATGAAGCGTTACACACCTGACTTCCCTGAAATGATGCGCCTGTGCGAAACCAATTTTTCGCAGTTGCGCCGCCTGTTGCCACGCAATGATGCAGCCGGTGAAACAGTGAGCTATCAGGTTGCAAACGCACAATATCGATTAACGATTATGGAATCGACCCGATACACTACGCTTGTCGCGATCAAACAGACGGCACCAGCGGTTACCTACTGGAGCCTGCCGTCGCTGACCGTGCGCCTGTATCATGATGCGAGGGTGGCTGAAGTGTGTTCAAGTCAGCAGATCTTTCGCTTCAAAGCGCGGTATGATTATCCAAATAAAAAGTTGCATCAACGCGACGAAAAGCATCAAATTAATCAGTTTTTGGCCGACTGGTTACGGTACTGTTTAGCACATGGAGCGATGGCGATTCCGGTTTATTAGCGTCGTGAAACCTAAGGACACCATTTGGAAAGCCTGTTAACCCTTCCTTTGGCTGGTGAGGCCAGAGTCAGGATCTTACAAATTACAGACACTCACCTGTTTGCCGAAAAGCATGAAACCTTACTGGGTGTGAACACCTGGGATAGCTACCAGTGCGTACTGGATGCCATACATGCAGAGTCGCCAGAGTACGATCTGATCGTTGCGACTGGGGATTTGGCGCAGGATCAATCCGCTGCGGCCTATCAGCATTTTGCTGAGGGCATCGCAAGTTTTCGTGCGCCCTGCGTTTGGTTACCAGGTAATCACGACTTTCAGCCAGCGATGTACAGCGCGCTTCAGGATGCGGGTATTTCCCCCGCCAAACGCATCTTCATCGGTGAACAGTGGCAAATATTGTTGCTCGACAGCCAGGTGTTCGGCGTCCCTCACGGTGAGTTAAGCGAATTTCAGCTTGAATGGCTGGAGCGTAAACTTGCCGATGCGCCTGAACGTAATACTTTGCTGCTTCTACATCACCATCCTCTGCCTGCGGGCTGCAGTTGGCTCGATCAACACAGTCTGCGCAATGCGGCGGAGCTCGACAACGTGCTGGTGAACTATCCGCGCGTGAAGTATCTGCTGTGCGGGCATATTCATCAGGAGCTGGATCTCGACTGGAACGGCCGCCGCCTGCTGGCGACGCCATCGACCTGTGTGCAGTTTAAACCGCATTGTTCCAACTTCACGTTAGATACCATCAGCCCCGGCTGGCGGACGCTGGAGCTTTTTGCTGACGGGACGTTGCAGACTCAGGTACGCCGTCTGCAGGGTAATCGGTTCCACCCTGATACCGCTTCAGAAGGCTACTGATGTCTACGCTTCTCTATCTTCACGGATTTAACAGTTCTCCTCGCTCGGCGAAGGCGTGCTTGCTGAAAAACTGGCTGGCGGAGCATCATCCGCACGTTGAGATGATCGTACCGCAGTTACCTCCGTATCCAGCCCAGGCGGCAGAGATGCTGGAGTCAATTATCCTTGAGCATGGCGGCGAGTCGCTGGGGATTGTCGGCTCGTCATTAGGAGGCTATTACGCCACCTGGCTGTCGCAATGTTTTATGCTGCCAGCGGTGGTCGTGAACCCTGCCGTGCGGCCTTACGAACTTCTGGTCGACTATCTCGGTCAGAACGAGAACCCCTACACGGGGCAGCAATATGTGCTAGAGTCACGCCATATTTACGATCTTAAAGTCATGCAGATTGACCCGCTGGAAGCGCCGGATTTGATTTGGCTGCTTCAACAAACGGGCGATGAAGTGTTGGACTACCGCCAGGCGGTGGCGTATTACGCCTCCTGCCGTCAGACAGTTATTGAGGGCGGAAACCACGCATTCACGGGCTTCGAAGATTATTTCAACCCGATTGTCGATTTCCTTGGACTGCACAGTTTCTGACGATCAATTCGAATTGCTAATTTAAACCATGACGCAAACTTATAACGCTGATGCCATTGAGGTACTCACTGGGCTTGAGCCGGTACGCCGTCGCCCTGGGATGTACACTGACACGACCCGTCCTAACCATCTTGGACAGGAAGTGATTGATAACAGTGTGGATGAAGCACTGGCTGGCCACGCGAAACGCGTGGATGTGATTTTACATGCCGATCAATCGCTGGAAGTCATTGACGACGGACGCGGCATGCCGGTGGATATTCACCCAGAAGAAGGCGTTCCGGCGGTCGAGCTGATCCTTTGTCGTCTGCACGCGGGCGGCAAGTTCTCCAACAAGAACTACCAGTTCTCCGGTGGTCTGCACGGTGTGGGTATCTCCGTTGTTAACGCCCTGTCCAAACGTGTGGAAGTGAACGTACGCCGCGACGGGCAGGTATACAACATCGCGTTTGAAAACGGTGACAAAGTGCAGGATCTGCAGGTTGTCGGTACTTGTGGTAAACGCAATACCGGTACTAGCGTACACTTCTGGCCGGATGAAAGCTTCTTTGACAGCCCGCGTTTTTCTGTTTCGCGCTTAACGCACGTACTGAAAGCCAAAGCGGTACTGTGCCCGGGCGTTGAGATCACCTTCAAGGATGAGGTCAACAACAGCGAACAGCGCTGGTGCTACCAGGATGGCCTGAATGACTATCTGAGCGAAGCGGTAAATGGCCTACCGACGCTGCCGGAAAAACCGTTTATCGGTAATTTCAGCGGTGAAACAGAAACCGTGGACTGGGCGCTGCTCTGGCTGCCGGAAGGCGGTGAATTACTGACTGAAAGTTATGTCAACCTGATCCCAACCATGCAGGGTGGTACGCATGTTAACGGCCTGCGTCAGGGTCTGCTGGATGCGATGCGCGAGTTCTGTGAGTACCGTAATATTCTGCCGCGCGGCGTGAAGCTGTCAGCAGAAGATATCTGGGATCGTTGCGCCTATGTGCTGTCGGTAAAAATGCAGGATCCACAGTTTGCCGGACAGACCAAAGAGCGTCTTTCTTCACGTCAGTGTGCGGCATTCGTTTCTGGCGTAGTGAAAGATGCCTTTAGCCTGTGGCTGAACCAGAACGTGCAGTCAGCCGAGCTGCTGGCGGAAATGGCGATTTCCAGCGCACAGCGTCGTCTGCGCGCGGCGAAAAAAGTGGTGCGTAAAAAGCTGACCAGTGGTCCGGCTCTGCCGGGGAAACTGGCGGACTGTACCGCGCAGGATCTTAATCGCACCGAACTGTTCCTCGTCGAAGGTGACTCGGCGGGTGGATCGGCCAAACAGGCGCGCGATCGTGAATATCAGGCGATCATGCCGCTCAAAGGTAAGATCCTCAATACCTGGGAAGTCTCTTCCGATGAAGTGCTGGCTTCGCAGGAAGTGCACGATATTTCGGTGGCGATCGGTATCGATCCGGACAGCGACGATCTGAGCCAGTTGCGTTACGGTAAGATCTGTATCCTGGCGGATGCGGACTCCGATGGTCTGCACATCGCTACGCTGCTGTGCGCGCTGTTTGTGAAACACTTCCGCACGCTGGTGAAACACGGTCACGTGTACGTGGCGCTGCCGCCGTTATACCGTATCGACCTCGGTAAAGAGGTGTATTACGCGCTGACGGAAGAAGAAAAAGCGGGCGTGCTGGAGCAGTTAAAGCGCAAGAAAGGCAAGCCGAACGTCCAGCGCTTTAAAGGTCTGGGTGAAATGAACCCGATGCAGTTACGTGAAACGACGCTGGACCCCAATACGCGTCGCCTGGTGCAGCTCATCATTGATGATGAGGACGATCAGCGTACGAATGCGGTGATGGATATGCTGCTGGCCAAGAAACGTTCAGAGGATCGTCGTAACTGGTTGCAAGAGAAAGGTGACCTGGCGGATCTCGAAGGCTAATTGCATATAGAAAAGCCGGAGAGGGGCGTAAAATGCCTTATCCGGCTCTCATCTGACGAAGCGATTATATGCCGGATAGCAAAGCCTCATCCGGCAAATCGACAACCTTAAATACCCGATTCCAGAATACGGATATTCATGTCCAACACGTCGCCTTTCACGGCTTCGCTGTAGGCTTTCATATGCGGGGTCTGCAAATGCGCTTCAAGGTGCGCAATGCTTTCCCACTGTTCAACCATCACGATTGAGTCTGGCGCTGTGGTCTGAAAACTCACACCTGCTGCATGATCGACCATTGGCGCATAGCCGTGGCAGCCTTCTTCTTTCAGTACAGTCGGAACGATTTTAGCAAACTGATCCAGTACCGCCTGGCGGTGGTGTTGACCTGGACGTGTACGGATTTCTGCAATAACGGTAAGCATGGTTAACTCCTTCTAATTCCAGGTTACCAGTTAACCAAAAATTTCGGTCAGATGCTCGCGATATTCTGCGATATAACGTGGAACATCTGGCATTTTAATCACGTCATTGGTGATAAAGGTCGGCAGCGCTTCCATTCCCAGGAACTGGTTTGCTTTATGGAACGGGAGATAGACGCCATCAACACCAACGCCATGGAAGAACTGGTCTTTTTCAGTGAAGGCTTCCATTGGCGCGTTCCAGGTCAGGGACAGCATGTATTTTTTGCCCTGAATCAGCCCGCCTGAGCCGTATTTTTTAGAGGCATCTGAACGTGTACGACCATCGCTGGCATACAGCGTACCATGACCTTCGGTAAACACATCATCGATGTATTTTTTCACGGTCCACGGTGCGCCCATCCACCAGCCAGGCATCTGCCAGATGACCACATCGGCCCAGACAAAATTCTGCACTTCTGTTTTTACGTCATAATCGCTGTCCGCGCGTACGACTTTAACATCATGCCCGAGGTCGCGCAGGATACCGTCCGCGACCTCGGTCAGGGTGTCGTTTAACTGACCGTTAGAGTGGCCGAATTTTTTCGCACCATTGATAATCAGAATGTTGCTCATTTTGTGTCCTCAAGGAAATACGTTTGAGGACGATTTTACCTCCACGGGTGGTGCGGTGAAATTAGCAAAATGTGCAAAGTCTTTTGCA
>NZ_CP080033.1:4231102-4231592 GCF_019382635.1 Citrobacter sp. Colony219 | reverse complement strand
CCTCAAACCCGCCTTCCGGCGCATTGCCAAACGAGGCTGACATTCCATGCAGTGTTGCGATACGGCGGACGATTGACAAGCCGAGACCGCTGCCGGTCACGCTTTGTCCCGGTGGACGATAAAAGCGTTCACCGATGTGTGTAAGTACCTCCGGCGCAACGCCAGGACCATTATCTTTGACGCTGAAATTGCGGGCGTTGAGCGTCACTTCCACAATGCTCCCCTGCGGACTGTAGCGAATGGCATTATCCAGCAGATTTCGTACCATCAGGCTCAGCAACAGCGGCTGTCCTGTGCGCATAATATTGTGTGCGTTAATCTGCAAACGTACGTCAATGTGCGCCTGCTGGGCCGGGTGGTAGATATCCATCACCGCGGATTGCAGTAGCTCCTCCAATGAAATTTCCGCCACATCCTGAAGATTATCGAGGGAGTCGAGGCGCGAAAGCGTCAGGAGCTGATCGACCAGTCGGGTGGCGCGTTCAATTCC
>NZ_CP080033.1:4230364-4230436 GCF_019382635.1 Citrobacter sp. Colony219 | reverse complement strand
ATCCAGCGTGATAAGCCGTTTGGCGAACAGCATCTGCTGCGTGTCAAACATCTCATTCACGTTATCCGTCGT
>NZ_CP080033.1:4194883-4230320 GCF_019382635.1 Citrobacter sp. Colony219 | reverse complement strand
CCAGAATCAGAAAWATAAGCGTTAGCCTGACGCGCAGGCTGAGGCGTTGTGTGAGTTTCATGCGTCACCCAGGGTGTAGCCAATGCCATGTACCGTGCGGATAAAGTCGCTGCCGAGCTTACGGCGCAAGTGATGGACGTGGACCTCCACCGCATTACTGGAGACGTTTTCATCCCAGTTATACAGTTTTTCTTCAATCAGCTTGCGGGGCAGGACGCGCCCTTTGTTACGCATCAGCAGTTCCAGCAGCGCGAACTCTTTTGGCTTAAGCGATAACGGCTCACCCGCGAACGTGGCGACCAGCGCGCCGGGATTAAGCGAAACCTGACCATGGCGCAGCGTATTGCTGGCCTGGCCGCTGGCGCGGCGTACCAATGCTTCCAGTCGGGCGGCAACTTCGATCAGCGCAAAGGGTTTACACAGATAGTCATCCGCGCCCAGGCGTAGACCTTCCACGCGTTCTGTCAGAGCGTCACGAGCGGTAAGAATCAGCACCGGCTCCTGCTTCCCGTTGGCTCGCCATTCGCGCAGGATATCGCGCCCGTCTATGCCTGGCAGCGTCAGGTCGAGGATCACCGCATCATAAGGGGCGCTGTACAGTGCTTCTTTCCCCTGGCGACCCTCGGTAAACCAGTCGATGCTGAAACCCATTTTACTCAGACCTGTTTTCAGGCCGTCGCCAATCAGCGTGTCATCTTCTACCAGTAAAATACGCATATGTTCTTCCCTGCGGTCGCTCTCATTACCGTCAAGTAAACCTGTGGCTACAGCCTCTGTACAGTAAAAAAAGTATCTTTTTTTGCCTTAAGAACTTGTTAAGGATTAACTTATTTAATAGTCGTAAACCAACATGAAAGGGAGACATGACGATGAAAAAATTAGCTGCAATGGTTGCCGTAATGGCACTGTGTTCCGCACCTGTTCTGGCAGCGCAGCAGGGCGGCTTCTCTGGACCGACGACGACAACGCAAAGCCAAAATGGCGGCTTTGTTGGCCCAAACGGTAGCAGCACGACGGTAGAAAGCGCCAAATCGCTGCGTGATGACACCTGGGTTACCCTGCGCGGGAACATCGTTGAGCGTATTTCCGACGACCTGTATGTGTTTAAAGATGCAACCGGCACAGTGAACGTAGATATCGACCACAAACGCTGGAACGGCGTGACCGTCACGCCGCAGGATGTGGTTGAAATCCAGGGTGAAGTGGATAAAGACTGGAACTCCGTTGAAATCGACGTGAAACAGATTACCAAAGTTGCCAAATAATCCCCATCAGGGCCGCAGTCGCGGCCCTTTTCTTTGTGACTCAACACGCCAGATAGGGTAGTATCTGCGGCAATATTGCCCTTCAATAGACGGGTATAAGTTGAGGAACCACGATTAATGAGCGATATGGCAGAGCGCCTTGCGCTGCATGAATTCACGGAAAACGCCTATCTGAACTACTCCATGTACGTCATCATGGACAGGGCGTTACCGTTTATTGGTGATGGTCTGAAACCTGTTCAGCGTCGCATCGTTTACGCGATGTCCGAACTGGGGCTGAATGCCAGCGCCAAATTTAAAAAATCCGCCCGTACCGTCGGTGACGTATTGGGTAAATACCATCCGCACGGCGACAGCGCCTGCTATGAAGCGATGGTGCTGATGGCCCAGCCCTTCTCTTACCGTTATCCGCTGGTTGACGGGCAGGGGAACTGGGGGGCACCAGACGATCCGAAATCCTTCGCCGCGATGCGTTACACGGAATCCCGCCTGTCTAAATATGCGGAAGTCCTGCTGGGTGAACTCGGTCAGGGCACGTCAGACTGGGTGCCAAACTTCGACGGTACCATGCAGGAGCCGAAAATGCTGCCTGCGCGTCTGCCAAATATTCTGCTCAACGGCACGACTGGGATTGCCGTGGGTATGGCGACGGATATTCCACCGCATAACTTGCGTGAAGTGGCCAAAGCGGCAATTACGCTGATTGAGCAGCCGAAAACGACGCTGGATCAACTGCTGGATATCGTACAGGGGCCGGATTATCCGACCGAAGCAGAAATCATTACCTCGCGTGCGGAGATTCGTAAGATTTACGAAAACGGACGCGGTTCCGTACGTATGCGTGCGGTATGGACGAAAGAAGACGGCGCGGTGGTGATTTCCGCGCTGCCGCATCAGGTTTCCGGCGCCAAAGTGCTGGAACAGATCGCCGCCCAAATGCGCAATAAAAAGCTGCCGATGGTGGACGATCTGCGCGATGAGTCGGATCACGAAAACCCGACCCGTCTGGTGATTGTTCCGCGTTCTAACCGCGTCGACATGGAGCAGGTGATGAACCACCTGTTTGCCACTACCGATCTGGAAAAAAGCTATCGCATTAACCTGAACATGATTGGCCTCGACGGTCGTCCGGCAGTTAAAAACCTACTGGAGATCCTCACCGAATGGCTGACGTTCCGTCGCGATACCGTGCGCCGTCGCCTGAACTATCGCCTGGAGAAAGTACTCAAACGCCTGCACATTCTTGAAGGTTTGCTGATAGCGTTCCTCAATATTGACGAAGTAATCGAAATTATTCGTCATGAAGATGAACCTAAACCCGAGCTGATGTCGCGGTTTGGTATTTCAGAAACTCAGGCGGAGGCCATTCTTGAGCTGAAATTACGCCACCTTGCCAAACTGGAAGAGATGAAAATCCGCGGTGAGCAGGACGAACTGGCGAAAGAGCGCGATCAACTGCAGGGCATTCTGGCCTCTGAACGCAAAATGAGTAACCTGCTGAAGAAAGAACTGCAGGCTGATGCGGATGCCTATGGTGACGATCGCCGTTCTCCACTGCGGGAGCGTGAAGAAGCGAAGGCGATGAGCGAGCATGACATGCTGCCGTCTGAGCCGGTGACCATTGTGCTGTCCCAGAGTGGCTGGGTGCGTAGCGCGAAAGGCCACGACATCGATGCGCCAGGCTTAAGCTATAAAGCGGGCGACAGCTTTAAGTCGGCGGTGAAGGGTAAGAGCAACCAACCGGTGGTGTTCGTTGACTCAACCGGGCGTAGCTATGCTATCGACCCGATTACGCTGCCGTCGGCGCGTGGTCAGGGTGAGCCGTTGACCGGGAAGCTCACGCTACCACCGGGCGCGACGGTTGAGCATATGCTGATGGAAGGCGACGATCAGAAGCTGCTGATGGCATCTGATGCCGGTTACGGTTTTGTCTGCACCTTCAATGACCTGGTCGCGCGTAACCGTGCGGGCAAGGCATTGATTACGCTACCGGAAAACGCACATGTTATGCCGCCGGTGGTGATTGAAGATGAAACCGATATGCTGCTGGCGATTACCCATGCGGGCCGCATGTTGATGTTCCCGGTGAGCGATTTGCCGCAGTTGTCGAAAGGCAAAGGGAACAAGATAATCAATATTCCTTCTGCGGAAGCTGCGAAAGGCGAAGATGGTCTGGCACAACTCTACGTGCTGCCGCCGCAAAGCACGCTGACTATCCACGTCGGGAAACGCAAAATTAAACTGCGCCCTGAAGAGCTACAGAAGGTAACCGGCGAGCGTGGTCGTCGCGGTACGCTCATGCGCGGTCTGCAACGCATCGACCGTGTTGAGATTGACTCGCCTCGACGCGCCAGTCACGGCGACAGTGAAGAATAACGCCAGCGTCTGGCTCTCCCTGTTTTCGCACAGGGAGAGCTTGTTTTAAAAATTCCCGTGAAACCGTTGTTTATTCGTGCGTTGCGATTAACAATACGCTTTTCCAGAGAGCCACTCTTAACAATGCCCTAACCTGATGCAGTATTCGGAATCAGGTGACGTAGAATGCCAGGCTCTTAGGCCTTTAGAGGTTGTTATGCTATATATTTTTCGTTTAATTATTACTGTTATTTACTGCATTTTGGTCTGTATTTTCGGTTGCATATACTGTCTGTTCAGCCCAAGAAATCCAAAACACGTTGCGACGTTCGGCCATATGTTTGGTCGCCTGGCTCCCCTGTATGGCCTGAAGGTCGAGTGTCGCATGCCGCCTGACGCGAAGAACTATGGTAATGCTATCTATATTTGTAACCACCAGAATAACTATGACATGGTTACCGCAGCGAATATCGTTCAGCCACCGACGGTCACAGTAGGTAAAAAAAGCCTGTTGTGGATCCCTTTCTTCGGACAACTGTACTGGCTCACCGGTAATCTGTTGATCGACAGAAATAACCGCGCCAAAGCGCACAGCACCATTGCGGCGGTGGTGAACCACTTTAAAAAGCGTCGTATCTCTATCTGGATGTTCCCTGAAGGAACGCGTAGCCGCGGTCGCGGTCTGCTGCCGTTTAAAACCGGTGCGTTCCATGCGGCAATTGCTGCGGGTGTCCCGGTTATCCCTGTTTGCGTTTCAACGACCTCTAATAAGATCAAATTGAACCGACTTAATAATGGGCTGGCGATTGTAGAGATGCTGCCGCCAGTGGATATCAGTCATTTTGGTAAAGATCAGGTTCGTGAACTGGCAGCGCATTGCCGCACGCTGATGGAACAAAAAATCGCAGAACTCGATAAAGAAGTTGCTGAGCGGGAAGCTGCCGGTAAGGTTTGATTCGCTCATTTCGGGTTTGTTACAGGAAATGATTTCCTGCGTGTTAATCGCCAGTTTTTCATGGAGCTTATATGTCATTCAGTCGGCGTCAGTTCATTCAGGCATCGGGGATCGCACTGTGTGCAGGTGCTGTTCCGCTGAAGGCTAATGCTGCCGGTCAGCAACAACCGCTACCTGTTCCCCCCCTGCTGGAGTCCCGTCGGGGACAGCCGCTATTTATGACGCTGCAACGTGCGCACTGGTCGTTTACGCCGGGCACGCGCGCACCCGTCTGGGGTGTTAACGGGCGCTACCTGGGGCCGACAATCCGCGTCTGGAAAGGTGATGACGTCAAGCTTATCTACAGCAACCGTCTGACAGAAAATGTCTCAATGACCGTTGCCGGGTTACAGGTCCCAGGTCCTCTTATGGGGGGGCCGGCGCGTATGATGTCGCCTAATGCGGACTGGGCACCCGTGCTGCCGATTCGCCAGAGTGCTGCAACCTTGTGGTATCACGCCAACACGCCAAATCGCACTGCCCAGCAGGTCTATAACGGCCTTGCCGGGATGTGGCTGGTTGAAGATGAAGTGAGTAAATCACTGCCGATCCCTAACCACTACGGCGTGGATGATTTTCCAGTCATTATTCAGGATAAGCGTCTGGATAACTTCGGTACACCAGAATATAGCGAACCGGGCAGTGGGGGGTTTGTGGGGGATACTCTTCTGGTCAACGGGGCGCAAAGTCCGTATGTCGAAGTGTCCCGCGGCTGGGTGCGTTTGCGTTTGCTGAATGCCTCAAATTCGCGTCGTTATTTGCTGAAAATGAGCGATGGTCGTGCGCTGCATGTTATCTCAGGGGATCAGGGGTTTTTACCCGCGCCGGTTTCGGTGAAGCAGCTATCGCTGGCGCCAGGCGAGCGTCGTGAGATTCTGGTCGATATGACCAACGGTGATGAAGTTTCGATTACCTGCGGCGAGGCGGCCAGTATTGTCGACAGGATCCGTGGTTTCTTTGAACCTTCCAGTATCCTGATCTCCACGCTGGTACTGACTCTGCGACCAACCGGCCTTCTGCCGCTGGTAACGGATAGCCTGCCAATGCGTCTGTTACCCACCGAAATTTTGAGCGGCTCGCCGATTCGCAGCCGTGATATTAGCCTTGATGACGATCCCGGAATCAATGGCCAACTGTGGGATGTCAATCGCATGGATATCACGGCGCAGCAGGGATCCTGGGAGCGCTGGACGGTGCGTGCAGATATGCCGCAGTCGTTCCATATTGAAGGCGTCTCTTTCCTGATCCGTAATGTGAATGGCGCGATGCCGTTCCCGGAAGACCGTGGCTGGAAAGATACCGTCTGGGTTGATGGGCAAGTGGAGTTGCTGGTCTATTATGGGCAGCCTTCCTGGGCGCATTTCCCGTTCTACTTCAACAGCCAGACGCTGGAAATGGCAGACCGTGGTTCTATTGGCCAGATGCTGGTGAATCCGGCACCGTAATAGATATTCCTGTGCCGGGTGGCGGCTTCGCCTAACCCGGCCTGGACCGTGCGAAAGCACAGGAACGGTCAGCGTAGCACCAGCAGAGATGAAATTTAACATCCTTACAATACTCCTTCATTTCCCCTGTTGATCCAGCGTATAATCCCCGGCCTTTGATTATTTTTTTACCATTTTTTTGGAAGCATTATGAGCGCAATATCCCTGATCCAACCGGACAGAGACCTTTTCTCCTGGCCGCAGTACTGGGCCGCCTGCTTTGGGCCGGCACCATTTTTGCCGATGTCACGCGACGAAATGGATCAACTTGGCTGGGATAGCTGCGACATCATTCTGGTTACCGGCGATGCGTACGTCGATCACCCGAGCTTCGGCATGGCTATTTGCGGCCGTATGCTGGAAGCGCAGGGCTTTCGCGTGGGGATCATCGCCCAACCGGAGTGGAACAGCAAAGATGACTTTATGCGTCTGGGCAAACCTAACCTGTTCTTCGGCGTAACCGCCGGTAACATGGACTCGATGATCAACCGTTATACCGCCGATCGCCGACTGCGCCATGACGATGCCTATACGCCGGACAACGTGGCGGGTAAACGCCCGGACCGTGCGACGTTGGTTTATACCCAGCGCTGTAAAGAAGCCTGGAAAGATGTGCCGGTTATTCTCGGCGGTATTGAAGCCAGCCTGCGCCGTACTGCGCATTACGATTACTGGTCAGATACCGTACGCCGTTCCGTGCTGGTGGATTCAAAAGCTGACATGCTGATGTTTGGTAACGGCGAACGTCCATTGGTGGAAGTCGCACACCGTCTGGCGATGGGTGAAACCATCGATCAGATCCGCGACGTGCGTAACACCGCGATTATGGTTAAAGAAGCGCTTCCGGGCTGGAGCGGGGTGGATTCCACACGTCTGGATATGCCCGGGAAAATTGACCCCATCCCCCATCCGTATGGCGAAGACTTACCGTGTGCTGATAACAAACCGGTCGCACCGAAAAAACAAGAAGCGAAAGCGGTAACCGTACAGCCGCCGCGTCCGAAGCCGTGGGAAAAAACTTACGTACTGTTACCGTCTTTCGAGAAAGTGAAGGGCGACAAAGTTCTGTACGCCCATGCGTCGCGTATTCTGCATCACGAAACGAACCCAGGATGCGCGCGTGCGCTGATGCAAAAGCATGGCGATCGCTATATTTGGGTTAACCCGCCAGCGATCCCGTTGTCGACTGAGGAAATGGACAGCGTCTTTGCACTGCCGTACAAGCGCGTACCGCATCCGGCGTACGGTAACAGCCGTATTCCCGCCTATGAGATGATCCGTTTCTCGATCAATATCATGCGTGGCTGTTTTGGTGGTTGCTCGTTCTGTTCGATCACCGAGCACGAAGGGCGCATTATCCAGAGCCGTTCCGAAGATTCGATCATCAATGAGATCGAAGCCATTCGCGATACCGTTCCGGGCTTTACCGGCGTGATTTCCGATCTCGGCGGTCCAACTGCAAACATGTATATGCTGCGCTGTAAGTCTCCGCGTGCAGAACAGACCTGTCGTCGTCTGTCCTGCGTTTACCCGGATATCTGCCCGCATATGGATACTAACCACGAACCGACGATTAATCTCTACCGCCGCGCGCGTGATCTGAAAGGCATTAAAAAGATCCTTATCGCATCCGGGGTGCGTTATGACATCGCCGTGGAGGACCCGCGCTATATTAAAGAGTTGGCAACTCACCATGTGGGTGGCTACCTGAAGATTGCGCCGGAGCATACAGAAGAAGGCCCATTGTCGAAGATGATGAAGCCGGGTATGGGCAGCTACGACCGCTTTAAAGAGTTATTCGATACTTACTCTAAACAGGCCGGTAAAGAGCAGTACCTGATCCCCTATTTTATCTCTGCGCACCCGGGTACGCGTGATGAGGATATGGTGAATCTGGCTCTGTGGCTGAAACAGCGTCGTTTCCGTTTGGATCAAGTGCAGAACTTCTACCCATCACCGCTGGCAAACTCTACAACCATGTATTACACCGGGAAAAACCCGTTGGGCAAAATTGGTTATAAGAGTGAAGATGTGGTAGTGCCAAGAGGTGATAAACAGCGCCGTCTGCATAAAGCACTGCTGCGTTACCATGATCCTGCTAACTGGCCGTTAATCCGTCAGGCGCTGGAAGATATGGGGAAAAAGCATCTGATTGGCGGTCGTCGCGAATGTCTGGTTCCGGCCCCGACGCTGGAAGAGATGCGTGAAGCACGTCGTCAGAACCGCCATACCCGTCCGGCACTGACCAAGCATACGCCAGTCGCGCACCAGCGTCAGACACCTGCGGCGAATAAAAAACGCGGGAAAGTCGCGGGGCGCTAATCTGTCTTGCCCGGTAGTGAAATGCTTACCGGGCCAGACAGACCGTAGGCCGGATAAGGTGCTCGCACCGCCATCCGGCAGACATGCTCAGTATTTATGCTTCGCGAATTCTGGCCGCTAATGCGGCCAGTTTTTCATCGTCAGCCCGTTCGTGGTCATGTGACGACAGATACCCTTCATACTGCTCGAAAAATTTAGTCTGCCGGGACTCAATCGGTTTCCAGTGCGTCAAATCACCTGTGCCATGCATAGGGCTGAGCTTACTGTGCACATGATCCACGCCAAACCCTTCGAAAAACATCCCCGTACGACTGACATCCGGGAAAGCCTTATCCAGTTTTTTCGCCACCTTTTGGGTCGCCAGCATCAGGTCTGCCAGCGCCTGTGGCGGCATATCAAATGCATAGCTTGGGTAGTGCTTTTTCGGGATCACCACGGTAAAACCGTCGGTGTTTGGGAAAATCGACAGAAAGGCCAGGTGATGCTCGTCTTCCCAGACTTTATGGCAGGGCGCTTTACCTTCAACAATTTGACAGAAAATACAGGTCATTCCTTTTCTCCGTAGATAAGACGTTTCGTCAGGACGCAGTGAGTTTAGTACAGACCCAGCATCTTCCACCACATCAGCCCTACAGTGATAAAGACGGCTTGATTGAACAGGCTGATGATGAATCCTGTTCGCCACCAGACTCCCGTCGGTACGTACCCGGCACCAAACAGAATCGGCCCGCGAGCGTGAGTGTACTGAGTGAGGGAACAGTACAGGCTGCTGGTGAAGGCCAGCATCAACGCCGTAGGGGCTGCAGGAATATTCAAATGCAGACCGACGCCAAGGAAAACGGCATACAGCGCCGCAATCTGCGCATTACCGCTGGCAAAAAAGTAGTGGGTATAAAAGTACGCGGCGTTGAGCAGCAGCAGGACAACCACCCAACTGGTCCCATGCATAGTACTGCTCAGACTATCGCCAATCAGGTTGCCAAACCAGGTGGTAAAGCCTAGTTTTTTCAACTGATTTGCCATCATCAATAGTGCGGCAAACCAGATCAGTGTATCCCACGCACCTTTCTCGCTTTTGACATCTTCCCAGCTCAGAACGCCGCTGAGCAGCAAGATGGATAAACCAACAAATGAGGCAGTGGTGGCGTCGACGCCCAGCGTATCACCAAAAATCCACAGTACCAGCAGGACGCCGACGGTCGCCAGCATCAGCCATTCCCCGCGTGACATACGACCCATTTCCGCCAGTTCTTTACGCGCCAGATTAGGGGCATCCGGCGTGTGTTTAATTTCCGGGCGCACAATCCAGTAGACCAGTAATGGAACCAGCAGTAAGGAAACCAGGCAAGGCAGCAGCGCCGCCATAAACCAGCTGCCCCAGGTCAGAGTGACCCCCGCATTGGCCGCCAGCTTCACTGCCAACAGGTTGCCGGTATATCCGGTCATAAAGAGCGCGGCGGTGACGTCGTTGACGTTGCCAATACAGGTGATAAGAAAGGTGCCGATTTTACTTCGGGATTCATCTTCCGGGTTCGAGTGGAAACTGCGCGCCAGGGAGTCGGCAATGGGATAGATGACGCCGCCGCAGCGGGCCGTGTTGCTTGGCATTGCGGGGGAAAGTATCAGGTCCGCAAACGCCAGTCCGTAGGCGAGTCCCAGCGTGCGCTTGCCGAGCAGGCGGATCATCTGCAGCGCAATACGTCGTCCGAGGCCCGTTTTGATAAACCCGCGGGCAATCATAAAGGCGACGACAATCAGCCAGATCAGAGAACTGTTCAGTTCGCTCAGTGCGGTGGTAATAGCGCCGCTGGCGGTTTTATCCCCGGCAGCATAAGCGAGGGCAAAAACGGTAATACCGATAATGCCGACTGCGCCAATGGGCAGAACTTTTGCCACGATAGAAGCAATGGTAGCAACGAAGATAATGGCTGAATGCCAGGCTGGCGCACTTAACCCACTGGGTGGGGTAAGCTGCCAGAGCCCGGCAGAAATAAATAGTATAAGAATCAATGGGAGCCATTTGACGCCTTGCTGTGCTTTTTCCGCCATGGTCACGCACCTATAGATATTTGTGATGTGTTCATTAAATCAATATTATTACTGAATAATTAGTAAGTTATATTGCGTAATGCTGCACGTGGATGTGCCATAAATACATCAATAGTTGCGCGTTTATTGTTTCTTAATATTTCGACAGGAGAAAAGCCCGACGGGAATGCCGGGCTGGAGAGGAGAGATTAACCGCCGAACTGATCCGGGTCAGGGCCAAGGCGTTTACCTTGATCGAGTTTTGCTATTTCACCGAGTTCATCTTTGTCCAGGCGGAAGTCCCAGACATTGAAGTTCTCGGCGATACGGGCAGGGGTGACGGATTTCGGGATCACCACCAGGCCGCTATCCAGATGCCAGCGAATGACGACCTGCGCCGGTGATTTGCCATATTTTTCAGCGAGGTCGCGAATGATCTTTTGATCAAATACGTCTTTGCCGCCTTGCGCCAGCGGGCTCCAGGATTCGGTCTGGATTTTATGTGTGGCGTTCCAGGCGTGCAGCTGGCGCTGTTGCATCAGTGGATGCAGTTCTATCTGGTTAATCACCGGCGGGACACCTGTTTCATCCATCAGGCGCTGGAGATGATTGATCTGAAAGTTGCACACGCCGATGCTCTTAATCAGCCCCTCTTTTTGCAGGTCGATCATGTTTTCCCACGCTTCAACGTAGTGATCGATCGCCGGAACAGGCCAGTGCATCAGGTAGAGATCGAGGTAATCGAGCTGGAGTTTCTCCATGCTTTCGAGCAACGCTTCCCGTGGGCGTTTCTGATCATCATTCCACAGCTTGGTGGTAATGAATAACTCTTCGCGCGGTACGCCAGCATCGCGTATTGCTTTGCCGACACCTTCTTCGTTTTTGTACGCCGCAGCGGTATCAATTGAGCGATACCCTACTTCCAGCGCTTTATGAATGGCGGTGATGACTTCTTCGTTGCTTGCCTTCCAGACCCCCAGGCCCAGTTGCGGCATGACGTTACCATCCTGTAGTTTGATAATGGTTGGAGTGGTCATAATTCCTCCCCTTAATGACTGTCACCGGAACATACTCCGGTGACATAGGTGTGACTTAAGCCTGGTATAAATAGCCAAAAACGAAAGTCGGAGGTTAAAAAACCTTAGCGGGCAGCTTCGTAAATCCGGCGGCTGACGTCCAGCGTAATGTCCTGATGTTCACCCAGTTTCGTGCCGCCATGCGCTTGCAGTTTTTCCAGCAGTGCCGGGATGGAGCTGCCATCCAGATCGTAGTCAGACAGGCGAGTCGGTACACCCATTTGTTCGAAGAATTGACGGGTGGCGGCAATCGCGGCATCAATGCGCTGGTCTTCGGAGCCTTCGGTGATATTCCAGATGCGTTCTGCGTATTGCAGCAGTTTGGCACGCTTGGTATCGCGTTTTTCATTCCACAATGCAGGCAGGACGATTGCCAGTGTCTGAGCGTGGTCAAGTCCGTGCATTGCCGTCAGTTCGTGACCCAGCATATGGGTTGCCCAGTCCTGCGGTACGCCTGCGCCGATCAGTCCGTTCAGCGCCTGAGTGGCTGCCCACATGACGTTCGCACGCACATTGTAGTTTTCCGGCTCCTGCAATGCTTTCGGACCGTCTTCTATCAGCGTCAGCAGAATGCCTTCGGCGAAGCGATCCTGAATTTTCCCGTCTACCGGATAAGTCACGTATTGTTCTACGGTATGAACAAAAGCATCTACCACGCCGTTGGCAACCTGACGTGGCGGCAGAGTATAGGTGTAAACCGGATCGAGTACAGCAAATACCGGCTGGACAAACGGGGTCATGAAAGCCAGTTTGTCGCCAGTCGTTTTGCGCGAAATTACCGCGCCAGAGTTAGATTCGGAGCCAGTTGCCGGCAGAGTTAATACGGAGCCCATTGGAACGGCGCTTTGTACGTCGTTACCGCGTGTTTCCAGAATGCGCCATGGGTCAACACCGTCAGCGTAATGTGCTGCTGCGGCGATGAATTTTGTGCCATCCAGAACAGAACCGCCGCCTACCGCCAGCAGGAATGTCACCTTCTCATCACGCACGATTTTTACCGCGTTCATCAGCGTTTCATAAGACGGGTTCGGCTCAATACCGCCAAATTCCAGCACGTCCAGGCCTTTCAGTGCATCCTGAACCTGTGCCAGAACGCCGGTTTTTTTCACGCTACCACCGCCGTAGGTAATCAGTACGCGAGCATCCTGTGGGATTTGGTCGCGCAGTTCTGCAATCGCGCCTTTACCAAACAGAATGCGGGTTGGGGTATGGAGATTAAAGTTGTTCATTGCTCGTTACCTTGTGTGGGTAAAAAAGAGGGTAGGCGAGTGCCTGCCTGATGGTGAACATTGTGGTCGTCAGAAGCGTTCCTCTCAATGCTCATTTCTGCCAATGTCTTGCCCATTTCTACAGACTACTGGAGAAAATGGATAAAAGTCCGCACTATATCAGGGTTGCAAATCAATGATGAAATGGTGCCCTATGAACCGTGATGAGATCTGTCTCCTGCTGACAGATAAAATTAAACAGCTGAAAAATAATGAAAATAAATTAAATGATCTGCTGCCTGATATTCGCTTACTGTACGGCTCTGAACCTGGGGTGCGCACACCAGTGATGTATCAGCCTGGCATTATATTTCTCTTTTCAGGATATAAAATTGGTTATATCAACGAGCGTGTCTTTCGCTATGATGCCAACGAATACTTACTGCTCACAGTACCTTTACCCTTTGAATGTGAAACGTATGCGACACCGGACGTTCCGTTGGCTGGTATCCGCCTGAACGTCGATATCCTGCAATTGCAGGAATTGCTGATGGATATTGGTGAGGATGAGCTGTTCCAGCCTGCAATGGCGGCAAGCGGGATCAATTCGGCGACGCTATCCGATGAAATTCTCTGTGCTGCGGAACGCCTGCTGGATGTGATGGAGCGGCCATTGGATGCACGTATTCTGGGAAAACAGATTATTCGTGAGATCCTCTACCACGTACTGACCGGGCCGCGTGGTGGCGCGTTATTGGCGCTGGTCAGTCGCCAGACGCATTTCAGTTTGATAAGCCGTGTGCTGAAGCGAATTGAAACCAAGTACACCGAAAATCTCAATGTTGAGCAATTGGCGGCAGAGGCCAATATGAGCGTGTCGGCGTTCCATCATAATTTTAAATCGGTGACCAGTACTTCACCGTTGCAGTATCTGAAGAGCTATCGATTGCATAAAGCGCGGATGATGATGATTCATGACGGGATGAAAGCCAGCGCGGCGGCCATGCGCGTAGGTTATGAGAGTGCATCGCAGTTTAGTCGGGAGTTCAAACGTTACTTTGGCGTCACGCCAGGAGAAGATGCAGCCAGAATTCGGATGATGCAGGGGGGGTGATTTCTTGTCGGCCTTAACGCTGCGCGCCATCAACGAAATGCCGGAGTGACTCCGGCATACGGCTGATACTCAGGCGCTACAGTATTTTTTTTTAATCACCACGAACAGCGTTCCCAGCAGACCTGCGGTTAACAGGGCAACAGGCAGGATCATTAAAAAGGTCATCACCTGATCTTCGTGGCGTTTAACAAACGGGATCATGCTGAGCGCATAGCCGAAACTGGTGACCACAGTGACCCACAGCAGCCCGCTAAGCCAGTTAAAAAACTGGAAGCGACGGTTAGGCAGCCCTGAAATCCCCGCCATGGTTGGCAGTAAGGTACGTACAAACGCCAGGAAACGTCCGGCGAGTAGTGCCATCAACCCGTGTTGGTCAAACATACAGGTAGCACGCTGATGATATTTTTCAGGTAATTGTGCCAGCCAGCCTTTTACCGTCCGCGTGTTGCCCAGCCAGCGCCCCTGAATGTAGCTCAGCCAGCAACCGAGACTGGCAGCGGCAGTCAGAATCGCTATGGTAGGTAAAAAACTCATCACGTCCTGAGCAATCAGCGCTCCTGCCAGTAATAGCAGGCTGTCACCGGGCAAAAAGGAGGCGGGCAGCAGGCCATTTTCTAAAAACAGTGTGGCGAACATCACGAAGTACACCACGCTCACGACGTGTGGGTCCGCCAGCGCGGCAAAATCGTGTTGCCAAAGCGCGGAGATAATATCTTGAATGACTACCATGGACTTTCCTGTGGAACAGCGTTTATGAGTGGATTGTACTCCTGAATTGTCCGGGATGCCTTGATCCCGGACGCAACAATTGCAGACTTTTCCACCAGAAGTGTCTGCATATATGTCCATCTGCGGCAATGTTACTCGATTCGGGCAAATCCTGCGGCTAAATCGGCAATCAGATCGTCAACATTCTCTAAACCGATATGCAAACGGATGAGCGTTCCGCTGAAGTCCACTTTGCCTTGCGGACGGATTGCCGCGATATGTTCCGGTTGGTTAGCCAGAATCAGTGATTCAAAACCGCCCCAGGAATAGGCCATGCTGAACAGGCTGAAGTGATCCAGGTACGCAGACAGTTCTTCATTATTTAGCTTCTTATTCAGAACAAATGAGAACAGACCGCTGCTACCGGTAAAGTCGCGTTTCCAGAACTCGTGTCCCTTGCTGCCGGGAAGTGCCGGGTGATTCACGCGGGCAACCTGCGGATGGGCAGCCAGCCACTCGGCGACTTTTAAACTGCTTTCATGGTGTTGGCGCAGGCGAACGCTTAACGTCCGCAATCCACGGCTGGTCATATAGGCGGTATCGGCGTCCAGCATTTGTCCCATCAGATAGGCGTTTTCACGCAGTTGATCCCAGCAACGGGCATTGGATACCGCTGTCCCAACCATGCCGTCGGAATGACCAATCAGATATTTCGTCCCTGCCTGAATTGAGATATCGATACCGAAATCCAGCGCGTTGAACAACACGCCCGCAGCCCAGGTGTTATCAATCATGATGATCGCGTCAGGCACTACGCTTCTGACGGCGGCAACAATGGCTGGAACATCATGAACTTCCATGGTGACAGAACCTGGAGATTCAAGAAAAACGACTTTAGTATTCGGCTGTATATGCTTCACAATATCCGCGCCAATCAGCGGATCGAACCAGCCGGTTGTCACGCCAAGCTTGCCCAGCACCTTAGTGCAAAAATCCTGGCTGGGTTCATAGGCGGTGTTGGTCATCAGCACATGATCGCCTTGTTCAACAAAGGCAAGGATGGTGTTGGCAACGGCTGCTGCACCGCAGGGGAACAGGGCGCAACCGGCCCCGCCTTCCAGTTCACACATCGCTTCCTGCAGTGAGAAATGCGTCAGCGTGCCGCGACGGCCATAGAAAAGGGCACCGTTTGCGCGGTTATGCGTCGCCTGTTTTTTCGCCTCAACGGTGTCGAATACCAGTGAAGACGCGCGCTGGATCACGCTATTTACCGAACCCAGCGTGTATTTTTTACTACGCCCGGCGTGAACGAGTTTGGTCTCAAGCTGCTTATCTGCCATGTTGTATTGCCTATTTTTATACGTCTGGATGTCTAAACTAGCATGAATCTCATCTGCCGCGTCCTGCAGAACAGCCATAAAGTACAAAATATTCTCAAATCGATTTCTGGTGACTTTTTTACTGCGTGAGCGCAAGGAAAAGAAACCAAAGGTGCGGCACTATGTAAATAGTAATGAGAACGACTATCAATTCGACGTCGTTTTGATATGATTACGCTCAGATTTTGTGATTTGCGTCCTGGAGATACAGAGTGGGTAATAATTTGATGCAGACGGACCTTTCCGTCTGGGGTATGTATCAGCACGCCGATATCGTGGTTAAGTGCGTGATGATTGGGCTGATTTTGGCGTCAGTGGTCACCTGGGCTATCTTCTTTAGTAAGAGCCTTGAGTTCTTTACGCAGAAGCGCCGTCTTAAGCGTGAACAGCAAATGCTGGCAGATGCCCGCTCTTTAGATCAGGCAAGTGAGATTGCCGCTGGATTCGATGGCAAAAGCCTGGGCGCTCTGTTGATTAACGAAGCACAGAACGAGCTGGAACTGTCAGCAGGCAGTGATGACAACGAAGGGATCAAAGAGCGTACCGGTTTCCGTCTGGAACGTCGCGTTGCCGCCGTTGGCCGTCAGATGGGGCGGGGTAATGGATACCTGGCAACCATCGGGGCTATCTCTCCATTTGTCGGGTTGTTTGGTACAGTATGGGGCATCATGAATAGCTTCATCGGTATCGCACAAACCCAAACCACCAACCTGGCTGTTGTTGCTCCAGGTATTGCAGAAGCACTGTTAGCAACCGCGATCGGTCTGGTCGCGGCAATCCCTGCTGTTGTTATCTACAACATTTTTGCTCGTCAGATCGGCAGCTATAAAGCGATGCTGGGCGATGTCGCGGCGCAGGTACTGTTGCTGCAAAGTCGTGACCTGGACCTGAGTGCAAGCGCGTCTGCACACCCGGTACGTGCTGCGCAGAAATTACGTGTAGGATAATGTTCCATGGCAATGAGCTTTAATGAAAACCTGGACGATAACGGTGAAATGCATGACATCAACGTGACGCCGTTTATCGACGTCATGCTGGTATTGTTGATCATCTTTATGGTGGCAGCGCCACTGGCAACCGTGGATGTGAAGGTCAATCTCCCTGCATCCACCAGTACGCCGCAACCGCGTCCGGAAAAACCGGTTTACCTGTCAGTAAAAGCCGATAACACCATGTTTATTGGTAACGATCAGGTCACCGATGAGACGATGATTAACGAGTTAAACGCGCTAACTGAAGGCAAGAAAGACACCACCATCTTCTTCCGGGCAGATAAAACCGTCGACTACGAAACTATGATGAAGGTTATGGATACGTTGCACCAGGCGGGTTACCTGAAGATTGGTTTGGTCGGTGAAGAGACCGTGAAAGCCAAATAATCCTTGTTGCCGGGTACAGGTTTGACCTTACCCGGCAAGCTTCTCCTGATATCACTCCTCTGCAAGTCTTTTGCCTTATCTGTTCTCGTCCAACGCCACCGTAGTGATTTTTGTGGGCTCGTAGTTCCCATCGGATAGCTTACGGGTCAGGCGCAGTGTGGCAGTTTCACGTGCAAGCAGATGCTGGTATGTGCTTTCCAGACGGGCCATTATTTTGTCCCGCAATTCTGGTTGCTGAGCGATGATGGCCTCGATAGTGGCACCGTAAATCTCTTCTTTGGCTTGCAGTGCGTAGATTTCATGACGATTTTGCCATTTCATCCGCACCAGTGCGGCGGGTATAGAAACCATCTCTTGAGCAAGGCTTTCCAGCGTCGTGTTTTTATTGGCTATCAACACAGACAGATTTTGTTTTAAGACAAACTCATCGCTTTTGTGGTTATCTAAAGCCAAATAAACATTATTATCTTCAACATCTTTCATTTTATTTCTCTTCCAGAGAATAAAAAATAGGATCGTTGGTTTCGCGAGTAATTAAATTAAGCCAAATTTTGTTGCCTTGTTCATTTATCATGGCTGTTTTTTTGGCCAAAATTTTACTTAATTCCTGGGCGTTAATGTCGCCTTCCGCCTGTAATGAATTGAGCAGACGAGTAAATGACTCAATTTTTGCGGCGCGGAAAAGGCGCTCTTTTAAATGACGATCGCACTCTTCAAATAACATATTCCGGGACTGGCCGGTAGCTACGGAGCTAATCAAAATTTCTGATTCGTAATCACTTAGTTTTATCTTTCCCTGAGTCAAATTTTCACTATTTTCTGTGGTATTTGTATTGTCCGGGGTTGCGGATAAATGAAAACGAGAGGGAACAAGATGCTCGGGAAGCATGTTGAAATATCCTTTGCTGCCAATAATATGATGTTTTTAATAAGGTAGGCCGCGTTGACAATAGCATGGGGTAATTTTAAAATCAAAAAAAATGGAGCCCGCTATGAACAGTATATTTTATTCTGTTATTACCCTGCTATTGCTTACCTGCGGGGTACTTTTGCTAATGCGTAGTGCAAATAAAAACCGTTATGCAGAAGATGTTAACGCACAGCGCCAGCCGGAAATGCTAAGTAAAGAAGAGGGAGAAGATCATTTTTCTGCCCTGATGAATTCGATTACTCCGGTATGGTATTGGCGAGTCAATCACGAATATATTGATTTTATCCACTCCACAGTCAAGAGGATGACAATGGTGGAGCTGAATGAAACGCCCGGGCTCTTTGACGCGCAGCGGCGCTGTAGCGATCTTAACTCTGCGGTTTATAAGTATTATGACAATATTAAAAAGCGCTGCCTCAGCGGGGAGAAAGTCCCGCACGCCGATCTGGATGTGCTTAACTTGCGGCAGTGCTTCAGGGAGTTCAGCCTGGAAGCCTATCCTGCACTTGTCGCACTGGTATGGCCGGAATACCAGCGTCCGTTGATTAAAGAGGACGAGGTGTGAGGCGAGATTTACTTGCCCACTCTCATCAGCAGGCCATTAAGGCCGGGTAGGACTACACCCGGCGTAATGTTCAGATCGTTATTTGTCTGATGAGGCCTGCCACAGATTGAGCTTGCCGTCCGCGACATGTTTATCAATCTGTGCCAGTTCTTCGGCGCTGAATGTCAGGTTTGCCAGTGCCTGAACGTTCTCTTCCAACTGCTCAGGTCGGCTGGCACCAATTAATACCGATGTGACCCGGTTATCTTTTAGTAGCCAGCTTAACGCCATTTGCGCCATCGACTGCCCACGTTGTTGGGCCATCTCATTGAGCAAACGCAGACTGTTAAGATTTGCTTCCGTCAGCATATTTTCCGTCAGCCCACGGACTTTTTTCCCTTCACGCTGCATGCGGGAACCATCAGGAATACCGTTGAGGTATTTCCCTGTCAGGAGCCCCTGCGCCAACGGGGTGAAGGCAATACAGCCCATCCCGTTGGATTCCAGCGTATCCAGCAATCCGCTGCTGTCTACCCAGCGGTTAAGCAGGTTGTAGGATGGCTGGTGGATAAGCAGCGGAATTTTCCATTCCCGCAGCAGTTCGGCCATCTTCTGCGTGCGCTCTGGCGAATAAGATGAGATACCGACATACAGTGCTTTGCCACTTTGCACAGCATGGGCCAGCGCGGAAGCGGTCTCTTCCATTGGCGTATTTTCATCAACGCGGTGCGAATAGAAGATATCGACGTAGTCGAGACCCATGCGCTTGAGGCTCTGGTCGAGGCTGGCCAGCAGATACTTGCGTGAGCCGCCAGAACCGTAAGGCCCCGGCCACATGTCGTAACCCGCTTTGGTCGAGATGATCAATTCATCACGATATTGTGCAAAATCCTCGCGCAGCAATCGACCAAAATTCTCTTCAGCACTGCCCGGAGGTGGCCCGTAGTTATTGGCTAAATCAAAATGAGTGATCCCTAAATCAAATGCTTTTCGCAGCAGTGCTCGTTGTGAATCCAGAGCGTGAACGTGTCCAAAACTGTGCCATAAACCCAGCGACAGCGCGGGCAGGCGCAAGCCGCTGCGCCCACAGTAGCGATAGAGCATTTGCTCATAACGTTCAGGATTGGCAAACCAGGCCATGAGATCTCCTTAGTGCAGGTGAATTTCAAAACAACGTTTCTATTCTAGCGGGTTCGTGGTGAATATCCCGTTCACCAGGTCACATTGGGATGAAAAACTGGGCAAAAACAGACCGCTGTGCTTTGCTTAAAAAAACATCACTCAGGAGTGCGACCATGCCGCGTCTGACTGCTAAAGACTTTCCGCAGGAGTTACTCGATTACTATGACTATTACGCCCATGGCAAAATTACGAAACGCGAGTTTCTGAATCTGGCGGCGAAATATGCGGTAGGTGGCATGACGGCACTGGCGCTATTCAATTTGCTGAAACCGAACTATGCCCTGGCAACGCAGGTAGAATTTACCGATCCCGATATTCTGGCAGAATACATTACCTATCCATCGCCTGATGGGCATGGTGATGTGCGAGGTTATCTGGTGAAACCCGCGAAGGTGACGGGGAAGGTTCCGGCGGTGGTAGTGGTACATGAGAATCGTGGGCTGAATCCGTATATTGAGGATGTAGCACGGCGGGTGGCGAAGGCGGGTTATATTGCACTGGTACCCGATGGATTAAGTTCACTGGGCGGTTATCCCGGCAATGATGATAAAGGCCGGGAATTACAGCAGCAGGTTGATCCCGTTAAGCTGATGAATGATTTTTTTGCCGCTATTGAGTTTATGCAGCGTTATTCGATGGCGACAGGAAAGGTGGGGATCACCGGATTTTGCTACGGTGGTGGTGTGGCGAATGCAGCGGCTGTTGCTTTCCCTGAACTGGCATGTGCGGTGCCCTTTTATGGTCGTCAGGTTCCTGCTTCTGATGTCCCTAAAATTAATGCGCCTTTATTATTACACTATGCAGAACTAGACACACGAATTAATGAAGGCTGGCCCGCTTATGAAGCTGCACTCAAAGTGAATAAGAAAATCTATCAAGCATATATCTATCCCGGTGTTAATCATGGTTTTCATAACGATTCGACACCCCGTTATGATAAAGCAGCTGCTGATTTAGCCTGGGAACGCACTCTTGCCTGGTTTGATAAATATTTGTTATGAAAAACAACGCATTACTTACAGCTTTAGGTTAATTATCTGAATAATAATGCTACCTAATTTCATTAACATTCATATTGATATGACCAGCAGGGATAATAGATAGACTTAAAAAAGTAAAAAAATAAAGAACGTATTATATCTTCTTCATTGCCTGCCGATAACAAGGGGAAGTATCGCCTGATGGCGAATTCCTCATCAATGGCAAGGAAATTATTATGTATTTGCTGAAAAACTTCACTATTCGTATTGTCATGCTGGCGATACTGGGACTTTTTTGCCTGCTCTGGTCGGGCGTGGGTTTATTCAGTCTTCATGCTTTATCAAAAATATCAGAAGGCAACGATATTGACCGTCATCTTGTCAAACAGATGACGGTACTGAGTCAGGGGAACGATCAGTACTTTCGCTTTGTGACACGCCTGAGCCGTGCTGTGGATGTCAAAATTGGTGGTGAAACGCCTGATTTTGCACCTGCCCAGCAATCGCTGGATAATCTGAGCCAAAAGCTCCAGGAGATGAAAACATTGTCTCCAGGACCGATGGACCCGGAAATTTCAGCAGCAGTGCTGGCCAAGTGGCAAGCTTTGCTGGATAAAGGCGTGATACCGCAAATGCAGCTGGCGCAGCAGGGCTCGCTTACGGCGTTTTCGGAACATGCCAGCACGATTACGCCCGCACTGAGCCGTGAATTTGGTGCCAGCGCTGAGCTGTTTAATACCACCGCCGGAAAGAGACTTGATGCGACGCGTATCATGGTAGACGGTAAAACGTCGATCATTCGGACACTGATTATTACTGCCGTTATCCTCGGGATTGCCCTCCTGTTCTTCACCGATCGTTACCTCGTTACCATGATGGTGAAACCTCTCGGTCGCATTCGCTTGCAGTTCCGCCAGATTGCCCAGGGCGATCTCAGCCATCCAATTGAAGATTTTGGGCGTAACTGCGTGGGCCAACTGGTCCCTTTATTGTGCGCAATGCAGGACAGCCTGCGTGAAGCCGTAAGTACGATTCGTTCAGGCAGTGACAACATCTGGCGAGGCGCTACGGAAATTTCTACCGGCAATAACGATCTCTCTTCCCGTACTGAGGAGCAGGCCGCGGCGCTGGAAGAGACCGCTGCCAGCATGGAGCAACTGACCGCTACGGTAAAACTTAACGCCGAAAATGCGCGTGAGGCCAGCCAGCTTGCCGATACCGCAACAGAAACGGCAGGTAAAGGAAGCACCCTGGTTTCTGAAGTGGTCGACACCATGGACGGTATTGCTGCCAGTTCTAAACAGATCGCAGAAATTACCTCTGTCATTAATAGCATTGCTTTCCAGACCAACATTCTGGCGCTCAACGCCGCCGTTGAAGCGGCCAGGGCTGGTGAACAGGGACGTGGTTTTGCCGTGGTAGCAGGGGAAGTACGTAATCTCGCCAGCCGTAGCGCCGGTGCGGCAAAAGAGATTGAGACATTAATCGGTGAATCGTCGCGTCGTGTCGAACAGGGCGCTCGTCTGGTTAAAGAGACGGGATTAACCATGGAAGCGATTCTGCGCGGTGCCACCGAAGTGACCGTTATCATGAAACAAATTGCCTCAGCCTCGGAAGAGCAGAATAAGGGCATCTCGCAGGTTAGTGTTGCGATCACGCAGATGGACAGCGTGACGCAACAGAATGCCGCGTTGGTAGAACAAGTATCCGCTGCGGCAGTGGCGCTGGAACGGCAAACGGAAGAGCTACAACGCTCGGTGCAACAGTTCCGCCTGTCTGCGAATGATGTGCAATACGCCGCTGCCAATACCGCTTCCCCTTCCACAGAAAGCAGAACCTCTGCAGCACCTAAAACGGACGAGTGGGTGTCCTTTTAATCTGGCACAAAAAAGTGCGTGATACCTCTGGCCTTTGCTTAAAAAATCGCTATATAATTTGTTATATAGCGATTGGAGGTTATGCATGGACAACCATTTTGGAAAGGGCCTGATGGCCGGATTGAACGCCTCAAGTGCGGACAGTGCTCGTTCAGTGGCGAATTTTTGTTCAGATTATAAACGCGGTTTTGTTCTGGGTTTTTCACATCGAATGTTTGAAAAAACGGGTGACCGACAGCTCAGCGCATGGGAAGCGGGGATCCTGACGCGTCGTTACGGGCTGGATAAAGAGATGGTGATGGATTTCTTCAAAGAGAACCAGTCGAGTACAACAATTCGGTTTTTCATGGCCGGCTATCGGCTCGAAGCTTGATCCAAAAGGGGTATTATCTTGCTTTAATTAATTACACTATTGACCTACGCCTTCGTTTTGTTGCTCCGCCGAAGTATTATAATGCACATAACCATATAAAAAGTGTGGTAATGGCGCGCCGATCGCAATATGCAACATGCGAATGGTGCAAAATAAAAGCCAGGTCTTCGCAACGGAATAACAATAAAATGACTGGAGATAATTCTCTCATCAATTCGAACGGCATCAATCGCCGTGATTTCATGAAGCTTTGTGCAGCACTGGCCGCTACTATGGGGCTCAGTAGCAAAGCCGCCGCAGAAATGGCCGAATCAGTTTCTCGTCCTCAGCGCCCGCCGGTTATCTGGATTGGTGCTCAGGAGTGTACGGGTTGTACTGAATCGCTGCTTCGTGCGACACACCCTACAGTGGAAAACCTCGTTCTGGAGACTATCTCTCTTGAATATCATGAGGTGCTCTCTGCCGCCTTTGGCCACCAGGTCGAAGAGAACAAACATAACGCTCTGGAGAAGTACAAAGGGCAATATGTTCTGGTGGTAGATGGTTCTATACCACTAAAAGATAATGGTATTTATTGCATGGTTGCCGGTGAGCCAATTGTGGATCACATCCGCAGAGCGGCCGAAGGTGCAGCAGCTATCATCGCTATCGGCTCTTGTGCCGCATGGGGTGGTGTGGCTGCCGCTGGCGTGAACCCAACGGGTGCAGTCGGCTTGCAAGAAGTTCTGCCAGGCAAAACCATCATCAACATCCCAGGCTGTCCGCCTAACCCGCATAACTTCCTCGCCACGGTCGCGCATATCATCACTTACGGTAAGCCGCCGAAGCTGGATACCAAAAACCGTCCGACATTCGCCTATGGTCGTTTGATTCACGAACACTGCGAACGTCGCCCGCACTTTGATGCCGGTCGTTTTGCTAAAGAGTTCGGCGATGAAGGCCATCGTGAAGGTTGGTGCCTCTATCATCTGGGCTGTAAAGGGCCAGAAACGTACGGCAACTGCTCAACATTGCAATTCTGTGACGTTGGCGGCGTGTGGCCGGTGGCTATTGGTCATCCTTGCTACGGCTGTAACGAAGAAGGCGTCGGTTTCCATAAAGGCATTCACCAACTCGCCCATGTGGAAAACCAAACCCCGCGTTCAGAGAAGCCTGATGTCAACATGAAAGAAGGCGGCAACATTTCAGCTGGGGCTATTGGGCTGCTTGGCGGCGTAGTAGGACTGGTTGCCGGCGTCAGCGTGATGGCGGTACGTGAACTGGGGCGTCAGCAGAAGAAAGATAACGCTGACTCACGGGGAGAATAACCGTGAACAGACGTAACTTTATTAAAGCAGCCTCCAGCGGGGCATTGCTGTTGGGCGCCGCGCCGTCCATCAGCCATGCGGCTGCAGAAAACCGTCCGCCGATCCCGGGTTCTCTTGGGATGCTCTATGATTCGACGCTGTGCGTAGGCTGCCAGGCCTGCGTCACCAAGTGTCAGGATATCAACTTCCCGACGCGTAACCCGGAAGGCGAGCAAACCTGGTCGAACAACGACAAATTGTCACCGTACACCAACAACATCATCCAGGTGTGGCGTAGCGGAACAGGCGTTAACAAAGACCAGGAAGAAAATGGTTACGCATACATTAAGAAACAGTGCATGCACTGTGTCGATCCAAACTGCGTCTCCGTTTGCCCGGTCTCCGCGCTGAAGAAAGACCCGAAAACCGGCATCGTCCACTATGACAAAGATGTCTGTACCGGCTGCCGTTACTGCATGGTCGCCTGCCCGTACAACGTGCCTAAGTACGACTACAACAACCCATTTGGTGCGCTTCATAAATGTGAACTGTGTAACCAGAAAGGCGTTGAACGTCTGGACAAAGGTGGCTTACCGGGATGTGTTGAAGTGTGTCCTGCCGGTGCAGTGATTTTTGGTACCCGTGAAGAGCTGATGGCTGAGGCGAAAAAACGTCTCGCACTGAAGCCTGGCAGCGAATACCACTATCCGCGTCAGACAGTGAACGCTGGTGATAGCTATCTGCATACGGTACCGAAGTACTACCCACACCTGTACGGTGAGAAAGAAGGTGGTGGTACGCAGGTTATGGTGCTGACGGGTGTTCCTTACGAGGATTTGGATCTGCCAAAACTGGATGACCTTTCAACCGGTGCGCGTTCCGAACATGTTCAACATTCCTTGTACAAGGGCATGATTTTACCCCTGGCTGCGCTGGCGGGCTTAACCGTGCTGGTTCGTCGTAACACGAAAAACGACCATCACGATGGAGGAGACGATCATGAGTCATGATCCTAAACCGCTGGGCGGAAAAATAATCAGCAAACCGGTCATTATTTTTGGGCCGCTTATCGTCCTGTGTATGCTCCTGATCGTGAAACGTCTGGTCTTCGGATTGGGTTCAGTCTCCGATCTGAACGGCGGTTTCCCGTGGGGCGTATGGATCGCATTTGACCTGTTGATTGGTACTGGCTTTGCGTGCGGCGGTTGGGCGCTGGCGTGGGCGGTGTATGTTTTCAACAGAGGACAATACCATCCACTGGTACGTCCGGCGTTGCTGGCAAGCCTGTTTGGTTACTCGCTGGGTGGTTTGTCGATCACCATTGACGTCGGTCGTTACTGGAACCTGCCGTACTTCTACATTCCGGGTCACTTCAACGTGAACTCGGTACTGTTCGAAACGGCGGTCTGTATGACCATCTATATCGGCATCATGGCGCTGGAATTTGCGCCAGCTCTGTTTGAACGTCTGGGGTGGAAAGTTTCTCTCAAGCGTTTGAATAAAGTGATGTTCTTTATTATTGCCCTCGGCGCGCTGCTGCCGACCATGCACCAGTCTTCAATGGGTTCATTGATGATTTCTGCAGGCTATAAAGTACATCCGCTCTGGCAAGCTTATGAAATGTTGCCGCTTTTCTCGGTATTAACCGCCTTTATAATGGGCTTCTCGATCGTCATTTTTGAAGGCTCACTGGTACAAGCGGGTCTGAAAGGTAACGGTCCGGACGAGAAAAGTCTGTTCATTAAGCTGACGAATACCATCAGCGTGCTGCTGGCGATTTTCGTGGTCCTGCGCTTTGGCGAGTTGATCTACCGCGACAAGCTGTCGTATGCGTTTGCAGGCGATCTTTACTCCGTGATGTTCTGGATTGAAGTCGTGCTGATGGTCTTCCCGCTGGTGGTGCTGCGCGTCACTAAGCTGCGCAATGACTCGCGCATGCTGTATCTGTCTGCGCTGAGCGCATTGCTGGGTTGTGCGACATGGCGTCTGTCCTACTCGCTGGTGGCATTCAATCCTGGTGGTGGCTACCACTACTTCCCAACCTGGGAAGAACTGTTGATTTCTATTGGTTTTGTGGCTATTGAGATTTGTGCATACATCGTACTCATTCGTCTACTGCCGATACTTCCTCCTTTAAAACAAAACGATCAAAATCGTCATGAGGCGAGCAAAGCATGAGCCAGAGAATTACTATTGATCCGGTAACCCGTATTGAGGGTCATTTACGCATCGACTGCGAAATCGAAAATGGCGTGGTATCTAAAGCATGGGCTTCCGGTACCATGTGGCGCGGCATGGAAGAGATCGTGAAAAATCGCGATCCGCGCGATGCCTGGATGATTGTGCAGCGTATTTGTGGTGTTTGCACCACAACTCACGCTATCTCTTCTGTTCGTGCAGCTGAAAGCGCGCTGAATATTGATGTTCCGGTAAACGCACAGTACATCCGTAACATCATTCTGGCCGCGCACACCACGCATGACCATATTGTTCACTTCTATCAGCTGTCTGCGCTGGACTGGGTGGATATCACCTCGGCCCTGAAAGCTGACCCAGCGAAAGCATCTGCCATGCTGAACGGCGTGTCCTCCTGGCACCTGAACAGCGCAGAAGAGTTCACCAAGGTTCAGAACAAGATCAAAGACCTTGTTGCCAGCGGTCAGTTAGGTATTTTTGCCAACGGTTGCTGGGGTCACCCGGCAATGCAGTTGCCGCCGGAAGTGAACCTGATTGCGGTCGCTCACTATCTGCAGGCGCTGGAATGCCAGCGTGATGCCAACCGCGTTGTGGCGCTGCTCGGCGGTAAAACGCCGCACATCCAGAACCTGGCGGTAGGTGGGGTTGCTAACCCGATTAACCTCGACGGTCTTGGCGTGCTGAACCTTGAACGCCTGATGTACATCAAGTCTTTCATTGATAAGCTGAGCGACTTCGTTGAGCAGGTTTACAAGGTAGATACCGCGGTTATTGCTGCATTCTATCCTGAGTGGCTGGAGCGTGGTCAGGGCGCGGTTAACTACCTGAGCGCGCCGGAATTCCCGACTGACGGTAAAAACGGCAGCTTCCTGTTCCCGGGTGGTTACATTACTAATGAAGATCTGTCGACCTATCGTCCGATCACCTCTCACTCCGATGAGTACCTGATCAAAGGGATTCAGGAGAGTGCGAAACACGCGTGGTACAAAGACGAAGCGCCGCAGGCTCCGTGGGAAGGCACAACGGTTCCTGATTACACCGGTTGGTCAGATGACGGCAAGTACTCCTGGGTTAAAGCGCCGACCTTCTACGGTAAAACGGTTGAAGTGGGTCCACTGGCCAACATGCTGTGTAAACTGGCGGCCAAACGCGAGTCTACTCATGCCAAGCTGAATGAAATCATCGCGATTTACACCAAGCTGACCGGTAAAACTATCGAAGTGTCTCAGCTGCACTCTACGCTGGGTCGTATTATTGGCCGTACCGTTCACTGCTGTGAACTGCAGAACGTTCTGCAGGATCAGTACAACGCGCTGATCGTGAATATCGGTAAAGGCGACCACACCACCTTCGTGAAACCGGATATTCCGGCAACGGGCGAATTCAAAGGTGTTGGTTTCCTCGAAGCGCCGCGCGGTATGCTGTCTCACTGGATGGTGATTAAAGATGGCATTATCAGCAACTACCAGGCGGTTGTACCGTCAACCTGGAACTCTGGCCCACGTAACTTTAATGATGAAGTGGGACCGTATGAGCGCTCGCTGGTAGGTACGCCGATTGCCGATCCAAACAAACCGCTGGAAGTGGTTCGTACCATTCACTCCTTCGACCCTTGTATGTCATGTGCGGTGCATGTGGTGGACGTTGACGGGAACGAAGTGGTCTCAGTTAAGGTTCTGTAATGCGGATATTAGTCTTAGGGGTCGGCAATATTTTGCTGACCGACGAAGCCATCGGGGTACGTATCGTTGAGGCATTAGAGCAACGGTACATCCTGCCAGACTTTGTTGATGTTCTGGACGGTGGTACGGCTGGGATGGAGCTTCTCGGCGATATGGCGAACAGAGATCATCTGATCATTGCTGACGCCATTGTGTCGAAGAAAAACACGCCAGGAACGATGATGGTCCTGCGGGATGAAGAGATCCCGGCGCTGTTTACCAACAAAATCTCACCGCACCAGCTTGGCCTGGCCGACGTTTTGTCGGCCCTGCGTTTCACTGGCGAGTTTCCGAAAAAGCTGACGTTAGTCGGCGTTATTCCGGAATCGCTGGAGCCGCATATCGGGCTAACGCCAACGGTCGAAGCGATGATTGAACCTGCGCTTGAGCAGGTTCTTGCCGCGCTGCGCGAGTCTGGCGTTGAAGCTATTCCACGGGAGAAGGCACATGTCTGAGGAGTTCTTAGGCTTTCAGACAGCCCCGAAGCAGCAAATTCAGGCCGCGTTTGAAGAGGTTGCCCGGCGTTCGATGCACGATCTTTCTTTCCTGCATCCGAATATGCCGGTATATGTCTCTGATTTTACGCTGTTTGAAGGACAGTGGACGGGGTGTGTTATCACCCCCTGGATGCTCAGCGCGCTAATTTTCCCTGGGCCGGATCAGGTCTGGCCGGTGCGTAAAGTCAGCGAAAAAATCGGGTTGCGTCTGCCGTATGGCGAAATGACCTTTACCGTGGGTGAACTGGAGGGTGTATCGCAATACCTCTCCTGTTCGCTGATGTCGCCGCTTTCGCACAGCATGTCTGCGCAAGAAGGTGTGCGCCTGACTGACGATTGCGCGCGAATGCTGTTATCGCTGCCGGTGAGCGATCCAAATGCGCCGCAGCTCAACCGCCGCGCGCTGCTGCTGGGTCGTCGGAACTGCGAAAATGCATGAGCTGTCCCTTTGTCAGAGCGCGGTTGAGATTGTTCAACAGCAGGCAGAGCAGCACGGTGTCAAACGTGTAACCGGCGTTTGGCTGGAAATCGGGGCGCTCTCCTGCGTTGAAGAGAGCGCCGTGCGTTTCAGTTTCGACATCGTCTGTCAGGGGACGCTGGCCCAGGGTTGTGAGCTGCATATTGATTACAAACCCGCCCAGGCGTGGTGCTGGGATTGCAGTCAGGTCGTAGAGATCACCCAGCATGATGCGCAGTGTCCTCTCTGTCAGGGCGATCGTCTGCGGGTAGATGCTGGCGATTCACTGAAAGTGAAAAGTATTGAAGTCGAATAGCCCATAGGTTGCTATGGGGCGGAGTCAGATATGTGTATTGGAGTCCCTGGTCAGGTTCTGGCCGTTGGTGAAGATATTCACCAGCTTGCGCAGGTTGAAGTGTGCGGCATCAAGCGTGATGTCAATATTGCCCTGATATGTGAAGGCGAGCCTGCCGAACTGGTCGGGCAATGGGTGCTGGTGCACGTAGGGTTTGCCATGAGCATCATTGATGAAGATGAAGCTAAATTCACATTGGATGCACTTCGCCGCATGGAGTATGACGTCACCAGCGCTTGATTTTATGCCGGATGGCGGCGCAAACGCCTTATCCGGCCTACGCCAGGGCGTCTTTGTAGGCCTGATAAGACGCCCCGGCGTCACCATCAGGCATTTTAACCCTGACGCTTATCTTCGGTATGGGTATCGAAGTCGCTGGCATCATGGCGTTCATGAAGCTGTTCATTCAGCGGTCCGTTAGTGCGGTTTACAATACGGCCCCGCTTAACCGCCGGACGCGCCGCAATCTCCTTTGCCCAGCGCTGCACGTGCTTGTAACTTCCGGCATCAAGGAACTCTGCCGCATCATAGACGTTCCCCAATACCACGTTGCCAAACCACGGCCAGACCGCCATATCGGCAATGGTGTATTCATCTCCGGCGACAAACTGATGCTGCGCTAACTGTTTATCCAACACGTCGAGTAAGCGTTTGGCTTCCATGGTGAAGCGGTTGATCGCGTACTCAATCTTCACTGGCGCATAGTTGTAGAAGTGGCCAAAGCCACCGCCGAGGAATGGGGCTGCGCCTTGTAGCCAGAATAACCAGTTCAGCGTTTCGGTGCGTTTTGGTAAATCCTGCGGCAGAAAATAGCCATACTTTTCCGCCAGATAGAGCAGGATTGCGCCAGATTCGAATACGCGAACCGGTGGGTTTTGCGAGTGATCGCGTAGCGCCGGGATCTTCGAGTTCGGATTCACCTCCACAAAGCCGCTGGAAAACTGATCGCCATCGCCAATACGGATGATCCAGGCATCGTATTCCGCGCCCTTCACGCCCTGCGCCAGCAGCTCCTCCAGCATAATTGTCACTTTCTGCCCGTTTGGCGTACCCAACGAATAGAGCTGCAGCGGATGCTTGCCAACTGGCAGTGTTTTCTCGTGTGTAGCGCCGGAAACAGGGCGATTGATATTGGCGAATGCGCCGCCGTTCGATTTTTCCCACGTCCAGACTTTCGCGGGCTGATAGGTATTGTCTGACATAGTGACCTGCCTTCTGAGTGGTTGTTTGATGCAGTGTAGCAGCCAGGTAGAACTCAATTTAACAGATTGGGACTTTATGCCGTTTTGTGCTGAAAGGGGAAGATAAATCTAACCCGTTCATTGTACCTGGCCCGTACTCCATGAAGAGGAAATCAATGTTGGACGGAAATTGCTACCGTATTCACCATCAAAAATTGGCGGTGAATAAGCAGTAATAATGAAAAAGGGTGTTCCAGGAGTAAGCGGTTATCAGGGCCCGGCGGGTGGGTGGGGCGCGGTAAAAGCCGTCACTGCTTCGTTGTTTTCGCAAAAGGCTGTCGCCCGCGACATTATCGCGATGTTTAAAATGAACCAGGTGAAAGGGTTCGACTGTCCGGGCTGTGCGTGGCCGGACCCAGGCCATCGGGCACCGATGGAGCTGTGCGAAAACGGCGTTAAGGCAGTCACCTGGGAGACAACCTGCAAGAAAGCGTCACCGGAATTTTTCAGCCGTCATCCGGTTTCTACGCTATGGCACTACAGCGATTATGAACTGGAAAATATCGGTCGTTTGACGCATCCAATGAAATACGATGCAGCGTCAGACACCTGGCAGGCGGTGGATTGGGATATCGCCTTCCAGGAAATCGGTGAGCGTCTGCGCAGCTATGATTCAGCACAACAGGTTGAGTTTTACACCTCCGGCAGAACGTCAAATGAGGCAGCGTTCCTGTATCAGCTGTTTGCCCGCGAATATGGCAGCAGCAACTTTCCTGATTGCTCCAACATGTGCCACGGACCGACCAGCGCAGGGCTGACGCCAGCCATTGGCCTTGGAAAAGGAACCGTTGAACTTGAGGACTTTGACCACTGCGATCTGGTGATTTGTATCGGGCATAACCCTGGCACTAACCATCCGCGCATGCTGACCACCTTACGCGACGTTGCCAAACGCGGGGCAAAAATTATCTCCATTAATCCGCTGAACGAAAGGGGGCTTGAGCGCTTTAGCTTCCCGCAAAGCGCGAAAGAGATGTTCACCGGCCAGGCGACGGCGCTGAGCCACGACTACTACCAGGTCAAAATGGGCGGTGACGCCTCGCTGCTTAAAGGCATCATGAAGGCGCTGATCGAAATGGATGAAGCGCGGATCTTACTGGATCTGCAGCCAACGCTCGATCATGCGTTTATCGATGAGCATACCGCCGGATATGCCGCGCTGTATGATGACTTACGCCAGCGTAGCTGGGCGGAGCTGGAACAGGACTCGGGGCTGACGCGCAGCCAGATGGAAGATCTGGCGCACAGCTACAGTAAATCCCGCGCCACGATTGTTTGTTATGGTCTGGGCATCACCCAACATAAAAACGGCACTGAGAACGTCCAGCAACTGGTAAATCTGCTGCTGCTGAAAGGCAATATAGGTAAGCCTGGGGCGGGGATCTGCCCGTTGCGCGGTCATTCTAACGTGCAGGGTGACCGTTCGGTGGGGATCAACGAGGCAGCATCAGAAGATTTCCTGCAACGCCTTGAGACGTATTTTTCTATCCGTGTACCGCGCAAACATGGCCGCTCCAGTGTGGAAAGTATTCGCGCCATCGAGCGGGGCGATGCAAAAGCGCTCATCTGCATGGGCGGCAATCTGGCGGTGGCGATGCCACAGCCGCAGCGTACTTTTGCGGCGATGAAAAAGCTGGATCTGCAGGTTCACGTTGCGACCAAACTGAACAGATCGCACCTGCTGCTGGCAAAACATAACTATCTGCTCCCCGCATTGGGCAGAACCGAGCGCGATCTGCAGGCGACGGGCATTCAGTCGGTGACCGTCGAAGATTCAATGTCGATGGTCCACGCGTCCTGCGGCGCGCTGAAACCGGCTTCCCGCTGGCTAAAATCAGAGCCCGCGATTGTGGCGGGCATAGCACGCGCCACGCTGCCGCTTTCGCCGGTAAACTGGGAAGCGTTGACCGGGGACTACGCACTGGTCCGTAACGCCATTGAAGCCGTGATCCCGGCGTTCCACGATTACAACGCCCGTATTGCCGAGCCGGGCGGGTTTCGTATGGATACCCCTGCATCGCGCCGTGAATGGCGAACGGTAAATGGCAAAGCCAACTTTATCGTCAGCCATCAGCGGGCGGTAGAGCGGGAAAATCAGCCTGCTGATGCGCTGGTTCTGGCGACGCTACGCAGCCACGATCAGTACAACACCACGATTTATGGTATGAACGATCGCTATCGCGGCATTACCGGTCGTCGGGATGTGGTGTTTTTAAGCGCCGAGGAAGCGACGGCTCGCGGTCTGAGCCAGGGTGATGTGGTCAACGTTCAGGCGCTGGGTGACAACGGCCAGCCGTGCGCGGATCGCATCATGTACGGCTTAACGGTGGTGATTTACAACATGGCGGCGGGTTCAATTGGCGCTTATCTGCCTGAAGCGAATGTCCTGCTTTCGCTGGATGCGGTAGATACACAAAGTTTGACTCCGGCCTATAAAAGCGTACCGGTCACCCTGGCCAAAGCGTAGTTCCTGCTGTGAATTTTTCGCCTCTGAGCGCCAGCCGCTGCGTTGAGGTGTATGATGATGTCGACCTCTGTCCGGTTAGTGTCGCAGAGCAGGCAATCAGAGCGAAAAATTCACGCCAACCTGCTCAGGCTGTATTGTTTTGAGGTAAGGTGCATGAGCAAAGGAACGACCAGTCAGGATGCCCCATTCGGGACATTATTGGGCTACGCCCCAGGCGGCGTAGCAATCTACTCTTCAGATTACAGCTCCCTTGACCCACGGGACTACGACGATGATGCGGCATTTCGCAGCTATATCGACGACGAATACATGGGCCACAAATGGCAGTGCGTAGAGTTTGCACGCCGCTTTCTGTTCCTTAACTATGGCGTGGTCTTCACCGATGTAGGCATGGCCTGGGAGATCTTCTCCTTACGCTTCCTGCGTGAAGTGGTGAATGACAATATCCTGCCGTTACAGGCATTTCCCAATGGTTCGCCCCGCGCGCCGGTAGCAGGCGCGTTGCTTATCTGGCAAAAAGGCGGCGAATTTAAAGATACCGGGCATGTGGCGGTCGTTACCCAGTTGCTGGAAAACAAAATCCGTATTGCCGAACAGAACGTGCTCCATACGCCGCTGCCTCCCGGACAGCAGTGGACCCGTGAACTGGAGATGGTGGTTGAAAACGGTTGCTACACCCTGCGGGATACCTTTGACGACACCACCATACTTGGCTGGATGATCCAGACCGAGGATACCCGTTACAGCCTGCCGCAGCCGGAGATCGCCAATGACTCGCTGAAAATTGGCAGCGCGCGACTGGAAGATAACGGACAGTTCGACGGTAAATGGCTGGATGAGCAGGATCCGCTGCAAAAAGCCTACGTGCTGGCGAACGGTCACGTCATTAATCAGGATCCGCATCAGTACTTCACCATTACCGAGAGTGCCGAGCAGGAGCTGATCAAAGCCACTAACGAGTTACACCTGATGTACCTGCACGCGACCGACAAGGTGCTGAAAGACGACAACCTGCTGGCGCTGTTCGATATCCCGAAAATCCTCTGGCCGCGTCTGCGCCTTTCCTGGCAGCGTCGTCGGCATCATATGATTACGGGTCGTATGGATTTCTGTATGGATGAACGCGGACTGAAGGTGTACGAGTACAACGCCGATTCCGCATCGTGCCATACCGAAGCCGGGTTGATCCTCGAAAGATGGGCCGAGCGGGGCTACACAGGGCAGGGACACAACCCGGCTGAAGGGTTGATCAACGAACTGGCGGGGGCCTGGAAGCACAGCCGCGCACGTCCGTTTGTCCACATCATGCAGGATAAGGATATCGAAGAAAACTACCACGCGCAGTTTATGCAGCAGGCGCTGCGTCAGGCCGGGTTTGACAGCAAAATTCTGCGTGGCCTCGATGAGCTACGCTGGGATGACGCCGGTCAACTGATTGACGGTGACGGTCGCCTGGTAAACTGCGTCTGGAAAACCTGGGCGTGGGAAACCGCGATTGAGCAAGTGCGAGAGGTCAGCGAAACGGAGTACGCCGCGGTGCCAATTCGTACCGGGCATACCAATCAGGAAGTGCGTTTAATCGACGTGTTGCTGCGCCCGGAAGTGCTGGTGTTCGAACCTCTGTGGACGGTGATCCCTGGCAACAAAGCGATTTTGCCGATCCTCTGGCAGCTTTTCCCGCACCACCGCTATCTGCTTGATACCGATTTCACTGTTAATGAAGAGCTGGCGCAAACCGGTTATGCGGTGAAACCTATTGCAGGACGTTGTGGCAGCAACATCGATCTGGTGAGTCATCAGGAAGAGCTACTGGATAAAACCAGCGGTAAGTTTGCTGAGCAGAAGAACATTTATCAGCAGCTTTGGTGTCTGCCGAAGGTTGCCGGTAAATATATTCAGGTTTGTACGTTCACCGTAGGTGGTAACTACGGCGGGACCTGCCTGCGCGGTGATGAGTCGCTAGTGATTAAAAAAGAGAGCGATATCGAGCCGTTGATTGTGGTGCAGGAAGCGTAATC
>NZ_CP080033.1:4189118-4189227 GCF_019382635.1 Citrobacter sp. Colony219 | reverse complement strand
CAGGATCAACTTCGTCGGGATGCGCAGCGGCTGGATCGCTGGTATCAGCGCGGCGAACCCCTTTCTCTTTCAATGGGATTGTATCAGGGGATGAGATTGATCCCGCCTT
>NZ_CP080033.1:4149279-4149483 GCF_019382635.1 Citrobacter sp. Colony219 | reverse complement strand
ACCAAACGCGGTATCTTTTACCCGCACCTGCAAAATCAGGTGCCGGGCTTGACCTCCTGAAAATCTGTTGTTGGCGACATATTGACGCGCCCGCGTCTTTTTTTATGTCGTGCGCACGGCTACACCTCTATGGCGGGCCGGGCGGGGGCACCGCAAGGTGCGCCGGTTTCCTGTAACGCCGGTAAGGTCAACCCCGTCCGGTTC
>NZ_CP080033.1:4148684-4149234 GCF_019382635.1 Citrobacter sp. Colony219 | reverse complement strand
TTGGAGGCTGCCACTATGGCTACGATCCCCAACCAGACACACCCGTTACTTACTGTTCCCTTCAATGCCGCCACGGACTTCACCGTCCTTGCCAGCCACTGCGAAAACTTCGCCGAAACCCTGATTGAAAGTAAAGATATCGCGTTAAAAATGGCGCTCTGCGGCAGACTTAACACCGCTCTGACGCTGCTCCAGCCCACGCTGTTAGAACCTGTTCCGCCGCATCTTATTGAAAGCCTGACCGTTGATACTCTCCCCGCAAACGCCCCTCAGTTTGGGCCTGAATGCACAGAGCTTTGCAACTACTGCATTGCCCTGACGCAGACGCTGGCGGGGCAGGGGTTTTCCTCTGAAACAGAGAAACACCTTAGCTGGTTGCTGTATGACCTGATCAACTACTTCGCGGCAGAAATGAAAGCCCCGCGCTGGCTGCGCACTCCTGATGGCGTAAAATTTATTGACGGGGTAGCGGCATGATGCAACTGGACTGGCATCCCGCCGACATTATCGCGGCGCTGAAAAAACGTGGAACGTCGTTATCCGCCGTTTC
>NZ_CP080033.1:4117754-4144316 GCF_019382635.1 Citrobacter sp. Colony219 | reverse complement strand
TTTGGTGCCCGGACTCGGAATCGAACCAAGGACACGGGGATTTTCAATCCCCTGCTCTACCGACTGAGCTATCCGGGCAACGAGGCGCATTAAACCCGATTCACTTCGTTTCGTCAACGAAATTTCTTCAAATCAATGCAGACTGCACAATCTATCACCACATTGTTGGTATTGCACGCATTCTCAGGCAAAAAATGCCGTCCATGCTGCGGAAAGCGGCATTGCCAGCAGCAGGGCGGGAAGCATATTCACCACCGCAAACATTTTGATTCCGCAAATACGTAGACCCGTCGCCAGCAACAGCAGTCCGCCTACCGCGCTGAAATCGGCCATCATGGCTGGGGTTGTCAGCGGTAAAATCAGAGCCGCGCAGGTGGCGAGCGTCAACTGAATTGCCAACATTGGCACACAAATTGCCGATACCGCGATTCCTAATGAGCAGGCAAAGATGATGGCCGTGAAGAAATCCAAAAATGACTTGGCGATTAAAATATTAGGATCGCCGGTCATCCCTTCATGGATCGCACCGAAGATCCCGGTCCCGCTGGCGCAAAACAGCACGATGATAGCCACGTAGCTTTGGATGAAAGATTCGTGTGTTGCATTGACATCCGATTTGGTGAAAAGCTGCTGCGCTTTGGCGACAGCGGTATTAATGCCTTTTTCCAGATGACAGAACTCGCCGATCAGCGCGCCGAGCAGCGTTGCCAGCACCATCACCGGCAAGTTAGCGCATTTGATAACCAGCAGGATACCAATCCCCAACGAGCACAACCCGAATATTGAGGTCATTGAGATCCGAATACGTTCGGGTAAGTGCTGGCTGAGCAGCGCGCCGAGAACGCCACCGAGTAAAATGGCGCTGGCATTAATAAAGGGTCCGATTACCACGTTAGCTCCTGCATACCTATTATCGTATTGATGTTAAAGGTAATTATCTGGGTGAAATTATGTTTCAGATTGCATTATTATGCCGCTATTTTCAGACGAAATGTTTGTTTATCTGTGAGGTTTAAGCACAGGATTTTATCTTGCGCCTGTAGGTGAAAGGTGCCATGATTGCGCGAATTTTCTCCTGTCTGAATGGGGCTGCCTGGGATGACATTACTCCCCCTACATCGCCTTCAATATCGCCTTTTTGCGCGACGTTTGCCCCTTCCTGCGACTTATCTATACTCTCCCACCATGCGGTGAGGGCAGCGCACGCTCACTGCAGGATAACAGTAAAATCAGAGGCTATCTGCTTTTACTGATGTCTGGCGGTCGGGGCTGGTGACCAGTTTGACCTGTCATTTCGTGGGGCATAGCAATGCGGCTTTGCCCGGGACTTTTGATTCTCCCGATACGGGTTTTTGCGCTTATGAAATCAATGAATATTGCCGCCAGTGGTGAACTGGTTTCCCGTCTGTCTACTCATCGCAAGGTGGTGACGCTGGACAGTACCGATTTTACTGACGTCGCGGCAGTCGTCATTACCGTTGCGGACAGCCGCAGTGGGATCCTGGCTTTGCTGAAACGCACCGGGTTTCACATACCGGTGTTTATATTTTCAGAGACCAACGTGGATGTCCTGGCAGACGTTGAGGCGGTTATCTGCGGCAATGCGCAGGACTGGCTGGAGCTGGAGTCTGCCGCCTGTCGGTATGAGGAAGAGTTGCTGCCGCCGTTCTATGACACGCTGACCCAGTATGTTGAAATGGGGAACAGTACCTTTGCTTGTCCGGGGCACCAGCACGGTGAGTTTTTTAAGAAGCATCCGGCGGGTCGACATTTCTACGAGTTCTTTGGCGAGAACCTGTTTCGCGCGGATATGTGCAACGCTGACGTTAAGCTGGGCGATCTGCTGATTCATGAGGGATCAGCGAAACATGCGCAGAAATTTGCCGCGAAAGTTTTCCACGCGGATAAAACCTACTTTGTGCTGAACGGGACTTCTGCGGCGAATAAAGTGGTGACCAATGCGCTGCTGACGCGCGGCGATCTGGTGTTGTTTGACCGCAACAACCATAAGTCCAACCACCACGGCGCGCTGATCCAGGCAGGTGCGACGCCGGTTTATCTGGAAGCGGCGCGTAATCCGTTTGGCTTTATTGGCGGCATTGACGAGCACTGCTTTGATGAGGCGTATCTGCGCCAGCAACTACGTGACGTTGCGCCGCACAAGGCTGACCAGCCGCGCCCGTTCCGCCTTGCAATCATTCAGCTTGGTACCTATGACGGTACGATCTACAACGCCCGGCAGGTGATCGACAAGATCGGTAGCCTGTGCGATTACATCCTGTTTGATTCTGCCTGGGTTGGCTACGAGCAATTTATTCCGATGATGGCCGATGGGTCACCGCTGCTACTGGAGCTCAATGCTGACGATCCGGGGATCTTTGTCACTCAGTCGGTACACAAACAGCAGGCCGGATTCTCGCAAACCTCGCAGATCCACAAAAAGGATAACCATATTCGCGGTCAGGCGCGGTTCTGTCCGCATAAGCGTCTGAACAATGCATTTATGCTGCATGCTTCCACTAGTCCGTTTTACCCGCTGTTTGCGGCGCTGGATGTTAACGCCAAAATCCATGAAGGCGAAAGCGGGCGTCGGCTATGGGCGGAGTGTGTAGCGCTGGGCATTGAGGCCCGTAAAGCGATTCTTACCCACTGTAAGATGATTCAGCCGTTTATTCCTCCGGTAGTTGATGGTAAGCCGTGGGAAAGCTATCCGACGCAGGTGATTGCCAGCGAGCGCCGCTTCTTTAGCTTTGAACCGGGTGCTAAATGGCATGGTTTTTCCGGCTACGCGCGCGACCAGTACTTCGTTGATCCCTGTAAGCTGTTGTTAACTACTCCGGGCATTGATGCGCAAACCGGGCAATATACTGAGTTTGGTATTCCGGCGACGATTCTGGCGCATTACCTGCGTGAAAACGGCATTGTTCCGGAGAAATGCGACCTTAACTCGATTCTGTTCCTGCTGACCCCGGCAGAAAGCACCGAGAAACTGGCGCAACTGGTGGCGATGCTGGCGCAGTTTGAGCAGCATATTGAGGACGATACGCCGCTGGCAGATGTGCTGCCCACCATCTTCAACAAGTATCCGGTACGCTATCGGGATTACACGCTGCGTGAACTGTGTCAGGAGATGCACGATTTATACGTCAGCTTTGATGTGAAGGATCTGCAAAAAGCGATGTTCCGACAGGAGAGTTTGCCTGCCGTGGCGATGAACCCGCAGGATGCCAACAGCGCCTTTATCCGTGGTGATGTCGAACTGGTGCGTATTTGTGATGCCGCAGGTCGCGTTGCGGCAGAAGGTGCGCTGCCTTATCCTCCAGGCGTTCTGTGCGTGGTACCGGGCGAAATCTGGGGCGGGGCGGTGCAACGTTATTTCCTGGCGCTGGAAGAGGGGGTTAACCTGCTGCCGGGCTTCTCGCCGGAGCTGCAAGGTGTTTACAGTGAAACGGATGCCGACGGTATTAAGCGTCTGTATGGATATGTTGTGAAGTAAGCGCAAAAAAAACGGGTTACCTTTTGGCAACCCGCTTTTCTCTGCGTAAACGTTAGTGCGCGATAGTTTGGGTGCCTGCCGGAACGCGTACGTGTTTATATTTAAACAGCGCCACGAAGGCAAAAGCCAGAACCAGCGAGTAACCTGCGAAGATCAGCCACACGGTCTGCCAGTCGGTAATACCGTTCAGCGTATAGTGTTCAACTACTTTACCGCTCACCAGTCCGCCCAGAATACAACCGAAGCCGTTGGTCATCATCAGGAACATACCCTGTGCGCTGGCGCGGATTTCAGGGCGAACCTCTTTCTCTACGAACACCGAGCCAGAGATGTTGAAGAAGTCGAAGGCGCAGCCGTAAACAATCATCGACAGAACCAGCAGCACGGTACCGAACGGTGTCGGATCGCCGTAGGCAAACAGGCCGAAGCGCAACATCCACGCCACAATACTGATAAGCATCACGTTCTTAATACCGTAACGGCTCAAGAAGAACGGGATGGTCAGGATAAACAGCGTCTCGGAAATCTGCGAGATCGACATCATCACCGAGGCGTGTTCAACGATGAAGCTACCGGAGAACAGCGGGTTGTTATCGAAGCTGTGCAGGAAGGTATTACCGAACATATTGGTAATCTGCAGCTCAGCGCCCAGCATCATTGAGAAGATAAAGAAAATCGCCATACGCTTGTTTTTAAACAGCGCGAAAGCATCCAGGCCCAGCATGGACGACCAGCTCTGGTTTTTCTGCTGGTTAGCCACCGGAATATGCGGCAGCGTCAGCGTGAACAGCGCCAAAACAACGGACAGCGTTGCACCGATATACAGCTGCATATGACTCAGCTCGAAGCCGGAGAAGCTCACGCCCCACATCGCCATAATAAAGCCAATGGTGCCCCAGATACGGATTGGCGGGAAGTCTGTAACGATATCCATCCCGGCTGACTGCAGGCGATAGTAAGAAATGGTGTTGATTAACCCCAGCGTTGGCATATAGGCCAGAGAGTTAAGCAAGATCACAAAGAACATGGCGCCTGGGGTGGTGACTTCGGCTGCGGCGAACAGCGTTGCTGCGCCGACCAGATGACAAATGGCGTACACCCATTTCGCACTGATCCATTTGTCGGCCACGATCCCTAACAGCGTAGGCATAAACACGGCGGCGATCCCCAGCGAGCTATACACTGCGCCAATGGATGCACCATCGAATTTTAGGGTGACAAACATATAGGAGCCGAGGGTAGTGAGCCAACTACCCCATAAGCAGAACTGCAGAAACGAGAGCACTTTCAGCTGCAGCTTAAGATTCATGTTAATTTCCTCACACCGTGATGCGGATGAATGTTTTAAAAGGCACATTTGCCGGGGCTTGATGATGTGATTCTATCAACGAGAGACACTCTTTTTTTGTTACCTGTGACAAATATTTGCAAACAATTTCTGATTGCAAAGCAAAAGAGTGATGGGGTTAACACTTTACCCTCTTCCGGGCCCCGTTTACCGGGGCAGAAGAGGGATATATTAGCGGCGTCGATATGATTTTTGGGCGGAATTGACCTTGTAAAGGTATCGGCGTGATTCAGCAGACGGATGTCGGGTGGTCAGCGTTTGATAAACGTCCCCCGGGGTCATGCTGTTGATAATATTCGCGGCCTGAATTTTATCGTTCGAGAAAACGCGCAGCACGCTGCCCGCACCGCCGTTATATGCCGTGATCACCGCGTAGCGACGGGAGGTTGGATTATCAATGCCGCCTAAATAGACATTGTTGAGCATAGCCAGATAGGCGGTACCGGTATCAATGTTGCTGGCCGGGTCAAACAGGAAGCTACGGCTCGGTGTGCCGGAGCGCCCCTGTGAACGAAACACATCTTTCCCGGCGCTGTGTTGCACCACCTGCATCAGTCCCAGCGCATCGGCATGGCTGACCGCATACGGGTTAAATGAAGATTCGGTTTGCATGATGGCCAGAATCAGCGACTCATCGACGCCATACTTACGCGAAGCCTGACGCACCATGCCGACGTATTTATGCGCGCGCTTATCAAGGTGGTTCGGTACCAGGTTGATCGTCACGCTATAGATGATGCGAATACCATTGCTGCGGCTTTTCAGGCGTGTTTTCAGCAGATAGTCAGCGAAATTGGTGGCACGCCCCTCCCAACGAATGGGTTGGCCGGTATTATCGACCACCTGCCCGTACAGGAACGGCTCTTTGGAAATCTTAATGTCGTCGACATCGGAATAGAGATCGATAGAACCCGGATCATCCCCCATCAGCAATGTCTTGATAATCGCCCGACGCAGGTGTCCGGCGGGATCTGTCCCGGCAATGGTCTCGACGGTTATCGTACCGTCATCAAAGTTGATATGGCTGCGGGTTTGATACTGATCGGTATACTTTACGTAGTCCTTTGGACCCGCAATCAGCACTTCCTTAAATCCCCACAAATTCTCAATGTTATGGGCAAATTGCCCCATCAGAATATCAAAACCGTTGGTATCCTTGACCCAGGCTTCGTTATAGGAATCGCCTTTTTTGGTCGAACTGGAACAGGAGATGAGCAACGGCGCAATAACGGCAAGCGCGAGAAATTTTTTCATCATTCCGGGAGTGCGTGTTGTGTTTGTTATTTGCAAGGACCAGATTAAATCGTAGGCCGGATAAGCGCAGCGCCATCCGGCAACGGTTCTTAAGACTCTGGTGTATAGCCTTCAATATGCACATCTTTGCCTTCAAACAGGAAGTTAATCATCTCCTGTTCCAGTAACTTACGATGCTCAACGTTCATCATATTGAGCTTCTTCTCGTTAATCAGCATGGTTTGCTTGTGCTGCCATTGCGCCCATGCTTCTTTAGAAATCTCGTTATAGATGCGTTTCCCCAGATCGCCCGGGTACAGCTGAAAGTCCTGGCCTTCGGCTTCGCGTTGCAGGAAAGTGCAAAAAATCGTTCTGCTCATAAAAAATCCTCTCTATCGACCGGTACGTTAAACGTGTGTGCCGGCACGTAATTGCTGTAACAAACGCTCCACGGGAGCCGCCAGTCCGACCGACGGCGGTTGCGCTAAGTTATACCAGAGCGCGTTGCCTTCATCCATGCATGAGCCAAATGAAGACACAGGAAGCCACATAGGCACAATGTCTAAGTGGAAATGGCTAAAGGTATGGCGAAACGCATTAAGTTGGGTCAGATTATCTGCGTTAATTTGCCGTTGCGCCAGCCAGTTGCGCAGTCCGTTTTCATCGTCAAACTGCGGAAAACAGTATAAACCCCCCCATAAGCCGCTGGGCGGTCGCTGCGCGAGCAACACTTCGTCATCATGCTGCATCAGTAAAAAATAGCCCGTCCGTTCCGGCAGCGTTTGCTTGGGTTTTTTACCCGGGTACAACGCCCAGCTTGCATTGGCGCTGGCCACACAGCCATTTTCCAACGGACACAGCGAACATTTAGGTTTTGAGCGCGTACAGACCATGGCGCCTAAATCCATCATCGCCTGATTAAAACGCTCAACGCCATGGGCGGGCGTCACCTGCTCGCTCAACTCCCACAGCTTCTTTTCGACCTCTTTTTTACCCGGCCAGCCGTTTACAGCATAACAGCGAGCCAGCACGCGTTTGACGTTACCGTCGAGAATCGGAAAATGCTGACCCAGAGAGAGGGAAAGGATCGCGCCTGCGGTTGAGCGACCGACGCCAGGTAGGGCGGCGACCTCATCAAAGGTTTGCGGAAATATACCGCCATGCATCGTCACAACCTGCTGCGCGGCTTTATGCAGATTACGCGCCCGGGCGTAATAGCCCAGTCCGGTCCACAAATGCAGAACTTCATCCAGCGGCGCATGGGCTAAATCCGTTACCGTTGGGAAGCGCGCCATAAAGCGCTCAAAATAAGGGATAACGGTCGCAACCTGAGTTTGTTGCAGCATCACCTCAGAGAGCCATACTTTGTAAGGCGCCTTGTCAATTTGCCAGGGTAGCGTTTTCCGCCCGTATTTGTCGTACCAGCTCAACACCTGAGCCGAGAATTGAGACGCTTGCATGATTACCGTTTCATTATTGCCGGGGGCAAGATTGCAGCACAGCGGCAACGGGGTGTAAACCGGAACTTTCCGCTGCTCACTTTCTTCCTTTACTTGCATCCGGCAACTAACTTTGGATAATGCCCGTTTTCAGAACTCAAACACAGCAGACTAAACTTTTATGAAGAACGACGTCATTTCACCGGAATTTGATGAAAACGGCCGCCCTCTGCGCCGGATTCGTAGTTTTGTTCGTCGCCAGGGGCGACTGACGAAAGGGCAGGAACACGCGCTGGAAAACTACTGGCCGGTGATGGGCGTTGAGTTCAGCGAAGAGCCTGTAAATTTCGCAGAACTGTTTGGCCGTGATGCGCCAGTCACGCTGGAAATAGGTTTTGGTATGGGAGCGTCGCTGGTCGCAATGGCGAAAGCGCGTCCGGAGCAAAATTTCCTCGGTATTGAGGTTCACTCGCCGGGCGTTGGTGCGTGTCTGGCTTCAGCCCATGAAGAGGGTGTCGAGAACCTGCGCGTCATGTGCCATGATGCCGTTGAAGTCCTGCATAAAATGATTCCTGACAATTCTTTATCTATGGTTCAGCTCTTTTTCCCTGACCCGTGGCATAAAGCACGTCATAATAAACGCCGTATCGTTCAGGTACCGTTTGCTGAGCATATCTTAAGCAAGCTGAAGCTGGGCGGCGTATTCCACATGGCAACCGACTGGGAAGCTTATGCGGAACATATGCTGGAAGTGATGTCCTCCATTGACGGGTATAAAAACCAGTCCGAGAGTAACGATTATGTACCGCGCCCACAATCGCGCCCGGTAACCAAATTTGAACAACGTGGTCATCGTCTTGGCCACGGCGTATGGGACTTAATGTTCGAGAGGGTGAAATAATGGCAAAGAACCGTAGCCGTCGTCTGCGTAAAAAGATGCACATCGAAGAATTCCAGGAAGTAGGATTTTCGGTTGCATGGCGTTTCCCGGAAGGTACATCTGGAGAGCAGGTCGATCAAATCGTTGATGACTTTATCAATGAAGTTATCGAACCGAACAAGCTGGCTTTTGACGGCAGCGGCTATCTGGCCTGGGAAGGTCTGATCTGTCTGCAGGAAATCGGCAAATGCACCGAAGAACACCAGGCAATCGTGCGTAAGTGGCTGGAAGAGCACAAACTCGAAGAAGTGCGTACCAGCGAACTTTTCGATATTTGGTGGGACTAAGTAGCACAGGGTCGGCAAATGCCGGCCCGATTTGTCTTGAGGGAAAGATATGATGCGCAAAACGCTGCTGGCGGCAGTCCTAACGTTCACGGCGATGGCCGCACATGCAGATTACCAGTGCAGCGTCACCCCGCGTGACGATGTTATTTTGAGCCCGCAAACGGTGCAGGTGAAAGGCGAAAACGGCGACCTGGTGATTACCCAGGCCGGTGATGTCACCTTCAACGGTAAACAGTACACCCTGAATGCTGCACAGCGTGAGCAGGCCAAAGATTATCAGGCGGCATTGCGAAGCAGTCTGCCATGGATTGATGAGGGAGCCAGAGCGCGCGTTGAGAAAGGTCGCGTAGCGCTGGATAAAATCATCGCCAAAGAAGTGGGTGAAAGCAGCAACATGCGCGGCCGCTTAACCAAGCTGGATGCGCAATTGAAAGAGCAGATGAACCGCATCATCGAGCATCGAACTGATGGCCTGACCTTCCATTATAAGGCGATTGATCAAGTCCGCGCGGACGGACAACAGCTGGTTAATCAGGCGATGGGCGGTATTTTGCAGGACAGCATCAACGAAATGGGTGCCAAAGCCGTACTCAAAGGCGGTGGTAATCCGTTGCAGGGCGTGCTCGGGAGTCTCGGTGGCTTGCAAACCTCAATTCAAAACGAATGGAAGAATCAGGAACAAGACTTCCAGCAGTTTGGCAAAGATGTTTGTGCCCGCGTCGTGACGCTGGAAAACGATCGTAAAACGCTGGTTAGCACTCTGAAATAATCTTCACCTCTGTTTAACGGCGCAGAAACATTCTGCGCCGTTTTATTTTGTATATTTCTGTTTTTTTGATATCCATCTCTAAGAATGACAATTTGATGGAGATATAAATCTGGTTAATTGGATCTCGTCACATTATTCATCTGTGAGATAGACATAATGCTGCAAATTCAAGTAACTGGAGAAATAACATGGAGTTTTTCAAGAGAACGGCACTTGCCGCACTGGTTATGGGTTTCAGCGGCGCGGCGCTTGCACTGCCAAATATCACCATTTTAGCGACCGGCGGGACGATTGCTGGTGGCGGTGATTCCGCGACAAAATCTAACTACACGGCAGGCAAGGTTGGCGTAGAAAATCTGGTTGAGGCCGTACCTCAGTTGAAAGATATCGCCGTGGTTAAAGGTGAGCAGGTAGTGAACATCGGCTCCCAGGATATGAATGACGACGTCTGGTTAACGCTGGCGAAAAAGATTAATACCGAGTGTGATAAAACCGACGGCTTCGTGGTAACGCATGGTACGGATACCATGGAGGAAACCGCCTATTTCCTCGATCTGACCGTCAAATGCAACAAGCCGGTGGTGCTGGTAGGCGCGATGCGTCCATCTACCGGTATGAGCGCTGATGGCCCGTTCAACCTGTATAACGCCGTGGTAACCGCCGCAGATAAAGCCTCTGCCAACCGCGGTGTGCTGGTGGTGATGAACGACACCGTTATGGATGGTCGCGACGTGACCAAAACCAATACCACTGACGTTGCTACCTTCAAATCCGTTAACTACGGCCCGTTGGGTTACATTCATAACGGTAAAATCGACTACCAGCGTACGCCTGCGCGTAAGCACACCACATCCACGCCGTTCGATGTTTCTAAGCTGACCGAGCTGCCGAAAGTCGGGATTGTTTACAACTATGCTAACGCCTCCGATCTGCCGGCAAAAGCGCTGGTAGATGCGGGTTACGCAGGGATCGTTAGTGCGGGTGTAGGTAACGGTAACCTGTATAAAACCATTTTCGATACGCTGGCAACTGCCGCGCATAAAGGAACCGTTGTCGTACGTTCATCCCGTGTACCGACTGGTGCTACCACCCAGGATGCTGAAGTTGATGATGCGAAATATGGCTTTGTCGCGTCTGGTTCGCTGAACCCGCAAAAAGCGCGTGTTCTGTTGCAGCTGGCGCTGACCGAAACCAAAGATCCTAAGCAGATTCAGGAAATGTTTAATCAGTATTAATCGATGAAGGTGGCTGCGCTTATCGACCTAACCCTGTAGGCCTGATAAGCGCAGCGCCATCAGGCAATTTGCCGGATGCGGCTCAAGGCCTTATCCGGCCTGGATCGTTACCGCATTACTCCGCCAGAAACAGCTCCAGCAGCGAATTCAAAAACAGCTTACCATGTTGGGTAATCTGCCAGTATTCATCGCATTCACTCAGGTAGCCCTGGGAAATAGCCTCATCGATCTGTCGACGAATAACGTCCTCGGTAAGCCCGGTATATTGTGTGAACTCCGCGCGAGGCGCGGCCTCAAGCAACCGGAAACGGTTCATAAAGAACTCGAACGGCTTATCGGCTTCGGCGACATCACGCTGGCTTTCGAGATAGCGCCCTTGCATGTAGCCACGCGGATGTCGCGTTTTGGTGGTACGCAGAATGCGTCCGTCCGGGAAGGTGACTTTGCCGTGCGCGCCGCAGCCAATACCGAGATAGTCGCCAAAACGCCAGTAATTAAGGTTGTGCTGACACTGATAGCCCGGCTTCGCATAGGCTGAGGTTTCGTACTGATGATACCCGGCGGCAGTCAGCAACTGGTGGCCTTGCTCAAAAATATCCCACAGCGCGTCGTCGTCCGGTAAAACAGGCGGTCGGGAACCGAACAGCGTGTTGGGTTCGATGGTCAACTGATACCAGGAAAGATGCGGTGGGTTGAGCGCGATGGCCTGCTGTAAATCGCCCAGCGCCTCTTCCAGCGTCTGATCCGGCAAACCATGCATCAGGTCGAGGTTAAAGCTGCGTAGCCCCAGACCGCTCGCCAGGTGTGCTGCTCGTTTGGCTTCTTCCGGCCCGTGAATACGTCCCAGACGCTCGAGTTTGGCGGAGCTAAAGCTCTGTACGCCAATCGAGATACGGTTGACGCCAGCGCGTTGATAATCAACAAAGCGATCGGCTTCCACCGTCCCGGGATTCGCCTCCATCGTGATTTCTGCATCTGCGGCCAGATTCAGCCGTGTGCGCACGCCGTCGAGCAGCGTTTGCATTGCCGGGCCAGAAAGCAGGCTCGGCGTACCACCACCGATAAAAATTGTCTTTACTTCACGCCCCTGGGCGTGGGCCACCTCAGTATCCAGATCGCTCAGCAGGTGCTGAACATAGTCGTCATGAGGAACCTCGCCCTTGAGCGCATGCGAGTTAAAGTCGCAGTACGGGCATTTCTGCACGCACCAGGGGATGTGAATATAAAGACTTAGCGGCGGAAGCTTAACCATTACGCAGGGCATCCAGCAGCAGCTTCAGTGCCTGTCCGCGGTGAGAAATCGCACTTTTTTCTTCGCGGGTCAGCTCAGCAGCTGTTTTTCCTTCGGACGGCACAAAAAAGATTGGGTCGTAACCAAAACCACCGTTTCCGGCCGGTTCACGGGTAATCACGCCCGGCCAGCTTCCGTGGCACACTAAAGGCGTGGGATCGTCCGCATGGCGCATATACACCAGCACGCAGTGGAATTGCGCCTGACGCTGGTCATCCGGGACATCCCGCAGGGTGTACAGCAGTTTTTCCAGGTTCTGCTGATCGGTCGCATCTTCGCCGGAATAGCGGGCTGAATAGATACCCGGCGCGCCGCCAAGGGCATTAACCGCCAGGCCGGAGTCATCAGCAATGGCTGGCAAACCCGTAATTTGCGCGGCATGACGTGCCTTCAGAATGGCGTTCTCAATAAACGTCAGTCCGGTCTCTTCTGCAGAATCAACACCCAGATCCGTTTGGGCAACAACATCAAGACCGAAATCACTCAGAAGAGAGGCGAGTTCACGCACTTTACCGGCATTGCCGGTCGCGAGGACAACTTTTTGCATGGGATACCTAATCAGTTAGCGCCGCAATTTCGGGCGGGATCTGTTGCGGATGAATAATTTTAACCTGTTTGTGACGACCAAGCTCGCCCTTCTCAATAACGACCTGGCTTTTCGCTACGCGGAACTGTTTGCCGAGAAACTTCACCAGATGGCTGTTGGCTTGTCCATCGACCGGCGGGGCGGTAATGGCGACTTTAACTTCGTCGCCATGTAAACCCACAATACTGTCACGGCTGGCTTTCGGCTGAATATAGAGCCGTAAAACCAGACCGTCGTCGCAGGGTGTAACGGCACTCATAGCGCCATCCACAGCCCCGGCAGCAGCATGTTGCCTGTCGCCTGTAACACTTCCGCGATCCCCATGTTAATGACATAGAGCAGCAGAACCAGGATCATCGGCGAGAAATCTATCCCCCCCATTCCCGGAAGAATACGACGAATAGGACGCAGCAGCGGATCCGCCAGTTGGATCAGCACGTACTCCACCGGGCTGCGGCCCTGGCTGACCCAGCTCATAATCGCCATCACCAGCAGTACCCAGAAAATCAGCAGTCCGATGGTTTTCAGGACAATCAGCACGGCGGCGATCCAGATGATCGGCTGGAACGTCACCACCTTAAACAGCACGATGGCTTTGATAAAGCTGAGAACGAGCGCGACTAATGCTGATGCGCTGTCGATCGGCCCCATCGGGGGGATAATGCGGCGTAACGGCCCAATAATAGGTTGGGTGATTTTCACAATAAACTGTGAGAACGGGTTGTAAAAATCGCAGCGAGACCACTGCATCCACACACGCAATAGCAGCGCCATGGTATACAGCTCAATTACCGTTGAGAGCAGGAAGGTCAACGTATTCATGGTGTTCCTTAATTTTCCTTATTTTTTAGTGTAATCACGAGCACCAAAAATGGCAGTGCCGATGCGCACCATCGTGCTACCCGCCGCGATAGCGGCATCCATATCATCAGACATCCCCAGCGAGAGCGTATCGATATTTGGGTAGCGTGTTTTCAACCCGGCAAATGCTACAGCCATTTGCTGTGCAACTTCAAACTGCCTTACATAATCTGACTCAGGCGCGGGAATCGCCATCAAGCCACGCAGGGTAATGCGCGGCAGCGCAGCGACTTCAGCAGCCAGGGCATCAAGCTCTGCCAGCGGAATCCCTGACTTACTGTTCTCATCGCTGATATTTATCTGGATCAACACATTCAGCGGCGGCAGGTCTGCCGGGCGCTGTTCGCTCAGACGGGCAGCGATGCGCAGACGATCAATCGTATGGCACCAGTCAAAATGTTCTGCGACCAGACGACTTTTGTTGGACTGCAGCGGGCCGATAAAGTGCCACTGCAGATCGTTGACGCCTTTTTCCTGAAAGTAGCGGATTTTATCCACCCCTTCCTGGACATAGTTTTCACCGAAGGCTCGCTGCCCTGCGGTAATGGCTTCTTCGATGGCGCTCGCAGGTTTGGTTTTGCTGACTGCAAGCAACATAACTTCTTCTGAAGACCGCCCGCAACGCGTCGCGGCGGCTGAGATTTTGTCCCGGACATGTGCCAGGTTATGCGCGATATCGTTCATTTTCCGAGGATGTTCATATGAATATGGAAGAAATAGTGGCCCTTAGTGTAAAGCATAACGTGTCGGATCTACACCTGTGCAATGCATGGCCTGCGCGTTGGTGCAGACATGGAAAAGTCGAAAGCGCACCGTTTACCGCGCCTGGTGGGACTGTGGATGTGCTGAGTACAAAATGTGAGTCTGTAGGCGGATGTAAACAGATTTAATAAATAGAATTTTTAATTCGTTTTTATTTAGCTCAGGCTTGCTTTAATTTAAAGGTTTAAAGTAATAAAAACAGGTGTGAAATTATATCTCTAATAAAATTAAGGTATTACATAATTGGTGGGGTGAATATTTTTTCTTATTTTATAACTAAACGATAATACATATTGCAAATATAAGTTTGGGACATGGTGATGATGTCAATAAATGGAGTTAGAAGCATTTAATGTTCATGCTAATGGTTCGCTTTGTGATATTTCATATTCTTCGTTTATAAATGAGGTGTTGTAAATGTGGAATAAAGAAGCCGCTATAAATTTTGTTAGACATAATGCTCATCCACACGCTACGGGTTATTGTGCCAGGGCAGTAACAGCAGCTATCGAACATGGCGGCGTATCATTGCACCATGATAATGCTAAAAATATGGGGAAATATTTAGTATTAGCTGGTTTTCGTGAAGTATATGGGAATCCTGTAAAAGGTGATGTTGCTATAATCCAACCATATACTGGAGGAAATGCAGCAGGTCATATGGCGATTTTTGATGGGCATTACTGGTGGTCAGATTTCAAGCAGGAACATGGCGTGTACCCCGGCCCCGGTTATCGTAAAAGTCAGCCTTCGTATAAATTATATAGGCACAACTGATGAAGCGATTAATATTATTTACTTTTCTATTCTCATCATTTGCTATGGCAGAAATAGTTCCTGCTGATACGCAAGCATTAAAATTCAATACCTGGTATATAAAGCAGATTGCTCATAATGTCATCCCAGTTGCAGATAACCCGACGGCATTAGAGCCTTTCGTTAGTATTGATACATTGAATAAATTAAAACAAGCTTATATGAATAATGAGCTTGAAGAGGATTATTTTCTAAAGGTTCAGGATTTTGCAGATGAAGACTGGAGTAAGCATATTAGTATTGATCTGACTATAACTGATCCTATTTGTACCAATGTCTATTTGACATTTGGAACAGGTGAGTCATCTCAAAAAGTCATTGACTGCATGGTAGAAGAAAATGGTGTATGGAAAATCAAGAGCGTGGCTACTCGCCATTAGTTATTGTTTTCACCAATTGAAAATAATCCTGCGGTAATGGCTTCTTCGATGGCGCTCGCAGGTTTGATTTTGCTGACTGCAAGCAACRTAACTTCTTCTGAAGACCGCCCGCAACGCGTCGCGGCGGCTGAGATTTTGTCCCGRACATGTGCCAGGTTATGCGCGATATCGTTCATTTTCCGAGGATGTTCATATGAATATGGAAGAAATAGTGGCCCTTAGTGTAAAGCATAACGTGTCGGATCTACACCTGTGCAATGCATGGCCCGCGCGTTGGCGCAGACATGGAAAAATCGAAAATGCGCCGTTTACCGCGCCTGACGTAGAGAATCTGCTGATGTGCTGGCTCAGTGAGCAACAACAGGTACAGTGGCGGGAGCAAGGGCAGGTTGATTTTGCCGTTACCCTGACGGACTCCCGGCGGCTGCGCGCCAGCGCATTTGCCCATCAGCAAGGAACGTCACTGGCGCTAAGACTGCTACCGCTGGATTGTCCTCATTTAGACGATCTCCAGACTCCCGAGGCTATACCTGAACTGCTGCGCAGTGAAAATGGGTTAATTCTGGTGACAGGCGCCACCGGCAGCGGTAAATCTACGACCCTGGCGGCGATGGTGGAGTATCTTAATCAGCATATTGAGGGACACATTCTGACGCTGGAAGATCCTATTGAATACCGCTACGCCAGCCAGCGTTGTCTCATTCAACAGCGGGAGGTGGGCGTACACTGCGTCTCTTTCGCCGCCGGTTTGCGCGGTGCGTTACGCGAAGATCCCGACGTTATTTTGCTGGGCGAGCTGCGCGACGTGGAAACCATTCGGCTGGCATTAACGGCGGCGGAGACCGGACATCTGGTGCTGGCAACGCTACACACGCGTGGGGCTGCACAAGCCATTGCGCGGCTGGTGGATTCCTTTGCTGCATCAGAGAAAGATCCGGTGCGTAATCAACTGGCAGACAGCCTGCGGGCGGTTCTTTCGCAAAAACTGGAGGAGGATAAGCAGGGGGGACGCGTGGCGCTATTCGAGCTGCTCGTTAACACGCCCGCCGTGGGCAATTTGATCCGCGAAGGGAAAACGCATCAGCTACCCGGCGTGATACAAACCGGGCAGCAGACAGGTATGCAGACGTTTGCACAAAGTTTGCAGCAGCGACAGGCGCAGGGGCGGCTTTAATAGCCCTGCTCGAAATAGCTTTCGAGGATAATAACGGCAGAAGCGGAGTCCACTTTGCCTTTATTCAACGCCCGGTAACCGCCTTGCTCAAACAGGCCTGAGCGGGCTTCGACGGTGCTCAAACGTTCATCGTGCAGCGTTACGGTTACGCCAAAGCGACCATGAATGCGGTTGGCGAATTTACGTGCGCGCGCGGTAAGGGGTTGTTCGGTACCGTCCATGTTGAGCGGCAGGCCGACGATGATCTCATCCGGTTGCCACTCTTTCAGCAGGCGTTCAATCAAATTCCAGTCTGGCGTACCGTCCTGTGCTTTGATGGCGGGCAATGGCCTGGCCGTACCGGTAATGCGCTGACCTACGGCGACGCCGATACTTTTCGTACCAAAATCAAAAGAGAGTAATGTTCCGCTCATCATGCGTGTCCCGCCACGCCGGGCATGGTCTGAATATCTATTCCGATAAGTTTGGCAGCGTCGCGCCAGCGGTCGGCAATCGGCGTTTTGAATAAGATGTTGAGGTCTGCGGGGGCCGTGAGCCAGGCGTTATCCAGTAGCTCTTGTTCCAGCTGGCCTTTTTCCCATGATGAATAGCCCAATGCCACCAGCACCTCGGACGGTTGCTCCTGCGTGCCCAACGTTTCTAATACATCGCGGGAGGTCGTGATGATAGTGTTATCAGAAATTAAGATACTGGATGCAAAACGGGCGGGAGGAGTATGCAGAATAAATCCGCGGTCTTCCGCCAACGGGCCGCCGAGCATCACTGCTTTATCCAGACGGATGGACGGATCGCGTCCTTCAGGCGTGATCTTCAGCTTTTCCAGAATCCCTTCAATTTGTAAGTTTTCCAGAGGCTTATTGACGATAATCCCCATTGCTCCGTTCTCATTGTGTTCGCAGATATACACCACGGAACGGCGGAAAATTGGATCCTGGAGAGCAGGCATGGCAATTAGAAAGTGATGCTGTAAATTCATTGTCAGAGGTTCTGTTTCCTGGTTCAAAAAAGCAACAGCGCCCAGTATGCGTACAAACAGGAGCGCTGTCACTATTAGTATTGGTAGGGTCCCTTCTACCGGCGAGTTCTTTTATTTTTGCAGGCGCGCTTCAATGGCGTCCATTAGCATACCGGTAATAGAGACCGGGAACTCCGCTTCAATTTCACGAATACAGGTTGGGCTGGTGACGTTAATTTCCGTCAGACGATCGCCAATGATGTCCAGACCAACAAAAATCAAACCTTTCGCTTTCAGCGTCGGCCCAATGCGACGGGCAATTTCCCAGTCACTGTCGGTTAATGGACGCGGCTCGCCACGGCCACCTGCGGCCAGGTTGCCACGGGTTTCACCGCCCTGCGGAATACGCGCCAGGCAGTACGGAACGGGTTCGCCATCAACCACCAGCACGCGTTTATCGCCATCTTTAATTGCAGGCAGATAGTTCTGCGCCATGCAGTAGCGGGTACCGTGCTCTGTCAGCGTTTCCGCAATAACGCCAAGGTTCGGATCGCCTTCCTTCACGCGGAAAATAGAGGCTCCGCCCATGCCGTCCAGCGGTTTGAGAATGATGTCGCTGTGTTTTTGCCAGAAGGCTTTCAACTGCGCTTTGTTACGCGTGACCAGCGTTTCCGGCGTCAGATCGGCAAACCATGCGGTGAACAACTTCTCGTTGCAGTCGCGCAGGCTCTGCGGTTTGTTGACGATCAGCGTTCCTTTTTCTTCTGCACGTTCCAGAATATAGGTTGCATAAATGAACTCGGTATCAAACGGCGGATCCTTACGCATCAGAATAACGTCCAGGTCTGCCAGCGGGAGATCCTGCTCGCTCTTGAACTCATACCATTTGTCGTAGTTCTGCTCTACGCTCAGGGTACGCGTATGGGCGCGGGCTTCACCGTTGATCAGATAAAGATCGGCCATCTCCATATAATGAATTTCGTAACCGCGGCGTTGCGCTTCCAGCAGCATAGCGAAGCTGGAATCTTTCTTGATGTTGATGCTTGCGATGGGATCCATCACGATGCCGAGCTTGATCATTGTTTTTCTCCGTTAGCCCAGATCGCCAAAACGCACCTGTAGCGCGGTAATGGCGGTGAGCGCAGTTGTCTCAGTACGCAGAACGCGAGGTCCTAACAGAATATCAGTAAACTGATACCGTGCGGTCATGGCAATTTCATCTGCCGATAGCCCACCTTCCGGGCCAATCAGCAAGCGGATGCGCTCCACCGGGAGCGGCAGCGTGTTGATGCTGGCGCTGGCGCGAGGATGCAGATTGAGTTTCAGACCTTCGTCCTGTTCTGCGCACCATGCTTCCAGATCCATTGCCGGGCGAATTTCAGGCACCCGGTTACGACCGCACTGTTCGCAGGCGGCAATGGCGATTTTCTGCCACTGCTGGAGCTTCTTGTTCAGGCGTTCATTGTCCAGTTTAACGCCGCAGCGCTCAGAAAAAAGTGGCGTAATGAGGCTTACACCCAGTTCAATCGATTTCTGGATAGTAAATTCCATTTTTTCACCGCGCGACATTACCTGGCCCAGGTGGATATGCAACGGTGATTCCCGATCGTCGAGTTCAGCGTTAAGCACCTTCACTTCCACGCTTTTCTTACTGGCGTGAGTAATTTCGGCGTCGAATACCTGATTGCTGCCGTCAAATAGCTGCAGCGCCTGGCCTGGCCCCATACGCAGTACGCGACCAATATGATTGGCGGCATCCTCACACAATGAAATTTGGCTACCGGAAGTGATTGGCTCAGGGTGATAAATGCGGGGAATGCGCATAGTTAAACATCCGCGTCATGGCCCTGAGCTATTAAAGGCCAGGGCATGGTTAAAAATATTGCCGCTAGTGTAGGTTAGCTCTTTTGCGCCTGGCAAGCGCGTTGCACATAAGGGTTATGATTCCCCTGTACCTTCGCGATGCGTTCGTCGCGCTCACACTCCCAGTCGGTGACCGGATACTGCTTATTCCAGGCATTAAAAAGCTGGGTTTGCTGGCGGGAGAGCGTCAGGTTGTATTGGTCGCGCATATAAAAATAGGTACGCGCGATGGCGCCACGTGCGCGGGCAGGCGGTTCGGCAACTTTCTCTTTGAAATCAACCTTCATCGCGCACTGTCCATACTGGCCTTCGCCACCGTTCCACTGGCTGTACATAAAGTTTGCGCGATCGCCATTCACTTCACCTACCGCAGGCTGCAGGTTATGCATATCGCTTTCCATTTTGCGATAGACCGGATCTTTAGCGCAGTTTTTACGCCCCCCGTCCTGCCAGCACTGGCGCTGATGACCAAACTGCCAGGCGGGGACAACGTGTTCCCATTCAATTCGACTGGCGCGGTTTTCGTTTTTTCGCACTTTATAGCCACAGGATTCGAGGTCCACGACCCCTTTTTTGCCTTGCCAGTTAATTTTGCAACCACAGTAGAAATCGCCTGGCGCATCGGCGTTAACTTTGACGCCAGCGGCTTTTGCCTGGGAAAAACTATTGATGCCTTCGGCTAAAGCCGGGCCTGAAAATGCTGCGGCTAACAGGGCCGCAGCAAAAGAAAAATTACGGTACATCACGAACTCCGTGTCAAAACGAGCCCGCAACGTAGCGAAAGTCATTCCTGTATGCAATCAGTTAGATCAGAAAAGTTCCTGATAATTCTGAAGATTATTCTGCAATCAGTGGTTCGCCGCAGTGAACGCAGCGGTAGGTGGCTTCACCGCGTACCACGCGGTTATGGCGGCGTACGGTCAGTTGGTGTTCCTGACACTTGCAGCGGTAAGTAAAGGTCCTACGCTGCACGGATTGCAGTTCGAACTGATGTGTGCGTCGGGCTGGCACGCCCAGCACGCTCTCCATCATCCATTTCCACTCTTTGCCGTGCGGCGGCACGCGACCAAAGTATTTCCACACCAGTAAATGCGCCAGTTCATGGGGCACCACCTCATTCACGAATGCGTCGACATTTTCCATCAGCAGGACGGGATTCAGACGAATTTCGTAGGTTTGTAGCCACGCGGTACCCGCGGCGGTTCCGCGCTGTTGGTAAACCAGCTTTGGCTCCGGGTAATTGCGTTCTAGCTTGAGATTGGCCTGAGCGAGTTTTTCCCGCAGGCTGCGCATAACGGCTTGCTGGATGGCGATAGGGAGACGGGAGGTTTTCATAACGCCAGAGGATAGTGCGACAGGGAAGGGACTGCAAGAGGAAGGCTTCCTCCCGCGGGGGAGGAAGCTTTTCGTGATTAGTCGTGTGCGCCAATTTCGCGCAGTTTACGACCTTTCATCAGGTTACGTTCAATGTGTTCCAGAGAGACATTTTTAGTTTCAGGTATCAGCCACAGGGTCAGGAAGATGAACAGGACGTTCAGACCACCGTAGACCCAGAAAGTATTGGCGCTGCCCAGCGAGTTCAGCATCGTCAGGAAGGTTGCACCGACGATCATATTGGCAATCCAGTTGGTTGCGGTAGAGCAGGTGATACCGAAATCGCGGCCTTTCAGCGGTTGGATTTCAGAGCACAGTACCCAAATCAGCGGACCGGCGCTCATGGCAAAGCCAACGATAAACATCAGCAGCATCAGTACAGCGAAGTATTGCGCGGCCGCCGAGTGAATACCCACGTGCATCATCGTGCCCAGCACGCCCATACCGACGGCCATGACGATAAAGCCGAGGATCAGCGTAGGCTTGCGGCCCCAACGGTCAACCAGGCCAATGGCGATAAATGTTGCCAGCACGTTGGTCAGACCGACGATAACAGTCCCCCACATCTGCTCGGTGGTGTTGGTGTAGCCCGCCAGCTCAAAGATTTTCGGTGCGTAATACATAATGACGTTCATCCCGGTGAACTGCTGCATCACCTGTAACAGGACGCCAAGGAATACCGCGCGGCGGAAGTTGCTGTTTTCTTTAAACAGCGCCCAGCCGCTCTGCTTCACCTGCAGGCTTTCACGAATTTCATCCAGCTCGCGTTTGGCTTCTGCGCTGCTATCACGCAGACGCAACAGAACACGTTCAGCATCGACAAAACGACGTTTAGCAGCAAACCAGCGTGGGCTGTCCGGCAGGAAGATGACGCCAACCAGCAGCAGCAGGGCAGGGATGATGATCACGCCCAGCATCCAGCGCCATGCACCGCTGTAGCTAAACGCCGTATCGGAAAGATACGCACCCAAAATACCGATGGTGATCATCAGCTGATACATAGAGATCATACTGCCACGAATTTTTTCCGGGGCAATTTCAGACAGGTACAGCGGCGCGGTATAAGACGCAACGCCCACTGCCAGGCCGAGCAGCACACGGGAAACCAGCAGCACTTCAACGTTTGGCGCCGCGGCGGAGAACAGTGAACCGGCAACAAACAGGATTGCGCCGATCATCAGACTCTTTTTACGCCCCAGTTTGAAGGAGAGCCAACCGCTGCCGACGGCACCCACGGCAGCACCAAACATCATCGAACTCACCACCCATTCCTGAGTGTGGGGGGTAATTTGGAACTCGTCGGTGATGAACGGTAAAGCACCGGCAATAACACCGATATCCAGGCCAAAAAGTAATCCAGCCAGGGCTGCAAGAAAGCAGACAAAAAATGTCATGGCTTTGTTGGAACGCCCCGTTTTTTTATTGTCAGGCATGATGCCCTCCGGTTGGGTAGCTAGTTTTGTTGATGTTAAGGGTAGGTGAGTACGAGGTAAAAAAATGCGAATCACATCACATTAGTGTAATCGGTTACACTGGCATTTATCATGATTATCGATTAACCATTTGAAAATTAACATTTTATAATACGATTAAATATGGTTAATTGCCTGGAATTAAGACGATCCTGAAAAATAATGTAACAGTGACGCAAGCTTGACGGAAAAGAGATGTTAACTTGTTGTGGATAGAAAATCGGTGCTATGTAATCGCTTTCATTGTTGTTAGAGGAACGCTTCACTGCATTGTTCAGGTGACGAGGCGTTGGGGGAAAATTGGGGAATAAAAAAAAGACCAGCACGAGGCTGGTCTTACTAAGCGGACAGTCTTCAGTAAATTACTTCAGACCTGCAGCGTCACGCAGCAACTGCGCTTTGTCGGTTTTTTCCCATGGGAAATGTTCGCGGCCAAAGTGACCGTAAGCTGCGGTTTCTTTGTAGATCGGGTGCAGCAGATCCAGCATCTGAATCAGGCCATACGGACGCAGGTCGAAGAACTCGCGCACCAGCAGGGTCAGCTGTTCTGAAGGTACTTTTTCGGTACCAAAGGTTTCAACCATGATAGAGGTCGGTTCAGCCACGCCGATGGCGTAGGAAACCTGAATCTCGCAGCGGTCAGCCAGGCCAGCGGCAACGATGTTTTTCGCGACGTAACGGGCTGCATAGGCTGCGGAACGGTCAACTTTAGACGGATCCTTACCAGAGAATGCACCGCCGCCGTGACGCGCCATGCCGCCGTAGGTATCAACGATGATTTTACGACCGGTCAGACCGCAGTCGCCCATCGGGCCGCCGATAACGAAACGACCGGTTGGGTTGATGAAGAATTTGGTCGCAGCGCTCAGCCATTCAGTCGGCAGTACCGACTTGATGATCTCTTCCATGACGGCTTCTTGCAGAGATTTCTGGTCGATATCTTCAGCATGCTGAGTCGACAGAACCACGGCATCAATACCTACAATTTTACCGTCGTCATACTGGAAAGTGACCTGGCTTTTTGCATCCGGGCGCAGCCACGGCAGAGTACCGTTTTTGCGTACTTCAGCCTGACGCTGTACCAGACGATGCGCGTAGGTGATTGGCGCAGGCATCAGCACGTCGGTTTCATTGGTTGCATAACCAAACATCAGGCCCTGGTCGCCAGCGCCTTGTTCCAGCGGATCTGCGCGGTCAACACCCTGGTTGATATCCGGAGACTGCTTACCGATGGCGCTCAGAACCGCGCAAGAGTTGGCGTCAAAGCCCATGTCGGAATGCACATAGCCAATTTCGCGAACCGTGTTACGCGTGATCTCTTCGATATCTACCCAGGCGCTGGTAGTGATCTCACCGCCAACTAAAACCATACCGGTTTTGACATAGGTTTCGCAGGCTACGCGTGCTTTCGGATCCTGCTCGAGGATTGCATCCAGCACGGCATCAGAGATTTGGTCAGCGATTTTGTCAGGATGCCCTTCTGATACGGACTCGGACGTAAAAAGGTGTTTTGCCATATTTAATTTCACCTAAGGAATATTTAGTTAGCTCAAACTGTCGAGTGGAATAGCCATGTGTAGAAGATTCTACCATGAGTCTGCAGATGACGGACACTGGCAGTCTGAGTGTTAATCGGTATAGATGGATTAACATCTGGACGGCTATTTTAGGACAGTTCTTCGCCTGATTTCCAGCTTTTTTTGATTGAGGTCGCATTGTACTGAAAATGTAACTGGAAATTTTTCCTGACGGTGCTGGCAATGCGCGCATTTATCTTTTGCTTTTTGACTTCCTTATGGGTATAAAACGCGGCGCGCGGCTCATACAAAAGCACACGACGTTTTCCATCGTGTTGCCACTTCCAGCCGGGTTAACACTTTAGCTTTGGCTTGTGGGTTCGTTCCGTCAGGAGCAACCGTGGAGGTGATACGAGATAATGAACCGTTGTATTCTGCTGAATCTGTCGCACTGTTCTGGTGTACATATGTCCCCCGCAATCTGCATCTTGCATACCTGCCGATGTTATACCCATCTCGGCGCTTCTCAGGACTCCAGGGCCGGTAACGGTCACTAAGAACTGAACAAGGGCGCTCTTGGTAAACAAGAGTTTTCTCGTGGTTTCGCCGAACCGTCAGCATTAAGTTCGGTTACGTGTTTACATTGATATGAAAAAGAAACCGGTCGCACAGTCGGAGCGTCAGCACTATCTGCTGCAAATTCTGCCTGTATTTGGGTTGTTATCGCGTCTTCGGATTGCGATAGTAGTCAACTGTTTTACACTTGTTAATAAAATTGAGGTTCGCTATGTCTGACGACATTTCTTTGGGTTCGCCTTCGTCAGCAGGCGAACACGGTGTACTACGCTCCATGCAGGAGGTTGCAATGAGTTCCGAGGAAGCCAGCAAGATGCTGCGTACTTACAATATTGCCTGGTGGGGTAATAACTACTATGACGTCAATGAGCTGGGCCACATCAGCGTGTGCCCGGATCCGGACGTACCAGAAGCGCGCGTTGACCTTGCTGAGTTGGTGAAAGCCCGTGAAGCGCAGGGCCAGCGTCTGCCTGCATTATTCTGCTTCCCGCAGATCCTGCAACACCGACTGCGTTCGATTAACGCCGCGTTTAAACGCGCCCGTGAATCTTACGGTTACAACGGCGACTATTTCCTCGTTTACCCGATCAAGGTCAACCAGCATCGTCGCGTGATTGAATCGCTGATCCACTCCGGCGAACCGCTGGGGCTGGAAGCCGGTTCCAAAGCTGAACTGATGGCCGTTTTGGCCCATGCCGGAATGACCCGTAGCGTGATCGTGTGTAACGGCTATAAAGACCGTGAATACATCCGTCTGGCGTTGATTGGCGAGAAGATGGGCCATAAGGTCTATCTGGTCATCGAGAAGATGTCTGAAATCGCTATCGTGCTGGATGAAGCTGAACGTCTGAATGTGGTTCCGCGTCTGGGCGTGCGTGCGCGTCTGGCATCGCAGGGGTCCGGTAAATGGCAGTCTTCCGGCGGAGAGAAATCAAAATTCGGCCTGGCGGCAAACCAGGTGCTGCAGCTGGTGGAAATACTGCGCGAGCGCGGTCGTCTGGACAGCATTCAGTTGCTGCACTTCCACCTCGGTTCGCAGATGGCGAACATTCGTGATATCGCCACCGGCGTACGTGAATCAGCGCGTTTCTACGTTGAGCTGCACAAGCTGGGCGTGAATATCCAGTGCTTCGACGTCGGCGGTGGTCTGGGCGTGGACTACGAAGGTACCCGTTCGCAGTCTGACTGCTCCGTAAACTACGGCCTGAACGAATACGCCAACAATATCATTTGGGCCATTGGCGATGCCTGTGAAGAGCATGGTCTGCCACATCCGACGGTCATCACCGAGTCTGGTCGTGCGGTTACCGCGCATCATACTGTGCTGGTGTCTAACATTATCGGCGTTGAGCGTAGCGAACACACCGAAGCCACACCGCCGGCTGAAGATGCACCGCGTGCCCTGCAAAGCATGTGGGAAACCTGGCAAGAGATGCACGAGCCGGGAACCCGTCGCTCGCTGCGCGAATGGCTGCACGACAGCCAGATGGATCTGCATGATATTCACGTGGGTTACTCTTCAGGCACCTTCAGCCTGCAGGAGCGTGCGTGGGCAGAGCAGTTGTATCTGAACATGTGCCATGACGTGCAGAAACAGCTCGACCCGAGCAACCGTGCGCACCGTCCGATTATCGACGAACTGCAGGAGCGTATGGCGGATAAGATCTACGTCAACTTCTCCCTGTTCCAGTCGATGCCGGATGCATGGGGGATCGATCAGCTGTTCCCGGTACTGCCGCTCGAAGGACTGAATCAGGTGCCAGAGCGTCGTGCGGTGCTATTGGATATTACCTGTGACTCCGACGGTGCTATCGACCATTACGTTGACGGCGATGGGATTGCGACGACCATGCCGATGCCGGAATACGACCCGGAAAATCCGCCGATGCTGGGCTTCTTTATGGTGGGCGCGTACCAGGAGATCCTCGGCAACATGCACAACCTGTTCGGTGATACCGAAGCGGTTGACGTGTTCGTCTTCCCCGACGGTAGCGTGGAAGTAGAGCTTTCTGATGAAGGCGATACCGTGGCGGATATGCTGCAGTACGTGCAGTTGGATCCGAACACCCTGCTGACGCAGTTCCGTGACCAGGTGAAAAAAACCGATCTGGATGCTGAGCTGCAACAGCAATTCCTCGAAGAGTTCGAAGCAGGTTTGTACGGATACACTTATCTCGAAGACGAGTAA
>NZ_CP080033.1:4106824-4116846 GCF_019382635.1 Citrobacter sp. Colony219 | reverse complement strand
TTAAGGCGATAATTCGCCCATACAAGTAGTCACGTAAATCAATCCCTTCCTCGTCGGGCTTAACGACGCGGAGGGGATTTTTTTTCACCGATTTTAAAAGAGGTCAGTACATGAGCACCTTAGGTCATCAATACGACAACTCCCTGGTTTCTAACGCCTTTGGTTTTTTGCGTCTGCCGATGAACTTCATGCCTTACGACAGCGACGCCGATTGGGTGATCACCGGCGTACCGTTTGATATGGCAACGTCAGGTCGCGCGGGCGGCCGCCATGGCCCGGCGGCGATCCGTCAGGTATCCACCAACCTGGCCTGGGAGCACAACCGCTTCCCGTGGAACTTCGATATGCGCGAGCGCCTGAACGTGGTGGACTGCGGCGATCTGGTTTATGCGTTCGGGGATGCGCGTGAAATGAGTGAAAAACTGCAGGCGCATGCTGAGAAGCTGCTGTCTGCCGGAAAGCGTATGCTCTCTTTTGGCGGCGACCACTTTGTTACGTTGCCGCTGCTGCGCGCGCACACTAAACACTTTGGTAAAATGGCGCTGGTGCACTTTGATGCTCACACCGACACCTACGCGAACGGCTGCGAATTCGACCACGGTACCATGTTCTACACTGCGCCGAACGAAGGTCTGATCGATCCGAATCACTCTGTGCAGATCGGTATTCGTACCGAGTTCGACAAAGACAACGGTTTTACCGTGCTGGATGCATGCCAGGTTAACGACCGCAGCGTTGATGACATTATCGCTCAGGTTAAGCAGATTGTCGGTGATATGCCGGTATACCTGACTTTTGATATCGACTGTCTGGATCCGGCGTTTGCACCGGGAACCGGTACGCCAGTGATCGGCGGCCTGACGTCCGATCGCGCGATAAAACTGGTACGTGGTCTGAAAGATCTGAACATCGTCGGGATGGATGTTGTTGAAGTGGCTCCGGCCTACGATCAGTCAGAGATCACCGCACTGGCGGCGGCAACGCTGGCATTAGAAATGCTCTATATCCAGGCGGCTAAGAAAGGCGAGTAACGGTTTCGGGCTATTTTACTCGCCATTTTGAACCCGGGCAGTGCTCGCCATCCTCACGTACTACGTGTACGCTCCGGTGGCTGTGCGCTGTCCGGTCTCAAACTGGCTTCGCCAATAACGCCCGATCGCTGGACTAAATTTGTCATTCTGTAGGCCGGATAAGGCGTTCACGCCGCCATCCGGCACTGTTCGAAGATTACTTGATCCCGTCTGCGCTCATGCGATCGCGAATATGTTGCGCACGTTCTGCGGATGCCGGGTGATCGTCAAACATTGAGCTTTGACGTCCTGCTTCAAGTTTTGCCAGTTTCTCAAAACTGGTGGCTAAGCCAGCCGGATTGATCCCACGTTTGCGCAACAGATCATACGAGTAATCATCCGCCTCGGATTCCTGACGCTGGGAGAACTGCGAGTTCACCAGTTTCTCGCCAAGATCGCCCAATTGCGACTGCGACAGGCTGCCGACAATACCGCCAGCGGAAGCCGCAGCTGCGCGCACGGCGTTCGTACCCAGCGCAACCTGCATCCCTTTTTTCACGTGACCCAGCGCAACGTGACCCATTTCGTGGCCGATCACCGCTTCGACTTCGTTGTCGGTCATCATATCCATCAGGCCGCTGTATACGCGGATACAGCCGTTCGCCATGGCAAAGGCATTCACATCTTTCGCCATATACACTTTGTAGTTCACCGGCTGGCCGTTAATGTTATCGCCAAGCGCGGCGGCGATTTTGCCAAGACGCGTTGCATACTCGCTGCCAGCCGGGGCGATGGTAGCTTTGCTGTCCATATCCTTACAGGCCTGATCGCTCAGCGCTTTTACCTGCGCATCGCTCAGACTGTAGGCCTGAAAAGCCTCCGCGCCTGAGGAAAGCAGTCCGTTTGAGTCCATGTTCTGGCAGCCGGTCAATGCCGCCGCCATGCTCGTAGCAAGCAGTAAAGCGCGAATTTTCATTTTTTCTCTTCCGCACAAGGTCAGGATTATTCTAAAAAATGCGTCGTTTACAGGTGAACCGACGCTCGGCCTAAGTATAAAGAAAAGAACAATAAGCGGGCGAGAAGATTGCGCAACTTGCGCGCATGATCCAGAGATTTCTGAAGCGGCAAAAGGATGCTCCATGTACATGACACGCGGCTTGGGTTACATTGTTGGCACTTTTTTCCGGCGTAGCCCAAAACGCGCTGTCGTCAAGTCGTTTAGGGCGTGGCCTTCATTATCCGATCTGGAGTCAAAATGTCCTCACGTAAAGAGCTTGCCAATGCTATTCGTGCGCTGAGCATGGACGCAGTACAGAAAGCCAAATCCGGTCACCCGGGTGCCCCGATGGGTATGGCTGACATTGCCGAAGTCCTGTGGCGTGATTTCCTGAACCACAACCCGACTAACCCGTCCTGGGCTGACCGTGACCGCTTCGTGCTGTCTAACGGCCACGGTTCAATGCTGATTTACAGCCTGCTGCACCTCACCGGCTATGATCTGCCGATGTCCGAGCTGCAGAACTTCCGTCAGCTGCACTCTAAAACGCCGGGTCACCCGGAAGTGGGTTACACGGCGGGTGTTGAAACCACGACCGGTCCTTTGGGTCAGGGCATTGCGAATGCAGTGGGTATGGCTATCGCTGAAAAAACGCTGGCGGCGCAGTTTAACCGTCCTGGTCACGACATCGTTGACCACTTCACCTATGCTTTCATGGGCGACGGCTGCATGATGGAAGGTATCTCTCACGAGGTATGTTCCCTGGCTGGTACGCTGAAACTGGGTAAACTGGTTGCGTTCTACGATGACAACGGCATCTCTATCGATGGCCACGTTGAAGGCTGGTTCACCGATGACACCGCGAAGCGCTTCGAAGCTTACGGCTGGCACGTGATTCGTGGTGTAGATGGTCACGATGCTGACGCCATTAAACGCGCTGTTGAAGAAGCACGCGCAGTGACCGACAAACCCTCCCTGCTGATGTGCAAAACCATCATCGGTTTCGGTTCTCCGAACAAAGCCGGTACCCACGACTCTCACGGTGCGCCGCTGGGCGATGCAGAAATCGCACTGACCCGTGAACAGCTGGGCTGGAAATACGCGCCGTTCGAAATCCCGTCTGAAATCTACGCGCAGTGGGATGCGAAAGAAGCCGGCCAGGCAAAAGAAGCCGCATGGAACGAGAAGTTTGCTGCTTATGCCAAAGCTTTCCCGCAGGAAGCTGCTGAATTCACCCGTCGTATGAAAGGTGAAATGCCGTCTGACTTCGACGCGAAAGCCAACGAATTCATTGCTAAGCTGCAGGCTAATCCGGCGAAAATCGCCAGCCGTAAAGCGTCTCAGAACGCGATTGAAGCCTTCGGTCCTTGGCTTCCTGAATTCCTCGGCGGCTCTGCTGACCTGGCACCGTCTAACCTGACTCTGTGGTCTGGTTCTAAGGCCATCAACGAAGATACTGCCGGTAACTACATCCATTACGGTGTACGTGAATTCGGTATGACCGCGATTGCCAACGGTATTTCCCTGCACGGTGGTTTCCTGCCGTACACCTCCACCTTCCTGATGTTCGTGGAATATGCCCGTAACGCGGTGCGTATGGCTGCGTTGATGAAACAGCGTCAGGTGATGGTCTATACTCACGACTCTATCGGTCTGGGTGAAGATGGCCCGACTCACCAGCCGGTAGAGCAGGTTGCTTCTCTGCGTGTGACCCCGAACATGAGCACATGGCGTCCGTGTGACCAGGTTGAATCCGCAGTAGCATGGAAATACGGTGTTGAGCGTCAGGACGGCCCGACCGCGCTGATCCTCTCCCGTCAGAACCTGGCACAGCAGGAACGTACCGCAGAGCAGCTGGCGAACATCGCTCGCGGTGGCTACGTGCTGAAAGATTGCGCGGGTCAGCCGGAACTGATCTTCATCGCCACCGGTTCTGAAGTTGAACTTGCCGTGGCTGCCTGGGACAAACTGACCGCTGAAGGCGTGAAAGCGCGCGTGGTTTCCATGCCGTCTACCGATGCATTCGACAAGCAGGATGCGGCTTACCGTGAATCCGTACTGCCGAAAGCCGTCTCTGCTCGCGTCGCTATCGAAGCTGGTATTGCTGACTACTGGTTCAAATACGTGGGCCTGAACGGCGCTATCGTCGGTATGACTACCTTTGGTGAGTCTGCACCGGCAGAACTGCTGTTTGAAGAATTCGGCTTCACCGTAGACAACGTGGTCGCGAAAGCAAAAGAACTGCTGTAATTTCGATTACAGGTGAAAACGGGTCGCTCAGGCGGCCCGTTTTTTTGCTTATCAGGGTAGTTACGTGCGTAGCTGACCTGCTTCAAGACGTACTACGCGCGAAAAATGGCGCTGCGTAAATGCAGCGTCATGACTGATCGCCACAACGCTGGCGCCACGTGTACGACACACTGCCAGCCAGTTTTCGAAGACGCCAAGCCAGTGCGTATCAAAGTCCCGGCTGGGCTCATCCAGCAGTAGAATAGCGGGTTTGAGGGCTTCCAGACTGGCGACGGCAACCATACGTCGTTGTGCAGTATGCAGATCGAGCGGGTGCGCGTCGGCGACATCCTCTAACTGACATAATTGCAGCGCCGCCATCGTGCGTTGCGCAATTTCAGTCGCCGGAAGCTTCTGTAGCCGTAATCCGAAGGCCACTTCCTCTGCAACCTTGCTGTGAAAGATTTGATTCTCCGCCTCCTGAAACAGTACGCCGAGCACCCTGGCGCGCTCCCGGTTTTTCAGTTGCGCAATCGCACGATTTTGAACGGTTATTGTGCCGGATGAGGGCGTCAGTAGCCCGGCCATGATGCGCAAAAGCGTGGATTTTCCTGCGCCATTATCGCCCGTTAGCGCCAGCCATTCCCCCTCCTGGAGTTCCAGCGAAATATTGCGTAAACAGTCATCGGCGGCGTTCGGCCAGCGATAGCTGACCTGGTTTAGCGTTAGCATAGTGATGACAATGCTCCGTCGAGTAGCTGCCATGCCTGCTGACAGTAGCTGAGAAAAGGTGAAGGGTTGCGTTCGAAAAGTATCACCAAAGCGTGCTGTTTCTGTGCCCACTGCTGCAGTCGCGCCAGCAGCATTGCCGTGGCTTGCGCCGTCAGGCGACTGAACGCTTCATCCAGAATCAATATTTTCGGCTGCATGGCGAGTGCGCTGGCAATGACTACCCGCTGGGTTTCCCCGCCGGAAAGGGTGCCGGGATGACGATGGCGCAAAGGCTGACATTCCGTCAGCGTAAGGGCGGCATCTATGCGCTGCATAATTTCAGTCTCGGTAAGGCAGAGATTTTCCGGGCCAAACGCCACTTCTTCCTCCACGCTGAAAGTACAACCTGAAAGCTGCAGGTAAGGTGACTGCTGCACAAGCTGGATGGTACTCGACTGCTCGACCAGCGATAGTTGCCCGATGGGATTACCCAGTAGCGCGCCTGTGCCCTCAATTTCTCCCGGAAGGAAGTCGGGGTACCAGCCAGCCATCAGCTGTGCCAGCGTACTTTTCCCGCTGCCGTTCTCACCAAAAATAGCCACTATACCAGGCCTGGCGTAATGGAAATCGTAACAGGCGGATGGCCGCATAGCGTGCGTCGGAATATAGCGAAACTGCTCTAACGTAACCATATCCAGACTCCTGTCTCAACCGCCATCAGAACCACCATACCGTAGCGGGCCAGACGTTGTAAGGTGCTGTCTGGCGGCGCCCACAGCGTGGTGCGAGTGCGATGCAGGCGAAATCCCCGCATATCGAGCGCTGCACCGCGAACGGCCAGGTCATTGAGCGCGTTATGGGTGAGCGGCACAATCAATGCCGGCATAGCGCGTAAACGTTGGTACCAGGACTCATCCAGCGGTACGCCACGTGCGCGCTGAGCCTCGTGAATAATCGCCAATTGGCGTTTGAGCTGTTCAACCACCAGCAGCGGGCCTGCGAACAGATAGGCAACGCCTGGCGGCAGGCGTGAAGCAAACAGGGCGCGCATAAAGCGCGCAACCGGCACGTACTGCATCCACATCTGCGATGTCGACACAATGGCCAGGATCCGCAGCCAGAGCGTAACGGCATCGCCCCAGCGTTCTGGTGTGCGCGGCTGCCCGCTAATCCACTCGGTAAGCCATCCGCCGTGTACCAGCCATAGCCCCAGTCCTAAGGGGATCATCAGCCAGAGTACGTATTTCGCCCGCGACCGCGTAGCCTTCATACATAGCAAACCGACAAACGTCGCGGCGCTGTACAAGCTGAGCGGCACTCCGGCTGGCAGCAGGAGCGTGGAGCAGGCGGCAAGCGCCCACAGAGTTAACGACGTAAACGGATGCATTTAGCGCACGGCAGACATCGTAGGGAAATGGCGCGTGGTGCGCAGCGGAAGTTGTCGCAGCAGCACCCAGACGATGATTGCCGTGAGGATTTTATCGACCAGATTCGCTCCGATGACGGTGATGGCGACGGACTCCACCAGGTTCTGACCGACCGAGTGCATCCAGGCGACAAAAAGATCCGCACCGCTGCCGGTGACACCGCCGAACAGAGTCGTGCGAATCGGCACGGCAACGAGGGTCACGGCAAGCGTGATAATTACGCCGCTGACCACGACTTTGGGTAAGGTGCGAAACCATCCTGCCCGTGCCAGCCAACCGGCGACCAGTCCAATAACCATGGCAACGGGCGCAAAGGCGGCGGCGATCGGATCGGTCAGTAATCCCCACAACAGGTTAGTGAGTAATCCGGTTAGCATCCCCACAACCGGACCTAACAGCACCGCGCTGATCAACGTGCCAATCGAGTCGAGAAAAATAGGTAATTTCAACATGCTGATAAGCTGCCCACCGACCATGTTGATGGCGATAGCAATGACAATAAGAACCAGAGACTGGCTGGAAAATTGGCGACGCGCCATAAAAGACCTCGTATAAGTGAAGCGTTAGCGGGATGAAATAACCAGTTCGTCATAACCGGAAACGGCGCAGGGCTGACGGCTGAATGCCAGAGACGTCAACTCGCCAATCACCAGTTCCAGCGTGGTTCGTACGGTACAGCCCGGCATCATGTGTCCGCCCAGCATCGCGCCGTGTGGGTCAGCAACCGCCAGATGGAGATGCTCGCCGGTAAGTTCCAGCGTGCCGTTCAGAGAGATAATTTCCCACGTACCCGTAAGTAATGTGGTTTCTTCACGTCCGGCGAAGCGCAGAGCAATATTGGTCAAACTGCCGGTGCAACCCGCTATCCAGGCTGCCTGTAGTTGATGCTGCTGGATAAAAGCGTGTAGCGCTGAAAAGACTTCCTGGCCCGGTAATAAACGCAGCGCATGAAAGCGAGCTTCAGATGGATGGGGATAGAATGTTGCCATAGTTGAGGGACTCCGAGACTCGGACGTAGCGCTGATAATATAGACGCGGGTTAGGGAGCTTTCTGATATAAATCAGGATTTGTGACATGGCAACGAAATAATCTTGCTACGGTTATTCGTAATTCTGGAATATGGAATAAAAGTTGCGTTGAAGGACGTTAAAATGTGACGTAAGTCAGATAACTGTGTTCTGTTGCTGGACAATCATTCCTTTTATTCCGCGTTTCGCTTATTCTAGCTGAAGCGTTTCAGTCGATTAAATGTTCGACAATTAACCAATTAGTCGCAGTTTGCGACAGGTAAGGTTTCCCTGAGCGATTTGCTGCATTACTCTGTCTGCCACATCGTTTCTGAGAAATCCTTGCAGGAGACCTATGACCGTACGCGTAGCGATTAATGGTTTCGGTCGCATCGGACGCAACGTGGTTCGTGCTTTATATGAATCCGGGCGTCGGGCGGAAATCACCGTGGTGGCAATCAACGAACTGGCGGATGCTGCAGGCATGGCGCATTTGTTGAAATATGACACCAGCCATGGGCGTTTTGCCTGGGATGTTCGTCAGGAACGAGACCAGCTCATCGTTGGCGATGACGCGATCCGCATTCTGCATGAGCGAACGCTCGATGCGCTTCCGTGGCGCGAACTGGGTGTCGACGTTGTGCTGGATTGTACGGGGGTCTTCGGCAGCCGCGAACACGGCGAGGCGCATATTGCCGCCGGCGCAAAGAAAGTGCTCTTTTCACATCCTGGTAGTCACGACATCGACGCAACCGTTGTGTTTGGCGTTAATCAGGATCAGCTGCGCGCTGAGCACCGGATCGTTTCCAATGCCTCCTGCACCACGAATTGCATAATACCCGTCATCAAATTGCTGGATGATGCTTACGGCATTGAGTCTGGTACCGTCACCACGATCCACTCCGCGATGCACGATCAGCAGGTTATTGATGCTTATCATCCTGACCTGCGCCGCACGCGAGCGGCCAGCCAGTCGATCATTCCGGTTGATACCAAACTGGCGGCGGGCATCACGCGAATTTTCCCGCAGTTTAACGATCGTTTTGAAGCGATTGCGGTGCGTGTACCGACCATAAATGTGACGGCGATCGACTTAAGCGTGACGGTGAAAAAACCAGTAAAAGCCAGTGAAGTCAACCAGTTGCTGCAAAAAGCAGCACAAGGTGCATTTCATGGTATAGTTGACTATACGGAATTACCGTTGGTCTCAGTAGATTTTAACCACGACCCGCACAGCGCCATCGTTGATGGCACGCAAACGCGCGTGAGTGGCGCTCACCTGATCAAAACGCTGGTCTGGTGTGATAATGAATGGGGCTTTGCTAACCGTATGCTCGACACGACGTTAGCGATGGCTGCTATTGGTTTCAGGCTCGACGCTTGAGCGTCGACAAAACTTTATGAATCAACGAGAGGATTCACCATGTCTGTAATTAAGATGACCGATCTGGATCTGGCTGGTAAACGCGTTTTTATCCGTGCGGACCTGAACGTACCAGTTAAAGAAGGGAAAGTAACCAGCGATGCGCGTATCCGTGCTTCCCTGCCAACCATCGAACTGGCCCTGAAACAGGGTGCTAAAGTGATGGTAACTTCCCACCTGGGTCGTCCTACCGAAGGCGAGTACAACGAAGAATTCTCTCTGCTGCCGGTTGTTAACTATCTGAAAGATAAACTGTCTGCTCCGGTTCGCCTGGTAAAAGATTACCTGGACGGCGTTGAAGTCGCTGCCGGTGAACTGGTTGTTCTGGAAAACGTTCGCTTTAACAAAGGCGAGAAGAAAGACGACGAAGCACTGTCCAAAAAATATGCTGCTCTGTGCGACGTATTCGTTATGGACGCTTTCGGTACTGCTCACCGTGCGCAGGCGTCTACTCATGGTATCGGTAAATTCGCCGATGTCGCTTGTGCAGGTCCGCTGCTCGCTGCCGAGCTGGATGCACTGGGTAAAGCACTGAAAGAACCTGCTCGTCCGATGGTTGCTATCGTTGGTGGTTCTAAAGTTTCTACCAAACTGACCGTTCTTGATTCTCTGTCAAAAATTGCTGACCAACTGATCGTTGGCGGTGGTATCGCGAACACCTTCGTTGCTGCTCAAGGTCACAACGTGGGTAAATCCCTGTACGAAGCAGATCTCGTTGACGAAGCTAAGCGTCTGCTGACCACTTGCGACATCCCGGTCCCAACCGACGTTCGCGTTGCAACTGAATTCTCTGAAACCGCACCGGCTACCCTGAAATCCGTTAGCGATGTAAAAGAAGACGAGCAGATCCTGGATATCGGCGACGCTTCTGCACAGCAGCTGGCTGACATCCTGAAGAATGCGAAAACCATTCTGTGGAACGGCCCGGTTGGCGTGTTCGAATTCCCGAACTTCCGCAAAGGTACTGAAATCGTTGCTAATGCCATTGCAGACAGCGAAGCATTCTCTATCGCAGGCGGCGGTGACACCCTGGCAGCAATCGACCTGTTCGGCATTGCTGACAAAATCTCCTACATCTCTACTGGCGGCGGCGCGTTCCTCGAATTCGTGGAAGGCAAAGTCCTGCCAGCAGTAGCCATGCTCGAAGAGCGTGCTAAAAAGTAAGACTTTAATGGGCAGGGAAACCTGCCCAATTATTAGCGCGCTTTAGAGCGCGC
>NZ_CP080033.1:4059844-4106816 GCF_019382635.1 Citrobacter sp. Colony219 | reverse complement strand
CAAGGCCGAAGATACAGGACTCGTAATATGTCTAAAATTTTTGATTTCGTAAAACCAGGCGTAATCACTGGTGATGACGTACAGAAAGTTTTCCAGGTAGCTAAAGAAAACAACTTTGCTCTGCCAGCTGTTAACTGCGTGGGTACCGACTCCATCAACGCCGTTCTGGAAACTGCTGCAAAAGTTAAAGCGCCGGTAATTGTACAGTTCTCCAACGGTGGTGCTTCTTTCATCGCGGGTAAAGGCGTGAAGTCCGACGTGCCTCAGGGCGCTGCAATCCTGGGTGCTATCTCTGGCGCGCATCATGTTCACCAGATGGCTGAACACTACGGTGTTCCGGTTATCCTGCACACTGACCACTGCGCGAAGAAACTGCTGCCGTGGATCGACGGTCTGCTGGACGCGGGTGAAAAACACTTCGCAGCAACCGGCAAACCGCTGTTCTCTTCTCACATGATCGACCTGTCTGAAGAGTCTCTGGAAGAGAACATCGAAATCTGCTCCAAATATCTGGCGCGCATGTCCAAAATGGGCATGACTCTGGAAATCGAACTGGGTTGCACCGGTGGCGAAGAAGACGGCGTGGACAACAGCCATATGGACGCTTCTGCACTGTACACCCAGCCGGAAGACGTTGATTACGCGTACACCGAGCTGAGCAAAATCAGCCCGCGTTTCACCATCGCAGCGTCCTTCGGTAACGTACACGGCGTTTACAAGCCGGGTAACGTGGTTCTGACCCCGACCATCCTGCGCGACTCTCAGGACTATGTTTCTAAGAAACATAACCTGCCGCACAACAGCCTGAACTTCGTCTTCCACGGCGGTTCCGGTTCTACTGCTCAGGAAATCAAAGACTCCGTAAGCTACGGCGTAGTGAAAATGAACATCGACACCGATACCCAATGGGCTACCTGGGAAGGCGTTCTGAACTACTACAAAGCAAACGAAGCTTACCTGCAGGGCCAGTTGGGTAACCCGAAAGGCGAAGATCAGCCGAACAAGAAATACTACGATCCGCGCGTATGGCTGCGTGCTGGTCAGGCAACCATGATCACCCGTCTGGAACAGGCTTTCAAAGAACTGAACGCGGTTGACGTTCTGTAATTCAGTCTGCTAACGACAAACAAGGCTTCCTCCGGGAAGCCTTTTTTTCATCTCGGTTTACTTTGTCACGCAGGTACCTTTTTCTCCAGCCAGAATCTGCGGGGCATCTTTCAGGGCGCCGATAAATGCCGCGTTCCCGGTCTGTTTGACAAACTGCATCACCGCCGCCGCTTTAGGCCCCATCGCGCCATCAGGTGTGGCAAATGGCGTAAGTTCCTCAACGGTGGCATGTCGTAGCGCACGCGCCTGCGGCGTTCCCCAGTTTTCATACACGGCATCGGCGTCTGTCAGAATCAGCAGATGGTCAGCGTTGATGGATTGTGCCAGAACGGCAGCAGTCAAATCCTTATCAATGACGGCCTCGGTTCCCTGGTAACCATCACCCTGTGCAATAACCGGAATACCGCCGCCACCACAGCAAACCACAGTATGTCCCGCATCCATCAGCGTACGGATGGCGTCGCTATCGAGAATTTTCAGCGGAGTCGGTGAGGGAACCACGCGGCGAATATATTGCCCATCGGTTTTCATCTGCCAGCCATAGCGTGCTTCCAGCTCTGCCTGTTGATCCGGTTGATACACGGGGCCAATATACTTACCGGGAGCTGAGAAGGCTTCGTCCTGCGGATCCACCTCAACCCGGGTCATCAGCGTTGTGACGGGAGAGTTACCCGCGGATGACGCCAGTTCCTGAGTAATAGCGAAACCGATCATTCCCTGGCTTTCCGCGACCAGAATATCCAGCGGCCAGACCGGGGATTCTTTGTATGCTGCATTCTGTAGCGCCAGCAGGCCAACCTGAGGGCCGTTGCCATGAACAATGACCAACTGATAGTCACGGGCTAATTCGGCTGCCATCTCAGCAAATACCTGAATGCTCCGCCGCTGGTTTTCTGCGCTCAAAATTTCTCCGCGCTGTAATAACGCATTACCGCCAAGAGCAATGACAATTCTCTTTTTCATTGATGACCTCATTATGCAAATTATCTCGCGGTCAAAATAACGTTTTATTACCTTTATTATGTGATGGGAGCGACAAGTAAAATATCTACAAAAATAACTCGATAATTAATGATGATTTCAGTCTCTTTATTTAAATTGTTTTAAAAATGATTATTAGACTTTTTTTAATAATGCTGTGGTCAGTTCCCAGGAATTTATAACAATGGATTTTGTGTGACTTTGTTCAAATGAAATACATTTTTACCCCGATAAGGTAGGCGCAGTTAAAACATCAAACCTCACGTATCGTGTCAGGTAACATGAGGTATTCAGCGGTAATTATTACCGGGAGATTGCTTATGTCTGGTTCATATGAAGTGGCTGAGGCCACAAAGAAAAAGGGAATACCGGCCTGGTGGGTCACCGTTTTCCTGTTCTGGCTCGGATGGATTTTTATGTACGCCGACCGTACGGTGCTCAATCCGGTGATGGGCGAATTAGAAAAGGAATTTGGTTTAAGCGGCACACAGTTAGGTATTCTTAATTCCGTGTTCTATTTTTCTTATGCTTTGCTTCAGGTTCCAGCCGGAATTCTGGGCGACAAAATTGGTAAGAAAAAAGTACTGGTTCCAGGATTTATTCTATTTGGTGTTTTCACCGCGGTTACTGGTTGGGCGAAAAGCTGGTATACGTTGCTATTTGCCCGCGTGGTAACGGGGGCTGGTGAAGGAACCTACTACGGTCCGCAATACGGTCTCTCTTCCGAGCAGATCCCGAAGAAATATCGTTCTCTTGGCAGTGCGATCATCAACAGTGGTATGGCCTTTGGTATTGCGCTGGGTTTGATGGCCTCAAGCTGGCTGGTATACGATCAAGGACATTCGTGGCGCATGCCATTTTATGCGATGGCGGTTCCCTCGGTGTTGGTCGGGGTGGCTATATGGCTGTTCGTAAAAGAGAAGAAACGCACCGCTGATGTCGATGGTGCGCCGGTGAAAAAAGGTAAGTTCAGCGACCTGCTAAAAAATCGTAACTTAATTATTACTTATATAATGGTGTTCTGTAGCCTGTTCGGTTTCTTCGTAATCCTGACCTGGCTTCCCTATTATTTGCAAAATGAACGTGGTATTGCCGGTAGCGAAACCGGGTTTATCTCTTCGCTGGTGGCCTGGATTTCAATTCCTGGCGCGCTGTTATTCTCCAGCCTTTCTGACAAATTAGGCAAGCGAAAACCATTAATTATGTTTCTGGTGCCGGTAGCGATTATCAGCATGCTGTCAATTATTTGGATGCCGAATATGACAGGGGTAATCATTGCGCTGTGTGTCTATGGTCTGGTGGGTAAACTGGCGCTGGATCCAGTACTGGTTGCGCTGGTTGCCGACAGCGTGGATGAAAATAACTACAGCACCGCATTTGGTTTATTTAATTTCATCGGCATGAGCTCATCTATTCTTGCCCCCATTATTGCCGGCGCGGCACGTGATATGACCGGAAGCCTGGCTTCCAGCTTCTATGTTTCAGCCACTCTGCTGGCTATCGGTTTAGTTGCAATGCTGTTTTTAAAAGAAAAACGCACATAAAGAGGTAGCGGTAATGATTTACGCCTTTATTAAAAAGGGAAGTTTTCAGGATTCCGTCAGCCTGATGATCATTTCCCGAAAACTCAGTGAACGCCCGGAAGTCGATCAGGTTTCAGTCATGATGGGAACGCCAGCCAATAAATCAATGCTGGATTCCACCGGATTCTGGCACGACGACTTTGCTGACGCCACGCCAAACGATATTTGTGTCGCAGTCCGAACCGAAGGCGAAGAGCCCGGGATACTGGATTTGATCCGTGAGCAACTGGAAAAAGAGCTGAACGCGATTACCAATGCGTCAGGGAGTTCGCATCAACTGGTTAAAGCACGTCGCTTCGAAAGTGCGTGCCAGAAATTGCCTCAGGCTAATCTGTTGCTGATATCGGTCGCTGGGGAATATGCCGCGTCCGTTGCCAAAGAGGGACTGTTGGCGAACAAAAACGTGATGCTCTTTTCCGATAACGTGCCGCTGGAGCAAGAAGTTGAGCTGAAAACGTTGGCGCGCGAGCGCGGGCTTCTCGTCATGGGACCAGACTGCGGAACCGCGATGATAGCCGGAAGTCCATTAGCTTTCGCCAACGTACTCCCTGAAGGCGGGATTGGCGTGATTGGCGCGTCAGGCACCGGGATTCAGGAAATTACTTCGCAGATTGCACTACACCAGCAGGGTGTGAGCCACGCTATCGGTCTGGGTGGTCGCGACCTGAGTGCTGATGTTGGCGGCATCAGCGCATTGACCGCACTGGAAATGCTGGCTACGGATGATGCCACGCGGGTGATTGCGTTTGTCTCTAAACCACCGTCACCGCAGGTGCGAACCCGCATTATTGCCGCGATGCAAAACGTGGGTAAACCGGTTGTCGCGCTGTTTCTGGGAAGCAAGCCGGAGCAGCGTCGCGAAGGTAACGTCTGGCTGGCGAATTCACTTTCTGATGCTGCACAACTGGCGGTATTGCTGATGCGTGTGGCACTGCAGAGACAGGTTCAACCGGAAGTGGCAGGTAAAGGTATTTACGGTCTGTACGCCGGCGGCACGTTGGCAGCTGAAGCCGCTATGTTGCTCTCTGCCGGGCTGGGAGTACCCGTTAGCGAAAGCCATGACCAGGGAGTGATGCTGGAAGGCGGTGGCCATCGCATTGTCGACCTGGGGGACGACAGCTACACCCTGGGCAGACCGCATCCGATGATTGACCCGACGACTCGCAGCATTGAGATCGAAAAACTGGCCGCGTTGCCGGATGTGGGCGTACTGCTTCTGGATGTGGTGCTGGGCTATGGCGCCTGTGCTGACCCGGCTGGAGCGGTTGTTGAGGCGGTAGAGCAGGTGCGAGCCAAACGTGCCGCCCCGCTTGTGGTGATTGCCACTCTGACCGGAACCGAGGCCGATCCGCAGGGGCGCTGTGGGCAGGCGGAGATACTTCGCGAGGCTGGGATAGCGGTGGTGGAAACGCTGGAAGAGGCAGTTTTACTCGCCGTCAACCTGACACATCACCAGGAACGTAGCATCCTGGCATCCCATAGCGCACTCCTTGATGGCGTACAGGTCATTAACGCTGGATTACGCAGCTTTGCACTGGATCTGCAAAGCAGCGGTACGCCGGTTGTGCATTATCAGTGGGCGCCTGTTGCCGGTGGCAACGCCCGTCTTGCCAGTTTACTCAAACAGTTACATTAAGTTCAGAGGTACGGATATGTATTCATCTATTGCACAGGCCAACGAAGCCATTATCGAACGAATTAAAGCCGCGCGTCCCCACTGGGTTGCTGTGCGCCCTGCAAAAGAAGCGGTGGCCGAATTGTCTTCTGGACGCAAATTATTGCACGCTGGTCCGCCGATCGCCTGGGAAGAGATGACCGGCCCAATGCGCGGAGCCTGCATTGGCGCATCATTGTTTGAAGGCTGGGCGGTGACGGAAGAAGATGCCGTGTGGATGCTGGAGCAGGGTGAGGTTGATTTTATCCCTTGCCATCACGTTGGTGCGGTAGGTCCGATGGGGGGAATCACCTCCGCTAATATGCCGGTGCTGGTGGTGCGTGACGTGGTGCATGGTAACCAGTCCTGCTGCAACCTCAATGAAGGTATTGGCAAAGTGATGCGTTTTGGCGCCTACGGTGATGACGTGCAAAAGCGCTTGCGCTGGATGCGCGACACGCTGGCGCCAGTACTACAGGAAGCGCTCTCGCTGATGGAAAATGGCGTCGATCTGACGGCAATGATGGCGCAGGCCATCACCATGGGCGATGAGTTCCACCAGCGTAATATTGCTGCCTCTTCTCTGTTACTGCGTACACTCTCTCCGGTGATCGCGGGTCTGGATCGTCCGAAGACGGAAATCACTGAGGTACTGCAGTTCCTGAGCGTAACAGACCAATTCTTCCTCAATTTGGCTATGGCCTATAGTAAGGCAGTGATGGATGCCGCGGCGGAAATTAAGGCAGGCTCAGTGGTCACTGCGATGACGCGTAACGGTCGTGATTTCGGCATTCGCGTGAGCGGAACTGGCGATCGCTGGTTTACCGCGCCGGTAAATACGCCGCAGGGTTTGTTTTTTACCGGCTATAGCCAGGCTGACGCGAATCCGGACATTGGCGACAGCGCCATCACAGAAACGTTGGGGATTGGTGGTGCAGCAATGATTGCGGCACCCGGCGTAACGCGCTTCGTCGGCGCGGGTGGTATGGGCGCGGCGCTGGAAACCTCAGAAGAGATGGCGGAGATCTATCTTGCCAACAACCCGCTGTTTCAGATCCCCTCATGGGATTTCAAGGGGGCATGTCTGGGGCTGGATGTCCGTCGTGTCGTAGAGACGGGGATTACGCCGCTGATTAATACCGGTATCGCGCATAAAGATGCGGGGATTGGTCAGGTCGGGGCGGGAACCGTACGTGCACCGCTACTCTGTTTTGAAAAAGCACTTGAAGCTCTGGCCGAACTACATCACATCACCGCCTGATATTGAAGGGGCGGCAAGGCCGCCCCTGAGTATTACTGATGAAGACAATTAATGCTCTAGCCTGCGCCGGGTTTTATCGGCTTCCCGATGGCGAATGGAGACGGCATAGCTGTTTTACGCAGGCGATTAACTTTTGCCGTCCAGACGGTGAGTTATTGACGTTGCTTCGCCACGGAAAAGGAATGGGGCCGACAGCCGTATTGCTGAGTACCGTGCAGTTTCCCCACGTGGCTCAGATTGAATGGCTAAGCAAACAAGGAAATATCCTTCGAGGGAAAAACATCACAATTTGCCCGCGTCGCATACTGCAATTGCCAATAAGCTCCATCGCCATTGCCCCAGTCGATCTTTCTTTTTGTACGCAACACAGTGGCCTCTGCGGAGCGCTAAATCAACCGGTTCACACGATGTCGCACTATTCTGAGATTATTAAGCAGCTTTATTGTTGGTATTGCGGCATGACCCCCGACTGGAGCTGGCTGATCGGATGTGGACCTGGGCTGACGCCTAGCGGTGATGACATGCTCACTGGCATGTTGGCCGTACTGTATGCCGCAGGGTTTTCTGCGCAACTTCAGTATTTTTTACCTCCGGCGAAACAGCTGGCAAAACTCACTACATCAGTCAGTTGCAGCTATTTGAACAGCGCCAGAGTGGGGGAGTTTTCTACATCAGTGCAGAAGGTCATACGCGCTTTACAACCGGGGCGCGAGTCTCATTTTGCAATTGCGCATCTGCTTGCTGTTGGTCATACCTCGGGAGCAGATATATTGCTAGGGATAGCAATAGCTCAACAGTGGTTACAGAGGAACGATCCAAGGAGAATGCATGCTCGATCAGGAAACAATACGCACGTTTATTCGGGTTGCGGAGACGGAGAGTTTTTCCCGCGCAGCCAGTTCGCTTCATAAAACGCCAGCGGCGATTAGCTATCGTATCAAAACGCTGGAAGAGCAGGTGGGGACTCAACTCTTCATGCGCACTACGCGCACTGTCAGTCTGACATTGGCCGGACAGCATCTGCTTGAGCATTGCCGGCAGTGGCTCAACTGGCTGGATGCGATGCCGGATGAGCTTCAGCAAATCAATGCGGGCGTTGAACGGCAGGTGAATATCGTTATCAATAATCTGCTGTACCAGCCACAGACCACGGCGGATTTACTGACCTGGCTGCATCAACAATTTCCCTTTACCCGCTTTCAGATTTCCCGACAGGTCTATATGGGCGTGTGGGATTCACTGTTGTATGACGATTTCCAGTTAGCCATTGGCGTCACCGGATCGGAGTCGTTGTCCAATAATATTTCTCTGTTGTCACTCGGTGACATCAGTTGGCAGTTTGTGGTGGCGCAGAATCATCCTCTGGCTCGCCACCCCGCGCCTGTACTGTCAGACGATATGCTGCGTCGTTACCCGGCGATTAATATTGAAGATACCTCGCGCACGCTTACGCGCCGCGTTGCCTGGCTGCTCAGTGGTCAAAAGGAGATCAAAGTTCCGGATCTCAGTACCAAGCTGGCCTGTCATTTAAGCGGCCTCGGGGTCGGTTTCTTGCCGGAGCGGATGTGTCGTCCTTATGTTGAGTCCGGAGCATTGGTTGCCCGTGAGGTAATCAATCCACGCCAACCGTCACCGCTCTCTATCGCCTGGAAGAATGCAGGTAGCGGAAAGGTGGTCAGTGAAATTGCCGAAATCTTTAAGCAGAAAGATCCACTGGTCAGCGGGTTCTTGCGGATGATTGATCAACCAACCGATCATTGAATCTACGAATGCTTTTATTGGATCATGTTGAAAAATGGCATGTTCGGTCTTTTTTGTTTACCTTTAGTACAGTATTTTTGTGAGAATGATCTCATGAATTTTTTTGACATGACCAAGGAATACTAAATGGAAGATTTGAATGTTGTCGACAGCATAAACGGTGCGGGCACCTGGCTGGTGCGTAACCAGGAACTGCTGTTGAGCTATGCCGTCAACATCGTTGCGGCCATCGCGATTGTCATTATCGGTATGATCGTGGCGCGCATCGTATCAAATACCGTTAACCGCCTGATGCTGGCGCGTAAAATTGATGCCACCGTTGCCGACTTCCTCTCTGCACTGGTGCGTTACGGTATTATCGCGTTCACGCTGATTGCCGCGCTGGGCCGCGTTGGGGTGCAAACTGCCTCCGTGATCGCCGTTCTCGGTGCCGCAGGTTTAGCCGTCGGTCTGGCGTTGCAAGGCTCGCTGTCTAACCTCGCCGCAGGTGTCCTGCTGGTAATGTTCCGTCCGTTCCGTGCGGGTGAGTATGTCGATCTCGGCGGCGTGGCCGGAACCGTGCTCAATGTGCAGATTTTCTCCACCACTATGCGCACCGTTGACGGTAAGATTGTTGTGATCCCAAACGGTAAAATTATTGCCGGGAACATCATTAACTTCTCTCGCGAGCCGGTTCGTCGTAACGAATTTATTATCGGCGTGGCTTACGACTCCGATATCGATCAGGTGAAAAAAATCCTCACTGATATCATTCAGTCGGAAGATCGCATTCTTAAAGACCGTGAAATGACGGTGCGCCTGAATGAGCTGGGGGCTTCCTCAATTAATTTCGTCGTACGCGTCTGGAGCAACAGCAGCGATCTGCAAAGTGTCTACTGGGATGTACTGGAACGCATTAAGCGTGAGTTCGATGCCAACGGCATCAGCTTCCCGTATCCGCAGATGGATGTGAACTTCAAGCGTGTGAAAGAGAGTACGGCAGAGTAATTACGCGCCCGGAGGTGCTTTCGCTTTCCGGGCCGATAAAACTATCTTTCCATTAATTTCCCTAATCTGCGATTAAAATTATCAATTTCCGCTAATGATTTTCCCGCGCTATAGTCTGCTCCTAAGAGAAACAGTTCGGGATGATTAACGTGTTATCGTATTATTTTCAAGGGCTTGCACTTGGTGCGGCCATGATACTTCCGCTTGGTCCACAAAATGCCTTCGTGATGAACCAGGGCATTCGCCGCCAGTATCACATCATGATTGCTTTACTCTGTGCTATCAGCGATTTAGTGCTGATCTGCGCCGGTATCTTTGGCGGTAGCGCTTTGCTGATGCAGTCGCCGTGGTTGATGGCGCTGGTCACCTGGGGCGGAGTGGCGTTTCTGCTCTGGTACGGTTTTGGCGCGTTAAAAACGGCGATGAGCAGTAATCTGGAACTGGCCAGCGCTGAGGTAATGAAGCAGGGACGTTGGAAAATCATCGCCACCATGCTGGCGGTAACCTGGCTAAACCCACATGTTTATCTGGATACCTTTGTGGTGCTGGGGAGTCTGGGGGGCCAACTGGACGTTGAGCCTAAGCGCTGGTTTGCGCTGGGAACCGTCAGCGCTTCGTTCCTGTGGTTTTTCGGTCTGGCATTGCTGGCGGCCTGGCTGGCTCCGCGTCTGCGCACGGCTAAAGCACAGCGCATCATCAATACCCTGGTAGGATTAGTGATGTGGTTTATCGCTTTTCAACTGGCAAAAGAAGGTGTTGCGCACGTTCATGCGTTGTTCAACTAAGTGTTGTCTGATGGACAACGCAGCGAGATCGGCTAAGCTTGCCTGCATGTGCCCTGAGTTTCGGGGTAATTAATGAAACATGGAGGAACGACCGTGAAGTTCAAAATAATGGCCCTGGCGGCATTAGTCGGATTCAGCGCACTATCGGTACAGGCAAATGAGTTGCCAAATGGACCGCACATCGTGACTTCCGGAACGGCAAGCGTGGATGCGACACCAGACATCGCCACGCTGGCAATTGAAGTGAACGTTGCTGCCAAGGATGCGGCTTCAGCGAAGAAGCAGGCCGATGAGCGCGTGGCGCAATATCTGTCCTTCCTTGAACAAAACCAGATAGCGAAGAAAGATATTAACGCTGCAAACCTGCGAACCCAGCCGGACTACGACTACCAGAATGGTAAAAGTATCCTCAAAGGGTATCGTGCAGTGCGCACCGTAGAAGTCACGCTGCGTCAGCTTGACAAGCTCAACGCGCTGCTCGATGGCGCGCTGAAGGCGGGTCTGAATGAGATCCGTTCGGTATCACTGGGCGTTGCTCAACCGGATGCTTACAAAGATAAAGCGCGTAAAGCGGCAATTGATGATGCCATTCATCAGGCTGAACAGCTGGCCGCGGGCTTCAATAGCAAACTTGGCCCGGTGTACAGCGTGCGCTACCACGTTTCCAATTATCAGCCTAGCCCGATGGTACGGATGATGAAGGCAGACGCGGCACCTGCTGCCTCTGCTCAGGAAACCTACGAACAGCCGGTTATTCAGTTTGACGATCAGGTTGATGTCGTCTTCCAGATTGAGCCGACGGCGGGGCAACCAGCGGCAACGCCTGCCAAAACTCAGTAATTGTTGCAGACCCGGCTTTCCAGCCGGGTTTTTTCTGTGAGCAACTGTAAAAATGAGACTTCACATCCGGTCTTTTTTTTCGCCGTAATGAGGATAGGCCATAGCGATTTTTAAGGGGACGCTATGGATATTTTTATCTCAAAAAAGATGCGTAATTTTATTCTGCTGGCGCAAACCAATAACATCGCCAGAGCGGCAGAAAAAATACACATGACCGCATCGCCGTTTGGCAAAAGCATTGCCGCACTGGAAGATCAAATCGGCTATACGCTGTTTACCCGTAAAGATAACAACATCAGCCTGAATAAAGCCGGACAGGAGCTGTATCAGAAGCTGTTTCCCGTTTATCAGCGCCTCTCTGCCATTGATAACGAAATCCATAACGCCTCTCGCCGCTCGCGGGAAATCGTCATCGGCATCGACAATACCTACCCGACGATTATTTTTGACCAGTTGATTAGCCTTGGTGACAAGTATGACGGTGTAACGGCTCAGGCCGTTGAATTTAGCGAGAATGGGGTGATTGATAACCTGTTCGACCGCAAACTGGATTTTATTATCTCGCCACAGCACGTTTCCCCCCGCGTGCAGGAGCTGGAAAACCTGGCGATCAGCGAACTGCCTCCGCTGCGTCTGGGGTTTCTCGTTTCCCGGCGCTATGAAGAAAAACAGCCGCAGGATCTGCTGCGCGAGCTGCCCTGGCTGCAAATGCGCTTCCAGAATCGCGCCAACTTTGAGGCGATGCTGGATGCATACATGCGGCCCTGCGGGATCAACCCGACGATAATCTATCGTCCGTACAGCTTTATGGCCAAGATTAGCGCGGTGGAGCGCGGGCAGTTTTTGACGGTGATCCCGCACTTCGCATGGCGGCTGGTGAACCCGTCGACGCTGAAATATTTCGACGCGCCCGGCAGTCCCATGTATATGCAGGAGTTTCTCTATTCGCTGAAAAATCATCGCTATACCGCCACCATTCTCCAGCATATTGCTGAAGATCGTGACGGTAGTGCAAGTTAACCCAGCATCGAGCCTGTTTCGAGAAGGTTGCGATGCAGATCGAACGCATGGCTGAGATCGTGATGGATATGCCCGCCGGGCGCTTTTTCCAGATAGCGGTGCAAATAATCTCTGTAAAGCGGATGCGCACAGTTATTGATAATCGTGTGCGCCCGCTGCATCGGAGATAGCCCACGCAGATCGGCAATCCCTTGTTCGGTCACGATCACTTTAACGCTATGTTCGCTGTGGTCGACATGGCTGCACATCGGTACGATGGTTGAGATTTTCCCGCCTTTGGCAATCGACGGCGCCATAAAGATAGACAGGTAGGCGTTGCGCTCGAAGTCCCCGCTGCCGCCGATGCCATTCATCAGGTTCACCCCCGCAACGTGCGTGGAATTGGCATGACCGTAGATATCAAACTCCAGACCGACGTTGAGCGCAATAACCCCCAGCCGACGGATGATTTCCGGGTTATTGGAGATCTCCTGCGGGCGCAATACAATCCGGCTGGCGAAGAAGTCCATGTTGTCGTAAATCTTCTGTAGCGACGGGGCTGAAATGGTCAGGCTGGAGGCGCTGGCACCGGTTATCTTGCCCGTTTCCAGCAGATGCACCACCGACTCCTGCAACACCTCCGAATACATCATAAAGGGCGGGATATCCGGGTTCTCGCCCAGTCGAGCCATTACCGCGTTGTTGATATTGCCCACCCCGCTTTGTAAGGGCAGAAACTCAGATGGAATGCGTTTGTGCGCCATTTCTGCCAGCAGGAAAGAGACTACGTTATCGGCAATTTGTTGGCTGACCGGATTGGTTTTATCCGATGCATTTCCTGCATCGGGCAGTTCGGTATCCACCACCGCAACCACCTTTTTGGGGTCTATCTGTACGCACTGGCTGCCTACGCGATCCATGGTATGAAAAATGGGTACGCTGTTACGCCGCGGCGGCGCACCGGGTATCACGATATCGGCAAACTCCGCCACACGCGGATTATGGTAATGATTCAATTCAATGATCACTTTTTTCGCCCGCAGCAGCCAGGTGGGGGCATTACCGATACCGCTGGACAGCCAAATCCGGCCATCCGGCGCGATGGCTGAGGCTTCAATGACGGCAACGTCGATCTCGCCAAAAAAGCCGTAATTAACCATTTGCGCCACTTCGCTCAAATGGAGATCGACAAACCTCACCTGGCCCTGATTAATTTTCTCGCGCAGGCCCGATGACGTTTGATAAGGCGCACGCCAGGAAACGGCATCCGCCGCGGATAGTACATCATCAGCGGCGGCGCCAATTGATGCTCCGGTCAGCAGGCGGATCTGAAAAGGCTGTCCGTTCTGATGCTGTTCGCAGGCGCGTTGGGCAATTGCGGTGGGTAACGCTTTTGGCGAACCCGCGGGGGTAAAGCCGCTAAACGCCACCATATCATCGTGCTGGATAATTTCTGCCGCCTGTTCGGCGCTCATCCGTTTCATGGCCGTCTCCTTCCTCAGACGTGATTAATGGCCGACAAAATTAGGTTTACGTTTTTCCATAAACGCGTTCATCCCTTCCTGATAATCCTCGCTGTCGTACACCGCGCGGCGCATGCCCTGAATGCGCTCGAACTCATCGGAATTCATGGTGTGCGCTTCACCCAGCACGCGCAGCTCTTCTTTAATGACGGCGATTGCCAGCGGCGCTTTTTCCGAGATGTGGTGCGCCATTTGCAGGGTGAAATCTTCCAGTTCGTCTACAGGAACCACATGGTTGAGGATCCCGACGGCCATCGCACGCTGAGCGGTAATCGGCGAAGCGGTAAAAATCAGCTCTTTAACGATGTGAAAACCGGCGTCGCGAGTCAGGTTGTGGATGCCGACCAGGTTATACGGCACGCCAAGGTTGACCGGGGTCATCGAGAAGGTGGATGTTTCAGCGGCGATGATCAGATCGGAACTCATGATCATCTCAAACGCGCCGCCCCAGACGCTGCCTTCGACCATAGAGATCACCGGTTTTGGATATTTTTGGATCATGCGGGTTATCTGACGCAGCGGATCGTCATAAGAGAGCGGATCGCGACGTCCGGTCGGGAGTTCATGAATATCATGCCCGGCAGAGAAAACTTTGGCTCCACTCGGAGCGCGCAAAATGATGCAGCGAATGTCCGCACGATTGAGATCGCTCAGCGCCTGCATCAGATCGTCAATAAACACTTTACTCAGGGCATTGAGCTTGCGGGCGTAGTTGAACTCAATAACCGCGACTTTCTGGATGATGACCACGTTGACGTATTGATAAGACATAATGTTCTCTTTATTGAAAGTAATGATGCTGGATAAATTCGCTGATGTGCCGCAGACCGGTGCGCGGCGACAGATCGTTATTTTTGACGGCCTGTAGCGTCTGCTGGAAATAGCGGTCGAAATCAGTCCGCGCAAACAGCAGATGTAGGGCTTCTTCTTCAGCCTGCTGGTGTAACCAGTCCACCGCCTGCTGCTGGCGGACTTTTTCCAGTCGACCGCTGGCGGTAAGGCACGTTTTAAAGTCGGTTATCGCCTGCCAAACTTCCTCAATACCGCGTTTTTCCAGTGCGCTACAGGTCAGAACCTGCGGCTGCCACTCGTCATATTTGCGGCGCAGAATATGCAGGGCGGATTCGTACATATGGCGGGCGATGGCCACGTTGGTATGGTTCTCGCCGTCGTCCTTATTGATGACGACCAGATCCGCCATTTCCATCAGACCTTTTTTGATGCCCTGCAAATCATCACCACCGCCGGCGATTTGCAGTGAGATAAAGCAATCCACCATGCCTGCGACTTCGGTTTCTGACTGCCCAACGCCGACGGTTTCCACAATCACCACGTCGAAACCAGCCGCTTCGCAAAGCAGCATTAATTCGCGGGCGCGCTGGCTGGCACCACCTAAATGACCGCTGGAGGGAACCGGGCGAATAAACGCAGATTCTGCGCGAGACAGCTCCGTCATGCGGGTTTTATCGCCAAGAATGCTGCCGCCGCTGACCGGGCTGCTGGGATCGACGGCGATCACCGCCACCCGTAATCCGTGACGGATTAACAGCATGCCGAATGCTTCCAGAAAGGTGCTTTTGCCCGCGCCCGGCGTACCGGTTATCCCCAAACGCAGGGCGTTACCGGTGAACGGCATAATCGCGTCCAGCAACTGCGTACTCAGCGGCTGATGGCGCGGGTGGCTGCTTTCGACCAGCGTCATTGCCTGGGCGAGCGTAGCCCGTTCGCCAAGCCGCAAGCGACGAACGGTATCCTCAAGCGTGGCGGCGTTAATCATGATGCTGGCTGATACGGGTTAATACGTCGCGAACGCTGTCGAGCATTGGTGTGCCGGGGCCATAAATGGCGGCCACGCCATGCTCGTGCAGGAAAGCGTAATCCTGTGGCGGAATAACGCCTCCTGCTACCACGCAGATATCTTCACGCCCCCATTTTTTGAGCGCGGTAACCAGTTCCGGGATCAGCGTTTTATGACCCGCCGCCAGTGACGATGCGCCTATTACATGCACATCGTTTTCTACCGCCAGACGGGCGATCTCTTCTGGTGTGGAGAACATCGGACTGAGGTCAACATCGAAGCCGAGATCGGAGTAGGCGCTGGCGATCACTTTCGCGCCGCGATCGTGACCATCCTGGCCCATCTTGGCGATCAGGATCCTCGGTCGGCGACCATTTTCCGCGAGGAACTGTTCGGTTTGCGCAACGATGGCGTCGAACTCATCGGCGGATTTGTCGGACTGGTGATAGCTTTGCGCAATCACCCCGGTGACGCACTGGCTGGGAACCAGATAGCGGTCAAAAGCGGTTTCCAGCGCGTCGGAGATCTCACCAAGCGTGGCGCGAACGCGGGCGGCGTTAACGGCGGCGGCCAGTAGATTTTCATTATGCTGCGCGGCGTGGGTCAGCGCCGCGAGTGCGGCATTGACGGCATCAGTGTCGCGAGTTGCACGGATATGCTGCAACGAGGCAATTTGCTCGTTGCGCACCTTCACGTTGTCGATTTCCAGTACCGACGTTTCGTCTTCTTTATCTAGCTTGTACTTATTCACACCGACGATAACGCGTTTACCCTGGTCGATCAGCGACTGCTCGCGCGCGGAAGCTTCTTCGATCATCCGTTTAGGGAGCCCGGCTTCGATCGCTTTCGCCATGCCGCCTGCCTCATCAATTTGTTTGATGATCGTGCGCGCCTGCTTCACGATTTGATCGGTGAGCGACTCGACGTAATACGATCCGGCCAGCGGATCGACGGTGCGGCAGATCTCTGACTCTTCCTGAATGATGATCTGTGTATTACGCGCGATGCGGGCCGAGAAATCGGTGGGTAGCCCGAGCGCCTCATCAAAGGCGTTGGTATGCAGAGACTGGGTGCCGCCAAGCGTAGCGCCGAGCGCTTCAATGGTCGTGCGGATCACGTTGTTGTAAGGATCCTGCTCGGTCAGACTCCAGCCGGAGGTCTGGCAATGGGTACGCAGAGCGAGAGATTTCGGGTTGTTTGCGCCAAAACCGCTGACTGCTTCACTCCACAAATAGCGAGCCGCGCGCAGCATGGCGACGTTCATAAACAGATCCATGCCGATGCCGAAGAAGAATGACAGGCGCGGCGCGAAGTCATCAATTTTCAGCCCGGCAGACAGCGCGGCTTTGATGTACTCAATGCCGTCAGCCAGCGTAAACGCCACCTGCTGGACGCAGTTCGCCCCGGCTTCCCCCATGTGATAACCGCTGATGCTGATGGTGTTAAAGCGCGGCATATTGGCGGAACACCAGGCGATGATGTCGGCGATGATACGCATTGAAGGTTTTGGCGGGTAAATGTAGGTGTTGCGGCACAGGTACTCTTTCAGAATATCGTTCTGAATGGTCCCGGTGAGTTGCTCCGGCGTTACGCCTTGTTCTTCTGCAGCGACGATATAAAACGCCAGTACCGGCAGCACCGCGCCGTTCATGGTCATTGATACCGACATCTTATCCAGCGGGATCTGGTCGAACAGCACCTTCATATCTTCGACAGTATCGATCGCCACACCCGCTTTGCCGACGTCACCTGCCACGCGCGGGTTGTCTGAGTCATAACCGCGATGGGTGGCAAGGTCAAAGGCGACGGAAAGCCCTTTTTGCCCGGCGGCGAGATTGCGGCGGTAAAAGGCGTTGGACTCTTTGGCGGTAGAGAAACCGGCGTACTGGCGAATGGTCCACGGCTGCGCGGTATACATGGTGGCGCGCGGGCCACGCACGTAAGGCGGCAGACCGGGGAGGGTGCCCGTGACTTCCAGATTATCGAGGTCCGCTTCGGTGTACAGCGGTTTGATGGCAATCCCTTCCGCCGTCTGTCTTTCCAGCGACTCAACGGTTTTTTCCCGTCGACTGAGTTCTTTGTTGGCGAGTGTTTGCCACTCCTGCACGTTTGCCATTTTTTGCTCCGTATTACGCAATAAGTTGAATCTTTGCGGATACGGTGAGCTTTTTCATTTGGCTTGTCGCCAGCAAAAAATAGCCAACAGGACGTCGTTTTTTGCCGCGTGGCGTGTTTTATTTTGTGATGTATTTCAAAGACGTGGCGGGAATAGCATGAAAAGAGGGTAAAGGCTTGTAGGCCGGATAAGGCGTTACGCCGCCATCCGGCACTCTGGAGCAATAAATGGTTTAATCCTGACGCAACACCTTGTGCCCGTATTCCAGCAGCGCGTCGGTAACGTTGCGCATCATGCGGCTTTCCGGTGCAAAACGGTGCCAGTAAAGCATCCGACGCTGGAACAGGCCTGGCGTTAAGTCGATCAGCTCGCCGCTTTCCAGCTCTTTCTCAATCTGTAAGTGCGGGATCATGCAGCAGGTGGTGCCTTGACGCGCCAGTTGGACGAAAGCTTCAGACGAGTTAACGATGTGACACGGCACGCTGCCCGGCGGCAGGTCGAAGTTTTGTTGCAGGAACGCCTGGTGCATATCATCAAGATGGTCAAACGCTACCGCCGGGGCTTTCAGCAGGGCGGAGCGGGTGACGCCGTTAGGGAAATAACGTTCGGCGAAAGGTTTGGAGCCAACAAACAGGTAGTCCAGCGCGCCGAGTTTATCCACCAGACAGCTTGGCAGCGCCTGATGTTGGATACTCACCGCACCGACCACTTCACCACGACGCAGACGCTCCTGAGTGCGCGTTTCATCCTCAACCTGCAGGTTTAGCCGAATCGGCGAATTGGCCAGTACCGGGGCTAACGCCGGAAGTAACCAGGTTGCCAGGCTGTCGGCGTTCACCGCCAGAGAAAGCAGCAGCGGCGTCGATCCGGTTTGTTCATCACCCAGCCACTCGTCTTCCAGCAGTTCAACCTGGCGCAGAAGTGCCAGAAGCTTTTGTCCTTGTTCGGTAGGGCGCGGGGGGACGGTACGCACCAGCAGCGGTTGTCCGAACATATTCTCAAGCTGTTTTATGCGCTGTGAAACCGCGGATTGCGTGATGCACAGCTTTTGCGCCGCGCGCTCAAATCCTCGTTCACGAATAACCGCATCCAGTGCTTGTAGTGTTCTGTAGTCCGGACGTTTCATTGCTTTGACGCACTCCTGAAAATTTTGCTTGTTCTGCACTATGACACAAATTTAGGTTGGGTAAAGACGAAATCCGCCGCTTGCGAGCGGGTGTGGGAACATTTTTCTGCACAATGTTCTATAATGCGCGTGAATTTTCCCACCATATTCACACCACAGGCGAAACGATCATGACGCAGGATGAACTGAAAAAAGCAGTAGGATGGGCGGCACTTCAGTATGTACAGCCCGGCACCATTGTGGGCGTAGGTACCGGTTCAACAGCCGCACACTTTATTGATGCGCTGGGCACAATGAAAGGTCAGATTGAAGGCGCAGTGTCCAGCTCGGACGCCTCGACCGAAAAACTCAAAAGCCTTGGCATCCACGTGTTCGATCTTAACGAGGTGGACAGCCTTGGCGTATACGTTGACGGCGCGGATGAAATCAACGGCCATATGCAGATGATCAAAGGCGGCGGCGCAGCGCTGACCCGTGAAAAAATCATTGCTTCGGTGGCGAAGAAATTTATCTGCATCGCGGACGCGTCCAAAGAAGTCGATATTCTTGGTAACTTCCCGCTGCCGGTGGAAGTGATCCCAATGGCGCGCAGCGCAGTCGCGCGTCAACTGGTGAAGTTGGGCGGCCGTCCTGAATACCGTCAGGGCGTAGTGACGGACAACGGCAACGTGATCCTTGATGTACACGGTCTGGAGATCCTTGACGCCGTGGCGCTGGAAAACGCCATCAATGCGATTCCGGGCGTAGTAACCGTAGGTCTGTTCGCCAACCGTGGTGCGGATGTGGCGCTGATTGGCACACCGGACGGCGTGAAAACTATCGTAAAATGATCTGATGGGAGCGTCTTCTCCCGTTAAAAAAATTTTGGCAGGGCAAATTTGGTGACTTGTGTCACGTTTATAATATTGTCCTGCCGATCCCTCCAAAGAAAAAGTTATCGCCAGTATATTCCTCTGACAATTCCCGCTGAATGACATTTCCTCAGCACGGCGACGCAAACGTTCATATTGCCGCAATATTATTTTTTGATATGTTGAAGAGGAGGATGAAAATCCCACACACAACACATCAGTTTGAACAAAAAAAGACAGGGTCGGGGAAATGGCAAAGGTATCACTGGAGAAAGAGAAGATTAAATTTCTGCTGGTTGAAGGCGTGCATCAAAAAGCGCTCGAAAGCCTTCGTGCAGCAGGTTATACCAACATCGAGTTTCACAAAGGCGCTCTGGACACTGAGCAACTGAAAGAGTCCATCCGTGATGCCCATTTCATTGGCCTGCGATCCCGTACCCATCTGACTGAAGATGTGATTGACGCCGCAGAGAAACTGGTCGCGATTGGCTGCTTCTGCATTGGCACCAATCAGGTTGATCTGTCTGCTGCGGCAAAGCGCGGGATCCCTGTGTTTAACGCGCCATTCTCTAACACGCGTTCTGTTGCCGAACTGGTGATTGGCGAACTGCTGCTACTGCTACGCGGCGTCCCCGAAGCGAACGCCAAAGCGCACCGCGGCGTGTGGAATAAACTGGCTACCGGCTCGTTTGAAGCGCGTGGCAAGAAACTGGGGATTATCGGCTACGGCCACATTGGTACTCAGTTGGGCATTCTGGCGGAATCGCTGGGGATGCACGTCTACTTCTATGATATTGAAAATAAACTACCGCTGGGCAACGCCACGCAGGTACAGCATCTTTCCGACCTGCTGAATATGAGCGATGTGGTTAGCCTCCACGTGCCGGAAAACGCCTCCACCAAAAATCTGATGGGTGCGCATGAGATTGCGCTGATGAAACCAGGTGCACTGCTGATCAACGCCGCACGCGGTACGGTTGTCGATATTCCTGCGCTGTGTGATGCGCTGGCAACGAAACATCTGGCGGGGGCGGCAATCGACGTATTCCCAACCGAGCCTGCTTCTAACAGCGATCCTTTCACCTCGCCGCTGTGTGATTTTGATAACGTGATCCTGACGCCGCATATTGGTGGTTCCACGCTGGAAGCGCAGGAAAACATCGGCCTTGAAGTGGCGGGTAAACTGACCAAGTATTCCGACAACGGTTCTACGCTGTCTGCAGTTAACTTCCCGGAAGTGTCGCTGCCGCTGCACGGTGGTCGTCGTCTGATGCACATTCACGAAAACCGTCCCGGCGTACTGACCGCGCTGAACCAGATTTTTGCCGAGCAGGGCGTCAACATTGCCGCACAGTATCTGCAGACTTCCGCACAGGTAGGTTACGTGGTTATTGATATTGAAGCGGATGAAGATGTGGCGGAGAAAGCGCTGCTGGCGATGAAAGCCCTTCCGGGAACCATTCGCGCTCGTCTGCTGTACTGATTTCCTCTACATGGGCAGGCGGTTGACCTGCCCATCTTTCCTCTGATTTTCCTGCCTTACTATCTCTTTGTGTAACGCATACATTCTGTTTTCGACCCTTGCCGCAATTGGTAATTAAAGGCTGCGCTCTGCGTTGTACATCAATAAAAGGAATTTACGATAGGGGCTCAGCATAGCGCTGAAACGGAAAAGCCCCTACCGAAGCAGGGGCTCTGAAAAGGAAAGGGACGATGATGAGATACGTCATCATGCTGCTGATCCTGTTAATCATCGCTTCGCCAGCATATTAACAGAGAGTACGCAGGAGGGAGGTTCGCCTCCCTCACCCTTCACCGAGGAATTTAGGTCAAAAAAACGACGCTGTCAATCGACAAAAAACGGTTACCACTCCCAAATTTTGGATGGCGTCACCACCGCAGGCAGCGGAATATCCCACTCTTCAACCGGCAACTTCTCGACTAACTGGCAGTCATGCGCGTAGCCCACGGGTTGGATCTTATGCTGCTGCCAGTTTTGTAGCGTACGGTCGTAAAATCCGCCGCCCATGCCCAGGCGTTGCCCGTATTCATCAAACGCCACTAACGGTGTAATCAGTACATCCAGCTTTGACAGCGGCAATACGTCGCGTACATCAAGCCGTGGTTCCTGAATTTTTAAGCGATTGGTCACCAGGTCGCTGTGCGGATGATAGTGCAGGAACAGTAAATTACCGGGGCTGAAGGGATGAAGCACCGGAAGATAGACGCGCTTGCCCGCTCGCCACAGCTGTTCGATAAGCGGCTGAGTATCGAGTTCGCCATCAAACGAGAGGAATACTGCCACCGTATGTGCGAGTACAACTGGAGGAAAACTGAGCATTCGGGTCGCGGCCTGCTGACCGTACTGATGCTGCTGCTCAGAGGTAAGCGCACGTCGACGCTGACGAATCAGTTGACGAATTTCTTGCCGGGATAAAGGGAGTTCAGAAAGTAGTGTCATGGCTGTTGCCAGGTAGAAGGGAATCTCCGAGATGCCGCCGCAGGCTGTAACCCTTGAACCCTTGGTTCAAGGTGAATGCGTCGTCACAGTTTTAAGGCTTCTCGGACGGGCCGAGCATGCTCACCAACCATGGAGCGCCACATTCTTGTGGTATGAAATATCGGCTCAGGGGACTGGCCCGCTTGCAAACATCTCAGAGAAATTTTGTCTTCACGGTCACTCTACCACAGTAAACCGAAAAGTGTTATTCAAAGTTTTGGCCCGTTTTTTCGGTTATGCGACCCTGATCAAGCAACGCCTGTTCGATGGTCTGTTGTAGCATCCGAATACGTTGTTCCATGCTCGCCGCGTACTCACGCGTCTTCGCTTTTTCCTGAGTTAATTCATAGCTGATGTTCAACGCGGCGATGAAAACCAACTGCTCAGTATTTGTGACTCTAGTGCGAACTTTCAGATCTTGCAATCGCTGATTGAGATCGTCCGCAGCCTGATTCAACGCATCCCTTTGTTCAGGCGGGCAATTCACTCGCAGTGAACGGCCAAATATTTGGATATCGACGGGTTGTGCAGACATGCCACCTTCCTGCTGATTGACTGCGCTGCCTTCGTCTCCAGACCTTGGGTCCGCGAAGGGGCGACACTATAGCTACCCTGGTATCAAGATACAAGCCCTTTTCTGGTTCACCAGGGTCCAAAGTGGTAGCATACCATGAATATTCCTCCCTTTGATGACGAATGCTTATGTCTATACAGAACGAAATGCCTGGCTACAACGACGTTAGCCAGTTTTTGAACCAACAAGGGGCTGGATTAACCCCGGCCGAAATGCACGGCTTAATCAGCGGAATGATTTGTGGCGGCAACAACGACAGCTCATGGCAGCCGCTGCTGCACGACCTGACGAACGAAGGTCTGGCCTTCGGTCACGAGCTGGCTCAGGCGCTGCTGAAAATGCACTCTGCCACCAGCGATGCGCTGGAAGATGATGGTTTCCTTTTTCAGCTTTATCTGCCTGAAGGCGATGACGTTAGCGTGTTCGATCGCGCCGATGCGCTGGCTGGTTGGGTAAACCACTTTTTGCTGGGCCTCGGTGTGACACAACCGAAGCTCGACAAAGTGACCGGCGAAACCGGGGAAGCGATTGACGACCTGCGTAATATCGCTCAGTTGGGATATGACGAAGACGAAGATCAGGAAGAGTTGGAAATGTCGCTCGAAGAGATCATCGAATACGTGCGTGTAGCCGCCTTGCTGTGTCATGACACGTTTACGCGTCAACAGCCGACCGCGCCTGAAGTCCGTAAACCGACTCTGCATTAAGAACAAAACGCCAAGGAGAGTGTGATGAGCGAAATATCTCAGCAAGAATTCCAGCGCCGCCGCCAGGCTTTACTGGCACAAATGCAGCCCGGCAGCGCCGCGCTGATTTTTGCCGCGCCTGAAGCGACGCGCAGCGCGGACAGTGAATACCCGTACCGCCAAAGCAGTGATTTCTGGTACTTCACCGGTTTTAACGAACCTGAAGCCGTGCTGGTGCTGATTAAAAGCGATGACACTCATAACCATAGCGTTTTGTTCAATCGGGTTCGCGATCTGACGGCGGAGATCTGGTTTGGCCGCCGTCTCGGTCAGGATGCCGCACCGGCAAAACTCGGCGTTGACCGGGCGCTGGCCTTCAGCGAAATCAACCAACAGTTACACCTTTTACTCAATGGCCTGGACGCGGTGTATCACGCACAAGGCGAATATGCCTGGGCTGACGAGATTGTGTGCACAGCGCTGGATAAACTGCGTAAAGGTTCCAGACAAAATCTGCGAGCGCCTGCCGCGATTATCGACTGGCGTCCAATGGTGCATGAAATGCGCCTGTTCAAATCACCAGAAGAGATTGCGGTCATGCGTCGTGCCGGAGAAATCACCGCGCTGGCGCATACCCGTGCGATGGAAAAATGCCGTCCGGGAATGTTTGAATACCAGTTAGAAGGGGAGATTCACCACGAATTTACCCGCCATGGTGCGCGTTATCCGTCCTATAACACGATTGTCGGCAGCGGTGAAAACGGCTGTATCCTGCATTACACCGAAAATGAAAGTGAAATGCGCGATGGCGATTTGGTGCTGATCGACGCTGGCTGTGAATACAAAGGCTATGCGGGCGACATTACGCGTACCTTTCCGGTAAATGGTAAATTTACCCCAGCACAGCGTGAAATCTACGATATCGTGCTGGAATCCTTAGAGACCAGCCTGCGTCTGTATCGTCCCGGAACGTCCATTCAGGAAGTCACCGGCGAAGTGGTGCGCATCATGATTACGGGTCTGGTGAAACTCGGTATTTTGCACGGTGATGTCGATCAGTTGATTACCGAAAATGCACATCGCCCATTCTTTATGCATGGTCTAAGCCACTGGCTTGGGCTGGATGTGCACGACGTCGGCGTTTATGGTCAGGACCGCTCACGTATTCTTGAGCCGGGAATGGTGCTCACCGTCGAGCCGGGACTGTATATCGCGCCAGACGCCGATGTACCACCGGCTTATCGTGGTATCGGCATTCGTATTGAGGATGACATTCTCATCACCGAGGACGGCAATGAAAACCTGACCGCCAGCGTAGTGAAGAAAGCGGATGACATTGAAGCCCTGATGGCTGCGGCACGACTGCAATGAGCGTGATTATCGTCGGTGGTGGCATGGTCGGCGCGACGCTGGCGCTGGCCATTTCCCAGCTTAGTTATGGGACGCTGCCAGTTCATCTGATAGAAGCAAGCGCGCCTGACAACGATCGCCATCCAGGGTTTGATGCCCGGGCGATCGCGCTGGCGGCAGGGACCTGCCAACAGCTGGCGCGAATTGGCATATGGCAGGCGATAGCCGATTGCGCAACGGCGATCAAAACCGTTCACGTCAGCGATCGCGGCCATGCCGGATTTGTAACGCTGGATGCGCAGGAATACCGTATTCCGGCGCTGGGGCAGGTCGTAGAGCTGCACGATGTCGGGCTACGTCTGTTTGCGCTGCTGCGTAAAGCGCCGGGCGTCACGCTGCACTGCCCCGACCGCGTAGCCAGCGTGTCACGCACGCAGGAGCGCGTAGAAGTTACGCTGGAAAATGGCGAAATGATTGATGGTCGCCTGCTGGTGGCCGCCGACGGTACGCGCTCCGCACTGGCTACCGCCTGCGGCGTTGACTGGCAGCAACACCCCTATGAGCAACTGGCGGTAATTGCCAACGTCACAACCTCTGTGCCGCACGACGGTCGAGCGTTTGAACGTTTCACGCAATATGGCCCGCTGGCAATGCTGCCCATGTCTGATGGTCGCTGCTCGCTGGTGTGGTGTCATCCGCTGGAACGGCGCGATGAGATTCTGGCCTGGTCCGACGAACGGTTTTGCCGTGAACTGCAAACCGCGTTTGGCTGGCGGCTGGGGCGTATTATCAAGGCGGGTAAACGCAACGCCTATCCGCTTTCGTTAACCTCGGCGCAAAAAGCGATTACCCATCGAACCGTGCTGGTAGGGAACGCAGCCCAGACGCTGCACCCCATTGCCGGACAAGGTTTCAACCTTGGTCTGCGTGATGTGATGAGCCTGGCTGAAACGTTGACCCAGGCGCAGAACAGCGGGGAAGATGTCGGTGATTATGCGGTGCTGGCACGCTATCAGCATCGCCGCGAACGCGATCGCGAAACGACGATTGGCGTGACTAATAATTTGGTGTATCTGTTTGCCAATCGCTGGGCCCCGCTGGTTGTTGGACGAAATGTCGGGCTGATGGCGATGGAATTATTTACCCCTGCGCGCGATGCGCTGGCGGAGCGAACCCTCGGTTGGGTTGCGCGATAAATATGACCTGTAGGCCGGATAAGGCAAAGCCGCCATCCGGCAAGGGTCTCCGCAAAAATGCCTGATGGCGCTGCGCTTATCAGGCCTACGGATTACAGGTTTCGAGGTATAAACAGTGCAAAGTGTTGATGTAGCAATTGTGGGTGGCGGCATGGTGGGACTGGCGGTTGCCTGCGGCTTGCAGGGCAGCGGGTTGCGCGTTGCGGTGTTGGAACAACATGTCCCGCAGCCTTTGGCGGCGGATGCACCTCCTCAGCTTCGCGTATCGGCTATTAATGCCGCCAGCGAAAAACTGCTGACCCGTCTTGGCGTCTGGTCCGATATTGTAGCCTGTCGCGCTTGCTGCTACCACGGCATGGAAGTCTGGGACAAAGACAGCTTTGGACGTATTGCGTTTGATGACCAGAGCATGGGCTACAGCCATTTGGGGCACATTGTCGAAAACTCAGAGATTCATTATGCGCTGTGGCAAAAGGCGCAGCGTTCAGCGGATATTACGCTGCTGGCACCCGCTGAATTACAGCAGGTGGCCTGGGGTGAGAACGAGGCATTTCTGACCCTGAAAGATGGCGCAATGCTGACGGCACGCCTGGTCGTCGGTGCCGATGGCGCTAACTCCTGGCTGCGCAACAAAGCGGATATTCCGCTCACCTTCTGGGATTACCGCCATCATGCGCTGGTGGCGACAATCCGTACGCAGGAAGCCCACGGTGCGGTTGCGCGTCAGGCATTTCATGGCGAAGGTATCCTGGCATTCCTGCCGCTTAGCGACCCCCATCTGTGCTCTATTGTCTGGTCGCTCTCGCCGCAGGAAGCAGAACGTATGCAGCAGGCAAGTGCAGATGATTTCAATCAGGCGCTGAATATCGCTTTTGATAATCGCCTGGGGCTGTGCAGCCTTGAGAGCGAACGCCAGACGTTTCCGCTGACTGGACGCTATGCCCGCCAGTTTGCCGCCCATCGTATGGCCCTGGTGGGTGATGCGGCGCATACCATCCACCCGCTGGCGGGCCAGGGGGTGAACCTTGGCTTCATGGATGCGGCGGAGCTGATCGACGAGCTTAAGCGGCTACAGCGTCAGGGCAAAGATATTGGTCAGTACCTCTATCTGCGCCGTTATGAACGTAGCCGTAAGCACAGCGCAGCGCTGATGCTGGCGGGGATGCAGGGTTTCCGTGAGCTGTTTGCTGGCGAGAATCCGGCGAAAAAACTGCTGCGTGATATTGGTCTGAAACTGGCCGATACCCTCCCGGGCGTAAAACCGCAACTCATCCGCCAGGCGATGGGACTGAACGATCTTCCTGAGTGGCTACGCTAGTGTCCGTAAGGACAATCTTAAGAGTTTGAAACCCGTCACACTTTCCTCTCCCGGCCTGCGCGCCGGGATGGTTCTCTCATTTGAAATAATCTAATTCCACGCCTTTTTTCGCATTAGTTTTTTTAATATTACGTTTTTTTCATAACGCCATTTTTGACATTTTTTCCACATTTAATATGGATTGATACGGCTTAACTTCGCTTATATATGTCTGTTGTTCTGATGTATTGGCGTTTTACTGGTTTTTTATGCTGTCGTCGATCTGGTCATTTTTAGTCATAAGCTAATGTGATGGTTAATTTTGACTTATGGTTTAGCGTCTGTTTCGGTGGTAAGTTCAGGACAAAGAGAACGTTTGCGTCGTAGCCCCTGGAGCGGCTGCGGTGCTGGGTTTCGTGGCGAAAATTTCACCGCGAAAGAGTTGGTAGCCCCGCTTATTCAACGAGGAAAAGATGGCTCAACAGACTCCTTTGTACGAACAACACACGCAATGTGGCGCGCGCATGGTCGATTTCCATGGCTGGATGATGCCACTGCATTACGGTTCTCAGCTCGATGAACACCATGCTGTTCGCACCGATGCCGGAATGTTTGATGTGTCGCATATGACCATCGTCGACCTGCGCGGTAGCCGCACCCGGGAGTTCTTGCGTTATCTGCTGGCAAACGACGTCGCGAAGCTAACGAAGACGGGTAAAGCCCTCTACTCCGGTATGCTTAACGCTTCGGGCGGCGTGATAGATGACCTGATTGTCTACTACTTCACTGAAGATTTCTTCCGCCTCGTTGTAAACTCCGCCACCCGCGAAAAAGACCTCTCCTGGATTACCCAACACGCTGAACCATACGCTATCGACATCACCGTTCGTGACGACCTGTCGCTGATCGCGGTGCAGGGACCAAACGCGCAGGCAAAAGCAGCTACGTTGTTTACTGATGAGCAGCGTCAGGCGGTAGCAGGCATGAAGCCGTTCTTTGGCGTTCAGGCGGGTGATTTGTTTATCGCAACCACCGGTTATACCGGCGAAGCAGGCTATGAAATTGCCATGCCGAATGAAAAGGCCGCGGATTTCTGGCGTGCGCTGGTCGAAGCCGGTGTTCAGCCTTGCGGTCTGGGCGCGCGTGATACGCTGCGTTTAGAAGCTGGTATGAACCTGTATGGTCAGGAGATGGACGAAGGCATTTCTCCGCTGGCAGCTAACATGGGCTGGACCATCGCGTGGGAACCGGTCGATCGCGACTTTATCGGTCGGGATGCGCTGGAAATGCAGCGTGAAAAAGGCCACGAACAGCTGGTTGGGCTGGTGATGACCGAGAAAGGCGTGCTGCGTAATGAGCTGCCGGTGCGTTTCACCGATGCTTCCGGCAACCAGCAGGAAGGCATTATCACCAGCGGGACATTCTCCCCAACCCTGGGTTACAGCATCGCGCTGGCGCGTGTCCCTGCGGGTATCGGCGAAACTGCGATCGTGCAGATCCGTAACCGCGAAATGCCGGTAAAAGTGACTAAACCTGTTTTTGTGCGTAACGGCAAAGCCGTCGCGTAATTCATCCTTTTTTGGAGATTGATTGATGAGCAACGTACCTGCAGAACTGAAATACAGCAAAGAACATGAATGGCTGCGCAAAGAAGCTGACGGTTCTTACACCGTTGGTATCACCGAACACGCTCAGGAGCTGTTAGGTGACATGGTTTTCGTTGACCTGCCCGAAGTTGGCTCAACCGTCAGCGCGGGCGATGACTGCGCCGTAGCGGAGTCTGTAAAAGCGGCTTCCGATATCTATGCGCCAGTAGGCGGTGAGATTGTTGCGGTCAACGACGCGCTCAGCGACTCCCCGGAACTGGTCAACAGCGAGCCATATGCGGGTGGCTGGATTTTCAAAATCAAAGCCAGCGATGAAAGCGAAATTGAGTCGCTGCTGGATGCGACCGCATATGAAGCATTGTTAGAAGACGAGTAAATACGCTTCATCCTTCACGTTGCAGGTGTGTTGGCTTCCTCGCTCACCCCAGTCACTTACTTATGTAAGCTCCTGGGGAGGTGCTGCGTCGCCGCCGTCCTGCAACGCGAATTATTTTGCGTATTCAGGTAAGTAGAGACACCTACGATTCACTGCACGTTTCAGGAACCATCGCCCATGACACAGACGTTAAGCCAGCTTGAAAACAGCGGCGCTTTCATTGAACGCCACATCGGACCGGACGCCGCGCAGCAGCAAGAGATGCTGAATGCGGTTGGCGCCGAGTCGTTAAACGCGCTGATCGGCCAGATTGTGCCGAAAGACATTCAGCTCGCAACCCCGCCGCAGGTGGGCGAGGCGGCGACCGAATACGCTGCGCTGGCTGAATTAAAAGCCATCGCTGGGCGTAACAAGCGCTTCACGTCCTACATTGGCATGGGCTACACCGCCGTGCAGCTGCCACCGGTAATCCTGCGCAACATGCTGGAAAACCCGGGTTGGTACACCGCATACACGCCGTATCAGCCGGAAGTCTCTCAGGGGCGTCTGGAAGCTCTGCTGAACTTCCAACAGGTCACACTGGATCTGACGGGGCTGGATATGGCTTCCGCTTCTCTGCTGGATGAAGCCACCGCGGCCGCTGAAGCCATGGCGATGGCCAAACGTGTCAGCAAACTGAAAAACGCCAACCGCTTCTTCGTTGCGGCTGATGTTCATCCGCAAACGCTGGACGTCGTGCGTACCCGTGCACAAACCTTTGGTTTTGACGTGATTGTTGATGACGCGGCGAAAGCACTGGATCACCAGGATGTGTTTGGCGTGCTGTTGCAGCAGGTTGGCACCACCGGTGAAGTGCATGACTACAGCAAACTGATTAGCGAGCTGAAATCCCGTAAAGTTGTGGTCAGTGTCGCTGCCGACTTTATGGCGCTGGTACTGCTGACTGCCCCGGGCAAACAGGGCGCGGATATCGTTTTCGGTTCTGCACAACGCTTCGGCGTACCGATGGGTTACGGTGGCCCACACGCGGCATTCTTCGCCGCTAAAGACGAATTCAAACGCTCCATGCCAGGCCGTATTATCGGCGTCTCCAAAGATGCGGCGGGCAATACCGCACTGCGCATGGCGATGCAGACTCGTGAGCAGCATATCCGCCGCGAGAAAGCGAACTCCAACATTTGTACCTCGCAGGTCCTGCTGGCCAACATCGCCAGTCTGTATGCTGTTTATCATGGTCCGGTTGGCCTGAAACGCATTGCTAATCGCATCCACCGCCTGACTGATATCCTGGCAGCCGGTCTGCAACAGAAAGGATTGAAGCTGCGTCATGCGCATTACTTCGACACCCTGTGCGTTGAAGTAGCCGATAAGGCCGCAGTGCTGGCGCGTGCCGAAGCAGCAGAAATCAACCTGCGTAGCGATATCCATAACGCGGTAGGTATTACGCTCGATGAAACCACCACCCGTGAAAACGTGGTGCAGTTGTTCAATGTTCTGCTGGGCGACAGTCACGGCCTGAACATCGATACGCTGGATAAAGACGTGGCGCTCGACAGCCGTTCTATTCAGGAAAGCATGCTGCGTGACGATGCGATCCTCAGCCATCCGGTGTTCAACCGCTACCACAGCGAAACCGAGATGATGCGCTACATGCACTCACTGGAGCGTAAAGATCTGGCGCTGAATCAGGCAATGATCCCGCTGGGTTCCTGCACCATGAAACTCAACGCCGCTGCCGAGATGATCCCTATCACCTGGCCTGAATTCGCTGAGCTGCATCCGTTCTGCCCGCCAGAGCAGGCTGAAGGTTATCACCAGATGATCGGCCAGCTTTCCGAGTGGCTGGTAAAACTGACCGGTTATGATGCCGTCTGCATGCAGCCGAACTCCGGCGCGCAGGGCGAGTATGCGGGTCTGCTGGCGATTCGTCATTATCACGAAAGCCGTAACGAAGGTCATCGCGATATCTGCCTGATCCCGGCCTCTGCCCACGGTACTAACCCGGCATCTGCACAGATGGCGGGTATGCAGGTCGTGGTTGTCGCCTGTGATAAGAACGGCAACATCGACCTGGACGATCTGCGAGCAAAAGCAGAACAACATGCCGACAACCTTTCTTGCATCATGGTGACCTACCCATCCACCCACGGCGTTTATGAAGAAACGATCCGTGAAGTGTGCGACGTTGTGCACCAGTTCGGCGGCCAGGTTTACCTTGATGGTGCGAACATGAACGCTCAGGTTGGGATCACCACGCCGGGCTTTATTGGCGCAGATGTCTCGCACCTCAACCTGCATAAAACATTCTGCATTCCGCACGGCGGCGGCGGCCCAGGTATGGGACCGATCGGCGTTAAATCGCATCTGGCGCCGTTTGTACCGGGCCACAGCGTAGTGCAGATTGAAGGGATGCTGACCCGTCAGGGCGCAGTTTCTGCGGCGCCGTTCGGTAGCGCATCCATTCTGCCAATCAGCTGGATGTACATCCGTATGATGGGCGCAGAAGGTCTGAAGCAGGCAAGCCAGGTGGCGATCCTTAACGCTAACTACATTGCCAGCCGTCTGAAAGATGCTTATCCGGTACTGTATACCGGTCGCGATGGTCGCGTGGCGCATGAATGTATTCTCGACATTCGCCCACTGAAAGAAGAGACCGGCATCAGCGAACTGGATATTGCCAAGCGCCTAATCGATTACGGTTTCCATGCACCGACTATGTCATTCCCGGTCGCGGGTACCCTGATGGTTGAACCGACAGAATCTGAAAGCAAAGTGGAACTGGATCGCTTTATCAATGCGATGCTGGCAATCCGCGCTGAGATCGATCGCGTGAAAGCCGGTGAATGGCCACTGGAAGATAACCCGCTGGTTAACTCGCCGCACACGCAAAACGAGCTGGTAGCGGAGTGGAATCACGGTTATAGCCGCGAAATCGCCGTCTTCCCGGCGGGTGTGGCGAACAAATACTGGCCAACCGTGAAACGCCTTGATGACGTTTACGGTGACCGTAACCTGTTCTGCTCCTGCGTACCGATGAGCGAATATCAGTAATCTGCTGATTCAACTATCTTTTAAAGGCGCTTCGGCGCCTTTATTTTTTGGGAGAAACGTTATGGCTATAGCATTGGTGACGGGCGGCAGTCGTGGCATTGGTCGAGCAACCGCGCTGCAATTGGCGCAAGAGGGTTACACGGTCGCCGTGAATTTTCATCACAATATTCATGCGGCAACCGAGGTGGTGAACAACATCGTCGCTGCAGGCGGTAAAGCATTTGCTTTGCGTGCGGATATCAGTGATGAAAGCCAGGTGGTGGCAATGTTTGAGTCTATTGACCATGAAGGCGAGCCGCTGACTGCCTTGGTGAATAATGCCGGGATCTTGTTTGAGCAAAGCTCGGTCGAAAACTTAACCGCTGAACGCATTAATCGCGTCCTGGCGACCAATGTTACCGGCTATTTTCTGTGCTGTCGGGAAGCGGTAAAGCGAATGTCGTTTAAGCATGGTAGTCAGGGCGGGGCGATTGTGAATGTCTCTTCAGCGGCCTCACGGCTTGGCGCCCCTTTCGAGTATGTTGATTATGCCGCCTCAAAAGGCGCGGTGGACACGCTTACCACCGGTCTGGCGCTGGAGGTTGCTGCGCAGGGTATCCGCGTGAACGGTGTGCGACCGGGTCTTATCTACACTGAAATGCATGCGTCAGGCGGCGAGCCGGGAAGGGTCGATCGCGTGAAATCTATGTTGCCTATGCAGCGTGGCGGGCAGCCGGAAGAAGTCGCGCAGGCGATTACCTGGCTACTGAGCGAGAAGGCATCTTACGTAACGGGCAGTTTTCTGGAACTGGCGGGCGGGAAGTAGGGACTTGATTGCCGGATGGCGCAGCGCCATCCGGCAAAAAATCACAAATTCTCGCCGTTGCTGGCAATCACCGTTTTATACCACTCAAAACTCTTCTTCCGTGAACGCGACATATCGCCGGTGCCGTCGTCGTGTTTATTCACATAGATAAAGCCATACCGTTTGCTGTACTGGCCGGTGGTGAATGACACGCAGTCGATGCAGCCCCACGGCGTGTAGCCCATCAGGTCTACGCCATCATAGGTTACCGCTTTCATCATTTCTTCGACGTGAGCGCGCAGATAGTCGATGCGATAGTCGTCGTTGATGCTGCCGTCTTCTTCTACTTTGTCATAAGCGCCAAACCCGTTTTCAACGATAAACAGCGGCTTCTGGTAGCGTTCATACAGCTCACATAAGGCATAGCGCAGACCGACGGGGTCAATCTGCCAGCCCCAGTCGGATGCTTTGACGTGCGGGTTCGGTACGCTACCCTCAAAGCCGGAAATCGCATCACCGCTGCCACCTTCCGCTTTAACGGCGTTGGTCATGTAGTAGCTGAAACCGAGATAGTCACAGGTGCCTTCGCGCAGGATTTGCTCGTCGCCGTCTTCCATCCTGATGTTAAATTCACGGCGTTCCCACTCGTTCAGTACATATGATGGGTAGTAACCGCGCAGTTGAACATCGGTGAAAACGTAACGCTCACGCATCGATTCCTGCGCGAACATCACATCCTCAGGCTTACAGGAGAACGGGTACAGTGGCACCATCGCCAGCATGCAGCCGACTTTCATTTCCGGGTTGATGCGACGTGCGGCTTTTACCGCCAGTGCACTGGCGACAAACTGGTGATGCAACACCTGGTACATGGTCTCTTCCGGGGTTTCATGTTCGGTATACACCACGCCCGAGCAGCAATAGCCAAACAGCGGCGCGCGCCAGTTACGCTGGTTGTTGATTTCATTGAAGGTCATCCAGTATTTGACCTTGTGCTTGTAGCGCTCAAAAACGACTTCAGCAAAACGGACAAAGAAATCGACGACTTTACGATTGGTCCAGCTACCATACTGTTGAACCAAATGCAGTGGCATTTCGAAGTGGGAAAGGGTGATGACCGGTTCAATGTTGTACTTCAGCAGTTCATCAAACATGTCGTCGTAGAATTTTAACCCTTCTTCATTTGGCTGGGTTTCGTCCCCTTTCGGGAAGATGCGGGTCCAGGCAATTGACGTACGGAAGCATTTGAAGCCCATCTCGGCAAACAGCTTAATGTCTTCTTTATAATGACCGTAAAAATCGACAGCTTCGTGGTTAGGATAGTATTTACCCGGTACGACATCCTGAGTAATTTCTCGCGGAACGCCGTGTGCCCCACCGGTCAGGACGTCGCAAATGCTGGGGCCTTTGCCACCTTTGTTCCAGCCGCCTTCAACCTGATGCGCCGCCACCGCGCCGCCCCATAAAAAATCGTTTGGTAAGGTAAGTTTTTTCATCTGCGCTCAGTCTCAAATTAATACAATCTGATTTTGAGTCTAACAAAGGAAAGATAAATGTCACGATATAACAAAATAGCGTAAATGTGATTTGTTACATCAAAAAAACAGATTGTTTTTTTACGCTATTCTTTTCGCCAGCTTGCGACCGAGTGATTCCAGAATATAAATAACGGGGATCTGCGTGGTTATATCGTATACCCCGGCAATACGTGTTTGTGGAACATGCCAGGAGAGGTTAAAGTCGGCGAGTTTCGCCAGGCGAGAGTGCTCATGGCTGGTGACCGACAGAACCTTACAGTTGTGCAGACTGAACTGGCTGGCAAAGCGCAGGATCTCTTCTGTTTCACCAGACACGGAAAGCACAATCGCCAGCGCGTTTCTGGCCATGTCGTTAGTTACCGGGAAATAAGGATCGTCAATGTGATTACTGAATTTACCGACGTTTGAGAAAAAACGTGCGCCATATTTTGCCAGCGCTCCAGACGTTCCCGCTCCGACGAATATAATACGCTCGGAAGATAATATAATATCAACAGCCTGATCGAGCAGTTTATCGAACTCGTCGTTATTGACGCCTTTAAAGAAGCTGATAATTTCGCTGGCACCGAAATTAGCCTGTTGCGGTTCATTCTGCTCTAAATATAATTTAAAGCGTACGCGAAATTCTGAGTAACCCTCACACTTAAGCTTGCGGCAAAAGCGCAGTACGGTGGTGGTGGAAACGCCCACGGCATCAGCCAGTTCGCGAATGGTCATGTACATGACTTTGTCACGGTTTTTGATGACATAGTTGTAGACCAGCATCTCAAGATTGTTGAGACTGGCGATGGCAGCGTGGGAGAACATACTCACAATGGCAAAACTCACTCATCAGACTTTATCTACAGGGAATAATAACATGCAGCCAAATGACATCACTTTTTTTCAGCGTTTCCAGGATGACATTCTGGCCGGACGCAAAACCATCACCATTCGTGACGAGTCCGAATCACACTTTAAAGCCGGGGACATTCTACGGGTTGGACGCTTTGAAGATGAGGGCTACTTCTGCACGATTGAAGTTGTCGGCACCTCAACGGTTACGCTGAATACGCTAACGGAAAAACATGCCCAGCAGGAAAACATGGCGCTCGATGAGCTTAAACAGGTGATCGCCGAGATTTACCCGGATCAAACGCAATTTTATGTGATTGATTTTAAATGTCTTTAACTTTTCAGGTACAGATGTTAGCTGAAATATAAAATGCAATTATATGATTTTTATTAATTATTTATTATTTGATAAATATTTTAGCTAACATGTGTTCACTGGAACCATTCTCAGTTACGCTAGAGGCGCAATAACGAAAGTGTTCGTTTCTGGGGAGTAACTTATGGTTCAGAAGCCATTAATCGCGCAGGGATATTCGTTGGCAGAGGAAATAGCCAACAGCATCAGCCATGGTATCGGGTTGGTGTTTGGGATTGTCGGACTGGTGTTGTTACTGGTTCAGGCAGTGGATACCAACGCCAGCGCCATGGCTATTACCAGCTATAGCCTGTACGGCGGCAGCATGATCCTGCTGTTCCTTGCCTCAACCTTGTATCATGCGATCCCCCATCAGAGAGCGAAAGTCTGGCTGAAAAAATTCGACCACTGCGCGATTTATCTGCTGATTGCCGGGACCTACACGCCATTTCTGCTGGTGGGGCTGGATTCGCCGCTGGCACGCGGACTGATGATTGTTATCTGGAGCCTGGCGCTAATCGGTATTTTATTCAAACTGACTATTGCGCACCGCTTTAAGGTTTTGTCGCTGGTGACCTACCTGACAATGGGCTGGCTATCGCTGATAGTGGTGTATCAACTGGCGGTTAAGCTGGCGGCGGGTGGTGTGACGTTGCTGGCCGTTGGCGGCGTCGTGTATTCGCTGGGCGTTATTTTCTACGTCTGTAAGCGCATTCCTTACAACCACGCGATCTGGCATGGCTTTGTGCTGGGTGGCAGCGTTTGCCACTTCCTGGCAATCTATCTGTACGTTGGTCAGGCTTAACCCTTGATGCCGGATGGCGGCTAGCGCCTTATCCGGCCTACAAAATGTGCCTGTAGGCCGGATAAGCGTGCGCTATCCGGCGTTAATCTTTTACTCTTCCAGCGAATACGGCAGCGGTACGATATGCAGCGTTTTTGCATCGTCGCGAACGCGGAACACGCTGTCGGCTTCCATGTCGTTATTCATTACAACCTGCACCAGCACTTGTCCATCAGCCAGCTGTACCGCGGCGAGTACGGTGCCGGTACGACGCCAGTTCTCGCCCATTTTCAGCTCCAGGTCTTCACCCGCTTCCGGTACCCGACTGGCCGCTCCTGCCAGAGTCCACATGGCGCGTTTATTGGCGCCGCGGAATTTTGCACGAGCAACCATTTCCTGACCGGTATAGCAGCCTTTTTTAAAGCTGATACCGCCCAATGCCTGCAGATTGGTGGCCTGCGGAATAAACTGTGCGCTGTTGGCAGTATCAATAACCGGAATACCCGCTTCGATATCCAGCGCCAGCCACTGTTGGCTGTTATTCAATTCTGCTTCGCCACGCAGTTTCTCCGCAATCATCTCAGCTGTTGCGACATCAACGATCAGCAGGAAGCGTTCAGATGGATGCTCGAACCACAGCAGGGCGGAAGCGCCGTGGGTAACGACCTGCTTATCGCTGGTTGGCAGTTCGCTAAAGAGATTGGCTAGCGCCGCGCGCGCCTGGAAGCCCGCTACGCCCAGCAGGACGCGCTCGTCATCCGGGGCAATCACGACCTTCGAGAAGACGGCGTATTTTTTCAGTTCGGTCAATTGGGCATCACGCAGGCTACGGCGTTCAAGCCAGGCAAAACCATCAGCCTGACGGAAGAGACGCAGGTTGCTCCACATTTTACCTTTGGCATCGCAGTGAGCTGCCAGCAGGTGTTGCTGTTCGGTCATCTGGCTGACATCAGCGGTGACCTGGCCCTGGATGTACTTTTCACTGTCGACGCCGGTAATGGTGGCGAGAGCCCAGTCGTCGAGCGTCATTAGCGTCAGAGGCAAACGTGCCGACGCACACGGCTGGCGAGGAGGAAACGATGTAAAAGCCATAATAATGTCCTGATTTGCTTAACGCAGTGATAATGACTAATGGTAAAAGAGCTATAGGCTATTGCAAGCGGTTTAAACATCCTGTTTGTGCCTTATATTAAGCTTTGCGAGGAGACATCCAAAAAAGTGAACCCTTTGACTTAATGTGGTTTTATTTAGCGATCGCGCTTCCGTTTACTGATATTCCCGTAAAAGAGCGTGAAAAACACGTTACAATAGCCGGATACTTCGTTTTCGCGAGACAGGGAAAAGAACATGGATATTAACAACAAAGCACGTATTCATTGGGCATGCCGCCGCGGTATGCGTGAACTGGACATCTCTATCATGCCGTTTTTCGAACATGAGTATGACAACTTAAGTGACGAAGAAAAACGCATCTTTATCCGTCTGCTGGAATGTGATGATCCAGACTTATTTAACTGGTTGATGAATCATGGGAAACCGGCTGATGAGCAGTTGGAGCAGATGGTGCGACTCATCCAGACACGGAATCGGGAACGTGGTCCAGTGGCAATCTGATTTACGCGTTTCATGGCGCGCACAGTGGCTCTCTCTGCTCATTCATGGGCTGGTTGCGGTATTCATTTTATTGATGCCCTGGCCATTGAGCTACACCCCATTATGGTTGGTGCTGCTCTCTCTGGTGGTGTTTGATAGCGTACGCAGTCAGCGTCGCATTAACGCTTGTCAGGGAGAGATTAGACTGTTAATGGACGGTCGCCTGCGCTGGCAGGGGCAAGAGTGGTCTATCGTTTGTGCACCCTGGATGATTAAAACGGGCATGATGCTGCGTTTGCGTTCAGATGCGGGAAAACGTCAGCATTTGTGGCTGGCAGCGGACAGCATGGATGACGCTGAGTGGCGGGATTTGCGGCGGTTAATGCTGCAACAGGTAAAGCAGGGTTAACGCCGGCGAATGACTGATGGCGAGCAGCTACGGTTTAGCGCGCTATGTAAGCCGGAGAAGGCATTCACGCCGTCATCCGGCAAACTGGCTATCAGGACCAGTGTTCGGCCATTTCACCGAGAATTTGCTCACACCATGCCTGGATACGTTCATCGCTGAGGTCGTACTGGTTCGTTTCATCCAGAGCTAAACCGACAAACAACTGCCCATCGGCAATCACGGGTTTATCACTGGTGAATTCATAACCTTCTGTTGGCCAGTAACCGACAAACTTAACGCCTTTGGTGACCAGTTTATCATGCAGCATACCCAGTGCATCAAGGAACCACTCACCGTACCCCAGTTGATCGCCCATGCCGTAAAGCGCGACAATCTTGCCTTCCAGGTTGAGGTTGTCCAGTTGATCCCAGACCACTTCCCAGTCTTCCTGAATTTCACCGAAATCCCAGGTTGGAATACCCAAAATGAGCACGTCATACTGCTCCATTAGAGCCGGGGAATCATCCTTGAGATTGTGCAGTGTCACCAGTTCGGGACCCAGGATATCGCGGATTTTTTCTGCTGCCATTTCGGTGTAGCAGGTGCTGGAACCGTAAAAAAGACCCATGTTCATGACGTAAACATCTCAATTCTGCTGTAGCGTTGCGGGTAGTGTAACAGAATCGCCGCAATCCCGGCACAATGAGGCATAATGCATCAAAAATGAGAGTGGAATAAGGGGCGCGAGTGGAACAGGATCTGGCGCGCATCGAGCAGTTTCTTGATGCACTGTGGCTGGAACGAAATCTGGCAGAGAACACGTTAAGTGCGTATCGTCGCGATCTGACAATGCTTGTTGAATGGTTGCACCATCGTGGCATTTCACTGGCGACGGCGCAAAGCGATGATTTGCAGGCATTGCTGGCTGAGCGGATGGATGGCGGGTATAAAGCCACCAGTTCAGCACGTTTGCTCAGTGCCATGCGGCGTTTTTTTCAGCATCTTTACGGCGAAAAATTTCGCGAAGACGATCCAAGCGCCTCGCTTGCTTCACCTAAACTTCCGCAGCGTTTGCCAAAAGATCTCAGCGAAGCGCAGGTAGAACGGCTGCTGCAGGCTCCGCTTATTGACCAACCGCTTGAGCTACGCGACAAAGCGATGCTGGAGGTTTTGTACGCTACGGGGTTGCGCGTATCAGAGTTGGTGGGGCTGACGATGAGCGATATTAGTCTGCGCCAGGGCGTTGTGCGGGTGATTGGTAAAGGCAACAAAGAGCGGCTTGTGCCGTTGGGCGAAGAAGCCGTGTACTGGCTGGAAACATACCTGGAACACGGTCGTCCGTGGTTGCTCAACGGCGTATCGATTGACGTACTGTTTCCCAGCCAGCGTGCGCAGCAGATGACCCGTCAGACTTTCTGGCATCGTATTAAACACTATGCTGTGTTAGCAGGGATCGACAGCGAGAAACTGTCACCGCACGTATTGCGGCATGCTTTTGCCACGCATCTGCTCAATCACGGCGCTGACCTGCGCGTGGTGCAGATGCTGCTGGGGCATAGCGATCTCTCGACTACGCAGATTTATACACATGTCGCAACGGAGCGCTTGCGTCAACTACATCAACAGCATCACCCACGAGCGTGAGTGCTGACAGTAAAGGATAGGTTATGAAGAAACGTTTTATGATGCTCACCCTGCTGGCTACAGCGTTTTCAGGCATGGTGCATGCAGACGATGCAGCTATTCGCCAGTCATTAGCGAAGCTGGGCGTGCAGAGCACCGAAATTCAACCTGCTCCGGTTGCGGGCATGAAAACCGTACTGACCAATAGCGGTGTGCTGTACGTGACTGAAGACGGCAAGCATATTATTCAGGGGCCGATGTATGACGTAAGTGGCGCAAGTCCGGTAAATGTCACTAATCAACTGCTGATGAAGCATCTGAATGCGCTGGAAAAAGAGATGATCGTCTACAAAGCGCCGCAGGAAAAACACGTCATCACCGTTTTCACCGACATCACCTGTGGTTACTGCCACAAGTTGCATGAAGAGATGAAAGACTACAATGCGTTAGGGATCACCGTCCGTTATCTGGCCTTCCCTCGACAGGGGCTGGAAAGCCAGGCCGAGCAGGACATGAAGTCAATCTGGTGTGCAAAAGATAAAAACAAAGCCTTTGACGATGCAATGGCGGGCAAGGGCGTGAAAGCGGCGACCTGTGATGTGGATATCGCGAATCATTACGCGCTGGGCGTGCAGTTTGGCGTCAGTGGCACACCGGCGATTGTCCTGAGCAACGGCTATGTTGTTCCGGGCTATCAGGGGCCGAAAGAGATGAAAGAATTCCTCGACGCACACGAAAAACAGACCAGCGGTAAATAATTCGCGTGAAACAACAGATACAACTTCGTCGGCGTGAAGCCGACGAGACCGCCGAGCTACCAGCCGACTTGCCGCCGCTGCTGCGTCGTTTGTACGCCAGTCGCGGCGTGCGCAGCGCGCAGGAGCTTGAGCGTAGCGTGAAAGGCATGCTGCCGTGGCAGCATTTGAACGGCGTCGAAAAAGCGGTTGAGATCCTCTATAACGCCTTTCGCGAAGGAACCCGCATCATTGTGGTGGGGGATTTCGATGCCGATGGTGCGACCAGCACGGCGCTGAGCATCCTGGCAATGCGTGCGTTGGGCTGCAGCAACGTTGACTACCTGGTGCCTAATCGTTTTGAAGACGGCTATGGTTTAAGCCCGGAAGTCGTGGATCAGGCCCATGCCCGGGGCGCTCAGCTGATCGTTACTGTGGACAACGGTATCTCGTCTCACGCGGGAGTCGAACATGCCCGAACGTTGGGGATCCCGGTCGTTGTGACCGATCACCACCTGCCCGGTGACACGCTGCCGGGCGCAGAGGCGATCATCAACCCTAACCTGCCCGACTGTGAATTCCCGTCGAAATCGCTGGCAGGCGTTGGTGTGGCCTTCTACCTGATGCTGGCGCTGCGCACCTTTTTGCGTGATAAAGGCTGGTTTGATGAACGTGGTATCGCGCCGCCGAACCTGGCAGATTTGCTTGATCTGGTTGCTTTGGGCACAGTAGCAGACGTGGTGCCGCTGGATGCCAATAACCGTATCCTGACGTGGCAAGGTTTAAGCCGCATTCGTGCTGGAAAGTGCCGCCCTGGCATTAAGGCGCTACTGGAGATTTCCAATCGTGACCCGCTCAAACTGGCCGCCAGTGATTTAGGTTTTGCGCTTGGCCCTCGGCTGAATGCGGCAGGTCGTCTGGATGATATGTCCGTCGGCGTGGCGCTGCTGCTGTGTGACAACATTGGTGAAGCGCGCGTGCTGGCCAATGAGCTGGACGCGCTAAACCAGACACGAAAAGAGATTGAACAGGGGATGCAGGCAGAAGCACTGACCCTGTGTGAAAAGCTGGAACGCAGTAGTGACACACTCCCAGGCGGCCTGGCAATGTACCACCCTGAGTGGCATCAGGGCGTGGTGGGGATTCTGGCGTCGCGCATCAAAGAGCGCTTCCATCGTCCGGTGATTGCGTTTGCGCCTGCCGGTGACGGTACGCTGAAAGGCTCCGGACGTTCGATCCAGGGACTGCATATGCGTGATGTGCTGGAGCGTCTGGATACGCTTTATCCCGGCATGATCATTAAGTTTGGTGGACATGCGATGGCAGCAGGTCTGTCGCTGGAAGAAGCGCAGTTTGAGCGTTTCCAGCAGCGTTTCGGCGAACTGGTAACCGAGTGGCTGGATCCCGCCTTACTGCAGGGTGAAGTGGTATCAGATGGCGCTCTGAGCGCAGCGGAGATGACCATGGAGGTCGCGCAAATGCTGCGCGATGCCGGCCCGTGGGGACAAATGTTCCCGGAGCCGCTGTTTGACGGGCATTTCCGCCTGCTTCAGCAGCGCCTGGTCGGTGAGCGTCATCTGAAGGTGATGGTGGAGCCTGTTGGCGGCGGCCCACTGCTGGACGGAATTGCGTTTAATGTCGATACCACATGCTGGCCGGATAACGGTGTTCGCGAAGTTCAGCTTGCCTACAAACTGGATATTAACGAGTTTCGCGGTAACCGCAGCCTGCAGATTATAATCGATAATATCTGGCCACTTTAGCGTCACAATACACATAATCATTCAAGCTGCATCGAGGCGGCAAGTGAATGAGTCCCCAAGAGCGTACAACGAGTACGTGACTGGGGTGAATTCGCGCAGCCAACAAAGAGTCAGCTTGAAGGATGACGTGTATATTCGCTATAAAAAAGGGTGTGGATTGGTTACAATCCCGCTCTTATAACCGCATTTTGACTCGTTCAATAAAAGAAATCAGACCATGTTTGAAATTAATCCGGTAAATAACCGCATTCAGGACCTCACGGAACGCTCAGACGTTCTTAGGGGGTATCTTTGACTATGATGCCAAGAAAGAGCGTCTGGAAGAAGTAAACGCCGAGCTGGAACAGCCGGACGTGTGGAACGAACCCGAACGTGCACAGGCGCTGGGTAAAGAACGTTCTTCCCTTGAGGCCATCGTTGATACGCTCGATCAGATGAGCCAGGGCCTGGAAGATGTCTCCGGCCTGTTGGAACTGGCTGTAGAAGCCGATGACGAAGAAACCTTTAACGAAGCCGTAGCAGAACTCGATACGCTGGAAGATAAGCTGGCCCAGCTGGAATTCCGTCGTATGTTCTCCGGTGAATATGACAGCGCAGATTGCTATCTCGATATCCAGGCGGGTTCCGGCGGTACGGAAGCGCAGGATTGGGCCAGCATGCTGATGCGTATGTATCTGCGTTGGGCTGAAGCGCGCGGCTTTAAGACCGAAATTATTGAAGAGTCTGAAGGTGAAGTGGCGGGTATTAAATCCGTGACCATCAGAATCGCTGGAGAATATGCTTACGGTTGGCTGCGTACTGAAACTGGCGTACACCGTCTGGTTCGTAAGAGTCCGTTCGACTCCGGCGGCCGTCGCCATACGTCGTTCAGTTCGGCGTTTGTCTACCCGGAAGTTGACGATGATATCGATATCGATATCAACCCGGCGGATCTGCGTATTGACGTTTACCGTGCCTCGGGTGCGGGCGGTCAGCACGTTAACCGTACAGAATCTGCGGTGCGTATCACCCACATCCCGACCGGGATTGTGACGCAGTGCCAGAACGACCGTTCCCAGCACAAGAACAAAGACCAGGCCATGAAGCAGATGAAAGCGAAGCTTTATGAACTGGAAATGCAGAAGAAGAATGCCGAGAAACAGGCGATGGAAGACACCAAGTCAGATATCGGCTGGGGTAGCCAGATTCGTTCTTATGTCCTTGATGACTCCCGCATTAAAGATCTGCGTACCGGGGTTGAAACCCGTAACACGCAGGCAGTGCTGGATGGCAGCCTGGATCAATTTATCGAAGCAAGTTTGAAAGCAGGGTTATGAGGAACCAACATGTCTGAACAACACGCACAGGGCGCTGACGCGGTAGCCGACCTTAACAATGAACTGAAAACGCGCCGTGAGAAGCTGGCGAGCCTGCGCGAGCAGGGGATCCCGTTCCCGAACGATTTCCGTCGCGATCATACCTCAGACCAACTGCATGCTGACTTCGACGCGAAAGAAAACGAAGAGCTGGAAGCGCTGAACATTGAGGTATCCGTTGCTGGCCGTATGATGACCCGTCGTATTATGGGTAAAGCATCATTCGTTACGCTGCAGGACGTGGGCGGCCGTATTCAGCTGTACGTTGCGCGCGACGATCTGCCGGAAGGCGTCTACAACGAGCAGTTCAAGAAATGGGATCTGGGCGATATCCTCGGCGCGAAAGGTAAGTTGTTTAAGACCAAAACCGGCGAACTGTCCATCCATTGTACCGAGCTGCGTCTGCTGACCAAAGCCCTGCGTCCGCTGCCGGATAAATTCCACGGCCTGCAGGATCAGGAAGCGCGTTACCGCCAGCGTTACCTGGATCTCATCTCTAATGATGAATCCCGCAACACCTTTAAAGTGCGTTCACAGATCATGGCGGGTATCCGTCAGTTCATGGTGGGCCGCGGCTTTATGGAAGTTGAAACCCCGATGATGCAGGTGATCCCAGGCGGTGCGGCAGCACGTCCGTTTATCACCCACCATAACGCGCTGGATCTGGACATGTACCTGCGTATTGCGCCGGAACTGTACCTCAAGCGTCTGGTGGTTGGCGGTTTCGAACGCGTATTCGAAATTAACCGTAACTTCCGTAACGAAGGCATCTCTGTTCGCCATAACCCAGAGTTCACTATGATGGAACTCTACATGGCTTATGCGGACTACAAAGATCTGATCGAACTGACCGAATCGTTGTTCCGTACGTTGGCGCAGAACGTTCTGGGAACAACTAAAGTGCCTTACGGCGAAGAAGTCTTCGACTTTGGTAAGCCGTTTGAAAAACTGACCATGCGCGAAGCGATTCAGAAATACCGTCCGGAAACCAATATGGCCGATCTGGATAACTTCGATTCTGCAAAAGCGATTGCTGAATCTATCGGTATCAAAGTTGAGAAGAGCTGGGGTCTGGGCCGTATCGTGACCGAGATTTTTGAAGAAGTTGCGGAAGCGCACCTGATTCAGCCGACCTTCATTACCGAGTACCCGGCAGAAGTTTCTCCGCTGGCGCGTCGTAATGACGAAAACCCGGAAATCACCGATCGCTTCGAATTCTTCATCGGCGGACGTGAAATCGGTAACGGGTTCAGCGAGCTGAACGATGCCGAAGATCAGGCGCAGCGTTTCCAGGATCAGGTTAACGCTAAAGATGCGGGTGATGACGAAGCGATGTTCTACGACGAAGACTACGTTACCGCTCTGGAACACGGTCTGCCGCCGACTGCGGGCCTGGGTATTGGTATCGACCGTATGGTTATGCTGTTCACTAACAGCCACACCATCCGCGACGTGATCCTGTTCCCGGCAATGCGTCCGGTTAAGTAAGATGTGAACTGCCGGATGGCGGCTGATGCCTTATCCGGCCTACGCGGAAGACGATTCGTAGGCCGGATAAAACGCGTTTGCGTTGTCATCCTGCAATTAATGACCGCTGGAAAATGCGCGCAACAATTTTCGCGCCTTATCGTCTGAAACCTGCATTACCATCCACGGGCTGAAGGCCCACGGTGTAGCGTCAATCCCGCATAACACATCCTCAAGATTGCTCCACCGATAATCCATCACTTCCTCCGCATTCGGCTGCAGCGTGCTGATTAGCTGTGCGGCGTATACCGGACAAACTTCATTTTCCACAATTCCACTGGGATCTGCGGCACAATAGCGAAAATCAGCGTATACGGGCGTGAGTGCGCGAATGTCAGCTCCCAGCTCGAAGCGGGCGCGACGGATAATGGCGTCTTCAGTTGTTTCCCCTGATTGTGGATGACCGCACACCGAGTTTGTCCAGACACCCGGCCAGGCTTTTTTATGCAGCGACCGGCGGGTGACCAGTAGTTGCCCCTGCTCGTTAAATATCCAGCATGAGAAAGCGGAGTGCAGGGGCGTTGTGGCGGTATGCGCCGCATACTTTTCCAGCGTTCCACAGGGTTGGCCCTGTTCGTTCAATAAAATGACATGTTCCTGTCGCATTGCGTCCACCCTCAATCTTAAGCGCCTACATTATATGCTTAATTAAGTCATATTGATTAACAGAGGGTGTGAAATGCCAGAGCCGACGCTTCGTTACGCGATATGATTTGGCATCCGGTTTCTGGCTGCTATGATAAAGCGTCTGAAAATGTTGCGAGGTATTGTTTTGAGTGCAGGACGCCTGAAGAAAAATGGCTTGGGTATCGTGATGCTGCTGTGTGCCGGTCTGCTGTTAGCGGGCTGTTCCGGGAGTAAGTCGTCTGATACAGGAAGTTATTCCGGCTCCGTGTATACCGTGAAGCGGGGAGATACGCTATACCGTATTTCGCGCGCCACCGGCACCAGCGTGAAAGAGATTGCCCGTCTGAATAACATTTCACCACCCTATACCATCGAAGTAGGGCAAAGGCTGAAGGTCAGCGGCGGCGCGAAAACCAGTTCAAGCTCTGGCAAAACAACCAAGAAATCCTCGACTAAAACGGCAACTGTCAGACCATCTTCATCCGTGCCGCAGTCATCCTGGCCGCCGGTGGGGCAACGCTGCTGGTTGTGGCCTGCCAGCGGTAAAGTGATCCTGCCTTATTCAACGGCGGATGGCGGCAACAAGGGTATTGATATCTCAGCTGCGCGCGGCACACCGGTTTATGCGGCGGGAGCAGGGAAGGTAGTTTATGTCGGCAACCAGCTGCGGGGCTATGGCAACCTCATCATGATTAAGCACAGTGAGGATTACATTACCGCTTATGCGCATAATGATACGCTACTGGTGAACAACGGGCAGAGCGTGAAGGCCGGGCAGAAAATTGCCACCATGGGTAGCACTGATGCGGCATCTGTACGCCTGCACTTCCAGATTCGCTATCGCGCAACGGCGATTGATCCGCTGCGTTATTTACCGCCGCAGGGGAGTAAACCTAAGTGCTAACAGGCTATTTTATCAGCAGTTAGCATAGTTTGGGCTTGTCAGAGGGTGCGTAAGGTCTATAATGGCCCACGCACCTCTTCGCGGGCGTAGTTCAATGGTAGAACGAGAGCTTCCCAAGCTCTATACGAGGGTTCGATTCCCTTCGCCCGCTCCA
>NZ_CP080033.1:4030628-4058073 GCF_019382635.1 Citrobacter sp. Colony219 | reverse complement strand
TTTTGGCTATTAAGGTATTTTTCCTCCATGGTGAATAAATAAAATACCGGCCATAGTGGCCGGTATTCAGCATTATTATCTATTTTTTAATAATGTCTCTGGTGAGTGGAGCAGAGAGGTTAATATTCCACACCGTTAACCCAAAGTATGCTCTTATTCTTCCAGATCACGTAAGGTCAACAATTTGGTTTTTTTCACCTGCTCGATATCTTTGGTTCCACCGAGCATCATATTGATGACTAATTCTTTGTTGAGTTGCTCGACAACAGAAGCAACACCCTGAGCCCCGCCAAGGTTTAGACCGTACAGGACAGGACGCCCAATAGCCACGATATCAGCGCCACTAGCGATAGCTTTAAATACATGTGAGCCACGACGTACACCACTATCAAAAATAATGGGTACGCGTTTATTTACCACTTTTGCGATAGAGGGCAATACATCAAATGAGGATGGCCCACTATCGAGTTGCCTTCCCCCGTGGTTAGAAACCCAGATAGCTGCAGCTCCGGCCTTAATAGCAATCTCAGCATCTTCCGGCGATTGAATTCCTTTCACAATGACCGGCAAACCGGAGATTTGGTGAACGTATTTAATATCTTCCGGTGTGAAGGCTTGTTTGGCTTGTGCGTAAATTTCGCTGATACCAGAACCTTTGCCTGTTTTTGAACCGTCATCACTCTGCTTCGCAAACATCTCAAGATTTGCAAAGCCGAGAGGGAACTGGAAATTATTTTTTATATCGTCTTCACGATATCCACCAACAGGTGAATCGACTGTCAGAATGATCGCTTTTGCACCATGCTTAACTGCTTCACTCAGTATAAATTCGTTAAATTTATTGTTTTTACTCATATAGAGCTGGAAGAAAAACGGATTTCCCTCTGATGCCCTGGAAACGTCTTCAATGGTTTTATTTCCGTAGGTGCTTAAAGAGAAAATTGAACCTACCTGGGCCATTCCTCGGGCTGTGGCAAGTTCACCGGCTTCGTGCGCCAGACCCTGGGCTGCCATTGGCGCCTGGATTATGGGGGTTTTTAGCGGAATGCCCAGCAAGCTGGTTGAAAGATTGATATTTTTTAATTCAATACCTTGCAATACTCGAGGAACGATAAATTTCTTATCAAAGCTCTCGGTATTGCTGCGCAGATTATTTTCATCTTCCGCGCCTCCACGAATATAACCAAATGCTCCCTTTTCCATTCTGGCTTTTACTTGATCTTCAAGAGCGTCAATGTTGACCATTTTAATGGGGTGCTCTTCGGTGCTGGCTTTATATGCTTCGGCTTGCGCCATACCCGATGAAATCATCATAGCCATAGAGGCTATGGCCAGAACTGTTTTATTCACTTTCACTCTTACTTCCTTGTTATTGGCGTATTGCTTCAGCCTGAATACTAATATCAACTGTTTTGCTCATTCCTATGTTGACGAGATAATCAACACCCCATAGGGTACGATCAATTTTTGCAGAGAAATCGCCACCGCAGACCTGAGCATTGAAAACCGGACTCATATAGCAGCCGAATTTGGTCGTCGTTAACGTGACAGGTTTAGTAACACCCTTCATCGTCAAGATCCCTTCAATAGAGGCGGGTTTGCCCTCAGAGAAGTTCCATTTTGTTGATTTGAATACAATATTCGGATGTTTTTCTGCATCGAGTATATCGCTGCTACGGATATGTTTATCAAATGCTTCCAGACCGGTATTTAGAGACTTAACAGGAATGGTTACCTGCATTTCACCTTGCTGTTTCTCTGGAAGATATTTCACTTCTCCGCTGATGGAGTAAAAGCCACCATGGTTGGTTGATGTCTGAAAATGGTCGATATTAAATGTCGCATTCGTATGCGTACTATCCAATTTATATACTTCGGCATGTGCAATATTCACAAAACCTAATGCGCATATTGCTATCAATATGTTCTTGTTCATGGTGTAACCTCAGAGATAAAAAACAGATGCATTTATAATTCATGTGTTATAACCCGTCCAGATTGAAAAGTGGGAAGCAGTGTCCCATTTATAGAACGATAGGGAGATGCAGGGGGACTATTCTCTATTGAATAATCCCCCTGCATCACTTTGGAATTATAAGGATATATTGGATTTAATATTACCCGCTCAATCTCTGATAACACTTATAAAAATTAAGTTATCCTGCGATAACAGGTTATCCTTGCATGAGATATTCTCTATGTTCCAAAATTTTTTCCACCAGTAGATTCACTCCATTGTCGTTCGCGATATCTATCAGCGGCACTGAAAATCCGATACCGCGAATTTGGTTATTGTCAGAAAATTGTACTTTGGAATGGGTATCAGGATAGCCCTCATAGCTGTCCCACATCTCTTCTGGAGAGGAATACGGTGTGTCATTGTTTGCTGCTGAGAAGAGATAAATATTCAGATAACTTTGGGATTTGTCGGCGGGTGTTTTCAGTTGGGTTGCCAGTGGTTCTTCATCTTTTGGGTACTGTGATGTGCGCTGGTGATATTCTAATTCGCTGTCAGTAACCAATTTAAAATCAATCACATAGTCGGTCATCAACATCGGTAAAGAAGGCTGCTTTTGTTTGCCAAAGACGAATGATACATCCATCATTGGCAGGTAGTCCCATTTCCAACTCTCCAGTGGATTCACGCCGCGACGAGGAGGTTTATTGAAACTCCATGTATCCCAGAGGAGAAAAGAGGTTTCTATTTTCTGCGCAACCTCATTGATCATTGGCAGAATTTGCTGGTAATACGCCCCGCAGATGCGGTGAGCCTGACGAACCTGAGCAAAGGGATCATGTGTCATTATTGTTCCTTAATAAGTGATAAATCGCCGGAGAGGGGATTCTCTGTCAGAAATTGACTAAATCTGTGCCATGGAAGTAGTGGTTCGCGGATGCCGTACAGAGCAAGGGCTTTCAGGCAATCAGCAACGATGCGCTTATCCTGAGGGGCATTCCATTCTGAATGCTGGAAAATTTCTCTGAGTCTACGCCATTCCAGTCCATGAAATTCAACCTGGGGAAACTCTGTCGCTAATTCGTGAAACCAGGTTTTTGCGGCGGCGGGCAAGTTGCCCAGAGCTAAAAAATGGACAACAGGTTTGGCGTCATCATCGTGTAAATAAGTATAAAGTTCTTTTCGCCATTGCTGTTGATATTGCATCCCTCCAGCAGGTGGTTTTACCTCGACAATCAGTGCCGCATGTTCGAAAGTGATGACCACATCCGGTTCAGAAAATTGTTCCAGACCAGATGTGTATGGCTGCATTTTTTCATCAATGGAATCGGGAAAAGCGAATTTTGGCCAGAAAGCGATAGCTTCATAAGCTCCCCAATCATCCCTGGATTTCCCGGTCAATGCAGAAAAGAAATGACTCATTGCAGCAGGTGATAAATAGTTAACCCGGCTCCAGATTGCAGCTGTGAGTAGATCTTCATAGGACTGAAAAACAGTTCGCCAGCTTTGTCGCATCCCTTCATTTAGCGTTATTCTTCCCGCTTTACCTTCCAGAATGGCATTTAACATCCCATATTCCTTAATGTGGCTTAGCTAATAAAATTAGTCGGTTAGCTTTATTTTCTAATCGTTTATACTGACATGTTCAAGCGTAGCAATCATCTACCTTATCATTCCATCTTGCCAGTCCTGCACCACAGAAATCTATCTGATGAAACCCCTCTGGGTATCGTGTTGTTGTGCGCAAAAAGGCATTTTCGTAAAGGAAGATGGCGAGTAGCAGGTAGATAAAGCAGGCAAACGACTGAAATAAGTATTAAGGGGGGCCCCTCCGTTTTCCCTCAGAGTATCGCGCCAGCGTCGGGCGGCAGTGTGCTGTTACCTTCACCCAGATTACGTTGTAGCAATACGGTATCGAGCCAGCGACCATGCTTGAAGCCAATATTCTTTAGCGTGCCGACCTCCATAAATCCGACCTGCTGGTGGACTTTCAGCGATCCCTGATTATTGCTGTCGCCGACGATGGCAATCATCTGTCGGTAGCCGTGTGTTTCTGCCCATGTAATGACATGGTGTAGTAGCGCTTTGCCCGCGCCCTGACGTTGTGATGTCGGATCAATATAAATCGAGTCTTCGAGCGTATAACGGTAGGCATAGCGTTCACGGTAGCGAGTGAGATAACAGTAGCCGATGACTTTTTCGTCCTGCAGGGCCACAACCCACGGCAACCCCAGCTCGCGGATCTTAGTCAGGCGAACAAGCATTTCGTGAGAATCTGGCGGGTTAGTCTCAAAACTGGCCGTCCCGTGAAGAACATGATGTGCGTAGATAGTATGGATAGCGGGGATGTGCTTTTCTTCTGCGTTAACGATTTTCATTGACCAGTTCCCGTTGGCATCTTTTGCCAGATTACCTGAAAGAATGCGGAAAGGGTAAGCGTAAAAGCTTATGGCTCAATGGACATCATTCAATAGTATTAGGCTTGTATTTTGTAAGGGTAAAATTGATTGTCGTTGATATCGCCAATAATTTAACAAATAGATAAGTACAGTTTTACGGAATGATAAATACACTTGGGCGTAGTGGAATTAACAATTGCCTGTGGTAGTTCATTGAGGTATTCCACAATGCCATTTTTGGTAGGTGATAAACATACTGCTCATAAAGCTCTTTAATTTCATTTTGTTATATCTTTACCTAATTCTTTTTGCCTGGTGTTATGTTGCCGATTTAACCCTGAAACTTAGCCGTTTAAAATTAACTGATGTTATTTATAGTGTTATCAGTTACTGTTAATTATCAGGTTTTTCCTGTCAATTTTCAAAATGCTTATCAGGCAAACAGTTACCTGGTGTTTCTATATTTGCTGATAATAGTTATCATCGTTACGTGGTTTCGTCACGGAAACTTAATCTAAATCCAGTATTCGATCCCAAGAGTATTAGGATAATTTGGTTTAAAATACTTTTTTTGCCTAAGAGTTTTCTTATAACATAGCAAGACCCCACACTGAGTGATAAAATTCCTGAGCTTTCGCCAGCCTCTCAACGACGAGTGGACGAGTCATAGGGAGTCAATAAGACGAAAGAATTAAATGATTTTTAGCCATATTACGAAATAAGCGGCAGTGCACTTTACATGGTCGGCAACCGTCATGGAATGACTATAACTTATTGAAAACGCTTATTTTTACTATGATGTAAGATATAAGGGCAGATATGTTCAGTATGCGTCGACATGCCAACTTTATTAAACGCTTCAAGTTAGTAACCTGTTTATTTACGGCAAGCGTTCTTTTCCCAATGCAAGCCTCTGCAGCAGTATCAGATTACGATGCGTTGATTATTGAAGCGCGAGGTGGTAATAGCACACCGTTATTGCGCTACCTTGAGGAGCAGGGAAAGAAAAGTGCGTTAACGCCAAATCAGGTGGCTGACTGGCTGCAAGTATCCAGTTGGGTTGATAACAACGATAAAGCAACCATTGATATCTGGCAAAGGTATCGTGGGCAGATGGAAGTGCCCGCACGCGGCAAAGTGGCCGCTGCACGTGCGTATCGCAATCAGAAGAGCTGGAATGAATCATTAGCGCTCTGGGAGAGCGTTGTACAGGAAGAGCCTGAGAACGCCGATGTGCGTACTGGCTGGATCATGACGCTGGCGGATGCACGTTACAATCAGCAGGCCCTGACTGAAGCGAATAAATGGGCACGCGCGCATCCGGGGGCTGACTCTGATGCACTGCTTGCCTATGTGTATCATTCACAGGGTAAAAACTGGGATGCGCTGTTAGTCGCCAGCCAGGCGGATGAAGTTGATCCGGGTAACAAAAATGCGAAATCCACGCTGTTGTCAGCGCTGTCAGCCAACCGTGTTGCTGAACCGGCGTTGGGACTGACGGAAGTGGTTCCGACATCTGACCCCGTTAAGCGGCGTCTGGCGCTTGATGCTGCAGCCGAAAAGGTGCGCGCTTCTTATACCTCTGCACGAAATGAAGATGAGCGTTTTATCGTGGCGGATAAAGCGCTTGCCCGCTATGACCAGTTGCTGGCAGCCTGGAAAGATGAACCCGCAGCTCAGGGGGATGTGCGTCGGGCGAGGATTGACCGCATGGGGGCCCTGCTGGTGCGTAAGCGCACTGCCGACGTGATTCAGGAGTACGAATCCCTTTCCGCGGACGGTGAAGTGCCCAACTATGCCAAACGTTGGGTGGCTTCAGCGTGGCTCAGCGAACGTCAGCCGGAAAAGACCGAAGCAATGCTGGCGAGCATCTATTATCCGAACGGACCTATCCCTGTGACGCCGCTCAGTCCTGAAGATCAACAGGATCTGTTCTATGCGCATATTGATAATGAAAACTTTGATGCCGCTAAAAAACAAGTTGATGACTTGATCAAAGAGAGCCCGTATCTGCGTCGTATCTACGGCTCGCCAACGCCACAGCCTAATGATAACTGGCTGCTCGGGCAGACGCTGCTGACGCAATATCATCTTGCTGCCAATGAACTGCCTGAGGCAGAAAAACTCTCAGAACATCTGGCACGAACGGGGTCCGGTAACCAGGGGTTGCGCATAACCTATGCTTCCGTTTTGGAAGCCCGTGGATTGCCACATGCGGCGGAAAAAGAGTTAAAGCTTGCGGAAGTGATCGAGCCCAGCAACCTGGAGCTGGAGCGTCAGCAGGCCTATGTGGCGCTGGATCTTCAGGAGTGGAAACAGGCCGATGAGCTGACCGATGATGTCATCGCCCGTAGCCCGGATGACGAAGCGACGCTGCGCCTGGCACGGATCCGTGATGTGCACAAAATGTCGGAAGTGCGTATCAGCGGTACGCAGGGGATCTCCTCCGATAGTCCGGTCAGCGGTAAGAATGACTTCAACATCAATACAGCGATTTACAGCCCGCCGATTAATGACAACTGGCGACTGTTTACCGGTTTCAACTTTGCCACCGGCGAGTTTGAAGAAGGAAAGGGCATCAGCCGCGATTTGGCGGCTGGTGCTGAATGGACTTCACGTGATTACTGGGCCGAAATGGAACTGTCTGGCCGTAATTATGGCGACGGGCAGAAAATGGGGGGCCGTCTTTCAGCCTGGCATGACTTCAATGATAACTGGCGTGTGGGTGGGTCAGCAGAGCGTCTTTCCCGCAATACGCCACTGCGTGCGCTGCGTAGCGGCGTATATGCAAACGGCGGCGACATGTATGTCCGCTGGTACCAAAACGAACGGCGAGAGTATCAATTGTCGTTTGCGGCCTCACATTTCTCGGATGGTAACGATCGTCTCGAATACGGGCTTAGCGGAAAAGAGCGTATGTGGACGACACCGCGCTTCACGCTGGACTTTACCCCGGGTATCGGCGGTAGCACCAATACCAAAGAGAATGTGCCGTATTACAACCCCAAAAGTGATTTCTCCGTAGTTCCCGGCTTGACCGCGGAGCAGGTGCTTTACCGACACTATGACACCGTGTGGACACAGCAGGGAGTGGCTGGTGTGGGCGGCTACTGGCAACAAGGTGAAGACGCAGGGGCTATCGTCCAGTTGGGTTACGGTCAACGGCTTAAATGGAACAACGTCGTAGATGGCGGGGTGATGCTGGTGTGGGATAAACGCCCCTACGACGGTAAACGTGAGCGGAATATCTCCCTCGCTTTCGATTTGAATGTCAGGTTTTAAGGATTGTTCATGCTGAAAAGATGCCTATGGCTTAGCGCACTCATCGCTGGCTGGTTGATGATTACCGCGTGCAGCAGTGCGCACAATACGACGCCTCGCTACGTTCCTCCTGATGAGAGAACGCCGCTGACGGCCGATCACCCGTGGCCGAAAAATAGTTTTTTGGTTCTGGGTTATCACGATGTAGAGGATGATGCAGCCGATCAGCGCTACCTCTCTGTGCGTACCAGCGCGCTGAGCGATCAAATAGCCTGGCTCCGTGATAATGGCTATAACCCGATCAGCGTTCAGCAAATTCTGGATGCTCATGACGGTAAAATCGTGCTGCCGGAAAAAGCGGTTCTGCTCACCTTTGATGACGGGTATAGCAGTTTCTATACCCGCGTCTGGCCGCTGCTGAAAGCTTACAACTGGCCAGCCCTTTGGGCACCGGTTGGAAGCTGGGTGGATGCCCCTGCGGACAAAAAAGTCGATTTTGGTGGCCTGATGACGGCGCGCGACAAATTCGCCACCTGGAAGATGGTCGAGGAAATGGGCAAATCGCCGTTGGTGGAAATCGGCGCGCATACCTGGAACTCGCATTTCGGTGCTGAGGCGAACCCGCAGGGAAGTAAAGAACCTGCAGTGGCAAACCGTCTCTACGATAAGAAAACCGGCACTTACGAAACGGACGAGCAATACTATCGCCGTATTAATACCGATATCTCTTTGATCACCAATAAAATTAAAGCGGTAACGGGGAAATCGCCACGTGCGTGGGTATGGCCTTACGGTGCCGCCAGCGGTACGACCTTAAACCTGGCCAAAGAGCAAGGTTATAAGATGGCGTTTACGCTTAATGAAGGGCTGGCGAATGCGGCATTCCTTGATGATATCCCGCGTGTATTGATTTCTGATAACCCATCGCTCAAGCGTTTTGCCAGTCAGGTTGCTCAGGTGCGTGAACCGCAGACGATGCGCGTGATGCATGTCGATCTGGATTACGTCTATGACAAAGACCCCGCCCAGCAGAAGCGCAACATCGATAAGCTGATCCAGCGTGTCTACGACATGCGTATCTCTCATGTCTTCCTGCAGGCGTATGCCGACCCTAAAGGCGACGGGAACATTCGCGAGGTCTATTTTCCTAACCGCTGGCTGCCGATGCGCGCCGATCTGTTTAACTATATCTCCTGGCAGTTACAAACCCGTGCAGGGGTTACCGTGTACGCCTGGATGCCGGTGCTGGCTTTCGATCTGGATGCCTCAATTCCGCGTGTAACGGCATGGGATCCGAAAACCGGACGTACTGCGATCAACCGCGAGAACTATGTCCGTCTTTCACCCTGGAGCAGTGAAGCGCGTCAGCGCATTACCGAGATCTACGAAGACCTGGCGAAGCACGCCAGCTTCAAAGGCATCTTGTTCCATGACGATGCCTTCCTGACGGATTTTGAAGATGCGTCGCCGGAGGCGTTAGCCGCCTACCGTGCCGCAGGACTTCCGGGAAGCATCGAGCAAATCCGTAATAACCCTCAGGCGTTTGAGCGCTGGACGCGCCTGAAAAGTAAGATGCTGATCGACTTCACGAAGCAGTTGACGCAATCGGTACGCAATATTCGCGGTCCGCAGGTGCAAACCGCCCGTAATATCTATGCTATGCCGGTACTGGAACCGGAGAGTGAAGCCTGGTTTGCGCAAAACCTGAATGATTTCCTGAATACCTATGACTGGACGGCACCCATGGCGATGCCATTTATGGAGCAGATCCCGGCCAATGATGCTAACGCCTGGCTTGATCGACTGGTGAATGCTGTCGCACAGACGCCCGGCGCGCTGGATAAAACCGTGTTTGAACTGCAGGCACGCGACTGGCGTAAATCCGGGGAACAGGCCGAAATCAGCGGTAAACAGCTCGCCGAATGGATGCGTCAGCTTAAGTTAAGCGGCGCAGGCAACTACGGCTATTACCCGGATGATTTCATCAGCGATAAACCTGAGATGTCAGAGATTCGTTCGACGTTCTCCTCATACTGGTACCCGCAAAAATGACCGATCGCATAATTGCTTTCCTGATACTTTGCCTGATGTTCAGCCTGCCATTTGGCGTGGCTGTCGTCTTCACGGGTGAAGTGATGTTGAACTTTGTCTTCTTCTGGCCCTTGTTCATGTCTGCATTGTGGATAAGCGGCGGGGTCTATTTCTGGTTTTACCGTGAGCGTCACTGGAAATGGGGAGATGAAACGCCGCCGCCTACTTTGGAGGGAAATCCGCTGGTCTCGATTTTGATCCCGTGTTTTAACGAAGGGATCAACGCGCGCGAAACGATCGAGGCCGCACTGGCCCAGCGATATAAGAATATTGAAGTTATTGCCATCAATGATGGTTCGACGGATGACACGCACGATGTTCTGGAACAGCTGGCAACAGAGTACCCAAGCCTGCGAGTGATTCACTTAGCGGAAAACCAGGGGAAAGCCCTGGCTCTTAAGACCGGCGCAGCTGCAGCGCGCAGTGATTACCTGGTGTGCATCGATGGGGATGCGTTACTGGATCGTGATGCCGTCGCCTATATCGTGGCTCCGCTTATCCAGTTCCCGCGCGTTGGTGCGGTGACCGGTAACCCGCGTATTCGTACCCGCTCGACGTTAATTGGCCGCGTACAGGTCGGTGAGTTCTCGTCGATTATCGGCTTAATCAAGCGTACCCAGCGAGTCTACGGGCAGATATTTACCGTTTCAGGTGTCGTTGCCGCGTTTCGTCGCCGGGCGTTGGCTGAAGTTGGCTACTGGAGCCCGGACATGATCACCGAAGATATCGACATCAGTTGGAAGCTGCAATTACGCCACTGGTCGGTATTCTTTGAGCCGCGCGCGCTGTGCTGGATCCTGATGCCTGAAACATTGAAAGGACTGTGGAAACAGCGCCTGCGCTGGGCGCAAGGTGGTGCGGAGGTGTTTATCGTTAACATGCGCCGCCTGTGGTCGTGGGAATTCCGCCGTATGTGGCCGCTGTTCCTTGAGTTCTGTTTCTCTACCGCTTGGGCATTTGCGTATGCGGTTAGTATCGTGCTGTTCCTGTTAGGGCTGCTATTCCCGATGCCAGACACGCTGTATGTTCAGCATCTGTTCCCGCCAGCCTTCACTGGACTTATCCTCGGCGTGGTCTGCCTGTTGCAGTTCGCGGTGAGCCTGATGATTGAACGGCGCTATGAAAAAGGGATTGGGGCCTCATTGTTCTGGATCATCTGGTTCCCGGTGGTGTACTGGATGCTGAGTCTGTTCACCACGCTGGTGGCGTTCCCCAAAGTGATGCTCAAACGCAAACGCGGCAGGGCACGCTGGGTCAGTCCTGATCGCGGTATCGGGAGGATTGAATCATGAACCAACCGCTGATTTTTACCGAACGGCGTCTGCTGCCGCGGGTGATCGACGTCGTGTTGACGCTTATTGCCTGGATTGGGTTCTTATACCTGATTTATAAAGGGTTGATCGTCGCACTGGCGCATTCACCGCATATAGGGGTTCGCCCCTTTTTCACGACCCTGGATACGGTGACGTTTTACATTCTTATTGCCCTGGTCAATGGTCTGGTGCTAATTGGTTGGGCTAAGTACAACCAGTTTCGTTTCCGGGTGGAACGCCGCAGTCGCAGACCGGGTCTGGAAGAGCATGAGCTGGCGGAAAGTTTACGCATTACCCGCGAGCTGGTGACAGAGCTGAACAAGGCGAGGGTGCTGACGGTTCACCATCATGAAAGTGGTGAGATCAGTCATATCGATGTGGACAGGGATATCGCCGATAACCGTCTGCCGCCACCGACGCCTGCGATGCTGGAGTATTTGCCACCAGAGCAGCAGCCGTCGTGGCAGAGACGGTCTGAGTGATATTTCTGCTTTCAGCGGCTTCCTTCAGCCTCGCATCGGTCTATGATTAGACCCAGACAATAAAAAAATGTGAGGCAATGTCGTGGATAAGGAACTACTGGATGCAGGTTACCGGGCCTATACCGGCGAGAAGATTGATGTCTATTTCAACACGGGGATGTGCCAACATTCGGGTAATTGCGTACGAGGAAGCGCAAAGCTTTTTAACCTGAAGCGTAAACCGTGGATCATCCCGGATGAAGTCGATGTTGCGACGGTTATCAGGGTTATTGATACCTGTCCGAGTGGTGCACTGAAGTATCGCCAGAAATAAGTGAGGGAACCATGGAAATTCTTGCAGGCCACAACAAATTTTATGTGAACGATGCTGAAGGCAAGCAGGTCGCCGAGATTGTTTTTGTGCCGACGGGCGAGCATCTGAGCATCATTGAGCATACCGATGTCGACGCCAGTCTGAAAGGTCAGGGCGTGGGTAAGCTGCTGGTAGCGAAGGTGGTGGAGAAAATGCGCGCTGAAAACCGCAAAGTGATCCCGCTGTGTCCGTTTGCCAAACATGAGTTCGATAAAACTCGCGAGTACGACGATATTCGCGCCTGATTATCTTACACGAACCGGAACGCATCCCCGCTATCCGGCGCATCACTGCCGATGCAGCAGATCCTGATAAATCCCCGTCAGTACCCCTTGTGGCCCAAACTCTTTTTTAATCCACTGCGTTACGCGACCGGTTGCTGCGTGCTGGGTTGCCAACAGCATGCGTGAATCCTGACGCGGGTTGTGGATCTGCCGCGTGACCAGCAGCGACTTTTCCATCGCTTCGCGTACCATATAGTCCGGTAAAAAGCCGATGCCTTCACCCAGAATCTGGCACTGACACTTGGTATTAAAATCAGGAACCAGAATCGACTCCTGTCCGTGTAACAGCCAGCCGACCTTCTTGTTAATGGTGTGCGCGGTGTCTTCCACCATGATGTTCGGGTACAGGCGCAGCTGGCTCTCAGAAATAGGTTCAGGCATAAAGGCGAGCGGATGATCCGGGGCAATCGCAAACGACCAGCGGATCGCGCCAATCTCAGTGTAATCAATGCCGCCGCCGTCCAGTAACGTATCGGGCGCGCCGATAGCGATGTTGGCGAGGTTGTTGATGATCGAATCCCAGACGCCGTTATACACCTCGGTGGTGACGGTTATCTGGCAGGTCGGAAACTGCTTTTTGAGTACCTGTAACAGCCGTGCAGTATGCTGTGGGGTATACAACAGCTGGTTAATGCAAATGCGTACCCTCGCTTCAATTCCCTGGGCGATAGTATCGATGCTGCGCTTGATGGCGTGGAAGTCATTCAGCAGGTCGGTTGCTTTGCGAAAGAAGTAGCGACCGGACTCGGTGAGCTCAATGCTGCGGGTACTGCGAGTAAACAGCACCACATCGAGCCCCATCTCCATACGTTTGATGGTGTAGCTGATGGCCGACGTTGTTAAGCCAAGCTCCTCAGCGGCCTTGCTGAAACTGCTGTAGCGTGCTGCCATCGTAAAGGCCAGCAGGTTTTCCTCGGTAAAAATTGAATTCATCCGTTCTCCCCTCAGACCATGCTGCGATGTCCACGATACGATGATTGTTGAATGTATTTGTAATCCTTATCGAGAGCAATCAGTTTTGAACAGAATTTAACACTAGAGTTACATTTGATTTGAAGGCAATCACACTTCTGTATTTTAGTTGCGACCCGCTATCCGTGCTGCATACCGCCTGATTTCCCCAGGCTCTGATTCATCGCTAAAACGGCTTCCGTCATAAGGGAAAGATTGCACTACAGCACGTTTTACTCTCATTATTAAATTTGATTCAACAATCGACACGCTTACGATGAATGAAATTTAAGCGGATGTTATTCTCTAAACTCTGTTGCTATTCTCAGGTTATCGGAAATATGAAGAGTCTAAAAAACTGCAGGAGAGTGATTATGTCAGAGAAAGAACTTATTACTGAATTTCTGCTGGCGGCAGAACAGGGTAACGTCGAAGGATTAAAATCCTGTCTGGAAAAAAATGTGGATATTAATGCCACCAACCGTCAGGGCCGTACTGCCATAATTATTGCCAGCCTGAATAAGCATTACGATTGTGTTTCTTTATTGATTGCCGCCGGTGCTGATATTAATAAGCAAGATCAAACCTGCTTTAATCCATTCCTGATTAGCTGCCTGACAAATGACTTAACGCTACTGCGTTTGGTATTACCGGCTAACCCGGATCTTGAGCGTCTGAGCCGTTTTGGCGGTGTCGGTATTACGCCAGCCAGCGAAAAAGGTCATGTCGAGATCGTGCGTGAGCTGCTGCTGCATACCGATATTAATGTCAACCACACCAATTTCGTTGGCTGGACGCCGCTGCTGGAAGCTATCGTACTTAACGACGGCGGCGCGAAGCAGCAGGAGATCGTTAAGCTGCTGCTCGACCATGGCGCAAACCCGCACATGACGGATAAATACGGTAAAACCCCGCTGGAACTGGCGCGAGAGAAAGGGTACCACGAAATTGCCGAGCTGCTGATTGCGGCCGGAGCCTGACAGAGGAGCGCCGCTATCGCCACGCCATCACGGCGATGCGTACGGGCGCTAACCGCAGACAGCGCGTTTCTCGCTTTCCGGGGAACGGGGCGGGTTGAACAGGTTTTTTCCCACGCGGTAAACCTGTTGATACCTGAACAGCAGCGGCTGCTGACGTTATTGAGTGAAGATTGTGATAACGCGCCTAACAGCTGTCGGCTGGCGCTGACGCATTGTGAAGACCTGTTTCACCCCGGTGAGCTGGTCAATTTTAGCGGGTCGGGAATAGTTGTTGGCAATGATAAATGGATAGAAACCGCCGGTTGCCTGCTGTGGCGAATACCACGGTGGACATCTGATGCAGCAAGTCTTGCCGCAGTCGGCTGGCAGCATTGGGAAGAGGTTATCCGCCAACAGCTAAGAAACGACGACACATTATTTCTGTATCAGGGTGACAATCCGTTTTTTCAGGAAATCACCCGTCAATTACGCAACCGCCGACAAACATTACTGACGGCGTTGCGTACTGGAGAAAATATCTCTACAGCGGTCAGCCATTTAATTGGTCTGGGGATTGGGCTGACGCCATCATCGGATGATTATTTAGTTGGTCTAAGTACCATCTTATTTATTCCAGGACACCCGCTGGGAAAATATCGTGAAGATTTTTTAGCAGCTTTACAATGTGCCGGAAATAATACGACGCTACTCAGCAAAATAACAGTAGAGGAAGCTTTTCATCAGCGCTATCGGGAAAGTGTCGCACGGCTGCTGAACCAATTTATTACTGAGCAACAACCCGTTTCTACACAATATATTACTGACATTAAAAATATTGGCTCAAGTTCTGGCTGCGACATGCTGTACGGCATGGCGGATGCCTGCGCCCTGAGCCACAGGTCCGGAGGGAATTATGTCGATCAGGATAGTTGTTAAAAAGAACACGTATTTTGATTCTGTCTCACTGATGTCTATCTCCACGCGCGCAAATAAGCTCGACGGCGTTGAGCAGGCGTTCGTGGCTATGGCGACAGAAATGAATAAGGGCGTGCTGAAGAATCTCGGCCTGCTCACGCCTGAACTGGAAGAGGCGAAAAGTGGCGATCTGATGATTGTCATTAAAGGCGCCAGCGAAGCGGCGAACGAGCAGACGCTGGTGGCGATTGAGGATCTGTTCACGCATAAAGAGCAGGGCGGCCAGCATGAAGCGCGCTACGCTACGCTCGCCAGCGCGAAGAAACATGTTCCTGACAGCAACCTGGCGGTGATCTCGGTTAACGGTCTGTTTGCCGCGCGTGAGGCACGTCAGGCGCTGCAAAACAACCTCAACGTGATGTTGTTCTCTGACAACGTCTCTCTTGAAGACGAGCTGACGCTTAAGCAACTGGCGCACGAAAAAGGGCTGTTGATGATGGGGCCAGACTGCGGAACCGCCATCATTAACGGCGCGGCGCTGTGTTTTGGCAACGCAGTGCGTCGCGGCAACATCGGAATTATTGGTGCGTCCGGTACCGGTAGCCAGGAGCTGAGCGTACGTATTCACGAGTTTGGCGGCGGAATTTCCCAACTGATTGGCACCGGTGGACGCGATCTGAGTGAGAAGATTGGCGGCCTGATGATGCTTGACGCGATTGGCATGCTGGAGGCCGATCCGCAAACTGAGATCATTGCACTGATCTCCAAACCGCCTGCGCCTGCGGTGGCCCGCAAGGTACTGGAACGCGCACGAGCCTGCCGCAAACCGGTCGTGGTGTGTTTCCTTGGACGTGATGCCGCGCCTGCGGATGAAAAAGGCCTGCAGTTTGCCCGCGGTACTAAAGAGGCGGCGTTGAAAGCGGTACTGCTGACAGGCGTGAAAAAAGAGAGCCTGGATCTTCATCCGCTCAACTGGCCGCTGATTGAAGAGGTTCGCGCCCGTCTGACCCCGCAACAAAAGTATATTCGTGGGCTGTTCTGCGGCGGCACGCTGTGCGATGAAGCGATGTTTGCCGCCATGGAAAAACATGCTGAAGTGTACAGCAACATTCATCCGGACCCGGCATTCCGCCTCACGGATCTCAATCGCAGCGTCGCGCATACCTTCCTTGATTTCGGTGATGATGATTTCACCAACGGTAAACCGCACCCGATGATCGATCCCACCAACCGTATTAGTCGTCTGTTGCAGGAAGCGCGCGATCCTGAAGTTGGCGTGATCGTGATGGATTTCGTGCTTGGCTTTGGATCGCATGAAGATCCGGTTGGCGTAATGCTCGATGCGATCGTTGAAGCCAAAGCGATCGCCGCCGCAGACGGTCGTCCGCTTGAGATCCTCGGCTATGTGCTGGGAACCGATCTTGATACGCCATCGCTGGAAAAACAGTGTCAGATGCTGACTGATGCTGGTGTTATCTGGGCGAGCAGTAGCACCAACACCGGATTGCTGGCGCGTGAATTTATCTGTAAAGGGGAGGAAGCCTGATGAGCCAGACGCTGTTTAACCAGCCGCTGAATGTGATTAACGTCGGTATCGCGATGTTCAGCGATGACCTGAAAAAGCAGAACGTTCCCGTGACCCAGCTCGACTGGACGCCGCCGGGCCAGGGCAACATGCAGGTGGTTGCGGCACTGGACGAGATTGCCGATTCGCCGCTGGCAGACAAGATCGCTGCCGCTAACCAGCAGGCGCTGGAACGTATTATCCAGTCGCATCCGGTGCTGATTGGCTATGACCAGGCAATCAATGTCGTGCCGGGGATGACCCGCAACACCATCCTGCACGCTGGACCGCCAATCCGCTGGGAAAAAATGTGCGGCGCAATGAAGGGCGCAGTCACCGGTGCGCTGGTGTTTGAAGGGCTGGCGAAAGATCTGGATGAAGCCGCCGAACTGGCCGCCTCGGGCGAAATTATCTTCTCTCCGTGCCACGAGCATGACTGCGTTGGCTCGATGGCGGGTGTGACGTCAGCATCCATGTTTATGCACATCGTTGAGAACAAAACCTACGGCAACCGCGCATATACCAATATGAGCGAGCAGATGGCGAAGATCCTGCGCATGGGGGCGAACGATCAGAGCGTTATTGATCGTCTGAACTGGATGCGTGATGTGCTGGGCCCAATGCTGCGCGATGCCATGAAGCTGGCGGGAGAAATAGACTTGCGCCTGATGCTGGCGCAGGCGCTGCACATGGGCGATGAGTGTCATAACCGCAATAACGCCGGGACGGCGCTGCTGATTCAGGCGCTGACGCCGTGGATCATTCAGACCGGTTATCCGGTTGAGCAGCAGCGTGAGGTGTTCGAATTCGTCCTCAGCAGCGATTACTTCTCCGGGCCGACCTGGATGGCGATGTGTAAAGCCGCAATGGACGCCGCCCACGGTATTGAATACAGCACCGTGGTGACGACGATGGCGCGAAACGGTGTTGAGTTCGGTCTGCGCATCAGCGGCTTACCGGGTCAGTGGTTTACCGGTCCGGCGCAGCAGGTGATTGGCCCGATGTTTGCGGGCTACAAGCCGGAAGATTCCGGACGTGATATTGGCGATAGCGCGATTACCGAAACCTACGGCATTGGCGGTTTCGCTATGGCGACGGCGCCGGCCATCGTGGCACTGGTGGGCGGTACGGTCGAAGAGGCCGTTGATTTCTCGCGCCAGATGCGTGAAATCACTCTCGGCGAAAACCCCAACGTCACCATTCCGCTGCTTGGTTTTATGGGCGTACCGACCGCTATCGATATTACGCGCGTGGGCAGCACCGGCATTCTGCCGGTGATCAACACCGCAATTGCGCACAAAGACGCGGGGATCGGCATGATCGGTGCCGGAATAGTCCACCCGCCGTTCGCCTGTTTTGAAAAGGCGATCCTCAACTGGCGCGAGCGCTACTGCCAATAACAACAACCGGGGCTAACGTGGTTAGCCCCACAGTAGCGAAGCGAAAAACGTTGCTTACCTGCAGGGCTGGGCGATCTTCGCGATCGCAAACGATGCTTAACCTGTTAAGGATATTCCATGAACAGCATAAAACTAGAATGGAAACGTGGTGACTGGGCAGCTTACTTTGGGCTGATGACCAACAACCTGACTAACCTGCTGACAATGATGGGGCTGCTCATTTTTGTCGTCGGGATCCCTACCGAAATTGTCTATGGTCGCATTGCGCCTGCCTTTGGTCTGGCGGTGCTGGTGGCCAGCGTCTGCTACGCCTGGTTTGGCCTGCAGATGGCAAAGCACACCGGGCGTAAAGACGTGACGGCGCTGCCGTCCGGACCGAGCGCACCGTCAATCTTTACCGTCACCTTCCTGGTACTGATGCCGGTTTATCAGCAAACCAAAGATGCCAACTTTGCTATCCAGATAGCGCTGGTATGGTGCTTTGTCGAAGCGTTGATCCTGGTGGGCGGCTCCTTCCTGGGCGAAACCATCCGCAAGATGATCCCACGTACGGTACTGCTTTCTTGTCTGTCCGGCCTGGGACTGTTGCTGCTGGCGATGAACCCGATGCTGCAGGCATTCGAAGCGCCGACCGTCTCTTTCATCGTCCTGTTGCTGATCTTCATTAACTGGTTCGGTAAGAAGCCGATTTTTGCCCGTATTCCTACCGGTTTGCTGCTGCTGATTGCCGGTACGGCCCTGGCGTGGATCTCCGGTTTACAAAGCCCGGAAGCCATTAAAGCGTCGATGTCTTCCTTTGGCTTCAACCCGCCGGAAATTCATGTCGACAGCTTCCTGCAAGGTTTGCCGCACGCGCTGCCGTATCTGGCTTCTGCGGTTCCTCTGGGTCTGGCGAACTACATTTTCGACCTTGAGAACATTGAAAGTGCGCACGCGGCGGGGGATGAGTACAACACCCGTAAGGTGATGATGGCGAATGGCTTTGCCTCCATGCTCGGCTGCATGCTGGGCAATCCGTTCCCGGTGACCGTGTATGTTGGGCATGCGGGCTGGAAAGCGATGGGCGCCAGCATCGGCTATACCCTCGCTTCAGGCATCACCATGTTCCTGGTACCGCTGTTTGGGCTGGGCGCGTTTATGCTCGCCATTATTCCGATGACTGCGATAGTGCCGATTCTGGTGTTTATCGGCGTGGTGACCGCCAACCAGGTGGTACGAGAAACACCCAAAGTAGAGGTTCCCGTCATCTTCATCTGTCTGTTCCCGTGGATTGCCAACTGGGCATTGACCATCGTTAACAGCGTGATGGGCGCCGCCGGAACCTCTGCGGGGAAACTGGGCAGTGACTTGCTGCACAGCAAAGGCGTCTATTACGACGGACTGGTGCATCTGGGAAGCGGCGCGCCGCTGGCCAGCATGCTGTGGGGCTGTGTCGCTATCTTCGCCATTATGAATAAGCCGTTACGCGGGGCGATTGCCGCAGCCTTTGGGGCACTGCTGTCACTGTTTGGCGTGATCCACTCCCCGGCAGTTGGCTTTGCTGAGGGCAGCTCGATGATGTTTGTTGTGGCCTACCTGATGATGAGCGGCATGTTTGTCGTCAAACATATTCTCGACAGTCGTGAAGCGGCTACTGCGCCTGAGCAGGAACCGACGAAAACAACCTGAATCGCCTGCAAGCGGAAGAAAATACGATGAAAGAACTTGTGGTCGTTGCCATTGGCGGCAACAGCATTATCAAAGATAACGCCAGCCAGTCGATTGAGCACCAGGCTGAAGCGGTGAAGGCGGTGGCGGACACGGTGCTGGAGATGTTGGCATCGGACTACAACATTGTGCTGACACACGGTAACGGGCCGCAGGTGGGGCTGGATCTCCGGCGTGCTGAAATCGCGCACGAACGCGAAGGTTTGCCGCTTACCCCGCTGGCAAACTGCGTTGCCGATACTCAGGGCGGTATCGGTTATCTGATCCAACAGGCGCTGAATAACCGTCTGGCGAGGCGCGGTGAGCAGAAGGCAGTGACGGTGGTCACGCAGGTGGAGGTCGACAAAAACGATCCGGGCTTCGCTAATCCGACCAAGCCTATCGGGGCGTTCTTTAGCGAAGCGCAGCGCGATGAGCTGCTGCGGGTCAATCCGGGCTGGCGCTTTGTCGAGGATTCGGGGCGCGGCTACCGGCGGGTTGTGGCTTCCCCTGAACCCAAACGCATTGTTGAAGCAGAGGCCATCAAAACGCTGACCCAGCAGGGGTTTGTGGTGATTGGTGCGGGTGGCGGCGGCATCCCGGTGGTGCGTAGCGATCACGGGGATTATCACAGCGTGGATGCGGTGATTGATAAAGATCTCTCCACGGCGTTGTTGGCGCAGGAGATCCGCGCCGACATTCTGGTGATCACCACCGGCGTAGAGAAAGTGTGTATTCACTTCGGCAAACCCAACCAGCAGGCGCTGGATACGGTGGATATTGCGACAATGACCCGCTACATGCAGGAAGGTCACTTCCCGCAGGGCAGTATGTTACCCAAAATCGTTGCCAGCCTGACGTTCCTTGCGCGTGGCGGTAAGCGGGTAATCATCACCACGCCGGAATGCCTGCCCGCCGCACTGCGCGGTGAAACGGGCACCCATATTGTCCATTCCTGAGAGGAGATGCGAATGAAGGAAAGTAACAGCCGCCGTGAATTTTTAAGCCAGAGCGGAAAAATGGTCACTGCTGCCGCGCTGTTTGGCGCAGTGGCTCCGGTCACGTATGCTGCTAATCCTGTCGGGAACACCTGCGGGTCGAAGAGCACAATGACGATTAACGATAAGCACTATTACCTGGATAACGTCCTGCTGGAAGCGGGGTTTGATTACGAAAACTCGGTGGTGGTACATACCCGTACCGCGCTGCAAACCGTTGAAATCCAGGACGGGAAAATTGTTGCGCTGCGCGAGAATAAGCAGCATCCGGATGCGGCGCTGCCGCACTACGATGCGGGTGGAAAGCTGATGCTGCCCGCCATGCGCGACATGCATATCCATCTGGATAAAACCTTTTACGGCGGTCCCTGGCGTTCGCTGAACCGTCCGGCGGGCACCACCATTCAGGATATGATCCGCCTGGAGCAAAAGCTGCTGCCTGAACTCCAGCCTTATACCCAGGAGCGGGCGGAAAAGCTTATCGATCTGCTGCAATCAAAAGGCACCTCGATTGCCCGCAGTCATTGCAATATCGAACCGGTTTCCGGACTGAAAAACCTGGAGAACCTGCAGGCGGTGCTGGCGCGTCGCCAGCCGGGTTTTGCCTGCGAAATCGTGGCGTTTCCGCAGCATGGCCTGCTGTTATCAAAATCTGAACCGTTAATGCGTGAAGCGATGCAGGCGGGAGCGCAGTATGTCGGCGGTCTGGACCCAACCAGCGTCGACGGCGCGATGGAAAAATCACTCGATACCATGTTCCAGATTGCGCTCGATTACAACAAAGGCGTGGATATCCATCTGCATGAAACCAGTCCGGCGGGCGTGGCGGCGGTGAATTACATGGTAGAAACGGTGGAGAAAACCCCGCAGTTGAAGGGAAAACTGACCATCAGCCATGCATTTGCGCTGTCTACGCTGAACGAGCAGCAGGTGGATGAACTGGCAGCCCGCATGGCGGCGCAGCAAATTACCATTGCCTCGACGGTGCCGATTGGCACGATGCACATGCCGCTAAAACAGCTGCGCGACAAAGGCGTGGAAGTGATTACCGGCACCGACAGCGTGATTGACCACTGGTCGCCGTACGGCCTGGGAGACATGCTGGAGAAGGCGAATCTGTACGCGCAGCTCTATATTCGCCCGAATGAACTCAACCTGTCGCGGGCGCTGTTTCTCGCTACCGGTGATGTGCTGCCGCTTAACGATAAAGGTGAGCGCGTCTGGCCGAAAGCGCAGGATGAAGCCAGCTTTGTGCTGGTGGATGCCTCCTGCTCGGCGGAAGCGGTCGCGCGAATCTCCCCACGCACTGCGACCTTCCATAAAGGGCAACTGGTGTGGGGGAATGTCGCAAGCTAGCCTGGTTCTACGCGCAGCGGCTATCGCTGCTGCGCTCCCATATATTAACCGACGATCCCCATATAGCCGTGAATCCCCATATATACGCCGACCATCGCGATGAGCACGCTGGAAAAATAGGGCGCTTTGCGTGCCAGCGTGTTAAATCCGCTCCAGCGTTTGGCCGCCTGCTGCACGCTGATTGCCGCGCCCACGCCCACCGTTACCAGCGTTATCGCCAGCCCGAGGCTAAAGCACAGCACCATCGTTGCCCCCAGCGTAAAGGCTTTGAGCTGGATACAAATCAGCAGTACCGTAATGGCCGCAGGACACGGGATTAACCCGCCGGTCAGGCCAAACAATAAAATTTGGCCGTTGGTGACCTCTTTGCCCGCAAAGCGGCGCTGAATATCGGTGGCATGCGCCCGTTCGTGGGCGTCCTGATACTCTTTCGAACTTTCGCTCAGCCCTGCTAACGCGGCATGGTTATGATCGTGGTCATGGTCATGATGATGATCGTCATCGTGATCATGATGATGGTGGTGATGGTCGTCATGATCATGGTGGTGGTGATGCCCGTGATCGTGGTCGTGATGCGTCTGGGCCAGCCAGTTCTGCTCTCCCTGCCAGGTTCGCCAGAACATCCAGAATGCGGTCCCGAGAATAATTATCGCCGAGACAAACTGCAGCCAGGGCTCCACGGCCTGGGCTGTAAACGCTTTGCTGATATACATCCCGCCGAGCGCAATCAACCACACCACAGCGGTATGCGACAGGGTAGCCGCCAGCCCCAGCATCACCGCCTGCTTGATAGTCCCCTTTATGGCGATAATAAAGGCCGCCATCATTGTCTTGGAATGCCCCGGTTCCAGACCGTGCAACACACCTAATAGAATCGCGCTGGGAATGAAAAACCAGGCGTTGCCTTGCTGAAGAAGCGTCGAAAACTCACCCATGAGAATGATTCTTAGTTGTTTTGTTTCACCGGATTCTACTCCCCCCCAGTATTAAATACTACCCCCCAGTAGAATGACGATGGTATTGTCGCTACAGACAGACGTTAAAAAGGTATTGCAATGTCACATACGATCCGCGACAAACAGAAGCTGAAAGCCCGAACCAGTAAGATTCAGGGCCAGGTAGCGGCGTTGAAAACCATGCTGGATGAACCGCATGAATGCGCGGCGGTATTGCAGCAAATAGCGGCGATCCGCGGGGCGGTAAATGGATTAATGCGCGAAGTGATTAAAGGTCATCTGACCGAGCACATTGTGCATCAGGGCGATGAAATAAAGCGTGAAGAGGATTTGGACGTTGTCCTGAAGGTACTGGATTCGTACATTAAGTAAGTTAGTTTAACGGCTCATCCACGCACTGATGAATGAGCCGTTGATAACGTCATTTAGCCAAAAAACATCACGGATACGCACAACAGACCGACAATCAACGTTATCAGGTTACCCACTGAACGGTACGGCTTCAGCGCCGGGATCAGATAGGTCGATAATGTCGGCATGATGAACAGAATCATGGCAATCAGCGGCCCACTGATCGCGTAAATCATTGAAATGGCATTAGGGTTAATGCAGCAGATGATAAACGTGATAGCCGAGACCAACATAATGGACAGGGCGCGGTTAAAGGCCCGGCTTTTCTTCACTCCCACCTGATGCAACGATGTTTTTACTACCTCCGTTGCCCCTTCAATCACGCCAAAGTAGGTGCCAAGGAACGATTTTGACATCGCTACGACGGCAACGATGATCCCGGAAATCGACAGCCATGCCGGTGCGTTAGGCATCATCGACAGCGCGGAAAGAATGGTCACACCTTCATTTTTCGCGTCTTCGATATAGTTTGTCGGAATCGAAAGCAAACAGCTGAAGACGAAAAACAGTACGCTCAGGCAGATGATAACGTAGGCTACCTTCATGATTTTTTTGCATTTACCCATGGCCTGCTCGCCGTATTTCTCTCTTCTGTCGATGGCGAACGTAGAGATAATTGGCGTATGGCTAAAAGCGAAAACCATCACGGGAATAGATATCCAAACCTGATGAAGCGTGTGCTGATCGAAAGACATCTGGCCTGTGAGTAGCGTTGGCTGCCAGCTTCCGGTCAGGTAGAGCGAAAGGAACAAAAAGTACGCGATGAGCGGGAATACCAAAAAGCCCATCACCCGAATAGTGGCTTGTCGGCCCATCAGAAAAATCAGGTTCAGCACCAGCACCACCCCAAGGCTGACCAGCATGCGGATCCGAAGATCGATCGCGATATGTTTTGCCAACTGTTCGGTGAGTGAATTGGTTATCGCCACGGCGTAGATCAGCACCACCACAAAGAAGGCAATAAAATAAAGCGTCGTGATCAGGCTGCCTATCTTCTTGCCATAGTAGTGGGTGACCGCGCCGGTGATCCCTTCACCTGCAGAGGTTTTTGACGACAGAATAAACTGGCACAGCGCCTTGTGCGGCCAGTAGGTTAAAGGCCAGGCGACGAGTGCGGTGATAAACAGTACCACCGCGCCTGCAGAACCCAGCTGTATGGGAAGGAAGAGGGTTCCTGCGCCGACGGCAGTCCCATATAGTGCGAAGCTCCAGAGAGTCTCTTCTTTTGACCAAAATTTCGACATTATTTGAACGTATCAACTATAAAATAAACAAAAAGAAGCGCAATTTACCACAAATGAGAGGCGCTGGGGGAGGTGTGAACAAGTGGGCTGGTGAATGGATGAATAGCCGGAATTGAGAAAATTCCGGCTATTGTTTGAATTATCAGGCAGTAACGCGCTGCTGGCGACGCTTCATAACACGCTCGCGTAACGTGTCATATGCCCAGTTATAGAACATGGTGTACGGCAGGAAGAACAGGAAGAAACCTATTTCCAACGTGAATGCCTGAAACAGGCTGACGTTCAGCACATACGCCACGATGCTCACCCCGATCACAATAAAACCACTCTCAAAACCTAACGCGTGGAATGCGCGTACTTTAGCCGTACGTTTCACCAGATGTGACGGCCATAAGCGGTCAAACAGGGCGTTATATATGATATTCCAGATCATTGCTGTCGTTGCCAGCAGAATGGTCAGCCCGCCCATTTCCAGTACCGAGCGCTGCATCAACCATGCGGTGGTTGGTGCGAGAACAGCGGTGGCAATGCCTTCAAAGCAGACGGCATGAAAAATGCGCTCCATTAACGAGCGACGTTGGACTGTATCGTGTTGCATAACCTAAAACCTTCTTTGATGCCCGGATAACGGAATGGTGGCAATTTTATCGTTTTATGTGATATCTAAAAGATAGTATCCATCGATAAAGTAGATAGTTCATGCGTTACTCTCCTGAAGCGTTAACGGCATTTGTAGAGACCGTTTCCTGCGGCTCATTTTCTGCTGCGGCCCGGCGGCTGCGCAAAAGCCAGTCCACCATCAGTACGGCCATTGCGCATCTGGAAGCCGACCTTGGTTTTGCGCTGTTTGACCGTTCATCACGCCAGCCAACGCTGACCGAAGAAGGTAAGCGGGTGCTGGGTTATGTGCAGGCCATTCTGTCAGCGAGCGATCGTCTGGACGAAGCGGCGATTTCGCTGTCGGGTGAAACGGAAGCGCGTTTGACCTTCGTGTTGTCAGATACGCTGCATCCGGATGTGCTGGAAGAACTGATGGTGCAGTTTGACCGTAAGTTTCCCCATACCGAGTTTGAATGTCTGATTGGTGAAGACGAGGACGTGATCGATCTGCTGCAAAAAGGACGTGCTCAGGTGGGGTTGATCGAAGCGCGGGAGGATTACCCGACCGACATGGGCGTCACGCGCCTGCCGATGCAAACCTGGATGGGATTATATGTTGCGGCTTCGCATCCGCTGGCGGCGCAGGAAAAACTGCAGTGGGAACAGCTGCATACCTGGCGCGAGCTGCGTCTGAACACCTATCTGGAAAGCCGTACCAACGTGGCGCGCGGCCCTGTGTGGTCTGCTCCCAACTATTTGTTGCTGCTGAGTATGGCGGTTCAGGGATTCGGCTGGTGCGCGCTGCCTTGCGCGCTGGTAGAAGAATTTGCCGCAGAAAAGCCGCTGGTTCCATTGACGCTGCCCGGTTGGCCAAAGGCTATCTCTATCGATCTGTTGTGGAATAAGAAATCCCTGCCAGGCGTGGCGGGAAGTTGGTTGCGCGACCATTTACAGCAGAGTGGCGTTCAGATGACCAATAAATGATACGAATTTCCTTTGTGATAAAAATCACCGTTTTTAAACAACCTTGATAACTCTTTTTAACAATCATCTACTATTGCGGTGTTATTTTGCGCTGAGGTGGTGATGAAAGAGGTTGTGATAGTCGGGGCGTTAAGGACACCGATTGGCTGCTTCCAGGGGACGCTGGCGCGCCACTCTGCCGTTGAATTAGGTAGCATGGTGGTCAGGGCGTTACTGGAACGCACGGGCGTGGACGTTCATGCTGTGGATGAAGTGATCCTCGGTCAGGTGCTTACCGCAGGTGCCGGGCAGAATCCGGCGCGTCAGTCTGCCATCAATGGTGGGCTACCCAATACCGTTTCCGCCATCACCATTAACGATGTCTGTGGTTCGGGCCTGAAAGCGCTGCATCTGGCGACCCAGGCTATCCAGTGCGGCGAAGCCGACATTGTGATTGCGGGCGGGCAAGAGAATATGAGCCGTGCCCCGCATGTCCTTACCGATAGCCGCACCGGTGCACAGCTGGGGAACAGCCAACTGGTCGACAGCCTGGTACATGACGGTCTGTGGGATGCCTTCAACGATTATCACATGGGCGTTACCGCGGAAAACCTGGCACGGGAATATGGTATCAGCCGCGAATTACAGGACGCCTACGCGCTTCATTCGCAGCACAAAGCGCGGATGGCAATTGATGCCGGGCGCTTTAAAGATGAGATCGTGCCGGTAGTGACCCAGCGTAACGGGCAATCCTTTGTGGTGGATACCGACGAGCAGCCGCGCACCGATGCCAGCGCCGAAGGGCTGGCGCGTCTGGATCCTACCTTCGACAGACTCGGTTCGGTCACGGCGGGCAACGCGTCATCTATCAATGATGGCGCTGCCGCGGTGATGATGATGAGCGAAGCCAAAGCGCAGGCGCTGAATTTACCCATACTGGCGCGCATTCGCGCCTTTGCCAGCGTCGGTGTCGATCCTGCGCTCATGGGGATAGCTCCGGTATACGCGACGCGTCGCTGCCTTGAGCGCGTCGGCTGGCAACTGGCGGATGTCGATTTGATTGAAGCCAATGAAGCCTTCGCCGCGCAGGCATTATCCGTTGGGAAAATGCTGGAATGGGACGAGCGTCGGGTGAATGTGAACGGCGGAGCCATTGCGCTCGGTCATCCGATTGGCGCATCAGGCTGCCGGATTCTGGTTTCACTGGTACATGAAATGGTGAAGCGTCGGGCGCATAAAGGGCTGGCAACGTTATGTATCGGCGGCGGCCAGGGGGTGGCACTCGCTATCGAACGAGATTAAC
>NZ_CP080033.1:3992104-4030579 GCF_019382635.1 Citrobacter sp. Colony219 | reverse complement strand
CTATAAAAAAGCCCTCCAGCAGGAGGGCAAGGCCAGTTACAGAAACATACACTCTAAACACAGTCAACTTATCAAAACATTGTTTCATTTCATGTGATTAACTGCGCACTTTGTTAGAAAAGGTGTCTTATCGGCCTATAAACTCGGCTGAATTTTCCATTTTTTATCCCCACCTCTAGTGAATGAATAAATTTATCTTATTGTTATTCAATGATTTTATTTAAACCTATTTCGCTATTTATACGCGCTGGCGTGATCGCACTTACACTTTTGATAATAAGATGCGGAAAAAGTGAAACATCGTTTTAGTTATAATTGAAAACCCGTCCCGGGAGAGATATCATGAACGCATTAGGTAAAACGGAACGGCGTTTTGCTATCACTCAAGAATTCACGGTCAATTTATCACTGGAGGTAAATGTGGACGTAAGACAAAGCATCCATAGTGCGCATGCGAAAACCCTGGATACCCAGGCGCTGCGTAATGAGTTTTTGGTAGAAGAAGTGTTTGTCGCAGATGAATACACCATGGTCTACAGCCACATCGATCGCATCATTGTTGGCGGCATTATGCCTGTGGGCAAAACCGTCTCTGTGGGTGGTGAAGTTGGCAAACAGCTGGGCGTAACCTACTTCCTGGAGCGTCGTGAGTTAGGCGTGATCAACATCGGTGGACCGGGCACGATTACCGTTGACGGTCAGTGCTATGAAATTGGTCATCGCGATGCGCTGTATGTCGGTAAAGGGGCAAAAGAAGTTGTTTTTGCAAGCATTGACCCTGCAAAACCCGCCAAGTTCTATTATAACTGCGCGCCGGCACACATGACTTATCCAACCAAAAAAGTGACCCCAGCCGACGTTGCGCCAGTGACGTTGGGTGATGATCTCACGAGTAACCGCCGTACCATCAACAAGTATTTTGTGCCGGACGTACTGGAAACCTGCCAACTGAGCATGGGCCTGACCGAACTGGCGCCGGGCAACCTGTGGAACACCATGCCGTGCCATACCCATGAACGCCGTATGGAAGTCTATTTCTACTTCAATATGGAAGAGGACACCTGTGTCTTCCACATGATGGGGCAGCCTCAGGAAACGCGTCATATTGTGATGCACAACGAGCAGGCGGTGATTTCTCCGAGCTGGTCAATTCACTCCGGCGTCGGCACAAAAGCGTATACGTTCATTTGGGGCATGGTCGGCGAAAACCAGGTCTTTGATGATATGGACCATGTTGCAGTCAAAGATCTGCGCTAGTTGCGGGCGACAGCCTTGCCTGCCTGTGGCGGGCATTATAAAAATTTAAGGATTTACAATGATTTTGAATGCATTCTCTCTTGAAGGTAAAGTCGCCGTTGTGACGGGTTGTGACACCGGTCTGGGTCAGGGTATGGCGCTGGGCCTGGCGGAAGCGGGCTGCGATATCGTGGGTATCAACATTGTTGAGCCGACTGAAACCATCGAACGTGTTACCGCCCTGGGCCGCCGTTTTTTAAGCCTGACCGCCGATCTGCGTCAGATTGATGGTATTCCGGCACTGCTGGAGCGTGCGGTCGCAGAATTCGGTCATATCGACATTCTGGTCAACAACGCCGGTCTTATCCGTCGTGACGATGCTATCGACTTCAGCGAAAAAGACTGGGACGACGTGATGAACCTGAACATTAAGAGCGTGTTCTTCATGTCTCAGGCGGCGGCGAAGCACTTTATCGCGCAGGGTAATGGCGGCAAAATTATCAACATCGCCTCTATGCTCTCCTTCCAGGGCGGCATCCGAGTGCCGTCTTACACCGCGTCTAAAAGCGGCGTAATGGGCGTCACCCGTCTGATGGCCAACGAGTGGGCAAAACATAACATCAACGTGAATGCGATCGCGCCGGGTTATATGGCGACCAATAACACGCAGCAACTGCGTGCTGATGAGCAGCGTAGCGCCGAAATTCTCGATCGTATCCCGGCGGGCCGTTGGGGTCTGCCAAGCGATCTGATGGGGCCAGTAGTGTTCCTGGCGTCCAGCGCATCTGACTACATTAACGGTTATACCGTTGCGGTCGACGGTGGGTGGCTGGCGCGTTAATTTACCGTCCAGCATCAACAAACCCTGCCAATGGCAGGGTTTTTTTTGGTGTTAAGTTATTTTAATCCATATTCTGTTTATAAATTAATCCATACATAATTATATATGTATGGGTTTGCAATAATTAATACTCTTTAATATCAGTGTATTAAATTTAATTGAGTAATTAGCGATAAATTTTAAAATTGGAATATCCATCACATAACGATGTGGTGCAGCAATTTTATCCATGTTTTTGCCGTTTCCCGCCTGACGCTTCCTGCAAGGGATCCCTTACTTTCATCGACATGGCTTACTCTGTATCTGGCAGGAAAAAATGGTCTCAATTAATCATGAAGCTGCTTTAACACCGCGTACGCAGCGCGATACACGACGTATGAACTTGTTTGTCTCTATTTCTGCGGCTGTCGCAGGGTTGTTATTTGGCCTCGATATCGGCGTAATTGCCGGCGCGTTGCCTTTTATCACCGATCACTTTGTGTTGACCAGCCGCCTGCAGGAGTGGGTGGTCAGCAGCATGATGCTGGGCGCGGCAATTGGTGCGCTGTTTAACGGTTGGTTGTCATTCCGACTGGGACGCAAATACAGCCTGATGGCCGGGGCGATCCTGTTTGTCGTTGGTTCCCTGGGGTCAGCATTTGCTTCAAGCGTGGAAATGCTCATTTTTGCCCGCGTGGTACTGGGCGTTGCCGTGGGTATCGCCTCTTACACCGCGCCGCTCTATCTCTCCGAAATGGCCAGTGAGAACGTGCGCGGCAAGATGATCAGCATGTATCAACTGATGGTAACGCTGGGGATCGTACTGGCCTTTTTATCTGATACGGCGTTTAGCTACAGCGGTAACTGGCGCGCTATGCTGGGCGTGCTGGCGCTTCCGGCGGTGTTACTGATTATCCTGGTTGTTTTCCTGCCAAACAGCCCGCGCTGGCTGGCGGAGAAAGGCCGCCACATCGAAGCCGAAGAAGTATTACGCATGTTGCGTGATACCTCAGAAAAGGCCCGTGATGAACTGAACGAAATTCGTGAAAGCCTGAAGCTGAAGCAGGGCGGTTGGGCGTTGTTTAAAATTAACCGTAACGTACGGCGCGCGGTTTTCCTTGGGATGTTGTTGCAGGCAATGCAGCAGTTCACCGGGATGAACATCATTATGTACTACGCCCCACGTATTTTTAAAATGGCCGGTTTTACCACGACTGAACAGCAGATGATTGCCACGTTAGTCGTTGGCTTAACGTTTATGTTCGCTACCTTTATTGCCGTCTTCACAGTCGACAAAGCAGGACGTAAACCGGCGCTGAAAATTGGGTTCAGCGTAATGGCCATCGGGACGCTGGTGCTCGGATATTGCCTGATGCAGTTTGATAACGGCACGGCTTCCAGTGGACTATCCTGGCTGTCAGTTGGCATGACGATGATGTGTATTGCAGGCTATGCGATGAGCGCCGCGCCGGTGGTGTGGATCCTGTGTTCGGAAATTCAGCCGCTGAAATGCCGTGATTTTGGTATTACCTGCTCCACCACCACCAACTGGGTGTCGAACATGATTATCGGCGCAACGTTCCTGACGCTGCTCGACAGCATTGGCGCAGCCGGTACGTTCTGGCTTTATACCGCACTGAACGTCGTATTTATTGGTATTACCTTCTGGCTTATTCCTGAAACCAAAAACGTTACGCTTGAGCATATCGAACGTAAGCTGATGGCTGGCGAGAAGTTAAGAGATATTGGGGTGTAAGTAGTGAGGCGCAGTGTCGGATGACGTCTCGTGCAGGCCGGGTAAGCGTAAGCGATACCCGGCATTTTTGTATAACAAGGTTCGAGAATAGAGAGATTACGCCTGCAGGAAGTCTTCGCGTACCGGGGTGAAGGTATCGAGTAATGTTCCCGGCTGTAAACAGACGCAGCCGTGCATAATATTGGGTTGCTTGTACAGGGTGTCTCCTGCACTGACGACATGCTTTTCTTCCCCAATCGTAAATTCAAACTCGCCCGATAAAACGTACGTGAGTTGTTCATGCGGATGGCTGTGCATCGGGCCAACTGCGCCCTGCTCGAAATTGACTTCCACGGCCATCATTTTGCCATCGTGAGCCAGAATACGCCGGGTAACGCCGTTACCCAGATCTTCAAGCGTGGTTTCTTTATGAAAAATAAACATTCGATATCCTTGCAATAAAATGAAACATTATTTCATTAAATTTATATCAGAAAATAAAAAAAGGAAATGTGCGCCGGCAGATGTGGAAAGTTGATCACATCTTTGGTTCACTGGGAGGACAACCACGAATAAGGGTAAATGATGAAAACGATCGGTCTGTTAGGCGGAATGAGCTGGGAATCTACTATTCCTTATTATCGTCTGATTAATGAAGGGGTTAAGCAGAATCTGGGCGGTCTGCATTCTGCGAAAATTCTGCTGCACAGCGTCGATTTCCATGAGATTGAAGCGTGTCAGTCGAACGGTGACTGGCAGCGGGCAGGGGAGATCCTGGCGCAGGCAGCGGTGGGGTTACAGCAAGCGGGAGCTGAGGGAATTGTGCTGTGTACCAACACTATGCATAAAGTGGCCGAGGCCATTGAAACGGCCTGCGATGTCCCGTTTTTGCATATTGCCGATGCAACAGGTCGGGCCATACAACAACAGAAGATGAGTAACGTCGCGCTGTTGGGCACGCGTTACACCATGGAACAGGATTTCTATCGTGGGCGTTTACAGATGGAATTTGGCATTAGCACGTTAATCCCTGACGCTGACGACCGACAGAAAATAAACCAGATTATTTTCGAGGAACTGTGCCTTGGTGAATTTAGCGAAACTTCCCGCGATTATTACCTGAGCGTGATTGAGCGACTGGCTCGTCAGGGGGCACAAGGGGTGATCTTTGGCTGCACCGAAATTGGCCTGCTGGTTCCCACTGAAATGAGCCCGTTGCCGGTCTTCGATACCGCGGCGATCCATGTGCAGGATGCCGTGACGTTTATGCTTTCACCTGAGATTGCAAAATAGCCTCCAGCGGGTCAGTAAGCCGGTGGAGATGGGCCTGTAGATGTGCTGTAAAAGCATCAACCAGCGCGGATGCCGGGCGATGCAGTGGATGGATCAGGCTGACGGTAAAAGGCACCGAAACACTAAAACGCCGGATTACAATCCCGCTGCCTGCGTAATCCAGGGCGGTCAGCGGGTTCACTACCGAGATCCCCACGCCGGCACGTACCATCGCACAAATTGATGCGGCACTGTGCGTTTCTATGACCATTCGGCGCTTGACCTGATGATCATTAAACAGGGTATCCAGCAACTGGCGATAACTGTCGGTGCGCGACAGGCTGATATAGTTTTCCCCCTGAAAATCTTGCGGTGTTAATACTGCTTTCCCGGTCAGCGGATGTCCCTGCGGCAGCACGCAAACTTCATCCAGCGACAGTAATTCAGTGCGTTTTGTTCCGGCTGGCGTATGCAGCGTTTCCGTTAACCCGAGATCGTGGCGCTGTGCCGACAGCCACTCTTCCAGCAGCGGCGACTCCTGCGGCACTATCTGAATATTGACCTGTGGATAGCGCTCGAGAAATGGCTGCAGCAGCGGCGGTAAAAAGGACTGTGAGAACACTGGCAGGCAGACAATCGACAGCTCACCCTGACGAAACTCACGCAGGCTCTCTGCGGCGCTCACAATTCTGTCTAGGCCATACCACGAACGTTGCACCTCTTCAAACAGGCGTAGCCCCTGCACTGTGGGATGCAGTCGGCCTCGCGTACGTTCGAACAGTGTTAACCCCAGAACTTTTTCAAATCTTGCCAGCTCGCGACTGACGGTAGGCTGCGACGTGTGCAGCATCCGTGCGGCTTCCGTCAGGTTGCCTGCTGTCATAATGGCGTGAAAAATTTCAATGTGGCGCAAGTTAACGGCAGGCATCGGCGATCCTCAAATAAACATTCCATATCATTTTTGCATAGACTCGCGATAAAACGATATTTTTTATTCTCTTCGGGCTGTGGCGTAATCATAAAAAAGCCAATACCGGAGCACACCATGCCACGTCCACTCAACAGCACTGATACTGACCTGACCGCAGATAACCTGCTGCGTCTGCCCGCCGAATTCGGTTGTCCGGTATGGGTTTACGATGCGCAGATTATCCGCGCGCAGATAGCCAAACTGAGTCAGTTTGATGTGGTGCGTTTTGCCCAAAAGGCCTGCTCGAATATTCATATTTTGCGTCTGATGCGTGAGCAGGGCGTGAAGGTGGATTCCGTCTCGCTGGGTGAGATTGAACGTGCGCTGGCAGCAGGTTTTGTGCCGGAGAATGATGAAATCGTCTTTACCGCCGATATGATTGACCAGGCGACGCTGGCCCGGGTGCATGAGCTACGTATTCCAGTAAACGCCGGGTCGGTTGATATGCTGGAACAACTGGGCCAGGTTTCGCCAGGGCATCGTGTATGGCTGCGCGTCAACCCAGGTTTTGGTCACGGGCATAGTCAGAAAACCAATACCGGCGGCGAGAACAGCAAGCACGGTATCTGGTATAGCGACCTTCCGGCGGCGCTGGAGGTGATTCAGCGTTATCAACTGAAACTGGTGGGCATTCATATGCATATCGGCTCCGGTGTGGACTACGGGCATCTGGAGCAAGTGTGTGGCGCGATGGTGCGTCAGGTTGTTGAATTAGGTCAGGATCTGGAGGCTATATCTGCGGGCGGAGGTTTGTCGATCCCATATCGCGAAGGAGAAGAGGCGATCAACACCGATCACTACTTCGGACTGTGGAACGCCGCACGAGAGCAAATCGCCAAACATCTGGGGCATCCGGTGAAGCTTGAGATCGAGCCAGGACGTTTTCTGGTGGCCGAAGCGGGTGTGCTGGTGGCGCAGGTGCGCAGTGTGAAAGAGATGGGCAGTCGCCACTTCGTGCTGATCGACGCGGGCTTCAACGATCTGATGCGGCCAGCAATGTACGGCAGCTATCACCATATCTCCGCATTGGCCGGGGATGGCCGCTCGCTGGGTAATGCGGCGCAGATTGAGACGGTGGTTGCCGGGCCGCTGTGCGAATCGGGCGATGTTTTTACCCAACAGGAAGGCGGTAAAGTCGAAACCCGTCTATTACCTGCGGTAGTGCCGGGAGATTACCTGGTATTGCATGATACCGGTGCGTATGGCGCGTCGATGTCGTCGAACTACAATAGCCGCCCGCTGCTGCCGGAGGTTCTGTTCGATAACGGTGTGGCGCGACTCATTCGCCGTCGTCAGACTATTGATGAGCTGTTAGCGCTGGAATTAATCTGAATACAGCGTTATGAAACGCCGGATGGCGCTACGCTTATCCGGCCTACGAAATAAACGGTGGGGCCTGTAGGCCGGATAAGGCGAAGCCGCCATCCGGCATCTGATTACGTGAAGTTCGGCCCCGTTGTCACCGATTCCCGTAACACCAGTTTGCCGGTAAACGGTGGGATCGGCTCCACGCTTTCGCCGTTGGCCAGACGGATAGCCTGGTCGATTGCCGTGGTTATCATGGTATCGATCGGCAGATAAACGGTAGACAGCCCCGGCTCCAGCCATTTCGCGCTGGGCGCATCATCAAAACCAAACAACGAAACATCCTCGGGGATCTTTAGTCCAGCCTGATGTAATGCTTTCGATGCACCTAACGCCATGTCATCGTTACAGGCGAACAGCGCGCTGAATATCACTCCTTCATCCAACAGTTCACGACAGGCTTCATAGCCTCTGGTCATCGTTGAATCACCGTATTTGACCTTGGCGGGTTCCCAGGGAATACCGTTTTTTTCCAGCGCCTTACGATATCCCATTAACCGAGATTTACCGGTTGGTGTATGGCCGGGTACGGTGATGCAGGCAATATCACGATGTCCTTGCGAGATGAGGTAATCGACGGCCTGAAACGCCGCGTCTTCCTGTTCAAAGAAAATCGCGCGGTCGCGGGCCTGGCTGACGTCGCGGTTAATGACCAGCAATGGCATATCAATGCGGCTCATCAGCGACATAATTGCCTTTTCGCTCATGTAGCGGGTGTAGAGAATAATGGCGTCGCACTGTCGGTCGGCCAGCATTTGAACGGCTTCCTGCTCACGCTCTGGTGTGTCATGGCCGTCGGTGACAATCAGCTGTTTACCGTGAGACTCCGTCTGGCGCGATGCCTGTTGCAGCAGGCGACCAAAGTAGAATCCATCAAATGTAGATACCACTAAACCAATGCTGTTGCTAGTGCGGTTTGCCAGTGAGCGCGCTAAAAAATTAGGCCGATAATCTAATGCCTGCATGGCGTTGAAGACTTTCTGGCGCGTGCTTTCTTTAACCTGCCCCGTACCATTCAGTACGCGTGAAACGGTCGCTTTCGATACGCCAGCATGTCGTGAAACGTCTAACATCGTTGTCATGACGCAATCCTGATTAATCGTTTGACAAAGAATTTCCCGGCTCAGTCAGCGCCGAAACGGAATGCCGACGTACCAGCGTTGGGTTAAAGACGTGAGTGATTTCCGGGACCGGGCGTTTTTCGGCCAGCGCCAGCGCCAGTTCGGCGGCCTGGGTTGCCATCGTCACGATAGGGTAGCGTACCGTCGTCAGCCGTGGGCGCACGTAGCGTGAAACCAGTACATCATCAAAACCAATCAGCGAGATTTCTCCCGGCACATCAATGCCGTTATCATTTAATACACCCATAGCGCCCGCCGCCATTGAGTCGTTATAGCAGGCGATAGCCGTGAAGTTTTTGCCGCGACCAAGCAGCTCAGTCATTGCCTGCTCGCCGCCGCTTTCATCGGGCTCGCCAAACGTGACCAGTCGATCGTTTACCGGAATATTGCTTTCCGCCAGCGCGTCGTAATAGCCTTGCAAACGATCTTCCGCATCTGAAATGCTGTGGTTGGAACACAGATAACCGATGCGCGTATGGCCCTGCTGAATAAGATGACGGGTTGCCAGCCAGGCACCGTAACGGTCGTCCAGCGCAACGCAGCGTTGTTCGAATCCCGGTAAGATTCGATTGATCAGTACCATCCCGGGGATTTGTTTCATCAATGATGTCAGCTCGGCATCCGGGATAATTTTAGCGTGGACCACGAGGGCTGCGCAGCGGTGGCGAATAAGCTGCTCAATCGCCTGACGTTCCTTTTGCTCGTTATGGTAGCCGTTGCCAATCAGTAAAAAGTTACCGGTGTTATAGGCCACCTGCTCGACAGCTTTAACCATTGCCCCAAAGAACGGATCGGACACATCACCGACTACCAGACCGACGGTTTCAGTAGATTGTTGTGCCAGCGCACGCGCGTTGGCGTTGGGGTGGTAGCTGAGTGATTCCATTGCACTCATTACAGCCAGACGCGATGCTTCGCTGGCTTTGGGGGAGTCATTGATCACTCGAGAAACGGTGGCGACTGATACACCAGCTAGTCGGGCTACATCCTTTATGGTCGCCATGATAGTACCTGTTGTGGGTAAACGCTTACATCCCGCCAGTGTTACGGAAAACGGCTGTCTGTTCAAGCAGATTGCCCGTCAGGACGTCGCAAATGTGAGCGGACACGAGCGAAGTAAGACAGAAAATAGAAAATGAAAACCTTTGCTTACACTTTGCGATGTGCTGTTGCGATTGTTCGCTGGTGAGGGGAGAGAGCGGATTGATAGAGTTGGGATCCCAGAGGTATTGATAGGTGAAATCAACTTTCGGGTTGATCACAAAATTTACACCAGCCTGCGCAGATGCGCAGGTTTTTTTTTGCGTACGGCGTATCTGTAACAGTAACCGATAATTTACACAACTCGTTGCACTTGGGTTCATTCCTTTGCGTTTTCCAACTGGCGGAACGGCGCGGTGACGACCACAATCAAGATCCCAGAGGTATTGATTGGTGAGATTATTCGGTACGCACTTCGTACCTGTCTCTTGCACCGACCTGCGCGGATGCGCAGGTTTTTTTTCGGATTCTATTTACCCGTTATCTGTCGCGCCCATTCCCCAACTCGTATACTCTCCCATCATTGATGTTTATATAATTAATGGCACAGGGAGTTGAGATGCTATTTGGCTTTTTTCGAAATCTGTTTCGCGTGCTGTTTCGTGTTCGCGTCACGGGCGATGTCAGCGCGCTACGGGGAGAACGCGTCTTAATCACGCCCAACCATGTCTCATTTATCGATGGTATCCTGCTGGCGCTCTTTTTACCGATTCGCCCCGTTTTTGCCGTTTACACCTCGATCAGCCAGCAATGGTATATGCGCTGGCTCACTCCACTGATTGATTTCGTACCGCTAGACCCAACCAAACCGATGTCGATTAAACATCTGGTACGCCTGGTCGAGCAGGGTCGCCCGGTGGTTATTTTCCCGGAAGGACGTATTTCGACCACCGGTTCACTGATGAAAATCTACGATGGTGCCGGGTTCGTTGCCGCAAAATCAAAGGCGACGGTGGTGCCTGTGCGTATTGAAGGCGCGGAACTGACCCATTTTAGCCGCCTGAAAGGTCTGGTTAAACAGCGATTTTTTCCGCGTATTCAATTGCATATCCTGCCGCCGACCCAAATGCCGATGCCGGAAGCGCCGCGTGCTCGCGATCGCCGCAAAATCGCCGGTGAAATGCTGCACCAGATTATGATGGAAGCGCGTATGGCCGTCCGCCCGCGTGAAACGTTATACGAGTCTCTGCTGGCGGCAAAATACCGGTTTGGCGCAGGCAAAAACTGCATTGAAGATGTTAACTTTACGCCGGACAGCTACCGCAAACTGCTGACGAAGACACTCTTTGTGGCTCGTATTCTGGAGAAATATAGCGCGGAAGGTGAAAAAATCGGCCTGATGCTGCCAAATGCGGGGATCAGCGCGGCGGTCATTTTTGGCGCCATTGCGCGTCGACGCATCCCGGCGATGATGAACTATACGGCGGGCGTGAAGGGATTAACCAGCGCCATTACAGCCTCTGAAATCAAAACGATCTTCACTTCCCGACAATTTCTCGATAAAGGCAAACTCTGGCACCTACCGGAACAGCTCACCCAGGTGCGCTGGGTGTATCTGGAAGATCTGAAGGCCGATGTGACCTTTGGCGATAAGCTGTGGATTTTTTCTCATCTGTTGGCGCCGCATCTGGCACAGGTGAAGCAGCAGCCGGAAGAAGCTGCGGTGATCCTCTTTACCTCAGGATCAGAAGGCCACCCGAAAGGTGTCGTACACAGCCATAAGAGCATTCTGGCGAACGTCGAGCAGATTAAGACGATTGCCGATTTCACTGCCGACGATCGCTTTATGTCAGCATTGCCGCTATTTCACTCTTTTGGCCTGACGGTAGGGTTATTCACGCCGTTGCTGACCGGTGCTGAAGTGTTTTTGTACCCCAGTCCGCTGCATTACCGCATCGTTCCTGAGCTGGTATATGACCGTAACTGCACCGTACTGTTTGGTACCTCAACGTTCCTCGGCAATTATGCGCGGTTTGCTCATCCGTACGATTTCCACCGTCTGCGCTATGTTGTTGCCGGAGCCGAAAAGCTGCAAGACAGCACGAAACAGTTGTGGCAGGAGAAGTTTGGCCTGCGCGTCCTTGAAGGCTATGGCGTGACGGAATGTGCGCCGGTGGTGTCGATTAACGTACCGATGGCGGCGAAATCGGGAACGGTAGGGCGCATTCTGCCTGGTATGGATGCCCGACTGTTGGCGGTTCCTGGTATTGAAGATGGCGGGCGTTTACAGCTGAAAGGCCCTAATATTATGAGCGGCTATCTGCGCGTCGAAAAGCCAGGTGTACTGGAAGTCCCAACCGCAGAAAATGCGCAGGGTCAGATAGAACACGGCTGGTACGACACCGGTGATGTTGTACGCTTTGATGAAAATGGCTTTGTACAGATTCAGGGGCGCGCCAAGCGTTTTGCTAAAATTGCCGGAGAGATGGTGTCACTGGAGATGGTTGAACAGCTGGCGCTGGCAGTATCTGCTGACAAAATGCATGCCACGGCTATCAAGAGCGATGCCAATAAAGGGGAAGCGCTGGTGCTGTTTACTACCGACAGCGAGCTGACCCGTGACAGATTACTCCAGTATGCGCGCATCCACGGCATTCCAGAGCTTGCCGTACCGCGTGATATCCGCCACCTAAAACAACTCCCTCTGCTCGGCAGCGGTAAGCCAGATTTTGTGACACTGAAAAACTGGGTCGATGAACCGGAAAAACAACATGCGTGAGTCAGTACACACTAGCACGTCAATCTGGTCAAAAGGGATGATGTCCGTTATCGCCGCGCAGTTTTTGTCAGCGTTTGGCGATAACGCGTTGTTGTTTGCTACCCTGGCTTTGCTCAAGGCGCAGTTCTACCCGGACTGGAGCCAGCCAATCCTGCAAATGGTGTTTGTGGGTGCTTACATTTTGTTTGCGCCGTTTGTTGGACAGGTGGCGGATAGCTTTGCCAAAGGTAGAGTGATGATGTTCGCCAACGGTCTCAAACTGCTGGGCGCGGCGAGTATCTGTTTCGGCGTTAACCCATTTCTCGGGTATACGCTGGTGGGTATTGGCGCAGCGGCGTATTCTCCGGCCAAGTATGGCATCCTGGGTGAGTTGACGACCGGCGACAAACTGGTGAAAGCGAATGGCCTGATGGAGGCGTCAACCATTGCCGCTATCTTGCTGGGTTCTGTTGCCGGCGGTGTGCTGGCCGACTGGCATGTGATTGCTGCGCTTTCCGCCTGTGCGCTGGCCTATGCTGGCGCAGTGGTGGCTAACCTGTATATCCCGAAACTGGCCGCGGCTCGCCCTGGTCAGTCCTGGCATCTGGGCAAAATGACGCGTAGTTTTTTCTGTGCCGCCTCCTCGCTGTGGCGCAACGGTGAAACACGTTTCTCGTTGGTAGGAACCAGCCTGTTTTGGGGCGCGGGCGTCACGCTGCGTTTTCTTCTGGTGCTGTGGGTGCCGGTTGCGCTCGGCATTACCGATAACGCCACACCGACCTATCTCAACGCTATGGTGGCTATCGGGATTGTTGTCGGCGCGGGGGCGGCTGCGAAACTGGTGACGCTGGAAACCGTGTCGCGCTGTATGCCTGCAGGGATACTGATCGGCGTCGTGGTGCTGATTTTCTCTCTTCAACATTCGCTGCTTCCGGCCTACGCGTTGCTGCTGCTTATCGGCGTGTGTGGTGGGTTCTTTGTGGTGCCGCTGAATGCGTTACTGCAGGAGCGGGGCAAAAAAAGCGTGGGTGCGGGCAACGCTATTGCGGTGCAAAACCTGGGTGAAAACAGCGCGATGTTGCTGATGCTCGGTATCTACTCACTGGCGGTGTTGGTGGGTATTCCTGCGGTAGCCATTGGCGTTGGATTTGGTGCGTTGTTTGCCCTGGCGATTACGGCGCTGTGGATTTGGCAGCGCCGCCATTAGTCTGTTATATGCTGTTGCAACCAGGCCTACAGGGAACGCTGTCTGTAGGCCTGATAAGCGCAGCGCCATCAGGCGCTAACTGTTAAGGTGCAGGATAGGTATACACCTGATGCACCGCTTCAATCTCTGCCAGCACTTCCTCGCTCAATTCCAGATACAGGCTTTCAACGTTGGTTTTTAGCTGCTCCATCGTCGTGGCGCCCAGCAGTGTGCTGGCGACAAACGGCTGACGACGCACGAATGCCAGCGCCATTTGCGCAGGATCGAGGTTATGGCGTTTGGCGATATCCACATAGGCAGCTACCGCTTTTTGCGTTTGTTCGCTGCTGTAGCGCGTAAAACGGCTAAACAGCGTATTGCGTGCGCCGGCAGGTTTCGCACCGTTCAGGTATTTACCGGTTAAGGTGCCAAAACCAAGGCACGAGTAGGCCAGTAGCTCAACGCCTTCATACTGGCTCACTTCGGCCAGTCCAACTTCAAAGCTGCGGTTTAGCAGGCTGTACGGGTTCTGGATAGTGGCGATACGTGGCAGGTCATGTTTGTCTGCCAGGTGCAGATAACGCATTACGCCAAACGCGGTTTCGTTGGAAACACCGATGTAACGAATCTTACCTGCACGCTGAAACTCTGCCAGCGCGTCCAGCGTATCCAGTAGGGAAACGACCGGCGCGGAGTCCGTCCAGCTATATCCCAGCTTACCAAAGCAGTTGGTCGGACGCTGCGGCCAGTGGACCTGATAGAGATCGAGATAATCGGTCTGCAGTCTTTTCAGACTGTCGTGCAGTGCCTCACGGATGTTTTTACGATCCAGCGCCTGATTCGGTCGAATGCCGCTGTCGTTGTTACGTGATGGTCCACTGACCTTCGACGCCACGATTAGCTTTTCGCGGCTGCCGTGTTTGGCGAGCCAGTTGCCCACGTAAGTTTCGGTGAGTCCCTGGGTTTCTGGACGAGGCGGTACCGGATACATCTCGGCAACGTCGATTAAATTTATGCCTTGTGCAACGGCATAGTCGAGCTGTGCATGTGCGTCGGCTTCGCTGTTTTGTTCACCAAACGTCATTGTGCCCAGCCCCAGTGTACTGACTTCCAGCGAGCTGTGGGGTATACGGTGATATTGCATAGCCGTTTCCTTTTTATAATCACGACATAAGGATTATAAAAATGGCTGAGGGAAGGGAAAAAGGGAAGCAAAATTGTTAAGGCCAGCGCGCTGCTGACCTTAACCATCAACGCTCAATGATTTGAGAGACTTCGTCGCGGTTAATTTGCATCGCATTGCCTTGCTGATCGTGGTAACTCACCAGACCGGTATCATCGTCAATTTCTGGTTTACCATCGGTCAGGATCATTCGACCATCTTTTGTTGCCATCACATAATCACTGCTGCATCCGGAAACGGCAAAAGCCAGCCCGACGGCGGAAATTAAAACTGCCCATTTTTTCATCTGCTTATCCTCACATGGCCTGCGTCTGACACTAGTTTAGTAATAACGCGAAGTTGTGCAGGGCGAAAGCAGTAAAATCTTAATCTGTGAGAGAAGGAAGGTGCGCGGGGAGTATTCGCTCCCCATGGGGGGAGCGATAGTGTCAGTCAGAGTGGATTTTTTTTATTGCGCCACAGGTTCAGGGTCTCTACAGCGATAGAGAAGAACATAGCGAAGTAAATGTATCCTTTCGGAACATGGACATCGAAGCTTTCCAGGATTAGCGTGAAGCCAACCAGTATCAGGAAAGAGAGTGCCAGCATTTTTACCGAAGGGTGACGATCAACAAACTCACCGATTGGGCGGGCTGCAAACATCATTACGCCCACGGCAATCACGACGGCTGCCATCATAATAAACAGATGATCGGACAAGCCTACTGCGGTGATTACTGAGTCCAGACTGAAGATAATATCCAACAGCATGATCTGCACAATCGCGCCCAGGAAAGAAGAGACGCGGGTTTTCAGTCCTTCCTCTTCGCCCTCAATGGACTCGTGGATCTCTTTACTCGCTTTCCAGATCAGGAACAATCCGCCGAGCAGAAGGATCAGATCGCGTGCTGAAATCGCCTCGCCAAACAGTTCGAATAACGGGTTAGTGAGCCGCGTTACCCAGGCGATGGATGCCAGCAGCGCCAGACGCATCACCATCGCTGCCGCCAGCCCGATTCGTCGGGCATGATTGCGTTGTGCTGTTGGGAGTTTTGCTACAACCAGAGAAAGGAAAATAATATTGTCGATTCCGAGAACGATCTCCAGCAGCGTCAGCGTACCGAGCGCCAGCCAGGCGTTAGGATCGGTTATCCATGCAAATAACATCAAACAAAGTCCTGCCAAAAAAAAGAAGCGGTAATTATAGGCGCGTAACGCGACGGGCGAAAGGTCAGGGTGTGTTATTGAGCCTGGAATAGAAAATGCCGTTCCAGCAATGCGCGGGTGAAGTTCTTTTTCAGGTAAAACCCGCGGGGCAGAGTCAGGATCGGTTCGCCATGGGCGCCAATGGCCTCGGTCAGCGCCCGGGCGTTAGCGGCTTTAGGACGCAGTTGCAGCACTTCCCCATGGCGAGCGGTGATGCGTTCGACGTGGCCTAGCACTATCATGTCCATCAACTCTTCCCAGTCCAGACGCAGTTGTCGATCTTCCTCTTCATTCGGACTCCACAGCAGCGGAGAGCCAACGCGCCGTTCAGCCACAGGGATGCTGCGTTCACCTTCTACGGGTATCCACAACACGCGTTTAAGCTTGTGTCGAACATGGCTGGTTTCCCAGGTCACGCCGGTATTACCGGTTAACGGTGCCACGCAGACAAAGGTCGTTTCCAGCGGTCTGCCAAGGCTATCTACAGGGATCGTTTTTAACTCCACGCCCAGCGCGGCAAAATCCTGCTCCGGTTTACTGCCCGCACTGGCCCCAAGCCAAATTTCCAGCAGCACGCCAATCCAGCCTTTGTCCCGCTTCAGATCCTTTGGCGCGACGAGTCCTGCCATCGCCGACAGTTCTCCCAGCGTGTAGCCCGAAAGTTGCCGTGCCTGGTGCAGCAACTGGGCTTCGGATTCAGGCGGAGAAAGCAATGGATGGAGTTCTGGCATCAGGGTTACCCTTGGGTTAAAAAATGAGCAATGATTTTATACCGTGTGGACAGAGTTTATCTTTTTCCACATGCTTTATCCAATTGCATGATTTATAGTGGTTTTTATATTTTGATGTAAAGGGTTGCGCAACAGAAAACCGGGTTTTCCAATTCTGGTCACTGACAATGAACAGGATCTTACACCATGTTATCCACAGAAAGATGGGATAACTGTGAAAAACCCCCACTACTGTTTCAATTTACAGCCTTGACGTGCGACGAAAATCGAATTTTCACACAAATTGTGCCTAACTTATTGGCATAATCTGTGGATAAAACCAACGCTGGTCGATCTTTCATCAGCTCGAAGATCGTATGCGTGACGTGCATCACATTTCTGCATGTTTAGCTACAGTTGTTGCTTTTAACTTAATGAATATATAAGACTATTTTTTGAGTGTGACGGATGTCTTATTCAGACTGCTCCGGGTTTTCCCATAGTAATTCCGTACTTCTTCACAACTATATCCACAGAAAAGGTGAATAAAATCGCCTATGTAGCATATCTTCTGTTTATAACTCGGCCCTTTGCTGTGAGTTATTCAATTGTTATTAGAATATCGCGCCCTTAACAGAGTGGTTTACCGCCCCTCTGGAGTGTGAAACAATCGTTTGTATATAAGGTTTATGTTGAGGTAGTCCGGTGATTGATGACGATGGCTACCGCCCGAATGTAGGGATAGTAATTTGTAACCGCCAGGGGCAGGTCATGTGGGCCCGGCGATTTGGTCAGCACTCCTGGCAATTCCCGCAAGGCGGGATAAATGCAGGAGAGACAGCAGAGCAGGCGATGTACCGGGAACTCTTTGAAGAAGTAGGTCTGAGTCGTAAAGATGTGCGGATCCTTGCTTCTACTCGTAACTGGTTGCGTTACAAGTTACCGAAACGTTTGGTGCGTTGGGACACAAAGCCGGTTTGTATCGGCCAGAAACAAAAATGGTTTCTTTTGCAGTTGGTCAGTAGCGATGCTGAAATCAATATGCAAACCAGCAGTACACCTGAGTTCGACGGCTGGCGCTGGGTGAGTTACTGGTATCCGGTTCGACAGGTGGTGTCATTTAAACGCGATGTCTATCGCAGGGTGATGAAAGAATTCGCAAGTGTTGTGATGGCGCTTCAGGAGAGCACTCCTAAGCCGCAAAGCGCACCTGCGTACAGACGTAAAAGAGGTTAAGCTACGCAAATTATGCTCACCCGCCTGCGCGAAATAGTCGAAAAGGTGGCCAGTGCCCCACGTCTCAATGAGGCGTTGAATATTCTGGTTACTGACATCTGTCTTGCGATGGATACAGAGGTCTGCTCGGTCTACCTGGCCGATCACGACCGACGCTGTTATTACCTGATGGCGACCCGAGGACTTAAAAAACCACGCGGTCGCACTGTTGCACTGGCGTTTGATGAAGGGATCGTTGGCCTGGTTGGCAGGCTGGCGGAACCTATCAACCTCGCCGATGCGCAAAAACACCCCAGCTTTAAATATATTCCTTCGGTGAAAGAAGAACGCTTTCGTGCGTTCTTAGGCGTACCGATCATCCAGCGACGCCAGTTATTAGGCGTCCTGGTGGTACAGCAACGTGAGTTGCGCCAGTACGACGAAAGCGAAGAATCTTTTCTGGTCACGCTTGCCACACAAATGGCCGCTATTCTGTCTCAGTCGCAGTTAACCGCGCTATTTGGGCAATACCGGCAAACGCGTATCCGCGCATTGCCTGCCGCCCCCGGCGTGGCGATCGCTGAAGGCTGGCAGGATGCCACGTTACCTCTGATGGAACAGGTGTATCAGGCTTCAACGTTGGATCCAGTGCTTGAGCGTGAACGTCTGACTGGCGCACTGGAAGAAGCCGCAAATGAATTTCGCCGCTACAGTAAGCGTTTTGCTGCCGGGGCACAGAAAGAGACGGCGGCAATTTTTGATCTCTATTCGCACCTGCTCTCCGATACCCGTCTGCGCCGCGAGTTGTTCGCGGAAGTGGATAACGGCTCGGTGGCCGAGTGGGCGGTTAAAACGATCATCGAGAAGTTTGCCGAACAGTTTGCCGCGCTAAGCGATAACTATCTCAAAGAACGCGCCGGGGATTTGCGCGCGTTGGGGCAGCGTCTGCTGTTCCATCTTGACGACTCTGTTCAGGGGCCGAATGCCTGGCCGGAACGTTTCGTGCTGGTGGCGGATGAGCTGTCTGCCACTACGCTGGCGGAACTTCCCCAGGACCGGTTGGTAGGGGTTGTCGTCAGGGATGGTGCCGCCAACTCTCACGCGGCGATTATGGTTCGTGCGCTGGGGATCCCGACCGTTATGGGGGCTGATATCCAGCCGTCTGTGTTGCACCGCCGCACGTTGGTGGTGGATGGCTATCGTGGCGAACTGTTGGTTGATCCGGAGCCGGTATTAATCCAGGAATATCAGCGTCTTATCAGTGAAGAAATTGAGCTGAGCCGCCTGGCGGAAGACGACGTCAACCAGCCAGCACAGTTGAAAAGCGGCGAGCGCGTGAAGGTGATGCTCAATGCGGGTCTCAGCCCGGAACATGAAGAAAAGCTGGGTAGCAGGATCGACGGTATTGGCCTGTATCGCACCGAAATCCCGTTCATGCTGCAAAGCGGTTTTCCTTCGGAAGAAGAACAGGTTGCGCAGTATCAGGGTATGCTGCAGATGTTTAACGATAAGCCCGTAACTCTGCGTACGCTGGATGTCGGTGCCGATAAACAACTGCCCTACATGCCCATCAGTGAAGAGAACCCGTGCCTTGGCTGGCGAGGGATCCGCATAACGCTCGATCAGCCAGAGATCTTTTTGATCCAGGTTCGCGCCATGCTGCGTGCCAACGCGGCAACCGGCAACCTCAGCATTTTGCTACCGATGGTAACCAGCATTGATGAAGTGGACGAAGCGCGACGTTTGATTGAACGTGCCGGACGCGAAGTGGAAGAGATGATCGGCTACGAGATCCCGAAACCGCGCATTGGCATCATGCTGGAAGTTCCGTCGATGGTGTTCATGCTGCCGCATCTGACAAACCGGATTGACTTTATCTCGGTCGGAACCAACGATCTTACCCAGTACATACTGGCCGTCGATCGTAACAACACACGGGTAGCCAGCATTTATGACAGTCTGCATCCGGGGATGTTACGCGCGCTGGCGATGATTGCGCAGGAAGCCGAAAGAAGCGGTATCGATTTGCGCTTATGCGGTGAAATGGCGGGCGACCCGATGTGTGTAGCCATTCTGATAGGCCTGGGTTTTCGCCATTTGTCAATGAACGGTCGTTCTGTCGCTCGCGTTAAATATCTGCTGCGTCATATCGATTTTGATGAGGCGCAAACGCTGGCGCAGCGCAGCCTGGAAGCGCAGATGGCGGCAGAGGTACGCCATCAGGTAGCGGCCTTTATGGAGCGTCGTGGCATGGGAGGATTGATTCGCGGAGGATTGTAGGCCTGATAAGCGTAGCACCATCAGGCAATACGGGGGGTAAAGATTACCTATACAGATCTTTTACATCTTCCCGGCATCCGCTGCGATCCCCTTGTGCTATCATTCGCACCTTTGGAGCGCCTGCATTATGCAGGCGCGCTTATCAATTGCTGTCTGACTTCAGCGAAATAACAAGAACTTGTGGTGACAGATGACCAGTAGCTATCTGCATTTTCCGGATTTCGATCCGGTCATTTTCTCAATTGGACCCGTCGCGCTTCACTGGTACGGCATGATGTATCTGGTGGGGTTTATTTTCGCGATGTGGCTGGCGACGCGCCGGGCTAATCGCCCGGGCAGTGGCTGGACCAAAAACGAAGTAGAAAACTTACTTTATGCAGGCTTCCTCGGGGTCTTCCTCGGCGGGCGTATTGGCTACGTGCTGTTCTATAACTTCCCGCTGTTCCTTGATAACCCGCTGTATCTGTTCCGCGTCTGGGATGGGGGCATGTCCTTCCATGGCGGGCTTATCGGGGTGATTCTGGTGATGATTATCTTCGCCAAACGCACCAGGCGTACATTCTTCCAGGTCTCTGATTTTATTGCTCCACTAATTCCGTTTGGTTTGGGCGCAGGCCGCCTGGGTAACTTTATCAACGGTGAACTGTGGGGACGCGTTGACCCTAACTTTAAGTACGCCATGCTGTTCCCTGGCTCCCGCACTGAAGATATTTTATTGCTGCAAACCAATCCGCAGTGGCAGTCTATTTTTGACACATACGGCTCTTTGCCTCGCCATGCCTCACAGCTTTATGAGATGGCGCTGGAAGGGGTTGTGCTGTTTATCATTCTTAACCTGTTTATTCGCAAACCTCGTCCGATGGGCTCGGTTTCCGGTCTGTTCCTGATTGGCTATGGCGCGTTTCGTATTATCGTCGAATTCTTCCGCCAGCCGGATGCGCAGTTTACCGGCACATGGGTCCAGTACATCAGCATGGGGCAGATCCTGTCTATCCCGATGATTGTCGCAGGTATTATTATGATGGTTTGGGCATACCGTCGAAGCCCGCAGCAACACGTTTCCTGAGGAACCATGAAACAGTATTTAGAACTGATGCAAAAAGTGCTGGATGAAGGCACACAGAAAAACGACCGCACCGGAACCGGAACGCTTTCCATTTTTGGTCATCAGATGCGTTTTAATCTGCAGGAAGGGTTCCCGCTGGTTACGACTAAACGCTGCCATTTACGCTCGATCATCCATGAGCTGTTGTGGTTTTTGCAGGGCGACACCAACGTTGCCTACCTGCATGAAAACAACGTCTCAATCTGGGATGAATGGGCTGATGAGAACGGTAATTTAGGTCCGGTGTACGGTAAACAGTGGCGTGCATGGCCAACACCGGATGGCCGCCATATCGACCAGATCACGACGGTGCTGAACCAGTTGAAAAACGACCCGGATTCCCGTCGTATTATCGTTTCCGCGTGGAACGTAGGCGAACTGGATAAGATGGCGTTGGCGCCGTGTCATGCGTTCTTCCAGTTCTACGTGGCGGATGGCAAACTCTCTTGCCAACTGTATCAGCGTTCATGCGATGTGTTCCTCGGTCTGCCGTTCAACATCGCCAGCTACGCCTTGCTGGTTCACATGATGGCGCAGCAGTGCGATCTTGAAGTCGGTGATTTTGTCTGGACAGGCGGTGACACGCACCTGTACAGCAACCATATGGATCAAACACATCTGCAGCTTAGCCGTGAGCCACGTGCGCTGCCGAAGCTGGTTATCAAGCGTAAACCTGATTCAATTTTCGACTATCGTTTCGACGACTTCGAAATTGAGGGTTACGATCCGCACCCAGGCATTAAAGCACCGGTCGCTATCTGATCGAGGCTAATCCTGTCACAACCGGCGCCTTATGCGTCGGTTTTTTTTGCCTTACATTCTATTCTGCGGCGTTGATTCCTGAAATTTTGCAACGTGATGTAATGCGATAAATATTCTCCGTAGCTTGCCGAAGAAGCTGAATTTCCCCCTCGTTATTAATTTCTCTCACGCCATACTGGCGACATGAAAAAACAACAAGGCTACACGCTTCTCGAAACCCTGATTGCAATGCTGATTGTCGCGGCGCTTGGCGCATCGGGGTTGTACGGTTGGCAGCGCTGGCAACAACAGCAGCGGTTATGGCAAACAGCCAGCCAGGTGCGGGATTACCTGCTGCAATTGCGCGAAGATGCTAACTGGCGTAATCGTGATCACGTCATCAACGTGCTCCGCGAAGGAGGAACATGGTGTCTGGTAAGCTCAGCGACGTCACAAACTTCGTGTCAGCCGGTTTCACCGTTGATTTTTACGCCACTCTGGGCTGATGTCGAGATAGCAGAGATAACACCGTCACTGGCTTTTTTTGGCCTACGTAATACCGCATGGGCCGGGCATATCTACCTGAAGAATGCTGCAGGTGAATGGCGTGTGGTGGTGTCTGGTTGGGGACGAATCAGGCTTTGCGAACGCGGTGAGGCGGATCAATGTCGGTAAGTGAACGTGGCTTTTCACTGCTTGAGGTGCTTATCGCTATGGTGATAAGCAGCATTTTACTCCTCAGCGCTGCGCGATTTTTACCTGCGCTGCAGCGAGAAATTTTGCAGAACACTCGTCAGCTAGTGCTTGAAGATGAGCTCTGGCAGCGGATGTATACCGTGGCGAAGCATCTCCAGCGGGCTGGCTATTGTCGGGGAAACTGTATCGGAGAAGGGCTGATGATATCAGCCGCGGGAGACTGTGTGATTGTACGCTGGGATGCCAATAGCAACGGTGTTTGGGACGATATTCCGGCAAAGGAGGCCGATGCCGTTGGGTTTCGTGTTCAAGATAAGGTGCTGGAAACCTTGCGTGGCGCAACAACCTGCGTGGGAAAAGGTTGGGATAAAATGACCGATCCGGATTCTATTCAGATTGAGGTATTTCAGGTGGAGCGCCTGAATATCAGCGGATTTGCGCCAGTGCTTTCGTTGCACCTGCGCGGGAGAAGCAACGCCGAACCTCAAAAGGTCATTGAGGTATTCTATGACGTCACAGGATTCAACCTGTGAACCGTGAGCGAGGTGTTTCATCGCTTGCAATGGTGCTTTTACTCCTGGTACTTGGCAGTCTGTTGCTGCAAGGCGTAAGCCGACAGGAGACGAGTTTTGCGTCGCGGGTGGCAACGGAAAGCCAGTCGCTACAACATCAGGCAGTGGTGCAATCCGCCATGGAATGGGCACGTATGCAGCCCTGGAGTTTGCAGATGGCAACGCAGTGTCGACGCTATTCCACACAGGGTGCGACAGTCTGCCTGCGTGTGCTCGACGACGATCTCGTGCTGCTTATTGCGCAATATGAAGGTATATCGCTATGGCGTCAGGGGATGATTATCGAGGGTACTATCGAATTCTCAGCGCATGGCTGGAGCGATTTCTGCCCGTTAAAGGTGCTGGCGTTATGTCTGATACCCTGAACAGACAGCGTGGTTTTAGCCTGCCGGAAGTGATGCTGGCAATGGTGCTGATGATTATGATCGTGACCGCGCTTTCCGGATATCAGCGGGTGCTGATGAAGAGCTTTTTAGTCAGAAGCCAGTATCAACAATTGTGGCATCACGCCTGGCAGCAAACGCAGTTGCATATGTATTCACCACCTTTAAACTGGCAAATTAACCGAATGCAGACAACGATAGCGGGATGTGTCAGCATCAATGTTAAAATTACTTCCCCTCTGGGCAGGCAGGGTCAGATGACACGACTGCACTGCCCAAATCGTCAGTAGTCAGGAGTTGCTATGTTAAGGGTCTACCACTCCAATCGTCTGGATGTGCTGGAAGCGTTGATGGAATATATCGTTGAGCGCGAGCGGCTGGACGACCCCTTTGAACCCGAGATGATCCTGGTTCAAAGCACCGGTATGGCGCAGTGGTTGCAAATGACTCTGGCACAGAAGTTTGGTATTGCCGCTAACATTGATTTCCCGCTGCCAGCGAGTTTTATCTGGGATATGTTTGTGCGTGTATTGCCGGATATCCCAAAAGAGAGCGCATTTAGCAAACAGAGCATGAGCTGGAAGCTGATGACGCTGCTACCTCAATTGCTGGATAACGACGATTTCGCACTGCTACGCCACTATCTCACCGACGACACAGACAAACGTAAGCTGTTTCAGCTTTCATCACGCGCTGCGGATCTATTCGACCAGTATTTAGTCTACCGTCCTGAATGGCTGACGCAGTGGGAGGTGGGGCTGCAGGTGGAAGGGCTAGGAGATGCTCAGGCCTGGCAAGCGCCATTGTGGAAAGCACTGGTGGAATACACGGCTGAACTGGGACAGCCAGGCTGGCATCGTGCCAATTTATATCAGCGGTTTATTCAGACCCTGGAGAATACGTCTGACTGCCCACAAGGCTTGCCCTCGCGCGTCTTTATTTGTGGTATCTCCGCGCTACCGCCCGTGTATCTGCAGGCATTACAAGCGCTGGGTAAGCACATTGATATTCATCTGCTTTTTACCAATCCCTGTCGTTACTACTGGGGGGATATTAAAGACCCCGCTTATCTGGCTAAACTGTTGGCGCGTCAGCGTAGGCATAGCTTTGAAGAACGACATTTACCGCTGTTTCGCGATAGTCAGAATGCTGAAGGACTGTTTAACAGCGATGGTGAGCAGGATGTGGGGAATCCGATGTTGGCCTCATGGGGAAAACTAGGGCGTGACTACATATATCTGCTTTCTGAATTGGAAAACAGCCAGGAGCTGGATGCGTTTGTCGATATTACTCCTGACAATCTTTTGCATAATATTCAAGCGGATATTCTGGAACTCGAAAACCATGCGGTGGCAGGAGTCAGCCTGGAGGAGTATTCGCGTAGCGACAATAAACGGTTGCTTGAGCCGAATGATACTAGTGTGACGTTTCATGTCTGTCATAGCCCACAACGCGAAGTGGAAATACTCCACGACCGGTTGCTGGCAATGCTGGAAGCGGACCCAACGCTGACGCCGCGCGACATCATCGTGATGGTGGCGGATATCGACAGCTACAGTCCATTTATTCAGGCTGTCTTTGGCAGTGCACCGGCCGATCGTTACCTGCCGTATGCTATTTCCGATCGCCGGGCGCGTCAGTCTCATCCCGTCTTACAGGCGTTTATTAGTCTGCTTTCGCTACCGGACAGCCGCTTTGTTTCGGAGGATGTGCTGGCATTACTGGATGTCCCCGTGCTGGCTGCGCGTTTCAACATCAATGAAGAAGGGTTGCGCTATCTTCGTTTGTGGGTCAATGAATCTGGAATTCGCTGGGGCATTGACGACGACAACGTGCGCGAACTCGCGCTTCCTCCAACTGGCCAGCATACCTGGCAATTTGGTTTAACACGTATGCTGCTGGGCTATGCGATGGAAAGCGCACAGGGTGAGTGGCAGTCGGTATTGCCCTATGATGAGTCCAGTGGTTTGATTGCCGAGTTAGTCGGGCATTTGGCCTCGTTGCTGATGCAGCTAAACATCTGGCGCAGAGGGTTAGCACAGGAACGCCCGCTGGAAGAGTGGTTACCCGTTTGCCGGGACATGCTTAATGATTTCTTCCTGCCGGACGCGGACACCGAAGCGGCGATGACGCTGATTGAACAGCAGTGGCAGGCCATTATCACTGAAGGTTTGGGGGCCGAGTATGGCGAGGCCATACCGCTGTCTCTGTTACGTGACGAACTGGCGCAGCGTCTTGACCAGGAGCGCATCAGCCAGCGTTTCCTGGCAGGGCCTGTCAATATCTGTACGCTGATGCCGATGCGCTCTATCCCTTTCAAAGTGGTGTGCCTGTTGGGCATGAACGATGGCGTTTATCCGCGCCAGCTTGCGCCGCTGGGATTTGATCTGATGAGCCAAAAACCGAGGCGTGGTGACCGAAGCCGCCGTGATGATGACCGCTATCTGTTCCTCGAAGCCCTGATTTCGGCGCAACAAACGCTCTATATCAGCTATATCGGCCGCTCAATCCAGGATAACAGTGAGCGCTTCCCGTCGGTGCTGGTGCAGGAACTTATGGATTACATTGGGCAAAGCCACTATTTGCCGGGCGATGAATTACTCACTAGCGATCAAAGTGAAGCGAAAGTAAAAGCGCACATTACCCGTTTACATACCCGTATGCCCTTTGATGCACAAAACTATCTGCCAGGTGAGCAGCAAAGTTATGCTCGAGAGTGGTTGCCAGCGGCAAGTCTGTCAGGCAAAGCGCACACGGATTTTGTCCAGCCGCTCCCCTTTACAATGCCTGAAACCCTGACGCTGGAAACGCTGCAACGCTTTTGGGCTCATCCGGTGCGGGCGTTTTTCCAGATGCGCCTGAGGGTAAATTTCCGCTCTGAAGAGAGCGAAATCCCGGAAACAGAACCCTTTATCCTCGAAGGGCTCAGCCGCTATCAGCTTAATCAGCAGTTGCTTAATACCCTGGTTGAAGAGAACGACGCTGAACGACTGTTTCGCCGTTTTCGTGCGGCGGGTGCGCTTCCCTATGGGCCATTTGGTGAAATTCTGTGGGATACGCAGCGTCAGGAGATGCAGACGCTGGCTGAACGCATTATCGCCTGTCGTCAGCCTTGTCAGAGCATGGAAATCGATCTTACCTGTAACGGCGTGCAAATCACCGGTTGGTTGCCGCAGGTACAAGAGGACGGTTTGTTGCGCTGGCGCCCATCTTTGATCAGCATTGCGCAGGGTGTGCAACTTTGGCTGGAACATCTTGTCTATTGTGCGAGTGGCGGTACGGGAGAAAGCCGGTTGTTCTTACGCAAAGACGGCGAGTGGCGTTTCCCTCCACTGGAGGCCGAACAGGCGTTACAGTATCTGTCGCAACTTATTGAGGGATATCGGGAAGGCATGTCATCGCCGCTACTGGTATTACCGGAAAGTGGTGGGGCGTGGATAAAAACCTGTTATGACGCCGTAAATGATGCCATGTTAGATGACGATGATACGTTGCAAAAAGCGCGCAGTAAGTTTCTGCAGGCCTATGAAGGCAACATGATGGTACGCGGTGAAGGTGATGACATCTGGTATCAACGTCTGTGGCGTCAACTGGATGCTGATACGCTGGAGACCATTGTTTTACAGTCTCAGCGTTACCTGTTACCGATTTTTCGATTTAATCAGTCGCGATGATTGTATAAAAATTGCGCAATTTGATGGCTTCCACTATGATGCGCTTTCTGTCACGGACTGATTCTTACAAAGAGAAGAGGCTGACGCGTTCAGCACAGAGTCTTGCCCTGTTCAGACCACGCTTAATGCGTTGTTTGCAGTGAACAGGTGAATACGTTAATGATGAGGTTTGTGAATGCCCCGCAGCACCTGGTTTAGCGCATTACTGTTGTTCGTCGCCCTTTGGGTTCCCGTAAGTCAGGCTGATACCGGTTGGCAGCCTTTAGCTGAAACCATCCGTAAAAGCGATAAAGACACCCGTCAGTATCAGGCCGTGCGCCTTGATAACGGTATGGTCGTATTGCTGGTATCCGATCCGCAGGCCGTGAAATCCCTTTCTGCCCTGGTGGTCCCCGTGGGTTCGCTGGAAGATCCGGACGATCATCAGGGGCTGGCGCATTATCTCGAACACATGTGTCTGATGGGGTCGAAAAAATACCCGCAGCCGGACAGCCTGTCTGAATTCCTGAAAATGCACGGCGGCAGCCATAATGCCAGCACTGCGCCTTATCGTACGGCTTTCTATCTTGAGGTTGAAAACGACGCGCTGGTGGGGGCTGTAGATCGCCTGGCAGACGCTATTGCCGATCCGTTACTGGATAAAAAATATGCCGATCGCGAGCGTAACGCGGTTAACTCCGAGCTGACGCTGGCGCGTACCCGAGACGGGATGCGTATGGCGCAGGTGAGTGCGGAGACTATTAACCCGGCGCACCCTGGTTCTCGCTTCTCCGGCGGAAATCTGGAAACATTAAGCGATAAACCGGGTAATCCGGTGGTACAGGCGTTACACAAATTTCATGAAAAGTACTACTCCGCGAACCTGATGAAGGCGGTGATTTATAGCAATAAACCATTGCCAGAGCTGGCGCGGATAGCGGCTGACACCTTTGGTCGCGTGCCAAACAGAAATATTGAAAAACCGGAAATAACCGTCCCGGTTGTCACCGACGCGCAAAAGGGCGTCATCATCCACTATGTTCCGGCAATGCCGCGTAAAGTGCTGCGCGTTGAGTTTCGTATTGATAACAATAGCGCGCAGTTCCGCAGTAAAACCGATGAGCTGGTGACCTACCTGATTGGCAATCGTAGTCCGGGCACATTGTCTGACTGGTTGCAAAAGCAGGGGCTGGTTGAAGGTATTCGTGCGGACTCCGATCCGGTGGTCAATGGGAATAGCGGCGTGTTAGCCATTTCCGCGACGTTAACCGACAAAGGGCTGGCGAATCGCGATGAAGTTGTTGCTGCAATCTTTAGCTATCTCAACCTGTTACGTGAAAAAGGTATCGATAAACGCTATTTTGACGAACTGGCGCACGTGCTGGATCTCGATTTTCGTTATCCCTCTATCACCCGTGATATGGACTACGTTGAATGGCTGGCGGATACCATGATCCGCGTTCCCGTCGAGCATACTCTGGATGCGGTGAATATTGCCGACCAGTACGATGCCAAAGCCGTTGAGCAACGTCTGGCAATGATGACGCCGCAGAATGCGCGTATCTGGTATATCAGCGCGAAAGAGCCGCATAATAAAACTGCTTACTTTGTCGATGCACCTTATCAGGTAGATAAAATCAGCGACAAAACCTTTGCCGACTGGCAGCAAAAAGCGCAGGGCATTGCGTTGTCATTACCGGAGTTGAACCCCTACATTCCTGATGATTTCACGCTGATTAAGGCGGATAAAAAATACGCTCACCCGGAACTGATCGTTGATGAGCCGGATTTACGCGTGGTGTATGCGCCGAGCCAGTATTTTGCCAGCGAGCCAAAGGTTGATGTCAGCGTGATACTGCGTAACCCGAAAGCGATGGACAGCGCCCGCAATCAGGTCTTATTCGCCCTGAACGATTATCTGGCGGGTATTGCACTCGACCAGTTAAGTAACCAGGCCGCAGTGGGAGGTATTGGTTTTTCTACAAACGCTAATAACGGCCTGATGCTTAACGCCAACGGCTATACTCAGCGTTTGCCGCAGCTTTTCCAGGCGCTGCTGAGCGGTTATTTCAGTTACACCTCAACAGATGAACAGCTGGAACAGGCGAAATCCTGGTACGCCCAGATGATGGACTCGGCGGAGAAAGGCAAAGCCTACGATCAGGCGATCATGCCGGTTCAGATGCTGTCTCAGGTACCGTACTTCTCACGCGATGAGCGCCGTAAGTTACTGACTTCCATCACCCTGAAAGAGGTAATGGCCTATCGCGACGCCTTGAAAACCGGGGCGCGTCCCGAATTCCTGGTGGTCGGTAATATGAGCGAAGCTCAGGCGAAAACCATGGCGCGGGATATCCAGAAGCAGCTTGGTGCGAACGGCTCACAGTGGTGCCGAAACAAAGATGTTGTGGTAGACAAGAAGCAGTCTGTCATCTTTGAAAAAGCGGGCAGTAGTACGGATTCCGCGCTGGCGGCGGTATTTGTGCCAACTGGATACGATGAGTACACCAGTTCAGCCTATAGCGCCATGTTAGGGCAGATTGTTCAACCGTGGTTCTACAATCAACTGCGTACTGAAGAGCAATTAGGTTATGCCGTCTTTGCTTTCCCAATGAGCGTTGGCCGCCAGTGGGGAATGGGCTTCCTGTTGCAAAGCAGCGACAAGCAACCGTCCTATCTCTGGGAACGCTATAAGGCATTTTTCCCCACGGCGGAAGCGAAGCTGCGGGTGATGAAAGCTGATGAGTTCGCACAAATTCAGCAGGCGATTATTGCGCAAATGCTCCAGGCCCCGCAAACGCTGGGGGCAGAAGCCTCGCAGTTAAGCAAAGATTTTGATCGCGGCAATATGCGCTTCGATTCACGTGATAAAATAGTGGCTCAGATTAAACTGCTGACGCCGCAAAAGCTTGCCGACTTCTTCCATCAGGCGGTGGTTGAGCCGCAAGGCATGGCGATACTGTCACAGGTTTCCGGCAGTCAGAACGGGAAAGCAGAATATGTGCACCCGGAAGGCTGGAAAGTGTGGCAGACCGTCAGCGCGTTGCAGCAAACCTTACCCCTGATGAGTGATAAGAATGAATGATGCCGCTGAGTCCCTTGATCCACTCCGCTTGCCCCTGACGGGCGAGCGCCTGATTGAAGCCTCTGCGGGCACCGGTAAAACCTTTACCATCGCCGCCCTGTATTTACGTTTACTGCTTGGACTGGGCGGCTCTGCCGCCTTTCCTCGTCCGCTGACCGTCGAAGAACTGTTAGTGGTCACCTTCACCGAGGCGGCTACTGAAGAGCTGCGCGGTCGAATTCGTAGCAACATCCATGAACTGCGTATTGCCTGCCTGCGTGAAACCACCGATAACCCGCTATACGCCCGTCTGTTAGATGAAATCGCCGATAAAAAACAGGCCGCCCAGTGGCTGCTATTGGCAGAAAGACAGATGGATGAAGCGGCGGTGTTTACCATTCACGGCTTTTGCCAGCGTATGCTCAGCCTCAACGCTTTTGAGTCAGGCATGCTGTTTGAGCAACAACTGATCGAAGATGAATCGCTGCTGCGCTATCAGGCCTGTGCGGACTTCTGGCGTCGACACTGCTATCCGCTGCCCCGTGACATTGCGCAGGTGATTTTTGAAACGTGGAAAGGACCGCAGGCGCTGCTGAGAGATATCGATCGCTATCTGCAAGGGGAAGCACCGGTTATCAAGGCTCCACCGCCCGATGACGAAACGCTGGCAACCCGGCACGAACAAATCCTCGCGCGCATTAATCAAATTAAGCAGCAATGGCGCGATGCCGTTGATGAGCTGGATGGCCTGCTGGAAGCATCCGGGATCGACCGGCGTAAATTTAATCGTGGTAACCAGGGTAAGTGGATCGAAAAGATCAGCGCGTGGGCGCAGGAAGAAACCCAAAGCTATCAGTTGCCTGATGCGCTGGAGAAATTCTCCCAGCGCTTTTTAGAAGAGCGAACCAAAGCGGGCGGCCTAACGCCTCAGCACCCGCTTTTCGTCGCTATTGATCAACTGCTTGGCCAACCGCTGACAATCCGCGATCTGGTGATCACCCGGGCGCTGGCGGAGATCCGCACGGCGGTTGCCGAGGAGAAACGCCGCCGCGGCGAGCTGGGTTTTGACGATATGCTCAGCCGTCTGGATGCAGCGTTGCGCAGTGAAAGCGGCGATGCGCTGGCGACGGCGATTCGTACCCGTTTTCCGGTCGCGATGATTGATGAGTTCCAGGATACCGACCCGCAGCAATACCGTATTTTCCGCCGTATCTGGCAGCATCAACCGGACACCGCGCTGCTGCTGATTGGCGATCCGAAACAGGCAATTTACGCCTTTCGCGGCGCGGATATCTTTACCTACATGAAGGCGCGCAGCGAAGTCAGCGCGCACTATACGCTCGATACTAACTGGCGTTCGGCTCCTGGCATGGTCAATAGCGTGAATACGATTTTCAGCCAGATGAACGACGCCTTTATGTTCCGCGACATCCCCTTCAGCCCGGTAAAATCCGCAGAGAAAAACCAGTCGCTTCAGTTTGTTTTACACGGTGAAACGCAGCCAGCCATGAGTATGTGGCTGATGGAAGGGGAAAGCTGTGGCGTAGGCGACTATCAGAACTACATGGCGCAGGTGTGCGCCACGCAAATTCGCGACTGGCTTAAGGCCGGGTATTCTGGCGCTGCGCAACTGGTCAGCGGTAAAACGTCCAGGCCGGTACGCGCCTCGGACATCAGCATACTGGTTCGTAGCCGCCAGGAGGCGGCGCTGGTCCGCGATGCGCTGACGCAACTGGCCATTCCCTCTGTTTATCTCTCCAACCGTGACAGCGTGTTTGAAACGCTGGAAGCGCAGGAACTGCTGTGGGTGCTGCAAGCGGTGATGACGCCGGAGCGTGAGAACACGCTGCGTAGCGCACTGGCAACCTCAATGATGGGGCTGAATGCGCAGGATCTCGAAGCGTTAAATAACGACGAAAATGCCTGGGATGCGGTAGTCGAGGAGTTCGATGGCTATCGTCAGATCTGGCATAAACGCGGCGTGATGCCCATGCTGCGCGCGCTGATGTCCGCTCGCCATATTGCGGAGAACCTGCTGGCGACGGCGGGGGGCGAACGCCGCCTGACCGATATTTTACATATCAGCGAACTGCTCCAGGAAGCCGGATCGCAGCTGGAAAGCGAGCATGCGCTGGTGCGCTGGTTGTCACAGCATATTCTTGAACCCGACAGCAATGCGTCCAGTCAGCAGCTCAGGCTCGAAAGCGACAAGCATTTGGTTAAAATCGTCACCATCCATAAATCGAAAGGGCTGGAATATCCGCTGGTCTGGCTGCCGTTTATCACCAATTTCCGCGTCCAGGATCAGGCTTTCTACCACGATCGCAGCTCCTTTGAAGCGGTGCTGGATCTCAGCGATGCCGCGGAGAGCGTTGAGCTGGCCGAAGCGGAACGTCTGGCAGAAGACTTGCGCTTGCTCTATGTTGCGCTCACCCGTTCGGTATGGCACTGCAGCCTTGGCGTGGCGCCGTTGGTACGCCGTCGGGGCGATAAGAAAGGGGATACCGATGTGCATCAGAGTGCCCTTGGCCGCCTGCTGCAAAAAGGCGAGCCGATGGATGCCGCGGGTCTGCGTGGCGCTATTGAGGCGCTGTGCGGTGAGAATATCGCCTGCCTGACGCCGAATAAACCGGACGGTGAGCGCTGGCAGGTTGCACAACCCACCAGTTCTACGTTGAATGCAAAAATACTGCAGCGTACGCCTGGTGACAGCTGGCGCGTGACCAGCTATTCCGGTCTGCAACAGCGTGGACATGGTATTGCGCAGGATCTGATCCCGCGACTGGATATCGATGCCGCAGGCGTCGGTGAGGTTATTGAAGAGTCAGGACTCACGCCGCATCAGTTTCCGCGCGGCGCTTCGCCGGGTACATTTTTGCATAGCCTGTTTGAAGATCTCGACTTCACCCAACCGGTAGAGCCGCATTGGGTCGAAGAAAAACTGGCGTTGGGCGGTTATGATGCACACTGGACGCCGGTTTTGACCGCATGGTTGGACGCCATTTTGCAGGCGCCTCTCAACGAGACCGGCGTGAGTTTGAGTCAGCTTTCCGCGCGTGAAAAACAGGTGGAGATGGAGTTTTATCTGCCGATTTCGCAGCCGCTGATGGCCAGCCAACTTGATGCGTTGATCCGCCAATACGATCCGCTTTCGGCTGGCTGCCCGCCGCTGGACTTTATGCAGGTTCGCGGCATGCTGAAAGGGTTTATTGACCTGGTGTTCCGCCACCAGGGGCGTTATTACCTGCTCGACTACAAGTCAAACTGGCTGGGCGAAGACAGTTCTGCGTATACCCAGCAGGCAATGGCCTCAGCCATGCAGGCGCACCGTTACGATCTGCAGTATCAGTTGTATACCCTGGCACTGCACCGTTATCTGCGCCATCGCATTGCTGATTACGATTATGAACGCCATTTTGGCGGCGTTATCTATCTTTTCCTGCGTGGCGTTGATAGTGAAAATCCGCAGCAGGGAATTTACGCTACCCGACCCGATGGGGAATTGATCGCGTTGATGGACGAGTTGTTTGCCGGTGCGGCTCTGGAGGAGATGCAATGACAATCCAGAAACGATTGCTGGAGGCCGTAGAGCAAAAACAGCTCCGTCCTCTGGATGCTCAGTTTGCGCTGGCGGTTGCCGGAAACGACAACCCTGCCGTTACGCTGGCGGCGGCTCTGCTTAGCCGTGAGGCGGGCGAGGGGCACGTTTGCTTACCGCTTTCCCGGTTGTCTTTACGCGAAGATGCCCATCCGCTGTTGAGCGCCTGGCTGTGCGAGGCCGGTGAACCGGAAGATTGGTCGGAATGCCTGCTGGCCTCCGCTGCGGTAAGCCGTGGCGAGCAGCCCACGCCGCTGGTGCTGTACGGCGATCGCTTGTATCTGAACCGCATGTGGCATAACGAACGCGCGGTGGCGCGCTTTTTCGGTGAAGTTAACCACGCCATTGAGGTGGATGAACAACGGCTGACCCACACGCTGGCGGCGCTGTTTCCACCCGTTGAAGGCGTTAACTGGCAAAAAGTGGCGGCTGCTGTGGCGTTGACCCGCCGTATATCGGTGATCTCCGGCGGGCCGGGGACCGGAAAAACGACAACGGTGGCGAGGCTTCTGGCGGCGTTGATTCAGATGGCGGACGGTGAACGCTGTCGTATTCGTCTGGCGGCGCCAACGGGAAAAGCGGCAGCCCGTCTGACCGCCTCGCTGGGCGCGGCGCTGCGAGAACTGCCGCTGACCGATGAGCAAAAGAAGCGCATTCCCGATGATGCCAGTACATTGCACCGATTATTGGGCGCTCAGCCTGGAAGCCAACGCCTGCGGCATCATGCAGGAAACCCACTGCATCTGGACGTGCTGGTGGTGGATGAAGCCTCGATGATCGATTTGCCAATGATGTCGCGCCTTATCGATGCGCTACCGCCACATGGGCGGGTGATTTTTCTTGGCGATCGCGACCAGCTCGCTTCCGTTGAAGCGGGGGCGGTGCTGGGGGATATCTGTGCTTTCGTCGGTGATGGCTTTACCCCGGAACGTGCCCGCCAGCTTAGTCGCCTGACTGAAACCACTATTCCGGCTGGTTCGGGAACTCAGGCGGCTGCTCTGCGCGACAGTTTGTGCCTGCTGCAAAAGAGCTACCGTTTCGGTAGCGATTCCGGAATCGGCCAGTTGGCTGCGGCGATTAATCGTGGTGATAAAATCGCGATAAAAACGGTCTTCCAGCAGGGATTTAGCGACATCGAAAAACGCGCTCTGCACAGCAGCGAGGATTACGCCGCGATGCTGGAAGAAGCGCTGGCGGGTTATGGGAACTATCTCGATTTACTGCGCGATCGTGCCGAGCCGGATGCTGTCATTCAGGCCTTCAATGAGTATCAGCTATTGTGCGCCCTGCGGGAAGGCCCGTTTGGCGTGAGTGGCTTGAATGAACGCATTGAGCAGGTGATGGCGCAAAAGCGCAAAATTCACCGTTCGACGCATAGCCGCTGGTATGAGGGAAGGCCGGTAATGATCGCGCGCAATGACAGTTCGTTGGGATTATTTAACGGTGATATTGGTATTGCCCTCGATCGTGGGCAGGGCCTGAGAGTGTGGTTTGCGCTGCCGGACGGTTCTATCAAATCGGTCCAGCCCAGTCGCTTGCCTGAACATGAAACGACCTGGGCAATGACCGTCCATAAATCGCAGGGATCTGAGTTTGACCACGCGGCGTTAATTTTACCCAACCAGCACTCACCCGTGGTGACCCGTGAGCTGGTCTATACCGCCGTCACCCGCGCACGCCGTCGTTTGTCACTGTATGCCGATGAACGGATATTGAGTAGCGCCATTGCCACCCGAACCGAACGCCGAAGCGGATTGTCGGCGCTGTTTAATCAATAACATTTGCTGGCCGGATAAGGCAGTTATGCCGCATCCGGCAACCACTCCTATGCCAAATCCGCCATCAGCACTTTTGACCGCCGCTGATAGTTGTACATCTCTTTTTTGCTTTCCGGCAGCAGATCGATATCGACCGGCGTGAAGCCGCGCTCCTGGAACCAGTGAATGCTGCGCGTCGTCAGCACGAACAGCTTACTCAGCCCCATTTGTCTGGCCTGCACAGCAATCCGCTCCAGCAAAACTTCGCCGCGTGATGAGCTACGGTAGTCCGGATGCACTGCCACGCACGCCATTTCGCCAATCTTCTCTTCCGGAAAAGGGTACAGGGCGGCGCAGGCGATGGTCAGGTTATCGCGCTGAATTATGGTGAATTTGTCGATCTCCATTTCCAACTGCTCGCGCGAGCGGCGGACCAGAATACCTTGCTGTTCCAGCGGGCGGATAAGCTCCAGAATCCCGCCGATATCGTTAATGGTGGCGCGGCGGATCTGCTCGGCGCTTTCCATTACGATCTGCGTCCCGATCCCGTCGCGGGAGAACAGTTCCTGCAGTAATGCGCCATCTTCCTGATAGCTAATCAGGTGGCAACGGCGTACGCCACTGCGACAGGCTTTCACTGCGCCGCGCAGGAAGCGCACCGTGCCGGAGCTGTAATCACCTTTCTCTTCCTGCAATTCAACGCGAGCCTGGGCTTCGTTGGGAAACAGCTCGGAAATAATATCGCCATCATCGTTGGTGACGCCCTGAGAGGAGCAAAAGCCGATCATCTTTTCCGCCTTCAGTTTGATAGCCAACTGCGTGGCGACCTCTTCTGACGTCAGGTTAAAGCTCTCACCGGTGACGGAAACGGCGACCGGTCCCATCAGCACAATCGCGCCGCTGTCTAACTGGCGGTGAATCGCCTCTTCATCAATACGACGAATACGCCCGCTATGGCAGTAATCGACGCCGTCATCCACACCCAACGGTTGCGAGATAATAAAATTACCGCTGACCACATTGATATGCGCCCCCTGCAACGGCGTATTATTCAGGCTCATCGACAGGCGGGCGGTAATATCAAGCTGAAGTAGCCCCGCAGCCTGTTTGACCAGCTCCAGGGTTTTCGCATCGGTGACGCGCGTGTTTTTGTGGTACACCGGTTCATGATGATGCGCCGCAAGATTGGCATCAATCTGCGGTCGTGCGCCATAGACCACGACCAGGCGGATGCCGAGGCTATGAAGAAGACCAATGTCATTGACGATACTGGAAAAGTTTTCATGCTCGATGGCTTCGCCGCCCAGCATAATGACAAACGTTTTTCCCCGATGGGTATTGATATAGGGAACAGAATGGCGGAATCCCTGTACCAGTTCGGTTCTACGCTCCTTCACCACGGCATACCCTCATTGCATGATTATTCGTAATTTGTGTATTTTTATTCTGTTTTTGTGCTGTGCGCAAGCGTAATTTTTACCCATACCGAAGATTTTTATCAGTAATACCGTGAATATAAAAAGAATGTTTACCCTTTTATAGATGACAGATTATGCGTCATTCGCTAAAGTTTCCGGTCAATTCGGACGTTTTACGTATTACCTCAATACAGATTTCTTTTGCTCGGGAGAAGCATGTCGGGATCCAACTCAGCAATCAGTCGCCGCCGTTTACTGAAAGGTGCGGGTGCTATGTGGCTTTTAAGCGTCAGCCAGGTTGGTCTGGCAGCCACGAGTCAGGTCGTTGCCGTACGTATCTGGCCTGCGTCCAGCTATACCCGCGTCACGGTAGAATCTAACCGTCTGCTGAAATACAAACAGTTTGCCCTGAGTAATCCTGAGCGTGTGGTTGTGGATATTGAAGACGTTAATCTGAACTCGGTGCTCAAGGGCATGGGAGCGCAGATTCGTCCTGACGACCCGTATATTAAATCGGCGCGCGTTGGCCAGTTTGATCCACAAACCGTGCGGATGGTGTTCGAGCTGAAACAGAATGTGAAGCCGCAACTTTTTGCTCTGGCGCCGGTGGCGGGCTTTAAAGAACGTCTGGTGATGGATCTCTATCCCGCGAATGCCCAGGATGTTCAGGATCCTCTGCTGGCGTTGCTGGAAGATTACAACAAGGGCGATCTGGATAAACAGGTTCCACCTGCGCAGAGTGGCCCACAGCCGGGCAAAGCGGGACGCGATCGCCCCATTGTCATTATGCTGGACCCGGGCCACGGTGGGGAAGATTCCGGCGCGGTGGGGAAATACAAGACGCGTGAAAAAGATGTGGTACTGCAGATTGCCCGCCGTCTGCGAGCCCTCATAGAGAAAGAGGGCAACATGAAGGTCTTTATGACGCGAAATGAAGATATTTTCATTCCACTTAAAGTCCGTGTGGCAAAAGCGCAGAAGCAGCGTGCAGACCTGTTTGTCTCGATTCACGCCGATGCCTTTACCAGTCGACAGCCCAGCGGTTCGTCGGTGTTTGCGCTCTCGACCAAAGGCGCGACCAGTACCGCGGCGAAATATCTGGCACAGACCCAGAACGCCTCGGATCTCATCGGTGGCGTCAGCAAGAGTGGCGACCGCTACGTCGACCACACTATGTTCGACATGGTGCAATCGCTGACCATCGCCGACAGCCTCAAGTTTGGTAAAGCGGTATTAAATAAGCTTGGTAAAATCAACAATCTGCATAAGAACCAGGTTGAACAAGCCGGGTTTGCGGTGCTAAAAGCGCCGGATATTCCGTCCATTCTGGTAGAAACAGCGTTTATCAGTAACGTTGAGGAAGAGCGCAAACTCAAAACGGCGACCTTCCAGCAGGAAGTTGCAGAGTCGATTCTGGCGGGGATTAAAGCTTACTTTGCCGATGGGGCGACGCTGGCGAGAAGGGGATAAC
>NZ_CP080033.1:3991944-3992037 GCF_019382635.1 Citrobacter sp. Colony219 | reverse complement strand
ATGTGTTGGTTGCGGGGGCCGGATTTGAACCGACGACCTTCGGGTTATGAGCCCGACGAGCTACCAGGCTGCTCCACCCCGCGTCCGTCTTTT
>NZ_CP080033.1:3982569-3991908 GCF_019382635.1 Citrobacter sp. Colony219 | reverse complement strand
TCAGATTTTAATTGGTTGCGGGGGCCGGATTTGAACCGACGACCTTCGGGTTATGAGCCCGACGAGCTACCAGGCTGCTCCACCCCGCGTCCGTCATTACTCTTCCATCGAGTAACGTTACTGCTTCTGATTTTAATTGGTTGCGGGGGCCRGATTTGAACYGACGACCTTCGGGTTATGAGCCCGACGAGCTACCAGGCTGCTCCACCCCGCGTCCGTGGATGCGCACTATACTCTGCTAATGATTTCATGCAACCCTTTTTTCACCTTGATCACGTTTTTAGGGCGAAAACGAACAAAAACAACGCATTCTGGATTGTTTTTTGCGCAAAATTTGCGTTCGGGTAGGTATACGCATTTCATTAGGTTCGGGGGTTTGTTATCTTCGTCTCGCATTCAGGCAACATAAGACGAGAATAATGAAAGGACGTTGGGCAAAATATCTTCTGGCGGGAGCAGTCGTCGCGATGCTCGCAGCATGTTCCTCAAAACCCACCGATCGTGGGCAGCAGTATAAAGACGGGAAATTTACCCAGCCTTTCTCACTGGTGAACCAGCCTGATGCGGTTGGCGCGCCAATTAACGCCGGTGATTTCGCCGAGCAGGTTAATCAAATTCGCAGCGCATCGCCACGTTTGTACGGTAACCAGAGTAACGTTTACAACGCTATCCAGCAGTGGCTACGTGCGGGCGGTGATACGCGCAGTATGCGCCAGTTTGGTATTGATGCCTGGCAAATGGAAGGGGCGGACAACTACGGTAACGTTCAGTTTACCGGTTACTACACACCGGTTATTCAGGCGCGCCATACGCGCCAGGGCGAGTTTCAGTATCCTATCTATCGTATGCCGCCAAAACGTGGGCGCTTACCAAGCCGTGCCGAGATCTATGCTGGCGCGTTGAGCGACAATTACATTCTGGCATACAGCAACTCCCTGATGGATAACTTCATTATGGATGTTCAGGGCAGTGGTTACATCGATTTTGGCGATGGCAGCCCGCTGAACTTCTTTAGCTATTCCGGGAAAAACGGTCACGCCTATCGCAGTATCGGTAAAGTGCTTATCGACCGTGGCGAAGTGAAAAAAGAAGATATGTCGATGCAGGCTATTCGTCATTGGGGTGAAACGCACAGCGAAGCCGAAGTGCGTGAGCTGCTGGAGCAGAACCCATCGTTTGTCTTCTTTAAACCGCAATCTTTTGCGCCGGTGAAAGGGGCCAGCGCGGTACCATTGATTGGCCGAGCATCCGTGGCTTCTGACCGCAGTATTATCCCTGCGGGTACGACGTTACTGGCGGAAGTTCCGCTGCTGGACAATAACGGTAAATTCACCGGTCAGTATGAATTACGTCTGATGGTGGCGTTAGATGTCGGTGGGGCGATAAAAGGACAGCACTTCGATATCTACCAGGGTATTGGTGCAGACGCCGGACACCGTGCGGGGTGGTATAATCACTACGGACGCGTGTGGGTGCTGAAAACAGCGGCCAACGCGGGTAACGTATTCAGCGGTTAATTGCCGGATGGCGCTTCGCTTATCCGGCCTGGATTATTGAGTAGGCCTGATAAGGCGTAGCCGCCATCAGGCAGTGATGCAGTCATCAAGGGCGGCATTTGTCCGCTCTTTTTGTTTTCTATATCTGAGGTTCTATGTCTGTGGTTATAAGTGATGCCTGGCGTCAGCGTTTTGGCGGTACGGCGCGTCTGTATGGCGAAAATGCGCTGCAACTGTTTGCTCAATCGCACGTTTGCGTGGTTGGGATTGGCGGAGTGGGGTCATGGGCGGCGGAAGCGTTGGCGCGAACCGGCATTGGCGCCATCACGCTTATCGATATGGATGATGTGTGTGTCACCAATACTAACCGCCAGATCCATGCTCTGCGCGATAACGTTGGCCTGGCAAAAGCTGAAGTGATGGCTGAACGTATCCGTCAGATTAACCCGGAGTGCCGGGTGAACGTAGTTGATGATTTTGTTACGCCAGATAACGTTGCAGAGTATATGAACGCGGGCTTTTCGTATGTCATCGATGCTATCGACAGCGTGCGCCCGAAGGCGGCGCTGATCGCTTATTGCCGGCGCAATAAAATTCCGCTGGTGACCACTGGTGGTGCGGGCGGGCAGATTGATCCTACGCAGATTCAGGTGGTTGATTTGGCAAAAACCATCCAGGACCCGCTGGCGGCGAAGCTACGTGAGCGACTGAAAAGCGATTTTGGGGTGGTGAAAAACAGCAAAGGCAAACTGGGCGTGGACTGTGTGTTCTCGACCGAAGCGCTGGTGTATCCGCAGGCAGATGGCTCGGTATGTGCAATGAAGGCTACGGCGGAAGGGCCGAAGCGTATGGATTGCGCATCCGGATTTGGCGCTGCCACCATGGTGACGGCGACCTTTGGTTTTGTTGCGGTCTCTCACGCGCTGAAGAAAATGATGGCGAAAGCCGCGCGTCAGGCCTGATTGTATCGGATGGCGTGACGCTTATCCGACCTACGGTTCACGCAGCGTTGTAGGCCGGATAAGACGCATCAGCGTTGCCATCCGGCATCCTGAGCTGCCTCAATGAGCGCATTCAGCCCCTGACTACGTGACGCGCTCAGTTGTGCGCTTAAGCCCAACTCATCAAATAACGCCATCGGCGAACGCGTCTGTAACTCCGCGGTAGTTTTACCTTCGATAGCCGTGAGTAGTACCGCCAGCAGGCCGCGCACAATTCGGCCTTCACTATCACCGAAGAAGTGAAGTGTGCCATTCTCATGCAGACTGTACCCCAGCCAAACGCGGTTTTCGCATCCGGCAATCTCTTTTGCCTGCGCTTTCAGATCATCCGAAAGGGCCGGAAGTTGCTTGCCCAGTAAAATAAGTTGACGATATTTATCTTCCCACTGGGTGAGCGGGATAAAAGTATTGCGTAACGTCTCTTCCGTTACGATTGTGCCAAACGGGTGTCCGGCGAGCAGAGGGCTTGTCATTAGTCCACCAATATTTCCAGTGCGCGGTCAACGGCTGCGACCAACGCATCCACATCACTTTGCGTATTATAAGGGGCAAATGAGGCGCGCAGCGTCCCGGAGACGCCCAGCTCCGCCAGCAGCGGTTGTGCGCAGTGCTGCCCCGCTCGCAGCGCAATGCCATATTCGGCCAGTAGCGTCACCATGTCGCTGTGATGAACGCCTGCGAAATCAAAGGCTAACAGACTGGAGTCCTGGCAGCGGAAGGAACGAAATCCTGGCCGCTTTGCCAGCATATCTTCTGCCAACGTCGCCAGACTGCGGCTCCAGTTTTCGGCTTGCACGATATCAATATCCGCAAGCCATTCAAGCGCCGCACTTAATCCAATGACGCCAGCAACATTAGGGGTACCGGCCTCAAGCTTCCATGGCGCAGCCTGGGTGGTGAAACCGTCAAAACTGACTTCGCTAATCATTTTACCGCCGCCGAGCCAGGGGGACATGGCTTCCAGCAGTTCCGGCTTACCGTACAGCGCGCCAATGCCGGTGGGACCATACAGCTTGTGGCCCGAGAACGCATAGAAATCAATATCTAACTGCTGAACGTCAGCGGGGAAATGTACAATCCCCTGGGCGCCATCCACCATCACCACCATGCCTGCCGCATGAGCAAGCGTAATCGCGCGGGCTAAGTCAGGGCAGCCGCCGGTGACGTTCGACATCTGACCGAGAGCCAGAATGCGACTGCGTGGGGTGATGAGGTCCGCCAGACGCTCTGTGTCAGGCAGCAAATGGGCATTGAGCGGAAGCTTGATGACGTTGGCCCCCGTTTGCTCCGCCACCATCAGCCAGGGAACCAGGTTGGCGTGATGTTCCGCTACGCTGACGATAATCTCGTCGCCCGGTTGTAAGCGCGGACGCGCATAACTTTGGGCAACCATATTGATAGCTTCCGTCGTGCCACGGGTCCAGACGATTGTTTTGTCATCCGGCGCGTTAATCAGCCGTGCGACTTTTTCCCGCGCGGCTTCATAGCGCGCGGTCAGACGCTGGGCTTCAGCAAACTGGCTGCGATGGACGTTCCCGGCGCTCAGACTATAAAACTGATGGGTCGCCTCAATCACCGCCTGCGGCTTCAATGCCGTCGCGGCGCTGTCGAGATAGACACCTGCATCGTTGAGTGCGGGAAATTGTGCGCGAAACTGCGTGGGGTTAAAAGCGTTCATGGTATTCCTCAGTTCAGTAAACGGATCGTGGCGCAAAAAGGGCATTGATACAAGGGTTGCGCTAACCATCGGAATACTCTGGATATCCTGGCAAAGCCCGCTCAGTGTCTTATGCTAAATAGCGTTAGGTGAACAATTTTGCCTGTTACGGAGTGTGTTTTTAATAGCATAAATCGCTTTAAGGAGAAGAAGATGAAAAAGACTGCCGCCATAATTTCTGCCTGTATGCTGACTTTTGCCCTGAGCGCCTGTTCCGGTTCGAATTACGTGATGCACACCAACGATGGTCGATCAATCGTAGCTGACGGTAAGCCACAGACCGATAATGAAACGGGGATGATTTCGTATAAAGACGCTAACGGCAACAAACAGCAGATTAACCGCACTGACGTGAAAGAGATGGTAGAACTGGATAACTAACCGGTCATCCATCGACAAAGAGTCGGACAAAAAAAAGCACCGCAATTTGGCGGTGCTACATTAATCACTATGGACAGACAGGGTAAATGTACAGGAAGTGAAAAAGGGTAGCTTTGCTACCATGGTCTGAATCGCAGACCAATTGCAAACACAACAACACAACATCACAACCGTAAGCCAAAAGCCCACCAGAACACGCATTCCGATAAAACTTTTCGTTCCGGCTTCAGGAAGTGCCGCCACTATAGGTATTTGCTGGTAGAACCTCAACGGACAATTTATAATGGCTCAGATAAAAAAAACTAATAGGTTACAACCTGTTAGCTAATTGTTAAATTCATTTAACATCAAAGCCTAAAAGTCATGTCAAAACGATTACCACCCTTAAATGCGTTGCGTGTTTTTGATGCTGCAGCGCGTCATTTGAGCTTTACGCGTGCAGCAGAAGAGCTTTTTGTGACGCAGGCCGCAGTAAGTCATCAAATCAAGTCACTCGAGGATTTCCTTGGGCTGAAGCTGTTTCGTCGACGCAATCGATCTTTACTGTTGACGGAAGAAGGCCAAAGCTACTTCCTCGACATCAAAGAGATTTTTTCGCAATTAACCGACGCGACGCGTAAACTTCAGGCACGTAGTGCAAAAGGTGCGCTTACGGTCAGTTTATTGCCCAGTTTTGCGATCCAATGGCTGGTGCCCAGACTCTCTAGCTTTAACTCAGCTTATCCGGGAATCGATGTCAGGATCCAGGCGGTGGACCGTCAGGAAGACAAACTGGCTGACGATGTGGATGTGGCGATTTTCTACGGACGCGGCAACTGGCCGGGTCTGCGCGTTGAAAAATTGTACGCAGAATATTTATTGCCGGTCTGCTCGCCGCTGTTGCTTACTGGTGATAAACCGCTGAAGATGCCTGAAGATCTGGCAAAACATACGTTATTGCACGATGCGTCACGGCGTGACTGGCAAGCTTATACACGCCAGCTTGGGCTGAATCATATCAACGTACAGCAGGGACCTATCTTCAGCCATAGCGCCATGGTGCTACAGGCCGCTATCCATGGACAGGGAATCGCGTTGGCTAATAACGTCATGGCGCAATCCGAGATTGAAGCCGGACGTCTGGTTTGTCCATTTAATGATGTTCTGGTCAGCAAAAACGCATTTTATCTGGTTTGTCATGACAGTCAGGCAGAACTGGGTAAAATAGCCGCCTTCCGTCAGTGGATACTGGCGAAAGCGGCCACGGAACAAGAAAAATTCCGCTTTCGTTATGAACAATAATTTACGTAGGGTATTAACATGACCAGCCGTTTTATGCTGATTTTTGCCGCCGTCAGTGGCTTTATCTTTGTAGCTCTGGGAGCCTTTGGGGCACATGTTCTGAGTAAAACCCTCGGCGTTGTTGAAATGGGGTGGATCCAGACTGGCCTTGAGTATCAGGCATTTCATACGCTGGCTATTTTTGGTCTGGCCGTCGCCATGCAGCGACGCATCAGCATTTGGTTTTACTGGAGTAGCGTGTTCCTGGCATTAGGGACTGTGCTGTTTAGCGGCAGTCTGTATTGCCTCGCGCTTTCTCATTTACGCCTGTGGGCGTTTGTTACCCCTGTCGGTGGTTTTAGCTTCCTTGTAGGCTGGGCACTGATGTTAGTGGGCGCTATTCGATTGAAACGTAAGGGCGTAAGCCATGAATAAGGTTGTATTGTTGTGTCGCCCGGGTTTTGAAAAAGAGTGCGCCGCAGAAATTACGGATAAAGCAGGGCGTCGCGAAATCTTTGGTTTCGCCCGCGTCAAAGAAAATGCGGGTTATGTCATCTTTGAATGCTATCAGCAGGAAGATGCGGAAAAGCTGGTTAAAGAGTTGCCGTTTAGCTCGCTGATTTTTGCTCGCCAAATGTTTGTTGTCGGCGAGCTACTGCAATATTTGCCGCCGGAAGACCGCATCACACCGATCGTCGGTATGCTGCAGGGCGTGGTGGAGAAAGGCGGCGATTTGCGTGTCGAAGTTGCCGACACGAATGAAAGCAAAGAGCTGGTTAAGTTTTGCCGCAAATTTACCGTACCGCTGCGCGCCGCGCTGCGTGAAGCGGGCGTGCTGGCAAAACATGAAACGCCAAAACGTCCGGTAGTGCACGTCTTCTTTATTGCGCCAGGCTGTTGCTATACCGGCTATTCCTGGCCTGACAATAACTCCCCGTTCTACATGGGGATTCCGCGTCTGAAATTCCCGGCGGATGCGCCGAGCCGTTCAACGTTGAAGCTGGAAGAGGCGCTGCACGTGTTTATCCCTGCCGATGAGTGGGATGAGCGTCTGGCCAATGGAATGTATGCGGTGGATTTAGGGGCCTGCCCGGGCGGATGGACCTATCAGCTGGTTAAACGCAACATGTGGGTTTACTCCGTGGATAACGGTCCGATGGCACAAAGCCTGATGGATACCGGGCAGGTCACCTGGCTGCGGGAGGATGGATTTAAGTATCGCCCGAATCGCAACAACATCTCATGGATGGTGTGCGACATGGTGGAGAAGCCAGCGAAGGTTGCCGCGCTGATGGCACAATGGCTGGTCAACGGCTGGTGTCGTGAGACGATTTTCAACCTCAAGCTGCCGATGAAAAAACGCTACGAAGAGGTATCACAGAACCTGGCTTACATTCAGGCCCAGCTTGATGAACATGGCGTAAATGCCCAGATTCAGGCGCGTCAGCTGTATCATGACCGTGAAGAAGTAACTGTTCACGTGCGTCGTCTGTGGGCTGCCGTCGGTGGTCGTCGCGACGAACGATAATACTTATATGCCGGATGGCGGCGTGAACGCCTCATCCGGCGTGGGTTGTTTCAATCATTTCTGTATCTGAAATAATATGCGTCACATTTTCCAGATGCCCAATCTGCGTCTCACCCGAGCGATTAAATTTACTCTTATCAATCAATAATAATGACTGCGCCGCACGCCTAAGCAGGATGGATTTAAAATCGGCGTTGGTAGCATTTGAATCCCAGAGTGTACCGCCACGGTCGATCCCCTCGCAGGAAAAGATGAACAGGTCGATATCAAGTGACTTTAGCTGTGAGATGAGCGATGGATTAACGTAGCAACCGTATTTACGCTCAAGTCGACCACCGGAACTGATCAACTGAATATTTTCACGTTTACCCAATTCGAGGCAAATCGGTTGGCTATTCGTAAATACGTGAATGTTAATGTCTGGCAACAGGCGAGCCAGGTACCAGCAAGTAGAACTGGCATCCAGCGCGATCACCATACCTTCCTCTATCCACGTTAACGCGTCTCTGGCGATATCTGCTTTGTGGGAATAATGGCTTTTCAGTCTGATATGAAACGGCTCGCCGCAGTCCTGGTTTACCCGATGTATCACTTTGGCGCGCCCGTGATTACGCAGTACCTTACCCTGCGCCTGCAGTTGCGTAAGATCGCGACGGATAGTTTCTTTACTGACATTGAGCTGTGAGGATAAGGTTTCAGTCGTCAGACTTTTATGGTTGCTCAACAGATCCAGGATTGCTTGCAGGCGCGCTGCTTTCATGTTTTCTCACCCCATCATGCGATGAATGCCCGTACCTGTCGGGCATTCAGGTAAGAGATTATGGCGTTACCCCTTTTTTTAACAGGATATTTCCGTACTTTGCCCGCTCCCCTGTAATAACGATTGCGAATACTTTTTGTGCGCGTTCATAAAATGCATAACGGTCAATGCGAGTGATGTCCGGGCAAGGTGTTTGTAATGACAGTGCCTGCCGATATCGCGCTTCTACGTCGAGGTCGAGCGAGTCTCCTTCGACGGCGGCCATCATCACCAGTGGTGGGGCGTAACTGTCCAGTTCAAACAGCGGAATAATCGCCTGCAACAGGTCGCTGACCTGCAGACCATCGGCCCGGATAACCTGCGGGCCCATACTGTGGGCCGGAAAGTGGGCGTCGGAAAAAATAATCTCATCACCGTGACCCATTTCAGCCAGCACCTTTAACAGATCCGGGGAAATTAAGGGGGAAATCGTTTTGAGCATGTCACTCGACTCCTGTGAATACGGGTTCTGTTTGTGGATAGAAGTAACGATACTGATAGTCCACCTGCGCGCGAGCCAGTTCCGGAGAGGCAAATTCGCCGATACCGGACCAGGCAAACATCGCTGCACCGGCAACCGTCGTTTCGGCATCATCCAGCACTTTGATGGGAATACCCAGAATGTTCGCTTTTATCTGATTCCATAGTGCATTACGACTTCCTCCACCAACCAGAAGTAGCTCTGTTGCGTTGAAATGACCGATGGTTTCTAGTGTGTGTAGATTGTGCTGCAACTGGGCCGTCAATCCTTCCAGCGCCGCGCGGTAGAAGTGTCCGCGGGTACTGTTGAGTGTGACACCCTGCCAGCCGGCATTCTGAGAGGCCAGCAGGTCGCAGTGCATCTTCACGCCTTCGGCACCTGCCGGGATTGCCCTGGCTTCGTCAATCAGCGTTTGCCATGGGGTATCAGCAGTCCACAACAACTTGCGTACCCATTCGAGGACACCGGAAGCAAGCCACTGCATTCCGGGGTTATTGAGTCCGGGCAGGCTATCCAGTTCACAGGTAGAACCCACATAGTCGCTGAGTAAGGCAGTATTCACCTGTGCGCTGCGTACCATCAGTATTTCCCATGTACCGGAAGAGAGCACGGGTTCATCTGGCTGCGCGCCTGCGCCAAAGAGCGCAAACTGCGTGTCGTGGCCGGCAGATATCAC
>NZ_CP080033.1:3961509-3982518 GCF_019382635.1 Citrobacter sp. Colony219 | reverse complement strand
TCCGATCTGCTCTCCCGCTTCAACTAAACGTGGAAACAGTCGGCGTGGTATCCCGGTTGCCTGCAAAATATCAACACTGAAATCTCGCTGATGAATATCCAGCATCTGACTGGTACCGGCCATGGTGATATCTGTGGTGAACTCACCGGTGAGGCGATGGTTGAGCAGTGATGAAATAAATAGCCAGGCGTGTGCCTGTTCCAGCAATTGTGGGTGATTCTCTTTAAGCCATACCAGCTTGTACAGCGTGTTGAAGCTGAACGCGCCGACGCCGGAAATTTCCTGCAACTGCTGCGGCGGCATGTAGCGGTGGATATTCTCCATTACTGCCGTGGTGCGTGGGCATTTCCAGCTGATTACCGGATACAGTTGCTTGCCGTTCTGATCAACCAATGCGCCGTCTACGCCAAAGGTGGTGACGGCGATCCCACGGACCTGGCAGGCGGCCAGTTGCGCGGAGAGCCGCTGGCAGCAATCGGCAAAGCGCTGCACAATAGCGTCGAGGGACCACTGATGCCAGGCGCTATTTTCTGCCGCGATGTCACTGGCGTTTGGGGTGGACGCACGAGCGACAATCTTTCCCTGGCGGTCAACAGCGATAGCCCGCACGTTGGTCGCGCCACAGTCAAGGACCAGGATAACCTCTTGTTTCATAATTGCTCCTGGGAGATTACCTATTGCCGGATGGCGGCTTCGCCTTATCCAGCCTACAAAACCGTGCGCTTCGTAGGCCTGATAAGATGCGTAAGCGTCGCCATCAGGCAATCGCTCGATGTTTAACGCTTATATAGCGGGCCATAGTTCTGGCAGGCGCGATAATCCTGGCCTTCGCTGTCCATACCGTGCGCCGCCCATGCGGAAGGGCGATAGATCTTCTCTTCTTCCACGTTGTGCATACACACCGGAATACGCAGCATGGCGGCGAGCGTAATAAAGTCCGCACCAACGTGACCAATCGTCAGCACACCGTGGTTGGCACCCCAGTTAGCCATTACGGAATAGACATCGCTGAACGGACCTTTGCCGGTTAAGCGCGGTGCAAACCAGGTTGTTGGCCAGGTAGAGTTGGTGCGAGCATCAAGCTGAGCATGTACCTCTTTCGGTAATTCCACACTCCAGCCTTCCGCAATTTGTAGCACTGGACCCAGACCTTTGATGATATTGATGCGGGTCATGGTGAACGGTACGCCACCTTCGGTAAGAAAACGGGAAGAGTAGCCGCCGCCTCGGAAATACTCGTGGATCGCCGGACACCATTCCGTCGCCGCCAGGCAATCATCTGCTTCCTGCTGTGAGATCTCCCAGTGTGGTTTCATGGTTGGCTGGCCTTCGCTGTCACGCTGTTTGCAGGAACCATCCAGTGCCGCAGAGCCGGAGTTAATCAGGTGAATAATGCCGTGCTCCGCAAGACCGGTCAGCGGTTTACCTGTGACGCGCTCTACTGCTTCCGGTGACCAGTAGGTTCGTACATCAGCAAAGACCTGTGCCGTGCCGGTGAGCTGGTAGCCAAACAACATTGCGACACCGTTCAGGCTGTCGTTCTCGGTGGCGACGACATACGGTTCGCGCACGCCATTCCAGTCAAATGAGCTGTTGAGCAACGCTTCGGCGGTGTCGCCGTTTGGATATTGATCCGTCCAGTGGCGCTGGCCCTGGAAACCGGCGGCAATCGCGTTGTACCCCATCGACTCTTCAACCCGGCCTTTCTCTGCCAGTTTCTGGTTACCCTGCATCATGTCGCGAATGCACATGGCCATCAGCAGGCTCTCTTTCAGCACTGCACGGCTCTGTTCTTCATTTCGCTTATACTGTTGTGCGTTCTGATCCTCGCCATAACGGAAATGTTTATCCGCCCATGCCAGGGCAATTTCCAGCTCCGCTTCGTCATAGATCTTCTGGTCAATGCGACGACGCAATTCGGTCATATCAACAGGTTGAACCTTCATTCCCAGCCAGGATTCAAAGAAGTTATGGTCGACAATAGAGCCTGCAATTCCCATTGAAACGCCGCCGACGGACAGATAGCTTTTACCTTTCATGCTGGCAACGGCTAAACCTGCCCGAGTGAAACGCAGCAGTTTTTCTTCAACATCGGCAGGGATAGTGGTATCACCTGCATCCTGCACGTCATGACCGTAAATAGAGAAGGCGGGAAGCCCTTTTTGATTATGTGCAGCCAGTGCTGCAGCCAGATACACGGCACCTGGACGCTCCGTCCCGTTGAAACCCCAGATGGCTTTCGGGCGCATAGGGTCCATATCGATAGTTTCGCTGCCGTAGCACCAACACGGCGTGACGGTAATTGTCACGCCGACGTTCAGGCTACTAAATTTTTCTTCACAGGCGGCAGATTCAGCCAATCCGGCAATACAGGTGTCTGCGATAACGCACTCGATCTGTGCCCCGCAGGCATGACGAAGTTTCTCGGAAATCAGTGCGGCAGTGGCTTTTGCCATGTTCATGGTTTGTTCTTCGAGCGACTCGCGTACACCCATACGACGCCCATCAATCACCGGACGAATACCGATTTTCGGTAAACTATTTTTTTTCATTCGAGGTTCCTCATCTCACTTTATGCCGTGCTGCAAAAGCGGATGTCGGACACCACTGTCGCAGTTGGCTGAATTACCCATTTTTGCTAACTCGAGTTAGCTTAGGTATTAGAGAGTTTTTTGCACAACTTTTTTGTTATGGAACTGTGAGAAGCCTCACGAGAAGTGGTTAAAATTCGATCTGCGTCAAATAAACAAATACAGATTTTTTCATTAAATTCTTTTTAAATTAATAAGATAAAATAAATTGTCTGTTCAGTGTCACAGTTTTAAACCAAATGATTTGGCTATTTTTGGCAGCTAAAATAGCTTTAAAAGGCAATCGCTAACTCGAGTTAGCATCGTTGATAAAACGCATATGATCTTGTAGACACATTCGCATTAACGGTGACGATGGCTTCCTGGCAACGCTGTTTTTCGCCTGATTCACTGATTACAGTTTCTGTATATTGAGGAAAGCAGCAATGTCTGAAACATTTTTACAGATGAGTCATATTACGAAACGTTTTCCCGGCGTATTAGCGTTGAGTAATGTGGATTTTACTTTACGCAAAGGTGAGGTTCATGCACTGTTGGGGGAGAATGGCGCGGGAAAGTCTACCCTGATGAAAATTTTATCCGGTGTATATCAACCTGATGAAGGGGATATTATTTTTGAGAACCAACCCGTTTCGTTTGCAAACCCATTGAGCGCACAAAGCGTAGGTATCACCATTATTCATCAGGAGTTTAACCTTTTTCCTGAACTGACGGTCGAAGACAATATATTTATTGGCAGGGAGTTTTGCAAAAATAATCGCTGGCGTCTGGATGAGAAACAACAGCGGCAGGCTGCGATCGATATTTTGCAAAAATTAAACCTGAATATCTCCCCAGACATGCTGGTTGCCGATCTTACTGTTGCTCAGCAACAAATGGTTGAGATTGCGAAAGCGATATCGGTGAATGCCAAGATTCTTATTATGGATGAACCAACGGCGGCGTTGACGGAAACCGAAATTGACAGTTTATTCCGGGTTACACGCTTACTTAAAGAACAGGGAACGGGCATCGTTTATATCTCGCACCGACTGGAGGAACTGGCGCTGATAGCCGATCGCGCTACCGTCATGCGTGATGGACAGTTTATTGCCACCGTGGATTATGATTCGGTCAAAATCAGCGACCTGATTGCCATGATGGTTGGGCGTGACCTTGGCAATATCTATCCCCGTCGGGAGCCGCAACCCCAGCGTAAACCGGTGCTGGAAGTCAGTGGCCTGACGCGCAAAGGCGTACTGAACAATATCGATTTTACCTTGCATCAGGGGGAAATCTTAGGTTTTGCCGGGCTGATGGGGGCCGGGCGTACTGAGCTGGCACGGGCCATCTTTGGTGCCGATCCTATCGACAGCGGAACCATCAAGTTGAACGGTAAAGAGACGGTAATCAAGGATATTCCTGATGCCATCCAGCAGGGTATTAGCTACTTAACCGAGGACAGAAAAAAAGAGGGCCTGGCATTAGGATTGTCCGTTGAACGCAATATTATGCTAGGAAATTACCCCGAATATTCCAACCGATATGGCAACGTGGATAGCAAACGCTGTCAGCAAACCAGCGAAGAGCAGGTGAAAGCACTGCGTATTAAGACGCCGCATCTTGAACAGGCTGCGTTGAATTTAAGTGGCGGTAATCAGCAAAAAATTATTATTGCCAGATGGGTATGCAAAGACACCGACATTCTCATCTTTGATGAACCCACCCGCGGTATTGATGTGGGAGCCAAACTTGAAATTTATGAATTAATGAATCGACTGGTGGCAAAAGGGAAATCAATTATCATGATTTCCTCTGAATTACCGGAAGTGCTGGGTATGTGCGATCGCATTTTAGTTATGCGTAATGGGCGTATTACCGGAGAGTTAGCTTCTGATGACGCCACACAAGAAAAAATCATGCAATATGCGACGTTAGAGGACTAATTTATGACTATCTCTGTAACCTCTTCAGACAGCAATAATAAGAAAATAAAAATTAACAAAGAGCTTTTAATGCGCCTGGCGCCGCTTTTGAGTCTGATTATTCTGGTGATATTTTTTAGTTTTGGATCACCTTTCTTCTTTAACACTGAAAACATTATGACAATTGCCCTGCAAACCTCGGTGATTGGCATCATGGCGATTGGCGTTACCTTCGTCATTATCACTTCAGGAATCGACCTTTCTCTTGGCTCGGTAGTGGCCTTTTCTGGTGTTGCGGTAGGTATCAGCGCCACGCTGGGATTACCTCTGCCCGTATGTATTTTGGCGGGTGTGCTGGCGGGTGGATTATGCGGCTATATCAATGGATTGCTGGTCACTAAAATGACTATTCCGCCCTTTATTGCCACCCTGGGTCTGATGATGTCCGTCAGAGGCATCAATATGGTAATGACTGACGGCCGGGCAATTTACTTTGCTGATTATCCCACCTTCAAGATGCTGGCGCAGGGACGCTTGTTCGATGTGCTGCCTTACCCCGTTTTTTACCTCGTGGTTGTCGCACTGATCGCCGCATATATCCTCAAGAAAACGGTGATTGGCCGCTATGTCTATGCCGTGGGCAGTAATGAGGTTGCTGCGCATCTTTCCGGGATTAAAGTCCAGCGCGTGAAAATTTTCGTCTACGCATTTTGTGGTCTGCTGACCGGGATTGCCGGGGTCATTCTGGCCTCTCGTTTGAACTCGGGCCAGCCGACCGTCGGCGTGGGCTATGAACTGGAAGCCATTGCTGCGGTGGTCATTGGCGGTACCAGCCTGATGGGGGGGATTGGCACTATTGGCGGCACCATTATCGGCGCATTCATTATGAGCGTGTTGAAAAATGGCCTGAACCTGATGGGCGTCTCGCAGTTCTGGCAAATGGTGGCCATGGGCGTAGTCGTTATCGCCGCGGTTTATCTCGACACTTTACGCAAAAAAATTCGTTGATTTACGCACCCGGAAGTCACGGGACAACATAACCCTGACGTTTAGGGTGACTCACTCAGAACGGAGTAAAACAATGAGAACCAGGAATTTTGTCTATGCGTTATCCCTGCTGGCCTGCATGACATCCAGCGCACTGGCTAAAGATATGAACCTTCCTGTGGTCAGTAAAGGCTTCCAGCATGAATTCTGGCAGACCGTAAAAATGGGTACCGAAGCGGCAGCGAAAGAGTTGGGCGATAAGACCAGCTATGTTGGGCCTGCCGATGAAACTCAGATTGCCGAGCAGATTCAGTTGGTTGAAAACGCAATGGCGCAAAAACCTAATGGGTTGCTGTTGGCGGCATTAGACGCCAATGCGCTTGCGCCATTAGTGGAAACAGCGAATTCACGCGGCATCAAGGTGGTGACGTTTGACTCAGGCGTAAATTCTGACATTCCTGTCAGCTTTGTGGCAACGAATAACCGTAAAGCAGGGGCTGAAGCGGCAGATGCTCTCGCTGCACAAGTGGGTAGCAAAGGGAAAGTCGGCATTATAGCGCACGTGGCTGGAACTTCTTCCGCAATTGAACGTTCGGAAGGTTTTGTGGCCAGAATGAAGGAAAAATATCCGGATATCAAAGTTCTGCCGGTTCAGTACAGTGATGGCGATCCGCAAAAAGCGATGGATAAAACCATCGATATGATCCAGGCAAACCCCGATATTGCCGGGATCTACGGCACCAATGAAGGCTCAACGCTGGGTGTGGCGAACGCCATTGATAGCCAAAACCTGAAAGGTAAAGTGAAGGTGATTGGTTTTGATAGCACCGAAGCAATCATTGCCTTCTTGAAATCTGGCGTGATCCAGGGCTTTGTTGTACAGGATGCGTACCAGATTGGCTATCAGGGTATTAAGACGCTGAATGCGGCCGTGTCAGGTCAGTCAGTACCGAAAGAAATTGATATTCCGGTGAAATTTGTTAATGCGCAGAACATTGATACACCGGAAATCGACAAGCTGTTGCACCCATTCGGTAAAAAATAAGACCGCGGGGGCGGTACATTCGCCCCATTATTAGCCAGCGTCAGGGAGCTACTATGAGCAGTGGATATTTCCTCGGAGTGGATGTCGGTTCCGCCAGTGTCAGGGCTGGTGTTTTTGATGCCAGTGGCAAACGGCTGGCTTTTGCGACATTCCCTATCTCGCAGTTTCGACCTGGCCCCGAGCGGGTAGAGCAGTCATCTGCCGAAATCTGGCAGCAGGTTTGCCATGCCGTGAAGGAGGCTGTGTCGTCAGCCGGGGTTGGCGTTGAGGAGATCCGTTCGCTGGGGTTTGATGCCACCTGTTCGTTAGTGGCTCTGGATGAACAGGGGCAGGGTCTGGCGGTTTCACCTGGTGAACCGTCAGACCATAACATCATCATGTGGATGGATCATCGTGCGGTGCAGGAGACGCAGCGTATCAACGCTACACAGGACCCGGCGTTGCGTTATGTCGGTGGTGAAGTCAGTGTCGAAATGGAACTACCCAAAGTGTTGTGGCTAAAAAAACATTTCCCCGCGACCTGGCAGAGTGCACACCGCTTCTACGATCTGGCGGATTTTTTGGTCTGGAAAGCCACCGCTTGTGATGTTGCTGGTCTGTGTACTTTAACCTGTAAATGGAACTATCTGGCACATGAGCAACGCTTTAGCCACTCCCTGCTGGATGCGGTTGAATTAACTGATTTACTGAACAAAATTCCGTCACGGATCCTGCCCCCGGGCGCGGCCGTTGGGACGCTCAGCCCCGATGCGGCACAGGCGCTGGGATTGACGACAGCGGTGGTAGTCGCCAGTGGCATGATTGATGCGCATGCGGGTGGCGTGGCGCTTGCCGGTGCCGAGCCTGCGGGAACATTGGCGTTGATCAGCGGAACATCAAATTGCCATATGCTGTGCAGCGAGCAGGAGATTCATACACCGGGTGTATGGGGGCCGTACTGGTCCGCTATGCTGCCTGGTTACTGGCTGACGGAAGGGGGGCAAAGCGCGGCTGGGGCGCTGGTTGACTGGACGCTTCAGGAGTCGGGTGCCAGCGCTGAGCTGTTTCACAAAGCTGAGGCCCGGGGCTGCCATCCCATCGTTTTAGTTAATGAATGGGTTGCCGCACTTGAGGAGCAAGAGTCTGAGCCTGGTCGTTATCTGCATGTGCTGGCTGATCACCACGGTAACCGTTCCCCGCGTGCACGACCCGATGCCCGGGGCAGCGTTTGCGGTTTGACGCTTGAACGAGGTGAGATGCAGGTTGCTCGTCTGTATCTGGCGACATTACAGGCGATTGCCTGCGGCACGCGACACATTATGGAAGTGATGCGCGAAAACGGTCATACCATTTCTCGACTGACGCTATGTGGCGGTGCAACACACAATCCTCTGTGGTTGCGAGAGTATGCAGACGCCACCGGATGCGATATTCATCTTATGCAGGAAGAAGATGCGGTGACGTTAGGTGCGGCTATCACCGGTGCAGTGGCCAGCGGGGTGTGGGCAGATGTTCCCTCCGCCTGCCGGGCGATGGTTTGCCCAGGTGGGGTGATTAAAGCGAATCCGGCACGACAGGACTTCTATGACCGTAAATACCAGGCATATCTGATGATGTGGGATCAACAGCAGGCGCTTAACCAGGTTATGCAGTAAGACAAAAGTTTAAAATACTTTTATGATTGTGAATTGACGTTTTTGGATGTGAACTGGGACATATAAATGGCTAAAACAGTAGAACAGATAGCCAGCGATCTGAATTTATCGGTGACGACCGTGCGACTGGTGCTGAACGGGAAGGCTGAGCAATATCGTATCAGTGTCAAAACCCAAACGCGTATTAATGAATACGTTGAACGGTATGGTTATGTCATAAACCATTCAGCCCGCAGCCTGAAACTGAATAAAACAGATACGTTGGGGCTGATTGTACCCAATATATCTAACGTCTTTTTTGCCACACTGGCCGAGAAACTTGAACAACGTTGTCGTCGTTCTGGATATCAATTAACGATTAGTTGTACCTACGATGATGTTGATTACGAAAACAAATTAACGAAAGCGTTAATAGCTCGTAATGTTGATGGCCTGTTTATTGTTCCTTCAACATTAGAGAATCAGCAACACCATTTGCGTCAGGTCAGAAAACCGATGGTGCTACTCGACAGGGATTTTAAGTATACCGATAACGCGCTGGTTGAAAGTCATAACATTTTAGGCGGTGAAAAGCTGACGCAAAGTTTGTTTGATGCAGGCAAATCTCCGATCTGGTTTTTAGTCGGGGATACCGGATTGCCCAGTATTGGCGATCGTTTAAAAGGTTACCTTAACGCGTTGAATAATAATGGAATTTCTCATCGTGACTGGGTGCGTGAAGGTCCGGATAATACGCCGGATGGTGGTTATCGGTTGATGGATAAATTGATCAACGAACAGGGCTGTCCGCAGGCGTTTATTGCCTCATCATTACCTGTACTGGAAGGTGCCGTCATTGCTATTCGCAATCGTTTCGGTGTGATTCCACCGGATATTAATATCGGGACATTTGATGAACATCCCATGCTGGGATTCCTCGCGAATAATGTCTGGTCGATGCAGCAGGATGAAAATGTCTGGGCGGAAAAAGCTTTCGCTATGATGATGAGTGCTATTGATGACCAGCCCATTAAAGAAACTGTAAAAGTTGAGATGAAACTAATTAAGCGCGTAAGACAACAATAATTCGTCGCACTAACTAAATCGGCCAACTGAATCTGAATAAATGTGTTCAGTGGCTGCTCATACCTGAAACCTGACCCGTCTTACTCTGCGGCTGCATTTTTTCGCAATAAAGACGAGGGGCAACTGTACCCGGAGAATCATTATGGAAAGAATGCGTTTATCACGTGAAATCATCGAAACCTGCCTTGAAATGACCCGTCTTGGGTTGAATCAGGGGACCGCAGGAAATGTAAGTGCGCGCTATGAAAATGGAATGCTGATCACACCCAGCGGTATCCCTTACGAAAGACTCACTGAAAACATGATCGTGTTCGTAGATAACGACGGCAAATATGATAAAGGACAATTACCTTCCAGTGAATGGCGTTTTCACCTGGCGGCTTATCAGACGCGCCCGGATGCCAATGCAGTCGTTCATAACCATGCGATTCATTGTACCGCCGTGTCGATTTTGAACCGTCCTATTCCGGCAATCCATTACATGATTGCCGCGGCTGGGGGGAACTCTATCCCGTGTGCGCCGTATGCGACGTTTGGTACACGAGAGCTGTCAGAGCATGTGAGCGTCGCGCTGAAAAGCCGTAAGGCAACGTTGTTGCAGCACCACGGGTTGATTGCCTGTGAAGCGAATCTGGAAAAAGCACTATGGCTGGCGCATGAAGTCGAAGTCCTGGCCCGCCTTTATCTAAGCACCCTGGCGATTGTCGACCCGGTGCCGGTGCTGGATGACGAAGAGATCGCCATTGTGCTGGAGAAATTCAAATCTTACGGATTACGAATTGAAGAGTAATTTCGCATAGCGAAAAGGAGAAATACGATGGCGAACAGAATGATTCTGAATGAAACGGCATGGTTTGGCCGGGGAGCTGTTGGGGCATTAACGGACGAGGTCATCCGTCGGGGTTATCGCAAGGCTTTGATTGTCACCGATGCAAACCTGGTACAGTGCGGCGTTGTCGATAAGGTGACATCCCGTATGGATGCCGCCGGTTTGCCGTGGGAAATCTATTCCGGCGTGATCCCAAATCCTACAATTGCAGTGGTGAAGGAGGGATTGGGAGTCTTTCAGCAAAGTGGCGCAGATTATCTGATAGCTATAGGCGGCGGCTCCCCGCAGGATACCTGCAAAGCGATTGGCATTATCCACAATAACCCTGAGTTTGCCGATGTACGCAGCCTTGAAGGGTTATCGCCAACACGTGCTGCGAGCGTACCGGTGATGGCAATCCCTACGACGGCAGGGACGGCGGCGGAAGTGACCATTAACTACGTGATCACGGACGAAGAAAATCGGCGTAAATTTGTCTGTGTCGATCCGCATGACATTCCGCAGGTGGCGTTTATTGATGCCGATATGATGGATGGTATGCCTGCCGCGTTAAAAGCGGCGACCGGGGTCGATGCGTTGACCCATGCTATTGAAGGTTATATTACGCGGGCGGCGTGGGCACTCACTGACGCGTTGCACATCAAAGCCATTGAGATCATTGCCGGGGCGTTGCGCGGCTCTGTTAATGGTGACAGCCAGTCTGGTGAGGCAATGGCGCTGGGTCAGTACGTTGCCGGAATGGGATTTTCAAACGTCGGTCTGGGGCTCGTGCACGGGATGGCACACCCGCTAGGGGCCTTTTATAACACTCCGCACGGCGTCGCCAATGCCATTTTGTTACCGCACGTGATGCACTACAACGCCGAATACACCAGAGAGAAATTCCGCGATATCGCCCGGGTGATGGGGGTGAAAGTGGAAGGTTTAACGCTGGAAGAGGCGCGTAAGGCTGCGGTAGATGCTGTGTTTGCGCTTAACCGCGATGTGGGGATCCCGCCGCACTTACGTGATGTGGGGGTACGTAAGGAAGATATTCCTGCGCTGGCGCAGGCGGCATTTGACGATGTTTGCACTGGCGGTAATCCGCGTGAAGCAAGCATTGCCGATATTGTCGAGCTTTACCATACCGCCTGGTAATCACCTGGCGTTTATCCGGCCTACTGGAGGGACGATGCGTAGGCCGGATAAGCGCAGCGCCATCCGGCAATAAGACTACCGTGCCAGCCGTAGCTGCTGGAGATTTCCGTCAATATGTAAGTCCGTTTGCAGCCGCGCGATATCACGGCACAGAAACGCCATCTCCTGGTGCATCTCCAGTTTCTTGCGCCACTTTTCCGGCACGTCTTCCAGATGTGCGTAAATCCCTTCCAGATGCTGAAACTGCACGAGTAGCTGTGTTGCACTCTTGGGACCAATACCTGCAACGCCCGGCACTTTTGAGCTGCTGATCCCGGCCAGTCCCCAATAATCTGGCAATTGCTGAGGCATTACACCAAATTCTTTCTCAATGAACGGCGCGTCCAGCCAACGCTTCTGGAAATAGTCGCGAATGCGTAATGTTGGGGAGAGCAGTTGGCAATAACCTTTATCTGTCGAAACGATGGTGGCCTGATGTCCCGCCTGGGTGACTTTCACCGCCAGCGTTGCGGCTAAATCATCGGCTTCATTCCCGCTCGAGACCCAACAACAGACGCCGTGTTGTTCAAAAGCGGCGCGTAAGGCGGGCATTTCCTTGTGTAAATCGTCAGGCATTGGCGGGCGACCGGCTTTGTAGTCAGGTAAGCGTTGGTGACGCCAGCCGCTGTTGCGCGCTTCGTCATCAAATACCGCCACGGCGTGTGTGGGCTGACTGTGCACAATCAACTGATCGAGCGCGTGCTGGCACGTCTCCACGCAGGGCGACCCCTGGACGGCGTGAATGCGACGAATGAGATTGAGTGCATCGACAATGAGCAGATGGACGGCCACGGTGTTCTCCCTGATAAATCAGGCTGTAGGGTAACATTCACAGTGGGGGGAGGCGAAGATCTGAAACAACATTTTGCCGGATGGCGGCTGACGCCTTATCCGGCCTACAAATGACTGTGGCACTGTAGGCCGGATAAGTTTGCGCCAGGGATTAATCGCAGGTAACGATCTTCATCGCCAGACCGCCACGCGAGGTTTCGCGGTATTTGGCATTCATATCTTTACCTGTCTCGTACATGGTCTCGATAACTTTATCGAGGCATACACGAGGCTCGCTGGTACGGCGCAGCGCCATACGAGCAGCGTTCACCGCTTTCACCGATGCAATGGCGTTACGCTCAATGCACGGAACCTGAACTTGTCCGGCAACCGGATCGCAGGTCAGACCCAGGTTGTGTTCCATACCGATTTCTGCGGCGATACATACCTGCGTCGGGCTACCGCCCAGCAGTTCTGCCAGACCCGCTGCCGCCATAGAACACGCCACGCCGACCTCACCCTGACAGCCGACTTCAGCACCCGAAATTGAGGCATTCATCTTGTACAGGGAACCGATGGCGCTCGCGACCAGCATATAGCGTGCCAGTGAGTTAGCGTTCACTTCGCGGATAAACTTGTCATAGTACGCCAGCACTGCAGGAACAATCCCGCATGCGCCGTTCGTCGGGGCGGTAACTACACGTCCACCGGCAGCGTTCTCTTCGTTCACGGCCAGCGCAAACATGTTGATCCAGTCTACAACTGCCATCGGGTCAGTCGTGGTTTTGTCACTGCTAACCAGCATACGACGCAGTGCTGCCGCACGACGCGGAACGCGCAGTTTGCCCGGCAATACGCCTTCGGTGGTGATACCGCGTTCAATTCCACTGCGCATCACTTCCCAGACGTTTGCAAAGTGCTGTTCCAGCTCTTCTTTGCTGTGCAGCGCCAGTTCGTTTTGCATCATCAGGCCGGAAAGTGATAGTCCGGTTTCCTGACAGTGTCGTTGCAAATCGGCTGCGGATGTATACGGATATGGCACGTTTACCGGATTGTTATTCGGCAAACCAAAGTGTTCTTCATCAACGATAAATCCACCGCCGATGGAATAGTACGTCTGGCTGTAAATGGCTTTTTCGCCTGCCAGTGCGGTAATACGCATCCCGTTTTCGTGCAGGGACAGATTGTCCGTATGGAAATTCATGCACTTATCAACCGGGAATTCGACCTCATGTTGACCGTCCGCCAGCAGCAAACGTCCATGAGTATTCACATCCTGGATAAAGGCCGGGATAGCATCAATGTCTACGGTATCCGGCAGATTACCCGCCAGGCCCATAATAATCGCGATGTCGGTATGGTGACCTTTCCCGGTCAGGGACAGAGAGCCATAGACATCAACCACTACGCGGGTTACGTCAGTGAGAATTCCGCGTGCAATCAGGTCATCCGTGAATTGTTTGCCTGCTTTCATCGGGCCAACAGTATGGGAGCTGGAAGGGCCAATGCCGATTTTGAAAATATCGAATACGCTAATCATGAGGCGTCCATTGTGTATCGAGGTGCGCCGCCCCGAAGAGCGGCGCAGGGGAATTAACTGAACAGAGAGTAGAAAATAGCGGAGATAGCGATCAGGCCCATAATCACAACGAACACGTTGCTGATATGGCCGCTGTATTTACGCATTGCCGGTACTTTCTGAATCGCATACATCGGCATCAGGAACAGAATCATCGCGATGATTGGGCCACCCAGGGTCTCAATCATACCGAGGATGCTCGGGTTCAGCGTCGCCACAATCCAGGTGGTTACCAGCATGAACAGTGCAGTGATTTTGTTCAGTTTGTTGATTTCGATGGATTTGCCTTTGCCGCGCAGAGACTTAATCACCATCCCGTTGAAGCCTTCACGTGCGCCCAGGTAGTGGCCGAGGAAGGATTTGGTGATAGCGATAATCGCGATGATCGGTGCCATCCAGGCAATAATCGGTGCGTTAAAGTGGTTTGCCAGGTAAGACAGGATAGAGATGTTCTGTTCTTTCGCTGCAGCCAGATCCGCCGGAGTCAGGCTGAATACGCAGCTGAAGACGAAGAACATAACGGTCAGTACCATCATGATGTGAGCGAATGCCAGAATCTTGGAGCATTTCTTCTCTGCTTCATCACCGTACTCTTCACGCTTCGCCACGGCGAAGGAGGAGATGATCGGGGAGTGGTTGAAGGAGAACACCATTACCGGAATCGCCAGCCACAGGGTCAACAGCAGGCCGTTGCCGGTGGTTGCCGCAGAGTCAAAAGACATGGTTTCCAGAATCGCACCGCTCCACTGAGGGATCAGATACAGCGCCAGCAGCATCAGAGCCGCAACGAACGGGAATACCAGGATACTCATCGCCTTCACGATCATCTGTTCACCGAAGCGCACGATGGTCATCATGCCGACAATCAGAATCAGAGAGAGGATTGCACGCGGCGGCGGCGTAATCGCCAACTGGTGAGTCAGGAAGCTTTCAACGGTGTTGGTGATTGCAACACTGTAAACCAGCAGAATGGGGTAGATAGCGAAGAAGTAGAGCAGAGTAATCAGTTTACCTGCGCCAACGCCAAAGTGTTCTTCTACAACTTCAGTGATGTCTTCACCCGGATTTTTACCGGACAACACGAAGCGGGTCAGACCACGGTGAGCAAAGAAGGTCATTGGGAAGGCAAGAATGGCCATGATGATCAGCGGGATCATACCGCCAACGCCTGCGTTAATTGGCAGGAATAATACACCCGCGCCAATCGCCGTGCCGTAAAGGCCCAGCATCCACATGGTGTCTGTCTTGCGCCATGCGCTGCGGGTCTGGCCCGTAACGATAGTGCTGGTTTGCGTGTTTTCCATCTGTTTCTCCTGGAGGAAGCTTAAAAAGTCGGGTTTGGGTTCAATCCAATGAAAAAATACCCGACTGTAAAACGAAATTCGTTTAGCGATTTTTATATAATTTTTCGCCGTAATAATTTTCGGGCGGAAAGATACATTTAAGTAATGAATGTATCAGTGATCGCGATCTCAAATGCAATAATCCACCTTTTATGTGGATAAATTTGGACCATTAATCTGTTAAAAAATAGTCAAAGCGAATTTACGGGCGTGAAGGCTAACATTAACGACATATGGCATGAAAGACAGGGCGCGAAGATACGAGGGTTGCGCTATAAAAACTGTTGTTTTTAGTGAATTCTGATGACTAATTATAATTTGCGGTGATAAATCACGGTTTCCCCTGGGAGGTAATCGTTTGCGTTTTGGGGCTCGCCAGACGAAAGATAATTGATATTTATGTTATTGCGTGAGCTATGTGACTGGTATCACTAAAAAAGCCGGTTGGCTGAAGCGCCAAATCCGGCTTTGATATGGACAAAACTGTCACCGCTATAGCGCTGCTAGCGGGTGTTGAAGGTTATGCGCAGATCTCGTAGCACGGGATATACGCAGTGCCCGGCAACTTCATACGATGTTGTGCAACAAAGCCCTGCAGGAGATCGTCCATGCGGCGCATCATCTCAGGGTCACCGTGGATTTTGTACGGGCCAAACTCTTCAATGGCGCGGATGCCGACTTCTTTCACGTTCCCCGCGACAATCCCGGAGAATGCGCGACGCAGGTCTGCAGCCAGCACTTCAACAGGCTGGTCTGGATACAGTTTCAGATTCGCCATGTTTTCGTGGGACGGTTCGAACGGCATCTGCAAATCAGGTGCGATACGAATTGACCAGTTAAAGCTGTAAGCATCACCTGTGTCGCGACGGTTTTCTTTCACCAGCGGCATCGCTTTTTTCATCAGACGAGCGACTTCCGCTGCATCGTCAATGATAATGCGATAGTGACGGCGCGCCTCTTCTCCCAGCGTGTGCACGATAAATTCGTCCAGCACGCGGAAGTAATCGGCGCTCTCTTTTGGCCCGGTCAGGATCAATGGCAGAACTTGATCTTTGTTGGCCGGATTCATCAGGATACCCAGCAGATACAACAGCTCTTCTGCTGTCCCTACGCCGCCCGGGAAGATGATAATGCCGTGAGCGATACGCACGAACGCTTCCAGACGTTTTTCAATGTCCGGCATGATGATCAGTTCGTTAACCAGCGGGTTAGGCGGTTCCGCCGCGATAATTGACGGCTCGGTCATACCAATAAAGCGGCTGTCTTTGTAGCGCTGCTGAGCGTGGCCGACCGCGGCGCCTTTCATTGGCGCTTCCATCGCGCCCGGACCACACCCGGTGCAGATGTTCAGTTCACGCAGGCCTAACTGAGTGCCCACGCGACGCGCATACAAGTATTCGTTCTCGTTGATGGAGTGACCGCCCCAGCAGACGACCATGTTCGGCGCTTCACCGACGTGAAGCGCCCGGGCGTTACGCAGAATGGAGAAGACCAGGTTGGTGATGTGAACCGAGCTTTCGAGATCCAGATGCTGGAAACGACCCGCGTTATGGATCTGGCCATTGACGAAAAGAATGTCGCGCAGTACGGCAAACAGGTTGGCCTGCAGCGCGCGAATGATGCGCCCATCGACAAACGCGTCTTCAGGTGGGTTGATCAGTTCCAGCTTCACGCCGCGTTCACGGCGCAGCACGTTAATGTCGAAACTTTCAAAACGAGACAGCAGCTCTTTGCTGTTGTCTGTCAAACTGCCGGAGTTCAGAACGGCAAGCGAACAGTTACGAAACAGTTGATACAGGTCGCTGCTGGCCGTGCGTTTAAGCATATCGACTTCCAGCTGCGACAACATGTCCATTGAGCCAAGCGGGCTAATATGTGTAATCAAGTAAACTCCTTACGGGACGAGAGATATCATCCTCTACTGATTACAATAGCCCTGGCTTATGACCTTTCACAACCTTGTGCGCGGAATCCGACACGCAAAATTGAGAAAAAAGATTACTGACGCACCAGTCTGCCTGTTGCGGGAGTGAAATCTGTGTTGGTGCGCCATGGGTTGATATCGAGGCCGCCGCGTCGCGTGTAGCGTGCGTATACGCTCAGTTTCTCCGGCTGACAGAAACGCAGCAGGTCATTGAAAATGCGTTCCACACACTGCTCGTGAAATTCATTGTGGTGGCGGAAGGAGACCAGATAGCGCAGCAACTTTTCCCTGTCGATTTTGCGACCGCGATACTGAATTTGTATGGAACCCCAGTCAGGCTGGTGGGTGATCAGGCAGTTGGATTTTAGCAGATGGCTGACCAGCGTCTCTTCCACCGCTTTTTCACCGCTTACGGCATTTTCCAGATAGTCGGTGCTGAACTGGTAGTTATCGATGACGATATCCTGATTGTCGATACAGGTGCCATTGAAGTGGGCTATCGGCTGCCCTTCCTGTTCGTCAAGACGATAGAGCGCTACGCTGACATCACCTTGCGCGCAGGCGCGTAGATCGTGTTCCAGCGTCTGACGGACGTGTTCCCATGAGTCAAAACGCGTCTGATTAAAACTGTTCAGATACAGCTTAAAACTTTTTGATTCAATCAGATTAACGCTGGTGTAATCCAGCTCCACATGGCCGACCGCAACCTGCGGTAAGCCGTTGGCATTCAGCCATGACAGTTCATACAGCGTCCAGATATCGGCGCCGTGAAAAGGCAGATTATCGGCCTTAAGATCCAGCGGGTCGCGGTTCAGGCTGCGCGGAACACCCTGCAGCAGGCTGGCGTCGTAAATATCCCGGTAATCCGTTGATTTTCCGAGAGTCAGGCCGTCAAGCGCCTGATGATTTTCATAAGAGGACATGTTTCACCGTCATAAACCAGATACACTATGCGACAAGTGTATCCTGGCTTTTGTGAAGAGAGAAATCAGTGGACGAATTGACAGCACAGGCGTTGGCAGCCTTTACGACGCGTTATTGCGATGCATGGCATGAAAAAAACGGCAGTTGGCCGCTGAGTGAAGAGCTGTATGGCGTACCGTCTCCGTGCATCATCTCCTCCACGAACGATGCGGTGTACTGGCAACCGCAGCCTTTTGTGGGCGAGCCGAATGTAAACGCGGTTGAACGCGCCTTTGATATTGTGGTACAACCCGCTGTTCATGCGTTTTATACCACCCAGTTTGCCGGGGACATGCGCGCACAATTTGCGGATGAGAAACTTACTCTGCTGCAAACCTGGTCTGAAGATGACTTCAGGCGCGTACAGGAAAACCTGATCGGCCACCTGGTTACGCAAAAACGCCTTAAGCTCTCTCCTACACTTTTTATTGCCACACTGGACAATGAACTTGATGTTATTTCAGTGTGCAACTTGTCTGGGGAAGTCTGCAAGGAAACGCTGGGAACCCGTAAACGGACGGTTCTGGCGGCCTCGCTTGCGGAATTTCTTACTCAACTTAAGCCTGTTCTGTAATCCAGTTTGCCCTAGGGCGTGTGAGAGATCTCTTACAAACCCTGTAGGAGATTGCCAGGTGATCAGTAAAGACTTCATCGACCGATATAATGTTAACTATTTATAATTCAATTGGTTAATGTTTTATTGATAACTTTCATATGAAAATAATCATTAGGGTATGTCTGTAAGTGTCTTGTAAGACAATGCGAAACAGGCGATTCTATCTCTGTCGACAAGGAGTCGCACAACGAAGTGAACATCAGGATGATGACACTTCGGCAGGACACACCAGGACGGTGCTGCAAGGACAGGTTTCAGGATGAAGCAAAGAGGAAAACGCGGGAAGCGTTAAAGGACACCTCCAGGATGGAGAACGAGAGCCGGTCAGGATGTTCGGCGGGTCAGGATGGCCAGGACACTTCAGGATGAAGTTTTCACATCGGGGTGATGTGAGCAGGATGCAAAAGTTCAGGATGAACGCGGTCGTAAGACCACAGGAAAAGTTGTCACGGATGAGCAGGGAGCACTAAAAGTAGCTGGAATGCTGCGAAACGAACCGGGAGCACTGTTTTTACAGTGCTCCCTTTTTTTTATTTCCTTTCTACTGGTGCTATTCTTCGCGCCAGATTTTTCATCATTGAGGTTAATTTCATGACGACTCATGACCGTGTGCGCGAGCAGTTGCATGCGCTTGAAGCACTGCTGCGTGAACATAATCACTGGCGGATGGATGAGCCAGAAGCGCATCTGTTTTCCAGCACGCAGCCTTTTTGTATGGATACCATGGAGCCGGTTGAATGGCTGCAGTGGGTGTTGATTCCCCGCATGCATGCGCTGCTTGATAATGCGCAGCCACTTCCAGAAGCGTTCGCTATTGCGCCATATTATGAAATGGCGCTGGCAGCCGATCATCCACAGCGCGATGTGATCCTGATTGCATTGCAGGATCTGGATGCGCTATTTACCAGTGATAACGCCTGATGCTGGAGATTCTCTATCAGGACCAATGGCTGGTTGCAGTCAACAAACCTTCGGGCTGGCTGGTTCATCGCAGTTGGCTCGACCGCGATGAGAAAGTGGTGGTAATGCAAACGGTGCGCGACCAGATTGGTCAGCACGTTTTTACCGCCCACCGACTCGACAGACCGACATCCGGTGTGCTGTTGATGGGGCTGTCCAGCGAGGCCGGACGACGGCTGGCACAGCAGTTTGAGCAGCATCAAATCCAAAAACGCTATCATGCGATTGTGCGTGGCTGGCTGATGGATGATGCCGTGCTGGATTATCCTTTGGTGGAAGAGCTGGACAAGATTGCCGATAAATTTGCCCGTGACGACAAAGGCCCACAGCCTGCGGTAACCCATTATCGCGGCCTGGCGACGGTTGAAATGCCGGTGGCGACCGGACGTTATCCGACCACCCGTTACGGGCTGGTGGAGCTGGATCCTAAAACCGGTCGAAAACACCAGCTCAGACGTCACTTGGCGCATTTGCGTCATCCGATTATTGGCGACAGCAAGCACGGTGATTTGCGACAAAATCGCAGCGCCGCGGAGCATTTCGGTTGTCAGCGATTAATGCTGCATGCCAGCCAGCTTGCGCTGACCCATCCTTTCACCGGCGAACCGCTGGTTATTCGCGCCGGGCTGGATGACGTCTGGATGCAGGCGTTATCACAGTTTGGCTGGCGTGGACTTCTCCCTGAGAATGAAAGGGTTGAGTTCAGCGGGCTGTCAGGTCAGGATAAGCAGATAGATTCTTAAGTCCCAGGAGATTACGGTTATGGCGGAAATTGGAATTTTTGTCGGCACGATGTACGGAAACGCGCTGCTGGTTGCCGAAGAGGCCGAAGCTATCCTCGCAAATCAGGGGCATAAAGCTACGGTTTATGAAGATCCGGAACTGGCTGACTGGGAAAAGTACAAAGACAAGTACATCCTGGTCGTAACGTCAACGACGGGACAAGGCGATCTGCCGGACAGCATCGTGCCGCTGTTTCAGGGAATTAAAGACCAACTGGGTTATCAGCCCGACGTTCACTACGGCATTATTGCACTCGGTGACAGTTCATATGCCAATTTCTGCGGCGGTGGTAAGCAGTTTGATGCGCTTTTGCAGGAACAGAGCGCCCAGCGTGTAGGTGAGATGCTGCTGATTGATGCCGGTGAACATCCGGAACCGGAAAGCGAATCCAACCCTTGGGTAGAACACTGGGCAACGCTCCTCAAATAGAATATTACCCAACCATCCGCACAGTTCGAATCATAAGCCGGGTAAGGCGTCGCCATTACCCGGCAATAAATCCCCCTCAAACGCCAATTTCGTGAAGCATCTTCCATTCCCTTAGGCTTATGCCATAAACAACCTCATTCACCCCTCGCAATGTTGTGTTTTTGCACGGTGAGGGTAAGAGGCACTCCTTCATATACTTTTCCCGTCAGTTCCCGAAAAGGCAGCGAGTCAGAATAAAACGGCCCTGAGCTGTACCAAAACTGCCACACACTAACCTCTCATTCTGATCACCCTACAGGTGCTGTACAGAATGAACTGGCGAAAGCCACGATTCAGGAGTGCAACAATGAGTTCATTAAGTCAGGCGGCGAGCAGCGCGGAAAAACGCACTAACGCTCGCTACTGGATAG
>NZ_CP080033.1:3867827-3960545 GCF_019382635.1 Citrobacter sp. Colony219 | reverse complement strand
TAACTACGTCAACGTTGAGTGGATGATTATCGGCTTTATGGCGCTGGCTTTCTTCGGTAAAGGTATTGGTGCACTGGGCTGGGCGGTAATGGCAGACACGGCCCCCAAAGAGATTAGCGGCCTGAGCGGCGGCCTGTTCAATATGTTCGGTAATATCTCCGGCATCGTGACACCGATTGCTATTGGCTACATTGTGGGCTCGACGGGGTCGTTTAATGGTGCCTTGATTTACGTTGGGGTGCATGCGCTGATTGCTGTGGTGAGCTATCTGGTGCTGGTCGGTGATATTAAACGTATCGAACTGAAACCTGTCGCAGGACAATGATGATGACAACACAATCAAGCCCCGTTATTACCGATATGAAGGTCATCCCGGTGGCCGGGCATGACAGCATGCTGCTCAATATTGGTGGTGCGCACAACGCATATTTCACTCGCAATATTGTGGTTCTTACCGATAACGCCGGTAATACCGGCGTCGGTGAAGCGCCGGGTGGTGAAGTGATTTATCAGACTCTGGTTGACGCTATCCCGATGGTATTGGGTCAGGAAGTGGCCCGCCTGAATAAGGTGGTCCAGCAGGTACATAAAGGCAATCAGGCTGCCGACTTTGATACTTTCGGCAAAGGTGCCTGGACATTTGAGCTGCGCGTCAATGCGGTGGCGGCGCTGGAGGCCGCGCTGCTGGATCTGCTGGGCAAAGCGCTGAATGTACCGGTCTGCGAACTGTTAGGTCCGGGTAAGCAGCGTGATGCAGTGACTGTGCTCGGGTATCTGTTCTATGTAGGCGATCGCTGCAAAACCGATTTACCGTATCTGGAAAGTACGCCGGGTAAACATGAGTGGTATCAATTACGTCACCAGCAAGCGATGACCAGCGACGCGGTGGTGCGTCTGGCACAGGCGTCACAGGATCGCTACGGCTTTAAAGATTTCAAACTGAAGGGTGGTGTGCTGCCGGGCGAGCAGGAAATCGACACCGCTCGTGCGCTGAAAAAATGCTTCCCGGATGCGCGTATTACGGTTGATCCCAACGGTGCCTGGTTGCTGGATGAAGCCATCTCCCTGTGTAAAGGGCTGAACGATGTGCTGACCTACGCCGAAGATCCATGTGGCGCTGAACAGGGTTTTTCTGGCCGCGAAGTGATGGCCGAGTTCCGCCGCGCGACTGGTTTGCCGGTGGCGACCAACATGATTGCTACCAACTGGCGCGAAATGGGCCACGCGGTAATGCTGAATGCAGTTGATATTCCGCTGGCCGATCCTCACTTCTGGACGCTTTCCGGCGCGGTACGCGTGGCGCAGTTGTGCGATGACTGGGGCCTGACCTGGGGATGCCATTCTAATAACCACTTTGATATTTCGCTGGCGATGTTCACCCACGTCGGTGCGGCTGCACCGGGTAATCCAACGGCTATTGATACCCACTGGATCTGGCAGGAGGGTGATTGCCGCCTGACCAAAAATCCGCTGGAGATTAAAAACGGAAAAATTGCGGTACCCGATGCGCCCGGTCTGGGTGTGGAACTGGACTGGGATCAGGTGCAGAAAGCGCATGAAGCCTATAAGGCGCTGCCCGGCGGCGCGCGTAATGACGCAGGCCCAATGCAGTATCTGATCCCCGGATGGACTTTTGACCGTAAACGTCCCGTTTTCGGCCGTCACTGATTTTGAATAAGGACACGATAATGAGCGCACAATTTTCTACCCCAGTAGTGACCGCTATGCAGGTGATCCCGGTTGCGGGCCACGACAGCATGTTGATGAACCTGAGCGGCGCACATGCCCCGTTCTTCACGCGTAATATTGTGATTATCAAGGATAATTCTGGTCATGCCGGGGTGGGCGAAATTCCCGGCGGCGAGAAAATTCGTCAGACTCTGGAAGATGCGATTCCGCTGGTGGTGGGCAAAACGTTAGGTGAATACAAAAACGTACTGAATACGGTACGCAATACCTTTGCCGATCGGGATGCCGGTGGGCGTGGTTTGCAGACCTTCGATTTACGTACCACTATTCATGTGGTTACCGGGATCGAAGCGGCAATGTTGGATCTGTTAGGCCAGCACCTGGGGGTGAATGTGGCTTCCTTGCTGGGCGATGGCCAGCAGCGTAGCGAAGTGGAAATGTTGGGGTATCTGTTCTTCGTCGGCAACCGTAAAGCGACGCCGCTGCCGTATCAGAGTCAGCCGGATGAGAAGTGCGACTGGTATCGTCTGCGCCATGAAGAGGCCATGACCCCGGATGCGGTTGTGCGCCTGGCTGAAGCTGCGTATGAGAAATATGGCTTTAACGACTTTAAACTGAAAGGTGGCGTGCTGGCAGGGGAAGAGGAAGCGGAATCTATCGTCGCGTTGGCGAAGCGTTTCCCGCAGGCCCGCGTAACGCTCGATCCCAACGGCGCCTGGTCGTTGAATGAAGCGATCAAGATCGGTAAGTATCTGAAAGGATCGCTGGCTTATGCTGAAGATCCATGTGGCGCGGAGCAGGGGTTCTCTGGGCGTGAAGTGATGGCGGAATTCCGCCGCGCTACTGGCCTGCCGACGGCGACCAATATGATTGCTACCGACTGGCGTCAGATGGGGCACACGCTGTCGTTGCAATCTGTGGATATTCCGCTGGCTGACCCGCATTTCTGGACCATGCAGGGGTCTGTTCGCGTAGCGCAGATGTGTCATGAGTTTGGCCTCACCTGGGGTTCACACTCTAACAACCACTTTGATATTTCGCTGGCGATGTTCACTCATGTGGCGGCGGCTGCGCCGGGTAAAATTACGGCCATTGATACCCACTGGATCTGGCAGGAAGGTAACCAACGCCTGACCAAAGAACCGTTCGACATTAAAGGCGGCATGGTACAGGTACCAGCGAAGCCGGGTCTGGGTGTAGAACTGGATATGGACCAGGTGATGAAAGCGCACGAACTGTACCAGCAACATGGCCTGGGAGCGCGTGATGACGCGATGGGAATGCAGTACCTGATCCCGAACTGGACCTTCGATAATAAACGCCCATGCATGGTGCGCTAAGTGTTATGCCGGTTCTGACAGGAACCGGCACATCTCCAGGTGTATGATTAACAGAATCAACATGCGTAAGGACGGCTTATGAAAATAGTAATTGCACCGGATTCTTATAAAGAGAGTTTGAGTGCGCTTGAGGTGGCAACTGCCATTGAGCAGGGTTTTCGTGAGATCTGGCCTGATGCGGATTACGTAAAGATACCGGTCGCTGATGGTGGTGAAGGAACGGTCGAGGCGATGGTTGCCGCTACGGCGGGCCACCTTGTGCATGTTGATGTTACGGGGCCCCTGGGAAGTAAGGTACAGGCATTTTATGGGGTATCAGGAGATGAGCGCTCAGCGTTTATCGAGATGGCGGCCGCCAGTGGGTTAGAGCGAGTTCCGGCAGGGTTACGCGACCCGCTGAAAACCACCTCATGGGGGACCGGAGAGTTGATTCGCCATGCGCTGGATGCGGGTGTAGAACACATCATCATCGGGATTGGCGGTAGTGCGACCAATGATGGTGGTGCCGGTATGGTGCAGGCACTGGGCGCCAAATTGCTGGATGCACAGAATAACCAGATTGCACAAGGCGGGATCGGTCTGGAAGCGCTCACCAGGATCGATATTTCAGCGTTAGATAAGCGCCTTGCCACCTGTCGTATCGAAGTGGCCTGTGATGTCACGAATCCGCTGACCGGTAAAGAGGGCGCTTCTGCAGTATTTGGTCCACAAAAAGGGGCAACGCCAGAGATGATCACCCGTCTGGATAATGCGCTGACGCACTATGCACAACTGATTGCCCGCGATCTGGACGTTAACGTGCTGGATCTGGCCGGTGGAGGCGCTGCCGGAGGCATGGGAGCTGCACTGTATGCGTTTTGCGGCGCGCAGCTACGCCGTGGTATCGAGATCGTGACGGATGCGTTACACCTCGCCGACTGCGTTGCGGATGCAGACCTAGTTGTGACCGGGGAAGGGCGTATTGACAGTCAGACGATCCATGGCAAAGTCCCGGTAGGCGTAGCGAATGTTGCAAAGCGATATAATAAGCCCGTCATTGGTATTGCAGGCAGCCTGACGCCAGATGTTGGCGTGGTGCATGAGCATGGAATTGATGCTGTTTTTAGCGTGATTTATACCATTTGCACGCTGGATGAGGCGCTGGATAATGCGAGTGAAAATGTGCGGATGACGGCACGAAACGTGGCCGCAACGCTTAAAGCAGGACAGCAATTACGCTGAGTTGTAGGTCGGAGAAGGCGTTTACGCCGCTCCGGCGATGTGCCCGATGGCGCGACGCCTATCGGGCCTACGGTAAACAGCGAAACCTGTCGGCCGGATAAGGCGTTTACGCCGCATCGGCGAATATCACCCCAATATCCGTTTCGCTTCTCGCCCGACGTTGTCCATCTCATCAAGAAGCTCTAAAAACTCTGGTTCCAGATCTTCTTCTTTGGTCCCGCTACGTAACTGCTGTTCAATAAGCTGGCACAGGTTTTTCATGCGGGGAACCCCGCTGTAACCGCAGCTGCCGTGTAGTTTATGAATCAAATCCACCAACCCTTCAGGGTTTTCACCCACCAGTTGCTCTTCAATTCTGTTACGGACTTCAGGCAAGAAATCGATCAGCATTTGCAGCATATCCCGCGCCAGATCGTTTTTACCGGCAGCCTGTCTCAAAGCCAGTTGCCAGTCGAGGGTCGTATTCGGGTTGACCACGGGGTCAGGGGGGGCCGCCACGATAGCCCGGGCTGATGTGCCGGCACCGGGCTTATAGCGCAACAGCAAACTGTGCAATTTATCTTCTTCAATCGGCTTAGCCAGGTAGTCATTCATTCCGGCGCTGAGTAACTTCTCTTTTTGCCCTGCCATGGCATGTGCTGTTACCGCAATAACCGGTGTCTGCTGCTGGTGTGGAAGCTGATGGATCAGTTCGCAGGCACGAATACCGTCCATGTCTGGCATCTGAATATCCATCAGGATCAGATCAAACTGCATTTGCTTGGCTCTGTCCACCGCCTGCTGTCCGCTGTCGCACAGCTCGACGTGCTGAACCTTATCTTCAAGTAATGCGCCGATAAGCTTCAGGTTCGCCGGGTTGTCGTCCACCGCCATCACGGTCATCGCAATCTTGCTTTCATCTAACAACTGGCGTTCTGCACCCTGGTTCAGGTGGCAATATTCGGTTAACGCAGGCAGCAATCGGGTTGAGGTGAGCGGTTTTAACAGACATGCCGCCGCGCCGCCTTGCTTTAATTTTTCAGCGTTAATCTGCGCATGGCAAGGCAGCGCCAGCAACAGGAAATCGGTCATTGCGGCTGCGCTTGCCAGACGTTTATGCTGCATGGTGAGCGGCTCGTGGAAAGTGACGGGGACACCAAGTAGCAGGATATCGTAGTGTTCTGCCGGTAATGCAGAGAATGAAGGGCTGTAAATCACCTCCAGCGGCGTTTCACTCAAGATATCTAACGTGCATTGCGCGGCGGTAGCATTTGGTTCAACGTAAGCCAGTCGTTTTCCGGCCAGACAGCGGGTGGTTGAACGATCGCTGATAACATTAGGATTGAGATCAAGACTGATATGGAACCAGAAAGTGGAACCGCGATTGGGTTGGCTATGGAACGAGATATCCCCACCCATTTCATTGACCAGTTTTTGTGTGATCACAAGGCCAAGTCCGGTACCGCCGTGACGGCGCGAAATGCTGGCATCAGCCTGACGGAAAGCCTGGAACAGACGTGACTGATCGCGTTCCGGGATGCCAATACCGGTATCGCGGATTTGAACTTCAATCTGGACTTTGGTGTTACTGAGCGCGCGTTTTTCAACCAGAATGTCGATATTGCCGCTCTCAGTAAATTTGATGGCATTGCCGACCAGGTTGGTAATGACCTGTTGCAGGCGCAGCGGATCGCCAATCACATTGTCCGGAACGTCATTTTTAATATTCAGTGTTAGCTCCAGCCCTTTGTCATGGGAGGAGTGCGCTAACAGCGTTACGACGTCATCCAGTGTGCTGCGCAGCGGGAACGGTATGCTTTCCAGAATCAGTTTACCCGCTTCCAGTTTAGAGAAGTCGAGCACATCATTGATGATAGCAAGCAGGTTGTTAGCAGAGCGCTCAATTGTATTCAGGTGATCGCGCTGGGTGGTGTTGAGCTCGGTTTTCAGTGTCAGGCGTGTAAAGCCAATGACACCGTTTAGCGGTGTACGTAGCTCATGAGACATGTTCGCCAGGAACTCTGATTTAATACGTGCAGCTTCCTGGGCGCGTTTCTTTGCCAGATCCAACTCAACGTTTTGGATTTCCATCTGCTCCAGCGTTTCGCGCAGATCTGAAGTCGCCTGATCGATATTGTGCTGCATCTCTTCATGGTAGGCGGCGAGAGACATTGCCATCGAGTTGATGCCATTCTTCAGCATATCCAGTTCGCCCAACATGAAACCTTCCACGCGGCTATCGAGCTGACCTCTACGTATTCGGTCAACGGTATTCACCATGTTGCGAATTGGTCCGGTCACGTCGCGCATCAGACGCCAGCCGAAAATTAACGCAATGCCAATACAAAACAGCATCATGACGCTGGAGATAAAGATCTCTTTGTACTGCTGTAATCGCACGGACTTGAGGTCCAGCTCAAGCGCCACATACCCCAACATATTTTTGGTGTTTTTGGCATCGCTAACGGCAGATTCATCAGGTGAATAGCTTTCCGATATAATAGGGGTACGCAGGATCATGATATCCCCGTGCCGGGTTACGCTCAGCTTTCGCGGAAACGGCGATCCGGTAGCCAATTGCATCTCTGACGGATCAAGATGAAAGTTGGAGGTGACGAACAGTTGGTTATTTTCGTCATAGACGGAAATTGCCCGCACAATATCGGAATGGCGACGATGCAACACGCTGATAAGCTGGCCGATGGATTCCCGGTTTTGCAAGTTCATGCCGTATTCGCTGGAAACCGCGAGTGGCTCGATGATGCTGGCACCAGCATCTTCCAGTTGACGCTGCAAGTCGTTATAGCGATGCACAACAAAAAAGATACTGAGCAGCAAACCTATCAGGACGGTCGGGGCCAGGATCAGAATCATCATGCGTGCGCGCAGGCTGTAGTTGGTCATGGAGTTCCGTTATGGGACAATTAGGGTCACACTGTTAAATAGAGAAATATCTCGTCGATGGCGCAATTCTACTCTGCAAAACGACGCGTGACGACGCGTCAGATCATAACCGTTACCGTCAATGACCTTGATTCTTTTGGTCAGGGCGTTGCTCGTCATAACGGGAAAGCCCTGTTTATACCGGAATTGCTGCCTCAGGAAAGCGCAGAAGTGGTGATAACTGAAGATAAAAAACAGTTCGCCCGCGCGCAAGTCAAACGTCGTTTAAACGACAGTTCGGAACGTGAAGTGCCACGTTGTCCACATTTTGGGGTCTGTGGTGGCTGTCAACAGCAGCACGCCAGCATCTCGTTGCAGCAGCGTAGCAAAAGTGCAGCGTTATCGCGTTTAATGAAATGTGAGGTGACAGAAGTTATCGCCGATACCCCGTGGGGCTATCGACGCCGCGCGCGTTTAAGTCTGAACTATCGCTCGAAAGAGCAGCAATTGCAGATGGGATTTCGCAAGTCCGGCTCCAGCGACATTATTGATGTGAAGCAATGCCCTATTTTGGTGCCCCAACTTGAGGCGTTGCTGCCTGAAATTCGGGCATGCCTGCAGAGTCTGCAGGGGCTGCGTCACTTGGGGCATGTCGAATTGGTGCAGGCTGGAAGTGGAACTCTGATGATTTTGCGCCACACCGCACCATTGAGTGCCGCGGATAAAGAAAAACTGGAACACTTTTCGCATTCTCAGGGACTGTCTTTGTTTCTGGCTCCGCAAAGCGAGATACTGGAATCAAATTCAGAAGAATCGCCCTGGTATGATTCAAATGGACTACGTTTAACCTTCAGCCCGCGTGATTTTATCCAGGTCAATGAAGGGGTAAACCAAAAAATGGTTTCCTGTGCGCTGGAATGGCTGGATGTGCAGCGAGAGGACCGGGTGCTCGATTTGTTCTGTGGTATGGGGAATTTTACGTTGCCGTTGGCCGTACGAGCAGCGAGCGTTGTGGGTGTTGAAGGTGTCCCTGCGCTGGTGGAAAAAGGCCGGGAAAATGCGCGGAATAACGGACTACACAATGTGACATTCTTTCATGAAAACCTTGAAGAAGATGTCACCAAACAACCATGGGCAAAAAACGGATTTGATAAAGTATTGCTCGATCCTGCGCGTGCGGGGGCTGCCGGCGTGATGCAACATATTATAAAGTTAAACCCTGGCCGCGTTGTTTATGTATCCTGTAATCCTGCTACGCTGGCTCGTGACAGCGAAGCGTTACTCAATGCAGGATATACCGTTCGGCGACTGGCGATGCTCGATATGTTCCCGCACACTGGACATCTGGAATCGATGGTCCTGTTTGAGCGTTTGTAATGAATTTTATACCCATTGGATTTCGGGTTGTAATGCAACGTGAAAGACAATGGGTACGGCTTGTCGACTTCGACAGGCCATGCCCCTTAAGGAGAGGACGATGGTTGCGGTAAGAAGTGCACATATAAATAAAGCTGGTGAGTTTGATCCTAAGAAATGGATCGCGAGTCTTGGGATCTCCAGCCAGCAGTCGTGTGAACGCTTAGCCGAAACCTGGGCGTATTGCCTGCAGCAGACACAGGGGCATCCGGATGCGGATCTGCTGCTGTGGCGTGGCGTCGAAATGGTGGAAATACTCTCCATGCTGAGCATGGATATCGACACGCTGCGAGCGGCGATGCTGTTCCCTCTGGCGGATGCCAATGTGGTGAGTGAAGACATCCTGCGCGAGAGCGTAGGCACGTCAATCGTTAACCTTATCCATGGTGTGCGTGATATGGCGGCGATACGCCAACTTAAAGCCACGCATACCGATTCAGTCTCTTCCGAGCAGGTCGATAACGTTCGTCGCATGCTGCTGGCAATGGTCGACGACTTCCGCTGCGTGGTCATCAAGCTGGCGGAACGTATTGCCCATTTGCGAGAAGTGAAAGACGCACCGGAAGATGAACGCGTACTGGCGGCAAAAGAGTGCACCAATATCTATGCCCCGCTGGCCAACCGATTAGGCATCGGGCAATTAAAATGGGAGCTGGAAGATTACTGCTTCCGTTACCTGCACCCGGCTGAATACAAACGTATTGCCAAGCTGCTGCATGAACGTCGTATCGACAGGGAACATTACATTGATGAATTCGTCGGTCATTTGCGCTCAGAGATGAAAACGGAAGGCGTCAAAGCCGAAGTTTACGGACGTCCGAAGCACATCTACAGCATCTGGCGCAAAATGCAGAAAAAGCAGCTGGCTTTTGACGAACTGTTCGATGTGCGCGCGGTGCGTATCGTGGCTGAGCGTTTACAGGATTGCTATGCCGCGCTGGGGATTGTGCATACTCACTATCGCCATCTGCCTGATGAGTTCGATGACTACGTTGCCAATCCAAAGCCTAACGGTTACCAGTCAATCCATACGGTTGTGCTGGGGCCTGGCGGTAAAACCATTGAAATCCAGATCCGTACCAAACAGATGCACGAAGATGCCGAGCTGGGTGTTGCCGCGCACTGGAAGTACAAAGAAGGTACTGCTTCAGGCGCGGCGCGCTCTGGTCATGAAGACCGCATTGCGTGGCTGCGTAAACTGATAGCCTGGCAGGAAGAGATGGCGGATTCCGGTGAAATGCTGGATGAAGTGCGTAGCCAGGTCTTTGATGACAGAGTTTACGTCTTTACGCCAAAAGGGGATGTTGTGGATCTGCCTGCAGGCTCCACGCCGCTCGATTTTGCTTATCACATTCACAGTGATGTGGGGCATCGTTGCATTGGCGCGAAAATTGGCGGGCGCATCGTACCGTTTACCTATCAGCTGCAGATGGGTGATCAAATTGAAATCATCACCCAGAAACAGCCAAACCCAAGTCGTGACTGGCTAAATCCTAACCTGGGCTACGTGACGACCAGCCGGGGGCGCTCGAAGATCCACGCCTGGTTCCGTAAACAGGATCGCGACAAAAACATCCTGGCGGGCCGCCAGATCCTCGATGATGAGCTGGCGCATTTAGGTATTAGCCTGAAAGAAGCGGAAAAACATCTGCTGCCGCGCTACAGCTTCAATGAGCTGGATGAGCTGCTGGCGGCGATTGGCGGAGGAGACATCCGCCTCAACCAGATGGTGAACTTCCTGCAGGCGCAGTTTAATAAACCAAGCGCTGCCGAACAGGATGCCGCCGCGCTGAAACAACTTCAGCAGAAAACGCAGGCGCCGCAGAGTCGCCGAAAAGACGACGGTCGCGTGGTGGTTGAAGGGGTGGGTAACCTGATGCACCACATCGCTCGCTGCTGCCAGCCGATTCCCGGCGATGAGATTGTCGGGTTTATCACCCAGGGACGCGGTATTTCCGTCCACCGGGCGGATTGCGAACAGCTGAATGAACTGCGCTCGCATGCGCCGGAACGTATTGTTGACGCGGTTTGGGGCGAAAGCTACTCGGCAGGGTATTCGCTGGTGGTTCGCGTCCAGGCTAACGATCGCAGCGGCTTGTTACGTGATATCACGACGATTCTTGCCAACGAAAAGGTGAACGTGCTGGGGGTTGCCAGCCGGAGTGATACCAAACAACAGTTGGCCACCATTGATATGACCATCGAAATCTATAACCTGCAGGTACTCGGACGTGTGCTCGGCAAGCTGAACCAGGTGCCGGATGTGATCGACGCACGCCGTCTGCACGGTAATTAATTATTTTGTAGGCCGGATGATCTTGCAGGCCTGATGGCAACGCGTCAGCGTTGCCATCAGGCATTGCTATATCGCCGGATGTTGGCTGTCGCCTTATCCGGTCTACTATATTGAAATTTCAGGATATTCCAATGAACCAAATCGATCGACTGCTCGGTATTATGCAGCGCCTGCGCGACCCGGAAAACGGTTGTCCGTGGGATAAAGAGCAGACATTCGCCACTATTGCTCCTTACACCCTCGAAGAAACCTATGAAGTACTTGATGCCATTGCGCGCGAAGACTTCGACGATCTGCGTGGTGAATTAGGCGATCTGTTGTTCCAGGTGGTGTTTTACGCCCAGATGGCACAGGAAGAAGGGCGCTTCAACTTTGATGATATCTGTGCTGCGATAAGCGATAAGCTTGAACGCCGCCACCCGCATGTTTTCGCAGATGTTTCTGCCAGTAACAGCACCGAGGTGCTAACCCGTTGGGAGCAAATCAAAACCGAAGAACGTGCCGAGAAGTCACAACATTCCGCGCTGGACGATATTCCCCGTAGTTTACCGGCGCTAATGCGCGCCCAGAAAATCCAGAAACGTTGCTCAAATGTTGGCTTCGACTGGAAAACATTAGGGCCGGTTGTCGACAAGGTTTACGAAGAGATTGACGAAGTCATGTTCGAGGCGAAGCAGGCTGTCGTTGACCAGGCTAAACTGGAGGAGGAAATGGGCGACCTGCTGTTTGCCACGGTCAATATGGCCCGTCATTTAGGGACAAAAGCAGAGACTGCTTTGCAGAAAGCGAATGAAAAATTCGAGCGCCGTTTTCGTGAGGTTGAGCGAATTGTGGCTGCTCGCGGTCTGGAAATGACAGGTGTTGATCTGGAAACAATGGAAGAAGTCTGGCAACAGGTAAAACGACAGGAAATTGATCTCTAAGGGATTTCGTCGGTCAAGGGCGATTTGTGTGATTTTTTAAATAACAAGCGCTTGATTTACGTCAAAAACATTTACCCCAAAGGGGCTATTTTCTCACTCCCGATGTTAATGTGAGCCTGGTGAAGAGGAGGAATAATGAAAGTTTGTGGCGCTCGTCATGTTCGGGTATACTACTTTCCCGTCTTGGTAATTCCATCGTTTCACCCTAACTTCTCAGGTCCAGCATGACAACGAACTATATTTTTGTGACCGGCGGGGTCGTATCCTCTCTGGGAAAAGGCATTGCCGCAGCCTCCCTGGCAGCCATTCTTGAAGCCCGTGGCCTCAATGTAACCATGATGAAACTGGATCCGTACATCAACGTCGATCCAGGTACTATGAGCCCTATCCAACACGGGGAAGTGTTCGTTACCGAAGACGGCGCTGAAACCGACCTGGACCTGGGTCACTATGAGCGTTTCATTCGTACGAAAATGAGCCGCCGTAACAACTTCACCACCGGTCGTATCTACTCCGACGTTCTGCGTAAAGAACGCCGTGGCGACTACCTGGGCGCGACCGTTCAGGTTATCCCGCACATCACGAATGCCATTAAAGAACGCGTTCTGGAAGGCGGCGAAGGTCATGATGTTGTTCTGGTTGAAATCGGCGGAACCGTTGGGGATATCGAATCTCTGCCGTTCCTTGAAGCGATTCGCCAGATGGCCGTAGAAATTGGCCGTGAGCACACGTTGTTTATGCATCTGACGCTGGTTCCGTACATGGCGGCGGCAGGTGAAGTCAAAACTAAACCGACTCAGCACTCGGTAAAAGAGCTGCTTTCTATCGGTATTCAGCCAGATATCCTGATTTGCCGCTCCGATCGCGCAGTTCCGGCTAATGAACGTGCAAAAATTGCATTGTTCTGTAACGTTCCGGAAAAAGCGGTGATTTCTCTGAAAGATGTCGATTCCATCTATAAAATTCCGGGCCTGTTGAAATCTCAGGGCCTTGACGATTATATTTGTAAACGATTCAGCTTGAACTGTCCGGAAGCGAATCTGTCAGAATGGGAACAGGTTATCTACGAAGAAGCGAATCCGGCAGGCGAAGTGACTATTGGTATGGTCGGCAAGTACATTGAACTGCCGGATGCCTATAAGTCAGTTATCGAAGCGCTGAAGCACGGTGGCTTGAAGAATCGTGTCACCGTCAACATCAAGCTGATTGATTCGCAAGATGTCGAAACGCGCGGCGTTGAGATCCTGAAAGGTCTTGATGCAATCCTGATCCCTGGCGGCTTCGGCTACCGTGGTGTTGAAGGTAAAATCGCGACAGCGCGCTTTGCGCGTGAGAACAATATTCCTTATCTGGGTATTTGCCTGGGTATGCAGGTTGCGTTGATTGAGTTTGCTCGTAACGTCGTGGGAATGGACAACGCCAACTCCACAGAATTTGTGCCAGACTGTAAGTACCCGGTGGTGGCCCTGATTACTGAATGGCGTGATGAAGACGGCAACGTCGAAGTCCGTACCGAGAAGAGCGATCTGGGCGGCACAATGCGTCTTGGTGCGCAACAGTGTCAGCTGAGCGATGAGAGTCTGGTTCGTCAACTGTACGGTACGCCGACAATTGTTGAACGCCATCGCCACCGCTACGAAGTCAACAATATGCTGTTGAAACAGATTGAAGCTGCGGGTCTGCGTGTTGCAGGCCGTTCCGGTGATGATCAGTTGGTCGAGATCATTGAGGTACCGAATCATCCGTGGTTCGTGGCCTGTCAGTTCCACCCGGAATTTACTTCCACGCCACGTGATGGGCACCCGCTGTTCGCCGGCTTTGTGAAAGCCGCCAGTGAACATCAGAAGCGTCAGGCGAAGTAAGAAGTAAAAAGTTAGAACGGCAATGCACCCATCAGGGTGCATTGTTTGTCTGGAGTTTTAGTTTAACTTGTACTGAGGAAAACCTAATGTCCAAAATCGTTAAAATCATCGGTCGTGAAATCATCGACTCCCGTGGTAACCCGACTGTTGAAGCCGAAGTACACCTGGAAGGTGGTTTCGTTGGTATGGCAGCAGCTCCGTCAGGTGCTTCTACTGGTTCCCGCGAAGCACTGGAACTGCGCGATGGCGACAAATCCCGCTTCATGGGTAAAGGCGTACTGAAAGCTGTTGCAGCTGTTAACGGCCCGATTGCTCAGGCTCTGCTGGGTAAAGATGCTAAAGATCAGGCTGGCATCGACAAGATCATGATCGATCTGGACGGTACTGAAAACAAATCCAACTTCGGTGCAAACGCCATCCTGGCTGTGTCCCTGGCGAACGCCAAAGCAGCAGCTGCTGCTAAAGGCCTGCCGCTGTATGCACACATCGCTGAACTGAACGGCACTCCGGGCAAATACTCCATGCCGGTTCCGATGATGAACATCATCAACGGTGGTGAGCACGCTGACAACAACGTCGACATCCAGGAATTCATGATTCAGCCTGTTGGCGCTAAAACCCTGAAAGAAGCTGTACGTATGGGTTCTGAAGTGTTCCACAACCTGGCTAAAGTTCTGAAAGCCAAAGGTATGAACACTGCAGTGGGTGACGAAGGCGGCTATGCGCCGAACCTGGGTTCCAACGCTGAAGCTCTGGCGGTAATCGCTGAAGCGGTTAAAGCAGCTGGCTACGAGCTGGGCAAAGACATCACTCTGGCGATGGACTGTGCAGCGTCTGAATTCTACAAAGACGGTAAATACGTTCTGGCTGGCGAAGGCAACAAAGCATTCACCTCCGAAGAATTCACTCATTTCCTGGAAGAACTGACCAAACAGTACCCGATCGTGTCCATCGAAGATGGTCTGGACGAGTCTGACTGGGATGGTTTCGCATACCAGACTAAAGTACTGGGCGACAAAATCCAGCTGGTTGGTGACGACCTGTTCGTAACCAACACCAAGATCCTGAAAGAAGGCATCGAAAAAGGCATCGTTAACTCCATCCTGATCAAATTCAACCAGATCGGTTCTCTGACCGAAACTCTGGCTGCGATCAAAATGGCGAAAGACGCTGGCTACACCGCTGTCATCTCTCACCGTTCTGGCGAAACTGAAGACGCTACCATCGCTGACCTGGCTGTTGGTACCGCTGCAGGCCAGATCAAAACTGGTTCTATGAGCCGTTCTGACCGCGTTGCTAAGTACAACCAGCTGATTCGTATCGAAGAAGCTCTGGGTGAACAAGCTCCGTACAACGGTCGTAAAGAGATCAAAGGTCAGGCGTAATCCTGTTCTTTCTCTGATTTAAAAATGCCAGCCTTCGGGCTGGCATTTTTTTGCCTGCACAATAGCAACCTATTTAAAGTCCACTGCCATTTGCTGTGGAATAGTCAGCCCACGTGTCGTCTGTACACAGCGCTCAATGTAATCGGTAAAACGCGGCGGCTTCGGCATCCCCATGCTGAGCAGCTTATCATTGCTGAATCGCACGTTCAGCGTTGCGAACGCGCCGTAAAGACGCATGGCTTTCAGCATTAGTCGTTCGTTGCAGGGGCCAAAAATATTCTTCAGTTCACGGCGCATTTGGACCAGCGTTTCATAGCTGACCTGTGCGTATTTATTGCCGACGGGAGCTTGTTCCAGCGCAGATGCCATCGCGTTATCAATATCTGCAAACCTCACGCTATTTTCTTCTCCTGCTGAGATGTGCACCACTTCACCGCGAGCAAGTGGACTGCTCAGTAACATCAGCAATGCATCGGCGCAATAATCAACCGGGATCACGTCAATACGGTCTTCCATCGAACACATAAATTTTTGTAGCATCAGACCCATGCTGAATACCCAGAAAATACTGCTGGAGGGTTTACAGCCGTGATGAGTATGGCCAACAACGATCGAAGGCCGCGCGATAACCAGTGGTAATGTTGGGCATTCCTGTTGTATCAGACGTTCTATCGTGGATTTAGAGTGCGTATACTCAACCAGATGCTCAGCACGCTCGCGAAACTCTGCACTTTCGGCCACCAGTGAATCGGGGTCTGGGGAGCATGACATTGCTGTACCAACGTGAAGAAAACGCTGCAGGCTGCCGACACAGGCCATTCTCCGGGCGAACTTCAGCGTTCCTTCGACATTGACTTTCCAGATAAGCGGGTTGTTGCCAAAAGAGGCGACGGCGGCGCAATTGATGACATGAGTAACCTGGCCCAGACGCGGGTCGTTAAGAAACGCTTCAGGCTCTACTAAATCACCCAACAGGATATTCCGCGGGCTAAGTGTTGCCAATTTTTCTTCTGCAATATTGAATTTGCGCAGATTTTCCTTTATCCGTTCCAGCGCAGATACATCATTACTGGCACGAACTAAAAGCAGCAGATTAAATCCATTTGTCTGATTCAGAATGTTTTCTAAAACGGCTCCGCCCAAAAAACCGGTTGCGCCAGTAATTAATAGTGTATTCATGAATGCAGTCTCATTAGGGGTGGTTGACTGGATTCTAGGCGCGGATAATTAAACGGAGATTAAATGGAAAATTAGCGTAAGTTTAGGTTTCTTAAGCCTATTCTAATATAAAAAGATACCGCGGATCGAATTTGACTATGCGTGATGCTAATAAATTCATAATTTCATGTTTCCGTTTGTACATGCTTGAAATATTTTACTTTTAAAATATTTATACTATTTTTATAAGGTTATTATCAATAATATTTTGTTACATCAAAACGCTGCCTGAACAGCTATGAAATTAGATCACAGCTCTTCGATCATTGCAGGTGCAAACACGAGATCATGTTTCATGATTTTTAACTCAGGGGACAGCGCAGCCGGGGGCAAGACCTGAGCGTGCAAATCTGCAATAATACGCGTCCATAACCCTAAACAGAGATGACTATGCAGTACCCGATTAACGAGATGTTCCAGACCCTGCAAGGTGAGGGTTACTTTACCGGCGTCCCCGCCATTTTTATTCGTTTACAGGGATGCCCGGTTGGCTGTGCCTGGTGCGATACCAAACACACCTGGGATAAGCTTGAGGATCGGGAAGTCTCCCTGTACAGCATCCTGGCTAAGACGAAAGAGAGTGATAAATGGGGGGCGGCGAGCAGTGAAGATCTGCTGGCTGTTATTCAGCGTCAGGGCTATACCGCCCGTCATGTGGTGATAACCGGTGGTGAGCCCTGCATTCATGACCTGATGCCGCTGACTGACCTGCTGGAAAAGAACGGCTTTAGCTGCCAGATTGAAACCAGCGGCACCCATGAAGTGCGCTGTACGCCGAATACCTGGGTGACCGTATCGCCGAAGGTAAATATGCGCGGCGGTTATGATGTGCTGTCGCAGGCGCTGGAGCGCGCGAATGAAATCAAACATCCGGTTGGTCGCGTTCGCGATATTGAAGCACTGGATGAACTGTTGGCCACGTTGAGCGACGAAAAACCACGAATCATCGCCTTACAGCCAATCAGTCAGAAAGAAGATGCGACGCGTTTGTGTATTGATACCTGTATTGCGCGTAACTGGCGTTTGTCGATGCAAACCCACAAATATCTGAATATTGCCTGATAAGTTTTGCCGGGGCGCTTCGCTTGTCCGGCCTACGCTTGCTAATAAGGTAGGCCGGGATCAGTCGCGGTGCGTCGCCATCCGGCAAGGTCGGGATCACTCGCCGCGATACACGCAGCCTGCTGTGCAGGTTTCTTTTACCATTACTGCGCTCAGCAGTGGAACCACCGGTTTAACCTGCTCCCAAATCCATTTTGCCAGCACTTCGCTGGTTGGGTTTTCGAGGCCCGGAATATCGTTCAGATAGTAGTGATCGAGTCTGTCGTAGGTCGGCTTAAACGCCGCTTTTAACTCAGAAAAATCCATGATCCAACCGGTATGCGGATCGACTTCACCGGTAATTTCAAGACGCACCATAAATGAGTGACCATGCAGGCGGCCACATTTATGCCCTTCTGGTACATGCGGCAGGCGGTGAGCGGCTTCGAAGGTGAAATCTTTAAACAAGGTGGTGGACATTTTTTACTCTCAAGAATGCGAAAAACCGCCGTAGGGTACCGTAAAGTACAATTTTTATCATTAGTTAAAAGGGCGCTAAGCATCAGAACGTCATATTTACGCTGTTAATGTTTGATAACTATTTGTATATCATATAGTTATTAAATCGTTTTTGCCGTTAATGACTATAACTAAAACAGGTTAGTCCATTTGGTTATTTGTTATTTCTATCCCTTCTTTAATTGTTACTATCCCCGCCGTTAACCTTATCTTCAGTTTGGGTTTTATTGCTGAAATCCGCTTTGCTTACTGGAACATGACAACGCATGACGACACAGGCCCCACCTTCCGCTTTGCTACCGCTAAATCCGGAGCAACTGGCACGCCTTCAGGCAGCCACGACTGACTTCACTCCCGCACAGCTCGCGTGGGTTTCTGGCTATTTCTGGGGTGTGCTGAATCAGCAGCCTGGCAGCAATGCGGCGGCCCCTGCGCCTGCTGCTGAAATGCCCGGTATTACGCTTATCTCCGCCTCGCAAACCGGTAATGCGCGTCGTGTGGCGGAAGCCCTGCGCGATGATTTGATCTCCGCGAAGCTCAACGTCACTCTGATCAACGCTGGCGACTATAAATTCAAACAAATCGCCAATGAAAAATTACTGATCGTGGTGGCGTCGACGCAAGGGGAAGGTGAGCCGGCGGAAGAAGCCGTGGCGCTGCATAAATTCCTGTTTTCGAAAAAAGCGCCGAAGCTTGAGAACACTGCTTTTGCCATATTTGGTTTGGGCGATACCTCCTATGAGTTCTTCTGCAAGGCGGGGAAAGATTTCGACAGCAGGCTGGCTGAACTGGGTGGCGAGCGCCTGCTGGATCGGGTGGATGCGGATGTCGAATACCAGGCCGCTGCCGCGCAATGGCGTGAGCGTCTGGTTGAGGTTCTGAAAGCCCGTGCGCCGGCTGTACCGTCTGTGCAAGTTGCTGCGAGTGGTGCTGTAAACGAAGTACACACCAGCCCGTATACCAAAGAAGCGCCGCTGCCGGCATCGCTCTCGGTGAATCAGAAAATCACCGGTCGCGACTCGCTAAAAGATGTGCGCCATATCGAAATCGATCTCGGCGATTCCGGTCTGCGCTATCAGCCGGGCGACGCGCTGGGCGTGTGGTATCAGAACGATCCTGCGCTGGTTAAAGAGCTGGCAGAGCTGCTGTGGCTGAAGGGTGATGAACCGGTCACGGTCAATGACAAAACGCTGCCGCTGGCGGAAGCCTTACAGTGGCACTTTGAGCTGACGGTCAACACCGCCAATATCGTGGAAAACTACGCCACGCTGACGCGCAGTGAATCGCTGCTGCCGCTGGTGGGCGATAAAGCGCAGTTGCAGCATTACGCCGCCACCACGCCAATCGTCGATATGGTGCGTTTCTCCCCGGCACAACTGGACGCTCAGGCGTTAGTTGATCTTCTGCGCCCGCTGACCCCGCGTCTGTACTCCATTGCTTCCTCCCAAGCGGAAGTCGAAAGTGAAGTGCACGTGACTGTTGGCGTCGTGCGTTACGACATTGAAGGCCGCGCCCGCGCCGGTGGTGCCTCCAGCTTCCTCGCCGACCGCGTGGAAGAAGAAGGCGAAGTCCGCGTCTTCATCGAACATAACGACAACTTCCGCCTGCCGGCTAACCCGCAGACGCCGGTCATCATGATTGGCCCGGGCACCGGTATTGCCCCGTTCCGCGCCTTTATGCAGCAGCGCGCGGCCGATGGCGCAGAAGGCAAGAACTGGCTGTTCTTCGGTAACCCGCACTTCACCGAGGATTTCCTGTATCAGGTGGAATGGCAGCGTTACGTGAAAGAAGGCGTGTTGAGCCGGATCGATCTCGCCTGGTCGCGTGACCAAAAAGAAAAAATCTACGTACAAGACAAACTGCGCGAACAGGGCGCGGAACTGTGGCGCTGGATCAATGACGGTGCCCACATTTATGTCTGCGGCGACGCTAATCGCATGGCGAAAGACGTTGAGCAGGCATTGCTGGAAGTGATTGCTGAATTCGGTGCAATGGACATCGAAGCGGCGGATGAATTTTTAAGTGAGCTGCGCGTTGAGCGCCGTTATCAGCGAGATGTCTACTAATGAGCGAAAAATACCCAGGGCCTTTAGTGGTCGAAGGCAAACTGACTGACGCCGAGCGCATGAAGCGTGAAAGTAATTTCCTGCGCGGCACCATCGCGGAAGACCTGAACGACGGTCTGACCGGCGGCTTCCACGGCGATAACTTCCTGCTGATCCGTTTCCACGGCATGTACCAGCAGGACGACCGCGATATTCGCGCCGAACGTGCTGAGCAGAAGCTGGAGCCGCGCCACGCGATGCTGCTGCGCTGCCGTCTGCCGGGCGGGGTGATCACCCCAACCCAGTGGAAGGCCATCGACAAATTTGCCACTGATAACACCATTTACGGCAGTATTCGTCTGACCAACCGTCAGACCTTTCAGTTCCATGGCATTCTGAAGAAGAACGTGAAGCCGGTACACCAGATGCTGCACTCCGTCGGCCTGGACGCACTGGCGACCGCCAACGATATGAACCGTAACGTGCTGTGCACCTCCAACCCGTATGAATCTGAGCTGCACGCCGAAGCCTACGAGTGGGCGAAAAAGATCTCCGAACATCTGCTGCCGCGCACCCGCGCCTATGCAGAGATCTGGCTTGATCAGGAAAAAGTCGCGACCACCGACGAAGAGCCGATCCTCGGGGCGACCTATCTGCCGCGTAAGTTTAAAACCACAGTCGTCATCCCGCCGCAGAACGATATCGATCTGCACGCCAACGATATGAATTTCGTGGCGATTGCCGAAAACGGCAAGCTGGTAGGCTTTAACCTGCTGGTCGGCGGTGGTTTGTCGATTGAGCATGGCAATAAGAAAACCTACGCCCGTACGGCAAGTGAATTCGGCTATCTGCCGCTTGAACACACGCTGGCGGTTGCGGAAGCGGTGGTGACGACGCAGCGTGACTGGGGCAACCGTACCGACCGTAAAAACGCTAAAACCAAATACACCCTTGAACGCGTTGGTATCGACACGTTCAAAGAGGAAGTGGAGCGTCGTGCGGGGATCAAATTTGAGCCGATCCGCCCATACGAGTTCACCGGTCGTGGCGACAGGATTGGTTGGGTGAAAGGGATCGACAATAACTGGCATCTGACGCTGTTTATTGAAAATGGCCGTATTCTGGATTACCCGGGCCGTCCGCTGAAAACCGGCCTGCTGGAGATCGCGAAGATCCACAAAGGCGATTTCCGCATCACCGCTAACCAGAACCTGATCATCGCTGGCGTACCGGAAAGCCAGAAGGCGAAGGTAGAGAAGCTGGCGCGCGATCATGGTCTGATGAATGCGGTGAAGCCGCAGCGTGAAAACTCGATGGCCTGCGTGTCGTTCCCGACCTGTCCGCTGGCGATGGCGGAAGCCGAGCGTTTCCTGCCGTCGTTTACTGACAAAGTGGAATCCATTCTGGAAAAACACGGCATTCCTGAAGAACACATCGTGATGCGCGTCACCGGCTGTCCGAACGGCTGTGGCCGAGCGATGCTGGCTGAACTGGGGCTGGTGGGTAAAGCGCCGGGCCGCTACAACGTGCATCTGGGCGGTAACCGCATGGGTACGCGCATTCCGCGTATGTATCGCGAAAACATTACGGAAACCGAAATTCTCGCTTCCGTAGACGAACTGGTTGGGCGCTGGGCGAAAGAGCGCGAAGCGGGTGAAGGCTTCGGCGACTTTACGGTGCGTGCGGGCATCATTCGCCCGGTGCTCGATCCAGCGCGTGATTTCTGGGAATAACATGAATTGCTGGATGGCGGCATAAATGCCTTATCCGGCCTACGCAGACGGTAGGCCTGATAAGCGAAGCGCCATCAGGCAAGGCACACAGTGAGGAACTTATGTCCCAACTCGATCTAAACACGCTGAATGAACTGCCGAAAGTCGAACGCGTATTAGCACTGGCAGAAACCAACGCCGAACTGGAAAAACTGAGTGCCGAGGATCGTGTGGCGTGGGCACTGGAAAACCTGCCCGGCGAATATGTTCTGTCATCAAGCTTCGGTATTCAGGCGGCGGTCAGCCTGCATCTGGTAAACCAGAGCCGCCCGGATATCCCGGTGATCCTGACCGATACCGGCTACCTGTTCCCGGAAACCTACCAGTTTATTGATGAGTTAACGGACAAACTCAAGCTGAATCTGCAGGTTTATCGCGCGAAAGAGAGCGCGGCCTGGCAGGAAGCACGCTACGGTAAGCTGTGGGAGCAGGGCGTCGAAGGCATTGAGAAATACAATGACATCAACAAGGTTGAGCCGATGAACCGGGCGCTGAAAGAACTCAACGCGCAAACCTGGTTTGCCGGTCTGCGCCGCGAACAGTCCGGTAGCCGTGCACATTTACCGGTATTGGCTATTCAGCGTGGCGTATTTAAAGTGCTGCCGATTATCGACTGGGACAACCGTACGGTATACCAGTATCTGCAAAAACACGGTCTGAAGTATCATCCACTGTGGGATCAAGGCTATCTGTCAGTCGGCGATACCCATACCACCCGCAAATGGGAGCCGGGGATGGCGGAAGAAGAGACGCGGTTCTTTGGGCTGAAAAGAGAGTGCGGGCTGCACGAAGGGTAACGGCTAAAAGCCCGGTAACGTTTACATTTTACCGGGCTTCTTCTTCAGGATTTACCTGCTTTCGCCAGTTCTTTTACCAGCGGCAGCATGATGCGTACGACGTCGCGGCTGCGATGTTCAATCCGGCCTGGAAGCGCTTTATCAATATGCTGCTGGTTGTCCAGACGCACGTCGTGCCAGCTGTTACCTGCGGGGAAAGAGGCGGTTTTAGCGCGTTGCTGATAGCCGTCTTTTTTACCCAGGTTCCAGTTGGTTGCTTCTACCGAGAGCACGGCGATTCCCGCTTTGTCGAAGACCTCGGCATCGTTACAACATCCGGTTCCTTTCGGATAGTCTTTGTTCAGGCCCGGGTTGGTACTGGCGACGATACCGCGGCTGTGTGCAATTGCCAGCGCCCGGTCGCGCGTCAGTTTTCGTACGGCTTCCGGGGTTCTTTTCCCACTATTGAAGTAGAGCTTATCCCCGACGATCAGGTTATCGAGGTTGATAACCAGCAGCGTATTTTTCTTCTCAGCCGCACTCATGCGCTTGAGGATATTTTCTGCGCCGAGTTTGCCTTCTTCCTCGCCGCTGGTGGCGATAAACCGAATGCCGTACTGTGTCGGCACATTTTTAAGTTTTTCAGCCAATTCCAGCATGACACCCAAACCTGCGGCGTTATCGTCGATGCCCTGTAAGGTTAACCCGCCCAGATTAGCATCGGAATCGGCATCGCTCAGCGCGGCGTAAGTGTCGAGGTGCGCCATGATAATAATCTGCTGCGGCGCTTTGCCTTCATGCGCTGCAATGACGGTGCTGCCCGTAACGTTATGCCAGTTCTTACGGTTGTCTTTGGCGGTATAAACATAACGGCTATTAAACGTTCGAATATCACTGCGATAGCCCATCTGCTGAAATTGCTGACGTAAATAATCAGCAGATAGCATTTCTGCCGGAGAGCCCGTCACGCGGCCAGGGAAGAATGTTGCGATATATCGGGCCTGAGTATTTGCGATATCTCCAGGTCTGGAGGATGTTGCCTGTGCAGGAAGGATAAAACACGCGCCGAGCGCCATGGCAGCAATAAGGTGGCGCGTTGCGGAAAACATAATGAGTCCTTAAATACCAAGCAGAAATTTTCAGTCGCTAGTATGAAACTGTGATCGAGGTAAAACAATTTCATTTGCTCCTAAATGCCCGAAATCCGGCGGCTTAAGCACTTTTTGAACTTTGCTTTTCCAAATCGTTATTCCTTTGAGGAACTACTCATTCCAATTCGTAATTTCATTCGCTCTCTTGCCCTCCCTATAGTCAGGTTATCTGAACTTCGTTAGCAAAATAACGGCAATACATAGGAACGGTTATGGATCAAAAACGACTTACCCACCTGCGGCAACTGGAAGCGGAGAGCATCCATATCATTCGTGAGGTGGCCGCCGAGTTTTCGAATCCGGTGATGATGTATTCCATCGGCAAGGATTCCAGCGTAATGCTGCATCTGGCGCGCAAAGCGTTTTATCCTGGTTCACTGCCGTTTCCTCTGCTACACGTTGATACCGGCTGGAAATTCAGCGAGATGTACGAATTTCGCGACCGTACGGCAAAAGCCTACGGCTGCGAACTTCTGGTGCATAAAAACCCGGAAGGGGTGGCGATGGGCATCAACCCGTTTGTCCATGGTAGCGCCAAGCATACCGACATTATGAAAACCGAGGGGTTGAAGCAGGCGCTGAACAAATACGGTTTTGACGCAGCATTCGGTGGCGCACGCCGTGATGAAGAGAAATCGCGCGCGAAAGAGCGCATCTATTCCTTCCGCGATCGTTTTCATCGCTGGGACCCAAAAAACCAGCGTCCGGAGCTGTGGCATAACTACAACGGCCAGATTAACAAAGGCGAAAGCATTCGCGTATTCCCGCTCTCTAACTGGACGGAACAGGATATCTGGCAGTACATCTGGCTGGAGAACATCGACATTGTTCCGCTGTACCTTGCTGCAGAGCGTCCGGTGCTTGAGCGCGATGGCATGTTGATGATGATTGATGACGACAGAATCGATCTGCAACCCGGTGAAGTGATTAAAAAACGCATGGTGCGTTTCCGCACGCTCGGCTGCTGGCCGCTCACTGGCGCGGTGGAGTCGGCCGCGCAGACGCTGCCGGAAATTATCGAAGAGATGCTGGTCTCAACTACCAGTGAACGTCAGGGGCGCGTGATTGACCGCGACCAGGCGGGCTCCATGGAGCTGAAGAAACGTCAGGGGTATTTCTAAGGAGCCGCCATGAATACGACACTTGCACAACAAATTGCTAATGAAGGCGGCGTTGAAGCCTGGATGGTTGCCCAGCAACACAAAAGTCTGCTGCGCTTTTTAACCTGCGGTAGCGTGGATGACGGGAAAAGTACCCTGATTGGTCGCCTGCTGCACGACACGCGTCAGATTTATGAAGATCAGCTTTCATCGCTGCACAACGACAGCAAACGTCACGGCACCCAGGGTGAAAAGCTCGATCTGGCGCTGTTGGTTGATGGCTTGCAGGCCGAGCGCGAGCAGGGCATCACCATCGACGTGGCTTACCGTTATTTCTCTACCGAGAAGCGTAAATTTATCATTGCGGATACCCCCGGCCATGAGCAGTACACCCGCAATATGGCAACCGGTGCGTCGACTTGCGATCTGGCGATCCTGCTGATCGATGCACGTAAAGGCGTGCTGGATCAGACGCGTCGTCACAGCTTTATCTCCACGCTGTTGGGAATAAAACATCTGATCGTTGCGATCAACAAAATGGATCTGGTGGATTTTAGCGAAGAGACATTTAACCGGATTCGTGAAGATTATCTGACCTTTGCAGAGCAGTTGCCGGGCAACCTGGATATCCGTTTTGTACCGCTTTCAGCACTGGAAGGTGACAACGTGGCGTCGCAAAGTTTCAGCATGCCGTGGTACAGCGGCCCGACGTTGCTGGAAGTGCTTGAAACTGTTGAAATCCAGCGCGTTGTCGATACTCAGCCGATGCGATTCCCGGTGCAGTATGTGAACCGCCCAAATCTTGATTTTCGTGGTTATGCCGGAACGCTGGCCTCCGGTAGTGTGAAGGTGGGACAGCGCGTCAAAGTGCTACCGTCCGGCGTTGAGTCCAGCGTAGCGCGGATCGTGACCTTCGATGGCGACTTGCAGGAAGCGCATGCAGGTGAAGCCATTACCCTGGTGCTGAAAGATGAGATCGATATCAGCCGTGGCGACCTGTTACTTGATGCCGGTGAAGCGTTGCCGGCGGTACAAAGCGCTGCCGTTGATGTGGTGTGGATGGCGGAACAACCGTTGTCGCCAGGGCAGAGCTATGACATCAAAGTGGCGGGCAAGAAGACGCGTGCGCGTGTTGATAGCGTGGACTATCAGGTCGATATTAATAACCTTACCCAACGTGACGTTGAAGCGCTGCCGCTAAACGGCATCGGCCTGGTTAATCTGACCTTTGATGAACCGCTGGTGCTGGATACCTATCAGCATAATCCGGTCACGGGCGGCCTGATTATCATTGACCGTCTGACTAATGTTACCGTCGGGGCTGGACTGGTACGCAAGCCGATCGTCCAGGAGCAGGCCACGACATCCCAGTTCAGCGCGTTTGAGCTGGAGCTTAATGCGCTGGTGCGTCGCCATTTCCCACACTGGGGTGCGCGCGATCTGCTGGGAGGAAAATAATGGCGCTGCATGACGAAAACGTCGTCTGGCATGCCCATCCTGTTACGCCGCAACAGCGGGAGCAACACCACGGGCATCGTGGTGTTGTGCTGTGGTTCACCGGACTCTCTGGTTCGGGTAAATCCACGGTGGCGGGAGCGCTGGAAGAAGCGTTGCACAAGCTGGGGGTTAGCACTTATCTCTTGGATGGCGATAACGTGCGTCACGGTCTGTGCAGCGATCTTGGATTTAGTGATGCCGATCGTAAGGAGAATATTCGCCGGGTTGGTGAAGTGGCTAACCTGATGGTGGATGCGGGGCTTGTGGTGTTGACCGCCTTTATCTCACCGCATCGCGCTGAGCGCAAAATGGTTCGTGAGCGGGTTGGCGAAGGGCGTTTTATTGAAGTTTTTGTCGATACGCCATTAGCAACGTGTGAAGCACGCGATCCAAAAGGGCTGTATAAAAAAGCGCGGGCGGGTGAGTTGCGCAATTTTACTGGCATTGATTCGGTATACGAAGCGCCTGAATCGCCAGAAATTCATCTTGATGGTGAACAATTGGTAACAAATTTGGTACCCCAATTATTAGACCTGCTGAGGCAGGAAGATATTATCAGATCCTGAGACACCCGAGCTCACATGCCCGGTCAGTCACGGTCACAGGATTAGATATGCGTAACAGCCATAACATTACTATTACAGAGTCAGATACCTTCGCCGCCGACGACGAAACCACCTGGTCACTACCGGGGGCCGTGGTCGGTTTTATTGCGTGGTTGTTGGCGCTGGGATTCCCGTGTCTGATGTATGGCCCTAATACACTGTTTTTTTTCATTTATACCTGGCCCTTTTTCCTCGCGTTGCTGCCCGTCGCCATTGTGGCGGGTATTGCCCTGCATTCGCTTATGCAGGGACGGCTGCTGCTAAGCGTTACGTTTACCCTGCTGGTGGTCGGGTCGATGTTTGGCGCATTGTTCCTGTGGCTGCTGGGCTAGGTTCACTTCCCTTTTTTCATGGTGAGTGGTGCCGCATAACGGCAGCTCTAATTCAAACCGTAACCAACAATGAGATTATGTTCTCCTTACACGGGGTATACGTAACAACGGGCAAATGTGGTACATTTGCCCGCGTTGTCGCGGCATTCCCGACCGTTGATGTAAAGTTGTCTGCGGAAGTTATGGGATGTAAATGCCGTTTTTCAGGGGGCAGGATGGGTAAACTAACGCTGTTGTTGCTGGCTTTATTAGTCTGGCTGCAGTATTCGCTGTGGTTCGGTAAGAACGGCATACATGACTATAGTCGCGTCAACGATGATGTTGCTGCGCAGCAAGCTACAAACGCGAAACTTAAAGCGCGTAACGATCAGCTCTTTGCTGAAATTGACGATCTCAATGGCGGACAAGAGGCTATTGAGGAGCGTGCGCGCAACGAACTCAGTATGACTAAGCCGGGCGAAACCTTTTATCGTCTGGTGCCTGACGCGTCTAAACGCGCTCAGACTGCAGGGCAAAACAATCGATAAACCGTCCAGGGATTTAACATGGCAGCCACTTTATTGGACGTTTGCGCCGTGGTGCCGGCTGCCGGGTTTGGCCGCCGAATGCAAACAGAGTGTCCTAAGCAGTATCTCTCTATTGGCAATAAAACCATTCTTGAACACTCGGTGGATGCGCTGCTGGCTCATCCCCGGGTGACGCGAGTCGTCATCGCTATCAGCCCAGGCGACAGTCGCTTTGCCCAACTTCCACTTGCTGCGCACCCGCAAATTACCGTAGTGGATGGCGGCAACGAGCGTGCTGATTCTGTCCTTGCCGGTTTGCAAGCAGCAGGGGAGGCTCAGTGGGTACTGGTGCATGATGCCGCACGTCCGTGCCTGCATCAGGATGATTTAGCCCGCTTACTGGCAATAAGTGAAGCCAGCCGTATCGGCGGTATCCTGGCGGCTCCCGTACGCGACACAATGAAACGTGCCGAGCCTGGTAAGACCGAGATTGCTCATACGGTCGAACGCACCGATTTATGGCACGCGTTGACGCCGCAGTTTTTCCCACGCGAGCTGTTGCACGACTGCCTGACGCGAGCGCTCAACGAAGGCGCAACCATTACGGACGAAGCCTCGGCACTGGAATATTGCGGCTTTCATCCGCTGCTGGTCGAAGGACGCGCTGACAACATTAAAGTCACTCGCCCGGAAGATCTGGCGCTGGCGGAATTTTATCTGACCCGAACTATCTAGACACCTCATCCTTCACGCTGCAACGAGGCAGCCTGCAGGATGTTGTGTATATCAGGAGAAGGCATAATGCGAATTGGACACGGTTTCGACGTACACGCTTTTGGAGGAGTTGGCCCAATTATCATTGGTGGTGTGCGCATCCCGTATGAAAAAGGATTGCTGGCGCATTCTGATGGCGACGTGGCGTTACACGCGTTAACCGATGCTCTGCTGGGCGCGGCTGCGCTGGGGGATATCGGTAAGCTATTCCCGGACACCGACCCGGCCTTTAAAGGTGCAGATAGTCGTGAATTATTGCGTGAAGCCTGGCGGCGTATTCAGGCCAAAGGCTATACGCTTGGTAATGTAGATGTGACGATTATTGCACAGGCGCCTAAGATGCTGCCGCACATTCCGCAAATGCGGGTGTTTATTGCCGAGGATCTCGGCTGCCATATGGATGATGTTAACGTGAAAGCGACCACCACGGAAAAACTCGGTTTTACCGGGCGTGGGGAAGGGATTGCCTGTGAAGCGGTGGCGTTACTCATTAAGGCAACGAAATGACTGCGTTTGAAGATCTGACGTATCTCCATGGCAAACCACAAGGCCATGGCGTTCTGAAAGCGAATCCGGAAGACTTTGTCGTCGTCGAAGATTTAGGCTTCGAACCCGATGGCGAAGGCGAGCACATTTTGGTGCGTATCCTGAAAAACGGTTGTAACACCCGTTTTGTGGCTGACGCGCTGGCGAAATTCCTGAAAATTCATGCCCGCGAAGTGAGCTTTGCTGGCCAGAAAGACAAGCATGCGGTCACGGAACAGTGGCTGTGTGCGCGTGTGCCGGGCAATGCGATGCCTGATTTAAGCAAATTTGAGCTTGAAGGCTGTAAAGTGCTGGAGTACGCGCGCCACAAGCGTAAGCTGCGTTTAGGGGCGCTGAAAGGCAACGCGTTTACGCTGGTGTTGCGTGAAGTGAGCGAGCGTGATGATGTTGAAGCGCGTTTACAGGCGATTAGCGAGCGCGGCGTACCGAACTATTTCGGCGCTCAGCGTTTTGGTATCGGCGGCAGCAACCTGCAAGGGGCGTTGCGCTGGGCGCAAAGCGATGCGCCGGTGCGCGATCGCAATAAACGCAGTTTTTGGTTGTCGGCGGCCCGTAGCGCGTTGTTTAATCAGATAGTCAGTGAACGCCTGAAAAAAACAGACTTTAATCAAGTTGTTGACGGCGATGCGCTACAATTGTCGGGACGCGGAAGCTGGTTTGTCGCCACACAGGAAGAACAAACTGAATTACAGCGTCGCGTCGATGAGAAAGAATTGATGATAACAGCGGCATTGCCGGGCAGCGGTGAGTGGGGAACTCAACGCGATGCGCTGGCGTTTGAAGAAGCCGCTATTGCTGACGAAACCGCGCTGCAGTCTCTGTTATTGCGCGAGAAAGTCGACGCGTCGCGTCGCGCTATGTTGCTGTATCCACAACAATTAAGCTGGAACTGGTGGGATGACGTAACCGTTGAGTTGCGCTTCTGGCTACCGGCAGGTAGCTTCGCCACCAGTGTTGTAAGGGAACTTATTAACACAATGGGTGATTATGCGTATATTGCTGAGTAACGATGATGGGGTCCACGCGCCCGGTATACAAACGCTGGCGAAAGCGCTGCGTGAGTTTGCTGACGTACAGGTGGTTGCCCCGGATCGTAACCGCAGTGGCGCGTCTAACTCGCTGACGCTGGAGTCTTCACTTCGCACGTTTACCTATGATAATGGCGATATCGCTGTACAAATGGGGACACCCACCGACTGCGTCTATCTGGGCGTGAACGCATTAATGCGTCCGCGTCCGGACATTGTCGTTTCTGGTATTAACGCGGGTCCTAATCTGGGTGATGATGTTATCTATTCCGGTACCGTGGCGGCGGCGATGGAAGGTCGTCATCTGGGGTTCCCTGCGCTGGCGGTCTCACTCGATGGGCATAAACACTACGATACTGCTGCCGCAGTAACCTGCCGGATTTTACGCGCGTTAAGCCGCGAACCGCTGCGCACCGGTCGCATTCTGAATATCAACGTGCCGGATTTACCCCTGGATCAGATCAAAGGTATTCGCGTTACCCGCTGCGGCAGCCGCCATCCGGCGGATCAGGTGATTCCACAGCAGGACCCCCGCGGCAATACGCTGTACTGGATCGGACCACCGGGCGAAAAATGCGATGCCGGTCCGGATACGGATTTTGCTGCCGTTGATGAAGGTTATGTTTCCATCACGCCGCTGCATGTCGATTTAACCGCATATGGCGCGCATGAGGTGGTTTCTGACTGGTTAGACAGCGTGGGAGCCGACACGCAATGGTAAGCAGACGCATACACACTCTTCTTGAACAATTACGTGCGCAGGGCATCAGAGATGAGCATGTCCTGGATGCGCTCGCCGCCGTGCCGCGTGAAAAGTTCGTTGATGAGGCGTTTGAACATAAGGCCTGGGATAATATCGCCCTGCCGATTGGCCAGGGGCAGACCATCTCACAGCCCTATATGGTGGCTCGCATGACCGAGCTGCTGGAGCTAACGCCGCAGTCTCGGGTGCTGGAAATTGGTACCGGCTCTGGCTACCAGACGGCGATCCTGGCTCATCTGGTGCAGCACGTGTGCTCTGTTGAGCGCATTAAAGGTTTGCAATGGCAGGCGCGTCGTCGCCTGAAACAGCTTGATTTACATAATGTTTCGACCCGTCATGGTGATGGATGGCAAGGCTGGCAGGCGCGAGCGCCGTTTGACGCTATCATTGTGACGGCAGCACCGCCTGAGATCCCAACGGCATTGATGATGCAGTTGGATGAAGGCGGCATTCTCGTCTTGCCCGTGGGCGATGAGCACCAGTTTTTGAAACGGGTGCGTCGTCGGGGAGGCGAATTTATTATCGACACCGTGGAGGCCGTACGCTTTGTTCCCTTAGTCAAAGGGGAGCTGGCGTAGCTAACGCTGCTGAATACCTGGAGTTTTCCTGGATATTCTGGAATTAGTAAGCGTATCGTGGTCACGTTTTCCAGTGTCCAGTCCGATGCCTTGCACGGTGATTACGTCACTGGGTATTAACCAAATTTTCCTGGGGGATAAATGAGCGCGGGAAGCCACAAATTTACCGTTCGCCGCATGGCGGCATTGTCACTGGTTTCGTTATGGCTGGCAGGTTGTTCAAACACCTCGAATCCACCAGCGCCGGTCAGCTCTGTTGGCGGCAATGCATCATCGAACACCAGCTCCGGCATGCTGATCACGCCTCCACCAAAAATGGGATCAACGGCGACAGTACAACAAACGCCACAGATTCAACCGGTGCAACGCCCGGCGACTCAGCCAACGCAGGTTCAGCCGGTTGCAGAACAGCCTGTCCAGATGGAAAACGGGCGGATTGTGTACAATCGTCAGTATGGGAATATTCCGAAAGGTAGCTATACGGGTGGCAGTACCTATACTGTTAAGAAAGGCGACACGCTTTTCTATATTGCCTGGATTACCGGGAACGATTTCCGTGACCTCGCACAACGCAATAACGTTCCGGCCCCGTATGGCCTGAATGTCGGACAAACTCTGCAAGTGGGCAACGCGTCGGGTGCACCGATTACCGGTGGTAATGCCATCACCCAGGCGGATGCAGCACAGCAAGGAGTTGTGACCAACCCTGCACAAAATTCCACCGTTGCTGTTGCTTCGAAACCAACAATTACGTATTCTGAGGATTCAGGTGAACAAAGTGCTAACAAAATGTTGCCGAACAACAAGCCTGCTGGGACCGTCGTCACAGCGCCTGTAACGGCTCCGGCAGTTAGTGCAACCGAATCGACTGCAAGCTCAACTTCTACCAGTTCGCCGATTTCTACCTGGCGCTGGCCGACTGACGGCAAAGTGATCGAAAACTTCGCAGCTACCGAAGGTGGCAATAAAGGGATCGACATTGCAGGCAGCAAAGGACAGGCTATTGTCGCGACCGCAGATGGACGCGTCGTATATGCCGGTAATGCGCTGCGTGGTTACGGTAATCTTATTATCATCAAACACAACGATGATTACCTGAGTGCCTACGCCCATAACGATACAATGCTGGTCCGGGAACAACAAGAAATCAAGGCGGGGCAGAAGATAGCTACCATGGGTAGCACCGGAACCAGTTCTACACGCTTGCATTTTGAAATTCGTTACAAGGGGAAATCCGTAAACCCGCTGCGCTATTTACCGCAGCGATAATTCGGCGGAACCAGGCTTTCACGTGCTAGTTCCGTTAGGGATCACGGGTAGGAGCCACCTTATGAGTCAGAATACGCTGAAAGTTCATGATTTAAATGAAGATGCGGAATTTGATGAGAACGGAGTAGAGGCTTTTGATGAGAAAGCCTTGAGTGAAGAGGAACCCAGTGATAACGACCTGGCTGAAGAAGAGCTGTTATCGCAGGGGGCCACACAGCGTGTGTTGGACGCGACTCAGCTTTACCTTGGTGAGATTGGTTATTCGCCACTGTTAACAGCCGAAGAAGAAGTTTATTTTGCGCGTCGCGCACTGCGTGGAGATGTCGCTTCTCGCCGCCGCATGATTGAAAGTAACCTGCGTCTGGTGGTGAAAATTGCTCGTCGTTATGGCAATCGTGGTCTGGCATTGCTGGACCTGATTGAAGAGGGCAATCTGGGGCTTATCCGTGCCGTCGAGAAGTTTGACCCTGAGCGCGGGTTCCGCTTCTCAACATACGCAACCTGGTGGATCCGCCAGACGATCGAACGGGCGATTATGAATCAAACCCGTACGATCCGACTGCCGATTCACATTGTAAAAGAGCTGAATGTCTATCTGCGTACCGCGCGTGAGTTGTCGCATAAACTGGACCATGAACCGAGCGCAGAAGAGATTGCGGAACAACTGGATAAACCGGTTGATGACGTCAGCCGTATGCTCCGACTCAACGAGCGCATTACTTCGGTAGACACCCCGCTGGGTGGCGATTCCGAAAAAGCGTTGCTGGATATTCTGGCCGACGAAAAGGAAAACGGTCCGGAAGACACCACGCAAGACGATGATATGAAACAGAGCATCGTCAAATGGCTGTTCGAACTGAACGCCAAACAGCGTGAGGTGCTGGCACGTCGTTTTGGTTTGCTGGGGTACGAAGCTGCGACACTGGAAGATGTGGGCCGTGAAATTGGCCTGACCCGTGAACGTGTTCGTCAGATTCAGGTTGAAGGCCTGCGTCGTCTGCGTGAAATCCTGCAGACACAGGGGCTGAATATCGAAGCGCTGTTCCGCGAGTAAGCACAAGTTCTATCAAGAAAGGCCAGTCTCGGTGAGGCTGGCCTTTTTCTTTGTTTGTTGCCTGATGGCACAGCGTTTATCAGGCTCTACGGAGAGCAGGGCTTTGTGGGCCGGATAAGACGTTTACGTCGCCATCCGGTAAATCAGTTCATCATCTTACGCACCAACTGCGTAAACTGTTCGCGCTCTTCCCCGCTAAGTCGGCCCAGAAACTCATCATCCACGCTATCTCCCAATGGGGTTGCGCTGGCCAGTAACGCTTCTCCTTGCGCGGTCAAATAAACAAACCGTCGACGCTTATCCGCCGGGTCGTGCTCACGCCTGACCAGATTGCGTTTTTCCATCCGGCTCAGCATTTCCGCAAGCGTCGCCTTGGTACAGACTGCAGCCTCGGTCAGGGTAACCTGCTCAATGCCGGGCTGTTCAGCGATGGCCCGCATCACTGCGTACTGAGGTTTGGTCAGTTCCGGTAATGCATGCTGCCAGCGAGCCGTATGCTTTTGAAAAAGCTGACGTAGTAAGTGAAACGCGGTATTTCGTAACTCCATGGGAACTCCGGGCAAACGATCGGTCTCTATCATAGCGGGTAACGCGTGATTTTTTAATAAGCGCGACTTTAGCTATCTGTGCCAGGTGTCCTTGCCCGGAGTCGGTTGTGGGAGTATGTTATGCAAAATGTTCGTACACGAACAATGTTGAGAGGTTGAATGAGACTCATCGTAGGAATGACCGGGGCAACGGGAGCGCCGCTTGGTGTGGCGCTACTACAAGCGCTGCGGCAAATGCCGGAAGTGGAAACGCATCTGGTGTTATCGAAGTGGGCTAAAACGACGATTGAGCTCGAAACGCCGTACAGCGTTAACGATGTGTCTGCGCTGGCGAACTACTGCCACCATCCGGCGGACCAGGCAGCGAGTATTTCCTCTGGCTCGTTTCGCACTGACGGCATGATCATTATCCCCTGCAGCATGAAAACCCTGGCCGGTATTCGCGCAGGCTACGCGGAAGGCCTGGTGGGGCGCGCCGCTGATGTGGTGCTGAAAGAAGGGCGCAAGCTGGTGCTGGTTCCGCGTGAAATGCCGCTGAGCACCATTCATCTGGAAAATATGCTCGCACTTTCCCGTATGGGCGTCGCAATGGTTCCGCCGATGCCCGCGTTTTACAACCATCCGCAAACGGTCGATGACATTACGCAGCACATTGTCGCTCGCGTTCTCGATCAGTTTGGTCTGGAACACCCAAACGCCCGTCGCTGGCAGGGGTTACGGCAGGCGCAGAATTTTTTACAGGAGAATGAGTAATGGCATTTGATGATTTGCGTAGCTTTTTGCAGGCGCTGGACGACCAGGGACAATTGCTGAAAATCAGTGAAGAAGTGAACGCCGAACCGGATTTAGCAGCGGCTGCCAATGCCACCGGACGTATTGGCGACGGGGCGCCTGCGCTGTGGTTTGACAACATTCGTGGATTTACCGATGCCCGTGTGGCAATGAACACTATCGGCTCCTGGCAGAACCATGCAATCTCGTTGGGTTTACCACCGAATACGCCGGTGAAAAAACAGATCGATGAATTCATTCGCCGCTGGGATAAATTTCCGGTTACGCCGGAGCGTCGTGCCAACCCGGCGTGGGCGGAAAACAGCGTCGACGGTGACGATATCAACCTGTTTGATATTCTGCCGCTGTTTCGTCTGAACGATGGCGACGGTGGTTTCTACCTTGATAAAGCCTGCGTGGTTTCGCGCGATCCGCTGGATGTCGACAATTTCGGCAAGCAGAACGTCGGTATTTACCGTATGGAAGTAAAAGGCAAGCGTAAACTGGGCCTGCAACCGGTGCCGATGCACGATATTGCGCTGCACCTGCATAAGGCTGAAGAGCGCGGCGAGGATCTACCGATTGCGATCACCCTTGGCAACGATCCGATCATCACTCTGATGGGGGCAACGCCGCTGAAGTACGATCAATCTGAATACGAAATGGCGGGGGCGCTACGAGAAAGCCCGTACCCGATCGCCACCGCACCGCTCACCGGTTTTGACGTACCGTGGGGTTCAGAAGTGATCCTCGAAGGGGTCATTGAAAGCCGCAAGCGTGAAATAGAAGGGCCATTTGGTGAATTTACCGGGCACTACTCTGGCGGGCGCAACATGACTGTGGTGCGCATTGATAAAGTCTCTTATCGCAGTAAACCTATTTTTGAATCGCTGTATCTCGGGATGCCGTGGACGGAAATCGACTATCTGATGGGGCCAGCAACCTGCGTACCGCTGTATCAACAGTTGAAGGCAGAATTTCCGGAAGTGCAGGCGGTGAACGCCATGTACACCCACGGTTTGCTGGCGATTATCTCCACCAAAAAACGTTACGGCGGCTTTGCCCGTGCGGTAGGGTTGCGGGCGATGACCACGCCGCACGGTCTGGGTTACGTGAAAATGGTGATTATGGTTGATGAGGATGTTGATCCGTTCAACTTACCGCAGGTGATGTGGGCGCTGTCGTCGAAGGTTAATCCGGCGGGGGATCTGGTGCAATTGCCGAATATGTCGGTGCTGGAGCTTGATCCGGGTTCCAGTCCGGCGGGGATTACCGACAAGTTAATTATTGATGCTACCACGCCGGTCGCGCCGGATAACCGTGGGCACTACAGCCAGCCGGTATGTGATTTACCGGAAACGAAAGCCTGGGCTGAAAAGCTGACCGCCATGCTGGCTAACCGTAAATAAGGAGTTGCAGATGATTTGTCCACGTTGTGCCGATGAACATATTGAAGTGATGGCGAATTCGCCGGTAAAAGGCGTCTGGACGGTATATCAGTGCCAGCATTGTCTGTACACCTGGCGTAATACTGAACCGCTACGTCGCACCAGCCGTGAGCACTACCCGCAGGCGTTTCGCATGACGCAGAAGGATATTGATGAAGCACCGATGGTGCCAAGTATCCCCCCGCTGTTGGCGGAAGATAAGCGCTAATCAAAAATGCAGGTGAGGCGAAGCCCCGCCCGGTAAATTTGCCCGATGGCACTGTGCTTATCGGGCCTACAAATCAGGCCGTAGGCCGGATGAGGCGGAGCCGTCATCCGGCACCACGAGCATTACACCAGACTCTTCAACCGATAGATCCACTCCAGCGCCTGGCGCGGCGTCAGCGAATCCGGGTCAATATTCTCCAGTGCTTCAACGGCAGGTGATGTCTCTTCCGGTGCACTGAGCAGTGACATCTGCGTCCCATCAACCTGCGTTGCCGCGGCGTTTGGCGTGATGCTTTCCAGCTCGCGCAGTTTTTGCCGTGCGCGTTTGATAACCTCTTTCGGAACGCCAGCCAGTGCCGCGACCGCCAGACCATAGCTCTTACTCGCCGCGCCATCCTGTACGCTGTGCATAAAGGCGATGGTATCGCCATGCTCTAACGCATCCAGATGTACGTTCGCTACGCCTTCCATTTTTTCCGGTAACTGAGTCAGTTCGAAGTAGTGGGTAGCAAACAGCGTGAGTGCTTTGATTTTATTCGCCAGATTTTCAGCACAAGCCCAGGCCAGAGATAAACCGTCATAGGTTGAGGTCCCGCGCCCAATCTCATCCATCAGCACCAGGCTGTTCTCAGTGGCGTTATGCAGAATATTGGCCGTTTCGGTCATTTCTACCATGAAGGTTGAACGACCGGATGCGAGGTCATCCGCTGCGCCCACACGGGTAAAGATACGGTCGATTGGACCTATTTCTACCTTTTGTGCCGGCACATAGCTACCGATGTAGGCCAGCAATGCAATCAGCGCGGTCTGGCGCATATAGGTGCTTTTACCGCCCATATTTGGCCCGGTGATAATCAGCATCCGCCGCTGCGGGGAAAGGTTAAGTGGGTTGGCGATAAACGGTTCACTCAGCACCTGTTCCACCACCGGATGACGACCCTCTGCAATACGGATACCGGGCTTATCGCTGAATGTCGGGCAGGTGTAGTTCAGGGTATAAGCGCGTTCGGCCAGGTTGACCAGCACGTCAAGCTCTGCCAGTGCGCTGGCGCTCTGCTGTAAATCAGCCAGATGCGGCAACAGCATGTCGAACAGCTCGTCATACAGCTGTTTTTCCAGTGCCAGCGCTTTGCCTTTTGAGGTCAGGACTTTGTCTTCGTACTCTTTCAGCTCAGGAATAATGTAGCGCTCGGCATTTTTCAGCGTCTGACGGCGTACGTAGTTAATCGGTGCCAGATGACTCTGCCCACGGCTGATCTGAATGTAGTAACCGTGGACGGCGTTAAATCCAACTTTCAATGTGTCCAGGCCGGTGCGCTCGCGCTCGCGGATCTCCAGTCTGTCCAGATAATCGGTTGCGCCATCAGCCAGCGCTCGCCATTCGTCCAGCTCTTCGTTATAGCCCGGTGCGATAACACCACCGTCGCGTACCAGCACTGGCGGGGCATCAACCACGGCACGCTCCAGCAGTTCACGCAGTTCCGTGAACTCGCCCATTTTCTCGCGCAGCATCTGTACGGGAGCGCTGTTTACGTTTTCCAGTTGAGCGCGCAGTTCCGGTAATTGCTGGAAGGCGTGACGCATCCGCGCCAGATCGCGTGGGCGCGCGGTACGCAGTGCCAGACGAGCCAGAATACGTTCCAGATCGCCCACCTGACGTAGTACGGGTTGCAATTCGCTGGTGGAATCCTGCAGCGCGCCGATGGTCTGCTGGCGCTCGATCAGTATCTGCGTATCGCGGACTGGCATATGCAGCCAGCGTTTGAGCATACGGCTACCCATTGGCGTCACGGTGCAATCGAGCACCGATGCCAGCGTGTTTTCTACGCCACCGGCCAGGTTCTGGGTAATTTCCAGATTGCGGCGCGTGGCGGCATCCATAATGATGCTGTCCTGCTGGCGTTCCATGGTGATGGAGCGAATATGTGGCAGTGAGGTGCGCTGGGTATCTTTTACATATTGCAGCAGGCAGCCGGCAGCGCATAATCCACGCGGCGCGTTTTCCACACCAAAGCCGATCAGATCCCGTGTGCCAAACTGCAGGTTTAACTGCTGGCGGGCGGTATCAATTTCAAACTCCCACAGCGGACGACGACGCAGGCCGCGACGGCCTTCGATCAGCGACGTTTCTGCGAAATCCTCGGCATACAGCAATTCGGCAGGATTGGTGCGCTGTAGTTCCGCAGCCATCGTCTCACGGTCTGCGGGTTCACTGACGCGAAAACGCCCGGAGCTGATGTCCAGTGTGGCGTAGCCAAAGCCTTTACTGTCCTGCCAGACGGCGGCCAGCAGGTTGTCCTGACGTTCCTGTAAAAGTGCTTCATCGCTGATGGTGCCCGGTGTGACGATGCGTACCACTTTGCGTTCAACCGGCCCTTTGCTGGTTGCTGGATCGCCAATCTGCTCGCAAATAGCGACAGATTCCCCCTGATTGACCAGCTTAGCGAGGTAGTTTTCCACCGCATGGTGGGGAATGCCCGCCATCGGGATTGGCTCGCCTGCCGATGCGCCACGTTTGGTCAGCGAGATATCGAGCAGCTGCGACGCACGTTTCGCGTCGTCATAAAACAGTTCGTAAAAGTCGCCCATGCGGTAAAACAGCAGGATCTCCGGGTGCTGAGCCTTCAGCTTGAGATACTGCTGCATCATGGGGGTGTGAGAGTCTAGATTTTCTATTGTACTCATTGGAGTGTGATGTCCATATTTCTTAATTTTTAATGAGTTAGTGAATTTTATGGTTATCATTAGGTTTCACGTTGTCTCATCGAATATCATGGAATCCTACAGTTAACAGTAGGAATTCATGACTGCATAAGGTGCATGATAACGGAGTCTTTATGGTAGTAAAACAAGAGGGAAAGCCACTTTCGTTTAAAGCGGTAAAAATGATGAAGCCTGGTGGCAAAGATGAGGCTGACGTGGGCGAAAATCGTGGTTTACGTCTCTCATGTGGTGCCACCGGGATGAAGTCTTTTTCCTACCGTTACGCGAGTCCCCGACTGGTAAACTTGTTCAGTTTAAAATTGGTAACTTTCCACAACTTCTCTCGTTTGCTGCACGTTTTAAACTCCACGAATTAAAGCTTCTCCGTCAGGCCTGCCGGAGTCTGAACCAGAACTGGTCTGTCGACTTTATGCCTGATGCCCAGGTCTGTGGCCGTCGTTTTCGCACGTTCAATGTTGTTGATGACTTTAACCGTGAGGCGTTGTCGATTGAAATCGAACTGAATCAGCCAGCTCTGCGCGTGGTCCGTGTGCTCGACAGGATCGCGGCAAATCGCGGCTATCCGGTCACGTTACGCATGGATAATGGTCCGGAATTTATCTCACTGGCACTGGCTGAATGGACAGAGAAACATGCAGTAAAACTGGAGTTTATCCAGCCGGGTAAGCCGACACAGAACGCTTTTATTGAGCGCTTTAACCGAACATACCGTACAGAAATACCCGATTTTTATCTGTTCAGAATGCTGAATGAAGTGCGGGAAATCACGGAGAAATGGTTATCTGAATATAACTGTGAACGCCCGCATAAATCACTGAACAATATGACACCGGAGGAATACCGACAGCACTATTATCTGGCCGGGATCTCAAAAAATGCCTGGAACTAAAACGGGTCTATTTACACCACACCCCAATGTACCATTGAAGTGTGGCTGGTGAAGTTTGTATCAAATTACTCATTCATTTCGTGGTTGCTCTTTTTTATCTTATTGAATATCGATAATACCCGTCAGGATGCGGAAACGAGGTTTTAGAGGCATAAGCATCATTAGCTGGCATATCATGAAGCATTATTTATACATCATGCAGCTGAAGTTGATTCTCTAAACGCCGATCGCGCAGCGTTGAATAAATAAAGGTGATGACAAACAGCAGGGAAAATAAAACGACTATGGTCGGCGCGGGGGCACTGTCGATGAAAAATGACAGGTATACACCCAGAAATGACGTTGCAACCGATATGGCTGTAGCCAGTAATAATGCCTGGGCGAACCTGCGCGTCATTAAAATCGCAATCGCACCGGGGGCAATCAGCAAGGAGATCGACAAAATAATACCTACCGACTTTAGCGTCGCGACGATAGTCAGGGCTATCATACACAGCAGACCATAATGCAGCAGTGTGGTGTTAAGACCGCTGGCCTTTGCCTGGTGCGGATCGAACGCATGCAGTAGCAGATCTTTCCATTTAAGCCCGATGATAAGCGCTATCCCCAAAGCGATAACCGCAGTCTGCGCAATGTCGCCCAGCGAAACGCCCAGCATGTCACCGAACAAAATATGGTCCAGATGAATTTCAGACTGGATTGACACATACAGCACCAGTCCGGCGCCAAACATACCGGAAAAGACGATCCCCATCAGGGTATCGCGCTTGATACGGCTATTATCGTCAAGATACCCGGTGGCGACCGCGCAGAACAATCCGGCGACAAAAGCGCCAATCGCCAGCGGAATACCCGCAATCCAGGCCAGTACAATCCCTGGAAAGACCGCATGGCTCATGGCATCCCCCATCAGCGCCCAACCTTTCAACACCAAAAATACCGACAGCAGCGCGCAGGGGACGGCGACGATAACGGAGATGGTCAGCGCGTTGACCATAAAGCTGAACTGAAAGGGTTCCAGTAATGTGGTTAAGAACATGAGGACTCCTTGTTCACCAGTCGGGCGCGTCGGCGATTCGCCAGCAGACCATGTTTTGGTGCGAAGACAAATGCCAGCAGGAACAGCAATGTTTGCAGAACGACGATAATTCCGCCGGTTGCGCCGTCCAGCCAGTAGCTCAGCCAGGCGCCGAAAAAGCTGGTCAGGCTGCCGATAGCTACGGCGATGGTGAGCAGGCGTGGAAAACGATCGGTCAGCAGCCAGGCCGTTGCTCCGGGCGTGACCACCAGGCAAATGACCAGAAATGCGCCGACGGTTTGCAGTGCAGCAACGGTGGAAACGGAGAGCAGCGTAAAAAATAGCAGCTTCAGCCGACCAGGATTCAGACCAATAGAGCGTGCATGGTTTTCATCGAAAAAGACCACCATCAGGTCTTTCCACTTCAGCAGCAGGATAGTCAGTGAGATGACGCCGATGATCGCCAGTTGCAAAATATCTTCCGGCGCAATCGCCAGCACGTTACCGAGAATAATGGTCTGGATGTTCACCGACATCGGATTGAGCGACACCATAAACAGCCCGATACCGAAAAAAGACGAAAAAATCAGTCCGATAATCGCATCTTCCTTCAGGCGTGAGCGCTGATTGAGAAACAGCATACTGCCCGCAGCCAGTCCCCCGGAAAGAAATGCCCCCAGCGCGAAGGGAAGCCCTAACATATATGCCCCGGCAACACCGGGGACGATGGAATGCGATAGCGCATCGCCAATAAGCGACCAGCCTTTGAGCATCAGGTAGCATGAGAGGAACGCGCACAGGCCGCCGACCATCGCCGAAACCCACATGGCGTTGAGCATGTACTGGTAACCAAAGGGTTCTGTCAGCCAGTTCATGACTATTCCCCCTCGCGTGCCGTGCGGCGCGAAATAAACGGGCGCTCATCATCTGTAATCACATGCTGCTCACCCCCACTCAATGCGACGTGACGCAGAACGCCGCTAAATGCCTGTTCAAGGTTCTCGGTGGTAAAGGTGGTGTCAGTTGGACCGCTTGCCAGCACGGTGCCTTTAATCATTACCGTGTAATCACAAAACTCGGTGACCGAGCCCAGGTTATGGGTGGAGACCAGCATGGTTCGGCCCTCATCACGCAATTCGCGCAGCAGGTCGATGATCCGGGCTTCGGTTTTTACATCCACGCCGGTGAAGGGTTCATCCAGTAAAATAACCTGTCCGTCCTGTGCGATTGCCCTTGCCAGAAAAACACGCTTTTTCTGCCCACCGGACAGTTCACCAATCTGGCGATGGCGATATTCCAGCATATCAACCCGCGCCAGTGCAGCATCCACGCAGGCGTGATCGTGCGCCTTTGGCCGACGCAGCCAGCCCATATGGCCAAAACGTCCCATCATGACCACATCTTCCACCAGTACCGGAAATGACCAGTCCACCTCTTCAGACTGGGGCACATAAGCAATCAGATTCTGTTTTAGCGCCTTGTTGACCGGCTGTTGCAGGATAGAGATTTCCCCCTGTGCCAGCCGGACAAACCCCATCAACGCCTTAAACAGTGTTGATTTCCCGGAACCGTTGACACCAACCAGTGCGGCAATCGAGCCGCCCGGAACCTGAAACGTGGCATCCCGCAGTGCAGTGTGGCCGTTGCGATACGTCACCGTAACCTGATTCACGGTAATCGCAGATTGACTCATGGTTGACTCCCAAGGCCGTTATTGATGCCGTTAACAATGGTTTGTGTGGTGACGCGCAGTAGATCCAGATAGGTCGGGACCGGGCCGTCGGCAGCGCTGAGTGAATCGACGTACAGCACGCCGCCGTAATGTGCGCCAGACTCCCGGGCTACCTGACGCGCGGGTTTGTCGGACACGGTACTTTCGCTAAATACCGTGGGGATCTGATGCGCACGTAAGGTATCGATCACCTTGCGTACCTGCTTCGGCGTACCTTGTTGATCGGCGTTGATCGGCCATAAGTACAGTTCTTTCAGGTCGTTATCGCGCGCCAGATAGGAGAACGCCCCTTCGCTAGTGACCAGCCAGCGTTTATCGGCAGGAATTTTGGCAAGTTCGGCCTGGAGCGGCGCGAGCGTTTGCTGAATTTCTGCTTTATAGCGATCGGCATTCTTCTGGTAGGTCGCTGCGTTTTCCGGGTCATATTTCATTAACGCATCGCGAATGTTATCCACGTAAATCAGTGCGTTGTCTGCTGACATCCAGGCATGCGGATTGGGTTTTCCATTGTATGGCCCTTCGCTGATGCCCATCGGTTTTACGCCGTTTGAGACCATCACTTCCGGTACGCCGGACAGATGTTGGTAGAAGCGGGTAAACCAGAGTTCCAGATTGAGACCATTAGAGAGAATTAACTGCGCGCCCTGCGCCCGCTTAATGTCGCCTGGCGTGGGCTGGTATTCGTGAATCTCTGCCCCGGGTTTGGTGATTGAACTGACGTCTGCCGCATCGCCTGCCACATTGCTTGCCATATCAGCAATGATCGTAAACGTCGTGATGACCTTGAACTTTTCTTTCGCCCAGGCAGGCGACAGCGTAAGTGCCGTCAACAGGCTGGCAAGGAGAACTGACTTCAGACGAGGCAGATGCGGCATAGTATCCCTCACAACAAAGTGGTTAATTTATCATCGAATATAGCCTTTGCTATGTTATATAGCACATGGCATAAATAAATGAAAATAATTCTTATTTGCGTAGGGTGCTAAGGAATAGATGGGGGATAATGTGTTTTACGCCGGTACGATTGCCGGCGTGTTGGGAACGAATAACCCGGTGATTATGACTTTTGGAACTCGGTGACGGTTTCCCATGCTACCTGTTGTAACACTTTGGCGGTGGCTGGGGTCATGTCCGTATCAACAGGGAGCGCGCCGCCGACTGGAGACTGGTTATACAGGGTAGCGAAGAATACGCAGGCAGCGAGATACGTTCCAGAAATCGAAGGATGTACACCATCATGATAATACAGGTTAATTTCTGGGTGCGTTTTACGTGCTTTCTCGAAAGCCAGACCTACCGGAGCCACATATCCCCCCGTTTTTTGCGCAATCGAGATATAAGCATCTGCCAGTTTTTGGCTATCTTCGGGTTTGTCTTTTTTCGGCCAGGTCATGAAATAGACAACTTTTGCACCGGCTTTATGCGCCATCTCAGCCATTTGGGTTGCAGAGTCCACGAAGTTTTGTCGGGTACTTTCTTTCTTTGAAATCGTTTCTGTTGAGTTCCCCTGCAGGATGACGACATCCCATTTCTGTAGCGTGTTCTGATAGCGCATATTCTCAATTTGCCAGCCTAAATGACCGCTGGAAATCGTGATCCCCCGATACTTATAGCCTTTGGCATGGTCTGGCAGTAGGGACTGCGTTAAATCCCGCAGGCGGGTATTAATATTATTGTTATAGAAAGTGAAAGAGTTACCATAAAGCGCGACAATTTTATTCTCGCCATCCATTTTCGCATGTGCGGAAGGTGCTAATAACGTATCCGCGTGAGCACAGAGACTACTTAATGCGAGGGTCGTCGCTGCGGCAAGCAATGTTATCTTTTTCATTTTTTATCTCTTAGAAATCATAACGGAGTCCAACGATGAGCGCGTCATCATTGGTTTTTTTGTTCTTACTGGCGAACTCTTTATCGTAAGTAAATGATAACCACGTATCTTCGGCCAATGTTAATTGCGCTTCAGCACGCCAGTCTTCTTTTTCAGCAATATCTTTACCATCTTCATTTAAAAAACTATATCCGGTGAGAACCTTGACGGTGCCAAAATTGTAGGAAATGAGTGAATCCATCCCTTTATAATTATTATCGCTTTTGTTATCGCGAGAAATAGAAGTACGCAATGCGGTTACCGCGACTTCATAGGCTTTATAGCTGAGTTGTAATCCTCCCATAATTTGATCGTTTTGATTACGGCCATCGGTGGTCACTACGCCATCCTGTCGTTTGTAACGACTGGCCGCTATCGCAGGTGTAATCCTAAAATCGCCAAATTTGAAAGACTTACGATAGCTGGCTATTGCCCCGTAATCCAGCGCTTCGTTATCACTGTTGCCGTTACCGGAGACCCATGCCAGCTGGATTTCGTTACCGGCAAATTTGGCGTTCCACTGAACGGTGCCGTCCTGTCGGTTGAACTGGTAAGAATCATCAATGGTTGTAATACCATAGCTGTAGATATTGGGGGTGAAGTTTTTATACTTATCGGTCATTTTCATCACCTGATACAACGGGTTCTTGGTTCTCCCGGTGATCAGCTCGCCCCATGTTTTATTTGACAGGCCGACATAGGAATAACGGGCCTCCATATCGCTTTCACCGGTATTGTTATCATTTTTTTCGGTACGCACCTGCCATTCCAGGCGCCCCACGATTTTAGTTTCTGGCAGAAGGTCCAGATCCCGGGTGAGATAAATACCGACACGGCCACCCAGATCGCTTCGGCTTTCGCTACCAGCAAATGAATTCTGGCCACTCGCAATTTTTCCCTCAACGCGGCCATAAATATCCAGCGTATTTCCGTCCTTATTATAGACGTTTAAGGCGAACGCCGAGGAACTCATACCCATTAGTAATATTAGTGAATAATTTTTTAGCTTCATGTCATCCCTCAAACTTGCATTAATTTCCTGACCATAAAATAAAGTTCACAGCGGGATAATTGTTTGTGGAAAAGGAATGGCAGCGGTATGGGAATCATTTTTTCTCGTAATGAAATGTGATTATTCACGCATAAATATCTCTATTTTTGCTATTATATTAATGGTTCTAATATTTTATGAACGATTCTTTTGAAATATTACGGCTATTTGATCTACATTTTAAAAATTACTGTGAAGTGCATCGCATTTCTACTGGATAGAAAAGCTGAAAATGGGAAAGTTGTATTCTCATAATTATTTTTGGGGTGGGAATACTATTTTCCCCTATAAATTGGCAGACAGATCCCGCAAAATTGATTAATCACATTTTCGATTATCACGCATTCATTGGCCGGAGAGGCGCTGTATGTACGGGAAGCAAACAACGGTATTTGATTCTGACCTTTATTCATCATTGTTCACTCAGGCCAGGATGCGGGAAATATGGTCTGACGACAATCTGCTGCGTTGTTGGTTGCGCTTTGAGGCGACGGTCGCTCGCGTGCAAAGTGAGTTGGGGATTATCCCTGAACAGGCGGCCGTTGAAATTGAACAAACCTGTCGGGAAATACAGATAGACTGGCCAGCGCTGGCGCAGGAAACACAGACGGTCGGCATGGCGATAAAACCGCTGATCGATCAGATCTCCGCCAGCGGAACGCCGCTGGTAAGTCAGTTTCTGCATTGGGGATGCACCACTCAGGATTTACTCGACTCAGGCATGGCGATGAGATTGCAGCAAACGCTGCGGCTATTGCGTGAGCAATTGCTTGATGTTGGCGAAACCATGAAAACGATGGCGTTACGACATGCTCGTACGGTAATGGTTGCTCGCACCAATTCGGTGGATGCCTCTGCAACGACGTGGGGGCTGCATGTTTGCAGTTATCTGGCGGAGATAAACCGCCACCTGACAAGGCTCCAGCAGCTGTATCCGCGCGCCGTTACCGGACTCTTTGGCGGTGCGGTGGGCAACCTGGCTTCTGTGGGCGAGCAGGGAATGGAAACGCGCAAGCGGCTGATGTTAGCGCTGGGTCTGAACGTGCCCTGCGGGATTAATAATGCCAGCCAGGATGCGGTTGTTGAGGTTGTGCAGTTTTTTGCTCTTATCCACGGCACGCTGTGTCGCCTGGCTAACGATGTCGAAACCATGGGACGCACGCCGATTGCCGAAGTGCTTGAAGGAGAAGGCGGCGGCGGGTCAAGCACGATGCCGCACAAAGTTAACCCACGCGCCAGTAACATGATACAAACGCTGGCAAGGATGGGCTGGATGTATGCTTCTGGTGCGCCGGCCATGTTGGATCAACAGGATGTGCGAGCCGCCTCTATGAGGGTTCTGAACTGGACGATCCTTCCGGAGGCATCAAATGCCTTATCGACCAGTCTGACACGCGCAAAAAATCTGCTTTCGCATCTCGTCATTAATGAAGAGAAAATGCGCGCCAATTTTGACTGCTCAAAGCACTTTATTATGTCGGAATCGCTGACGATGAAACTTGCCGCCAAAATTGGCAGAGAGTCCGCCTATAACGTAGTGAAAAACCTGCTAAAGCATGCAACCGGAGAGCACCGCTTCATGGAGATCGTACAGGCTAGCCCGGAAATCCGCGCGTCATTGTCTGTGGCAGAAATTACCGCCGCCTGTGAGCCGCTGTCATATATCGGGGCTAACGATGCGCTCATTGCGGAAACAATTGCTGAGTTCGATCGCGTGAAAACCGCAGAGATTGCCTGATTCGTCATGCTGCCGGGCGGGATAACTCTCCTGGCGGCTGGCAGCGCTAAGTATTATGAGCCGATGCAGAAAATGTTTCGAAGAAGACGAACAATTCTTCCAGTTGGGCAAAATTCCCCTCGCTATCTCCTTTCTCATAAGCCAGATGCAGAATGAGTTCGATAAAAAAGAAGCCAAGAATACGGCTTTGAAAAATGGAATGTACGTCGCTTGGGAGAACAAACTGCAGATCGCAGAACTTACCGTAAGGGTTCGCCTCTGAGTTGGTCACCAACACTACGACGGCATTCTTTTTTCTGAACCATTTTGCAATATTGAGCGCGACCCGGTTAAATCGATAGTAAGAGAACACAATCAGGACGTCCTCCTCCTTGATATTGATGAGGCATTTGGGGAGTTCGCTGATGTCTGTTGGTAACAGGGTAATATCGCTGCGAAAGTACTTTAGCAACGTACAAAAATGCGTCGCCATGGCATGAGAAGATGAAGGACCGACGACATAAATATGGCGTTGATTGTTTAATACCAGATCGATAAACGCATTCAGGCTTTCAATATCGATATTATTTTTAAATTGACTAAATAACGTTGATATTTTATGCGTGAAATCAGTAACAATACTTTCTGTCGTGATGCTGGAATTGTTACGCAGTTTGATGTTTTTCTCAAAAGGTGCTGATAGTTTATTTTTTGACAGTGTAATGTCTAATGCTTTACGGAAAGCGGCATAACCGGTAAAACCTATTTTATTCAGGAATCGACCGATAGTAGCTTTACTTACCATCGCATTCTGCGAGAGATCAACAATGCCATGATAGGGGAGTTCATTGAAGTGCTTATTAATGTACTCATTAAGTCGGCACTCAGATTCTGTAAGATCGCCCATATTAAGAGTAAGTGAGTTATACTCATCCAGACTTAACGTGTTTTTTTTGTACATAGATAACACCCGATGGCTGTTGTATATCAACGCTGTTATAGGGTAATACGCTTTCGACGTCAATCATTGAATGAATATCCTGGAAACCCGCATCCAGCCTTTTTTGGAGGATGTGACCGTATTCAGATGAGTTGCGATCTTACTCACAAAAAGAGGTGGGAAAACACCTTTCCCGTATTTTACAACCACACAACCCATTACAATTAAATCTCAATATTTGAGTATGTAATACGATAAATTTACGTACATATTATAACTGCTTATATATGGATGTGATTTCCCGGTATCCTGCATAAGCTATGATGATATGACGGGTAACCCTACCAGATTTGTATGGCATAGGAATTGTTATTATGACGGCGTTTATTATAGCAATAGTGATAACAGTTATTGCTGCATGGTTAATTGTTAAAAATTATCAGCCGCAAACTGTTTTATTACTCGCTGGACTGGCATTATTGACCATCACAGTACTGTTTTATCCAGAAAACAGCATTCTCTATGATAAAGCGAAATCCACGGGGTCAACCTGGCTGGATATCTTTAGCTTTGCAAAAGCATCGTTGACCACACAAATTGCGGGTATCGGTCTTATCATCATGGCGGCGGGTGGATTTGCCAGCTATATGGATCACATCAAAGCATCGAACGCGATGGTGAATATGTGCATTCGCCCGCTACAGGTAATTAAAGCGCCTTACCTTATCCTCGCGTTGGGGTACATCTGCGCGCAGCTTCTGCACGTGGCAATTTCAAGTGCGGCGGGCCTGGCAATGTTGCTGTTGGTGACATTCTTCCCGGTTCTGGTGCGCCTCGGAGTCAGTAAAGCCTCTGCGGCCGCGATGATTGCCCTGTGCGCGTTTATGGATCTAGGGCCTGCGGCAGGTACGGCGAATCTGGCGGCGAAGCATGCCGGAATGGAAAGCGCTATCTACTTTGCTCATTACCAGATGCCGGTTGCGGTGGCGGTTATGCTGGCCGTGGCGGTGGTGATTTACTTCACCGCGAAATATTTCGACAAAAAGGATGGCTTTGTACCGGGTGCGCAAAGCGTGGCGCAAGCGGAAGAAGAGGGTCGCAAAGCGCCCGCGATTTATGCTCTTTTGCCGGTCCTGCCGGTGGCACTGGTGCTGGTCTTTAGCCCTTTGGTTATCAAATCCATCAAAATTGACGTAGTCACGGCGATGATCCTTGGCGCTGTGGTCGCATTTTTCTTTGAACTGGTGGCTACCCGTGATTTCAAAAGCAGCTGCAAAGGATTACAGGTCTTTTTCAAAGGCATGGGCAGCATGTTTACCAGTATCGTTTCCTTGCTGGTATGTGCGGATATCTACGCCCAGGGGTTGCAGAAAATTGGCGCGGTGGACTACCTGTTACAGTCAGTGCAAAACGCAGGACTGGGCTTTACCAGCATGACGCTGGTGATGACCGCGCTGGTGGGCGTAACCGCCATCCTGACAGGCTCTGGTGTTGCCGCCTTTTTCTCCTTCTCCGGACTGGCCCCCTCCATTGCAGCAAAATTTGGTGAGAGCGCCGTCAATATGATCCTGCCTATGCAGTTAATGGCGGGAATGGGGCGCTCAATGTCCCCAGTGGCTGGAATCATTATTGCGGTGAGTAAAGCAGGAGAATGTTCACCGTTTATGATCGTCAGAAGAACGCTGCTTCCAGCGCTGGCCGGTATTGCGGCGATGCTGGTTGCCAACTATGTCCTGATTTGAATCCCGAGAGCCTGCTAATGCAGGCTCTTATTTTTTATCTGGTTGTAATTTATGGATGGCAACGTGACAAACGATGTTTTATACGTCCCGTTTACGGGGAAGTTACTGCTTGAATCTCCGTTATTAAACAAGGGAAGCAGCTTCACGCAGCAAGAAAGGCACGACTTTAACCTGAGTGGGCTACTGCCTTGCGCCATTGAGAATATTGATGAACAAGCCGAACGGGCGTATCAACAATATCTTGAGGCTGAGTCCCACAACGCTCGACATATTTACCTGCGTAATATCCAGGATACCAACGAAACGTTATTTTATTACCTGCTGAAAAAGTATCTTCCAGAGATGCTGCCCATCGTTTATACCCCGGTAGTCGGGGCCGCCTGTGAAAAATTCTCGTGGATATATCGTCGTGCGCGCGGTGTTTTTATCTCCTGGCCCGATCGCGATCGTATTGACGATATTTTGCATGATATTCCACGGCACCATATCAAGGTCATCGTCGTCACCGATGGTGAGCGCATTCTGGGGCTGGGCGACCAGGGCGTTGGCGGTATGGGAATTCCTATCGGGAAACTGTCGCTCTATACCGTCTGTGGCGGGGTAAATCCGGCGAATACGCTACCTATTTTACTGGATGTCGGCACGAATAATGCGCGACTGCTGGACGATCCGCGCTATATCGGCTGGCGTCATCCGCGCATAACTGGTGAAGACTATTTCGCATTTATTGGAATGTTTATTGCTGCCGTAAAACGGCGCTGGCCTAACGTTCTGCTGCAGTTTGAAGATTTTGCCCAGCATACCGCGGTACCGCTGCTGGACCGTTATCGCGATGAGCTGTGCTGTTTTAACGATGATATTCAAGGCACGGCGTCGGTGGCTCTGGCGACTTTGGTTGCTGCCTGCCGAGGCAGCGGTCGTGACTTCCGTCAGCAATCAATCGTAATTGTGGGGGCGGGGGCTGCGGGATGTGGGATTGCCCGGCATATTATTGCCTGTCGCATCAGTGAAGGAATGAGCCAGTCTGAAGCCAGACGGACCATTTTTATGGTGGATCGCGACGGTCTGGTGATGACCACCAATAATGCCTTAGCTGATTTCCAGCAACCGCTGGCGCAGTCGCCCGAGGAAATTTCTGACTGGCAGTATGAGGGGCCGGCACCGTCGTTACTGGAGGTGATCCACAATGCCAAACCGGCGGTTATGCTGGGGGTGTCGGGTCAGGCTGGATTGTTCTCGCAGGAGGTAATTAGCACGATGTACCAATACTGCGACCGTCCGATTGTTATGCCGTTGTCGAATCCCACTTCGAGAATGGAAGCGCGACCAGAAGATATCATTCGCTGGACCGAGGGACAGGCCATCATTGCGACCGGCAGTCCCTGCGGTGTGATTGAATTTAATGGACGCTCCATTCCGGTGGCGCAGTGCAATAACGTGTATGTTTTCCCGGCCATCGGTCTGGGGGCTATCGCCAGCGGCGCGACACGCGTAACAGAGGCTATGCTGATGGCGGCAAGCCGTGCGCTGGCCGATGCTTCCCCGTTGGTGCGTAACGGGGAAGGCGCTCTGTTGCCGGAGATTGGGACAATCTGCGAGGTGACCCGCAGCATTGCCTTTGAGGTCGGTAAGGCGGCACAGCAGTCGGGTGTGGCAGAGAAGATGAGCGACGACGCGCTGTCGCAGAGTATTAAAGATAACTTTTGGCTACCGCACTACCGTCCTTATAAACGCAGGGCTATTTAGCCGTTGTGACGAGTAAGCGGTACTCGGGTCTTGGTTGCCTTCATGATTAAGGTGTATTATTTATGCAACTTAATTGTGGAGGCATCATGTCCGGCAAACGTATTGCTCGTGAAAAAATGACGATCCAAAAGATGATCTCGCTGTACGAAAGCCAGTGTCCGGAAGCTTCAGATGAACAGGGGCATTACGATGCGTTGTTTGCTTATGCGCGAAAGCGCCTGGACAAGTGCGTGTTTGGCGAGGAAAAACCGGCCTGCAAACAGTGTCCGGTACACTGCTATCAACCTGCTAAACGCGAAGAGATGAAGCAAATTATGCGTTGGGCCGGGCCGAGAATGCTCTGGCGTCACCCGATTCTGACCGTTCGCCATCTGATTGATGACAAGCGTCCCGTCCCGGAATTACCTGAGAAATATCAGCGCAAGAAGTAATCTGGTTATTTTGTGCCGGATGGCGGCGATGCCTTATCCGGCTAGCAAGCGCAGGCTCACCTGTCGCGTAGGCCCGATAAGCGTAGCGCCATCGGGCAATTTAACTATCGGGTACCGGATGGCGGTTACGCTTTGGTGGCAATAAGAATGGCCGAGGCTTTGATCAGCGCGATGACCCGGCTTCCCTGGCTCAGTTTCATCTCTTGCTGACTTTCGTTCGTCACGACCGCAACAATGTCAAAACCGGCATCAGTTTTGATGTGTACGGTGGCGTTAACGGCGCCTTCGGTTACCTGTGAAACGCTACCGGCAAATTGGTTACGGGCAGAGAATTTCAGGCCACAGTCTTCAGTCGCCAGCGTCACCCACGGCGCTTTAATCAGCGCAATGGCTTCTTTTCCTTTCGCCAGACCCAGTGCCTGCTGGCTGCTATGGGTCACAATCGCGACCAGTTTTGCGCCGCCAGCCAGCGTCAGTTCAACTTCATCATTCACTGCACCAGTGGCAACTGCACTGACTGAACCGGTTAATTGATTACGTGCTGATACCGCCATACTGCCTCCTTTCGTTGAGTTATCACCCAGTATAGCCACAATGGCTAAACCAGCGCATCCTTATCAATACCTAATCGCTTCATACGCGACAACAACGTGGTTCGTTTTAGCCCCAATCGCTGCGCAGCACCTTTAGGACCGGCAACCACGCCGTTGGTCTCTTTCAGGACGCGCATGATCAACTGGTATTCGTCCTCGCCATCCTGCGCAACTTCGGTGGCTACCGGCGGTGCGGACGGCGTCAACGCGGCAATATCCGGCAGGGACAGCTGTAGCACGTTGCCTCGGGTAAGCAGAACCGCGCGCTCCACCACGTTTTCCAGTTCGCGCACGTTACCCGGCCACTCCATGCTGCTCAAGGTACGAAGCGCTTCGGCAGGAATACTGTCGATATTGCGTCCCATCCGGCGAGCAATTTTAAAGGTAAAGGCTTTCACCAGCAGTGGGATATCTTCCGGGCGCTCGCGCAGCGGAGGTAAATGGATTGGGAAAACGTTCAGCCGGTAATACAGATCGTTACGGAATTCCCGATCGGCAACCATCTTTTTCAGATCGCGGTTAGTGGCGGCGATCAACCGAACGTCGGTCTGGATCAGCTTGTTGCTGCCCAGGCGTTCAAATTCCTGCTCTTGCAGTACGCGCAGCAGCTTAGGCTGTAGCTCCAGCGGCATGTCACCTACTTCATCGAGGAACAGCGAGCTTTTATCCGCCAGTTCAAAACGCCCAATTCGCTGTGTGCTGGCCCCGGTAAACGCGCCGCGCTCGTGACCAAACAGGTCGCTTTCCAGTAATCCGGCAGGCATTGCCGCGCAGTTCATCTTCACCATCCGGCGGGCGTTACGGCCACTCAGATTATGAATCGCTCTGGCGATCAGCTCTTTACCCGTACCTGTCTCACCCAGAATCAATACGGTGCTGTCGCTCTGCGCCACCATTTCGACCTGTTTGAGTACGCTGTACATGGCTTCGCTGCGACCGATAATTTCGCCGAACTCACTGTCCACATTGTTCAGTTGCTCGGTCAGCGCCAGGTTTTCATCGACCAGACGTTCTTTCAGGCGATGTATCTCCTGATAGGCAAGCGCGTTATCTACCGCAATGGCTACGCGTTCGGCAATCTGGCGCAACAGTTTCAGGTTGGCGGTGGTGAAAACTTTTTCTTCACACTGCGCCAGTTTGAGCACGCCAAGCATCGTGTTGCCGGACATCAGCGGCAGCAGGCACAGAGTCTGTAGCTGGTTGCCCCAGGTTTCGAACAGCATCCGTTCGTAAGGGGCGAGCGTATCGCGTTCGCTCAGATTAATCAGCAGCATCTCTTTGCTTTTGAAAACGCGTTCAGAAAGCGTACCTGCTTCATCCACTTCACTTTGTTCGTGCGCCGGATGATGTTCATCCAGATAGTGGGTGGAATAAATGCTGAGCTTGTTTTTGCGATCGCTGCGTAACACGATGCTGATGGCATCAATGTCGAAGTAGTGATGGATCTCTTTGGCGACTTCGCTGACCAGCTCGTCAATGTCCAGGCGGGAGAGCACCGCATTGGTGATGGCGACGAGGATACGAAAGTTGTCACGTTCGCGACACAGCAAATCGTAATCGACGTTGTTGCTGACTCTGCTCTGAATTTGTTCCGCAACGACGCCGACTATCTGGGTGAAGGTCTGCAGCCGGTTGTACTCTTTTTCACTCCACGGACGATCTTCGTTGCGGATGAATTCACAGCCGCCAAAGATGCGTCCATCCGCCGCCAGCGGCAGCAGGCAGTAGTGGCCAAATTCAGAATACAGTCCACCTGAAGCCAACTGTGGCCAGGTTTCCGTAAACTCGTGATAGTTGCAGTGCAGCGCATCGGGGCGAGACAAAATACGGCGTACCGGGCCATGGGCCAGTACCGTTTCATCTTCATAATCGATGGGTTTACCATTTTCACGCGTCGCAAAATAACGCGCACGCTGCGTTTGTGCCTGCCATAACACAATAGCCGCGCAGTCGGCCAGCGCTGAACGCTTGACCAGCTGCGAAAGCGCCTCGCTGAGAGACGGGAGATCGGGCTGCTGTAATAATGTACGAGTAATATCGAACAGGCCTTGCTGTCCGAGGTCACTCATCGGTGTATACGACATATTGCTTTTCCAGGAAAAGCACCGCAGAACGGTGCGAAAACGGTAAATGAATTATAGGTATAAGTCGTAAATCATTGCCGGATAGCTGACCGCGAACTCGCTGGTCACGCAATCCGTAGGCCTGATAAGCAAAGCGCCATCAGGCGATAATGCAGCGTTAATGCCGGATGTCGACGCAAATGCGTCTTATCCGGCCTACAGTATGCTGCCAACTGGCTGCTAACATATACGAGGTAAAGGTTCGGCGTGTGGTAAATCGAGGGTCCGTTTCACGCCGTACAGTCCGGCCAGACGCACACCTTTGCGTTCTACCACTTCACCAATCAGCGCGGCATCGCGTCCTAACGGATGCGCGCGCAGCGCGGCAAGTACGGCTTCAGCAGCCTGACGTTCAACGGCAATCACCAGCTTACCTTCGTTAGCAAAATTGAGCGCATCCAGACCCAGCAGTTCGCAAACGCCACGCACCGCGGGTTTCACGGGCAGGGCCGCTTCAGACAGCTCAATGCCAAACCCGCATGATGCGGCAAATTCATGCGTTACCGCATTCACGCCGCCACGGGTCGCGTCACGCAGCGCCTTCACGCCGGGGATATCACGTAGCGTCTGGATAAGCGGCGTCAATACCGCGCAGTCGCTGACCAGTTCGCCATCAAGACCCAGCTGTTCGCGCAGGTTAAGGATAGTTGCACCATGATCGCCAAGCGTACCGCTGACCAGCAGCACATCGCCCACGCTCAGGGTCTGGGCACCCCAGTGAATGTTGGCGGGGATCGCGCCCATTCCGGCGGTGTTGATAAAAAGTTTGTCCGCCGCGCCGCGCTGCACAACTTTGGTATCGCCGGTTACGATAGCAATACCCGCTTCGCGCGCGGTTGCCGCCATGCTGTTAACGACGGTTTTCAGCGTGTCCATTGGCAGACCCTCTTCGAGGATAAAACCGCAGGAGAGGTAGCGCGGTATCGCGCCGCTGACCGCCACGTCGTTAGCCGTACCGCAGATTGCCAGCTTGCCGATATTACCGCCCGGGAAGAACAACGGATCGATAACATAGCTGTCGGTTGAAAACGCCAGACGATCGCCTTCAGCGACCAGTTGCGCCAGTTCCAGACGTGCCTGATCTTCTTGTTCCGCCAGCCACGGATTCGCGAATGCCTCCATAAACAGACTGTTGATCAACTGCTGCATAGCCTGGCCGCCGCTACCGTGGGCGAGTTGTACGCTGTTCATGCTTCACACTCCTGCTGACGATACTGATACCAGGCGGCACATGCGCCTTCGGAGGAGACCATCAGGGCGCCAAATGCGGTCTCCGGGTTACAGGTTTTGCCAAATAGCGGGCACTGATGCGGTTTGCATCTGCCGGTCAATACCTCTCCGCAACGCGCGCGCGGATCGTCATACACCTGCTGCGGCGCTGGCTGGAAATGCGCTTCGGCGTCAAAGCGCTGATAGTCAGGCGTCAGGTGAACGCCAGAGGATTCGATAACGCCCAGACCGCGCCATTCGCTGTCGCCATTGACGCAGAACACCTCGGCGATGGCCTGTTGCGCTAACGCGTTACCGGCATCCGGTACCACGCGGCGATACTGATTTTCTACCTGGCTGTGCGCGGCAATTTTCTGCTCAATCAACATCACCACGCCCTGCAGGAGATCGAGCGGTTCGAAGCCAGCGACCACTAACGGACGATGGAAATCTGAGGCAATAAAATTATAGGCGTCAGTGCCAATCACCATGCTGACGTGACCCGGCGCTAAAAAGGCATCAATGCCGTTGTCCGGTTGTTCCAGCAGGCTGCGCAGCGTTGGGATCAAGGTGATGTGCTGGCAGAAAAAGTAAAAGTTCTGCACATCGCGCTGTTTGGCCTGCTGCAGAGTGATGGCGGTTGTCGGCATGGTGGTTTCAAAACCCAGGCCAAAGAACACCACTTTGCGCGTTGGGTTTTCCTCGGCCAGCTTCAGCGCATCCATTGGGGAATAGACGATACGGACATCCGCGCCGCGCGCTTTGGCTTGTAGCAGAGAACCTTGTTTACCCGGGACGCGCATCGCGTCGCCAAAGGTGCAGAAAATCACTTCCGGGTGGCTGGCGATTTCGACACAGCTGTCAATTCTGCCCATCGGCAGAACGCACACCGGGCAGCCTGGACCGTGAATAAACTCGACGTTTTCAGGCAGTAACTGGTCGAGACCGAACTTGAAGATTGCGTGGGTATGACCCCCACAAACTTCCATGATGCGCAGCGGGCGTTCAGCCGTGTAGGGGAGGAGTGCAGCACGTTCACACAGGTGCTCTATCAACTGCATCACCTGTTCTGGTGCGCGGTATTCGTCAACAAAACGCATTATTTTTCCTCGCCATACAGCAACGCGCCGACATCCGGCTCAACGTCAAACATGTTTTGCAGCGCGTCGAGCGTGTCGCGCGCTTCTGCTTCATTAATGATGCTCATGGCGAAACCGACGTGAACCAGTACCCACTGGCCCAGGCGTGGCTCACCCTTTTCATCACAGCTACCGACCAGCGTCAGATCGACGTCGCGCTGAATACCGCAAACGTCGACCTTAGCCTGGTTGCCATCAATGGTGCGGATTTGACCCGGAACACCTATGCACATCGCTGATTCTCCAGCCATGACAGCCATTGATCCATCCCTTCGCCGCTGGTGGCGGAAATCAGGATGATCTCAATTTCCGGATTCACTTCCCGGGCGCTGGCGATGCATTTTTCAACGTCAAAATTGAGGTACGGTAGCAGATCCACTTTGTTGAGCAGCATCAGCGATGCGGCGGCAAACATATGCGGATATTTCAGCGGTTTGTCTTCACCTTCGGTGACGGAAAGCACGGCCACTTTATGGCGCTCGCCGAGGTCGAAGCTGGCAGGGCAGACCAGGTTGCCGACGTTTTCAATGAACAGAATGCCGTTATCGTCAAGCGGCAAACGCGGCGCGGCGTCAGCAATCATTTGTGCGTCAAGGTGGCAACCTTTACCGGTGTTGACCTGAATGGCGGGCGTGCCTGTGGCGCGAATACGGGCAGCATCGTTCACCGTCTGCTGGTCACCTTCAATAACGGCGCACGGCACGCTATCTTTCAGCTTCATCAGCGTTTCGGTCAGCAGCGTGGTTTTACCGGAGCCCGGGCTTGAAACAAGGTTCAGTACCAGATGCTGACGGGCCGCAAAGCGGGCACGGTTGCGCTCGGCCAGGCGGTTGTTTTTATCCAGTACGTCAATTTCCACTTCCAGCATGCGGCGCTGGCTCATGCCTGGCGCGTGGGTGCCTGCTTCACCGTGACCGTAGTGCAAATCACCTTCTTCGGTCTGGCTCGGTGTGAAATTTGAGGTCTTCACACCGGTAATATTCAGCGCCGGACGAGCCGCCGGGGCAAATGGCGCGCTGCGAAACGCCGAGTGGGGATTATGCTCATCACCCTCTATATATAGGTTGCCTTCAGCGCAACCACATGTCGTACACATCGCTCACTCCTGATCTTTTTACTTGCGATACATCTGTTGCCGGATGGCGGCTTTGCCTTATCCGGCCTACAAACGAGCTCTTTGTGTAGGCTGGATAAGACGCTTAAGCGTCGCCATCCGGCGCTGGAGTCTGATCTATTTCAATACGTCGAATCTGTAAGCCGTCATCAGCCACAATTCTCAGCATATCGCTGTTGCATTGCGGACATCGGCGCACGCGTTGCGTCAGTAACGTGACGTATTGCTGACAAGATTCGCACCAACATTCGGCTTCTTGTTCTTCGAGGTGGAGTTTACAACCTTCTGCAAGGGTGCCACGGCATACCAGATCAAAACAAAAGGCGAGAGCGCTGGTTTCTACGCAAGAAAATGCGCCAATTTTGAGCCAGACCCCAGTTACCCGCTTTGCGCCGTGTTGGGTGGCCTGTTGTTCAATCAATTCCAGTGCCCGTTGGCAGAGGGTTATTTCGTGCATACCGCCTCCTGTGAAGTTGCCGTATCAAAAGCAATAAGCATGCCAGGTTGAATTTTTTCATTCGTGACAATGACGACGATGACGAAATGACATGTCGTCACCCGCCTTTGATTTTTTATCTATATGAAAATTAAGTAATTTAATTTTGGCATGAAATGTGCTTAAGGCTGTTCATCTCTGCTAAACGGGTAACCTGACATGACTATTTGGGAAATAAGCGAAAAAGCCGATTACATCGCTGAACGGCATCGTCGCCTACAGGACCAGTGGCGTATTTACTGTAACTCGCTGGTTCAGGGGATCACCCTGTCAAAAGCGCGTTTGCATCATGCAATGAGCTGCGCACCGGACAAAGATCTCTGCTTCGTCCTTTTTGAACACTTCACTATCTACGTCACGCTGGCGGACGGTTTTAACAGTCATACCATCGAATACTACGTCGAAACGAAAGACGGTGATGATAAGCAGCTGATTGCACAGGCAGAATTGACCATCGACGGTAAGGTCGATGAGCGTATCAGCAACCGCGATCGCGAGCAGGTGCTGGAGCACTATCTCGAAAAAATCGCCAGCGTCTACGACAGCTTGTACACCGCGGTTGAGAACAATATGCCGGTGAATTTAAGCCAGCTGGTTGAGGGACATAGCCCGGCTTAAGCCTCGGGGGCCGTCCAGTTTTGTCATGATGCGGTTTCATACTGCGTCACGATGTTTTAGGGAATGGGCATGTCGAAAAATGTCGAAATGACATTTTGCAGACATGTTTTCGTCAAAAATGACTATCACCTGAGGAATGCCTGGTGAATCGTTTTGTAATTGCTGACTCCACTCTTTGTATTGGCTGCCACACCTGTGAAGCCGCCTGCTCAGAGACACATCGCCAGCATGGCCTGCAGTCAATGCCGCGCCTGAAAGTGATGTTAAATGAAAAAGAATCCGCGCCGCAGCTTTGCCACCAGTGTGAAGATGCGCCTTGCGCCACCGTTTGTCCGGTTAATGCGATTAACCGTGTCGATGGCGCCGTACAGCTGAATGAAAGCCTGTGCGTCAGCTGCAAATTGTGCGGGATTGCCTGTCCGTTCGGCGCGATTGAGTTTTCCGGCAGCCGTCCGCTGCACATCCCGGCGAACGCCAATACGCCAAAAGCGCCTCCGGCTCCGCCGGCGCCTGCGCGTGTGAGCACGCTGCTGGACTGGGTTCCGGGCGTTCGCGCCATCGCGGTGAAATGCGATCTGTGCAGTTTTGACGAGCAAGGTCCGGCCTGCGTGCGCATGTGCCCAACCAAAGCCCTGCACCTGGTGAGCAACATGGATATCGCCCGCGCCAGCAAACGTAAGCGTGAGCTGACTTTCAACACCGATTTCGGCGATCTCACCTTGTTTCAGCAGGCTCAGAGTGGGGATGCAAAATGAGCGCAATTTCACTAATTAACAGCGGCGTGGCCTGGTTTACAGCGGCGGCGGTTCTGGCATTTCTGTTTTCATTTCATAAATCGTTGAGTGGCTGGATTGCCGGGGTTGGCGGTGCGGTGGGCAGCCTGTATACGGCGGCTGCGGGTTTTAGCGTACTGATTAATGGGCTGGCGGTCAGCGGCGTGATGCCGTTTATTGGTCACAGTCTGCAAATGACGCCGCTGAACGCTATCTGGCTGATTACGTTGGGTCTGTGCGGTCTGTTTGTCAGCCTGTACAACATTGACTGGCATCGTCATCCGCAGGTGAAAGCTAACGGCCTGCTGGTGAATCTGCTGATGGCCGCGGCGGTATGTGCGGTGGTTGCCAGCAACCTCGGTACGCTGGTGGTGATGGCGGAAATCATGGCGCTGTGTGCTGTGTTCCTCACCGGATGCAGTAAAGAAGGCAAACTGTGGTTTGCGCTGGGACGTATTGGTACGCTGCTGCTGGCGGTTGCCTGCTACCTTGTGTGGCAACGCTACGGCACCCTGGAGCTGCGTCTGCTTGATCTGCGTACCCAGGAGCTGCCGCTCGGCGCCGACATCTGGCTGCTGGGCGTGGCGGGTTTTGGCCTGCTGGCCGGAATTATTCCTCTGCATGGTTGGGTGCCACAGGCTCACGCCAATGCCAGCGCACCGGCTGCGGCACTGTTCTCTACCGTCGTCATGAAGGTGGGTCTGCTGGGTATTCTGTCGCTGTCGCTGCTGGGCGGTAACGCGCCGCTGTGGTGGGGCGTTACGCTGCTGGTGCTGGGGATGATCACCGCGTTTGTTGGCGGTCTGTATGCGCTGATGGAGCACAACATCCAGCGTCTGCTGGCGTACCACACGCTGGAAAACATCGGCATTATTCTGCTGGGGCTGGGCGCTGGCGTGACCGGGATTTCCCTGAATCAACCGGCGCTGATTGCGCTGGGTTTGACCGGCGGTCTGTACCACCTGGTAAACCACAGCCTGTTCAAAAGCGTTCTGTTCCTGGGCGCAGGCAGCATCTGGTTCCGTACCGGTCATCGTGATATCGAAAAACTGGGCGGTATCGGCAAACGCATGCCGGTTATCTCTCTGGCGATGCTGGTTGGTCTGATGGCGATGGCCGCGCTGCCGCCGCTGAACGGTTTTGCCGGTGAGTGGGTTATCTACCAGTCCTTCTTTAAGCTTGGCAACAGCGGCGCATTTGTCGGCCGTTTTTTAGGACCGTTGCTGGCGGTAGGACTGGCGATTACCGGCGCGCTGGCGGTGATGTGTATGGCGAAAGTCTATGGCGTTACTTTCCTTGGCGCACCGCGCACGAAGGAAGCTGAAAACGCCTGCTGCGCGCCAATCCTGATGGGTGTGAGCGTCGTTGCGCTGGCTATCTGTTGCGTGATTGGCGGCGTGGCTGCGCCGTGGCTGCTGCCGATGATCTCCTCTGCCGTTCCGCTGCCGCTGGAAACTGCGAACACCACCGTTTCTCAGCCAATGATCACGCTGCTGCTGATAGCATGTCCGCTGCTGCCGTTCATCATCATGGCAATTTTCAAAGGCAACCGTCTGCCGTCGCGTTCACGCGGTGCGGCATGGGTGTGTGGTTACGATCACGAGCAGTCAATGGTCATTACCGCACACGGTTTTGCCATGCCGGTGAAAGAAGCCTTTGCCCCGGTACTCAAACTGCGTAAATGGCTAAACCCGGTATCACTGATTCCGGGCTGGCAGAATGCGGCTGCACCGGTGCTGTTCCGTCGACTGGCGCTAATTGAGCTGGCGGTGCTGGTGGTGATTGTGGTTTCACGAGGAGCCTGAGAATGAGTGTTTTATATCCGTTAATTCAGGCGCTGGTGCTGTTTGCCGTTGCGCCGCTGCTGTCCGGCGTTACCCGCGTGGCGCGTGCGCGTTTGCACAATCGCCGTGGTCCTGGCGTTTTGCAGGAATACCGCGACATTATCAAACTGCTGGGCCGTCAGAGCATTGCGCCTGCGGATTCCAGCTGGGTTTTCCGCCTGACGCCGTTTGTGATGGTGGGCGTGATGCTGACTATCGCCACTGCGTTGCCGGTAGTGACCGTTGGCTCACCGCTGCCGCAACTGGGCGATCTGATCACCTTAGTTTACCTGTTCGCCATTGCCCGTTTCTTCTTCTCTATCGCGGGACTGGATACCGGTAGCCCGTTTACCGCCATTGGTGCCAGCCGTGAAGCGATGCTCGGCGTGCTGGTTGAACCTATCCTGCTGCTGGGGCTGTGGGTAGCGGCACAGGTTGCAGGTTCAACCCATATCAGCAATATCGCCGATACCATTTACCACTGGCCTGCTGCGCGCAGCATCCCGCTGATTCTGGCACTGTGCGCCTGTGCTTTCGCCACCTTTATCGAAATGGGCAAACTGCCATTCGATCTGGCAGAAGCAGAGCAAGAGCTGCAGGAAGGTCCATTGACTGAATACAGCGGCAGCGGTTTTGCCGTGCTGAAATGGGGCATTAGCCTCAAGCAACTGGTCGTTCTGCAAATGTTCGTTGGTGTGTTCCTGCCGTGGGGACAGATGGAAACCTTCACCGCGGGTGGGCTGCTGCTGGCGCTGGTGATTGCCGTCGTCAAACTGGTCCTCGGCGTGCTGGTCATCGCCCTGTTCGAAAACAGCATGGCGCGTCTGCGTTTTTGCGCCACTTCACGCGTGACCTGGGCCGGTTTTGGGTTTGCGTTTTTAGCGTTCGTCTCCTTGCTGGTGGCGTGATTTAAGAGAGTTTGAGCATGTCTGAAGAAAAATTAGGTCAACAATATCTCGCTGCGCTGCATCAGGCCTTTCCGGGCGTGGTGCTGGATGAAGCCTGGCAGACCAAAGATCAGCTGACGATCACCGTCAAGGTGAACTACCTGCCGGAAGTGGTGGAGTTCCTGTACTACAAACAGGGCGGCTGGTTGTCCGTGTTGTTTGGTAACGACGAGCGCCAGCTGTGCGGCCATTACGCTGTTTACTACGTGATGTCGATGGAGCAGGGCACCAAATGCTGGATAACCGTCCGCGTTGAAGTCGATGCCAATAAGCTGGAGTTCCCGTCCGTCACGCCGCGCGTTCCGGCTGCGGTCTGGGGCGAGCGCGAAGTGCGCGATATGTACGGTTTGATCCCGGTTGGTTTACCGGATGAGCGTCGTCTGGTACTGCCCGATGACTGGCCCGACGAACTCTATCCGCTGCGTAAAGACAGCATGGATTATCGTCAGCGCCCGGCGCCGACTACCGATGCTGAAACCTACGAGTTCATCAACGAACTGGGCGACAAGAAAAATAACGTGGTGCCGATTGGCCCGTTGCACGTCACCTCCGATGAACCCGGTCACTTCCGCCTGTTCGTGGACGGCGAGAACATTATCGATGCCGACTACCGTCTGTTCTATGTCCACCGCGGCATGGAGAAACTGGCGGAAACCCGTATGGGTTACAACGAAGTGACGTTCCTGTCAGATCGCGTGTGTGGCATCTGCGGCTTTGCGCATAGCACCGCCTATACCACCTCCGTTGAGAATGCGATGGGCATCGTGGTGCCGGAACGTGCGCAGATGATCCGTGCCATTCTACTGGAAGTTGAGCGTCTGCACTCGCACCTGCTGAACCTCGGCCTGGCCTGTCACTTCACCGGTTTTGACTCCGGCTTTATGCAGTTCTTCCGCGTGCGTGAAACGTCGATGAAGATGGCGGAGATCCTCACCGGGGCGCGTAAAACCTACGGTCTGAACCTGATCGGCGGTATCCGTCGTGATCTGCTGAAAGAAGATATGATCCAGACCCGTCAACTGGCGCAGCAGATGCGTCGTGACGTGCAGGAACTGGTCGATATGCTGCTCAGCACGCCGAATATGGAACAGCGTACCGTTGGTATTGGTCGTCTGGATCCGGAAATTGCCCGCGACTTCAGTAACGTCGGCCCGATGGTACGCGCCAGCGGTCACGCGCGTGACACCCGCGCCGATCACCCGTTTGTCGGTTATGGTCTGCTGCCGATGGAAGTTCATAGCGAGCAAGGCTGCGACGTTATTTCTCGTCTTAAAGTTCGTATTAATGAAGTCTACACCGCACTGAATATGATCGACTTTGGTCTGGATAACCTGCCGGGCGGCCCGCTGATGGTGGAAGGCTTTACCTACATTCCTCACCGTTTCGCACTGGGCTTTGCTGAAGCGCCGCGCGGAGATGACATTCACTGGAGCATGACCGGCGACAACCAGAAACTGTATCGCTGGCGCTGCCGTGCGGCGACCTACGCCAACTGGCCGACGCTGCGCTACATGCTGCGTGGTAATACCGTTTCCGATGCGCCGCTGATTATCGGTAGCCTCGATCCTTGCTACTCCTGTACTGACCGTATGACCGTGGTCGATGTACGTAAGAAGAAGAGCAAAGTCGTGCCGTACAAAGAACTTGAGCGCTACAGCATCGAGCGTAAAAACTCGCCGCTGAAATAAGGAATCGCCATGTTTACCTTTATCAAAAAAGTCATCAAAACCGGGGCTCCGACGTCGTCGTATCCGCTGGAGCCGATCGCGGTCGATAAAAACTTCCGTGGCAAACCGGAACATAACCCGCAGCAGTGCATTGGCTGTGCGGCCTGTGTGAATGCGTGCCCGTCGAACGCGTTGACGGTAGAAACCGATCTGGCCACCAATGAGCTAGCGTGGCAGTTCAATCTCGGTCGCTGCATCTTCTGCGCCCGCTGTGAAGAGGTCTGCCCGACGGCGGCGATCAAGCTGTCGCAGGAATATGAGCTGGCGGTGTGGAAGAAAGAGGATTTCCTGCAGCAGTCCCGCTTTGCGCTGTGTAATTGCCGCGTATGTAACCGTCCGTTTGCGGTACAAAAAGAGATTGATTACGCCATTGCGCTGCTTAAGCACAACGGTGATAGCCGCGCGGAAAACCACCGTGAAAGCTTTGAGACCTGCCCGGACTGTAAGCGCCAGAAATGCCTGGTGCCGTCTGACCGTATTGAACTGACTCGCCATATGAAAGAGGCCAGCTGATGAGCAATTTATTAGGCCCACGTGACGCCAACGGTATTCCGGTACCGATGACGGTGGATGAATCCATTGCCAGCATGAAAGCGTCGCTGCTAAAAAGCATCAAGCGTTCAGCGTACGTTTACCGTGTGGACTGCGGCGGCTGCAACGGTTGCGAAATCGAAATCTTCGCCACGCTTTCTCCGCTGTTTGACGCCGAACGTTTTGGCATCAAAGTGGTACCGTCCCCGCGCCATGCGGATATCCTGCTGTTTACCGGCGCGGTAACCCGTGCCATGCGCTCTCCGGCGCTGCGCGCCTGGCAGTCTGCGCCAGACCCGAAAATTTGTATCTCTTACGGTGCTTGCGGTAACAGCGGCGGTATTTTCCACGACTTATACTGCGTATGGGGCGGCACGGACAAAATCGTACCGGTGGATGTGTATATCCCTGGCTGCCCGCCAACGCCTGCAGCCACGCTGTATGGTTTTGCCATGGCGCTGGGTCTGCTGGAACAAAAAATTCACGCGCGTGCGCCGGGTGAACTGGACGAACAGCCGGCGGAAATTCTGCATCCGGATATGGTTCAGCCGCTGCGAGTGAAGGTGGATCGCGAGGCTCGCCGTCTGGCGGGATACCGCTACGGTCGCCAGATTGCTGATGACTATATGACGCAGTTAGGGCAGGGCGAGCATCAGGTGGCGCGCTGGCTGGAAGCGGAAAACGATCCGCGTCTGACCGAGATCGTCACGCATCTTAACCATGTTGTCGAAGAGGCGCGTATCCGATGAGTGAAACGGTGGTGTTCAGTCAACTGAGCCGTAAGTTTATTGATGAGAACGATGCGACGCCCGCTGAGGCGCAGCAGGTTGTCTATTACAGCCTGGCGATTGGTCACCACCTTGGGATCATCGATTGCCTGGAAGCGGCGTTAACTTGTCCATGGGACGAATATCTGGCATGGATTGCTACCCTTGCTGAGGGAAGCGAAGCCCGCCGGAAAATGGAAGGTGTGCCGAAATACGGCGAGATCGTCATCGATTTCAACCATGTGCAAATGCTGGCACGCGCGTTCGATGATGCGCGTGCCGTACAGACCCCGCAGCAGCAGGAGTGGAGCAAGCTGATGCTTAGCATGCTGCACGACATACACCAGGAAAGCGCCATCTATCTGATGGTGAGGAGACACCGTGACTGACGTTTTATTATGTGTGGGTAACAGCATGATGGGCGATGACGGCGCGGGCCCGCTGCTGGCCGAAATGTGTGCTGCAAATCCTCAAGGCAACTGGGTTGTCATCGACGGCGGTAGCGCGCCGGAGAACGATATCGTCGCCATCCGTGAACTGCGTCCGCAACGTTTGTTGATTGTTGATGCCACCGATATGGGGCTGAACCCAGGTGAAATCCGCATTATCGATCCCGATGACATTGCCGAGATGTTCATGATGACCACCCATAACATGCCGCTGAATTACCTGGTCGATCAGTTGAAAGACGACGTTGGTGAGGTGATTTTCCTCGGCATTCAACCGGACATCGTCGGGTTTTACTACCCGATGACACAGCCGATCAAAGATGCTGTTGATACCGTCTATCAGCGATTAGCCGGTTGGGAAGGACACGGTGGATTCTCCGAGCTGGAAGCGCCAGAAGAGTAAACCGTATCAGTGCCGGATGTGAACGACATCCGGCCTGTTTCCCGCCTTCCTCGTCATTCAATTGCCTGCTCAATAATTAATTTCCCCTGCATCACTGATACATTCACTGCCGTACCGGTCGGAAATCCAGCTTGTTCCAGCCAGTCGCCGTTCAGCGTGAGCGAGGCGTGCCGACTGATTCGTCGCGTGTAACCCGTTTTTGGATCTTCATGGCGTTTTCTGACATAGCTGACTTTCAAGCGACGTACCGGTTTGGTGATTACCTCTGCTGATTTGCCCTTTTTATCAAACATGCACGCTTCCTTGTGGTGAACGGCCAGGATTAAAAACTACTGAATAAAATGCCAGTAAAAAAGGATGAGGGCAAACCTGAAACTGGAAGGACGATTCCACATCTGGAATGTAATAAATGAAATGAAAATATGTAATTCTGCCGGAAGGTTGTAACCCCCTCCGACAGATCTGTTATGCCAGATCGGCACCGTTGCTGGCGATTACTTTTTTGTACCACCAGAATGATTTCTTACGGATGCGCGCCAGCGTGCCGTTGCCCGCGTCATCGCGGTCCACATACACAAAACCGTAGCGTTTGCTCATCTCACCGGTTGAGGCAGAAACCAGATCGATACAGCCCCAGGTGGTGTAACCCATTAGGGGCACGCCATCTTCAATCGCGTCTGCCATGGCGCGAATATGTTCGCGTAAATAACTAATGCGATAGTCGTCATTGATCTCACCATTGGCATCGATTTCATCCTTCGCTCCCAGCCCGTTCTCCACCAGAAATAGCGGTTTCTGGTAGCGGTCATACATCATATTCATGGTGATGCGCAGACCAAGCGGATCGATGCCCCAGCCCCATTCGCTGGCCGCAATATACGGATTACGCAGCGACTTCACCACGTTGGCGACGCTGGTATTGCCCGTGTTCATTTCCGCCGAGGCGCAGCGCGATGCGTAATAGCTGAACGAGACGAAATCGACGGTGTTTTTCAGGATGTCGTCATCTTCTGGGGCTTTTTCTATGACCACGCCTTTTTCGCGAAACACGCGGGCAGAATAAGCCGGGTAGGCCCCGCGCGCCTGCACATCAATAAAGAACAGGTTTTCGCGGTCTTTTTCCAGCGCGGTCCACACATCTTCTGGTTTACAGGAATAAGGATAAAAATTACCGCCAGCCAGCATACAACCGACCTGGTTTTGCGGATTAATTTCATGGGCTATTTTCGTCGCCAGGGCGCTGGCTATCAGTTCGTGGTGAGCGGACTGATATTTCACCTGATCCTGATTTTCACCTTCTTCAAATACCAGCCCGGCGCCTGAAAAGGGGCTGTGCAGCATAATGTTGATTTCGTTGAACGTCAGCCAGTACTTCACCAGACCGTCAAAGGCCTCGAAGCAGGTACGGGCGTAGCGGGTAAAGAACTCAACCATTTTGCGGTTACGCCAGGAGCCGTACTCGGTGACCAGATGCATTGGCACGTCGAAGTGACACAGCGTGACTAATGGCTCAATACCGTATTTTTTACACTCGGCAAACACGTTCTGGTAAAACGCGATGCCCTCTTTATTCGGCGTCAGCTCATCGCCGTTAGGGTAGAGACGGCTCCAGGCAATGGAAGTACGAAATACCGTAAACCCCATTTCCGCCATCAGCGCGATATCTTCTTTATAGCGATGATAAAAGTCGATCGCCTGATGGCTGGGATAAAATTCGTTATCCCGTAGCGCAAAGCGCTTTTCCTGACCCAGCTTGACGGGCATCCGGTGTGTGCCGTGGGGGATCATATCGACGGTAGTCAGTCCTTTGCCGCCTTCCCGGTATGCCCCTTCAGACTGGTTGGCGGCCAGTGCGCCGCCCCATAAAAATCCTTGCGGAAAAACAGACATAATTAACCTCAGTTCATACCAGTCAAATGCTGGCTCCATTGATATTGCCCGGTTGCGCGGCCTGGTTTTTTCTGGCCTGCGCGGCTGCATCTTCGACAGGAATATCTTCAAAGCCGAGAATCAGCGTTAATACAAAGGAAAGCACTACCGCCAGCGCCATCACGCCAAATACCCAGACGATGGTCATCGGATTGGCCGGATCGAAAAACTGGACGCTGGTGAACAGGCCAGGAGCCGCCATGGAGTGGCTTGCAAGTCCGGCCATTCCGGCAACGGCACCGCAGATAAAACCGCTGATAAGGCTCGCAATCAGCGGACGTTTCAGGCGGATCGCCACGCCATACAGCGCGGGTTCGGAAATCCCTGCCATGATGGCAGAGGCGGCTGCCGCTAACGCCGTCTGACGCAGTTCCGGGTTTTTGGTTTTCCATGCCACTGCCAGCGATGAACCGCCTAACGACAAGTTGGCGCCGATTTCTGACGGCATCACCATGCCTTCTTTTCCGGTTTCGGCAATGGTCTGAATAATGGTTGGCGTGAAGACGCGATGCATACCGGTCATCACCAGCAGCGGCCACAATGCGCCCATAATGGCCACTGACAGCCAACCGAGATAGCCGTGAATGGTATACACCAGCGCGGAAATTGCGCTACCGATCCAGATACCGATCGGGCCAATGATGACGATGGCGAGCGGCGCGGCGATCAGCACGATCAGCATTGGTTTAAGGAAGTTTTTGGTGACTGCCGGAGTGATGCGATCCACCCAACGTTCGATGTATGACAGGCACCAGGTCATCACCAGCGCCGGGATCACCGTGTAGGTATATTTCACCGCCGTCACCGGGATCAGGGCAAACTCAACGTGCTCACCCTGCGCGGCCTTCGCCATCAGATCGATGAAGCTGGGATGCACCAGTACACCCGCGATGGCGATTGCCAGTGACATGTTGGTTTTGAATTTGATTGCTGCCGACGCGGCGACCATCAGCGGCAGGAAGAAAAATGCGCCGTCGCCGATAACGGTCAGAATAGTGAGCGTGGACGATCCTTTCTCCAGCACGCCGGTCATTTCGAGGATCATTGCCAGCAGCTTGAGCATTGATCCGCCGATAATTGCCGGGATCAACGGCGACATGGTGCCGATCAGCGCGTCGAGGATCCCCGCGCCAATCCGCTTCAGCGTCAGTCGGGGTTTGGTTTGCGGCTCTGCGGGCTGCATATTGGCAGGCAACAGGCTGACCACTTCGCGATACGCCTGCGAAACGGTATTGCCGATGATCACCTGACACTGGTTATCGCTACGCACCACGCCAAGTACGCCAGAAAGCGTCTTCAGCGTCGCGCTGTCGACCTGCGAGTCATCTTTGATAACGAAACGCAAACGGGTCATACAGTGGGTCACTGCTGTGATGTTGTCAACGCCTCCCAGAGCCGTCACAACGGAGCGCGCCAGCGCTGCATAATTCTTGGACATCGGATTTAATCCTGTTTTATCAGTAGGGTACGTTATGTTTTATCCGTTTACGTTGGGTCGCTTTTCTGGGTTATGAAACGCAGATAGGAAACCGGTTCCACAAAAGAATGTTTAATTTATTTATATTGAGCAAGATTTAATTTTGATAATTTATTGTAATTGTGATGTTTATCACTGTATGTTGGCGTCTGCGATGTAGCAGCAAGGACAGCGGCGAAACGGTGCAGTACACTGCGTCACATTGAGAGAATAGGGATGAGTAATATGACCACGATGCTCGAGGTGGCGAAGCGTGCCGGCGTGTCGAAAGCGACGGTTTCCCGGGTGCTTTCCGGGAACGGCTACGTCAGCCAGGAGACCAAAGACCGCGTGTTTCAGGCCATTGAAGAGAGTGGTTATCGCCCTAACTTGCTGGCGCGTAGCCTGGCGGCGAAAACCACGCAGACGCTGGGACTGGTGGTGACGAACACCCTTTATCACGGCGTCTATTTCAGCGAACTGTTATTTCATACCGCACGCATGGCGGAGGATAAGGGGCGTCAGCTGTTGCTGGCTGACGGTAAGCACAGCGCTGAGGAAGAACGCCAGGCGATCCAATACCTTCTGGACTTACGCTGCGACGCGATTATGATCTATCCGCGTTTTCTCAGTGTGGATGAGATAGACGATATCATCGACGCCCATACTCAGCCGATTATGGTGCTTAACCGACGCCTGCGGAAAAACAGTAGCCACAGCGTATGGTGTGATCAAAAGCAGACCAGCTTTAACGCCGTTACTCAGCTCATTGCCGCCGGGCATAAAGAGATTGGTTTTATTACCGGCTCGATGGATTCTCCAACCGGCGTGGAGCGACTTTCAGGTTATAAAGACGCGCTGGCACATCATGGTATTGCGCTTAATAATGACTTGATTGTTAAGGGAAAGTGGACGCCAGCCTGCGGTGCTGCGGGCGTTGATGCGTTGCTTTCACGTAAGGTCAATTTTACCGCGCTGGTGGCCAGCAATGACGATATGGCGATCGGCGCGATGAAGCAGTTACACGCCCATGGTGTGCGGGTGCCTTTACAGGTGTCGGTGATTGGCTTCGATGATATCACCCTCGCACCATACACTATTCCTGCGCTTTCCAGCGTAAAAATTCCGGTAACAGAAATGATTCAGGAAACGATTGGGCGCCTGATCTTTATGTTGGGTGACGGGGCGTTTACGCCGCCAAAGACTTTCACCGGTGAACTCATCCAGCGCGACTCTGTTGCGCCGCCCGCTTAGCGCTGACGGCTGTCATTTGTCATCGTCACTAGTGACGATGACACGCCATCCTTGTATTCATTATAATAAAAATCCTTTAATAACAGTAAATTAAAATCTGGCACGATTTGTGAATGCTTCGGCAGATATTCTGTCATTGCTGGAGAAATTGATGAACCGTTTCATCATTGCAGACGCCAATAAATGCATTGGTTGCCGTACCTGTGAAGTGGCCTGCGTGGTATCCCATCAGGATAACCAGGACTGCGCATCGCTGACCCCTGAAACTTTTTTACCCCGCATTCACGTCATCAAAGGCGTTAATGTCTCCACGGCGACGCTGTGCCGCCAGTGTGAAGACGCGCCGTGCGCTAACGTCTGCCCGAACGGTGCGATCAGCCGTGATAAAGGTTTTGTTCACGTAATGCAGGAACGCTGCATTGGCTGTAAAACTTGCGTTGTGGCTTGTCCTTACGGCGCAATGGAAGTGGTCGTGCGTCCGGTTGTGCGTAACAGCGGCGCGGGTCTGAACGTCCGTGCAGAAAAAGCCGAAGCCAATAAGTGCGACCTGTGCCACCACCGTGAGGCCGGTCCTGCCTGTATGGAAGTCTGCCCGACTCACGCGCTGATTTATGTGGATCGCAACAAGCTTGAGCAACTGAGCGCGGAAAAACGCCGTCGCGCGGCGCTGGATTCCACCGCATCTTTGCTGTTCTGATATCTGCAAATCCGCGTAAAATACGGTAGTACTTATGCCGGATGGCGGCTTCGCCTTATCCGGCCTACTGTTCGCATCCCCGTAGGCCTGATAAGCATCGCGCCATCAGGCTAACCGGGATTGATGACTGCGGGAAAAATCTAATGACAATAAACACCCCCTCCGGCGTACAGTTGCGTATTCGCGGCAAGGTACAGGGCGTCGGATTTCGCCCCTACGTCTGGCAACTGGCGCAACGGTTACAGCTGCATGGCGACGTGTGTAACGACGGTGACGGTGTGGTTGTGCGCTTGCAGGAAGATCCGGCGGAGTTTATTGCGCAGTTACATCAACACTGCCCACCGCTGGCGCGCATTGACAGCGTTGAGAGCGAAGCATTCGCCTGGACGCAGCAACCTGCTGACTTCTCGATTCGTCAAAGTGCTGGCGGTACGATGAATACGCAGATCGTTCCGGACGCCGCGACCTGCCCCGAATGTCTGATTGAAATGAACACTCCCGGCGAACGCCGCTATCGTTATCCCTTTATCAACTGCACCCACTGCGGCCCACGTTTTACCATTATCCGCGCCATGCCGTATGACCGTCCGTTGACCGTGATGGCGTCGTTCCCGCTCTGTGCGCAATGCGACAAAGAGTATCGTGACCCGTATGACCGTCGCTTCCATGCCCAGCCTGTTGCTTGTCCGGCATGCGGCCCGCATCTGGAATGGATCAGTACTGACGTGCGGGCTGAAAAAGAAGACGCCCTGCAGGCGGCGGTGGCACAGCTGAAAGCGGGCGGCATTGTGGCCGTGAAAGGCATTGGCGGCTTTCATCTGGTGTGCGATGCGCGCAATGATGACGCCGTCGCACTGCTCAGGCTGCGTAAACACCGTCCGGCGAAACCGCTGGCGGTAATGCTGCCTGCTGATGACGGATTACCTGAACCCGCACGTCATTTGCTGACAACCCCTGCCGCGCCAATCGTGCTGATGCAGAAACGCTATGTCGCTGCATTGAGCGAGGGCATTGCGCCAGGGTTAACGGAAGTAGGCGTTATGCTGCCAGCGAATCCGTTGCAGCATCTGCTCTTACAAGAGATGAATTGTCCGCTGGTAATGACCTCCGGCAATCTTAGCGGCAGGCCACCTGCTATTACCAATGCGCAGGCGCTGGAAGATTTAAGTGAGATTGCTGATGGTTTTCTGCTGCATAACCGTGAAATTATGCAGCGCATGGATGACTCCGTGGTGCGTGACAGTGGGGAAATACTGCGCCGCTCCCGGGGTTACGTGCCGGATGCGATAGCACTGCCGCCGGGGTTTCGTGACGTGCCGCCGATGTTGTGCTTAGGCGCGGATCTGAAAAATACTTTCTGCCTGGTGCGCGGCGAACAGGCGGTTATCAGCCAGCATTTAGGCGATCTCAGTGATGACGGCATTCAGCAGCAGTGGCGTGATGCGTTACGTCTGATCCAGAACATTTATGACTTTACGCCGCAGCGTATCGTGCATGATGCGCACCCTGGCTATGTTTCCAGCCAGTGGGCCAGCGAGATGAATCTGCCAACCGAAACGGTGCTGCATCATCATGCGCATGCTGCGGCATGCCTGGCCGAGCACGGCTGGCCGCTCGACGGCGGCGATGTGATTGCCCTGACGCTGGATGGCATCGGCATGGGGGAAAATGGCGTGCTGTGGGGCGGCGAATGTCTGCGGGTCAACTACCGTGAATGCGAACACCTTGGCGGCTTACCGGCGGTAGCGCTGGCGGGCGGCGATTTAGCGGCAAAACAGCCATGGCGCAATTTGCTCGCGCAGTGCCTGCGTTTTGTTCCTGACTGGCAGGGTTACCCGGAAACATCGGCGTTGCAACGGCAAAACTGGAACGTACTGGCGCGCGCTATCGAGCGGGGAATCAATGCCCCACTGGCATCGTCGTGCGGGCGCTTGTTTGATGCGGTTGCCGCCGCGTTGCATTGTGCGCCGGAATCGTTGAGTTATGAAGGTGAGGCTGCCTGCGCGCTGGAGGCGCTGGCATCGCAGTGTGCAGGCGTTGATCACCCTGTTACGGTGCCGCTTAATGGCAATCATCTGGACTTAGCGGCTTTTTGGCAGCAATGGCTGGCCTGGCAGACCGCCCCTGCTGAAAGAGCGTGGGCATTTCACGACGCGCTGGCGCGTGGGTTTGCCACACTGATGCGTGAGCAGGCCGAAACGCGCGGAATTAAAACGTTAGTCTTCAGCGGCGGCGTGATGCATAACCGCTTATTGTCATCCCGGCTGGCGTTTTATCTGCGTGATTTTACCTTACTGTTCCCACAGCGTTTACCGGCGGGCGACGGCGGGTTGTCATTGGGGCAGGGCGTGATTGCCGCAGCGCGGGTGTTGACGCAAAAATAAAAAAGCCCCGGGACTGGCGTAATGCTTATCAGTTAACGAACCGGAGGTAATGAATCTGTTGCCTCCGTCGCATTGCTACGTTCACCTTAAATTTTTCACATATCTGAAATGGTAGTCCCCGTGAACGTGTTAAGGGTACTATCGCYGTACCCTTAACAATCCCGGCTCCCGGCRGGAAAATTGCCACTTCGTGGTTCCCTCCRMTTATTCCTYCAGGCTWYCGGGYCGGGCGCGAGGTAGCGTCCCTGCAAARCGCGCCCTGAGCCAGCATYCATGYTGGCTCTCCCGGCCTTACGRAAACACGYYGGCAATTTTCAGCCGGACCAGCCCACACCTGACCATCTGCGTTTTTTGTTTAAACAGCAAAACAKATTGAGCTGGAAGTCAGAGCGTTGAAGCGATGACCCYGGTCCGGCTGAAAATCGATGAGGCGTTGACGGCTGACCGGGTCTGCCCGCAGGGATGCGGGCAGAGGGGACGGCCTGCAGGGATGCAGGCTCGGCCCCGACCCGACAGGCAGACGGCATAAGACGAATGAATCGCGCAGCGACGATTTTCCCGCCGGGAGCCTGGGATGTAAGGGAGGCGGCGGTGAGCCTCCCTTACACGTTCACGGGTTTCCGAGCCTCAGAGAAATGACAATGCTGAGGTGAACGGAACCCTGAGCCGGAATTACATGTTCTCAATAATGCTTAACTGACTGGCATTACGGGACTGGCGGGGCAAGAAAAACATGCCGGGGCATACCGACAAGTGGCAACGCACATCCGTGTGCGTGAGGTTAATAAATCAAGCAACGGAACTCTGGACTTACACGGGCAACGTTTTCAGCAGCGCAAAGGCCTCTTTCATGCGGTCTTCACTGACGACGAAGGCACACAGCTGGCCTTCGTCGTTCATCCCTCTGGCGACCATACCTTGCGCTTCGGCGGCAATATGCCAGTTCAGATCGCGGCGCTGGGTTTCCCCTGCCAGATGCAATGGCAACTCCGGCGTTTTGACTTTTACCAGCATCGCTGGCAGCTTCAATGGCGCATTGCCGCCGAGCAGGTTTTTCGCCAGATACATGGCGCTCAGCTGAATCGGCTGCAGGAACGGCAGGACCTGACCGTTAATTTCCGCACAGTCGCCGAGGGCATAAATGTCCGGGTGGCTGGTCTGCAGGTAGCTGTCGACGCAGACGCCACGATTGATGTTCAATCCGGCGCGACGCGCCAGTGCGGTTTCCGGGCGCAGGCCGGTGGCGGCAATCACCGCATCGACTTCGACGTTGCGGCTACGATCGAGCGTGGCGCGAATACCGGTACTGGTTTTCTCCAGACTCTGAAGCTGTGATTTCAGCAGCAGATGGACACCCATATCGGTCAGATGATGCTGTAAGCGACTGCTGACTTCCGGCGGCATCAGCGAGGCCAGAATGCTGGCGGCGTTGTCGATAAGCGTCACCGCTTTACCTGCACGACAGAAATCCATCGCCAGTTCGCTACCAATCAGGCCACCGCCAACAATCAGTACCCGCCGGGCGTCACGCAGCTGCGTTTCACAGGCGCGGTACTCTTGTTGGCTGTTCAATGTAAGCATTAACTCACGCCCGCTAACCGGAGGTACAAAGGCTGAAGCCCCCGTTGCCAGCACCAGTTTTTCGTACTGCCACTGCTTGTCCTGACTTTTCACTACGTGGGCATCGGCGTCGATGTCGGTTACCCAGGTATGTGGGAACAGGCGCAAATTAAACTGTTCGGCAAACTCACCCGCCGACTGGCGGGTGAGGTCGTCTGCACGCTGTGACTGACTGATAACGTGGCTGAGATCGGGCTTGTTGTACTCATCCATGCTGTCCGCGGCAATCAGGGTCAGCGGAACAGCCGCATCCTGTTTACGGATATTTTTGACTAACTGGCGGGCGGCAAAGCCCGAACCAATGATGACAATTCCGTGGCTCATTTTGCCTCCGTTGCCAGTACGTCAAAGACGTCTTTACCTAATGAACATTCCGGGCACAGGAAGTTATCCGGCACGTCGCTCCACGGCGTACCCGGTGCAACGTCCTGCAGCGGTTCACCTTTTGCTGGATCGTAAATCCACTGGCACACGCTGCACTGCATGCTGGGACCAAGATCGGCGGCAGCCGCAGCGGCACAGGCACAGGCTTCTTCCTGGGCGACGGCTTTCACGGTTGTTTCCGGCAATGGAGCCAGCGCCCACTGACGCGCGATTTCACGGCCGTGCTGGCGGCACAGTTCCAGCGCATCGAGGTCAGGACGCCATTTGGCCTTCAGGCTCAGGGACATTTCAAAGCCCGCATCCTGCAAACGCGTGGACAAACGGTCTACTGCACCGCCGCTCCAGCCGTGTGAACCAAAGGCGCTGGCACGCTTGTTACGAAAACGCAGGCCGGTCATCTCTTCCACCAGACCGGCGATTTTCGGCATCATCACGTTGTTCATTGTGGAAGTCCCGACCAGCACGCCTTTAGAGCGGAAGACGTTGGTCAGAACTTCGTTTTTGTCGCTGCGGGCGACGTTAAAGATTTTCACCGCCACGTTCGGGTCGACTTCGTTGATGCCCTGGGCAATCGCGTCCGCCATCATGCGGGTGTTGTTGGACATGGTGTCGTAGAAAATGGTGATGCGGTCTTCCTGATAATCCGCCGCCCATTTCAGGTACAGCTCAACGATTTGTGTCGGGTTGTCGCGCCATACCACGCCATGGGAAGTGGCAATCATATCGACCGGCAGGTTGAAGCCGAGGATCTCAGTAATTTTCGGTGTAACCAGACGGCTGAACGGCGTCAGGATGTTGGCATAGTAGCGCTGGCACTGTTCGAACAGCTCGGTCTGGTCAACTTCGTCGTTAAACAGACGTTCGTCGCAGTAGTGCTGACCGAAGGCGTCGTTACTGAACAGCACCGCATCGCCGGTCATGTAGGTCATCATACTGTCCGGCCAGTGCAGCATCGGCGTTTCAACGAAGATCAGCTGCTTGCCGTTACCAATGTCCAGCGAATCACCGGTTTTCACTACGTTAAAGTTCCATTCCGGGTGATGGTGGTGCCCGTTGATAGAGTCAATGGCGTTGGCGGTGCAGTAAATCGGCGTGTCCGGGATGCAGGACATCAGCTCGGTCAGCGCCCCGGCGTGGTCTTCTTCAGCGTGGTTAATGATGATGTAGTCGATATCCGCGAGGTCAATTTCACTGCGCAGGTTCTGCACGAATTCACGGCTAAACTTGTGGTCTACGGTATCAATCAGGACATTTTTTTCTTCACGGATGAGATAGCTGTTGTAGCTGCTGCCGCGCAGCGTTTTGTATTCAGTTCCGTGGAAATCACGCACTTCCCAGTCACGTTGGCCAACCCAATGAATGTTATTTTTAACCAGAATAGACATAACAACCTCAATTAATTCAGCGTTTTTCAAAAAAGATGTTTTGTTAATTGCAGGTTGCGTGCCAACTTTTTATTTATTTGATTTTAAAGGATTAGTTGTTTTTCCACCTATAAGGTGGTAGTCAAAATGACTATATGTTTTATTGTCAATATGACAATATGAATTGTCAAAATGACAATGAGGTAGCCATGAGCTTTTCCGTAGACGTGCTGGCGGGCATCGCCATTGAATTACAAAGCGGTATTGGGCATCAGGACCGTTTTCAACGCCTGATAACCACCTTGCGTCAGGTGCTGGAGTGCGACGCGTCGGCACTGCTGCGCTACGAGTCGCGACAGTTTATTCCGCTGGCGATCGATGGGCTGGCGCAGGATGTTCTCGGCAGACGCTTTACTCTGGAAGGGCATCCGCGTCTGGAGGCGATTGCCCGCGCCGGGGACGTGGTACGTTTTCCTGCCGACAGCGATTTGCCCGACCCGTATGATGGTCTGATTCCGGGGCAGGAGAGTCTGAAGGTGCATGCCTGTATTGGGCTGCCGTTGTTCGCCGGTCAAAATTTGATTGGCGCGTTAACGCTGGATGGCATGGAGCCCGATCAGTTCGATGTTTTCAGCGATGAGGAGCTTAGGCTGATTGCCGCACTGGCGGCTGGCGCATTGAGCAATGCGCTGCTGATTGAACAGCTGGAAAGCCAGAATATGCTGCCAGGTTCGTCAACCAACTTTGAGCAGGTGACGGAAACCCAGATGATTGGCCTGTCGCCCAATATGATGCAGTTGAAAAAAGAGATTGAGATTGTGGCGGGGTCCGATCTCAACGTACTGATTAGCGGCGAAACAGGGACCGGGAAGGAGCTGGTGGCTAAAGCTATCCATGAAGGTTCGCCGCGTGCGGTGAATCCACTGGTGTATCTGAACTGCGCGGCGTTGCCGGAAAGCGTTGCCGAAAGCGAACTGTTTGGTCACGTAAAAGGCGCGTTTACCGGGGCTATCAGCAATCGTAGCGGTAAGTTTGAAATGGCCGACAATGGGACGCTATTTCTCGACGAGATAGGTGAACTCTCGCTGGCGCTACAGGCTAAGCTGCTGCGCGTATTGCAGTACGGCGATATTCAGCGCGTGGGTGACGATCGCAGCTTGCGCGTGGATGTGCGAGTGCTGGCGGCGACGAACCGTGATTTACGCGAAGAGGTGTTGGCCGGGAATTTCCGTGCGGATTTGTTCCACCGGCTGAGCGTCTTTCCCCTTTCTGTACCGCCTCTTCGTGAACGCGGTGAAGACGTGGTGCTGCTGGCAGGCTATTTTTGCGAGCAATGTCGGCTGCGGCTGGGACTGTCCCGCGTGGTGTTAAGCCCCGGTGCGCGTAGTCATCTGTTGAGCTACGCCTGGCCCGGGAACGTGCGTGAACTGGAACATGCCATTCACCGCGCGGTCGTTCTGGCAAGAGCCACCAGGGCAGGGGATGAAGTGGTGCTGGAGGCGCAGCATTTTGCCCTGCAGGATGAAGCGCCAGTAACACCGGCGGCGGAAGTTGTTGCAGAGATCCCGCAGCAGCATAATCTGCGTGAGGCAACGGAGTCATTCCAGCGAGAGATGATCCGCCGGGCGCTGGCGCAAAATAACCACAGTTGGGCGGCAAGTGCGCGGGCGCTGGAAACAGACGTCGCCAACCTGCACCGGCTGGCGAAGCGTCTGGGGCTGAAGGATTAGATAATACCGGCCTGATAGAAATCCTGCAGGTTGATAGCACCGGTGAGTTTACCGTTTTCATCGACCACCGGTGCGGCGGTGATTTTGCGCTTCATCAGGATCTCTTTGGCGTCAATCGCGCGGCTCTGCGCCTGCAGCGTAATGCCATTGTGGGTCATTGCTTCGCTAACCTGAGTGGTGAGCGCTCCGCCGCCAACCAGCCAGCGGCGCAGGTCGCCGTCGGTAAAGACCCCTTTCACCAGTGACTGGTCGTCGCAGACCGCGACCAGGCCAAGACCCGTGCGGCTGAGTTCCAGCATCGCGTCCATGACGCTGGTGGTAAGCGTCACCTGCGGGATGGCATCGTCGCGGCGCATCAGATGATGCACTTTATTTAACAGACGAGCGCCCAGCGCACCCGCCGGATGCGAGCGGGCGAAATCTTCTTCGTTAAAGCCGCGCGCCTGCATCACGGCGATGGCCAGCGCGTCGCCCATCATCAGCGTGTTAACGGTGCTGGAGGTCGGCGCCAGGCGCATCGGACAGGCTTCGCGCTCAACAGAAATATCCAGCACGGCTTTGGCGGCCAGGCCCAACGGTGAGGTCGGTTTTCCGGTCATTGCCAGCAGGGCGACGGATTTGTCTTCCAGGCGTGGGATGATGAGATCCAGCTCTTTAGCCCCGCCGGAGTAGGAGATAAACAGCATGACATCGCGGCTTTCAATCATGCCTAAGTCGCCGTGCAGCGCTTCTGCCGGATGCACAAAAAAGGCAGGCGTGCCGGTACTGGCGAGGGTCGCCGCAATTTTTTTGCCAATATGGCCGGATTTGCCAATCCCGGAAACAATCACTTTGCCTTCACAGTGGATGATAGTATTGGCAGCGCGGACAAAATCATCGCCCAGTCGTTCTGGCAGTCGGCTGGCTTCCTGTAGCTCCAGCATTAACGTCTGACGGCCCGCGTTCAGTAGTGCATCACTCATTGGTTTCTCCGGTTATGATCACTTCAATCCCTTTTGCTTCCAGCGCCTGACGAAATGCAGGGTCGATACCCGCATCGGTAATCAGCTTGTCGACGCTTTCCAGACTGCATACAACATTAGGGCTTTTGCGCCCAAATTTTGACGAGTCAGCCATCAGAATCACTTCGCGAGCGGCATTACACATCGCTTTACTGACGCTAAACACCTCATTAAAAGTGGTCACGCCGGCATTGAGGTCAATGCCGTCGGTGCCCATGAAGAGTTTATCAAAGCTGAACTGCTCAAAGGCGTTTTCTGCCAGCTGACCGTGAAATGACGCAGATTTTTTGCGAAAGGTCCCGCCGGGCATCAGGATGGTTTGCTCGTTGTCCAGCTCCGAAAGGGCGTTAACAATGTGCAGGCTGTTGGTCATAACGGTGATGTTGCTAAAGCGCGTGAGCATCGGCACCATCTGCAGTACGGTGCTGCCCGCATCCAGAATAATCGAGTCGCCATCGTGAATAAAACGGACGGCGGCTTCGGCAATCCGCTCTTTTTTATGCGTGTTGATTAGCGTTTTGTGATCGATTGGCGGGTCGGATTCGTCTTTATTTAATACCACGCCGCCATAGGTACGAATGACGGTGCCGGCATTTTCCAGAATGACCAGGTCTTTGCGAATGGTCGTGCCGGTGGTGTCAAAGTAGTGGGCCAGTTCTTCAACCGAGCATTTTCCCTGCTTTTGCAGGTGCTCCAGTATGGCAGCCTGACGCTGACGAGGTTTCATAGGCGTGATTACCCTGACTATAGGTTGCAAAATGATAATTTCGCAAGCTATTAGCATTCACAACGAAATTACCCATGTTTCAGTTTAAGCGCTAATGATAGTGCATTCTGCGATAGCGGATCATGGGGAAAGATCACATCAGGCTGTAATTCATCAAGATGTTTGCCCATTATTGTGGCAATTTTGCCGGGTCTGGCGAATACCGTAAGACCTTTCATAAATAACGTATCGGTAACCCGCTGCTGCTCATCTAACGCAATGGCGATCACCACGCGGGGTTTAAAACGTCCGCCGGAGCGCCCCACGCCAACCCGACCCCGTTGGCAGAGCTTATCGAAAGCCCGATTAAAGCGGGATATTTGCCAGCCACCGAGCGCCAGTTGCAGGCACCAGGCGATAGCGGCGACGGTAATCAGTGCGGAAACCATAATGTACTCCTTTGATTTTGCCGGATAAGCGTAGCCGCCATCCGGCAATTCAACATTAAAACATCACCTGACCGCCGGTCACGTTGATGGACTGCCCGGTGCAGTAAGAGGCTTTTGGACTGGCGTAAAACAGCAGCATGTTCAGCACGTCCTGATAATCGCAGCCGCGTTTGAGCGGAACCTTATCAATGTAGTACTGCTCAACTTCGTCTGGCTTAAGGCCAAGCTTGGTCGCATATTGCGGTAGTAACGACTGGAACATCGGTGATTTCAGCAGATTGCCGAGCATCAATGAATGCACGGTGATCCCGTATTCCGCCAGATCCAGCGCCAGCGACTGGGTTAAGCCCACGCCGCCAAATTTTGCCGCGCTATAGCCAGAGTTGTGTTTACTGCCCACTTTCCCTGATTTGGAGTTGATCTGGATAATGCGCCCCTGAACGCCATCGCGGATCATCAGGCGTGAGAACTCACGTGCGCAGAGGAAGTAGCCGACCAGATTCACCTGCAGCGAGCGGTCGAAATCCCCAAGCTGAAAATCGCTAATAAATGCGGCTTTAGCGATACCGGCGCTGTAAACCAGCAGATCGACGCGACCGAATATTTCGTCCACTCCGCGCGACAGCGCCAGCACGCTCTGCTCGCTGGTGGCATCTGCGCCAAAACCGTAGGCGGTGCCATCGCCAAACTCGGCGTTAATTTCTTGCGCCACGTTGGCGGCTTTATCGCTTTGAATATCCACCACCGCGACGCGGTATCCTTCTGTCGCAAGCCCACGGCAAAGGAATGCCCCAAGGGTCTGGCCTCCACCAATGACAACGGCAACCTGATTCATCTTTATCTCCTTCAATCTTAAGCAACAAACTTCAAAATACAGCCCGGCGCGATACCGTCCGGTACGGGGCCTGCAACGTGTACGGTGCCGGGGAATTCCGCTTCGCTCAGTCCGTCAAAACGCAGGGTGATATGCCCTAGTTCACGTAAATTTTGTTCCGCTACGCTGCCAACGGCGGTGACCGGGTAGTGATGCTGGCCCAGTTCAAACTGGATCCCGGCTTGCAACGAACCGTTCAGCTCGCCGTGGCAATGAATGAAGCAAAACTCCTCGATATCCGCTGGCGCGCCTTCACGAAAGGTAATCAACATCTGGTCGCTGAGTGCATCCGGGGCGCTCTGGCCGATACGGGTGATGGTGGTCTGATAAATCACGGTCATTTTTGAATGCCTCTTATTGGTAAATAAAGCCGGAAACAAACCAGGCGATGAGAACGGTAGGCGCGCCGGTGAGAAAACGACTCACCAGAACGGATGGCACGCCGACGCGAACCGTGTCCTGACGCGCTTCGGCCAGCGACAGCCCGACAGGAATAAAGTCGCATGCAGCCTGAGCGTTAATGGCGAACAGGGCAGGTAGCGCCAGATGAGGGGGAATATTCCCCAAACCAATCTGTACGCCGATCAAAACGCCGATAACCTGGGCGATAACCGCACCGGGGCCGAGGAAAGGCGACAGCAGCGGGAAAGAACAAATCAGCGCCAGGGTCACCAGCCCCAGCGGATGGCTGGCTAACGGTGCGAGTCCATGGGCTATCCAGTCACCCAAACCGGAAGCCATAATGATGCCAATCAGTGCCGAGACAAACGCCATAAACGGCAGAATGGTTTTCAGCACAGTATCAATCGTGTCGCGCCCGGCCTGGAACAGCACCGCGACGGCGGAGCCCATGCCCATGCCAACTTTTGCCAGCAGGCCATCGCTCTGTTCAGTGATTTTTTTGCTGGTGTCGTAATCGCGACCGATAGTGCTGTTTACAGGCGTTGGCGTAGCGGATGCTTCACCGACAACGGTGATATTTTCTTCTTTCACGCCAGAGACATAGATATCTTCAATAATGTATTGTGCCAGAGGGCCGGATTTCCCGGTCGCGTGAATATTCACCGTCGGGATACGACGTTTTGGATAGATCCCGCAGCGCAGTGTGCCGCCGCAGTCGATGATCGCTACACCGATTTCATTCTCTGGTGGTTCACCTTCTTTGAAGCCATCAACGGCCTGCCAGCCGGTCAGGTTCGCCAGCTTGTCGACAATCGCCGGGCGCGTTCCGGCAGTGATATAGACAATTTTCTTCCCGGGCGTTGCTTCCAGTTCAAGCGGACCACCCCAACCACCGGTGCCTTTTTCAATACGAATACGCGTCATGATGTTGCTCCCGCCAGATGCACTTTCTGCTCAAGTTGAATGCCCATTTTTTTCTCAAAGATGGCGGTGGTGAAATCGGTCACCCAGCCACGGAAGAAGTTGGTCACCAGACCGACCAGCAAATAGCTCACCGCGAGCGGGCCGAGCGGGAGGCCCAGCGTCGTCAAGCCGCTGGCAATCCCCAGATAGACAAACAACTCTCCGGGGTTAATGTGTGGGAACAAGCCGTTCATTGAGTGGCAGCTATAGGACGCTGCTGCGTAATAGCTGGGCTTATATCTCTCTGGCATAAAACGGCCCAGGCTCAGCGTCATGGGGTTACAAAAAACGAATGTGCCGATGCACGGCAGCAGCAGGTAGCGGGACAATGGGTTTCCGGCGCAGCGCTGGGCAAAACGTTCAATACGCTGCTGGCCAATAAAGTTAATCAGCGCATTCATGATGACCAGCAGGCTAATCAGCAGTGGAAGAATACCGGTCACCATGCCGGTAAAGACCTCTCCGCCTTTCTGGAACAGCCCGATAAACCACTCCGCACCGAGTGTGATGGTGTCGATCATTATTCTCTCCTGTAGGGATTTTAGTTACCTTGCCAAACGGTAACCAATTTTAATCAGATCGAAAGATTTAAAAGTGTTATTTTGATCTCAAAATGAAAGGAAAATATTTTAATTTGAAAGTTATTGCGTGAGTGCTCGCAAATGTGCGGCTCAGAGATGAAAGGGGATGTAAATTCTGTGAAGGAGAGCGACTACCGCTTCCTTGTATGACGGAGGATGCTTTACCATACTTCCCCCAGGCTGAATTTGTTTAATGGATGTCTCATGTTCAAGCGTCGTTATGTAGCGTTACTCCCCCTTTTCGTACTGCTTGCTGCCTGTAGCAGCAAACCCAAACTTTCAGAGACTCAAACGACTACGGGTACGCCATCCGGCGGCTTCCTGCTTGAGCCGCAGCACAACGTCATGCAAACAAGCGGCGACTTCGCCAATAATCCGAATGCACAGCAGTTCATCGAGAAAATGGTGAACAAGCACGGCTTTGACCGCCAGCAATTGCAGGAGATCCTGTCGCAGGCCAAGCGTCTGGACTCGGTATTGCGTTTGATGGACCGCCAGGCGCCGACGACGCAACCGCCAGCCGGACCTAACGGCGCATGGCTGCGGTATCGTAAACAGTTCATCACGCCGGATAACGTGCAAAACGGCGTGGCGTTCTGGAATCAATACGAAGATGCGCTGAACCGCGCGTGGCAGGTATACGGCGTACCGCCGGAAATTATCGTTGGTATTATTGGCGTAGAAACTCGCTGGGGCCGCGTGATGGGTAAAACGCGGATTCTGGATGCGCTGGCGACGCTGTCGTTTAACTATCCTCGTCGTGCGGAATACTTCTCTGGCGAACTGGAAACCTTCCTGCTGATGGCGCGAGATGAAAGCGACGATCCGCTCGATTTGAAAGGTTCTTTCGCGGGGGCAATGGGCTACGGCCAATTTATGCCGTCTTCCTATAAACAATATGCCGTTGATTTCAATGGCGATGGGCACATTAACCTGTGGGATCCGGTTGATGCCATCGGTAGCGTGGCGAACTATTTCAAAGGTCACGGCTGGGTGAAAGGCGATACGGTCGCGATTCCGGCAAATGGTCAGGCGCCTGGGCTGGCTAACGGCTTTAAAACCCAGTACAGCATTTCTCAGCTTGCCGCCGCGGGCCTGACGCCGCAGCAGTCGTTGGGGAATCATCAGCAGGCCAGCCTGCTGCGCCTGGATATCGGTACCGGCTACCAGTACTGGTATGGGTTGCCGAACTTCTACACCATCACCCGCTACAACCACAGTACCCACTACGCGATGGCCGTGTGGCAATTGGGTCAGGCGGTGGCGCTGGCGCGCGTGCAGTAATTGCTCCCCCGGCCTACCGGAGGATATCTCTTGTAGGCCGGAGAAGATGTCCTGACATCCCCATCCGGCAGATCTTATTTGTGCAACGGAGCAATTTTTGGAATCCTCCTCGTAAAACGTTCTCCCCATCCCCATATTGGTTATGAAAGTGCTATCTTGTCCGGCATATTTTTTAACTGACAGAGGCTGAAATGACCGACAGTGAACTGATGCAGTTAAGCGAGCAGGTTGGCCTGGCGCTGAAAGCGCGCGGGGCAACAGTGACGACGGCGGAATCCTGTACCGGCGGCTGGGTAGCCAAAGCGATTACGGATATTGCCGGAAGTTCCGCCTGGTTTGAACGCGGGTTTGTGACCTACAGCAATGAAGCCAAAGCGCAGATGATTGGCGTGCGCGAAGAGACGCTGACCCAGCATGGCGCGGTGAGTGAACCGGTGGTCGTTGAAATGGCGATTGGCGCGCTAAAAGCCGCCCGTGCAGACTTCGCCGTCTCGATTAGCGGTATCGCAGGACCCGATGGCGGTAGTGAAGACAAGCCCGTGGGGACGGTATGGTTTGCCTTTGCCAGCGCAAGCGGCGAGGGGATTACCCGCCGGGAATGCTTTATCGGCGATCGCGATGCGGTACGTCGACAGGCGACTGTCTACGCGTTACAAACCCTGTGGCAACAATTTCTACAAAATACTTGATACTGTATGAGCATACAGTATAATTGCCTCAACAGAACATTATCTATCACGTTTCGCGGTTTAACCCGAAAGCGGCATGACAGGAGTAATTAATGGCTATCGACGAAAACAAACAGAAAGCGTTGGCGGCAGCGCTGGGTCAGATCGAAAAGCAATTCGGTAAAGGCTCCATCATGCGCCTCGGTGAAGACCGTTCCATGGACGTGGAAACCATCTCCACCGGTTCGCTTTCTCTGGATATCGCATTGGGCGCGGGCGGTTTGCCAATGGGCCGTATCGTCGAAATCTACGGGCCTGAATCCTCCGGTAAAACAACGCTGACACTGCAGGTTATCGCCGCCGCACAGCGCGAAGGTAAAACCTGCGCATTTATCGATGCAGAACACGCACTGGACCCGGTCTATGCCCGTAAGCTTGGTGTTGATATCGATAATCTGCTGTGTTCTCAGCCGGATACCGGTGAGCAAGCGCTGGAAATCTGTGATGCGCTGGCGCGTTCCGGCGCGGTTGACGTTATCGTGGTCGACTCCGTTGCCGCATTGACGCCGAAGGCTGAAATCGAAGGTGAGATCGGTGACTCTCATATGGGCCTTGCGGCACGTATGATGAGCCAGGCAATGCGTAAACTGGCCGGTAACCTGAAGCAGTCCAACACGCTGCTGATTTTCATCAACCAGATCCGTATGAAGATTGGCGTTATGTTCGGTAACCCGGAAACCACCACCGGTGGCAACGCCCTGAAATTCTATGCGTCTGTTCGTCTGGATATCCGTCGTATTGGCGCGGTGAAAGAAGGCGACAACGTGGTAGGTAGCGAAACCCGCGTTAAGGTCGTGAAAAACAAAATTGCAGCGCCGTTTAAACAGGCCGAATTCCAGATTCTTTACGGTGAAGGTATCAACTTCTACGGCGAACTGGTTGACCTGGGCGTGAAGGAGAAGCTGATTGAAAAAGCCGGTGCATGGTACAGCTACAACGGTGAGAAAATTGGTCAGGGTAAAGCGAACGCAACTAACTGGCTGAAAGAAAACCCGGCAACCGCGAAAGAAATTGAGAAGAAATTACGTGAGTTACTGCTCAATAGCCAGGATTCAACGCCTGATTTCTCCGTTGATGACAGTGGTGAAGACGTAAAAGAAACGAACGAAGATTTCTGATAACCTGTTTTGAATCGYATGTTTTGAATCGTATATAGTAAAGGGCTGCATATCATGCAGCCCTTTTTCATTTCTGAAGGCTCACTATGACAGACGCAACTTCCCGCCGTTCCGCTTATTCCCGACTTCTTGACCGCGCCGTGCGAATACTTGCGATGCGCGACCACAGTGAGCAGGAACTGCGGCGTAAGCTGGCCGCTCCGGTGATGGGAAAAAATGGACCGGAAGACATTGATGCTACGCCGGAGGATTACGACAAGGTCATCGCCTGGTGTATTGAAAGTCGCTATCTGGATGATGACCGCTTCGTTCAGCAGTTTATCGCCAGCCGCAGTCGTAAGGGCTACGGACCTGCCCGCGTGCGTCAGGAATTAAATCAGAAAGGGATCGCGCGTGAGTCTATTGAGCGAGCTATGCGCGAGTGTGAAATTGACTGGGCAGCGCTTGCACGTGAGCAGGCCGTCCGGAAATATGGAGAACCTTTACCTGTGGAATTTTCAGATAAGGTAAAGGTCCAGCGTTTTTTGCTCTATCGCGGCTATCTGATGGAAGATATTCAGGCAATATGGCGAAATTTTGACGATTGAGCGCATACGGGATTTTACTTCCCAGTAAAGAAAACTTATCTTATTCCCACTTTTCGATTGCCAGAGGCGCAGTTTACGTGCCGATGCTGGTAATGACATTTCGTTAGCTTGATTTCTTCAGGATAATTATGAGCAAGAGCACCGCTGAGATCCGTCAGGCGTTTCTCGATTTTTTCCATAGTAAAGGACATCAGGTAGTTGCCAGCAGCTCCCTGGTACCGAACAATGACCCTACTTTGTTGTTTACCAACGCCGGGATGAACCAGTTCAAGGATGTTTTCCTTGGCCTCGACAAGCGTAATTATTCCCGCGCAACCACCTCGCAGCGTTGCGTACGTGCGGGCGGTAAGCACAACGACCTGGAAAACGTCGGTTACACTGCACGTCACCATACCTTTTTCGAAATGCTGGGCAACTTCAGCTTCGGCGATTACTTCAAACACGACGCCATTCAATACGCATGGGAACTGTTGACCGGTGAAAACTGGTTTGCCCTGCCAAAAGAGCGTCTGTGGGTCACCGTCTATGAAACTGACGATGAAGCCTATGAAATCTGGGAAAAAGAAGTCGGTATTCCGCGCGAACGTATCATCCGTATCGGTGATAACAAAGGCGCGGCTTATGCTTCCGACAACTTCTGGCAGATGGGTGATACCGGTCCTTGCGGTCCGTGCACCGAAATTTTCTACGACCACGGCGACCATATTTGGGGTGGCCCTCCGGGAAGCGCGGAAGAAGATGGCGATCGCTACATTGAGATCTGGAACATCGTCTTCATGCAGTTCAACCGTCAGGCTGACGGCACCATGGAACCGCTGCCGAAACCGTCCGTGGATACCGGTATGGGTCTGGAGCGTATTGCGGCCGTGCTGCAACACGTTAACTCCAACTATGAAATTGACCTGTTCCGTTCACTGATTGAGTCCGTGGCGAAAGTCACCGGCGCGACCGATCTGAGCAATAAATCACTGCGCGTTATCGCCGACCATATCCGTTCCTGTGCGTTCCTGATTGCCGATGGCGTTGTTCCGTCTAATGAAAACCGTGGCTATGTGCTGCGCCGTATCATTCGTCGCGCAGTTCGTCATGGCAACATGCTGGGCGCGAAGGACACCTTCTTCTACAAGCTGGTTGGTCCGCTGGTAGATGTAATGGGTTCCGCGGGCGAAGAGCTGAAGCGTCAACAGTCTATGGTTGAGCAGGTTCTGAAAACCGAAGAAGAGCAGTTTGCGCGTACGCTGGAGCGTGGCCTGGCGCTGCTGGATGAAGAACTGGCAAAACTGTCCGGCGATACGCTGGACGGCGAAACCGCATTCCGTCTGTATGACACCTACGGTTTCCCGGTTGACCTGACGGCAGACGTTTGCCGCGAGCGTAACATTAAGGTTGATGAAGCCGGCTTTGAAGCCGCAATGGAAGAACAGCGCCGTCGCGCACGTGAAGCCAGCGGCTTTGGCGCAGACTACAATGCGATGATTCGCGTTGATGGTGCTTCTGAATTTAAAGGCTACGAGCACCTGGAACTGAACGGCAAAGTCACCGCGCTGTTTGTTGATGGTAAAGCGGTAGACGCCATTAACGCAGGTCAGGATGCCGTTGTCGTTCTTGACCAGACACCGTTCTATGCGGAATCTGGTGGTCAGGTTGGCGATAAAGGCGAACTGAAAGGTGCGGGCTTCGCGTTTGCCGTTAGCGACACGCAGAAATATGGTCAGGCGATTGGTCACATCGGCAAACTGTCTGCGGGCTCTCTGAAAGTTGGCGATGCCGTGCAGGCAGATGTGGATGAAGCGCGTCGTGCGCGTATTCGCCTGAACCACTCCGCAACGCATCTGATGCACGCGGCGCTGCGCCAGGTTCTGGGCACGCACGTGGCACAGAAAGGTTCGCTGGTTAACGATAAAATTCTGCGCTTCGACTTCTCTCATACCGAAGCGATGAAGCCTGCTGAAATCCGTGCCGTTGAAGATCTGGTGAATGCGCAAATTCGTCGCAACCTGCCGATTGAAACGAACATCATGGATCTTGAGGCGGCGAAAGCCAAAGGTGCAATGGCGCTGTTTGGTGAGAAATACGATGACCACGTGCGTGTACTGAGTATGGGTGATTTCTCTACCGAACTGTGTGGTGGTACTCACGCCAGCCGTACGGGCGATATCGGTCTGTTCCGTATTATCTCCGAGTCTGGTACTGCTGCGGGCGTTCGTCGTATCGAAGCCGTGACCGGTGAAGGTGCTCTTAATACCGTGCATGCTGAAAGCGATCGCTTAAGCGATATTGCGCAGTTGCTGAAAGGCGATAGCCAGAATATCGGTGACAAAGTTCGTTCCGTACTGGAACGTACGCGTCAGCTCGAAAAAGAATTGCAGCAATTGAAGGAACAGGCCGCAGCGCAGGAAAGTGCGAACCTTTCCAGCAAAGCCGTTGATATCAATGGCGTGAAGCTGTTGGTCAGCGAGCTTGCGGACGTTGAACCGAAAATGCTGCGTACCATGGTTGATGATCTGAAAAATCAGCTGGGTTCTACTGTTGTCGTACTGGCAACAGTTGCTGAAGGTAAGGTTTCTCTGATTGCGGGCGTGTCTAAGGATGTGACAGACCGCGTGAAAGCAGGGGAACTGATTGGGATGGTCGCTCAGCAGGTAGGCGGCAAGGGTGGTGGTCGTCCGGACATGGCGCAAGCCGGTGGTACGGATGCTGCGGCTCTGCCGGCAGCGTTAGCCAGTGTGAAAGGCTGGGTTAGCGCAAAACTGTAAAAATTATAAGCGTAAGCCGACGCTGCGGACTTCAATCCGCAGCGTTTGCGTCAACGCTATCGACAACGATAAAGTCAGGTTGAAGTTGTGTATATCGGCTAAACTTAGGTTTAACAGAATGTGATGCCGTGACTGCTTACACTTAGGTGTTTGTCATCGCTTACTTTTTGGCGTTATATGATGGATAATGCCGGGATACAGAGAGACCCGACTCTTTTAATCTTTCAAGGAGCAAAGAATGCTGATTCTGACTCGTCGAGTTGGTGAGACCCTCATGATAGGCGATGAGGTCACCGTGACAGTTTTAGGGGTGAAGGGCAACCAGGTGCGCATTGGCGTCAACGCCCCGAAAGAAGTTTCTGTCCATCGGGAAGAGATCTACCAGCGTATCCAGGCTGAAAAATCCCAGCAGTCCAGTTACTAAGGTTTTCGCGTCTCACCTGTCTGGTGAGGCGCAACCTGATCGAGTTACCCTTTTTCTTCTCTGTTCTTCTTCGTCCTCCCCATTTTTTCGATTCCACTGGGCGTAATGCCTTTCCCTACGAAGTTTCCGTTTGTTCACTGCTTCAGGAAATTGCCAATTTATCTGTTGATAAAACACTCTTTTTGCCGTTTTTGCAGACTAATTGCGCGTGAAATGTGCAAACGATAAAAGCTCTGGAAAAATTGTTTGACTTATAAGTCCCAGAAAGTAATATGTGCGCCACGCAGCGACGATGAGCAGAAACAAGTTCTTCGAAGCACTCGTAAGAGGCGTGTTGGTGAGGTGGCCGAGAGGCTGAAGGCGCTCCCCTGCTAAGGGAGTATGCGGTCAAAAGCTGCATCCGGGGTTCGAATCCCCGCCTCACCGCCATTTGCATCCGTAGCTCAGCTGGATAGAGTACTCGGCTACGAACCGAGCGGTCGGAGGTTCGAATCCTCCCGGATGCACCATCTTCTCTGCAATAACGCATTAGCGTTGTTACGGAAATCGATATCACTTTAGCAGCGATATCAAATCTGCAGTAAGTAAGTTTTCCTGATGCATCCGTAGCTCAGCTGGATAGAGTACTCGGCTACGAACCGAGCGGTCGGAGGTTCGAATCCTCCCGGATGCACCATCTTCTTCGCAGTATCAGTAGTAAACAGCAATTCCCGATGCATCCGTAGCTCAGCTGGATAGAGTACTCGGCTACGAACCGAGCGGTCGGAGGTTCGAATCCTCCCGGATGCACCATCTTCTTCGCAGTATCAGTAGTAATCAGCAATTCCCGATGCATCCGTAGCTCAGCTGGATAGAGTACTCGGCTACGAACCGAGCGGTCGGAGGTTCGAATCCTCCCGGATGCACCATCTCC
>NZ_CP080033.1:3843747-3867787 GCF_019382635.1 Citrobacter sp. Colony219 | reverse complement strand
CATTCGCTGTCAGCGACAAAATCAATCAATTACGATAAAATAACGTCTGGTCATTCGGCTTGCGAGAAGACGATGTACGAACGTTATGCGGGTTTGATTTTTGATATGGATGGCACCATCCTGGATACTGAGCCAACGCACCGTAAGGCGTGGCATGAGGTATTGGGGCATTATGGACTACGGTTTGATGAACAAGCCATGGTCGCCCTCAACGGCTCCCCAACGTGGCGTATTGCCCAGTCGGTAATTGAATTGAATCATGCCGATCTCGACCCCCATGCCTTAGCGCGTGAAAAAACCGACAAGGTGAGAAGCATGTTGCTGGATAGCGTCCAGCCTCTGCCGTTGGTTGACGTCGTGAAAGCCTGGCATGGTCGTCGGCCTATGGCGGTAGGAACGGGGAGTGAAAGCGCGATTGCAGAAGCGCTGCTTACTCACCTTGGGCTGCGTCGTTATTTTGATGCCGTGGTGGCGGCCGATCACGTACAACGCCACAAACCGGCTCCTGATACGTTTTTGCTCTGTGCTGAACGTATGGGCGTTGAACCGGCGCGTTGCGTCGTGTTTGAAGATGCCGATTTTGGACTTCAGGCGGCGCGTGCCGCAGGAATGGACGCCGTGGATGTCCGGTTATTGTGAGTGATGGACTGTCGCTCCTCTCGCTGTTTGCCAGCAGCTTTCTCAGCGCCACGCTATTACCTGGAAATTCTGAAGTTGTTTTAGTTGCCTTACTTGTTTCTGGAGCGAGTCATCCCTGGGTCTTAGTTTTAACAGCAACAATGGGTAATAGCCTTGGAGGGTTAACTAACGTTATCCTTGGGCGTTTCTTTCCGTTGCGTAAAACATCGCGCTGGCAAGAAAAAGCCACTGGCTGGCTGAGGCGCTATGGCGCTGTCACACTATTATTAAGCTGGATGCCGGTTGTGGGTGATTTACTGTGCTTGTTAGCGGGATGGATGCGCATCTCGTGGGGCCCAGTTCTCTTTTTTTTATGTCTTGGCAAAGCGCTGCGCTATGTTGTGGTCGCGGCGGTTACGACGCAAGGCATTATGTGGTGGCACTAATTGTGTTGTGGAATAACCTGCAGGTTGACCAATACCATTATGCTAATTAAAACGATTTTGACAGGCGGGAGGTCAATTTGATCCCGGACGTATCACAGGCGCTGGCCTGGCTGGAAAAACATCCTCATGCGTTAGAGGGGATTCAACGCGGGCTCGAGCGCGAAACGCTGCGTGTTAATGCTGATGGTTCATTGGCAACGACAGGCCATCCTGAAGTGTTAGGCTCAGCGCTAACGCATAAATGGATAACCACTGACTTTGCCGAAACACTGCTGGAGTTTATTACTCCACCGGGCGATGACATTCACAAAATGCTCACGTTCATGCGCGATCTGCATCGCTATACTGCCAGGAATCTTGGCGATGAGCGTATGTGGCCGTTGAGCATGCCTTGCTATATTGCCGAAGGTCAGGATATCGAGCTGGCGCAGTACGGTACGTCGAATATCGGTCGTCTGAAAACCCTTTACCGTGAAGGCCTCAAAAACCGTTACGGCGCGTTGATGCAGACTATCTCCGGCGTACACTACAACTTCTCGCTGCCGATGGCTTTCTGGCAGGCGAAATGTGGCGTAACAGATGGCGATGAAGACGCTAAAGAAAAAGTGTCAGCAGGGTATTTCCGTCTGATTCGCAACTACTACCGTTTTGGTTGGGTGATCCCGTATCTGTTTGGCGCCTCTCCGGCCATTTGTTCCTCCTTCCTGCAAGGAAAACCGACAACGCTGCCGTTTGAAAAAACCGATTGTGGTATGTATTACCTGCCTTATGCCACGTCGCTGCGTCTGAGTGACCTGGGTTATACCAATAAGTCGCAAAGCAATCTCGGAATTACGTTTAACGATTTGCATGAGTATGTGGCAGGATTGAAGCGCGCGATTAAAACGCCTTCAGAGGAGTACGCGGCGATCGGTCTGGAGAAAGACGGTAAGCGCCTGCAAATCAACAGCAACGTTTTGCAGATCGAAAATGAACTGTATGCGCCAATTCGTCCGAAACGCGTGACTCGCAGCGGTGAAACGCCGTCTGATGCGCTTCTACGCGGCGGCATTGAGTATATCGAAGTGCGTTCGCTCGACATCAACCCCTTCTCGCCAATCGGCGTAGATGAACAACAGGTGCGCTTCCTCGATTTGTTCATGGTTTGGTGCGTTCTGGCTGATGCCCCGGAAATGAGTAGCGACGAGCTGCTGTGTACGCGTACTAACTGGAATCGCGTTATTCTGGAAGGGCGCAAGCCAGGCCTGACGTTAGGTATTGGTTGTGAAACGGCTCAGTTCCCGTTGCCTAAAGTGGGTAAAGATCTGTTCCGTGATCTGAAACGTGTGGCACAAACGCTGGACGGCATTCACGGAGGAGAGGAATATCAAAAAGTATGTGACGAACTGGTTGCCTGCTTTGATAATCCTGAGCTGACATTCTCAGCGCGGATCCTGCGGTCTATGATTGATACTGGTATCGGTGGCACGGGTAAAGCGTTGGGTGAAGCGTACCGTAACCTGCTGCGCGAAGAGCCGTTGGAACTGCTGCAGGAAGACGAATTTATTGCTGAAAGTGTGGCTTCTAAGCGCCGTCAGCAGGAGATTGAAGCGGCAGATACTGAGCCGTTTGGTGTGTGGCTGGAAAAGCACGCCTGATACAAAAGAAAAAGGCCACTCGGGAGTGGCCAAAATTTCATCTCTGAAAACAGGGATGATGATAACAAATGCGCGTCTTTCATATACTCAGACTCGCCCCGGAACAAAGAGTTCAGAATATTTTAAAAAAATTTATCGGAGGTGGCTAAATGCCGTTGTTAGATAGTTTTACTGTCGATCACACCCGGATGGAAGCTCCCGCGGTCCGGGTTGCAAAAACGATGAATACCCCGCATGGCGACGCAATCACCGTGTTTGATCTGCGTTTTTGCATTCCGAACAAAGAAGTGATGCCTGAGAAAGGTATTCATACGCTGGAACACCTGTTTGCTGGTTTTATGCGTAACCACCTGAATGGCAACGGTGTCGAGATTATCGATATTTCGCCAATGGGTTGCCGTACCGGCTTCTACATGAGCCTGATTGGAACGCCGGACGAACAACGCGTAGCTGATGCCTGGAAAGCGGCAATGGCAGATGTGTTGAAAGTGCAGGATCAGAGTCAGATCCCGGAACTGAACGTCTACCAGTGCGGTACGTATCAGATGCACTCCCTCAGCGAAGCGCAGGACATTGCACGTCATATTCTGGAACGTGATGTCCGCGTTAACAGCAATGAGGAGCTGGCGCTGCCAAAAGACAAGCTGCAGGAACTGCATATTTAGTTGTCATGCTGGATGGTGAAGCTCACGTTTCTCATCTGGTCTACAAATAATAGGCTCCAGCCGGTATAAAAAAAGCCAGTTCAGATGAACTGGCTTTTTTTTATCAATGCGCGTGACCATCGCACCTTTAAATGACATCGTCAGAATGTAGTTGCAAGCGCTATTGAGTTTTACCTTTATATTTTATTAAAAATAACATCAATTAATTTACCAAACTCTCTATAAAAAGAAGTATATTGTCCAAAGATTTCTACGTCTTCTAAGATTTCTGGGGTTATTACACTGACATTGGTACAATAGTCATATTTCCCCATCATAATCTCACCTTTGTCCAGTATTTTACAATAACTCTCTTGGCTAGTGATGTTAAAGGATTCCAGATCATTTTTTAGATCCTTGATGAAATCCTTGTACTCTGTGGTCGTACTGAGTCCTCTCGAAAGTAGTGCCATTTTATCTGCATCAAAGTAACCGGATTGTACGGCTTCATTCCATTTATCTAGAGTTGTTATTTTCCTAAGGCTTGATTCGGCAGGAATGATATCTTTATATACAGCAGGTTGTTCAAAAAAGAGTTTTGAAAATTTGTCGATAACTTGCTTTAAGTTACCCATTCCTGCTTCTGAAAATTTCTGCATGGTATAATGCAATATTGATTCATTAGCAATAATGTTTCCTGCGATTGAATATGAAACCATCATGTCTGAATCTTTTTCTTCAATCAATGTTTTACTAAACAATTGTTGACACTCTGGTTTAGCCATATTCTTAATGGATTCGAATAATTTATTATTTTTACTGAAGATATTTTTTCCCAACAACATTATCTCATTCAACCTTGCTGCTGCTTCAGGCTGACTATCTTCGCTAAAATTGTCACGTATTAAACTAGTATCAAGTAGTTGTTCAGTTGCTATACTTGTTCTACTTAGATTTGCCTCGGAAAGGTCAGCATTACTCAAATCTAAATCGCTCATATCAAGTTCGCTTAAATCTTCCCCTGATAGATCGAGACATCCAGTATCAATATATTTTTGTTGGGCTTCTGATAGATTGTTTTTATCCAGAAAATATATGGTACTAAGATATCTGGCCCCTGATATGAACTGCGCTTCACTTAATTGTAACTCTAATGGTTCAGATACGTTTTCTTCACTAATATTCAGTGAGTATGCTCCATCCGTGTCCTTACTTATACATAATTCATATTCACCTTGTAGCGATTTTTCTGACTTATCAATAGTGAATCTAATAGAAATGTCGGGGTTATCAATAATACTGTTCAGTGTTTTTCGCGGGGACATACCCTCGGAAGCCAAAGAGCTCGCGAGACTATTGATGACTGACTTAAGACGCTTCTCCCCTGAGTCCTTAATTCCAAAAGTAAAAATGTACTTCAGACACTCGACTACGCCATGTAGTTTAGTTGCTTCTTTGTGCAATGTTTTATCGTCTGGGCTCATTGCAGCGCTTACCAGTATATCTATATGTTTTTGTGCTAAAGCATTAATGTTGTCCATTGACATCGCCTTATTGATTGGTTTATCACTAAGGCGATTCTCTTACTAAGAGACAACGAAAAATATCAAAAACTGCTCTGGTTTAGCATTAATTTATATTGAATGAGTCAATGAATTGAACCCAATATAGATTCAATATCTATATTGGGTTTTGATTCTCAGTGCCGACAAATCGCTATTAGTGCGCGCCGCCGCCGCCGCTGCCTGCACCGAATGGCGGTTTGGCAAACCATACCAGGCCGAGAAGCACGAGGAAAATCCCTGCAGACATCCAGAAGATTTCGTTAGCAGAAATAATCAGCCCCTGGTTGGTGATTTGCTGCGCCAGCCAGCCGGATGCCTGTTCTTTGGTCATCCCTAATCCCTGCAGCTGGTTATACATGGCCTGTGCATTAGGATTATAAGGGTTTACTGACTCCGTCAGTTGCGCATGGTGCAGCGACTCACGGCTAGTCCACATCGTTGTGGTGATCGATGTGCCAATAGAACCCGCCAGCGTTCGCGTAAAGTTAGACAGGCTCGATGCTGCCGCCATTCGTTCAGGCGGTAACCCCGATAGCGTGATGGTGGTCAGTGGCATAAAGAAGCAGGCTACCGCGAACCCCTGAATAAACTGCGGCCAGGCCGATGCGCCAAAATCCATACCGGGTTCGAATGTCCACGCACGCCAGTAGAAACAGACGGCATACATGATGAAGCTGAACGTGACCAGCCGACGCATATCCAGCTTGTGTGCGAAACGGCCGATAATCGGCGACAGGATCACCGGAATCACCCCAACCGGCGCAGACGCCAGACCTGCCCAGGTTGCCGTATATCCGTACACCTCCTGCAATAACTGCGGTAACAGGACGATTGCGCCGAAGTAGAGCATATAGGCCAGACTGATACACAGACAGCCGATGGTAAAGTTGCGCGACTTAAACAGCGAGAGATCGACAATGGGGTGCTCATCGGTAAGCTCCCAGACGATGAGGAAGCTGATTGCCACCACGGCGACAACCGTCAGGATAATAATTTCCTGCGAGGCGAACCAGTCCAATTCTTTGCCGCGGTCGAGCATAATCTGCAAACTGCCGATACCAATGACCAGCAAAGCCAGACCAATGGCGTCGATACGCCGCTGCTCGGTTTTGGTTTCCCGACCGCGCAGGGTTTGCAGGGTCATCAATACCACCGCAGCCCCGATTGGCACGTTGATAAAAAATATCCAGCCCCAGTGATAGTTGTCGCTGATGTAGCCCCCAAGAATGGGGCCACATATTGGGGCAACAATCACTGTCATCGACCATAGCGCCAGGGCGATGGAACGCTTGGCGGGAGGATAGTTATTCAATAACAGGCTTTGTGACAGCGGAATCAATGGACCAGCGACAATACCCTGGATCACGCGGAAGAAAATCAGCATGTTCAGGCTGGTGGACATCCCGCATGCCCACGACGCAATGACGAAGGCGATAGTTGACCACATGAATAGTCTGACTTCGCCAACGCGTTTGGCCAGCCAGCCGGTGATCGGAATTGAGATAGCGTTCGCCACCCCGAATGAGGTGATCACCCAGGTTCCCTGGCTCAGCGAAGAGCCGAGGTTCCCGGCGATAGTGGGGATCGCCACGTTAGCAATGGTGGAGTCCAGCACCTGCATGAATGTCGCCAGGGACAGCGCAATCGTCATAATGACGAGCTGCGCGCCTTCAAGCGGTTTTTGCTGTTGCATCACACGCACCTTTAAATTAGCCCGCGTTGGCCTGCACGATCTCTTCGATCATCTTATTGACCGGATCAAGGTTGATTTCACGTGCATTACTTTCTGATACTGGCGTGGTGCGGACCTGGCTTGCCAGGATCTGCCCGTCACGATTAGCGGTATCTACCGTAACCAGTGTTGACAAACCAATACGCAGTGGATGTTGTGCCAGCTGCTGCGCATCCAGTTCGATACGTACCGGCAAACGCTGGACGACTTTGATCCAGTTACCGGTCGCGTTTTGCGCCGGCAGCAGGGAGAACGCGCTGCCCGTACCCATATCCAGGCCGACGACTTTCCCGGTGTATTTCACGTCATCGCCGTAAATATCACTGATAACGGTCGCCGGTTGGCCAATACGCATGTGCGCCAGCTGTGTTTCTTTGAAGTTGGCATCCACCCACAGGTTAGTGGCCGGAACAACCGCCATCAGTGGCGTAGTCGGGCTAATTTGCGCGCCAGGCTGCACGGCACGACGGGAAACATAGCCGGTCATCGGGCTAACAATTTTGGTACGTTCCAGTGCCAGCCAGGCATTACGCACTTCGGTGGCAGCCTGTTGTACAGCAGGTTGATCTTCCAGCTTGCTACCCAGAATCATTGCCTGGTTCGCATTATATTGTTGGATTGCGACATCAAGCTGAGCCTGAGCGCTGGCGACGGCATCGCGGGCATGTTGCAGTTCTTCGCGGCCAATCAGGTTGGCATTACCCAGCGGGACACGGCGATTAAAGTCGCTTTGTGCCTGGGCCAGTGCAGTTCTCTGCACTTCAATGCTGGCCTGCAGTTGCTTGCTGTTGATCATCAACTGGTGCGTCTGGCGCACGCTGGAGGCCAGCGCAGTTTTGGCTTTTTCAAATGCCTGTTTGGCATCTGTCTGGTCGAGAGTGACCAGCACATCGCCCTGTTTTACAAAGTCAGTGTTATCAGCCCAGACTTTCGTCACGCTGCCTGATACCTGCGCCATAATTTGAACCTGGTTCCCTGCCACGTACGCATCGTCTGTCTCTTCGATATGACGCAGTACTAAAAACCAATAAATCCCATATGCCACGGCAATGATAATAAAGAGCAAGGTCAGCAGGAGTAGCATACTTTTACGTTTGCCATTCTTCTTGACCGGTTGCTGCGGGGTTTGAGTCTCCGCATTTGCGCTCATGTTGTTCTCCACGATCTTATTTTTTTCACATCGGCTGAGCCGACCTGTTTATCAGACAGGCCAGCAGTATGCGTGCTGGCCTGTCGGTTTTTCATTTATAAATCTGGATTTCTGAGCGAGTCAGCGCGTTAGCGCAGCGCTTCTAACACCGCGCCATCCTGCTCCATCTGATCAAGACGGGTCAGAAGTTTACGGGTGATATGCTCAAGTTGATCTTTTTCGGTGGTGCTGAGAGATGACCAAAGCTGATGAAGGCAGTTATGCTGAGGCGGTAATACCTCCTGCAAAAAAGCATGGCCTTTTTCGGTCAATTGCAGATGCAGACAGCGGCGATCGTTATCGCTTTCGCGGCGCTCGATCCAGCCACGCTTTTCTAACTCATCCGCGATACGGGTGGCGTTAGTCCGTGACGAACCAAGTGCGCAACTCAGTTCAGAAGGCTGAATACTGTGGTTTTCCTGAGACTCCAGCGTAATCAACGCCATAAACAACGTCTCGTTAATCCCTTGAGCTTTCAGCATCTTATTGCGGTTTTCCAGCAGCTTGCCCTGCATATGCATGCAAAGACGAGTCAGAAGCACTTCCTGATAAGGGAACTCTTCGTAGCGGCTGGCGCGAAATTTTAGCATTTGTTCAATGGGCGTAAACGAACTATCCATTTGGGTATAACCTCATTAATTTCAGCCGATATAGTAACGACAGTGACAAATAAAGTAAATGTATTATTTATTTAAAATGATTATTTTAATCTATAAGACAAACAACATTTTCCAGGCTAATCCATAGCCCAGGGCACTCAGTAAGGTCGGAATGATGATGCTGCGGGTCTTATAGAAGCTTGCACCCAGTACCACAAACCCCACCAGCGTAGGCACAAAACGACGGGCGTCGTGCATCACTTCTGGCGCAGTAGACACCACCAGCAGGGCGCAAATTGATGCAATACCGATGGTGTCGAGTAATATTCCAGTGGCTCCGCGTTTTGTCGGGCGCACATTCCCCATTCGCAGACGCAGTGGTAAATAGCGAAAACAGTAATTGACGCAGCCGACCAGCAGGCCGAGCAGCAGAACCTCATAACTCATCAGGACCTCCCTGCCAGAACGACTGAATGAGCGCGGTCAGGCATCCACAGGCTATGCCCGCCAGGATGGCCGCCGGGATAGAGAACAGCGTCACGCCAGCCAGCGCACCGGCTAATGCCGCCGTGACGCATAGCGTTTGCTTACGCTGGAAAGAGGCCAGCAGAAAACTCATAAACAGTGCCGGGAGCATAAACCCCAGCGCCGCTTCTACCGCCGGGAACCCCTTCAGTAAGCCAGTGCCGGAAAACGCGCCGAGCACCGTACCAAACACCCAGGAGGCCCAGGAGCATAGCGCAATGCCGATCATCCAGTTTTCACTCCAGCGCCGGTTATCCCGCACCAGCTTCGCCGTTGCCGCGGCAAAGACTTCGTCGGTGAGGCCAAAGGCCCATAGCGCGCTTTTAGGTTTGCTTAGCTGTCGGGCGATACGGCTACGCAGAGAAGGGCCGTACAAAACGTGGCGAACATCCATCGCCATGACGGTCAGAGCCGCGACCCACAGTGAGCTGCCTGCGGCGAGCATGGTTGTGATGACAAACTGGCTGGCGCCGGCGTAAATGATGCAGGAGAAAAAAACGCTTTCAACGGGAGTAAAGCCCAGGCGAGTCGCATTCATACCAAATGCAAATGCGACCGGAATATAACTGATAACTATCGGTAGGCTGTCTTTGAATCCTTCAGTTAACGTTGCAGAACGGGATTCAGACTGGGGAACAGGGCTTTCCATAGGATTATAGGCTTCATTACCGAAATTAAAATAACCTGGCTCAATGCGTTATAACCTTAGCAGACTGATGGGCTCCTTAACACCCTGAGGAGCCCAATCAAAGATAAACAGACGTTATACGCCTAATTTACGGCTTCCTGGCGGTGAAAACCTCGCCACCAGACCAGCAGGTTGAGTACGGCAACAGTCACACCTGCCAGACAAACGCCAGCCCAGCCGGCATGCTGCCAGGCTGAAGCTGAAATCAGCGAACCTGCCGCACCACCAATGAAATAGCTGGTCATGTACCCGGCAGTCAGGCGATTACGTGCGTCCGGGTGAATGCGATAGATAACGGTCTGGTTGGTGATATGTACCCCCTGAACGGTCAGATCCAGTACCAGGATACCGATAATCAGCATCGGCACTGAAGTATGTCCGAACCAGATAGCCAGCCAGGAGAGCAACAGTAGCAGCAGGCCTGCGGTAGTCGTGAGGTGTGATTTACCTTTATCGGCAAAACCGCCCGCCGGACGAGCGCCTAACGCACCGGCGGCCCCGGCCAGACCGAACAGACCAATCATCCCCTCTGAATAGTTAAACGGCGGTGCGGCGAGTAAAAATGCCATCGATGTCCAGAGGATACTGAAGTTGGCAAAGGTCAGGCAGCCCAGCATCGCGCGGGTGCGGAGTAATTTATCGTGGATAAACAGGCTAAACACGGAGCCCAATAGCTGCGGGTAGTTAAGATGGGTCTCTGATTTCATCTTTGGCAAACCACGCCACAGGGCAATCGCCATCAACGCCATCAATACTGAGGCCACCCAAAACACGGTGCGCCAGCCGCCGAGATTCGCCAGCAATCCTGCAACCGTTCGCGCCAGCAAAATCCCCAGCAACAGGCCGCTCATAATCGTGCCGACAACCTTACCGCGCTTGTCTGGCGTGGCGAGCGTCGCCGCCAGCGGAACCAGGATCTGTGCCACAACTGAGAACAACCCGGTTAGCGCAGTACCGAGGATCAGCATCCCCAGCGACTGACTGCTGGCAGTAATCAGCATGCCGCCTGCGGCGAGCAACGTCATCGAGACAATCAGCATCCGGCGTTCAAACATATCGCCAAGCGGTACCAGAAACAGGAGCCCTGCAGCGTAGCCAAGCTGGGCTGCAGTGACGATAAAGCCCGCAGTACTGGCCGACAGCGAAAAGTTTCTCGCGATGGTGTCGAGCAGCGGTTGGGCGTAATAGTTACTGGCAACGGCGAGGCCGGTCGCCACAGACATTAAAACAATCAGTGCCGGGCTAAGCCCGTGAGTGGGTTTGGTCATTGTTTTCAACTGAATAATGGGGTGCAGAAAACAATCATAACGGAAGTGATTAAATGTTGCTGATTTGTTGGGTGATGGATTGTGCGGTGAGGGAGGGGCGTGTAGGCCGGATAAGGCGCATCACGCCACCATCCGGCATTGGTGTGGTTACCGGGCCTGATAGCGCTATGCCTATCAGGCCTACGGGTGGGTTATTTCTGCGCAGCCAGCGCTTCTTTCACCCAGCCGTCGAACTGCTGCTGGTGGGCTTTGATCCAGCCGTCAACGTGGCCCTGAACGTCAGCTTCTGAGGCTTTCCCATCATGCATCATTGCGTTCTGTGCGTTGATATCCGCCAGCGGCAGCTTCATGATGGCAAACAGTTTCGCTGCAGCCGGGTTTTTCTCCGCCCAGGCTTTATTGGCGACGATATGCATCGTGTTCACCGGGAAGCCGTAGTTGGCGCCGTTGGGCAGTTTGGTATCAATGTCTTTCTGTTCGCCAGGCAGGGAAGAGAACGGCACCTGCAGCCAGACGACATCTTTGCCCGGTTTCATCACGTCGCTCACCCAGTATGGTGTCCAGGTGTAGTACAGGATCGGTTTGCCTTCTTTAAAGCGGGTAATGGTATCGGCCATCATCGCCGCATAGTTACCGTGGCTGACCTCGACTGTTTTTTCCAGATCGAAGGCTTTGTTCTGGTGGTTAATAACCGCTTCGCAGCCCCAGCCCGGTGAGCAGCCCATCATGTCAGCTTTACCATCGCCGTTAGTATCAAAGATTTTGGCGATCTTCGGATCTTTTAGCTGGGCAATATTGGTGATTTTGTACTGCTCAGCGGTTTTCTTATCGATCAGATAACCCTGTGCGGCACCCGTAACAAATACCCCCTCGCGATAAAACTTTTTGTCTCCGCCCGCTGCGGCGTACATATCATCATGCAGCGGCTGCCAGTTCACGGCGGTAAACGTCGCATCGCCAGAGGCAATAGAGGTATAGCCGACGTTGTAGTCAACTTCGCTGGTTTTGTTAACGGTGTAACCCAGTTTCTCCAGCGCACGGGCGACTAACTGCGTCTGGAAGGACTCTTCAGAGATGGTGCTCTGGATTGGCTGTACAGTGATGCCTTTGCCCGGCAGGTCGGCAGCGAAAGTGCTGGTGGAGACAAGGGTGGCAAACGCTGTGGCAAAAAGTACGGTATGTCGCATCGTTGTTCCTTATTGCACTTCATCCTTCAAGCCGCCTCTTTGTTGGCTGCACTCATGCACCCCAGTCACGTACTACTTGTACGCTCCTGGGGATACATTCGTTTGCCGCCGCGATGCAACTTGAACGATTTTGCGCAAGTTAATGAATTGTCGGCCCGGTAAGCAATGCGCTACCGGGCAACGGGTGAATTACTTCGTGAAAGGGCGAGTGATAAGCCCAACAGGACCGGTGGTGTACCAGCGGCGGTTGCCACGGCTACGTGAGTCGCGGCCGACGGCCTGCGTCAGGCGGTCAAGAATGATGGCGAGGATCACAATCCCAACTCCGCCGACGGTGGCAAGCCCCATATCCAGACGACCGATACCGCGCAGAACCATCTGACCCAGCCCACCGACGGCGATCATCGACGCGATGACGACCATGGAGAGTGCCAGCATCAGCGTCTGGTTCACCCCGGCCATAATGGTGGGCATCGCCAGCGGGAGCTGCACTTTAAACAGCATCTGACGCGGGCTGGCACCAAACGAGCGCGAGGCTTCAATCAGATCGGCTGGCACCTGGTTAATCCCCAGAATAGTCAGACGTACGATTGGCGGCAGGGCGAAGATAATCGTCACCACTACGCCCGGGACGTTACCAATACCGAACAACATGACAATCGGCACCAGATAGACGAACGCAGGTGTGGTTTGCATCGCATCCAGCAGCGGGCGAACAATTTTTGCTGCCCGAGGGCTACGCGCTAACCAGATCCCCATCGGCAGGCCAATCACCACGCAGAACAGCAGCGCGGTCAGTACCAGCGCCAGGGTGATCATGGCTTGCGACCAGGCACCGATAGCACCGATAGCAATCAGTGAAATCAGCGTGGCGACGCCCATTCCGACGCCAGAAATTTGCCACGCGATAAGCGCAAAAATGATGATGGCGACCGGCGCAGGCATACCCAACAGCAGTTGTTGAAAGCCGTTGAGAATGTAATCCACTGGGACACGAATGCCCTGGAAGACCGGACGGAAATGGGTGACCACCCAATCAATCCCTTCGGTGACCCAGCTATCCAGCGGGATCAGCGTTTTATGGAATGGATCCATAATGTTGAAATGTTCTGGTGCCGGTGCGGGGGCGCTGGTCAGCCAGTCTGCGCTACCACCGTCGGCAGGCGTGCCTGCGGGCGTCCCCCAGGCATCAGCAGATTGCGCGGCGCTGTCGGCCGCAGATGTGGTATCCCACGGATTAGTTTGATCAGCCATTGTTTACCCCCTCACGATCTAAAGCCTGTAACAGCATGCGTTTTGAAATGACGCCCACATACTGCTGTTCCTCATCAACAACCGGCACCGCGCACGGGGCCTGGCCGACATGAGAAAGCAACTCGCTGAGAGGAGTTTGTGCATCTACGGCTAACGGCTCATCGATCAATGCCGCTTCAATACCTTGCGCCTGACTTAACGCTGTTTTTAAGGAGTCGATTGAAACAACGCCAACGAATTTATTGCCGCGTTCAATCACGTAACCATATTCGCGATCTTTGTCCTGCAGTAATTGCAGGGCTGAACGGGGGCCGACGCCTGGTGTTTTACGAATTAGCCCTTCAGGGCTACGACGGGATATATCTTTCGCACTGAAGACCTGGCTAATATCAACGCCGCGGAAGAAGGTGCGTACATAATCATTGGCCGGATTATTCAGGATTTCATCCGGCGTGCCGACCTGCACCACCTCACCGTTTTGCATAATGGCAATTCTGTCGCCAATACGCATGGCTTCGTCGAGGTCGTGCGAAATAAAGACCACGGTGCGCTGATGCTTCGCCTGTAGTTTTACCAGTTCATCCTGCATCTCAGTACGAATTAATGGATCGAGGGCTGAGAAGGCCTCATCCATTAATAAGATGTCAGGATTAATGGCTAATGCACGGGCGAGGCCCACACGCTGGCGCATCCCCCCGGAAAGTTCATCCGGGTATCCGTGAGCATAATTCTCCAGACCAACCTGACGTAGCGCATCTAACGCTTTTTCACGACGTTCATCCGCACCAACACCGGCTAATTCCATGCCGAATGCCGTATTGTCCAGCACCGTCATGTGCGGCATCAGGGCAAAGGACTGGAACACCATCGCAATCTTTTTTCTGCGCACCTCGCGAAGCTCAGCATCGGATATCCGGGCAATGTCTACGCCGTCAATCAATACCTGCCCGCGGGTGGGTTCAATCAGGCGATTGAGAAGGCGTACCATTGTGGATTTACCCGAACCGGATAATCCCATGATGACAAATATCTCGCCTTCTTCAATGGCCAGACTGGCGTTCTTAACGCCAAGCGATAGCCCTGTTTTATCCAGAATTTGCTCTTTTGAAAGTCCTTTTTCAATATATTTGAAGGCTCTCTGCGGATGCTCTCCAAATATCTTATAGAGATTTTTAACTTCTAATTTAATTGCCATGCAATAGAATGATTCCTGTTATTTGTTTATATCGATATATTACCTGATGGAAATAGTGACCTTTTTCTACCCTAACATACTGAGAATCTGAGACAACCCTGAATTTGGTTGTGGCATGAATATTGCCAAAGGCCAGATGGCGGGACTTCCCGTGATATAAGGGCTGAGCGCGAATGAGCCGTGAGGGATATTTTTTGTAAATGGCAATGAAAAATCGCCTGAATTGTTGGAATGCAGGCGAATAATGCGGCTGATATTGAGTGTAGATCACACAATTATATTTGCACGACAAAAGTGTGATCCTGTTAAAATATTTCCGCGAAAAATGTACGGTATTTCCCGCGGAAGGAAACGTTAGAAATTCCAGTCGTCATCTTCGGTTTCGACCGCTTTTCCCATCACATAGGATGAGCCAGAACCCGAGAAGAAATCGTGGTTTTCGTCAGCGTTGGGCGACAGCGCGGCAAGGATTGCCGGGTTGACCTCCGCCATTTCTGCCGGAAACAGGGCCTCATAACCTAAATTCATTAACGCCTTATTGGCGTTGTAGCAGAGAAAGGCTTTGACGTCTTCCACCCACGGGGTTTCCGCATACAATTCCTCCGTATAACGAACTTCGTTGTCATATAATTCCATCAACAGATCGAGGGCATAATTCTGTAGCGCTTCACGCGTCGAGGGTGAAACGTGCTCCAGACCTTTTTGATATTTATAGCCAATGTAATAACCATGAACCGCTTCATCACGAATGATCAGGCGGATAAGGTCAGCGGTATTCGTCAGCTTGCCGCGGCTGGAGAAATACATCGGTAGCCAGAAGCCGGAATAGAACAGAAAGGATTCCAGAAATACGCTGGCTATTTTCTTTTTCAACGGCTCCGCGCCGGCGTAATGCGTCAGAATTATCTGTGCCTTGTGCTGGAGTGGAGTATTTTCTTCACTCCAGAGGTAAGCCGCATCCACATCTTTGGTCTGACAAAGCGTGGAAAAAATAGAACTGTAGGAGCGCGCGTGCACGGCTTCCATAAAGCTGATATTCGACAGTACCGCCTCTTCATGTGGCGTGATTGAATCCGCCATCAGCGCGGGGGCTCCGGCGATATTCTGAATCGTGTCGAGCAGCGTCAGACCGGTAAATACGCGGATAGTGAGCTGCTGCTCGGCAGCGCTCAACGTTTGCCAGGCCGGGATATCATTGGAAAGCGGGACTTTTTCCGGTAGCCAGAAGTTACTGGTCAGGCGATTCCATACCTCAAGGTCTTTATCATCTTCAATCTTGTTCCAGTTGATGGCGCTGACGCGAGATAGTTTCATTTGGTTCTCCTTACAGTGCGCATGACACGCAACCCTCAATTTCGGTTCCTTCCAGCGCCAACTGGCGTAACCGGATGTAGTACAACGATTTGATACCCTTACGCCAGGCGTAGATCTGTGCCTTGTTGATATCTCGAGTGGTAGCGGTATCGGGGAAAAAGAGCGTCAGTGAGAGTCCCTGATCAACATGCCGCGTCGCTTCGGCGTAGGTATCAATGATCTTTTGTGGGCCAATCTCGTAGGCATCCTGATACAAGGCCAGATTCTCATTGGTCATAAACGGGGCAGGGTAGTAAACGCGCCCGGTTTTGCCCTCTTTGCGAATCTCCACTTTCGATACAATCGGGTGAATGCTTGACGTGGCATGGTTGATGTAGGAAATAGAACCGGTGGGCGGAACCGCCTGTAAATTCTGGTTATAAATACCGTAGCGCATCACATCTTCATGCAGTTGCGCCCACATCTCGCGCGTCGGCAGCGTAATGCCGCTGGCGGCGAACAGTGAGCGTACCTTGTCGGTTTTTGGCTGCCAGTCGCCCTGCAGATACTGGTTAAAATACTCGCCGCTGGCGTAGCGTGACTGTTTGAATCCGGCAAAGGTTTGACCGCGCTCGCGGGCGATCTTCATTGACGTATTCAGCGCATGCCAGGTGATGGTGTAGAAATAGAGATTGGTGAAATCTAGCCCTTCGGGCGAACCGTAGGCAATCCCTTCCCGCGCCAGATACCCGTGCAGGTTCATCTGCCCAAGGCCAATCGCGTGCGACGCGCTGTTCCCGGCTTCAATGGAAGGAACGCTGCGGATATGGCTCATGTCCGAAACGGCGGTTAAGCCACGAACTGCCGTCTCCACGGTGCGGCCAAAATCGGGTGAATCCATGGTATGGGCAATGTTCAACGAGCCGAGATTGCAGGAGATATCGTGCCCGATCTGCTCGTAATTGAGATTTTCATCGTAGGTGGAGGCGCTGTTAACCTGCAAAATCTCTGAGCACAGATTGCTCATATTGATCCGACCGGCAATCGGATTGGCGCGATTCACCGTATCTTCAAACATGATGTAAGGATAACCAGACTCAAACTGGATCTCGGCCAGCCGCTGGAAGAACTCGCGGGCGTTAATGTATTTTTTGCGCACGCGTTTGTCGGCCACCAGTTCGTCATACCGCTCACTCACGGCGATATCACCGAACGGTTTGCCGTAAATCCGTTCCACGTCATACGGCGAGAACAGCGCCATCCGGGCATTTTCTTTCGCCAGTCGAAAGGTAACATCCGGGATCACCACGCCAAGCGAGAGCGTTTTGATGCGGATTTTCTCGTCGGCGTTTTCGCGCTTGGTATCGAGAAAACGTAAAATATCCGGATGGTGTGCGTGCAGATACACCGCGCCTGCGCCCTGACGCGCGCCGAGCTGATTTGCATAAGAAAACGCATCTTCCAGCATTTTCATTACCGGGATCACCCCGGAGGACTGGTTCTCAATGCGTTTAATGGGCGCACCTGCCTCGCGCAGATTCGAGAGTAAAAATGCCACGCCGCCGCCGCGTTTAGAGAGCTGCAGCGCTGAGTTAACCGCCCGACCGATGGACTCCATGTTGTCTTCAATGCGTAGCAGGAAGCAGGAAACCAGTTCGCCACGCTGTTGCTTACCGCAGTTTAAAAAGGTTGGCGTGGCGGGTTGAAAACGACCAGAGAGCATTTCATCAGTGAGCTGCATGGCAAGCACTTCATCGCCCTGCGCCAGCGTGAGCGCCACCATCGTCACCCGATCCTCAAAATCTTCGAGATAGCGCTTCCCGTCGAATGTTTTCAGCGTATAGCTGGTGTAGAACTTCCATGCGCCAAGGAACGTCTGAAAACGGAATCCACTGGCGTGGGCGTGGTCAAATAGTTTCAGCACGAATGCGCGATTGTAGCGGGCTAAAACGCTTTCGTCGTAATAGCCTTCACGAATCAGCGTTTCCAGGCGTTCCTGCTGACTGGCAAAGACCACTGAATGAGGGCGGACGTGGGTAGCAAAAAAAGCCTCCACCGCCTGATGGTCTTTGTCGAACTGAATGCGCCCGGCTTTATCATACAGATTCAGCATGGCGTTCAGGGTGTGATAATCCAGTGCGGGCTGGATTACGCGTTCTGCGGTTGTCGTTGCCAAAATTCGCTCACTCCTTTTCGAACGTTGTCGATATCGCTTTGGGTGCCCATCAGCTCAAAACGATAAAGCCACGGCACGCCGCATTTTTGTGAAATGACATCACCCGCGCGACCGTATGCATCACCGAAATTGCGGTTGCCGGAGGCGATCACGCCACGGATTAAAGCCCGGTTGTGCGTATCGTTTAAAAAGCGGATCACCTGTCTTGGGACCGCGCCAGCCGTGCCGCCGCCACCGTAGGACGGCACGATTAATATGTAAGGTTCGTCTACCCGGATCCGCTCGCGTTCGTTAAGCGGAATGCGGATGGCAGGCAGCCCCAGACGCTGCATAAAGCGGTGCGTATTTTCGGAGCTGCTGGAGAAGTAGACGAGCTGACTCATGCGCTGGCCACACGGTGTTCCGGATGCAGACGGTTGATCATGTCCGGGCGAAAACCTGACCAACTGGTTTCACCCGCGACCACGACCGGCAGCTGGCGAAACCCTTGATCGCGCAGGCTATCAGCCAAATCGGGCTGTAAATCGACGTTTACCATCTCAAAGTCAAAACCACGGCTTTCCATTGCCCGTTTGGTGGCATGGCACTGAACACAGTTATTGCGAGTGTAAATAATAATACGCATGATTCGTATTTCCATTTAAAAATAAAAGATCGGCGCGATAGAGGGCGTCGGGTTGTGTGTGTCCTGATAGGAGGAATACTAGATGTAGTTTTAAAAAGATTCAACCATACAAGATATGGGAATTTTAGATTAATGATGAACTGGGTGATGAGCGTGGCGGGGGAAGGCTAACTGGTGGTTCTAAATTGCCCGATGGCGCTAAGCTTATCGGGCCTACGGGCAACAGGAGAGCGCATCCCAGGCCGGAGAAGGCATTAATGCCGTCATCCGGCAGCGCAAAATTACATACGCATTCCCACCGCCAGACGGTTAAAGCAGTTCATCAGGCTAATGGCAAACGTCAGGTCGCTAATTTCTTTCGCGCTAAAATGGTCGAGCAGCGGCAGATAAACATCATCTTCGGCATGGGTGCTGGCGATATCGGTGACGGATTCGGCCCACGCCAGCGCCGCACGTTCCTGCTCGCTGAAGTGGTGACTCACCCGCCAGCCTGCCAGCGCATCCAGTTTGGCCTGCGCAACACCGGATTTGCGCAGCGCTTTACTGTGCATTTCCAGACAAAAGGCGCAGCCGTTGATTTGCGAGACCCGCAGGTAAATCAGTTCCGTCAGCGTGGCTTCCAGCGCGCAGTTCTCCAGCGCTTTGCTTGCCTGAACCAGAGCGTTATAGACTTCAGGGCTGAGTTCATAATAGGGCTGGCGTAACATGGTCATAGTATTTCTCCTCGTTTGGATGACCCGCAATGTAGCACTATAATGGACTGCTATAGAGAGCCATATTGTTGCCAAAAAAGCAGACCATAAATGCCGCGTTATCAGCACATCGCCCGTCAGTTAAAAAACGCAATTGAGAAAGGTGAACTCAAACCCGGAACCCGATTGCCATCAAGTCGGACCTGGGCCCAGGAATTGGGTGTGTCACGCTCGACGGTGGAAAATGCCTACGCCGAGCTGGTGGCGCAGGGCTGGCTCGCGCGGCGTGGGCAGGCCGGAACATTTGTCAGTGAGCAACTGCGACCCGAAAGGGCGCCTGCGTCTCCCGCGATCTTCGCCGGAGAAAACCCCAGACCGCACCCTTTTCAAATGGGATTACCCGCACTCGATCTCTTCCCGCGTGACGTCTGGGCGCGGGTGATGGGACGGCGTTTACGCACCCAAACGCGTTTTGACCTTGCGGTGGGCGATGTTTGCGGCGAACGCGCGTTACGTCAGGCGATTGTGGATTACCTGCGCGTTTCACGAAGCATTGAGTGCCAGCCGGAGCAGATTTTTATTACGTCAGGCTACGCGGCATCAGTGACGTTAATTCTGCGCGCCCTGTCTCAACCCGGTGAGGGAATGTGGGTCGAAGATCCCGGCTTTCCGTTGATTCGGCCCGTGGTGGCTCAGGAACGCATTGAGCTGATGCCGGTGGCGGTTGATGCCGATGGTCTGGATGTCTGCGCCGGGATCCGCGACTTTCCACAGGCGCGTTTTGTCATGCTCACCCCCGCACACCAAAGTCCGCTAGGCGTGGCTCTGTCATTAGATCGTCGTCATCGGTTGCTGGAGTGGGCGACTCGCGAACAGGCGTGGATTATTGAAGATGATTACGACAGTGAATTTCGCTACCACGGTAAACCGTTGCCGCCGCTTAAAAGTCTGGATGCGCCCCAGCGGGTGATTTATGCCGGCACGTTCAGCAAATCGATGTTTCCGGCGTTGCGCACGGCATGGCTGGTGGTACCCCTGACCCAGGTTGAACGTTTTCGCCAGCAGGCGTCGCTAACGGCCTGTAGCGTTCCGGTTTTATGGCAGCAAACGCTGGCAGATTTTATGCAAGACGGTCATTTCTGGCGGCACTTAAAACGCATGCGCCAGCATTATGCCGAGCGGCGTCAATGGATGGAAAACGCCCTGACCGAACAAGGATTTAATGTCATTCCTCAGGAAGGGGGGATCCAACTGGTGATGAGTGTGGACGGAGATGATATTGCGCTGGTGCGCAAAGCGAATCAGGCCGGGTTAGCCGTTCAGGCGTTAAGCCGCTGGCGAATAACGTCAGAAGGAAAGGGGGGAATATTGCTGTCATTTACCAATATCAGCTCGGTTGCAATGGCGCAGCAGGCGGCGTACCAACTGCGGATGGCGCTGACATAAATCTATACCCGTCATACTTCAAGTTGCATGTGCGTTGGCTGCGTTCGTTCACCCCAGTCACTTACTTTAGTAAGCTCCTGGGGATTCGCTCTCTTGCCGCCTTCCTGCAACTCGAATTATTTAGGGTATATACGGTTCTTAAGATATTCGTCCCATCGTGTTCACTCGTTTATGGACTTTTCTGAAAGCGTTGCTAATGCTGAATCAGGTAAGGTAAGCCCGCAGTAAAAGATAACGAGGAAAATAATATGTATTTACGACCTGATGAGGTGGCGCGCGTACTTGAAAAAGTGGGCTTTACCGTTGATGTAGTCACACAGAAAACATACGGTTATCGACGTGGTGAGAATTATGTATACGTTAACCGTGAAGCACGTATGGGACGTACCGCATTAATTATCCATCCCACGCTAAAAGAGCGCAGCTCTTCGCTGGCAGAACCCGCGACGGATATTAAAACCTGCGATCACTATCAGCAATTCCCACTGTATTTAGCCGGTGAGACACACGAGCATTATGGTATTCCACACGGCTTTAGCTCGCGTATCGCGCTGGAACGTTATCTGAGTGGGTTGTTTGGCGACGTGAGTTCAAACTGATAACGCGACTGGCAGTGCCAGTCGCGATGAGATGTTTTTTACGCTTTAGCCTGGTGGTAGCTGCTGACCTTAAACAGGCGGCGGCAATAATCAAGGAAGTAGCCATACACTGCACCCATCAGCATTGACACCACGATGTTGGAGCTTACCGCAGCTGTGATCTGGTGCCAGTCTGCGCCAACCGTCAGCAGAATAATCACATATACCGGTGACTGGAACGTGACATAGGCCAGCACATCCGCCAGATTTTTTGCCCATCCTGCCTGCGTGGCTTTACGCGCCGCGCGCATGAACAAATCACGGTACATGCCGTATGGCCACGCAATCAGTATGTTGACAGGGATAGCGACTAATCTGGAATACAGCGACTGTTCGAAGCTCATTCCAGAAAGGAATATTTCGATCAACATGTTCACGACAGAACAATAAACAACCATCGCGAACGTGTCTGCTACTGCATGACGCAAGCGTGACTGCGGAGAGAACATGTTAATGCTCCTTGTAAAAAGGGGGAAAAAGGTTTTGAATGCCTTCTTGCTAGTGATTTGTCTTGCTGCTTTCGCGTTTGAATAGGATATCTGGCTGGATAATAACTGGCAACTAGCTTAAAATTTTTATTTATTACCTTTTTGTCGATAAAATGCTCTGTAATGGTTTGTTTTTTGTTCGTTTTGGTGTTTTCGTTGCTGTGTTAATTAAAATCTTTTTAGATCAAAGAGTTATTTTTGCTTGTTTTTCTGAACTTTTTGCGCTCCTTTTTGAATGTTGACGAATGTTGCGCATATCTACCGCAACGCCTGCGCGATGCCTGTATTGGTTTATCTGGTGTGGCAGCGAGATATCCCAAATCTATTTATTCTGGTTGCTGGCCGAATATAAAATATCGCTGACTAAAGATCACTGTATGACAAGATAAATAATAATAGCGATTGTCGTTTTAATATCTTGCGACAAAAAAGAGACTGGAAAAAGAAAAAACACTCGCATACAATTTGCTTCGTAATACCGATTTCTGTTTTTGCGTTAAAGAGGTTTTATTAATATGAGTTCAATGTTAAAAAACTTAAATAATATTCGATCGCTACGTGTCATGGCGCGTGAATTATCCGTCGAGGTTCTGGACGATATGCTGGAAAAACTTCGGGTAGTCACCAAAGAACGACGTGACGAAGAAGAACTGCTGCAGCGCCAACGTGCAGAACAGCAGGAAAAAATTAATACACTGCTGGCGATGATGAGAGCTGATGGGATTGATCCTGAAGAACTGTTGAGCATGTCGGCGGCAACATCGCGTTCGGTTAAGAAACGTCAGCCGCGTCCGGCGAAATATCGTTTTACGGATACTAATGGTGAAACAAAAACATGGACAGGACAAGGCCGCACGCCAAAGCCGATTGCACAGGCGCTGGCTGCCGGTAAATCTCTCGATGATTTTTTGATCTAATATCAATGCGGTGAGGGGAACCTCACCGCTTATTTTCAGCAGACGCCGAAATCACCTTCTTCGGTATATCGCGTCACGTCAGCTGCTTTCAGCGTGAATTTCTCACCGCTTTCATTGCTGGCTTGTACCGCCACAATTTGATCATCATTGACTTCGACAACTTTCAGTTTGGGACCGCCCATGCGCGGTTGAACCAGATCGCCAGGTTTAAACATATTGTTGCGCTCCTTTATTTATCATTTATCGCAGAACTCACCATAGATCACGTCAACCGGCGGGTACAGTGCTGTTTCAATGATTACTGCTTAATGAGTACGTCGGTTCCAGGGCATTTTGTCCAGCAGACGCGCCATGCCGCAAAAGCCGGTCACGCCAGCGAGAATCAGCCCGGCCCCGACAAAACCGCTCAGCAGGAAGAAAGCACTGCTGACGGCGTAACCTAGAATAACACCGAGTAAGGCAAGGCTACCTGCGGCTATCTGCACCTGACGCATCAGCGGTAACGGTTGTGAACTGTCTTTCGCCACCGGCAACCCCGCGGCTTTCCAGCCGTCAATTCCACCTTCCAGCAGCCAGACCTGCGCGGGCGCAGCAATGGCGCTCAGTTTTGTTGCCGCATTTTGTGTTCGTTTGCCTGACTGGCAGTGAAAAATCACCTGCTCGGCGCGTAAATTCGCAGGCAGCGATCCCTGCTCAAGCGCGGGCAACGGTGCCAGATGAGCCTCAGGAATATGCTCGTGCAGATACTCGTCAGCGTCGCGGATATCAATCAATTTTGCACCCTGTGCGACCAGTGTCTGCGCCTCGCGCGGGGAAATCGTCCCAATAGTCATGATGGCTCCTTATGGGCAATACAGTGTTTTTAATGTGGCGATCAGCGAATTCACGGCCGCATTTTTAATGGAGTAGAGGATGCGCTGGGCATCGCGCTGGCTTTCTATCAGACCTTCTTCACGCATACGCGCCAGATGCTGGGAAGTGGCGGAAGGGCTAAGGCCGGTAATACGGGCTAACTCGCCTGCGCTGGTACCGGGTGAACCGCAGAGCATGCACAAAATCAGCAACCGTTTCGGGTTACTCATCGCTTTAAGCAACGCGGCAGCCTGTTCCGCGCTGGCCTGGAGTTGTTCAAGTTCAGTCATATTTATTTTAGCATGATCTAAATTAAGCAAATTCTAAAATAAAAGATCAACGTACGCCAGCGTAAAAAGCGTAAAG
>NZ_CP080033.1:3840785-3843699 GCF_019382635.1 Citrobacter sp. Colony219 | reverse complement strand
CTCTTAGAGATAAAATCTCTTTTTAAACAATGATTAATTTTTTGCTTGTAGGGAGTGTGTATGGGTTTCTGGAGAATCGTTTTTACTATTATTTTGCCTCCGCTCGGCGTGTTGCTGGGTAAAGGATTTGGTTGGGCATTTATCCTCAATATCGTTCTGACGCTGCTGGGCTACATCCCAGGTCTGATCCACGCCTTCTGGATACAGACGCGTAACTAATTCCCCTTCTACAGCGGCGCTTTGGCGCCGTTTTCTTTGCGCCTCGTTCTCCTCTGCTACACTTTTGGGGTTGATTGTTAATTACCGAGGTGGATATGGGACTCTTCAATTTTGTAAAAGATGCGGGTGAAAAACTGTGGGATGCGGTCACTGGAAATCATGACACAGCCGATCTGGCAAAAAAAGTGCAGGAACATCTGAATAAAACCGGTATTCCGGATGCGGATAAAGTGGACGTCCAAATTAACGAAGGCAAAGCCACCGTTTCTGGTGATGGATTAAGTCAGGAAGCGAAAGAAAAAATCCTGATTGCGATTGGTAATATCTCTGGTATCGCCAGCGTAGATGATCAGGTTAAAACCTCTGCGCCCGCTAGCGAAAGCCAGTTTTATACCGTGAAATCAGGGGATACCCTGAGCGCGATTGCCAAACAGGTTTACGGTAACGCCAATCTGTATAATCAAATATTTGAAGCGAATAAACCAATGCTGAAAAGCCCGGATAAAATTTATCCCGGGCAGGTTTTACGTATTCCGGAGCAGTAATATTATTCAGGCTTATTCCGTCAGCAATTTACCGGACATCGCCTGTTGAATAATCGGAATCGGCGTCAGCAGGTGCTGGCGCATTAATTCGCTGGCGCGCGCGGCATCGCGTGCCAGAATAGCTTCGGTCAGTGTTTGGTGCTGATCGTGTTTGTCTTCCAGCATCTCCACCGACAGCACCGTTTTTCGCAGCCAGATAAACCGGTAGCGCGCCGCCAAATCGAACAGTCGTTCGCGCATTTGCAGCAGATATTGTGAACCGCAACCGGCGACAATCGCCGAGTGAAACGCCTGATGGCGCTGATCCCACTCGTCGAGCATCTGTTCACTGGCGTCAATAGCTTCAAGCTTACTAAGCATATGCGCGCGTGCCAGAATTTCAGCCTCCCAGGCGTCGTCGCCGCGTTCAATGGCCAGCGCGACCAGCATGGCTTCCATATTGGCGCGGGCATCGAAAATATCGAGCAACTCCTGCTCTGACATCGGGGCGACACGATACCCTTTCTGATTCACCACCGTCACCAACCGCTCGGCAACTAACTGCGAAAGCGCTTCGCGCAGTGGCCCAACGCCAAGATCATAACGCGAGGTCAGCAGGCTCATACGCAGTTTTTCATCAGGCTGATACACACCGCGGATGATGTCGTTCTTCAGCCAGCGGTATCCATCAATGGCCGTCGGTTGGGGAATGGCGGTCATGGTCATACTCCTGAAAGGATTTCCCGGCCTGCGCCGGGAACAGGTTTAATGCGTATTTTGCAATGGTGCTTTTTGCCACGATAGCAGTTTTTTCCAGCGCGACATAATGGGCACGGTGCAAATAATGCCTATGGCTAACAATCCGGTAGAGATAACTTCCAGCTGTTGTGCCGGGCGAAACAGCATGACCACCAGCACAAAGATAATAAACGCGATGACCAGCCAGGTAAGCCACGGATAGAGCCACATTTTCAGTTTAATTTCGCCGCCTCGCGCCAGCAGGATTTTGCGCATCCGCAGTTGAGAAACGGCAATGACCAGATAGACCAGCAGTGCGATGGCACCGGAACTGTCGATCAGGAATTTAAACACCTTGGCCGGGGCGTAATAGTTGACGATGACGGTGAGGAATGCCGCCCCGGTAGACAGCAACACCGCCACATACGGCGTTTTGCTGCGGTTTGTTTTACCCATAAAGGCGGGGGCATCGCCACGACGGCTCAGGGAATAGAGCATGCGTGATGATGTATACAGCGCGGAGTTGAGACAGCTAGTCACCGACAGCAAAATGACGCAATCCATGATCAGTTTCGCGTGCGGAATATGCAGTAACTCCAGTACCGAGCGGTAAGAACCGACTTCTTTCAGTCCCGGCATGTTCCACGGGATCAGTGCCACCACCACAAAAATAGAGCACAGATAGAAGATGGAGATACGCCAGATAACCGAGTTGGTGGCGCGAACGATATGTTTATCCGGGGTATCGGATTCGGCGGCGGCGATGGTAACTATCTCTGCGCCCATAAAGGAGAACATGGTGATTAACATTGCGCTGATCACGGCGCCAAAACCGTTGGGCATAAAGCCGCCCTGATCCCACAGGCGCGAAACCCCGCTGACCTCGGCATAAGGATAGAAACCGCTAATCGCCGCTGCGCCGAGGGTTATAAACGCCAGAATGGCAACCACTTTGCACAGCGCCAGCCAGAACTCGAACTCACCGTAATTTTTGACGCTCAGCAAATTACTGCCGGTTAATGCCAGCGTGATAACCAGAGAAAACAGCCAGATAGGAATGCCAGGCACCCAGGAGTGAAGAATGATGGCGGCGATATTCGCCTCCAGCGGGATAACCAACACCCAGAACCACCAGTACAACCAGCCGATGGTGTAACCCGCCCAAGGGCCGATGGCCTTATCGGCGTATGTGGAAAAAGAACCGGTATCCGGTGTGGCGACGGCCATTTCGGCCAACATGCGCATAATCATCACCACCAGCAATCCGGCGAACAGATAGGCTAATAATACTGCGGGACCGGCTTCTGCAATCGCCACGCTTGAACCGACAAACAGACTTGCGCCGATTACCCCGGCAATAGACAGCATGGTGACGTGGCGTGATTTCAGCCCGCCCCCTAAATCATGTGATTGTGACAGTTGCCCCATCTTTA
>NZ_CP080033.1:3790715-3840620 GCF_019382635.1 Citrobacter sp. Colony219 | reverse complement strand
TGAGCGATAATGTCCAGCCCCTGGCGGATTTGCGCATCTTCAATGGTCAGCGGGACAAGGATGCGCAGCACGTTGTAGTACGGTCCGCAGGAGAGGAGGATTAGCCCTTTATCACGCGCACGCGCGACAATTTCGGCGGTCAGTTTAGCGTCTGGTTTCGTGTGGTCGCCATCTTCGAACAGTTCGATAGCAATCATCGCGCCCAGCCCGCGTACGTCGCCAATCTCGCGGTGGGTTTCCGCAATAGCCAGCAGGCCTTCACGCAGGGTTTGCCCCAGATCGTTGGCTTTTTGCAGCAGATTTTCCTGCTCGAAAATGTTCAGTACCGCCAGCGCGGCGGCACAGGCAATTGGGTTACCGGCATAGGTACCGCCCAGACCGCCCGGTGGAATAGCGTCCATGACGTCGGCGCGACCGGTCACGCCTGCCAGCGGGAAGCCGCCGGCGATGGATTTGGCGAAGGTGGTGAGATCGGGCGCAACGCCCATCTGCTCCATGGCAAACAGCGTACCGGTGCGGCCCGCACCGCTCTGTACTTCATCAGCAATCAGCATGATCCCGTGTTCGTCACAAATGGCGCGCAGACGTTGCATAAAAGCAGGAGAAGCGGCGTAAAAACCCCCCTCGCCCTGAACGGGTTCAATTACGATGGCGGCGACGTCTTCCGGCGCGGCATCGTTTTTGAAAATGCGGTGAATGCTGGCGATAGCATCGTCGTCACTGATGCCGTGCAGCGTGCACGGGTAAAGCGCGCGATACACGTGGCCCGGCATCAGCCCCATTCCGGCAGAGTATGGGTTCACTTTCCCTGTCAGCGACAGGGTGTAGTGGGTACGGCCGTGGTAAGCACCGCTAAAGGCGATGGTCCCGGTACGTTTGGTGGCGGCGCGAGCGATTTTTACCGCGTTTTCCACCGCTTCGGAGCCGGTGGTGACTAGCAGTGTTTTCTTGGCGAAATCACCCGGCACTTTCTTGTTCATGATTTCGCACAGCTCCAGGTATGGCTCATAGGCCAGTACCTGGAAACAGGTATGGGACAGCTTTTTCAACTGCGCTTCTACCGCAGAGACGATCTGCGGGTGCAGGTGCCCGGTATTCAACACTGCAATACCGCCGGCAAAATCGAGGAATTCACGGCCTTCAACGTCCCAGACCCGACAATTTTCTGCACGCTCGGCGAAAATTGGATGGATCTGGCCTACGCCACGGGGAACGGCGTTGCTGCGACGTTGCATGAGTTCTTTGTTGGTGCTCATCAGGTGTTCTCCAGTATTTATTTTATTAAAGGCCGATACACATATATTTGATTTCTAAGTAGTCTTCGATGCCGTATTTTGATCCTTCACGGCCAAGACCGGAGGCTTTGATTCCCCCAAACGGGGCAACTTCATTTGAGATGATGCCGGTATTAATCCCGACGATGCCGTACTCCAGCGCTTCGCCAACGCGGAAGACGCGGCTTAAATCTCGGGCGTAGAAGTAGGCCGCCAGCCCAAATTCGGTGTCGTTGGCCTGAGCAATGACGTCCGCTTCATCTTTAAAGCGAAACAGCGGCGCCAGTGGGCCAAACGTCTCTTCTTTGGCGACTTTCGCGTTGTCAGGCACATCCACCAGAATGGTGGGCTGGAAGAAGTTACCGCCGAGCGCATGAGGTTTACCGCCCGCGATAATGCGCGCGCCTTTATCCAGCGCATCGGCGATGTGTTCCTGCACTTTGGCAACCGCTTTATCGTCGATCAGCGGTCCGGTAGTGACCTCTGGTTGCAGACCATCGCCGAGATGCAGTTTGCTCACCGCCTGCTGAAGTTTTTCGGCAAAACGCTCATACACGCCGTCCTGAACGTACAGGCGGTTGGCGCAGACGCAGGTTTGCCCGGCGTTACGGAATTTCGAGGCCAGCGCGCCTTCCACGGCTTTATCAAGATCGGCATCGTCAAAGACGATAAACGGCGCATTGCCGCCCAGTTCCAGCGATACCTTTTTGATGTCTTTGGCGCACTGCTGCATTAACTGACGGCCAATTTCGGTTGAGCCGGTAAACGACAGCTTGCGTACCAGCGGGTTGCCAGTCAGCTCATTACCGACCGCGCTCGCAGAACCGGTCACCACGCTGAAAACACCTGCCGGGATCCCGGCGCGATTAGCCAGCTCTGCCAGCGCCAGCGCGGAGAATGGCGTCTGGCTGGCGGGTTTAAGCACCATCGTGCAACCTGCCGCCAGCGCCGGACCGGCTTTGCGGGTGATCATCGCCGCCGGGAAGTTCCACGGCGTAATCGCGGCGGTAACGCCGATCGGCTGCTTGATGACGATCAGGCGTTTGTCGGCCTGATGGCCAGGGATCGTATCGCCATAAATGCGTTTGCCCTCTTCGGCAAACCACTCAATAAAGGAAGCGGCGTAGGTGATTTCGCCTTTGGCTTCCGCCAGCGGTTTGCCCTGTTCCAGGGTCATCAGACGGGCGAGATCGTCCTGATGTTCAATCATCAGGTTGAACCAGCGGCGCAGGATGTTGGCCCGCTCTTTGGCGGTTAGCGCCCGCCACGCGGGCAGGGCGCGATTCGCGGCGTTAATCGCTTCGCGGGTTTCATCCGCCCCCATTTTCGGTACGCTACCTAATTTCTGACCGTTGGCGGGGTTGGTCACCGCGAGGGTCTCGCCGCTGTTGGCGTCACGCCAGTGGCCGTCGATCAGTGCCTGCTGGCGAAACAAGGTGGGATCGTTAAGTTGCATAATTGCTTCCTGTCTTAAAAAGGTTAACGGGTGAATGCGGCGTGTAATGTCTCCACGCTACGTGCCGCACGCAGCGTGCGTCCGGGATTACTCTGGTTCTCCAGCAGCGCATGAACTTTGCTGACAATATGTGCACCGATAGGGATTGCCGATGTTGCCGCCGGAGAAGGCGCGTTACAGGTGTGAATTGAGCGTGGCGTGGTGACAAACAGAAAATCGTCAATTAGCTTGCCATCAGGTGATACCGCCTGTGCCCGCACGCCCGCAGGCCACGGTTGCAGATCGTTAAGCGTCAGGCTCGGGCAATACTTTTGCACCAGCCGCAAATATCCGCTTTTGCACAGCGAGTTCTTCATTTCGCCAAGCCCGGATCGCAGGTTGTTTTGCAGCACGCGGCGAATACCAGAAGAGCCGAGGATCTCCAGCGTATCGCTGAGCGAGAAGTCACGCTTACGGTAGCCTTCACGTTTAAATGCCAGCACGGCGTTGGGGCCGACCGTGACGCTGCCGTCAATCATCCGGGTCAGATGAACACCGAGAAACGGCATCGCCGGATCGGGGATCGGGTAGATCAGATGGTTAACTATCTGGTTATGTTCTGACGCCAGGCGGAAATATTCGCCGCGGAACGGGCAGATAATGAATCCGGGGTCGATGCCAAGCATTTTCACCAGCCGATCGGCCATCAGGCCTGAGCAGGTAATCAGCGTCGCGCCCTCATATTCCTGGCCCTGACGGGTATGGACAATCACGCCCGTCGCATGCTCTTTCAGCGCGCTGACTTCGGCGTTATAAACAATCTCGCCACCTTTGGCCTGGAAAATCTTCGCCATCGCGGCGGTGACTTCGCGGTAGCTGACGATCCCGCTCGACGGGACAAAAATCCCGCCCAGCCCGGTAATGTTTGGCTCACGCTCATGCAATTCTTCGGCGTTTAACCACTCGCGCTCTAAACCGTTAGCGGCAGTGCGATCCCATAACGCGCGCATCCGCTCCATTTCCAGCTCTGAGGTGGCGACCAGCATCTTTCCGCAGACGTCATAGCGGATGCCGTTTTGGTCGCAAAAGGCTTTTGTGGCGCGATTTCCGGCCAGGCAAAACTGCGCCTTCAGGCTGCCGGGGGTGTAATAGACCCCGGCATGAATGACACCGCTGTTGTGGCCCGTCTGGTGGCAGGCCGGGCCGGACTCTTTTTCCAGTAGCGCGATTCTGGCGTCCGGATAGACATCAATCAGTTGCATGGCGGTCGACATGCCGATAATGCCGCCGCCAATAATCACAAAATCATACATCCGCTTTTTTCCTTCGCGCTTACTGATGAGTCTGGTAGTGGTTTGTCGCGTAAGCGAAATAGCCACGCTGGCGCATCAGTTCGCGGCGCAGGTCTGGGTGCGAGGTGAAACGATCGCGACCGTGCAGCCAGAACAGGTTGTTGATCAACAGGAATTTACCCACTGAAACCGGTACGGAAATAATACTTTTGCTGGTTTCCAGCGCGTCGGACAGGTCGCTCAGCCAGACGCCTTCTTCATAGTCTTTTGGCTGGACGAACTGGTCGATGTAGCGCATCACCGGACGACCCTGCTGGTCAACGTCAAATACCGGATGGAACACGTCCTGGCTCACGTTTTTGCTTGGCGGCGCGGCAAAGCGCATGGGGCGACGCGCCAGCGGATGGGTAAAGTACTGATCCAGATGTTCCCAGTCGTCAAGGTGCAGCAGCAGCGAGTTACCGCCGGTCATGTTCTGCTCGTCAATCTTCATCATCAGCACATAGTCGGTGATCTCTTCGAGGTAGGTTCCGTCGTTGTGTAGCTCCATAACACGGTGCGGCTGGCGCAGATAGCTGTCTGAGTTATCAACGTTTTTTACCACGAAGCGCGCATAGTACTGACCGCTCATCGCATCAAAATTGGAGCGTCCGATAAGATGCGCTACCGCCGTGGCCAGCTTGACCATCTCTTCCGCCTGCGCTACATCATCCACGCCCACGGCATTGATCAGCAGTGCGCCTTCGGCACGATCGAGCAACGTTTTCAGCAACAGAGGCTGCAACTGATTGCCGCACAGGTCATCGAGGATTTTGCCGACTTTGAAGCGCAAGAAAGATTTGTATTCCAGGGCCTGTACCGGCCACTGCGCCACGGCCTGCAGAAATTGCTCAGTGGTCTCAGCGGAAAAAGTCAGCTCCAGCAGGCGTGGGGACTGGGCTGATGGTTTCAGCGTGAAACCGCTGTAGTGCTGGGCTGGATCTTCAGCGTTCGGTTTTACGGCAGTCAGTGCGTTCATCAAATCGTTCCTCTCAGTAGATTGTCAGGGAGATATGGCGCAGCTCGTTTCGTAGCCATAAATTAAAAATATCTACATTTTTGAAAAACGCGCACAGAATGAGCTTGTTTGTTTACTATTTGTGATCAAAAACAACAAATATTTAACATTGAAAAAGGTAGGGATTTAAAGCGAAGTGGGGATAGAACGGTTTTCTCAGGGGTAAAACCCCCTGATTTTAAAGTGGAAAGTAAAGTCTCTTAATGTTCAAGGGCGATAGCGCAGACGTGTTCAACATGGGTGAGATCGTGGTACAAGTCGGGCAAGGTCATCTTCTTACGAATTACGATTTTGAGATTAACCTCAATTTTACCCTTCTTAATATCCCTGATCGTTATGTTTTCAATAATGTTTTTCTGCTGATGGATGCGGGTTATCAGATTTTCGAGTGCATCGCGTTCATCAAGAATAACCCGGACTTTTACTTTTCCGGGAAACTGGTTTTTAGTCTGTAAGAAAATAATGAACGGGCTTAGTTTGATTGCCAATAAAAATAAAGCCGTGGCAAAAAAAGCATGAAAATAAAAACCGGCTCCACAGGTGATTCCCACCCCAGCAGATGCCCAGACAATTGCCGCAGTAGTGAGACCAGAAATAGCATCGTCGTGTCGGTGCAGAATGACTCCCGCACCGAGAAAACCAACGCCGCTGATAATCTGAGCCGCCAGGCGCATAGGATCGCTACGGATGTTCATCGAAATTTCAGCATAGTATTCCGCAGATTGTATTGATACGACAGTTAACACACAGCTGGCTACGGATAAAATAACGCAAGTTTTGAAGCCGACCGGTTTCCCTTTCGATTCTCTTTCCAGGCCAATAATGCCACCCAGAATAAATGCAATGCTGATTTTGATGATCGTAGTTAAAGGCAACAATCCTTGCTCATTGATGATGGCGGCCAGATTATTCATGCAATTACCTTAATGAAAGAGTCTTTAACGATCAGGAGTTTGCTTTTTTCAATGGGAGGTCTGCTTTGCGTTTTGAAATATCGTCCCGGAAGAATATCAGGAAGAATACGCTGACCACTGCGGCAACGCCTGCTGAAACCAGCCAGAATGTTTCCCATTGCGGTAACGCCTGTGGGCCTTGTTCCGTCACGGTGTTGTTAAAGATTTGCCCGCATACGGTAGAGGCAAACAGCAAACCGACGCCGTTGGAGACGATGAATCGTAAACTTTGGGCTTGGGCTTTAATCTCTGGCGCGGCTTTACGGTCAACATAAATGTCGCCCACGGTAAAGAAGAAGTCCCAGCAGAATCCCTGCAACATCAGACCGATCAGCACAAACATCATGTTGGCATCCAGCGAGGCATGAGCAAACAACAGTGTGCGGATGATCCAGCAAACGGCGCCCAACATGAGAGTAATTTTGAAGCCGGCTTTCAGTAAGAAAAACGAGAGCAGGAACATAAAAATGACTTCACAGGCGATGCCGACCTGCATCATTGACGCGGCGTTATCGAATCCAAGCGCTTTTAAAAAGACCGGGATATAGGCGGAATAAGCTGTTTTGGGGATCATCAGGACAAAAATACTGAGCATCAAAACCGAGAAACTGCGGTCCTTGAAGAGTGCCAGAGCGTCCAGACATAACAGATCGCGGAGTGTAAATACGCTTCCTTTTGCTTTCGGTGGGGTGTTTGGCAACGTAAAGCAGTAAAGGCCGAGCACGACACCGGAGGCTGACGCAATATACCAGGTGATGGTATTTCCGGAATAGCCCATTTCACCAATAATAAAACCGATGACCATAAAGCCAAATGTGCCGAACACACGAATAAAGGGGAAGTATTTCACCCCGTTAATGTGGCTGAAACTGATGCTGTTAGCCAGCGCCGTTGTTGGATAAAACAGCAGACCAACCAGGAAGATCATGGTCAACGTCATACCCGTGTTTTGTGCCTCAATAAATTGTGGAACAAACAACAGTACGCCAGCATTAATTAAATGCAGGATCGCCATGACTTTTTGTGACGAAAAGAAACGGTCGGCTACCATGCCAATAAAGAGTGGCGAAAGAATGGTCGCCAGACCAAGCAAAGCATAAGATGAGCCAATAATGGTCGCCATACCATAGGTACTTAATACCAGTCCCATGGTCATATTCCAGGCGCCCTGCATGAAATATTGTATGAACATCATAACCAGCAGGCGTGGTGTTTTATTCAGGTCCATATTGCATATCCTTTATTGGTTGATGCTCAGGTTAAGCCCATCCCAGGCGACAAGAATGTTCTCTTTGTCGCACGCCGCCACGAGATCGTCGTGCAGTAGACCGCCGCTGTGTGAGACATGCGAGACGATGAGTTGGCTATTTTTCTCAAGGCAGCCCAGTTCTGCAAGCCTGTCTCTGGCGGCGAAAACAGTTTCCAGACTCATGTGGTTATTTGTACGGTTATCACCATTAAAACCGTAGGTACATTCCAGCACCGTTAAATCGATCTTTTTCCCTTTCAACCATTGCCAGGTGAGTTCAGGGAACCAGCCCGAATCATGTCCATAGAAAATTGACTGACCGTCTTTTTCGATAAACCAGGTATAACAAAGCTCCCATTTGGCATGGTTCGCCAGCAGTGGAGTGATTCGGTATCCGCGGGTTTCAACGGTTACGAAGGGAACCAGGCAATGAAAGGCAAATCTTTCTGCGCTGTAGCCAGGTAACACTTGTGCCGCGCCGTTAATCGCACGGTCATTACCAAAAATGTGCAACGGATGAGTAATCTCAAATCCGTACCCTTCCATTCGGCTAAAAAGATCGCCGACGTTGAAATGATCGGGATGTGTATGCGTGAACAGCAGCGATTTGATCTCTGTTGCGTCCAGGCCATCTCGCAGCAGTTGCTGAGTGAATTCAGGCGCGACATCAATCAACAGTTCATCGTCGATGATCGCTGAGGAGTGCGTGCGTATGTCTTTGCCTTTACGAATACGGGCTTGCTGACAGTGCTCACAACGGCAAAAAGGATTGGGTATCCCTTCGGATGCCGCGGTTCCCAGAAAATGAATATTCATGTTTCCCTCTTGATCAAAACAGAGTGTTGTTTTTTGAACGAAAATGTAATGAAACGTAATTGGAACGTGTCAATTATCATCCTGCGACTTCAAGGCAACAACGATCTTTTGTTGTAGAAGTGATCCTCTTCAAGAATTTATTGGTTTATTTTTATATTTCATGTGGTTGTAATTTTTGATTCATGTCTTCGTGCTATATGGGGTTGAGAGGTGGTTATAAGAATGTGTTGATAAAATGCACTTTTTAATATTGTAACGTTCAAATTATCTTGCTGAAGATAGTTTCCTGATGAGCGCCGTGCTAGCATCAAAGCATCAGGGGAAGGATGTAAAAATGCCAACTATCAAAGACATAGCAAGAATTGCCGGTGTGTCGCATGGGACTGTCTCGAATGTGCTCAATGGCAGAGGAAATGTAAGCGTTGAGAAGATTGAAGCGGTTCAACGTGCGGCCCGAGAAGTTGGCTATCAGTTGAATGCGCAGGCGCAATCATTGAGAGCCAGCAAAAGTCAGGGAGTGGCCTTGATTCTGCCTGACATCAATGCGGAACGTTACTATCAACTTTATCGGGGATTACACCAGGCCTGGCAACCTTCACTCAGCGAACCGGTTGATCTTTACCTGACTAATGATTTGCCCAATCTGGAACTGGATATTTTGCAAACACTGGCGGCAAAGTCTTACCAGGCTATTGTCACCGTGAGTTGCCTGGTCAACAGCCAGCCCTATTACGATATGCTCAGGCTCTCCCCGGAGAATGTGTTTTTTGCGTATCGCCAGCCAGCCGGTGCAGTTTGTTATTTTAGCCTTGACTATGTGACCGCAGGGGAAGAAACCGCAAGAAAGGCACTGGTGCAGCAGCCTGGTCATATTGGTGTTTTCTGCGAACCGCTGGAATTTGCCCACAGCGCACGCTTTACTCAAGCGATACAGAAGGTATGCCGGGAGTTAAGTCCGCACACAAAGCTTACGGTTATACCTGCGCATGCCAGTGAAGTTAACACCGTCGCGTTTGACTTTTTCCGGGGGGCGATACCCGATCTGTTTATTGTTCAGGACAGTGAGAAGACGCGTGCGTTGACGCAAGCGTCCTGGTTTGGGAGTTCTCAGTCCTGCCCGCCGATAGTACAACTGAGTGATAATCTTCCTGCATCTTTTGATGGAATCACCAGCTATCAGATGGATTATGCCCGCCTGGGGACAACTATTGCTTCATGTATTCGCCAACCCAAAAGTAAAGAGAAGCACCGTATTCTGACGAATTGCGGTTTTTCCTGGAATGGACAATACGCTCCGCCTCATGAGACGGAGGCGACGCTGAATATGTTAATTTTGCCCAGCCCTTCGACCGATGCGCTGAAGAAACTGTTACCTCACTTTTATCGCCAGACCGGTATTAAGGTTAATCTTGCGGTTTATCCGTATGATGAGGTTTTTGAAATTCTCTCTCATCTTCACCTGCACCCTTATTACGATTTACTGCGAATCGATATGGCGTGTTTTCCCTGGTTTGCAGAAAAAGCATTATTGCCGCTGGAGTCGGTCTCCCCCGAGCTCCCGTTATTGCTGGATAACTTCTCTGAGCAAATTAAGCAGCACTTCAGCCAGGTGAATGGGACTGCGTGGGCAATTCCCTTTGATGCCAGTATGCAGCTTCTGTTTTATCGACGAGATCTGTTTGAAGATGCGACGATTAAACGGATGTTTTATGAATCAACAGGAAAAGAGTTAACGCTACCAGAGAATTTCGCACAATTTGATGAGATTGCCGCTTTCTTTAGTCAACTGCATCAGCCAGAAAACAGACAGCGCCCGATGGGCACGGCGGTGACGTTGGGCAGTTCAGGACTTATCGCCACTGAGTACTTGCTGCGTTACTACGCGTTAGGGGGACGATTGGTGCGTGAGGGCGAGCCGGTACAACTTGATGCTTCGCTTGCTGCCGCTGCACTCGAAGAATATCTGCACCAGTTGTCTATCGCCGTGAATCTCCCTGGTGAGTGGTGGAGTGATGCGGTTAAACAGTTTGAGCGTGGAAATCTCGCCATGCTGATTATGTATCTCAATTTGTTTAACGATGTTGCGCATACGACCATCGCCCCCACGATCGGCTATGCTCCCGTTCCGGGGCAGCTTCCACAATTGGGCGGTGGCTCTATTGGAATGTCTCGCTACAGTAAGAAGAAAAAACAGGTTGAGCAGTTTTTTCATTGGCTTTATTCCGATGAAATTTCGCGCCATCTGGTTCTATTGGGGGGCAACAGCGCCTGGTCTGGAATATGTCACGATCAAAATGTTCTCAATCTCTACCCGTGGTTTAATTTACTGAATGAAAAAGGCATGACGGGAATACGGGAGTCTCAGGGAAGTAAAGGTGAGTCTTTTAACCTGCGACAGGCAGAGATTATTATCGGGCAAGGCGTGACGAATGCGATTAACGGCATTATGGACGTCACGCAGGCCGTGGAATACATCAATGCGCGGATCAGAAACGAAACGGGGGCCTGAAATATGCGACTCCTCGCCTCTTACTGATGACGTAAGAGGCGAGAAAAAGCGGTTAACAGTAACCCACTTTATAAATGCGCCCGGTCTGGATGCCTTCCACGCTGCGGCGGTAAGCGTTGGCCACAGTTGCCGCTGGCACGCTTTCAAAGCCTGGGAAGAATCCATCGTAGGCTTCAGCAGATTCACTCAGTACGGTTGGGCTTATCAGGTTAATACGCTGACCACGTTCCAGCTCACAGGCAGCCGCGCGCACAAATCCTTCCAGCCCGGCATTGATCGCTGCCGCATTTGCCCCCTGGGCAATGGGCTCATGGGCGATAATGCCGCTGATAAGCGTAATGGAACCGCCATCATTCAGGTAATGTTGCCCGGTTAAGGCCAGACGCACCTGGCCTAACAACTTATCCTGCAGGCCCTGATTAAATTCACTGTCGGTCATCGTTGATAGCGGGCCAAAGAACAGATTGCCGGTGGCGGAAACAATCGCATCCACGCGTCCTGTTTTTTCAAATAGCGCCTGTACGCTCTCTTGTGAGGTGATATCGACCTGGTAATCACCCTGCGTGCGGCCCACGCGGATAACCTCATGTTTACGGCTCAACGTCTCTGTGACTGCACGACCCACTGTACCGCTGGCACCAATAATGACGATTTTCATAACCACCTCCGCAATAGTGTGAGCCGCTATTCTTTAATGAAAATGAAATCAGATAAACTGGCTAAAAGTTAGATGATTACTAACCAAAGGTTTGCAATATGGATAAGCTGCGCAGCATGGAAACGTTTATCGCGGTGGTGGAAAGTGGAAGCTTTACCGGCGCGGCAACGCGACTGGAGATATCTGCGGTGATGGTGGGGAAATATATCGCCCTGCTGGAAGCGCAGCTCGGTACGCGTCTGCTGGAACGTAACACACGCCGTCAGAGTCTGACCGACGCCGGGCGCGTCTATTTTGAAGAAGCCCGTCGCGTGCTGGAGCAGGTATCGATAGCCGAACGTTCGGTAGAGCGTCTGCGGCTGGCACCAGCAGGGACGCTACGCATCAGCGCGCCCACGTCTTTTGGCGCCTGTGTTATCTCGCCGCTGGCCGCGGGTTTTTTGCAAACCTGGCCAGAGGTACGCATTGAGTTAGATCTGACTAACCGAATGGTGGATCTGGTCGATGAAGGGGTCGATCTGGCGATACGTATTGGTGATATTCATCAGACGGATGTGGTGGCGAAATATCTGTGTCCGTACCGTATGGCCATCTGTGCGTCGCCGGACTATCTTGCCCGATACGGCACTCCTCGAACGCCCGTGGATCTGGTGGATCATCTGTGTTTGTCGCATACCGTGTGGACGGCACGTAATGAATGGAAACTGCCGGGTGTGGCGGGTGAGGTCAGGTGGAAACGTGATGCGATTCTACGCTGTAATGATGGCCACGGCCTGCGTATGGCGGCGGTAGCGGGAGCCGGGCTGCTGTTACAACCAGAGGTTTTATTGGCAGAAGAGCTCGCGAATGGTCGGCTGGTCCGGGTGCTGGAGGGGTTTACGCCAGAGCCGCGGCCAATTCATTTGTTGTGGCGCCAGGATTTGCGTCCACTGCCCAAGCTGACGCAGTTTGTTGAACATGTGCTGGAAGGAACGCTGGGGCTGCGCGGAAAATAAAAATGCCGGATGGCGTTGCGCTTATCCGGCCTACAACCGAGCCAAATTGTAGGCCGGATAGGGCGCAATAGCGCCGCCATCCGGCAATTTGTTAGCCGATGTCCACCTGCGGCTTATTGTTGCGTTTGCGGATCAGGCGCAGTACTGGCGGGATAACGATAACCATGACCGCCATCACCAGCAGGACTTTCGCCACGCCGCTGGCCCACAGAATATCCATGCTGCCATTACTGATGGACAGGGCGCGACGCAGGTTCTGCTCCAGCATTTCCCCGAGCACAAATCCGAGAATTAACGGAGACATCGGGAAGTGCATTTTACGCAAAATGTATCCCAGTACGCCGAGACCGACCATCAGTACCAGATCGAAGGTCGTGCTGTGGACGGCATACACGCCGACCGCCGAAACCGCCGCAATGGCCGGAACCAGGAACCACAGCGGAATGGTCAGCATGCGGGTGAACAGACCGATTAACGGAATGTTCATCACCAGCAGCATCACGTTGGCAATCAGCAGCGCCGCGATCAGTCCCCAGACGATATCCGGTTGTTCGGTGAACATTGCCGGGCCTGGCGTGATGTTGTACAGCGTCAGCGCACCCATCATTACCGCCGTGGTGCCCGAACCTGGTACGCCGAGCGTCAGCATTGGGATAAACGAGCCACAGGCCGAGGCATTGTTGGCCGCCTCAGGTGCGGCAACACCACGAATGTCCCCCTTGCCAAAGCTGTCGCTGTTGCCGCTGAGCTTCTTCTCGGTCATGTAGGTGATAGCACTGGCTATGGTGGCCCCTGCGCCGGGCAGGACGCCGACGAAAAAGCCAATCACCGATGAGCGCAGCGTTGTGCCTACGCACTGCATACCTTCTTTGGCATTGAACAGCATACGGCCCGTTTTACGTACCAGCGTTTGGCCACTGCTGGTATGTTCCAGCATTAATAATATTTCTGAGACAGAGAACAGCCCAATCACTACCACGATAAATTGCACACCGTCGGAGAGATGAACACTGTCAAAGGTGAAGCGATAAACCCCGGTGTTGGCGTCTACGCCGACGGTCGCGAGTCCGAGACCGATAAGCGCTGCCAGAAATGATTTCAGTGGGTTCTGCGCCATCATGCTGCCGAGACAGGCAATGGCGAAGACCATTAAGGCAAAGTATTCTGCAGGACCGAATGACAGCGACCATTGTGCTAACGCCGGGGCAAACAGAATGATGCCGCCGATAGCGATAAGCGAACCGAAGAAAGAACTGACCGCTGAGATAGAAAGCGCCACGCCGCCGCGTCCCTGTTGGGCCATTGGATAGCCGTCAAGGGCGGTCATAATGGCTGCCGCATCGCCAGGAACATTGAGCAGGATAGAGGAGATGCGCCCGCCGTACTCGCAGCCGATATAAACAGTCGCCAACAGGATCAGCGCAGATTCCGCAGGGAGATGCAAAGCGAAGGCCAGCGGCAGCAGGATCGCCACGCCATTGATCGGCCCCAGGCCCGGCAGCAACCCAACGATGGTGCCGACAAAGCAGCCGATCAAGGCAATAACCAGGTTTTCCGGCGTCATCGCCACTGCGAAACCCTGAGAAAGATAAATCCAGGTATCCATCGTTTCTCCGTTAACCCAGCCAGGCGCCGAGTGGTAAGGTGACGTCAAGCAGTCGGTCGAAGGCGTACCACAACAGAATGCCGAGAACCGAACCGGAAATGCCCGCTGCCGGGATGGTTGCGCCGAACAGCATGCCAATCACCACGGTGAGAATGGCAGTGGCAATGGGAAAGCCCAACCATTCAAACCCCCAGGCGTACATCAGCAGCACAATCACCATCGTGAGCAACTTTTGCAGCACGTGGCGGCGAGGCCAACTGATGGTGTCCGGGTGGCGCAACAGCAGCGCGACGGCACACAAGAGCATCAAGCTAATAATGCCAAGCGGAAAGGGACGCGGCCCAACGGGTTCATAGCTGTATTCGCTGCTGATTTGCCAGGCCACGAACAGCCCGGCTATACAGAGCAACAGCCAGATACCCGCGAAAATACGATCGCTCATCATCTTTGCCCCCGGGCTTATTTCGCCAGACCGAAGGCTTTTGCCTGCTCACGATAATCGGTGACCTGTTTCTTCACGTAGTCATCGAGTTGCTTACCGCTCATGTTGAACTCGAACAGGCCACGCAGATCACGCTGCTTTTTAAATTCGTCGGTCTGTTGGAGCTTATTAAAGGCATCAACCCACCACTGGTAATCCGCATCGCTCACTTTTGGCCCAACGTAGAAGCCACGAATAATCGGCCAAACAAGGTCATAGCCCTGCTCTTTGGCGGTAGGGACATTGGCTAACTGGCCCGGCAGACGTTCATCAGAGAACACCGCGAGTACGCGGATCTTGTCGCCGCTGAGATAGGGCACCATTTCACTGAGATCGCCGGAAACCACCTGGACGTGATTGCCCATCAACGCGGTCACCGGTTCGCCACCCCCCTCAAAGGCGACGTAGCGCATTTTGTGCGGATCAACGTTGGCTTTTTGCGCCAGCAGCGCCGACTTCATCCAGTCCTGGCTACCGATAGAAGCACCCGCGCCAATCACCACGCTGTTGGGATCTTTCTCCATGGCAGTCAGCAGGTCTTTCAGCGTCTTCCAGGGGGAATCACTACGCACGGCAATCATGCCGTAGTCAGTGCCTACACTTGCCAGCCAACGCACGTCATCGACGCCATAGCGGCCGAATTTACCTTGCGACAGATTTAGCAGGGAGCCGCCGGAGAAGGCCACGACGGTTCCGGCTTCGGCAGGACGTTGCGCGACGATAGCGTTATAGGCCACGGCACCCACGCCACCGGGCATATAGGTCACGCGCATCGGTTTTTCGATGGCGCCAGTTTCCATCATGCTCACCTGAATCAGCTTACAGGTGAGGTCGAACCCACCGCCGGGTTTTGCCGGAGCAATGCATTCGGTGCGCGATGGCGCTTGTTCGGCTAAAGCAGAAGTACTCATCAATAAAATGCTTGCAGTAAGGGTACGAAGTAATTGTTTTTTCATTGTTTATCCTCACGCCGGAAAACCGGATTTTCGGGTACGGAAGAAGATTTTTGTGATTATGTGAGCCGATGTGTAGCAGTTCGGTTGCGTGATTGTTAAAACATTAACCTTTCAATTCCCTTTCAATGCGGCAGAAACTTTACAGGATGTGATATGCGTCTCTTATTAGCGGAAGATAACCGTGAGTTAGCTCACTGGCTGGAGAAAGCGCTGGTGCAAAACGGTTTTGCCGTTGACTGCGTGTTTGATGGCCAGTCGGCCGATCATCTTTTACACAGTGAAACCTACGCGCTGGCGGTACTGGATATCAACATGCCGGGGTTGGATGGTCTGGAAGTCGTCCAGCGCCTACGCAAACGCGGGCAGACGCTGCCGGTTTTGTTGCTGACGGCGCGCAGCGCGGTAGCCGATCGGGTGAAGGGACTGAACGTCGGGGCCGATGATTATCTGGCTAAGCCGTTTGAGCTTGAAGAGCTTGATGCCCGGCTGCGGGCCTTGCTGCGGCGTAGCGCAGGCCAGGTGCAAGGGATACAGCAACTGGGGGAGTTAGCGTTTCATGATGAAGGTTACTTTCTGTTGCAAGGACAACCGTTGGCGCTTACGCCGCGTGAGCAGGCCCTGCTGACAGTCCTGATGTACCGTCGACTGCGTCCGGTTTCACGTCAACAGTTGTTTGAGCAGGTGTTCAGTTTGAGCGATGAGGTCAGCCCCGAAAGCATTGAGCTGTATATCCATCGGTTGCGGAAGAAACTGCAAGGGAGCGACGTGCGTATAGCCACGCTGCGTGGCCTGGGTTATGTGCTGGAACGCTGCGATGAGGTGGGTTAAGCCCCAGTCGTTGTACCTGCAACTGCTGATGTTTCTGGGGCTACCGCTGCTGTTGCTGTGGGGACTCTCGGCGTTTAACAGCTACGTTAGCGCATTACAGGCCGCGACGCAGGCGTATGACCGGACGCTGCTCTCATCGGCCAGAACGGTTTCTGAGCGGCTGGTGGTGCGCAATAAACACCTGGAAGTCAACGTGCCGTGGGTGGTACTGGACAGCTTTGAACTGAACATGAACGACAGGCTGTATTACAAGGTGGTCGATCCGGCGGGGAAGGTTATCTCGGGTTATGACGATTTACCGGCCATGCCGCCCGCGACCTCGCGTACCCGGCTGTATCCGGCGTTAGCGTGGTTTTATCACACGGAATATCGCGGTGAGGCGATCCGCGTGGCACGCCTGCTCCAGCCGGTCAATGAGGGCGGTATTGTCGGCATGGCTGAAATTTATGTCGCCGAAACGCTGCAATCGCGGCGCTATCTGGCGCGACAGCTGCTGTTTTCCTCGTGGGTTTCGCAAGGGCTGCTGGTGCTGCTCACTTTGGTTCTGGTCGGCTGGCTGCTGCGCCGGGTGTTACGCCCGATGCGCCAGCTGTCTTCGCTGATGGTGCGTCGTGAGCCGGGGCTACTGACGCCGCTGCCTGAGCTGCTGCCGTGGTCGGAAACCCGTTTGCTGATTGTCGCGTTCAACCGCTATATCGATCGACTGCGAGGGCTTATCTCCCGCCAGGAACGCTTCAGCGCAGATGCTTCCCATCAGCTCAAAACACCACTGGCAGTGCTAAAAACGCAGGCGGCAGTGGCTTTGGCGAGCCCGCAACCGCAGCAATGGTATGAAAGCTTACAGGCGATGAGTTCAACGCTGGATAACACTATTCAGCTGACGGAAAGGTTGTTACAGCTTTCAGCGGTGAAGCGTAAAGAGCAAGGGGAAAGGCATTTCTCGCCGGTTAATCTGTATGAGGTGGTGCAAACCAGCTGTTTTACCCGACTGGCGCAGGCGCGTAGTAAAGGGATCGATCTGGGCTATGAAGGGAAGCAGGAGGCGCTGTGGATTGAAGGGGATGAGGTGCTACTCGGTGAACTGTGCGGAAATCTGCTGGATAATGCGCTGAAATATACGCCAACGCAGGGCGTGGTGACGGCGCGTTTAATGTGCGAGGGAGAAGCTGTGATGCTGGTGGTTGAAGATAGCGGGCCAGGTATTGATGCACAACAGGTGCATCAGGCGTTACAGCCCTTTCATCGCCTGGATAACGTCGGCAACGTCCCGGGGGCAGGGATAGGCCTGGCTCTGGTCAACGATATTGCGCGTCTACACCGTACACACCCGCAGTTGTCGCGCAGCGATACGTTAGGAGGACTGAGCGTACGAGTACGATTTTTAAGCATCACGAACTGATATCTTTATTTCACTGGTGCAGATTATTCTTAAGAAAATTACAGATAAGAAAGCCGATCATTATTAATAATAACGGAAAGTGATTTATTGATTTTATTTGTATTGCGGTGCAGTTAATCAATTTCAACGGCTATTTAGGGGAAAAAGAGAAACGATTTATGCTATTCGTCATACATATAACGGCTTTTCATAGTCTACGAAATGCTATCTGTCAATAACGGTTGTGTTGTAAATTCTCATCTTTTTTGGCGGTGGTGATAAAACGTTCATTCAAAAATTAATGATAAAAATCATAATGATATAAATGGAACGTGGGTGATAGTCACACTAGTCAACATTATTTTTTACATTTACTGACAATGTACCATTGCGTTTTTTAGACTTGTGATATAATTAGCAACATGAAAAGAGAAAAAAACAATTAAATATCAATAAATAATGGGCTGAGATATGCTTAAAAATTCGCTAAAGATTAGCAGTCAAGGATATCCAGTCTTTTTAAAACTGGTCGATTTTATTGTAATCAATATTACATTAATTTTTAGCGCCCATCTGTTAAATATGGTGCCGTTTAAGACCATTGTCATTCTGAGCATCCTCTTCTCAGTGTTTTTCCTGTTGCTTGCTGAATACACAAAAATGTACCAGCAGAAGATAAAAACCATCGGCATACGTAACCAAAAACGGCTGCTTTTCTGTACGCTGCTGGCGATCTCGTTCAACGAAGTGATCAGCATGACGGTGGCCGAACCGGAGTCACTTGGATACCTGACAAGTCTGACACCGTCATTTTTATCCCCTATTGTTTACTGGTATTTCATTCCTTTACCTTTTCTTTATTTTATTCGTTTTTTCATTTTTAAATATTCAACGAAAAAAAACATTCGTGTGGCGATTATTGGTCTTACCGACAACGGCGTGGCAGCAGAAAATGCATTGATAGCTGAATACTCCAATATCAAATTAGATTTGGCTTTTTATGATGAACGCGCGTTGTCCCGCTGTGGTGATATCGTGGATAAGATAAAAAGTCCCTTTCGCGGTCCTGTCATTAATCTGGTTGAAGAGGCTAAGCAAGGGAATATCGACGAGATCTATATCGCATTGCCGATGGTGGCATTACATCGTATTCGTCACTTTTTGGCCATGATGTCGGATACCACGGTAGATACCTATATTGTTCCTGATTTTTATACCTACAGTAACAATATGTCCAAGCTGCGCTCGATCCACAACCTGCAAACCATTGGCATCTTTAGCTCACCGTTTGAAGGGGCCGGTTCATTTATTAAACGTGCGGAAGACCTGATTCTCGGTAGTATCATTATGGTGATGATCTCCTCACTGATGTTAGCGATTGCTATTGGTATTAAACTTACCTCCCGTGGTCCGGTGTTTTTCAAACAAGATCGATACGGCCTGAGCGGACAAAAAATTAAGGTATGGAAATTTCGCTCGATGCGAGTTATGGAGAATTCCGATACGGTTATCCAGGCCACTAAGAATGATCCGCGCGTGACAAAATTTGGTAGTTTCTTGCGACGCACCTCTCTTGATGAACTCCCGCAATTCATTAATGTATTGCAGGGAAGTATGTCTATTGTCGGTCCCAGACCTCATGCGGTTACGCATAATGAACAGTACCGCAAACAGGTCGAAAATTACATGATCCGCCATAAAGTTAAGCCGGGGATCACCGGGCTTGCGCAGATTAACGGTTTCCGTGGGGAAATCGATGCACTTTATAAGATGGAAAAGCGCGTTCAGTATGATATTGAATATATTCAAAACTGGTCGTTATGGCTGGATATAAAAATTATTATTAAAACTATTTTCAAAGGATTTGTCGGTAAGAATGCATACTAAATTAATAGTTATTACCGGAATCGTGATATCGCAGTCCGCATGGGCTGATCTAACGCCGAAATCACACATTGGCTTTGCGGGGATCGACTTCCAGGGCCAAGCTGCTGTGGATTACGGTTATGATGATAACGTAACTTATCAGCCCCATAACCGCGATGCGATAGGTTCAGCGTTCCAGAGCGCGGCACCTGTGTTTAGTATGGTCGGTGAGCGCGGACAGGATAAGTATTTGCTAATGTATTCAGGCGATTATCGTAACTACTCAAGCGATTCTGCCGATAACTATAACGACCATTTTTTCCGTTTTAACGGTGCCTGGCGTTATGGGCAAATGCACGGCTTAACCCTGAATCTGGAAGATTCAATTGGGCATGAATCTCGCGGCCGAGATATCACAGAGGGCTTTTTGCCGAACCAGTTCCGCCAGTATGGAATTAACTCTCCGCTGACGAATAATTTTATCAACAGTGAGTTGCGCTATAGCTATGGCGCACCAGATGGACGCGGCAAAGCGGAACTGGCACTGTTATATAAAAAACTGACGTTCGGGAATACCTCGGATGTGCAGGATACCAGCCCGGATTTTTACAATTATATTCAGCAGCAGGAATGGCATGAAAATAGTCTGGTGGCTGAAATTTTTGACCAATACACCTCCAGAACGCGCTTTCGCTATAGTTTTATTACTAATCAGCGTCACTATGATAACAACTCAGAAAAAGACAGTAATGAATACTATTTGCTTTACGGTCTGAAATCGCAGTTGACGGGGAAAACCAACGTCGACATGAATATTTCATGGCTGTACAAAACATTTGAAAATGCCGCAAACTCGAGTGATTTTAATGGTCTAAACTGGGATATAAAGGGGGAGTGGAAGCCGTTAAATCAGTCAGTCTTCACCGCCCATTCTGCTCAAAGTATTAAAGATCCCTCGGAAGTTGGGGGGTATATCTTAGTGACTGAGTATGGGATTTCTTACCAGCATTTCTGGCTGGGCAATCGTTTTTCTACTTTGCTGGACTACTCATACACCACGGAAGACTATAAAAAACAGAACAAGGATCGACATGATAAAAATGGTGTATTTAGTGTAACCATGAGCTATGACTACACGCCGTCTGTCAATTTTGAGATTAAATATCAATTAGATACCTTGAATTCAAATAAGGATACTGATTCGTTTTATATCGGTCCCGACGACAGTAAGGAAGTCATTAGAACGTTGGGTTATGATAATTCTATGATTATGCTTAAAGCTAAGGTTCAGATCTAAAATGAAAATAATAGAACTGTGCGCGTTTTTGCTATTCAGTATCCTGTTGGTCGGATGCACAACGTCCAGGCCACCATTAATGGACGATCCTGCTGCGGTGGCAGAGGATTACCGAATTGGGGCGGGGGATACTGTCAATATCGTTGTTTACGGGGAACCCGAAATGACGATGAAATTTATCGTGGATAAGAGTGGAACAATAAACTTCCCTTATATCGGCGTGCTGGGTTTAAAAGATAAAACACCAGAACAGGTGAATATTGAATTAACTCAACGCTTGCGCAATGGGTACATGGTTAATCCCATGGTGACCGTGAGTCTTGCCGAGTTCCGCAAATTCTACGTGTCAGGGGAAGTAAAAAGCCCGAATGGATTCGCCTGGGAGCCGGGACTTACCGTAGAGAAAGCTATTGCTCAGGCGGGGGGATTTACTGACCGTGCAGATCGCAAAGATATCAACATTCGTCTCTCCGGTAGTAATCAGCTACTTGAGAATGTTGATTTAACGCACTCTGTTCGTCCTGGGGATGTCGTGATTATTGGCATGGGGTTCTTCTAACGATGAAACTATCTATAGTGGAAAACGGCAAGCAACGAGAAAACTCCGTCGATTTCTCCCGCTTTGCCAAAGAACTGAAAAAGAATGCCTGGAAAATCGCGCTGGCCGGCATTATTGCCGGGGTAGTGGCGTATCCCTTGATCAGCATGATGTCATCAAAATATGTCTCGACGGCGACGGTGCTGATTAAGGCACAAGCTGATAACGTTTCGCCGTTTCCACAGGTGGATGGTTTTGATTCAACGCGTAGTGGATATTACGAAACGCAATATGCGCTGATGCAGTCACGCATTATCCTCGAGCAGGCGGTCCGCGATCTGAAGCTGGATGAAAACCCGGATTTTACCGGGGTGAAGCCTGGCTCTGGTAGTGAAGATCAGCAACTGAGGGTTGATCAGGCGCTGAAAACATTGTCGAAAGATCTGAAGGTCATCGGTATCCGTACCACTAATCTGGCCTCTATTTCTTATGAATCTTCATCGCCTCAACTTTCAGCTGAGATAGCCAATGGCGTCGCTCAGGCCTTTATCAACTACACGGTAGAACAAAAGCGTCTGAAAGCAGAGCAGGCTCGCAATCTCAACTTTGAAAAAATGGAAGAGATTCAGAAATCGATAGCGAAACAAAAAGAGGAAATGGATAGCTACCTGAAAAACTCTGGGCTGCTGACCTTCCGTGGTATTGATGGTTTTGAAACAGAGCAGTTAAGCATTGTGACCAACCGTCTTGCCGATGCGACCCAACGCCGTGTCGCCGCGGAGTCTGTTTATAATGAAGTAAATAGCCGAGGGAAATCTTCAGGCGATATCATTTCGCTGCCATCAGTTTCTGATCATGCGCAAATTCAGGATTTACGCATTGCGCTGATTCAGGCGCAGCGCACGTTGTCGGAACTGCGCAAAGTGTATGGGCCTAAAAGTGCCAATATTTTAAAAGCAGAAGCCGATGTGCAATCAATCCAAAATCAAACGGGTCGGGTACTGGGTGAGTTAAAACTTGGCTTACGTCAGCAGTATTTGGCTGCGCTGGCCGATGAAAAGAATTACCAGCAGCAGGTTGCTGAGCAAAAAGAGATCTTCCAGAAGATGGCATCAAAACGGGATGCCTGGAACAGCCAAAAATTGGCGTTAGATAAAATGGAAGATCTGTATAAGACGCTTTATCAGCGGACTCAGGAATTGTCGCTGTCCGGGGTTAATGCGGATGCGGTGCTGTATGATCCAGCCGTTCCCCCGTTAAAGCCGTCTAAGCCGAATAAATCGTTGCTGCTCGTGATGGTGGTGATGTTGGTTGTGGTATTCAGCATCATGTATTTCATCGTCAAAGCGGCAATGGATAATTCAATTAGTACCCTGAGCCGTCTGAAGAAACGTCTCAATGTCGAGCCATTGGGCGAAATTCGTCGGTTTACCGGCACTTCGGGACGCGCGCAGGTTCGGGATATGATACTGAAGAACCCGCTGAATGCCGATATCATCCACGGTATTCGCACCCGAATTATGCTGGATAATCGATCGCTGCAGACGGTCGCTATTACTTCGGCGGAGCAGGGTGAAGGGCGCTCCCTGTTGGCGAATCTGTTGGCCAGTTCATTCAGCTTCGATCAGAAAACGTTGCTTATTGATGCTGATTTCTTCAATACCAACGGCCTGTCTTCTGAACTGGCATCAGCGACTTCTGCTGGTGTGGCGGAGCTGTTGCAGGGAGAGGCTCCGCTAGAAAAAGTACGGGTTAAGATCACTGAAAATCTTGATTTCATTCCCCACGGTAAGACGACCATTTCCTCTTTACTGATGCTGTCGTCAGAGCGCGTTGAACCCGTGATGCGCGAACTGAAGTCGCAGTATCAACGCATTATTATTGACGTTGCAGCGGTGAATCAAAGTCAGGATATCCAACTGATCAAACGAGCCGTTGATGGGGTTATCTTCATCGTGAAAGCCGGGACCGGTTCTGCGGAGAATATCGCCAGCGCACTGGATAAGATTGAGGATAATCAGGGCGTGGTGATTGGCGCAGTGTTGAATGCGGTCGAAGAAAAAAACCTTGAAACGCAGGAAGGGTTGCGCTCATTGAACTTCAATACTGACCAACTGATGACTACGCCAGGTCGTGTATGAGTTTACTGAAGAGCGCTTCTACGATAGCCAGTTCATCAGTCGTTTCGCAGCTGATTGGTGCGCTGTCTATCTGGTTGATCTCACATAAGTACGATATGGCAGAGGTTGGGCTGTATGCGCTCAACTACAGTATCGCGGTGGTGGGGGCTCAGGTGTGTACCTTTGCCTCCCAGTTGTTGATTCCCAAACAGCAGGATGACGAGCTGGCGCAAAATGTGGTGTTCTGTTTGCTGCAAAGCGCGCTCATTGCGTTACCGTATGCCGTCCTGACCGCGTGGTTGTTTCACCAGAACATACTGTTTCTCTATTTGCTGACGCTTTCAACGGCGTGGGCGTTAATATCGGAAAACTTATCGCTGCGGACAGCCAACTTTTATTTTCTAATCTTTCAGCGTATTTCTGTCTCCGTGGTGGTGGTGCTCTCGGTACTGCTCACGCACCAGGTACAGACATTTTACTGGTCGTGGGCCTGCGCCATGATTTTGCTGACCACTAGCTGTATTTTTCATTCGTTTGATATTCGTTCGGTGACGTCGCAGCATTTGCGCCCGGCAAGTAATTTACGATTTTTTAAACAGAATATTCATCATATCACTAAAGTTGGTAGTGCTGAGGTGCTGGCAATGGCGAGCAGTAACTTGCCTATTATGCTGATTAACTTCTGGTTTTCGGCGCTGACGGCGGGGTATTTTTCCGTTGTAAGCCGGTTCTGTCTGGCACCGGTAGTGATTATCGGCAACGCGGTACGCAATACCATTTTTTCTAAATGGTCCATCGACTTTAGAAATAACACCTTCAATTATCAGGAGTATACGAAGGTGCGTATGCTGCTGCTAGTGCTGGGGGTTGTCTGTACCTTAGGCGTCTTTATTTTCTATCCCATTGTGATGCGCCTGGGTTTTAGCGAAGACTGGATTAACTCCATTGAGACGTCGCGCTACATGCTGCCCTATTTGTTCCCGGCGCTGGCGATAAGTCCTTTAACGGTGATTGAGCTTATTTTTGGCTCGCACCGCTATTTTCTGCGTATCCAACTTGAACAGTTGGCGATTGTGCTACTGGCGTTTGTGGTCGTTCCCTATTTTTACCATGATTATGCGGCGTCAGTAATATTGTTCTCTTCACTGACATTTATTCGCTATGCGTTCATTTACCTGAAAATGAACAAGCGGGCCAATCTCCTGAAAAACAAGCCGGTGACGCCATGACACTGAATACCGGAAATTATTTACAGGTCTACACCTTTATAACGCTGATCCTGTGTGGTCTGGTGCAGTATTTCACCGGCATGCAGTCTGTGTTGTGGATCCCGTTTTTCCTGACATTGCTGATGGTGGGATTACTGGTGATGCAGACGCGAGATGGGGCGCTGCGTCTGGATGCACAGGAAACCATTATCCTTGCGCTGTATTTTTCCTTTCTGGTGCTGGCGGGAACATCGACCCTGATTCAGGGCGGGGTCACCGTGGCAATTGTGGCCTTCAAAAACGAAATCGCGTTATCACTGGTGATGGTTTGTTTGCTGTTAGGTTTTTGCCGTGAATCGCAGATATATCGGGCGACGCGCTATCTGTACTGGGTGTTCTATGCGCAAATCCCGGTGATGATTTATCAGGTTTTGCTGGTTGTTCCTCAGCGTGTGGCCGTACGCGGGGAAGATGAAAAATGGGACTCCGTGGTCGGAACATTCGGCGGAGACCCAATGGGTGGCGGCAATACGGCGGCGATGGGGTTATTTTGCCTGTTAATTATGTTGCTGAAACTCTCTGAATATAAGCATGGGCTTACGACGTTTAAATCCGCAGCGCTGCATATCATCCTTGGAATAGGGTTATGCATCATTGGCGAGGTCAAGTTTGTCATCCTGCTGTCACCGATATTTCTTGCATGGGTGTGGATATCGCCGAGCTATGTTAAAGATGTCAGTAAGGTAAACCTGAAGACGTTATTTATCATTGTGGCAGGAATGCTGGTGCTCATCGGCCTGTCGATTATGATACTGGCCTGGTACTACTCTTCCGCTTTTGGCAGCGATCCGACAAAAGGCTCATTAAGCATTTTTATTGATTCATTGAGCTATATCTTTGATCCGAACTACATCATGTCGACCGGAGAGTTGGGGCGTTTCACAACGTTTCTGTTCTGGTTAAAAAATAACGATCTATGGGGACTGTCGGGCACATTATTTGGCTATGGGCTTAATGCCACAAACAGTGGTAGTACGGTCTCCCCTGGGTTTTTGAACATTATCTATAACCTGATTTTAGACTCGACTGCGCTGAGTATGCTGCTGTGGGAAGTTGGCATTATTGGCACGCTGCTGTTTATTGGCTTGTTTATTTATATTCTGAAAGTATGTCAGCCAAAACCAGTATTGATGCTTGAACAGCTGGATAAACAGGATCTGCAGTTACTGAGCTTTGCGCCCGCGTTTAACGCTTTCGCTATCAGTTGTTTAATCAGCTTACCTTACAGCCAGATATTGATGATTACGCCGATGTTACAGTTCCTGTTCTATTTATCGCTGGGGGCGAGCTTAGTGATTCGTCGAACCGTACTTCGCAGTGCAGGGGGATGGTATGGACAATAAGCCATTTATTTCAGTGAGTATTAAGACGCTCAACGAATCTAAAGGTATTGAGAAAACGATCGACAGCATTCGACGTCAGTTGGTCGGGTATCCGCATAAAATTATTGTGGCTGACAGTCTGTCGACAGATAACACCCAGCAGTTGGCAGCCAATAAAGGCGTTACGGTAGTGTCGCTCACCGATCCAGGCGATCGCTGTTGTGGGGTGGGCCATCAGTTGGGCTATCTGTACAGCGAAGGGGAATATTTATTGCTGATGGATGGAGATATGGAGCTGGAAGATGGCTTCATTGACCAGGCTGTTGCCTTTTTGCAGGCGGAACCGGACTATGCCGGGGTGGCCGGTACCGTCGAAATGGATGATGCCGTTAACTATGAGTTTAAGTCTCGTAAGCAGCGGATCAATAAAATCTATCCTCTTGGCGATAGCGATCATCTGGGAGGCGGTGGACTGTATCGTCGGTCGGCAATTGAAAAAATTGGTTATCTGACCAACCGTAATTTGCACGCTTATGAAGAAGCTGAGCTGGGTCTGCGTTTAATCGAAGCGGGTTATAAACTGCGGCGTTTGGATATTCCTTACTTCAGCCATACGTCACACACGCTGTCGACGTTTAAGATGCTGGCGCGCCGCTGGACCAGCGGTTATTACCAGGCTCCGGGTGAGCTTTTGCGTTGTAGTTGGGGGAAACCCTGGTTTTCCCAGTCATTCAACATCGTGAGGAATGAGGCGGTATTTGCGCTCTACCTTATTCTCTTATTTGTTGCGCTGCTCACCTTTAATATCAACGTGTTTGCCGTTGCGCTTCTACCCTTACTGGCATTTGCCTTGTTGAAGATTGTGCAAAACCGCTCGTTAACAGATGGGCTGCAAAGCGTTATTAATTTAATCGTACGTTCAGCGGGGTTGATCAAAGGTATTTTTTATCCGGTACGCGATCCGCTGACTCCGCCCAGCAATAAAATCATTCATGAATAACCGGGGCAGGCGCCATGAAAGTATTATTAGTTAACAAGTTTTTTTTCATCAAAGGCGGCGCGGAAACGGTTTATTTTCAAGAACGCGACATGCTGAAACAGGCTGGTGTGCAGGTCATTGATTTTTCCATGCAGCATGAGAAAAATTTCCCCTCTGATTATGCGGATTATTTCGTCAGCAATGTCGATTACCATAAAGAGAGTAATCTGTTGGGGGGCATCAAAACCGCGGTTAACTTTATTCATAACACCCAGGCCTGCAAAAAAATGCTGGCGCTTTTACAAAAAGAACGCCCTGATATCGTTCACTTTCATAATATTTACCATCAGTTGACGCCGGCGTTGATTAAAGTGGCGCGCAATTTTGGCTGTAAAACGGTGCTGACGGCGCACGACTATAAGATTGTCTGTCCTGCATACTCTATGTTACGCGACGGGAAGGTGTGTGATGCCTGTATCACCGGTACCGTTTTCAATGCCTTCCGCTATCGCTGTCAGGAAGGCTCTGCCTCTAAAAGTTTGCTGCTCTCGTTAGAAGCGACCTGGCAATACATTGCCCAAAATTATCAGGCTCTGGATGTCATTGTTTCACCGAGCGTCTTTCTACGCGGCGTGTTACTCCGCACGTTGCCGAAATCACGAATCGATGTGATCGTCAATGGTGTTGATGATAGCCAGCCCATCGATGAGGTCGTCGATGACGGTTATATACTGTACTTCGGCCGCCTGAGCCGTGAAAAGGGTGTGGCAACGTTGCTGGCCGCTCATCAGAAAATGCGTAACCCGGCTCCGCTGAAAATAGTGGGGCACGGTCCGTTGCATGACGAGTTAGTGGCGAAATACCCGGAAGCTGAGTTTTTAGGTTATGTACAACAAGGGGATGCCCTCAATCAGCTCATTAAGCATGCCCGTGTGGTGATCCTCCCCTCTGAATGTTATGAAAACTGCTCAATGGCGGTGCTGGAGGCGATGTCTTTCGCGAAACCGGTGATCGGGGCGCGCATTGGCGGGATCCCCGAACAAATACGTGACGGTATTGAAGGGGTTTTATTTGAGCCGGGTAATGCGCAGGAACTGGCGAAGGCGATGGATACTCTGGTTGATGACCCGGATAAAGCTCGTGTCATGGGCTTACGGGGGCGCGCACGCCTGAGTGAAAAATATGCGCTTAGCAAACATATGGATACCTTACAGGCGTTATATAAAGAACTTCTGGGCAGGCCATAGAATGAGTAAAAAAATAACGGTTTTTGGTACCCGCGGTATTCCGGATGTATTGGGCGGTGTGGAAACCCACTGCCAGAATCTTTATCCGGCGATTAAACAACAGTTTGACGTTGATATTTGTGTTATCGCCCGCTCGCCGTATGTTAGCTACAAACGATCTTCTTATAAGAAAGTTGAGACCTATGCGCTGTGGGCTCCCAAAAAACGGTCACTGGAAGCGATTGTGCATTCCGTTTTAGCGGCGTTTAGAACCTGTGTCGACCGTTCTGATATTGTGCATGTCCATGCGATAGGACCGGGTTTGGTGATCCCATTATTACGCGTGTTAGGTAAGAAGGTGGTTTTTACCCACCACGGACCTGATTACGATCGTCAAAAATGGGGATTCGTCGCCAAAAAAATATTGCTGCTGGGTGAACGCTGGGCGGTGAGATATGCCAATGAGGTGATAGTGATTTCTGAGGTTATTAACCAACTGATTCAGAAAAAACATGCTCGCTATGACGCGCATTTGATTTTCAACGGCGTCAATAAGCCCCGTCCGTTGTCAGATCAAACCCTTCATGCCACGCTTTCCCGCTTTGGACTCGAGGCGAAAAACTATTTCGTGGTGGTCGGACGGTTTGTGGAAGAAAAGGGGATGCATGATGCCATCTCTGCGTACAAACTAAGTGGTTTGCAACAGCCGCTAGTGCTCATTGGCGATGCAGATCACCCAACGGAATACAGTATTCGACTCAAGCAACTTGCCGCTGATACCCCTGGTGTGGTGATGACCGGATTTTTAAGGGGAGATGAACTTCAGGCGGTGTTTTCGCAGGCCAGGCTGTTCGTTATGCCTTCCTACCATGAAGGGCTACCGATTGCACTTCTGGAGGCGATGTCGTATTCCCTTCCGGCGGTGGTGAGCGACATTCCCGCAAATTTGGAAGTGCAGTTGCCGTCTGAGGCCTATTTTCGGGTCGGCTCATTGTCCAGCCTTGCTGAGAAATTAACCGCCTGGGCCAGCGCAAATAGCGTGGACTATCGTGTCTATTTGCAAAATTATGACTGGCAGGAAATTGCCAGAAAAACAGTCAATGTCTATCACTCAATTGATAAAGATATAGGTTAATTTTGACCAGTCCTCAGAATCGCCCCCCCGTCATCGAACGATTTTATGCGCAACTTGATGAGCATATATCGGAGGGACTGACTCCGGAACAAAAAGACGGGATCGAGAAAGCGATCGTCGCCAGCACTCTGGCATCAAGACATCGGATCGATCTTCGCAGAAGTTTTCCATTTTTCGGTAAACGCTTTTATCTGGTTTTTTTATTCGGCAGAGACTTACGTCAGCGGCATCGTCAGGAGTCGACCTTATCGACCATGTTGCTCACTTTTTTGCTGCTGCTAGGCACGCTGTTTGTCACCTGCTGCGTATTACTGACGCTATATATGATCAAATCCGCATTGGGTATTGATGTATTCCAACATTTTCACGTTGGTATCTGGGACTGGTGGTTAAGCCTGAAAGACCGCTAGTGTTATCAAACCTGTGGAGGGCGTCACTGCGATGAAGTGTAAATGGTTTTCTGCGCTGTTGTGTCTGTTCTGTCCGCTGACGGTATTGGCCGCATTAACGACCGTAACCCCCAAAGCATTGACGGGCCCACTGACAAACCCAGGTATCGGGGTCGCCAGTTTTCATCAAGGATATGGTGAAACGCTTGGACTGGCGGATTATCCCGACACCGGCTTTGAATATGAGCGCTTTTACTGGCGTGACCTTGAGCCTGTCGAAGGCCAGTACAATTTTGCACTGGTTGATGACGCTTTTAAGTATGCCGCGGCGCATCGACCGGCGATGAACGTCGGACTGCGGTTTATGGCGCTTGCTGAGCCGGAAACCGGTTCACAAATTCCTGACTGGTTGATTAACAAAGGCGTAAAGGGAACCTGGACGCCTGACAAAAAAACCTTTATCCCTGATTTAGACGATCCCCTATTTATTGAATATAGCCAGCGCCTGCTGAACGCGATGGGTAAACGCTATGATGGTAACGAGAACCTGGCTTTCGTGGATATCGGCATGGTGGGGTCGTGGGGAGAGTGGCATAACAGCAACTTCCCGATGCTGAAACCATTGCTGGAGCGCTATACCACGGCGCAGTTGGACCGCTATGTGACGATGCATTTTACGGCTTTCCCCAGTACGCCAAAAATCATGCTGATGAGTGGTGGGCAAAGTCTGGCGAATGCGGTCGCGCGCGGGGCAGGCTGGCGTGCGGACTGCCTGGGCGATCTCCGCGTGTTTTCTGCTTCCTGGAACCATATGGCGGATGATTATCCGCAACGGCTGCAGGCCGCACAGAAAAGCTATTCAGGATTTAATGATGCCTGGAAACATGCGCCAGTGAGCTTTGAGATCTGCTCGTACATGCAGGACTGGAAAAATACGTTTCACTATACGCGAGCGGAAGTGCAGGGGATTTTTGACTGGGCGGTGAAGCAACATACCAGTACGATTAACCTGAAATCAAGAACAGTGCCCCGTGAGTATCGTCCGATTGTCGACGAGGCACTGACAAAACTGGGCTATCGGTTTCGCTTAGCATCTCTGAGCCACGAGTCCGTCTGGGAAGGTGGACAAGAATTCACCCTGACAAGCACCTGGTATAATGAGGGTAACGCGCCGATTTACTTGCCCTACACGCTGGCATTTCGTCTGGTCGATGAGGCCAATAAGGTGGTGGCACAAGGGAATGCCCCGGAAGATATACGTCACTGGCTGCCCGGAAAGTACTCACTGAGTTACCCGATGCCGATGCCCGGGACGCTGCCGAAAGGGAAATATGCTATTGAGACGGCGATAGTGGATAAAACCGGTGCGGCAAGAATTCACTTTGCCAATGAAGGGAAGCAGAGCAACGGTTGGTATCGCGTCTCTGCGGTAACGGTGAAATAGCCTGCCATAGTAAGGAGCCTGGCAACCAGGCTCCTTATCGTTAAAAATTAAACGTGATAGCCATCTGGATTGTTTTTTTGCCAGTTCCAGGTGTCGCGTATCATTTCATCCAGGGTGTAGATGGCCTGCCATCCCAACTCTTTTCGTGCTAACGACGGGTCTGACCAACACTCGGCAATATCCCCGGGCCTTCTGGCCACAATCTTATAATTAATGCGGGTTTGCGCCGCTTTCTCGAAGGCTGCAATCAGGTTAAGTACGGAATACCCGATACCGGTACCGAGGTTGATGACTTTGTATGCCGCACCTTTTTCCTGGCAATCCAGTGCCGCTAAATGGCCAGTTGCCAGATCCATCACATGGATGTAATCACGCACACCGGTGCCGTCAGGGGTTGGATAGTCATTTCCATAGACCGACACGCTTTCCAGTTTGCCAATCGCCACCTGAGAAATATACGGTACCAGATTGTTGGGGATACCATTCGGATCTTCGCCAATCCTGCCCGATGGATGCGCGCCAACTGGGTTAAAGTAGCGTAGGCAGGTGATTCGGAAATCGGGCTGTGCGCGGGAAAAGTCTGCCAGAATTTGCTCGACCATGAATTTTGATGTGCCATACGGATTGGTGGTACCACCGGTTGGCGATTGTTCACTTAATGGAACGCTTTCCGGGTTGCCGTATACCGTGGCGGAAGAGCTGAAAATAAAGTGCTTCACCCCCGCAGCTAACATCTCACGCAGTAAAACCAGCGTGCCGGTGACATTATTGTCATAATAGGCAAGCGGCTCTTTTATTGATTCTGAAACTGATTTTAATCCAGCAAAATGAATGACATCGGTGATGTTATGGTTAGAGAAAATCGTTTTCAGAATATCGTTGTTCAGCACATCAGCAATATAAACAATGGGCGCTTTGCCGGTCAGTTCCGCAACCCGGTCCAGGGATGTTTGTGAGGAGTTGGAAAGGTTATCGATGACCACAACATCATCACCTCTTTCCAGAAGCGTCAGCACGGTATGTGAACCAATATAACCAGCACCACCAGTGACTAAAATTGCCATACAGTCTCCAGATATTTTTTTGCAAACAATCATTAATTCATTAATGCCACCGGCATAAATAAATGTTATTGGCGGCGTCGGTTAAGGTAATAATTCCGGTATTTCACCCTGCATTTATAAGATATTTTTTTAAGTATAGAAAACAGGCTGAATTTGCTTATCTTACTATCATACACGATATAGTTATCGGTGAAGTTCAGCGTGTGGACGCCCTCGCTTTGGTTGATGCTGGCATCGATCTGCGCAATCAAATGCTCATCAAAGCTGGATGCATTAATCGTGATTAACTCTTTGATATAAACCGACTTTCCGTACGTCTCTGGTGTGCATTCCTGGGTGAGGAAATAGAGTCTATTCTCAACGCAATGTGGTGCGCCAGCGCCTCGGGGGTGTTGATTCGACAGGTTAAGCGTTGGCACTATTTTTTGCCATGGCCCGGTTACATCACTGGCTGTATGGATAACTAACTCATCTTCCATCGTGGTGGATAAAAGATAAAGATTTTCATGCAACGAAACGACGACGTTATCGGTGAGCGCCTGATCAGGTACTAATACTTTTACCTGTTTCCAGCGCGTAGGGAAATCTATCGACTGGAATAAGATAACCTCTTTCCTTTCTGAAGACTCCGGGATCATGAAAAGCTGATCGTTGTTGTAAAATAAAAAAGGAAATGATAGATGGCATTTTAGGTTATCAAAACCGTCGAGTTTCACATCCTCAAGCTCAACCAGGTTAGCATCAAGGATACGGCAGCGCAGGATACCTTGCGAATTACGAAAGCTTAATGCTTCATAAAACACATAAACTTTATTGTCTTTTTCAATAATGAAAGGATCGGCCTGAAAGGTATATTTCTTTTTGAGCTGTTGGGCTCGGGTGCGGTTTAGAATGTCCAGCGTGTTAGTGGGAAAGGTATGCGAACCATTACTTTTCAGGATCATAATATCCCACGACTCATGAAAAAATAACATATTAATCAGTCTGTTATTTTTCGTTCGCATGCGTACCTGCTCCTTTTTATCGCTTAATCTATTGCGGGTTCCACGACAGCCACACCGATGGCTAGTGTAAAAGCTAGTCGCATGAGGGGTGTTTGTCTACTAACAGAAATCGTAGTGAGAGGATTGCCAGAGCATCCGTGCTCCAGTGCAGCTTTACTCGAAATGGACGTGTGGATTATCGGCCAGTGAAACGTAAGTCTTGCTGTTCTTATCCAGAGTACGAATTTCTCCGCTTTCGATGTCGTAGACCCAGCCGTGCAGACGAATCGCGTTGTTGCGCAGGCCAACAGCCACGCAAGGATGCGTTTTAATGTTGTTCAACTGGGCAATTACGTTTTCTTCTACCATGGCATTCACTTTATCGATTTCGTTAGCCCAGGTTTTCTTTTCAACCACGGCTTTCGCGGCATCGGCATAGTGCAACCAGTGGGCGACAGCAGGCATCGGATCCAGGGGTTGGCTTTCTGCGATGGCTTTCATCGCGCCGCAGTTGGAGTGACCACAGATAACGATATCAGTCACGCCTAGAGCAACGACCGCGTACTCAATGGTAGCAGACACGCCACCAGGCTCCGGGCCAAAAGACGGTACGATATTACCGGCGTTACGGATAACGAAAAGCTGTCCTGGCTCTTGCTGCGTCACTAACTCTGGCACCAGACGGCTGTCAGAACAGGAGATGAAAAGCGCTTTAGGATTCTGGCTGGATGCCAGGCTGCGGAAGAGTTCCTTACGTTGAGGGAAAATCTCTTTTTGGAAGTTGAGGAAGCCCTCAATGATATGTTGCATAGCAGTGTCTCTTTTCTCTGTTTAAGCAGGTTATGATGAAGATCACACTTTCCAGTTTAACACCAGCCGACAGAAGGGAAAGACTTTATAGCAGTTCGGTCAATATCTTTGGGCAATTTTGCCCTGACGAAGCAGGGCAAGCGTAGCGGCCTGCGTTATGCGTTCAGCCGTTTCTGGTATGCCGCTTTTAGCCTGTTCATCGCCTCTACCAGTACGGCGCGCGGACAGCCAACGTTCAGACGCATGTGCCCCTCTCCGCCTGGACCATATTGTGACCCTGGTGACAGGCCAAGTCTGGCTTCATGGACAAAAAAATCGCTTAGCTGCGTCTCGCTAAGCGCCATTTTTTCGGCATTCAGAAAGAGCAGATAGGATGCGCCACCATAGACAATTGAAATCAACGGACAGTGCATTTCGATTTCATTTCTAACAAATGCCACGTTATCAGCCAGATAAGCCAATAATTCCCGGTGCCAGTCACCGCAATGGGTATAGGCGCTATAAATCGTTGCCTGTTGCAGTGAGTGAGTCTCTGCAAGATAACAGTTATCGAGAAAATGATAGAACCGGTGACGCAGTTCATCATTCTTTATAATGGCTATCCCTCCCTGTATCGCCGCCGTGTTGAAGGTCTTGCTGACAGAGGTCAGTACGATTGACTGACACCCTGCTGCGTCATCAAGGGTAAAAAAGGGCCGGTGTTGCTTACCTAGCAGGGTTAAATCGCTATGCACTTCATCGGAGAGAATGATGACGCCGGCCTGCTGGCAATAGTGACTGATCTTTTCAAGCGTTTCCCGTGACCACACCATTCCACCAGGATTATGTGGCGAGGGAAAAAGAAACATTTTGCACTGTTTAAGTTTCTCGCTGAAATCTTGCCAGTCAAATTCATAGCAACCGTCTTTTTCAATGAGGCGGGTCTGGAGTAAATGTCTGCCGCTGGTTTTCACCAGGTTAGGGTAGGGGTCATATATTGGGGTACAGGTTAATATATTGTCTCCCGTGCGGGTGAGTGCCAGCAAGGACATGACAATGGTTTTTATGACACCGGGAACAAAATGCAGCCAGTGCGATTTAATCTCGGCATCATATTGTTTTGCGTACCACTGGACAACGGATTCTTTCCATTGCGGATAATCCAGGTTATAGCCCTGAACAGGCTGCTCTACTACTGTGCGTAATGTATTCATGATGGGTTCTGGCGTCACAAAATCCATATCCGCAATCCATAGTGGTAATACATCGCTGGTACCGTACATTTGTTGTAATTGTCCGTATTTACGACAATTAACATCCCTTGTGACAATATCATCAAACAAAGACATTGCTAACTCCTGGATGGTCTCTGAAATAAATAATTTAAGCCGCGTGAAATAAACCAGAGATTTTTATGCACACGTCATGTACATATCTGGTTGATATAGTAAAATACCCCTGGTGATAGCTGTCTTTAGCTATTTATCACTTTATGATTCTTGTTCAACTCTATTGGTAGTCAGTTCATTAGACTCATATTTAGCAATGCCAATACCGGTTGCTGCCCACAGCAATGCAAAGATGACGCCGCTGTAACATAGAATTGCCCATGGCAGGTAATCAAGAGTTGTCACGCCCAGCATCGTGGCGCAATAAACACCAGAAGCAGACCATGGAATAATAGGTTCGACAACGGTTCCGGCATCTTCGGTGGTTCGCGAAAGGTTCTTCGCGGCCAGTCCACGTTTTTTGTATTCATCTTTAAAGGCATCGCCGCACAATAACAACGGTAAGGTTCCATTGGCGGTACAGGCGCAGATGGTGAACGTCGTAACAATGGTGGTAGCGACCAGGCGGAATGTTGATTTAACCCCTTTTGTCAGCGCGTTAATAACCGTGTACAGGGAGCCAGTCGCACTCATGGCGCCAGCAAAACTAAAGGCGCTGAAGACGGTCACAAAACTGCTGAACATAGAGATTGCGCCGCCTCGCTCTAATAAGCGCGAGACATCAGATGACAGTGCAGGAATATGGTCTCCGGTAAGCATCGCGAGCTTAAAGCCGCTGACCACGGATTCACCGACCGAAGATGCGCTGAATTGTTGAAAAACCAGAGCCAGAATCATTGATACGATGGTGGACAAAAACAACATCGGGATAGGCGGTTTTTTCGACAGTGAGCCGTACAAAACTATAATCGGTGGTAGCAACAACAGAAGGTTGAACTGATAAATCTGGCCGATAGCGTTCATTAACTGGGTGATATTTTCTGGTGCACTGACAGCGGCATCAATGCCCATTCCCATATAGCTATAAACCACGCAGCAAATAATGAATCCCGGACCGGTAGTCCACAGCAAATGGCCAATATGGGAGTACAGATTTACACCGGCAGCCAGTGCCGCCATATTGGTTGAATCAGAGACCGGCGAGAGTTTATCGCCAAACCAGCAACCTGAAACAATGGCTCCAGCGGCGATGGGCAGAGAGACATTAAGGCCAATGGCGACACCAATCATGGCAATTCCGACGGTACCAATGGAACCCCAAGAGGTGCCGGTACACACTGAGATCAATGCCCCCAGCATAAATGCTGAAATATAAAAATACTGAGGGTTAATCCACTTCAAACCATAATAGATCATCATCGGGATGGTACCTGATACCATCCAGGAACCAATCAAAAACCCGATACTGGCGACAATCAGAATGACTGGCAGTGCTTCTGATATTTTATTGCAAATCGATTGCAGAATATCATCCCATGTATAACCATGAGCAATGGCGATAAATGAAGCGGCTGCCGTTCCCATCAGGATCATAGGTTCGGCACGAATATTGAATATAAAATATCCGATGCTAATCCCGCCCAGCATGATCACCATAGGTAATACTGACCAAAAGAAAGAGAGTTTTTTTCTGTAGTGTGAGGTACAGCTATTTTGTTCCATAATTCCATCCCAATCGTTAACGGTTGAACAAGCCAAAGAAATACCTGCTACAGGCCAATCAATAACGGAGTGGCGTAGTTACGTGAGTTGTTGAACGAACTCTATTTTATTAACTGTTTCAGGCGATCTTTTCTGGCCTGCTATTATGATGTTCATATTTCAGCAGTAAAATAAGAGATAGATTTGATAGTCAATTATCCCTCCGCATAAGGTGGATGATTTCGGCGTTGCTGGCTGAGCTTGCGATACTGCTGAGGCGGCATACCGACGTATTTATGAAATGAGCTATAAAATCGACTGCTGGAGCGAAAACCCGCAATCATCGCGATATCCAGAATGGTTTTATCGGTGTCGCTGAGTAATGCCCGTACATGGTTGATGCGCATCGCCGTAATATATTGTTTCATCGTCAGTTGCATTACGCGATGAAAGATACCCATCGCATAATTAGGATTAAGTTTGACGTGATCGGCAATGGCCTCGACGGTCAGCAATTTGTCACAGTTGGCGGCAATAAATTCCAGCATCTGGCTGACGTAAAATTGTGAATGCCGCGAAATGCTATTCTTCTGGGTTCGTGCAGTTTGGTTTCCCAATACTGTCCGCCAGCCTGAGAGGCTAAACCGCTTGAGCATCAGGGCGATTTCATCAATGGCTAACTGACGAATCTGTTCGTTATCGCTGTTGAGTTCATTTTGCCAACGTTGAACCTCAAAAACGCTAAGCTGCTGGGATGCCGATGAGGTAATCACCCTGCCGTGCGTCACGTGATTAATCAGCTCTCTATCCAGCGGCCAGGACAAAAATAAATGCATGGGCAAGTTGAAGATAGCCATTTGCTTACAGTGCCCGGCATTCGTGAGCTGATGAGGGGTACACGCCCAGAACAGTGTGATAAAGCCTTGTTTGCTCTGTACCACTTCGTCATTGAACAGGTACTCAACATCACCATCAAATGGCACATTCACTTCAACCTGGCCATGCCAGTGACTGTAAGTCATGGCCAGCGGCTCCCGCAACTCGACATCCATACGCTGATACTCTGAATAGAGTGCCAGTGGGCTACGAGTCTTTTTTTCATAGCTGCGACACATATGGGGATCATGCGGCAGCTGCGGAATACTTTTAGCCATTACGGGTTGGTTCCTGAAGAGTGAATTTGACCATGAGGTAGCGCCAAAGCATGCACATAGCTTAACCGAAAAAAATCACCGTTTTCTCTCCATTTTCGCGAAATTATTCCCAAAAACTCAGATCCTGTGCCTGTTGATTGCCGATCTGAGATAGCGGGAATGGCGAGTATTAATTTTAAAAGCGCTCAACCATAAGGGACTTTGCTGTACCTGCGGGATGGCGGCTCTGACGCCCTATCCGGCCTACTAAAGCCTGTAAACCGTAGGCCGATAAGCGAGCATTGATGATCGGCAGTATTGGATAATGCGGATTTTGTCGTTGAGAAGGCGAGGCTCATAAGCCATAGAGTTTTAGTTTTCGGTACAGCGTCGCAATGCTGATCCCCAGTTCTGTCGCGGCTTGTTTCTTACCCTCAACGCTTGAACCAAATCGCTGTATGACGTTTTCAATGGCATCTCTCTCTGCTTGTTTGCCCTGGTGGGCAAGCTGGCGAGGTTGCGCCATCATTGTGCTTTTTCTGCCATCGGCTGCGGTAAGCAGGTAAGGGGGCAGATGGCTGGCGTTGATCCCGGCGGCTTCTCCGCGCATGACAAAAATGTACTCGATGACGTTGCGCAGTTCACGGATGTTGCCCGGCCAGTGCCAGGCATAAAGGCGGTTAATAACATCATCGGGAAGTTTTTGCGGCGGTCGCTGGTAGCTTAGCGAGAATTCATCGGCAAAATATTGTGCCAGGACGGCGATATCCGCCCGGCGTTCACGCAGGGAAGGAAGTACCAGAGGGACCACGTTCAGGCGATAGAAAAGATCTTCACGAAACTGATTATTCTCGACCATCGCGCTGATGTTTTTGTTGGTTGCGGCAATAATCCGCACGTCAATATTGATGGTGTTGTTGGACCCCACACGGGTGATGGCTTTTTCCTGCAGTACCCTGAGCAGCTTGGCCTGCAAATGCAGTGGCATATCGCCAATCTCGTCGAGGAACAGGCTACCCCCATTGGCCAGCTCAAATTTTCCCACACGGCCTTTGGGATCGGCACCGCTGAATGCGCCGCGTACGTAGCCAAACAGTTCGCTTTCCAGGAGTTGTTCAGGGATAGCGGCGCAGTTGATGGTCACGAAAGGGGCGGCTTTACGCGGGCTGCTCTGATGAATAGCAAATGCCACAACTTCTTTACCTGAACCACTTTCCCCGGTGATCAGTACACTGGCATAGCTGTTGGCGATTTTGCTAATGGTACTTCTGAGTTGTTCCATTGAGGGGGAATGGCCAATAAGACGTACCTGTGTGTCAGACTCATAGGGCGAGGGAGCAATCGTGCTCAGATAGTCGTGCGCATCGCGAAAGATAACCATAGTTAATCGGTCGTTATCCAGTGACGAGAGCGAGATTTGTTTACACAGCACATGGTGTTTTTGCCCTTCAAGTGTCAGCCATGCTTCCTCATCGCCATACAAACTGTCTCCGGTCGTTTCAATGGTCAGAGGTAATCCCTGAACTTCACGGTTAAGTATGCGATCTGCTGAATGGTTGGCATGCCAGATGCGGCCCTTGCCATCGATGGCCACAACGCCGCGATCCATTGCATCAATCAGACGGCGAAAGGCACCGAGCGTCTCCTGCGCGCGTAAGCGTTCCAGGCATTCAAAGACCTTACTGGAGATCATGACGGCAATTTGCTCTATAAACGTGACAAATTTATCGATCTGGCTAAGCAAAGTGTCACGCTGTGTTTGCGTTGAGCAAATAATGCCGATCACCCCAATGACGCGGTTATTGAGAAAAATAGGGGCGTTCAAATCCAGCATTTCAGAGCAGTAATGGTGTTTTTCACACAGTTGACATAGAGGATGTTCACCGGGGTTTTTGATCAAAACCGTCTCACGGACCTGCAAAACATGCCGATAGATATAACCATTTTTTGCCACGTTCTCATTGAGCATATGTCGGTATTTACCGGTGCCAGCAATGCGCATTAAAGATTCATCAATGATTTCTACATCAGTCCCGGTAATGCCGGAAATAGCGTCGGCATAATTGCATATATCATCCTGGATATTGCTCAGTACTGAAATCATGATACTTCTCCGGTAAGGTGTCTCATTTCTCAAGGAAAATGATAAATAGGCGAACCATTGCAAAATTGATTTGCGAAAAATCAATCTAGCGTATTGTTTTTGGATGTTTTTTTAATTTTATCCTTCGTGATCACACTATTTATCATTTATGAGAATTTATCAAAACCAGGCGATAAACTAATGACGGCTGTTTTTACCTTGCTACCATTAAAAGTTGATTAATTTATTGAAATAAAAGAATTTATTAAATTATTTCTAGTTTTTTCCTCATTTTCTAAAAAACTGGTAAGCATTTTGCTTTTATGGATTACCGATAGCGTAAATAACTCTGTATTACACCGATTACAGGGAATGAATTACCAGGATAATGAGGTTTTATGATGCAGCAAAACTTATCATTTTTTATCAACCAGACGCCGTTTACCGAGCACCCTAACGCACCTCTGGCCCCCTTTAGTCGCCAGGAACTGGTAAAAGCGTTGAATTTTCATCGGTCTATTCCGGGATACGCTCCAACACCGCTGTATACGTTGCCGGCACTTTCACAAAAACTGGGCGTAAAAAATATTTACCTCAAAGATGAGTCTCAACGTTTTGGCCTGAAAGCGTTCAAAGCGCTGGGCGGCGCCTACGCGATGGCATGCCATATCGCGGAATTAGTGGGGAAGGATATCAGTGAATTGCCGTTTGATGTCATGACCAGTGAAGCAGTACGCCATGACCTGAAGACCGTGACGTTTGCCACCACCACCGATGGTAACCACGGGCGCGGGGTGGCGTGGATGGCGCGCCAGCTAAAGCAAAATGCGGTGGTTTACATGCCGAAAGGATCTTCACAGCAGCGGCTGGCATCTATCCGCAATGAAGGCGCTACCGCTGAAATCGTGGATATGAACTATGACGATGCCGTGCGTATGACCGCGGATCAGGCGCAAAAGTATGGCTGGATCGTTGTGCAGGACACGGCCTGGGAAGGGTACGAAAAGATCCCGCAGTGGATTATGCAGGGCTACGGCACGCTGATGCTGGAAGCGATTGATCAACTCCATCAGGTCGCCCCGACGCATGTTTTCGTTCAGGCCGGTGTGGGTTCATTTGCGGGAATGGTGCAGGGTATGGTGACGGCCGCATGGGGCGAAAATAGTCCGAAAGTGATCGTCGCCGAAGCGTTAATTGCCGACTGTCTCTACCGTTCAGCCCGTGCAAAAGAGGGGGATGCTGTTGCGGTAGGCGGCGATTTACAGACCGTGATGGCGGGTCTGGCCTGTGGTGAGGCAAACAGCATTGGCTGGAAGTTACTGCGTGATTATGCCACCGCATTTGCTTCCTGCCCTGATGAAGTCGCGGCGCTGGGCATGCGTATGTTGGGCAACCCGCTGGCGGGCGACCCACAAATTATTTCAGGCGAGTCTGGGGCCGTCACGACAGGTCTTCTGGCGCTGTTGATGACCTCCCCGGATTTGGCCCAAACCCGTGAGCAACTGGGTCTGGATGAGCATTCCCGCGTATTGCTGATAAGTACTGAAGGTGATACCGACCCGCAACAATATTTGGATATTGTCTGGGGTGGTCAGTACCCGCGCATCAATAAATAATTTCCTGATTGAGAGTATTAACGGAGAAACCCCATGTTATCTGCAACCCGTATTGAAGAAGTTATTAAAAATTGCCAGGCGCTGATCCAGCAAAAAAGTTATTCAGGTCAGGAAGGGGACGTGGTAAATGCCATAAAAATAATGATGCAGCATTACCAGTTCGACGACATCCATGTTGATAAATACGGCAATATCGTTGGCGGTATTGTGGGAAATCAGCCGGGGAAAACGCTGGTTCTGGATGGTCATATTGATACTGTGCCGGTGAACGAAGAGAAGTGGACCCGCAACCCGTACGGCGGTGATATTGACGATGGCAAAATTTATGGCCGTGGCACCACCGATATGAAAGGTGCTGTTGCTGCGATGATCTCTGCCGTAGGTTTTTTCGGCCAGGATACTCAGCGTAATTTCGCCGGGAAAATTTACGTCGCCTGTATCGTTCATGAAGAGTGTTTTGAAGGCATTGCCGCTCGTCTGGTCAGTGAGCGCTATCAGCCTGATTACGTCATTATTGGCGAAGCTTCTGAACTGAATCTGAAAATCGGCCAGCGTGGTCGTGCTGAAATTGTGGTTGAAACCTTTGGTAAACCTGCCCACTCCGCCAACCCGCAGGCAGGAATTAACGCGGTGTACAAAATGGCGCAGTTGATCGACAAAATTCGCACCATCACTCCGCCAACCCACCCGGTTCTTGGCCCCGGTATCCTGGAACTGACAGACATTAAATCGTCGCCGTATCCTGGCGCATCAGTGGTGCCGGATTACTGCCGCGCCACTTACGATCGCCGCTTGCTGGTGGGCGAAACCAAAGAAAGTGTTATTGCGCCACTGGAAAATGCACTTGCGGAGCTAACCGCCCAGGACCCGCAGTTCAAAGCCCGCGTCTCTTACGCGGTTGGCAAGGAGTCTTGCTATACCGGAGCCACCATTGAGGGTGAGCGTTTCTTCCCTGGCTGGGTTTATGACGAGTCTGACGAGTTCGTGCAGGCAGCGTTGGCGGGTGTTCGCGAGGCTGGCTTTAATCCAACCATTACGCAGTACTCATTTTGTACCAACGGCAGCCACTACGCGGGGGAAGCGGGGATCAAAACCATCGGGTTTGGGCCGTCGCGTGAAAACCTGGCGCATACCATCGACGAGTATATCGAGATTGATCAGTTGACCGGATCGGCCCGCGGCTATTACAGCATCATCCAGACACTCTATCGCCGTTAAAAAATAAAGATAAATACCTCTTACCTTACAGGTGGTGCTGCTACGCGGCACCGCAATGGAGAATAACGATGAAAACCATTTTTAAAAACGGAAATGTGATTGATGGAACGGGTAATCCAGGCCGAATTGCCGATGTAATGGTTGATGAAGGGCATATTGTCGAAATTGGTCAAATTGATGTTGGCGTCAATGAACAGGTTATTGATGCAACAGGGAAAATTATTTGCCCGGGCTTTATTGATACTCACACACACTCTGATCTGTCAGCCATTATTAATCCTGCGCTGTCAGCGAAAATCCGCCAGGGGATTACTACCGAGTTGCTGGGGCAGGATGGCGTAGCGCTGGCACCATTGCCGGAGGAATATATTCCGGCATGGCGTAAAAATATTGCTGGACTGGACGGCGACACCGACAAAATTGACTGGAAATATAAAAACACGGACGGTTATCTCAACCTGTTGGCATCCCGACATCCGGCGACAAACCTGGCATATCTGGTGCCACACGGTAACGTACGCATGGAAGCGATGGGCCTGGATGGACGCCCTTCCACGCGTGAAGATGTGGCGAAGATGTGTGAAGTCCTTGAACGTGAGCTAAAAGCCGGCGCGTTTGGTCTTTCAACTGGGCTTATCTATATGCCGTGTGCTTTTGGTGATACCGCTGAAATGATTGAGTTGTGCAAGGTCACAGCGAAATATGACGGGATCTTTGTGGTACACCAGCGCAGTGAGGCTGACGATATCATCAGTTCAACGCAGGAACTGATCGATATCGCTAAAGCCACCGGTGTCTGGTTGCATATTTCACATATGAAAGTCTGTGGGAAGAAAAACTGGGGGCTGATTGACCAGATGTTGGGCATGCTGGAGCAGGCCCAGGAAGAGGGGATCCGTATCTCTTACGATCAGTATCCGTACGTGGCGGGAAGCACCATGCTCGGCGTGATCCTGCCTCCGTGGGTCCACTCTGGCGGGACGGACAAATTACTTGAGCGTCTGGCCTCGCCTGAATTGCGCGCCAAAATGATAGAGGATATCCAGCAGGGCATTCCTGGCTGGGATAACTTCATTGATTTTGCAGGCCTGGATCAGATTTTTGTCACCAGCGTCAAGACAGAGAAAAATCAGGATGCTGTTGGTCTGAACCTTGTTCAACTGGGGGAGTTGCGCGGTAAAGATCCGTACAACGCTACCTTCGATCTGTTGTTTGAAGAAGAAAACGCCGTTGGCATGGTCGACTTTTACGGCACTGAAGAACACGTCATTAAGTTTCTCTGCCGGCCGGAACAGAACGTGTGCACTGACGGACTGATGGGCGCGGGTAAACCACACCCACGTGTGTTTGGCGCCTTCCCGCGCGTGCTGGGTAAATACGTGCGTGAAGAAGGATGCCTGAGCTGGGAAGCGGCAATCCGCAAGATGACAGGCAAACCCGCTGAGGTGTTGGGTCTGCAGGATCGCGGACTGCTGAAGGTAGGGTATGCGGCGGATATTGTGATGTTCGATCCCAAGACTATTGCGGATAAGGGGACATTTGTTGAACCTAATCAGTATCCGGAAGGGATTGAAATCGTGATGGTTAATGGACGCATAGCCTTAATTAATGGCACGGAAAGTTATGCCTGTAGCGGTACTGTTATCAGAAAACAATATTAATAAATAACGCTAAACACGCATGGATCTATCGCGACCATTTATGGCCGCGGTAGATCACTACACCCCAAGGACATCACAATGAACCTACAAACATCTTTACCTTCAGGTAAACCTAAGACCTGGAAAGCAAGATATACCGTCCTGACATTAATCTGGCTGGCATGGCTACTCTCGTTCCTCGACAGAATGGTCATGAGCGTTTCGTTGCCTTATATCGGCAAAGATTTAAATCTTGATACAACTCAACAAGGTTTAATTATTAGCGCCTTTTTCATTGGTTACGCCGCGTTCCAAATCCCCGGTGGTTTACTGGCGGATAAGTTTGGCTCACGTAAAATTATGGCTATTGGTATTGCCTGGTGGTCAGTTTTCACCAGCTTAACCGGTGCGGTATTAACGCTGCCGTTGATGCTGGCTGTTCGCTTCTTCTTCGGTATTGGCGAAGGGTGCTTCCCATCAGCTTCCTGGAAAATGATTTCCACCTATTTCCCTTCGAAAGAACGCGGTCGAGCTACAGCAATTCAGTCAACGGTAAATACCTTAGGCCCCGCACTGGCGGTGGTGGTCGCTGCAAGTATTATCGGGGCGTTTGGCTGGCACATGGTCTTTATTGTGCTGGGGATCCCGGGCCTGTTTATTGCTGCGGGTATCTACTTATTCACACGTGACAACCCGAAAGATCACCCTGCGATTACGCAACAGGATCTGGCCGATTTAGCCGCTGACGATCAGGGCGGGCTGCAAAATACGAGCGCTATCGCGTTTAAAGACGTGCTCAGGATGCCGGTGCTCTGGCAGATGGCCAGTATCTGGTTCTTGTTTGATATCACCTTCTGGGGGTTTTCAACCTGGTTGCCAAGCTACCTGATTACCGTGCGTGAATTCTCACTGGCGAAGACAGGGGTGATGGCGGCAATTCCGTTCCTGTTTGGCGCGGGTGGGACATTAATCGGCGGATATTGCTCAGATAAATTCAAACCGATGCGCAAGACGTTGTATGTCGTGACGTCGGTTATTGCGGCGGGCTTCCTGTATCTGACCTTCAGCGTCAGCAGCGCGGATATGGCGGTGGTTTATCAGTGTATCTCTGCGCTGTTTATGTTTTTTGCCATGGCGACATTTTGGGGCATTTTAATGGATACCATCCCCAGCAATATCATGGGGCGGGCTTCCGGTATTGTTAACTTTGGCGGTCAGATGGCGGGGGTGGTTTCTGCGCCGATTATTGGCTGGCTTATCCAAAGCAGCGGCGGAAGTTACAACAGTGCATTTATCTTTATGATCGCCGCCCTGTTATGTTCCGCTGTGGTGACGTTGACCGTAAAAGGTTCGCATGCCGTAGGTGCAATACCCAGTAAAGCCTGATTAGTGTCAAACGCCTGTGGTTCTGCTGTTCCAGAGCCACAGGATTTACAGTTATGCTGTTAAATTAAACCTTTAATCGCTCTCTCTAAGAAAAACAATAGTAGTTTTTTTAAACTGCAAAAATAAGATGTCTTACTTTTTATTTCTCCCGGGTCGGGATAGGTGCGTATAACATTGTTATTAGGGTAACAATTTGTATAGGCGTCAAGGTGATTTAAAACTCTGGCTATTTTATATATCTCTTTGGTGGATGAACTACATTTAGAACAATTGCATTGTCACTCGATATTTTTAGGGTTAATTATTAATAATAAAACAGGAGACTATGACAAAGCCAGGGCTGCGTAAGTTGCTATTCCGGCACCCTGTTTTTCTCCTTTATGTGTGAAAGTAACGCGTTAATGTTGGGAAAACATCCCGCCTGGTTACACTATTATTTCACTACCCAACTCCTCAAACATCTCCAGATCGCCAGTTAGCCAAATTGATATCACCCAAAAGTATGAGAAAGTATATTTACTGATATATTATCTCATGCCGCACCGATGCAACCCGGCGGCTTGTTTAGAGGCCGCTCCGACAATATAGAGATGCAAAACAAGTGTAGGGACATTTTATGTGAAAATAAAACTCATGAGCAGTAAGACATATGCAACATGTTGAAAATTAATGTTGGTTTATTGATGGGAAGTTTAAAATATATGAATATGTCACTTTTTAGCGTAGCGGGTATTTGGTCTCAGCAATCTGATGATTTCGGATTCTGCGGCTTTGCGAAACAGAGCCGCAGACGATGTGTTGAAAAATGAAGGTACAGTACGGGGGGATGTTTACATAGAACTACCCGATTAAATGGGGATTATTTATTTTACATACGGTACTCGATCATCCCACTCTTGCTGGCAACCCAGTCATAAAGGCGCTGACCGCGGAGGTTTGTTTCATGTGTGTGCCAGTATAATCTTGCAGCATGGCGCTTGCGGGCGTGTTTTTGAACATACTCGATAAGCTGCTTGCCGATGTGTTTGCCCCGGGTTTCTTCACTAACAAATAAGTCCTCCAGATAGCAATAATCAGACTCCGCCCAGGTTGAGCGATGAAAGAGATAATGTACCAGACCGACAATTTTACCGTCAGATTTTGCGACAGCGCAGAAAACAGGCTCCACAGGATTGAGAAAACGCCCCCAGGTTAATTGTGTGACCTTGTCTGAAATTTCAGTACGATAAAAAATCTGGTAATTTATCCAAAGCGGTAGCCAGCCCGCGTAGTCTTGCTGGGTGACGGGTTCGATAGTAATCGGCGCAGTTGTGTTTTGGTTACTCATAGGTCTCCTGATAATTTTAGTCAGAGTGGTTTTCTATGGCGGTTATCCTAAATATTGCGTAAGCCACCGCAAAGAGACACTTTGCAAATATTTCCAGGATCCACTTTTAACGTAAGAGTGAGTGCAATGAAAAAAAATAGTGCACCTTTATTTCAGGAGCTTTTTTTAGAGCAAGGCGTTATTAAGGAACAGGTGTACCATGCGCTACGCAACGCAATCGTAGAAGGCCGTTTGCCGCCAGGGACAAAGATACCCTCAACCCGGGGACTGTCCGAGATGATGTCAATTTCACGGAACTCGGTAATTGCGGGTTATGACCGGCTGTTAGACGAAGGGTATATTCAGACGCGCAAAGGCGCTGGAACCTTTGTCACGCCAAGTCTTCCTGACCGCAGCATCAGCGGTCTTTATCCTGAATTACAGCAAGGAGATGAACTGCCTGTTGATGGGCAGCTAAATGCGGATATCGTATCCGTTCGTGGTTTATGGTCTGGCGATGTTGAAGGGCGTGAAATGAACCGTCTGTTTGCCGTCGGTGTGGGCTGTACCGATCTCTTTCCTCATTCATTATGGGGCAAGTTACTGGGACGAGTCTGGAGACAATCCCGGCATCAACTCGGCTCTCATACCAGCCCCTGCGGTTTTTATCCCTTACGGAAAGCAATTTGTCACTACGTGAAAACAACGCGAGGGGTTAACTGTAGTGAAGATCAGATAATTATCGTAAACGGTATTCAGCAGGCGTTAAATATTACTGCCCGGGCGTTGCTTACAAAAGGAAATGACGTTTGGCTGGACGACCCTGGTTATAAAGGTGCGCGTGGGGTATTTATGTCAACAGGGGCAATTGTGAGACCTGTGCCGGTGGATAACGAAGGAATGAATGTTCAATACGGCATTGATCATTTCTCTCATGCGAAACTGGCCTATGTTGTTCCTTCCGATCAGTACCCGCTTAGCGGGACACTCAGTTTATCCCGACGACTTGAGCTACTGGAATGGGCTCGGGTTAACCGGGCATGGATATTTGAAGATGATTACAATAGTGAGTTTCGTTATGCCGCACGCTCTTTGCAAGCCTTGCAGGGATTAGATCAGCATCAGCGGGTAATATATTCAGGGACATTTTCAAAAATGATGTACCCAGAATTTCGTTTAGGTTTTTTAGTTGTTCCGCCAGGATTAAAAGAACAGTTTATCGTGACAAAATATTTTTCCGATATTGGCTCCAGTTATCTTGAGCAGGCGGTACTGGCGAGTTTTATTGAAGAAGGACATTACGCCAGCCATGTACGACGGGTTCGTAAGGCATGCTACGAGAGGCGAACGGCGTTGGTCAATGCTATTCAATGCTATCTTGCCGATAAAATGACCGTTCAGCCTTCTGATTCTGGGGTGCATATTGTCTGCTGGTTGCATGCCGGGTTGACCGGAGATGAGGTCGAACTGAAAGCCAGAATGCTGGGGTTGGGGATTCAATCATTGAGTCATTATTATCATGGGGATATCTCCCGGCAGGGGATTTTGATCGGTTTTGCGAATCATCCACCAGAGGTTATTGTTGAGGGTATTCGTCGTCTTGCCCATGCCATGTAGCGTCGCTTTGATGCTGATAGCGATGGCACGTAATAATGTCAGTATTTCTTATTTCCACAACAGTGGCATGACCGGCATTTTTTAATTGCGGATAAGCAATACGGTGCTGATGTTCGGTATAGCATCGTCATGTGGATCTGTTAAAAACATCCATTGTGGTTCTTTTTACCCTGTCAGTTGTCTCTTACTCTGCAGTCATTTGACACTCTATTATGAGAGGTAAATAGCATGTCATCCACATTTAATGAATTCCAGCAACCCGTTGGTTTAGCGTTACCTGACTGGCAAGGTGCGCGATTTCCTACGGCTCAGCACATCACCGGTCGTTATTGCAAACTTGAGCGTATTAACGTCGAACGCCACGCAAAGACGCTTTATGACGCCTATTGCGATACGCCTGACTCTCGCGACTGGACCTATCTCGCGACAGGGCCATTCACGACCTTTGATTCTTTCTTAAGCTATTTAACGAAGATTGCGGCGCAGACCGACCCCATGCATTTTGCTGTAATCGATTTGGCCAGCATGCAGGCTGTCGGCACACTGGCACTTATGCGCATTGATGCATCGAATGGCGTAATAGAAGTGGGTTGGGTGACCTATTCATCACGCATGAAACGTTCGCGGGTTTCAACGGAGGTCATGTCGCTGCTGTTAGACTATGTTTTTGAGGGGCTGGGGTATCGCCGCGTTGAATGGAAATGCGATGCGCTTAATGTGCCTTCTCGTGCGGCAGCAACACGCTTTGGTTTTACCTTTGAAGGCATATTCCGGCAGGCCGTTGTTGTGCACCAGCGTAATCGGGACACCGCGTGGTATTCGATCATTGATAGTGAATACCCAGCGCTACGCGAAGCGTTCACTCTGTGGCTTGATGAGGGTAATTTTGATAGCAAAGGACAACAGATTAAGCGCCTGGCAACGTTGATAAACAATGAAAGCACGACGGCATAGGTGCCAATTTTCTCTGGATTTGGCTGGATGTTCTCGGTCTGTAACGGGCACAAAAAAGCCCGCAGGGCTTGCGCCGTGCGGGCTCTTAGGACTTCATCGGATGACTCTGGAATCA
>NZ_CP080033.1:3787019-3787126 GCF_019382635.1 Citrobacter sp. Colony219 | reverse complement strand
TCMGGGTGCAGCAGGGCATAGTCCCGCAGGCGATAATAGTGCTCCGTCATGGCATCGCATTCGGTGCGGCAGGCGTGATGACTGTAAGCGATAAGGCAGACGGCTAT
>NZ_CP080033.1:3783481-3783558 GCF_019382635.1 Citrobacter sp. Colony219 | reverse complement strand
ATCAGCGACTGCATGGCATCCCGCTTCTCCTCCACCCGGTCAAATATCCCCAGCACCTCATAAGCCCCTTCAATCAC
>NZ_CP080033.1:3783267-3783389 GCF_019382635.1 Citrobacter sp. Colony219 | reverse complement strand
CCGGCAGCATCTGGTATGAGCTGGAGCCGTCGTGGCTGTTAAGCAGGATGATTTCGGGGACCTGTTTACCGGTGATTTGCCCCTCACGCCGCAGACGCAGCATGTGCTTTGTGTGGTCGCGG
>NZ_CP080033.1:3759513-3762424 GCF_019382635.1 Citrobacter sp. Colony219 | reverse complement strand
AGGGCACAAAAAAGCCCGCAGGGCTTGCGCCGTGCGGGCTCTTAGGACTTCATCGGATGACTCTGGTAATCACCGATGGAGAATTTTGGTGGAGCTGGCGGGAGTTGAACCCGCGTCCGAAATTCCTACATCCTCGGTACTACATGCTTAGTCAGTCTTTACATTCGCCTGGCACCTGCGGACAGACACGCCACTACCAGACTAGCCTGATTAGTTTTAACGCTTCAACCCCAGGCAGGGCATCCACGCGATCTCTTTTGGGTTTGACCTCTCTTTGATCCCCGTCTTAAGAGCGGAAGCTAGGGAGAGAGGGCTAAGAGCAGGTTATTAAGCTGCTAAAGCGTAGTTTTCGTCGTTTGCGACTATTTTTTTGCGGCTTTTTACGAGGCCAACCGCCCCTCGGCATGCACCTTGGGTTTCGCGAATCCCGTCGAATCCAGAATCAGCCCCAATGTGTTAGAACAAGTATAACAGACTTGTGACACGCGTGACCAGCCCCCACAACCCTTTAACCGCAAGGATTTACCGCTCGCGCAGTGCTTCTTTTGCACGATTAAATGGTTTGATTAAATAGTCGACGATGGTTTTTTCACCTGTTTTTATATCCACAGTGGCAATCATGCCCGGTACGATAGAAAAATGGCGTCCCAGCTTGTTCTGTAAGAAGTCCTGATGGGTACGGATAAACACGCGGTAGTAGAAAATTTCCGGTTTCACTTTGTCCTGAATGGTGTCCGGGGAGATGGTTTCGACCACGCCCTCCAGCCCTCCGTAAATGGCGTAGTCATAGGCAGTAATCTTCACCAGCGCCCGCTGTCCGGGGTGGATAAACGCGATATCGCGCGGTGACAGGCGGGTTTCAATCAGCAAATGATCGTCTACCGGGACAATCTCCATCATTTCGCCGTTAGGAGGGATCACGCCGCCAATCGTGGTGACCAGGATGTTTTTTACGATACCGCGCATCGGGGCGCGAACGGTCAGGCGGGTGACGGAGTCTTCGCGACCTTTTAAGATAGCCGCCAGCATATCTACCTCGGCGTTGGCCTTCGACAGCGCTTCACGCGCCTGCACGTAATATTGCGAGCGCAGATCGGTTATTTTGAGTCCAAGATCGCTTTTTTGTCGTTGCAGGCGCAGCACTTCTACGTGGCTGGCGGCACCGCTTTTCTCCAGCCGTTGGGTAATGGCCAGCTCTTTATTTACCGAGACCAGCGCATCCTGCAGTTCCACCATAGAATCAGCAAGCTGCGCGCGACGGCTTTTATACAGCCGCGTTTCAGAGGCGATAAGATCCGGCCAGGCCTGCAGCGAGCTGGGGAACGTTAGCGGCAAATCGTTAACTTCGGCATTGAGCCTTGCGCTGGAGGCCAGTGATGCGCGATAGCGGGCGGCGCTTTCCCCCACGTTGGACTCCGAACGGGTGGGGTCGAGGCGCGCCACAATTTGATTAGCCTGGACTTTATCTCCCTCGCGGACCGTCAGCTCGGCGAGAATACCGCCATCCAGTGATTGCAAGACCTGTTCACGCGAGCTGGGGATCACTTTCCCGCTGCCCGTTGAGACTTCATCCAGCTTGCCGAAATATGCCCAGATCCCCAGGACTGCAAACAGCAGCGTGCTGAGCAGGATAATGCGACTGGCGCCGGAAAAACGGTGTTCCCGGCGGATATCGAGATCGTCCATGGCGACGTCATGCGGATTGGTTTTCATTTTTCCACTCCCGACCGTGAATTGGGGCTGGTGCCCGGCTCGCATTCAACGCCTGCGCTTTCGGGGCATCCATGACCAGTTGACCTTCTTTGAGCACCACCACGCGTTCGACCAGTTCCAGAACCGGTACGCGATGGGTTGCAACAATCAATGTGCGGTTGCCCAGCCACAGATTCAGACGCTGAATAAACTCTCGTTCGGTGTGTTCATCCAGCGAGGCGCTGGGTTCGTCGAGCAGGACAATATTGGGTGAGCGTAGCAGCATTCTTGCCAGCAGGATCGACTGCCGTTGGCCGCCGGACAGACCGTTGCCGCCTTCCATAATGGGGTGCGCCAGCCCTTTGGCGAGTTGTTTAACGAAAGCCGCCGCGCCGCTGACCTCCAGCGCGTCGAAGATCTGTGCGTCGCTGGCATGCGGTGCGCCGAGAGTCAGGTTCTCGCGCAGGGTGCCGAAAAACAGCCGCGCATTCTGGTTGAGGAAACCGATGTTGCGACGTAAATCGGCCATATCGATCTGCGCCAGGCTCAGGTTATCGAGCCGGACATCGCCCTGGATAATCTCCACGCTACCCGCCATGGCCTGAAGCAGAGTTGATTTTCCGGCGCCGTTACGCCCGAGGATCGCCACCCGTTCGCCGGGCATGACCTCCAGACGCGAGATGCGCAGTGGAACGCGCTGATCGTCGCTGTGGTAGCGAAAGTGTGCGTTCTCAAACAGATAATGGCCGTGAAAAATCTCCTGATGCACCCGGTCTTCGTCGTACTGCGTTTCGGTGGGAAGCTGCATGATGCTGTCTAATCCCATCTTCGCCGCCTTGACCTGTTGCCAGCGGGCCAGCACGCCGCACAGATTAGCCATCGGAGCAATCATTCTGGAACCGAGCATTGAGGCCGCCACCACGGCGCCGGTGGTCATCGTGCCTTCAATGACCATCGGCGCGCCAAACATAATGATGGCGGCGTAGACCAGGCTTTGTACTGACATCCCCCAGCCAATCAGCCCCTGAGTCAGCCTGCGCGTGCGCAGCCCGGACTCTCCTGTAATGCGGATATAGCTGTTCCATTGCTGTAAAAAGCGGTTTTCCGCCTGCATCAGCTTGATGTCTTCCAGCCCCTGAACACTCTCGACCAGCACCGCGTTGCGCAGAGTGGATTCATGTGCGGCCTGGTTAGCAAGCACCGCCAGTTTTTTTTGTAA
>NZ_CP080033.1:3746573-3759506 GCF_019382635.1 Citrobacter sp. Colony219 | reverse complement strand
CCCGGCAGAATCATCAGAATGGCGGCGACGGGGGCTATCCACGCCAGCGGTGGAGCAATGCACGCCAGTACGACGATAAACAGAAAGAAAAACGGCAGATCGACAATGGTCGACATGGTCGAAGAGGTGATCATCTCACGAACCTGTTCCAGCTCGCGCAGTTGAGAAATAAAGCTCCCCGTTGAGCGGGGGACGGCGCTGTTGCGTAGCCGCAATGCGTGGCTAAACACGCGATCGGAAATGCGCATATCGGCGCGTTTGCCGAGCAGGTCCATGATGTGGGTACGCGCTTCGCGCAGCAAAAAGCCAAACAGCACCGCGACCAGAACACCGGTAGAGAGAACATACAGCGTTGGATAAGACTGGGCGGGGATCACCCGGTCATAGACCTGCATCGAAAAAATAATCCCGGCGAGCGACAGGACGTTAATCAGAAAGGCGGCAATCATGACCGGCAGGTAAGGGCGGATATCTTGTAAAACCAGCTCGCGTATCCAGTCGGGTCTAAAGCGCGAAATATAGCGATCAACCCGACCGTCTTTTAATGCCGATAACGGGCGCAGTGCGGTGATAGTATGGATTTCTGGCAGAAGCTCAGCCACTGCCAGCCGGTTGCGTTGTCCCTCGTCGGCGATGATAAAAACATCCAGGGCATCTTCACCGTTAAAATGTTCGATCACCATGATTTGGCCGTCGTGCAGTTCCGCCACCACCGGTAAACGCCATTGGTTAAGTACCTGCTTTGCGGTATCCAGCGTATGAAAGGAAAGTCCCGCCTGGCGCGCTAATTGCGTCAAAGCAAGGGTTTTGCTTTTCCCCTCAAACCACGGGGCGTTAGCCTGAATAGCACCAGGCGAACAGGCAACGCGATAGTGGCTGGCAATATGCGTCATTGCCTGCGCCCACTGGCTCAGGGTGGGTTCGCCAATAGCATCTTCAACAACAGGCTCGACGTCGCTCATAGCTGGATCTCCACCGATTGAATGCTGCGGTTATTTAAGGCGAACGCCTGGCGCAACGATCCGGTGTTGTAGAGGCAGTTCAGTTGTAGCTGGCGAAGCTGGCTTTGGGTCTGGAGTTCGGCAAAACGGGCCTGATACACCTCCTGTTCGGCGTTAAGAACATCAAGTAATGGGCGTGAGCCGAGATCCAGATACTGCTGTTGATACAGTTCGCGCGTTTGTTCGCTCAGCCGCTGCTGGCGGCGCAGGATCTGCAATGCAGTCGCGAGACTCATTGCCTGGCTGCGGGATTCCAGTAATTTCTGTCGTACTTCGAGTCGGGTGCGCTGAATAGAGTACTGTGCGGACTCTACCGCGTGACTGGCGGCGTTGCGTCGGGCGGTGAGCCCGCCTCCCTGATACAGCGGCATTTCGACTTTTACCCACGCTGAGTACTGCGTTTTGTCGAGCACCTCATGGCTGGGGTATTTGTCGTTGAGATAGTGCTGAACAGATGGCTCCAGGGAAATGGTTGGCGTCATCTGCGCGTTGGCGTAATCAAGGTTGGCCTGCGCGACGTTCGCCTGCGCCCAGGCCGCCAGCACTGCAGGAACTAACTTATCCTCCGGTTTTACCACATCGCAACTGCTGTCCAGTTTTACCGGAAACTCATTGCTGATGCCGTTAAGCGAGTTCCAGCCGAGATAGCTCATCAATGTCGCTTTGCTACTGTCGAGATTGGCCTGATATTGCGCCAGTTGAGAACGTGCGGACTCGATACGCGCATCGGTTTGCACTACGTCTGACAGCGAGGTCGCCCCTTCATCATTACGTTCTCTGGTCAGTCGACCAATACCGTTTAGCGCGACCAGTTGTTCTTCGGCGGCATCCACCATCTGTTGCCATGTCTGAACCTGGACGATGGCATTGGCGGTAGCGCGAGCGACAGTATCGATGCTGAGTAACACGTTTGCCTGTTGCTGCGCTGAACCGGCGGTTTCGGCGCGCACCTGGCTGGCGACTTTGCCGAAGTCATACAGCATTTGTGACACCGAAATGACCAGTGCAGGGCTGAAGCCATGGTCAGTGTAGGTATTGCTGTAGCCGTTGTTCATTCCGGCTGTAACTTGCGGGTAATATTTCGCTTTCGCCACGTCTATCTGCTCATTTTGCGAGAGCAGTTTGCCAATGGATTCACGAATAGAAGGATGCCAGCTCACGGCGCGACTCACCGCGTCGTTAAGCGTCAGGCTTCCGGGAGCGGCAACGCTTAGCGGTAGATCGGCCACAGAACCATCCAGAGAGGGAAGCATCTGACTGGTTGCCAGCCCTTCCGGCGTAATAATTTGCGGTTCATCTTCGGCATTCGCACGAACGGAACAAAACGTTAATGCCAGCAGTACAGCAACAGGGGCGACATTTCTCATAGTTTATCCCTTGCAAAATAGGGCAGTGACGATTGTTATTGCCCCGGACGTCATGGCATCCGGGGCTGTTGTTATATCGTTATAGCGGTATGGCGTTCGTTTCAGGTCACAATGTGATTTTGTTGGATCAGCTCATCGAGCGTGGTGTGTACGTTCTCCAGCGTTACGAGGTTAGTGGTGTGGTACGTGTTGCCTGTACCGTCGCGATCAATGGACACGATGGTGTTGTTACCGCTGGTGGTCACTGTGAGGTAGTTGCCGAGCGTGGCATTTTGTCCGTTCCAGCCTACCAGCAGGTCGCCGATGTCGATTTTGTCGCCCTGAGCCAGTGAAAAGTTGGTCCAGTTGTCCGCAGTCCCGTTACCGCCGGTAGCGTCGTTGGCATTGAGCAGGTGATAAATCAGCGTATCGCCGTAGACCGATCCGGTGATCACGTCATGCTGTGCGGTGCTTGCCATCTGCGGGTTCATATTGATGGTCAGCGTAGCGGTGTCCGTGTGCCCGTTTTGGTCGTTCAGCGTATAGGTAAAGGTCTCTTTGCTGATTATCGACGCTACGGTTGTACCCGGCTTCAGCGTGTAGATGTATGAACCATCCAGGTTCATGGTCAGTGAACCATAATGACCCTGAATGGTTGCGCTACTGGCGCTGCCGGCCGGATTGAGAGTGGCGGTACTGCCGTTAAAACCGGTGACAGTGAGCTGGGTATGGACGGTTGAGAGCTGATCGTGCGCGCCAGCGGCATCACTGCCATCAAAAATATTGCCATTCACCGTCGTGGTGTTAACGTCCCAGGTATTGAGGTGCCATGTCGTACCCGTGACGTTTGGCGTAATGCTGACGTTGCCAACGGCCAGTCCCCCCATTGTTCCTGTGAAGCTGATGCTGTAATGACCAGCGGCTAGCTCAGCATTACCCAGCGAGACGGCAATTGAACTGCCTAACAGGCTGATAGAGCTGGCGGGTACAGAGCCAGAAAGCGAGAATCCGTCAGGACCGGTGATTGTCCAGGTTACGCCCAGCGTACCGACGGTGATAAGTGTGCCGATGCTGAAGTTGAGCGTGGCGCCTTTCAGTACGTCATTTGTTGCGATATCAAACGAACCTGTACCGGTTGCTTTGCTCCCCAGCGTCGGAATTGTCGCGGTGCCCAGCGCGCCACTTCCATATGCCGCAGAGTCCTGAATGGTACTTACCGCCATCATGCTGCTGACGTCATTTACTGCGTCCAGCGCTTGCGGGGTCGCCGTAATGTTCAGCGAGGCGCTTCCTGTATCGCCATTGGGGGCTTTGACCGTATAGACGAAACTGTCCGGTGTGCTGATACCGTCTGCACCCAGTCCGCTTTTCAGCGTGTAGGTGTAGTTCCCTTTTGCATCAATAGTCAGCGTGCCGTACTGTCCGTTAATGGTGGTAGTGCCCGTTGCGTTAACGGCGACACCGTTCACTTCGGTGATAACGGTATTAGCCGGAGCCGAGTCGTTGGCCAGCAGATTTCCATTGGTTGCCGCACTCAGGCTGTCGACGGCGTAGGTGTGATCGGCCTGAATATTCAGGGTATAGTTGGTCAGCAGCGTCAGGCCGCCGGAAGCGTTAAGCAGGAACAGATAGTCACCGCCCGGCAGCGTAATGGTATACGCCGGTGAATTGCCGCTCAGTAGGGCGGTTACCCAGTTCGGTTGTACCCGGTACTGCTCATACTGCTGAATAGACTCGTTGAAGCGGTAGACATAGAGATCAAAGCCGCCCAGCGTTACGCCAAGTACGCTGGCCTGAACCGTTATCGTTCGGGTCGCGCCGTCATCAACGTTGAATTTAATCGGGTTGGTCAAACCGTTGACCAGGCTGACATCCAGCAATTGTCCCAAACCAACACTGGCGAGCGTGAAGCCGGTTTGTTGTGATGGATGGTTGTCGACTGCGATGACCTGCGTCCCGTAAGTCAGCGCAGCCACATCGTCTGCCGCCGTTACCGTACTTGTGGTCGGGGCCTGACCCAGCGTGACCACCAGTTTTGCCGAGGAGTGATCGCTACCATGCGTTAGCGTGTAAGTGAAACTTTCGGAACGGCCATACACTGAGATTGACGTATTGGTCAGGGTATAGGTGTAGCTACCATTCTGATTGATATGCAGAATGCCGTATTTCCCCTGCACATCAATGCCGCCTGCCGGGACGTTCACGACGTTGCCGTTACCGTCAGTGATAGCGGTGACCAGCGTGCCGGAAGGGGCGTTATCTTGACCGTTAGTTGGATCGGTATCGGTGATGATGTTACCGGATTCTGTGGTCCCCCCAGTGATGGTTCCGCCGTTGGTTTTCACCACGGCAACGTCCAGGCTGGTGTATGCGCCAGTCGCCAGCAGGTTAGTGTTGAAGCTGACCACGCGATAATCCCCGCCTGTCAGCCCATCATAATTGAGCGTCACTCCAGAGGCTCCGATGGTCAGCAAACTGGCAAAATTGGGTTTTGAGGTATCGACCACGGTTATCCAGGTGTTGAGCAAGGAGTCATAGCGCTGGATAACAATCTCCATTGAGCTTAATAGTGACAGCACAATGCCGGTCGCCGCGGCGTTAATGGTGATGGAGCCACTACCGCCAGACTGGATACTGAAATTAACACTTGCCGTGTCGTTACCCAGCACATTGGCGACATTACCCAGTGCGTTCACCAGCAGGAAACCGTAATCGCTTTGATGCTCAGTGCTGATTGTCACGTCAGTCTGTAGCGGCAAACGGGTGACATTATCTTCAGCCAGCAGGGGGAGTACCGGCGCGATGACGCTGGCAGGCGATGACGTGTTACCTGCCGCGTCGGTTGCCGTTGCAGATAACGACTGACCTTCAATCTGGCGTACAGGCAAGGTGGCACTGTAGACGCCACTGCTGTTGGCGACCGCTGTCACGCTGGTGCCGCCAGGCAGGGATATCGTCACCGTACTGCCGGCTTCGGCAATGCCGCTCACTGTTCCGCCATCGGCGCTGATCAGAATCGTAGGAGGTGGCGGTGGCGTGGTATCCACAATGACGCTGAACGAGCCAGACAAAACGCTCGAGCCGTTGGCATTTGTGGCGTTGGCAGTAAACGCGTGGTTGCCTTCGCTGAGCGCACCGGATGGGGTAAAGCTCCAGATCCCATTCCCGTCAGCGGTTGTGCTCCCCATCAACGTGCCGTTGTTATACAGGTTGATAACGGCGTTTGCCTGCGCAGTTCCGCTCAGTGTTGGGCGGGTATCATTCGTGGTTTTCCCGGCGGTGACCAGGCCCGTGATAGTGCCGACATCATCGAATACGCTGGAGATCACTGGCGCAGGCGGTACGCCGGTAAACGGGGCCAGTACGTTACCCGCCGTACCGATGTTGCCTGCGGCGTCCTGTGCGCTAACCAGCAGCGTTTGCCCACTAATTTGCAGTGGATTCAGGGTAAAGGTGAAGTTACCGGAAGCATTCGCTGTCGTGGTGCCGAGTACCGTTCCGCTACCAGAGGTGATAATGACCGTACTGTTCGCTTCGGCCACGCCGGTTAACGCCGTACCATTGGCGTTGACCGCCAGCCCGGTTGGAACACCGGGCGCGATGGTATCGACCACAATGGCTGCCGCAGACGATAATCCACTGGTATTCCCCGCCGCATCTGTCGCCGTGATGGTAAAAGAATGAGCCCCTTGAGCCAGAGCAGTGGACGGCGTGTAACTCCAGTTGCCGGTGCTGTCAGCCGTTACGCTGATAACAAAACTGCCATTATCATAAATATCGACTCGCGCGTTGGCCTCTGTGGATCCGTTCAGGGTTGGGCGTGAGTCATTGGTGGGCTGGTTGCTGCCAATCGCACCGGTGTTGGGGCCAACATCATCAATAATGCTACTTATTGAAGGCTGTGCCGGGGCTGTGGTGTCCACCACCACGGTAAAACCTGCTGTTGCGCCGCTGGTATTACCTGCCGCATCGGTAGCGGTCACAGTGAAGGTATGGGACCCGGTCGCGAGCGGCGTGGTCGGAGTAAATGTCCAGCTATTATTGCCTTGCACCAGCGCAGTACCAAGCAGAGTGTTCCCGTCATAGATGCTGACAGTGCTACCGGCTTCGGCGGTACCGTTGAGCGTTGGGCGGGCATCGTTGGTTAGCTGCCCATTGTTCAGCGCTGTATTGAAAACGCCCCCTGCGATGTCATCTATGACCGAGATCAGTTGTGGGATTGGCGGTGGGGTCGTATCGATATTAATAATAAATCCGCTTGAGGTGGCACCGATATTGCCTGCGGCGTCTGTGGCGATAGCCGTGAATGTATGTTGGCCGTTGCTCAGTGTGGATGGCAGATACTCCCACGTCCCATCTATTGTGGCTGTTACCGTCCCCAGCAGCGTGCCGTTATCGTAAATCGCGACCCGGGCATTCGCTTCCGTTGAGCCACTGAGCAGCGGACGGGTGTCATTGGTCCAGGCTCCACTGGACAGAGTCCCGGTGCCGGGCTGTACATCATCGACGGCCTGGATAATGGTGGGGGCAAGCGGGGCAACGGTATCCACAATGATGTTAAATGCGGCGGATGACTGACTGACGTTTCCGGCTGCATCCGTGGCGGTCATCGTGAGCGCATGGTTACCATTTCCAAGTCCGGCTGTTGGCGTGAAGTTCCAGGCTCCATTGGCGTCTACCGGAGCGGTACCGAGATAGGTGCCATTGTCATAAATTTTGATCGTGGAATTGGCTTCTGCCGTACCACTGAGCGTGGGTTGCGTATCATTTGTGGCCTGGCCGTTGTTCAGATTGCCCGTCAGCGGGCCGACATCATCTGCGACCTGAGAAATGACGGGTATACCCGGCGATATGGTATCGACGATGAGCCCAAAGCCGTTCGACGCAAGGCTGGTGTTACCTGCACTGTCGGTCGCGGTGACGGTCAATGTATGTGGTCCGTTGCTCAGAGCATCCGTTGGGGTAAAGTTCCAGATACCTCCCGCACCCACGGTGGTAGTGCCAATGGGTTGACCATCGCTCAGAACGGTAATGGTCGCTCCCACTTCGCCCGTGCCGCTCAGTGCCGGACGTGTTTCGTTTGTCGTCTGCCCATTGGTTATCGCGCCTGTTGTGGGCGCTGTATTGTCCAGCACCGTGCTAATGATGGGGGGCTGTGGGGCGATAGAATCCAGTTCGAGGGTAAAGGACGAAGATACCCCACCCATATTGCCCGCCTGGTCGGTGGCAACGGCGGTAAAGATGTGTTGCCCCTGAGTCAGTGGGGCATCCGGCGTGAAGCTCCAGTTGCCGGATTCATCAACCTGGGTTGTACCAATATCAACGCCTTTATCGCGGATGGTGATAGATGCGCCGATCTCTCCTTTGCCGTTCAGCGTGGGTTGTGCATCGTTAGTCAATTGTCCGTTAGTCAGCGATGTGTTGCCGGGTTGATCGTCAATCACCGAGGTAATGTTCGGCGCCGCGGGCGGCAGCGTATCAACTACCAGAACGAAAGGTGGGCTTGCCGGGCTGATATTGCCAGCGCCATCCGTGACGGTTGCGGTTAACGAATGATTGCCTTCACTAAGTGCTGGAGCCGGTGTAAAGCTCCAGTTGCCGTTTTCATCGCTGGTGGTTGTGCCAATTACCGCGCCATTATCGCGAATGGTAACCACTGAATCGGCCTCGGTGACGCCAGCAAGCGTTGGGGTGTTGTCGTTGGTTAGCTGTCCGGATGTAAGGGATTGCGGGGTACCGACGTCGTCCGTTACCGTCACAATAGAGGGCGCGCTTGGGATTAACGTATCGACAATAATTCGGAAGCTGTTGGAGGGATCGCCCTGGTTGCCTGCCGCATCCGTTGCGCGTGCGGTAAAGATATGCTCGCCTTCTCCCAACCCATTTGTCGGAGTATAGCTCCAGTATCCGCTGCCACTCACGGTGGTAGTGCCAATCGCGATACCTTTATCGTAAAGGGTGATAGTCGCACCTGCTTCGCCGGTTCCATTGAAGGTCGGGCGTGCATCGTTGGTAATTTGTCCGGTATCTAACGATCCTGTACCTGGTAACACGTCGTCAATCACACTGGTGATCGCGGGTGCTTGTGGGGCGGCAGTATCGATAGTGATGGCGTAATTGGGCGACAACCCACTGGGTTCTGAGTTTACAGTTTGCGATACGGTGAAATTGTAGGTCGTGCCGTTTGTCAGTGGAGTGGATAATGGATAGCGCCATGCGCCGGAAACGGCATCGGCGGTGACCGTAGCGATTACATTCCCATCCTGATAAATTGTAACCGTTGCTCCTGCCGTGGCGGTTCCTTGTAACAGCGGTAAGGTGTCATTGGTGGATTTACCGTTGCCAATCACTCCTGTAACGGGAGAGACATCATCAATGATTTCGAGAGTTGGCGGATGCGGAATACTGGAAGTGGCCGCGTTAAACGGCGTAGGGTCGCTGCTATTGCCCGCCTGATCCTGGGCGATTGCATTCAGATTCTGCCCTGTAGTTTGTGCGGGTGATATCGTGACGGTGTAGACACCTGTAACGCTGTTCGCAATGCCCTGGCCCAGTACCGTGGTACCATTTCTGATGATGACGGTACTGCCCGGCTCGGCTGTCCCGCTCACCAGCGTGCCGTTCGGGTCAACATAGGTGACGATTGGCTCGGCAGGAGGCTGCGTATCGAGTATCAACATCACAGGGTTTCCTGCCGCCAGGGAATTACCCGCGGGATCCCTGGCGCCGAACGTCAGCGTGTGCGGGCCATCGCCCGTCAGCGTAATCTCAATACTCCAGCTACCATTCGCCGCAACGAGGGTTTCGGCAATGGGATTGCCGCCATCGAAAATGACTACCGTACTGCCCGGCGCACCGGTCCCGCTGATTGTTGGGGTGGTATCATCCGTGACGCTACCGTTGGTCAATGAACCGATAATGACGCCAGCGTCATCTTCAATATCTGTAACCTGCGGTAGGGTCAGCACGGTGCTGCTAACCGTAAACGCTACGCTGTTTGATGGGGTACTGGCGTTCCCCGCCGCATCGGTTGCAATGGCCGTTAGCGTATAACTCCCGTTTGCCAGTGCCGTCCCAGGAGTAATACTCCAGGTGGTGCCAACCACCGTTGTGGTACCGATAATCGTACTGCCGTTGTACAGCGTGATCGTGTCGCCGTCAGTGCCGGTTCCGCGAATAGTTGGCGTCGTATCATCTGTTATTGCGCCAGGTGCAAGATCGCCCTGGAAACCACCGACATTATCATTGACGGCAAGAATAACAGGGGAGGCAGAGGGCGTTGTATCGATCTCCAGGAGGATGGCATCTGATGGCGGGCTGACGTTGCCAGCAGGATCGGTCGCCGTAATGGTCACCTGATAAACATCCTGGGGAAGTGGCACTGATGGTGTAAAGCTCCAGCTACCGTCTGCCCCAACCGTTGCGGTACCCTGCGACGAAGAGTTGCCATTAAGATAGAGGGTAATGAGATCGCCGACACTCCCCGTGCCGCTGAACGTTGGCGTGGTGTCGTTAGTCATGCCGTTTGTCACGACCCCGGTTATCGGATTGACGTCGTCCGTAATGGTGGGCGGGAGCGGTTGCGTTGGCGGCAGATTATCCACCGTCAGCGTAAAGCCCGCCGATGGGATCCCTGTGTTGCCCGCCGCGTCGGTCGCCGTGGCGGTGAATTTATGCGGCCCATCGGCAAGTGAGGTCGGGGTAAATGTCCAGGTGCCGTCTGGCTGTACGGTAGTGATGCCGGCGAGGCCGCCATTCTCATAAATCGTAATTGTCGCACCCGGCTCACCTGTTCCGGACAGTTTAGGGTTGTCGCTTTTCGTGCTGCCGCCATTACTCAGTGCTTTAGTTTCAATGCCAATAAGCCCTTCCGCTGAGGTGATGATCGGGGCCGCGGGTGGTGTTGTATCGACAGTCAGCATGAAACTTCCGGCGGTACTGGCGTTACCCGCCGCGTCTGTCGCGATAGCTGACAACGTGTGCGAGCCTTCACTAAGTGGCTGGGTGACCGGGAAACTCCAGCTTCCTCCGGCCACAACGGTGGTCGTTCCAATCGGTGTGGCACCATCGTAGATAGTGATGGTGGAGCCAACTTCTCCGGTCCCCTTCAGTGACGGCAGGTTATCGTTTGAACGGCTACCAGAAGGCAAGTCAACGGGTGCATTGCCGATGTCATCTGTGGCGGCTGAAATGACCGGAGCCCCAGGAGGCTGGGTGTCAACGGTAATGGTGACAGTGACGGGGGAGGTGACGACGTTACCGGCGGCATCTGTTGCGGATACTGTAAAATGATGGTCGCGATCGGCAAGCTGCTTGTTGTCCGGGACGGTATAGCTCCAGGTACCTGACTTGTCGATGAGCATCACCGTCATCAGCAAACCGTTATCATACAGGTTCACCAGCGAGCCTGGCTCGCCGGTCCCGGAGAGGGTCGGCGTGTTGTCGTTGGTTACCCAGTTGTTATTCGCGATGTTACCGGTGATGGTTCCGACGTCATCGCTAATCAGAGTAATAACCGGGACGGTCGGCGCGACGCTATCGACAATGATTTTCCAGCTGGCGGCGCTACTGGTGTTGTTGGCGGCATCAGTTGCCGTAACCGTAAACACGTGTGCGCCCTGGCTCAGCGCGGTGGTCGGCGTGTAGTCCCAGTTACCATTGATATCGGCGGTAACGGTGGTTAGCAGGGTGCCATTATCATAAATTTTTACCTGCGAGCCCGCTTCGGCGGTGCCCTTAATTTCCGGTTTATCGTCGTTTGTCAGCGTGTTGTTATCAATTTTTCCGATGATGTCGGGAACATCGTCTAAGACGGCAATAATAATCGGTTGGTCTGGCGCGGTAATATCCGGAGCCAGCGCGGAAGCGGGCAGACTTTCGTTGCCTGCGCTGTCCGTTGCGGTCACTTTTACCGTTTCACCATTGTTTTGTGACGGGGTGATCGACACGGCAAAGTGACCGCCGCTGTCTGCCTAACCCACGCCAATCGTATTCCCGTTGCTGTCTTTTACGGTGATAGTGCTGCCGATTTCAGCATGTCCACTGACTGAACCACCATCCCCGGCGACAATTACCCCTGTCGGTGCGTCAGGGGCGGTGCTGTCTGGCGCGGTGACTGCTGTGTTATCACTGGTATTACCTGCTGCATCCGTTGCATTGGCGACAAGATGTTCGCCGTTCGTTTGTGGCGGAACCAGTGTGGCGGTGAAATCTCCGTCAGCATCAGCGGTGGTCGTGCCAATGATAGTGCCACCAGGATTGAGAATATGTACGGTACTGTTGGGCTCTGCCGTGCCGGAAACCTCATCGCCCGCGTTATTGATTGTCAGGTTTGCGGGCGGTAGCGGGGCGGTGATATCGGGAGCGAGTGCTGTTTCTGGCAAACTCGGGTTTCCTGCTGGATCGGTAGCGATAGCGGCTATGGTTTCGCCATTGGTTTGTGGTGGGTTTATGGTGATAGTAAACGAGCCATCTGGCCCGGTAACGCCACTGCCGATTAAATGATTATTATTGTCGGTTATAGTCACGGTACTGCCGGGTTCAGCCGTACCAGTGACGACAGCACCATCGGCAGATACGTTCAGATTGTCTGGTGATAACGGCGGCTGAGTATCGATATTGATATTGAATGCCGTCGATATTCCCCCCGTACCCAGGTGGTTGGTTGCCGTAGCGGTGAAGGCGTATGAGCCGTCCCGCAAGTTTGTGCTGGAGGTCCAGTCCCAACTACCGTTGCTGTCGGCGACGACGCTGTCGATATATGCCCCGTTATTGTAAATTTTAACCGTACTGTTGGCGTCAGCTGTCCCGGAAAGCGTTGGGGTCGCATCATTAGTGGACTGATTGTTGGTCAATGACCCAACGGAGGGCGCGACATCATCCATAACGCTGACAATCACGGGGACGCCTGGATAACCGGAATTTGAGGCACTGAATGAGGTATCTGGCCCTATATTGCCTGCTTCATCCTGAATCTTTGCTGTCAGCGTTTCACCATGTGTTTGCGAGGGTGATATGCCAATAGTGAAGGTGCCGCCTGAACCGACGATTGCTGAACCCAGAACCTGGTTGTTACTGCCAATGATGGTGACAGTGCTTCCGGGCTCTGCACTACCCGTCACCATGGTGCCTTCCAGGTTCACTGAAGAAATTACTGCGGCGGCAGGTGGGGTGGTATCGACGGTAATGACCCAACTGTCTGAGATTGCGCTGCTGCCCGCATTGTTTGATGCGCTGACCGTAAACTGGTGAGCGCCTTCCGCGAGCGGGGAAGATGGAGTAAACGTCCAGTTGCCGTTGGCATCGATAGTGACCTGTCCTATTTCGACACCGTTATCAAAAATATGTAAGGTGGCATTTGCGGGGCCAGTGCCCTGAAGAGTAGGCGTATTATCGTTGGTGGATTCCTGCTGATTGACAGGGCCTGTAATCAGCTCCTGATTATCGATCACGCTGGTAATAACGGGCACGTCTGGCATGTTAGGGGTTGTTGTCGGCGGATCGCCACCATCGCCGTTGCCATTGCCATCGCCGTTGCCATCGCCGTTGCCATTGCCGTTGCCATTGCCATTGCTATTGCCATTGCC
>NZ_CP080033.1:3717790-3746554 GCF_019382635.1 Citrobacter sp. Colony219 | reverse complement strand
TTGCCATCGCCGTTGCCATTGCCGTTGCCATTGCCATTGCTATTGCCGTTCCCACCATTATCGTTTCCGGCGTTGTTATCGCTCCCCCCACCGCCACCGCCACCTGCAGCGAGGCCAACTCCGCCAGCGACCGCGATCCCGCCAAGAACCCAGGGCCAAACTGCGCCTCCTTCATGACTGCCTTCGCTCGCCATCAATGGGGTGAGATCGTCCAGATGCTGATAGTGGAATGCGCCATCCGTATCCTGAACCCACCATAGTGCGCCGTTGCTATCTTCAAGTACGAGCTGGCTTTGTTCATCACCTTTGCCAACGTAAAAGTTTTTAATTGTGATAGTTTCACCAGAGCGGAGTGTGACAATCAGATCCTGATTTACGCGGGTAAGCTGACTGATTTCTTCACGAGAAACAGACAGCTTCACGATGGAAGGTGAATTGAGCGTGACTTCTGAAGCTTCAATATTTGTGGAAACACCAGTCAATTTTGATACAACGGCGAGTAGACGCATATATTCACTCCTGATGGCAGGCCGAGAGTATTAATCCACAATAGCGTGTTGGGAGAATGAGCTGACAGGTGCCCGTTCATCGTATAGATGAGTTTGCACATGTGGTTTCATTGATTAGGTCACGCAAGTATCAGTTTGTTTTTCGAATACGTCAGGGCCCCTGAGTCTGAATAGTTCTTTCGTATTAGATGATATAGTCAGAAAGGATGTATTACGCAAATTATCTATATTAAAAATACATTGAGGTAATTGAAAAGGATACTTTCCAGTACGTGTTTTGGTTGTTGTTGAAATCTAACTTGCTGTATATAAAGTTGTTTTTCTTCTTTGTGGTTTTTTATAAATCTAATAAACACCAGTAATAATAGTGTTATTGGTGAGGCGTAAAATATAAACGATACGCTCTTGAAGTTTTATTTTATTAAGCTATGGACCCGATAAAATAATGAAAAGACTATTTTAGGTTTGAACGATTCAGCGGTGTAAAAACTATAATTTTGGTGAATATAATGGGTGGGTTTCAATAACTAAACAATAAGAGCCAGCCTCATGATGAGAGACTGGCCGCTGAGAGGGGATTTATCGACCTGCATTTTTCATAATACGAGCTTTGTCCAACTGCCACTCACGTTCTTTTACATCGGAACGCTTGTCGTGCTGTTTCTTCCCTTTTGCGACGCCAATTTTGACTTTGCACCAGGCATTCTTCCAGTACAGCGAAAGTGCCACGACGGTGTAACCGTCACGATTCATGCGTCCATATAAGGAGTCAAGTTCGCGTTGGTTTAACAGAAGCTTACGGGTGCGAGTAGGGTCACACACGACGTGCGTTGAGGCAACGGCCATCGGCGTGAAGTTGGCGCCAAACAGGAACGCTTCGCCGTCTTTGAGAATGACATAGCTATCGCCAATATTGGCCTTTCCTGCGCGCAGGGATTTGACTTCCCAGCCTTGCAGTGCGAGTCCAGCTTCGAACTCTTCTTCAATAAAGTATTCGTGTCGTGCGCGCTTGTTGAGCGCGATTGTGGCTGAGCCAGGTTTGTGTGCTTTTTTCTTCGTCATAATGCCGCTCAGTATAGGTAATCTGGAATTGAAAAACACCCCATTTCATCCAGCGGGGCGCAAGGCGCTATCTTAGCACGAGTTGGGCTATAGCGTTTTTTTTAGCGGATGATAAATGGTATTATTTGCACGATTGATATTGATGGAAATTGTTATGCCTCAGATTAGCCGGACCGCTTTAGTACCTTACAGTGCGGAACAGATGTATCAGTTAGTGAATGATGTTAAATCCTATCCTCAGTTTTTACCGGGTTGCACCGGAAGCCGCGTCCTGGAGTCGACTCCGGGGCAAATGACGGCCGCTGTGGATGTCTCGAAAGCAGGGATCAGCAAAACGTTCACCACGCGTAATCAACTGACCAGTAACCAGAGCATCCTGATGCATCTGGTCGATGGACCGTTCAAGAAACTGATTGGCGGCTGGAAGTTTACGCCACTAAGTCATGAAGCGTGTCGTATTGAGTTTCATCTCGATTTTGAGTTCACCAATAAGTTAATCGAACTGGCGTTTGGCCGCATCTTTAAAGAGCTGGCTTCTAATATGGTGCAGGCCTTCACGGTTCGCGCGAAAGAGGTTTACAGTGTCAGCGTCGGCTAAAATTGTCGTTGAAGTAGCGTACGCGCTGCCCGAGAAACAGTATCTGCAGCGCGTGACGTTGCAGCAGGGCGCAACCGTCGAAGAGGCGATTCGCGCTTCGGGATTGCTGGAGCTACGTACTGATATCGATCTCAGCAAAAATAAGGTGGGCATCTACAGCCGTCCGGTTAAGCTTGCTGATGTTTTGCATGACGGCGATCGGGTGGAAATTTATCGGCCATTGATTGCTGATCCGAAAGAACTGCGCAGGCAGCGAGCAGAGAAATCCGCTAAAAAATAACAGACAATAAAAAAGGTGCTCATTGAGCACCTTTTTTTGATCTCTCAAACCTACTTGTTGTCGGTCAGAGCAGGTTTGTTATCAATGTTGGTTAATACGCCGCTGCTGTTAAAGGTCAGCGTCAGCGTTTGCTGAGTAACGCCTTCATGCCCTGGCTGCTGACGGAACACATAAAACCAGGTGTTAGTACCAAAAGGATCGGACATCATTGGTGTACCCAGTGCATAAGCAACTTGCTGTTGCGTCATACCTGTACGCACTTTGGCGACATCGGTAGGTGTCAGATAATTTCCCTGGTTGATGTCAGGGCGGTAAACCACTCGCTCCAGAGTGGAACAGCCTGCAGTCAACATCAGTAGTACTGCTGCAGCAGCAGTCAGCGTTTTACAGCGCATAGTGATTTGATTCCTTTTCGGGCCCGAGCAGTACGTGGCTCATATGTAATATGCCGATGATAATAGACCTTTCACCACTTTAAAACCTTTTGCTGTCGGGTCGGTCGGCGATTTTATGTTGAACTCAGACCGTCACAAGGTAAAAAAGTTTATGCCGCCAGCAGTTCTTTTGCATTTGCGAGGGTATTACGCGTCACTTCGCTACCGCCAAGCAGGCGGGCTAATTCCTGCAGGCGAGCGCGTTTATCCAGCGGCTGCATGTGTGTTTCGGTCATTGCGCCGTCAGTTTCTTTGCTGACATAGAAATGTTGATGACCGCAACCAGCAACCTGCGGCAGGTGAGTCACACACATCACCTGGGTTGATTCACCCAATTGACGCAGTAGCTTACCCACAACCGCTGCCGTCGGACCACTGATACCAACGTCGACTTCATCGAAAATCAGCGCAGGAGTTTCCATTTTACGCGCGGTAATCACCTGAATAGCCAGCGCAATGCGCGACAACTCACCACCGGAAGCGACTTTCGCAATCGGCTGTAACGGCTGACCCGGGTTAGTGGTAACTTTGAATTCCACACGATCGGCACCGTCTGCGCTCAGATGGTGTTCCTCAAATTTCACATCAATGCAAAAGACACCGTGCGGCATCGAGAGAGCATGCATGCTTTCTGTGATGAGTTTCCCCAATTCCTGAGCATAATGCTGGCGCTGTTGGTGCAGCATTTTTGCCGTTTCCAGCGCCTGCTGGTGGTGCGTGTTTACCGCCAGGGTTAAGGTTTCGAGCGAATCAGCCTGATCGTCAAGCTGCTGTTGCTCATCAAGCAGGGACTGGTAAAACTGTGGCAGTGCTTCAGGGGCGACGTGATGCTTACGCGCCAGAGAGATTTGCTTAGAAATTCGCTGTTCAAGCTCGAACAAACGGTTAGGGTCTAAATCCAGACGATCGCAATAGTGGCGCAGCTCATCGCTGGCTTCGCTGAGCTGGATTGTCGCCTCTTCCAGCATGTCCAGAATACCGGAGAGCTTACCGTCCATTCCCGCCAGTTCGCTGACCAGCTGTTTTGCCGTGTACAGCTGGCTTTGCAGGTTAATGTCTTCGCCGTCTGCCATGATAGCCAGCGCTTGCTGGCTGGTGGTGAGCAACTGCCCGCTGTTAGCCAGACGCTTGTACTCTTCATCAATTTGCTCAAACTCGCCTGCCTGGGGGTTGAATTCGTTCAGCTCTTTTAACTGATATTGCAACAGTTCCGCCCGGGCAGCGCGTTCCTGGCTTTGTTGCTGATGATGCGCCAGGTCGCGGCAGCTTTGGTGCCAAAGCTGGTAGCGCGCGGACATTTCCTGAATCAGGGATGCTTCATTAGCGTAACCATCAAGCAGGAACTTTTGGTGTTCCGATTTTGTCAGGAGTTGATGCGCGTGCTGGCCATGGATTTGAATAAGCAACTGGCCCAGTTCACGGAGCTGTGACAGGGGAACGGCAGTGCCATTGATAAATCCGCGGGAGCGTCCGTCGCTGCTGATTACGCGGCGTAACAAACACTCACGACCTTCTTCAAGCTGGTTCTCTTCCAGCCAGCGTAGCGCCGCAGGGGTATCTTTTAAAGAGAAGCGCGCGCACAGATCGGCGCGTGTGGCATCTGTACGTACCATGTCGGCCTCTGCCCGCCCGCCCAGACACAACCCGAGAGCATCAATGGCAATGGATTTACCCGCACCGGTCTCGCCGGTGATGACGGTCATTCCGCTTTGGAAATCGATCTCCAGTTCACGAACGATAGCAAAATTGCTGATGGTCAGTTGTGCCAACATAGTTGTTTTCCTGTATGAAAAACCATAACTGTAATTACATACAGTATAAACTGGTTTTTTATACAGTAAAGAGGTTGACGTTAAATTAGAATAATTTTTTTGACCAGCCTAATTTAGTGCTTAATGTATTGAAATAACTGTAATCTTTTGGGTGTATCAGGTTCAGATGATAATCACAGCGGCGAATCAATACGTCTTCACCTTCCTGTATAGGCAGGGCGATCTGGCTGTCGCAGCTGATCTCAAGATCGTTGCGGCGATGAGAAAAGCGCAGGCGAATGGTACTGCTACTGTTGATTACCAGCGGTCGCGCGGAAAGCGTATGCGGGAACATCGGCACCAGCGTAATAGCATCCAGGGAAGGGGTGAGGATGGGACCTCCGGCAGAGAGCGAATAGGCGGTAGAGCCGGTCGGGGTGGAGATAATTAGCCCGTCTGAACGCTGGGAGAAGGCAAAAATTTCATCGATATAGACTTCAAATTCAATCATGTGCGCCACTTTTCCGGGGTGCAACACAACTTCATTGATCGCAGTGCTAATGCGCTTCTGGCAATCCTGCTGGCACACCTGGGCTTCGAGTAAAAAGCGCTTTTCGCTGATGTAGTGGCCTTCCAGTACGTCAGCTAATTGCTGTTGGGCATTGTCCGGGTCAAGATCGGTCAGAAAACCGAGATTGCCGCGGTTAATCCCGATAACTTTGATGTCATAGCGTGCCAGGGTGCGTGCAGCCCCCAGCATATTGCCGTCGCCACCGACGACTACGGCGAGGTCTGCTTGCTGACCAATTTCTGCGAGCGTACCGGTTTTCACATTTTTCAACTGCAGCTCGTGGGCGATTTGTTGCTCAACGATAACCTCATAACCTTTGACGCACAGCCAGCGGTAGAGCATTTCATGTGTGGTCAGTGCAGTGGGGTGACGTGGATGCCCCACAATGCCAATACACTTGAAATGTTTGTTCATTTTCTCGAGGTCCTTGTAACGAAGATTAGTGACAATGTGAGTACTTCCCTTGAAACCCTGAATCTTATCCCCATAATAATCCAGGTTAGCGAGATGAATGCGAAAAAAACGCGGAGAAATTCATGAGTAGTAAAGAACAGAAAACGCCTGAGGGGCAAGCCCCGGAAGAAATTATCATGGATCAGCACGAAGAAGTTGAGGCGGTAGAATCAGACGCTTCTGCTGAGCAGGTGGATCCGCGCGATGAAAAGATTGCGAATCTGGAGGCTCAGCTTGCAGAAGCTGAAACGCGCGAGCGTGACAGCGTGTTGCGTATCAAAGCGGAAATGGAAAACCTGCGTCGTCGTACCGAACTTGACGTAGAAAAAGCGCATAAATTTGCGTTGGAAAAATTCGTCAACGAACTGCTGCCGGTGCTGGATAGCCTGGATCGCGCGCTGGAAGTGGCGAACAAAGATAATGACGCGATGGCGGCGATGGTTGAAGGTATTGAACTGACCCGCAAGTCGATGCTGGATGTTGTGGCGAAGTTTGGCGTGCAGGTGGTTGCGGATATCGATGTGCCGATGGACCCGAACGTACACCAGGCTATTGCAATGGTTGAGTCTGATGAAGTTGCTGCCGGTAACGTGCTGATGGTCATGCAGAAAGGCTATACTCTTAATGGACGTACCATTCGCGCGGCAATGGTGTCTGTGGCGAAAGCAAAAAGCTAATCAGCCTCAGACCGGGTAGTGCTGATGCGTTACCCGGTCTGGATTATCCTCACTGGTCAGATACGCTTTCTCGTAGCGGTTTGACCGGCAATACCTGCACCTGCTTAATCATATTGTCCTGCACGTCGAGAATATCGATATCGTACTGCCCAATACGCACTCGCGTGCCGGCAACGGGGATCTCTTCCAGTGCTTCAAGGATAATACCGTTTACCGTTCGCGCATCATCTTCCGGCAAATGCCAGTTAAATGCCTTATTGATTTCACGAACGTTGGCGCTGCCATCAATAATCACTGAACCGTCATTCTGCGGCGTGACTTCTTCGGCAAGCGTTGGTGACATTGAAGTGGTGAACTCACCGACAATCTCCTCCAGAATATCTTCAACGGTGACCAACCCCTGAATATCGCCATATTCGTTGACCACCAGGCCGACCTTCTTCTTATTACGCTGAAATTTGATCAACTGAGTGCTGAGCGGGGTGCCTTCCGGGACAAAATAGATCTCGTCGGCGGCGCGTAGCATGGTCTCTTTGGTGAACTCCTTTTTCTCGGCCATGAGTCGCCACGCTTCACGCACGCGCAGCATGCTAATGGCATCGTCCAGCGAGTCGCGGTACAGCACAATACGCCCGTGCGGGGAGTGAGAAAGTTGGCGGACGATAGACTTCCAGTCATCGTTAATATCGATACCGATGATTTCGTTACGCGGGATCATAATGTCATCGACGCTGACTTTTTCCAGGTCCAGCACGGACAGCAGCATATCCTGGTTACGACGAGAGATTTGCGAGCGCGATTCATTCACCAGCGTGCGCAGTTCATCTTTACTCAGCGAACCGCTCACCACGATATCCGTTTTGATGCCCATCATACGCATCAGCAGACGCGTGATGGTATTCAGTAACCAGACAAGCGGCATCATCAGTACTTGCAGTGGCGCTAACAACACGCTGCTGGGATAGGCCACTTTTTCTGGATACAGCGCGGCAATTGTTTTGGGCAATACTTCAGCAAATACCAGTACCACAAAGGTCAGGACCCCGGTGGCGATTGCCACGCCCGCATCGCCATACAGACGCATACCGACAATGGTACCGAGTGCGGAGGCCAAAATATTCACCAGGTTGTTGCCAATGAGGACCAGGCTTATCAGACGGTCGGGCTTACGAAGTAATTTCTCAACGCGTTTTGCCTGACGATTTCCCTGTTTTGCCCGGTGTCGCAGACGGTAGCGGTTCAGGGTCATCATTCCGGTTTCGGAACCGGAAAAATAGGCGGAAATGACCACCATAATGAGAAGCGTGACAATAAGCGTGGTGGTGGAGATGTGTTCCACGTAGGGTTCCTTAAAGATTTAACTCACGAACTGCTGCAGGATGCGGCTGCCGAAATAGGCCAGCGTCAGAATACCTGCGCCTGCGACGTTAAACCAGACGACACGACGTCCGCGCCAGCCTTCATGGTAATGTCCCCACAGCAGAACGATATAGACAAACCATGCCACGATAGACAGAACGGCTTTATCAATATTTTCTGTGCTGAACAGGTTGTGCATATAAAACAGGCCAGTACACAGCGTCAGCGTCAGCAGAACCACGCCTATCTGGGTGATATGAAACATCTTCCGCTCAATGCTCATCAGCGGTGGCATTTCATTGCTGAAGGCCAGTTTTTTGTTTTTCAACTGGTAGTCAATCCATGCCAGTTGCAGCGCATAGAGCGCGGCGATAATCAGCGTGGCGTAAGCGAACAGCGATAACCCGATGTGAATCATCATGCCTGGAGTTGCTTCGAGATGGGTGATGTATTCGTTGGGCATAAACGTAGCGCATGCCAGATTGATTAATGCAAACGCATAGACGATCGGTAGCAATAGCCAGCCGCGGTTGCGCGAGGCCACAATGGTCATGACAGTACAGATCATCAGGCTAACCAGAGAACCGACGTTCAGCAGGCTCAGGTTTTGTCCGCTTTCACCACCTGGCAGAATACGTGCTTCCAGGGCAAACGCGTGACAGACCAGCGCGATAACCGCAGAAAGAATAGCCATACGCCGCCAGCCGCTGTTTTTTTGCAGCAGGGCGGGAACGATCAGCGCAAGGCTGACGGAATAGGCGACAAGGGCTAACAGAGCAAAAACGGGCATATGGGTGTCGACAGTTGGCCAAGGATAAAGAAAAGCAGTATAGCGTTACGTGACCGCTGCTCCAACCGTTGCATAACAACAAAGGCGGCTTCATGTTATACTGCGACAAATTTCTGTTGATGTGTCGCTGTCGCGACCGACCGTTTCCACCCCAGGCGAGAGACAATGTTTGATAATTTAACCGATCGTTTGTCGCGCACGCTGCGCAATATCAGTGGCCGTGGACGCCTTACTGAAGACAACGTTAAAGAGACGCTGCGCGAAGTGCGCATGGCGCTACTGGAGGCTGACGTTGCGCTGCCGGTAGTGCGTGAGTTTATCAATCGCGTAAAAGAGAAAGCGGTTGGTCACGAAGTTAACAAGAGCCTGACCCCGGGTCAGGAGTTCGTTAAAATCGTTCGTAGCGAACTGGTTTCGGCGATGGGCGAAGAGAACCAGACGCTAAACCTGGCGGCACAGCCACCGGCCGTGGTGCTGATGGCGGGCCTGCAGGGTGCGGGTAAAACCACCAGCGTCGGTAAGCTGGGTAAATTCCTGCGCGAGAAGCACAAGAAGAAAGTGCTGGTGGTCTCTGCCGACGTCTATCGCCCGGCGGCGATCAAACAGTTGGAAACGTTGGCCGAACAGGTCGGCGTGGACTTCTTCCCGTCGGATGTCGGCCAGAAGCCGATTGATATTGTTAACGCCGCGCTGAAAGAAGCTAAGCTCAAATTCTACGACGTGCTACTGGTGGATACCGCCGGTCGTCTGCATGTTGATGAAGCGATGATGGACGAAATCAAACAGGTTCACGCGTCTATCAATCCAGTAGAAACGCTGTTTGTTGTCGATGCCATGACCGGTCAGGATGCTGCGAATACCGCGAAAGCGTTTAACGAAGCACTGCCGCTGACCGGTGTGGTACTGACTAAAGTCGATGGTGACGCCCGTGGCGGTGCGGCATTGTCTATTCGTCATATCACTGGTAAGCCGATTAAATTCCTCGGCGTTGGTGAGAAAACGGAAGCGCTGGAGCCGTTCCATCCGGACAGAATTGCCTCACGTATTCTCGGCATGGGCGACGTGCTGTCGCTGATCGAAGATATCGAAAGCAAAGTTGACCGTGCACAGGCAGAGAAATTAGCAAGCAAGCTGAAAAAAGGCGACGGCTTCGATCTGAACGATTTCCTTGAACAGCTTAAGCAGATGAAAAACATGGGCGGCATGGCCAGCCTGATGGGCAAGCTGCCGGGCATGGGGCAGATCCCTGACAACGTGAAATCGCAGATGGACGATAAAGTGCTGGTGCGTATGGAAGCCATCATCAACTCGATGACGATGAAAGAACGCGCTAAGCCGGAAATCATCAAAGGCTCCCGCAAACGCCGTATCGCACTGGGCTGCGGGATGCAGGTACAGGACGTTAACCGTCTTCTGAAACAGTTCGACGACATGCAGCGCATGATGAAGAAAATGAAGAAGGGCGGAATGGCGAAGATGATGCGGAATATGAAAGGGATGATGCCCCCAGGATTCCCCGGTCGCTAATCGGCCTGGCTTGTTTGCCATTTCGGCACCGGGGTGTGCTCGCCATCCTCACGTACTGCGTGTACGCTCCGGTGGCTGCGCACACACCGGCACCGAACTGACGGCACCACCGACGGCCTTTTATAGCAGAGTTATCAACTGCTGATTGCATTTTCCCCAGAAATCAGTAAAATTTTCGGGCTTTTAATATGACACCCGGGCTCCGTTCCTCGATGGGGCCTGGGTGTTTTATTCACACAAGAGGATGTTATGGTTACTATTCGTTTAGCTCGTCACGGCGCTAAAAAGCGTCCGTTCTACCAGGTTGTTGTTACCGACAGCCGTAATGCACGCAACGGTCGCTTCATCGAGCGCGTTGGCTTCTTTAACCCAATCGCTAGCGAAAAAGAAGAAGGCACTCGCCTGGATCTGGATCGCATCGCTCACTGGGTTGGCCAGGGCGCGACTATTTCTGATCGCGTAGCTACGCTGATCAAAGCAGCAAACAAAGCAGCTTAATCTGTCACGGTGGTCATGATGAGCAAGCAACTCGCCGCACAGGCTCCTGTAGAACCCATCGTTTTGGGGAAAATGGGGTCTTCTTACGGTATCCGTGGTTGGCTCAGAGTGTTTTCTTCCACTGAAGACGCCGAAAGCATTTTTGACTATCAGCCCTGGTTTATCCAGAAGGCGGGTCAGTGGCAGCAAGTACAGCTGGAAAGCTGGAAGCACCACAATCAGGATCTGATCATCAAGCTGAAAGGCGTTGACGATCGTGATTCGGCGAATCTACTGACTAATTGCGAAATTGTCGTGGATTCCTCGCAGTTGCCAGCGCTGGAAGATGGTTCCTACTACTGGAAAGACCTTATGGGCTGCCAGGTAGTGACCACTGAAGGCTACGATCTCGGTAAAGTCGTCGATATGATGGAAACCGGTTCTAATGACGTCATCGTCATCAAGGCAAACCTGAAAGATGCGTTTGGTATCAAGGAACGTCTTGTGCCGTTCCTCGATGGGCAGGTTATCAAGAAAGTCGATCTCGCTACTCGTACTATCGAAGTAGATTGGGATCCTGGTTTTTAAACCACCGGATAAACGGTAAAAGTCGGCGTTATGGGGATTGGCTTGTGTTTATAGGTATCGTTAGCCTGTTTCCAGAAATGTTCCGCGCAATTACCGATTACGGGGTAACTGGCCGGGCAGTAAAAAATGGCCTGCTGAACATCCAGAGTTGGAGTCCTCGTGACTTTACTCATGACCGGCACCGTACCGTGGACGATCGTCCTTACGGCGGCGGACCGGGGATGTTAATGATGGTGCAACCTTTACGGGATGCCATTCATGCAGCAAAAGCTGCGGCTGGTGAAGGCGCAAAGGTGATTTATCTGTCACCTCAGGGACGCAAGCTTGATCAAGCGGGCGTTAGCGAACTGGCAACGAATCAAAAGCTGATTCTGGTATGTGGTCGCTATGAAGGAATAGATGAGCGCGTGATTCAAACCGAAATTGATGAAGAATGGTCAATCGGCGATTACGTTCTCAGCGGTGGTGAGTTACCGGCAATGACGCTGATCGACTCCGTTTCCCGGTTTATTCCGGGGGTTCTGGGTCATGAGGCTTCGGCAATCGAAGATTCGTTTGCTGACGGGTTGCTGGACTGTCCACACTATACCCGACCTGAAGTGTTAGAGCAGATGGAAGTACCGGCGGTATTACTGTCGGGGAACCACGCTGAGATACGTCGCTGGCGTTTGAAGCAGTCGCTGGGCCGGACCTGGCTTAGAAGACCTGAACTTCTGGAAAACCTGGCTCTGACTGAAGAGCAAGCAAGGTTGCTGGCGGAGTTCAAAAAGGAACACGCACAACAGCAACATAAACATGATGGGCAGGCGTAAGCCCCCAATATCAGTTTACCCAGGATAAGAGATTAAATTATGAGCAACATTATTAAGCAACTTGAACAAGAACAGATGAAGCAGGACGTACCTTCCTTCCGTCCGGGTGATACCGTGGAAGTGAAAGTATGGGTTGTTGAAGGTTCCAAAAAACGTCTGCAGGCATTCGAGGGCGTGGTTATCGCTATTCGTAACCGCGGTCTGCACTCTGCATTCACTGTTCGTAAAATTTCCAACGGCGAAGGCGTTGAGCGTGTCTTCCAGACTCACTCTCCGGTAGTTGACAGCATTGCTGTTAAACGTCGTGGTGCTGTTCGTAAAGCTAAACTGTACTACCTGCGTGAGCGCACTGGTAAGTCTGCTCGTATCAAAGAGCGTCTTAACTAAGATTCGCGCAAGCGACATCCTGTTAGAAAAGGGCTGGCCGAAAGGCTGGCCCTTTTTTTATTCCGACCTTTATGTTTTGTTTTTTTATCAGATGACTGCGCGACGCGCAGCCAGTTGGATATTGATTACGGTGTCGAGATCACGACTGCAACGCGGCGGTTTTCGGCACGGCCTTTTGACGTCTGGTTGCTGGCAAGCGGGTATTTCTTCCCGAGCCCTTGGGTTGTCAGGTTAGTACGTGGAATATTGGCACCCCGAGCCCAGGCGTCTGCAACCACATTGGCTCGTTTGAGCGACAGAGCTTCGTTGTAGCTGTCCTCGCCATAGTTATCGGTGTGACCATCCAGACGAGCATGGTTTAACCCGGTAGCAGCCAGTTTGGACGCCATTTCCTGGATTTGCTTTTCACTTTCAGGGCGGAGTTTATAGTCGTTTTTGTCAAACAGGATGGTGTCAGACAAACCCAGAGACCAGTCTCCTGAAGCTTCAGTAAATCCGTACGATTTCATAGCTGCAATTTGCTCTGGGGTAAATTTCCCCTGAGGTGCCTGACAGCCTGCCAGAATCAGCATGATGAGAATAAACGGGGATAATAAACGTCTTAGCATGTGTGTAATTCCTTATTTTTTAATAATGCGCTCAGCGCGCAAATTTTTAGCCTGATACATATTATGATCGGCAAGTTCTTGTAATTTCTCGGCAGAGGCATGTTCCCACGTCAGCGCAAAACCAATACTGAGTGTCATGCTTGCCAGATGACCGTTATGCAGGTCAAAAGGTCGATTAAACTCTTGCGACAACGCCGCGCAGATACGTTGAACTTCGTATTCAGAATGGACGCTGTAAAGCACCATGGCAAATTCATCGCCGCCAAGTCGGTATGGGTGATGCCGATTACCACCAAATTCGGCCAGCCTTTTTGCGACTTCAATCAGGACCCGATCGCCCGCAGCGTGTCCCCAGGTATCATTAATAAATTTAAAATTATCGCCATCAAGGAATAACAACGCAGAGCTGCTGTGGGCCGCGTCGTCGTTCATCAGTGCGTTAATACTGCTGCGAAATGCGGCACGGTTCGCAAGACCAGTCAAAGGGTCATGTAGCGCGGTACGCAACAGTTGGGCATTCTTTGCCTGGAGACGTAGTTGCCACTCTTCCATTTCATCCAGCAGGCTATTAAAGTCCTGCGCAAACAGATGAAATTCTTCAATCCGTTCTTCAGATACGCGCCGTGAGAAATTACGATTGGTACGAACATCATGTACCACCTCAGTAATATTTTGCAGGGCGTCCACGACACCATTGTGTAAATAACGAGTAAGCATTAATGCAATACCCGATGCCAGTAAAATGCATCCGGTAAGAACCGCCAGCGACAAATAAATGAAATGACTAATAACGCTGTCGCGAGCAATCAGGCGCACCTCACCAATAACGTCGCCATTGTGCAAAATGGGTTGAGTTACCGGTTGTGGGAACAACCAGTGGCTGATGATACTGCTGATTTTGTCAGTAGCATCCTGCGCGTCATAGCGCCAGGTGGCGATCACTTTCTGCTTTTGATTGCGGACTTCTGCAACTGAAAATTGCCCTTGCTGTCCTAGTGCCGCCAGCGTTTCCGACGCTGCGACGCTATCCGAAAAGACTAATGCGGCTTCGAGCGTGCGGGTCATGGTTGCTGCCGTGAGATCCAGATTCTTTTGTGCGTATTGCTTCAGAGCCAGCACAGACGAAATGCTAAGCAGCAGCCAAATCAGCGTCATGGTTACCAGTACGCTGACGATGCTGATACGCCGCAGCGTCCGCTTAAACGTTGGGCGTTTTATGGGAGAAGGACCCTTATTCATGCTTTTTATTCCGCGCAAGCATCAATACGTCTGGACTTACCCTTACACCGCTGCGTGACAGGGAATCCATATTTACGGAAAATCTCACGTCTTCATCTTTAATTATGAGGCAAAAAGCGCTGCCAATAACGCATTCGGGATTCTGTTCGGCAATTAATAACAATGCCTTAGTAGGATATTTATTCTTTAGTTCCGCCTGATATGTAGGGCTTTCTTTTCCAAAATAAAAACCATCACACTGCGCAACTAAAACTTCTTGTTCCGTATGAATGATGACAGGAAGATAGGGTAGTGCTCCTGCTCGGGTATCTTCCAGCACGCTGGAAAAGCGCGAAGAAGAGAATATACACAGTTTTGGTGGCCCTGAAAGTGCTGGCCAGCGTGTATAACTGACGATACCGGAAACCATAGAGCGCACAGATTTTGCCTCTTCCGTGACGCTGTGAGCGTACAGAGGTAATCCGGTCAGAAGCAGTGCCAGTAGAAGTATGAGTCGGTAAGAAAAGCTCATGAATAGGTACCTACCAGCGTTTGCTGTATTGCGTCGATATACATTCAAGATTGTTTGCAACAAAATAACATTATTTTCCCAGGGCGTCATTATTCCTGGAATGAGTGCATTGAGTATTTAAGCTAAATCTCATTAATTTATAAAATTTAAGCTCTTGTTTAATTTAACCTTGTTGAGGCTGCTCCTTCGTTTGCTCCTTTTTGCCATGCTTCATGTAATCGGCTGACATTGTCTACCGTGTCGCAACTGGCGGGGAAGGTTTTGCCGGTCAATCCTCTCGCGTAAACAAAGTCCTGCTGACAGGTTTTCCTTTGTCCTTCGGCGTACCCCTTAAGATATTGGGCACGATCGACCTCCGGGTCATTGTAGTTGTCGGCAAGTGTCTCGTTATCTTTAACGACATGGCCTGAAATGGCATCCTGTATTCCGGCATCAAACCAGTCGGTACCTGTCCAGGTAGGGGAAAAAGTATAGGGATCTATCTGACATCCGCTGAGAAATAATACAAATAAGGTACAGATGAGTTGCTTCATTGCCTGTTCTCCCCGTTTTTTTAAAGCATAGCGGATTCATATATAGAAGGGTGTAAATTTAATTGTACGGACTTTTGCAGTGTTTTTGCTGTAAAAAGGTCTTCCGTAAATAAAAATTTACGGAATGTGGATTGAAATCTTTACCTGTTGTGTTATCGTGATTATCTCCTCGCTGAGGAAAACTATCGCAAACGAGCTAAACAGGATCACCATCATGCAAAAAGACGCGCTGAACAACGTACACATTACCGACGAACAGGTTCTGATGACCCCAGAGCAGCTTAAAGCGGAATTTCCGCTGAGCCTTGCACAGGAGGCGCAAATCGCTCAGTCGCGTAAAACCATTTCAGACATTATCTCTGGGCGCGACCCGCGACTGCTGGTGGTGTGTGGTCCATGCTCGATTCACGATCCTGAAGCGGCTATTGAGTACGCTCGTCGATTTAAAGCCCTTGCCGCAGAGGTCAGCGATAGCCTCTACCTGGTGATGCGCGTCTACTTTGAAAAGCCCCGTACCACCGTCGGTTGGAAAGGGTTAATTAATGATCCTCATATGGATGGCTCTTTTGATGTTGAAGCAGGCTTGAAAATTGCGCGTCAACTGCTGCTTGAACTGGTGAATATGGGGCTACCGCTGGCAACAGAAGCGTTAGATCCAAACAGCCCGCAATACCTGGGCGATCTGTTTAGCTGGTCTGCTATCGGTGCGCGTACCACTGAATCACAGACGCATCGTGAAATGGCTTCTGGTCTTTCCATGCCGGTTGGTTTTAAGAATGGTACAGATGGGAGCCTGGCGACGGCAATTAACGCCATGCGCGCCGCAGCACAATCACACCGCTTTGTTGGTATTAACCAGGCGGGGCAGGTTGCACTACTGCAAACTCAGGGTAATCCAGATGGTCACGTGATCCTGCGTGGCGGTAAAGCGCCGAACTACAGCCCAACGGATGTCGCCCAGTGTGAAAAAGAGATGGAGCAGGCAGGACTACGACCTTCTCTGATGGTAGATTGCAGTCATGGTAATTCAAATAAAGATTACCGTCGCCAGCCAGCCGTGGCTGAATCTGTGATCGCCCAAATCAAAGATGGCAATCGCTCAATCATCGGCTTGATGATTGAAAGTAATATTCACGAAGGCAACCAGTCCTCCGAACAGCCGCGTAGCGAAATGAAATACGGCGTCTCCGTAACTGATGCCTGCATTAGCTGGGAAATGACGGATGCGCTACTGCGTGAAATTAGCCAGGATTTAAACGGCCAACTGACGGCGCGTGTAGCATAAGAGGTTGGTATGGTTGCTGAATTGACTGCACTACGCGATCAAATTGATGAAGTTGATAAGGCGTTGCTGGATTTACTGGCACGGCGTCTGGAGCTGGTTGCCGAAGTCGGTGAAGTCAAAAGCCGCTTTGGGCTGCCGATCTACGTACCCGAGCGGGAAGCCTCGATGTTGGCTTCCCGCCGTGCAGAAGCTGAAGCGCTGGGGGTGCCGCCAGATCTGATCGAAGATGTATTGCGTCGGGTTATGCGCGAGTCTTATTCCAGTGAGAATGACAAAGGCTTTAAGACGCTTTGTCCTTCTTTGCGTCCGGTGGTGATCGTCGGTGGTGGCGGACAGATGGGGCGGCTGTTCGAGAAGATGCTGACGCTGTCTGGTTATCAGGTGCGGATCCTGGAACAGCAGGACTGGGATCGCGCCACGGAGATCGTCGCCGATGCAGGCATGGTGATCGTCAGTGTGCCGATCCACGTCACCGAACTGGTAATCGCCAAATTACCGCGCCTGCCGCCTGACTGTATTCTGGTGGATCTGGCCTCAGTGAAAAATGGTCCTCTGCAGGCGATGCTGGCGGCACATGACGGTCCGGTGGTGGGGTTACACCCGATGTTTGGTCCGGACAGCGGCAGCCTGGCAAAACAGGTCGTGGTTTGGTGTGATGGGCGACAGCCAGAAGCCTATCAGTGGTTTCTGGAACAGATTCAGGTATGGGGTGCGCGGCTGCATCGGATCAGCGCCGTTGAACACGACCAGAATATGGCGTTTATTCAGGCACTACGTCACTTTGCCACCTTCGCTTACGGTCTGCATTTAGCGGAGGAGAATGTGCAACTGGAGCAGTTACTGGCTCTTTCTTCACCTATTTACCGTCTTGAACTGGCAATGGTTGGCCGTCTGTTTGCCCAGGATCCTCAGCTCTATGCCGATATTATTATGTCGTCTGAAAGCAACCTTGCGCTGATCAAGCGCTACTACCAACGTTTTGGTGAGGCGATCGGTTTACTGGAGCAGGGCGATAAGCAGGCTTTTATCGACAGTTTCCGTAAGGTGGAACACTGGTTTGGCGACTATGCGCAGCGCTTCCAGAGTGAAAGCCGTACTTTGTTACGCCAGGCGAATGACAGCCGTCCTTAATTAAGATGCCGGATAAGCGTAGTGCCATCCGGCATTGTCAAACGTTAGCTTGGATCGACCGGCACCACGTTTTCACTCGGATAACATCCCAATACTTTCATCGAACGCGTAATCTCACCCAGCTCTTTCAATGCTTTTTGCATTTGGGGCGATTCCAGATTGGCCTGGATATCAAGATAAAACATCTCTTCCCACGGATTGCCGTGAATCGGGCGTGACTCCAGTTTAGTCATAATCAGATTATGGTTACGCAGCACCAGCAATGCTTCTACCAGAGCACCGGCCTGTTGCCCTGTCGCCATCAGCAACGTTGTTTTCGCTGGAACCTGGTCAGAAACATTGATTGCTTTACGTGCCAGTACCACGAAGCGGGTAATGTTTTGTGTCTGATTAGCTTCAATATGCTCAAGTACCTGCAGACCATGCAGTACACCACCGGCTTCGCTTCCCAGGGCTGCCACGCGTGGCGAATTAGCCTGGGCGACCTTTTCCATCGCAGCTGAAGTGCTTTCAGTGTATTCAATCTTCCAGTGCGGGTAGCGGTTCAGGAACTTGCTGCACTGCTGGAACGGTTGCGGGTGGCTGTATACCGTGTCGATGCTCTCCAGATCGGTTGTTCCCGACACCAGTACGCAATGATCGATAGTAATCGTCATCTCGCCAACGATAGACAGGCTGGTGTGCTGCAGCAGATCGTAAACGTCATTAATCGCACCGGAACTGGTGTTTTCAATAGGCACTACCGCGTAGTCTGCCTGTCCGGTCTCAACCTGATTAAAGATATCGGCAAATTTCGCGCAGCCGCTTTCAATAAACTGCTCAAAATGACGTGCGGCATACTGACGGGCGGCGAGGTGTGAGTAAGACCCTTTTGGTCCCAGGAAGGCAACACGAGCGGAATGCGGGTCGCTCTTATTCAGATGCTGCTGAAGGAGCGCCTGCTGGGTCAGGACGGAGTCTTCGATAATCAGCTGGAACAGGCGAGTAATGTAATGAGCATCAAGATGATGTGCTTTGCCAAGCTGAATCAGGCGGTCTAACAGGTCGCGCTCACGGTCGATATCACGAACCGGACGATGTGAAAGCAGTTTAGCTTTGCCAACTTCTACGGCCAGTCCACGTCGCTCAGCCAGCAAGGCCAGTAATTTTTCATCCAGCGTGCTGATCTTATCGCGCAGCGCCAGCAATGGGTTTTCCGATGTCATAGTGTTGCCTTTCTTGTTATCAAAAAAAAGGCCTCCCGTTGTGGGAGGCCTTATTGTTCGTCTTCGCATTCTTTATCACACGACGAAACGCCTCCCATTCAGGGGAAGGTAAAAAAGAATGCGAAGAAGAACGGGACAAGTTTCATGTAATTTTCCTTTGGCTACATCAGTAAAGTACCCGTACTGTTTTCACCATGTCAACAAAAAACGCGCCCGAAGGYGCGTTGGCGATACACTCAATGTAAGGGACTACTCTTCTTCTGCTTCGACGAAGTTGGCGTCTTTTACTGAAGTTGTTGCACGACGGGCTTCGCCTTTGTGCTGCACTTTATTGAGCTGCCGTTCCAGCTTGTTGATCAAATCGTTAATGGCGGTGTACATATCCTCGTGTTTTGCGCTGGCGACCAGATGTCCGTTCGGTGTATTGATGGTGGCATCAGCAATGAAACCCTGTGGCTCCTTAGACAGAATGATATGTGGATTAATCAGATGAGTTTGCCATTTTTCAAGTTTGGCGAGACGGTCTGCGACATGCTGGCGAATTGCCGGAGTAATTTCCATTTGTTTACTGGTAATGTTCATTGTCATAAATTTTACCTCTTGTCTTTCCCGTCTTGGTGATTCCAGCATACCGTTCCTAATGTCAAAATATGTGATCTAAATCACATATTTTTGTCGCTTTTTGTCAAGAAAACCTTTTTGTGAGGCACCGCAGGAACAGGCGATTTTTTACTTGAGGAATACCTGAAAGCAGGCCATATTTGATAGGATGCGTCGCAGCTAAACCGCTTCAGTTGTGGTGTTAACGGATAAAAAAACGGCAGCCCTTGGGCTGCCGTTTTGCATTCTGAGGTCAATCAGGTGTTGCTGCTGTTAGCGGCAATGATTTTCGCTACTTTTTCTGCCTGGGCATTCATCTGCATTTGGCGATAAGCGTTTTCCATCAACGGCAGGGCATCACGCGTTGCCTGGGTATCCGGATAGTCACGCAGCATACCTTCCACACGGTTCACGACTGCAACCCATGCGCCACGGGCGGTATAGTACTCAGCAACAGAGTATTCATACTTCGCCAGACGATCTTTCAGGAACACCAGACGCTTCGTGGCATCGGTTGTGTACTGGCTGTTCGGATAACCACGTACCAGTTTGGAAAAGTCATTAAACGCAGCTCGGGCGTGCTGTGGATCGCGATCGCTACGATCGACGCCAAAGAATCCTTGCAGCGCGCTATCATCCAACGCCATATTGGTCAGGCCACGCATGTACATGACATAATCAATGTTCGGGTGAGTCGGGTTCAGACGAATAAAACGATCGATGGCAGCCTGAGCAAGTGGCAGATCGGCGTTTTTGTAGTAGGCGTAGATGAGATCTAATTGCACCTGCTGAGAATACGGTCCAAATGGATAGCGGTTATCCAACGCTTCCAATTGCGTTATTGCCTGTTTCCAGTTACCGTCCTGCAGCTTTTGCTGAGCAGTCGCGTAGATTTCATTTGGCGGATTATCGGGCACCTCTTCCTTTGAACCAGAGCAACCCGCCAAAAACAGGCTCAACGTGGCTGCTGCCACCAGATATTTCATGCGCGTCATGACGTTTTGACTTTCCTCAAAATGTAATACGGGAGATTCTCTGTTCCTGCTCCCGGTTAAGACCAGCTACAATAGCACACTATATTAAACGGCAAAGCCGTAAAACCCAACGTTAAACGAAGAAGCAGTTTATGGCACAACGAGTAGAACTCACCGCAACAGTCTCCGAAAATCAGCTTGGTCAACGCTTAGATCAGGCTTTGGCCGAATTGTTCCCTGATTATTCGCGATCGCGCATAAAAGAATGGATCCTCGACCAGCGCGTACTGGTAAATGGCAATCTTTGCGATAAGCCGAAAGAAAAAGTGTTAGGTGGAGAGCGTGTCTCCATCAATGCTGAAATTGATGAAGAGGTTCGTTTTGAAGCTCAGGATATCCCGCTGGATATCGTTTATGAAGATGACGACATTCTTGTCATCAACAAACCTCGTGACCTGGTGGTACATCCGGGCGCAGGTAATCCTGATGGTACGGTATTGAATGCGTTACTGCATTACTACCCGCCAATCGCGGATGTTCCTCGTGCCGGTATCGTACACCGTCTGGATAAAGACACAACCGGACTTATGGTTGTGGCAAAAACTGTCCCGGCGCAAACGCGGCTGGTCGAGTCATTGCAGCTGCGCGAAATCACTCGTGAGTATGAAGCCGTGGCGATTGGCCATATGACAGCGGGCGGTACAGTCGAAGAACCGATCAGCCGTCATCCAACCAAACGTACGCATATGTCAGTGCATCCAATGGGGAAACCTGCGGTAACGCACTATCGCATTATGGAGCATTTCCGTGTGCACACGCGTCTGCGGTTGCGTCTGGAAACCGGACGTACGCACCAGATCCGCGTGCACATGGCGCATATCACCCATCCGCTGGTGGGCGACCAGGTCTACGGTGGTCGTCCGCGTCCACCGAAAGGCGCTTCTGACGAGTTTATCTCCGTGCTGCGTAAGTTTGACCGTCAGGCGCTGCACGCGACCATGTTGCGTTTGTATCACCCGATTTCCGGTATTGAGATGGAATGGCATGCGCCGATTCCGCAAGATATGGTGGAGCTTATCGAAGTGATGCGCGCTGATTTCGAAGAGCATAAGGATGATGTTGCCTGGCTATGAGTAAGCTAATTGTTCCGCAGTGGCCGATACCGCAAGGTGTCGCGGCCTGTAGTTCTACCCGCATTGGCGGCGTCAGTCTGTCGCCTTATGATTCGCTTAACCTGGGTGCCCATTGTGGTGATAACCCGGAGCATGTGGAAGAGAACCGCAAGCGGCTGTTTGCTGCGGGCAATCTGCCGTCAAAGCCGGTCTGGCTGGAACAGGTACACGGTAAAGACGTCCTGAAATTGAGCGGCGGGCCATACTTATCTAAACGTGCAGATGCGTCCTACAGTAATACGCCGGGCACCGTATGTGCGGTGATGACGGCGGACTGTCTGCCGGTGCTGTTTTGTAATCGTGCTGGAACAGAAGTGGCGGCGGCCCATGCGGGCTGGCGCGGGTTATGTGAAGGAGTGCTGGAAGAAACGGTGGCGTGCTTTGCCGATAAACCGGAAAACATTATTGCCTGGTTAGGACCGGCGATTGGCCCGGACGCGTTTGAAGTGGGAGCAGAAGTCCGCGAAGCGTTTATGGCAAAAGATCCGCACGCTGACAGTGCATTTGTGCCGCGTGGTGAAAAATATCTGGCGGATATCTACCAGCTTGCGCGCCAGCGTCTGGCAAATGTGGGGGTTGAGAACGTCTACGGTGGTGACCATTGCACCTTCAGCGAAAGTGAGACGTTCTTCTCTTATCGTCGCGACAATACCACGGGTCGTATGGCAAGTTTTATTTGGCTGATATAACCTAAAGAATCAAGACGATCCGGTACGTGTAATTTTCTTTTCACATAATTCAGGTCATTCACCTTGAATAATTGAGGGATGACCTCATTTAATCTCCAGTAGCAATTTTGACCTGTTATGGGAGGAGTTATGCGTCTGGATCGTCTTACCAATAAATTCCAGCTTGCTCTTGCCGATGCCCAGTCACTCGCATTGGGGCACGACAATCAATTCATCGAACCACTTCATCTAATGAGCGCCTTGCTGAATCAGGAAGGGGGATCGGTTCGTCCTTTGTTAACGTCCGCTGGCATTAATGCTGGCCAGTTACGCACAGCGATTGACCAGGCGTTGAGCCGCTTGCCGCAGGTAGAAGGTACCGGTGGTGATGTGCAGCCTTCTCAGGATCTGGTGCGCGTACTGAATCTTTGCGACAAGCTGGCGCAAAAACGTGGGGACAACTTTATTTCGTCAGAACTGTTCGTTCTGGCGGCGCTTGAGTCACGCGGTACGCTGACCGATTTATTAAAATCAGCTGGAGCGACAACCGCCAATATCACTCAGGCAATTGAACAAATGCGTGGAGGTGAAAGCGTGAATGACCAGGGGGCTGAAGACCAACGTCAGGCCTTGAAAAAATATACCGTCGACCTGACCGAACGCGCCGAACAAGGCAAACTCGATCCGGTTATTGGTCGTGATGAAGAAATTCGCCGCACTATTCAGGTGCTGCAACGTCGTACTAAAAATAACCCGGTTTTGATCGGTGAGCCAGGTGTTGGTAAAACCGCTATCGTCGAAGGGCTGGCACAGCGAATCATTAACGGTGAAGTACCTGAAGGGTTAAAAGGTCGTCGCGTGCTGGCGCTGGATATGGGCGCGCTGGTGGCCGGGGCGAAGTATCGCGGTGAATTTGAAGAACGTTTAAAAGGTGTGCTCAACGATCTCTCGAAACAGGAAGGCAACGTCATTCTGTTCATCGATGAGTTGCATACAATGGTCGGTGCAGGTAAAGCCGATGGCGCGATGGACGCCGGCAACATGTTGAAACCAGCGCTGGCGCGCGGGGAGCTGCACTGCGTAGGGGCCACCACGCTTGATGAATACCGCCAGTACATCGAAAAAGATGCGGCGCTGGAACGTCGTTTCCAGAAAGTGTTTGTGGCTGAGCCATCAGTAGAAGACACCATTGCCATTTTGCGTGGACTGAAAGAACGTTACGAGCTGCACCACCATGTACAGATTACTGATCCGGCAATTGTTGCGGCAGCTACGCTGTCTCACCGCTATATTGCCGATCGTCAGTTGCCGGATAAAGCTATCGACCTCATTGACGAAGCGGCATCCAGCATTCGTATGCAGATTGACTCCAAGCCGGAGGAACTCGACAGACTCGACCGTCGTATTATCCAGCTCAAACTGGAACAGCAGGCGTTAATGAAAGAGTCTGATGAGGCGAGCAAAAAACGTCTTGATATGCTTAATGAAGAGCTGGACGACAAAGAGCGCCAGTACTCTGAGTTAGAAGAAGAGTGGAAAGCTGAAAAAGCGTCCCTCTCCGGCACGCAAACCATCAAGGCAGAGCTGGAACAGGCAAAAATCGCTATCGAACAGGCGCGTCGTGTCGGCGACCTGGCGCGCATGTCCGAGCTGCAGTACGGCAAAATTCCGGAACTGGAAAAACAGCTGGAAGCAGCCACCCAGTCTGAAGGCAAAACCATGCGTCTGCTGCGTAATAAAGTGACGGATGCAGAAATTGCAGAAGTGTTGGCGCGCTGGACCGGGATCCCGGTGGCTCGTATGTTGGAAGGCGAGCGGGAAAAATTATTGCGGATGGAACAGGATCTGCACAGCCGCGTGATTGGCCAGAACGAAGCGGTAGAAGCGGTATCTAATGCCATCCGTCGTAGCCGTGCGGGGTTGTCCGATCCGAATCGTCCGATTGGTTCATTCCTGTTCCTTGGCCCAACCGGTGTCGGTAAAACCGAACTGTGTAAGGCGCTGGCTAATTTTATGTTCGACAGCGACGACGCGATGGTGCGTATCGATATGTCCGAGTTTATGGAGAAACATTCTGTCTCTCGTCTGGTCGGGGCGCCTCCGGGATATGTCGGTTATGAAGAAGGTGGGTATCTGACGGAAGCGGTACGCCGTCGTCCTTACTCTGTCATTCTGCTGGATGAAGTGGAAAAAGCGCATCCGGATGTATTCAACATTCTGTTGCAGGTGCTTGACGATGGTCGTTTGACTGACGGGCAGGGGAGAACGGTCGATTTCCGTAATACGGTTGTCATCATGACCTCGAACCTGGGCTCTGATCTGATTCAGGAACGCTTCGGTGAGCTGGATTATGGTCACATGAAGGATATGGTGCTGGGAGTCGTGAGCCAGAACTTCCGCCCGGAATTCATCAACCGTATAGATGAGGTTGTTGTATTCCATCCATTGGGTGAGAAACACATTGCTTCTATTGCTCAGATCCAACTGCAGCGTCTGTATAAACGTCTGGAAGAGCGTGGCTATGAAATTCACATCTCTGACGAGGCGCTTAAACTGCTGAGCGCGAATGGTTACGATCCGGTATATGGTGCACGTCCATTGAAACGTGCTATCCAGCAGCAGATCGAAAACCCGCTGGCGCAGCAAATTCTGTCTGGTGAGCTGATTCCAGGCAAAACGATTCGTCTGGAAGTGAATGACGATCGCATTGTAGCAGTGCAGTAAGTCACAAAACCTCAATAAACGGGCCCTGCGGGGCTCGTTTTTGTTTAATAACCAGGCAAGAATAGAGCTGTTGATTAAAAAGTAATCGCTTGATAAGTTTTTTGTATTTTTAACTTGTCAGTCTGAAATAACTCCCTATAATGCGCCTCCACTGACACGGAACAACGGCACGCAAGCCGCCGGGTCAGCGGGGTTCCACTGAGAACTCCGGCGAAGAAAGCGAAATTAAATGCTTGACTTCGTAGCGGGATGGCGTAATATGCACACCCCGCGCCGCTGAGAAAAAGCGAAGCGGCACTGCTCTTTAACAATTTATCAGACAATCTGTGTGGGCACTCGAAGATACGGATTCTTAACGTCGCAAGACGAAAAATGAATACCAAGTCTCTGAGTGAACACGTAATTCATTACGAAGTTTAATTCACGAGCATCAAACTTAAATTGAAGAGTTTGATCATGGCTCAGATTGAACGCTGGCGGCAGGCCTAACACATGCAAGTCGAACGGTAGCACAGAGGAGCTTGCTCCTTGGGTGACGAGTGGCGGACGGGTGAGTAATGTCTGGGAAACTGCCCGATGGAGGGGGATAACTACTGGAAACGGTAGCTAATACCGCATAACGTCGCAAGACCAAAGAGGGGGACCTTCGGGCCTCTTGCCATCGGATGTGCCCAGATGGGATTAGCTAGTAGGTGGGGTAACGGCTCACCTAGGCGACGATCCCTAGCTGGTCTGAGAGGATGACCAGCCACACTGGAACTGAGACACGGTCCAGACTCCTACGGGAGGCAGCAGTGGGGAATATTGCACAATGGGCGCAAGCCTGATGCAGCCATGCCGCGTGTATGAAGAAGGCCTTCGGGTTGTAAAGTACTTTCAGCGAGGAGGAAGGCGTTGTGGTTAATAACCGCAGCGATTGACGTTACTCGCAGAAGAAGCACCGGCTAACTCCGTGCCAGCAGCCGCGGTAATACGGAGGGTGCAAGCGTTAATCGGAATTACTGGGCGTAAAGCGCACGCAGGCGGTCTGTCAAGTCGGATGTGAAATCCCCGGGCTCAACCTGGGAACTGCATCCGAAACTGGCAGGCTAGAGTCTTGTAGAGGGGGGTAGAATTCCAGGTGTAGCGGTGAAATGCGTAGAGATCTGGAGGAATACCGGTGGCGAAGGCGGCCCCCTGGACAAAGACTGACGCTCAGGTGCGAAAGCGTGGGGAGCAAACAGGATTAGATACCCTGGTAGTCCACGCCGTAAACGATGTCGACTTGGAGGTTGTGCCCTTGAGGCGTGGCTTCCGGAGCTAACGCGTTAAGTCGACCGCCTGGGGAGTACGGCCGCAAGGTTAAAACTCAAATGAATTGACGGGGGCCCGCACAAGCGGTGGAGCATGTGGTTTAATTCGATGCAACGCGAAGAACCTTACCTACTCTTGACATCCACGGAACTTGCCAGAGATGGCTTGGTGCCTTCGGGAACCGTGAGACAGGTGCTGCATGGCTGTCGTCAGCTCGTGTTGTGAAATGTTGGGTTAAGTCCCGCAACGAGCGCAACCCTTATCCTTTGTTGCCAGCGATTCGGTCGGGAACTCAAAGGAGACTGCCAGTGATAAACTGGAGGAAGGTGGGGATGACGTCAAGTCATCATGGCCCTTACGAGTAGGGCTACACACGTGCTACAATGGCGCATACAAAGAGAAGCGACCTCGCGAGAGCAAGCGGACCTCATAAAGTGCGTCGTAGTCCGGATTGGAGTCTGCAACTCGACTCCATGAAGTCGGAATCGCTAGTAATCGTGGATCAGAATGCCACGGTGAATACGTTCCCGGGCCTTGTACACACCGCCCGTCACACCATGGGAGTGGGTTGCAAAAGAAGTAGGTAGCTTAACCTTCGGGAGGGCGCTTACCACTTTGTGATTCATGACTGGGGTGAAGTCGTAACAAGGTAACCGTAGGGGAACCTGCGGTTGGATCACCTCCTTACCTTAAAGAAACGTTCTTTGTAGTGCTCACACAGATTGTCTGATGAAAAGTAAATAGCAAGGCGTCTTGCGATTGAGACTGACACGTCCCCTTCGTCTAGAGGCCCAGGACACCGCCCTTTCACGGCGGTAACAGGGGTTCGAATCCCCTAGGGGACGCCACTTGCTGGTTTGTGTGAGTGAAAGTCGCCGGCCTTAATATCTCAAAACTTACCTTCGGGTGACGTTTGAGATATTTGCTCTTTAAAAATCTGGATCAAGCTGAAAATTGAAACGACACACTGTTTCATTTCTCCGTAATAAGAAATGAAAAATGGTGTGTTCGAGTCTCTCAAATTTTCGCAACACGGTGGTGTTTTACGAAACATCTTCGGGTTGTGAGGTTAAGCGACTAAGCGTACACGGTGGATGCCCTGGCAGTCAGAGGCGATGAAGGACGTGCTAATCTGCGATAAGCGTCGGTAAGGTGATATGAACCGTTATAACCGGCGATTTCCGAATGGGGAAACCCAGTGTGTTTCGACACACTATCATTACGTGAATCCATAGCGTAATGAAGCGAACCGGGGGAACTGAAACATCTAAGTACCCCGAGGAAAAGAAATCAACCGAGATTCCCCCAGTAGCGGCGAGCGAACGGGGAGCAGCCCAGAGTCTGAATCAGCTTGTGTGTTAGTGGAACGGTCTGGAAAGTCCGACGGTACAGGGTGATAGTCCCGTACACCAAAATGCACAGGTTGTGAACTCGAAGAGTAGGGCGGGACACGTGGTATCCTGTCTGAATATGGGGGGACCATCCTCCAAGGCTAAATACTCCTGACTGACCGATAGTGAACCAGTACCGTGAGGGAAAGGCGAAAAGAACCCGGCGAGGGGAGTGAAAAAGAACCTGAAACCGTGTACGTACAAGCAGTGGGAGCCTACTTGTTAGGTGACTGCGTACCTTTTGTATAATGGGTCAGCGACTTATATTCTGTAGCAAGGTTAACCGTATAGGGGAGCCGAAGGGAAACCGAGTCTTAACTGGGCGTTAAGTTGCAGGGTATAGACCCGAAACCCGGTGATCTAGCCATGGGCAGGTTGAAGGTTGGGTAACACTAACTGGAGGACCGAACCGACTAATGTTGAAAAATTAGCGGATGACTTGTGGCTGGGGGTGAAAGGCCAATCAAACCGGGAGATAGCTGGTTCTCCCCGAAAGCTATTTAGGTAGCGCCTCGTGAACTCATCTTCGGGGGTAGAGCACTGTTTCGGCTAGGGGGTCATCCCGACTTACCAACCCGATGCAAACTGCGAATACCGAAGAATGTTATCACGGGAGACACACGGCGGGTGCTAACGTCCGTCGTGAAGAGGGAAACAACCCAGACCGCCAGCTAAGGTCCCAAAGTCACAGTTAAGTGGGAAACGATGTGGGAAGGCACAGACAGCCAGGATGTTGGCTTAGAAGCAGCCATCATTTAAAGAAAGCGTAATAGCTCACTGGTCGAGTCGGCCTGCGCGGAAGATGTAACGGGGCTAAACTGTGCACCGAAGCTGCGGCAGCGACACTATGTGTTGTTGGGTAGGGGAGCGTTCTGTAAGCCGTTGAAGGTGTGTCGTGAGGCATGCTGGAGGTATCAGAAGTGCGAATGCTGACATAAGTAACGATAATGCGGGTGAAAAACCCGCACGCCGGAAGACCAAGGGTTCCTGTCCAACGTTAATCGGGGCAGGGTGAGTCGACCCCTAAGGCGAGGCCGAAAGGCGTAGTCGATGGGAAACAGGTTAATATTCCTGTACTTGGTGTTACTGCGAAGGGGGGACGGAGAAGGCTATGTTAGCCGGGCGACGGTTGTCCCGGTTTAAGCATGTAGGCGG
>NZ_CP080033.1:3717543-3717754 GCF_019382635.1 Citrobacter sp. Colony219 | reverse complement strand
GGTGTGATGACGAGGCACTACGGTGCTGAAGTAACAAATGCCCTGCTTCCAGGAAAAGCCTCTAAGCATCAGGTAACACGAAATCGTACCCCAAACCGACACAGGTGGTCAGGTAGAGAATACCAAGGCGCTTGAGAGAACTCGGGTGAAGGAACTAGGCAAAATGGTGCCGTAACTTCGGGAGAAGGCACGCTGATATGTAGGTGAAGTG
>NZ_CP080033.1:3716132-3717536 GCF_019382635.1 Citrobacter sp. Colony219 | reverse complement strand
CATGGAGCTGAAATCAGTCGAAGATACCAGCTGGCTGCAACTGTTTATTAAAAACACAGCACTGTGCAAACACGAAAGTGGACGTATACGGTGTGACGCCTGCCCGGTGCCGGAAGGTTAATTGATGGGGTTATCCGTAAGGAGAAGCTCTTGATCGAAGCCCCGGTAAACGGCGGCCGTAACTATAACGGTCCTAAGGTAGCGAAATTCCTTGTCGGGTAAGTTCCGACCTGCACGAATGGCGTAATGATGGCCAGGCTGTCTCCACCCGAGACTCAGTGAAATTGAACTCGCTGTGAAGATGCAGTGTACCCGCGGCAAGACGGAAAGACCCCGTGAACCTTTACTATAGCTTGACACTGAACACTGGTCCTTGATGTGTAGGATAGGTGGGAGGCTTTGAAGTGTGGACGCCAGTCTGCATGGAGCCAACCTTGAAATACCACCCTTTAATGGCTGGTGTTCTAACGTGGACCCGTAATCCGGGTTGCGGACAGTGTCTGGTGGGTAGTTTGACTGGGGCGGTCTCCTCCTAAAGAGTAACGGAGGAGCACGAAGGTTAGCTAATCCTGGTCGGACATCAGGAGGTTAGTGCAAAGGCATAAGCTAGCTTGACTGCGAGAGTGACGGCTCGAGCAGGTGCGAAAGCAGGTCTTAGTGATCCGGTGGTTCTGAATGGAAGGGCCATCGCTCAACGGATAAAAGGTACTCCGGGGATAACAGGCTGATACCGCCCAAGAGTTCATATCGACGGCGGTGTTTGGCACCTCGATGTCGGCTCATCACATCCTGGGGCTGAAGTAGGTCCCAAGGGTATGGCTGTTCGCCATTTAAAGTGGTACGCGAGCTGGGTTTAGAACGTCGTGAGACAGTTCGGTCCCTATCTGCCGTGGGCGCTGGAGAATTGAGGGGGGCTGCTCCTAGTACGAGAGGACCGGAGTGGACGCATCACTGGTGTTCGGGTTGTCATGCCAATGGCATTGCCCGGTAGCTAAATGCGGAAGAGATAAGTGCTGAAAGCATCTAAGCACGAAACTTGCCCCGAGATGAGTTCTCCCTGAGACTATAAGTCTCCTGAAGGAACGTTAAAGACGATGACGTTGATAGGTCGGGTGTGTAAGTGTAGCGATACATTGAGCTAACCGATACTAATGAACCGTGAGGCTTAACCTTACAACGCCGAAGATGTTTTGGCGAAGAGACATCAGATTCAGCTTGATTACAGATGACATCAGAACGCAGAAGCGGTCTGATAACAGAATTTGCCTGGCGGCTGTAGCGCGGTGGTCCCACCTGACCCCATGCCGAACTCAGAAGTGAAACGCCGTAGCGCCGATGGTAGTGTGGGGTCTCCCCATGCGAGAGTAGGGAACTGCCAGGCATCAAATAAAAGCGAAAGGCCCG
>NZ_CP080033.1:3672795-3715997 GCF_019382635.1 Citrobacter sp. Colony219 | reverse complement strand
AAACTGCCAGGCATCAATTAAGTGAAGAAGCCCATCCTGACGGATGGGCTTTTTTGCGTCTGTGCGGGGTGCACATTGCCGGATTAAGCGCAGCGCATCAGGCAATTCTGACAGCCAACCTGGTTCTCTTCCTTCGAACATTTCTTAATCCTTTTCCTGCTAATTAAAATTGTGATCTATCTCTCATAATAAATTATAACAATTATATAACATTTAATTTACTAAAACAGACATGAAACATCATTGATAGATTCATAAGATCCTGGCAGGGGTACAATTCTAATGGCTGATAGCAGTGTAACTGAGAACGGGGCGCTGGCAGATGGCGACACCCGTCGTCGTATATGGGCAATTGTTGGTGCATCGTCAGGGAATCTGGTTGAATGGTTTGATTTCTATATTTACTCTTTCTGCTCTCTCTACTTTGCTCATATCTTTTTTCCATCTGGAAACACCACCACGCAACTCTTACAAACCGCCGGCGTTTTTGCTGCAGGCTTTCTGATGCGGCCAATCGGGGGATGGTTTTTTGGTCGTATTGCGGATAAACACGGGCGTAAAAAGTCTATGCTGCTGTCCGTTTGTATGATGTGCATGGGATCGTTGGTGATCGCTTGTCTTCCGGGATATGAAACCATCGGCACCTGGGCTCCCGCGCTATTACTGCTGGCCAGATTATTCCAGGGGTTATCTGTTGGTGGGGAATATGGAACCAGCGCTACCTATATGAGTGAAGTAGCCGTTGAAGGTAAGAAAGGTTTTTATGCCTCATTCCAGTATGTGACGTTAATCGGCGGGCAGTTACTGGCATTGCTGGTTGTGGTCATATTACAGCAAACGTTAGAAGACTCGGCGCTAAGAGCGTGGGGTTGGCGTATTCCCTTTGCGCTGGGAGCCGTGCTGGCTATTGTTGCGCTATGGTTGCGTCGCCAGTTGGATGAAACCTCGAAACAGGATGTCCGTGCGTTGAAAGAAGCGGGTTCTCTGAAAGGGCTGTGGCGTAACCGCAAAGCCTTTCTTATGGTACTGGGATTCACCGCTGCTGGCTCGCTGTGTTTTTATACGTTTACGACCTACATGCAGAAATATCTGGTTAATACGGCTGGTATGCATGCCAATGTGGCCAGCGGCATTATGACAGCTGCATTGTGCGTGTTTATGCTGGTGCAACCGCTGTTCGGTGCGTTGTCAGATAAAATAGGCCGACGGACTTCAATGCTGTGTTTTGGCGCGTTAGCCGCGATTTTTACTGTTCCCATTTTGACCGCGTTGCAAAGCGTGACGTCTCCTTACATGACGTTTGCTCTGGTGATGTGTGCCTTGTTGATCGTGAGTTTCTATACGTCAATTAGCGGTATTCTGAAGGCCGAAATGTTCCCGGCGCAGGTGCGTGCTCTGGGGGTTGGGTTATCTTATGCGGTGGCTAATGCTTTGTTTGGTGGTTCAGCCGAATATGTTGCGTTATCCCTGAAGTCTGTCGGCATGGAGACATCATTCTTCTGGTATGTCACCGTGATGGCGGTGGTCGCATTCCTGGTTTCGCTGATGTTACACAGTAAGGGAAAAGGTTTACGCCTCTAATGGTGTGCCAGTTGCCAAACGGTATAGCCGGTTGATGCGCCCGCCACATCCCAGGCAAAGTCTTTCCAGCTCCAGCCGCTCCCAGCGGGGCGGCTATCCCACAGCTCTTTTGATGCACCCAGGCTGACTGAGAACATCAAACCGATAGCTGCGCTACGATCGCGATTGTTTCCCTGATGCTGTGCATACTCGTTCCCCGCTGCGGCAAGCATGGCCGAGGCGATAAAGTGTTGAGCTTTGTCTTGCCCACTCCAGCTGTCGTTAGCCATGTGGCTACAACCGGAAAGAAGCAAAACACTGGCAAGAATACACAGACGCATCGTTGCCTCCATAGGAAAAACCCCGTCGCTGGACGGGGTCTTGATTACAGAATACGGCTGATTAATCTGTCGATTCGAATACGGCGTAATCGACGGATGAGCTTACGTACTTTGACTGGATAGTCGGCAATGCTCTGCAGGTCGCGATAGTGTTTCACGACGGTGGTGTGCGTGCGGATAAGCTCCAGCTCTTTATCACGCTGAGGAGTCAGTTCCTGCTGGGGATCATGGATAAGAATGGCGTTTTCCAAATCCAGCCGCCAGGCTCGGGGGTTAAGATTATTGCCGGTAAGCAGCATCCATTTATCATCAACCCACATGCCTTTCAGATGATAGGTGTTGTCATCATCTTTCCATAAGCGCACGACCAACTGGTCGGTATTCACGTAATACTGCAGTCTGCTCAGGAAACGGCGCAGATTTATTTCATACAGATAAGGCAGCGCACCGATGATCTTGAATGGCTCATCTTCCGGAATGAAGAAGTCGTTGGCGGTTTTATCACCGACAATGATTTCGACCTTTTTCCCTTCACGCAGCAGTTGAATGATATTGCGCACCAGGATGGCGGGCAGGTTGAAATAAGGGGTACAGATTGTGAGTTTGTGCTCCGCGCAGGGCATAAGATGGAAAATGGTCTTATTTAACAGACTGGATTTTCCGAGCCCAACCAGCGGCGTGACCGAAAGCTGCTCGTTATCCGCATCACCCTGAAAATGGAAGGATGCATCGCGCAATTCCTGACGGTACAGGCGGATATCATTTTTAATTTCCGGGCTTTTAGGACGATGGATATCATCGAGACGATTAACGCCGCGCCCATTCATCAGATTCTGCGTAACCCAATCGTACATTATATCGGCCATCTTCGCGTTGCGAATCAGCTGATAGCGGTCATAGCGGTATTTATCATGTTGGTGTAAGTAAACATCGTTCAGACTGGCCCCGCTATACAGGACGCTATCATCAATGATAAAGCCTTTAAAATGCAGAACACCAAGCGCTTCACGGGTGTTAATTGGCACGCCGTAGACAGGGATATCGATACCAGGATTTTCTTGCGCCATGCGGCAATACCAGTCAGCGTTGGTATTGGATGCCGCAACACCAATGCGTCCACGCTGGGCTCGATGCCAGTCGACAAGCACCCGGATATCCAGTTCAGGACGCTGCCGCTTTGCCGCATAGAGCGCGTCGAGTATGCCTTTACCGCCGTCATCCTGTTCCAGGTACAGCGCAATAATGCAGATCCGTCGCGTCGCGCTGGCTATTTTCTCCAGCAGAGTCTCCCTGAAATTTGCGGGAGCATAAAAGAAATCTACATCATCAACTGACTGAGAAATCTTAGGTAGTTGGGCAAGGTGTTGTTGATGTTTATTACGCTTAAATTTTGACAACATCACAGTGCATTTCTTCTCTGTTCATTGAAGGGTCCTCTGTGCTTTGCAGACGACATAAGCGGGCAATGATACCACCAGTACCCATTAATGTGGTCAACATTTCCAGTACCTTACTCACGATTCCTCATATTGGGCCAGATTCAGCGTTAGCCCAACAATTCCCTCTTCGAGCTGGACATCGACATCAAACCCGAGTTTTCGGGCCAGGGCGACCATCCCCCGATTGTTTGGCATCGTAATACCATTTAAACGTCTAAGTCCGTGATCTCGGGTGTATGCAATCAACTTTTCCATCAACCGACGACCTAAGCCCAGCCCTTTGAGGTCAGAACGAACCAGCACGGCAAACTCGGCGTCAACGTTATCAGGATCCGAGATTGCTCGCGTTACGCCGAGGATCTCTTGCTGATTATCTTTACAGCGTACTGCCACAAAGGCCATTTCCCGATCGTAGTCGATCTGTGTCATATTGGCTAAATCTTCGTGGGTAAATTCGTTTATCTCACTGAAATAGCGATAATAAAGATCTTCTTTCGTTACCTGAGATATGAACTGCTGCAGATGAGGCTCGTCCTCCGGCAAAATGGGACGGAACAGGCAGCGATCGCCATTTTTCAACTCCACCCATTCTTCAAGCTGATGGGGATAAGGGCGTACCGCCAGCCTGCTTTCGTTATCGCCCGTGAAAGGGGCAATATCCAGTGTGACGTCCAGTGCAGTAAATTCCCCAGCAGAGGCCAGTAGAGGATGGATATCCAGGCGCTGAATTTCCGGACAATCGACGATCAGGTTGGAGACCTGGACCAACAGTTGGCTTAAACCTGCAATATCTAAGGGCCGTAGTGCGCTGCGAGCGCGGATCTTTTTGTTTTTGATCCCCTGGATCACCAGATAACGCGCCAGATTCATGTTCAATGGAGGCAAGGCCACCACGGCTTGCTCGTCTGGACGCCACTCAACCCCGCCTTCGCCCAGCATAATCAACGGGCCAAACACAGGGTCATGTTCAACGACGACGCGCAGTTCCTGAGCGCCAGCGCGATTTGCCATACTTTGTACTAATAAACCGTGAATGCGCGCCTGCGGCCAGGCCATTTTTACCCGATCAAAAATCGCATTGGCTGCCTGCTGCACCTCTGTTGCCGTACGCAGATAGAGCATTACCCCCTGAACTTCCGATTTATGCGGGATATCAGGAGAACGCAGCTTCAGTGCTACCGGGTAACCGATTTGTTCTGCGATATGTACGGCTTCCGCACTGTCGCTGGCGATCCATGTCGGCAGTGTGTGTAAGCCATAGGCGTGTAAAATCGGCTGCACTTCATGGGTATCCAGCGATGTCGCTCCCTCAGCAATCGCCTGCTGTAACAGACTATGCGCTTCGGCGGTGTTAGTGGTCAGGCTATCGGGTAGGGCTGGTGTTTCTCGCAGTTGCTTCTGGTTACGCCGGTACTCCACCATATGCATAAATGCAGTGATAGTGCCTTCCGGCGTACGATAGGTGGGTAATCCGGCTTCACTAAACAGCCTGCGGGCTTCCTGGGATGAAAACTCGCCGCACCAGTTGGTCAGCAACGAGACGAACTTGCCGCGCGGATGGCGCTTTACCGCTTCGATCAACGCTTGCGCGCTTTCGGTTCCGGGGGCGGCTGCGCTGGGTGAGTGAATCACCATCAGTGCGTCGAAATCCTGACTGGCGAGTAAAATATCCAGTGTCTTGACGTAATGTTCGCTGCTGGCATCATCACGCAGATCCAGTGGGTTGGCGATATCCACGTGAGCAGGTAGGGCATCGCGTAATTTCTGGCAGGTTTCTTCACTCAGCGCGGCCAGCTTACCGTTTCGCGACCACAGTTCATCTAATGCCAGCGCCGCGGGAGCGGCCCCATTGCTGATGATCATCAGCCTGTCGCCACGTAGCGGACGCATGTGGCTCAGGGTTTCGACTGCCGAGAAAAGCTCATGAGTGTCCTGAACGCGCAATAAACCAGCGCGTTGAATCGCCGCATCCCAGGCCGGGTCCATTCCGGCACTGGTATGCAGTAAACGCTGCGCTGCAGGGCTGCGACCGCTTTTAATCACCAGAATAGGTTTATTGCGCGAGGCGCTACGCGCGGCGGAGACAAAACGCCTTGCATCGCTTAAATGTTCGAGGTAGAGCAATATCGCGCTGGTTTTGCTGTCGCGGGCCAGGTAATCCAGCAACTCATCAACGTCGATATCCAGGCTGTCACCCAGCGCGATAAACCAGGAAAAACCCATGTCGCGCTGCTGCGCCCAGTCCAGAATGGTGTTGGAAATCGCAGCCGACTGGGAAATAAATGCCAGCTTGCCGCGCTTGATGGGGACGGGGGAAAAGCTGGCGTTAAGCCCCTGCCAGGGCGCGAGAAGTCCCAGACTGTTGGGCCCCAGCAGACGTATGTTGTAGCGTGATGCACAGGCCAGCAGCTCCGCGTGTTGCGCCGTGGGAGCCGAGAGAATAATGCAGGTTTTACAGCCTTTCTCGCCAAGCGCTTCGAGTAATGCCAGGTTACGGCTGGCATTGGTGCACAACACAGCGAGATCGGGGCTAAAAGGCAGGCTGTTGATATTGGGCCACGCCAGTACGCCCAACACGGCTTTCCAGGCGGGGGTCACTGGTAAAACGGGGCCGTTGAACCCTCCTGCCAGCAGGTTACGCATCATCAGGTATCCTGCTCGATTGGGCTTCATTGACGCCCCAATCACGGCAATGGATTTCGGTCGCAGTAGCGCTTCCAGACCACGTTGACTCATATCGGCTTCCTTAATGACTCCAGTGACCGAATGATTTTAAACGCTTTCTGTTGAATCTGCTGTGACGCTTCCCTGATGTTGAGTTTTTCCTGCCAGGTAGCGTGTTTTAAAGCGCGTGAAGTGCTCACCTAATCCTTCGGCTGCCTGCGTATCACCTGCCAGATCCAGTAAAGCAATTGCCACTTCGGCAGTGCAATATTGCCCCTCGGCATGGACTTCGCGCAGATGGTAAGCGGAGAGGCGTGATAAATCGACGGAGATCACCGGCAGGTTATCAAGGTACGGGCTTTTGCGGAACATTTTGCGTGCTTCTGGCCAGGTGCCATCAAGCATAATGAATAGCGGTGGTTTACCGGCTGGTGGTGTGAAAATGACCTCACGCCCCTCGTCGGCATAAGATGCCGGGAATACGACCATCGGCTGATAATCCGGATTTTTCACCAGTTCAAGCAGCGCCTGCGGTGGCTCGGTGCGTGACCACTGAAAAGCCGTTGTTTCGGGCAGGATATCGGCAATTAAACGCCCGGTATTGCTGGGCTTCATCGGTTCGGTATCAAACATCACCAGGCAAAAACGGCTTTTCGCCTGAGCTGGCGTCAGCGTTTCACACAGGCACAGTTTCAGCGGCAGCAGGCAGCGCTGACAGCGACGGATGCGATTACCTCGGGCAAGAAAAGGGCGCGTGGCGCGCGCAAGACGCTCGGCACGTAACTGGAGAACGGCGTTATTGGTCATCGGGAAGCACGTTGAAAAATGCTATTGTCTCAGAGGACAAAACGGGGCACAAGATGTGCCCCATAGAGTTTATAATGATTCGTTAAGCCAGCTATCAAACGGAGCCTTAGGTACGGCACCATTAAGCATGTCGACGATTTCACCTTTTCTGAAGATCATGATGGTCGGGATGCTGCGGATACCGAAGCGGGCGCTGAGCTCACGTTCGGCTTCCGTATTCACTTTAACAAAACGTACTTTACCGCTACGTTCTTCCGCGACATCTTCAAAAATCGGAGCGAAGTTGCGGCATGGACCACACCAGGGGGCCCAAAAATCAACCACCACCGGGAGATCGTCTTTTAACAGTTTATCCAGTGTTTCACCGGTCGCATTGATCACCTCCCCATCAAACAGGTCGTGACCACAGCGTCCGCATTTAGCCGCTTCCTGGACACGATCGTCGGGGATGCGGTTGATAGCCTGGCAGCTGGTACAAACGGTATTCATAACTAACCTCTGGATGAGTGGAGTGGACTTCACGGCAGTAACGCCAGTATGTTTCTATTATGTTACATATTATCGGGGAGTCTGTTCTAAACAACAATGCGTTTTATTCAATGAGTACAATAGTCCTTAGCTTTTAAATGAAATAATGGCTAACGACGTGCACATCGGGTAATCTGCGCGCTTCGCGCAGAGCAGGTGGAGAAAAACATGAGCGACGAACTGAAGAACAAAAACGGCAAGGTCAAAGTGATGTACGTCCGCAGTGACGATGACTCGGATAAACGCACCCAAAATCCACGTACTGGTAAAGGCGGCGGTCGCCCCGGTACTTCCCGAGCCGAAGGCGGTCGTCGCCCTGCCCGTGATGACAGAAAGGGTCCGAACAGCGAACGAGGCCGTGAACGTGGTCGTGACCGCGATGTTGAACGCGATCGTAAACGTGAAGATTCGCCATGGCGTACCGTGTCCCGCGCCCCGAGTGATGACGCAGCGGAAAAAGCCGATCACGGCGGTATCAGCGGCAAAAGCTTTATTGATCCGGAAGTATTACGTCGCCAGCGCGCGGAAGAAACTCGCGTTTACGGTGAGAATGCCTGTCAGGCTCTGTTCCAGAGTCGTCCGGACGCTATCGTCCGCGCCTGGTTTGTTCAGAGCGTCACCCCGCGCTTTAAAGAAGCATTACGCTGGATGGCGGCAAACCGCAAAGCCTACCACGTGGTTGACGAAGCCGAACTGGCGAAGGCCTCCGGCACTGAACACCACGGTGGTGTCTGTTTCCTGATTAAAAAACGTAACGGTACCACCGTTAAGCAGTGGGTTGGTCAGGCGGGCGCGCAGGATTGCGTACTGGCGCTGGAAGATATCGCCAACCCGCATAACCTGGGCGGTATGATGCGTAGCTGCGCACACTTCGGTGTGAAAGGCGTGGTGGTGCAGGATGCGGCGCTGCTGGAATCGGGTGCGGCTATCCGTACCGCTGAAGGGGGGGCTGAGCACGTTCAGCCGATTACCGGTGACAGTATTGTCGACGTGCTGGACGATTTCCGTAACGCGGGTTACACGATAGTGATGACCTCAAGCGTGAAAGGTAAACCGCTGTTTACGACCACGCTGCCGGAAAAAATGGTGCTGGTATTAGGGCGTGAGCGTGAAGCTCTGCCGGAAGCGGCATGCTCAGCCGACGATTTGTGCGTAGCGATTGACGGTACCGGCAACGTAGAAACGCTTAACGTTTCTGTTGCGACCGGCGTGCTGCTCGCGGAGTGGTGGCGTCAGAACAAAGCCTGATAATAAAAATGCCAGCGAATCGCTGGCATTTTTTTACTCGCTTTCTGCGGGTAATATCGGCATCCAGTCAATCGGTTTTTCACCTCGTTGTTCCAGCCATTCATTAGCCAGTACAAAGTGATTGCAGCCAAAGAAACCGCGATGTGCAGAGAGCGGTGATGGGTGTGGCGCTTTCAACACATGGTGACGCTGCGCATCAATAATCGCGCCTTTCTTCTGAGCATGTGAACCCCAGAGCAGGAAAACCACACCTTCCCGATGTTGGTTAATCAGGCTGATGACTTTATCAGTAAACGTTTCCCATCCCAGACTGGCATGCGAATGCGCCTGACCCGCCCGAACGGTGAGAACGGTGTTGAGTAACAATACGCCCTGGCGTGCCCAGCTTTCCAGGTATCCATGTGTCGGACGGGTAAATCCCGGGATGGTGGCTTCCAGCTCTTTATACATGTTCAGTAGTGACGGCGGAGTGGCGATGCCAGGGCGTACAGAGAAGGCGAGACCGTGTGCCTGGCCTGGGCCGTGGTAGGGATCCTGACCCAGGATGACAACTTTCACGTCACCAAGCTCGGTAAAACGAAACGCGTTAAACACATCTTTTTGCGGTGGATAGATTGTCATTCCTGACTGACGCTCGCCGGCAACAGTATGCAGTGTGTTAACAAAATAAGGCTGCTGTTTTTCTTCAGCCAGCACATCGTGCCAGGTTAATTCGGTGGCCATCTCGCTCTCCTGCGAATTTTCAATCCTCCTAGCTTAACTGCTTCTGTCGACGTCGCAAAATTCTGTACGTTTCTCAAAGCGCTACCTCTTAAAGATAGTTGAAAATTTATGTAAAAAGTTTACCCGTGCATATGGTGTAAGTTGATGTAAAACAATAAAATCCACCTATCACCACTTTTCACGTGTGGTTTTTATTGATTTAAATCAAAGATTCAAGGGTGTGTGAGGGGTATATATACACTCAAGCAACAATGGTTTTACCAATTGGCCGGATGAGGCCAACCGAAATCAAATAATTTTGCCGGGGAGGCATCAACATGATTACAGGTATCCAGATTACTAAAGCTGCAAACGACGACCTGCTGAACTCTTTCTGGCTGCTGGACAGCGAAAAAGGCGAAGCACGCTGCATCGTTGCGAAAGCAGGTTTCAATGCTGATGACGTCGTTGCTGTCAGCAAACTGGGCGAAATCGAATACCGTGAAGTACCGGTAGATGTACAGCCAGAAGTTCGTGTAGAAGGTGGTCAGCACCTGAACGTTAACGTTTTGCGTCGTGAAACACTGGAAGATGCAGTTAAGCACCCGGAAAAATATCCGCAGCTGACTATCCGTGTTTCTGGTTATGCAGTGCGTTTCAACTCTCTGACCCCAGAGCAGCAGCGCGACGTTATTGCTCGTACCTTTACTGAGAGCCTGTAAGGCTCGCGGGGAATAACCCCGCTCAGCAGAGAATCTACAAGCGGAAGACGCCAGTGCGTCTTCCGCTTTTTTGTATCCGTTAGTAAAAAATTCTCACCGCACAATACACCAACAGTAATGCCAGAATGATATTCAACTGCCGACCGTAACGGCGAAAGATGCGCTGAAAAAGATGGCCCGCCAGCGCCCAACAGGCATTCCCGAAGGTGCCGATGAGCGCCAGCAGAATACTCACTCCAATCAACCAGTGCGCGTCCTGTGTATACGGCAATACAAATGTGGATAACGCGGTAATGCCGTACAAAATGATTTTGACGTTCACAAACTGCAAACCAAAACTCGCCCAAAAGCTAATCGGTTCCGCCTGCAGGCTATCGTTTGAGGCTGGGCTGGTGGCGATTTTCAGCGCCAGCCATAAAATGTAGGCTGCCCCTGCCCAACTCAGCCAATGAATAATAGCCGGATCCAGGACGGCCAGCGAAAACGAGATCCCGGCGCACAGCAGCATGACGATTAAAAAGCCCAGACTCATTCCGGCCAGAACACGCGTGCTTTGACGTAAGCCATGTGATGTCGCCGCACTCAGCGCGAGGATATTATTCGGGCCGGGTGTTAGCGCAGTAATCAGTGTATAGGTCCAGAATGCACTTAAAAGCATGGGGGTCACTTGTTATCTCCTCTGTTTTAGCAGACAGTACCCGAGATATAAGGTTTAAAAAAATGAATGTTTTTGCATTTTGAATTCGATAATTTCGATAGGTTGGTGAGGATGGATTTACGTCGGTTTATTACGTTAAAAACGGTAGTGGAAGAGGGCTCATTCCTTCGGGCTTCACAAAAGCTTTGCTGTACGCAATCAACCGTAACGTTTCATATTCAACAGCTTGAACAAGAACTCTCAGTACAGCTATTCGAAAAAATTGGCCGGCGGATGTGTCTCACCAGTGAGGGCAAACGGCTGATGCCGCATATACATGACCTGACGCGTGTGATGGCATCGATCCGTCAGACGGTGCAACAAGATGCACAGCCGAGCGGCGATCTCCGCGTCGCAACCGGAGAAACGTTACTGGCCTATAAAATGCCGCAGGTTTTACAGCGCTTTAAACAACGCGCTCCCAATGTTCGGTTGTCCCTACAGTCGCTCAATTGTTATGTCATTCGTGATGCCCTGCTGGACGATGAGGTTGATCTGGGGGTGTTTTATCGGGTTGGGAATGATGAGGCGCTTGAGATGCTGTCACTGGGTGAACAGTCACTGGCGCTGGTCGCCTCTCCGGCTCTTCAGGATGTTGATTTCACTCAGCATAATCAGCATATTCCCTGCAGTTTTATCATTAATGAACCGCAATGTATTTTTAGACAGCGTTTTGAAAGTCTGCTGCGTAAGCGGCAGATAACGCTGGAAAATACTATTGAGCTATGGAGTATCGAAAGCATCAAGCAGTGTGTCTCTGCGAATCTTGGTGTCAGTTTTTTACCGCGGTTTACCGTTGAGAAGGAATTACACTCAGGAGAATTAATCGAGTTGCCGTTCAGTGAAAAGCCTGAATTGATTACCGCATTGTGCGCACATCATGCCGGAAAAGTCGTTAGCCCGGCGATACGGGTTTTTATGGAATGTATTACAGAGAGCTTTGCTGCGCATGAAAAAATGCCGGGCTAAACGGCCCGGCATTCAGTTTACTCTTTGTCGGACTGCTGGGTAGCAGCTCCGCTCGGCTTACGACGTTTGCCGATATTTTTAGCGTCGCGGTGACGTTTTTTCACCCGCGGCTTCTCTTTCTCTTTCGCTTTTTTCTCGGCGCGCTTCGCCAGCACTTTCTTGGATGGCTTACCGTTGGATTTCTCACTTGGCGCGCGCGTGGTTGGACGCAGTTCGTCGATGACGCGTGCTTTCAGCGGCTCGTCAATATAGCGGCTCGCTTTGCCGAGCAGCAGGTGGTCATGCGCTTCAACCAAAGAGATTGCAGTACCTTTACGCCCGGCACGACCGGTACGACCAATGCGGTGCAGATAGGCATCGCCACTGCGCGGCATGTCGAAGTTAAACACGTGGCTGACGTCAGGAATATCGATCCCGCGAGCGGCAACGTCGGTGGCTACCAGCACGTTCACGCGACCATCGGTCAGGCGTTTGATCGCTTCGTTACGTTTGTTCTGCACCATCTCGCCTTCGAGATAGCAGTTATTAATGCCTGCCTGGCGCAGCCAGCCAGCCAGCTCGTGCACACGTTCGCGTTTGCGTACAAAGACAATTGAGCGGGTCGCTTCCGGCTGTTTTAACAGATGGATCAGCAGGGCAGTTTTGTGCTCGATATCATCGGCACGGTAGTAAAACTGATGGATCTTCTTGCGTTCGCGGGTGGACGGATCTGCCGAGACTTCGACAGGATCTTCCAGCAGACGCTCGGCAAAATCTTTGATCGCATCGCCTTCCAGGGTGGCGGAGAACAGCATCGTTTGCTTACGCCAGCGGGTTTCACCGGCGATATGTTCGATGTCCTGGGCAAAGCCCATGTCCAGCATACGGTCTGCTTCATCGAGGATCAGCGTTTCAACTGCATGGCAGTCGAAGTTCTCTTCTTTAATGTATTGCAGCAGACGACCAGTGGTGGCGACCACGATGTCCTGGTTTTCGCTAAAGACTTCCATGTGGTTCATGTAAGCCACGCCGCCGGTAATGGTGGCAATATCCAGATGCGTATTTTTGGCCAATTCACGGGCGTGTTCGGCAACCTGCATCGCCAGTTCGCGCGTCGGTGTCAGGATTAAAATGCGCGGTGGACCTGATTTCTTGCGCGGGAAGTCGAGCAAGTGCTGCAACGCTGGCAGCAAATATGCCGCCGTTTTACCGGTGCCTGTCGGCGCAGAACCGAGTACATCGCGGCCATCGAGCGCAGGCGGAATGGCGGCAGCCTGAATGGCGGTCGGGCGAGTGAAACCTTTTTCCTGGAGGGCTTCCAGCAGGCTTTCATCGAGTTCAAGTTCGGAAAAAGTCGTTACAGTCATGTTCTACCTCTGAGTGGGGCGCTGATTATAGACGTTACGGCTGCAATCTTCATCTGTTTGTATGGATATACCTTCTCAGGTATTGTTTTTATCCTATGTTATCGTTTTTTTTCCAGGAAGGTTGTTCTTCATGCCCCAGTCTACATCCGTACTTAGACGTAATGGATTTACTTTTAAGCAGTTTTTTGTGGCACACGATCGTTGTGCAATGAAAGTCGGAACGGACGGCATTTTATTGGGAGCCTGGGCCCCCGTTGCGGGCGTAAAGCGGATCCTGGATATTGGTACCGGGAGCGGCCTGCTGGCGCTGATGCTGGCCCAGCGCACTGAGGAAAACGTCATCATTGACGCCGTGGAGCTTGATGTCGACGCCGCGCAGCAGGCGCAGGAGAACATCGCGCAATCTCCGTGGATGCATCGTGTGAACGTGCATACGGAAGATGCCCAGCAGTGGATACCGCGCCAGACCGTGCGTTTTGATTTGATAATCAGCAATCCTCCCTATTATGAACAGGGCGTGGAATGTGCTACGCCGCAGCGCGAGCAGGCACGTTACACCACCACGCTCGATCATCAGGCACTGCTTACGCTGGCGGCGGACAGCATTACGGAAGAAGGCTTTTTTTGTGTGGTGCTACCGGAGCAGATTGGTAACGCATTTACTCAGCAGGCACTTGGCATGGGCTGGCATCTGCGATTGCGCACAGATGTAGCAGAAACCGAGGCCCGTCTACCGCATCGGGTATTGCTGGCATTCTCCCCGCAGGCCGGGGAGTGCTTTAGTGACAGGTTGGTTATCCGTGGGCCAGACCAGCGTTACTCTGAAGGTTATACGGCGCTGACCCAGGCATTCTATCTGTTTATGTGATGACTGAGCGGCGAGAGAATTGACGGGCCCGCCTCTGGAAGCTGTTCTGGATAATCCAGCGTGTAGTGCAGGCCCCGACTCTCTTTGCGCATCATCGCGCAGCGGACAATCAGCTCGGCAACCTGCACCAGATTGCGCAGCTCCAGTAGGTTGTTCGACACACGGAAATGGGCGTAATACTCGTCGATTTCCTGTTGCAGCATGGTGATACGGCGCAGGGCGCGCTCCAGACGTTTAGTGGTGCGCACGATGCCGACGTAATCCCACATAAACAGCCGCAGCTCATGCCAGTTATGCTGAATGACAACCAACTCATCCGGGTTTTCTACCCGGCTTTCATCCCAACCCGGGAGCGAGTTAACGCCGCGGGCATAAGGCATTCTGCGGTCAATATCTTCCGCCGCAGACCAGCCATACACCAGACACTCCAGCAGCGAGTTCGACGCCATGCGGTTGGCGCCATGCAGGCCGGTATAACTCACTTCGCCGATCGCATACAGCCCGTCGACATCTGTACGACCAAAGTCATCAACCATCACGCCGCCGCAGGTATAGTGCGCGGCAGGAACGATAGGGACCGGCTCTTTGGTCAGATCGATGCCCAGTCCCAGCAATTTTTCGTAAATCATCGGGAAATGCTGGCGAACAAACTCTTCGGGCTTATGGCTGATGTCGAGGAACATACAGTCAGCGCCGAGGCGCTTCATTTCGTGGTCGATGGCACGGGCGACAATATCACGTGGGGCCAGCTCGCCGCGCTTGTCAAAGTCGGGCATAAAGCGTGAGCCATCCGGGCGTTTCAGGTGTGCGCCTTCGCCGCGAAGCGCTTCAGTCAGCAGAAAATTGCGCGCCTGTGGATGATACAGCGCGGTTGGGTGAAATTGGTTAAATTCCAGATTGGCGACGCGGCATCCTGCGCGCCAGGCCATCGCAATACCGTCGCCCGAAGAAATATCCGGATTGGTGGTGTATTGATACACTTTAGAAGCGCCGCCAGTGGCCAACACTACCGACTTCGCATGGCAGGTCTCAACGGTTTCTTTATTACGATTCCAGATCCAGGCTCCGACAACCCGACGTGTTCCCGGCAGGCCAATTTTATCAGAGACAATCAGGTCCACGGCGTTACTGCGCTCCAGTACCCGAATATTCGGATGACTTTGCGCCTGGCTGACCAATGTGGTTTCGACCTCTTTACCAGTGGCATCTGCCGCATGCAGGATTCGTCGATGGCTATGGCCGCCTTCTCGGGTCAGATGATAGCTCTCTTCGCCATTGGGTTGAACCTGAGTATCAAATAAGACGCCTTGATCAATTAGCCACTGGACACACGAGCGGGCGTTACTGGCTACAAACTCAACGGCATGACGATCGCAAAGACCGGCCCCTGCAATCAGCGTGTCTTCAACGTGGGAGTCAATGCTGTCGGTTTCATCGAAAACAGCGGCGATGCCACCCTGAGCATAAAATGTCGAGCCTTCACTAACTGGCCCTTTGCTCAGGACAATGACCTGATGTTTTTCAGCCAGGCGTAGCGCCAGTGAGAGTCCGGCAGCCCCGCTGCCAATGATCAGCACGTCACAGGATAATTCGGGAGTCGTATTCATGATTTTTGTTTAATTTACTAAACAGTGTTCGTTCACCATAGCACCATACTGCGCGATACTGCACGTTTTATTTTCAACTGTGTTGCAATGGCTAAACACAGGGGAAGAGAATGTGGATGAGTGAAAGAGCAAAAATATTTTGTGAAGCAGGCCGTTAGCATCAGATTATGAGGTGAAATAAAGTGGCTGTTGGGTTACTCTGCTGGCGGTGAAATGGGCATTTCTATACAGATAGTGCGTTGATCGGGTTATGTAGACTTATAATGAGAGATAAGACCTGTCTACAACATGACAAACAAAAACAAATGCGTAACGGAACTTTACGAAACTTGAGCACTCTAAGCTTTTGCTTGCTCATAGTGAAGCTTATGGAGTGGCGTTTCGAAAGCGCGTGGAAATTTGGTTTGGGGAGACTTTACCTCGGATGAGCGAGCAGTTAACGGACCAGGTCCTGGTTGAACGGGTCCAGAAGGGAGATCAGAAAGCCTTTAACTTACTGGTGGTTCGCTACCAGCATAAAGTGGCGAGTCTGGTTTCCCGCTATGTACCGTCGGGCGATGTTCCCGATGTTGTACAAGAAGCATTTATCAAGGCCTATCGTGCGCTGGACTCGTTCCGGGGAGATAGTGCTTTTTATACCTGGCTGTATCGTATTGCGGTCAATACGGCGAAGAATTACCTGGTCGCTCAGGGGCGTCGTCCACCTTCCAGTGATATAGATGCGATAGAAGCAGAAAATTACGAAAGTGGCGGTGCGCTGAAAGAAATTTCGAACCCTGAGAACTTAATGTTGTCAGAAGAACTGAGACAGATAGTTTTCCGAACTATTGAGTCCCTCCCGGAAGATTTACGCATGGCAATAACCTTGCGGGAGCTGGATGGCCTGAGCTATGAAGAGATAGCCGCTATCATGGATTGTCCGGTGGGTACGGTGCGTTCACGTATCTTCCGAGCGAGGGAAGCTATTGATAATAAAGTTCAACCGCTTATCAGGCGTTGACGATAGCGGGATACTGGAAAAGGTATTAGGCATGCAGAAAGAAAAACTTTCCGCTTTAATGGATGGCGAAACGCTGGACACTGAGTTGCTCAAAGAGTTGGCTCATGACCCGGAAATGCAAAAAACCTGGGAGAGTTATCACCTGATTCGCGATTCCATGCGAGGTGATACCGCCGACGTTCTCCATTTCGATATTTCCGACCGCGTAATGGCTGCTATCGCAGATGAGCCAGTACGTCAGGCGGTGCCATTGATCCCTGAGGCCCAGCCAGCACCGCATCAGTGGCAGAAAATGCCATTCTGGAAGAAAGTGCGTCCGTGGGCTGCGCAGCTTACCCAAATGGGTGTGGCCGCGTGTGTATCACTTGCAGTTATTGTTGGCGTCCAGCACTATAATGGACAATCTGAAACGTCCCAGCAGCCCGAAACGCCGGTATTTAATACATTACCGATGATGGGTAAAGCCAGTCCGGTGAGCCTGGGTGTACCTTCTGACGCGACTGCCAGCGGCGGTCAGCAACAGCAGGTACAGGAGCAGCGTCGTCGTATTAATGCCATGTTGCAGGATTACGAACTGCAACGTCGACTGCACTCCGAACAGCTTCAGTTTGAGCAGGCGCAAACACAGCAAGCCGCTGTCCAGGTGCCAGGAATTCAAACTTTAGGAACGCAATCGCAGTAATGAAGCAACTTTGGTTTGCCATGTCACTTGTGGCTGGTAGCCTGTTCTTCTCTGTAAACGCCTCGGCCAATCCTGCGTCCGGGGCGTTGTTGCAGCAGATGAATCTGGCCAGCCAGTCGCTCACCTATGAGCTGTCATTTGTCAGCATCAATAAGCAGGGCGTTGAATCCCTACGTTATCGCCATGCCCGCCAGGACAACCGCCCTCTTGCACAGTTGTTGCAAATGGATGGACCGCGTCGGGAAGTGGTGCAACGTGGCAATGAAATCAGTTACTTTGAGCCAGGACTCGAACCGTTCACGCTGAATGGCGACTATATTGTTGATTCTCTGCCATCCCTGATTTACACCGATTTTAAACGTCTTGCACCCTACTATGATTTTATCGCGGTAGGACGCACGCGTATTGCCGACCGACTCTGTGAAGTTATCCGCGTGGTAGCGCGTGACGGTACGCGTTACAGCTACATCGTCTGGATGGACACCGAAACCAAGCTGCCAATGCGTGTCGATCTCCTCGATCGGGATGGCGAAACGCTTGAACAATTCCGCGTTATCGCCTTTACCGTCAATAACGGGGTTAGCGACAGCATGCAGACGCTGGCGAAAGCAAATCTTCCGCCGTTATTGTCAGTTCCTGCGGGGGAGAAAACGAACTTCAACTGGAGTCCATCGTGGTTACCGCAAGGCTTCAGTGAGGTTTCCAGCAGTCGACGCCCGCTGCCGACAATGGATAACATGCCGATTGAATCGCGCCTGTATTCTGATGGCCTGTTCAGTTTTTCTGTGAACGTGAACCGCGCGTCGCAAAACAGCGCCGATCAACTGCTGCGTACCGGACGTCGAACGGTCAGTACTACCGTGCGGGATAATGCCGAAATCACCATTGTGGGCGAGCTCCCGCCGCAAACGGCAAAGCGTATCGCGGATAATATTAAGTTCAGGGCCGCGCAATGATTAAAGAATGGGCAACAGTCGTCTCCTGGCAAAATGGCCTGGCGACGGTCAGCTGCGATGTTAAAGCATCGTGTAGCAGCTGCGCGTCGCGGGCTGGATGCGGCAGTCGTGTGCTGAACAAACTGGGGCCGCAAACAACGCATACTATCGTGGTACCCAGCGATGAACCGCTGACGCCTGGGCAGAAAGTTGAACTGGGTATTGCCGAAGGGAGCCTGTTAGGCTCGGCGATGCTGGTTTATATGTCTCCGCTGGCGGGACTCTTTATTTTTGCTGCGCTGTTTCAGGTGCTGTTTGGCAGCGATATCGCCGCACTCAGCGGGGCGATACTGGGCGGTGTGGGGGGATTCCTGATTGCGCGAGGATATTCCCGTAAGCTTGCTGAGCGCGAAGCCTGGCAACCGGTTATTCTCAACGTAGCTCTCCCGCCCGATCTGATTCGTGTTGAAACCCCGCAGTGATATCTTTGCCTGATGGCGCTGCGCTTATCAGGCCTACAGCGTCCTCAGATGCAAAGGTAGGCCGGATAAGGCGTTTATGCCGCCATCCGGCAAAAGTTTCACTGACTTTGCAAAGTTGTTTCCAGTTCCCGCTATCCTTGCTCTATGAACATTTCCTCGCCTCAGCGATGTAGTGTAGAATGCGGCGTTTCACTAAAACAGACGTTAAGCTCAGAACAGCGACTTCTCAGAGCCTGCCCAGGCAGGCGTAAGGCACAATAATTACACTATATGAAGAACATACGTAACTTTTCAATCATAGCTCACATCGACCACGGTAAATCGACGCTGTCTGACCGTATTATCCAGATCTGCGGTGGCCTGTCTGACCGTGAAATGGAAGCGCAGGTTCTCGACTCGATGGATCTTGAGCGTGAGCGCGGTATTACTATCAAAGCGCAGAGCGTGACGCTCGATTTCAAAGCATCTGATGGTGAAACCTACCAGCTTAACTTTATCGACACCCCGGGCCACGTTGACTTCTCTTATGAAGTTTCACGCTCGCTTGCCGCCTGTGAAGGCGCACTGCTGGTCGTTGATGCCGGGCAGGGGGTTGAAGCGCAAACACTGGCTAACTGCTATACCGCCATGGAAATGGATCTGGAAGTGGTGCCAGTACTGAACAAAATTGACCTGCCAGCCGCCGATCCAGAGCGTGTGGCGGAAGAGATTGAAGATATCGTCGGTATTGATGCGGCTGACGCTGTCCGTTGCTCGGCGAAAACCGGTGTTGGCGTGACCGACGTTCTTGAACGTCTGGTGCGTGATATTCCGCCGCCAGAAGGCGACCCGGAAGGCCCGTTACAGGCGCTTATCATCGACTCCTGGTTCGATAACTATCTCGGTGTGGTCTCGCTGGTGCGTATTAAAAACGGTACCATGCGTAAAGGCGACAAAATCAAAGTGATGAGTACCGGTCAGGTCTACAACGCTGATCGCCTGGGTATCTTTACGCCGAAACAGGTTGACCGTACAGAACTGAAGTGTGGCGAGGTAGGTTGGTTAGTTTGCGCCATTAAAGACATCCTCGGCGCACCGGTAGGCGATACCCTGACGCTGGCTCGTAACCCGGCAGATAAACCCCTGCCTGGCTTTAAAAAAGTGAAGCCGCAGGTATATGCGGGTCTGTTCCCGGTCAGCTCCGACGACTACGAAAACTTCCGTGATGCGCTTGGTAAGCTGAGCCTCAACGATGCTTCCCTGTTCTACGAACCGGAAAGTTCTACCGCGCTGGGCTTCGGCTTCCGCTGTGGCTTCCTGGGGCTGCTGCACATGGAGATCATTCAGGAGCGTCTGGAACGTGAATACGATCTGGATCTGATCACTACCGCACCGACCGTAGTGTATGAAGTGGAAACCACGGCGAAAGAGACTATCTACGTCGACAGCCCGTCCAAACTGCCGCCGCTGAATAACATTTACGAACTGCGCGAGCCGATTGCTGAATGTCATATGCTGCTGCCGCAGGCATACCTCGGCAACGTTATTACACTGTGTATCGAGAAGCGTGGTGTACAGACCAACATGGTTTACCACGGTAACCAGGTTGCGTTGACCTATGAAATTCCAATGGCGGAAGTGGTCCTCGACTTCTTCGACCGTCTGAAGTCGACTTCTCGCGGCTATGCGTCGCTGGATTATAACTTCAAACGTTTCCAGGCCTCCGACATGGTACGTGTTGATGTTCTCATCAACAACGAACGCGTCGATGCACTGGCGCTGATTACCCACCGCGATAACTCCCAGAGCCGTGGCCGTGAACTGGTCGAGAAGATGAAAGATCTGATCCCTCGCCAGCAGTTCGATATCGCAATTCAGGCAGCCATTGGTACGCACATCATTGCGCGTTCAACGGTTAAGCAACTGCGTAAAAACGTTCTGGCTAAGTGCTACGGTGGCGATATCAGCCGTAAGAAAAAGCTGCTGCAAAAACAGAAAGAGGGTAAAAAGCGAATGAAGCAGATCGGTAACGTCGAACTGCCGCAGGAAGCCTTCCTCGCTATTCTGCATGTCGGTAAAGACAGCAAATAATCTTAAGGAGTTGGCATGGCGAACATGTTTGCCCTGATTCTGGTGATTGCCACACTGGTGACGGGCATTTTATGGTGCGTAGATAAGTTTGTCTTCGCGCCAAAACGCCGGGAGCGCCAGGCTGCGGCACAGGCCGCTGCAGGCGATTCACTGGATAAAGCAACGCTGAAAAAAGTTGCCCCTAAGCCGGGTTGGCTGGAAACCGGTGCGTCCGTTTTCCCGGTACTGGCTATTGTGCTGGTGGTGCGTTCATTTATTTATGAACCGTTCCAGATCCCGTCGGGTTCGATGATGCCAACACTGTTGATTGGTGATTTTATTCTGGTAGAGAAATTTGCCTACGGAATTAAAGATCCGATTTATCAGAAAACGTTGATCGAAACTGGCCACCCGAAACGCGGTGATATCGTGGTATTTAAATACCCGGAAGATCCGCGTCTGGACTACATCAAACGCGCTGTCGGTTTACCGGGAGACAAAGTGACGTACGATCCGGTGGCGAAAGAGGTGACGATTCAGCCAGGATGCAGTTCTGGTCAGGCTTGTGAAAACGCGCTGCCGGTAACGTACTCTGATGTTCAGCCAAGTGATTTTGTGCAGACGTTTGCTCGCCGCAACGGCGGGGAAGCGACCAGCGGTTTCTTTGAAGTTCCGCTGAACGAAACGAAAGACAACGGTATTCGCCTGACCGAGCGTAAAGAAACGCTGGGTGAGGTAACTCACCGCATTCTGATGGTGCCAATCGCGCAGGATCAGGTGGGGATGTATTACCGTCAACCGGGTCAGCAGTTAGCCACCTGGATCGTTCCACCGGGGCATTACTTCATGATGGGCGATAACCGTGACAACAGCGCGGACAGCCGTTACTGGGGATTTGTACCGGAAGCGAATCTGGTAGGTAAAGCGACCGCAATCTGGATGAGTTTCGACAAACAAGAAGGTGAGTGGCCAACCGGTGTTCGTTTGAGCCGCATTGGCGGCATCCACTAATTGCTGATAATGGTTCACGCTGTCGTCTTAATAACGACAGCGTGAATTATTTCTCGGATTAATTCCCTCAGACTAACGACATCCCTTGTCGTTGTGTATAGAATATTCCCCCGAAGTTTTAGGTTGGCACCGTCAGGTTGCCACGGCACACGAAACAGCATTGGTCTCTCTAATGACGGGTGTATATCAGGTCTGTTTCGTGTGCTGAATTGTTGACGCATTCATTTATTGGTATCGCATGAATCCCATCGTAATTAATCGGCTTCAACGGAAGCTGGGCTACACTTTTAATCATCAGGAGCTGTTGCAGCAGGCATTAACTCACCGTAGTGCCAGCAGCAAACATAACGAGCGTTTAGAATTTTTAGGCGACTCTATTTTGAGCTTTGTTATTGCGAATGCGCTGTATCACCGTTTCCCTCGAGTGGACGAAGGTGACATGAGCCGCATGCGCGCCACGCTGGTGCGTGGAAATACGCTGGCTGAATTAGCCCGTGAATTTGACCTCGGTGAATGTTTACGCCTGGGACCGGGCGAGCTGAAAAGCGGCGGTTTTCGTCGCGAATCAATTCTGGCGGATACCGTCGAAGCGTTGATCGGCGGCGTCTTCCTCGACAGCGATATTCAAACCGTTGAGCAATTAATCCTGAACTGGTATCAAACGCGTCTGGACGAAATTAGCCCAGGCGATAAACAAAAAGATCCGAAAACGCGCCTGCAGGAGTATTTGCAGGGTCGCCACCTGCCGCTGCCGTCTTATCTGGTGGTGCAGGTTCGTGGTGAAGCGCATGATCAAGAATTTACTATCCACTGCCAGGTTAGCGGCCTGAGTGAACCGGTGGTTGGCACAGGTTCGAGCCGTCGTAAGGCTGAGCAGGCTGCCGCCGAACAGGCGTTAAAAAAACTGGAGCTGGAATGAGCATCGACAAAACCTATTGCGGATTTATTGCCATCGTCGGTCGCCCGAACGTCGGCAAATCCACCCTGTTGAATAATCTGCTTGGGCAGAAGATTTCCATTACCTCACGTAAGGCTCAGACAACACGTCACCGTATTGTTGGCATCCATACTGAAGGCGCGTATCAGGCGATTTATGTTGATACCCCGGGCCTGCATATGGAAGAGAAACGTGCCATCAACCGCCTGATGAACAAAGCGGCCAGCAGCTCTATTGGTGATGTTGAACTGGTTATTTTCGTTGTCGAGGGCACACGCTGGACGCCGGACGACGAAATGGTGCTCAACAAGCTGCGCGACGGTAAAGCGCCGGTAATTCTGGCCGTGAACAAAGTAGACAACGTTCAGGAAAAAGCCGATCTGCTACCGCACCTGCAGTTCCTGGCAAGCCAGATGAACTTCCTCGATATCGTCCCGATTTCTGCCGAGACCGGCTTGAATGTCGATACCGTTGCGGGCATCGTGCGTAAGCATTTGCCGGAAGCTATTCATCACTTCCCGGAAGATTACATCACCGACCGTTCTCAGCGTTTTATGGCCTCTGAAATCATCCGTGAAAAGCTGATGCGTTTTCTAGGCGCTGAATTGCCGTACTCCGTTACTGTGGAAATTGAGCGTTTTATCTCCAATGAGCGCGGTGGTTACGATATTAACGGTCTGATCCTCGTTGAACGTGAAGGGCAGAAGAAGATGGTTATTGGCAACAAAGGGGCCAAAATTAAAACCATCGGCATCGAAGCGCGTAAAGACATGCAGGAGATGTTCGAAGCGCCGGTTCACCTCGAACTGTGGGTGAAAGTGAAATCCGGCTGGGCCGATGACGAACGCGCGCTGCGTAGCCTCGGTTACGGCGACGACGTCTAAACCCATCTTCTGAAACACGGCGAGTATATGGAAGGATGGCAACGAGCCTTTGTCTTGCATAGTCGCCCCTGGAGCGAAACCAGTCTCGTGCTGGACGTCTTCACGGAAGAGTCGGGTCGCGTGCGCCTGGTGGCTAAAGGCGCACGTTCTAAACGTTCTAATCTCAAAGGCGCGCTCCAGCCTTTTACCCCATTGTTGCTTCGCTTTGGTGGGCGTGGAGAGGTTAAAACCCTGCGTAGCGCTGAAGCCGTTTCTCTGGCACTCCCTCTTAGCGGTATCACGCTGTACAGCGGCTTGTATATCAACGAACTTATCTCCCGCGTACTCGAGTACGAGACCCGTTTTTCTGAACTCTTTTTCGATTATCTGAATTGTATCCAGGCGCTGGCTGGTGCGACGGGTTCGCCAGAGCCTGCGCTGCGTCGCTTTGAGCTGGCCTTACTTGGACATCTGGGGTACGGCGTCGATTTTACCCATTGTGCGGGCAGCGGCGAGCCGGTAGACGACACCATGACCTATCGTTACCGGGAAGAAAAAGGGTTTATCGCCAGCGTAGTGATCGATAATTCCACTTTTACCGGACGCCATCTCAAAGCGCTTGAGTCACGTGAATTTCCCGATGTCGATACGTTACGCGCCGCGAAACGCTTTACCCGCATGGCGTTAAAGCCGTATCTTGGTGGTAAGCCGTTAAAAAGCCGGGAACTGTTCCGGCAATTTATGCCAAAACGCGCAGTAAAAACAAATAATGATTAACGAGGATTGTCATGGCTGAATTACTGTTAGGCGTCAATATTGACCACATTGCCACGTTACGTAATGCACGCGGCACCGCATACCCGGATCCGGTTCAGGCGGCGTTTATCGTTGAGCAGGCGGGCGCGGACGGTATTACCGTACACCTGCGTGAAGACCGCCGCCATATCACCGACCGCGACGTACGTATTCTGCGCCAGACGCTGGATACGCGCATGAATCTGGAAATGGCGGTCACCGACGAAATGTTGGCAATCGCCGTCGAGACGAAGCCGCATTTTTGCTGTCTGGTGCCGGAAAAACGTCAGGAAGTGACTACTGAAGGTGGTCTGGACGTCGCCGGCCAGCGTGACAAGATGCGCGATGCCTGCAAGCGACTGGCGGACGCAGGCATTCTGGTTTCGCTGTTTATCGATGCCGATGAAGAACAGATTAAGGCTGCTGCGGAAGTTGGCGCGCCATTTATTGAAATTCACACCGGCTGTTACGCTGATGCGAAAACCGATGCGGAACAGGCCAGTGAACTGGCGCGTATTGCTAAAGCGGCGACTTTTGCTGCCAGCCTGGGCCTGAAGGTGAATGCCGGTCATGGCCTGACGTATCACAACGTTAAAGCCATTGCGCGGATCCCGGAAATGCACGAGCTGAATATTGGCCATGCCATTATCGGACGCGCGGTGATGAGCGGTCTGAAAGACGCCGTGGTGGAAATGAAACGCCTGATGCTGGAAGCGCGTGGCTAATGGCTATTCTGGGATTAGGCACGGATATCGTGGAGATTGCCCGCATTGAAGCGGTGATCTCCCGTTCCGGTGACCGTCTGGCAAGACGCGTGCTCAGTGACAACGAATGGGCAATCTGGGAGACGCATCAGCAGCCGGTGCGTTTTCTGGCAAAGCGCTTTGCGGTCAAAGAGGCGGCAGCAAAAGCCTTTGGCACGGGTATTCGCAATGGGCTGGCGTTTAATCAGTTTGAAGTCTTCAACGATGAACTCGGTAAGCCGCGTCTGCGGTTATGGGGGGAGGCGTTAAAACTGGCGGAAAAACTGGGTGTCGCGCATATGCATGTGACGCTGGCCGATGAGCGTCACTACGCCTGCGCCACGGTGATTATCGAGAGTTAGATTCTGCACGTTGCCGGATGGCGACGCGGTTAAAGTTTATCGGCGTGGTGCATCAGCACAAACTTATCCCACAATTGCTCTTCCGTTTCGACATGTGCCGGATCTTTCAAAATAGTATTGGGGATCGGGCACACCTTCTGGCAGGTTGGCGTGTCGTAATGGCCTACGCATTCCGTACATTTGTCGCTGTTAATCTCGTAAATGCTGTCACCCATCGAAATTGCCTCATTCGGGCATTCGGGTTCGCACATATCGCAATTGATACACTTTTTAGTGATTAACAGGGCCATCAGGAAACTCTCAAAACATCACAAATCGGGCGGGCATTATACGCGCATTCTTTGCTCAGACCAGTTTTTTTACCAGTGCTTCGCTGTGGCGAATGCGTTCCGGAGCATGTTCTAAATCTTGCTGAACCAGCGCCATAAACAGTAAATCCGTGAGCATCATCTGCGCGTGCGTCGATGAAATTGCCGCGCTGCGTGTCGCTTGTTCTTCGGCAATCGTATACAGGCAATGGCTTGCTCGCTGTTGCAGGGCGTTCGGTGTAAATCCAGTGATGGCGAGGATTTTCGCGCCGGTGCGCAACGTTTCATCCGCAGCCAGGTTGAGCTCGCGGCGCTCTCCGGTATACGAAATCGCCAACAGGAGATCGCCCGGCGAAAGCGCCTGTACCGTTGCCAGCAGGGCGTGCATATCGCGTTCCACTACCGCGTTAAAACCTATTTTCAACAGTTTCCAGGCAAAATTCTGTGCTACCAACCCCGATGCACCAATTCCGGTCAGGACAATGCGTCGGGCGGAGCGTAACAATGCGACGCTTTCCATCAGCTTTTCTTCGCTGTTGATATCCAGTGTGGCGTGCATGGCCGCCACGTTCTCCTGAATCAGTTTTTCACCCACCAGACGCATAGGGTCGTCGCCGCGAATCTGATTATGCACTGGGATAGAGTGGGGATTGGGATTACTGGCCAGTGCTTCACTGATCGCCAGTTTGAGTGCAGGAAATCCTTTGAAACCCATCTTTTGCGCGAACTTCACCACGCTGGACTGGCTGACGCCCGCTTCAAAGGCGAGTTGCTGTGAACTGAGATGACGCGCAGTATCCGGCTGTGCGAGGAGGTAATCCGCAAGCTTTTTATCGCTTTGCGCGAGGTCCGGGTAACGCTGACGAATGCGAATCAAACAGTTCATGCTGTCTCCTGGCGAAAACGTGATGGCGATTACAAAACAAAATTTCACTCGCCTGGGTGAATATTATATTCCATTATAACGGATTAATATGAATTAAAAATTCCTAAGGAACAAAAAATGAATCTCGGTGCGTTAGTGTCAGAAAGCCGCAATCCTCAGACCATGGATCTTGATGCGTTATCCACACTTGAGTTGGTTCATCGTTTTAATCAACAGGATACGCTGGTAGCCGTTGCTGTAAAAGCAACGCTGACTGAAGTTGCGCTTGCGGTCGATGCAGCGGCTGACGCGTTAAAAGCGGGTGGACGGATTATCTACATGGGGGCGGGGACCAGTGGGCGTCTTGGCGTACTGGATGCGTCTGAGTGCCCACCGACTTTTGGTGTACCGCATGGACGGGTTGTTGGCCTGATTGCTGGTGGGCCGGGCGCATTGCTGAAGGCCGTTGAAGGTGCAGAAGATAACCCGCAACTGGGTGAAGATGATCTTCGTTCGCTCAACCTTACGGCTCAGGATGTGGTGGTGGGTCTGGCTGCATCCGGGCGTACACCGTATGTGATTGGCGGCTTGCAATATGCCCGTTCCGTTGGCTGCACCACGGTGGCGATTTCCTGTAATCCGGATTCCCCCATCGCGCGTGAAGCGGACATCGCCATATCACCGGTTGTTGGCCCGGAGGCTCTGACAGGGTCAACGCGACTGAAGTCCGGTACTGCGCAAAAACTGGTACTCAATATGATTTCTACCGGTGCAATGGTGAAGTTTGGCAAGGTGTATCAGAACCTGATGGTGGATATGAAAGCGACTAACGTTAAGCTGGTAGACCGGGCTTGTCGCATGGTCGTGGAAGCTACCGGTATTGCGTATGACCAGGCGCAAGCTCTGCTGAAACAGACCGATTTTGATGTTAAGCCCGCCATTCTGATGGCTCTCACGGGGCTCGATGCCGCTGCAGCCCGCGAAAAGCTTGCCGCTCACCAGGGTTTTTTACGCGCGGCGTTAGAACACTAAGAGGTGTATATGGATAAGACGGCGGTGCTGGCCAGCGATATCCTGCTGGGCGTGGGCGGAGAGAAAAATATTCTGCGCCTGGAAAACTGTATGACCCGCGTCAGAGTGGAAGTACAGGATGACGCTCAGCTCGATATTTCCCGACTCAAGCAACTGCCGGGCGTTAGCGGCTACGTGAAGCAAGGGGCGCAGCACCAGATCATTGTCGGCCCCGGCAAAGCCGCGAAAGTGGTCGATGCCATGCGTTCCCTGATTGCCGATGGCGGCGAACGTTCCAATGTGGGGGATATTGAGCGAACAAAATCAGAGGCCAAAGCGAAGTACAAAGCGCCGATGAGTGACGCGCTACGCAAGCTGGCTAACGTTTTTATCCCGCTTATTCCGGCGTTTATCGCCTCCGGTTTGATTACCGGCATCATTAACATCCTTAAGCGACCGGATATCGTTGGGGATTTTGCGACCCACTATCCAAATATGCTTGGGCTGATGGGAATATTTGGCAGCGCCGTGTTTGCCATCATGAATATTCTGGTCGGAGTGAATACCGCCAAAGTATTTGGCGGTTCGCTGGCGATGGGCGGGGTGATGGCCGGTATTCTCTCCAGCCCGCAACTGGCGCAAATTACCTTGTTTGGCGAGGCATTGCAGCCGGGACGCGGTGGAGTGATCGCCGTGCTGCTGGTGGTGGCGTTGATGTGCTGGATCGAACGCAAATTCCGCGAAGTGCTGCCGGAGTCTCTCGAACTGATCCTCAATCCACTGCTGACCACCCTTATTACCGGGACAATCGCTATTGTGGCGCTGCAACCGCTTGGCGGCTGGATTTCTGAATCGATTGCTCACGGCGCATCCTGGGCTATCGATCGCGGCGGTTTCCTGGTGGGAGCCGTGCTGGCTGGGACTTTCCTGCCGTTGGTGCTCACCGGACTTCATCAGGGGTTGGTGCCGATCCACGTTGAACTGGTACAGGCGCATGGTTATAACGCGCTCTTTCCTATTCTGGCGATGGCAGGAGTGGGGCAAATCGGTGCGGCTATTGCGGTACTGATGAAAACCCGTAACGCACGGCTGAAAAAAGTGATTAAAAGCGCGCTGCCGGTTGGATTGCTGGGCATTGGTGAACCGCTGATTTTTGGGGTGACGTTGCCATTAGGCAAGCCGTTTATCGGTGCCTGTCTCGGTGGTGCAGTCGGTGGGGCGCTGATCAGCTACTGGAAGGTGGCGACGGTCATTACATTTGGCATCTCCGGATTACCGCTGGCACTGACGATTGTTGCCGGAAAAGTGATGTTCTATCTGTTAGGCTATCTGGTAGCAGTTATCGCCGGGTTCTTGTTTACCTGGCTATTGGGATTCACTGATCCAGAGGAATAAGGTTTGACCAGTCACCAGCGTCGCGTTGTTTTTTTTGATTTGGATGGCACGTTACACCAGCAGGATATGTTCGGCAGTTTCTTACGTTTTCTGCTGCGTCGCCAACCGCTAAATGCGTTGCTGGTGCTGCCCCTGTTGCCGATTATTGCGCTGGCAATGTTAATTAAAGGGCGCGCCGCCCGCTGGCCCATGAGCCTGCTGTTGTGGGGTTGTACCTTTGGTCGCAGCGAGGCGTGTCTGAAGGCACATCAGGCCGATTTTGTGCGCTGGTTTCGCGGGCATGTGACGGCATTTCCTGTCGTGCAGCAGCGTCTGACGACGTACCTGTTAAGCTCCGATGCTGATATCTGGCTTATCACCGGTTCTCCGCAGTCGCTGGTGGAGCAGGTTTACTTCGACACGCCGTGGCTACCGCGTGTCAATCTGATCGCCAGTCAAATGGCGCGGGGATACGGTGGCTGGGTATTGCCGCTACGCTGTCTGGGGCATGAAAAAGTCGCGCAACTGGAACGGCAGATTGGCGCACCGCTGTCTCTTTACAGCGGCTACAGCGACAGTAAGCAGGACAATCCACTGCTCTCTTTTTGCCAGCATCGCTGGCGCGTCACGCCGCGCGGAGAGCTGCAACAACTCGAATAGAGTAAACGATAGCGTCTGTGTATAATGCGCCCGCTTTGATTACTGGAGTTACCCCTTTGTCTGAAGTTGAATTTAGCCACGAATACTGGATGCGTCATGCTTTAACGCTGGCTAAGCGCGCCTGGGATGAGCGTGAAGTCCCGGTGGGTGCGGTATTGGTACATAACAACCGCGTTATTGGCGAAGGCTGGAACCGACCGATTGGCCATCATGATCCTACCGCCCACGCTGAAATCATGGCGTTGCGCCAGGGCGGTCTGGTGCTACAAAACTACCGTCTGCTGGATGCAACGTTGTATGTCACACTGGAGCCGTGCGTGATGTGCGCAGGCGCGATGGTCCATAGCCGTATCGGTCGGGTGGTTTTTGGCGCACGCGATGCGAAAACGGGCGCTGCCGGGTCATTAATGGATGTGCTGCATCACCCTGGAATGAATCATCGGGTTGACGTGACCGAAGGGGTGTTACGCGATGAATGCGCCACGCTGCTCAGTGATTTCTTTCGCATGCGTCGGCAGGAAATCAAAGCGTTGAAAAAATCTGCCAATCAGTAAATACCAATCAGACTACTTGTCCTCTTTCTTCTGTGCTGAAAACAGCAGAGAAGGGGAGTGCGACAGATAGTTTGACGACGTCTGAGTCAGAAACGCTGAAAGCGGAAATTTATCTTTACCTAACAGCTCAGCCGGTGACACTGCCGGGTAATCCTGTGCCAGTTGCTGCGTTTCCTGCGCCTGTTTTTCTTTCTCCTGCAGATACCCCACCAGGCTAATCTGGTATTTACGGATGTTTTCCACATAGGCGTAGGCTTCGTGACCGCGCGCATAGCCATAGGTCAACTTGTTGTAATACGGCTTTTGGCTGAGCAGCGGCAGACGCTGTTTTACGTCGGACCAACTGTTCGGATTACCTTTGGTTTTCACCGTCAGCGCCCGGGCATCCAGCATGTGCGCATAACCCATGTTGTAGGCGGCAAGCGCAAACCAGATGCGTTCCCCTTCGGGGACGGTATCCGGCACTTTGCTCATCATGTCCTGCAAATACCGCGCGCCGCCGCTGATGCTCTGCTCGGCATCGGTACGGTCAGTTAGCCCGAGACTCTGGGCGGTATTTTTGGTCAGCATCATCAGCCCGCGTACACCGGTCGGGGAAGTCGCCTGCGCGTCCCAGTGCGACTCCTGATAGGATATTGCGGCGAGCAGTCGCCAGTCTATCTCCTGCGCATACTTCTCAAAAAGCGGCTTGAGGTCTGGCAACACGCTGTCTACGGCGCGCAAAAAGGTGCGGGTATCAACATAGTCAAAATCATCGCCATGCCCAAGGTACTTTTCTTCCAGTCGCGCAAGCGAGCCGTCTTCATTCATGGTATTGAAGAAATCCAGCAGGGCAGCAGACAGCGTATTGTCATCGTCCAGACGACTGAACCAGGTCACCGGCTGTTCGTCAGAGACGTCCAGCGCCACGGCCAGCTCAGGATGAACTCGCTGATATAAGCTGATGGCAACGGAATCGGCAATGGTGTAATCCAGCTTACCGGCGATGACATCATCAAGCAGTTCAGTGGTGCCCTTTTTCTCATCAACTTTCCAGCTCAGGTCCGGGTATTTTTTTTCTTTTAGCTGCTGGAGGTCGTTAACCACCACATGCCCCGGGGCGATAGTCAGTTGGTTTTCGTTCACGGTGGCAAGCGTACGCGGGCGGTATTGCCCAACCCGATACACCAGTTGTTGCGATACGGAATAGTAGGTCGGACCCGGCTGATAATTTTTAACGCGCTCGCTGTTATACACCAGACCAGCGGCTAACAGATCGGCATTACCGTTATCCAGGTCGTCAAAAAGCTGGCTGATATTCTGGCGTACGGTGATTTTCAGCTTCACACCCAGGTAGTTGGCGAAGGCTTTGGTCAGTTCGTAATCCAGGCCAAACTTTTTCCCATTAAGCGCGGCGTAAGTGAGCGGTGAGTCGATGGTACTGACGCGCAGCTCTCCCCGCGACTGAATGGCGGCGATACGATTGTCGGCTTTACCGAACCAGGGGATAGATGGCCAGAGGGCCGCTGCCAACAACAGCGTCAAAATACCGATGAACAGATAATTAATCTTTAATTTTTTCAATTAGTTAATTCTCTGAACCGTACGTTGTCTCTGCGTGCTGTGGTATTGATTAAGAAGTGAAGTCGTCATTAATGAGCGGCATTTTGCTTAAACTTGCGCCAGTTGGCAACTTATTCAGAAACCAGACCGCATTTGATGATAAGAAGAGGCCGTGATTTTATTTCGACGCAAACGGTTTCGTCGGCGCGCCAGATTCTTTATAATGACGCCCGTTTCCCCCACTTGGGCACACCGAAAGCTTAGAAGACGAGAGACTTATGATGGAAATTCTGCGTGGTTCACCTGCACTGTCTGCATTCCGTATTAACAAACTGCTGGCACGTTTTCAGGCTGCCAACCTCCAGGTCCACAATATTTACGCCGAGTACGTCCATTTTGCCGATCTGAATGCACCATTGAATGAGGATGAGCGCGCGCAACTTGCACGTCTGCTGAAATATGGTCCTGCTCTTCACAGCCACGCCCCTGAAGGCAAACTGCTGCTGGTCACGCCTCGCCCGGGTACCATTTCCCCGTGGTCTTCTAAAGCGACTGATATTGCCCATAACTGCGGCCTGCAACAGATTAGCCGCCTGGAACGTGGCATTGCCTGGTATGTTGAGGCCTCCACGTTGACCGCTGAGCAGTGGCTGGCGGTTGCCGATATTTTGCACGACCGCATGATGGAAACGGTTTTCTCTGCGCTGAGCGATGCTGAAAAACTGTTTGTTCATCACCAGCCTGCGCCGGTTTCCTGCGTTGACCTGCTGGGTGAGGGACGTCAGGCGCTGATCGACGCTAACCTGCGTCTGGGCCTGGCGCTGGCGGAAGACGAAATCGACTATCTGCAGGATGCGTTCACCAAACTGGGACGCAACCCGAACGACATTGAACTGTACATGTTTGCGCAGGCTAACTCCGAGCACTGCCGCCACAAGATTTTTAACGCCGACTGGGTTATCGATGGTAAACAACAGCCTAAGTCGCTGTTCAAGATGATCAAGAATACCTTCGAAACCACGCCGGACCACGTGCTGTCTGCCTATAAAGACAACGCCGCGGTAATGGAAGGTTCCGAAGTGGGCCGCTACTTTGCCGACCATAAAACCGGCCGCTACGATTTCCATCAGGAACCAGCCCACATCCTGATGAAGGTAGAAACTCATAACCACCCGACGGCTATCTCTCCGTGGCCAGGTGCGGCAACCGGCTCCGGCGGAGAAATCCGCGATGAGGGTGCAACCGGTCGTGGTGCAAAACCGAAAGCCGGGCTGGTAGGCTTCTCCGTCTCCAACCTGCGTATTCCTGGCTTTGAACAGCCTTGGGAAGAGGACTTTGGTAAGCCGGATCGTATTGTCACCGCGCTCGACATCATGACTGAAGGCCCGCTGGGTGGCGCGGCGTTTAACAACGAATTTGGTCGCCCGGCGCTGACCGGCTACTTCCGTACCTATGAAGAAAAGGTCAACAGCCATAACGGCGAAGAGCTGCGCGGTTACCATAAACCGATCATGCTGGCAGGCGGGATCGGTAACATCCGTGCCGATCACGTGCAGAAGGGCGAGATCGTCGTTGGCGCCAAGCTGATCGTCCTCGGCGGCCCGGCGATGAACATCGGTCTTGGCGGTGGGGCTGCATCATCCATGGCTTCCGGTCAGTCTGATGCCGATCTTGATTTCGCTTCTGTACAGCGTGATAACCCGGAAATGGAACGTCGCTGCCAGGAAGTTATCGACCGTTGCTGGCAGATGGGCGATGCCAACCCGATCCTGTTTATCCATGACGTTGGTGCGGGCGGCCTGTCTAACGCCATGCCGGAGCTGGTAAGCGATGGCGGTCGCGGCGGTAAGTTCCAGCTGCGTGACATCCTCAGCGACGAGCCGGGTATGAGCCCGCTGGAAATCTGGTGTAACGAATCTCAGGAGCGCTATGTGCTGGCGGTTGCCGCCGATCAATTGCCGCTGTTTGACGAACTGTGTAAGCGTGAGCGCGCGCCGTATGCGGTGATCGGTGAAGCCACCGAAGAACAGCATCTGACTCTGAGCGATAGCCACTTCGACAATCAGCCGATCGACATGCCGCTCGATGTGTTGTTGGGCAAAACGCCGAAAATGACCCGCGATGTGCAGACGCTGAAAGCCAAAGGCGATGCCCTGAATCGTGGCGAAATCTCGATTGCAGATGCGGTTAACCGTGTGCTGCATCTGCCGACTGTCGCGGAGAAAACGTTCCTCGTGACTATCGGCGACCGTACCGTTACCGGTATGGTGGCGCGCGATCAGATGGTGGGGCCATGGCAGATCCCAGTCGCCAACTGCGCGGTCACTACTGCAAGCCTTGATAGCTACTACGGCGAAGCGATGTCTCTCGGCGAGCGCGCGCCAGTCGCATTGCTCGACTTCTCAGCCTCTGCGCGTCTGGCGGTCGGTGAGGCACTGACCAACATTGCGGCAACGCAGATTGGCGATATCAAACGCATTAAACTGTCGGCCAACTGGATGGCGGCTGCGGGTCACCCTGGCGAAGACGCCGGACTGTACGAAGCGGTAAAAGCCGTTGGAGAAGAATTATGTCCGGCGCTTGGCCTGACCATTCCGGTGGGCAAAGACTCTATGTCGATGAAAACCCGCTGGCAGGAAGGCAACGAACAGCGTGAAATGACCTCGCCGCTGTCGCTGGTGATCACCGCCTTTGCCCGCGTGGAAGATGTGCGCCACACGATTACCCCGCAACTGTCTACTGAAGACAATGCGCTGCTGCTGATTGATCTTGGCCTTGGCCACAATGCGCTGGGTGCGACGGCGCTGGCGCAGGTTTACCGTCAACTGGGCGATAAGCCTGCCGATGTGCGTAACGTAGAGCAGCTGAAAGGCTTCTACGACGCCATTCAGGCGCTGGTGGCACAGCGTAAGCTGCTGGCCTACCACGACCGTTCCGACGGCGGCCTGCTGGTTACGCTGGCAGAAATGGCCTTCACCGGTCACTGCGGCGTTGAAGCAGACATCGGCACTCTGGGCGATGATCATCTGGCGGCGCTGTTTAATGAAGAGTTGGGGGCTGTCATTCAGGTTCGCGCCGCTGACCGTGAAGCGGTTGAGGCGTTGCTGGCTCAACATGGCCTGGCCGATTGCGTGCACTATCTGGGTAAAGCCGTGCAGGGCGACCGCTTCGTGGTCGAAGCCGATGGGCAGTCGGTGTTCAGCGAAAGCCGTACTACCCTGCGTATGTGGTGGGCAGAAACCACCTGGCAGATGCAGCGTCTGCGCGACAATCCAGAGTGCGCCGATCAGGAACATAACGCTAAAACCAACGATGCCGATCCTGGCCTCAACGTTAAACTGTCGTTTGATATCAATGAAGATGTTGCCGCGCCGTATATCGCTACCGGTGCGCGTCCAAAAGTGGCCGTGCTGCGCGAACAGGGCGTTAACTCCCACGTAGAAATGGCAGCAGCTTTCCACCGTGCGGGCTTTGACGCTATCGACGTGCATATGAGCGATCTGCTGGGTGGGCGCATCGGGTTGGGCAACTTCCAGGCGCTGGTGGCCTGTGGTGGCTTCTCTTACGGTGATGTGCTTGGCGCAGGCGAAGGTTGGGCGAAGTCGATTCTGTTCAACAATCGGGTCCGTGATGAGTTCGAAACCTTTTTCCATCGCCCGCAAACGCTGGCACTCGGCGTGTGTAACGGTTGTCAGATGATGTCTAACCTGCGCGAGCTGATCCCAGGAAGCGATCTGTGGCCACGCTTTGTGCGTAACCACTCCGATCGCTTTGAAGCGCGTTTCAGCCTGGTCGAAGTGACACAAAGCCCGTCTCTGCTGCTTGCCGGTATGGTTGGGTCACAGATGCCAATCGCAGTTTCTCACGGCGAAGGTCGCGTAGAAGTGCGTGACGATGTACATCTGGCAGGACTGGAGAGCAAAGGGCTGGTGGCACTGCGCTACGTTGATAACTTCGGTAAGGTGACCGAAACCTATCCGGCTAACCCGAACGGTTCGCCAAACGGTATCACTGCTGTTACCACCGAAAATGGTCGCGTCACCATTATGATGCCACACCCGGAACGCGTGTTCCGTACCGTGAGCAACTCCTGGCACCCGGAAAACTGGGGCGAGGATAGCCCGTGGATGCGTATCTTCCGTAATGCGCGTAAACAACTCGGTTAATTGGCCTGCAATCATCAAGCCCCTCTTCGTGAGGGGCTTTTTTTATATCACAGGCCGGATAAGGCGTTTACGCCGCCATCCGGCAATAAACTTAGCGCTTATGCCACAAAATTAAAGTGTCGGGAAATCCCGACATTGGCAGGGTTGGCTTGTCGCCAAAAAGAGACACTTAATGATTTGATTTATAATGATTTTGTTTTTAAGTACAGCGAGTGTTGCTGATTAGCGACAGAATGGACAAAAAACACTCAACTCTTATTTTTACACAATTATTCATATTTCTTATATTTATCATTGTGTTAATAAAGTGTTTTGAATATTGGCACAGATGCTGCATAATATTAACCAGTGGCTCATTCACCTTCTTATGTCAGCCCCTTCGGGACGTGCTACATAAACTTCGAATGACGCACAACAAGGTGCCTGCCGTCCAACATCTGATATTAGCGAAGCTCATATCAACCTTCGGGCGAAACGTCGAGTTAGGCACCGCCTTATTCCACAACAAAGCCGGGTTAATCCCGGCTTTGTTGTATCTGACGTTTCCCTCAGTTAGCATCGTCTTATTCCCGTCCATTGAGAGTAACGCCTTGAAGCGCTGGTCTGTTTTCCCCCGATCCTTACGTCAGCTGGTGACACTGGCATTTTTGCTGATCCTGCTCCCTTTGCTCGTACTGGCCTGGCAAGCGTGGCAGAGCCTGAACGCCCTGAGCGCGCAGGCGGCGCTGACTAACAGAACCACGCTCATTGATGCCCGACGCAGTGAGGCAATGACCAACGCCGCGCTGGAGATGGAACGTAGCTACCGACAGTATTGTGTGCTGGATGACCCGACGCTGGCAAAGGTTTACCAGAGCCAGCGTAAACGTTATAGCGACATGCTGGATGCGCATGCGGGCGTGTTGCCGGACAACAAGCTCTACCAGGCGTTGCGGCAGGATCTCAACGATCTCGCCCAATTGCAGTGTAATAACAGTGGTCCTGACAGCCAGGCGGCAGCCCGCCTGGAAGCCTTCGCTAATGCGAATACCGACATGGTGCAGGCCACACGTACCGTGGTCTTTTCGCGTGGTCAGCAGTTACAACAAGAAATTGCCGAACGAGGTCAGTTCTTTGGCTGGCAGGCGCTGGTGCTGTTTCTCGTTAGTCTGGCGATGGTGCTGCTGTTTACCCGTATGATCATCGGTCCGGTGAAGGGCATCGAGCGGATGATTAACCGTCTGGGGGAAGGGCGCTCGCTGGGTGATAGCGTATTATTTACCGGGCCCCGGGAGCTGCGGTCCGTGGGGCAGCGCATTATCTGGTTGAGTGAACGTCTCTCCTGGCTTGAGTCGCAACGGCATCAGTTTTTACGCCATCTTTCCCATGAGCTGAAAACACCGCTTGCGAGCATGCGCGAAGGTACCGAATTGTTAGCCGATCAGGTAGTTGGCCCGTTAACGCCGGAGCAAAAAGAGGTCGTCGGGATTCTGGATGACAGCAGCCGTAATCTGCAAAAGCTGATTGAGCAATTGCTTGATTACAACCGCAAGCTGGCGGATGACGAGGTTGAGCTTGAAACTGTAGAAATCGCGCCGCTGGTGGAAAGCGTGGTTTCAGCACATAGCCTGCCTGCTCGCGCCAAAATGATCCATACTGATGTTGCGCTGGCGGCGAACGCTTGTCTGGCCGAACCCATGCTGTTAATGAGCGTGCTGGACAATCTTTATTCCAATGCGGTGCACTATGGCGCTGAATCCGGTAACATTTGGATCCGCAGCAGTTTGCATGGCTCAACGGTATATATTGATGTCATAAATACCGGCACACCGATTCCAGAAGCAGAACAGGCAATGATCTTCGAGCCTTTTTTCCAGGGCAGCCATCAGCGAAAAGGGGCAGTCAAAGGAAGCGGGTTGGGGCTGAGCATAGCCAGAGACTGTATCCGCCGTATGCGGGGAAAACTGTATCTGGTTGATGAGCATGCGCAAAGCGTTTGTTTTCGCATAGAACTGCCGCTATCTGCATCGAAAAACCACTAAAATGAACCTAAGTCTGGTGAGTATGCCACACGTTGTTGCCCGAATGCTTAAACGAGATTTTATTCGCCGCGTCTTACTCGCAAGTCTGCCATGCCTGGCGCTGGTCGGCTGCGTTCCAAATGCGGTGAATCACATTATCGGCGATCCTTCGCAGGAGAAAATCCCGCCGCATCAACTCGCTGATTACCTTGCCACCGAATGTACGGATATCTGGTCGCTAACGGGTCAGTCCACGGATACCAACCCGTTGTATTGGCTGCGGGCGATGGATTGCGCCGATCGCATGATGCCAGTGCAGGCGCGCAGTGAAGCCAGTAGCCAACTTACGGATACCTGGCAGGGCGCTTTTAAGCGTGGGATCCTGCTCGATAACGCCCGTATTACCCCGTCTGAACGGCGGGAGGTCGTTACGCGTCTCGACGCGTTAAGTCCACAAATTCCGACTCAGGTTCGACCGCTTTATCAGGCCTGGTTCCGTAACCAAATGTTGCAGTTACAGCTTGCCGAAGAACGCATGCGTTACAGTAAGCTCCAGCAGTCGTCAGATAGCGATCTCGATACGCTGCGTCAGCAGCAACAGCATTTGCAGAGTCAGCTCGATCTCACCACCCGTAAGCTGGAAAATCTGACCGATATCGAACGACAACTGTCCACCCGTAAACCTGCCGGCAGCTATAATCCCGATGCGTTGCACGGTACTGATAAACTCACGACGCCCGATGATGGGGAGGCCATGCCATGATAAGCCGCAAGCCCGCGCATCTGCTGCTCGTCGATGACGATCCGGGACTGTTGAAATTGCTCGGTATGCGACTGACCAGCGAAGGTTACAGCGTCGTAACCGCAGAAAGTGGGCAGGAAGGCTTACGAGTACTGAATCGTGAAAAAGTGGATCTGGTCATTAGCGACCTGCGCATGGATGAAATGGACGGCATGCAGCTGTTCACTGAAATCCAGAAAGTGCAGCCGGGGATGCCGGTCATTATCCTGACAGCGCACGGCTCCATTCCTGATGCTGTCGCGGCAACGCAGCAGGGTGTTTTCAGCTTTCTCACCAAGCCGGTCGATAAAGATGCGCTCTACAAAGCGATTGACGGTGCGCTGGAACAGTCCGCGCCTGCTACCGATGACAGCTGGCGTGAATCAATTGTTACCCGTAGCCCGTTAATGTTGCGTTTGTTAGAACAGGCGCGGATGGTCGCGCAATCGGATGTCAGCGTATTGATCAATGGTCAGAGCGGCACCGGGAAAGAGGTGTTTGCCCAGGCGATTCACAACGCCAGCCCGCGCAGCCACAAGCCCTTTGTTGCCATTAACTGTGGCGCGTTGCCGGAACAACTGCTGGAGTCTGAACTGTTTGGCCATGCGCGCGGCGCTTTTACCGGCGCGGTGAGTAATCGTGAAGGGCTGTTTCAGGCCGCGGAAGGCGGCACGCTTTTTCTCGATGAGATTGGCGATATGCCTGCACCGTTACAGGTGAAACTGCTGCGCGTATTGCAGGAACGAAAAGTCAGACCGTTGGGCAGTAACCGCGATATCGACATTGATGTGCGGATCGTTTCTGCGACCCACCGCGATTTACCCAAAGCGATGGCTCGGGGCGAATTTCGCGAGGATTTGTACTATCGCCTCAACGTGGTGAGTCTGAAGATCCCGGCGCTGGCCGAGCGTACGGAAGATATTCCGCTGCTGGCGAACCATCTGCTGCGCCAGTCTGCTGAACGGCACAAACCGTTCGTACGCGCCTTTTCAACCGATGCCATGAAGCGGTTAATGACCGCCAGCTGGCCGGGCAACGTGCGTCAGTTGGTCAACGTAATTGAGCAGTGCGTGGCGTTGACCTCTTCGCCAGTGATCAGCGACGCGCTGGTGGAGCAGGCGCTGGAAGGGGAAAACACCGCGCTGCCGACATTTGTTGAGGCGCGTAACCAGTTTGAGCTCAACTATCTGCGTAAGCTGCTGCAAATCACCAAGGGCAATGTGACTCACGCGGCAAGAATGGCGGGGCGCAACCGTACCGAATTCTATAAGTTGCTTTCTCGACACGAGCTGGATGCAAACGATTTCAAAGAATAAATCTGCGGATTATGTTAGCTTTATTCGATCAAAAGACAGGCGACCTTTTCAAGGAATAGCATGAAAAAGATTGATGCGATTATTAAACCCTTCAAGCTGGACGACGTCCGCGAAGCGCTGGCAGAAGTCGGTATCACCGGGATGACGGTAACGGAAGTGAAAGGCTTTGGCCGTCAGAAAGGCCATACCGAGCTGTACCGTGGCGCGGAATATATGGTGGATTTTCTGCCGAAGGTAAAAATTGAAATTGTGGTTACCGACGACATCGTCGATACCTGCGTCGACACCATTATTCGTACTGCCCAGACCGGCAAGATCGGCGACGGTAAGATTTTTGTCTTTGACGTGGCTCGCGTTATTCGTATTCGTACCGGTGAAGAAGACGACGCGGCAATCTAAGCCGCGCCTTGCTTGCCGGATGGCGGTGTAAACACCTTATCAGGCCTACAATATCTCGTAGGCCTGATAAGCGCAGCGCCATCAGGCATAACGTAATTACAGAACTTTATGCGGACCGAAGCATTCGTAATGAATGTTCTCGTTTTTCACGCCCAGGCCGACCAGCTGCTTTGCGGCAAACTGCATAAAGCCAACCGGACCGCACAGATAAAACTGCATCGCCGGATCGCTGATTGCGCTTTCCAGTTTGTTCAAATCCATCAGACCTACACTATCAAACGCGCCTTTCGCGCGATCGGCTTCGGTTGGCTCACGATACCAGGTGTGTGCACTAAAGCGTGGCAGCGTTTTGCCGAGTTCATTTACTTCATCAGCGAAGGCATGGACATCACCGTTTTCAGCCGCATGGAACCAGTTAACCTGCGCCGTATGGTTTGCTTTCGCCAGCGTATCCAGCATTGCCAGCATTGGGGTCTGACCTACGCCTGCGGAAATCAGAGACACAGGGGTATCGGTCGCGACGTCCATAAAGAAATCGCCCGCAGGTGCGGCTAAGTGAACAACGTCGCCAACATTTGCATGGTTGTGCAGCCAGGTGGAAACCTGACCACCGTCTTCACGCTTAACGGCAATCCGATAGCCTTTGCCATCAGGTTTTCGGGTCAGTGAGTACTGACGAATTTCCTGATGCTGGAAACCTTCCGGCTTCAGCCAGACGCCCAGGTATTGCCCCGGATGATATTCAGCTACTGCGCCACCGTCGACAGGCTCAAACTCAAAGCTGGTAATCAGTGCACTTCGCGGCGTTTTTGCCACGATGCGGAAAGGACGGGTACCTTCCCAGCCGCCATTTTTATTGGCATTTTCGCTATAGATTTGTGCTTCACGGTTGATGAAAACGTTCGCCAGTACGCCATACGCTTTACCCCACGCATCCAGGACTTCCTGGCCTGGGCTGAACATTTCGTCCAGCGTTGCCAGCAAATGACCACCCACGATGTTGTACTGCTCTGGTTTAATCTGGAAGCTGGTATGCTTTTGCGCGATTTTCTCAACCGCCGGCAACAGCGCCGCCAGGTTTTCGATATTGCTGGCATACGCGGCAATCGCGTTAAACAGCGCCTCGCGCTGATCGCCATTACGCTGGTTACTCATGTTGAAAATTTCTTTCAGCTCTGGGTTATGCGTAAACATGCGATCGTAGAAATGGGCAGTCAGCTTCGGACCTGTTTCAACCAGCAGGGGAATGGTGGCTTTCACTGTAGCGATGGTTTGTGCGTCAAGCATACGGTCTTCCTTTATCTGAGACTTTAATGATGTATGTCAAATACATCTTATAAAAAATACCCCTGCATTGTAAATGGTTCTTTGTAACTTTGCGTTGTAAAGGTTACATCGTGAAAAATCTGCATCACAAACCTGAAAAGAAATCCGTTGAAATTCAGCAGACCTTTGTTCTCCAAAGCCTTGCGTGCCGTGAAGGTAATCGTTTGCGTAAAATCCTTTGTCAAGACCTGTTATCGAAGAATGATTCGGTTATACTGTTGGCCGAAGTCCTAGGGACTGCCTTTTTAGGCCGAAATTCTATTGTTAGCTGAGTCAGGAGATGCGGATGTTAAAGCGTGAAATGAACATTGCCGATTATGATGCCGAACTGTGGCAGGCTATGGAGCAGGAAAAAGTACGTCAGGAAGAGCACATCGAACTGATCGCCTCCGAAAACTACACCAGCCCGCGTGTTATGCAGGCGCAGGGTTCTCAGCTGACCAACAAATATGCTGAAGGTTATCCGGGCAAGCGCTACTACGGCGGTTGCGAGTACGTTGATATCGTTGAGCAACTGGCTATCGATCGTGCCAAAGAGCTGTTTGGCGCTGACTACGCTAACGTACAGCCGCACTCTGGTTCTCAGGCTAACTTCGCTGTTTACACCGCTCTGCTGCAACCGGGCGATACCGTTCTGGGTATGAACCTGGCACAAGGCGGCCACCTGACTCACGGCTCCCCGGTTAACTTCTCCGGCAAACTGTACAACATCATCCCTTACGGTATTGATGAGTCCGGCAAAATTGACTACGAAGACATGGCGAAGCAGGCCAAAGAGCACAAACCGAAGATGATCATCGGTGGCTTCTCTGCTTACTCCGGCGTTGTTGACTGGGCAAAAATGCGTGAAATCGCTGACAGCATCGGCGCATACCTGTTCGTCGATATGGCGCACGTTGCGGGGCTGATTGCCGCAGGCGTTTATCCGAACCCGGTTCCACACGCACACGTTGTCACCACCACCACCCACAAAACCCTGGCGGGTCCGCGCGGCGGCCTGATCCTGGCGAAAGGCGGTGACGAAGAGCTGTACAAAAAACTGAACTCTGCGGTGTTCCCAAGCGCGCAGGGCGGCCCGCTGATGCACGTGATCGCGGCGAAAGCTGTGGCGCTGAAAGAAGCGATGGAGCCTGAGTTCAAGGTTTACCAGCAGCAGGTTGCTAAAAACGCCAAAGCGATGGTGGAAGTGTTCCTGAACCGTGGCTACAAAGTGGTTTCTGGCGGTACTGAAAACCACCTGTTCCTGCTGGATCTGGTTGATAAAAACCTGACCGGTAAAGAAGCTGACGCTGCGCTGGGCCGCGCCAACATCACCGTCAACAAAAACAGCGTGCCGAACGATCCGAAGAGCCCGTTTGTGACTTCCGGTATCCGTATCGGTTCTCCGGCAATCACTCGCCGCGGCTTCAAAGAAGCGGAAGCGAAAGAGCTGGCTGGCTGGATGTGTGACGTGCTGGACAACATCAATGACGAAGCCGTAATCGAGCGCGTCAAAGGTAAAGTTCTGGATATCTGCGCACGCTTCCCGGTTTACGCGTAAGCC
>NZ_CP080033.1:3671944-3672417 GCF_019382635.1 Citrobacter sp. Colony219 | reverse complement strand
GCGGCAGCGGCAATCTGCGCCTGGAAGTTAGCATTTTCCCAGCTTTCTACCCGGCGCAGTGAACCGTCCGGTTGGCGAGTGAGCGCCACATCACCGGCGGCGAAAATGTCCGGGTCGGCGGTGGTGCAGGCGCTATCAACGATAATACCGTTAGCCGTCTCCAGACCGGCGTCGCGGGCCAGCGTATCATTCGCCACGATACCGATGCCATAGATCACCGTATCAGCGGTGAGAGTTTCACCGTTTTGCAGCGTCAGTGAGAGAAACTCTCCCGCTCCGGCGTGTTCAATGGCGCTGTTGAGTAACACCCGTACGCCCGCCTGCTGGTGGCGGGCAAGCAGGTAGTCGCGCACCGGAGCAGGCGCATTGCGGCCCATCACCGTTGGTGCCAGCTCCACTACGGTTACCCGGCAGCCGCGCTGGGTCGCGCTGGCCGCCAGTTCCAGGCCAATGGTGCCCGCACCGACGATCAC
>NZ_CP080033.1:3649583-3671901 GCF_019382635.1 Citrobacter sp. Colony219 | reverse complement strand
TCGCCAGCGTGGCGCAGCGTAAAGCAACGCTCGCCCAGTTTATCCAGCAGCGGAAGAGGACGGGCCGCGGCACCGGTGGCAATCAGTAGCTGATCCCACGGATAAACCTGGCCGTCAGCCAGCACCAACTGATGCGTTTCGCGGCCGAGCGTCTGCACAGTAACGCCCAGATGCAGCTGTACGTTGTGTTCCCGCCACCAGGCCGTGTTTAGCACCGGCTGTAGTTGTGGTGCGTCGTCCAGCAGCATGGCTTTGGACAATGGCGGGCGTTCGTACGGCTGATGCGGCTCATTGGAGAACAGATGTATCTCGCCGTCAAACCCTTGCTGGCGCAGTGCTACCGCCGCCATCGCTGCGGCCTGTCCACCGCCGACGATAGCAATAATTTTGTTGTGCATAACGCCCCCTCAGAGATCCAGACCAGCGGCGACGTGGCGAATACCGCGAATACCCAGCCCGGCATCGGCATTGATCATCACGCCGCTTAAGGTGCGGTTGTTGCGACGCGACGCCAGCATCACGTATGGCCCGGTAAAGTCGGCTGGGTCGGGGAAGAACTGGAGCGGCAGAATGGCGGCGATTTTCTCCGGCGTCAGTGACTGCATAATTGAGGTATCGCTTTGCCCCAACGCCTGTGGGCCGCGCAGATCGGTGGCCATACCGCACGGACCGACGCCGTTCACCCGCACTTTAGGCGCCAGCTCGTAGGCCAACTGGCGAATCAGCCCGGTAGCCGCGTGCTTACTGGCGGTGTACAGCGGCCCGCCGCCGCCGGGATACCAGGCAGCGTTTGACAGGGTAAAGATGATGCTGCCTTCGCTGGCGATAAGTGCGGGGGAACAGGCTTTCGCCCCCAGCAGATAACCCAGCACATTGACGTTAAATAACTCGTGAAAGCCGCTCTCCAGCGCTTCAGCAGAGGTGTTCACCAGCGTTGCGTTGTGATCCCAGATGCCCGCATTGCCAATAAAACAGTCCAGCTTGCCAAACACGGTGAGGATCTGATCGACCGCACGCTGATAGTCGGCGTAGCAGGTGACGTTGCCCTCTACCGCCAATACATGTTCGCCAAAACGCTGGCGCAGGCTGGCGACTTTGGCTGGCGACAGTTCGAGCGTAGCGACCTTCGCGCCTTCTTCAATAAAGCGCTCGACCAGCGCCAGGCCGAGGCCGGAACCGCCGCCGGTAATAAAAACCACGTTATCGCGTAAATCGCTCATCGGGCGTCCTCTGGAATATCAACAAATACATCGCTACCGTCCACATATACTGCGTAGGTGGTTAGCGGATCGGTGGCGGGCAGGCATAGCGCTTTGCCTGTTTTCAGACAAAAACTGGCCGCATGCAGCGGGCATTCCACGGTGGCATCGTCTTCCAGATAACCTTCCGACATCGAGGCGTTGCCGTGGCTACAGCGATCGTTAATGGCATAAAACTCGCCGCCAACATTGAACAGCGCGATGACGGGCGAGGTGTCGAGCCGGAGGGCTTCACCCTCCGGCAAATCCCCTACGGGGCAGGCATAAATACGACTCATCAGAACAGTACACTCAGGTTATGGGAGGTAATAACCGCCTGATCCAGCACGATCTCGCGCGCCAGTAAGCGCCACTCGTTGCCCGGCAAACGCCGGACTTTATCCACGCGCATGCCGACGTAAAACGTCTCGTCCCGCTCTTTTTGCGCGCGATACAGCAGATAGTTGAGGCGCACGGCGAACACGTCCGGTTGGTCAGTCTCGCTGATTTGCAGGTTGCTAATCAGATGACGGGTGCGGGAAGGGGGTTCCTCCGCCCAGGCCATGCCGGTTTCCAGCCGTGCGATGCGGCGTTCGAGCTGGTCTTTGTTGTCGTTGAAAATCCACGTCGTCGGCGGTTGTACGCCTTTGCGACGGTCGCGGGTCTGAGCATTGACCGTGGTACGCATGGTGTAGCGAATGTCGTCATCCAGCTGCGCCAGCCAGTCGCGAAACTGCCAGTCGTCCAGCAGACGCGCTTCTTCATACAGAAACTGGCTGATGCGATGATGCAGCTCAAGAGAAACTAACGCGCTCATTTCATCACCTCCTGCTGGTACGCGGCGGTTTTCTCGTGCACGTCCTGCCAGCTTTCGCTGCTGAGCAAATCGGCCCAGCGCTGGTACATACCGCGCGCCGCAGTTTCCGAAAAGATGTAGTTAGTGATCCCCGGAATGCCGTCTTCACGACGCTTCTCCTGGCCAAGCCCCATTTCCAGACACAATTTCGTGTTGCGTGCGCGATGACCTTTCAGCAGTTTTTGAATTTCACACCAGTTTTCCGAGTCGTCCTGCTCCAGGAACCCGGCGGGGCCAAAAGCCCGCGTGGCGCTGTTTTCAAACGCGGCTTTCACTTCATCAGAGGCGGCTTTATCGGTAATACAGAACGCCCACACTTCAACCCGATCCGGCCCACGCGGGTGCCAGACGCGCAGCGTGGCGGTACCGTTGAGCCAGGAAAGCGTGGGGAAGATGTTGTTGTGACCAGCCAGACGCAGGGCGCGAACCTTGCCCAAACGCTCTTCGGCTTCCGCGTAGGTGTCGCGGTAGTAGCTGGAGACTTCACCGTCGACCCACACGTTGGCGTCCGGTTTCTCGGTAAAGAAGAAGCCGCTGCCGTGGCCGTCCTGGCCGAACTGTAGTGCATCTTTGGCGGTTTCCCACACCGGGCGGGCGGTCTGACCGTCGCCGAGGCGCTTATCGCTGCCGTCGTCTTTCGCCCCCAGCACCTGCACCGCAGAGGCATGGCTGAACAGCGCGTGATACTGGTCGCTGGCAAACTGTTCGGCGGGGAATTTCCAGTTGCAGTCGATGGTCCACTTCTGGACGCCTCCGACGATTTCGGTGCCGCCTTCACGACGATCGAGTACACCGTCGAGATACCAGGCGATGTCGCCGAGATAATCGCGCAGGTTTGGTGCGCTGGTATCCCAGTTGCCGAAAATCAGCCCTTTATAGCTCTCGACGCCAGGCACTTCGTTCAGTCCCCAATGCGATTTGCATAAACCTTGCGGATAAGCGCGCGGCTCCAGCGGGACGTCGATCAGCTCGCCGTTAATGCCGTACGACCAGCCGTGATACGGGCAGGTGAAGGCGCGGGTATTGCCGCAGTCGGCGTAGCTGACGCGCATCGCGCGGTGGCGGCACTGGTTGAGAAACGCTTTAATGCTGCCGTCTTTCTGGCGAACCACCACCACCGCATCCTCGCCCATGTAGGTGTTAAAAAAATCACCGGGTTTGGGGATTTGGCTTTCGTGGGCGAGAAACAGCCAGCAGCGTCCGAAGATGCGTTCCAGCTCCAGTTGGTAAATTTCAGGGTCGGTATAAATTCGTGGGGTTACGCGACCGTTTTGCGTGTCGATCAGTTGGTAGATGTCTAAATTTGAGGGTGTGGTCATATTTTTTAATCCTGAAAGCTAAGATGTATTGACCTTCTTTTTATGTGCCCTAAGGATGTTGCTGGTTAGTTATCAATCTGTGAAATAGTAAATTTCTACCAGTTGAGACATTTTTTCGATAACAAGGAGCAGGGCATGGAACTGAGGCACTTACGCTATTTTGTCGCGGTGGCGCAGGCGCTGAATTTCACCCGAGCGGCAGAAAAGTTGCATACCTCCCAGCCGTCGTTAAGCAGTCAGATCCGCGATCTGGAAACCTGCGTGGGCGTTCCGTTACTGGTGCGCGATAAGCGAAAAGTTGCGCTGACGGCGGCAGGAGAGTGCTTTTTACAGGATGCGTTGGCTATCCTCGAACAGGCAGAGAACGCGAAAATTCGCGCCCGTAAAACGGTGCAGGAAGATAATCATTTTACGATTGGTTTTGTTCCTTCAGCAGAGGTGAATCTGCTGCCTAAGGTGCTGCCTTTGTTTCGTTTAAAACAACCGGATACACACATTGAACTGGTGAGTCTGATAACCACCGAGCAGGAAGAGAAGATCCTGAGTGGGGAGCTGGATGTTGGCTTAATGCGCCATCCGGTTTACAGCCCGGAACTGGAGTATCTGGAGCTCATTCATGAGCCGCTGGTGGTAGTGCTACCGGTTAACCATCCGTTAGCCAGTGAAAAGGCGATATCGGCACAGCAACTGAACGGTGTCAATTTTGTCAGCACCGATCCCGCTTATTCCGGCGTATTAGCGAAGATTGTCAAAAACTGGTTTCAGCAGCAGAAAAGCCAGCCCAATATTGTGCAGGTGGCGACCAATATTCTGGTGACGATGAACCTGGTCGGTATGGGGCTGGGGGTCACTTTGATACCCGGTTATATGAATAATTTTAATACCGGGCAGGTGGTTTTCCGGCCAATTATCGGCGATATCCCAACCATTTCGCTGCTGATGGCGTGGAAAAAAGGTGACCTGAAACCCGCCCTGCGCGATTTTATCGAGCTGGCGCAGCGGCCAGCCGAGTGCGCTACTTTACAATAACGGTAATGGTTGCTGTGCCGCTATATTTTCCCGGTGACAGCGTGCCGCCCACCATGTTTATCGGCCACGCTTCCAGGCTGATGGCACCCTGACCTGAAGAATCGAGGCTGAGCAACCCATTAGTAAAGGGGATCATCTGGGAGCCATCACGTGACATTTGTATACCGACATCCGGGACGTTGTCCGTTTCACGGCGACGGGCGACCAACGTATACTGGTTAACGACATCGTTGCTATCAATCTGCATTTCCATATCATTACCCATTTCTGATGTGTCGCCGCAATCGTAACGAATTTCAAATTTAACCGGCGTGTAGCCGTCTGGCATCCTGTCCTTTGTCGTAAAACGGCTGACGTTGATAAAGCCGAGATCGACTCGAATGATGTCTCCCTGGTTGATTTTACAATTTTGCGGCACGGTAATGCTCCCTTGAATGCGCAGTTCGGCAATATCTTGTAGCGTACTCAAGGATGGTGGGGTGGTGTTGGTGCTCCATCCGGCACGTACTGAAGCGACGAGTGTGTCCGGGATCACGAGCTCGCCCAGGAAGGGTTTGGTGACGTAAAACGTCAAACGGGTATTGGCACCAATTGTCACAGGCGCGGCTCGGGTATCCGCCGGATCGGCCGCGCAGACGCTGCCGTTGCTACCACCGCTTTGGTAGGCACCACTCTCTCTGATGGCTTGCGTATTCAGTGGGGTGACACCGGTAACGCCAGGAATATCGTCGACTTCAGTTTGAATATCCAGATTGTTGTTCAGGCGGTAATAACCACCTACTTTGCCAGTTTGTGAGAGGCCGCTGGTTACCGTATAAAACAGGCCCACCTTGGTATTTGCCTCGCAGGTACACTCTATCTGGTAGGCGTTGCCCGTGAGCGGTGTCGGCAGTTCCAGGGTGCGGCCAGTGACATTCTGATCTTGCGTCCAGTCGCTGGACACATTGGCGCTAAAACTGCCTTTCGCCGAGCAGGCGCCAGTGATCGCATAGCCTGCGGGGGAAAAAAGCGCGAGCAGCACGACGCTTGCAGCGGTAGAAATTCCATTTCTCATCCACATCTTCCTTATCGACATTGTGCGTAGCCATTTTGTATTGAAGTGCCGCGGCTGACACTTTCCGGCAGGCTAAAGGTGAACTGACACTGCTGATCGGGTTGGTTGCCCCAACGCACAGACCAGATTTGCGGCTGATTGTTCACACCGCTGATATACAACACACCGCCGTCATCAACAATACTTTGCTGGGTCTGGCTGCTGGCGATGGCGCCAAAAGGTAGTGCGTTACCCTGACCATCGGTGAGTTTTAGCAGTACGCGGTAACCCGTACGAGCAAGGAACTGGGCGGCGACGGCGGCGCCTCGATTAGGCACAACGGTGCGCACTGTTTCGGTTACGTCAACGTTATCCGGCATCTGCGTAGTATCGATCGATATCGCATTTTCCTGGTAAGCGGTCAGGAAGGGAATCACGGCATAGCCGAAATGGTCGGTGGCAATGCCGGGGTAGTTTTTCACCCGGATACCGGCAGCGCCGTTGGCATCTACCAGCGCAAAGGCATTGCCCAAAGGCTGTGAAAGGGTCACGCCGTGGCGGTGGACAACAATACCTCCGGAAAGACCATAGCTCAATTGCTGGCTATCGGCGCTGTAATCATAGCCAGCGTTGGCGGTGCCAAAAGCAGAACGATAGCTGCCGTAAAGGCTGCTGCTTTTGTTGCCGCCTCCTTCGCTTTGTCGTTGTTTCAGGTTATAGCTCAGGCGGCCATCGTCCAGCAGAGAGCCGTTAATGCCCACTTCGTGCTCAGTAGGACGATCGCGCTGATCGGTGGTCCTCCACGTGGCCTGTGTATGGGATAGCCAGCGGTCTAGCGGTATACTCAGGCTGAGCGATAGCGTGCGATCGTTTTCGTGGTCCTGAGAGTCGGTGAACTGGCCGCTCAGGTTATAGCTGACTCCCCATAGGTTACCGTTCAGGCCAATAGACAGGTTTTTATCCTGCTGCCCGCGGTCCCAGTATTCTTGCTGTGAGCCTGAAGCATAAAAGCTGATGCCTGTTAGCAGTGACTGGTTGAACGTAAATTGAGCCTCGCTGCGCAGGCGATCGTCGGCACGGATATCCTTCTGATTGGCGTCGGAAAAGTTGAAATAGCCACTGCTGGTATAGCGATAATAGCTTAGCGACACGCTGGTGCCGCTTTCGGGGATATCTTTAATGTACTGTGTACGCCAGCTATAACCATGATAACGACCATCCGTATTCAACTGGGTATCTGCACGGCTCAGATCTGTCGACACCGCCCCGAGTACGCCAAGCGTTGAGCCAAGACCCAGCGCTAAAGCCTGGTAATCCTGCGAGGCATTCAGACCACCATACAGCGTAATGGCGTTGCTCAGGCCATAGCTGGCGGTACTTTCAAGAAACTCGGGTTCATTGCTGTCCTGCGACGTTGGGGCGCGAAAACGCCCGGCAGTGACGCTGTATTTAAGGTATCCGGGTCTTTGCATTTGCGGCAGCGCAGAGAAGGGTTGGACGAAGTGCCTTACCGTACCGTCAGCTTCTTCAATCGTGACATCGAGATCGCCACTAAAGGAGGAAGGATAGAGGTCGTTGATTTCAAAGGCCCCAGCCGGCACGTTGCTTTGATAAAGGGTGTAGCCGTTTTGCTGTATTGTGACGATAGCGCTTGAGTGTGCGATGCCACGAATTGTTGGCGCAAAGCCACGCTGGCTGTTTGGTAACATGGTTTCGTCGGAAAAGAGACGTGCTCCCGTGAACTGATAACTTGAGAACACGGTGCCTTCAGTTGCGCTTTCTCCTACTATCAGCTGTGATTTCAGGCTTTTAATATCTCGTTGTAGCCAGCTATTAATGCTATCCCAATGCGCATCACTGTCGTTGTGTGTCCAGGTCGAGTAGTTACGTAGCCTCCAGGGACCAAGGTTGACACCGTTTTGCATATTCAGATACTGGTGCTGATTGCTATCACCGTCATACTGATTTTGCGAACCGCTAAACGTGTAGTGGGTGAACAGAACCGGTATGCCATCGTCCCAGCGAGAAGGGGCAACGTAGCCGCGAGCATCGCGGTACAGCGCTATCTGGGGCACGCTTAGGTTCAGTCTGCCGTGGTTGATATCAAACTCCGAGACGGTGCCAGGAATGGCCTGCGCCAGGTTGCCGATCGTCGTAAGGTCATCCAGCTTTTCGAGCTGTGGATAATTTTCAATTTTCACGCCCAACTCGCGCAGTTGTTCAAGGGTTAGCTGGGGAATTAACTGGTGATTTTTATCTGCAATAAATGGGATTTTTCGCTGTACGATTTTCTTTTTATTAACATAAATATCAACGATATATTCTCCTGGGAGCTGTGAATTCTCCTGAGAGAAAACGGAAAGATCGACCGACGACTGACCACTTTTTTCTGTTTCCAGAAGCGTTGGGTCAAAGTAGAAGACATCGGCTCTGGCATGGACAGATGCCAGACATCCGCTGACGATTGCGCAATGCAGCCACAAGGCGAGTGGTTTAATTTCTGAAAAATGTGGCGTTGATTGCACCATATCGCTTTTCATTCCCTGAGAGCTAACGTCGTAAGTTGGCTGTAAGACGCGATTTATTGCAGCGTCCTGGTTTCCGTCTGGCTAGTTCCGCCGTAGTCGTTTATTGCAGCCCACTGCACCGTCTTTCCTGCCAGACCCGGTACTGCCAACTGTTTATGCTCGCCAGGTGCGATCCGCTCTATGTTGTTGGTCAGATCGGTTTTATCCAGCATCAATCCCGCGAAGACCACGTAATAAGCAGATGGGTTATAGATGTCTAACTTATTATTGCTATATTTATATTCGAGTAATTTATAGGCGTCATAGGGCTTCCCTACCAGGCTGCTCGGACGGTAGAAGAGCTTAATTCGGGTTTTAAATACCAGCGTCAGCATATTATTTTCGACGCTATCGGATTGTTGTGTTGCCGGAATGGCGCGTACGTTAATAAAAAACAGGGATTCTTTATCTTTAGCTATATCATCAGATGTCTTTATTATTCTCAATGATGAATTATTGCCTGCATTCAGGCGAAATAGCGGTGGCGTCATAATAAAGGGACCACGGGCTGTCCCTTGTTCATTGTCGACCCAGGATTGCAGTAAATAGGGCAGACTTTCACTGTGATTAGTCACGGATAGCGCGGCTTCTTTCTTCCCTGCGTCATAAATGACGCGGGTTCTTTCCAGTACAATTCCGCCAGCGAAATTTTGGCAGGACCAGCCGCTCAGCAGTAATGTCAGCGCAAATGCTGTGATTTTTTTCATCTCGGTTATCCTTAACCTGGCGTCAGAAACCACTTCTTTCCCCGTCTATGGAAAGAAGGGAAAGAGATGGTAGATGGCAATCAGCGATAGTCGATGGTGACATCAACAGTGGCGTTTGCTTCCCCTGGGGTGATGGCAGAAGAATCGACGGTGGAAACGTAGTAGGCCTGCAGTCCTACCGTAGTTGTGCCGTCGGCTTCAGGTGTAAAGCTGATTTTCGGATCGGTAAGCTTATTCAGCGACATTTGTTTCCCGTCGATGGCTCTGTCGATTCGAATACCTACACCCGTTGCAGGAACATCGAGACTGTTGACGGCAATCAGGTTTTCGTTGCCCGCAACGGTACCGCCGCTACGCGTTTCTAACCACATCTGGAATGAGTTGTCCGTATTGCCATCAAGGTGTTTCCACGGCGTTGTTGGGCAGTTTTTCAGTGGAATATCGACTGGAATAGCCGGAGAACGATCGCCAACGCTTTTAAATTGTTTGGCGGCGTAGTGGCCTAATTCGACGTTGATCGTATCACCGTTGGCAAATTCACAGGTGCTGGTTAAAATCTCGCCTGTAAATTCAATGGTGCCGTCCGTCGCCCATGCGCTTCCCGCAGAAAGCGCAAGTAAACCGACGGCGATTGATTTCACTACTTTTTTCATTAAAGTACCTCTTTCTTCCATGCGTTATATTAATGAATGATGACAATTAAAATTGTTTAACTATTTTAATAACTTTAGTTACCTTGAATGATATTGAATGTATTCCAGTTCTGGTATTGCTTAAGGTGATTTTCAGAATTTGTTTATGGATAATTAATATATTATTACTTGTTCTGCTAATTTATTATTGATTGTGCAGATGTGTTTTGTTTGTGAATTATTTTTGCTTTTCTGTATATATACTATCTATTTCAGAAACGTATTAGCTCGTATAGGTGCAATTCTTCGAGTGCCCTCGACAACGGGAGGAACCAAGGTTTGCACTCCACGGCTGGTTGGTGGGCGATGCTGCAAAGCGTGGTCTGGCAGCGCGACGTGAACCAGCAGATGATCGCTTACAGAGACGGGTGGCGATTTAGTGGGGGGGCGTTTCTGACACGATTGCAGCATCTGCCGCTGGAATGGCAACGTGTCATTCCACCAGCGGCGGATTTCATGCGCGCGCAATACGGTGAGGATAGCTGGCTGAACGTCGGCTATTCCGGCTGGAGCGGACGGGCTGTTATTCAGCGAGATGTGATGAGAATCACGATTTTAGCGCAAACTCCATGGTTGATGCTGTTCAGAATGTCGGGTGAGCCGTTTCTGTGTCTGGATCCGCAGACGCATCCGGTGAATGCCCACCACATGCAGGGGCAGCCGGGGTTACAGGTTTTAGCGCAGGGTGAACGCTGCCATTTTGCGATGCAAATTTGCGTCGAATAGGGCAAAAATCATGTTATCTGCGTGTTAATGCTCACTTGCGCCAGCCTGCGTTTGTCGCCAGACTATCGCCACCAAACGGGAGGGATTCATGGCTTTGCATTCCACGCGCTGGCTGGCGCTCGGTTATTTCACCTACTTCTTTAGCTACGGTATTTTTCTGCCTTTCTGGAGCGTTTGGCTCGAAGGGCTGGGGCTGACGCCGGAAACCATCGGTTTACTGCTGGGCGCGGGGCTGATTGCCCGTTTTCTCGGTAGCTTGCTGATCGCACCGCGTGTGAGCGATCCCTCTCGGCTGATCTCAGCGTTACGTATTCTGGCCTTGTTGACGTTGGTGTTTGCACTGGCCTTCTGGGCGGGGACCAACGTGGCGTGGCTGATGGTGGTGATGGTCGGCTTTAACCTGTTTTTCTCGCCGCTGGTGCCGCTGACCGACGCACTGGCCAACACCTGGCAAAAACAGATAACCATGGATTACGGTCGGGTGCGACTGTGGGGATCCGTGGCCTTTGTGATCGGCTCTGCGTTGACCGGCAAACTGGTGAGCCTGTTCGATTATCGGATTATCCTGGTCCTGCTGTCGCTTGGCGTTGCATCAATGCTGCTGGGGATGATGATCCGCCCAAGCGTACAGCCAGCGGGGGAGAACCGTCAGCAGGAGAGCGCGGGATGGCCCGCCTGGCGCGCGCTAATAACCCAAAGCTGGCGTTTTCTGGCCTGCGTGAGTCTGCTGCAGGGCGCACATGCCGCTTATTACGGTTTCAGCGCCATTTACTGGCAGTCTGCCGGTTATTCCGCTTCGGCGGTGGGCTATTTATGGTCATTAGGCGTGGTGGCGGAAGTGATTATTTTTGCGCTCAGCCACAAGCTGTTCCGCCGCTTTAGCGCTCGCGATCTTCTGCTGCTTTCCGCCGTTTGCGGCGTCGCGCGTTGGGGGCTGATGGGCTGGAGCACAGAGCTGCCATGGCTGATTGTGGTGCAAATCCTGCATTGCGGCACGTTTACCGTCTGCCACCTGGCGGCGATGCGTTACATTGCTGCGCGACAGGGCAGCGAAGTGATTCGTCTCCAGGCGGTGTACTCGGCGGTGGCGATGGGCGGTAGCATCGCCATCATGACCGTATTCGCAGGATACCTGTACCAGAATCTGGGCAGCGGCGTATTCTGGGTGATGGCGCTGGTGGCGCTCCCGGCAATCTTTCTGCGCCCGAAGGTGGCGGCGCAGCCTGCGACGTTATGATTCGAGGATTTTGCGGATCTGCTGCTGTTGATGCGGCGTAAGCGCCAGATCCGCATGAATCAGCGGGGGAGAAAACAGCGGTAGCGGCGTGGTGTATGGCGTAATAATCAGCGTTACGCCACGCGGGGCTCCCTCTTTTTGAAAATCCTGCATCGGCATATGCTTTACGTTGAGCGGCAGCAGCGTCAGTTCGCGCAACTGTTGCTCTATATGCGCTTCAAGTTGTTCGTTACTACCGGTCAGCAGGATAATCTGCTTCTCATGCAAATCCTTTTCCTGCATCAGCCAGGCACCGAAAATCACCGCAACCAGCCCGATCTCTTCTTCTGAAAACTGGACATCGTATTCCGCTTCGAAGCCGTGTATCGCCTCGCGGGTGGTACGTACCAACCTGGGGTAAAGTCGGCTGAACTCCTCCGGTAGCGTGTTATCAATGCCAATGGCAAACAAGCTACGGTTAAGCGCCTGGGCAAGGTGAATATAAAGCTGATCGTGCAGTCCTTGCTCGTCGCTGAAGCGCACGTTGCCATACTCGCGAAAACGCAGCACCAGCCGCGCAATAGCAAGGCGCAGGCGGCGATCCTGCTGGTGATTATCGCGGATAGGATCGGGGATGCGGATCATGGAGAATAACAACGCCATAAACAGCGATTCGCCCAGCGGCGCACGTTGCATGACGTGGCGCTGCCAGTGGCGGCCAATTTCCTCGGCGAGCGGATACTCAGCGCAGGATTGCGCCCACCGTTGCTGGAGTGGATTAAACTCCGGGGTGATCCCCGCGTGGTGCTGTAGCAGGCAATACTGTAAATACAAGCGCAGGAACTGGATGTCACGACACTCAAATGGCTTCTGTAAGCGCCGGGAGCACAGATTGATGAGCGCATGCAGATTGGTGTCGTCATACAGCGTACGTGCAATACCTTGTTGTTTCAGCTCCATTTTTAATGCGGGCGTGAAATGCTGGGCGATAAAAGTCGGGCAAATTCGCAAACCACGGCGTAGCCACTGCAACAGACACAGGCGCTGATTTAGCGGGGTTCCTTCGATCGCATAGCCACCATTCTGCGCGGTGGCTATCGTGAGCCGGTGATAGCGCTGGATTTCGAGCCCTGCGCCAATAATATCTTCCTGAACCGTGGCATCATCGACACCGTTGAGGCTGCTGAAGGTTTGTGTAGTAGCGATTTGCCCCGGCAGGAAAAGCGTCAGCAGTACCTGGCAACGGCGCTGGGGAGCGGAAAGTACAGATGGCGGAGCAAGCGTTGACATCATCTGTAGGGTCTCCCGTAAGTATGTTTGATAAGAATAGCTAAAGTTTGCTCATAGATTTGGAGAATGGAATGCTTTCCACCAGGAATGCTGGAGAGCGTCACAGAATTTTTAACGTGCGGAACAGATAGCGGGAGTGGAACGCAGCGCGTTAATCCGCTTTTTCACTGTTTTATCTTTTGTTGAGATATAAAAAATGCCAGAGATGTACTGCATGTTTGTTAAACATTATGGAGTACATGTGATTCCTGCTCAGGGTTCCGTTCACCTCAGCAGTGTCATTTCTCTGAAGCACAGATACCCGTGAACGAGCAAGGGAGGCTCACCGCCGCCTCCCTTGCATCCCAGGCTCCCGGCGGGAAAATCGTCGCTACGCGAGTTATTCGTCTTATGCCGTCTGCCTGTCGGGTCGGTGCCGAGCCTGCATCCCTGCAGGCCGTCCCCTCTGCCCGCATCCCTGCGGGCAGNCCCGGKCAGCCGTCAACGCCTCATCGATTTTCAGCCGGACCGKKGTCATCGCTGCAMWGCTCTGACTTCCAGTTAAATCTGTTTTGYTGYTCAGATATATTCRAATAAAAATACAGGTGGTYAGGTGWGGRCTGGTCCGGCTGAAAATTGCCGACGTGTTTCCGTAAGGCCGGGAGGAATAAGCGGAGGGAACCACGAAGTGGCAATTTTCCCGCCGGGAGCCGGGATTGTTAAGGGTACGGCGATAGTACCCTTAACACGTTCACAGGGAGTATCGTTTCAGAGAAGTGAAAACCTTAGGTGAACGTAGCAATACGACGGAGGCAACAGGTTCATTACCTCCGTAACAGTTGTCTGGCGTTATTGCTCACGACTCAGCGTTAATCCCACATCGCCGCCCGGATGTACCGCCAGCAGCGTTTCCTTTGAGTAGCCGCTTTCGCTCATCAGACAGGCGCAGGCGGCGTCAAAGATAGCCAGCACCAGTAAAATTGAGGTAGTGGCTAACATGTTCAGCGGGTCGGCCTCTCGCTGAACGCCGGTGGAAATCACTAGCTTCGATGCTTTAGCGATGGCCGAATCCGCGTTTTCAGTCACGCTCAGGATGGGCACATTCCTCGCAGCCAGTCCGGGCAGCAGCCGGGTGAGCTCGTCCGAATTACCCCCGCGTGACAGCATAATCACCAGGTCGTCGGCGCGTAAAAAACCGAGATCGCCATGCGCTGCATCCGTTGCGTTGAGATAAATCGCCGGACGTTCCACGCAGGCCAGCATATGCGCGACTTTACGCGCTGCAATGCCAGAGGTACCGACGCCGGTGACGACGACTTTCCCTGGACAACCGCGCAGCTCCGCCATTAGCGACTGCCAGACAGGTTCAGTCAGATGCTGCCCCAGACCCGCCAGGGCATCGCTATAGAGCTGGAATACGTCGGTGGCCTGAGACCAGGAGTTACTCATGCGTCCTCCTGCATCAACTGGCGGTATTTCATATGATCCTGATACATCTCGTGGAATACCCGATATTTGCGATCGTAATACTGCTTAATGCGATTAGTCTGCGGGGTAACCGTTTTACCAATCCGGCTCATCGCTGACATTGCTTCCGGGAAGGTATCGAACACGCCTGCGGCGATAGTCCCCATCATGGCGCCGCCCAGCAGCATGGCTTCGCTCTCTTCAGGCAGCAGCATCGCACAGCCGGTGGCATTGGCATGCTCCTGAACGAAGATCGGATTTTTCGTCCCGCCGCCGCTGGCCATAATGGTATCGATGGTGTAGCCGCTTTGATTCATCGTTTCAATGATATGACGGGTTCCCAGCGCAATGGCCTGGATGGTCGCGAGGTACTGTAACGCCATATCTTCCGGCGTGCGCGACAGCTTCAGTCCGGTGATAGCGCCTGTGAGCGTTGGGTTGGCGCGAGGTGAACGGTTGCCGTGGAAATAGGGCAGGATGTGCATGTCACGGGTTAAAAATGCGATATCTTCCGGCTCACCGGCCATTTTACGCAGCAGCGCATTCAGCACTTCATAAATGGTCTGCCCTTGAGATTTCGCCTGGGTCAACAAGGTTTCGTAACAAGGATGCGACTGAATAACGTGGTCGATTAACGCCCCGGTTGCCGACTGTCCACCTTCGTTAAGCCAGTATTCTGGCAGCACTGCTGAGTAGTAAGGACCCCAAACGCCGCCGATAAAACGCGGCTCTTTGGAAATCGCCATGTGTCCGGTAGAGGTGCCGCCAATCAGCGCGATACGACGGTCAAAATCCGCCACCTCGCCGGAGACACCGCTCGCGCCGAGCGTGCCGAGCGTACCGGCGTGGGCATCGATGATCGAGACGCTGACAGCGGTCCCCGGAATCAGCCCCATTTCGCTGGCGGCGCGCGCAGAAAGACCATGACCGAGCGGTTCGCCCATGGTTTTCACGTAGCGACCAATTTTGGCAGCATCATGTTCCAGCAAGTCTTCCAGCCCAATCTGGCGGAAATAGCTGGCATCCCATTTGTCTTCATGGCCCATATAGGTCCATTTACACACCGTCGAGCACAGTGAGCGCGTGTCATCGCCCGTTGCGCGCCAGGTCAGGAAATCGGGCAGGTCAAAGTAGTATCCCGCATTGGCCCAGGTGTTGGGCATATGTTGCTTCAGCCACAGCAGTTTGGGCGTTTGCATTTCCGGGGAGATAATACCGCCAACGTAGTCCAGCACCCGATGATGCAGGGCGTTAATGCGCTCAGCCTGAGTAATGGCGCGGTGATCCATCCACACAATGATATTCTGTTCGCTGCGCCCGGACGGGCTAATGGTCAGCGGTTTACCTTCTTTATCCAACACCACCAGTGAACAGGTCGCGTCAAAGCCCAGACCTTTCACCTGGATAGGGTTGATATCCGACTGGTTAATCGCATCGCGAACCGCGTTACACACTGCCTGCCAGATGTTATCGGAAGACTGCTCAACAAAATCGGCCTGCGGGCGGTAAATCTCGATGGCCCGACTGGCCTGGCCGACCATTCTGCCGTTGAGATCAAACACGCCAGCACGGGCGCTTCCGGTTCCGACATCCACACCAATAAAGTAACTTGCCATAATTTTTTCTCCTGAAATCAGGCTTTACGATTCTGTAATGCGATAAAGAGGATCAGCACCGCGCCCCACAGCGCCATCGTCAGATAGCTGCTGACCCCCAGCAAGTTAAGGCCGCTTTCCAGCATTTGCAGCACAATCAGCGCCAGTACCAGGCCGATAATGCGTCCGAAGCCGCCATCCGGATTGATGCCACCGAGTACGGAGGCAAGGATGGTGACCAGCAGGTAGGACTCACCGTATCCGGCTTTTGCCGAGTTGAATTTCGCCATCATCAGAATGGCGGCGACCCAGCCGAGCAGGGCTGAAATCACGTACACGGAAATTTGTACCCGTACGGTATTCACACCACTGTAGCGGGTAGCCTGTTCATTGGAGCCGACGAGATAAAGACTGCGCCCCAGCGTGGTGTGCTCCAGCAGTACCCATAGCAGGATTGCCACCAGGAAAAAGAGCAACAGCGCCACCGGAATACCCGCAATTGTGGCGTTGCCAAGGTACTGAATGGCGGTCGGGAAACCCGAAATCACCGTCCCGTTGGAGAGCAGAATATTCAGCCCGGAGATAAGTGTCATCGTGCCGAGGGTGGCGAGAATCGGTGAGACGCCGACCCAGGCAATCAGCGCGCCGTTGAGCGTACCGATAGCCACCGCCACGGCTGCGCCTGCCAGCAGCGCCAGCACCAGAAACAGCGGGCTATCCGGATGGGTAACGATAATCGCTGCCATTACCAGCGAGCAGGCGTTCGCCCCGGCAATAATTGACAGGTTAATGCCGCCGGTCAGCATGGTCATACCCATTCCGAGGGCCAGCATGCCGAGGATCGGTAACTGTGAGCCTATCGACTGGAAGTTAGCGACGCTGAAAAAACGGCTGCCAAGCAGGGCTGAGAAGACCAGGGCGACGACCACAATAATGACGCATTGCAGACGAATGATGGCATCACCGGGTAAAAATCTGGCGATTGTTTTCATCTCAAAGCTCCCTTGCCAGTTTGCGTTTTTCGTTCCAGGCCGTGGCACTGATGCTGACCAGGATAATGGCGCCGCTGAATACGGTGTGCCAGTAAGAGGAGACGCTGAGCAGCGTCAGACCATTTTGTAAGAAGGCGAGCAAGACAACGCCGAGCAGGGTTCCGGTCAACGTACCGCGCCCGCCGCTCATGCTGGTTCCGCCGAGTACGACCGCCGCCAGCACCGTCAGCTCAAAGCCGAGCAGCGAATTGGGTGCAACTGACTGGGTGATTTGCGCCTGAACCACGGCCGCAACACCTGCCAGAATGCCCATATAGCCATACACGTAGAAATGCAGCTTCAGCAGATTCAGCCCCAGACGCGAGGCCGCGTCGCGGTTGCCGCCCATGGCGTAAACCTGACGGCCAAGACGGGTATAGTTCATCAGCACTGCGGTAAAGGCGATCACCGCCGCCAGGCACAGCAGGGGCAGGGTCAGGCCGTAGTCGTAGCCATCTGCCGCGGTGAAGGAGAACCAGTTAATGCCGTTCATAAACCAGTCAGGGAAACCGTACAGCCAGGTGCCTTTGGTGGCGTAAACCAGAAGGCCGTAGTAGACGTTCAGCGTGGCGATGGTAATGATGATTGCCGGAACGCGCAGCCAATAGACCAGAAAACCGTTGATCAGCCCAAGCAGCAGGCCCACCGCAATCGCAATGGTTAATGCCAGTGCGAAGTTGCCGCCGTGGCCGATCACCCAACTGGCCATCGCATACTGGGCAATCGCGGTCATCGCCGGAAATGAGATATCGATCCCGCCGGAAATCAGCACCACAAACAGCCCACAGGCAAGGATGCCGAGAATCGCGTAGCTGGTGGCCACATCCGTCAGGTTCCCCAAAGACAAGAACTCGTCGGTGCTGATGCTCAGCCCAACCGCCAGCGCCACGACCAGCAGGCCCAGCCAGAATTCATGTTGCCCGATTAAACGGGACAGAAGCATCTTATTCATTGATTACCTCGACCACTTCAGCAATCTCCTCTTCACGGCAGTGATGAGGATTAAATTCCGCCACCAGCCTGCCGCGACGCATTACCAGCACGCGGTGGCTGTTGTAATACGCTTCCGGGATTTCATCGCAAATCATCAGCACCGCCATACCTTGTTCCGCCAGATCGCGGGCTATCTGGTAAATTCCCTCTTTGTTGGCAATATCCACGCCGACGGTAGGCGAGTCGAGGATCAGAATGCGGGGATTGGTCGCCACCCATTTGGCAATGGCGATGCGCTGGGCATTGCCGCCGGAAAGCGTTTTGACCGGCAGGTGCGGATCGGACACTTTGATATTCAGTTCGCGGATTAAATCGGCGACCAGCTTTTGCGCTTTACGATGATCGAGCAAGCCGCTACCGGTGTGCAGTTGATCAAACACCGTGACGATGGTGTTGTCGTAAATCGACTGCTCCATGATCAGCCCCTGCGTCAGGCGATCTTCTGAGACATAGCCGATCCCGTGTTTGATGGCGTCATGGTTATTGCGCAGAGTAACCGGCTGGCCGTTAATGCGAATCTCGCCGCTTTCCGGGTGTGTCATGCCGAACAGGCTCAGACAAAGCTCGGTACGCCCGGCGCCCAGCAGGCCGACAATCGAGACAATCTCGCCGCCGTGCAGCGAAAGATTGATGTTCTGGTATTTGCCTCTGCGGCTTAGGTTGCGCAGCTCCAGCAGGGGGGCTCGAGCGTCGAATGATTTCTCCGGCAACGGACTGTAATGGAAGCGTTGTCCGGTCATCAGGAAAGCCAGCTCGTGGCTGTCCAGTTCGCTGGCAGGATATGTACCCACCAGTTTGCCGTCGCGCATCACGCTGATGCGGTCTGCCACTTCCATTACTTCATCCAGACGATGGCTGACAAATACCACGCAAATGCCGGCCGCTTTCAGTTCGTTAACCACCTTCAGCAGGCCATTGACCTCCTGACGGGTCAGCGAGGCGGTGGGTTCATCCATAATCACCAGACGCGCATCGGCGGCAATCGCCCGGCAAATGGCGACCAGCTGTCGGTCGGCAATCGAGAGTTTTTCTACTTTTTTATCGGGATCGATATTCACCCCGATACGCTTCATGGCGGCCAGCGCCTGCTGTTTCATAGCACCACGACGTACCCAGATATCACCGCCGGGCAGATAGCGGTTAACCGCAATATTTTCTGCGACGCTAAAGTTGGGGAACAACGACAGGTCCTGGTAGATAACCTGAATGCCATAATGGGAAGAGAGCTGCGGCGTCAGGTGATGGAACAATTTTCCGTCGAGTAAAATCTGCGCGCCTTTTTCCGGGTGATAAACCCCGGAGATCACTTTAATAATGGTGCTTTTACCACAGCCGTTTTGACCCGCCAGACAGTGAACTTCGCCTTTTCTCAGCGTCAGATTCACGTTATCCAGCGCCAGCACGCCCGGGAATTGTTTGCTGATATTCTCAAGAGTGATAAATGCGGTGGTGTCTGTCATGGACAATACCCCTGCGAGCGCCCTGACGGACGCTGAGTGTTAGTTTGGTTGATAGCGCCGACCAGACGGTCGGCGTTATGGTTTCCCTGGTGTTGGCAAAAGCCTTAGAAACCGAGTGATTGTGCGTTGTCTTTGGTGACTTCGAGGATCTTGTTAAAGCGGATCACTTTCTTCTCCGTGTCGATATCGGCTTTCCCTAAACCGTCGATACTCAGATCTGCATTGACTTCTTTGCCCTGTAACAGCTGATCGGCAACCGTTACCAGCGCATAGCCCGCATCTTTTGGATCCCACAGCAGCGCTTTTTTGATATCTCCACGCATCAGGTAAGGCGCAGCCTGTGCTGGCATGGCGATCCCGACAACGGCGATCTTATCTTTGGCGCGTTTTTTCTGCACAGCCTGACCCGCACCAATTGGACCCAGTGAGCCGAAGCCGATAATGCCCTTCATCTGCGGATAGGTTTTCATCAGATCCAGCGTTGTGGCGTAGGATTTATCGATGCTTTCCGCAACCGGCAGACGTGAAGTGACCTCGAACATTTCCGGATATTTTTCTTTCTGGTACTTGATTGCATAATCCGCCCACGCGTTATGCAATGGGACCGTCAGCGAACCGACATAGATGGCATAACCCCCTTTACCGCCCATGTTTTTCGCTAACTCATCGACGTTGGCCTGCGCGTATTTTTCACTGTCGATGGTTTCGATATCCCACTGACCGATTTGCTCGTCCGGGGATTCGTGCGTCAGGACCACAATGCCTTTATCGCGCGCTTTTTTCAGTACTGGCTCAAGAACCTTGGCATCGTTTGGTACCACGATGATCGCGTTGACGTTTTTGGCGATCAGATCCTCAATCACTTTGACCTGCTGTGCCGGGTCCGGCGTAGACGGACCGGTCTGGTAAGCGTTCACATCCAGTTTTTTTGCTGCTTCGTTAACACCGGTTTCCATGCGGTTAAACCAGGGAATACCAGTGACTTTGGCAACCACAGCAATTTCATATTTTTCCGCCGCAAAGGACGTGCCGGACAACATGCATGCAGAAACCAGGGTTGCACTGAGTAATGCGAGTTTGAATTTCATAGTTGTACCTTTCGTAGGGGGCAGGACATGTCACGGCGTGAAGTTAACAACGAATGGAAGAGGGAATGAATCATAAGTTTGGAGAATGTGATATACGCCCGTTATTGTGAATTTATGGAAATAAAATGGTTAGCAATTAGTTAAATTTGCATGATTTTACATTCAAATGTTCAAATTAAGTGTTAATAAAACATTAAAAATTAAACTTTTAATTAACATTTTATTATCATTTGACTTAAGATTTGACGCCGAAAAGGTGTTTGGGTGGAATTTCCCGAAGAAGAAATTATTGAAATTGAGAACTGAATCGATACCGGAAAAGGGTGCTCAACATTTTTTCGTTCAATGGTATCCTCGGCACACTTGCGCCAAATACGGCATCATTATTTGTGGCGGTGTTGATTTTTATCGTGGAGGACTCATGCAAGGCGTTAAACGTATCATTATGACGTTGTTTCTCGCTGTCCTGTCTTTTGGCGCAGGTGCGCATCCCCACAGCTTTATTCATCTGAAAACCGAAGTTGTGAGCGAAAATGATCGGTTCGTCGCGCTAAAAATGCGCTGGACGATGGATGAAATCACGTCGGCGGATCTGCTTTACGACGCGGGGAATGCTAAACCTGGTGATGAAATTTGGAAAAAACTGGCGGCGGAAGTGATGGCCAACGTTCTCGGGCAGCACTATTTCACCGAAGTGTGGCACGATGGGAAAAAGGTAAAGTTTAAAAACAGACCGACGGAATATGGCATGGCGCGTGAAGAACACCAGGCGGTGCTGACGTTCGTTCTGCCGCTGGCCGAAGCTCAACCACTGAGCGGTCAAAAATATACTATTTCAACCTTCGATCCGACCTACTACGTCGATATGAGCTATGACAAAGACAGCGACGCCCGGCTTTCGCAGACCATAAGCCAGCAATGCCATATTTCAGTGCATACGCCAACGCCGAATGAACACATGTTGAGCTTTGCGCAGTCGCTGGATAAAGAAGACGCACCGCCGGAGGATATGGAGTTGGGTAAACAGTTTGCACAGACGGTGACGCTGCAATGTCAGTAGTTTATCAACAACGCGCAGCCAGACGCCGTTGGCTCACGCTATGGCCGCTGGCGGTCTTTTTGTTGCTGGCGACAGGCGGGGTGCTGTGGTTGTGGCAGGCCTGGCCTCAGGTAATGATGCAAACTGTTGTCTGGCAGCGCGATGTTAACCAGCAGATGAGCGGGTTGCTGAAAGCGGTTGCCGCGAACCCCACACGTGCGGGCGGATCTCTGCTGTTGTTTAGCTTTATATATGGGGTATTGCACGCATTGGGGCCGGGGCACGGCAAAATCGTCATCACGACCTGGCTGGCGACGCATCCGTCGAAGCTCAAGTCGAGCATTGGGCTGACGCTGGCGTCTTCCCTATTGCAGGGGCTGGTGGCAATAGGACTGGTGGTTGTAGTCCTCACGGTGCTGCAAATGCCTGCCCGACAGCTGCATATGAGCAGTTTCTGGCTGGAGAAAGGAAGTTATGCGCTGGTTGGCGTGTTGGGCGTTTTATTGTGTGTCCGTGCGCTGAAGAAATTGCGCCAGCTGCTGATGCGCCCGAAATTCACCGCCTTTACGCCGCGCCATGTGCATCACGAGGGCTGCGGCTGCGGGCATCAGCATTTGCCCAAGCCGGAACAACTGCAAAGCGGCGATGACTGGCGCGCCCGGTTGATGATTATTCTCTCTATGGGCATGCGTCCCTGCTCTGGCGCAATTATGGTGCTGCTGTTCAGTAAAGTGGTTGGCGTCTTTAGCTGGGGTATGGCGTCGGCGTTGGCGATGGCGGCAGGAACCTCTTTGACGATTACGTCACTGGCTTTGCTGGTACATAGCTTTCGCTCATTGGCGGTGAAAATTAGCGGGCATAAAGCGCCGGTGCTGTGGCGACAGATTGGCTGGACGACGCTGGCGTTAGCCGGTGGTGCGGTGCTTATTGTTGCTGCGGTAGTGATGTGGATGAGTGCGGTGCCGGTGGGGCGGGGGATAAGACCGTTTTAGC
>NZ_CP080033.1:3640716-3649482 GCF_019382635.1 Citrobacter sp. Colony219 | reverse complement strand
GATTAACGCTTCAGCGCATCGCTCAGCTCGTCACGCATGTTAGCCAACATGGCTTTAACAACGCGCGGGTTACCTGCAACGATGTTGCCGGTTGCCAGGTAGTTATGACCACCGGTGAAGTCGCAAACCAGTGCGCCAGCTTCACGTGCAATCAGCTCACCTGCTGCGAAATCCCATGGTTTCAGACCGATTTCGAAGTAACCGTCGACGCGCGCAGCGGCAACGTAAGCCAGATCCAGCGCAGCAGAACCTGTGCGGCGGAAGTCAGCGCACTCGGTAAACATTTTGCCAAGAATTTTCATGTAAGAAGCGGCGTGCTGCTTCGCTTTGAACGGGAAACCGGTGGCGATGATGGTGCCGTCCAGATCGCGGGCGGTGCTGCCACGCAGACGATAGCCGTTCAGCTGTGCGCCCTGGCCGCGAGTGGCGGTGAACAGTTCGTTACGCATTGGATCGTAAACAACGGCGACTTCAGTACGGCCTTTAATGCGTACTGCGATAGATACCGCGAAGTGCGGCAGACGTTTTACGAAGTTGGTAGTGCCATCCAGTGGATCGATAACCCATTGAATATCCTGATCTTCACCTGCGTGCTCACCGCTTTCTTCGGTGATGATGGTGTGCTGTGGGTAAGATTTGCGAATAGTTTCGATAATAATCGCTTCGGCGGCTTTATCGACGTTAGTCACGAAATCATTGCTGCCTTTCTGGCTGGTTTCTACAGAGTCTGGGGTTTCGTAGTGTTTGGCAATTACATTACCCGCCTTGCGCGCTGCGCGCACGGCGATGGTCAGCATCGGATGCATCGGTCTCTCTCACTGGATGTTAAAGAACGGGAAAACGGCGCAGAGTATAGCAGCGAGTTCGGAATATGTCTTCGTTTTATGATAATATGCCCGAATAATCTTTAGCCGAAGAAATACAATGCTGCAAAATATTCGAATCGTGCTGGTGGAAACCTCTCACACTGGCAACATGGGCTCTGTAGCCCGCGCAATGAAAACCATGGGTTTAACCAATCTGTGGCTGGTAAATCCACTGGTTAAACCGGACTCTCAGGCCATCGCTCTGGCGGCAGGTGCCAGTGATGTAATCGGCAGCGCGCAGATCGTCGATACTCTTGATGAAGCGCTGGCAGGTTGCAGCCTGGTGGTAGGCACCAGCGCGCGCTCCCGTACGCTGCCGTGGCCGATGCTGGATCCGCGCGAATGCGGTTTAAAAAGCGTCTCTGAAGCGACGAATTCGCCGGTGGCGCTGGTGTTTGGTCGTGAACGCGTTGGTCTGACGAATGAAGAACTGCAGAAGTGCCATTACCACGTCGCTATTGCTGCGAACCCGGAATACAGTTCGCTGAACCTGGCGATGGCGGTGCAGGTCATCTCTTATGAAGTGCGCATGGCCTGGCTGGCGACGCAGGAAAGCGAGAAGACCGCAGAATACGAAGAAGCTGAGTACCCGCTGGTCGATGATTTAGAGCGTTTTTACGGTCATCTGGAACAAACGCTTCTGTCGACTGGGTTTATCCGCGAAGGGCATCCGGGACAGGTGATGAACAAGCTGCGCCGTCTGTTTACGCGCGCGCGTCCGGAGAGCCAGGAACTGAACATTTTGCGCGGGATTTTAGCGTCGATTGAGCAACAAAATAAAGGCAAGTAAACGTAACGCCTCCGGCAAGTAAAAATGGCACTGAAGGTTAAATACCTGACTAAATTAGTCAAGTAAATAGTTGACTGATTTAGTCGGGAATGTCAGACTTGCCCCTGCTATGCAATACCCCCATTTTACAATAAAAAACCCCGGGCAGGGGCGAGTTTGAGGCTAAGTAAGACATGAGACTGACATCAAAAGGGCGTTATGCCGTGACCGCAATGTTGGACGTTGCGCTCAACTCCGAAACGGGCCCGGTACCGTTGGCTGATATTTCTGAACGTCAGGGAATTTCCCTGTCGTATCTGGAGCAGTTGTTCTCCCGTTTGCGTAAAAACGGTCTGGTTTCCAGCGTACGTGGACCAGGCGGCGGGTATCTGCTGGGTAAAGATGCCGGCAGCATCGCAGTAGGTGAAGTAATTAGCGCTGTTGACGAGTCTGTAGATGCGACCCGTTGCCAGGGCAAAGGCGGTTGTCAGGGCGGCGATAAATGCCTGACCCACGCGCTGTGGCGCGATCTGAGCGATCGTCTGACCGGTTTCCTCAACAACATTACGTTGGGCGAACTGGTGAATAATCAGGAAGTCCTGGATGTGTCTGGTCGCCAGCACACGCATGACGCTCCACGCACTAATCGTGCACAAGACGCGATCGACGTTAAGTTACGCGCATAATAATAGTATTTTAGAATCAGGCCGGGGCGTCAGACGCCCCGTTAACTCGGTCGTACATCCAGCCGGTTGCCTGATTCCTTGCATTGAAGCGATGTACGGAGTTTATAGAGCAATGAAATTACCGATCTATCTCGACTACTCCGCAACCACGCCGGTGGACCCGCGTGTTGCCGAGAAAATGATGCAGTGTCTGACCCTGGACGGAAACTTTGGTAACCCAGCGTCTCGTTCACACCGTTTCGGCTGGCAGGCTGAAGAGGCGGTAGATATCGCCCGTAACCAGATTGCCGATCTTGTGGGTGCCGACCCGCGTGAAATCGTCTTTACCTCCGGTGCGACGGAATCCGATAACCTGGCGATTAAAGGTGCAGCCAACTTTTATCAGAAAAAAGGCAAGCACATCATCACCAGCAAAACCGAACACAAAGCCGTGCTGGACACCTGCCGTCAGCTGGAGCGCGAAGGGTTTGAAGTCACCTACCTCGCCCCGCAGCGTAACGGCATTATCGACCTGAAAGAACTTGAAGCGGCAATGCGTGACGACACCATCCTCGTCTCCATTATGCACGTGAATAACGAAATCGGCGTGGTGCAGGATATCGCGACTATCGGCGAAATGTGCCGTGCGCGCGGCATCATCTATCACGTTGATGCGACCCAGAGCGTAGGCAAACTGCCTATCGATCTGAGCCAACTGAAAGTGGACCTGATGTCCTTCTCCGGTCACAAAATCTATGGCCCGAAAGGTATCGGTGCGCTGTACGTGCGTCGTAAACCGCGTATTCGTATTGAAGCGCAGATGCACGGCGGCGGTCACGAGCGCGGTATGCGTTCCGGTACGCTGCCTGTGCACCAGATCGTTGGCATGGGTGAAGCATACCGTATCGCTAAAGAAGAGATGGAAACCGAGATGGCGCGCCTGCGCAGTCTGCGTAACCGTCTGTGGAACGGCGTGAAAGATATGGAAGAAGTGTATCTTAACGGCGATCTCGAGCAGGGCGCACCGAACATTCTCAACGTTAGCTTCAACTATGTTGAAGGCGAATCGCTGATTATGGCGCTGAAAGATCTGGCTGTATCCTCCGGTTCTGCATGTACTTCTGCAAGCCTGGAGCCATCCTACGTGCTGCGCGCGCTGGGGATGACCGACGAGCTGGCACACAGCTCAATTCGTTTCTCTTTAGGTCGTTTCACTACCGAAGAAGAGATTGACTACGCCATCAATCTGGTTCGCAACTCCATCGGCCGCCTGCGTGACCTTTCTCCACTGTGGGAAATGTTCAAACAGGGCGTGGATCTGAACAGCATTGAATGGTCACATCACTAATCGGTATCGATAAGGAGAATTCATCATGGCTTACAGCGAAAAAGTAATCGATCATTACGAGAATCCACGTAACGTGGGTTCTTTTGACAACAGCGACGAGAACGTGGGCAGCGGCATGGTGGGTGCACCAGCCTGTGGCGACGTGATGAAGTTGCAGATCAAAGTCAACAATGAGGGTATCATTGAAGACGCGCGTTTCAAGACTTACGGCTGCGGTTCCGCTATTGCTTCCAGCTCTCTGGTTACCGAATGGGTAAAAGGGAAATCTCTGGACGAAGCACAGGCGATTAAAAACACCGATATCGCCGACGAGCTTGAACTGCCACCGGTGAAAATTCACTGCTCTATTCTGGCTGAAGACGCGATTAAAGCCGCGATTGCGGATTACAAAAGCAAACGTGAAGCAAAATAATTAAGAGTTGAGGTTTTATTATGTCGATTACCTTAAGCGACAGTGCAGCAGCGCGTGTAAATACCTTCCTGGCAAACCGCGGTAAAGGGTTTGGTCTGCGTCTGGGCGTGAGAACCTCCGGCTGCTCAGGTATGGCCTATGTACTGGAATTTGTTGACGAGCCGGCGGCTGAAGATACCGTGTTTGAAGACAAAGGCGTAAAAGTTGTGGTCGACGGTAAGAGCCTGCAATTCCTCGACGGTACGCAGTTAGACTTCGTCAAAGAAGGTCTGAACGAAGGGTTTAAGTTTACTAACCCGAACGTGAAAGACGAATGTGGATGCGGCGAAAGCTTCCACGTGTAACGCGCTTACCGATAACCCCACCGTGGTCGCCTGCGCGTGGGGTTTGTTTTACCTGACTCTCTGGTTTTGCTCCNKTGAACAACAGAGAATCGATGCCCTGAGAATGTTATGGACTACTTCACCCTCTTTGGCTTGCCGGCCCGTTATCAGCTCGATACTCAGGCGCTGAGCCTACGTTTTCAGGATCTACAACGTCAGTATCATCCTGATAAATTTGCCAGCGGTTCCCAGGCGGAACAACTTGCTGCGGTTTCGCAGTCCGCCACGATCAACCAGGCCTGGCAAACGCTGCGTCATCCTTTGATGCGCGCCGAATACTTATTGTCTTTACACGGCTTTGATATCCGCAGCGAGCAGCACACGGTGCGCGATACCGCGTTTCTGATGGAACAGCTGGAGCTGCGCGAAGAGCTGGACGAAATTGAACAGGCAAAAGACAGTCAACGTTTAGATGCGTTTATGCAACGCGTCAGCGAAATGTATAACGTTCGTCATCAACTGATGGTGGAACAGCTGGATAGCGAGACGTGGGACGCAGCGGCAGATACCGTGCGTAAGCTGCGTTTTCTCGATAAACTGCGAAGCAGTGCAGAACAACTCGAAGAAAAACTGCTCGATTTTTAATTTCCGGAAGCGAAAATGGCCTTATTACAAATTAGTGAGCCTGGTCTGAGCGCCGCGCCGCACCAGCGTCGTCTGGCGGTAGGTATCGATTTAGGCACCACCAACTCCCTGGTTGCGACCGTACGCAGCGGCCAGGCCGAAACGCTGGCAGACCATGAAGGTCGCCACCTGTTGCCGTCAGTGGTTCACTATCAGCAGCAGGGCTACTCTGTTGGTTACGATGCCCGCGCCAATGCCGCGCTGGATACGGCAAACACCGTCAGTTCGGTAAAACGCATGATGGGCCGCTCTCTGGCAGATATCCAGGCGCGTTACCCGCATCTGCCTTATACCTTCCAGGCAAGTGAAAATGGCTTGCCGATGATTGAAACCGCTGCCGGTTTGCTTAATCCGGTGCGCGTCTCCGCTGACATTCTGAAAGCGCTGGCCGCGCGGGCAACCGAATCACTGTCCGGCGAACTGGACGGCGTGGTGATCACCGTTCCGGCTTACTTTGACGATGCACAGCGTCAGGGGACCAAAGACGCCGCGCGTCTGGCGGGTCTGCACGTATTGCGCCTGCTGAACGAACCGACCGCAGCAGCGATAGCCTATGGCCTGGACTCCGGTCAGGAAGGCGTGATTGCGGTCTACGATCTTGGCGGCGGTACTTTTGATATTTCTATTCTGCGCCTGAGCCGCGGCGTGTTTGAAGTGCTGGCGACCGGCGGTGATTCCGCGCTCGGCGGCGACGATTTTGACCATCTGCTGGCCGATTATATTCGCGAGCAGGCGGGTGTTGCCGATCGTAGCGATAACCGCGTACAGCGCGAACTGCTGGATGCCGCTATTGCCGCGAAAATCGCGCTCAGCGATGCCGATTCTGTGACGGTTAATGTGGCGGGATGGCAGGGTGAAATAACCCGTGAAATCTTTAATGAACTCATTTCCGCACTGGTCAAGCGTACGCTGCTGGCCTGCCGTCGCGCGCTGAAAGATGCGGGCGTGGAGCCGCAAGATGTGCTGGAAGTGGTGATGGTCGGTGGTTCAACGCGCGTGCCATTGGTGCGTGAACGCGTCGGTGAATTTTTTGGCCGTACGCCGCTGACTTCTATCGACCCGGACAAAGTGGTCGCCATTGGTGCGGCAATTCAGGCGGATATTCTGGTCGGGAACAAACCAGACAGCGAAATGCTGCTGTTGGACGTTATCCCGCTGTCGCTCGGTCTTGAAACTATGGGCGGTCTGGTGGAGAAAGTGATCCCACGTAACACCACTATCCCGGTGGCGCGCGCGCAGGATTTCACCACCTTTAAAGATGGCCAAACCGCGATGTCCATTCACGTGATGCAGGGCGAACGTGAGCTGGTGCAGGACTGCCGTTCACTGGCGCGTTTTGCGCTGCGCGGCATCCCGGCATTGCCAGCTGGCGGCGCACACATCCGCGTGACCTTCCAGGTGGACGCCGATGGTCTGCTGAGCGTCACCGCCATGGAGAAATCCACCGGCGTTGAGTCCTCAATTCAGGTTAAACCGTCCTACGGTCTGACCGACAGTGAAATCGCCTCCATGATTCAGGATTCGATGAGTTTTGCCGAGCAGGACGTTAAAGCCCGTTGGCTTGCAGAACAGAAAGTCGAAGCGGCACGCGTACTGGAAAGTTTATCCGGTGCGTTGAACGCAGATGCCGCGCTGTTAAGCGCCGCAGAACGTCAGGCTATCGACACCGCCGCCGCGCATTTGAGCGAGGTTGCACAGGGTGACGATGTTGACGCGATAGAACAAGCCATTAAAAACGTAGACAAACAAACCCAGGAATTCGCCGCTCGCCGCATGGATAAATCTGTCCGTAGCGCGCTGAAAGGCCATTCCGTGGACGAGGTTTAATATGCCAAAGATTGTTATTTTGCCTCATCAGGATCTCTGTCCCGATGGCGCAGTTCTGGAAGCTGAGACCGGCGAAACTATTCTTGACGTTGCCCTGCGTAACGGTATCGAGATTGAACACGCCTGTGAAAAATCCTGTGCCTGCACAACCTGCCACTGCATCGTACGTGAAGGTTTTGATTCTTTGCCGGAAAGCACAGAAGAAGAAGACGACATGCTGGATAAAGCCTGGGGACTGGAGCCGGAGAGCCGTTTAAGCTGTCAGGCACGTGTCACCGAGGACGATTTAGTGGTCGAAATCCCACGTTACACAATCAATCATGCACGTGAGCATTAACAGAGGGTAGTATGGGACTGAAGTGGACCGATAGCCGTGAAATCGGCGAAGCGCTGTACGACGCGTTCCCCGATCTCGACCCCAAGACCGTTCGTTTCACCGATCTGCACCAGTGGATCTGTGACCTGGAAGAGTTCGATGATGATCCACAGGCATCGAACGAAAAAATCCTTGAGGCCATTTTGCTGGTCTGGCTGGACGAAGCCGAATAAGTCAACGGGCTGCCCACGGGCGGCCCGTTTTCCTGTATGCGCGAAAATAAGGATAAATAAAATGACAGAAGCCATGAAAATTACGCTTTCCACGCAACCCGCCGATGCCCGCTGGGGTGAAAAGGCGACATACAGCATTAATAATGACGGTATTACCCTGCACCTGAACGGAAAAGATGACCTCGGCCTTATCCAGCGCGCCGCCCGTAAAATTGACGGCCTGGGTATTAAACATGTCCAACTGGATGGTGAAGGCTGGGATACCGAACGTAGTTGGGTGTTCTGGCAGGGCTACAAAGGACCAAAAGGCACCCGCAAAGTTGAGTGGGCCGCTCTGGATGAGGCGCAGCGCAAAGAGCTGGATAACCGCCTGAAAATTATTGACTGGGTGCGCGATACCATTAACGCCCCGGCAGAAGAGCTGGGCCCGGAACAGCTGGCGCAACGCGCAGTAGACCTGCTGTGCTCTGTTGCCTGCGATAACGTCTCTTACCGGATCACTAAAGGCGAAGATCTGCGCGAGCAGAACTACATGGGATTGCATACCGTAGGTCGTGGCTCTGAACGTCCTCCGGTACTGCTGGCGCTGGATTACAATCCAACTGGCGATAAAGAAGCGCCGGTTTATGCCTGTCTGGTTGGCAAGGGAATTACCTTTGATTCCGGCGGATACAGCATCAAGCAAAGCGCATTTATGGACTCGATGAAGTCTGATATGGGCGGTGCGGCCACGGTGACCGGCGCGCTGGCGTTCGCCATCACCCGTGGTCTGAACAAGCGCGTTAAGCTGTATCTGTGCTGCGCGGATAACCTGATCAGCGGCAACGCCTTTAAGCTCGGTGATATCATTCACTATCGCAACGGTAAAAAAGTTGAAGTGATGAATACCGATGCCGAAGGACGTCTGGTACTGGCCGATGGCCTGATTGACGCCAGCGCGCAGAAACCGGAACTGATTATTGATGCTGCCACGCTGACCGGCGCGGCGAAAACGGCACTGGGCAACGATTACCACGCGCTGTTTAGCTTTGACGATCAACTGGCTACCCGTCTGCTGGCAAGTGCGGCGCAAGAAAACGAGCCGTTCTGGCGTCTGCCGTTGGCAGAGTTCCACCGTAGCCAGCTGCCGTCTAACTTTGCCGAGCTGAATAATACCGGCAGCGCGGCTTATCCGGCGGGTGCCAGCACTGCGGCGGGCTTCCTGTCTCATTTCGTGGAAAACTATCAGCAGGGCTGGCTGCACATCGACTGCTCTGCAACCTATCGCAAAGCGCCGGTTGAGCAGTGGTCTGCGGGCGCAACCGGTCTGGGTGTGCGCACTAT
>NZ_CP080033.1:3593828-3640590 GCF_019382635.1 Citrobacter sp. Colony219 | reverse complement strand
GATCTCTATGTCTGAAACAAAAAACGAATTAGAAACCCTGCTGGAGCAAGCGGCGACAGAGCCTGCGCATCGTCCGGCATTTTTCCGCACTTTACTGGAGTCTACCGTCTGGGTGCCGGGTACTGTCGCAGAAGGCGAGGCGGTGGTTGAAGACAGCGCCCTCGACCTTCAGCACTGGGAAAAAGAAGACGGCACCACCGTGATCCCGTTCTTTACCTCCCTGGAAGCCCTGCAGCAGGCGGTTGAAGATGAGCAGGCATTTGTCGTCATGCCGGTGCGCACATTGTTTGAAATGACGCTCGGCGAAACGCTGTTTCTCAACGCGAAACTGCCGACCGGCAAAGAATTTATGCCGCGTGAAATCAGCCTGCTGATGGGGGAAGAGGGGAATCCGCTCAGCACCCAGGAAGTACTGGAAGGCGGTGAATCGCTGATCCTCTCTGAAGTCGCTGAACCTCCGGCGCAGATGATTGACTCGCTGACTACGCTGTTTAAAACCATTAAGCCGGTAAAACGCGCGTTTCTCTGCTCGATCAAAGAAAGTCCGGATGCCCAACCCAACCTGCTGATTGGCATTGAAGCCGATGGCGATATTGAAGAGATTATTCATGCCACGGGGAGTGTTGCAACGGATACGTTACCGGGTGATGAACCGATTGATATCTGCCAGGTGGTGAAAGGTGAGAAAGGGGTCAGCCACTTTATTACCGAACACATCGCGCCTTTCTACGAGCGTCGCTGGGGCGGTTTCCTGCGGGATTTCAAGCAGAACAGGATTATCTGAGTAAAGGAAAGCCGCCCCGTAGGGCGGCTACCTGGCTTACTTGCCCTGGGCGCTGAGCGTCACGCATACAGAATTACCTGAGTAACTCCGATCACCGTGAAGACACAACGCGCCAGATACAACAAGCACGATACAGAAGTATCGTATTTTCATTGCGCGGTCCATGCGAAGACCGCATCACGACAGCACCACTGGCGATCATGCCGTGATAGCAAGCACTGAGGTGCGCCTGCGTATACGGCCATACAATGACCTTCCCTAAAGCCAGTGCCCGTTTGCGAGACAGCGGAAAGGGCCGCTCAGAATAATACATTAAATGTTGAATAGTTTCCCTGTTAATTAACTTGACTTTTATTCTCTTAAACCGGAATATTTAGCTCCTGAGGTGTGCCTGCGTTGCTATGGCAACACAGCCTGCTGGAAAGGCCGCGAACCGGACTGGCACAAAAAAACCGCTCATTTGAGCGGTTTTTTTGTGGGCGAAAAAGATGTGTAAATCAGATTTTATTTGGTTTCGGGTTCTACCGGTAAATCGTTGCGCGCTCCCCATTCGCTCCATGCGCCGTCATACAACGCGACGTTGGAAACGCCCAGCGTCGCAAGCGCCAGCACCACCACGGCCGCCGTTACGCCGGATCCGCAACTGGCGATTATCGGTCTGTCAAAGCTCACGCCGTGGCTGAAGAAAATAGCATCCAGCTCATCGGTGGTTTTCAGTTCGCCGTCACGAACCAACTCTGTCCACGGTACGTTCAGCGCACCGGGAACATGGCCGCGCTTGAGGCCTGGTCGGGGTTCGTCAACTTCTGCGTTAAAACGCGCAGCCGGGCGCGCATCGACAATCTGTGCGGTTTTTTCATGGCTGGCCAGCAGGACATCGGTCACCCGCACGACGGCCTCTGGCGTAAACACGGCGTCAAATTCACCTTCGGGCAAGTCAACATTTCCTGTCTGCAAGGGGAGCTCATCACGCTGCCAGCTCGCAAAACCGCCTGCCAAAATGGAAACATTTTCGACGCCAAATGTGCGCAGCATCCACCAGGCACGCGGGGCGGAAAACAGATTGCCATCATCGTAGATGACCAGGTGTTTATCCTGATGTACACCCAGCTCGCGCATGGCGACGGCGAAAGCCTCCGGACGTGGCAGCATATGCGGTAACGCAGAAGTATGGTCGGAGAGCGCTTCGATATCAAAAAAGACCGCACCAGGAATATGGCCGGCGCGATACTCCTCGCCAACATCGCGATCTTCCTGGCCTGGAGGTGCCATCCGGGCATCAAGAATTTGTATTTCCGGGTCGTCAATATGTTCGACAAGCCAGTCGGCAGCGACAAAGAAGGCGGTAGTCATAGGCATCTCCATTTTTACCAGGTTTCGGCAAATTGTCGGATGTTTGGTGCAAAGCGACAAGTAAAAGAGGCTGATTTGTCAGGTGGACCCACATTAATCACGAAAATTCAGACAACAACATCTTATTACTGACTTCCACCTGCTGAAATCTGACGCATAATAGTTGTTCTACGTTGCTAACGGGCCACTCAGGCCAGGGATGAAAAATGAAACATTTACGCGTAGTGGCCTGTATGCTGATGTTGGCGCTGGCGGGGTGCGATAATAACGATAAGCCGTCGACGACGGCAAAAAATGATACGCCCGCCCCACAGACCACACCGGTAAAAGATCCGGCGCAATTACAAAAGCTGATGCAGCAAAGCCAGGGCAAGCCGTTGACGCTGCTGGATGCCTCAGAAGTCCAGTTGGATGGTGCGGCGACGCTGGTGCTGACTTTTTCTATTCCTCTCGATCCTGAACAAGATTTTTCTCGCGTACTGCACGTTGTCGATAAAAAAAGCGGCAAAGTGGATGGGGCCTGGGAGCTGGCGCCAAACCTGAAAGAGCTGCGCTTACGCCATCTTGAACCTAACCGGGAACTGGTGGTGACCATTGAGCGTGATTTGCTGGCGCTGAATAAAGCGACGTTCGCTATTGATTATGAAAAAAACATTACCACTCGCGACGTCCAGCCAAGCGTAGGATTTGCCAGTCGCGGCTCGCTGCTGCCGGGAAAAGTGATTGAAGGGCTGCCAGTGATGGCCCTTAACGTCAACAGCGTGGATGTGAACTTCTTTCGCGTGAAGCCCGAGTCGCTCGGTGCATTTGTCAGCCAGTGGGAATATCGTAATTCGCTGTCAAACTGGGAGTCAGACAATCTGTTGAAAATGGCGGAACTGGTTTATACCGGGCGCTTTGACCTTAATCCTGCGCGCAATACCCGCGAGAAACTGCTGCTGCCGCTTAGCGATATTAAGCCGCTACAGCAGGCGGGCGTTTACATTGCGGTGATGAACCAGGCCGGGCAGTACAACTATAGCAATGCCGCCACGCTGTTCACGCTCAGCGATATTGGCGTGTCTGCGCACCGTTATCATAACCAGTTGGATGTCTTTACGCAGAGTCTGGAAAATGGCGCTGCGCAGCAGGGTATTGAGGTCACCTTACTCAATGAGAAAGGGCAGACGCTGGCGCAGGCGACCAGCGATGCGCAGGGACATGTGAAGCTCGAGACGGATAAAGATGCCGCCTTATTGTTGGCCCGCAAAGATGGGCAAACCACGCTGCTGGACCTGAAGCTCCCGGCGTTGGATCTGGCTGAATTTGATATTGCCGGTGCACCGGGATACAGCAAACAGTTCTTTATGTTCGGTCCTCGTGACCTCTACCGTCCTGGCGAAACGGTGATCCTCAACGGATTACTGCGTGACAGCGACGGCAAAACATTGCCCGACCAACCGGTGAAGCTGGAAGTCGTGAAACCCGACGGACAGGTATTACGCTCGGTAGTTAGCCAACCGGAAAACGGCCTGTACCGTTTTAGCTGGCCGCTGGACAGCAGCGCGCCAACCGGCATGTGGCATATTCGTGCCAATACTGGCGACAACCAGTCGCGGATGTGGGATTTCCACGTCGAGGATTTTATGCCGGAGCGGATGGCGCTTAACCTCGCCGCTAGTAAGATGCCGGTGGCGCCAACTGATGAAGTGAAGTTCTCGGTGGTGGGCTACTACCTGTACGGTGCGCCCGCCAACGGCAATGCGCTGCAAGGCCAGCTTTATCTGCGTCCATTGCGGGATGCGGTACAGGCGTTACCGGGCTTCCAGTTTGGGAATATCGCCGAAGAAAACCTTTCCCGCAGCCTCGATGAAGTTCAGCTCACGCTGGATGACCACGGTCGCGGCGAAGTGACCGCCAACAGCCAGTGGCAGGAGACGCATTCCCCGTTACAGGTCATTCTGCAAGCCAGCCTGCTGGAGTCGGGCGGTCGTCCGGTAACGCGTCGGGTTGAACAAGCCATCTGGCCTGCAGATACGCTGCCGGGCATTCGTCCGCAGTTTGCGGCGAAAGCCGTTTATGACTACCGCACCGATACCACCGTGAATCAGCCTATCGTTGATGAAAACAGCAACGCCGCTTTCGACATTGTGTATGCCGATGCGCAAGGCGAGAAAAAAGCGGTGTCCGGTTTGCAGGTGCGTTTGATCCGTGAACGCCGGGATTATTACTGGAACTGGTCTGAAGGCGAGGGCTGGCAATCACAGTTCGATCAAAAGGATCTGGTTGAAGGTGAGCAGACTCTGGATCTTAAGGCCGATGAAACCGGTAAAGTCAGCTTCCCGGTTGAGTGGGGCGCCTATCGTCTGGAAGTGAAAGCCCCTAATGATGCGGTGAGCAGCGTACGCTTCTGGGCCGGTTATAGCTGGCAGGATAACAGCGATGGCAGTGGAGCAGTACGTCCCGATCGCGTGACCCTGAAACTGGATAAACCCAATTATCGCCCCGGCGATACCATGAAGCTGCACATTGCCGCACCCGCCGCCGGCAAAGGTTATGCGATGGTGGAATCCAGCGAAGGTCCGCTGTGGTGGCAAGAGATAGACGTGCCTGCGCAGGGGCTTGATATCGCCATCCCAATCGATAAAACCTGGAATCGCCACGATTTGTATCTTAGTGCGCTGGTGGTTCGTCCTGGCGACAAGTCCCGCTCAGCAACGCCAAAACGGGCGGTCGGGTTACTGCATTTACCGTTAGGTGATGAAAACCGTCGTCTGGGGCTGACGCTGGAAAACCCGGCGAAAATACGGCCCAATCAGCCGTTGACCGTCAAGATTAAAGCCAGCGTGAAAAATGGCGACATGCCAAAACAGGTTAACGTACTGGTCTCTGCCGTTGACAGCGGAGTGCTGAACATTACCGATTACGCCACGCCGGATCCGTGGCAGGCGTTTTTCGGGCAAAAACGCTATGGCGCGGATATTTATGATATTTACGGCCAGGTGATCGAAGGGCAAGGACGCCTGGCGGCGCTGCGCTTTGGTGGTGATGGCGATGAATTAAAACGCGGCGGTAAGCCACCGGTCAATCACGTCAATATCGTGGCGCAACAGGCGCTGCCGGTCACGCTTAACGAGCAGGGCGAAGGTATGGTGACGTTACCTATCGGTGATTTCAACGGCGAGCTGCGGGTAATGGCGCAGGCCTGGACGGCGGATGACTTTGGCAGCAGCGAAAGCAAGGTGATTGTTGCCGCGCCAGTAATTGCTGAACTGAATATGCCGCGTTTTCTGGCGGGAGGCGATACCTCGCGCCTGACGCTGGACGTGACTAACCTGACTGACAAACAGCAAACGCTGAATATTAAGCTCGCGGCCAATGGTTTACTGGAGCTGATGGGGCAAGATCCCGCGCCGGTAAATCTGGCGCCAGGAGTAAGGACTACGCTGTTTATTCCGGTGCGCGCGCGGGAGGGGTTTGGCGATGGCGAAATTCAGGCAGAAATTAGCGGTCTGACTTTACCGGGTGAAACGCTGCCTGTTCAGCATAAACAGTGGAAGATTGGCGTGCGTCCGGCGTTCCCGGCGCAAACCGTTAATAACGGTGTCGCACTTCAGCCGGGCGCAACCTGGCAGCTTCCGGGCGAAGCACTGACCAATTTCTCCCCTGTGACGATGCAGGGACAACTGCTGTTCAGCGGTAAACCGCCGCTAAATCTGGCGCGCTATATCCGCGAACTGAAAGCTTACCCCTACGGTTGTCTGGAGCAAACGGCGAGCGGGTTGTTCCCATCCTTATACACCAACGCTGCGCAATTGAAGGCGTTAGGTATTGTAGGCGACAGCGATGAAAAACGTCGCGCGGCAGTCGATATTGGGATTTCCCGTTTAGTGCAGATGCAGCGTGATAATGGCGGTTTCGCGCTGTGGGATAAAAACGGGTCGGAAGAGTACTGGCTTACCGCGTATGTCATGGATTTCCTCGTCCGGGCAAATGAACAGGGCTACAGTGTCCCGGTAGAGGTGATTAACCGGGGCAACGAGCGACTGCTGCGCTATTTACAGGATCCGAGCATGATGTCGATTCGTTATACCGACGACGCATCCGCGAGCCGCTTTGCCGTCCAGGCTTACGCCGCGCTGGTACTGGCTCGTCAGCAAAAAGCTCCGCTCGGCGCATTGCGTGAGATCTGGGAGCGTCGTGCGCAAGCAGCCTCTGGTTTACCGCTGTTACAACTGGGGATCGCGCTGAAAAATATGGGCGATGCCAACCGCAGTGAACAGGCGTTGACGCTGGCCCTGAATACACCGCGCCGCGATACGCAACAGTGGATGGCGGATTACGGCAGTCAACTGCGCGACAACGCGCTGATGCTGGCCTTGCTGGAAGAAAACAAACTTAAACCTGAGGTACAGAATACGCTGCTGAACACCTTGTCAGAACAGGCCTTTGGACAGCGCTGGCTCTCGACTCAGGAAAATAATGCGTTGTTCCTTGCCGCGCGTACGTTACAGGACTTGCCAGGCACATGGCAGGCGCAAACGTCACTCTCTGAACAACCGTTAGCCGGGGAGAAATCACAGACGCGTAATCTGGATGCCGATGCGCTGTCTACGCTGAGCGTCACCAATACCGGTAATCTACCGCTGTGGCTGCGTCTGGATGTGAGCGGTTATCCGCAAACCTCACCGACGCCTGCCAGCAATGTCCTGCATATTGAACGTCAGATCCTGGGGCTCGACGGGAATAGCAAATCACTGGATTCTCTGCGTAGCGGCGAGCTGGTGCTGGTCTGGCTGGAGGTAAAAGCCAGCCAGAACGTGCCGGATGCGCTGGTGGTCGATTTACTGCCAGCAGGCCTGGAACTGGAAAACCAGAATCTGGCCAACGGCAGCGCCAGCCTGCAGGATAGCGGCAGCGAAGTGGCGAATCTACTCAATCAGATGCAGCAGGCGGATATCCAGCACGTTGAGTTCCGTGACGATCGCTTTGTCGCCGCAGTGGCGGTCAACGAAGGACAGCCGGTGACGCTGGTGTATCTGGCGCGGGCGGTAACGCCGGGGACCTATCAGGTTCCTGTGCCGCAGGTGGAGTCCATGTACGTTCCGCAGTGGCGCGCGACCGGTGCGACAGAGGGACTGTTGATTGTCAGACCGTAAATGATGCGCGGGTTGGGTAAACGCGGCTGCTGGCTCTGGCTGGCAGCCGTTGCACTATTGTTTGTGGCGGCGGTTTGGGCGGCAGATAAAATCTGGCCGCTGCCGCTGCACGAAGTCGATCCGGCGCGGGTCGTGGTGGCCTATGATGGTACGCCGCTCTGGCGCTTCGCCGACGCGGACGGCATCTGGCGTTATCCGGTGACGATTGATGAAGTGTCCCCCCGGTATCTTGAGGCGTTAATTAACTACGAAGACCGTTGGTTCTGGAAACATCCTGGCGTTAATCCTTTTTCAGTGCTGCGCGCGGCATGGCAGGACCTCTCCTCAGGGCGTGTGGTTTCGGGCGGCAGTACGCTCACCATGCAGGTCGCACGATTACTCGATCCCCATCCGCGAACCTTCGGCGGCAAGTTTCGCCAACTCTGGCGCGCATTGCAGCTGGAATGGCATCTCTCCAAACGCGACATCCTGACACTGTATCTCAACCGTGCGCCGTTCGGCGGTACGCTGCAGGGCGTGGGGGCGGCAAGCTGGGCTTATTTTGGTAAATCACCTGCGCAATTGAGTTATTCCGATGCCGCGCTGCTGGCCGTGCTGCCGCAGGCACCGAGCCGCCTGCGCCCGGATCGCTGGCCGGACCGTGCTGAAGCGGCGCGCAATAAAGTACTCGAACGCATGGCAACGCAGGGCATTTGGCCTGCCAGACAGGTGCAGGAGTCGCGTGAAGAACCGGTCTGGCTGGCGCCCCGGCAAATGCCGCAGTTAGCACCGTTATTCTCGCGCATGATGCTGGGAAAAAGCCGAAGCGATAAAATCGTGACTACCCTTGATGCCGGATTGCAGCGTCAACTGGAAGAGCTGGCGCAAAACTGGAAAGGGCGCTTACCTGCGCGCAGTTCGCTGGCGATGATTGTGGTCGATCACACCGATATGAGCGTGCGTGGCTGGGTCGGCTCGGTAGATATGAATGACGACTCCCGTTTTGGTCATGTGGATATGGTGAATGCGATCCGTTCGCCGGGCTCGGTGCTAAAGCCGTTTGTTTATGGTCTCGCGCTGGATGACGGACTCATTCATCCGGCTTCATTGTTGCAGGATGTACCGCGTCGAACCGGGGATTATCGACCAGGGAATTTTGACAGTGGTTTTCATGGCCCGGTGAGTATGAGCGAAGCGCTGGTGCGCTCGCTAAATTTACCCGCCGTGCAGGTACTCGAAGCCTATGGTCCGAAGCGTTTTGCCGCATCGTTACGTAACGTTGGCTTACCGCTGTATCTTCCCGCAGGGGCCGCACCGAATCTGTCGCTGATTTTAGGTGGTGCGGGGGCAAGGCTGGAAGATATGGCCGCAGCGTACAGCGCCTTTGCCCGCCAGGGAAAAGCGGGAAAACTGCGTCTGCAGCCAGACGATCCGCTGCTGGAACGTCCGTTGATGTCGGCGGGCGCGGCGTGGATTATTCGCCGCATTATGGCTGACGAAGCGCAACCGCTGCCGGATAACGCGCTGAGCCGCGTGGTGCCGTTGGCGTGGAAAACGGGCACCAGCTATGGCTATCGCGATGCGTGGGCGATTGGTGTTAACGCCCGTTATGTGATTGGCATCTGGACCGGCAGGCCAGACGGTACGCCGGTGGTGGGACAGTTTGGTTTTGCCAGCGCCGTGCCGTTGCTCAATCAGGTCAACAATCTTTTGCTCTCTCGCGGGACAAATCAGCCGGAAGATCCACGCCCTGAATCCGTGAGTCGCGGTGTGGTGTGCTGGCCGGGCGGGCAATCTCTTGCCCCCAGTGACAGCAACTGCCGTCGCCGTCTGGCAACCTGGTTACTGGATGGCAGTCAGCCGCCAACGTTATTATTGCCCGAACAGGAAGGGGTTAATGGCATTCGTTTTCCTGTCTGGCTGGATGATGATGGCAAACGTGTGGCGGCGGATTGCCCCCAGGCGCACGAGCAAACGTTAATCGTCTGGCCGTTGCCGCTGGAGCCATGGCTACCGGAATCAGAACGCCGTGGGGCGAGATTACCGCCAGTTTCTGCCATATGTCCGCCGCTGGGACAAGACGCTTCGCAGCCGTTGCAGTTGACAGGCGTTCGCGATGGCGCGATTGTGAAGCGTTTACCCGGTTCTGCTCAAGCCTCATTGCCGGTGCAAACCAGCGGTGGAAGCGGTGAACGCTGGTGGTTTCTTAACGGCGAAAGGCTGGATGAACGCGGACGTCGTCTTACGCTACGGCTGGCGACTAAAGGGGATTATCAACTGCTGGTGATGGATGACGCCGGACAGGTGGCGGCGGTGAGATTTTCGTTGCAGTAGACCAGTTGGTCACTGTTTGTTGCTAAAATTCATCTTATTTTAAAGAAATGTTATCTTCGTCAATAGTCAATTGCCGGGATGCTCTTTATAATCCGCGCCAGGTAAACCACAACAAAACATCTTTTTCAGAGGTAATCATGGCTATTGAACGTACTTTTTCCATCATCAAACCAAACGCGGTGGCAAAAAACGTTATTGGGAGTATCTTTGCGCGCTTTGAAGCTGCAGGGTTCAAAATTGTCGGTACTAAAATGCTGCACCTGACCGTTGAGCAGGCACGCGGCTTCTACGCCGAGCATGATGGCAAGCCGTTCTTTGACGGTCTGGTTGAATTCATGACCTCTGGTCCGATCGTTGTTTCTGTGCTGGAAAGCGAAAATGCCGTACAGCGCCACCGCGATCTGCTGGGTGCAACCAACCCGGCAAATGCGCTGGCAGGTACGCTGCGCGCAGATTACGCTGACAGTTTTACTGAGAACGGCACCCATGGTTCTGACTCCGTTGAATCTGCGGCGCGTGAAATCGCCTATTTCTTTGGGGAAGGCGAGGTTTGCCCTCGTACTCGCTAATCTCCCGCGTCTTTCACGTTGCAGATGCGTTGGCTGCATTCGTTTACCCCGGTCACATAGTTTTCTATGCTCCCGGGGATGCTCGAACTTGCCGCCTTCCTGCGATGCGAAATCCTTTGGAGATGAATTAGCGATTTACATATTATTTTCGCTAATGCTTCGTGCAAACGTGGCATCCCTGCGCCAGACTTTGTACAATGCAACGCCCCGGAAGAGCAGATCGCTTGCCGGGGCGTTTCTTTTTAACCCTCCACGGGCCACAACGTGTAACAACGAGGCCGGAAAAAATTATGTCTGAATTAGTTAACACCTCTGAAGTCGTCATTCCTGCGGTTCCAAATAAAAATGGAAAAATTAACCTGCTGGATCTGAACCGTCAGCAAATGCGCGAATTCTTCAAAGAGATGGGCGAAAAACCGTTTCGTGCCGATCAGGTCATGAAGTGGATGTACCACTATTGCAGCGACAACTTTGATGACATGACTGACATCAATAAGGTGCTGCGTAACAAGCTGAAAGAAGTGGCTGAAATTCGCGCCCCGGAAGTGGTGGAAGAGCAGCGCTCCTCTGACGGTACGATCAAATGGGCCATCGCGGTTGGCGATCAGCGCGTAGAAACCGTGTATATCCCGGAAGACGATCGCGCCACCCTGTGTGTTTCTTCACAGGTCGGTTGCGCATTAGAGTGTAAATTCTGCTCTACGGCGCAACAGGGCTTTAACCGTAACCTGCGAGTGTCGGAAATCATTGGTCAGGTCTGGCGTGCGGCGAAAATCGTCGGCGCGGTGAAAGCAACGGGCGTGCGTCCTATCACCAACGTGGTGATGATGGGGATGGGCGAGCCGCTGCTTAACCTGACCAACGTCGTTCCGGCGATGGAAATCATGCTGGACGACTTTGGTTTTGGGCTGTCCAAGCGTCGCGTCACGCTCTCCACCTCAGGCGTTGTCCCTGCGCTGGATAAACTGGGCGATATGATCGACGTTGCGCTGGCGATTTCTTTGCATGCGCCAAATGATGAAATTCGTGACGAAATTGTACCTATCAACAAAAAGTACAATATCGAAACGTTCCTCGGGGCTGTGCGCCGTTATCTGGAGAAATCCAATGCGAATCAGGGCCGCGTGACCATCGAGTATGTGATGTTGGATCACATCAACGATGGCACTGAGCATGCTCATCAGCTTGCTGAACTGCTGAAAGACACGCCGTGTAAGATCAACCTGATCCCGTGGAACCCGTTCCCGGGCGCGCCGTATGGCCGCAGTTCCAACAGCCGTATCGATCGTTTCTCCAAAGTGTTGATGAGCTATGGTTTCACCACCATCGTGCGTAAAACACGTGGCGATGACATCGATGCAGCCTGCGGTCAGCTGGCGGGCGACGTTATTGACCGTACCAAGCGTACTCTGCGTAAGCGTATGCAGGGTGATGCTATCGACATCAAGACCGTTTGATGTTGAGTGCACTACGGTATAATTAATGTACCGTAGTGTAACGTAAACCAGATGAGGTTCTTTGTTGTTGTCGTCAGGTCAATAATAACGGTGCGTTTTTGTCGACTTTAAGGCAGTATGTAACGGCGCAACAAGCGTTTAGCCCTCAGGTTTACGCTGTTTTGTCATTGATGGTCTGACGGTTTTATACTGTCTGACGAAGGTTAACTGACCAGATGTTTCGCGGTGTGGGTGAGCATTGTGGCTCGCCAGCATCAGAACCCAAATATTACGCAGCTGTAGCGAATGAATACTGAAGCCACGCACGACAAAAATGAAGCACTCTCCACCGGCGTTCGTCTGCGCAATGCCCGTGAACAACTCGGATTCAGCCAACAGGTGGTCGCGGAACGACTCTGCCTGAAGGTTTCCACGGTACGCGATATTGAAGAAGATAAGGCACCAGCCGATCTCGCTTCAACATTCCTGCGCGGGTATATCCGTTCTTATGCGCGTCTGGTGCATATTCCTGAAGAAGAACTGTTGCCAGGGCTGGAAAAACAGGCTCCGATTCGTCCTGCCAACGTCGCACCGATGCAAAGTTTTTCGCTCGGTAAGCGTCGTAAGAAACGCGACGGCTGGCTAATGACCTTTACCTGGCTGGTACTGTTTGTCGTTGTCGGACTGACCGGTGCCTGGTGGTGGCAGAATCATAAAGCGCAGCAGGAAGAGATCACCACCATGGCCGATCAATCTTCCGCTGAACTGAATGCCGGTAAAGATAACGCACAGAGTGTGCCGCTGGATACCAGCGCCTCTGCAAGCCAGGACAGTACACCGGCTCCGGATGATGGTGCAGTGGATGATGCCGCTCAAACGCCGGATACCGCAGCGACTCCGGCTCCTGGCGCAGATCAAAACGCCGTTGTGGCTCCGTCTCAGGCCAATGTTGATACTGCAGCGACCACACCCACTGCACCGGCGACAGCGGCACCGCTGCCGACTGACCAGGCTGGCGTCACTACACCGGCTGGCGATCCTAACGCGCTGGTGATGAATTTCACCGCTGATTGCTGGCTGGAAGTGACCGACGCAACCGGTAAAAAACTGTTCAGCGGCATGCAGCGTAAAGATGGCAATCTGAATCTGGTCGGTCAGGCGCCATATAAACTGAAAATTGGCGCTCCGGCGGCAGTGCAGATTCAGTTCCAGGGTAAACCTGTCGACCTGAGTCGTTTTATCAGAACTAACCAGGTTGCGCGTCTGACCGTTAATGCCGAACAATCACCGGCTCAGTAACAGACGGCAATGCGGGAGATTTTTTAATGCATAACCAGGCTCCAATTCAACGTAGAAAATCGACACGCATTTACGTTGGGAACGTGCCGATCGGCGATGGCGCGCCCATCGCCGTACAGTCGATGACCAATACGCGTACCACGGATGTGGAAGCGACGGTTAATCAGATTAAAGCGCTGGAACGCGTAGGCGCAGACATTGTTCGTGTCTCTGTACCGACAATGGATGCTGCAGAAGCGTTCAAGCTTATCAAACAGCAGGTTAACGTCCCGCTGGTTGCCGATATTCACTTCGACTATCGTATCGCGCTGAAGGTGGCGGAATACGGCGTTGATTGCCTGCGTATCAACCCAGGTAATATCGGTAATGAAGAGCGTATTCGCATGGTGGTGGACTGCGCTCGTGATAAAAACATTCCTATCCGCATCGGCGTCAACGCCGGATCGCTGGAAAAAGATCTGCAGGAAAAATACGGTGAACCGACGCCGCAAGCGCTGCTGGAGTCCGCTATGCGCCATGTGGATCACCTCGATCGTCTGAACTTCGATCAATTCAAAGTCAGCGTTAAAGCGTCTGACGTTTTCCTCGCCGTAGAATCCTATCGCCTGCTGGCGAAACAGATCGATCAACCGCTGCATCTGGGGATCACCGAAGCCGGTGGCCTGCGTAGTGGCTCGGTAAAATCCGCGATCGGTTTAGGATTGCTGCTGTCTGAAGGGATCGGCGATACGCTGCGCGTTTCTCTGGCGGCCGATCCGGTAGAAGAGATCAAAGTTGGCTTCGACATCCTGAAATCGCTGCGCATTCGTGCGCGTGGCATCAACTTTATCGCTTGCCCAACCTGCTCGCGTCAGGAGTTTGACGTTATCGGTACAGTGAACGCGCTGGAGCAACGTCTGGAAGATATTATTACGCCAATGGACGTTTCGATCATCGGTTGTGTGGTAAACGGCCCTGGCGAAGCGCTGGTTTCCACGCTGGGCGTGACGGGCGGTAACAAGAAAAGCGGTCTGTATGAAGACGGTGTGCGTAAGGACCGACTCGATAACGACGACATGATTACGCAGCTCGAAGCCCGTATTCGCGCCAAAGCGAGTATTCTGGACGAAGCGCGACGCATTGACGTGCAGCAGCTTGAAAAATAATAACGTGATGGGAAGCGGCGTGCTTCCCGTGTATGATTGAACCCGCATGGCGCCCGCATTGTTCGGGTTAGCGCTGAGGGTTCATTTTTATATCCATAAAGAGAATAAACGTGGCAAAAAACATTCAAGCCATTCGCGGCATGAACGATTATCTGCCTGGCGAAACCGCCATCTGGCAGCGCATTGAAGGCACTCTTAAAAACGTGCTCGGCAGCTACGGTTACAGTGAAATCCGCTTGCCGATTGTAGAGCAGACCCCGTTATTCAAACGCGCGATCGGTGAAGTCACCGACGTCGTTGAAAAAGAGATGTATACCTTTGAGGACCGCAATGGCGACAGCCTGACCCTGCGTCCTGAAGGCACTGCGGGCTGCGTACGCGCCGGCATCGAACATGGTCTCCTGTACAATCAGGAACAGCGTCTGTGGTATATCGGGCCGATGTTCCGCCACGAACGTCCGCAAAAAGGGCGCTATCGTCAATTCCATCAGTTGGGTTGCGAAGTGTTTGGCCTGCAAGGCCCGGACATCGATGCTGAACTCATTCTGCTGACCGCCCGCTGGTGGCGTGCGCTGGGGATTTCTCAGCATGTCAGCCTTGAGCTGAACTCCATTGGGTCGCTTGAAGCCCGTGCGAACTACCGTGATGCGCTGGTCGCTTATCTGGAACAGTATAAAGATAAACTGGACGAAGACTGTAAGCGGCGCATGTACACCAACCCGCTGCGCGTTCTTGACTCCAAAAACCCGGAAGTACAGGCGCTGTTGAACGACGCGCCTGCGCTGGGCGACTATCTGGATGACGACTCGCGCGAGCATTTTGCGGGCTTGTGCAAACTGCTGGAATCCGCAGGTATTGCCTACACCGTCAATCAGCGTCTGGTTCGTGGTCTTGATTACTACAACCGCACCGTATTTGAGTGGGTCACCACCAGCCTGGGCTCACAGGGTACCGTCTGTGCAGGTGGCCGTTATGACGGTCTGGTAGAGCAACTTGGCGGTCGCGCAACGCCGGCCGTAGGCTTTGCCATGGGCCTGGAACGACTTGTTTTGTTAGTTCAGGCAGTTAATCCGGAATTTAACGCCGATCCTGTTGTCGATATATACCTGGTCGCTTCGGGGGCAGACACGCAGTCGGCGGCAATGCGGCTTGCAGAACGTCTGCGCGATGAAGTTCCTGGTGTGAAACTGATGACAAACCACGGCGGCGGCAACTTTAAGAAACAGTTTGCCCGCGCCGATAAGTGGGGCGCCCGCGTTGCACTGGTACTGGGTGAGTCCGAAGTGGCTGACGGTACCGTTGTAGTGAAGGATTTGCGCTCTGGTGAGCAAACGGCAGTAGCGCAGGATAGCGTTGCCACGCATTTGCGCACTCTACTGGGCTAAGGAGAAGGACAGCGTGGAAATTTACGAGAACGAACACGACCAGGTTGATGCGGTAAAACGCTTCTTTGCTGAAAACGGCAAAGCGCTGGTTGTTGGGGTAATTTTAGGGGTTGGCGCGCTGGTCGGCTGGCGTTACTGGACCAGCCATCAGACGGAGTCCGCACGCTCTGCTTCTCTGGCGTATCAAAATACGGTGACTGCGGTTAGCGCAGGTGAGCCGGACAGCATTCCTGCCGCAGAGAAATTTGCCGCAGAGAACAAAAATACTTACGGCGCATTAGCGTCAATGGAACTGGCACAGCAGTTTGTTGACCAAAACGAACTAGAGAAAGCCGCGGCCCAGTTACAACAAGGCCTGGCTGCCACCAGCGATGAGAATCTCAAAGCGGTGCTTAATCTGCGTCTTGCTCGTGTTCAGGTTCAGCTTAAGCAGGCTGATACCGCGCTGAAAACACTCGATACCATTAAAGGTGAAGGGTGGGCGGCAATTGTGGCCGATCTGCGTGGTGAAGCGTTGCTGAGCAAAGGCGACAAACAAGGTGCGCGTAGCGCATGGGAAGCGGGTGTGAAAAGCGATGCCTCTCCTGCTCTGAGCGAAATGATGCAGATGAAAATCAATAATTTGTCCATCTGAGAGGGACCCGATGCAATTGCGTAAATTACTTCTGCCAGGGCTGCTTTCCGTTACCCTATTGAGCGGCTGTTCACTGTTTAGTGGCGAAGAAGATGTCGTTAAGATGTCCCCGTTACCGGTGGTTGAAAACCAGTTTACTCCGTCTACTGCCTGGAGCACTTCTGTAGGCAACGGTATTGGTGATTTCTACTCCAACCTTCATCCTGCACTGGCGGATAACGTGGTCTATGCTGCCTCTCGCGCCGGTGTGGTGAAAGCGCTGAACGCAGACGACGGCAAAGAAGTCTGGTCTGTTAATCTGGGTGAGAAAGACGGCTGGTTCTCCCGTGCATCTGCTCAGCTTTCTGGCGGAGTCACCGTGTCCGGCGGCCATGTTTATATTGGCAGCGAAAAAGCACAGGTTTATGCGCTGAACACCAGCGACGGCACAACCGCATGGCAGACGAAAGTTGCCGGGGAAGCGCTGTCTCGCCCGGTGGTGAGCGATGGCATGGTGTTAATCCACACCAGCAACGGCCAGTTGCAGGCCTTGAACGAAGCTGATGGCGCCATCAAATGGACCGTTAACCTCGATATGCCTTCTCTGTCACTGCGCGGCGAATCTGCTCCAGCGACCGCCTTTGGCGCAGCTATTGTGGGTGGCGATAATGGTCGCGTAAGTGCCGTACTGATGCAGCAGGGCCAGATGATTTGGCAGCAGCGTATCTCTCAGGCCACTGGCCCAACCGAAATCGATCGTCTGAGTGATGTCGATACCACGCCGGTTATCGTCAATGGCGTAGTTTACGCACTGGCTTATAATGGTAACCTGACGGCGCTGGATCTGCGCAGTGGCCAGATCATGTGGAAACGTGAGCTCGGCTCGGTGAATGATTTCATCGTCGATGGTAATCGTATCTATCTGGTTGATCAGAATGACCGTGTGCTGGCGCTGACCACCGACGGCGGCGTGACGCTGTGGACGCAAAGCGATCTGCTGCACCGTCTGCTGACGTCTCCGGCTCTGTATAACGGTAACCTGGTCGTAGGCGATAGCGAAGGCTACCTGCACTGGATTAACGTTGAAGATGGTCGCTTTGTCGCTCAGCAGAAAGTCGATAGCTCAGGTTTCCTGACCGAGCCGGTCGCTGCTGATGGTAAACTGCTGATCCAGGCGAAAGACGGTACGCTGTACTCCATTACGCGTTAATCGTCCTGGCCGCTCGCTTTGAAAAACGGCTCCTGGTGCAGGGGCCGTTTTACTGTTTTTAACAATGGCGCAAAAATAGCGTCCGTTGTCTGATGATTTTTTAAATGAGGCTTTAAACATGGTACCTGTGGTCGCGCTTGTCGGGCGCCCTAACGTTGGCAAATCCACGTTATTTAACCGTCTAACTCGCACCCGAGATGCGCTGGTTGCGGATTTCCCGGGTCTGACTCGTGACCGTAAGTACGGTCGTGCGGAAATTGAAGGCCGCGAGTTTATCTGCATTGATACTGGTGGTATTGATGGCACCGAAGACGGTGTTGAAACCCGTATGGCTGAGCAGTCGTTGCTGGCTATCGAAGAAGCGGACGTTGTGCTGTTTATGGTGGATGCGCGTGCTGGCCTGATGCCGGCAGATGAAGCCATTGCCAAGCATCTGCGTGCGCGCCAGAAACCAACCTTCCTTGTTGCCAACAAAACTGACGGACTCGATCCGGATCAGGCTGTTGTCGATTTCTATTCACTGGGGCTGGGCGAAATTTACCCCATCGCAGCGTCCCATGGTCGCGGCGTCCTCAGCCTGCTGGAGCATGTTCTGCTGCCGTGGATGGATGATATCGCACCGCAGGAAGAAGTGGATGAAGATGCGGAATACTGGGCGAAACTGGAAGCCGAGGAAAACGGCGAAGAAGAGCCTGAAGACGACTTCAATCCGCAGGATCTGCCGATCAAACTGGCGATTGTCGGGCGCCCGAACGTAGGTAAGTCTACACTGACTAACCGTATTCTTGGCGAAGACCGCGTGGTGGTTTACGACATGCCGGGGACCACGCGTGACAGTATTTATATCCCAATGCAGCGTGATGAGCGCGAATATGTGCTGATTGACACTGCGGGGGTACGTAAGCGCGGTAAAATTACCGAAGCGGTAGAAAAATTCTCCGTAATCAAAACGTTGCAGGCAATTGAAGATGCCAACGTGGTGATGCTGGTGATTGACGCTCGCGAAGGGATCTCCGATCAGGACCTCTCGCTGTTGGGCTTTATCCTCAATAGTGGGCGCTCACTTGTTATCGTCGTCAACAAGTGGGATGGCCTGACGCAGGAAGTGAAAGAACAGGTAAAAGAGACACTGGACTTCCGTCTGGGCTTTATCGACTTTGCCCGTGTTCACTTTATCTCCGCGCTGCACGGCAGCGGTGTAGGTAACCTGTTCGAATCCGTGCGCGAAGCGTATGACAGCTCAACCCGTCGCGTCAGCACCGCGATGCTGACTCGCATCATGACCATGGCAGTAGAAGATCATCAGCCGCCGCTGGTGCGTGGTCGCCGTGTGAAGCTTAAGTACGCACACGCCGGTGGTTATAACCCGCCGATTGTGGTGATCCACGGTAACCAGGTGAAAGACCTGCCGGATTCATACAAGCGCTATCTGATGAACTACTTCCGCAAATCACTGGAAGTCATGGGTACACCAATCCGTATTCAGTTCAAGGAAGGGGAAAACCCGTTTGCCAACAAACGTAATACACTGACGCCAACGCAGATGCGTAAGCGTAAGCGTTTGATTAAGCACATCAAAAAAAGTAAGTAACCTTGCTGATGGCGATAGAGGCCCGCGTAAATCGCGGGCTTTTTTTCGCCTGTACCTGTCTGTTTGCTGTCAATGACTATTCGCTTTTTACCAAGTTTAAATCTAAGAAAGTAGACAATTGTCGAATTTTCATCTTAAAGTCACCCGGTTGGTACTAGACAAAACTACTGTCAGGTTATCAAATGGTTAAATAACTCTTCGCCGTATGTAAAAAATCGACCAGCTACGTAACTGGCCGGCGTACATCACGGTGTTTACAAGCACACGACATATCTTTTCGGGAGAATTATGCAATCCTCTGTTAATCAAAAAGAAAGCCGAACTTTCTTCGGTCATCCTTATCCGCTCGGCTCATTGTTCTTTACTGAGATGTGGGAGCGTTTTTCGTTTTATGGCATTCGTCCGTTACTGATCCTGTTTATGGCGGCTACCGTTTATGACGGCGGTATGGGGCTGGCGCGTGAAAATGCCTCGGCGATTGTCGGTATCTTTGCCGGTACCATGTATCTTGCTGCGCTGCCAGGTGGCTGGCTGGCGGATAACTGGCTCGGCCAACAAAAGGCGGTATGGTATGGCTCCATCCTGATAGCGCTTGGTCACCTGTCGATTGCGCTCTCGGCCATCATGGGTGACAACCTGTTCTTTATCGGCCTGATGTTTATCGTGCTCGGCTCTGGTCTGTTCAAGACCTGTATCTCGGTGATGGTCGGCACGCTGTATAAAAAAGGCGATGCGCGTCGTGATGGCGGTTTCTCGCTGTTCTATATGGGCATCAACATGGGCTCCTTCATCGCGCCGTTGATCTCCGGGTGGCTGATTAAATCTCATGGCTGGCATTGGGGTTTTGGAATCGGTGGCATCGGGATGTTGGTCGCGTTGATTATCTTCCGCGTATTTGCTGTTCCGGCGATGAAACGCTACGACAGCGAAGTCGGGCTGGACTCTACCTGGAACAGCCCGGTTGTGAAGCGTAACGGTGTGGGCACGTGGCTGCTGGCGCTTGCTGTGGGTGTAGCAATTGTTGTTACCCTGATTGCGCAGGGAGTGATTGTGATTAACCCGGTCGCGGTAGCCAGCGTGCTGGTGTATGTGATTGCGGCATCCGTAGCCCTCTACTTCATCTACCTGTTTGTCTTTGCGGGGCTGAACCGTAAAGAGCGCGCCAGACTGTTGGTCTGCTTTATTCTGCTGGTTTCCGCGGCCTTCTTCTGGTCGGCATTTGAGCAAAAACCAACGTCGTTTAACCTGTTCGCTAACGACTACACTAATCGTATGATCGGCGATTTTGAAATCCCGGCGGTGTGGTTCCAGTCGATCAACGCGCTGTTTATCATCCTGCTGGCCCCGGTCTTTAGCTGGGCGTGGCCGAAACTTGCCAGCATGAACATTCGCCCGAGCAGCATCACCAAGTTCGTTATCGGTATTCTGTGTGCCGCAGCGGGTTTTGGCCTGATGATGCTGGCAGCGCAAAACGTGCTGAATAATGGTGGTGCAGGCGTTTCGCCATTCTGGCTGGTGGGTAGTATTCTGATGCTGACGCTTGGCGAACTGTGTCTGAGCCCGATTGGTCTGGCAACCATGACGCTGCTGGCGCCGGAAAGAATGCGTGGACAGATGATGGGTCTGTGGTTCTGCGCCAGTGCGCTGGGTAACCTGGCCGCGGGTCTGATTGGTGGCCATGTGAAGGCTGACCAACTGGATATGCTGCCGGATCTCTTCGCGCGCTGTTCGATTGCGCTGCTGATCTGCGCTGCAGTACTGATCGTCCTCATTGTTCCGATTCGTCGCATGCTGGAGAATACACAAACTAAACCGGTGACCAGCGCCTGATAACACCTCGATTGTGCCGGGGCAGACGTTATGTCCCGGCCATTTAATTTTCGAGGTAAGAACATGCTGTTTGGGTTTGTTGGACTTGGCGCAGTCGTTGAAACGGCATACTTGCCTGCATTACGTAACATGTTCGGTGATTCACTACGCTGCGTGGGATTTGACGTTCAACCCACAAAACAGCCAGCAGGCGTGACGCGTTGTACGTCGCTCGAAGAGCTGCTTACTCAGCCTCTTGATACCCTGTTTATCACGACCGCATCCCTACATCACCTTGAGGTGCTTGAACAATCCCTGGCCTCTCCCATTGCACGTATCGTGGTTGAAAAACCTATTGTCGCCACGCTTTCCCAAATTGAAAAACTGAAAATGCTGCTGGTTCAACCCGGCGTTGCTGATCGCGTGCTGGCGCTAGACCACTGGATGGCGCGCATCGAAACGGTGAAACGAGGGTTGGTCAGCACTTTTGCCGAGATTGTGAAAATCGAAGGTTTCTTGCAGGAGCCAAGCGGGTTTAACACCGCAGGGGAGCCGATAGCGCTTAACTTTGCCACCGGTGAACCGGACACGCGTGAACTTCGCCACCCGGATGGCGTGATTCTGGATATCGGTACGCACGTGTTAGCAATGCTGCGGGAAACGGTACGGTATCTGGGAGGGAATAATGAGATGGCGCTACGGGTGGTGAGTGCTAAAGACCGTCTGGGGCGTGATATCCCCCAGAGTGACCTGACCACGGCAGAGGGTGAAGCTCATCTTCAGGGGCAGATTAGCGGCATTCCACTGGATATCTGGCTGAATAAGTACGCGGGTGCAACTAGCGGTCAAAAAGGTTTGCGTCTGTATCTGAGCGATGGTCGTATCATCAGTCATGACCGGCGCGGTACAGAAGATGTACTGGAAGTGATTGACGGTGATGCTGTGCGTCGCTGGAAGCTTCCTGGCACGATTTATGCCCATTGTCTGGCGGAACATATTCTGGGGGCGCAAAGTCTGTTTGAACGCAACCCACAGGAGGTGAGGCGCACAACGCAGCGCAGACTGGAGGAGGTTGAACGATTACTCACCTTGCAGCAACAGCTGCGTGGCCCACACTAAGCGTATCGTGGTAAAATTAGCGCAGAGCTGAACGCCCTTTATAGGAGTCACCATGTCAATGAACTGCCCGGAATGTCACGCAGAACTGGAACAGCAAAACGGTGTGGCGCACTGTGAAAACTGCAAAAAAGTTATTCCGTTAGAAGCGCGCTGTCCGGAGTGCCATCTGCCACTGCAAGTGTTAAAAGCCTGCGGCGCAGTGGATTATTTCTGTCAGAACGGCCATGGCCTTATTTCGAAAAAACGCGTGGAGTTTGCGCCGGTTTAATCCGGCTTTTTTTTACGCGTTTTCTTTGCCGCCGTTACGCCTTTCACTTCGCTCTCTACCCAGCCATCTGACAGTCGGGTGGTGAGCACATCACCGGCCTTCACTTGTTTGGTTTGCTTCAGCACTTTGCCGTCTGTCGCGGTAGTGACGCTATAACCACGTGCCAGCGTTGCCAGCGGGCTGACGGCTTCCAGATGCGTGACCGCATTGCCGAAACGCTCGCGCTGCTCGCTTAGCCGCGCGCGGATATTTTCCGCCAGTCGGTATTCCAGTTGCTGAATACGTGTTTGCGCGCGGTGAATACGCGGCTGTGGGGTTTGCTGATTCAGACGCTGCAGCATGCGCTGTTGACGCTGATTTGCCTGTTTAATCTTATTCTCAAGTGCGACGTTCATTCTCTGACTTAGTCGTTCCAGCACGGTCTGCTGACGGGCCAGACGCAGCTGCGGATGCTGCTGTTGCAAGCGGTGATTAAGCTGGGTAAATCGGCGAGTTCGGTTGGCGAGATAGTAATCCATCGCCATTTCCAGACGTTGCTGACCCTGCTGAATTTGACGCAGCAGTTCAAGCTGATTGCGGCTGACAATTTCGGCCGCCGCAGATGGCGTTGGCGCGCGCAGATCGCCGACGAAGTCAGCGATGGTCACATCGGTTTCATGGCCGACGGCGCTGACGACTGGAATCCGGCTGGCAAAGATCGCCCGCGCTACCCGTTCGTCGTTAAAGCTCCATAAATCTTCCAGCGAACCGCCGCCGCGCCCGACGATTAATACGTCACACTCGCCCCGCGCGTTCGCCAGCGCAATGGCGCGCACAATCTGTCCCGGCGCATCGTCGCCCTGGACGGCGGTTGGGTAGATAATCACGGGCAGGGAAGGGTCACGACGCTTCAGCACGTGGAGAATATCATGCAGCGCGGCGCCGGTTTTCGAGGTGATGACCCCAACGCAGTGCGCAGGTGAGGGGAGCGGCTGTTTGAACTGTTGGTCAAAGAGGCCTTCGGCCTGGAGCTTCGCCTTCAGTTGCTCGTATTTCTGCTGCAACAACCCTTCGCCAGCTGGCTGCATGCTCTCGACGATTATCTGGTAGTCCCCACGCGGCTCATACAATGTAATGTTGGCGCGTACCAGTACCTGCTGCCCGTGCTGTGGGCGGAACGTTACCCGGCGGTTGCTGTTGCGAAACATCGCGCAGCGAACCTGAGCGGTGTCATCTTTGAGCGTGAAGTACCAATGACCCGAGGACGGCTGAGTGAAATTGGAGATTTCACCGCTGATCCACACTTGCCCCATTTCTTGCTCAAGCAGCAAACGAACCGTCTGATTCAGGCGGCTTACGGTAAAAATTGAGGTGGTCTGAGAGGATAACATGTGAGCGGGATCAAATTCTAAATCAGCAGGTTATTCAGTCGAAAGTAACATGCTCACAGAGGAGCGCAAGGTTTTTTTGCAAAAAAGTGTGGATGCAATCGGTTACGCTCTGTATAATGCCGCGGCAATATTTAATAACCTCCCAGGTGAGATATTGCCCATGCTACGTATCGCAAAAGAAGCCCTGACGTTTGACGACGTCCTCCTCGTTCCCGCTCATTCTACCGTTCTGCCGAATACTGCTGACCTCAGCACCCAGTTGACGAAAACCATTCGCCTGAACATTCCTATGCTCTCCGCAGCAATGGACACCGTGACGGAAGCGCGCCTGGCAATTGCCCTGGCCCAGGAAGGCGGCATCGGTTTTATCCACAAAAACATGTCCATCGAGCGCCAGGCCGAAGAAGTTAAACGTGTGAAAAAACACGAATCTGGCGTGGTGACCGACCCGCAGACCGTTCTGCCAACCACCACGCTGCGCGAAGTGAAAGAACTGACCGAGCGTAACGGTTTTGCAGGCTACCCGGTTGTGACTGAAGATAACGAACTGGTCGGCATCATCACCGGTCGTGACGTACGTTTTGTGACCGATCTCAGCCAGCCAGTGAGCGTTTACATGACGCCGAAAGAGCGTCTGGTGACCGTTCGCGAAGGCGAAGCGCGCGATGTCGTGTTTGCCAAAATGCACGAAAAACGCGTTGAGAAGGCGCTGGTTGTTGATGACAGCTTCCACCTGCTCGGCATGATCACGGTTAAAGATTTCCAGAAAGCGGAACGTAAACCTAACGCCTGTAAAGACGAGCATGGTCGTCTGCGCGTTGGCGCTGCTGTCGGTGCGGGTGCAGGTAACGAAGAGCGCGTTGATGCGCTGGTTGCCGCGGGCGTTGACGTACTGCTGATTGACTCCTCTCATGGTCACTCTGAAGGCGTACTGCAGCGTATTCGTGAAACTCGCGCTAAATATCCTGATCTGCAGATTATTGGCGGTAACGTGGCAACTGGCGCTGGCGCTCGCGCACTGGCGGAAGCCGGCTGCAGCGCGGTGAAAGTCGGTATCGGCCCAGGCTCCATCTGTACTACCCGTATCGTTACCGGCGTAGGTGTACCGCAGATCACCGCTGTTTCTGACGCGGTTGCAGCGCTGGAAGGCACCGGCATTCCGGTTATCGCCGATGGTGGTATTCGTTTCTCCGGCGACATCGCGAAAGCGATTGCTGCAGGTGCTGCTGCAGTCATGGTTGGCTCCATGCTGGCGGGTACCGAAGAATCCCCGGGTGAAATCGAACTGTACCAGGGCCGTTCTTACAAATCATACCGCGGTATGGGCTCTCTGGGCGCGATGTCCAAAGGCTCCTCCGACCGTTACTTCCAGAGCGATAACGCCGCCGACAAACTGGTCCCGGAAGGTATCGAAGGCCGCGTAGCGTATAAAGGTCGCCTGAAAGAGATCATTCACCAGCAGATGGGCGGGCTGCGCTCCTGTATGGGGCTGACCGGCTGTGGTACTATCGACGCGCTGCGTACTCAGGCTGAATTTGTCCGTATCAGCGGTGCGGGTATCCAGGAAAGTCACGTTCATGATGTGACCATCACCAAAGAGTCCCCTAACTACCGCATGGGCTCCTGATAAGTTTCCGCGCCCGGCTCTGTGCCGGGCGAATTTGTTTCACTTGCCTCGGAATTAGCGTCAATGACAGACAATATTCATAAACATCGCATTCTCATCCTCGATTTCGGATCGCAGTACACTCAGCTGGTCGCACGCCGCGTACGTGAGCTGGGCGTCTACTGTGAACTGTGGGCATGGGATGTTACGGAAGCACAAATTCGCGAATTCAACCCAAGCGGTATTATTCTTTCCGGTGGTCCGGAAAGTACCACCGAAGCAAACAGCCCGCGTGCGCCAGAGTACGTGTTCAATGCCGGCGTGCCGGTGTTCGGCGTTTGCTACGGCATGCAGACCATGGCAATGCAGCTCGGTGGCCATGTTGAAGGGTCTAACGAACGTGAATTCGGCTATGCGCAGGTAGAGGTTCAGACTGACAGCGCGCTTGTCCGCGGTATTGAAGACTCCCTGACCGCCGACGGCAAACCTCTGCTGGACGTATGGATGAGTCACGGCGATAAAGTGACTGCCATTCCGGAAGGTTTCGTGACTGTTGCCAGCACTGACAGCTGCCCGTTTGCTATCATGGCGCACGAAGAAAAACGCTTCTACGGCGTGCAGTTCCACCCGGAAGTTACCCACACCCGTCAGGGCATGCGCATGCTGGAGCGTTTTGTGCGCGACATCTGCCAGTGTGAAGCGCTTTGGACGCCGGCAAAAATTATCGATGACGCCGTTGCCCGCATTCGTGAGCAGGTTGGCAATGATAAAGTTATCCTCGGTCTGTCCGGTGGCGTTGACTCCTCTGTGACTGCGATGCTGCTGCACCGTGCAATCGGAAAAAACCTGACCTGCGTGTTCGTCGACAACGGTCTGCTGCGCCTGAACGAAGCCCAGCAGGTAATGGATATGTTTGGTGACCATTTCGGCCTGAACATCGTTCACGTTGAAGGCGAACAGCGTTTCCTCGACGCGCTGAAAGGCGAGAACGATCCTGAAGCGAAACGTAAGATCATCGGCCGCGTATTCGTTGAAGTGTTCGACGAAGAAGCGCTGAAACTGGAAGACGTTAAATGGCTGGCGCAGGGCACTATCTATCCGGACGTGATTGAATCCGCGGCTTCCGCCACCGGTAAAGCGCACGTTATCAAATCTCACCACAACGTCGGCGGCCTGCCGAAAGAGATGAAGATGGGTCTGGTTGAACCGTTGCGTGAACTGTTCAAAGACGAAGTGCGTAAGATTGGTCTGGAGCTGGGCCTGCCGTACGACATGCTGTACCGTCACCCGTTCCCGGGCCCGGGTCTGGGTGTTCGCGTACTGGGCGAAGTGAAGAAAGAGTACTGCGACCTGCTGCGTCGTGCGGATGCTATCTTCATCGAAGAACTGCACAAAGCCGACCTGTACAACAAAGTCAGCCAGGCGTTCACCGTGTTCCTGCCGGTACGTTCCGTTGGTGTGATGGGCGATGGCCGTAAGTACGACTGGGTTGTTTCCCTGCGTGCAGTAGAAACCATCGACTTTATGACCGCGCACTGGGCGCACCTGCCGTATGACTTCTTAGGCCGCGTGTCTAACCGCATCATTAACGAAGTTAACGGTATCTCCCGCGTGGTGTATGACATCAGCGGTAAGCCGCCGGCTACCATTGAGTGGGAATAAGCCGATAACCCTTTCTGAGTTTTCATGAACAGGTAAAAATGCAATCAACCCTCTGTTTTTACAGAGGGTTTTTATTTATGTGTATTCATGAATTTTCTATGTGGCCGTATCGCCCACCGGACCTCGCTTGCTGCGAAGAAACGTGATGGTAAAATCTGATCAGAAATGCGGAAACTTTCACAAATTTTACCTTCAATAATATGCGACGAATGGTCTGCATTTTATTGCATGAGGCTGGGGATCCATCAGGCTGGGCAGAAAAGTGCCTCGCGCATGAGCAAAAAGGGTTAAGGGAATCTTGTTGAAATGTTTGCGCTTTCTGTTTCATCAACGCCTAAGTTTAAGCTGAGGTAGCCAAAATTCAGGAGGTATGAGTTGGCATTCCCAATGCTTCCCATTCTGCCCCTCTGTTAGTGCGTAGTGCCCATGTTCTTGGGAAAGATAAAGTTTTATTGATAGCCGTTCGTGCAGCATCCCAAGTCGAGTCATAAAGAAAATCATTTAATAATAATGAATATCCATATTGATTACTTCTGGGAGTCCATGCTCTGCTTATTATTTGAACAAGGTCTTGCGCTCCAAATATTGCATATGAATCCGATGTTGAACTATCTTTTGCTGAAATCCACAATAGTCTTTCGCCGGGAAACAATGTTTCTCTTCAGTTAATAAAACCATTTTGGGCAAAATATTCACGGTTAAGGAATGGGATAGGATTAAAAGTTGAATAAGGATCGTTATTACTAAAACTGGATATATTCTTGCAGAATTTATAGCGTATGTTTCAAGTTGATCGCCATTAGAATGGGATTGCCAAATATCAATAATTTGTGGATATCACCGCCAGCACGCCTTCATCCTCTTGGTTGGCGAGATGCCGCTGCTCCAGCCGCGACATCTCGTATTGTATAGCCAATTCTTGACGTTTAGTTAGCGTCGGTATGCTAACGCAAAAAGCGACCTCTCAGCACCTTATTATCCACAATCTCTAACAATACCTGCGGTGATTGGGCTGCCTGGATGCGTTCGCCGAGTTGTGTAAGTAAAACGTTATCAGTATTAAGTAGGCTATCCGTTTGATTTAGCTTGCGTTCTACCTGTAAGGCATTTGCCTGGGTGCTGCTTGTTCGTTCAAATAATGGCTTCATCTTGCTTAGATGATGGGCGACTTTACGTTTTATTTTTTCCCATTGCTGAAATATGCCGTTGCTGGCATTCAGTTCTTTTAAATATAATTCGCTTGTCAGGACAAACTCTTGGTTGCCGTCATGCTTGATGAACAGGATGAGATTAGCAACTAACAAACATTGCATACCCGTCAGATACTCACGCTGCAACCGTTCAACATTGCTGATTTTCAGTTTGAGCGCTTCCCGGAGATCGTCAGATCCAAACCAACTGGTCGGTTCAAATTGTTCAATTTCTCGATATGCCTGAGTGATATCCTTTTCAAGATGCTTAACCTGCGAGCGCACTTCCTGCGCGCTTTTGGCGAGGTTCAGTAGTGACTCTTTGGTGATAATTTCATTACGGCTCAGTAATAAACCAATAATATTGAGATGTTCATGGAAAGTCTGGATATTCGCGAGGCGCGATTGTTCAAGATGGCCTTTAATCGAATCGATCTTTTGTTCGATGATCCGCAGTCTCTCATTAATATCGGCAAGATGTTTTTGGGCCAGAAGTTGTGACGCGATATTAAAAACCAGGCTGGCATTGACCAGCGACTTCAGATTTTCAGCTTCGTGAAATCGGGCTTGTGCGCCAATTTTGTTGGTGTCTGGATTAAGTACCGCACCGATTGCTCCGCTGCCATCTTTCGCCTGTACCAGTTGGCTGTATTCGAAAGAACAGGTCATTAATTGTGTCGCGTTACCTGCAATGGCAGTGGCGACGGTGGGGACGCTACTGAGCCAGTGATTAAAGAGTGAAATGCTGCTGGGATCCAGTTCCGTCTGTGAGTCCTGTTGCGCAAGATCTTGCCAGTATCCAGGCTGGCTGTGTATTTTCACCAGGGCATTATTTTGCGCGTCGACGATGTCCACTTCGAAGGCCGCTTCTTGCTCAGGTATCTGATTGTTATTCGCTAAAGTTGACATAGGGTGAATTCTGCTCGATTAGTTACGGTATTTTTACTGCGCTATTTTGGGCGAGTGAAGCATGTTGAGCATCGCGATATGAGCAATGAACGGAATTGTCACCCGGTATGCCTCCCCAAGCGTTTGGTTAGCAAGGCTGACCGTACTGACGATAGCAGTGACGGGATGTAAGCGGAGCGCGGTAAATGCCGCTACGCTTGCCGCAGCTGACAGGCCGATAACAACCCCTTTATCGTTTATGCGCAGATTATCCTGCATCTTGAAAAAACCGGAGATAACTTTCGTTTCTGTGCAGCGCTCCCAACGTTCATGATCGGCTAATGACTGCCAGTCATCACCAAACAAACTTAGGACGATTTCCCGTTCTTTTGTGACGTTATTTTTTTTCTTGCTGTCTTTGCCATTGAGCTTTTTATGAACATCGGTTAATAACTCAGAATAAGGCAATGGCTCACTGCGGAAAATATTAACGAGCGAGTGTCCGCCATATTCCTGCAATTCATGTAGCAGATGCCGCAGCCCACGCTCGCTGTAGTCCCGTTCTGCCTTCTCTTCGAGTAGTAAGTCCTTAACGGACGATGATAATGCTACCCGGCCTTTACCGTTGTCTGTCAGAACGTCGACCAGATAGTCAATGTGATTGAGGGAGGTTTTTTTCAGTAACGACAGGATATGTGGGTCACATTTGACCGGTTGTTCCATTTTTATGGATTCCTTCATCATGAATAAAGCATAGAAAACGATAGAGAGTATTGTACAGATATGTTGGGGAGGGGGGAGGTTGTTTTTTGTAGCCTGTAATGTGAGACATGGAAACATGTAACGATGATGATATTTACGGTTTCTTTTTTAGCATTTAATTTTTAAATTTTATCTAAGGATGGGTGTTTAAGCGATTAGTCAACGCTAATGCGGCCCAGCAGAGGGAATAAATATTTTAATCGACAATCTGCAGGTGAGGCTGTGATTGTGATGGGGCGTTTTGAGCACGGCTATCCATCTGCGGATAGGGCAAGTCGATATGGTTGACATCCATCGCTTCTTTGATGTTTTCCAGCAGATCGTAATAGGTATTCCAGTATTCGCCGTTACGCACCCAAACGCGAACATAGAAGTTAAGCGATGAGGCGGCAAGTTCGCCCAGATGCACGGTCACACCGCGACTCCGATCAACGCGTTCATCCTGCTCGATGATATGCGTAATGACGCGTTTCACTTCCGCAATCCGACTCTGGTAGCCTATGCCAATGATGGCGATAATGAATTTTTGGGAAAAAATGAAAAACTACTCATAGTATTATCCTGTTTGTGTTCAAAAATGGTAACGATTCAAATAAATATTTAATTTTCATGCAAAACATTGATGTATACGTCAGTGATATATGCTGGCGATATTAATTAGCGTCTGTTTGAACTGTATTTGTCTTTTTTATGTCCAGTAAACAAGAACGTAAAAATGAGCGCGAATGGTGAGGTGAAGTGGGATTAAAAGATTGTGCATTTGTGCGAAAAACACGGTCTTTTATCCGATAACTTAGTGCGTGTGGTGGGTAAGACAGCGTATTGTTTCATCGCTCAAATCCCTTACCGGATGGTTAAATGTCAGGCGATTAGCCATCCGGTAAGGAATCTTAAGACAGGGGATCACAGATACGAGCGTTCAGCGTTCGTCAGTTTGAGCAGGAGAAGTCTGTTGCGGCAAGGTGGTCTGCTGGGATTCTTTCTTGTCCTGGTGGTGGTGCCACGCACCGATAGCAGAGTAGACGAAGCGTCCGAAGAAGAAGATGAAGCTGATAAGCAGTACGATCCGGATCATGCGACTGTTAAATCGGTGTCGTTTGCGTAGGCTGGTAACCTGGCTCACAAAAGGTTCCTTAAAGTGTACCCAACCAGTGGGCGATACTTACATTAAGGCACACTAAGAGGGAATGGTCAATTCTTCGTTATGTAAAATTGCATCAACGGTTTTATCCACTTATGTTATGGAAACTAATATTATTATTTGCATTAATAATGAATAAACGATCATAAATAAAGAAAAAGGTAATAATTGATTAATGGGGGATATTTTTTTTGACATATATCAAACCCCGTCGGTTATCCGTAACTAAAATTGATGAGTCATTGTGATGTGTATTACATCATAGTTTTAAAGTCAGGTGGGATGCCTGTCTGAATGCCCTTCACAGAAAATACCCCTACATGATGTGAGGGATTCTACTGAGCATCTATGAAACTCAATAAAAACTATATAAATATTAGAGATAAATGGTGGGCGCTGCCCCTCATCTTACCATCTTTACTGTTGCCGTTATTGAGCACTGCCAATACCTACGCACATATTAGTACCGGTACAGTCATCCTTTTTTACCTGCCTTTAGCGCTGATGATTAGCTTGATGTTGTTTTTTAGTTGGGCGGCACTGCCAGGAATAATCATTGCTATCGGTTGGTACAAATATCCGCAGGTTGGGTTATTTGAAACGCTGTCAATTATTACGCACTTTATAGTTACAGTGGTGCTTAGTTGGGGCGGATATAAAGTTTTTGCTCCCCGGAGAAACAACGTGGCGCACGGCGACTCCCATCTGATGTTTCAGCGAATATTTTGGCAGGTTTTCTGTCCGGCAACGCTATTCCTGATTCTCTTCCAGTTCGCTGCGTTTGTTGGTGTATACGAGAGCAAATCAGGTATGGTGGGCGTCATGCCCTTTAATACCGGAACGTTGATCAACTACCAGGCTATGCTGGTAGGGAACCTTGTTGGTATACCTCTATGCTATTTTATCATCCGAACCATTCGAAACCCGCTGCATATACGGGGCTATTTTGCGCAATTAAAGCAGCAATTTGACACCAAAGTAACGCGAACAGAGTTTGCTGTCTGGTTGATAATATTGACTTTATTGATGGCTCTGTTGTGTATGCCGTTAAATGAACAGAGTTCGATATTCAGCACAAATTATACCTTGTCTCTGTTACTGCCCGTCATGTTATGGGGCGCAATGCGTTACGGTTACCGATTTATTTCAATGATATGGACAGTCGTGTTGATAACTGCCATTCATTATTATCAGCGCTATATGCCCTGGTATTCGGGTTACGATACACAACTTGCAATTACCTCTTCGAGTTACCTCGTTTTTTCTTTCATCGTAAATTACATTGCCGTGCTGGCAACGCGTCAGCGATTTGTCACCCGACGCACACATCGTCTGGCATATTTTGATCCGATGGTGCATTTGCCAAACCTGCGGGCATTGAACCGAACGCTGAAAAAAGCGCCATGGTCAGTGCTCTGTTTTCTGCGTATACCGGGCATGGAACTGTTGGTGAAAAACTACGGTATTATGTTGCGTATCCAGTATAAGCAAAAACTCTCACATTGGATAGCGCCGTTGCTGGAACAAGATGAATATGTTTTTCAATTATCCGGTAATGATTTAATACTGCGTTTTAATACTGAGTCACATCAGCAGCGTATTGAAGCGCTGGACAAACATATCAGGCAATTCCGTTTTGTCTGGGATGGCATGCCCCTGCAACCGCAGGTTGGGATCAGTTTTTGCTATGTTCGCTCACCCGTTAACCACATTTATCTGTTACTGGGGGAGTTAAGCACCATCGCCGAGCTCTCGCTGGCAACCAATATGCCGGAGAGTTTGCAGCGACGTGGCGTAATGCACCTGCAGCGGGATCTGAAAGATAAAGTGGCAATGATGAATCGTTTGCAGCAGGCACTGGAGCATGATCGCTTCTTCCTGATGGCACAGCCGATTTCTGGCGTACGCGGCGATATTTATCATGAAATCCTGCTGCGTCTTCAGGGCGATGAAGGTGAAACGATTGCTCCTGATAATTTCTTACCGGTAGCCCATGAGTTTGGCTTGTCATCCAGCATTGATCTGTGGGTCATTGAAAATACGCTGAAATTTATGGCGCAGAATCGGGAGAAAATGCCCGCTCATCGGTTTGCCATTAACTTGTCACCCACGTCGATATGTCGCGCCCGACTTCCGCATGACATCAACCAGCTACTGGTTAAGTACAAGGTTGAAGCGTGGCAGTTGATTTTTGAAGTCACGGAAAGCAACGCCTTAACCAATGCGGAACAGGCACAGGCAACGTTACTGCAGCTGCAATCATTGGGCTGTCAGATTGCAATCGATGATTTTGGTACCGGCTATGCCAGCTATGCGCGGTTGAAAAATGTGAGTGCCGACATCCTGAAGATTGACGGAAGCTTTATCCGTAACATTGTCTCAAATAGTCTCGACTACCAAATCGTGGCCTCGATTTGTCACCTGGCGCGGATGAAAAAAATGTTGGTGGTCGCGGAGTATGTTGAAAGCGAAGAAATACGCAGTGCGGTGATTTCTCTGGGGATTGATTATTTGCAGGGCTATCTGATAGGTGAGCCGCGACCGCTGCATAAAACTCTGGAAGAACAGGTGCCAGTCACGCTGGCACCTGTCGATCACTCACGCAGCGATATCGGGTGAGTTTTCTTCCTCAATTTTAAGGCACCAGCCTGTGACGGCTTCCCAGTATTGCTGCTCTTTTTCCAGATCGAGCAGCACCAGCGCGTTCTGGCTAAACCAGTCGTGCGGGAAGCGTAGCGTCCAGTGGTTATCGTCGGTAATCAACGTGAGCGTCGGCGGCGTAGTGGTTGCCTGGCGCTGGTTGTTGAGCAATACCCCAAGTCGCAACAGCTGAATTAGCGGCAGGAACTGCTTTTTCTTGAACAGCGTAAAGCGGGGTAAATCATCCAGCTTAACCGCTTTACGATGATAGCGAACCAGGGTCGCCATCATCAGCTGTTGCTCCTGGTTGAAACCTGGCAGGTCGCTGTTTTGCAGAATATAAGCCGAGTGGCGATGCAGTCCGCTGTGGTTAATGTTCAGCCCAACCTCATGCAGCATCGCTGCCCAGCGCAGTAACGCTTCCAGTTGAGGATTGGCCAGTTTGGGCTGTTGTGTATGCCACTGGTCGTACATTTGCATGGTCGTTTCCAGCACGCGCCGGGCCTGTTCGCTGTCGATGTTGTACTGGTTTGCCAGGCTGCTGGCGGTACGGCTGCGAACGTCCTGGTGGCGAAAACGGCCTTCCATCTCATACAGTACACCTTCACGCAGCGCGCCATCGGAAAGCCGGAGTTCACGAATAGCGAGGGCATCAAAAACACCGCACAGTATTGCCAGACCGGGAACAAAAACCGCCTTTCGTTCTTCTGACAGCCCCGGCATGCTGAGTGCCTCAAATGACGCATGCTTCAGGACTTCTGTTGTCAGCTTGTCCAGACGTTCAGGGGTGATAAAACCATCTTTCTCACCCATTTCCAGCAGCACTTCATGGGCTGCTTTGATGGTGCCTGAAGCTCCCAGTGCAACGTTCCAGCCCTGGATTCGAAATTGCCAGGTGAGCGTTTCCAGTTTTTGCGCTGCCGCCATACGGGCGCGCTGGAAGTTTTCCCGGCTGATCGCACCACCCGGAAAGTACATCTGGGCAAAACTGACGCAACCCATACGGCGGCTTTCGACCAGTTTAGGCTCGAAATCTTCGCCGATCACCAGTTCTGTTGAGCCGCCGCCGATATCGATAACCAGCTTGCGACCTTTTTCCGGCTGGGTGTGCTCCACGCCCATAAAAATCAGTCGGGCTTCTTCGTTACCGGAAATAATCTCAATCGGGTAGGGGATGACTTTTTCCGCTCGCTTGAGAAAATCTGGCGCATTCAGCGCCTGACGCAAAGTATGGGTTCCCACGATGCATACGCTTGACGGGGGAAAGCCTTGCAGACGTTCGGCGAACAGCGACAGGCAGCTTAATCCGCGTTCCATCGCTTCTTCGCTTAGCTTGTTATCCGCGCCAAGGCCGTCCGCCAGATGTACGCGTTGTTTCAGTCGCCCGATAATTTGCATTGCGCCATCAACCACGCGGGCAATGACCATATGGAAACTGTTTGAACCAAGGTCGACCGCAGCAAATTCCTGCGGTCGTGGAGACTTGTCGTGTATTGGCATAGAGTTAGTCAGGTTGCTCGAGTGATTTGATGTAGTCGTAAATCGCTAATTGTGACTGAACCTTACGGCGGTTTCCGCGCGGTACGTAGCGATTACTCAGTTCTTTATCAATAAAGCGGGCTTTCACCGTGTCGCTGAACAGGATATCGATAATATCCAGCACGCGCTGCTTAAGGCGTGGGTCAAGAAGCGGTGTGGCAACTTCAATTCGATAATCGATGTTCCTGGTCATCCAGTCAGCAGAGGAGAGATACACCTGCTTATCGCCCCCGTTCTCGAAGATATAGACCCGGTCATGTTCGAGATAGCGGTCAACAATGCTGATGACGCGAATATTGTCACTGATGCCTTCCAGATTCGGGATCAGTGAGCACATACCGCGGATCAATAAATTAACGGGAACACCTGAACATGAAGCCGCATACAGGCGGTCAACCAGCCCTTTATCGACCAGATTATTCAGCTTCAGGGTAATGCCAGAAGGCAACCCTTGCTGTGCATTAGCGATCTCTTTGTCGATCATGCTGTACAGCAGGCGCCGTGAGTTCTGCGGGGAGACCAGCAGATAATCGAACGTTACCGGGCGATACGGGTTTTCGATGAAGTTAAACACCCGACGGACTTCGTTGGTAATGCGTGAATCGGCGGTCAGCAACGAGTAGTCGGTATACAGACGCGCTGTTTTTTCGTTGAAGTTCCCGGTGCCGATATGTGCATAGCGCACGACGTCATCGCCTTCTTTACGCGAAATCAGGAACAGTTTGGCGTGAATTTTCAGGCCTGGTGCGGAGAAGATGACGTGAACGCCCGCTTCGGTCAAACGCTTGGCCCAATGAATGTTGGCTTCTTCATCAAAGCGCGCCTGCAGTTCCACCACCACGGTCACTTTTTTACCGTTATGCGCAGCATGGATCATCGAGTCGATGATGCGCGAATCTTTTGCCACACGGTAAATGTTGATTTTTATCGCCAGTACACTCGGGTCGAATGAGGCCTGGCGCAGCAGTTCAAGAACGTGTTCAAAGGTGTGATACGGATAATAAAGCAACACATCGCGTTCACGTACGGCATCAAAGCCGTTACGAAACTTCTCTTTATCGAACCAGATATGGCGCAGACGCGGCAGGGGTTTGTTCACCAGGTTAGCTTTGCCAACGTTGGGAAAGTTAATAAAGTCTTTGAAGTTATGATAACGCCCGCCGGGGACAATGGAGTCGTAGCGAGAGATCGTCAGCTTTTCACGCAGTACTTCAACCAGCGCATTGGGCATATCGCGCTGATAAACAAAACGTACAGGCTCTGCGGTCAGACGCTGTTTCAGGCTGGATGACATCAGTTCCATCAGGCTCGATTCCATCTCGTGCACCAAATCGTATTCGGCATCACGGGTCATTTTCATCGAATAGGCGTTCAGCGCATCGTAATCAAAGAAACCTTTGAAAATGTCGTCAAGGCAGTAACGTAAGATGTTGTCCAGCAGGATCATCGGTTTGCGGCGACGCGGGGTTTCCGGCGGCAGATTCACAAAACGGGGAACCTTGTCAGAAGGGATTTCCAGCAACGCGTAGCGGATTGTATCGCCGCGGATAATTTCCACCGCCAGATAGGTGTAGTCATCTTTCAGAAACTGGACTAAATCCGTCTCGCGGTTAATCAGGATCGGCGTAATGTGCTGACGCAGATATTGCTTGAAGTAGTGGCGTAACCAGCTCTGTTGATTGGCTGATAGCTGACGTTCGTTGATGAGGAAAATCTGGTTGCGCGCCATCTCCAGCAGCAGCTCGTTGTACAGGCCGTCAAATTCCTGATCGGCTTTTAATACCCGAGCCTGGATTTTGCCTAACAGATGGCGGGAGTGAGAGTTTGAACCCTGTTCTTCGCTAATAATGATTCGGCGCTTCAGTTCGGCAAAACGCACCTTGTAAAATTCGTCGAGGTTGTTGGAATAGATGCCTAAGAAACGCATCCGTTCGATCAACGGGTTTGACTTATCAGCAGCTTCCTGGAGTACGCGTTCGTTGAACGCTAACCAGCTAAGTTCTTTCTCGATGTATAGCTTTTCCTGACCCATTACCACTTTTACTCCGTTTCATTCACGGGACACTACCGGTTAATTATGGCGAGCATTGCTCTCAGATGTCCAACTGTGCCAGAAAAATATGACAATAAACCGTCTGATAGCAAAGAGAAAGGGGGAGCGTAGATGAATACCAGTGGTATTAACCGGAAAAGGTAGTTATGCCTGTAGACCGGAGGGTGAGATCCGGTTTACAGGTTGGATTTTATTATTCGTCGGCGGCGTAGCCTTGTGGCGGCAGACGAACGCCATCCAGCCATGCAGCGTTATCACGCATCTTCAGACGGCCATCGGTAAACCAGCTTACCACCAACGGGTAAATGGTATGTTCCTGGGCCTGAACCCGCGCCGTGACGTCATCTTCGCTATCGCCTTCAAATACCGGAACCTTGGCCTGGAGAATAACCGGTCCGCCGTCCAGTTCATCGGTGACGAAGTGGACGGAAGTTCCATGCTCTTCATCGCCATTTTCCAGCACCTGACGGTGCGTATGCAGGCCTGGATACTTCGGTAATAAAGACGGGTGGATATTCAGCAATCGCTCAGAATAGTGCGCGACAAACGCCGGGCTGAGGATGCGCATATAACCGGCCAGCACCACGAAATCGGGCGCCCAGGCGTCAATTTCCTGAATCAGCTGGCGGTCGAAGGCTTCGCGACTGGCAAACTGGGCGGCTTCCAGCGAGTACGCTGGAATATTCGCTTCGCGTGCGCGTTCAAGGCCGAACGCATCGGCCTTGTTACTGAATACTGCACGTATGGTGCCATTGATTTTTTTCTGTTCACAGGCGTCGATTATCGCCTGCAAATTGCTTCCGTTACCGGAAATGAGCACCACAATGTTTTTCATTCAATGACCACACGCTGTTCGGAATCAGAAGCTTTGATGATACCGATTTTCCATGCGTTTTCACCTTTCTCATTGAGCAAAGCCAGGGCTTTGTCCACTTCCGGAGCTGGCAGGGCGATAACCATGCCTACGCCGCAGTTAAAGGTGCGATACATCTCATGCTGGCTGACGTTACCTGCCGTTTGCAGCCAGTTGAAGACGGCTGGCCACTGCCATGAAGACTCGTCGATCACGGCCTGCGTGTTGTCTGGCAGAACGCGAGGAATATTTTCCCAGAAGCCGCCGCCAGTCAGGTGCGCGATGGCATGCACATCAACCTTCTCGATCAGTTCCAGAATGGATTTTACGTAAATGCGGGTCGGAGCCAGCAAGTGATCGGCCAGCGACTTGCCTTCAAGCTCGGTGGTTTCCGGGTCACAACCGCTGACTTCAACGATTTTACGCACCAGAGAGTAACCGTTGGAGTGTGGACCGCTGGAGCCGAGCGCAATCAGTACGTCGCCGTCAGCCACTTTAGAACCGTCGATAATTTCTGATTTTTCGACGACGCCAACGCAGAAACCTGCCACGTCGTAATCTTCGCCGTGGTACATCCCCGGCATTTCTGCCGTTTCCCCACCGACCAGCGCACAGCCAGACTGCAGGCAGCCTTCGGCAATCCCGTTAATGACGCTGGCTGCGGTGTCCACATCCAGTTTGCCGGTTGCATAGTAGTCGAGGAAGAACAGCGGCTCAGCGCCCTGAACCACGAGGTCGTTGACGCACATTGCGACGAGGTCAATGCCGATAGTGTCGTGGCGTTTCAGATCCATCGCCAGACGCAGTTTTGTACCAACACCATCAGTGCCGGAAACCAGTACCGGTTCACGATATTTTTGCGGCAATGCGCACAGCGCACCGAAGCCACCCAGACCACCCATAACTTCCGGACGACGCGTTTTCTTTACTACGCCTTTGATTCGATCAACCAGAGCATTACCTGCATCAATATCAACACCGGCATCTTTGTAGCTAAGAGAGGTTTTATCGGTCACTGCCTGCTTCCCCACATGTTTACTTGCAGTAAAAGTTAAATTCGGCGCAATTCTAACAGGGAAAGCAAACGTTTGCGAGCCTGCTCTGCATCAAGTTTTATCTGCTGGTTTTTTCAGCATTTTACAATCATTTATCTATTTGTTTGAACTGCGCCACGAAAATGAAACCGGGTACAGTCTTGTGCTTGAAACCTGCCAGCCGAATGCACAGTATCATACTGAAACCGGTTTCAGTTTTCTGTTGCGGAGCTCATTTATACCCTAAATAATTCGAGTTGCAGGAAGGCGGCGACGCAGCGAATCTCCAGGAGCGTACATAAGTACGTGACTGGAGTGAGCGAGAAAAGCCAACGCACATGCAGCTTGAAGTATGACGGGTATAGAGCGTTTTGCGCAGACTCATCACGATAGGGGAAGGGGATGTCAGGATTTAAAGCAGATTTCATGTGGGGTGGCGCTGTTGCCGCTCATCAACTGGAAGGTGGCTGGCAGGAGGGCGGTAAAGGCATTAGCGTTGCTGATGTCATGACGGCGGGGGCGCACGGCGTGGCGCGTGAAATTACTGACGGTGTGATTGCCGGTAAAAACTACCCTAACCACGATGCCATCGATTTTTATCATCGCTATAAAGACGACATAAAGCTGTTTGCCGAAATGGGGTTTAAATGCTTTCGTACTTCTATTGCCTGGACGCGGATTTTCCCTTTAGGTGATGAAGCGCAACCTAATGAAGCTGGCCTGCAGTTCTATGATGACCTGTTTGACGAATGCCTGAAATATGGCATTGAGCCGGTGATTACGTTGTCGCACTTCGAGATGCCCTACCATCTGGTGACGGAATACGGCGGTTGGCGCAACCGTAAGCTTATCGACTTTTTTGTCCGTTTTGCCCGGGTGGTTTTCACTCGTTACCAGCACAAAGTGAAGTACTGGATGACGTTTAATGAGATTAACAATCAGGCAAATTATCACGAAGACTTCGCGCCCTTTACTAACTCTGGCCTGAAATATCTGCCTGGTGAAGACCGCGAGCCGGTCATGTATCAGGCGGCGCATTACGAGCTGGTGGCAAGCGCGCTGGCGGTGAAGCTTGCACGTGAAATTAACCCGGCGCTGCAAATTGGCTGCATGATTGCGATGTGCCCAATTTATCCGCTGACCTGTGCGCCGAACGACATGATGATGGCGATGAACGCTATGCACCGGCGTTACTGGTTTACTGACGTCCATGTGCGCGGCAAATACCCGCAGCATCTTCTCAATTACTTTGCCCGTCGTGGCTTTGAACTGGATATCACCGAGGAAGACCGTCAGGCGCTGACCGAGGGCTGTATTGATTACATTGGTTTTAGCTACTATATGTCTTTCGCGACGCAGGCCACGGCAGATAATCCACAGCTGGATTACGACGAGTCGAAAAGCCTGGTTTCCAACCCGTATGTGCAGAAATCGGACTGGGGCTGGCAGATTGATCCGGTTGGCCTGCGCTATTCGCTGAACTGGTTCTGGGATCATTATCAGTTGCCGCTGTTTATTGTAGAAAATGGCTTTGGCGCGATTGACGTGCAGCAGGCTGACGGCTCGGTGGATGATTCCTATCGTATTGACTATATGGCCGCACATATCCGCGAAATGAAAAAAGCGGTGGTGGAAGATGGCGTGGATCTGATGGGCTATACCCCGTGGGGTTGTATTGATTTAGTCTCAGCCGGGACGGGGGAGATGAAAAAACGCTACGGCTTTATCTATGTTGATAAAAATAATGACGGGAGTGGGACATTAGCACGCTCGCCGAAGAAATCTTTTTCCTGGTATAGAAACGTCATCCAGATCAATGCTGAAAATCTATAAAATTCATAATGTTGATAATAAGCTCCGCACTCAACGCGGGGCTTGTTTTATACTCATCGTCCAGACGCAAACGATTTTGGTTGATCCATATCAAGCGTATGCAGTGTTGCGCCAGAGACGAAAAGCGGTATAATCCGGCGATTTTTTTTGTGGTTGCCACTCGTCTGAGGAAAGGAGAAGAGTATGAAGATCGTGGAAGTCAAACACCCACTCGTCAAACACAAGCTGGGACTGATGCGTGAAAACGACATCAGCACTAAACGCTTTCGTGAACTCGCCTCGGAAGTTGGCAGCCTGCTGACTTATGAAGCAACCGCCGGTCTGGAAACCGAAAAGGTGACCATTGAAGGCTGGAACGGTCCGGTTGAAGTTGACCAAATCAAAGGTAAAAAAATCACCGTTGTGCCAATCCTGCGTGCGGGCCTGGGCATGATGGAAGGCGTTCTGGAAAACGTTCCGAGCGCGCGTATCAGCGTGGTGGGGATGTACCGTAATGAAGAGACGCTGGAGCCGGTTCCGTACTTCCAGAAGCTGGTTTCTAACATCGATGAGCGTATGGCGCTGATCGTTGACCCGATGCTGGCAACCGGCGGTTCCGTTATCGCGACCATCGACCTGCTGAAAAAAGCAGGCTGCAGCAGCATTAAAGTCCTGGTGCTGGTTGCGGCGCCGGAAGGTATCGCGGCGCTGGAAAAAGCGCACCCGGATGTTGAGCTGTACACTGCCTCCATCGATCAGGGACTGAACGAGCACGGATACATTATTCCGGGGCTCGGCGATGCCGGCGATAAGATTTTTGGTACCAAGTAAACGAATAAGTGAAAAGAAGCCGACTTTAAGAGTCGGCTTTTTTTTGAATAAAACAACCCAATCGCTAATAACAAACAACACTCAGAGGAAAACACTATGACGCGCCGTGCTATCGGGGTGAGTGAAAGACCGCCGCTTTTACAGACAATCCCGCTTAGTTTGCAGCACCTGTTCGCCATGTTTGGCGCAACGGTACTGGTGCCAGTCCTGTTTCATATCAACCCAGCTACCGTTCTGCTGTTTAACGGCATTGGTACGTTACTGTATCTCTTTATTTGTAAAGGAAAAATTCCGGCTTACCTCGGTTCAAGCTTTGCGTTCATTTCCCCGGTTCTGCTGCTGCTGCCGCTAGGGTATGAAGTGGCGCTGGGCGGTTTCATTATGTGTGGCATCCTGTTCTGCCTGGTTTCGTTCATCGTTAAGAAAGCCGGTACTGGCTGGCTGGATGTGATGTTCCCGCCTGCGGCGATGGGCGCAATCGTTGCCGTCATCGGTCTGGAGCTGGCGGGTGTCGCTGCGGGTATGGCGGGATTACTGCCTGCTGAAGGACAAGCGCCAGACTCAACAACCATCATCATCTCAATGGTGACGCTGGCGGTGACGGTATTTGGTTCCGTACTGTTCCGTGGCTTTATGGCGATTATCCCGATTTTGATTGGGGTGCTGGCCGGGTACGCGCTCTCCTTTGTGATGGGCGTCGTGGACACTACGCCGATAGCGCAGGCCCACTGGTTTGCTCTGCCAACGTTTTACACGCCGCGCTTTGAATGGGTCGCTATTCTGACCATTCTGCCTGCGGCGCTGGTGGTTATTGCTGAACACGTCGGCCACCTGGTGGTAACGGCGAATATCGTGAAAAAAGATTTGATTCGCGATCCTGGCCTGCATCGTTCTATGTTTGCTAACGGCCTGTCGACGGTGATCTCCGGCTTCTTCGGTTCGACGCCTAACACCACCTACGGCGAAAACATCGGCGTCATGGCGATTACCCGCGTTTACAGTACCTGGGTTATTGGCGGCGCGGCGATTTTCGCCATTCTGCTCTCCTGCGTGGGTAAACTGGCTGCGGCGATCCAAATTATTCCACTGCCGGTCATGGGCGGTGTATCTCTGCTGCTGTACGGCGTGATTGGCGCTTCCGGTATTCGCGTACTGATCGAGTCAAAAGTTGACTACAACAAAGCACAGAACCTGATCCTGACCTCGGTCATTTTGATCATCGGCGTCAGCGGCGCGAAAGTTCACATTGGTGCTGCTGAGCTGAAAGGCATGGCGCTGGCGACCATTGTGGGTGTCTGTCTGAGCCTGATTTTCAAAGTTATCAGCCTGCTGCGTCCGGAAGAAGTGGTGCTCGACGCCAAAGATGCCGACACTGAGCAACAGTAAACCTTTGACCGGGCGGCGATGCTGCCCGGTTCTATCGCGACGCATTTCTGTGTTAAACTCAACGCGATTTTATGAAATCCTGGGTTGAGGTATCTCTGAACACACCGGCACAGCTCTCTTTGCCACTTTATCTTCCTGACGACGAAACTTTCGCAAGTTTCTGGCCGGGGGATAACTCCTCTTTACTGGCTGCACTGCAAAACGTGCTGCGTCAGGAACATAGCGGGTATATTTATCTTTGGTCGCGTGAAGGCGCTGGCCGTAGCCATTTGCTGCATGCAGCCTGTGCGGAACTGTCCGCGCGCGGCGATGCGGTAGGCTATGTGCCGCTCGACAAACGCACCTGGTTCGTCCCCGAGGTGCTCGACGGGATGGAGCATTTATCGCTGGTCTGCATCGACAACATCGAATGTGTGGCCGGTGATTCGCTGTGGGAAATGGCGATCTTTGATCTCTACAACCGTATCCTGGAGTCGGGGAAAACACGCCTGCTGATCACCGGCGATCGCCCGCCAAGACAGCTAAATCTGGGATTGCCGGATCTCGCCTCGCGTCTGGACTGGGGACAAATCTACAAGCTACAGCCGCTTTCTGATGAAGATAAACTGCAGGCGTTGCAATTACGCGCCAGGCTACGTGGGTTTGAACTGCCGGAAGATGTGGGACGCTTCCTGCTTAAGCGTCTGGATCGGGAAATGCGTACGCTGTTTATGACGCTGGATCAGCTTGATCACGCATCGATCACCGCCCAGCGAAAGCTGACGATCCCCTTCGTAAAAGAAATTCTGAAGCTGTAAGCGCCGCAGCCGAAAAACTGCGGCAGTCTTAAGATTAACCGACGATTTCCAGTACCTGCTCCGGCGGGCGTCCAATTCGAGCCTGACCTTTGGCAACTACGATCGGGCGCTCCATCAGTTTCGGGTTTTCCACCATTGCCTGAATCAGCGCATCTTCACTCAGGTTTTTGTCCGCAAGGTTAAGCGACTTATAGAGATCTTCTTTCTGGCGCATCAGCTCACGCGCGCTGGACATACCCAGCATCTGCAGAAGTTCACGCAGAGTCGCGGCGTCAGCCGGGGTTTCCAGATACAGCACCACTTCCGGGTCCACGCCGTTGGACTTCAGTAATTCCAGCGTTTCACGGCTCTTGGAGCAGCGTGGGTTATGGTAGATTTTAATCGCGTCTGACATTTTTCTTTCCTGTTACATCTTGGTGTACGGTTTAAAGCGCTCTTGCAGCTGGCGTAGCTGGTCGATACGGGCATCGTATCTGGCCTGCTGCTGGCTGCCCAGTTTCACCTGAGAGCTTGCGCTGCTGAGCATTGAAATCGCCTGATCCAGACGTCCGGCGAGGGCATACCCTTCCGCCCGCGCCGCCAGCTCCTGATCGCGGTTGTTCAGGTTGGCTTCCGTTTGCGCTAACAAATCCCAGCCGTTAGGGTCGTCCTTATGGTTAAACGTATAGCGATTCAGGATGGTCGCCGCCTCTTTGGCTTGTCCACCCTGTAAATACGCATTCGCCAGGTTGAGCTGAAGGACCGGGTTAGTGCGCAGGTCGCGGGCGTTTTTCAGGCGGTTAATGGCATCACTGGTTTTCTTCTGGCCGAGATCAATATCCGTTGCCAGGTCGAGATACCAGGCATTGTTAGCATCCGCCGCGAGCAGCGGCTGTAGCGCTTTACGTGCTTCGTCATATTTGCTGGCTTCCATCGCCTGCAATGCCCGGCCATACTGGGCTGCACGTTGTTCACGTACGTTGCCTTTCGACCAGTTATCCAGTAGATCGCTGGTTAACTGGTTGCGGCCTGAATTGTACATGCCCAAGGTTCGCGCCTTGGCCAGATAAAAATCTTCCGACGACTGGACGACCACCGGACGCATCTGGTTGGCGCGGTTACGGGCATCCGCCAGACGGCTTTCAGGCAGGGGGTGAGTCAGCAAAATTTCCGGCGGACGCGAAGAGTAACGAGCCTGATCGAGCAGTTTTTCGAGGAACGTTGGCATGGCCTGAGGATCAAAGCCCGAACGTTGCAGTACCTGAATACCGATGCGGTCTGCTTCCTGTTCATTTTGTTGCGTAAAGCTAATCATCCCCTGGCGAGTACCCGCCAGCGTACCGGTTAACGCCGCCATCCCTGCCTGCGGGCTGGCCATTGCTAATAAAATCGAGCCTAATGCGCCAACCCATGTCAGCGGTGCGCTGCGTTTCTGATCTTCCATCGCGCGCGCCAGGTGGCGCTGCGTGACGTGGGAGATTTCGTGCGCCATGACCGATGCTAACTGGCTTTCGTTATCGGAATAGCGGAATAGCGCGGAGTGCAAAACAACGTTGCCGCCAAAGAAAGCAAAGGCGTTGATTTCATCGTTGTTAATCAAAAAGAAGGTGAAGGGCGTTTTTACCGAGTCGGCGTGCGAAACCAGACGCATACCCAGAGAATTAATGTATTGGGTCAGCAGTGGATCGTTAATTAATGGCGCACTGCCGCGCAACTGGCGTACGTAATAATCGCCCATCTGCATTTCCTGTCCTATGGAAAGCGTACTCCCTGCCGAGGTTCCCATATCAGGCAGGGTGTCCGCGGTGTCTGCAAATGCGGGCGCGACCTGACCGATGGTCAGTGCGGCAATGAGGGTAGCAACCAGGTTTTTTTTCAACTGCCTGAACATAACCTCTGTCCTGTATTCTTTTTTGAGATAGCCATTTGACCAATGCCGTGAAGTATCGTTCACACTCCGCAAGCTTAGGGAGTGTAACTGTGAAACCTGACGATGAACACCCAGGAAAAATGTCTTTTCACTTTGCGTAATCAGTCATAAAAAGCGAAGTCTTTTTTGTGACATTTCGATACAATTCGGGATCGCAATCCCGCTATTGAGGTTCAGGGAAGGTTTTATGCTCGAAATGTTGACGCAATGGTATCGCCGCCGCTTTAGCGACCCAGAGGCTATTGCCTTGCTGATTATTCTGGTTGCCGGTTTTGGCATCCTGTTCTTCTTTAGTGGTCTGTTGGCGCCGCTGCTGGTCGCGATTGTGCTGGCTTATCTGCTGGAATGGCCTACCGCCCGGCTGGAAAATATCGGTTGCTCGCGGCGCTGGGCGACGTCAATTGTGCTGGTGGTGTTTGTCGGTATTTTACTGCTGATGGCGTTTGTGGTAATGCCTGTTGCATGGCAGCAAGGCATCTATCTGATACGCGATATGCCTGGCATGCTCAACAAGTTGTCTGACTTTGCCGCCACCTTACCGCGACGTTATCCGGCGCTGATGGATGCGGGCATCATTGATGCGATGGCGGAAAATATGCGCTCGCGAATGCTCACCATGGGCGATTCAGTGGTGAAATATTCGCTGGCTTCTCTGGTTGGGTTGTTGACGCTGGCGGTCTATCTGGTGCTTGTCCCACTGATGGTATTCTTTTTGGTGAAGGATAAAAGCCAGATGTTGAATGCTGTGCGCCGGGTGCTGCCGCGAAATCGTGGACTGGCAGGACAGGTCTGGAAAGAAATGAACCAGCAAATCACCAACTATATCCGCGGTAAAGTACTGGAGATGGTGGTGGTCGGTGTTGCAACCTGGCTGGGTTTCCTGATGTTTGGCCTTAACTACTCTCTGCTGCTGGCGGTGCTGGTGGGGTTCTCTGTGCTGATCCCGTATATCGGCGCGTTTGTGGTGACGATTCCGGTTGTTGGTGTGGCGCTGTTTCAGTTCGGTCTCGGTACCGAGTTCTGGAGCTGTTTCGCCGTGTACCTGATAATCCAGGCGTTGGACGGCAATCTGCTGGTTCCCGTACTCTTCTCCGAAGCCGTAAATTTGCATCCGCTGGTCATTATTCTCTCAGTCGTAATATTCGGCGGCCTGTGGGGATTCTGGGGCGTTTTCTTTGCCATTCCGCTGGCGACGCTAATCAAAGCCGTGGTGCATGCCTGGCCGGATGGTCAGACGGTTGACGATCGCTAATCTGT
>NZ_CP080033.1:3593623-3593798 GCF_019382635.1 Citrobacter sp. Colony219 | reverse complement strand
GAACTTATCTGACTTCTATCCACACTTTCTGAGTAATTTCCTCCGGTATCGTTTTTCTCCGTGTTTGTCTTTAATTTGGTCCTCCTGATGTCTTTCTGTTACGCAAGGAATAAGACCAGCAGGAGAATTAAATGGGCCACAACACACACGCGCAACAAAAAGTGGGATGGGGCGG
>NZ_CP080033.1:3586287-3592772 GCF_019382635.1 Citrobacter sp. Colony219 | reverse complement strand
ATGGGAGGCGGCGTCGGCGTTTGTGCCAGTCTGGTTGTTGCTGGTACGCTTTCGGGACATGATGCGACTGTATTGCTACCGGCTATCTACCTGATGGGCAATCCGGTGCAAAATGTGGGACGCTGCCTGGGAACTGCGGGGGTCCATCCCCGTTACTACCCGCTGATTATAGCGGTATGCGTCATTAATGCGCTGCTCTCTATTTGGGTTATGCAGGTAATTGCCTGACAAGGAAGGTTATGAACTGTTCAATTCTTAATTTGACGTTGTTCCAGCATGGACACGTATACGCACCTGAAGATTTAGGGCGACAGGATATACTGGTCTCCGGCAGTAAAATTGTTGCCATCGCCCCGTCAATTTCTCCTGAAGACTTTCCCGGTTGCGAGTGTATCAATCTTGACGGCGCGATTGTGTGCCCGGGGTTTATCGATCAGCACGTCCATCTGATTGGCGGTGGCGGAGAGGCAGGGCCACATACCCGCACGCCGGAAGTGCGCTTGTCACGACTGGTGGAAGCTGGTGTCACCTCGGTGGTGGGATTGCTGGGTACCGATGGCATCACCCGTCACCCGGAATCGCTGCTGGCGAAAACACGTGCGCTGGAGTTTGAAGGCATCAGCGCATGGATGCTGACCGGGGCTTATTTTCTGCCATCGCCGACAATCACCGGCAGTATCGATCGCGACGTGGCGCTGATCGATAAAGTCATTGGCGTGAAATGTGCGGTTTCGGACCATCGTTCCTCCGCCCCGGACACCTCGGCGCTGGCGAACATGGCGGCGCAGTCGCGGGTAGGTGGATTGTTAGGGCGCAAACCGGGGGTAAGCGTTTTCCACATGGGTGACAGCCCGCGCATGCTGGAGCCGTTGTACAACATCCTCGAGTGCTGTGATGTCCCGATTACCAAACTGTTGCCAACGCATGTTAATCGTGCGGAACCGCTGTTCCAGGCGGCGCTGGAGTATGCCCGCCAGGGCGGTTATATCGATATCACCAGCAGCATTGATGAGCCTGTTGATCCGGCAATGGCGATTGCTACAGCGTTGCGCCAGAACGTGCCGCTGTCGCGTATTACCCTGAGCTCGGATGGCAACGGTAGCCAACCGGAATTTGATGCGTCCGGTAATCTGACTGGGATTGGCGTCGCAGGATTTGAATCACTGGCGGAAACGGTACGCCAGTTGGTGAAGGTTCATGCCGTACCGCTGGAGCAGGCGCTGTGTCCGCTGACGCGTACGGTCGCAGAATTTTTGGGACTAGAGCATAAAGGGCGTTTGGCGGTGGGATGCGATGCGGACATTCTGGTGCTGAACGACGCGCTGGAAGTGAATTACCTTTGGGCAAAGGGGAAAGCCATGGTGAAAGAGAAGAAAGCGTGTGTAAAAGGAACGTTTGAATAAACGACCTTTATGCCGGGGGGCGGCTACGCCTTACCCGGCCTACAAGTTTCGCAATATTAATAAGCTGCGTAGGCCTGATAAGCGAAGCGCCATCAGGCTTTTTCCAGCAAAACGTAAATCAGGCGTTCTCTTTCAGCCAGTTCAGTACCACGTCGTGGTGATTGCTGGTTTTGAAATCATCAAACACATGTTCAATTTTGCCTTCGGCATCAATAAGGAAGCTGATGCGGTGGATGCCATCGTAGGTCTTACCCATAAATGACTTTTCACCCCAGACGCCAAATTGCTCGCAAACCTGATGATCTTCATCAGACAGGAGCGTGAAGTTAAGCACTTCTTTCTCCGCAAATCGGGAAAGCTTCTCTGGTTTATCGGTGCTTATCCCCAGCACTTCAACACCGGCTTTTTTTAACTGATCCATGTTATCGCGCAAGCCACAGGCCTGTACGGTACAGCCGGGCGTCATGGCTTTCGGGTAGAAATAAACCAGAACACGCTGTCCCTGGAAGTCGGTTAAATTTACTTGTTCTCCGTCTTGATCCGGCAAGCTAAATTTCGGTGCGATATCACCGGCTTTCAGTGGGTTCATTACTTAACTCCATCCTGTTCATCATGCTGTGAGTAATTGACGACGTTAATACTGCCTTGCGCATTGAGTTCTGTACAGAGTGCTTTAAACGCATCCTCAATATTTGCCGAATCATGTGACGCAGGACTATGTGCGGTAATTTGAATAAACAACTGTGCAGTCTTGCCGTTTTCAGCCGGCTGTGTGCGCGAAACCAGTTCCGCAATATTCATTTGATGGCTGTCAAAAAGGGCGGTAAAGCGCTCAATCAAATGAGGCGAGTCGGGGACATCGACCTGTACCCATACCGTGGCGGGCATCGCCGGACGGGGACGCGCGGTCGTACGCTTCATCACAATCAATAAATCCAGCTCTGCGCCTTTCAACGGCAAGGTTGATTCAATCAGGGTGATGGCATTCCAGGTTCCGGATAACAGCATGATAAACGTAAACTCGTCACCCAGCATGGCCAGTCGGCTGTCTTCGATATTACAGCCACAACTGCTGACATGACGGGTGATAGTGTTCACAATTCCCGGGCGATCAGCACCCAGCGCAGTAATGACCAGATAGTGTTGCGATGGCGATGTCAAACCTGTTCTTCCTTTGAGCGGTGAGGTAATCATAAGGAAAGCATAAAAAAAACATGCATACAACAATCAGAAGGGCTATGGTCGCTTGCTTTTATTGTCGTACCAAACGTACCATTGAGACACTTGTTTGCACAGAGGATGGCCCATGTTCACGGGAAGTATTGTCGCGCTTATTACGCCGATGGATGAGAAAGGTAAAGTCTGCCGGTCGAGCCTGAAAAAACTGATTGATTATCATGTCGCCAGCGGCACCTCGGCGATCGTTTCGGTTGGCACCACCGGTGAGTCCGCTACCCTGAGTCATGATGAACATGGCGATGTGGTAATGATGACGCTGGAGCTGGCCGATGGGCGTATTCCGGTTATTGCCGGAACGGGCGCCAATGCGACCGCAGAAGGCATTAGTCTGACGCAGCGTTTTAACGACAGCGGTGTTGTCGGCTGCCTGACGGTGACGCCTTACTACAACCGCCCAACTCAGGAAGGTTTGTTCCAGCATTTCAAAGCCATCGCGGAACATACTGACCTGCCGCAAATTCTGTATAATGTGCCGTCCCGTACTGGCTGCGATATGCTGCCGGAAACCGTGGGTCGCCTGGCGAAGGTAAAAAATATTGTCGCTATCAAAGAGGCCACAGGGAACTTAAGTCGTGTTCACCAGATCAAAGAGCTGGTTTCAGACGATTTTATTCTGCTTAGCGGTGATGATGCGACCGGACTGGACTTCATGCAGCTTGGTGGTCATGGCGTGATTTCCGTAACGGCTAACGTTGCGGCACGCGATATGGCCGAAATGTGCAAACTGGCGGCAGAAGGGCATTTTGCCGAGGCGCGGGTGATCAACCAACGTCTGATGCCGTTACACAACAAACTATTTGTCGAACCCAATCCTATCCCAGTGAAATGGGCATGTAAGGAGTTGGGACTTGTGGCGACCGATACGCTACGTTTGCCGATGACGCCAATCACGGACAATGCTCGTGATATCGTCAAAGCGGCGCTTAAGCATGCCGGTTTGCTGTAAAGTTTAGGGAGATTTGATGGCTTACTCAGTACAAAAGTCGCGCCTGGCCAAGGTTGCGGGTGTTTCGCTTGTTATGTTGCTCGCGGCCTGTAGTTCTGACTCGCGCTATAAGCGCCAGGTGAGCGGTGATGAATCCTATCTGGAGGCCGCACCGCTTGCTGAGCTTCACGCGCCAGCTGGGATGATTCTGCCGGTTATGACCGGCGACTATAACATCCCGGTAACCAACGGCAGCGGTGCCGTGGGTAAAGCGCTGGATATTCGCCCACCGGCTCAGCCGTTAGCATTAGTTACTGGCGCCCGTACTCAGATCGCGGGCGATACAGCGACATTGCTGGTGGAAAATGGTCGTGGCAACACGCTGTGGCCGCAGGTCGTGAGCGTTGTTCAGTCTAAAAACTACACCATCGCCAAACGTGATGATGCCAGCCAGACGCTGACTACCGATTGGGTTGACTGGAACCGTCTGGATGAAGACGAACAGTACCGTGGGCGTTATCAAATCTCGGTTAAACCGCAGGGCTATCAGCAAGCGGTGACGGTGAAACTGATTAACCTCGAGCAGGCAGGTAAACCGGTAGCCGATGCGGCATCAATGCAGCGTTACAGCGCTGAGATGATGAACGTTATCTCTGCTGGTCTGGATAAGAACGCCACCGACGCCGCGAATGCCGCGCAGAACCGTTCTGCCGCGACTATGGACGTTCAGAGTGCTGCAGATGACACCGGTTTACCGATGCTGGTGGTACGTGGACCGTTCAACGTGGTATGGCAGCGTCTGCCGGCAGCGCTGGAAAAAGTGGGGATGAAAGTGACCGACAGCACCCGTTCTCAGGGCAGCATCGCTGTGACTTACAAACCACTGTCAGACAGTAACTGGCAGGAGCTGGGCGCGAGCGATCCGGGTCTGGTATCCGGCGACTACAAACTGCAGGTCGGTGATTTAGACAACCGCAGTAGTTTGCAGTTTATCGATCCTAAGGGGCATACCCTGACGCAAAGCCAGAACGACGCGCTGGTCGCCGTCTTCCAGGCAGCGTTCAGTAAGTAAAAATAAAGGGCTGGATAACTCCAGCCCTTTTTTTCTGATATGATACGCAAACGTGTGCGTCGGCAGAAAAACGCAATATTTATCGTTAATTCACACCCAGGAGTAATAAAGATGCAAAAGCAAGCTGAGTTGTATCGTGGTAAAGCGAAGACCGTATACAGCACGGAAAACCCGGACCTGTTGGTGCTCGAATTCCGCAATGATACGTCAGCAGGGGATGGCGCGCGCATTGAACAGTTTGACCGTAAAGGTATGGTGAATAACAAATTCAACCATTTCATTATGACCAAACTGCAAGAAGCAGGCATTCCTACCCAGATGGAGCGACTGCTATCCGATACTGAATGTCTGGTGAAAAAACTGGAGATGGTACCGGTTGAATGTGTGGTACGTAACCGCGCGGCAGGCTCACTGGTTAAGCGTTTAGGCGTTGAGGAAGGTATTGAACTGAATCCGCCGTTGTTTGATCTGTTCCTGAAAAACGATGCTATGCACGATCCAATGATTAACGATTCCTATTGCGAAACTTTTGGTTGGGTGAGCAAAGAGAATCTGGCACGTATGAAAGAGCTGACTTACAAAGCCAACGACGTGCTGAAAAAGATGTTTGATGATGCTGGTCTGATTCTGGTCGACTTCAAACTTGAGTTTGGCTTGTACAAAGGCGAAGTCGTGCTGGGCGACGAATTCTCACCGGACGGTAGCCGTCTGTGGGACAAAGAAACGCTGGATAAAATGGACAAAGATCGCTTCCGCCAGAGTCTGGGCGGCCTGATCGAAGCCTATGAAGCTGTCGCGCATCGTCTGGGTGTGAAGTTAGACTAACGCCCCCCTGAGCCGGCGATCGCTCTCCGGCTCATCAATCCCGCCGATTTTGATTACTGTTTCTTATGGTAATCCTGTTCCGAACCGCCTACGATCATCATCATAATGAATAAAAAGTTGAGGTGATTATGCGCTGGCAAGGGCGTCGTGAAAGTGACAATGTGGAAGACAGACGAAACAGCGCCGGCGGCGGCCCTTCTATGGGCGGACCGGGTTTTCGTTTGCCCAGTGGTAAAGGCGGCATCATCCTGCTGATTGTGGTGCTTGTCGCGGGCTATTATGGCGTGGATCTTACCGGATTAATGACCGGCCAACCTGTATCCCAACAGCAATCATCACACTCCATTAGCCCAAATGATGATGAAGCGGCAAAATTCACCTCGGTGATACTGGCAACGACCGAAGATACCTGGGGGCAGCAGTTTGAAAAAATGGGCCGGACCTACCAACAGCCGAAGCTGGTGATGTATCGTGGCGCGACGCGTACCGGCTGCGGTGCGGGCCAGTCCGTGATGGGGCCGTTTTATTGCCCGGCGGATGGTACGGTGTATATCGACCTCTCATTCTATGATGACATGAAAAACAAGCTGGGCGCTGATGGCGATTTTGCTCAGGGCTATGTCATCGCGCACGAAGTAGGCCACCATGTGCAAAAACTACTGGGCATTGAACCGAAAGTTCGTCAGATGCAGCAAAATGCCTCTCAGGCCGAAGTGAATCGCCTTTCCGTTCGTATGGAGCTGCAGGCAGATTGCTTTGCCGGTGTCTGGGGTCACAGTATGCAGCAGCAGGGTGTACTTGAATCTGGCGATCTGGAAGAGGCGCTAAACGCCGCTCAGGCCATTGGTGATGATCGTTTGCAACAGCAGGGGCAAGGGCGCGTTGTGCCCGATAGTTTTACTCACGGCACCTCGCAGCAACGTTACACCTGGTTTAAACGCGGCTTTGACAGTGGCGATCCGGGACAATGTAATACCTTTGGCAAAGGCATTTAAGATATTGAGGCAGGGATGTCTGACAA
>NZ_CP080033.1:3585881-3586232 GCF_019382635.1 Citrobacter sp. Colony219 | reverse complement strand
CTGGTCATCAGCGGCGAAGAAAACTGGTGCCAGGCGCAAGCGTTAGCGCTACGCAAAACATTGCCCGGCGACTGGCTGTGGGTAGGGGCAACAGCCCCCGCAGAGCCAGGTTGCACACCACAGGCGCTGCAAACGTTACTGGGGCGCGAGTTTCGTCATGCGGTTTTCGACGCCGGACAGGGATTTGACGCGGCGGCGTTTGCCGCACTCAGCGGCACGCTCCGCGCCGGGAGTTGGCTGGTGTTGCTGACCCCACCCTGGCAGGCCTGGCAAACGTCTCCGGACATGGATTCCCTGCGCTGGAGCGACTGCGCCGAACCTATCCCAACACCGCACTTTGTTGAACACTTC
>NZ_CP080033.1:3585704-3585850 GCF_019382635.1 Citrobacter sp. Colony219 | reverse complement strand
TGCACTGGCAGCAGCATCAGCCGGTTTCCTGTCCGCACTTTCCTGCTCGCGCAGCCTGGCTCGCGGCAACCGGCGAACCCCAACCAGAACAGGCGATGATATTAAATCATTTGCTGGCTATGCCTCCCGGTGTGGTTGCGGTGACG
>NZ_CP080033.1:3585359-3585641 GCF_019382635.1 Citrobacter sp. Colony219 | reverse complement strand
GCGATTGTTACCGCTCCGGCGAAAGCGGCAACGGATGTACTGGCGCAATTTGCTGGGGAACGCTACTGCTTTATGGCCCCGGATGCGCTGTTAAGCAGTACTGCAACTGCAGACTGGCTGATCGTGGATGAAGCCGCCGCGATCCCCGCGCCGCTGCTACACCAACTGGTGGCGCGTTTTCCCCGAACAATGTTAACCACCACCGTTCAGGGCTATGAAGGAACTGGCAGAGGGTTTTTGTTGAAATTCTGCGCTCGCTTCCCCTATCTGCGGCGCTATGAG
>NZ_CP080033.1:3542914-3585197 GCF_019382635.1 Citrobacter sp. Colony219 | reverse complement strand
GCGGTCTACCAACTGCTTTCCGGAGCGCATTATCGCACCTCGCCATTAGACCTGCGGCGAATGATGGATGCACCAGGTCAGCATTTTCTGCATGCTTCGGCTGCTGGCTCGGTCGCGGGAGCCGTCTGGCTGGTCGATGAAGGGGGACTATCCGCAGAATTAAGCCAGGCCGTTTGGGCAGGATATCGCCGGCCAAGAGGCAATCTGGTTGCGCAGTCACTGGCGGCGCATGGTGGTGACCCGTTGGCGGCGACGCTCGTCGGGAGACGAGTTAGTCGAATTGCGGTTCATCCCGCTCGCCAGCGGGAAGGTATCGGGCAGCAACTGATTATGCAGGCCCATCAGTATTCCTCGCAGTGTGACTATCTTTCCGTCAGTTTTGGTTATACGGCCGAATTGTGGCGTTTTTGGCAGCGATGCGGTTTTGTCATGGTGCGAATGGGGAATCATCGTGAAGCCAGCAGCGGGTGCTATACGGCAATGGCGTTGCTTCCCATAAGTGATGCCGGGCAGCGTCTGGCTGAGCGGGAGCATCAGCGATTGCGTCGCGATGCGGCGATCCTCGCACAATGGAATGATGAGTGTATCCCGGTCGTCCCACTGAAAGATTCTACGCTTAATGATGATGACTGGGATGAGCTGGCAGGGTTTGCCTTCGCGCATCGGCCGTTACTCACCTCACTCGGTTGCTTAAGCCGTCTTCTCCAGCACTGTGAACAGCCTCTCCCGGCGCTGCGTGGGCGTTTACAGGAAAAATGCAGTGACGCAGAACTGTGCAAGCGGCTGAAGGTCTCGGGGCGCAAAGCATTGCTGCTGGTTCAGCGTGAGGAGGCGGCACAGGCGTTAGCGCAATTGGATACCGAACGTCAGCAACGGTTACGTAATCGCATTATGCAATGGCAATTTTTTCACTAACTTCTTCAATTTCCTGGCATGGTCATTGCGGTTAAGCGGCGTAGAATAATTCTCATCAGTTAAGGAGATCGCCATGAAACATGACCATTTTGTTGTTCAAAGTCCCGATAAACCCGCTCAACAGCTACTGTTGCTGTTTCATGGCGTCGGCGATAACCCGGTTGCCATGGGCGAAATTGGTTCCTGGTTTGCACCACTGTTTCCGGACGCGCTGATTGTCAGTATTGGTGGCGCTGAGCCTTATAGCGCTGCCGGTGGGCGTCAATGGTTTTCTGTTCAGGGTGTAACAGAAGAGAACCGTCAGGCGCGTATTGATGCCATCATGCCGGTGTTTATCGAAACCGTTCGCTATTGGCAGAAACAGAGTGGTGTGTCACCTCAGGCCACCGCGCTGATTGGCTTTTCGCAAGGGGCGATTATGTCACTCGAGAGTATTAAAGCTGAGCCAGGGCTGGCATCGCGGGTCATTGCCTTTAATGGTCGTTACGCCACCTTGCCGGAAGCCGCTACCACCGCTACCACAGTGCATTTGATTCACGGCGGTGAAGATCGGGTGATTGAGTTATCTCATGCGGTTGCTGCGCAGGAAGCGTTAATTCGTGCAGGTGGGGATGTGACTCTGGATATCGTCGAAAATCTGGGGCACGCCATTGATGAGCACAGCATGCAGTTCGCGCTTGATCATCTGCGCTTTACCGTACCGAAGCACTACTTTGATGAAGCGCTGAGCGGTGGTAAGCCTCACGATGATGATGTGATTGAAATGATCTGATTGATAACCGTAGGCCGGATAAGGCGAAGCCGCCATCCGGCATGACAGTCAGTGATAGTGCCGGATAGCAACGTGATATGTGTTATCCGGCCTACAAATTATTTCTTCGGCTGATCCTTATTCGGCCAATCGTCGTCGTCATCCCATTTATCGTTAAAATCACGATGCGGGGGAAGTTCCGGCTTATTGGCGAGAAACTTCTTGTGGTCGACACGCTTAAGATCTTTGATCACATTCAGCAGTACCCCCACCAGAAACACCAGCACTAAAATCCACCAATATTTTGCCAGCCAGTCCATGCTCATTTCCTCTTGCAGGAACACTCATCAGGCGACGAGTTGTTCCATGATACGTTGATACATACGGGCAAGCAGCTGCAGGTCGGCGGCATTGACGCATTCATTTATTTTATGAATGGTGGCATTGACCGGCCCAAGTTCCACCACCTGTGCCCCCATGCGGGCAATAAAGCGCCCGTCGGATGTCCCGCCTGTCGTCAGTAACTGCGGTTTAATCTCATTATAGTGCTCAATGGCGTTCACCACTGCATCCACCAGTTTACCGCGTTCGGTCAGGAACGGTTGACCGGAAAGCCACCAGTCTATTGTGTAACGCAGTTGGTGCTTGTCCAACAGTTCCAATACCCGCGACTTAATCATTTCGTCGTTTAATTCGGTGCTGAAACGGAAGTTGAACTGAATAAACAGTTCGCCAGGGATGACGTTGTTGCTGCCCGTGCCCGCCTGAATATTGGCAATCTGCATGCTGGTTGCCGGGAAGAACTCATTGCCTTGATCCCACTCAATCGCCACCAGCTCATTGAGCATTGGCGCAGCCCGGTGCACCGGGTTATCGGCCAGATGTGGGTAGGCTACGTGGCCCTGCACGCCATGAATGGTCAGGTTGCAGGTCAGTGAACCACGACGTCCATTTTTCACCACGTCACCGACGATTTCGGTGCTGGACGGCTCACCGACCAGGCAATAATCCAGCCGCTCATTACGCGCCATCAGCGTTTCAACCACCTTCACGGTGCCGTTTTTAGCGCTGGCTTCTTCGTCAGAGGTTATCAAAAACGCCAGACGACCCTGATGGTCTGGATGCTGTGCGACAAAACGCTCTGCGGCCACGACCATTGCCGCCAGCGAACCTTTCATATCGGCCGCACCGCGTCCGAACAGCATGCCGTCGCGAATGGTCGGTTCAAACGGCGGATTGATCCACCGATCAACATCGCCTGCGGGCACTACGTCGGTGTGACCGGCAAATGCCAGGGTCTCACCTTTTCCGCGCCATGCCCAAAAATTCTGTGTGTCACCAAAATCCATTCGCTCAACGGTAAAACCTACCGCACGCAGGCGTTCAATCATTAACGCCTGGCACCCGGCATCATCCGGGCTCAGAGATGGACGGCGAATAAGCTGCTGTGTCAGCTCAATAACCGGGCACGACATAGATTACACCTCATTAAAAAACTGCGTATAACTGGATTCGCTGAAACCAAGCAGCATAGGCTTACCCGGCGCGCAGAGCAATGGGCGTTTGATAATTGCAGGCATTTCAATCATCAATGAGGCGGCAGCAGTGGCATTAGTGATTTGATTACGCGTTGCTTCATCCAGTTTGCGCCAGGTGGTTCCCCGCGTATTGAGCAGCGCCTCCCAGCCTAACTCGTTGATAAAGGACTGTAACAGCGTGTTGTCCAGACCGTCGACACGATAATCATGGAAGCGGTAGTCAATACCCTGCGTTTCCAGCCAGCGTCGGGCCTTTTTAATTGTATCGCAATTCTTAATGCCGTAGAGGGTGATCATGTGAATCCTTATTAACGTATTTTGAATACTTATTCTTGTATTCTCGCGTTTCTGATAATACATATTGTCATTCATTCGTTATAGAAAAATATAACATTGTTGAACAACGGTGAATAATGATTCCTGAAAGTTCCAAAATTTCACGTCGATCGGTATTTCAGAATTAACCTGTTTGCATCAGTCTGTTTTTCCATCAAAATTGTCAAAGTCGTAGATTATGTGTGAATATTTCAAAATATTGCAGTGAGTCACATAAAATTTATGGGTATAGCGCATAGTGATGACATGACCCCAAGCACTGGAGGATGTAATCACAACCATCGGTTAAATTATCTTCTTTTAATGAGGATGATTTCGTAGAATGCCCATAATAATAAGAGAGGTTGTTATGATTGAACGTGAACTGGGGAACTGGAAAGACTTTATCGAAGTGATGCTTCGTAAATAATTTTCTGGAAGAAATTCATATCCTGCAAAGGATGAAAAAGGCGACTCATCGTAAGTCGCCTTTTTTGTGCCCGATTATTCCGGGCGTGGTTTCAACGGGAAGCGTCTGCGTACCAGCACAAAGAACAGAGGCACGAAGTAAATCGCCAGGATCGTGGCTGAAATCATCCCGCCCATTACGCCAGTCCCCACCGCATGCTGGCCGCCGGAGCCAGCACCGCTGCTGATTGTCATCGGCAGTACCCCGAAGATAAACGCCAGTGACGTCATCAGAATCGGACGCAAGCGCTGGCGACAGGCATGCAGTGTGGCATCGAGCAGATCGTGTCCTTTTTCGTTCATCTCATTGGCGAATTCAACAATCAATATCGCGTTCTTTGCCGAAAGCCCGATAACGGTGAGTAACCCGACCTGGAAGTACACATCGTTTTCCAGACCACGCATCCAGGTCGCCAACAGCGCGCCAATGACACCCAACGGTACGACCAGCATAACGGAGAACGGTACCGACCAGCTCTCGTACAGCGCAGCCAGACACAGGAACACGACCAACAGTGAAATAGCGTACAGGGCAGGAGCCTGAGATCCCGATAACCGTTCCTGATAAGACATCGCTGTCCATTCGAGGCCGAATCCGGTCGGCAACTGATGGACCAGCGATTCCATGATGTCCATCGCAGTACCAGTGCTGACGCCGGGGGCTGCTTCGCCGACGATCTCGACGGCGGAGTAGCCGTTATAGCGTTCCAGACGCGGTGAACCGGTTTCCCAGCGCGATGTGGCAAAGGCCGAGAAAGGCACCATGCCGCCGCTATTGTTGCGCACGTACCACAGGTTTATATCGTCCGGGAGCATGCGGTATTTTGCCGCAGCCTGGACGTAAACCTTCTTCACGCGGCCCCTGTCCATAAAGTCGTTTACGTAACTGGAGCCCCACGCCGTTTGCAATGTGTCGTTGATGTCATCAATGGAAACGCCCAGCGCCTGAGCTTTACGCTGATCGATATCAATTTGCAGTTGCGGACTGTCATCCAGGCCGTTATGACGAACACGGGTCAGTGAAGAGTCGTTCCCGGCAAGCTCAATTAATTTGTCGCGTGCGGCCATTAACGCGTCATGTCCCGCACCGGCGTGGTCCTGCAGCTCCATATCGAAACCAGCAGAGCTTCCGAGGCCACTGATAGCCGGAGGGCTACTGGCGAAGACGCGGGCTTCTTTAATCTTATTGAAGGCTTTGGTTGCACGCTCGATAATGGCAAAGGAGGTACCGGTAGTGGTATCGCGCTCATCCCAGTCTTTTAAGCGGACAAACATACGCGCCACGTTTTGACCGTTCCCGCCAGGGCCGGAACCGACCGTGGAGAAGACGGACATAATGTTGTCTTTTTCGTGGGTGAAGTAGTACTTCTCGACTTCCTCAACGACTTTTAATGTTTGCTGCTGCGTGGAGCCGCTCGGCAACTGTACCGAGGTGGTAAACATCCCGCGGTCTTCTAACGGCAAGAAGGACGTTGGCAGGCGCAGGAACAGGAACACCATGCCGCCAAGCAGCAGTCCGTAGATCAGTATCCAGCGCAGGCTGCGATGCAGGATCCGCGCAACGCCTTTTTCGTAACGCTCAGCGTTGCGGTTAAACATCCGATTAAACCAGCCGAAGAAGCCTGTTTGACCATGATGCTCACCTTTATGCAGCGGTTTAAGTAGCGTAGCGCACAGGGCAGGGGTCAGGATCATCGCCACCAGAACAGACAGCACCATTGCGGAGACGATAGTAATTGAGAACTGGCGGTAAATAGCCCCTGTCGTGCCACCGAAGAAGGCCATCGGGATAAACACCGCCGACAGCACCATGGCGATACCGACCAGCGCTCCCTGGATTTGCCCCATCGATTTTCGCGTCGCTTCACGCGGTGAGAGGCCTTCCTCACTCATAATACGCTCGACGTTTTCCACCACCACGATGGCATCATCGACCAGCAGGCCAATTGCCAGCACCATTGCAAACATTGTTAAGGTGTTAACGCTGTAGCCAAAACCATAAAGCACGGAGAAGGTGCCCATCAGGACGACGGGAACGGCGATGGTCGGGATAAGCGTGGCGCGGAAGTTTTGCAGGAACAGATACATCACGAGGAATACCAGCGCGATGGCTTCCAGCAGCGTTTTCACCACGTCGATAATTGAGGCTTTAACAAAGGAGGTGGTTTCATACGCGACCTTGTATTCCAGCCCGTGCGGGAAATACTGTGACAGTTCGTCAAGGCGGTTAAGCACCAGCTCTGCCGTTGCCATTTCATTGGCGCCGGAGGCCAGTTTCACCCCCAGACCGGAAGCCGGGTTGCCATTAAACCGGCTAAGGTAGTCGTACTTTTCCGCACCCATTTCAACCGTGGCGACGTCGCCCAGTTTAACTTCAGACCCGTCCTGGTTAACGCGAAGCGTAATTGCACGGAATTCATCCGGCGTTTGCAGCAGGGACTGGGCGTTGATCGTCGCATTTAGCGCCTGTTTGTCCACCGAAGGCGTACCGCCAAGCTGCCCAACCGCAATTTGCGCATTCTGTGATTCAATAGCGTCAGTCACATCTTTGGCGGTCATCTGAAAGCTGTTAAGTTTGGCCGGGTCGAGCCAGATACGCATCGAGTACTGTGAACCGTAAGCATCAATATCCCCTACACCGTTAATACGGCTAAGCGGGTCCTGAATATTACTCGCCACGTAGTCGGCGATGTCCTGCTTATCCATTGAGCCATCGGTGGAAACAAAGGCGATTGTCAGAATATTGGTGTCCCCGGTCTTACGCACCGTGACCCCCTGATCCTGTACCGCCTGCGGCAGCTTACGCATTGCCGATTGCAGCTGGTTTTGCACCTGCTGGACGGCCTCGTCAGGATCGGTTCCGGCAACGAAGCTAAGCGTCACCGTAGCCTGGCCTGTCCCGCTGCTCTGCGACGACATGTACATCAGGTTATCGAGACCGGTCATGTTCTGCTCGATCACCTGGGTGACGGTGTTTTCCAGAGTCTGAGCCGATGCGCCAGGATAGTTGGCGGTGACCCGCACGTTTGGCGGTGCCAGGTCGGGATATTGCTCAACGGGCAGCGAAAAAATAGCCAGGGCTCCTGTCAGGCACAACAGGATAGCTAACACCCAGGCAAAAATGGGGCGATCGATGAAAAAATTCGCCATTAAAAGAGGACCTCGTGTTTCTGCGTATCGTTATGGGTATGGCTTGCTTCACTTTAGCGGCAAGGTACGGGTCAAACGTGGAGAAAAAAAGAAGATAATGTAAATTATCATGCCCGTTTACAGCATACCTTTCGTGCCAACGCCATCAGGCCTGGATCCAGACCCGACGGCGCTTTGCGGTTCTTTACGTTAGCTCACTGTCTGATTCAGCTGAACGGAAACTGATACTCACCAGCGTTCCCCCGCCGGAAGGTTGCGAGAAGGTCAGCGTACCGCTGAGTCTCTCTGCACGCTCACGCATGATATTCAGACCGTAGTGCCCCGTAGGCTCATGAGGCTCACCGATACCGACACCGTTATCACGGATATAAACGGTATGATTACCATCCGGCGCGGTCACACAGCTGACAGCAATTTCGCTGGCATTGGCATGCTTAATGGCATTCAGCACCGCTTCACGGACGATTTGTAACAGATGCACCTGCATTTGCGCGTCCAGTGCCAGTGTTGGCAGTCGACAATCGAGAGTCAGTTTAGCCGATGTTTGATTTTGCAACGTTTCCAGCATTTCATGCAGGGCAGAAGGCAAATCGGCCTGCTGTAAGGTCAGGCGGAAGGTGGTAAGCAGTTCGCGCAATTGGCGATAAGCATCATTCAGCGCCTGGGAGAAGTCCGCCATGATGCTTTGCGCCGGAACGTTATCCTGCGGAATAGCGCGTTTCAGTAGCGTAAGCTGAATACGTAAATAAGAGAGCACCTGCGCCAGCGAGTCGTGCAGCTCGCGGGCGATAGTTGCTCGCTCTTCCATTAGCAGCAGTTGCTGAAAATGCTTTTGCGCCTGGTTGAAGTACAGCCCGCGCCCGAGCATAGTTGATACGCTGTTGAGCAGTGGTGTGGAAGCATTCACATTCGGGCTTTGCCAGTGCAGTTCACCGTAAACTGTATCTTGCATCGTGACGGGCAGGATCTGCATTGGCAGTTCAGGGCTTGCCGTTCCTTCGCTGATTCGCCAGTTATCACCGACGGTGAGCTCCAGGAAATACGCGGCGTCATGTTCGCGGACAATCTGTAAAATATGGCGGAAGCAGTACACATCAATCTGGCTGGTATTCAGTGCCTGGGAACATTGATATAACACTTCCAGACGGCGATTGGCTTCGTGGAGATCGTGGGTTTTCTCGGCGACGGAGGCTTCCAGTGAACGGTACAGCTTATGCAACTCACTCGACATCTGGCTAAACGTTTTTGCCAGTAATCCCAGTTCGTTGGGGAGTTGTGTATCCAGCGGTGAGATATCAAACCGACCGTGTTCAATATGCTGGCTGGCCATCACCAGCTTATTCAGCGGACGCACCACCTGCTGGCGAATACGCCGTAGCGTAAAGAAGACGAGGGTGAAGATGCCGATCCCGCCCGCCAGCGAGATGCCAAATACCAGCATGACTTTACGCTCGGCATAATGTTGCAACGCCAGCACGAAGAGATCGATTTGATCGACGTAGTTGTTGATATTGGTCTGGTACCATTTTAAATCGCCGTCGATCAGGCGGGCATTCATTTCCAGCCAGTTAGCATGCAGACGTCCATAACGGCTTTTTACCGCTTGTGGCACATACCATGCGTTCAGATTTTGTAATGCGGGCGAGTTTAACGCCTGCTGGAAAAGCTGGCGGTGAGCGTTGAGCTGTGGGCTTTGGCTTTGCAGATCGTAACCCAAACGGTAGCTTTGCATGCGCAATGAGCCCGCAACGTTGATGGCCTCAGCATCCCGCAAGCTGCTGGTCAGCGTAAGCAGTGCAATACCCGTTGAGAGAATCGACAGCAACACTATATAGAAAAAAGCCTTAGCCAGGCTGGCTGAGACCGGACGCTTTACCGTCACTTGCGCACCCTCACACAATTCACGCCACGCTCCGACTCAACCTGAACGATTCAGCGTATTTGATAAATGTTAAAAAAGTAATCATGAAACTGATTGTTAAATGAAACACAATTTCATATTCGATGAAATAAATTGATCTGCCACAGGTTCTGGATAAATAGTTGTGCTTCCTGGGCAAATGAACATTGCCGCCCTCTTCAGGGTCGGTTAATAACAACAGTCATATAAAGAATAAGGTTTTCGCAACCAAAAAAGAAGGAAGCCATGAATCGTTTTATTATGGTCAATAGCCAACAGTGCCTGGGATGCCACGCCTGTGAGGTCGCCTGTGTCATGGCCCACAACGGCGAGCAGCATGTCCTGAGCCAACGGCATTTTCAGCCCCGAATTACTGTCATCAAGCATCAGCAACAACGCAGTGCAGTCACCTGCCACCACTGTGAAGATGCCCCCTGCGCCAGAAGTTGCCCGAATGGGGCCATTAGTCATGAGTACGACAGCGTTCAGGTAAATGCGCAAAAGTGTATTGGCTGCAAATCGTGCGTCGTGGCCTGTCCTTTTGGTACGATGCAGATCGTACTCACTCCGGTCGCTAAAGGAAAGGTAAAAGCAACGGCGCACAAATGCGACCTGTGTCATGGGCGTGAAGAGGGCCCGGCTTGCGTGGAGAACTGTCCGGCGCAGGCGTTGCAACTGGTGACGGAGAATTCGCTTACCGGTCTGTCAAAAGCGCGCAGGTTGCGTACCGCCAGTCTGGAAAGCCAGCCATGGCATACCAGCGCTACCGATTTTGTTCCACATATCATCACCAAACGTGAGCAAATGCAGGCGACGCCTGCGCGTGGCGAGCCGGATAAACTGCCGATTGAGGCGCGTAAAACCAGTTTTGAAGAGATCTATCTGCCGTTTCGCACAGTGCAGGCTGAACGGGAAGCGTCCCGCTGCCTGAAATGCGGCGACCACAGTATTTGCGAATGGACCTGCCCGCTGCATAACCACATCCCGCAGTGGATTGAACTGGTAAAAGCCGGGAATATCGATGCGGCGGTTGAGCTTTCTCACCAGACCAACTGCTTACCCGAAGTGACCGGGCGCGTGTGCCCGCAGGACCGACTCTGCGAAGGAGCCTGTACCGTGCGTAACGAGCATGGCGCGGTGACTATCGGTAATATTGAGCGTTACATCTCCGATCGGGCGCTGAGCAAAGGATGGCGACCCGACTTAAGCCATGTGCAGAAAGTCGATAAACGCGTTGCCATCATCGGCGCAGGTCCGGCGGGCCTGGCCTGCGCCGATGTGCTGGCGCGTAGCGGTATCAGCACTACCGTGTACGATCGCCACCCCGAAATCGGCGGTTTGCTGACGTTCGGCATTCCGGCCTTCAAACTGGACAAATCGCTGCTGACGCGTCGCCGTGAAATCTTCAGCGCCATGGGTATTCATTTCGAGCTGAACTGTGAGGTCGGCAAGGACGTGGCACTGGCCGCGTTACTCGAGGACTACGATGCCGTGTTCGTGGGGGTGGGAACCTATCGTTCCATGAAGGCGGACCTGCCAAATGAAGACGCGCCTGGCGTATATGATGCGCTGCCGTTCCTGATTGCCAACACCAAGCAGGTGATGGGGCTGGATGAACTGCCTGAAGAGCCCTTTATTGATACCGCCGGACTGAACGTGGTGGTTCTGGGCGGAGGCGATACGGCAATGGATTGCGTGCGCACTGCGCTACGCCACGGTGCAAGCCAGGTGACCTGCGCCTATCGTCGTGATGAAGCCAACATGCCGGGTTCGAAAAAAGAGGTGAAGAATGCCCGGGAAGAGGGGGCAAACTTTGAATTTAACGTCCAGCCGGTCGAGCTGGTGTTGCATGCCGATGGGCGAGTCAGCGGCGTGCGTTTCTTACGTACCCAACTTGGCGAACCTGATGCGCAGGGGCGTCGTCGCCCGGTTCCCGTCGCCGGGAGTGAGTTTGTGATGCCCGCAGATGCGGTGATCATGGCGTTTGGTTTTCACCCACACGGCATGCCGTGGCTGGAGTCGCATGGCGTTAAGGTCGATAACTGGGGGCGCATTGCCGCCGATGTTGAAAGCGCATACCGTTACCAAACCAGTAACCCGAAAATCTTTGCCGGTGGCGACGCTGTACGCGGTGCGGACCTGGTGGTGACGGCCATGGCGGAAGGGAGGCACGCCGCCCAGGGGATCGTCGACTGGCTGGGCGTAAAATCAGTCAAATCTCACTAATCAGCGTCCAGGCCGGATAAAACGCGTTAGCGTTGCCATCCGGCAATGTGCCGGATGAATGCCTGATGGCGCTTTGCTTATCAGGCATTCATAGTTCCAGGACAAACCCGGTTTCACGGCGTAGTATTATTTCTCACTTCTCACCGTGGAGTCGGTATGTCGCAAAAAATCACCCTCATCAAAGATAAAGTCCTGTCCGATAACTACTTCATCCTGCGCAATATCACCTATGACCTGACCCGCAGCAATGGCGAGGTCATTCGCCACAAACGTGAGGTTTACGATCGCGGTAACGGCGCCACAGTTTTGCTGTATAACCCGGAGAAAAAAACCGTCGTGCTGACCCGTCAGTTTCGTATTGCGACCTGGGTTAACGGCAATGAAAGTGGACAATTGATTGAAGCCTGCGCCGGGTTGCTGGACAACGATGAGCCGGAAGTTTGCATTCGTAAAGAAGCCATTGAAGAGACTGGCTATGAAGTGGGCGAAGCACGGAAACTTTTTGAGTTATATATGTCGCCGGGTGGCGTGACGGAGATAATCCACTTTTTTATCGCGCAATACAGTGACAGTCAGCGCGCAAATGCGGGTGGCGGTATTGAAGATGAGGATATTGAAGTACTGGAATTGCCTTTTGAACAGGCACTGTCGATGATCAAAACGGGCGAGATTCGCGACGGGAAAACGGTGCTGCTACTGAACTACCTGCAATCGTCGCATCTTATGGATTAGCGATCAGGGCTTATATTTCTTTACAAAGATACAGGCCAATCCGACGATTCTTATTGAGCCTCATTAGTCGCGCAAGGAAGATACCGCCTGGGCTGTGTGTTTTGATTTCGGAGTTGTACCGTCCATGCGCTATCGCATTATTTTCGTGTTCCTGCTCGGCCTGCTACCGGCCCATTTGCTGTGGGCGGCGCCTGCGCAACAGGCGTTTGCTGACTGGCAGGTGACGTGCAATAACCAAAACTTCTGCGTGGCGCGAAATACGGGAGATCATCACGGTCTGGTGATGACCCTGAGCCGCAGCGCCGGGGCACATACCGATGCCGTGTTGCGTATTGAACTTGGCGGTATGGATTCTCCTGATGTCAAAGAGGCAGATATTGCGCCGCGCTTGCTGCTGGACGGCGCGCCACTCCCACTGGCCGGTGAACACTGGCGTCTTACGCCCTGGCATTTGATGACGGATGATCCGGCTACCATCGCTACATTTTTACAAGCCGTGCAGGATGCGAAAGCCATTACCCTGCAAAAAGGTACGCAAACGCTTTCTCTGTCTGGGCTGAAAGCAGCATTGTTGTTTATTGATGCGCAACAAAAGCGCGTCGGTAGCGAAACCGCCTGGATTGAGAAAGGTGACGAGCCGCCGCTCAGCGTTCCGCCAGCTCCCGCTCTGAAAGGTGTGGCGGTGGTTAATTCCACGCCAACGCCACTCACTCAACAGGAGCGTAATGAGCTGTTGGATTATGGCAACTGGCGGATCAATGGCATCCGCTGTTCACTCGATCCCATGCGTCGTGAGATGCGGGTTTTCGCCTTAACGGACGACAAAGCTCTGCTGATGATCGGCTGCGAAGCAGGGGCATACAACACGATCGATCTGGCATGGACCGTTTCTCGTACCACACCGTTTACCTCTCGCGCAGTACGTCTGAGCCTGCCATTTAAAACCGATGCTGACAGTACCGACATGGAGCTGACCAACGCTACGTTTGACGAGAAATCTCGCGAATTGGTCACTCTCGCCAAAGGGCGAGGTTTATCGGACTGCGGGATCCAGACTCGCTGGCGGTTTGACGGCCAGCGCTTTCGTTTGGTGCGTTACGCACAAGAGCCAAGCTGTGATAACTGGCATGGACCAGATGCCTGGCCCACGCTGTGGATTACGCGTTAATTTAATGCCGGATGCGACTGCGCCTTATACGGCCTGATGGTGATAGATGTCGTAGGCCTGATAAGACGCGTGAGCGTCGCCATCAGGCGTTCAGCACCTTATGCGCTTTGTCGACGATGTTCTCCACCGTAAAGCCGAAGAACGGGAACAGCTTGTCTGCCGGGGCAGATTCCCCATAACCGGTCATGCCGACAATAGCCCCTTTCAGGCCGACATATTTGTACCAATAGTCGGCAATACCCGCTTCTATCGCCACGCGTGCGCTGACGTTTGCCGGCAGGACCGACTCCCGGTACGCCTCATCCTGGGCGTCGAAGATATCAGTTGAGGGCAGAGAAACTACCCGTACGTTACGGCCTTCACCGGTCAGTTTTTCCGCCGCCAGCAATGTAATTTCCATTTCTGAACCTGTGGCAATCAGGATGACATCCGGCTTACCGCCGCTATCCTTCAGCACATAGCCGCCGCGGGCAATCTGCTGCACCTGCTCAGGCGTGCGTTCAACCTGTGCCAGATTCTGCCTGGAGAGGATCAGCGCCGTAGGGCCGTTATGACGCTCGACTGCCAGCTTCCAACCCACTGCCGCCTCAACCTGATCGCACGGTCGCCAGGTGCTGAAATTCGGCGTCAGTCGCAGGCTGGCGAGCTGTTCGACGGCCTGATGCGTGGGACCGTCTTCCCCCAGACCAATTGAGTCGTGGGTATAAACCATAATTTGTCGGGCTTTCATCAGCGCCGCCATGCGCGCGGCATTACGGGCATATTCAACAAACATCAGGAACGTTGCGGTGTACGGTACGAAGCCACCGTGGTGCGCGATACCGTTGGCAATGGCGGTCATGCCAAATTCACGCACGCCGTAGTGGATGTAGTTTCCTGCGTGTTCCTCTTTAAGAGAAGTGGAGCCTTTCCAGATGGTCAGGTTGCTGGGCGCAAGATCCGCCGAGCCGCCAAGCAGTTCGGGCAGTATCGGTCCGTAGGTGTTCAGGGTATTTTGCGAGGCCTTACGGGTGGCGATTTTGGCCGGGTTGGCCTGCAGGTCGGTAATATATTTCCGGGTCGTTTCTTCCCATGCTTCCGGCAGTTCTCCGCTCATCCGGCGGGTAAACTCTGCCGCCAGTTCCGGATGCGCTTGTCGATACGCCGCGAATTTCTCATTCCAGCTCTGTTGCGCTTTTTCGCCTTTCTCACGTGCGTCCCACGCCCGATAAATCTCTTTCGGGATCTCAAAAGCTGGATGATGCCAGCCCAGTTTCTGTCGGGCCAGGGCCACTTCTTCTTCACCTAACGGCGCACCGTGCGCTTCCTCTTTCCCGGCTTTATTCGGTGATCCAAAACCAATCACCGTGCGGCAGATAATCAGCGACGGCTTGTCGGTAACGCTTTGCGCTTCCTGAATCGCTTTTTTCACCGCTTCAGGATCATGACCGTCAATATCGTGTATCACATGCCAGTGGTAGGCTTCAAAGCGTTTCGCGGTATCGTCGGTAAACCAGCCTTTGGTTTCGCCATCAATTGAGATGCCGTTGTGATCGTAGAAGCCGATGAGTTTGCCCAGTCCCAGCGTGCCCGCCAGCGAACAGACTTCGTGGGAAATCCCCTCCATCAGACAACCGTCGCCCATAAAAACCCAGGTGAAGTGGTCGACAATCTCATGGTCCGGCTGGTTAAACTGCGCCGCCAGCGTGCGTTCAGCAATCGCCATTCCGACAGCGTTGGCTAAACCCTGGCCCAGCGGCCCGGTGGTGGTTTCCACGCCCGGTGTGTAGCCAAGCTCAGGGTGGCCGGGCGTTTTTGAATGCAACTGGCGGAAGTTCTTTAATTCTTCCAACGGCAGGTCATAGCCGGAAAGATGCAGCAGGCTGTAAAGCAGCATTGAGGCGTGGCCGTTGGACAAAATAAACCGATCGCGATCGTACCAGTGAGGATCGCTCGGATTATGGCGGAGAAAATCGTTCCACAGCACTTCGGCGATATCTGCCATTCCCATCGGTGCGCCGGGATGGCCTGAGTTGGCTTTTTGGACGGCATCCATACTCAGCGCACGAATGGCATTGGCAAGCTCTTTACGGGTCATAGGAAATACTCCTTGAAAAGTAAAGCGTTAGAGCGTGTGTTAATTCACACTTTTGGAGAATTTGCAGGCGTTGTCAGCAAAAAGCATAGCAGACAGGCATGGTATTGCTGGCTTAAGCAGGTAACATGGCTGTTATAAATTGATAACAAATTCTTTCTTTGAGTAGTGAGAGTTTGGGGACCTTCAAAGTTTGCGCCGCTGACAGAGGTGATAATGTGCGGCTCAATAGAAGGGTTACCTGCGACACTTTTTTGATCGATACGTGAAAGGAACAACAAGATGGATGACCAGTTAAAACAAAGCGCCCTCGATTTCCACGAATTTCCAGTACCAGGCAAAATTCAGGTTTCTCCGACCAAACCGCTTGCCACTCAACGTGACCTTGCGCTGGCCTATTCACCCGGTGTTGCAGCTCCGTGTCTGGAAATTGAAAAAGACCCGCTGGCCGCCTACAAATACACCGCGCGCGGTAATCTGGTTGCGGTTATTTCCAACGGTACGGCGGTGCTGGGCCTGGGTAACATTGGCGCGCTGGCTGGCAAGCCAGTGATGGAAGGGAAAGGCGTTCTGTTTAAGAAATTCGCCGGAATTGACGTGTTTGACATCGAAGTTGATGAACTCGATCCGGATAAATTTATCAACGTGGTCGCGGCTCTTGAGCCGACGTTTGGGGGTATCAACCTCGAGGATATCAAAGCGCCGGAATGCTTCTACATTGAGCAAAAGCTGCGTGAGCGCATGAATATTCCGGTCTTCCACGACGATCAGCACGGCACGGCAATCATCAGTACCGCCGCCATTCTTAACGGTCTGCGGGTGGTGGAGAAAAATATCTCTGATGTGCGCATGGTGGTGTCCGGCGCAGGCGCGGCGGCGATTGCCTGTATGAACCTGCTGGTGGCGCTGGGCATGCAGAAACACAACATTGTGGTCTGCGACTCCAAAGGCGTGATTTATAAAGATCGTGAACCGAATATGGCCGAAACCAAAGCGGCCTACGCGGTGGTGGATGACGGTAAGCGCACGCTGGACGACGTGATTGATGGCGCAGACATTTTCCTCGGTTGCTCCGGCCCGAAAGTGCTGACCCAGGAAATGGTCAAGAAAATGGCGCGCGCGCCAATGATTCTGGCGCTGGCGAACCCGGAACCGGAAATTCTGCCGCCGCTGGCAAAAGAGGTACGTCCCGACGCCATCATCTGCACCGGCCGCTCTGATTATCCGAACCAGGTTAACAACGTGCTGTGCTTCCCGTTCATCTTCCGCGGCGCGCTGGACGTCGGTGCAACCGCCATCAACGAAGAGATGAAGCTGGCCGCGGTACATGCCATTGCGGAACTGGCGCATGCCGAGCAGAGCGAAGTTGTGGCCTCTGCCTATGGCGATCAGGACCTGAGCTTTGGCCCGGAATACATTATTCCTAAACCGTTCGACCCGCGCCTGATCGTCAAAATAGCGCCTGCGGTGGCGAAAGCGGCGATGGACTCTGGCGTGGCGACGCGCCCGATTGCCGACTTTGATGCTTACATCGATAAGCTGAGTGAGTTTGTCTACAAAACTAACTTGTTCATGAAGCCGATTTTCTCGCTGGCACGCAAAGCGCCGAAGCGCGTGGTATTGACGGAAGGGGAAGAGGCGCGTGTGCTGCACGCCACCCAGGAATTGATCACTTTAGGTCTGGCGAAGCCGATCCTGATTGGTCGTCCGAGCGTGATCGAGATGCGCATCCAGAAACTGGGTCTGCAGATCAAAGCGGGCGTTGATTTTGAAATAGTCAACAATGAATCCGATCCGCGCTTTAAAGAGTACTGGAGTGAGTATTATCAGATCATGAAGCGCCGTGGGATCACCCAGGAGCAGGCGCAGCGGGCGGTGATTGCTAATACCACGGTGATCGGTGCGATCATGGTGCAGCGCGGTGAAGCGGATGCGATGATCTGCGGTACGATCGGCGACTACCACGAGCACTTCAGCGTGGTGAACGCGGTATTTGGTCACCGTGACGGAGTGCATACGGCGGGGGCAATGAACGCGCTGCTGCTGCCAAGCGGTAATACCTTTATCGCCGATACCTACGTCAACGACGACCCGACGCCGGATCAACTGGCTGAAATCGCCATTATGGCGGCAGAAACCGTGCGTCGCTTTGGTATCGAACCGAAGGTAGCGTTGCTGTCGCACTCCAACTTTGGCTCATCTAACTGCCCGTCGGCCAGCAAAATGCGCGAAGCGCTGGCGCTGATTAAGGCACGTGCGCCAGAACTGATGATTGACGGTGAAATGCACGGTGACGCCGCGCTGGTGGAAAGTATTCGTAATGACCGGATGCCGGACAGCCCGCTGAAAGGCTCCGCCAATATTCTGGTTATGCCGAATATGGAAGCCGCGCGTATTAGTTACAACTTACTACGTGTTTCAAGTTCCGAGGGCGTAACGGTTGGCCCTGTACTGATGGGCGTAGCGAAACCGGTTCACGTATTAACACCGATCGCCTCTGTTCGTCGTATCGTTAATATGGTGGCGCTGGCGGTCGTTGAAGCACAGACTCAGCCGCTGTAATTTCACTTTAATTAATTCCGGCGCGGGTTTCTCCCGCGCCTTTTTATTTCCCTTTTCTTAGTGATCCACTTCACCTTTTAAACCTGGTTGCCGAATTTTGTTATTTACTCTGACAAAAAATTGCCACGATGGGGGCAGTTTTAGCGGAGGCGGTGAGCAATGGAAAAAGAACGCATTATTCAGGAATTTGTGCCGGGGAAACAGGTCACGCTGGCGCATCTCATTGCGCACCCCGGTGAGGAACTGGCGAAAAAGATCGGCGTTCCCGAAGCGGGCGCTATCGGCATTATGACGCTGACGCCAGGTGAAACCGCAATGATTGCCGGTGACTTAGCCATGAAAGCGGCGGATGTACACATCGGCTTTCTCGATAGATTCAGCGGCGCGCTGGTGATCTACGGCTCGGTTGGCGCGGTAGAGGAAGCGTTATTACAGACGGTAAGCGGTCTGGGGCGATTATTAAATTTCACTTTGTGCAACCTGACAAAAAGTTAATCAGAGGCGGCGATGAAACGTATTGCATTCGTCGGTACGGTGGGGGCGGGGAAAACAACGCTCTTTAATGCGCTACAGGGGAATTATTCCCTCGCCAGAAAAACACAGGCCGTGGAGTTTAATGAAAACGGCGATATCGATACGCCAGGAGAATATTTTAGCCATCCGCGCTGGTATCACGCCTTAATTACCACGCTGCAGGATGTCGATACGTTGATTTATATACATGCGGCAAATGATAAAGAAAGTCGCTTACCTGCCGGGCTGTTGGATATCGGCGCCAGTAAACGACAAATCGCCGTTATCAGCAAAACGGATGTGCCGGATGCCAATGTCGCCGCAACGCGACAATTACTTCGCGGGCTAGGGTTTCAGGAGCCGATTTTTGAGCTCAATAGCCACGACCCAAGCAGTGTGCAGCACCTGGTGGATTATCTGACTGAGCTCAGCCAAAAGGAGGAAAGGGCAGGTGAAAAAACTCATCACAGCTAACGATATTCGTGCGGCCCACGCACGCGGCGAACAGGACGTATCGGTTGTTCTGCGCGCCAGCATCATCACCCCGGAGGCGCGCGAAGTTGCGGCGCTGCTCGGCGTCACTATCACTGAATGCGATGAATCCGCGCCAACTGCCACCGCACCTGCTGCGGTGGATGACGGCAAAACGGAAAGCCAGCGTATTCGTGAAACCATCATTGCACAACTGCCGGAAGGACAGTTTACCGAAAGCCTGGTCGCGCAGCTGATGGACAAAGTGATGAAAGAAAAGCAGTCGCTGGAGCAGGGCGGAATGCAGCCGAGCTTTAACTCGGTGACCGGCAAAGGCGGCGTGAAAGTTATCGACGGCAGCAGTGTGAAGTTTGGCCGTTTTGATGGCGCGCAACCGCACTGCGTCGGCTTAACCGACTTAGTCACTGACCAGGACGGTAGCAGCATGGCCGCCGGGTTTATGCAGTGGGATAACGCATTTTTCCCATGGACGCTGAACTACGACGAAATCGACATGATTCTGGAAGGCGAGCTGCACGTTCGCCATGAAGGCGAAACCATGATTGCCAAAGCCGGGGACGTGATGTTTATCCCGAAAGGCTCCAGCATCGAATTTGGTACGCCATCAACAGTGAAGTTCCTGTATGTGGCCTGGCCTGCGAACTGGCAGTCCTGCTAAGGCGGATGTATGAAGGATTTCATTACCGAAGCATGGCTCAGAGCGAATCATACGCTCAGCGAAGGGGCTGAAATTCATCTTCCCGCTGATGCCCGCCTGACGCCGTCTGCCCGGGAGCTGCTGGAAAGCCGTCGTCTGCGCATTAAGTATATCGACGAGCTGGGAAGCTTGTTTGTTGACAACGAGGAACAGCAGCCGCAGCCGGTACATGGTTTGACCAGCAGCGATACACATCCGCAGGCGACCTGTGAACTGTGTCATCAACCGGTGGCGAAGAAACCTGACACGCTGACACATCTGACGGCGGACAAAATGGTCGCCAAAAGTGACCCCAGACTTGGATTTCGCGCCGCGCTGGACAGCACCATTGGTCTGGCCGTGTGGTTGCAAATTGAACTGGCGGAACCCTGGCAGCCGTGGCTGGCGGATATTCGCTCGCGCCTGGGCAACATTATGCGTGCTGATGCTGTGGACGAACCGCTGGCCGCACAGGCCATCGTTGGCTTAAGCGACGAAGATTTACACCGGCTTTCGCATCAGCCGCTGCGTTACCTGGACCACGATCATCTGGTGCCGGAAGCCAGCCACGGACGTGATTGCGCGCTGCTTAATCTGCTGCGTACCAAAGTCCGCGAAACGGAAACGGTGGCCGCTCAGGTGTTTATCACCCGCAGTTTTGACGTTATGCGGCCGGACATTCTGCAGGCGCTCAACCGTCTTTCCAGCACGGTTTACGTGATGATGATTCTGAGCGTAGCGAAGCATCCGCTAAGCGTCAGCCAAATCCAACAGCGACTGGGGGAGAAGTCATGATCATTGAACGTGCTCGCCAACTCGCTAAACAAACGCCGGCTCGGGTGGTGTTCCCGGATGCGCTGGATGTACGGGTGCTGAAAGCCGCCAATTACCTGCACCAGCATGGTCTGGCACGCCCCATTCTCGTCGCCAGCCCGTTTGCGCTGCGTCAGTTTGCGCTCAGCCATCGCGTAGCCATGGACGGTATTCAGGTTATTGATCCACAAAGCAATGTACAGATGCGTGAAGAGTTTGCTCTGCGCTGGCTGGCCCGCGCGGGCGAAAAAACACCGCCAGATGCGCGAGAGAAGCTCAACGATCCGCTGATGTTTGCCGCCGCGATGGTCAGCGCCGGTAAAGCCGATGTGTGTATTGCGGGCAACCTGTCGTCAACGGCAAATGTGCTGCGTGCAGGATTGCGCATTATTGGATTACAACCTGGTTGCAAAACGCTGTCGTCAATTTTCCTGATGCTGCCGCAGTATCTCGGGCCGTCATTAGGGTTTGCAGATTGTAGCGTTGTGCCGCAGCCCACCGCTGCACAGCTGGCGGACATCGCCATCGCCAGCGCTGAAACCTGGAAAGCGATTACCGGTGAAGAACCGCGTGTCGCCATGCTGTCGTTTTCCAGCAACGGCAGTGCTCGTCATCCCAATGTCGCTAACGTGCAGCAGGCGACCGAGATCGTTCGTGAGCGCGCTCCACAGCTTACCGTGGATGGGGAACTGCAGTTTGATGCTGCCTTTGTGCCGGATGTCGCCGCGCAAAAAGCGCCCGCCAGTCCGTTAAAGGGCAATGCCAATGTGATGGTTTTCCCATCGCTGGAGGCAGGCAATATTGGTTATAAAATCGCCCAGCGTTTGGGAGGGTATCGTGCCGTTGGCCCCTTGATTCAGGGACTTGCCGCACCACTCCACGACCTCTCTCGCGGCTGTAGCGTACAGGAAATTATCGAACTGGCGTTGGTGGCAGCTGTGCCGCGCCAGACTGACGTGAGCCGTGAAAGCGTCTCGCAAACACTGGTTGAATGAACGGTCCCGTTCTGGACCCCTTTGATTAAGAGGAAAGCACAATGGAAGCATTAGGAATGATTGAAACCCGGGGCCTGGTTGCACTGATTGAGGCTTCTGACGCGATGGTTAAAGCGGCACGCGTGAAACTGGTTGGCGTGAAGCAGATCGGTGGCGGCCTGTGTACTGCCATGGTTCGTGGTGATGTTGCAGCCTGCAAAGCGGCTACGGATGCCGGTGCTGCTGCCGCGCAGCGTATCGGTGAACTGGTTTCTGTACACGTTATCCCGCGTCCGCATGGCGATCTGGAAGAAGTGTTCCCGATCAGCTTCAAAGGCGACAGCAACGATATGTAAGTCGTCCATGTGACGCCACTGGATCGTTAAGAGAAAGCTGGCGTCACCCTCTCTCCTTTTCACATTACCTTCTGCGGAGGGTAGGGGGAGGTTTTACCTGAAATATGCCACGGAGGCGGGTATGAAACTGGCAATCGTCACAGGACAAATTGTTTGTACCGTTCGCCATCAGGGGCTCGCGCACGACAAGTTGCTGATGGTGGAAATGATTGATGCCCAGGGAAATCCCGACGGGCAGTGCGCTGTTGCGATAGACAGCATCGGGGCGGGAACCGGAGAGTGGGTGCTGCTGGTCAGTGGAAGCTCAGCCCGCCAGGCGCACCATAACGACTCATCGCCTGTCGATCTGTGCGTGATTGGCATCGTCGATGAAGTGGTGGCAGGTGGGAAAGTGGTATTTCACAAATAAGGCAGAAAATCATGAATCAACAGGATATTGAACAGGTCGTGAAAGCGGTGCTGCTGAAAATGAAAGACAGCAGTCAACCCGTCAGTGCCGTTCAAGAAATGGGCGTCTTTGCCTCCCTGGATGACGCAGTGGCGGCAGCAAAACTGGCCCAGCAGGGGCTGAAAAGCGTCGCTATGCGCCAACTGGCCATTCACGCCATTCGTGAAGCGGGCGAAAAACACGCCAGAGAATTAGCGGAATTTGCCGTCAGTGAAACCGGCATGGGACGCGTTGAAGATAAATTTGCCAAAAACGTGGCGCAGGCTCGCGGTACCCCGGGCGTGGAATGCCTGTCTCCACAGGTATTGACCGGCGATAACGGCCTGACGCTGATTGAAAACGCACCGTGGGGCGTGGTGGCTTCGGTAACGCCGTCCACCAACCCGGCGGCGACCGTCATTAACAACGCCATCAGCCTGATTGCCGCGGGTAACAGCGTCGTCTTTGCGCCGCATCCGGCAGCAAAAGGCGTTTCTCAGCGCGCGATCGGCCTGCTTAACCAGGCGGTAGTCGCCGCAGGTGGTCCGGCAAACCTGCTGGTTACCGTTGCTAACCCGGATATCGAAACCGCACAGCGTCTGTTCAAATACCCGGGCATCGGACTGCTGGTCGTCACCGGTGGTGAAGCGGTGGTGGAGTCTGCGCGTAAGCATACCAACAAGCGTCTGATTGCCGCTGGTGCTGGTAATCCGCCGGTGGTGGTGGATGAAACGGCCGATCTGACCCGCGCCGCGCAGTCCATCGTCAAAGGCGCATCGTTTGATAACAACATTATCTGTGCCGATGAAAAAGTGCTGATTGTCGTGGATAGCGTTGCTGATGAACTGATGCGTCTGATGGAAGGCCAGCACGCGGTCAAACTGACGACCGCCCAGGCTGAACAGCTGCAACCGGTACTGCTGAAAAATGTCGATGAGCGCGGTAAAGGCACAGTCAGCCGTGACTGGGTCGGGCGCGATGCGGCAAAAATCGCCGCGGCGATCGGCCTGAATGTTCCGGAGCAAACCCGCTTGTTGTTCGTCGAAACCTCCGCCACGCATCCGTTTGCTGTGACTGAACTGATGATGCCGGTGCTGCCGGTGGTGCGGGTGGCTAACGTTGACGAAGCCATTGCGCTGGCCGTTACGCTCGAAGGTGGTTGCCACCATACGGCGGCGATGCACTCACGCAACATCGACAACATGAACCGTATGGCTAACGCCATTGATACCAGCATCTTCGTTAAGAACGGACCGTGCATTGCCGGCCTTGGGCTTGGCGGCGAAGGCTGGACGACCATGACCATTACCACGCCAACCGGGGAAGGGGTGACCAGTGCGCGCACGTTTGTACGCCTGCGTCGCTGTGTGCTGGTGGATGCGTTTCGCATCGTATAAGGAGTGAAAGAGATGGCGCATGACGAACAACTGTGGCTCACACCCAGACTGCAAAAAGCGGCATCGCTGTGTAACCAGACGCCTGCCGTAAGCGATTCACCGCTGTGGCTGGGCGTTGATTTGGGGACCTGTGATGTGGTGTCGATGGTTGTTGACAGCGATGGGCAGCCGGTTGCGGTTTGTCTGGACTGGGCTGACGTCGTGCGCGATGGCATCGTCTGGGATTTCTTCGGTGCTGTGACCATTGTTCGTCGCCATCTCGATACGCTCGAGCAACAACTGGGTTGCCGTTTTACTCATGCGGCTACCTCATTCCCGCCGGGCACTGACCCGCGTATCTCCATCAACGTGCTGGAGTCTGCCGGGCTTGAGGTGAGCCATGTGCTGGATGAGCCAACCGCCGTGGCGGATCTGCTGGCGCTTGATAACGCCGGAGTCGTCGATATCGGCGGTGGTACGACCGGTATCGCCATTGTGAAACAGGGCAAAGTGACTTACTCCGCCGATGAAGCGACCGGTGGGCACCACATTTCCCTGACGCTTGCCGGGAACCGTCGTATTCAACTGGAAGAAGCCGAGCAGTTCAAACGCAGCAACGGCAAAGAAATCTGGCCGGTGGTTAAGCCGGTTTACGAAAAGATGGCGGAAATCGTCGCCCATCATATTGCCGGACAAGGGATAACGGATTTATGGCTGGCCGGTGGGTCCTGTATGCAGCCGGGTGTTGATGAGCTTTTTCGTAAGCGTTTCCCGGAGCTGCAGGTGCATTTACCGCAGCACAGTCTGTTTATGACCCCGCTGGCGATTGCCAATAGCGGAAAAGTAAAAGCGGAAGGAATCTATGCAAGCTGAATTGCAGACCGCGCTCTTTCAGGCATTCGATGCCCTGAATCTGCAACGCGTAAAAACGTTCAGCGTTCCACCGGTCACATTATGCGGACTGGGAGCGCTCAGCACCTGCGGACAGGAAGCGCAAACGCGCGGACTGACGCATATGTTCATCATGGTTGATAGCTTCCTGCATCAGGCGGGGATGACCGCCGCTCTGGAACGTAGCCTGGCGATGAAAGGCGTGGCAATGACGCTGTGGCCATGTCCGGTCGGCGAACCGTGTATTACGGACGTCTGCGCGGCGGTCGCGCAACTGCGTGAATCGAAGTGCGATGGCGTGGTGGCCTTTGGCGGCGGCTCTGTACTGGATGCCGCTAAAGCAGTGGCGCTGCTGGTGACCAACCCGACGCAAACACTGGCTGACATGACGGAGCACAGCGTGCTGCGCCCGCGTCTGCCGCTGATTGCCGTGCCAACCACCGCCGGGACCGGGTCAGAAACCACCAACGTTACGGTGATTATCGACGCCGCCACCGGACTCAAAAAAGTGCTGGCCCACGCAACCCTGATGCCGGACGTCGCCATTCTGGATGCCGCGGTAACGGAAGGCGTTCCGGCGCACGTGACGGCAATGACCGGCATTGACGCGCTGACCCATGCCGTTGAAGCGTACAGCGCCCTGAACGCGACGCCGTTTACCGACAGCCTGGCGATTGGCGCGATTGCGATGATCGGCAAATCGCTGCCGAAAGCGGTGGGCTACGGCCACGATCTGGCGGCGCGTGAAAGCATGTTACTGGCGTCCTGCATGGCGGGAATGGCGTTTTCCAGCGCGGGGCTGGGCCTGTGTCACGCGATGGCGCACCAGCCGGGTGCGACGCTGCACATCCCACACGGACAGGCTAACGCCATGCTGCTACCCACGGTAATGGGATTCAACCGCATGGTGTGTCGTGAGCGTTTCAGCCATATCGGCAGGGCGTTAACCAATAAGAAATCAGACGATCGTGACGCCATCAGCGCGGTCAGCGAGCTGATCGCCGAAGTGGGCCAGACCAAACGGCTCGCTGACGTTGGGGCAAAACCCGAGCATTACAGCGCATGGGCACACGCCGCGCTGGAGGATATTTGTATTCGCAGTAACCCACGCACCGCCACGCAGGCCGAAATTATCGCGTTGTATGCGGCGGCACAATAAATACACATATGACAGGGAGTGAAGGCTATGGGAATTAACGAAATCATCATGTACATCATGATGTTCTTTATGCTGATTGCCGCCGTGGACAGGATCCTGTCGCAGTTCGGCGGTTCGGCGCGCTTCCTCGGTAAGTTCGGTAAGAGCATTGAGGGATCGGGCGGTCAGTTTGAAGAAGGTTTTATGGCAATGGGCGCGCTGGGCCTGGCGATGGTCGGTATGACCGCGCTGGCGCCGGTACTGGCGCATGTGCTCGGGCCGGTGATTATTCCGCTGTATGAAATGCTGGGCGCGAACCCGTCGATGTTTGCCGGAACGCTGCTGGCGTGCGATATGGGCGGCTTCTTCCTGGCGAAAGAACTGGCGGGCGGCGACGTGGCGGCATGGTTGTACTCTGGCCTGATCCTTGGCGCGATGATGGGACCGACGCTGGTCTTCTCCATTCCGGTTGCGCTGGGAATTATTGAACCGTCTGACCGTCGTTATCTGGCGTTGGGCGTGCTGGCTGGTATCGTCACCATTCCGATTGGCTGTATTGCGGGTGGTCTGGTCGCGATGTACTCCGGCGTGGAAATCAACGGTCAGCCGGTGGAGTTCACCTTTGCGCTGATCCTGATGAACATGATCCCGGTGCTGATCGTGGCCGTGCTGGTGGCGCTGGGACTGAAATTCATCCCGGAAAAAATGATCAACGGCTTCCAGATCTTCGCCAAGTTCCTGGTAGCGCTGATCACCCTCGGTCTGGCTGCGGCAGTCATCAAGTTCCTGCTCGGCTGGGAGCTGATCCCGGGTCTTGATCCTATTTTCATGGCACCAGGCGACAAGCCGGGTGAAGTGATGCGCGCCATCGAAGTTATCGGTTCTATCTCCTGTGTGCTGCTGGGTGCCTACCCGATGGTGCTGCTGCTGACCCGCTGGTTTGAAAAACCGCTGATGAGCGTCGGCAACCTGTTAAAAGTCAATAACATTGCGGCTGCGGGTATGGTGGCAACGCTTGCCAACAACATCCCAATGTTCGGCATGATGAAAAACATGGATACCCGCGGCAAAGTGATCAACTGCGCGTTCGCGGTCTCAGCGGCCTTCGCGCTGGGTGACCACTTAGGCTTCGCCGCTGCCAACATGAACGCCATGATCTTCCCGATGATTGTCGGCAAGCTGATTGGCGGCGTGACGGCGATTGGCGTGGCTATGCTGTTAGTACCGAAAGACGAAGATGTTCCGGCACCAGCAGAAACCAATCCGGAGGCGCAATCGTGAATACTCGCCAGCTACTCAGCGTCGGTATCGATATCGGCACCACCACCACTCAGGTGATCTTCTCGCGCCTTGAGCTGGTTAACCGTGCGGCAGTGTCGCAGGTGCCGCGCTACGAATTCATCAAACGCGAAATTAGCTGGCAAAGCCCGGTGTTCTTTACCCCCGTTGATAAGCAGGGCGGGTTGAAAGAGGCCGAACTGAAAGCCCTGATCCTCGCCCAGTATCAGGCGGCGGGGATTGCGCCAGAGACCGTCGATTCCGGCGCGATCATCATTACCGGGGAAAGTGCCAAAACGCGCAACGCGCGCCCGGCGGTGATGGCGCTCTCCCAGTCGCTGGGGGATTTCGTGGTTGCCAGCGCCGGTCCGCATCTGGAATCGGTGATTGCCGGTCACGGTGCGGGGGCACAAACCCTGTCCGAGCAGAAGTTGTGCCGCGTACTGAATATCGACATCGGCGGCGGTACGTCGAATTACGTCCTGTTCGATGCGGGAAAAGTCAGCGGCTCGGCCTGCCTGAACGTCGGCGGGCGGCTACTGGAAACGGACGGTCAGGGGCGCGTAGTACATGCGCATCAGCCGGGGCAGATGATTGTTGATGACGTATTTGGTCCAGGCACTGATGCCCGAACCCTCAATGCGGCGCAGCTTGTTCAGGTGGCCCGACGGATGGCGGCGCTGATTGTGGAGGTGATTGACGGCACGCTTTCACCGTTGGCGCAGGCGCTGATGCAAACCGGTCTGCTGCCTGTTGGCGTGAAGCCTGAAGTGATTACGTTGTCCGGCGGGGTGGGCGAGTGCTACCGCAACCAACCTGCCGATCCGTTCTGTTTTTCCGACATTGGGCCGCTGTTAGCAACGGCGCTACATGAACATCCGCGCCTGCGTGAGATGAACGTGCAGTTTCCGGCGCAAACCGTGCGCGCCACGGTGATTGGCGCCGGGGCGCATACGCTGTCGCTTTCAGGCAGCACTATCTGGCTGGAGGGTGTGGCGCTTCCGCTGCGCAATCTGCCGGTGGCGATTCCGGTTGATGAGGCTGATCTGGTGGCGGCCTGGCAGCAGGCGCTGCTGCAGCTCGATCTGGACCCGCAAACCGACGCCTACGTGCTGGCGCTGCCCGGTTCTCTGCCGGTGCGCTACGCCGCGCTGTTAACGGTGATTGATGCGCTGCTGGCCTTTGTCGCGCACTATCCGAATCCGCATCCCCTGCTGGTGGTAGCCGAGCAGGATTTTGGTAAAGCCCTGGGCATGCTGTTACGCCCACAGTTACAGCAACACCCGCTGGCGGTCATCGATGAGGTGGTTGTCCGGGCGGGGGACTATATCGACATTGGTACGCCTCTTTTTGGCGGATCGGTTGTGCCGGTGACGGTGAAATCACTCGCATTTCCTTCCTGAGGGAACGACTTATGAAACTAAAGACCACATTGTTCGGCAATGTTTATCAGTTTAAGGATGTTAAAGAGGTGCTGGCAAAAGCCAACGAACTGCGTTCGGGGGATGTGCTGGCAGGCGTGGCTGCAACCAGTTCGCAAGAGCGCGTGGCGGCTAAGCAGGTATTGTCGGAAATGACGGTGGCGGATATCCGCAACAACCCGGTGATTTCCTATGAAGAGGACTGCGTGACGCGTCTTATTCAGGATGACGTCAACGAAACGGCCTATAACCGCATCAAAAACTGGAGTATCAGCGAGCTGCGCGAGTACGTGCTGAGCGATGAAACCTCCGTGGATGACATTGCGTTTACGCGTAAAGGGTTAACGTCGGAAGTGGTCGCTGCGGTAGCAAAAATCTGCTCTAACGCGGACCTGATCTACGGCGGTAAGAAAATGCCGGTGATCAAAAAGGCTAACACCACCATCGGTTTGCCGGGCACCTTCAGCTGTCGTTTACAGCCGAACGACACCCGTGATGACGTGCAGAGTATTGCTGCACAAATCTATGAAGGGCTGTCCTTCGGGGCGGGCGATGCGGTAATTGGCGTCAACCCGGTCACGGATGACGTGGAAAACTTAAGCCGCGTGCTCGATACCGTGTATGGCGTTATCGACAAGTTCAATATTCCGACCCAGGGCTGTGTACTGGCGCACGTGACCACCCAGATCGAAGCGATTCGTCGCGGCGCACCGGGCGGGCTGATTTTCCAGAGTATCTGCGGCAGTGAGAAAGGTTTAAAAGAATTTGGCGTTGAGCTGGCGATGCTGGATGAGGCGCGTGCAGTGGGCGCGGAGTTCAACCGCATCGCCGGGGAAAACTGCCTGTACTTTGAAACCGGGCAAGGGTCTGCGCTCTCCGCTGGCGCTAACTTTGGTGCCGATCAGGTGACGATGGAAGCGCGTAACTACGGGCTGGCGCGTCACTACGATCCGTTCCTGGTGAACACCGTGGTGGGCTTTATCGGGCCGGAATATCTCTACAACGACCGTCAGATTATTCGCGCGGGCTTAGAAGATCACTTCATGGGCAAGCTGAGCGGCATCTCAATGGGCTGCGACTGCTGTTACACCAACCATGCTGATGCTGACCAGAACCTCAACGAAAACCTGATGATTCTGCTCGCCACCGCTGGCTGCAACTACATCATGGGCATGCCGCTCGGTGACGACATCATGCTCAACTACCAGACCACCGCCTTCCACGACACCGCGACCGTGCGTCAGTTGCTGAACCTGCGCCCGTCGCCGGAGTTTGAACGCTGGCTGGAAACCATGGGCATTATGGCAAACGGTCGCCTGACCAAACGGGCGGGCGATCCGTCACTGTTCTTCTGATGACGCGGAGATGACATACGATGGATCAAAAACAGATTGAAGAAATTGTACGCAGTGTAATGGCGTCAATGGGGGAGTCACAGCCGCAGGCTCAAGCGCCGTCACCAGAAGCGAAATGCAGCACTACGCAGTGCGCCGCACCAACGGGTGAAAGCTGTGCGATGGACTTAGGTTCAGCCGAAGCGAAAGCGTGGATTGGTGTTGAGAACCCGCATCGTGCAGAAGTGCTGACCGAGCTGCGCCGCAGCACCGCCGCGCGTGTATGTACCGGTCGTGCCGGTCCGCGTCCGCGCACTCAGGCGCTACTGCGCTTCCTGGCCGACCACTCGCGTTCAAAAGACACAGTGTTGAAAGAAGTCCCGGAAGAGTGGGTGAAAGCGCAAGGCTTGCTGGAAGTACGCTCAGAAATCAGCGACAAAAACCTGTATCTGACGCGCCCGGACATGGGGCGTCGTCTGAGCGCAGAAGCCATTGAAGCGCTGAAATCACAGTGTGTAATGAACCCGGATGTGCAGGTGATTATCTCTGATGGCCTGTCTACCGACGCCATCACCGCTAACTACGAAGAGATCCTGCCGCCGCTGTTGTCAGGCTTAAAACAGGCCGGATTAAAAGTCGGGACACCGTTCTTTGTTCGCTATGGCCGCGTGAAAATTGAAGATCAGATCGGTGAACTGCTCGGTGCAAAAGCGGTGATCCTGCTGGTTGGGGAACGTCCGGGCCTCGGCCAGTCGGAAAGTCTTTCTTGCTATGCCGTCTATTCGCCACGCGTGGCGACAACCGTTGAAGCTGACCGTACCTGTATCTCGAATATTCACCAGGGCGGTACGCCACCGGTTGAAGCGGCGGCGGTGATTGTGGATTTGGCCAAGCGCATGCTGGAGCAAAAAGCATCCGGCATCAATATGACCCGTTAAGGAGGCATCATGCCAGCATTAGATTTGATTAGACCTTCAGTCACCGCAATGCGCGTGATTGCCTCGGTAAATGACGGTTTTGCCCGTGAACTTAAATTACCGCCACATATACGTAGTCTCGGACTCATCACAGCAGATTCTGATGACGTGGCGTATATTGCTGCAGACGAAGCGACAAAACAGGCGATGGTGGAAGTGGTTTATGGCCGCTCGCTGTATGCCGGCGCGGCGCACAGTCCCTCTCCAACCTCGGGCGAAGTGCTGATCATGCTCGGTGGACCTAACCCGGCCGAAGTTCGCGCCGGCCTGGACGCGATGGTCGCCAATATCGAAAGCGGCGCGGCGTTCCAGTGGGCCAATGACGCAGAAGATACCGCCTTCCTTGCGCACGTGGTTTCGCGTACCGGTTCGTATCTCTCGGCGACCGCAGGATGCCGACTTGGCGATCCGATGGCGTATCTGGTGGCTCCGCCGCTGGAAGCAACGTTTGGTATTGATGCTGCGCTCAAATCTGCCGATGTACAGATTGTCACCTACGTGCCGCCGCCGTCAGAAACCAACTACTCAGCGGCGTTTTTAACTGGTAGCCAGGCTGCCTGTAAAGCTGCCTGTAATGCTTTCGCTGATGCTGTTCTGGATATTGCCCGGAATCCGGTACAACGCGCGTAAGAGAGGTTGTGATGATCAATGCACTGGGATTACTGGAAGTGGATGGCATGGTGGCTGCCGTAGACGCGGCAGATGCCATGCTGAAAGCCGCGAACGTGCGTCTGCTCAGTCACCAGGTGCTGGATCCTGGCAGGCTGACTCTGGTGGTGGAAGGCGATCTGGCCGCGTGTCGTGCAGCGCTGGATGCCGGAAGCGCAGCCGCAGCGCGTACAGGACGTGTTGTCAGCCGCAAGGAGATAGGGCGGCCGGATGATGACACCCAGTGGCTGATCGGCGGTTTTACGCGCCAGCCGAAGAAACCCGCACCGAAGCCAGAAATGATGCCAGAAGACAAAGCGGAAAAGACGCAGGACACGCCTGTGACATCTGAATCTTCTGATGAACTCCTGGCGTTGTTGGCATCAACCCGTCAAGGAATGACGGCAGGGGAAGTGGCCGCGCACTTTGGCTGGTCACTTGATGAAGCCAGAAAGGCGCTGGAACAGCTCTTTTCTGACGGAGCGTTGCGTAAACGCAGTAGTCGCTATCGCTTAAAAAATTAACCTGTCGGAGGGCCGGGGGCTTCGTTGAAGCTTCCGGCTTAAAAGATCATGAAAAAGACCCGTACTGCAAACCTGCACCATCTTTATCATGAAGCATTACCCGAAGACGTTAAACTTACGCCGAAGGTCGAGGTGGACAACGTTCACCAACGGCGAACAACAGATGTGTATGAGCATGCCCTGACGATTACCGCCTGGCAGCAGATTTACGATCAACTGCATCCGGGAAAATTTCATGGCGAGTTCACGGAAATCCTGCTTGATGATATTCAGGTGTTCCGTGAATACACCGGTCTTGCGCTGCGCCAGTCATGCCTGGTCTGGCCGAACTCGTTCTGGTTTGGTATTCCGGCCACCCGCGGCGAGCAGGGATTTATTGGTACGCAATGCCTTGGCAGTGCTGAAATTGCGACCCGCCCAGGCGGAACGGAGTTTGAGCTGAGCACACCCGATGATTACACCATTCTTGGGGTCGTTATCTCTGAAGACACCATTGCGCGTCAGGCTAACTTCCTGCATAACCCGGAAAGGGTGCTGCATATGCTGCGCAACCAGTCGGCGCTGGAGGTAAAAGAACAGCATAAAGCCGCGCTATGGGGCTTTGTGCAACAGGCGCTGGCGACGTTTAGCGAGAATCCTGAGAACCTTCATCAGCCGGCGGTGCGCAAAGTGTTGGGTGATAACCTGCTGCTGGCGATGGGTACCATGCTGGAAGACGCTCAGCCGATTATGACCGCTGAAAGCATCAGCCATCAGAGCTATCGCCGCCTGCTGTCGCGGGCGCGCGAATATGTGCTGGAAAATATGTCAGAGCCGCTGACCGTACTCGACTTGTGCAACCAGCTACATGTGAGTCGTCGCACGCTGCAAAACGCGTTTCACGCAATCCTCGGTATCGGACCGAATGCCTGGTTAAAACGTATTCGTCTGAATGCCGTGCGCCGGGAGCTTATTAGCCCGTGGTCGCAAAGTGCGACGGTGAAAGACGCTGCGATGCAGTGGGGATTCTGGCATTTAGGGCAGTTTGCTACCGATTACCAGCAGTTGTTTGCGGAGAAACCGTCGCTGACGCTGCATCAGCGCATGCGTCAGTGGGCGTGATGAGATTATTGTGCCGGATGCGACGCTAACACGTCTTATCCGGCCTACGGGTTTTGCCGTTGCTTATCCGGCCATTACACCCAGTCGCGGACCTGAATAAATTCGCTAAGGGCGGCTTCCGGGCTGTTCGCTTCCGGCTGCCAGTCATATTCCCAGCGTACCAGCGGCGGCATCGACATCAAAATCGATTCCGTGCGCCCGCCGGTCTGTAAACCGAATAACGTGCCGCGATCCCACACCAGATTAAATTCCACATAGCGTCCGCGACGATAAAGCTGGAAGTTTCGCTCGCGCTCGCCCCAGCTCATCGCTTTGCGGCGTTCGACGATCGGCAGATACGCTTCGGTGTAACCTTGCCCGACCGCCTGCATAAAGGCGAAGCAGTGGTCGAAATCTGGCGTATTTAAATCATCGAAAAACAGTCCGCCGATGCCGCGCTGCTCGTTACGGTGCTTGAGAAAGAAGTAGTCATCGCACCACTTCTTGTAACGTGGGTAAACGTCATTTCCGAACGGCTGGCACAGATCACGCGCGGTGCGATGCCAGTGAATCGCATCCTCATCAAAGCCGTAGTAGGGCGTTAAATCAAAGCCGCCGCCAAACCACCACACCGGGTCGGCGCCCGGTTTTTCCGCGATAAAAAACCGTACGTTGGCATGGCTGGTCGGAATGTAAGGATTCTGCGGATGCACCACCAGCGAGACACCCATCGCCTCAAAGCTGCGCCCGGCAAGCTCCGGGCGATGTGCAGTAGCCGATGCTGGCATTGCATCGCCGTGGACGTGGGAGAAGTTAACGCCCGCTTGCTCGAAAATACCACCGTTACGCAGCACCCGGCTACGACCGCCGCCGCCCGCTTCACGCTGCCAGTTATCTTCAACAAACTCTGCGCCATCGACGGCGGATAACTGCTGACAAATATCATCCTGCAGGCTAAGCAGGAACTGTTTTACGCGCTGTGCATCGGGCTTCATGATTAACGTTTCTTCGAGTGTGCTTTCTGGTTATCAAACCAGTGGAAATAGCTAATGATGCCATTGGCGATAGCGGTAGCGATTTTTTGACGAAACGCCGTCGTGCCCAGCAGTCGCTCTTCTTCCGGGTTGGTAATGAACGAGGTTTCGACCAGTACCGACGGAATTGACGGTGATTTTAGCACCACGAAGGCGGCCTGTTCCGTGCTACGACTGTGCAGACGATGTACTGGCTTGATCTTCTTGAGAATATGCGAGCCTAAGGTCAGGCTGTTTTTAATGGTGTCGGTTTGCACCAGATCGAACAATACCTGCTGCAGCAAATGGTCTTTGTCGGTGGCCTTCTTCCCGGCGACTTCATCGGCCCGGTTTTCACGATCGGACAAATATTTCGCCATGGCGCTACTGGCACCGCGATTGGATAAGGCAAAGACCGACGCACCTGCAGCGCTCGGATTGGTGAAACCGTCGGCGTGAATCGACATGAACAGATCGGCGCCATGCTTATGGGCTATCTCGACGCGATCGTACAGTGGAATGAACGTATCGCCGGAGCGGGTCAGGCGTGCATCAATCCCCTGGTTGCGTAGAATCGAGCGCACGTTTTTGGCAATCGCCAGCACCACGTGCTTCTCCTTTGAACCGTTGCGACCAATGGCGCCGGTATCAATCCCGCCGTGACCCGGATCGAGGACAACTACGCGCTTAGCGCCGGCTTTTTTCGCTTTCGGTTTGCTGTGACCATTGCTGGTCTTAAGCGCTTCTTCTTTAGCGATGGCTTGCGACATGCCTGACAGCGTCAGGGCGGCCAGCCCGGCTTTCAACACCTGGCGGCGCGATGTGAGTGTTTTTAGTGGTTTAAAAGTGCTCATACGGCCTGAGTTGTAAAAAAAAGGTTCTAAACGTTATATCGTATCGCGTTGTCCGTTGCGACGGATCGGGATAAGAATTGTTTTACTTTTCATTTCAATACGTGACAATTCCGTATTATGCCATTTTTTCCGTCGCTTCGCGTCAGATATTGGCTAAATCAGTGGTTCGCGCCATAATCGCTTTTTAACGTCCTGAAAAGGAAACCAATACCATGGAAATACGCGTATTTCGCCAGGAAGATTTCGAAGAGGTGATCACCCTCTGGGAGCGCTGTGATCTGCTGCGTCCATGGAATGACCCGGAAATGGACATTGAACGCAAGGTCAATCATGACGTCAGCTTGTTTCTGGTCGCAGAAGTGAACGGCGAGGTGGTCGGCACAGTGATGGGGGGCTATGACGGGCATCGCGGTTCCGCCTATTACCTTGGCGTGCATCCTGAGTTCAGGGGGCGCGGTATTGCTAATGCGCTGCTGAACCGACTGGAGAAAAAGCTCATTGCCCGTGGTTGTCCAAAGATTCAAATCATGGTGCGTGACGATAATGACGTTGTGCTGGGTATGTATGAGCGTCTGGGCTATGAACATACCGATGTACTCCATCTGGGTAAACGTTTAATCGAAGATGAAGAGTACTGAGTTCCATCCCGCCGACTATGACGGTCATGGGCGTCTGCGCCTGCCATTTCTGTTCTGGTGCGTGCTGCTGCTGCAGGCACGCACCTGGGTTTTGTTTGTGATTGCCGGTTCTTCCCGTGAGCAGGGCAACACGTTGCTGAATCTGTTTTATCCCGATCATGACGCGTTCTGGCTGGGGTTACTTCCCGGTGTTCCGGCCGTGCTTGCGTTTTTACTCAGCGGGCGGCGTTTTGCGTTCCCCGTTTTGTGGCACAGGCTGCGCGGATTATTGATTCTCGCTCAACTGGTGCTGCTGTGCTGGCAGCCGATGCTGTGGTTGGGGGGCGATCCTGTCAACGGCGTTGGTCTGGCGCTGCTGGTGGCGGATATCGTCGCACTGATCTGGCTGTTAACCAATCAACGTTTGCGCGCCTGTTTTTCCCCCGAGAAAGAATAACGGCACTTTTTAGTGAAACCGGACTCAAAGCAGCGTTGATAAATATGGAAGGAAGTGAAATGAAATCACTGCGTTTGACGTTATGCGCGATACCGCTTGTGCTGACCGGGTGTTCAACCCTCTCATCGGTGAACTGGTCCGCCGCTAATCCGTGGAACTGGTTTGGTTCTTCGACCGAGGTCACTGAGCAAGGCGTGGGAAAACTCACGGGTGCGACGACATTGGATGAAAAGACCATTGCTGATGCGCTGGATGGCGATTATCGCCTGCGTAGTGGCATGAAAACCAATAACGGCACTGTCGTGCGCTTTTTTGAGGCAATGAAAGGTGACAAGCTGGCAATGGTGATCAATGGCGACCAGGGAACGATCAATCGCATTGATGTATTGGACAGCGACATCGCATCAGCCGCGGGTGTCGAAATCGGTACACCGTTTAGCGACCTTTACACTAAAGCTTTTGGTCATTGCCAGAAAGCAACCGGTGATGATAGCGCGGGCGTTGAGTGTAAAGCCGAAGGAAGTCAGCATATTAGCTATATTTTTTCCGGTGACTGGAGCGGCCCTGAAGGCATAATGCCGTCTGACGATACGCTACAAGAGTGGAAAGTAAGCAAAATTATCTGGCGGCGTTAATTTGCGTCTGAACAAATCGACTTACTAAAAAAACAGGTAGAATAACGCCCAGCAATGCCACGATGTCGTGGCAGCTTTTTTCAGGAGGAACAATGTCTCAGGTTCAGAGTGGCATTTTGCCAGAACATTGCCGTGCGGCGATTTGGATTGAAGCCAATGTAAAAGGTGATGTTGAGGCCCTGCGAGCGGCCAGCAAAACGTTTGCCGATAAGCTGGCGACCTTTGAAGCGAAATTTCCGGATGCGCATCTGGGCGCGGTAGTCGCTTTTGGCAACAACACCTGGCGCACATTGAGCGGCGGCGTGGGCGCGGAAGAGCTGAAGGACTTCATCCCCTACGGTAAAGGTCTGGCTCCGGCGACCCAGTATGACGTACTGATCCATATTCTCTCGCTGCGCCATGACGTGAACTTCTCCGTTGCGCAGGCGGCAATGGAAGCATTTGGCGATTGCATTGAGGTTAAAGAAGAGATCCACGGTTTCCGCTGGGTGGAAGAGCGTGACCTCAGCGGCTTTGTTGATGGCACTGAAAACCCGGCAGGCGAAGAAACGCGCCGTGAAGTCGCTGTTATTAAAGATGGCGTCGATGCCGGTGGCAGCTATGTATTCGTGCAGCGTTGGGAACATAACCTGAAGCAGCTTAACCGCATGAGCATCCATGACCAGGAAATGATGATTGGCCGTACCAAGGAAGCCAACGAAGAGATCGACGGTGACGACCGCCCGGTCACCTCTCACCTGAGCCGTGTGGATCTGAAAGAAGATGGCAAGGGGCTGAAAATTGTGCGTCAGAGCCTGCCATACGGTACAGCCAGCGGTACGCATGGTCTCTATTTCTGCGCCTACTGCGCCCGTCTGCACAATATTGAGCAGCAACTGCTGAGCATGTTTGGTGATACCGACGGTAAACGTGACGCGATGCTGCGCTTCACTAAACCGGTCACCGGTGGCTATTACTTTGCACCGTCGCTGGATCGACTGATGGCGCTGTAACCCCAGTGTTGCCTGGTAGCGCTCACGCTTACCAGGCCTACCGCGTTCTTATCTGTCATGAAATTGAAAATCCCCGCCCCGACGGGGATTTTTTTTACCTGAAATTAACCTGATTTAGTGAGCTATTCCTCAGCATGAATTTGTTAATGCTGTATCTTCTGCGTGAATGAAGTGAAGGCTTCATATTCAAAAGGAGAATATTGAAATGGGAAAACTCACGGGCAAAACAGCATTGATTACGGGCGCATCTCAGGGTATTGGCGAGGGGATCGCCAGAACGTTTGCCCGCCATGGCGCGAACTTAATCCTGCTGGATATCTCCGATGAGATTGAAAAGCTGGCGGATGAACTGGCAGGGCGCGGGCATCGCTGCACAGCGGTTCACGCAGACGTCAGAGATTTTGCGTCGGTTACGGAAGCGGTAAAACGCGCGAAGAAAATTGAAGGCAAAATCGACATTCTGGTCAACAATGCAGGCGTATGCCGCCTTGGCAACTTCCTTGAAATGAGCGATGAAGATCGCGACTTCCACATTGATGTCAACATTAAAGGCGTCTGGAACGTGACGAAGGCCGTTCTGCCGGAGATGATTGCGCGCAAAGACGGGCGCATCGTGATGATGTCATCGGTAACTGGCGATCTGGTGGCCGACCCGGGTGAAACGGCGTATGCGTTGTCGAAAGCCGCTATTATCGGCTTAACCAAGTCCCTGGCGGTTGAGTACGCGCAATCGGGGATTCGTGTAAATGCCATTTGCCCGGGCTACGTTCGTACGCCAATGGCGGAAAATATTGCACGTCAGTCTAACCCGGATGATCCTGAATCGGTATTAGTCGACATGGCGAAAGCGATCCCGATGCGCCGTCTGGCCTGTCCGCTTGAAGTGGGTGAACTGGCGGCGTTCCTGGCGTCGGATGAATCCAGCTACTTAACTGGCACGCAAAACGTGATTGATGGCGGCAGCACCCTGCCTGAAAGCGTCAGCGTCGGCATCTGATTGATGCCAGTCTCCTCCCCGGTGAACCTGGGGAGGGGTTTCCCCTTATTCTCTTTTCAACTTTCAAATCATCAAACGGTATATAAAACCGTTACTCCTTTAGTGCCGGTTATAAATATGATGACCATAAGAAAGTCATTAAATTTATAAGGGTGCGCAATGGCCGTTAACTTACTGAAAAAAAGAACTCTGACGCTGGCGGCGCTGCTGTTGCTGGTGGGTCAGGCGCAGGCAACAGAACTGTTGAACAGTTCATACGATGTGTCTCGCGAGCTGTTTGCCGCCCTTAATCCCCCGTTTGAACAGCAATGGGCGAAGGATAACGGCGGTGACAAACTGACGATAAAACAATCTCATGCCGGGTCATCAAAACAGGCGCTGGCGATTCTGCAGGGGCTGAAAGCCGATGTGGTGACCTATAACCAGGTGACCGACGTGCAGATCCTGCATGACAAAGGCAAGTTGATCCCCGCCGACTGGCAAAGCCGTCTGCCGAATAACAGTTCGCCATTCTATTCCACCATGGGCTTCCTGGTGCGTAAGGGGAACCCGAAAAACATTCATGACTGGAATGACCTTGTGCGTTCTGATGTGAAACTGATTTTCCCGAATCCAAAAACCTCCGGTAACGCGCGCTATACCTATCTGGCGGCGTGGGGTGCTGCGGATAAAGCTGACGGTGGTGATAAAACCAAAACCGAACAGTTCATGACCCAGTTTCTGAAAAACGTCGAAGTGTTTGATACCGGCGGCCGCGGCGCAACCACCACTTTTGCCGAGCGTGGGCTCGGTGACGTATTGATCAGCTTCGAGTCAGAAGTGAATAACATTCGCAAGCAGTATGAAGCGCAGGGTTTTGAGGTTGTTATTCCGAAAACCAATATTCTTGCCGAGTTCCCGGTTGCCTGGGTAGATAAGAATGTGCAGGCCAACGGGACAGAGAAAGCGGCTAAAGCGTATCTGAACTGGCTGTACAGCCCGCAGGCGCAAACCATCATCACCGACTATTACTACCGTGTGAATAACCCCCAGGTGATGGACAAGCTGCAAGATAAATTCCCGCAGACTGAATTGTTCCGCGTAGAAGACAAGTTCGGCTCCTGGCCTGAAGTGATGAAAACACACTTTGTCAGCGGTGGAGAGCTGGACAAACTGCTGGCGGCGGGGCGCAAGTAAATGTTTGCTGTTTCTTCCCGACGCGTGCTGCCCGGCTTCACCTTAAGCCTGGGCACCAGCTTACTGTTTGTGTGCCTGATATTGCTTCTGCCGCTGAGCGCGCTGGTGATGCAACTGGCGCAGATGAGCTGGGCGCAATACTGGGATGTGATTACTAACCCGCAGGTCGTGGCGGCCTATAAAGTCACGCTGCTGTCGGCGTTTGTGGCATCGATTTTTAACGGCGTGTTTGGTCTGTTAATGGCGTGGATCTTAACCCGCTATCGTTTTCCGGGCCGCACGCTGCTGGATGCGCTGATGGACCTGCCATTTGCGCTGCCTACGGCGGTAGCGGGTCTGACGCTGGCGTCGCTGTTTTCGGTTAATGGCTTCTACGGCGAGTGGCTGGCGAAGCTGGATATCAAGGTGACCTACACCTGGCTTGGTATCGCGGTGGCGATGGCGTTTACCAGCATTCCGTTTGTGGTACGTACCGTACAGCCGGTGCTGGAAGAGTTAGGTCCGGAGTATGAAGAAGCGGCGGAAACGCTGGGTGCTACGCGTTGGCAGAGTTTTCGTAAAGTGGTGCTGCCGGAGTTGTCTCCCGCACTGGTGGCGGGCGTTGCGCTCTCGTTTACCCGAAGCCTCGGTGAGTTTGGCGCGGTTATTTTTATCGCCGGGAATATCGCGTGGAAAACGGAAGTCACCTCGCTGATGATTTTCGTTCGCTTGCAGGAGTTTGACTACCCGGCCGCCAGTGCGATTGCGTCAGTAATCCTTGGGGCTTCGTTGTTGCTGCTGTTTTCGATTAACACCCTGCAGAGTCGCTTTGGTCGACGCGTGGTAGGTCACTGATGGCAGAGATTACCCAATTGAAACGCTATGGGGCGCCCCGCATTAACTGGGGTAAATGGTTTCTGATCGGCACGGGCATGCTGGTGTCCGCATTTATTTTGCTGGTGCCGATGATTTACATCTTCGTGCAGGCGTTCAGCAAGGGATTAATGCCGGTATTACAGAACCTGGCCGACCCGGACATGCTGCACGCTATCTGGCTGACGGTGCTGATTGCGCTGATTGCAGTACCGGTGAACTTGGTGTTTGGCGTATTGCTGGCCTGGCTGGTGACCCGCTTTAACTTCCCAGGACGCCAGCTGTTGCTGACCTTACTGGACATTCCGTTTGCCGTCTCGCCGGTGGTCGCCGGTCTGGTGTATCTGCTGTTTTACGGCTCTAACGGTCCGCTGGGTGGATGGCTGGATGAACACAATCTGCAAATTATGTTTGCCTGGCCGGGAATGGTGCTGGTCACAGTGTTCGTCACCTGTCCGTTTGTGGTGCGTGAACTGGTGCCGGTTATGTTAAGCCAGGGCAGCAATGAAGACGAAGCGGCGGTTCTGCTTGGCGCATCCGGCTGGCAAATGTTCCGCCGCGTGACGCTGCCGAATATCCGTTGGGCGTTGCTGTATGGCGTAGTGCTGACGAATGCCCGCGCGATTGGCGAGTTTGGCGCGGTATCGGTGGTTTCCGGCTCGATTCGCGGCGAAACCCTATCGCTACCGCTACAAATTGAATTACTGGAGCAGGACTACAACACGGTCGGCTCCTTTACCGCCGCGGCGCTGTTAACGCTGATGGCGATTATTACCCTGTTTTTGAAGAGCATGTTGCAATGGCGTCTGGAGAACCAGGAGAAACGCGCGCAGCAGGAGGAAAATCATGAGCATTGAGATTGCCAATATTAAGAAGTCTTTTGGTCGCACCCAGGTGCTGAACGATATCTCGCTGGATATTCCTTCAGGTCAGATGGTCGCGCTGTTGGGGCCATCCGGCTCGGGCAAAACCACGCTGCTGCGAATTATTGCCGGGCTGGAACATCAGTCCAGTGGTCATATCCGTTTTCATGGCACCGATGTCAGTCGCTTACATGCGCGTGACCGTAAAGTTGGCTTCGTCTTTCAACACTATGCGCTGTTTCGCCATATGACCGTTTTCGACAATATCGCCTTTGGCCTGACGGTTTTGCCACGGCGTGAGCGTCCGAATGCGGCGGCCATCAAAGCGAAAGTCACCAAATTGCTGGAGATGGTGCAGCTTGCCCATCTGGCGGATCGCTTTCCGGCGCAGCTTTCCGGTGGACAAAAACAGCGTGTGGCGTTGGCGCGTGCGCTGGCGGTAGAGCCGCAGATCCTGCTGCTCGATGAGCCATTTGGCGCGCTCGATGCGCAGGTGCGTAAAGAGCTGCGTCGCTGGCTGCGTCAGTTGCATGAAGAACTGAAATTCACCAGCGTGTTTGTTACCCACGATCAGGAAGAGGCGACAGAAGTGGCCGATCGCGTGGTGGTGATGAGTCAGGGTCATATCGAACAAGCCGATGCGCCGGACCAGGTCTGGCGTGAACCGGCTACCCGTTTTGTCCTGGAATTTATGGGGGAGGTTAACCGCCTGCAGGGGACGATTCGCGGCGGCCAATTCCACGTCGGCGCACATCGTTGGCCATTGGGCTATACGCCAGCGTATCAAGGTCCGGTCGACCTGTTCCTGCGTCCGTGGGAAGTGGATGTGAGCCGTCGTACCAGCCTGGATTCCCCGTTGCCGGTACAGGTACTGGAAGCCAGCCCGAAAGGTCACTACACCCAATTAGTTGTGCAACCGTTGGGGTGGTATAACGAACCGCTGACGGTCATCATGCAGGGCGATGATTCCCCAAGCCGCGGCGAGCGGCTGTTTGTTGGGCTGCAAAATGCACGTCTGTATAACGGCGACCAGCGTATTGAAACGCGTGAAGAGGAACTTGCTCTGGCGGAATCTGCCTGATAGGTTAATTTGCAGGTTTATCGCCCGGT
>NZ_CP080033.1:3542149-3542877 GCF_019382635.1 Citrobacter sp. Colony219 | reverse complement strand
CGTGAACACATTAGAACAAACAATTGGCAATACGCCTCTGGTGAAATTACAACGTCTGACGCCGGATAACGGTAGTGAAATTTGGGTTAAGCTGGAAGGCAATAATCCCGCGGGTTCGGTGAAAGACCGGGCCGCGCTGTCGATGATCGTCGAAGCGGAAAAGCGTGGAGAAATTAAGCCTGGTGATGTGTTGATCGAGGCAACCAGCGGTAATACCGGGATTGCGCTGGCGATGATCGCCGCGCTGAAAGGCTATCGCATGAAGCTGCTGATGCCAGATAACATGAGTCAGGAACGCCGTGCGGCGATGCGGGCTTACGGGGCTGAACTGATACTGGTGACCAAAGAGCAGGGAATGGAAGGGGCGCGCGATTTAGCGCTGGAAATGGCACAACGTGGCGAAGGTAAGTTGCTCGATCAGTTTAACAATCCTGATAACCCGTATGCGCATTACACCACAACCGGCCCGGAAATCTGGCAGCAAACGTCCGGACGTATTACCCATTTTGTCTCCAGCATGGGCACGACCGGCACCATTACCGGCGTGTCGCGTTTTCTGCGTGAGCAAGAAAAAGCGGTTACCATCGTTGGCCTGCAGCCGGAAGAGGGCAGCAGTATTCCGGGGATTCGTCGTTGGCCTGCGGAGTATATGCCGGGTATTTTTAACGCCTCGCTGGTGGATGAGGTGCTGGATATTCATCAGAATGATGCAGAAAACACCATGCGCG
>NZ_CP080033.1:3524587-3542065 GCF_019382635.1 Citrobacter sp. Colony219 | reverse complement strand
CGGGAGCGGTGGTGGTGGCGATCATCTGCGATCGCGGCGATCGCTACCTTTCGACCGGCGTGTTTGGCGAAGAGCACTTTAACCAGGGATTAGGGATTTAGTTTGTAGGCCTGATAAGCATAGCGCCATCAGGCAAACGTACGGCACGATCGCCGGATGACGACGTAAAGCGTCTTATCCGGCCTGCCATAATCAATCGTTACGTTTTTCCACAAGCTTATCCAGGAACTGCCACAGCTTCTCATTCATCTGCTGATAATCCCATGCGCGCATCTCTTCAACAGAACGGATGAAACGCTTCCCTTTGGCTTCGGCTAACTCCTGCTCAGAGTGCTGAATTAATCCTTCGACCGCTTCGGCGGTAAACTCCATATGGCACTGAAAGCCATAGACAAAATTACCGTATTGTACGATTTGTCGTGGGCAGCCAACGCTTGTGGCAAGAATTGTCGCCTGGTCGGTTAATCCTGGCATATCGTTGTGCCAGTGACCGACCATCAGCGGCGATCCAAAGTGGGCGATCAGCGGGTGCGCTTTACCTGCTTCAGTCAGTGTAATGGGAAAATGACCAATCTCTTTTTCCGGGCTTTGACATACTTTCGCGCCCAGTGCTTCGCCAATGAGCTGTGAACCTAAGCAGATCCCCACCACAATTTTACGTGCCGCAATCGCCTGGTTGATCAGATGCTGCTCGGCCTGAGAGTCAAAATACGGGCACTCCGCCAGCGTGGTGCGAGGTGACTGCGGACCACCAAACACCACCAGCATATCGAAGCCGTCGGCGCTGGCGGGAACGGATTCTCCGGCATAGACGCGTGACCAACTTATGGCGTAACCACGTTCTTCGGCCCAGGGCAGGTATGCGCCAGCTGATTCAAAAGACTCATGAATAACAAAATGAACTCGCACGTTTTTTCTCCTGTTAGCGCTTCTGCGCCTGATGGATATCAGTCGCCAGCTTGTCAATGTCGCTGTCTGATAATGTTGACAGCGTAATGCGCAGACCGTGCGATGGTGTATTCACACCAAATACCTCGCCTTCGCGTACCAGCCAACCGGATTTTGCCAGGGCAAAAGCAAGTGATTGACTGTGGTGCGCCAGAGGCAGCCACAGATTCAGACCATCAGCGACGGGCAGATCAATGCCATATCCTCTGAGAGCGGTGGTCAGTTTTTGCTGCTGTGTTGCGTAAAACTGCTGAGTCTGCACCAGCTTATGTTGATACTCTTCGTCGCTCAGGCAGGCGCAGGCTAAATCCTGAAGCAGATGGCTGACCCACTGGCTACCGGAGTTGAGTCGTAACCGCAGTTTCGCTGAAGTGACCGGATCGCTGGCCACAATGGCCAGGCGTAAATCTGGTCCTAACGTTTTTGACATCGAGCGGACAACCGCCCAGTGCGTGGTTTCCTTCGCAATCACCGGATACCAGTGGCAAGCAGATAGCAGAGCAAAGTGGTCGTCGACGATCACCAGCGTCTGCGGATAGCGGGCCAGAATTTCCTGCAATTGCGCCGCGCGTGAGGCGCTCAGGCTGCATCCCGTTGGGTTGTGAGCCCGCGGCGTCAGGATCACCGCCCGCGCACCTCTTTGTAACGCAGCCTCCAGCATGTCGGGTTGCATGCCTTCGTTGTCTACGGTGACCGGGCTCGCTGAGAATCCCGCATAACGCAACATATTGATGCTACTTAAAAAGCAGGGATCTTCTACCGCGACGCTATCGCCCGGCAATAAATGGGCGCACAGTAGCCGTTCAATGGCATCAATAGCACCGCTGGTGATATCAATTTCCCCCACGCCAGGGAGGGCATCCTGCATCCAGCGTGTGGCCCAGGTTTTAAGCTCAGGCGATACGACGGCATCGCCATACAGACGTGGATTCTTATTTATTTGCGCGAAATAACGGCTGAGATCGGGGAGACAAGTTGGCGCAGGGTTACCGCCGGAAAGGTCGGTAAGCGGGGTATCCGGGTTTCCACCTTCCAGCGCAACGGGGGCAGAAATTTCTTTGATCACCGTGCCATTGCGTCCGAGGCTCTGCGCCAGTCCGGAGGTGACAAGGCGTTTATAAGCCGCCGCGACAGTATTACGGTTAACGTTCAATGCTGTTGCCAGTTCACGCACCGGTGGCAACGTTTCTCCTGCTGCCAACGTGCCTGTAGCGACATGTTGACGAATACTGTCAAAAATTTCGTTAGCGGTTTTTCCGTCGATCATTATTGACCTATGACAAAATGAATTTTAGCATATGACGATAATAGTGAGGCGTTAGCCCGCTGTCCAGCGAGAGGAGAGATTTATGGAGCAGGGGAGTGATATTCAGTCAGTGCTCTTCGACGACAAGCATCGGGCGTTACAAACCGATATTGTCGCCGTCCAGTCACAGGTGGTGTATGGCAGCGTAGGCAACAGTATCGCCGTCCCAGCCATCAAAGCGCAGGGATTACGCGTCACCGCGATCCCAACGGTGCTGTTCAGTAATACACCGCATTATGAGACCTTTTATGGTGGTGTTATCCCGGCCGACTGGTTTAGCGGCTATCTTCGCGCCTTAAATGAGCGCGATGCGTTACGTGAGCTAAAAGCGGTGACCACGGGGTATATGGGCAGTGCGGAACAAATCGCTCTGTTGGCACAGTGGCTGGAGACCGTTCGGGCTACCCACCCGGATCTGTGTATTCTGGTCGATCCGGTGATTGGCGATACGGACAGCGGCATGTACGTAAAGGCTGAAATACCGCAGGCGTATCGCAAACATCTGTTACCGCTGGCACAGGGACTGACGCCAAACGTGTTTGAGCTGCAGATATTGAGCGGTAAACCGTGTCGCACGCTGGATGAAGCGATATCGGCAGCCAAATCGCTGCTCACTGATACGCTGAAATGGGTGGTGATCACCAGCGCACCGGGAGAAACCGAGGAGGTCATTCAGGTTGCCGTTGTGACAGCTGAAACGGTTGAGGTGCTAGCCCATCCGCGGGTGAAAACGGACCTGAAGGGCACCGGCGATCTGTTCTGCGCTGAACTGGTGAGCGGTATCGTGCTGGGGAAACCACTCACTGCTGCCACGCATGACGCTGCACAGCGCGTACTGGAAGTGATGACGTGGACGCACCAGTGCTGTTGTGATGAATTAATTCTGCCACCGGCAGGGGAGTCGCGATGAAGAGTTACCGGCTGGTGGTTCGCCAGAATGGGCGTATGGTTGGACATTTTGACACCAGCGGGAAAGAAGCGCTGGAAGATATCTGCGTGGCGCGGGCCATGTTTGGCATTGCGGGTGGTTACGACTGTGAGTTGTTGGTGGCGGATTCGGAACGACGGATGCTGGAAAGCGGGCCGGAAGGCATGAAAATCCTGATGCGCGAAGCGTATTATCGACCGATGACCGCGCACATTTAATGGCGGATGAAGTGTATAAAAAAATGGCGCCAATCGGCGCCATTTTTCTCTGCGGCAAGAATTACTTCTTGATGCGGATAACCGGGGTTTCACCCACGGTCACGCTACCGGACAGTTTGATCAGTTCTTTGATTTCGTCCATGTTGGAGATAACAACCGGAGTCAGGGTAGACTTGGCTTTTTCTTCCAGCAGCGGCAGATCGAATTCAATAACCGGGTCGCCCACTTTCACGCGCTGACCTTCTTCAGCGATACGCTTGAAACCTTCGCCTTTCAGTTCAACGGTATCAATACCGAAGTGAACAAACAGCTCAATGCCGCTATCAGATTCGATAGAGAACGCATGGTTGGTTTCAAAGATTTTGCCGATGGTGCCATCTACAGGAGCAACCATTTTGTTACCGGTTGGTTTGATAGCAATACCATCACCAACGATTTTTTCAGCAAAAACTACATCCGGCACGTCTTCGATGTTGACGATCTCGCCAGAGAGCGGAGCAACAATCTCAATAGTTCCGGTGTCTTTCTTATCATCAGAAACCAGAGATTTCAGTTTATCGAACAAACCCATGATCTTCTCCTAAGCAGTAAATTGGGCCGCATCTCGTGGATTAGCAGATTGTTTTTTCTTCAATGAACTTGTTAACCAGCGTCATTAACTCGTCCGTTGTCGGTTGAGCAAGAGCCTGCTCTGCTAACACCTTCGCATCTTCGAAGTTCGTGTTACGGATAATCTTCTTAATGCGCGGGATAGAAATGGCGCTCATAGAGAATTCGTCCAGACCCATCCCCAGCAACAGAAGTGTAGCACGTTCGTCGCCTGCAAGCTCACCACACATGCCGGTCCATTTGCCTTCAGCATGAGAAGCATCAATAACTTGCTTGATCAGCGTCAGAACAGATGGCGACATCGGTTGGTAAAGGTGTGAAATCATATCATTACCACGGTCAACTGCCAGGGTGTACTGCGTTAAATCATTGGTACCGATACTAAAGAAATCAACTTCTTTGGCTAAATGACGCGCAATGGTTGCCGCAGCCGGTGTTTCCACCATCACGCCAATCTCAATGCTTTCGTCGAATGCTTTACCTTCGTCGCGCAGTTCCTGTTTGTAGATTTCGATCTCTTTGCGCAGTGCGCGCACTTCTTCAACAGAGATAATCATCGGGAACATGATGCGCAGTTTGCCGAAAGCAGAGGCACGCAGAATAGCGCGAACCTGGTCACGCAGGATCTCTTTACGATCCATCGCGATACGCACGGCACGCCAGCCCAGGAACGGGTTCTCTTCTTTCGGGAAATTCATGTACGGCAGTTCTTTATCGCCGCCAATGTCCATGGTACGGACGATAACCGCCTGAGAGCCACACGCTTCAGCAACGGCTTTATACGCAGCAAACTGTTCTTCTTCAGTTGGCAGCGATTCACGGTCCATGAACAGGAATTCGGTACGATACAGACCCACGCCTTCAGCGCCATTACGCTCAGCGCCTTCAACGTCACGAACGGTACCAATGTTGGCACACACTTCAACCTGATGTCCGTCCAGCGTGATAGCCGGCAGATCTTTCAGCTTAGCGAGTTCCGCTTTCTCGGTAGCAACCTGCTCCTGAACGGCACGCAGTTGTTCGATAACGTCGTTAGTTGGGTTGACGTAAACCTGATTGTTTACGGCATCCAGAATCAGATAGTCGTCGTTTTTCACCTGAGAGGTGACGCTACCAGTACCGACGATGGCAGGCAGTTCCAAAGAACGCGCCATGATTGAGGTATGAGAGGTACGTCCACCTGCGTCAGTGATGAAACCCAGCACCTTCTCGAGGTTCAGCTGTGCAGTTTCTGACGGGGTCAAGTCAGCGGCAACCAGGATAACTTCCTCCTGGATAGCGCTCAGGTCGATAATTGCCAGACCCAGGATGTTACGCAGCAGGCGTTTACCGATGTCACGTACGTCAGCCGCACGTTCTTTCAGGTATTCATCATCCAGCTCTTCCAGGGCTGTGGCCTGACCTTCGATAATCTCATGCGCAGCGGCGTCAGCCGTCATGTGCTTATCTTTAATCAGGGCTATGATTTCCTGCTCCAGCTCCTCATCTTCGAGCAGCATAATATGCCCTTCAAAGATGGCTTCTTTTTCTTCACCGAATGTTTCACCAGCTTTGGTTTTGATCGCTTCCAGTTGCGCAGATGCCTTGGCACGACCGCTCAGAAAACGTTCAACTTCCTGATCAACCTTGTCGGCAGAAATTTTTTTCCGGTCAATGACGATTTCGTCTTCTTTCAGCAGCAGTGCCTTGCCGAAAGCGATACCCGGGGATGCTAAAATGCCTGAAATCATAACCCTACCTTACTTGTGACTGATATTTAAAAGAACTCGTTGAACTTACTCGAGTTCAGCCATCAGTTTAACCAGATGCTCAACTGCTTTCTGCTCGTCTTCGCCTTCTGCGGAAAGGGTAACAACGGTGCCCTGAGTCAGGCCCAGAGTCTGCAGCTTAAACAGGCTTTTTGCGCTAGCGCTTTTGCCGTTGGAAGTCACAGTGATTTCAGACGTAAAGCCTTTTGCTTCTTTAACAAATTGAGCAGCAGGGCGAGTATGCAGACCGTTCGGAGCGGTAATGGTAACTTCTTGCTGGAACATTATATTTCCCCAACTTATAGGTTTAGTGTTGTGGAACTAAAGTCTAGCCTGGCGGTTCAACTTTAGCCTGTATTGTTAGCGTCGACGTAAACAGGACGCGACACAAAAGGAGTTCGGTGCAATCCGTTGCTGGCAACTTCTTGCCGCTGACGTTTCGTTCGTCATTAAACATTATGCCGCGAAAGGAAGAGTTGAACCAAATCATAAAATCGATTCAGCTAGCGCTTTTCCTGTAACGATTAATTTCGCGCATCAAAATAATTAGTTTGGTTAAATACCAGTTCCGGCGGGCTGAATCAATGCCAGGTGGGTTGAAACTTTGAAGCAGGCCACAAAAAAGCACCCAAAAGGGTGCTTTTTTACGCGTTTTTAACATGCTGGCATTACTGTTGCAGTTCTTTCTCAGTGAAGAGATCGGCAAACAGTGCTGTGCTCAGATAACGCTCACCCGATGACGGTAGAATAACCACTATATTCTTATTGGTAAAGGTTTCATCTTCCTGCAGCTTAAGCGCGGCAGCAACGGCAGCACCTGAAGAGATACCTGCCAGAATACCTTCTTCTTCCATCAGGCGACGCGCAGTAGAGATTGCTTCATCATTGGTGATAGCGACGACTTTATCGATAAGTTTCAGATCAAGGTTGCCTGGAATGAAGCCTGCACCGATGCCCTGAATTTTATGTGGACCTGGTTTAAGTTCTTCACCCGCCAGCGCCTGGGCGATAACTGGAGAGTCTGTCGGCTCAACGGCAACGGTGATGAGGTCCGTTTTGCCCTTGGTCCCTTTAATGTAGCGAGTCACCCCGGTCAGCGTACCGCCGGTACCTACGCCAGAGATAAACACATCAACCTGACCATCGGTATCTTCCCAGATTTCCGGGCCGGTAGTTTTCTCGTGGATTTCCGGGTTAGCCGGGTTGCTGAATTGCTGAAGCAGCAGGAATTTTTCTGGGTCGCTGGCAACAATCTCTTCTGCCTTTTGAATCGCGCCCTTCATGCCTTTCGCGCCTTCGGTCAGCACCAGGTTTGCACCCAATGCCTTCAGCAATTTGCGACGCTCAATGCTCATGGTTTCTGGCATCGTCAGGGTGAGTTTGTAACCACGGGCGGCAGCAACGTAGGCCAGCGCGATCCCGGTGTTGCCGCTGGTTGGTTCGACCAACTCAACGCCCGGCTTCAGTACACCACGTTTTTCGGCATCCCAAATCATATTGGCACCGATACGGCATTTGACGCTGAAGCTCGGGTTACGTGACTCCACCTTCGCCAGAATGCGTCCGTTACCGATACGGTTCAGTCGAACCAGCGGCGTATGACCGATAGTCAGCGAGTTGTCTTCAAAAATCTTACTCATGGCCTGTCCTTAACTGTATGAAATTGGGATACCGCTTCAGCATACCTGTTGAGAAAGTATGGGGAAGTAAGGATTTAGCATATCTATATTCAGAAAGGAAATATTCGACGTCAGTATGGAATAAGGGACGGCATAAGCCCCCCCTGTTTTACACATTTTTGCATTACTTCCATAACGCGTGTTTAGCACGATAGCAGTCTACCCACATCGCCGTGGCACCACAAACCGCAACCGGCATGATGAACAGATTGAGCACCGGGATCATCGTAAACAGACTGGTTAGCGCACCGAACTGCATGTTGGTGACTTTGCGTGTGCGCAGGGCGATACGCATCTCTTTAAAGGGCACTTTGTGGTTGTCGAACGGATAATCACAATATTGAATAGCCAGCATCCACGCACTGAACAGGAACCACAGTACCGGGGCAACGGTCTGCCCCACGCCGGGGATAAAATAGAGGAGCAGTAACACAAAGGCGCGCGGGAGATACCACGCCAGCTTTTGCCATTCGCGCTTCATAATACGGGGCACATCTTTCATGATGCCAAGAACGCCAGTGTCAGGCGGTGTTGCACCTGTCAGGCGGGCTTCGAGTTGTTCCGCCAACAAGCCGTTAAACGGTGCGGCAATCCAGTTGGCGATGGTAGAGAACAGGTAGCCAAACACCAGTAGCACGGAGATCGTGACAATCGGCCATAGCAAATAGCTAAGCCACTGTAGCCAGTTCGGGACGTGGCTCATCAGCGCAGGGATCCAACTGTCCAGTTGCGTAAACAGCCACCAGAATGCGCCGCCCATTAGCAGAATATTCACCAGTAAAGGCAGGATAACAAAGCGACGAATTCCCGGTTGAGTGATGAGTTTCCATCCCTGAGAAAAGTAATAAAAACCGCTGCGAGGTACAACTGCAGATGATGAAACCATGGTCAGGACATACTCCTTGTTATATGAGCTCTGGTAAACTTTGCGTATCTTACCGGGTTGTTGAGCGTTAGGCTGTTCAGAAATGTTCGAAAAAACAGCAAAAAGCACGTTTTTATTCATCTTTATGCCGTGAAAGCCAAGAGTGCACTTGCACTTGGCGTAATCGGCAAATACTCTTAGTGAGTAAATGTTTGCCGTGGTGGCAAGGTGTTAGAACAACAGAGAATATAATGATGCAGGATTTGCGTCTGATATTAATCATTGTTGGCGCGATCGCCATAATCGCTTTACTGGTACATGGTTTCTGGACTAGCCGTAAAGAACGGTCTTCTATATTCCGCGATCGCCCACTGAAACGCATGAAGTCTAAACGTGATGACGAGGATTCCTACGACGACAACGTCGAGGAAGACGAAGGCGTGGGCGAAGTCCGCGTGCATCGTGTGAATCATGCTCCCGGCAGCGCTCAGGAACATGGTGTTCCTCCTCAGTCGCCGCAACACCAGTACCAGCCGCCTTATGCGTCTGCTCAGCCGCGTCAACACGCGCAGCAGCCTGCACAAGCGCCTGTACCGCCGCCGCATGTTCAGCAGCCGCCGCAGCCCGTACAACCGCAGCAGCCGGTGCAACATCAGCCTGTTCAGCAGCAACCTGCGCAGCAGCCGATGCAACATCAGCCCGTTGCGCCGCAGGTTCAGCAGCCCGCGCCACAACCTGCGCCACAGACCTTCCAGCCAGCAGAGCCTGTTGTTGAACAGCAACCGCAGCCTGAACCGGTTGTTGAAGAAGCGCCCGTAGCTGAAAAACCGCAGCGTAAAGAAGCGGTCATCATTATGAACGTTGCGGCGCATCACGGCAGCGAGCTCAACGGTGAAGTGTTGCTCAACAGCATTCAGCAGGCTGGTTTTAAATTTGGCGATATGAATATTTTCCATCGTCATCTCAGCCCGGATGGTAGTGGCCCGTCGCTGTTCAGTCTTGCCAATATGGTTAACCCAGGGACGTTTGACCCTGAGATGACCGGCGATTTCAGCACGCCGGGCGTCACTATCTTTATGCAGGTTCCGTCCTATGGTGACGAGCTGCAAAACTTCAAGCTGATGCTGCAGTCCGCACAGCACATTGCCGATGAAGTGGGCGGTGTGGTGCTCGACGATCAACGTCGTATGATGACGCCGCAGAAACTGCGCGAGTATCAGGACCGCATCCGCGAAGTTAAAGAATCTCACGCCTGATTTTCCTCTGGCGTGACCTCTCCTTTCTGAACCCCCGCCTGTCGGGGGTTTTTTATCATTGATGGTGCGATATGGAATCAATCGAACAACAACTGACAGAACTGCGAACCACGCTTCGCCATCATGAGTATCTCTACCATGTGATGGATGCGCCGGAAATTCCTGATGCGGAATACGATCGTCTGCTGCGCGAACTGCGTGAACTGGAAGCGCAGCATCCTGAACTTGTCACGCCCGATTCACCCACCCAGCGCGTAGGTGCCGCACCACTGGCGGCATTCAGCCAGATCCGTCATGAAGTGCCGATGCTGTCGCTGGATAACGTGTTTGATGAGGAGAGTTTTCTCGCTTTCAATAAGCGCGTTCAGGACAGACTGAAGAGCACGGATAAACTGACCTGGTGCTGCGAGCTTAAGCTGGACGGCCTGGCGGTCAGTATCCTGTATGAAAACGGTGTGCTGGTCAGCGCGGCAACGCGTGGTGATGGTACGACTGGCGAGGACATTACCTCGAACGTGCGCACCATCCGCGCGATCCCGTTAAAACTGCGTGGCGATAATATTCCGGCTCGCCTGGAAGTGCGCGGCGAAGTGTTTTTGCCGCAGGCCGGGTTTGAAAAAATCAACGAAGAAGCCCGCCGCACTGGCAACAAAGTGTTTGCTAACCCGCGTAACGCGGCGGCTGGGTCACTGCGTCAGCTCGATCCACGTATTACAGCGAAGCGACCGCTTACTTTCTTCTGCTATGGCGTCGGCGTGCTGGAAGGCGGCGAACTGCCCGATACCCATCTGGGTCGCCTGCTGCAGTTTAAAGCGTGGGGCCTCCCGGTCAGCAACAGGGTAACGTTGTGCGACTCTCCGGAGGAAGTACTCGCTTACTATCATAAGGTTGAAGAAGACCGGCCAACGCTTGGATTCGATATTGACGGCGTGGTTGTCAAAGTCAACTCCATGGCGCTGCAGGAGCAACTGGGCTTTGTTGCCCGCGCACCGCGCTGGGCGGTGGCTTTTAAGTTCCCGGCGCAGGAACAGATGACTTTTGTTCGCGACGTTGAGTTTCAGGTCGGTCGTACCGGCGCGATTACGCCTGTCGCCCGCCTCGAGCCAGTGCAGGTTGCCGGGGTGCTGGTGAGTAACGCAACGCTGCATAACGCTGACGAAATCGAGCGGCTGGGTTTGCGTATTGGCGACAAAGTTGTTATTCGCCGTGCGGGCGATGTCATCCCGCAGGTGGTGAACGTCGTACTCTCCGAACGCCCGGAAGATACGCGCGAAATCGAGTTTCCCACCCACTGTCCGGTATGCAACTCTGACGTTGAGCGTGTGGAAGGAGAAGCGGTTACTCGTTGTACCGGAGGTTTAATCTGCGGGGCACAGCGGAAGGAATCATTGAAACACTTCGTTTCCCGCCGTGCGCTGGATGTTGACGGTATGGGCGACAAAATTATCGATCAACTGGTCGAGAAAGAGTACGTGCACACACCAGCGGATCTGTTCACGCTGACCGCCGGTAAGCTGACCGGCCTCGATCGTATGGGGCCGAAGTCTGCGCAAAACGTGGTGAATGCGCTGGAAAAAGCGAAAGAGACCACGTTTGCCCGTTTCCTCTACGCGCTGGGTATTCGTGAAGTCGGCGAAGCGACGGCTGCGGGTCTGGCTGCATATTTCGGCACGCTCGACGCGCTGGAAGCCGCCTCTGTTGAAGAGCTGCAAAAAGTGCCGGATGTCGGCATCGTGGTGGCGACCCACGTGTTTAATTTCTTTGCCGAAGAGAGTAACCGCGAGGTGATCGTCCAGCTTTTGGAGCAGGGGATTCACTGGCCAGCGCCGGTGGTTATCAACGCTGAAGAAATCGACAGCCCGTTTGCCGGTAAAACGATTGTGCTGACTGGTAGCCTGAGCCTGATGTCACGCGATGACGCCAAAGCGCGTCTGACCGAGCTGGGGGCAAAAGTGGCCGGTAGCGTGTCGAAGAAAACCGATCTAGTGATTGCGGGGGAAGCGGCGGGCTCTAAACTGGCAAAAGCGCAGGAGTTGGGCATTGCCGTTATCGACGAAGCTGAAATGATCCGCTTGCTGGGTGCCTGAGATGGAAAAAGAGCAGCTGGTAGAGATCGCCAATACCGTCATGCCCTTTGGCAAATATAAAGGGCGTCGGCTGATTGACATTCCGGAAGAGTATCTGCTGTGGTTTGCCCGTAAGGATGAATTTCCGCCGGGCAAACTGGGTGAGCTGATGCAAATCACGCTGCTGATTAAAACTGAGGGGCTGACGCAGCTGGTTCAGCCCCTGAAACGCCCGCTTTAGGCCTTCGCGGCGCGGCTCTTCTGCTGCGCCTGCAGCGCGTCCGTCTGTTGTTTGTAGCGACGCGCCAGCACGGCGCACACCATCAGCTGAATTTGGTGGAAAATCATCAATGGCAGCACCATCATACCAATTACCGATGTCGGAAACAGGATGTTTGCCATGGGGATCCCGTTGGCCAGACTTTTCTTCGATCCGCAGAAGACAATAGTGATTTCATCAGCTTTGCTGAAACCGCATTTCCTCGCGACAAAGACGTTGATAGCAATCACGATTGCCAGCAATATGATGCTAACAACCACGATAAACAGCAGTGAACCGACCCCCACTTTGTGCCAGATCCCATTAACCACGGCCTCACTGAAGGCGGAGTAAACCACCAGTAAAATGGAAGATTGATCCGTTTTTGCGATCCATTTTTTATGTTTTGACACCCAGTTGCCAATCCACGGTCGGGAGAGATGCCCCAGCACGAACGGCAGCAGCAGCTGCAGCATGATTTTCCCCACCTGTTCCAGGCTGCCTTCTGCGCCATGCATATTCATGACCAGGCCTACCAGCAGCGGCGAAAGAAAGATACCCAACAGGCTGGAGGCCGAAGCGGAACACACGGCGGCGGCAACGTTACCGCCTGCCATTGAGGTAAAGGCGATAGCCGACTGCACCGTGGCGGGCAAAATACACAGGTACAGGAATCCGGTGTACAGCATCGGGTCAACGTTGACGGGCGCCCACCAGGCGAACAGGACGCCCAGCACCGGGAAGACAACGAACGTGCTGCACATCACCCACAGATGCAAACGCCAGTGGCTACCGCCGGCAATAATCGCCTCACGAGAGAGTTTTGCGCCGTGCATAAAAAACAGCAGCGCAATGGCGGCGGTAGTTAAGCCTTCAAAGAAAGGCACAAAGCCACCTTCGGCCGGGAAAAACGACGCCAGTAAAACAACGGTAATCAGCGTTATCGTGAACGGATCAAGAATACGAAAAAGTTTCATAAAGACTCCTGAAATTCGGTAGCAACATTTTGCGTTTTTCCGTTTGAGAAATAAAATTGATTTATTGCATCTATATATGAATAGAATCGATGAATTATTCTTTGCGTCAATTACGTATCTTTGTCACCGTCGCTCAGGCCAAAAGTTTTAGCCGGGCGGGGGATATCATCGGCTTAAGCCAGTCGGCGGTCAGCCACAGCGTGAAAGAGCTGGAAGGGCAGACGGGTGTGCGGTTGTTAGATAGAACAACGCGGGAAGTGGTGCTGACGGAGGCGGGGCACCAGTTGGCGGCGAGGCTGGAACGTATTCTGGATGAACTGCACAGTACGCTGCGTGAAGCAGGCCAGGTGGGAACGCAGTTAACCGGTACGGTGCGGGTTGCTGCCAGCCAGACGATTTCCGCGCATCTCATTCCGCAGTGTATTGCGCAGAGCAACCAGCTTTATCCGGCAATCGATTTTGTCCTGCATGACCGGCCACAGCAGTGGGTACTGGAGAGTATTCGTCAGGGAGAGGTGGATTTTGGCATTGTGATTGACCCGGGTGCCGTGACCGATCTGCAGTGTGAAGCCGTACTGTCCGAACCGTTCCTGCTGCTGTGTCGCCATGATCATCCGTTAGCCCAACGTGAGTGGGTAAACTGGCAGGATTTGTACCACGAACGTCTGGTGTTACAGGATTACGCTTCCGGCAGCCGACCGCTGATCGATGCGGCGTTGGCCCATTTTTCCATTGATGCCAATATTGTTCAGGAGATTGGACACCCGGCAACGCTGTTCCCAATGGTGGAGGCGGGGATTGGCATCAGCGTGCTGCCCGCACTGGCGCTCCCCTTACCGCAGGGTAGCCACTTGCAGGTTAAGCGCCTGACGCCTGTTGTGGAACGACAACTGATGTTGGCGCGGCGCAAAAATCGCTCTCTCTCAACCGCCGCTCAGGCATTGTGGGACGTGGTGCGAATGCAGGCCAGTGAATTAACCGCCGGTCGTGCCCGCGATCCGTTGTATCAGATATAAATATCGACCTGATGTTGGTCGGAAGCCGTGTTGATGCCTTCAGCTTTTCTCTGATCGGCGCTTTGCTTTTGCTGCGACTCCTCGGCCTGCCGACGCAACAATTGATCCAACTGGGCTTGTAACATCTTGATTTGGGTCTGAATAAGTTCCTGCTGCTCGCGTTTCTGCTCAATAGTGCCACTGCTGTTGGGGATATCTTTGAGCTGCTGGGTTAGCTTGGTTATCTTTTGGGTGATTTGCGCAATCTGTGCGGAGATATCATTCCCGGCTGGTGCTTTTCCGCCGCTACTGCTTTGAACAGTTGGGGTGGAAACGTTGATAGTTGTCATACGGATTCCTCACGCCATAAAACATGAGTATCGGCATTAGTGAACAGAACTTCAGCGACAATACGGCCGAGCAGAGTTTAATAATAAAAATCCCAAATCTGCATGTATCTCTATTTCTGTGCCATTTCTGGCCCGAAAAAAATGTGATTTCAGGCTGGTTTAGTGCGACTCATCCATACCGATTTACTATCGGTTGTCGGGATAAACGGTATTGGTAATCGATTGCGTAGTCTCGCTATAACAGTGCGGTACGCGACATTATTTTCGACTACTCAGTATTAAGGACATCTCATGAGTCACTCTCTTTTCTCGCAAAATCCCTGGTACAGCGCCGACATCATTCGTAGTTGCAAACCCGATTTCACGCCGCGCGTAGCCTTTATTCTTGGCTCAGGCCTCGGCGCGTTGGCGGATCAAATCGAGGATGCAGTGGCCATCTCTTACGAGAAATTGCCGGGATTCCCTGTCAGTACCGTACATGGTCATGCCGGTGAGCTGGTGCTGGGAAATCTGGCCGGTATTCCAGTGGCCTGTATGAAAGGGCGTGGGCATTTTTATGAAGGTCGCGGCATGACGGTGATGACCGATGCCATTCGCACACTGAAGCTGCTGGGCTGTGAACTGTTATTTTGTACCAATGCCGCAGGCTCCCTCCGCCCTGAAGTTGGGCCGGGTAGTCTGGTTGCGCTTAGCGATCACATCAATACGATGCCGGGTACACCGATGGTGGGACTTAACGATGAGCGTTTTGGTGAGCGATTCTTTTCGCTGGCGAATGCCTATGATGCTGACTATCGTGCGATCCTGCAAACCGTCGCCGCAGAAGAAGGGTTTCCGCTGAGCGAAGGGGTGTTTGTCTCTTATCCGGGGCCAAACTTTGAAACGGCGGCAGAAATCCGCATGATGCAAATTATTGGCGGCGATGTGGTGGGGATGTCGGTGGTGCCTGAGGTTATCTCTGCGCGCCACTGCGGTCTGAAAGTGGTTGCGGTGGCTGCCATCACCAACCTGGCGGAAGGTTTGGGGGATGTGAAGTTATCTCACGCGCAGACGCTGGCGGCAGCGGAACTCTCGCAGCAGAATTTTATCAATCTGATCTGCGGCTTTTTGCGCAAACTGGCCTGAATAATTAAAACATGACCCCGCTTGCGGGGTCTTACTTTTTTGGCAAGGAACGGAAAAATGGGTATCGCATCTCGCTTAAAGCTCATGTCGTTTTTGCAATATTTTATCTGGGGTAGCTGGCTGGTTACCCTGGGTTCTTACATGATTAACACCCTGGATTTTACCGGCGCGAATGTGGGTATGGTCTACAGCTCGAAAGGTCTGGCAGCGATTATTATGCCGGGCATTATGGGGATCATCGCCGATAAGTGGCTGCGTGCCGAGCGCGCTTATATGCTGTGTCACCTGGTGTGTGCTGGCGTGTTGCTGTACGCCACAACCGTTACCGATCCACAGACCATGTTCTGGGTGATGTTGGTTAACGCGATGGCGTATATGCCGACGATTGCGTTATCGAACAGCGTTTCATATTCATGCCTTGCACAATCGGGTCAGGATCCGGTCACCGCGTTCCCGCCAATTCGTGTATTTGGCACGATTGGTTTTATTGTGGCGATGTGGACGGTCAGCTTAATGGGGCTGGAGCTGAGCAGCGCGCAGCTGTATATCGCTTCAGGCGCATCGCTGCTGCTGGCTCTGTATGCGCTGACGTTGCCGAAAATACCGGTTGCGGAGAAAAAAGAATCCGCCACGCTGGCCAGTAAGCTGGGGCTGGATGCGTTTGTTTTGTTTAAAAATCCGCGCATGGCAATTTTCTTTTTGTTTGCCATGATGCTGGGGGCGGTGCTGCAAATTACCAACGTCTTTGGTAATCCGTTCCTGCATGATTTCGCCCGTAACCCTGAGTTTGCCAACAGCTTTGTGGTGAAATATCCCTCCATTTTGCTGTCGGTTTCTCAGATGGCGGAAGTGGGCTTTATCCTCACTATCCCGTTCTTCCTCAAACGCTTTGGCATCAAAACGGTGATGCTGATGAGCATGCTGGCGTGGACGCTGCGCTTTGGCTTCTTTGCCTTTGGCGATCCGTCCCCGTTTGGCTTTGTGTTGCTGCTTATGTCGATGATCGTTTACGGCTGCGCGTTTGATTTCTTCAACATCTCCGGGTCGGTATTTGTCGAGCAGGAAGTTGACTCAAGCATTCGCGCCAGCGCCCAGGGGCTGTTTATGACGATGGTAAATGGCATTGGCGCGTGGGTGGGTTCAATCCTGAGCGGGATGGCAGTGGACTATTTTTCTGTCGATGGCGTCAAGGATTGGCAAACTATCTGGCTGGTGTTTGCCGCTTACGCGCTGGTCCTGGCGGTTATTTTTGCATTGTTCTTTAAATATAAGCATGAGCCTGAACGACTGGCGCAGAAATCACCGGCACATTAATGCTCCTTTAGCGGCGGGTTCTGATACCCGCCGTTTCATTTTCTGCGATGCAATGTGGTAACTTTGCGCATTATTCTTCACTCAGGAGCGCATTATCCATGGAACGCACGCACCGCATCGATCTGAAGTTACTGCGTTATTTTCTTGCCGTCGCAGAAGAACTGCATTTTGGACGCGCTGCTGCTCGCCTGAATATGTCGCAACCGCCGCTCAGTACGCATATCAAAGAGCTGGAACAGCAGCTCGGCACGTTGCTATTTATCCGTCATTCCCGCAGCGTGGCGTTAACCCACGCCGGAAAAATTTTGATGGAAGAATCGCGCAGACTGTTATCCAGTGCTAATCAGGCGCTGGCACGAGTGGAACAGATTGGTCGCGGTGAGGCAGGCCGAATTGAGCTTGGCGTCATTGGTACCGCAATGTGGGGAAAAATGCGTCCGGTGATGCGGCGTTTTCTGAAGGAAAATCCCAACGTTGAGGTGCAGTTTCGCGAGAACATGCCTGCCATGCAGATGACGATGCTGGAAAGACGTGAACTGGATGCGGGAATTTGGCGTATGGCTACTGAACCTTCTCCCGGATTTACCAGCCTGCGCTTACATGAATCCTCATTTTTGGTGGCCATGCCGGAAGAACATGCTCTTACCGCCTGTGGATCCGTACCGCTGGAAGCGTTGAGAAATGAATATTTTGTCACAATGCCCTCCATTCATACCGACTGGGCATTTTTACAGCGCGTTTGCCTGAGCGCCGGATTTTCACCGATGATTATTCGTGAGGTGAGGGAGCCGCAAACGGTGCTGGCGATGATTAGCATGGGGATTGGGATTACGCT
>NZ_CP080033.1:3517807-3518161 GCF_019382635.1 Citrobacter sp. Colony219 | reverse complement strand
GACGGACTAACCCATGACAACTAACAAACTAACAGACGAGCAGCGTTGGTGTCCTGACGTTGACCCTATCACGCGCTATCCATTATTCATGTGGATTAGCCACCCGGAGCTTGGTTACGTTCCTACCTATGGAGGTCCGTATGACAGCTACACCCTGACTGAACGTGACGAAAACGGAGAATTTTTCCGTCATCGATATGACCATGACTGTGGTGGCTGGGTTGAAGATGAGTATGTCGGGCTTATTGTTGTGGAGGATTGGCTACCAAAAAACCAGGTAGAGCTTGACGAATATGTGCGGGATAACCCCACGATAGAGCTACAGGAACGCCGCAAGGCTGATAGCACTGAGAC
>NZ_CP080033.1:3493715-3493800 GCF_019382635.1 Citrobacter sp. Colony219 | reverse complement strand
ATGGCAGGATTACCGGCTGGATTTGATGCGGGTTGATACGTCAAAACCTGACTGGCCTACCCCTCCGGGGGAACAGGCCAGTTAG
>NZ_CP080033.1:3469443-3492082 GCF_019382635.1 Citrobacter sp. Colony219 | reverse complement strand
AACGCTGATTGCCGATAGCTATGCCCAGATGAGCTGGCCTGGCGTGGTATTCCGGCCGTTAGAAGAACGTATTCCTGCGGATTTGTATATTGTCTATGAACAGCAGCAGGCCACGCCAGCGCTGGAAAAACTGGTGGCGGCTTTGATGGTATGATGTCTGTGCCGGATGACTCGCTTCGCTCGCCCTTCGGGCCGTCGCCGTAAACGGCTCCGTTGTTTCGCTGCGCTCAACACCGAACCTGCGGCAGGTTCGAATCTTACAAATTGCAGATAGCAAAAAAGCGCCTTTAGGGCGCTTTTTTACATTGGTGGGTCGTGCAGGATTCGAACCTGCGACCAATTGATTAAAAGTCAACTGCTCTACCAACTGAGCTAACGACCCGAAGTGGTGGGTGATGACGGGATCGAACCGCCGACCCCCTCCTTGTAAGGGAGGTGCTCTCCCAGCTGAGCTAATCACCCACTTCGGTACTTCACATTTTAACAAGAAATCCAGCTGGCGAGAAAGTGGTGGGTGATGACGGGATCGAACCGCCGACCCCCTCCTTGTAAGGGAGGTGCTCTCCCAGCTGAGCTAATCACCCACTTCTCAATTTCTTGTTCTACACGGCGGAGACTACGTAAAGTAGTTGGTGGGTGATGACGGGTTCGAACCGCCGACCCCCTCCTTGTAAGGGAGGTGCTCTCCCAGCTGAGCTAATCACCCCCGCTGTGTGGAGTCGCATTATAGGGAGAGTTGAAAATGAGTCAACGCATTTTCTAAAGAAATTGTTCGTTCGTCGTAAATTTAAACAAAACGATCGCAAAACAATCCATGTCGCATGATTTGTATACGAAAATGGCAAAGCGTGATGTTCCAACCCGATGAACATTGAGGAATCAGACCACAGTGATAGAATACCAGCCTGATAATCTTCCCTGGATTTGCCGGTTGTCGGCATCTTTATAAACGTAAGGCCATTTCATGAAAATCAAAACTCGCTTCGCGCCAAGCCCGACAGGTTACCTGCACGTCGGCGGTGCGCGTACTGCTCTTTATTCCTGGCTTTTTGCACGTAACCATGGCGGTGAGTTTGTGCTGCGTATTGAAGACACCGATCTCGAACGCTCCACGCCGGAAGCTATTGAAGCCATTATGGATGGCATGAACTGGCTGAATCTGGAGTGGGATGAAGGCCCGTATTTCCAGACTAAACGTTTTGACCGTTACAATGCTGTCATCGATGAGATGCTGGAAGCGGGGACGGCATATAAATGCTACTGCTCCAAAGAGCGTCTGGAACAGCTGCGTGAAGAACAGATGGCAAAAGGTGAAAAACCACGTTACGACGGTCGCTGCCGTCACGGTCACGAACATCACGCTGCTGATGAACCTTGCGTGGTGCGTTTTGCTAACCCGCAGGACGGGTCCGTTATTTTTGATGATCAGATCCGTGGGCCGATCGAATTCAGCAACCAGGAGCTGGACGACCTGATTATCCGCCGTACAGATGGTTCCCCGACCTATAACTTCTGCGTCGTTGTTGATGACTGGGATATGGAAATCACCCACGTCATTCGTGGTGAAGACCATATCAACAACACCCCGCGTCAGATCAACATCCTGAAAGCGCTGAACGCGCCGGTGCCGGTTTACGCGCATGTGTCGATGATCAACGGCGACGACGGCAAAAAACTCTCTAAACGTCACGGTGCGGTCAGCGTGATGCAGTATCGCGACGACGGCTACCTGCCGGAAGCGTTGCTGAACTATCTGGTACGTCTGGGTTGGTCCAGCGGCGATCAGGAGATCTTCACCCGTGAAGAAATGATCAAGCTGTTCTCTCTTGGTGCGGTGAGCAAGTCTGCAAGCGCATTTAACACTGAAAAACTGCAGTGGCTGAACCACCACTACATTAATGCACTGGCGCCAGAATATGTGGCGACGCATCTGCAGTGGCACATTGAGCAGGAAAATATCGATACGCGCGTCGGCCCGCAGTTGTCTGAGCTAGTAAAACTGCTGGGTGAACGCTGCAAGACGCTGAAAGAGATGGCGCAGAGCTGCCGCTATTTCTATGAAGACTTTGCTGAGTTCGATGCCGATGCGGCGAAGAAACACCTGCGTCCGGTTGCGCGTCAGCCACTGGAAGTGGTTCGCGACAAACTGGCTGCTATCAGTGAATGGACCGCGGAAAACGTGCACCACGCGATTCAGGCAACCGCTGATGAGCTGGAAGTGGGCATGGGTAAAGTCGGGATGCCGCTGCGCGTAGCCGTAACCGGTGCGGGTCAGTCTCCGGCGTTAGACGTTACGGTGCATGCGATTGGTAAATCTCGCAGCATTGAACGTATTAACAAGGCGCTGGCGTTTATTGCTGAGCGTGAAAGTCAGCAATAAGACAGAGTGATCGATAAAAAAACGGCAGGGGCGCATCCTGCCGTTTTTTTTGCCTGTTATTCAGACTCATCAATGCCCAGACGGGTCAGGAAAGTGCGAATACCTTCGCGCGAAATATACATCGCCAGCTTTTCCTGTTCCGTTGGCGACATGTTATCCAGTGCGCTGATTATCTGACGGCAGGCGTGACTGCGAACCACGTGTGTATACTCGGCAAGCGGTTCTTCTGCCTGGTAAAATTCCGGTACCTTGCGAAAAGCTGGAATATTGAGAAGAAACTCTCGGACGCCGGCATCAATATGAATAAGCCTTGCGCGACCACCTTTAACACCGGGAAACTTTTCGGTTGTCCAGTTTTGCTCTCTGATCCAACGATTGACGGTTTGTTTGGCGACACCGAGACATTCAGCCAGCTCTTCGGTGGTCATTTTACTGCGTAATTTTTTCATATTATTTGTTGTCGCGAATCCCTAAGCGTTGTAACAAACCCGTAATGCCTTCACGCAGGATCAGCGACGTAAACATTTTCTGTTCTGATGGCGTCATTTCTTTGGCGAGTCTTATCAGTAGAGCTTCGATGGAGGTGTCACCGGATAAAGATAAATTATCTGATAAGCCTTCCGCTGAACGCTCAGCGCTGCGAATGTATTCACGAACTTGTTCGGTAACGTGAACCAGACGGGCTTTACCGCCCTGAACACCGGGTTTGGGTGAGGTAGCCCAACCTTCTTTGCGCACCCATTTATTGATGGTCTGTCGGCTGTATCCGGTCAGATTAGCAAGTTCTTCTGGCGTCATCCGTTCCTTGAACATAACGATTCCCTGAATGGTCGTGGGGTTAATTAGTGGCTCATTTTATAGCACCATTTTAGTAGAAACCGTGACGCGTTTAACTACTGAATGCGAGTTGTTGCGCAATGTTCTCCATTTGCCTGCTTTTTCAGCGATTGAATTCTATGAGTTAATTTTGCCGTTGACACACGCGAAGGGAATTCATATGATGCCGCCCGTCAACTCGACAAGCTTTACGTGACGGGGCTATAGCTCAGCTGGGAGAGCGCTTGCATGGCATGCAAGAGGTCAGCGGTTCGATCCCGCTTAGCTCCACCAAATTTAATCCCAATGAATTTGGTACGTAAACGCATCGTGGGGCTATAGCTCAGCTGGGAGAGCGCTTGCATGGCATGCAAGAGGTCAGCGGTTCGATCCCGCTTAGCTCCACCAAAATTGAAACCCTCGCTGAAAAGCGGGGGTTTTTTGCATTTGATTCCTGCCTGCGTTTCTCGTTTATTTGCTTATATTGCTGGATAACAGACATAAAAAAACCGGGGAGAATCTCCCCGGTTTGGTAACGGCTGTATTGATGTCGTCTTACAGCACCAGTGCTGCAATGGAAGCAGACAGTACGCTGACCAGCGTAGAACCGTATACCAGTTTCAGACCAAAGCGGGAAACCACGTTACCTTGCTCTTCGTTCAGGCCTTTAATTGCGCCTGCAATGATACCGATAGAAGAGAAGTTCGCGAAGGAAACCAGGAACACAGAGATAATGCCTTCAGCGCGCGGAGAGAGCGTAGAGGCGATTTTCTGTAGGTCCATCATTGCGACGAATTCGTTGGAAACCAGTTTGGTTGCCATGATACTGCCCACCTGCAGTGCTTCGCTGGACGGCACACCCATCACCCACGCAATCGGGTAGAAGATGTAACCCAGGATGCCCTGGAAGGAGATGCTGTAGCCAAACCAACCGGTCACGGTAGCGAACAGGGCGTTCAGGGCAGCGATCAGCGCGATGAAACCAATCAGCATTGCTGCAACGATAATCGCAACTTTAAAGCCTGCCAGAATGTATTCGCCCAACATTTCGAAGAAGCTCTGACCTTCGTGCAGATTGGACATCTGAATATTTTCTTCGCTGGCATCAACGGTATAAGGGTTGATCAGTGACAGAACGATAAAGGTGCTGAACATGTTCAGAACCAGCGCAGCAACAACGTATTTTGGTTCCAGCATGGTCATGTACGCGCCGACGATAGACATGGAAACGGTAGACATCGCCGTTGCTGCCATGGTGTACATGCGGTTGCGAGACATTTTACCGAGGATATCTTTATAGGCGATAAAGTTCTCGGATTGACCCAGGATCAGGGAGCTGACGGCGTTGAAGGATTCCAGCTTGCCCATACCGTTCACTTTGGATAACAGGAAACCAATCGCGCGGATGATAACCGGCAGAACACGGATATGCTGCAAAATACCGATCAGGGCGGAGATAAAGACGATAGGGCACAGCACTTTCAGGAAGAAGAATGCCAGGCCTTTATCGTTCATGCTGCCGAAGACAAAGTTAGTCCCTTCATTAGCGAATCCGAGCAGTTTCTCAAACATCTCGGAGAAGCCTCTTACAAAGCCCAGGCCGACATCAGAGTTCAGGAAGAACCATGCCAGTAACACTTCGATAACAAGCAATTGAATAACATAACGAATGCGGATTTTTTTACGGTCACTGCTTACCAGCAGTGCGAGTACCGCAACCACGGCAAGGGCCAGGACAAAGTGAAGAACGCGGTCCATATTTGCTCCAAATTTGAGGCAGATTTAGTTTTCGTGCACATTCTATGTAACAACAGTAAAGAAAACGAGATCAAACACACACTATAATAAGGACCTGTGACGAGATTCAAAATTAGTGATCGATGATACACTTCTGTTATGTTTAGTATGGAAGTGAAAAGTTATGTCACTGTGCTAATCTCATAACAATAATCAAACATCTTACCGGCATTTCTAAATTTCTTACCGTTCCATAGACAAACGCTATCAGAGAAATCAACTTCACCCATTAAAATGAATTTGATAATCATTCTCAATAGGCGTAGCTTGAAACATAGCAAAGGCTATGTTTCTGAGGCACTAAAATGACTAACGATCGCGTTGAGAGTAGCAGTGGACGGGCAGCGCGCAAGTTGAAGCTCGCATTAATGGGACCTGCGTTCATCGCGGCGATCGGCTATATCGATCCAGGTAACTTTGCTACCAATATCCAGGCAGGGGCTAGCTTTGGCTACAAACTGTTGTGGGTTGTGGTCTGGGCAAACCTGATGGCGATGCTGATTCAGGTGCTATCGGCCAAGCTTGGCATTGCCACCGGCAAAAACCTGGCGGAACAGATCCGTGATCATTATCCTCGTCCAGTGGTTTGGTTTTACTGGGTACAGGCCGAAATTATTGCGATGGCGACCGATCTTGCAGAATTTATTGGCGCTGCGATTGGCTTTAAACTCATCCTTGGCGTTTCGCTGCTGCAGGGGGCTGTGCTCACGGGTATTGCGACATTTTTAATTCTGATGCTGCAGCGCCGCGGGCAGAAACCCCTGGAAAAAGTGATCGGCGGTTTGTTGTTGTTCGTGGCTGCGGCATATATTGTCGAGCTGATCTTTTCCCAACCGAACCTTGCGCAGCTGAGCAAAGGGATGGTTATACCGAGCCTGCCTAATTCTGAAGCGGTGTTCCTGGCGGCCGGTGTGCTTGGCGCCACCATCATGCCGCACGTCATTTATCTGCACTCCTCCTTAACCCAGCATTTGCACGGTGGTACGCGCCAGCAGCGTTACGCAGCGACGAAATGGGATGTGGCTATCGCCATGACGATTGCCGGATTTGTCAATCTGGCGATGATGGCGACTGCAGCAGCCGTGTTTCACTTTAGCGGGCATACTGGTATCGCAGACCTGGACCAGGCCTATCTGACGCTTGAACCGCTGTTAAGTCATGCTGCGGCAACCGTGTTTGGTCTAAGTCTGGTGGCGGCAGGGCTTTCCTCTACCGTGGTTGGCACGCTGGCGGGGCAGGTGGTCATGCAAGGGTTTATCCGCTTTCATATTCCGCTCTGGGTGCGCCGTAGCGTCACCATGATGCCGTCATTTATTGTGATTTTAATGGGGCTTGATCCCACCCGGATACTGGTGATGAGTCAGGTATTACTCAGTTTTGGTATCGCTCTGGCGCTGGTACCGCTACTGATTTTTACCAGCAACAGCCAACTGATGGGGGATTTAGTTAATAGCCGTTGGGTAAAACAGGTTGGCTGGGTGATTGTGGTGCTGGTCGTGGCACTGAATATCTGGTTGCTGGTCGGGACCGTGCTCGGATTGTAGCAGGGCTTTCATCCGCTGTGGTTACCCGGTCAAGCCGGGTAACCCTCATGATTATTTTTTATTTAAGTGGCTACGGTAGGTATCAAGTACCACTGCAACGATTATCACGGCTCCTGTTATAAAACGTTTTGTCGGTTCGCTTGCGCCAACTTGCGCCAGTCCCGCAGCCAGAACGGAAATGATCAACGCGCCAAGAAACGTACAGATAATAGAGCCACGTCCTCCCATCAGGCTTGTGCCACCAATCACAACTGCGGCAATCACCTGTAGTTCCATGCCAACGCCGCTATTGGGGTCGGCGGCTTCAAGGCGGGCAACCTGAAACAGCGAGGCCAGACCGGATAATCCCCCCATCAAGGCAAAGACTGCAATCTTATAGGGACCTGGATTTATACCTGATAATCGAACGGCTTCTTCATTGGTGCCAATACCGATCAAATGGCGACCAAATACGGTTCGCGTCAGCACCAGATGCCCGGCAACAATGACAACGATCGCGATAATAAAAGAAGGGGAGACGCCAAAGAGAATGGGGTCGGCTAAATAATCATAAATAGAACCGAGATACGCGGTCCGCGAGTCAGTTAACTGATACGCTGCTCCGCGGGCCATTTCCAGAACACCCAGTGAGACGATAAACGCCGGAATACGCCAGGCAACGGTAATCAGACCCGTTAGTGCCCCAACGAATGTGGCGAGTGCTACGCCTGAAAGCGCGGCCAGCCAGGGCGTCCAATGAAAATTTAAATAGGTGACGCTGACGACTGCAGCAGCAAGCGCCAGCAACGATCCAACGGAAAGGTCGATGCCGGCAATGATTAAGATAAATGTCATCCCCACCGACATGACGATTAAATCGGGGATCTGATTTGCAATAGTGCTGAAAGTGTTCATGCTCCAGAAATGAGAACTGAGGCATGAAAATAGGACGATCATTGCGGCTAACGCCCCGAGCAACCCGATATAGCTACTTAGGCCTTTCCATGACGTCGGTGTATTTCTTTTCTCTGCTGCCGCTTGTTTTGTCGCAAAATTGTTTTTCATTTTTTATCCCCGGCTACTCGCTGACAGTCTCTTCTGAATGCTGATAGGCCGAAAATGCAGCCGCTAAAATGCGATCCTGGCTCCAGTTATCACGTGTAAATGTGTTCACTAACTTGCCATCGGAAATGACCGCAATACGATCGCAAACCAGCATCAGTTCGCGTAGGTCACTGGAAACGACAACAACGCCTTTTCCCTTAGCCGTTAACGTATTCAGCAATTGATAAATATCTTGCTTGGCACCCACATCAATACCGCGAGTCGGCTCATCAAATAAGACGACTTCACAGTCTCGTTCCAGCCACCGGCTAATGAGAACTTTCTGCTGATTACCACCTGACAGGCTTTCCACGGCCTGTGAAGTGTTCGTTGTACGAACGCCTAAACTTTTAATGTGTTTATTCGCTAATGTCGTTTCACTCAATGTGTTAACGACCGACAAATGGCTAATTTTGTCGCTGTTACCCAACGAGATATTTGCGGCAACCGACTGTGGTAACAGAAGCCCTTCACCTTTACGATCCTCCGTGACTAATGCAATACCATGTCGGATAGCCTGTGCAGGCGAACGGATCACCACCGGTTTAAGTGGCGTACCAATCAGTAATGTGCCACTGTCTATTTTGTCTGCGCCAAAAATAGCGCGTAGCAGCTCTGTCCTGCCAGAGCCGACAAGGCCACTAATGCCGAGCACTTCGCCACTGTGCAAGGTGAACGACGTGTCCCGAATGATTTTCCCACGCTTAAAATTTTCCACTTTCAGAATGGGTTGACCTGCCTGGCGTCCACTTAAATCAAATGAACTTTCTAAATCGCGGCCGACCATCAACGAAACAAGTTGATCGCGGGTATAGCGTTTAATATCGTCCACGCAAACCAAATGACCATCACGTAGCACCGCGATGTCATCAGCAATCATCGCAAGCTCATCCAGTCGGTGAGAAATATAAATTATTGAAACGCCCCGGGCTTTGAAGAGCGCTATTTGTTTAAACAGAAGTTCGACCTCACGGCTACTGAGCATGGCTGTCGGTTCATCCAGAATCAGTACCCGGCTTTCACCAATCAGGTTTCTGGCGATTTCGATCATCTGTTGGTGACCAATACCCAATTCGCCCACCAGCGTAGTTGGATCGACCGATTGCAGCCCAACCATTGCCATCACCGGACGGGCCATTTCTGCTAGCTTTTTTCGATCGATCCAGCCGAATCGATGCGGAAGTTGTTCGAGAAATAAGTTTTCTGCAACCGACAACGTAGGCAGTAAATTGAGTTCTTGCATAACCATGCGAATACCCAGCTTTTCCGCCTCTTTTCGGTTCGCAGGTGCGTAAGGCTGCCCCTGATAAACCATTTTTCCGGTCGTTGCGTTGGTTAACCCGCCAATAATTTTTGATAACGTACTTTTCCCGGCACCGTTTTCTCCCGTCAGGGCCAGTACTTTTCCTGGATATAATGCTAGCGTTACATCCACCAGAACAGGTTCACTGTAGGTTTTACCTACCCCCTGTATTGAGAGGATTTCTTGCCCACTTTTCATATTCTGGCCTTATCCGGTAAGCCGCTCTGATACTCAATTGATGGCAGTACCACAGCGGCGCACTGTTTTCCGCTTATTGTTTGACGATCAGTTTTATTGGTGTTTCTACGTTGCTAGAGAGTTCACTCTGTTTTTTGCCATTTTTTAAGGCATCAAGGGCGGCATCAATACCAAATACAGCTTGTTGAGAGGCAAATTGGTCCGCAGTTGCTAAAACACGACCGTCATTTAACATTGGCTTAATCGCTTCGATATTGTCATAGCCGACAACCAGAACCTGTCCTTTTTTCCCGGCAGAGCGGATGGCAGAAACGGCACCTAATGCCATATTATCGTTATCGGCTAACAGTGCTTTGATATCAGGATACTCACTTAACATTGCCGCCGCGACCGCATTGGCGTTGTTAATTTCCCATTGGCCAGATTGCACAGAAACGACTTTCATGCCGCCCTGCGCCATCGCATTTTGGAAGCCCAGAGTACGTTGCTGAGAGTTGCTGGAGGTAGGGATGCCTTCAATAATACCAACCTGATCGCCGGCCTTAAGATGCTTCGCTAAATAATCGCCAATTTCTTTTGCACCTTTTTGGTTATCCGGGCCAACAAAAGGAATATTCAGGTTTTTATCTTTAAGCACACTGTCATCAAATTTGTTATCAATGTTGATGACAATAATACCTGCATCAATTGCTTTCTTAATGACCGGTACAAGGGCTTTCGAGTCTGATGGCGCAATGATAATCGCGTCGGCTTTCGAGACAATCATTTGTTCAACGATCTGGATTTGATTTGCCGTATCCGTTTCGTTTTTGATGCCGTTAGAAATCAAATCAAACTTGTCGGCATTTTTTTTCTGATACTCTTTTGCTCCGGTTTCCATGGTCAGGAAAAACTCATTTGCCAGTGACTTCATCACCAGCGCGACTTTAGGTTTATGCGTCTGAGTATCGGCGGCAAAAGCGGGGACGGTGAAAGTGGCGGAAAGCGCTAAACCGACTGTGGCACCGATAACACGATAAAACATTTTATTTTTCATGAAATTATCCTATAGGTGTAGGGGCTGAATGATGCTCTAAACAGCTACTGCATACGATGATAAACGAGTGAATTGTTGGGCATATTTGATGCACCTTTACGTTCAACTTTCAACGAGGCAAACGCAGAAGCGTACTGCGCTGCATTGATGAGTCCTTTACCGTTTGCAATGCATGCAGCCAGTGCCCCGGTAAAGGCATCGCCTGCTCCACTGGTATCGACGACGGCTGATTTATAGGCAGGAATATGAGTGAAAACTGTGCCATCAAAGATCAGACAACCGTCGCTACCTAACGTGATAATGACGCATTTTGCGCCTTGCACATAAATGCTCCTGGCGGCATTTTTGGCCGAATAGATATCAACAATGTTGATACCAGATAACGCTTCAGCTTCAATTTTGTTCGGCGTAATAATGTCAATTAAATGCAATATTTCTTTGATCTCTGAAACATAAGGTGCCGGATTCAGGACAACCAGCGATTTTCCGAGTTTTGCCTGCATGATAGCGAAACGCGTGATCGGAAAATTATTCTCCAACTGAGTTAAAAAAACTTTGCAATTACGAATGGTATCAATATCCAATAGAATATCTTCCTGGGTAAATGTTTCATTGGCCCCAAGATCGATACTGATCATATTGTCACCTGTGGCACCTGAAACCCATACCATTGCAATGCCCGTGGATGACATTTCATTTTCAAAAAAAGAAAAAGAAGAAATTTCAGTATTGGTTAAATATCTTTTGGCTTTTTTTGAAAACTCATCGGCTCCTAACTTAACGGTAAGATGAACATTATTATTGATTTTAGCTGCGGCAACTGCCTGGTTTGTGCCTTTGCCTCCGGCATAAAAACGGGTTGCAGACGCTCGGATAGTCTGGCCAATCTGAGGAAATGTCGTCGTTTCAGAAACAATATCTATATTAAATGAACCAAGTATGTAAATGCTATCATCAATATAGCTATTTTGCTTGGCATGAGCAGAAACCGATGTAATTTCTTTGTGGCTTTTGAACCCATTCAATATGGTGTTGGTGAAAGACTGCTCAAATAATGATTCATCAGGTGCGCTTTTTATTTGTGCACCACCATGAAATAACGAGAAAAGACTATTCTGACTTAATTCATTTAAGTCATTACGGATCGTGCGAGTTGTGACAGATAATTCCTTTGCTAATTCGCTAACATAAACCTTCTTATCGGTTACTAACTTAACCCGAATGGCCTTTTGTCTTTCTTGTTTTTTCATTAGCGCTCACCCCAGGTTTTATAATATTAAATTAATGTTAATATTTATCGCGCAAAGTTCAAAAAAAACACGATAAATCGGAATTTTTTTTTCCGATTTTGCGAATTTGTGAAATGAACAGGAAATTTACGGGAAAACAGGGGGGAGCGGATGTGACTGCTCGTCATCTGGCGATTGGCGAAGCGTGATGCAAAAAGGGCCTGGGTATAGACACAGGCCCTGGGTAACTCGATGATTTTTGTGAGCAGTACTCCCCGCATGATGGGGATTTGTTACATTAATGGCGGTGCCCGTGGCCATGTCCACGCCCGCGATGGTCATCGCGATCGTTCCAGCCTTCACGATAGCCACGCTCATAAGCTTTGCGCTTATCCCAGCCGCGATGATAGCCGTTGTCATGACGCCACCAACGATTTTTACGCCATTCATAATTATGGTGCCAGTAATCCCGGTCACGCCAGCGCCCACCGTCCCAGTAGTTGCCGTAGTTATCGCGATCGCCAATTTGTAATTTAATCGACGGCAGCAGGGTGATTTCGCCAGCGTTTGCGGCCAGCGGTGCAAAAGCCAATAACACTGCCGCCAGAATCAGTGACCTGAACATTCTTTCTCTCCTTCACGATCGAGCCGTAGCCGGCCTGTTAACGCAATATTACGGGGCAGTAAAGCCCCGTTTCATCGCCTTAAATCTTAAATCGTCAGAGAGCGCACTTTTTGTTAATAAATGTGTCTTTATTTCCATCAACCCAGGATGGCGTCGATCTCCGCACACTCTTCGGGAGATAAATGACGGTTTGCCAGCATGCCAACGGCATCTTCAATTTGCGCAGGTTTGCTGGCACCAATCAGTACTGACGTCACCTTATCATCGCGGAGAACCCAGGCTAACGCCATTTGGGACAGTTTTTGTCCCCGGCGCTCGGCCAGCGCATTAAGAGCACGGACTTTTTCCAGTTTTTGTGGGGTGATCTGGTCTGGGTTGAGAAAACGACTGGCGCTCGCTGCCCGGGAATCCGCCGGAATACCGTTCAGATAGCGGTCAGTTAATTGCCCGCCAGCCAGCGGGGAAAAGGCGATACTGCCCACACCTTTCTCCTGTAAGAGTGATAGCAGTCCCCTCTCAACCTCGCGCTCAAACATGGAATATTTCGGCTGGTGGATGAGACATGGCGTCCCTAAATCATCGAGTATTTCGATCGCCTGTCTGGCGAGATCAGTCGGATAGTTAGAGAGTCCTACGTACAACGCTTTCCCCTGACGCACAATATGATCCAGCGCGTTCATGGTTTCTCTGAGCGGAGTTTGGGGATCAGGGCGGTGATGATAGAAGATATCAACATACTCCAGTCCCATACGTTTCAGGCTTTGATCGAGGCTGGCAATCAGGTACTTGCGCGATCCCCAATCACCGTAGGGACCTTCCCACATGGTATAGCCCGCTTTGGTCGAGATTATCAGTTCATCCCGGTACGATAAAAAATCTTCCTGCAGGATGCGACCGAAGTTTCGTTCAGCCGAACCCGGCGGCGGGCCGTAATTATTCGCCAGATCAAAATGGCTGATCCCCAGATCGAAGGCGCGCTGTAATAAGGTCCGGCTGTTTTCGACCTGAGTGGTATCACCAAAATTGTGCCACAAACCCAGAGAGACAATCGGCAGTTTGAGCCCGCTCTGACCGCAGCGGCGGTATTCCATTGTGTGATAGCGATTTTCGTTAGCCTGATAAACCATGTCGCCTCCTTCCAGAACATATGTGTCTTTCAGTGTATACGGTTACACAATCGATTCTTCAAGGAAATTTAAATCGCCAAAACTGTACATCCTGCTTTCCACCTCCTTCGCAGCGACATTCCTGGACAGTCAACGCAGTTCTTCGATACTCAACATGAGGTTACCGTCAGAAGGATAGCTGTCATGCAAACCCCGTATTCCGTTGCTGATTATCTGCTGGACAGGCTGGCAGGCTGTGGCATTGACCATCTGTTTGGTGTGCCGGGCGATTACAATTTACAGTTTCTTGACCACGTCATTGAGCACTCAAGCGTGCGTTGGGTCGGGTGTGCGAATGAATTGAATGCGGCGTATGCCGCGGATGGCTATGCCCGGGTAGTCGGAGCGGGAGCGCTGCTTACCACTTTTGGTGTGGGCGAGTTAAGCGCAATTAATGGTATTGCAGGAAGTTACGCGGAATACGTTCCTGTCCTGCATATTGTCGGGGCCCCATGTCGCAGCGCTCAGCGTCGTGGCGAGTTAATGCATCACACTCTCGGCGACGGTGACTTTCAGCATTTCTACCGTATGCAACAGTCAGTGACGGTCGCCAGTGCAGTGCTGGATGAACAAAATGCCTGCTATGAAATTGACCGCGTGTTGCAAGCGATGTTAACCGAAAGACGACCGGGTTACCTGATGCTACCTGCTGATGTTGCGAAACAACCTGCTACACCACCGAGTGACATACTCATTGTTCCCTTGAGCGAGCCGGAAAGTAGTGTAGCTGCTGCGTTTCGCTATCATGCACGTGAACAGTTGCTGGACAGTTCACGCGTGTCGCTATTAGCCGATTTTCTCGCGCTACGATTTGGCTTGCAGCCCGTTTTACAACGCTGGATGACGGAAACGCCGATGGCTCATGCCACGCTGTTGATGGGCAAAGGATTGTTTGATGAGCGGCATCCTGCGTTTGTGGGCACATACAGTGCGGGGGCCAGCAGTGATTATGTGCGTAAGGCGATAGAAGATGCTGATACGATTATTTGCGTCGGTACCCGGTTTGTTGACACGCTGACCGCCGGGTTTACGCAAAACTTACCTCCCGAGCGCACTATTGAGGTTCAACCCCATGCGTCGCGGGTTGGGGGAAGCTGGTTTAACATCCCGATGGAACAGGCGGTTACTACGCTACGGGAACTGTGCCTGGAAATGTCGTTTTCGCTTCCGCCTGAATGTCCTTGTGCCGGGCGTCTGCTGGTTGAGAAAGGCCCTCTGACGCAGGAAAATTTCTGGCATACGGTGCAACAGTATCTGGCCCCCGACGACATTATCCTTGTCGATCAGGGGACCGCAGCATTTGGCGCAGCTGCGCTGTCACTTCCTGCCGGGGCGGAGGTTCTGGTCCAGCCGCTATGGGGGTCAATCGGTTACGCTTTGCCTGCTGCATTTGGGGCGCAAACAGCCTTCCCGCACCGTAGGGTGATCCTGATTATTGGCGATGGTGCGGCACAGCTCACCATTCAGGAATTGGGAACCATACTTAGAGACGGGCAAACTCCTGTTATTTTACTGCTCAATAATGACGGTTATACCGTGGAACGTGCCATTCATGGTGCGAACCAGCGATACAATGATATAGCCGGATGGAGCTGGACGCTGGTGCCACAGGCGCTAAGTCGTGAATGTCAGGCGGAATGCTGGCGCGTGAAGCAGGCTGTCCAACTGGAAGAGGTTCTGGCTCGTCTGGCAAAACCGCAACGCCTCTCGTTGATAGAAGTGGTGTTGCCGAAGGCTGACCTTCCAGAACTCTTGCGCACGGTGACCCGTGCGCTGGAATCCCGCAACGGGGGATAGCTACTTATCGGGATGGTCAGCAATCATCATTGGTTTTCCGGCTAAGAGCAGCCAGGCCGGAAGCATAACGATGCACAACAGCGGTAGTAGGGTGGTGTCCGGCACCACCACTGCCGCCATAAACAGGCTCAGCCATGCATCACGAGTGACGACCAGTACCAATCCCAGAATGGCGCAGGAGACCGTAATCGCGGCAGGAACGGCTTCGACATGGGCGTGCAGCATCAGCCCCAGCGCGACGCCAACGAATACCGCAGGGAAAATCCGCCCACCGCGAAAACCACTCGCTGCAGCCACAACCAGTGCAGCCAGCTTTATCACCGCCAGCATGAAATAGTCCGAGGCTCCCAGTGTCTGGCTAAATGCCATTTGCTGCATCTCATCCAGGCCCTTAAACAGGGTTAGTGGTCCTCCGATAACACCCAGAATACCGAGGATAAAGCCTCCAACGCCGAGGATCAGCACCGGGTGTTTCAGACGATGTATCAGATGGTGCAAACGAGGCAGGCACCACACGGCCACCATCCCCGCCGCGATAGCAATGGCAGCAACGACCGCGCCGCTGAAGATATCGACCAGATGCATCTGCGTATAGTGCGCGATAGGCAATGAAAAGTGGGGATGAAAGAACAGGCTGGTGGTGAGTGAACCTGCCGCGGCGGCCATTAACGGTGCGAACAGACGATCCCATAGGGGGACATCGTTGGAGCTGTTCAGCGTTTGCGAAAAAACCAGCGCAGCGGCAACCGGGGTACCAAATAGCGCCCCGATGGTGCCAGCAGAGGCGAGGATGGTCCAGTCCAGCTTTGCAATTCGCGGAAACATGCGGCTACCAATCGCCACTGCCAGCGCAATGTTAACGGTCATGATGGGGTGCTCTGGACCCAAACTGACGCCACCCGCGAGGCCAATTATCAGGGCGGCCAGCAGTCCGGGCAATGCAGACGTCGAAACGGGCATACCAATTAAGGGTTCGCAGGCTGGGTCAGGGCCAGCATGACCATGACTGTAGCGGATGATGAGCCCGACCATGACCCCGGTAAGCGTCAGCATAGTAATAATCCAGAATGGAGAATCCTGGGCAATACCGATGCTTATGGGCAGACGTTCCCACAAAAATTGCTGTAAAACGGAAGCCACTTTCATTACAGCAATCAGCACCAGGCTGGACGCTACACCAATCAGCAACGCAGGCGTTGATAGCAAGAGCATCGTTCTGGCTCGCGGATGGAGCATTTTCTATTCCTTAATGCAGAGTCATAGACGTAGTTTGCACAGCCTGCCCAACGGCATCGCTGCAAAAGGTGCTGAAACGATAAAGTAATTCTGTGACCTGGATCGATATTCCACGGGCATCAGCCTTCAGGGCGTTGTTGTTATGCCCCCATGAATTTACAGTGTGACAAAGATGTATTCTGACTTTAGCGGAGCCGTGGAAGAATGACAAAATATGCTTTAGTGGGTGATGTTGGCGGCACCAATGCGCGTCTTGCTCTGTGCGATATTGCCAGTGGCGAGATTTCGCAGGCGAAAACCTATTCCGGGCTGGATTACCCAAGCCTTGAAGCCGTTGTGCGCGTGTACCTGGATGAGCATAGCGTTAGCGTCAAAGATGGCTGTATCGCTATTGCCTGCCCAATAACCGGTGACTGGGTGGCCATGACCAACCATACCTGGGCATTTTCTATTGCCGAGATGAAAAAGAATCTGGGCTTTAGCCATCTGGAAATCATCAATGATTTCACAGCCGTATCAATGGCAATCCCAATGCTGAAAAAAGAGCATTTGATCCAGTTTGGCGGCGCTGAGCCTGTCGAGGGCAAACCTATTGCGGTCTATGGCGCAGGCACCGGTCTCGGCGTGGCGCATCTGGTTCATGTGGATAAACGCTGGGTGAGCCTGCCAGGCGAGGGGGGGCATGTAGATTTTGCGCCGAACAGCGAGGAAGAAGCGATTATCCTGGAAGTGCTGCGGGCTGAGATTGGTCACGTTTCTGCGGAGCGCGTGCTTTCTGGTCCTGGGCTGGTAAATCTGTATCGTGCGATTGTGAAATCCGACGGACGTTTGCCGGAAAATCTGCAACCGAAAGACATTACGGAACGCGCCCTGGCCGATTCCTGTATTGACTGTCGCCGTGCACTGTCGCTGTTTTGCGTCATCATGGGCCGGTTTGGCGGCGATCTGGCATTAACGCTGGGGACGTTTGGCGGGGTGTACATTGCCGGAGGCATAGTGCCGCGCTTCCTGGAATTCTTTAAAGCGTCGGGTTTTCGCGGTGGTTTTGAGGATAAAGGGCGTTTTAAAGCCTATGTGCAGGATATCCCGGTATATCTGATTGTGCATGATAATCCAGGTCTGCTTGGTTCCGGCGCGCACTTACGCCAGACGCTGGGGCACATTCTGTAAGACTCGTGCCGGAAGGTTGCTCTTAGTTAATTCAGTTTAGCCTGTAGCATGCTCTGTACGCGAAGTGGTCGCGAGTTAATGGTTTAGTTAGCTCGCGACCTGTTATTGTCAGTGAGATGTCGTGCTTGTTGCGTTTTGTATCGGCAGTTTCCCGGCTCTCAGTAGCACCATCTCTTGCTTGCACAGCAGTACGACAGCCTGACGTGCCTTCATTCGACGGGAGGTGAGGGCTTTTTTCACCGTACGGCGATCCGCACCCATTTCCAGCATCTGAAAACATAACTGGGATAGCACATGTCTGTATTTCATTGAAAATTCACTTTATTACGTTTTATAGCACCGGCAGTAGATCGCCATTTTACAACGATCCGCACGATCATGACTAATCGCACTATAAATGCATTAATTGCCTGAATTCTTTTACTTTGCTCCGGCTAACCGGGATTTCAAATTCCAGATCTTTTAATCGCAAAATATAGGTGTTGTTAAACCACGGTTCGATCTCGCGGATTTTGTTCAGGTTTACGCAGAATGAGCGGTGGCAGCGGAAAAAATGTGAAGCAGGCAGTTTGCTGCAAAATTCGGTGATGTTCATCGGCATGACATACGATTCGCGTCGCGTGTAGACGAAGGTCATCTTTTCATGGGCTTCAGCGTAGTAAATATCGTTGATTGGCGTAACGATGATCCGCTCGTCTTTGATCAGGTTGATCGTATCGTTTTCACGCATCACCGGGCTGGTAAGGGGGGTTCCTGTTTGCTGTTGCTGCCAGGCTGCCTCCAGTTTTTGCAACATGCCGACAATCCGTGATTCCTGGTACGGTTTCAGAATGTAGTCAAACGCTTCCAGTTCAAAGGCTTCAACAGCGTGTTCTTTCCAGGCAGTAATAAACACAATAAAGGGTTTATGCGCGAACTGACTGATGTTTTGCGCCAGCAGCACACCATCCAGTGACGGAATATTAATATCCAGAAAAATAGCGTCAACGCGGTTGTGCTGCAGGTATTTAAGCACATCCAGACCGTCGTCAAATGTGCCGACAATCTCCATCTGGCTGTGCTCTTTTATCAGCCAGCTAAGTTCCTGTTGGGCCAGGAATTCATCTTCAACAATGATGACTTTCACAACTTAACTCCTGGTTAAAGCAATAATGTGGCCGGGGCTGCTGCAGGTGAGTGCTGGTTTGGCACGTAAAAAGCAATCTCTGTGCCAGGCTCAAGACGGCGGATATGTAGCCCTTCGCCGTACAGGAGTTTAACGCGGTGATGCACATTCAACAGGCCAATTTTATTGCCCGGCATTTCATTGGACTCAACGCGTTCAATGACTTTTGGATCGATACCATGACCGGTATCTCTGACGGCAATGCGCACCCGATTACCACATTCCGCCACGCTGATAGTGACCACACCTTTCCCTTTGCAGGGTTGGATCCCATGAACGATGGCATTTTCAACCAATGGCTGAATCAGCAGGCTGGGAATAAAACAGCTGACCTCTTCATCAATATCATAAATAACCGTCAACTTATCGCCAAAACGGGCCTGCTCAATGGCAATGTAATCCTTAATTTGATACAGCTCTTTCTTGATGTCGATCTGCTCATCATCTTTTAATTCAATATTATAGCGAAGATAGCGAGATAAATTAAAAATGAGCTGGCGTGCAGTGTCCGGGTTAAGCCGCACTGACGATGAGATCGCGTTTAACGCATTAAACAGGAAATGGGGATTTATTTTACTTTGTAGTGCCCGCAACTCTGCCTTATTTGCCATTTCACGTAGCTGCTCGGCACGGGAAACCTCAAGCTGAGTTGAGATAATTTGTGACAGGCCGATAGCCATTTCTTGTAATGAGGAGGTGATCTGGTGGGCATGGCAGTAGTAGATTTTCAGCGTACCGGTGACCACACCTTTTTCCCACAACGGTATTACCAGCATGGAGTGTATTTCCGGCGTGCGATGTGCTTCATCATTGTTCTTTATGATGATTTTTCCGTAATTTATCGCCTGCTGGGTGGTAGGGCTAACGAAATCATCGTTATCGCGGTAGTTCAGTTCACCCACGCCGACATAGGCCAGAACGTGCTGGGTATTGGTGATCGCGACGGCATCTGCATGAATATCATGGCGAATAATCTCGCACACCTGGCGTAGCGACTCGCTATTGACCTGACGAAAAAGCGGCAGGGTTTTGTTAGCGATATCCAGCGCCAGTTTAGCCTGTTTTGCCGCACTGGCTTCTTTCTCTCCTTCCACGCTTTGTACCAGCATGACGATAAAGCCGATACAGACGCTGCCAAGGATCATTGGGATACCGATTTTCGAGACAATATCCAGCCCCAGTTCGGTAGTGGGGGCCCAGGCGACCACCAGAATCATGGTCAATGACTCGCAAAGCATCCCGCCTAAAATACCGGCGCGCCAGTGTTGCGCCTTAGGGATTTTTCGGTTGATCCAACCCGCAATACAGCCAGCAAGGATACTGGTAATAAAACAGGGAAGGGCGGTAACACCTCCAATATCAATCAGATAACGGTGTGTACCCGCGATGAGTCCGGTAATGATACCGACCCATGGGCCGAACAGAATTCCTCCTGACATCACGGCAATAATACGCACGTTAACCAGTGAGCCTTCTACCGGTACACCAGACCAGGTGCTGAACAGTGCAAACATGGAGAAAATGGCAGTAACGGCGAGCAGCTCTTTCACCGAGTGGGCTGACTTGTGCAACAGTTCGCGGAACAGGCGGATACGAATCAGGAAAAACAGACAGAACAGCATCAGCGCTGCCCGATCAAAGACCGCCAGCAGCATATTGAATATTTCGTGCACAGGTGACTCTTGCGAAGGGGTTAAACCTCTATAATAGGTAACCTGAGGCAGGATGACCAGCACCCCTGTCAGCATGGACTAATGAGGAAAAACCACAATATTAAAAGGGGATTGTTGCATGATTGTTGTATTTACAATATCTCGCCAGAGAAGGTGGACCTCAACGTAATGTATTTAACAACAAAATGTTAATAATTGGTGATTTCATAAGGGTTGGATATTCATGAATTTCCCGTTTTAGAAATGTTGTTCCTCTTTTATGCCGATAAAAAATATTTTGCTGTACCTCTCGACAGAAGGAAATTAATCAGGCTATTTTCTAAACGTGCCACCATCGTGGCAGCGTCGCTCGGACGGTCCGGGCGCTAACGTACATCTGAGGATATTATGGCTGATTCCCGCCCTGAACGTCGTTTTACGCGTATTGATCGTCTTCCACCTTACGTTTTTAACATTACCGCTGAACTGAAGATGGCTGCGCGTCGGCGCGGCGAAGATATTATCGATTTCAGCATGGGGAACCCGGATGGGGCCACGCCTCCTCACATTGTCGAAAAACTGTGTACCGTGGCGCAGCGCCCGGATACCCACGGTTATTCAACATCGCGCGGTATTCCTCGTTTACGTCGGGCGATTTCTCGCTGGTATCAGGAGCGCTATGACGTCGAGATCGATCCTGAATCCGAAGCGATTGTAACAATTGGCTCCAAAGAGGGGCTGGCTCACCTGATGTTGGCTACATTGGATCACGGCGACACGGTTCTGGTGCCTAATCCCAGTTACCCCATCCATATTTATGGTGCCGTTATCGCCGGAGCACAGGTGCGTTCCGTGCCGCTGGTGGAAGGGGTCGACTTCTTTAATGAACTGGAGCGCGCGATTCGCGAAAGCTACCCGAAACCGAAGATGATGATCTTAGGCTTCCCGTCCAACCCGACGGCGCAGTGTGTCGAACTGGAGTTTTTCGAAAAGGTCGTCGCACTGGCTAAACGCTACGACGTGCTGGTGGTTCATGACCTGGCCTATGCCGATATTGTCTACGACGGCTGGAAAGCGCCATCGATTATGCAGGTTCCGGGGGCCCGTGATGTTGCCGTTGAATTTTTCACCTTGTCGAAAAGCTATAACATGGCGGGGTGGCGCATTGGCTTTATGGTTGGCAATAAAACGCTGGTAAACGCACTGGCGCGCATTAAGAGCTATCACGATTACGGAACGTTTACACCGCTGCAGGTAGCCGCTATTGCCGCGCTGGAAGGCGATCAGCAGTGCGTACGGGATATCGCTGAGCAATATAAGCGTCGTCGCGATGTGCTGGTCAAGGGGCTGCATGAAGCGGGCTGGATGGTTGAAATGCCAAAAGCGTCGATGTACGTGTGGGCGAAAATTCCAGAGCAATACGCCGCAATGGGGTCGCTTGAATTTGCCAAAAAATTGCTGAATGAGGCGAAGGTTTGTGTTTCGCCGGGGATTGGCTTTGGGGACTATGGTGATACACACGTGCGCTTTGCGTTGATTGAAAACCGTGACCGTACTCGCCAGGCAATTCGCGGCATCAAAGCAATGTTTCGCGCGGATGGTTTGCTGCCTGCCAGTGCGAAATCGACCACGGAAAGTACCGACTGATAACACGATTCCTCAAACGCAAACAGGAGCCAAATGGCTCCTGTTTTTTTGCTGCGTCTTTTTATTTAGATCATCAGGGCGAAAGTACCGGCCCAAACGATGACCATAAAAGAAATGCCCATAAAGAAATATTTCACTTTTCATCTCTCCGCGTACCTGGGGTACGTCTCAATGAACATATGCTTACCTGACAGAGAGCTGATGCGAGCATAAACGAAAGGGAGAATACCCCGCGCTTACTTGGCTGCATCACCTCAGAATTCTGAGCTTTAATGCTCCAGACGGCGCTAATGTACGCCTAAAAATGAGGTGAAACAAGAGGCATTTTTTTATTTAATTTTAGTAACTTACAAGTGTCGTGATTCGGCGACAGTTTAATTTCTGACGGTAATAAATTGCTATTGAGCGACGTGACTGTTACTCAGAGAATTCTCATATCACCTTAAGGTTAATGCGGTTAATTTTTTCGCGGAATTTGATAATGAAAAGGTTAAAAATGACCAGATTAATGATGTTAGCACTTGTTCTTGCGCCATTGACGTCAATGGCGGCTGCACCGCAAGCGTTCAATTTCAGCTGCGCAAGTATTGGTGGTGTGAATAGTGATGGTAAAGGCAATGTATGGATTAATGGCGCAAAAGCGACCATTAAAAGCTTCAATGAAAATTACTGGGAGGCGAAGAGCGGTAAAAATACCGTCTCAATTTCCAGAAAAGATGACGGAAACCCGGAAGTATCCTGGGCTGGCCCAAACCGCAAGCATGGGATTTGTCAGCCTGAGGATAATGTTGATTA
>NZ_CP080033.1:3394010-3469180 GCF_019382635.1 Citrobacter sp. Colony219 | reverse complement strand
AGCGAATGACTGAACTCCAGAACAAGTGGGGCGTTAAGTAATTCAGCCGTAGAAAAGAAGAAAGGCCTTGCGGCCTTTCTTTTTAGACATATAGCGAGGCTTCACCCATCGGGCGCGTTTTGAAGCGACGGTGGATCCAGAGATACTGCTCGGGGGCGCGCATGATCTCTTTTTCGATAATTTTGTTCATATAGGCCGCGGCCAGGTTTTCATCTTCCGGGTAACCTTCCATTTCTGGCGTGATAAACAGACGGTAGCCGGAGTTATCAGATTTTCTCACCATGGTGACGGTCAGCATTTTCGCCCCCGACAAACGTGACAGCACGTAGGTACCGTTGGTTGTCGCAACATCTTTGACGGCGAAGAATGGCGCAAATGAACTGCCTTTACGGCCATAATCCTGATCGGGCGCAAACCATACGGCTTCCCCTTTTTTCAGTGCGCCGACAATGCCGCGCAGATTATTTCTGCCGATCATGGCTTTGTTCGAGCGCATACGGCCGCGGGTTTGTATCCACTCCATTAATTTGTTGTTGTGCGGGCGGTAGGTTGCCATCATTGGCTGGCAAAGCCCCATCACGCGGCCCCCCAGTTCCAGCGACATAAAATGCACGCCTACTACCATTACGCCACGGTTATGCGCCTGAGCGCGTTGCAGGTTGTCCAGACCTTCAACATCAAACCATTTACGCACCCGGCGATCTGGCCAGAACCAGGCCATACCGGTTTCAAGCAGTGCCATGCCGAGTGAGCGGAAGTTTTCGTCGACCAGTTTGTTCCTTTCTTCTTGCGACAGATTCGGGAAACAGAGTTCGAGATTTTTATGGGCAATGGATTCCCGGCGCTTTAAAAATGGGCGCGCCAGCGTACCTGTACGGGTGCCCAGAAAACATAAAACAGGATAAGGGAGTTGCACCAGTAACCAGAGCACACCGACACCGAACCATGTGAGCCAGTAGCGCGGATGCAAAAACGCGCGCGAAAATTTACATTGGGGGAACATAAGCACCTGTTGTTGGTACGAAAATAATGTATCGCGAAGATTCTTTGTCTACAGCGTTACTCTCTGTCACTGAACAGTTAGGTCACTATGAGCGACAATGGTTCCTGTAAAGAGTGTAAAACTGAGTCAGGACAAACCACGAGGGGTATGAATGATCGGACGCACAATGTACACCCGAAGATTAATGTCATCCAGAAATAATTCCTCAAGTTTCGTAAATGTTTTTTGGTCGATAAAAAGCAAGAATAGACTTATAGATAATATGTTGTTTTTATGACGATTAAATAAAGGTCAATGGAGAATGCCCGGTTCAGAAAATGAACAGTTATTGTAGCGAAAATGTTGCTCGAATTGCGAACGGATAGGAATTGTCTTAGACTATAAACTCAAGGATGTGTAAGGACTTACGTCGATTTTTACGGCAGACAGGAGGTAACGCTATGTTCTATTTTTGGACTTTCCTCGCATTGAGCATTCTGTGCGTTAGTTGCTATATTTGGCAGGTAATGGGCGCTGCCGCGTCAATTAGTTCTTTTTTCGGCATGGCTATCCTTACGGCATTAATTTATTTCTTTACCATACGGTTGACTGACGGAAACGAAATGGTAACGGGACTGTTTCTTTTTCTTGCCCCGACATGCGGATTGATCATTCGCTTTATGGTGGGGGACAATAAGCATTAAATCGCAGGTTCATAACTGAAAACGCAATTGTGTACCACATTGACTGATTTTCTGGCTTCCATTTGAGCAAACTAAAGTGCCAGCATCGCTGGCACTTTTTTCTCTCTAAAGCCGATTACCTGGCATCAGCAAGCTGCAACTCCGTGTCCTGTTGTTGGGCATTTTTTCGTTGTTGTTCGAGTTCCAGCGCCCCGCGGTGAGACAGATAGCAGAACAGAATGCAGCAGACAATCCCGCCCATCAACAGATAGAAACCGCCATGCCATCCCATTTTATCGACCATGACACCAAACAGACTGGTTCCCAGCGATGCACCAAAAATGTAGCTCATAAAACCGCGTAATCCGACCGCCGAACCGACAGCAAAGCTGGGGACGATTTCCATGGTCTGAACAGACGCAAGGAACTGGGGCACATAGATCAGGCACCCGACGATGGCGGCAAAAATAGTGACCATCAGCAGGGATTCACTTTTCCAGTAACCGATCAGGCAGACGAAGATCAGCGCCATACAAATCATGGCCAACGGCATGCGACGACCTTTAAACAGTTTATCGGTCAGCCAGCCCGCCAGCAGTGTGGAAGGAATTGCGGCCCATTCGAAAAACAGGAACGCCACACTCATTTGTTCTTTCGAGAAATGTTTTTCAGTTAACAGATAAATCGGTAACCAACTGATCATGCCAAAACGCACCATATAGACAAAAACATCTACCAATGAAACATACCAGGCATTTTTGTTACGCAGCACGTAGGTGCAAAAAATTTGAAAGGCGCTCATGTTTTCCGGTGCCTGGGTTACGTGCCGGGCATTTAACACGACTTTTTCTTCCGGCATCATCTGTTCCAGAGCAGGCAAGCCTTCTTCGCGCGGTGAGCCTTTGCCCAACATCAGAACAATAAAAGCAAACAGCACCGCGACACAGGCTGGGACAATATAGCTGGCGCTTTGCCAGTGTTCGCTGCCGAGAATGGCAAAAGCGGCGCCAACAATGGGGGCGACAATACCGCCACCGACGTTGTGTGAGATATTCCAGAATGCGCCAACGCGTCCGCGCTCTTTGCGTGGGAACCAGTTGGCGATGGTAATAAACGAGGGACCGACGCCCATCCCCTGGAACAGCCCGTTGAAGACGACCAGTGCGGCAAAAATCCAGAATCCGGTGCTGAACCCTAAGCCAACGTTGACAATGGCGCACAGGATCAGGCCGCAAGCCATAAAGACTTTCGGGCTGGCTTTGTCTGCCAGGCTGCTCATGATGCCTTTACTGATCCCATAGGCAATTAGCATACAACTGCTGAGTAAACCAATCTGTGTTGCGCTGAGATCCAGATGTTCTTTCAGGTACGGGGTAGAGAGGGTGAAGTTATTGCGTACAATATAATACGCAAGATAGCCAAGAAATACGCTAAGTAACGCCTGAATGCGGTATCGACCATAAGTCTCCTGAATTTTCTCTTCCGGGACTTTATTTGCCGATGGCCCTGTCTTAAATATTGATAACATATCATCACCTAAATTTATATTGATGTGAATATCAGGATTTTTCGCAGTGAAGAGTGAAATAGATGGCTAAGAAATTCAAATTGAAGAAATGTGTCACTATTGACTCAATTTGCTGAAAGCGGGGCTGATTTTGACCTTTTTGAATTATGGTGAGGCCAGAGCTATTATTCTTAATGCATTTTTATCATCAGCATGTGCGGGTATTAACAAATTCAAACGACATTTTCAGGTATTCTTTATCTCTGTTATCGCATTCCGTCTGGTTATTTTGATAGCAGTTTTATCTTTTCCATGTGTCGTGATAAACGGGTAAATTTTGTCTCAATATTATTTTTCGAAGATGTTGGTATTTATGAGCAGGATCACAAACAGACTTTTCTGTCGGGGTAGTTTGTTGGCGCTCTCACTGTGTTTTATGTCGCTGTCGGCGACCTGTCTGGCACAGGGGAAGGAGCTGGTGATGGCGACGACGTTTTCCCCGGGGGCAACGGCCTGGATTATTCAGCGCTGGCAAACAGAGCCGGGATCAGTGATGATCCGCACGCTAAACCGGACCAGTTCTTCTCTCGAACAACTGCTCGATACCGCGAATGCGGAGAACGTTGACCTGATTTTGACCTCTTCGCCGATGCTACTGCAGCATCTTCAGGAGCATCAGAAACTTGCTCCTTTTGATAATGCCTTGCCGGAAAGCCAGCGTCTGGTGCCAGAGTCAATACGGTCGACGTCTGTAGCCGTGGCTCTCTCGGGATTTGGTCTGCTGATTAATCGTTCAGCACTGACGGCGCGACATCTGCCACCACCGACGGACTGGGGTGATTTAACGCATCCTAAATATCAAAATGCTCTGTTGATGAGTAGCCCATCGCGCTCCGATACCAATCACCTGATGGTTGAATCACTGCTGCAACAAAAAGGGTGGCAAGAAGGTTGGGCGACATTGCTGGCCAGTGCCGGGAACCTGGTGACCATCTCATCACGCAGCTTTGGTGTTGCGGACAAAATTAAGAGCGGATTGGGCGTTGCGGGACCGGTTATTGATAACTATGCCAATCTGCTGCTCAATGACCCCAATCTGACTTTTACTTACTTCCCACACTCGGCGGTCTCGCCGACCTACGTAGCCGTGCTGAAAAACAGCCCGCGTGCCAATGAAGCACAACGTTTTATCCGCTATTTATTGAGCCCGGAAGGGCAGCGGATCCTTGCAGATGCGAATACCGGTAAATATCCGGTAACGTCGCTGGCAGCAGATAACCCGCGTGCAGCCCAACAGGCCATTTTGATGAAACAGCCACCGCTTAATTACCGTCTGATCCTGAAGCGTCAACAACTGGTCCAGCGGATGTTTGATACGGCCATCAGTTTCCGCCTCGCGCAGCTTAAGGATGCCTGGCGAGCGCTGTACAGTGCGGAAGCTCGTCTGAAACATCCGTTACCTGAAATCAGAGCGCTGTTAACCCAGGTCCCAATCGACGCCAGGAACAGCGAAGATGAAGCCTGGCTTGCTCAATTCGATAATAAAAGCTTTGCTGAACAGCAAATGATGGAGTGGCAACTCTGGTTTCTTAAAAACCAGCGCCTGGCGATATCAAAACTGGAAGAACTACAATGAAAGGCGGTTCGCTATGGCAACGTCTTCGTCAGCTCAGCATCAGCAGCAGTTTGCGGGGGGCTTTTTTGACGGGGGCTTTACTGACGCTGAGCGTGAGCTGTGTCAGTTTGTATTCCTGGCATGAGCAAAGCTCGCAAATCCGCTATTCGCTCGATGACTATTTCCCGCGCGTACATTCCGCTTTTTTGATTGAAGGGAATCTTAACCTGGTTGTCGATCAGCTTAATGAATTCCTGCTTGCCCCCAATACGACCGTACGGCTGCAACTGCGCAATCAGATCATCGAACATCTGGACAAAATTGAACTGCTGAGCCGGGGATTGCAACCCGCGGAACAGCAACAGCTGGCGGTGATTTTGCAAGATAGCCGGGCATTGATGACCGAGCTGGACAGGGTGCTCTACAACATGTTCCTGGTACGCGAAAAAGTCAGCGAACTTTCCGCGCGAATCGACTGGTTACATGATGATTTCACGACCGAACTGAACTCTCTGGTGCAGGATTTCACCTGGCAGCAGGGAACGTTGTTGGATCAAATTGAAGCGAAAAATGGCGACGCGGCGTTGTACCTGAAACGCGCCAGGGAGGTGCAGAATGAGCAGCAACAGGTGTACACGCTGGCAAGAATTGAAAACCAGATTGTCGATGATTTACGCGACAGGTTGAATGAACTGAAGTCAGGTAGCGACGACGGCATGCTGGTCGAGAATCATATTCGCTATCTGGAAAATCTGAAGAAAACGGCGGATGAAAATATTCGCACCCTGGACGACTGGCCCAGTACTATCACGTTGCGGCAAACCATCGACGAATTGCTGGAAATCGGGATGATGAAAAATAAAATGCCCGATACGATGCGCGATTATGTCGCGGCGCAAAAAGCGCTGGTTGATGCCAGTCATGCCAGAGAAGCTACACTTGGTCGTTTTCGAACATTGCTTGAGGCTCAGTTGGGAAGTAGCCATCAACAAATGCAGATGTTTAACCAGCGACTGGAGCAGATTGTTCGCGTTAGCGGCGGGCTTATTTTGCTGGCGACGCTGTTGGCGCTGCTTCTTGCCTGGGGACTAAACCACTACTTTATCCGTTCACGGTTGGTGAAGCGTTTTACCGCGCTCAACCAGGCCGTGGTGCAAATTGGTCTTGGCAGAACCGATGCCTCGATCCCGGTTTATGGTCGTGATGAGCTAGGGCGCATTGCGGGGTTACTGCGCCATACGCTGGGTCAGCTCAATACGCAAAAAAGTCAGCTTGAACAGGAAGTGGCAGAGCGTAAGGAGATTGAAGCCGATCTGCGAGCGACCCAGGGCGAATTGATTCAGACGGCGAAACTGGCGGTGGTCGGACAGACCATGACCACGCTGGCCCACGAAATCAATCAACCACTGAATGCATTGTCGATGTATCTGTTTACTGCGGGCAGGGCAATTGAACAGGAGCAGTTGGCGCAGGCCAGAAGCACGTTAACCAAAGCCGAAGGACTCATTACCCGTATCGATGCCATTATCCGCTCATTGCGACAGTTTGCGCGCCGGGCCGAGCCGGGGGCACCGCTGCATCCGGTCGATTTACGGCAAACCTTCAGCGCGGCCTGGGAGTTATTGTCTATGCGGCATAAACCGCAGCAGGGTACGCTTTCGCTGCCGGTTGAGCGCGTGTGGGTTATGGGCGATGAGGTGAGAATTCAGCAAGTTCTGGTAAACATACTGGCAAATGCGCTGGATGCCTGTCCGGTTGCCGCGAAGATTGACGTTCACTGGCAGGTCGAGGGCAGCACGGTGTGTGTATTTGTCAGCGATAATGGCCCCGGCTGGCCTGGTGCGCTGCTACCGTCGCTATTAAAACCGTTTACCACCAGTAAGGATGTTGGTCTCGGTATTGGGCTATCAATTTGTGTCTCGTTAATGACGCAGATGAACGGCGAGCTACGCCTGGCATCGACACTGGGGCGCAATGCCTGCGTGGTACTGCAATTCAACCTGACGGATGTAGAAGATGTTGAGTGATGAATATTCTGTTCTGCTGATTGATGATGATGCCGATGTCCTTGATGCTTACACCTTGTTGCTTGAGCAGGCAGGCTATCGGGTATGCGCGTGCAATAATCCCTACGATGCCCGAAATTGGCTACAGGCTGACTGGCCCGGTATCGTCCTGAGTGACGTGTGTATGCCTGGCTGTAACGGTATCGAACTGATGGCTCTTTTTCATCAGGATGATAACCAACTGCCGATCCTGCTGATTACCGGACATGGTGATGTGCCGATGGCGGTGGATGCGGTGAAAAAAGGGGCATGGGATTTTCTGCAAAAACCGGTCGATCCCGGTAAGCTGCTGTTGCTGGTTGCACAGGCATTGCAGCAGCGAAAATCTGTGATTGCCCGTCGTCATTACTGCCAGCAAAAGCTGCAGGTTGAACTGGTTGGCTACAGCGACTGGATAAATCAGTACCGTCAACGGCTGCAGCAACTGGCAGAAACGGATCTTGCCGTCTGGTTTTATGGGGAACCCGGGACGGGACGTATGACGGGAGCCCGTTATTTGCATCAGTTGGGGCGTAGCGCCCAGGGGCCGTTTATCCGCGCAGAACTCACCGCCGGGAACACGGCTCAGCTCGATGAGCTGATTGCTCAAGCGCAAGGTGGGACGCTGGTATTAAGCCATATAGCGTGTCTGACGCGCGAGCAGCAGCACCATTTGGTTCACCTGCAAAGTCAGGAGCGGCGCCCTTTTCGGCTAATTGGTGTTGGCACGACATCGCTGGTGGAACTGGCGGCAACAAACCAGATTGTGGCCGAACTCTATTACTGTTTCGCCATGACGCAAATCGCCTGCCAGCCTCTATCCCTGCGCCCGGACGATATTGAACCGCTATTTCGCCATTACCTGCAAAAAGCCTGTCTGCGTCTGAACCACCCCATTCCGGAGGTCGACGGGGAATTGCTAAAAGGGATGCGACGTCGTGTGTGGTTAAGTAATGTGCGAGAGCTGGCAAACGCCGCAGAGCTTTTTGCCGTTGGGTTGCTGCCATTGGCGGAAACCGCTAATCCGCAGTTGCATATGCCGGAACCGACACCGTTGGATCGCCGGGTTGAAGAGTATGAGCGGCAAATCATTACCGAAGCGCTAAATATTCATCAAGGGCGTATTAATGAAGTAGCAGAATATCTGCAAATCCCGCGTAAAAAACTGTATTTGCGGATGAGAAAATACGGGCTAAGTAAAGAGCATTATAAGTTCTAGAGAGAAGAGGTGCGGTTATGATAAGGGCAATTGAATGAACATCTGAGTCGTCACCTCATTATTAGAAAAAATGCCGGACTCATTATCCGGCATTTTTCGCTTACCACATTAAATCGTCAGGTACGACGAAGTCAGCATACGGATCGTCTTCGTCTTTCGCTTCCTGACTCAGCTCGCAATTTAAGACGATGTAGCTGTCGTCGCGCTGCGCAATTTTATCGGCAACGACGGCCGGGATAATAGCATATTCGCTGTCACGCTCGCTTTCAGCAGTCAGCCGGGCAATAGCCAGACGTCCTTTAATCAATTGCGCCTGTGTCACCTTATCCACGTAGATTTTTTTAATCAGATTATTATCGGTGAAGTTATACCCAATATCACCTTTGGAAATGGTGATTTTGTTCATTTCAATAAGCTGCTTAATCTGCGCTTTGTATTCTTTCGATAGCGTCGCTTGTTTCTGTTGATCGCTTAACTGCTTATCCCGTTCAATTTGTGCTTTTTTATTCTCTTCAACCGCTTCTCTGGCTTCACGGGCCTGAACGCGTGATTTTTTCGCCGTTCTCTGCACTTTCGCCATTTTTTTGCTGGAAACTAAGCCAGCTTTCAGCATCTGTTCTTGTAGGGTGAGTTTTGTCATTTTTGCATCTGATCCAATAAAATCGTTGTCAGGATTATAACCTTAACGTCCAACGGGATGCCAGAATACGGGGTTTGCCAAACCGGTCTGGCTCCTGTCTGGCATCGCGAAATGCTCAGGCGCTAAACGGCGGGGGAGAAACTGTGTGGAGCTATGGCAAGTACCGTGATGGTGAAATAAAACAGAGCGTTGCGTTCTAGATGTGATGGTGTCCCCTGCAGGAATCGAACCTGCAACTAGCCCTTAGGAGGGGCTCGTTATATCCATTTAACTAAGGGGACGAAGCGGCATGAGTATAGCGTTTTTTACTCTCAACGGTAAGTCTCAGGCTGCCTGACTGCTCAAACAGTCGCCATTCAGGTCTGTTTTTTCTGGTTTTTCTGCGGTTGTGCTTCCCGCTTTGCTTGCAACCTGGCTTCTTCCTTGCGTTTATTGCTCATATCGTTGCGGATCTGCGCGTGGCTCATCAGCGCGAAGATAAACGTCCCGCCACAGATATTCCCGGCCAGTGTCGGTAAGGCAAAAGGCCAGAAAAAGTCGCCCCAGTGCAGTGTGCCAGTAAAGACCAGGTAGAGAATTTCAACGGAACCCACGACGATATGGGTGGTATCGCCTAAGGCAATCAGCCAGGTCATCAGGACAATGACGACAATCTTTGCGGCTCCGGCGGCGGGAAACATCCACACCATCGTGGCAATTAACCAGCCAGAAATGATGGCGTTGGAAAACATCTCCACAGGAGTGTTTTTCATCACATCCATGCCAATTTTGACGAAAGCGTCGCGGGTCGCCTCATCAAAAATCGGCATGTATTCAAACGCCCATGCCGCAACCCCGGTGCCCAGAATATTACCCAGTAGTACTACGCTCCACAGACGCATCAACAAACCAAAATTGCCGAGGGTAGGGTTTTGCATAACGGGTAAGACGGCGGTGACGGTATTTTCCGTAAAGAGCTGTTGGCGGGCCATAATCACAATAATAAAGCCGAAGGTATAACCGAGATTCTCCAGCAAAAATCCGCCGGGAACCCCCTCCAGTTGTACGTGAAAAATTCCCTTTGCTAACAACGATGCTCCCATTGACAGTCCGGCTGCGATGGCTGACCACAATAGCGCCATCGCGTCGCGTTCCATCTCTTTTTCTCCGTCCTGGCGGATATGCTCGTGGATCGCCATTGCACGTGAGGGGAGCCTGTCCTCATTGAGCTCTATCTTTTTTCCGCTCCGCTTTTCTTCGCTTTCCACCTGGAGCTCGTCGCTGTGGCGATCAATCTTCTCTTTTTCGATGTCATTCATACCAGGATCCTGAATAAGCACGTATTGCTAAAGCGTAGCGGTTTTTATTTGAAGGCTGGTGGATAAAGTCTGAAATCGCAAAAATGGTAACGCATGTTTTTATTGGCTTCGTTAAAATGAACCATCACTGTGTCTGTATTACCAGGCTATGATCAAATCAGTAAGTTAGGGCATATAGACATCGATTGACGTGCTGTTACAATCGCTCACATCTAATCAGGCGGATACATCATCGTTCCGTCATGGATGGCAATCAGCGATAGCCATAATACACAGGGAGACACTTATGAAGCTTCGCCTGTCGGCGCTTGCGCTGGGAACCACACTTTTGGTGGGGTGTGCGAGCTCCGGTACTGAACAGCAGGGGCGTTCGGACCCATTTGAAGGGTTCAACCGTACCATGTACAACTTCAACTTTAATGTGTTGGATCCATACGTTGTTCGCCCGGTGGCTGTAGCCTGGCGTGATTATGTTCCGCAGCCGGCCCGTAATGGTTTGAGCAACTTTACTGGCAACCTTGAAGAACCGGCTGTCATGGTTAACTATTTCCTGCAAGGCGACCCCTATCAGGGGATGGTGCATTTTACCCGTTTCTTCCTCAACACCTTGTTAGGTATGGGCGGGTTTATTGATGTGGCGGGGATGGCGAATCCGAAGTTGCAGCGTGTTGAACCACACCGCTTCGGCAGCACATTAGGCCATTATGATGTCGGTTACGGTCCATATATGCAGCTTCCGTTCTACGGCAGTTTCACGCTGCGTGATGATGGCGGCGATATGGTGGATACGCTGTATCCGGTTCTCTCCTGGTTAACCTGGCCGTTGTCGATAGGTAAATGGACGGTTGAAGGAATTGAAACGCGTGCGCAACTGCTCGATTCTGACGGTCTGCTGCGTCAATCTTCAGATCCTTACATCATGGTGCGTGAAGCTTACTTCCAGCGTCATGACTTTATTGCGAATGGCGGTAAACTCAAACCAGAAGAAAACCCGAACGCAAAAGATATTCAGGATGAGTTAAAAGAGATCGATTCTGAGTAAGGAATTGAGGCAAATAAAAAGGTGAGCTAAAAAGCTCACCTTTTTTACGTCTGATGGAAATCAGAATGCGTAGTTCAGGTTCATGCCGTACAGCCAGGCTTTCCCTTCTGATTCGAAGGAGTACGGGCCTTCTTCGAATTTCACTTTCTGACCGTGCATATAAGAAATGCCGACATCCAATGAAGCATCCTTATTAAACGCATAGGTTGTACCCGCACTCAGCCAGAAGCGATCCTGATCCGGAATAGAGATGGAACGGCGGTTAGCTGGAACTGGGCTATCATCGAAGGCGATACCAGTACGGAAGGTCCAGGTATCATCGTAGTAGTAGGTCGTACCCAGCGCGATGCGGTAAGAATCTTTGAAACCTTCTTCTTTATAGAACAGAGTCTGGCCGTTGTTGCCTTTCGCTTTAAGCTCCTGGAACTGACTCCAACTGGTATATGCCATGCTGTAGTGAACCGCCCACTGTGGCGCAACGCGGTTATAACCTGAGAACTCCCACATTTCTGGCAGATTCAGATCAAGTGATCCGTCGATTGTGTTGCCGTTAGTGCCAGCAGGCAGGCTGGCAAACACCGGGCGCAACTGCGCGGGAATACGGTCCATTGATGGCAGGCTGCTGCGGTAATCACCGTCGAAGTCAACTTTTACTTCCGAACGGTAGGTGAAACCGTAACGGTTATCTTTATCCACTTCATAAAGAATACCGGCGTTCCAGCCGAAGCCCCATTCGTCACCCTTCAGGCGCGCAATCTGCGTATCTGCCGGGTATTGTGCGGCCAGGGCGGGAGGAACCCTGCCACCAGAGCCTGCAACGATCTGCTGCGGCAGATCGCCTGCATAACGCTCAAGCTTCGCTTTGGCATAGACGGCGTTAAAACCGAGACCGAAGCTAAAATGATTATTCAGACGGTAGGCGCCGCTCAGGTTTAAGTTCAGCGTTTCCAGATCGGTTTTTCCGCCCATCGAGCCGGCTGCGTAATTATTGTTAAACTCCGTTGCCAGACCATAATTAGAGGTAACTGACGCCCCCCAACCAAACTGATCGTTAATCGGGGCAACAAAATGCACGTTCGGTATCCAGGCGGTTGGGGCGATATTATCCTGGCTGGCGTCATTACCAATGCGCGAACGTCCGGAAATATCGACATCCGGGTCAACGAAAATCGCACCCGCAGAGAAAGTAGGGCGATCAAACATCATGATCAGCGCGGGGTTACGACTGGCGTTACCAGCATCATCTGCAATAGCGCCTTCACCCGAATATGCCCGGCCAAGGCCAGAGGAAGAAAATTCGTTTAACTGAAAGCCTGCAGACCAGGCCTGTGTGGAGATAATTGCCACTGCGACTGCGAGAGCAGACTTTGTAAACAGGGTTTTCTGGCTCATGACCATAACCTCATAGATTTATTTTTATACAAACTATGTTACATGCCGTAACAGGAGCGCGAAGTGTAGGGTCTGAGGTACCACATAGAAATCAGACCAGTGGCGAGAGTATAGGTCGGACCAGCCAGAATGTTGCAAGTATGTTTATAAATATTTTCAATTCTGATCTAAGAAACGCGATCCAGCTGGCAAAATTGCAGGTGCGCGCACTCACCTGTTTGGGCGATTTTTGTTTTAGATCATTTTTAAGTGTGATTTCGGTCACTTATCGCATTTCGCACAATTAACGACTGGAGAGGCGAATAATGGGAGCGTAAAATGTCCCTATCGTTTATCTGGCACCTCGGGTGCGAATACAGAGGAAATCTACAATGAGTAAATGCAGTGCTGATGAAACCCCGGTTTGCTGCTGTATGGATGTTGGCACCATCATGGACAACTCCGATTGCACCGCTTCCTACAGCCGCGTGTTCGCGAATCGCGCAGAGGCAGAAGAAACGCTGGCCGCTCTGACTGAGAAGGCACGTAGCGTAGAGTCTGAACCTTGCAAAATCACCCCGACTTTCACTGAAGAGTCAGAGGGTGTGCGTCTGGATATCGATTTTGTTTTTGCCTGTGAAGCTGAAACGCTGATTTTCCAGCTGGGCCTGCGTTAATCCCTTCTGCTCATGCCCTTGCCACCTGGTGGCAAGGGCATTTTCGTAACAGTCAGTGACTATTCACTGTGTCATAGCTCTCACTTTCTTTTCTCCCCGCTTGGCTAAATGTAAAAAATTGGTTAAGACTGTGATCAGGTCAGACCACTTATTTTTATTTTTTACAGGGGAGTGTTATGAGTCAGGCTTTATCGCTGGTTACCCGCCAGGGCGACCGTATCGCCATCGTGAGCGGATTGCGTACGCCATTTGCCCGTCAGGCTACCGCGTTTCATGGCATTCCCGCCGTTGATTTGGGAAAAATGGTTGTTGGTGAATTGCTGGCCCGCAGCGAAATACCTGCTGATGTGATTGAACAGCTGGTTTTTGGCCAGGTGGTGCAAATGCCAGAAGCCCCCAACATTGCCCGGGAAATCGTTCTGGGAACCGGGATGAATGTGCATACAGATGCTTACAGCGTAAGCCGGGCTTGTGCAACCAGCTTTCAGGCCGTGGCAAATGTCGCGGAAAGCCTGATGGCCGGAACTATTCGTGCTGGGATTGCCGGTGGTGCAGACTCCTCTTCCGTTCTGCCTATTGGTGTCAGCAAAAAGCTGGCGCGAGTACTGGTGGATGTTAATAAAGCCCGCACAACCGGGCAACGTCTGAAGCTCTTTTCCCGACTACGCTTGCGCGACCTGATGCCTGTGCCACCTGCAGTGGCTGAATATTCCACTGGTTTACGCATGGGAGATACCGCCGAACAAATGGCCAAAACCTATGGCATCACGCGTGAGCAGCAGGATGCGCTGGCGCACCGCTCTCATCAGCGCGCAGCTCAGGCCTGGTCTGAAGGAAAACTCGCAGATGAGGTGATGACGACCTACACTCCCCCCTTTAAAGATCCTTTTTCAGAAGATAACAATATTCGCGGTAACTCGACGATGGCGGATTACGCGAGGTTGCGTCCGGCATTTGACAGAAAACACGGTACCGTTACGGCGGCTAACAGCACTCCGCTGACGGATGGCGCAGCCGCCGTGATTATGATGACGGAGTCGCGTGCGAAAGAGTTAGGGCTGGTACCGCTGGGATATCTGCGTAGTTTTGCCTTTACCGCCATTGATGTCTGGCAGGACATGCTGTTGGGGCCGGCGTGGTCAACGCCGCTTGCCCTGGAGCGTGCAGGCTTAACCATGGCGGATTTAACGCTTATTGATATGCATGAAGCCTTTGCCGCACAAACGCTGGCGAACCTCCAGTTGCTGGGCAGCGAGCGTTTTGCCCGCGAAGTGCTGGGGCGCTCCCACGCCACTGGCGAAGTCGATGACAGTAAATTTAACGTGCTGGGTGGCTCAATTGCCTATGGGCACCCCTTCGCCGCCACCGGTGCACGTATGATCACCCAAACCCTCCATGAACTACGCCGCCGTGGCGGTGGGTTTGGTTTAGTCACCGCATGTGCGGCAGGTGGTCTGGGTGCGGCAATGGTTCTGGAGGCAGAATAATGGAAATGACATCGGCTTTTACGCTCAACGTGCGTCTGGATAACGTCGCCGTTGTCTCCATTGATGTGCCCGGAGAGAAAATGAACACCCTGAAAGCAGAGTTTGCTTCTCAGGTGAGGGCCATTCTGAAACAAATCCGCGATAACAAAGCATTGCGTGGTGTGGTGTTTATTTCGGCTAAACCCGATAACTTCATTGCCGGGGCGGATATCAACATGATTGGTAGCTGTCGCAGCGCGCAGGAAGCCGAAACGCTGGCCCGTCAGGGGCAGCAGATCATGGCAGAAATTAATGCATTGCCGATCCCGGTTGTTGCCGCTATTCATGGTGCCTGTTTGGGCGGTGGGCTGGAGATGGCGCTGGCGTGCCACAACCGTATTTGTACCGATGATGCTAAAACCGTACTGGGGTTGCCGGAAGTACAGTTAGGCCTGCTTCCCGGTTCCGGGGGCACCCAGCGATTACCCCGTCTTATTGGTGTCAGTACTGCGCTGGATATGATCCTGACAGGAAAACAGCTCCGGGCAAAACAGGCGCTAAAAGTGGGGTTGGTGGATGAAGTTGTACCACAGACCATTTTGCTGGAAGCCGCGATTGAACTGGCCAAAAAAGACAGTTCGGCGCACCGGGTTCTGCCCGTACGTGAACGCGTGCTGGCGGGGCCGCTGGGACGTGCGCTGCTGTTTCGTATGGTCAGCAAAAAGACGGCGCAAAAAACGCAGGGCAACTACCCTGCGACGGACCGCATTCTTGAGGTGATCGAAACCGGTCTCGCGCAGGGCAGCAGCAGCGGCTATGAGGCGGAAGCCCGCGCGTTTGGCGAGCTGGCGATGACTTCGCAGTCTAAGGCGCTACGGAACATCTTTTTTGCCAATACCGATGTAAAAAAAGATCCCGGTAGTGAAGCGAAGCCCGGCCCGCTGAATAGCGTCGGTATTTTGGGCGGTGGCCTGATGGGCGGCGGTATTGCTTACGTCACAGCCTGTAAAGGTGGCTTGCCGGTGCGCATCAAAGATATTAATGCTAAGGGAATCAACCACGCGCTGAAGTACAGTTGGGAGCAGCTTGAAACGAAGGTTCGCCGCCGTCATATCAAAGCCAGCGAGCGTGATAAACAGCTGGCGTTGATTTCGGGAACCACCGATTATCGCGGTTTTGCGCATCGCGATCTGATTATTGAAGCGGTATTCGAAGATCTGTCGTTAAAACAACAGATGGTGGCAGAAGTTGAGCAGAATTGTGCCCCTCATACTATTTTTGCGTCAAACACCTCATCTTTACCGATTGGCGATATTGCGGCTAATGCTACCAGACCTGAACAGGTAATTGGTCTGCACTTCTTTAGTCCGGTAGAAAAAATGCCACTGGTGGAAGTGATTCCACATGCAACAACCTCTGAGCAGACGATTGCCACAACCGTTAAGTTAGCGAAAAAGCAGGGCAAAACGCCGATTGTTGTCCAGGATAAGGCTGGCTTTTACGTTAACCGTATTTTAGCGCCTTACATCAACGAAGCGATTCTTATGCTGACCGAAGGCGAGCGCGTCGAGACGATTGATGCCGCGCTGGTTAAGTTTGGTTTTCCGGTAGGGCCAATCCAACTTTTGGATGAGGTCGGAATTGATACGGGCACTAAAATTATACCAGTGCTTGAGGCCGCCTATGGAGAACGTTTTAGCGCACCTGCAAATGTTGTTGCTTCAATTTTGAATGATGATCGCAAAGGTAGAAAAAATGGTCGGGGTTTCTATCTTTATGGCGCGAAAGGGCGTAAAAGCAAAAAACAGGTCGACCCTGCAATTTATACGCTTATTGGCGTCCAGGGTCAGGGCCAACTCACAGCCCCGCAAATTGCAGAGCGGTGCGTCATGTTAATGCTTAACGAAGCAGCACGCTGTTTTGGTGAGCAGGTCGTCCGCAGCGCACGTGATGGCGATATCGGCGCTGTATTTGGTATTGGTTTTCCGCCATTCCTCGGCGGCCCGTTCCGGTATATGGATTCTCTCGGTACGGGTGAAGTGGTTGCGGTTCTGCAACGACTGTCCACGCAATATGGTTCACGGTTTACGCCGTGTGAACAGTTATTGCAGATGGCGGAACGTGGTGAAAGATTCTGGGATATCGGGGAAACTGACCTGAATTCATGAGGTCAAAGGTAGGATGAATCCGCACCGAATGTATGGGTCGCGCTCAAAATGTAAACAGAGATTGACTATACTTACGCCGTTGAGGTAAAAAACAGCGTTTCATTCGGTGAATGGATAAGGCACAATGCCGGCCACCACATCGTTACCACGGTCAATAGGGGCGGTGAATAAAGGTGTTGGTGATCCTGGTTAACAAAAGCGGTGCAATATGCAAGTTTTTATCATGCGTCACGGCGACGCGGCCCTCGATGCCGCCAGTGATTCGGTTCGTCCTTTAACCTCTTGTGGTTGTGACGAATCTCGCCTGATGGCGAACTGGCTTAAAGGTCAAAAAGTGGATATCGAACGTGTTCTGGTGAGCCCGTTCCTACGAGCCGAACAGACGCTGGATGTGGTGGGAGAGTGTATGAACCTGCCAGCCGGTGTGGATGTTTTGCCGGAGCTGACTCCCTGCGGCGATGTCGGTCTGGTCAGCGCCTATTTACAGGCTCTGGCCAATGAAGGTATCGCCACGGCACTGGTAATTTCTCACTTACCGTTAGTGGGATATCTGGTGTCTGAGCTTTGCCCGGGTGAAACGCCGCCGATGTTTACCACATCTGCGATTGCCAGCGTAACGCTTGATGAGAGCGGAAAGGGCATTTTCAACTGGCAGATGAGCCCGTGTAATTTGAAAATGGCAAAGGCGATTTAATCGAACCCGTGCCACGTTTCATCGTCCGGATAAGGCACAGCCGCCATCCGGAAAATCAAAGAGCCGCAAATGTGGCTCTTTCTGTTTTCTGCATCAGGGAAGTTCGGGCGGCAGCCACTCTTCCACTTCAATCAGCACCAGCAGCGCGGCGTCACCACCGTACTCTTTCGGCGCCTGATGAAAGGCCATCACATGCGGATGTTGTGCCAGCCAGAGCGGCGTTTGCTGCTTAAGAATATGCTTCCCGTGGCCGTGCATCACGCAGGCGCAAAACACATGCTCACGACGGCAGGCGGCGATCAGCGCGCCTAACTCCTGTTTGGCCTGCTGCTGGGTCAGCCCGTGCAGATCGAGAAACAGCTCCGGGGAGTAATCGCCACGGCGCATTTTCTTCAGTTCGAAATGGCTGACGTCGGCACGCAGGTATCTTACCGGGCCGTCCGTATTCAGTAGCGGCTGAAATTCGTCCGAGAAATAGTGGCTGGCATCCGCCTGTTCCTGCAGCAGCTTTTTAACCGGAACCTCGGTGATTTTTTTACGTGGCGGTCGGTGAACAATGGTGTCCTGTTTAATTTTACGCGTGCCGGTCATCAGCTGGCGAAACAGCGTCTGATCCTCCTCGCTGAGCGATGTTTTCTTTTTCATTCGAGCGTCTCATCTTTTATTTTCCGTTAGTTTAACCCGACTCGGCGGGCATCCGATCGCTTAAAACGCAATTTTCGCGCTCAGGCTCCGCGTGAATGCTGATTTATCGCCGTCTTCGTGGCAAACTAGCCGCCGAAATTAATACGAGCATGCCCTGGAGAAATACGTGGATAAAATTTTCGTCGATGAAGCCGTGAGTGAACTGCATACCATTCAGGACATGTTGCGTTGGGCGGTCAGCCGTTTTAGCGCGGCGAATATCTGGTATGGCCATGGCACGGATAACCCATGGGACGAGGCCGTACAACTGGTGCTGCCGTCGCTTTATTTGCCGCTGGATATCCCAGAAGATATGCGTACCGCGCGTCTGACCTCCAGCGAGCGCCATCGTATTGTTGAACGCGTGATTCGCCGCGTCAACGAGCGCATTCCGGTGGCTTATCTGACCAACAAAGCCTGGTTCTGCGGGCATGAATTTTATGTTGATGAACGCGTGCTGGTTCCACGTTCACCGATCGGCGAGCTTATCAATAACCGCTTTGCGGGCCTGATTAATGAGCAGCCGCAGCATATCCTCGATATGTGTACCGGCAGCGGCTGTATTGCCATTGCCTGCGCGTATGCCTTCCCGGAAGCCGAAGTCGATGCGGTGGACATTTCCACTGATGCGCTGGCGGTGACCGAGCACAACATTGAAGAGCACGGCCTGATCCATCATGTTACGCCGATCCGCTCCGATCTGTTCCGCGATCTGCTGAAAGTCCAGTATGACCTGATAGTGACCAATCCGCCGTATGTCGATGCAGAAGATATGTCCGATCTGCCAAACGAATATCGCCATGAGCCTGAGCTGGGCCTGGCCTCCGGTAGCGATGGGCTGAAACTTACCCGCCGCATTCTGGGTAACGCCCCGGACTACCTGTCAGATAACGGTATTCTGATTTGTGAAGTCGGAAACAGCATGGTACATCTGATAGAGCAATATCCGGATGTACCGTTCACCTGGCTGGAGTTCGATAACGGCGGTGACGGCGTATTCATGCTGACCAAAGAGCAGTTGATCGCCGCTCGTGAGCACTTCAGCATTTACAAAGACTAAATACACGCGCACATACACAACACGCATAACGGAGCCGTGATGGCAGGAAATACAATTGGGCAACTCTTTCGCGTAACCACCTTCGGCGAATCACACGGGCTGGCGCTCGGTTGTATTGTCGATGGTGTTCCGCCGGGCATTTCTCTGACAGAAGCTGACCTGCAGCACGATCTCGACAGACGTCGTCCTGGCACTTCGCGTTACACTACGCAGCGCCGCGAGCCGGATCAGGTGAAAATCCTCTCCGGCGTATTCGAGGGCGTTACTACCGGCACCAGCATTGGCCTGCTAATCGAAAATACCGATCAACGTTCACAGGATTATGGCGCGATCAAGGATGTTTTCCGTCCAGGACACGCCGACTATACCTATGAGCAGAAATATGGCCTGCGCGATTACCGTGGCGGCGGACGTTCATCCGCACGTGAAACGGCGATGCGCGTTGCGGCTGGCGCGATTGCCAAAAAATATCTGGCGGAAAAATTCGGCGTCGAAATTCGCGGTTGCCTGACGCAGATGGGTGATATTCCGCTGGAGATCAAGGACTGGTCTCAGGTCGAATTGAATCCCTTCTTTTGCCCGGACCCGGATAAAATTGAAGCACTGGATGAACTGATGCGCGGGCTGAAGAAAGAGGGCGACTCCATCGGGGCGAAAGTAACCGTTGTTGCAAGCGGCGTACCTGCGGGTCTCGGCGAACCTGTATTCGACCGTCTGGATGCCGACATCGCCCATGCGCTGATGAGCATTAATGCCGTTAAGGGCGTTGAGATTGGCGACGGATTTGACGTTGTAGCGCTGCGCGGCAGTCAGAACCGCGATGAAATCACCAAAGACGGTTTTCAGAGCAACCATGCGGGCGGCATTTTGGGCGGGATCAGCAGCGGGCAACAAATTATTGCCCATATGGCGCTGAAACCGACGTCCAGTATTACCGTACCAGGGCGCACCATTAATCGCTTTGGTGAAGAAGTCGACATGATCACTAAAGGTCGTCACGATCCGTGCGTTGGGATCCGCGCAGTGCCGATCGCTGAAGCAATGCTGGCGATCGTGTTGATGGATCACTTGCTGCGTCAGCGGGCGCAAAATGCGGATGTGAAGACCGATATTCCACGCTGGTAAAAATGAAAAAAACGGCACTTGCGGCGCTGGCTCTGTTTGCCAGTACCGCCTGTCTGGCGGCGACGCCCTGGCAGAAAATTACCCATCCGGTTGCGGGCAGCGCGCAGTCTATCGGCGCGTTTTCCAATGGCTGTATAGTTGGCGCAGAGACGCTGCCTGTACAGTCAGAACACTATCAGGTAATGCGCACCGATCAGCGTCGTTACTTTGGCCATCCGGATCTGGTGAGGTTTATCCAGCGTCTGAGTAATCAGGCTAATAGTCAGGGGCTGGGCACGGTGTTAATCGGCGATATGGGTATGCCGGCCGGTGGGCGATTTAATGGCGGTCATGCCAGTCACCAGACCGGGCTGGATGTGGATATTTTCCTGCAGCTGCCGAAAACGCGCTGGACCCAGTCACAACTGCTGCGGCCACAGGCGTTAGATCTGGTCTCGCAGGATGGTAAACGTGTTGTACCGTCCCTGTGGAAGCCGGAGATTTTCAGCCTGGTAAGGCTGGCTGCAAAAGATAATGAAGTAACGCGTATTTTCGTGAATCCGGCGATTAAGAAGCAACTTTGTCTGGATGCAGGAACCGACAGGGACTGGTTGCGTAAAGTGCGGCCATGGTTCCAGCACCGTGCGCATATGCACGTCCGGTTACGTTGCCCTGCCGACAGCCTTGAGTGCGAAGATCAACCGTTACCGCCACCGGGTGACGGCTGCGGCGCGGAGCTGCAAAGCTGGTTCGAACCTCCGAAACCTGGAACCACCAAGCCTGAGAAGAAGACACCGCCGCCGTTGCCGCCTTCCTGCCAGGCGCTACTGGACGAGCATGTACTCTAATGGATCATTTTGCCTCTCTGTTTATGGTGACGCCACTGCTGTTAGGTGTGCTTTTTTTTGTGGCGATGCTGGCAGGTTTTATTGATTCTCTGGCCGGAGGCGGTGGTTTACTCACCATCCCGGCATTGATGGCGGCTGGGATGCCACCTGCGCAAGCTCTGGCCACCAATAAATTGCAGGCCTGCGGGGGATCTATCTCTTCCTCCCTCTATTTCATTCGCCGGGGAGTGGTTAACCTGGCAGATCAGAAGCTCAATATCTTCATGACCTTTATTGGGTCAATGAGCGGCGCGCTGCTGGTTCAGCATGTGCAGTCAGACATTTTGCGCCAGATCCTGCCGGTTCTGGTTATCTGTATTGGCCTTTACTTTCTGTTAATGCCGAAAGTAGGGGAAGAGGACCGGCAGCGTCGATTGCACGGGCTGCCTTTCGCGCTGGTGGCCGGAGGCTGCGTCGGTTTTTACGATGGCTTTTTTGGCCCGGCAGCGGGGTCGTTCTACGCGCTGGCCTTTGTCATGCTGTGCGGCTACAACCTGGCGAAATCGACGGCCCACGCCAAAGTATTAAATGCCACATCGAATATCGGTGGGCTGCTGTTGTTTGCCCTCGGCGGTAAAGTGATTTGGGCGACCGGATTTGTGATGCTTATTGGCCAGTTTATTGGCGCACGGATGGGCTCACGGCTGGTACTCAGCAAAGGACAAAAACTCATTCGGCCAATGATCGTTATTGTCTCCGCCGTGATGAGCGCCAAGCTACTTTATGATAATCATGGACAGGAGATTCTCCACTGGCTGGGGATGAACTAATGAATAATACCCATCACTACGAACAGTTAATTGAGATTTTTAACGGCTGCTTTGCCGATGAATTTAATACCCGTCTGATTAAAGGCGACGACGAACCGATCTATCTTCCTGCGGATGCGGAATTACCGTATCACCGTATCGTTTTTGCGCATGGCTATTACGCCAGTGCGTTACACGAAATTTCACACTGGTGTATTGCGGGAAAGGCGCGTCGTGAACTGGTCGACTTCGGTTACTGGTACTGTCCGGACGGACGCGACGCGAAGACGCAATGCCAGTTTGAAGATGTAGAAGTGAAGCCGCAGGCGTTTGACTGGCTGTTTTGCATGGCGGCGGGCTACCCGTTTAACGTCAGTTGCGACAACCTGGAAGGGGACTTTGAACCGGATCGCGTGGTATTCCAGCGCCGTGTTCATGCTCAGGTGATGGAGTATCTGGACAAGGGGATCCCTGAACGCCCGGCGCGTTTCATTAACGCGTTACAGAATTATTATCACACGCCTGAACTTAAGGCGGAACAATTCCCGTGGCCCGAAGCGCTCAACTGACGCCGCTGCCACGTTTACAATGAGGAAAGAAGATGATCGCGGAGTTTGAATCACGCATTCTGGCATTAATCGACGATATGGTAGAGCACGCCAGCGATGATGAGTTGTTTGCCAGTGGTTATTTGCGTGGACACCTGACGCTGGCCGTTGCTGAGCTGGATGCTGGCGAGGACCATTCGGCTGAGGCATTGTACGCCAATGTGACCAGCAGTCTGGAGAAAGCCATCAGCGCGGGCGAACTCTCGCCGCGTGACCAGGCGTTAGTGAAAGAGATGTGGGACGCCTTGTTCCTGAAGGCGACAAAACAATAAGTACAGTAGCGTGTGCCGGATGGCGACACTGAGGTGTCTTATCCGGCCCACGTGGGCGGGTGTTTGTAGGCCTGATAAGCGTAGCGCCATCAGGCAATGATCGGCTGACACCCTATCCTTTTATTTCACCGTTTTACCCTTCAATAACTTCCGTACCCACAGACGATTCGGATTCAGCGCCGCCAGCGTGCTGGCATCCATTGGGATCGGTTCATCACTCATTTGCGCGGCCAGAATTTCTGCACATAGCGGGGCAGAACATAACCCACGTGACCCCAGCGCGCCAAACATGAACAAATCCGGGTATACCGGTGCGCTTAAAGCATGCTCTTTGTCTTCGGCAAGCGTGGCGTACTGGCTGAGTGTGGCGTTATAGTCCGGCACATTACCGACCATCGGCATGTGATCGCGCGTGGCGCAGCGCACTCCACAACGTGCGGCATTGCCACTAACGTCTACTTCTTTTGCCCACGCGGCATTCGGGAAACAATCTATTAAGCGCTGACGGTTTTGCTGCTGATCGTCAGCACGATACACCGTTTCTTCACTTCCGCGATGATAACTGGCGCCAATGCAGTGCTGCTGATTTTCCGGGTTTTGCGGGGTAAGGTAGCCGTCGTAGCACAGAACCTGACGCAGTGCGGAAAGCGCAGGCGTCGTGGGAATGTGGCTCACCTGACCGCCAACAGAATACACCGGTAGTGACTGAGTCTGTTCAAAACGGTGAATACAATGCCCATTCGCCAGAACCACGACCTCATGTGTTGCCGCTTCCCCGCTGGCGAACTGCAACTGCCAGCTATCGGTTTGATGAGCAAGTGAGGTCAGTGTGTGTTGGTAGTAAGTACGTAACCCAAGCTTTGTCGCATACTTGAGGACGGCAGTGGTAAGCTGCGCCGGACACAGCCATCCGCCGGCCGGGTACTGGATGCCATCACATTCGGTCACTACGCCTGTTGTTTGCAAAATTTGATCGGCGTCCACGCCGACGGCGAGCGCTTCGGGCAGTTCAAGGGACAACATCTGGGCGATTTTTTGCTGGCTTTTTTCGTCCCATGCGAGTTGTGTTACGCCGCACCAGTCATGCGCGAACTCAACGGGGAGGGTGTCATACAGTCGACGGGCGAAGGTAAACGCGGTGGGGAAAAAGAGATTAATAGCCGCGTCATGCTTGCTGAGTAACGGATAGAGCGCGCCCTGGCGATTACCGGATGCGCCCAGCGCAGGCTTATCGTCCGCGCAATAGAGTGTGACCTGCCAGCCTCTACGCAGTAGCGCCAGAGACAGCAATGCGCTGGCAATACCGCCGCCAATAATGGCGGCTTCGCGCTTCTCAGTTCCCGTACGTGCAAACCAGGGGGCTGAGGAAGGCAGCGCCTGAGTTTGTTCCATTACGCCACAGAGCATTTCACGTTTGCGACCAAAACCTTTGCATTTTTGCATCGTAAATCCGGCTTCCTGCAATCCCCGGCGTACAAAACCAGCCGAAGTGAAGGTCGCCAGCGTACCGCCTGGTCGGGCCAGTCTGGCCATGGCGTTAAAGAGTGTTGGCGTCCACATATCCGGATTTTTGGCTGGGGCGAAGCCGTCCAGGAACCAGGCATCAACCTGTTGGTTCAGAGACTCGTCCAGCTTACTGGTGAGTTCGTTGATGTCGCCGAACCACAGATCCAGAGTAACCCGCCCCTCATCAAGCACTAGACGATGGCAACCCGCCAGCGGCAGTGGCCACTGTGCCTGGAGTTGCTCTGCCCACGACGCCAGTTCCGGCCAGCGCTGATGCGCTAGTGTCAGATCCTCACGCGTCAGCGGAAATTTTTCAAAACTGATGAAATGTAATCTTTCCAGGGTAGCGTCAGGGTGTGCGTTGCGAAAGGTGGCGAATACCTGCCAGACCGTGAGGAAGTTTAGCCCGGTACCAAAGCCACTTTCTGCCACCACGAACACCGGGCGTGGGTGCACAGGAAAACGTTCGGCGAGGTGGTTGCCGCCAAGGAAGACGTAACGTGTCTCTTCCAGCCCGTTATCATTGGAAAAATAGACATCGTCAAAATCTCGGGAAACAGGTGTACCCTCAGCGTTGAATTCAAGGTTGGCAGGTTGTATAGCGTATTGTTTCACGTAAGTTACTCGTCTGACAGGCTGTGCCCCGATCTTAACGAGGAGTGCCTGGCTGCGCAAATTTCCACACAAAATGGCTGATCGGACTTGTTCGGCGTACAAGTGTACGCTATTGTGCCACTCGAAACTTTAAAATAGTGCGACTTACAGAGGTATTGAATGAAACGTGCAGTGATTACTGGCTTGGGCATCGTTTCCAGCATCGGTAATAACCAGCAGGAAGTCCTGGCATCTCTGCGTGAAGGACGTTCAGGGATCACTTTCTCTCAGGAGCTGAAGGACTCCGGCATGCGTAGCCACGTTTGGGGCAACGTAAAACTGGATACCACTGGCCTCATTGACCGCAAAGTAGTGCGCTTTATGAGCGACGCATCCATCTATGCTTTCCTTTCTATGGAGCAGGCAGTGGCTGATGCCGGCCTGGCTGCAGAAGATTACCAGAACAATCCGCGCGTTGGCCTGATTGCAGGTTCCGGCGGCGGCTCCCCGCGTTTTCAGGTATTCGGCGCTGACGCAATGCGTAGCCCGCGTGGTCTGAAAGCGGTTGGCCCGTATGTGGTCACCAAAGCGATGGCGTCCGGCGTTTCTGCCTGCCTCGCAACGCCGTTCAAAATCCACGGCGTCAACTACTCCATCAGCTCCGCCTGTGCAACTTCTGCACACTGTATCGGCAACGCTGTTGAACAAATTCAGTTGGGCAAGCAGGACATCGTTTTTGCTGGCGGCGGCGAAGAGTTGTGCTGGGAAATGGCATGCGAGTTCGACGCAATGGGCGCGCTGTCTACCAAATATAACGATAACCCGTCTCAAGCTTCCCGTACTTATGATGCACACCGTGACGGTTTTGTTATCGCAGGCGGCGGCGGTATGGTGGTGGTCGAAGAGCTGGAACACGCTCTGGCCCGTGGCGCGCACATCTATGCGGAAATCGTCGGTTACGGCGCAACGTCCGATGGCGCAGACATGGTTGCTCCGTCTGGCGAAGGCGCAGTACGTTGCATGCAGATGGCGATGTACGGCGTAGACACGCCGATCGACTACCTGAACTCCCACGGTACTTCTACTCCGGTAGGCGACGTGAAGGAACTGGGCGCAATCCGCGAAGTCTTTGGCGATAACAGCCCGGCCATTTCTGCAACCAAAGCCATGACCGGTCACTCACTGGGTGCGGCTGGCGTTCAGGAAGCTATCTACTCTCTGCTGATGCTGGAACACGGTTTTATCGCGCCGAGCATCAACATTGAAGAGCTGGACGAGCAGGCTGCAGGTCTGAACATCGTGACTAAACCGACCGAGCAAGCGTTGACGACTGTTATGTCTAACAGCTTCGGTTTTGGCGGCACCAACGCCACGCTGGTTATGCGTAAGCTGAAAGCATAAGTCTCGGCTAATGCAGTACACGAAAGGGAGCCGTCAGGCTCCCTTTTTTACTTATTCATCTTTTCGTACTCCGGTGCGATCTCCGCAGACCAAGCTTTCGCACGGGTAATATCCCCGGTACTGTAGATGGGCTGTTCATAACGATCGCTAATATCGCGAACGCGATAAATTTTCCAGCGCCTGTCTTCCCAACGCGTATATACCTCCAACAGCATGGGGACTTCACCTGTCGGCCCACCTAATTGTACTTCCACCTTTTCGCCACCGAGAAAAGGTTGAGCCGGTCCAACCCGTAACAGCGGGATCCACTCCGGGTCGTAATCCTGTACGTACATAAAGTAGTCCGAGTCCAGAATTTCCTGCTCATAAAGGCCGTCAATCAGCGCCAGACGATTGATAACGTCTTTCGCCACATAGCGTTGCATGAGTGCGGATGTATCCCGCTCTTGTGTGTAGGCGGACATCCACGCGAGATAGAATTGTTTTACATCCCGGGAGCTATCGTGGCGCGGTGTAGAGCAGCCGCAAAGTAACAGCACCAGAGCAATCAACGAGAATGCTTTCATTACTGCTTCCTGTAAATAGTGTATGACGGTTTTGCCGCCCGATAGCCAGGTCCGGCCCACATATCGCGTTGTCTAAAATCGGAGTACCACGCCTGACCGTCAAATATCGCCATATGCCCGCTTGGGTTTCCTCCTTCATAAGGCTGAATGATGACGACATCGCCTTCCCGGGGTTGTTCAAATGTGCCGATAGGGCTGAAACCGGCACTTTTTAGCATGGGGCCATAATCTTTAGCATGATAAGTATGCCCAAGAGTGATACCTCCTGCCTGAATGGCTTTGCGGGTAAATTCCGCGCAGCGTCCTTGAGAATGTGAACTCGCGTGTGATTTAGCGTAATTAACTGCTGTTGTTTTATTCCAGCTCATCATGACTCCTGTTAATGAAATATGTAATAAGTTCGTGTATTGCTTTAACAGGATTTAATCTGATGGGAATAGCCGATAGTGCTATTAATATCATAAATATATTTAATTGAGATATTAATCAATTTGCTGGGTAAATTCTTGAAGATATATTTATAATTGATGATTATTCTTTGTAACGGCTTTTTTTTGCTGATTTTGAGAGATAACGTGACGGCCAAATCACGTCCGGCGTGGTTTCCAGCGCCTGTGCGATGATCTGTTCTGCTCGGGGCCAGTTGCGGGTAAATACATTACGCAGCGAGTCAGGAGATAAACCTGCCGAACGTGACAACTCTCTGAGTGTAATACCTCTTTTTTCCAGTGCACTTTTAATATCTGCACGATGCCAGTCTTGGCTTTTTTGTTCCATTCTGTAATCCTAAGAAGATGTGTTATCGGCACCGATATTTTTCAGGTTATAAATTAGAAAGACAAAAGAACGTTACTTTCTTTTTGTCGTAGGAATATTGCCAGAATTAATTTGAAATTTCGCGAAAAAGAAAAAATATTTTTATTTCATCAGCAGAAAGGAAAGAAACTGATGGTAAAAGAGTGGTTCACGGTCAAGGAGTGTCTTGAATTACCGGGGTTTCCTGGAAGCGCACCCGCTGTACGCCTGCGCTTAAATACCTACAGTGAAGGGAAAGAGGGCGTTAAGCGCAAGCGAGCGAAATCTAAGGCCGAGGAATTTCATATTTCTGTGTTCCCACTGTATGTACGCTCGTATCTGAATGAAAATGAGAAAACAGAAGCACCAGATTGCAACATCGTGCAGGAAGCAGGACCCAAAGAGATTTGGGATATGATGTTCCTGCTCCTGACGCCGCAGCAGCGTGAACAGGTAACCGGGCGGTTCAGAACGAAAGGCGTTGAAGCGGTATTTCCCTTTTTGTTCGTAGAGAAGTCATCGCTTTGAAACGCACTGCTATGCTTTCACAGTTGACAGCCAGGGCCACTCGCAGGCAGACTCCAGCTTCAACATTATCCTCTTGATAATGCGTAAGCGTTTAACGTTATCCAACGCACCTTAATCCTGATAGTCAGGTAGAGGGGGCGTGGACATTCCTCGCCTTACTCTGCATTTTGGAGTAACGCATGACAGCTGTAACCCAACAAGAAAAAACACCTTCGGCGAATTTTTCGCTGTTTCGTATCGCTTTTGCGGTTTTCCTGACCTATATGACGGTCGGTTTACCTTTGCCCGTCATTCCTCTGTTTGTGCACCAGGAGCTGGGCTATGGCAACACCATGGTCGGTATCGCCGTTGGCGTACAGTTTCTGGCAACGGTATTAACGCGCGGCTACGCCGGGCGCTTAGCCGATCAATATGGTGCTAAACGTTCGGCGCTACAGGGGATGTTTGCCTGTGCGCTGGCGGGCGCGGCGTGGCTGTTAGCCGCGCTATTGCCCGTTTCCGTTCCGGTGAAGTTTGCGTTGTTGATTGTCGGGCGCTTGATCCTTGGTTTTGGCGAAAGCCAGTTGCTCACCGGAACGCTGACCTGGGGGCTGGGGCTGGTTGGGCCAACGCGTTCCGGCAAGGTGATGTCGTGGAACGGGATGGCGATTTACGGCGCGCTGGCCGCGGGGGCGCCGCTGGGGCTTTTGATCCACAGCCACTTTGGCTTTGCGGCGCTGGCAGGAACCACGATGGTATTACCGCTGCTGGCATGGGCATTCAATGGCACCGTGCGCAAAGTGCCTGCACATGCAGGAGAGCGTCCTTCGTTATGGAGCGTGGTAGGGCTTATCTGGAAACCGGGCCTGGGCCTGGCGCTGCAGGGCGTTGGCTTTGCGGTGATCGGTACATTTATTTCACTCTATTTTGTCAGCAACGGCTGGACGATGGCGGGGTTCACCCTGACCGCATTTGGCGGGGCGTTTGTGCTGATGCGCATTCTGTTTGGCTGGATGCCGGACCGGTTCGGCGGCGTGAAGGTTGCCGTTGTCTCTTTGCTGGTGGAAACCGCGGGTCTGATTTTGCTGTGGCAGGCGCCATCGGCCTGGATTGCACTGCTGGGAGCGGCATTAACCGGGGCCGGGTGTTCGCTTATCTTCCCGGCCTTGGGCGTCGAGGTCGTGAAGCGAGTGCCTGCCCAGGTTCGTGGTACGGCTCTCGGCGGTTACGCCGCGTTTCAGGATATCTCCTACGGCATAAGCGGTCCTGTTGCCGGGATTCTGGCCACTGCATACGGTTACTCCTCGGTATTCCTTGCCGGGGCGATTTCCGCGGTGGTGGGCATGTTCGTGACGCTGCTGACTCTGCGAAAAGGTTAAGCAAGCAACCAGAACAGGGCTAATGCGATCAGCAAGGCGACAAACATCAGCCCCGGTCGTGCCGACAGTGTTTTTACCGTTTCAATCACTGGTGCGAACGGGCTGAAAATGGGTTGAAGATGACGCGGATCGTTTAATTCCTGCTCCCGGTCACGTTCCACGCGGCGCAGGAAGATTTGATTGAGCAAGTCCAGCACCTGCACCGTGGTCAGAATCGATTGTGGTTGGATCTGATACGTCTGCTGTGCGTACTCTTTTATTGCCGTTAGCTCATTTGGCTCCAGCGGCAGTTTTAGCGCCGCCTGTAACGTTTGCAGCGTCGGCGCATTTTGCTGGCTGAGGGTCTGACGCGCCTGCAGCCATGTCACCAGATGCGTAAATTGTTTGGCGGGGATCAGCTCGCCGCTTTTTACGCCAGACAGCTCCAGCATCGACTGCCAGATCATTTTCCCCGACTCTCCCGTGGCGGCCGCCAGCTTAGTGACCAACTGATTCAGCGTATTGTGCTCGGCGGGTAATAAAGGGCGATCGGTTGCCGGCCGCTGTTGTGGCTGCGGTATTGAAAGCTGCCCTTGCTGCAATAGCGTGAGCACGTTCTTCAACTGCTCTGGCGTGAGCTGGCTGAGCGCTGTCTGCCCGTACTGTTGACGGATGAAATCACTCACCGCCTGGCGATTATTTCCCTGACTCAGTAATTCAGTGAGCTGCGACAGAACCTGACGGTTAGCATGATTCTGCTGAGCAACCCCCAGACGCTGATTCAGGTTTTGTTCTGCTGCGGGGAAGTGACGTGACTGCAGCGGTGTATCGTTTTTAACGCCCAAATCGTGCTTCATTCCAGCCCACACCTCAGCGCTTTGCTGTTGGGTAAGCGAAATCAAACGGGTAATCAGTCGTTCCAGTACGGTACGTTGTTGCGTGGATAACGGTTGTTCACCCGCAGCGGAAGGGGCATTTTGGCCTTCGCCGGGAGGGCGTGCGGGCGTACCTGAAATGGGCTGCATCATCTCTGTTCCTTAAATCTGTGCTGACCAGGTCTCGCAGTATGCCTGGCGGCGAGATTATGGCACACTTGCCCGGTTAACTCTCGTTCTCAAACAGGTGCGAAAGACGTGAAAATCCTCGTTGATGAAAATATGCCCTATGCCCGCGAACTGTTCAGTCGTTTGGGGGAGGTCAAAGCGGTTCCCGGTCGTCCGATTCCCGTTGCTGAACTGGATGATGCGGATGCTTTAATGGTGCGTTCGGTGACGAAAGTAAATGAATCACTGCTTGGCGGAAAACCGGTTAAATTTGTCGGTACGGCAACCGCTGGTACAGACCATGTGGATGACGCCTGGCTTGCACAGGCGGGGATCGGTTTTTCCGCCGCGCCCGGTTGTAACGCGATAGCGGTCGTAGAATATGTTTTTTCAGCGTTGCTGATACTGGCGGAGCGTGACGGGTTTGCGTTACGCGATCGCACCGTAGGCATTGTGGGCGTGGGCAACGTGGGCGGGCGTTTGCAGGCGCGCCTGGAAGCGCTGGGGATCCGCACCTTGCTGTGTGATCCACCGCGTGCCGATCGGGGCGACGAGGGCGATTTCCGCTCGCTGGACGAACTGGTAGAGCAAGCTGATGTGCTGACTTTCCATACGCCGCTGTTCAAAGATGGACCCTACAAAACGCTGCATCTGGCGGATGAGGCGCTGATTAGCCGTCTGAAACCGGGCACCATTCTGATTAATGCCTGCCGCGGACCGGTCGTGGATAATTCCGCCTTACTGAACCGACTCAACGCCGGGCAGCCGCTGAGCGTTGTGCTGGATGTCTGGGAAGGAGAGCCGGATCTCAGCGTGGCATTGCTGGAGAAAGCCGATATCGGCACGGCGCACATTGCTGGCTATACCCTCGAAGGAAAAGCGCGTGGGACAACGCAGGTCTTTGAGGCCTATAGTAAGTTTATTGGTCACGAGCAGCACGTTGCGCTCAGTACCCTGTTACCCGCACCGGAATTTGGTCGTATCACCCTGCATGGCCCGTTAGATCAGCCAACGCTGAAAAGGTTGGTTCATTTAGTGTATGATGTGCGCCGCGACGATGCGCCACTGCGTAAAGTCGCTGGAATTCCGGGTGAATTTGATAAACTGCGCAAGAATTATCTTGAGCGCCGTGAATGGTCGTCTTTATATGTGATGTGTGACGACGCAGCCGCTGCTGCCCTGCTGTGTAAGCTGGGTTTTAACGCCGTTCATCACCCGGCACATTAATGTCTTCTTAATGCTCCCTGTCGAATAATGCGACAGGGACGCTTACGTATTTCTTGGAGTAAATCACCATGTCTGAAGGCTGGAATATTGCCATTCTGGGCGCAACGGGCGCCGTAGGCGAAGCCCTGCTCGATACGCTGGCTGAACGCCAGTTCCCGGTCGGTGAAATTTATGCGCTGGCGCGTAATGAAAGCGCCGGTGAGCATCTGCGTTTTAACGGTAAATCGGTCATAGTGCAGGACGTTGCAGACTTTGACTGGACGCAGGCACAGCTGGCATTTTTTGTTGCGGGCACTGAAGCCACCGCGGCATGGGCTGAAGAAGCAACCAATGCCGGTTGTCTGGTTATTGACAGCAGTGGTCTGTTTGCGCTCGAGCCTGACGTTCCGCTGGTCGTCCCGGACGTTAACCCATTTGTACTGGCGGATTACCGCAATCGTAACGTTATCGCGGTGCCAAACAGCCTGACCAGCCAACTGCTTTCCGCGCTGAAACCGCTGATCGATGACGGTGGCCTCTCACGTATTACGGTAACCAACATTATCTCGGCTTCCGCTCACGGTAAAAAAGCCGTAGACGCACTGGCCGGACAAAGCGCGAAATTGCTTAACGGCATCCCGATTGACGAAGATGATTTCTTTGGTCGTCAGCTGGCGTTCAATATGCTGCCGCTGCTGCCCGATCGCGAAGGTAGCGTGCGGGAAGAGCGTCGTATTGTTGATGAAGTGCGCAAGATTATGCAGGATGACGGCCTGTTAATTTCAGCCAGCATCGTGCAGTCACCAGTGTTCTACGGTCATGCGCAGATGGTGAATTTTGAAGCGCTGCGCCCGCTGGCCGCAGAAGAGGCGCGTGATGCCTTTTCTCGTGGTGAAGATATTGTTCTGTCAGAAGAGACCGATTTCCCGACTCAGGTTGGCGACGCGTCAGGTACTCCGCACCTTTCCATTGGCTGCGTGCATAACGATTACGGCATGCCTGAGCAAGTTCAGTTCTGGTCTGTGGCAGACAACGTGCGCTTTGGCGGCGCGTTAATGGCGGTGAAAATTGCGGAAAAACTGGTGCAGGAGTACCTGTACTAATGTCTGACCTGCAACAGCCGTCAACTCATAAAATTGCGCTGGGCATTGAGTACGATGGCAGCAAATATTATGGCTGGCAGCGCCAGAACGAAGTGCGTAGCGTTCAGGAAAAACTGGAAAAAGCGCTCTCTCAGGTGGCGAATGAACGCATTAATGTCTTTTGTGCGGGACGCACGGATGCGGGCGTTCATGGCACAGGGCAGGTTGTTCACTTTGAAACGACGGCACAGCGTAAAGATGCGGCCTGGACACTGGGGGTAAATGCGAATTTACCGGGTGACATCGCTGTACGCTGGGTGAAAGCTGTACCCGATGATTTTCATGCCCGATTTAGCGCTACGGCTCGCCGTTATCGCTACATCATCTACAATCATCGGTTGCGTCCTGCGATTTTAGGTAAAGGGGTAACCCATTACTATGAACCACTGGATGCTGAGCGTATGCATCGTGCAGCCCAGTGTCTGATTGGCGAAAATGATTTTACCTCGTTTCGGGCGGTGCAGTGTCAGTCGCGCACACCGTGGCGTAACGTGATGCACATTAACGTTGAACGTTTCGGTGCGTATGTGGTGGTGGATATTAAAGCGAATGCCTTTGTACATCATATGGTCAGGAATATTGTCGGCAGCCTGATGGAAGTAGGTGCCCACAACCAGCCGGAGAGCTGGATAGCAGAACTGTTAGCGGCGAAGGACAGAACGCTGGCAGCGGCAACGGCGAAAGCGGAAGGACTGTATCTGGTTGCAGTAGATTACCCGGATCGGTTCGACCTGCCAAAACCGCCTATGGGCCCGCTATTTCTGGCGGACTAATTTGAGTCGTATAAAGGCATAACTATGGATCTGATTTACTTCCTCATCGATTTTATCCTGCACATTGATGTGCACCTGGCGGAGCTGGTCGCGGAATACGGTATCTGGGTATACGCTATTCTGTTTTTGATTCTGTTCTGCGAAACGGGACTGGTGGTCACGCCGTTCCTGCCAGGCGATTCTCTGCTGTTTGTTGCTGGTGCGCTTTCTGCGCTGCCAACGAACGATCTTAATGTTCATCTGATGGTGGCGTTAATGATAGTGGCGGCGATTGTGGGCGATGCGGTGAACTACACCATCGGGCGATTGTTTGGCGAGAAGCTGTTCAGTAACCCAAATTCCAAAATTTTCCGCCGCAGCTATCTGGATAAAACCCATGCGTTCTATGAGCGTCATGGCGGTAAAACCATTATTCTTGCGCGTTTCGTTCCTATCGTACGGACATTTGCGCCGTTTGTTGCCGGGATGGGACACATGTCCTACCGTCATTTTGCGATGTATAACGTCGTAGGCGCGCTGCTGTGGGTATTGTTATTCACCTACGCAGGCTACCTGTTCGGCGATTTGCCGATCGTTCAGGAAAACCTGAAATTACTGATTGTGGCGATTATCGTTCTTTCCGTATTGCCGGGCGTAATTGAAGTGATTCGCCATAAGCGTGCTGCGTCACGGGCGGCAAAATAGAAAGTAACTCAGCGGTTCGACCACTTTTTTATCCAAAGTTTCGGGCTGTTATGTTTTAATGTGCAACATTCATGGTCTGTTAGGGGCAAAAATGGCATTATGCGCCCCTTATAACAAAGCTGACTAGGGTTCAGGCAGAAAGGTCACCAATGAGCTGGATTGAACGAATTAAAAGCAACATTACTCCCACCCGCAAGGCAAGCATTCCTGAAGGGGTGTGGACCAAGTGTGATAGCTGCGGTCAGGTTTTATACCGTGCTGAGCTGGAACGTAATCTTGAGGTCTGTCCGAAGTGTGACCATCATATGCGCATGTCGGCGCGCAATCGCCTGCATAGCCTGTTAGATGAAGGTTCTCTTGTGGAACTGGGTAGCGAGCTTGAGCCGAAAGACGTGCTGAAGTTTCGTGATTCCAAAAAATACAAAGACAGACTGGCTTCTGCGCAAAAAGAAACCGGCGAGAAAGATGCGCTGGTGGTGATGAAAGGCACGCTGCATGGTATGCCGGTCGTTGCTGCAGCATTCGAGTTCGCGTTTATGGGCGGCTCCATGGGCTCTGTAGTCGGCGCGCGTTTTGTCCGTGCCGTCGAACAGGCGCTGGAAGATAACTGTCCGCTGATCTGCTTCTCCGCTTCTGGCGGGGCGCGAATGCAGGAAGCGCTGATGTCTCTGATGCAGATGGCGAAAACCTCTGCCGCGCTGGCGAAAATGCAGGAACGCGGTTTACCGTACATTTCCGTACTGACTGACCCTACCATGGGTGGTGTTTCTGCAAGCTTCGCGATGCTGGGCGATCTCAACATTGCTGAGCCGAAAGCGCTGATCGGCTTTGCAGGTCCGCGTGTTATCGAGCAAACCGTACGTGAGAAACTGCCGCCGGGATTCCAGCGCAGCGAGTTCCTGATTGAAAAAGGCGCTATCGATATGATCGTCCGCCGTCCGGAAATGCGCCTGAAACTGGCAAGCATCCTGGCGAAGCTGATGAATCTTCCTGCGCCGAATCCGGATGAGCCGCGTGAAGGCGAGGTGGTACCTCCGGTACCCGATCAGGAATCAGAGGCCTGATAGTTTACTCTATGGATTTCGAGTTGCAGGAAGGCGGAATGAGAGTGAACCCCGATGAGCTTGCACGGGCAAGTGATTCGGGTGAGCGAGAGCAGCCAACACACCTGCAGCTTGAAAGACGACGAGTAAAAAAGGGCAGGGCCAACTGGCGCTGCCTTTTGCTTTTTTCTACGTAATAAAATTACAGGCATCATGGACAATAAACGTATTCCTCAAGCCGCGTCGCCCCTGGCGTCGTGGCTTTCTTATCTGGAAAACCTGCACAGTAAAACCATCGATCTTGGCCTTGAACGTGTAAGCCAGGTGGCGCGCAAACTGGGTGTGTTGAAACCCGCGCCATTTGTGTTTACGGTGGCAGGAACCAACGGAAAAGGCACGACCTGTCGTACGCTGGAATCGGTGCTGGCCGCAGCAGGCTATAAAGTCGGGGTGTACAGTTCACCGCATCTGGTGCGCTACACGGAGCGCGTACGCGTGCAGGGGAGTGAACTGCCGGAGTCAGCGCATACCGCATCGTTTGCTGAGATCGAAGATGCGCGTGGCGATATTTCTCTGACCTATTTTGAATACGGTACGTTATCGGCGCTCTGGCTGTTTAAACAGGCGCAGATGGATGTCGTTATTCTGGAAGTGGGGCTGGGCGGGCGCCTTGACGCCACCAATATCGTTGATGCTGATGTGGCGGTGATCACCAGTATTGCGCTTGATCATACCGACTGGCTGGGCCCGGATCGCGAAAGCATTGGTCGTGAGAAAGCGGGCATTTTCCGTGCAGAGAAACCGGCTATCGTCGGCGAACCTGAAATGCCTTACACCATCGCGGATGTCGCGCAAGAGTGCGGGGCGATTTTGCAACGCTGCGGCGTGGACTGGCGCTATGCGGTTACTGAGAACGACTGGTCGTTTACGGATGCTCACGGAACGTTGGCGCATCTGCCGTTGCCGCAGGTTCCACAACCTAACGCTGCTACCGCACTGGCCGCGCTGCGCGCAAGCGGGCTGAACGTTAGCGAGCAGGCCATTCGTGACGGCATCGAACACGCGATTTTGCCGGGACGCTTCCAGATTGTGAGCGAGTCGCCGCGAGTGATTTTCGATGTTGCCCATAACCCGCATGCGGCAGAGTATCTGACCGGACGTCTGAAAAAGTTAGTGAAAAGCGGGCGTGTACTTGCGGTTATCGGTATGCTACATGATAAAGACATTGCCGGTACGTTAGCCTGGTTAAAAAGCGTGGTTGACGTCTGGTACTGTGCGCCCCTGGAAGGGCCGCGTGGCGCAACGGCAGAACAATTGCTGGAGCATCTGGGCAAAGGCGACGCCTACGATAGCGTGGCGCAGGCATGGTCTGCGGCACTGGCTGAGGCGAAGCCAGAAGATACCGTGTTGGTGTGTGGATCGTTTCACACTGTCGCACATGTCATGGAAGTAATAGACGTGGGGAGAAGCGGTGGCGAGTAAGTTTCAGAATCGATTAGTCGGCACAATTGTGCTGGTCGCGCTGGGGGTGATTGTGCTCCCTGGGCTGCTTGACGGGCAGAAAAAACATTATCAGGATGAGTTTGCGGCGATCCCTCTGGTGCCGAAACCCGGCGATCGCGATGAACCAGATATGATGCCAGCGGCAACGCAGGCGCTGCCGACCCAGCCGCCGGAAGGGGCGGCAGAAGAGGTGCGTGCGGGAGATGCTGCCGCGCCATCGTTGGATCCTTCACGTTTGACGACGGCAAACAGCGCGGAGTTAGATCCTGTCCCAGCGCCCGTAGAGCAGCCGAAACCCAAACCGAAGCCGCAGCCTGTTGCCGTCGCTCCGACGCCTGCTCCTGCGCCAGCCCCAGCGCCTAAACCGGCTGCTGAGGAACCGCCAGCGCCGACCGGCAAAGCGTACGTTGTACAGCTCGGTGCGCTGAAAAATGCGGATAAGGTCAATGAGATCGTGGGTAAACTTCGTGGCGCGGGCTTCCGGGTATATACTTCTCCGTCAACGCCGGTGCAGGGTAAAATAACCCGCATTCTCGTGGGGCCGGACGCCTCCAAAGATAAGCTGAAAAACTCGCTGGGCGAGCTGCAGAAGATCTCTGGTCTGAGTGGCGTCGTGATGGGGTACACCCCTAATTAAGGGATTGCGCTGTTTACGGCGCAGCTCTGATTCAGGCCGGATACGGTGTTTTTACCGCTATCCGGCAGTGCCCGAAGAGGCATAAAACGGTATGGCGTTGAAGATTTTTTCAGCGCCATTTTTATTTACGCGTGGAAAGGAAATCCCTACGCAAACGTTTTCTTTTTCTGTTAGAATGCGCCCCGAACAGGACGACAGGGCGTAAAATCGTGGGACACATATGGTCTGGATTGATTACGCCATTATCGCGGTGATTGGTTTTTCCTGTCTGGTTAGCCTGATCCGTGGCTTTGTTCGTGAAGCATTATCGTTGGTGACTTGGGGTTGTGCTTTCTTTGTCGCCAGCCATTACTACACTTACCTGTCTGTCTGGTTTACGGGCTTTGAAGACGAACTGGTTCGAAATGGGATTGCTATCGCGATACTGTTCATCGCGACACTTATCGTCGGCGCTATCGTTAACTTTGTGATAGGCCAGCTGGTAGAGAAAACAGGCCTGTCGGGTACCGACAGGGTGTTGGGGATTTGCTTCGGAGCTCTGAGAGGGGCGCTGATCGTCGCCGCCATCTTGTTCTTTCTCGATACATTTACCGGTCTGTCGAAAAGTGAAGACTGGAGTAAGTCGCAGCTGATCCCGCAGTTCAGTTTCATCATCAGATGGTTCTTTGACTATCTGCAAAGCTCGTCAAGTTTCTTGCCCAAAGTATAAACTTTGGGTTGTTGCTGAACGAGGAAAAGACGTATGTGCGGTATTGTCGGTATCGCCGGTGTTATGCCGGTAAACCAGTCGATTTATGACGCGTTAACGGTGCTCCAGCATCGTGGCCAGGATGCCGCTGGCATCATCACCATTGATGCCAACAACTGCTTCCGCTTGCGTAAAGCGAACGGAATGGTGAGCGACATTTTTGAAGCGCGCCACATGCAGCGTTTGCAGGGCAACATGGGCATTGGTCATGTGCGTTACCCAACGGCTGGCAGCTCCAGCGCCTCTGAGGCCCAACCTTTCTACGTCAACTCACCGTATGGCATCACGCTTGCCCACAATGGCAACCTGACCAACGCGCATGAGCTGCGTAAAAAGCTGTTTGAAGAAAAGCGCCGCCACATCAATACCACTTCAGATTCTGAAATTCTGCTGAATATTTTCGCCAGCGAGCTGGATAATTTCCGCCACTATCCGCTGGAAGCCGACAATATTTTTGCTGCTATTGCCGCAACCAACCGCCAGATCCGCGGCGCCTATGCCTGCGTGGCGATGATTATCGGCCATGGTATGGTTGCTTTCCGCGATCCGAACGGCATCCGCCCGCTGGTGCTGGGTAAACGTGATATCGGCGATGGTCGTACCGAATACATGGTGGCCTCCGAGAGCGTAGCGCTGGATACGCTGGGCTTTGAATTCCTGCGCGACGTTGCCCCTGGCGAAGCGGTTTATATCACCGAAAAAGGTCAGTTGTTTACCCGCCAGTGTGCCGATAACCCGGTCAGCAATCCGTGCCTGTTTGAATACGTCTACTTCGCACGTCCTGACTCCTTTATCGACAAGATTTCCGTCTACAGCGCCCGCGTAAACATGGGTACCAAGCTTGGCGAAAAAATTGCTCGTGAATGGGAAGATCTGGACATTGACGTGGTGATCCCGATTCCGGAAACCTCCTGTGATATCGCGCTGGAAATTGCCCGTATTCTCGGTAAGCCGTACCGTCAGGGTTTTGTGAAAAACCGCTACGTGGGCCGTACCTTTATCATGCCAGGCCAGCAGCTGCGCCGTAAATCCGTGCGCCGTAAACTGAACGCCAACCGTGCGGAATTCCGTGATAAAAACGTGTTGCTGGTGGATGACTCCATCGTGCGCGGTACGACCTCAGAACAGATTATCGAGATGGCTCGTGAGGCAGGAGCGAAGAAGGTGTATCTGGCCTCTGCTGCCCCGGAAATTCGCTTCCCGAACGTTTATGGTATCGATATGCCTACGGCGACGGAGCTGATTGCTCATGGTCGCGAAGTGGACGAGATTCGCCAGATAATTGGCGCAGATGGTCTTATCTTCCAGGATCTGAACGATCTGATTGAAGCCGTCCGTGCTGAGAACCCGGATATTCAGCAGTTTGAATGTTCCGTGTTTAACGGCGTGTACGTCACCAAAGACGTCGACCAGCAATATCTCGATTTCCTCGACTCCCTGCGTAATGACGACGCCAAAGCGATTTTGCGTCAGAACGAAGCGGAAAACCTTGAGATGCACAACGAAGGTTAATGTTTGCTCGCAAGCAAGGGCGCAACCTGCACCCTTGCTTGCAACTCACCGTAATTTCCTGCAAAGTCGGCCCTGAGCAAGTAAGGGCGATTACACATGAAACGACTCATCATTGGTATTTCTGGCGCAAGCGGGGCAATTTACGGCGTGCGCCTGCTGCAGGTTTTGCGTGACGTTACCGATGTGGAAACCCATCTGGTGATGAGTGCCGCTGCCCGGCAGACGCTGGCACTGGAAACGGACCTCACCGTGCGTGACGTACAGGCGCTGGCGAATGTGACTCACGATACGCGCGATATCGCCGCCAGTATCTCTTCCGGCTCTTTTCAGACCGCCGGAATGGTTATCCTGCCGTGTTCCATTAAAACGCTTTCCGGCATCGTTCATAGCTATACCGATGGGCTGCTGACCCGTGCGGCAGATGTGGTGTTGAAAGAACGCCGCCCGCTGGTGCTGTGCGTGCGCGAAACGCCGCTGCATTTGGGGCATCTGCGCCTCATGACCCAGGCGGCAGAAATTGGCGCAGTAATTATGCCGCCTGTCCCGGCGTTCTATCATCGCCCGCAAACGCTCGATGATGTGATTAATCAAACGGTTAACCGCGTGCTTGACCAGTTTGATATTACCCTTCCGCAGGACCTGTTCACCCGCTGGCAAGGGGCCTAAGCCGTTCCATCAGCGTGCAAAGAAACATCTGTTGCCCTGTTTCAGGGCAATTTTGTAACCGCGATCATATCCTCAACATTTAATTCGTTAAAACTCAACGAAACGCTGCGGTTCAACCGTCAGACCTGCTATCTTCAAAATCAGGACATTATTGCAACGTTTTATTAACATATTTAACGTCGAATATCCTCATCGACGCGAAAATGGCATAAGACCTGCATGAAAAAGTCTGCAAACACACAACACAACGTAAAACATAATAAAATTACGCCACTTGAGGGTTATGTATGAAGAAGACGGTTCTTGCTTTGTCTTTGCTGGTAGGACTTTCCGCCACCGCGGCCAGCTACGCAGCACTTCCGCAGACGGTTCGTATTGGTACAGATACAACATACGCACCTTTTTCCTCTAAAGATGCCAAAGGCGACTTTGTCGGCTTTGATATCGATCTGGGAAATGAGATGTGTAAGCGCATGCAGATCAAGTGTACCTGGGTTGCCAGCGACTTTGATGCGCTGATCCCGTCGCTGAAAGCGAAAAAAATTGACGCCATTATCTCCTCGCTTTCTATCACCGAGAAGCGTCAGCAAGAGATTGCGTTCTCAGACAAACTTTACGCAGCAGACTCACGTCTGATCGCCGCGAAAGGTTCCCCAATTAAACCGACTCTGGATTCCCTCAAGGGTAAACACGTTGGCGTGCTGCAAGGCTCTACTCAGGAAGCCTATGCCAATGACAACTGGCGTAGCAAAGGCGTGGATGTGGTGGCCTATGCGAACCAGGATCTCATTTATTCTGACCTGACGGCGGGTCGTCTCGACGCGGCGTTGCAGGATGAAGTCGCGGCCAGCGAAGGCTTCCTGAAGCAGCCTGCCGGTAAAGACTACGACTTTGCAGGTCCTTCGGTAAAAGATAAAAAATACTTTGGCGACGGAACCGGGATTGGTTTGCGCAAAGATGACACCGAGCTGAAAGCCGCTTTTGATAAAGCGCTGGGTGAACTGCGCAAAGACGGCACTTACGACAAAATGGCGAGTAAGTATTTTAACTTCAATGTCTACGGCGATTAATACGCCGCAGCGGGGAATTGACTGCACCATTGCGGGTAACCATTACGGTGCATAATACATTCAGTGCACTTTTTTGGTGCTTTTGTCGTTGGCTTAATAAGCATGAGTGCATACTTAAGCGCTTTTCATGCAAATAAATACCGCCGACAGGGTAGAATGCTTTGCCTTGTCGGCCTGATTAATGGCACGATAACTGCACCTGGTCCTGTAAAGATCCCCTATAAAAGACAGTCTGTTGAGGATAGTTATGAAAAAACTGGTGTTGTCTCTTTCTCTGGTTCTGGCTTTCTCCAGTGCTACCGCAGCATTTGCCGCCATTCCGCAAAAAATTCGTATCGGTACCGATCCTACTTATGCGCCGTTCGAATCGAAAAATGCGCAGGGTGAATTAGTCGGTTTTGATATCGATCTGGCTAAAGAGCTGTGCAAACGTATCAATACGCAATGTACCTTCGTGGAAAACCCGCTGGACGCGCTGATCCCTTCGCTAAAAGCGAAAAAAATCGATGCGATCATGTCCTCGCTTTCCATTACTGAAAAACGTCAGCAGGAAATTGCCTTTACCGACAAGCTTTATGCAGCCGACTCGCGTCTGGTTGTCGCTAAAGATTCTGCTATTCAGCCGACTATTGAGTCGCTGAAAGGTAAACGTGTCGGCGTGCTGCAGGGCACGACTCAGGAAACGTTCGGTAACGAGCACTGGGCGCCAAAAGGCATTGAAATTGTCTCCTATCAGGGACAAGACAATATCTATTCTGACCTGACTGCCGGGCGTATTGACGCCGCATTCCAGGATGAAGTCGCGGCCAGCGAAGGCTTCCTGAAACAGCCGGTCGGTAAAGATTACAAATTCGGCGGCCCGTCTGTGAAAGACGAGAAGTTATTCGGCGTGGGTACCGGTATGGGGCTGCGCAAAGACGATAACGAGCTGCGCGAAGCGCTGAACAAAGCCTTTGCTGAAATGCGCGCTGACGGGACTTACGAGAAGCTGGCGAAAAAGTATTTCGATTTTGATGTTTACGGCGGTTAATCACCGCAGGTGCTGATAAAGCCCGTAGATTTTTGACGCGTTGAATTTATGCCTGATGGCGCTGCGCTTATCAGGCCTACGGTGATTTTGTAGGCCGGATAAGGCAAAGCCGCCATCCGGTATTTAACGGTTAGTCTGAAATCAAAAGAGGCTTACTACTCCACCACACACGACAGGACAGGCAGCATGTTGTATGGCTTTTCAGGTGTTATTTTACAGGGCGCAATTGTTACGCTGGAGCTGGCACTCAGCTCGGTGGTACTGGCGGTTCTGATAGGTCTTGTCGGCGCGGCAGCTAAGCTGTCGCAAAGCCGGGCAATGGGGCTTATTTTCGAAGGGTACACAACGCTTATCCGCGGGGTTCCCGATCTCGTCTTAATGCTGCTCATTTTCTACGGGTTACAAATTGCGCTGAATACCATTACCGATGCCATCGGTATCGGCCAGATTGATATCGATCCGATGGTCGCGGGTATAATTACGCTTGGGTTTATCTACGGCGCCTATTTTACCGAAACGTTCCGTGGTGCGTTCATGGCTGTGCCAAAAGGTCATATTGAGGCCGCGACGGCATTCGGTTTTACCAGCTCACAAATATTTCGCCGCATTATGTTCCCGGCGATGATGCGCTATGCCTTACCGGGAATAGGCAACAACTGGCAGGTCATTCTTAAGGCCACGGCGCTGGTGTCACTGCTTGGACTTGAAGACGTAGTGAAAGCCACTCAGCTTGCCGGGAAGAGTACCTGGGAGCCGTTCTATTTTGCCGTGGTGTGCGGGGTCATCTATCTGGTGTTTACCACCGTGTCTAATGGTGTGCTGCTGTACCTTGAGCGCCGCTACTCCGTGGGTGTGAAGAGGGCTGACCTGTGATTGAGATTATTCAGGAATACTGGAAGTCCCTGCTGTGGACTGACGGATATCGCTACACTGGCGTTGCTATCACTCTCTGGCTGCTGATTTCGTCGGTGGTGATGGGCGGGATACTGGCGCTGTTTTTGGCGATTGGTCGCGTTTCCAGTAATAAATTTATCCAGTTTCCCATCTGGCTGTTCACCTATATTTTTCGTGGCACGCCGCTGTACGTTCAACTTCTGGTGTTCTATTCCGGGATGTATACGCTGGAGATCGTCAAAGGAACGGACTTCCTTAACGCATTTTTCCGCAGTGGGCTGAATTGTACCGTGCTGGCATTGACGCTGAATACCTGTGCCTACACGACGGAGATTTTCGCCGGGGCTATTCGTTCCGTACCCCATGGTGAGATTGAAGCCGCGCGCGCATACGGTTTCTCGTCATTCAAACTGTATCGCTGCATTATTTTGCCTTCCGCGCTGCGTATTGCGCTGCCGGCTTACAGCAATGAAGTCATTTTAATGCTGCACTCCACAGCGCTGGCATTTACCGCCACGGTGCCTGATTTGTTGAAGATCGCCCGCGATATCAACTCGGCAACGTATCAGCCGTTTACCGCCTTCGGTATTGCCGCTGTACTGTATTTGATAATTTCATATGTCCTGATCAGTCTGTTCCGTAAAGCGGAAAAACGCTGGTTGCAGCATGTATCCTCTAAATGATTCGAGTAACACGATGTCTGAAAATAAATTAAACGTTATCGATTTACATAAGCACTACGGCGAACATGAAGTGCTGAAAGGGGTATCGCTGCAGGCCAATGCGGGTGATGTTATCAGTATTATTGGTTCGTCAGGTTCGGGTAAAAGTACCTTCCTGCGCTGCATTAACTTTCTGGAAAAGCCGAGTGCCGGAACGATTGTGGTTAGCGGTCAGAATATTGGCCTGGTGCGCGACAAAGACGGTCAGTTGAAGGTAGCAGATAAAAATCAGCTGCGTCTGCTACGCACGCGACTGACGATGGTCTTTCAGCACTTCAACCTGTGGAGCCACATGACGGTGCTGGAAAACGTGATGGAAGCGCCGATTCAGGTGCTGGGGCTGAGCAAGCAGGAAGCCCGCGAACGTGCGGTGAAGTATCTGGCCAAAGTCGGTATTGATGAGCGCGCGCAGGGCAAATATCCGGTACATCTGTCCGGTGGTCAGCAGCAGCGCGTCTCTATTGCGCGTGCGTTGGCGATGGAACCGGAAGTGTTGCTGTTTGATGAACCCACATCGGCGCTTGACCCAGAACTTGTGGGCGAGGTGTTGCGTATTATGCAACAGCTGGCCGAAGAGGGGAAAACCATGGTGGTCGTGACCCACGAAATGGGATTCGCTCGACATGTCTCCACGCACGTGATTTTCCTGCATCAGGGGAAAATTGAGGAAGAGGGCGACCCGGAGCAGGTATTCGGTAATCCGCAAAGCCCGCGTTTGCAGCAATTTCTCAAGGGCTCGCTGAAATAAGTGAGTTGCCCGGAGGCGTTACGCTTTCCGGGCCTACCGCTTTAACGCGCTGTACTCCAGACGATAAACCCAGTCGTCATACGCTATGCCGTTCACTTCATAGGCTTTTTCAAGCACCTGAGTGCGTATAAATCCTGTTTTTTCCAGAATGCGTATCGACCCGGTATTTCCGGCTAATACATAGGCATTTATCGCCGTTACGCCAGCCTGTTGGAAGGCATAATCGCACACGGCACGTACGGCTTCGCTGGCAATCCCTTTTCCCTGCGCCCGCGGCGTGATGGCATAGCCAATATCAGCTTCCTGAGGATAAAGATGGCTTATCTGTAAGCCAATATCGCCCAGTTGCGCCGTGTTGTTGTGCTCCCGGATAACAAAGGTATGTCGAGCGGAAAGGCGTCTGGCGAAGAGCAGGCGAGTATCTTTGGTTGGGGCGATATCACCCATGAAACGCATGACGTCCGGATTTTCTCGTAGCCGCTGGAAAAAAGGCCAGTCAGCGAGTTGGTATAAAGAGAGAGTAAGTCGGGGTGTTGATATTATCGCCATAACGTCGCCATTGTGGTATTTGGTTTTTTAACCATACCACCACAATGGCAACAGTGAAGGGATATCAGACATTATCGGATGACATCGGCCAGCGCTTCTTCCAAATCGTACCAACGAAACGCAAAACCTGCCCCTTCCAGTCGCTTGGGCAACGCGCGCTGCCCCCCGAGGACCAGCACCGAGGATTCGCCCATCAGCAGCCGCATAGCGGCTGCCGGAACGCGCAGGATCGCCGGGCGGTTTAGGGCATGACCCAGCGCATGGGCGAACTGTTCATTGCGAACCGGGTATGGCGAAACCATATTGAAGGGACCGCGCAGATCGTTATCCAGCAGCCAGATAATCCCGTTGACCATATCGTCAATATGGATCCAGGCCAGGTATTGACGCCCATTGCCGATAGGACCGCCAAGCCCCAGACGAAACGGTGGAACCATCTTTGCGAGGATCCCGCCTGTAGAGGCCAATACAACGCCAGTACGCAGCAAACATACGCGGGTTTTGTCGCTTTGCGCAGCGCTGGCGATCTGTTCCCAGCGGGCGCACAACTTATGGGTGAATTCATTATGTGGCGGTTCTTCTTCCGTCACAACGACTTCACCCAGATCGCCGTAGTATCCCGTAGCGGAACCGGAGATGAGTACGGCAGGCGGCGTGTTGCTGACCTTGATTAAATCGACCAGTTTCTGCGTAATCCCCCAGCGGCTCTGGCACAAACGCTCTTTTTGCTCAGCGCTCCAGCGTTTGTCGGCGATAGGCTCTCCGGCAAGATTGATGACAGCATCAACGCCATCGAGGTTTTGCTGCTCTTCCAGCCCTTTCCATAGCGTGACCCGGGAGTCCAGAATCTGACGAGCCTTATCAGGAGTACGTGTCACTACGGTAATCTGATGCCCCAGTTCCAGCAGGCGGGGGATCAAATGACGTCCAATCAGGCCAGTACCGCCGGTAATCAGAATCTGCATGTCGCCTCCCGGGTTACGTTTAGCGCTGCCAGCTCAATGTCATGGAAACGGAGTCGGCGTAACGCAATGCGTGAAGTTTATCGATCTCCACTTCAGCATAAGTGACCCAGTGATGTTCGCGTGCGATATCGAGCACATCTTGCGTTAATTTTTCCAACAATGAGAAGCGGTTACTCTCAACGTGCGAAATGATGCTCTTGGTGATGGTGCGATAATTCAGCGCATCGTTGATATCTTCACTGGTCCGGGCTTTGTCTGCTGGATAGTGGATGGCAATATTGATGACGATATCCTGTCGGTTCAGGATCTCTTCTTCTTTAATGCCGATAAAAGTGCGCAGACGAAGGTTTTTTATACGAATAATTGCGTCAGGTTGTGACATTGCAGGTTTCCTCCATGTATGAACCTTTTCATGATACACGAGAACCGAATCGCGTTAACTTTTCTCGCTCTGCGCTTGCTGCATCGCCCGTTCTGTTGCGGGACGAGTACGGATACGTTCGTACCAGTTATTGACCGCCGGATAGTTGTCGAGGTCGATACGCTGGCGCTGGTGGAGATTAATCCACGGCCAGCAGGCAATATCGGCAATGCTGTAATGATCGCCACCCAGCCAGGGTGATATTTCCAGGCGTTTATTCATGACGTTGTACAGTCGCTGGGTTTCCACCTGATACCGTTCAATGGCGTAGGGGATAGTCTGCGGTGCGAAGTGGCTGAAGTGATGATTTTGTCCCAGCATTGGCCCAAGTCCGCTAACCTGCCAGAAGAGCCACTGCAGCGTGGTGTGGCGCTCGCGTAATTCGCCGCTGAGTAGCTTACCGCTCTTTTCTGCCAGGTAGAGTAAAATCTCGCCAGACTCAAACAGGCTAATGGGTTTTCCGCCATCCTCCGGGGCGCAGTCGATGATGGCCGGAATTTTATTATTCGGTGAAATCAGCAAAAAGTCAGGGCGGAACTGGCTGCCTCTGCTGATATCTACATGAATCAGACGGTATTTTAACTGCGCCTCTTCGAGAAACAGTGTGATTTTGTGCCCGTTTGGCGATGGAGTGTAGTAAAGGTCGATCATTTTCAGCGTCCGTTTTGTCATGAACCGGGTCACTACAAGTATAGAAGCTGCCGACGTGTGTGAGTTTTCATCAAGTGACAGCGAGAGAAAGACTCTATATTTTGAAAGAAAGCCAATACACTTCAGAGGACATTATGAGCAAACCTGCAATTACGCTGTGGTCAGATGCCAACTTTTTCTCCCCTTATGTACTGTCTGTTTATGTCGCTCTGCAAGAGAAAGGGCTGCCTTTTACGCTGAAAACTGTCAACCTCAATAGTGGCGAACACTTGCAACCTTCATGGCAAGGGTATGCGCTGACGCGGCGCGTACCGGTTCTTGACATTGACGGTTTTGAACTGAGTGAATCCTCGGCGATTGCCGAGTTCCTGGAAGAGCGTTTCGCTCCACCACAATGGGAGCGCATTTATCCGCACGATCTACAAAAACGGGCTCGTGCCCGCCAGGTTCAGGCGTGGATTCGCAGCGATTTGATGCCTATCCGTGAAGAACGATCAACGGATGTGGTTTTTGCTGGCGTGAAGAAAGGTCCGTTGACGGAAGCAGGAAGGGCCAGTGCGGAAAAATTGTTTGCCACGGCGGGCAGTTTACTGGCGCACGGTAAGCAGAATTTGTTTGGTGAATGGTGTATCGCAGACAGCGATTTAGCGCTAATGCTTAATCGACTGGTTCTGAATGGCGATGATGTACCAGAACAGCTCGCAGAGTATGCCACCTTCCAGTGGCAACGCGCTTCGGTACAACGTTTTATCGCGCTTTCAGCGAAGCGTTCCTGCTGAAAGTAGGGACGTAATCCAGTATCATTGAAAGGTATTTTTCAACGAGGGGTGAGTGATGAAACTGATGTTCGCATCGGACATTCATGGTTCGTTGCCGGCTACGGAATGCGTACTTGAACGGTTTGCCCAAAGCGGTGCGCAATGGCTGGTGATACTGGGCGATGTATTGAACCATGGGCCGCGTAATGCGCTGCCAGAGGGCTACGCGCCAGCGCAGGTCGCCGAGCGTTTGAATGAGCAGGCGTCGCGGATAATTGCGGTACGTGGTAATTGCGACAGCGAAGTGGATCAGATGCTTCTGCATTTTCCAATAACCGCGCCGTGGCAGCAAATTCTGACTGACAGCCAGCGACTCTTTCTGACGCACGGACATCTTTTTGGTCCGGATAACTTACCACCGCTCAACGCCGGCGATGTGCTGGTTTATGGACATACGCATCTGCCGGTGGCAGAGCGACGTGGGGATATCTACCAGTTTAACCCCGGTTCGGTAAGCATCCCGAAAGGGGGATTTACGGCAAGCTACGGGATTCTGGATGATAATGTTCTCAGCGTGATGGCACTCAATGATCAAAGTATTATTGCGCAGGTCGAGATTAATCCGTAAGTTACCCCACAAACGTAAACGCGCCGTAAGAGCGCTAGAAAAAAGAAGGTTTCCTGATGGTGGAACAGCGTCGTTTGGCAAGTACTGAATGGGTGGATATTGTGAATGAAGACAATGAAGTCATCGCACAATCCAGCCGGGAACAAATGCGGGCACAATGCTTGCGCCACCGTGCAACGTATATCGTTGTACACGATGGTATGGGTAAAATTCTGGTTCAGCGTCGCACTGAGACAAAGGACTTTATGCCCGGTATGCTGGATGCTACCGCGGGGGGGGTTGTTCAGGCTGATGAGCAGCTTCTGGACTCCGCGCGTCGTGAAGCTGAAGAAGAATTGGGCATTGCCGGTGTCCCGTTTGCCGAGCACGGTCAGTTTTATTTTGAAGACCAGAACTGTCGCGTCTGGGGCGGGCTGTTTAGCTGCGTTTCTCACGGACCGTTTGCGCTGCAGGAAGAAGAAATTAGTGAAGTGTGCTGGCTGACGCCGGAAGAAATTACCGCGCGCTGTGATGAATTTACACCGGACTCACTGAAGGCACTGGCGCTGTGGATGACCCGCAACGCCAAGAATGAAAGTGCGAAAGCCGAAAAACACGAAGAAGCTGAGTAAATTCAGCACCGCCGATCCTGGATGACGGGATCGGGAGTCGTTGTAGGCCGGATAAGCCGCTGATGCGCATTATCCGGCCTTGTTGTTTAATGGTAGCCCATTATCTGCGCGCCAATCACCACCACGCTGGACATAATAAACAGCAGTCCCAACAGCGTGGCGCCTACCTTCAGCCAGTTACGAAAATCCACCCGACAAACGCCTAACGTTGCCATCAGTGATGCCGACGTAGGATAGATAATATGACTGAATCCGTCACCAAACTGGAATGCCAGAACGGTGACCTGACGGTTGACGCCAACCAGATCGCCCAACGGTGCCAGCAGCGGCATGGTCAACGCAGCCTGACCGGAGCCGGAGGTAACGAAGAAATTGAATACCGCCTGGAACAGCAGCATAAACCACGCCGCAATGGCGTTATCCAGACCGCTAATGCCGTTGGCGATGCTGTGCAGCAGGGTATTCAGTACGCTGGCATCGCCCGCTTCACCATTGCCTACCAGCAGCAATATCCCCTTGGCAAAACCGACCAGCAGGGCAGGGGCAATCATCATACGCGCACCCTCAGTAAATGAGGACGCCATGATGTTAACCGTCATGCCGTTGAGCCGAAAGACGACGCCGATAATGCCAATCACCAACCCCATAGTGAAGAACTGGCTGGCAATCTCCGGGATAAACCACGCGTGGACGATAACGCCCCAAATGACCCACACGATCACGCACGTCAGCACCATCAGTACCAGCCAGTCGCCGAGCGTGAAGCGGCGCTCAATGACCTCATCCTGCTGTTCGCGGAAGAAGCGGTCAGATTCATGCACGCGTGACAGCAGCGGATTCTTTTTGATGCGTGCCGCGTAGGCCAGCGTGAACGTCAGGCCGATCATCGTCGCCACAACCCACACCACGATGCGCAGACCCGAACCCGAGAGCACAGGGACACCGGCAATACCCTGTGCGACAACCACACAGAATGGGTTCATCCACGAACTGGCAAAGCCAATTTGGGTGGCAATGTAGGTCACCAGCACGGTGGTGATACTGTCGTAACCTAAGCGCACCATCAGCGGCGCGATGATAATGGCAAAGGCGACAGCCTCTTCCCCCATGCCAAATACCGCACCACCTAAAGAGAAGAGAATAAACAGCACTGGAATAAACAGCACTTCGTTACCTCGCGTATGGCGGATCAACGCGAGAATGCCGTTATCAATGGTTCCGGTGCGCATCACGATGCCAAACGCGCCGCCAATCACCAGCATAAACATAATGATGCCAACGGCAGTACCGAATTTAGAGCCGGAGGTTAACCCTTCAAACGGGAAGTTCATCAGACCAGGACTTTCGTCACCGGTGGTAAAGAACTTAACCGGGTGATACTGCTCTTCACCGGCTTCATTGGTCAGAATTCGGAATGAGTGGGGATCAACAACCTTGCGGGTCTTGGTTTGCCCATCAACCTGATACTGCACTTCCTGACTGTCGAACATCCCGACGGGAACAACCCAGGTCGCCAGACTGGTTAAAATGGCGACGAAAAAAATTATCACCAGCGTGTCGGGCATCGCCCACTTTTTGGCTGACCGTGTTTCTGTTACTGCTGACATGAAAGACTATCCCTGTTGCAATGCAAAAGAGGGTAAGTATGCAAACAGGAGAATAGTTATTCATTGATGCAGCGCATCCCGGTAAATGTTTCAGATTATGCAAACGGGAAAAACAGATATAAAAAAACCGGAAATATTAGCTATTTCCGGTTTGATAAGCAGGATGTGTTGCCGGATAAAGCATCCGGCACACGCAGCAAATTACTGCTGCTGCTGGGAAGACTGGATCGCGGTCAGAGCGATGGTGTAGACGATATCGTCTACCAGCGCGCCACGAGACAGGTCGTTCACCGGCTTGCGCATACCCTGCAGCATCGGCCCGATGGAGATCAGGTCGGCAGAACGCTGTACCGCTTTGTAGGTGGTGTTACCGGTGTTCAGATCCGGGAAGATGAACACGGTAGCGCGACCTGCAACCGGAGAGTTCGGCGCTTTGGATTTTGCTACATCAGCCATAACGGCGGCGTCATACTGCAGCGGGCCGTCGATCATCAGGTCAGGACGTTTTTCCTGTGCCAGACGAGTCGCTTCACGTACTTTCTCTACGTCGCTACCTGCACCAGAAGTACCGGTGGAGTAGGAGAGCATTGCTACGCGCGGTTCGATACCGAAGGCAATCGCGGATTCAGCGGACTGAATCGCGATTTCTGCCAGCTGTTCTGCGGTTGGATCCGGGTTGATCGCGCAGTCGCCGTAAACGTAAACCTGATCCGGCAGCAGCATGAAGAACACAGAAGACACCAGGGAACTACCCGGTGCAGTTTTGATCAGCTGCAGCGGTGGACGAATGGTATTCGCGGTAGTGTGAACGGCACCGGAAACCAGACCGTCAACGTCGTCCTGTTCCAGCATCAGGGTGCCGAGAACGACGTTGTCTTCCAGCTGTTCGCGGGCAACGGTTTCGGTCATACCTTTGTTCTTACGCAGCTCGACCAGGCGTGCAACGTAGCTTTCGCGAACCACATCCGGGTCAACGATTTCAACGCCAGCGCCCAGTTCAACGCCCTGAGACGCCGCAACGCGGGTGATCTCATCCGGGTTACCCAGCAGAACGCAGGTTGCGATACCGCGTTCAGCACAGATAGCGGCCGCTTTAACGGTACGCGGTTCGTCGCCTTCCGGCAGAACAACGCGTTTGCCCGCTTTACGCGCCAGTTCGGTCAACTGGTAGCGGAACGCTGGTGGAGACAGACGACGGCTGCGCTCAGACGTTGCGGTCAGAGATTCAACCCAGTCGGCGTTGATGTAGTTAGCAACGTATTCCTGAACTTTCTCAATACGCTCGTGATCGTCAACCGGAACTTCCAGGTTGAAGCTCTGCAGGCTCAGAGAGGTCTGCCAGGTATTGGTGTTGACCATGAATACCGGCAGGCCGGTTTCGAATGCACGTTCGCACAGCTTAGTGATGCGCGCGTCCATTTCATAGCCGCCAGTCAGCAGCAGGGCGCCGATTTCCACGCCGTTCATCGCTGCCAGGCATGCAGCAACCAGCACGTCCGGACGGTCAGCGGAAGTCACCAGCAGAGAACCTGCGCGGAAGTGTTCCAGCATGTGCGGAATGCTGCGTGCGCAGAAAGTCACAGACTTCACGCGACGGGTATTGATATCGCCTTCGTTCACGATGGTGGCGTTCAGGTGACGCGCCATATCGATTGCACGGGTGGCGATCAGATCGAAGCTCCACGGCACCGCGCCCAGAACCGGCAGCGGGCTGGACTCCTGCAGTTTAGCCGGATCAACTTTGATCACTTTCGCTTTGGAAGAGTCGTCGAAAATCTCAGACAGATCCGGGCGAGTACGGCCCTGCTCATCAACCGGTGCGTTCAGTTTGTTAACGATTACGCCGGTGATGTTGGTGTTTTTCGCGCCGCCGAAGCTGCTGCGAGTCAGTTCAATACGCTCGTTCAGCTGTTCCGGGGTATCGGTACCCTGAGACATGACGAAGACGATTTCCGCGTTCAGCGTTTTCGCGATTTCGTAGTTCAGAGACTGCGCGAACTGATGTTTACGGGTTGGGACCAGGCCTTCAACCAGTACAACTTCAGCGTCTTTAGTGTTCGCGTGGTAGTTCGCGATAATCTCTTCCATCAGCACATCTTTCTGATTGCTGGACAGCAGAGATTCAACGTGGCTCATCTTCAGCGGCTCAGCGGCTGGCAGAGAAGAGTTAGCACGCACGATGCTGGTAGTCTGGTCAGGCGCATCGCCACCGGCACGAGGCTGAGCGATAGGCTTAAAGACGCTCAGACGAACGCCTTTGCGTTCCATAGCACGGATCACGCCAAGGCTGACGCTGGTCAGGCCGACGCTGGTTCCGGTAGGGATCAGCATAATAATACGGGACACGGTTTATCCTCTTTCGTTACCGCCAATTTAGACGGGTTACAAAACAGCACCGCCAGCTAGGCTGGCGGTGTGAAATCAGGCAGTCAGACGGCTCGCGTCTTGCGCGATAACCAGTTCTTCGTTGGTTGGGATAACCACCGCAGGACGGGTACCTTCTTTGTTGATGAAACCAGATTTGCCGAAACGTGCGGCCAGGTTACGTTCGTGGTCAACTTCGAAGCCCAGAACGCCCAGTTTGCCCAGAGACAGTTCACGAACCATCGCGGCGTTTTCACCAATGCCACCGGTGAAGACAACCGCATCCAGACGACCATCCATCAGCGCGGTGTAGGAACCGATGTATTTCGCCAGACGGTGGCAGTAAACGTCCATTGCACGTTTAGCGTCTTCTTTGGTGGTGTAGTTGTCTTCAACATAACGGCAGTCGCTGGTGACTTCAGTCAGACCCAGCAGGCCAGACTCTTTGGTCAGCATTTTGTTGATCTGGTCAACGCTCATGCCCAGGGTGTCGTGCAGGTGGAAGATGATCGCCGGGTCGATGTCACCGGAACGCGTACCCATCACCAGACCTTCCAGCGGGGTCAGACCCATGGAGGTATCAACACATTTACCGTTACGGATTGCAGAAACAGAACCGCCGTTGCCCAGGTGGCAAGTGATGATGTTCAGTTCATCAACCGGTTTGTTCAGCATTTTTGCCGCTTCCTGAGTCACGAAGAAGTGGCTGGTACCGTGCGCGCCGTAACGACGAATGCCATGCTCTTTGTACAGGCTGTACGGCAGGGCATAGAGGTAAGATTCTTCCGGCATAGTCTGATGGAACGCGGTGTCGAATACGGCCACGTTTTTGTCTTTCAGATTCGGGAAGGATTTCAGCGCTTCAGCGATACCGATCAGGTGTGCAGGGTTGTGCAACGGTGCAAAAGAGGCTGCATCTTTGATACCCTGAATAACGGAATCGTCGATAACTACAGAGCCGGTGTATTTTTCGCCGCCGTGAACAACACGGTGACCAATCGCAGTCAGCTGAGCAGACAGTTCTGGTTTTTGTGCCAGAATAGTATTAACGATAAAATTCAGCGCTTCACTGTGAGCGGCGCCTGCACCTAAAGCCGCTTCTTGTTTACCGCCATCCATTTTCCATTTGATACGTGCTTCTGGGAGATGGAAACATTCGGCTAAACCAGAAAGGTATTCTTCACCGTTTACTGCATCGATGATGGCAAATTTCAGTGAGGAGCTACCGCAGTTCAGAACCAGTACTAACTTACTCGACATGGAAGTACCTATTTATGATACGTGGCTAAAAAAACGTCAGGGAGTCATAGAGCGTAGCGCATGATGACACCGACGTTTATGATTAACATCATGCGCCAGGGTCTTTTTGGGCACGATGGAATAAATACCTTTGAGTCTATGTCATTTTGCGTATTTTTCAGCCAATGGCATACTATGTGTCAATTTGACGACTCAATGATTTTGGACTAAAGGCCTTACAGGCCGGCACAGGATACCTGAATGTGGGTATCAAAGACAAAATGTTTTGAACGATGTCCTTTGTAGTTGTTGTTTTGCACAAATTTTTTAATTTTTATATGTGAAGTTGAGGTAACCGCCATGTCGACACCGGATAATCGTTCCGTCAATTTTTTTAGCTTGTTCCGCCGGGGGCAGCACTACGCGAAGACGTGGCCAATGGAAAAGCGCCTCGCGCCCGTGTTTGTAGAGAACCGCGTGATCCGTATGACACGTTACGCAATCCGTTTTATGCCGCCTATCGCCGTCTTCACGTTATGCTGGCAAATTGCGTTGGGTGGTCAGTTGGGACCGGCTGTGGCAACGGCGCTATTTGCGCTGAGCCTGCCAATGCAGGGCATGTGGTGGTTGGGTAAGCGTTCCGTGACACCGCTGCCGCCTTCGATTCTCAACTGGTTCTACGAAGTTCGGGGGAAATTACAAGAAGCCGGACAGGCGTTATCGCCGGTTGAAGGGAAGCCTGATTACCAGGCGCTGGCTGACACGCTTAAGCGTGCCTTCAAACAACTGGATAAAACTTTCCTCGATGATTTGTAATTGACCCCTGATTACGCATATAAAAGAAGGCACAAGATGCCTTCTTTTTTTTCATCGCAGTAGTAGTGATACAGGAGTCCCAAATGGAAATGACCAACGCTCAACGTCTGATTTTGTCGAATCAGTACAAAATGATGACTATGCTCGATCCCACTAACGCCGAGCGTTATCGTCGTTTGCAGACGATTATTGAACGCGGTTACGGTTTGCAGATGCGCGAGCTGGATCGTGAGTTTGGTGAGCTGACGGAAGAAACCTGCCGTACGATTATCGATATTATGGAGATGTATCACGCATTACATGTGTCCTGGACTAATCTTAAGGATGCACAGGCCATTGATGAGCGCCGCGTGACCTTCCTCGGTTTTGACGCCGCAACGGAAGCCCGTTTCCTCGGATACGTTCGCTTTATGGTCAATGTGGAAGGTCGCTATACCCACTTTGATGCGGGTACGCATGGCTTCAACGCCCAGACCCCGATGTGGGAAAAATATCAGCGTATGTTGAACGTCTGGCACTCTTGCCCGCGCCAGTATCACCTGAGCGCGAATGAAATTAACCAAATCATTAATGCCTGAGGGGGCGAGCGTGCAGTGCAAAGGTTTTCTGTTTGATCTGGATGGAACGCTGGTTGATTCCTTACCCGCAGTAGAACGCGCGTGGTGCAACTGGGCCGATCGTTTTGGCCTCGATCACGACGAGGTGCTCGGATTTATTCATGGCAAGCAGGCCATTACCTCTCTACGACACTTTATGGTGGGCAAATCTGAGGCTGAGATCGCTGCGGAGTTCACCCGTCTGGAGCAGATCGAAGCGACGGAAACCGCTGGGATCACCGCGCTGCCGGGGGCTGTTGAGTTGCTCAACCACCTCAATAAAGCGGGTATTCCGTGGGCGATTGTGACCTCCGGTTCTATGCCAGTCGCACGAGCGCGCCATCGTGTCGCGGGGCTTCCCGCGCCTGAAGTGTTTGTTACAGCTGAGCGGGTAAAAAGAGGGAAACCAGAACCAGACGCTTATCTGTTAGGCGCTCAACTGCTGGGTCTCGCACCGCAAGAGTGTACCGTGGTTGAAGATGCGCCCGCTGGTGTGCTTTCAGGACTGGCGGCTGGGTGTCATGTGATCGCGGTCAATGCGCCTGCGGACACGCCGCGCCTGGATGAGGTCGACTTTTCGTTGACCAGTCTGGAACAGATTTCCGTGACCAAGCAACCCAACGGAAATGTGGTCGTAGTAAGAAATACCTGATCATGATTTAGCCCCAGATTGTTGGGGCTTTTTTATGGCAGAATCAGTCCATCCCTCTCATTTAACAAGGATATGTTGTGAACGGTGAATTGATATGGGTTCTCTCATTGCTGGCGATTGCCGTCGTTTTGTTTGCCACTGGCAGAGTGCGTATGGATGCAGTTGCTCTGTTGGTCATCATTGCCTTTGTTCTGAGTGGAACACTGAGCATCTCAGAGGCTTTTTCGGGTTTCAGCGATCCTAACGTTATTTTGATTGCGGCTTTATTTATCATTGGTGACGGCCTGGTGCGTACCGGGGTGGCAACGGTGATGGGGGCATGGCTGGTGAAGGTGGCCGGCAGTAGTGAAGTCAAAATGCTGGTTTTGCTGATGATCACCGTCGCCGGGCTCGGTGCCTTTATGAGTTCCACTGGCGTAGTCGCGATTTTTATTCCTGTTGTTTTAAGCGTATCTATGCGCATGCAAACCTCGCCCTCGCGTCTGATGATGCCGCTTAGCTTCGCGGGGCTTATCAGCGGCATGATGACGCTGGTGGCGACGCCGCCCAACCTGGTCGTCAACAGTGAGTTACTGCGCGAGGGACTCAACGGTTTCAGCTTTTTCAGCGTGACCCCGCTTGGGCTGGTTGTTCTGGTGCTCGGCATCATTTACATGCTGCTGATGCGTTTTATGCTCAAAGGTGAGGACTCCGGGCAACAGGGGGATGGCTGGAAACGCCGGACCTTTCGCGATCTTATCAAAGAGTATCGTCTGACGGGGCGCGCCCGCCGCCTGGCTATTCGTCCCGGCTCGCCGATGATTGGCCAGCGTCTTGACGACCTGAAGCTGCGTGAGCGCTACGGGGCGAACGTGATTGGTGTTGAGCGCTGGCGTCGCTTTCGGCGCGTGATTGTGGACGTTAATGGGGTCTCTGAGTTCCGTGCCCGTGACGTTTTGCTCATTGATATGTCCGCCGCTGATGTCGATCTGCGCGAATTCTGCAGTGAACAATTGCTGGAGCCGATGGTGCTGCGCGGCGAGTATTTTTCCGAACAGGCGCTTGATGTGGGGATGGCTGAGATTTCGTTGATCCCGGAATCAGAATTAATCGGTAAAACGGTAAGGGAAATCGCGTTTCGTACGCGTTACGGCCTGAATGTCGTCGGGGTGAAGCGTGATGGTACGGCGATGGACGGCGCGGTAGTGGATGAACCGTTGCTGATGGGCGATATCATTCTGGTCGTGGGTAACTGGAAACTTATCACATCGTTGGGTAAAAAAGGCCGCGACTTTGTGGTGTTGAACATGCCGGTCGAAGTCAGTGAAGCGTCTCCGGCGCACAGCCAGGCACCGCACGCGATTTTCTGCCTGGTTCTGATGGTTGCGTTAATGCTGACGGATGAAATACCCAATACGGTGGCCGCAATTATCGCCTGCCTGCTGATGGGGAAATTCCGGTGTATTGATGCAGAGAGCGCCTATAAGGCGATCCACTGGCCAAGCATTATCTTGATCGTCGGGATGATGCCTTTTGCGCTGGCTTTACAAAAGACCGGCGGTGTCGATCTGGTGGTAAAAGGACTCATGGACGTCGGTGGGGGATATGGCCCGTACATGATGCTGGGTTGTCTGTTTGTCCTGTGCGCGACCATTGGGTTATTTATCTCTAACACCGCGACGGCGGTACTGATGGCGCCGATTGCGCTGGCAGCGGCAAAGTCGATGGGCGTTTCGCCGTATCCTTTTGCGATGGTGATTGCGATGGCGGCTTCCGCAGCCTTTATGACGCCAGTGTCTTCACCGGTAAACACACTGGTGCTCGGGCCGGGTAACTACAGCTTTAGCGACTTCGTGAAGATTGGCGTACCGTTTACGGTGATTGTCATGGCAGTGTGCGTGGTGATGATCCCGATGCTGTTCCCGTTTTGACCGCCGCAGTAAACGCCTGATGGCGCTGCGCTTATCAGGCCTACGGATATCACGCCTACCTGTAGGCCGGATAAGGCGTTAGCCGCCATCCGGCAAAATCGCTTAAAGCGGTGAATCCTGACTGATTTCATCTAATGAGAGGTGAAAACTCGGGACGAACACGTCCATAAAGTAGTCCATCTCTTCGCTGCGTCGTGACTCCAGCGTTTTTTCCAGACGCGTTTTCGCCAGCAGAAATTCGTTGTTACCGGCGGAGAGTTCCTCCAGGCACTTCAGATACGCGCACAGGGCATCGGCCTGTTTAACAATCGATCTTTCTTCTTCACTTAAGGCATGTTCATCAATGAGTGGTGCAAAAATATCCCGCAACTCGTCGGGAACCATATCGACCAGTTTTTGCTGGGCAATTTTCTCTATCGCTTTATATTCCTGAGCAATCTGCGAGTTGAAATATTTCACTGGGGTAGGGAGATCGCCGGTTAACACCTCTGACGCATCGTGATACATCGCCAGCAGGGCAATACGCTCAGCATTTACCTGACCACAAAATTTACGGTTTTTGATCGCGGCCAGCGCATGAGCAACCATAGCAACCTGCAGACTGTGTTCGGACACGTTTTCGGTGCGCACGTTGCGCATCAGCGGCCAGCGGTTAATGAGTTTCAGACGGGAGAGGTGGGCAAAAAAGTGGCTCTGCTTCATAACGACCCTTACTCAGTGACTTCAGTAACGGTATTTTGCGCAGAGAGTGCTACCGGATGCAAACCCGGTAGCACTTTGCGTGGTTACAGCTGGCGATACCCTGACAGGAAACGCTCAAATTTACTCAACGACATTTCGATATCGTCAATACGCGGCAGTGTGACGATACGGAAATGATCCGGCCACGGCCAGTTGAAAGCCGTTCCCTGAACCAGCAGGACTTTTTCCTGCAGCAGAAAGTCGAGAACCATCTTCTGGTCGTCGTGAATATTGAAGCGTTTGGCATCAATTTTCGGGAACATATACAGCGCGCCGCGTGGCTTCACGCAGGAGACGCCCGGAATATCATTAAGTAATTCCCAGGCCCGGTTGCGCTGTTCATACAAACGTCCGCCTGGCATGATAAATTCGCTGATGCTCTGGTATCCACCCAGCGCGGTTTGAATGGCGTGTTGCGCTGGAACGTTGGCGCATAAACGCATGGAGGCCAACATTTCAAGACCTTCAATATACCCTTTGGCATGTTTCTTCGGTCCGTTCAGTACCATCCAACCCTGGCGGAACCCCGCAACACGATAAGTTTTTGACAGGCCATTGAAGGTAATAGTCAGCAGATCCGGGGCCATTGCCGCAATTGAGTGATGCTCGGCATCATCATAGAGAATTTTGTCATAAATCTCGTCAGCAAAGATAATGAGGTTGTTCTGGCGAGCAATCTCAACTATCTCCATCAGCAGCTCTTTAGAGTAAACGGCGCCGGTAGGGTTGTTTGGGTTAATTATGACGATCCCACGTGTGCGCGGGGTGATTTTTGCCCGAATATCATCAAGGTCCGGGAACCAGTCTGACGATTCATCACACAGGTAGTGCACGGCATTACCGCCAGAGAGCGATACTGCCGCTGTCCACAGCGGGTAATCAGGTGCAGGAACCAGCATTTCGTCCCCACTGTTCAGCAACGCCTGCATCGCCTGAACGATTAATTCAGAAACGCCGTTACCGATATAAATGTCCTCCACGGTAACATCGCGCATCCCGCGGGCCTGGTAATGCTGCATGATCGCTTTGCGGGCTGAATAAAGGCCTTTGGAATCGCAATATCCTTGCGCAGTTGGCAAATTGCGGATCACATCGACCAGAATTTCATCTGGTGCTTCAAACCCGAATGGCGCAGGGTTGCCGATGTTGAGTTTCAGAACTTTATTGCCTTCTTCTTCCAGGCGCTTTGCTTCCTTCAGAACCGGGCCACGAATGTCATAACAGACATTTTCTAATTTGCTGGATTTTTCAATGGGGGACATGAATCTTGACCTTTTTAGCTGTGAATGCCACTCCCTGCCGTGGAAGTCAGCACAGAACAATGTACTCCCCCGACGGTGAGTTTTGAAGGGTCTTTAGTAGAAGATTTCGAAAGTTGCGAGGTTATAATTAACTGTTAATAACTAAATAATGAAATTAATATAGAATTATAATCTTGATATTTTTGTTTTTGTGGTTATATATTTCGATGTGGCGGCTCGGGTATGGTGATTTGTTTTGGTAAAAATAGTGAGATGTGCAAAACGGGGCGCGGTCGGGAGTATCTGCTGTATTGCGCAATTCGAAAATACTGAGGTTTGAGCCTGACAAACTGTTATCGGCCTGATCTAACAACGATGCGGTGTGAATCTATTGTTAAGTATAATTAATGAATGGTGGCATTCTTAATTAATTATTATTTAATATTTAAACAGTATTTATTGAACGCGTTAATAATACGAAAACTGCCAGTCTGAGTTATCACCTTTTTGCTTCGATTAATTCGCGATAACACTTATAAATATAGTGGTTTTAGGTTAAGATAAGTCCCATGAAATGGTACGCAACTTGTGTTTTGCGATAATTCTAATGTTAGTTAAGAGTTTCTAACATACTGAAAAGTTAGTTTTTAATGTGTAAATTAGTGTTCGTTAACTATTTTTCAAATTTACAAAATTTACATGTTTTCCATTAGTCAGAATCATCCAACAGCTAAAAAAATGACTCTTTCTCGTTGCTATATTCCGATGAGTGTCACGGGTATTATATAGCGCTGAAAGGGAATTGTTTCGTTTGTTAAAGCAAATACATCCTTATTTTCACCTGGTTACACCTGGTGAAACTGCGAGGGAGGCCCATTACAAATGGAGTTGTTTGTTTCTGAATGCACAGCATTAACCCGGTATGACCCGCGAGTAAGTGAAAAATTATGATAAATGCAAATCGTCCGATAATTAACCTCGATCTCGATCTGCTGAGAACCTTCGTTGCCGTTGCCGATCTGAATACCTTCGCGGCTGCGGCAGCTGCGGTATGTCGCACTCAGTCTGCGGTGAGTCAGCAAATGCAACGTCTCGAACAACTTGTGGGGAAAGAGTTGTTCGCGCGCCATGGACGTAACAAACTACTGACCGAGCATGGGATTCAGTTGCTGGGTTACGCCAGAAAAATATTGCGTTTTAATGATGAGGCATGCTCATCATTGATGTTTAACAATCTTCAGGGAGTGTTAACTATTGGCGCTTCTGATGAGTCAGCGGATACTATCCTTCCTTTTCTGCTGAACCGGATAAGTTCGGTTTATCCGAAGCTTGCGCTGGATGTCAGAGTGAAACGCAACGCTTACATGGTGGATATGCTGAAGTCACAAGACGTTGATCTGGTGGTGACAACCAACCGGCCAGGCGATTTTGAGTGTCTGAATCTGCGTACCTCACCTACGCACTGGTATTGTGCGGCCGAATATATTTTACAAAAAGGTGAGCCGGTGCCGCTGGTGCTGCTGGATGATCCGAGTCCGTTCCGCGATATGGTACTGGCAACGCTGAACGCTGCACAGATCCCGTGGCGTCTGGCCTATGTTGCTTCAACATTAGCGGCTGTTCGTGCGGCAGTGAAGGCGGGGTTGGGCGTGACTGCCCGTCCTGTAGAAATGATGAGCCCGGATTTACGCGTACTGGGCGCGGCGGACGGATTGCCACCGTTGCCGGAAACGGAGTACTTGCTGTGCTGCGACCCTGCATCACAAAATGAGCTGGCTCAGGTGATCTTTAAGTCGATGCAGACCTATCAAAATCCCTGGCAATACAACCAGTTTACCCCTGAAGGGGGAGACGATTCGCTGATTGTCGAAGGCGACTTTGAGTGATGTACCATAAATAATCGTTATAAAATGTAAGTGCAAAAAAGAGTCGCTGGTGATGAAAAAACATCCAGCGGCTCTTTTTTTATGCAAATAATGGTCGGAGATGGCATTTTGTATACCAAAACTTAACAAAATCAGTAGGTAAAAAAATCACCTACAAATAGTGCAAAAAACAATCACTCGAGGCGCTATTCATTTTCATGTTAAAAAACTAGAGAAATTGTTGCTGTTTTTTATGGTGAATTAACAAAAGCGTGTCACAGATCAAGAAAATACTCCCATTTAGGGGGAGGCATCTGTGTGAATTCCTGTCAAAATAGACGGGTATCATTTTTTTACTTCACTACGGACACGATTCAACAACATTAAAAATGACCGATGACGCGATCGAAATGGGTCTAAATAGCACTTTATGTTAATGGTGTTGGAGTTGTGTAAAATAATGTGAGGAAACTTTTGTTAAAGTTGACAAAAGGTTATAGAAAGGAGTAAAAAACCCCATCAATTAGCTGTCTAAAATGATTTTTCACAGTGATTGTAAGGTTTTTTTTATTCCTCCCCATGAATCGATGTGGCGTTCATCTGCCGAAAAGAGCAGAGAATTTGGCGCTACTTTTGATGAGTAAGCAATGAGTATGTCAACATCCACTGAAGTCATCGCTCATCACTGGGCATTCGCTATCTTTCTTATTGTCGCCATTGGCCTGTGCTGCCTGATGCTCGTCGGCGGCTGGTTTTTAGGTGGTCGCGCACGCGCGAGATCTAAAAACGTGCCGTTTGAATCAGGTATCGACTCGGTCGGCACCGCCCGCTTGCGCCTGTCTGCCAAGTTTTATCTGGTAGCCATGTTCTTCGTTATCTTCGACGTTGAAGCGCTGTATCTGTTCGCATGGTCAACCTCTATCCGTGAAAGCGGTTGGATTGGCTTTGTGGAAGCTGCAATTTTTATTTTTGTGTTACTGGCAGGTCTGGTTTATCTGGTGCGTATTGGCGCGCTGGACTGGACGCCCGCGCGTTCACGCCGCGAGCGTATGAACCCGGAAACGAACAGTATCGCTAATCGTCAACGCTAACCGCGAGGCATTAAGATGGATTATACGCTCACCCGCATAGATCCTAACGGTGAGAACGACCGTTACCCCCTGCAAAAACAGGAGATCGTAACCGACCCCCTGGAGCAGGAAGTTAACAAAAATGTGTTCATGGGCAAGTTGCATGACATGGTTAACTGGGGCCGTAAAAACTCAATTTGGCCATATAACTTTGGCCTGTCCTGCTGCTACGTAGAGATGGTGACCTCGTTTACCGCCGTGCATGACGTGGCCCGTTTTGGTGCAGAAGTATTGCGTGCATCGCCGCGTCAGGCTGACCTGATGGTCGTAGCCGGAACCTGCTTCACCAAAATGGCACCGGTTATTCAGCGCCTCTACGATCAGATGCTGGAACCGAAATGGGTTATTTCCATGGGCGCCTGCGCCAACTCCGGCGGTATGTACGATATCTACTCGGTAGTGCAGGGCGTTGATAAATTTATTCCGGTCGATGTGTACATCCCGGGATGCCCGCCGCGTCCGGAAGCGTACATGCAGGCACTGATGCTGCTGCAAGATTCCATTGGCAAAGAACGCCGTCCGCTCTCCTGGGTGGTTGGCGATCAGGGCGTTTATCGCGCCAATATGCAGTCAGAACGCGAGCGTAAACGCGGCGAACGTATTGCTGTAACGAATCTTCGTACACCAGACGAGATTTAATTTGCGCCTGTCGGCAGCAGCACTTCCTTCGCTTACCACTACATAAATAGCGCGAAGCACTGCCGACCACCACGGACCATTTGCAATGGTGAACAATATGACCGACTTAACCGCGCAAGACGCCGTATGGCAAACACGGGATCACCTTGATGACCCGGTCATTGGCGAACTGCGCAACCGTTTTGGGCCGGATGCCTTTACCGTTCAGGCTACTCGCACTGGGGTACCCGTTGTCTGGGTCAAGCGTGAACAGTTACTCGAAGTTGGCGATTTCTTAAAGAGACTGCCGAAACCTTACGTCATGCTGTTTGACTTACACGGCATGGACGAACGTCTGCGTACGCACCGCGAAGGGTTACCCGCCGCGGATTTTTCCGTTTTCTATCACCTGATCTCCATTGAACGCAATCGCGATATCATGCTCAAGGTGGCTTTGTCTGAAAACGATCTGCGCGTACCGACTTTCACCAAACTGTTCCCGAACGCCAACTGGTATGAGCGTGAAACCTGGGAAATGTTTGGCATCGACATCGAAGGTCACCCGCACCTGACGCGTCTGCTGATGCCGCATACCTGGGAAGGCCATCCGCTGCGTAAAGACTACCCGGCGCGTGCGACCGAATTTGACCCGTTTGAGCTGACTAAAGCCAAACAGGATCTGGAAATGGAAGCGCTGACCTTCAAACCTGAAGACTGGGGCATGAAGCGTAGCACCGAAAACGAGGACTTTATGTTCCTCAACCTCGGTCCTAACCACCCGTCTTCCCATGGTGCGTTCCGTATTGTCCTGCAGCTTGATGGCGAAGAAATCGTCGACTGCGTACCTGACATCGGCTACCACCACCGTGGCGCTGAAAAGATGGGCGAACGTCAGTCCTGGCACAGCTACATTCCGTACACTGACCGTATCGAGTACCTCGGTGGCTGCGTGAACGAAATGCCGTACGTGCTGGCAGTCGAAAAGCTGGCGGGTATTACCGTACCGGATCGCGTCAACGTGATTCGCGTCATGCTGTCTGAACTGTTCCGTATCAACAGCCACCTGCTGTACATCTCCACGTTCATTCAGGACGTCGGCGCGATGACTCCGGTATTTTTCGCCTTTACCGACCGTCAGAAAATCTACGACGTCGTGGAAGCGATCACCGGTTTCCGTATGCACCCGGCCTGGTTCCGTATCGGCGGTGTGGCACACGATCTGCCGCGCGGTTGGGACAAACTGCTGCGTGATTTCCTCGACTGGATGCCAAAACGTCTGGATTCTTACGAGAAAGCCGCACTGCGTAACACCATCCTGAAAGGCCGTTCGCAGGGCGTTGCCGCTTACGGCAAGAAAGAAGCGCTGGACTGGGGCTGTACCGGTGCTGCGCTGCGTGCGACCGGTATTGATTTCGACGTGCGTAAAGCGCGTCCGTACTCTGGCTACGAAAACTTTGACTTTGAAGTCCCGGTTGGCGGCGGTGTGTCCGACTGCTATACCCGCGTGATGCTGAAAGTTGAAGAGCTGCGCCAGAGTCTGCGCATCCTTGAGCAGTGCCTCAATAACATGCCGGAAGGCCCGTTCAAAGCGGATCACCCGCTGACGACGCCGCCGCCGAAAGAGCGCACGCTGCAACATATCGAAACCCTGATCACCCACTTCCTGCAGGTTTCGTGGGGACCGGTTATGCCGGCAAACGAGTCCTTCCAGATGGTGGAAGCGACCAAGGGTATCAACAGTTACTACCTGACCAGCGATGGCAGCACCATGAGTTATCGTACCCGTATCCGTACTCCGAGCTATGCGCACCTGCAGCAGATCCCGGTAGCGGTACGTGGCAGCCTGGTGTCCGACCTGATCGTCCATCTGGGTAGTATCGATTTTGTTATGTCAGATGTGGACCGCTAATTATGCACGAGAACCAACAACCACAAACCGAGGCTTTTGAGCTGAGTGCGGCTGAGCGTGAAGCGATTGAGCACGAGAAGCACCACTACGAAGACCCGCGTGCGGCGTCCATTGAAGCGCTGAAAATCGTTCAGAAGCAGCGTGGCTGGGTGCCGGATGGGGCGATCTACGCGATCGCTGACGTGCTGGGTATCCCGGCAAGCGACGTCGAAGGTGTTGCGACATTCTACAGTCAGATCTTCCGTCAGCCGGTCGGTCGCCACGTGATCCGCTATTGCGACAGCGTCGTGTGCCATATCAATGGCTACCAGGGGATCCAGGCTGCGCTTGAGAAAAAACTCAACATCAAGCCGGGGCAGACGACCTTTGATGGTCGCTTTACGCTGCTGCCGACCTGTTGCCTGGGGAACTGCGACAAGGGGCCGAATATGATGATCGATGAAGATACTCACGCTCATCTGACCCCGGAAGGCATTCCCGAACTGCTGGAGCGGTATAAATGAAAGACATTATCCGTACTCCCGAAACGCATCCGCTGACCTGGCGTCTGCGTGATGACAAACAGCCGGTATGGCTGGACGAATATCGTAGCAAGAACGGTTATGAAGGTGCGCGTAAGGCCCTGACCGGGCTGTCACCGGATGAAATCGTCAACCAGGTAAAAGACGCTGGCCTGAAAGGGCGCGGCGGCGCAGGCTTTTCCACCGGTCTGAAGTGGAGCCTGATGCCGAAAGACGAATCCATGAACATCCGTTACCTGCTGTGTAACGCCGATGAAATGGAACCCGGCACCTATAAAGACCGCTTGTTGATGGAACAGCTGCCGCACCTGCTGGTGGAAGGCATGCTGATCTCCGCGTTTGCGCTGAAAGCGTACCGTGGTTACATCTTCCTGCGCGGTGAATATATCGAAGCGGCTGTGCATCTGCGCCGCGCGATTGCCGAAGCGACCGAAGCCGGTCTGCTTGGCAAAAACATCATGGGCACCGGTTTCGATTTCGAACTGTTTGTGCACACCGGGGCAGGGCGTTACATCTGCGGTGAAGAAACTGCACTGATCAACTCCCTCGAAGGTCGCCGTGCGAACCCGCGCTCCAAGCCGCCGTTCCCGGCAAGCTCTGGTGCATGGGGTAAACCGACCTGCGTTAACAACGTCGAAACCCTGTGTAACGTACCGGCTATCCTCGCAAACGGCGTGGAGTGGTACCAGAACATTTCGAAGAGCAAAGACGCGGGCACCAAACTGATGGGCTTCTCTGGTCGCGTGAAGAATCCGGGACTGTGGGAGCTGCCGTTCGGCACTACTGCGCGTGAAATCCTCGAAGATTACGCGGGCGGCATGCGCGATGGCCTGAAGTTCAAAGCCTGGCAGCCGGGCGGCGCGGGGACTGACTTCCTGACTGAAGCACATCTCGACCTGCCGATGGAATTCGAAAGCATTGGTAAAGCCGGTAGCCGTCTGGGCACCGCGCTGGCGATGGCGGTTGACCACGAGATTGGCATGGTTGGGCTGGTGCGTAACCTCGAAGAGTTCTTTGCCCGCGAGTCCTGTGGCTGGTGTACGCCGTGCCGTGATGGTCTGCCGTGGAGTGTGAAAATTCTGCGTGCGCTGGAGCGTGGCGAAGGCCAGCCTGGGGATATCGAGACACTTGAGCAACTGTGTCGTTTCCTCGGCCCGGGTAAAACCTTCTGTGCACACGCACCGGGTGCGGTGGAACCGCTACAGAGCGCCATTAAATATTTCCGCGAAGAATTCGAAGCTGGCATTAAGCAGACCTTCAGCAATACCCACGCTATTGGTGGTATTCAGCCGAACCTGCTGAAAGAGCGCTGGTAAACGTTTTACGCGAAAGCATTCAAGATGCGTCAAGGCGGCAACCGAGAGAACCCCTGAGCTTACTAAAGTAAGTGACTGGGGTGGCGAGGGAAGCCAACGCCGAGGCAGCTTGAAGGATAAAGCGGAAAAGAAATTCGATTAATGCTCGGTCACGACCGAGCCAACTGGAAGCATGCTGACTATGGCTACGATTCATGTAGACGGCAAAGAATATGAGGTCAACGGAGCGGACAACCTGCTGGAAGCTTGTCTGTCTCTTGGCCTTGATATTCCGTACTTTTGCTGGCACCCGGCGCTGGGAAGCGTCGGTGCTTGCCGCCAGTGTGCGGTGAAGCAATATCAGAACGCGGAAGACACGCGTGGTCGCCTGGTGATGTCTTGTATGACACCGGCCACCGAAGGTACCTTTATTTCTATTGATGACGAAGAAGCGAAGCAGTTCCGCGAAAGCGTCGTCGAGTGGTTGATGACCAACCACCCGCACGACTGCCCGGTCTGCGAAGAGGGCGGTAACTGCCACCTTCAGGATATGACCGTCATGACTGGTCATAGCTTCCGTCGCTACCGCTTCACGAAGCGTACACACCGCAACCAGGATTTGGGGCCGTTCATCTCTCACGAAATGAACCGCTGCATCGCCTGCTATCGCTGCGTGCGTTACTACAAAGATTACGCCGATGGCACGGATCTGGGCGTTTATGGCGCACATGACAATGTCTACTTCGGTCGTCCGGAAGACGGTACGCTCGAAAGCGAATTCTCTGGCAATCTGGTAGAAATTTGCCCGACCGGCGTCTTCACCGATAAAACGCACTCCGAGCGTTATAACCGTAAATGGGACATGCAGTTTGCGCCGAGCATCTGCCAGCAGTGTTCCATCGGCTGTAACACCAGCCCGGGCGAGCGCTACGGTGAACTGCGTCGTATCGAAAACCGCTACAACGGTACCGTTAACCACTACTTCCTTTGCGACCGTGGTCGTTTCGGCTATGGTTACGTGAACCTGAAAGACCGTCCGCGTCAGCCAGTACAGCGTCGTGGCGATGACCTGATCACGCTGAACGCCGAGCAGGCGATGCAGGGCGCGGCAGATATTCTGCGTCAGTCGAAGAAAGTGATCGGTATCGGCTCTCCGCGCGCCAGTGTTGAGAGCAACTTCGCGCTGCGTGAACTGGTCGGTGCGGATAACTTCTATACCGGTATAGCCCAGGGCGAGCAGGAACGTCTGCAACTGGCACTGAGCGTGCTGCGTGACGGCGGGATTCATACCCCGGCACTGCGTGAAATAGAATCTTACGACGCCGTTCTGGTACTGGGCGAAGATGTCACCCAAACCGGTGCGCGTGTTGCGCTGGCGGTGCGTCAGGCAGTGAAAGGTAAAGCTCGCGAAATGGCGGCGGCACAAAAAGTGGCCGACTGGCAGATCGCAGCAATCCTTAACATCGGCCAGCGTGCTAAGCATCCGCTGTTCGTTACCAACGTCGATAACACCCGCCTGGATGATATCGCCGCTTGGACCTATCGTGCACCGGTTGAAGATCAGGCGCGTTTAGGTTTCGCTATCGCTCATGCGCTGGATAACAACGCTCCGGCGGTTGACGGTATCGACCGTGGCCTGCAGAACAAAATTGACGTTATCGTTCAGGCACTGGCCGGGGCGAAGAAACCACTGATTATTTCCGGCACCAACGCCGGTAGCTTAGAGGTGATTCAGGCCGCAGCCAACGTGGCGAAGGCGCTGAAAGGCCGTGGCGCAGACGTCGGCATCACCATGATTGCTCGCTCGGTTAACAGCATGGGCCTCGGCATGATTGGCGGTGGTTCCCTTGACGATGCGCTGACCGAGCTGGAAACAGGCCGCGCTGACGCCGTTGTGGTGCTGGAAAATGACCTGCATCGCCATGCTTCAGCCGCCCGCGTTGATGCCGCGCTGGCGAAAGCGCCGCTGGTACTGGTTGTTGACCATCAGCGTACGGCAATTATGGAAAACGCCCATCTGGTGCTTTCCGCTGCAAGCTTCGCCGAAAGCGATGGTACGGTGATTAACAACGAAGGCCGCGCCCAGCGTTTCTTCCAGGTCTATGACCCATCCTACTACGACAGCAACACCGTAATGCTCGAAAGCTGGCGCTGGCTGCACTCGCTGCACAGCACCGTGCAGAGTCGTGAAGTGGACTGGACGCAGCTCGACCACGTTATCGACGCGGTCGTTGAGAAGTTGCCGCAGCTGGCAGGCATTAAAGATGCCGCGCCGGACGCAAGCTTCCGTATCCGTGGACAGAAGCTGGCTCGTGAACCGCACCGCTACAGTGGGCGTACCGCAATGCGCGCCAACATCAGCGTACACGAACCGCGTCAACCGCAGGACAAAGACACCATGTTCGCCTTCTCTATGGAAGGGAACAACCAGCCGTCTGCGCCGCGTTCACAAATTCCGTTTGCCTGGGCTCCGGGCTGGAACTCCCCACAGGCGTGGAACAAGTTCCAGGATGAAGTGGGCGGTAAACTGCGTCATGGCGATCCGGGCGTGCGCCTGATCGAAGCTTCTGCGGATGGTATGGATTACTTCACTACCGTTCCGGCGAGCTTCCAGGCTCAGGATGGTCAGTGGCGTATCGCGCCGTACTACCATCTGTTTGGCAGTGACGAAATGTCCCAGCGTGCGCCGGTCTTCCAGACCCGTATGCCGCAGCCGTACATCAAACTCAACCCGGCTGATGCCGCGAAGTTGGGTGTTAATGCCGGTACGCGCGTTTCTTTCAGCTACGATGGCAACACGGTTACGCTGCCGGTTGAAATCGCTGAAGGATTAACGGCAGGGCAGGTTGGTTTGCCGATGGGCATGCCTGGCATCGCGCCGGTTCTGGCAGGTGCGCGTCTTGAGGATCTGCAGGAGGCACAACAATGAGTTGGATTACACCCGATCTGATTGAGATCCTGCTGAGCATTCTCAAAGCGGTGGTGATCCTGCTGGTGGTGGTCACCTGCGGGGCATTCATGAGCTTTGGCGAACGTCGTCTGCTGGGTCTGTTCCAGAACCGTTACGGACCGAACCGTGTTGGCTGGGGCGGTTCGCTCCAGCTGGTTGCGGACATGATCAAGATGTTCTTTAAAGAAGACTGGATCCCGAAATTCTCGGATCGCGTCATCTTTACCCTGGCACCGATGATCGCCTTCACCTCGCTGCTGCTGGCTTTCGCCATCGTGCCGGTGAGTCCGAACTGGGTAGTGGCCGACCTGAACATCGGGATCCTGTTCTTCCTGATGATGGCGGGCCTCGCGGTATACGCGGTGCTGTTCGCCGGCTGGTCCAGTAACAACAAATACTCCCTGCTCGGTGCGATGCGTGCGTCTGCGCAGACGCTGAGCTACGAAGTGTTCCTCGGACTTTCCCTGATGGGCGTGGTGGCGCAGGCCGGTTCATTTAACATGACCGACATCGTCAACAACCAGGCTGATATCTGGAACGTTATTCCGCAGTTCTTTGGTTTTGTCACCTTTGCCATCGCGGGCGTGGCGGTGTGTCACCGTCACCCGTTTGACCAGCCAGAAGCCGAGCAGGAACTGGCCGACGGTTACCACATTGAATATTCCGGTATGAAATTCGGTCTGTTCTTCGTGGGTGAATACATCGGTATCGTCACCATTTCTGCGCTGATGGTTACCCTGTTCTTCGGTGGCTGGCATGGCCCGTTCTTACCACCATTCGTCTGGTTCGCGCTGAAAACCGCGTTCTTCATGATGATGTTCATTTTGATTCGTGCGTCGTTACCGCGTCCTCGTTATGACCAGGTAATGTCCTTCGGCTGGAAAGTCTGTCTGCCGCTGACGCTCGTCAACTTGCTGGTAACGGCGGCTGTCATTCTCTGGCAGGCGCAATAAGGGACACAAAGACCATGACCTTAAAAGAATTGTTCGTAGGTTTCGGCACCCAGGTACGCAGTATCTGGATGATCGGCCTGCATGCGTTCGCGAAACGCGAAACGCAGATGTACCCGGAAGAGCCGGTCTATCTACCGCCCCGTTTTCGTGGTCGTATCGTTCTGACTCGTGATCCAGACGGTGAAGAGCGCTGCGTTGCCTGTAACCTGTGTGCGGTAGCGTGTCCGGTAGGCTGTATCTCTTTGCAAAAAGCAGAGACCAAAGATGGCCGCTGGTATCCGGAGTTTTTCCGCATTAACTTCTCACGCTGCATTTTCTGCGGCCTGTGTGAAGAAGCCTGTCCGACAACGGCTATTCAGCTGACTCCAGATTTCGAGCTGGGTGAGTACAAGCGCCAGGACCTGGTTTACGAGAAAGAGGATCTGCTGATCTCCGGTCCGGGCAAATACCCGGAATATAACTTCTACCGGATGGCAGGTATGGCAATCGACGGCAAAGATAAGGGCGAAGCAGAGAACGAAGCTAAGCCTATCGACGTCAAGAGCCTGTTACCGTAAGGAGAGGGGCAATGGAGTTCGCTTTTTATATCTGTGGCCTGATAGCCATTCTCGCAACCTTGCGGGTGATCACCCACACCAATCCGGTACACGCACTGCTGTATCTGATTATTTCGCTGCTGGCGATTTCCGGGGTGTTCTTCTCGTTAGGCGCTTACTTCGCCGGTGCGCTGGAAATTATCGTCTACGCGGGCGCCATCATGGTGCTGTTCGTATTCGTGGTAATGATGCTCAACCTCGGTGGTTCTGAAATTGAACAGGAACGCCAGTGGCTGAAACCTCAGGTGTGGATTGGACCGGCGATTCTGTCGGCCATCATGCTGGTGGTTATTGTTTACGCCATTCTGGGCGTTAACGATCAGGGCATCGACGGGACACCAATCAGCGCGAAAGCAGTCGGTATTTCCCTGTTCGGACCGTATGTACTGGCGGTCGAACTGGCTTCGATGCTGCTGCTGGCGGGTCTGGTTGTGGCCTTCCACGTGGGGCGCGAAGAGCGTTCAGGTGAGGTGCTGAGCAATCGCACCGATGACCGCGCGAAAAGAAAAACGGAGGAGCACGCATGATCCCCTTACAACATGGACTGATCCTCGCTGCGATTTTATTCGTCCTGGGTTTGACCGGTCTGGTTATCCGCCGCAATCTGCTGTTTATGCTGATCGGGCTGGAAATCATGATTAACGCCTCTGCGCTGGCCTTTGTGGTCGCCGGAAGCTACTGGGGCCAGACCGATGGTCAGGTGATGTACATTCTCGCCATCAGCCTTGCGGCTGCGGAAGCGAGCATTGGACTTGCGCTGCTGCTGCAACTTCATCGCCGTCGCCAGAACCTGAACATCGATTCAGTAAGTGAGATGCGTGGATGAACATGCTTGCCTTAACCATTATTCTGCCATTTATTGGCTTTGTATTACTGGCGTTTTCTCGTGGTCGTTGGTCAGAAAATCTGTCCGCTACCGTGGGTGTCGGGTCGATTGGCCTGGCCGCGCTGGTGACTGCGTTTGTTGGCGTTGATTTCTTTGCCAATGGCCAGCAGGCTTACAGCCAGCCGCTGTGGACGTGGATGTCAGTCGGCGACTTCAACATCGGTTTTAACCTGGTGCTGGACGGCCTGTCGCTGACCATGCTCTCCGTGGTGACCGGCGTCGGTTTCCTGATCCACATGTTCGCCTCCTGGTATATGCGCGGAGAAGAGGGCTATTCTCGTTTCTTCGCCTACACCAACCTGTTTATCGCCAGCATGGTGGTTCTGGTGCTGGCGGATAACCTGCTGCTGATGTACCTCGGCTGGGAAGGCGTGGGCCTGTGCTCCTATCTGCTGATTGGTTTCTACTATACCGATCCGAAGAATGGCGCTGCGGCAATGAAAGCCTTCGTGGTAACCCGTGTTGGTGACGTATTCCTGGCATTCGCACTGTTCATTCTCTACAACGAGCTGGGCACGCTGAACTTCCGCGAAATGGTGGAACTGGCGCCTGCGCACTTTGCAGACGGTAACAACATGCTGATGTGGGCAACCCTGATGCTGCTGGGCGGTGCGGTCGGTAAATCTGCACAGCTGCCGTTGCAAACATGGCTTGCTGATGCGATGGCAGGCCCGACGCCTGTCTCTGCGCTGATCCACGCTGCGACGATGGTTACCGCCGGTGTCTACCTGATTGCACGTACGCACGGCCTGTTCCTGATGACCCCGGAAATCCTGCATCTGGTGGGGATTATCGGTGCTATCACGCTGGTACTGGCGGGTTTTGCTGCGCTGGTACAGACCGACATCAAACGCGTTCTCGCTTACTCCACGATGAGCCAGATTGGCTACATGTTCCTAGCGCTTGGCGTTCAGGCGTGGGATGCGGCGATTTTCCACCTGATGACGCACGCCTTCTTTAAAGCGCTGCTGTTCCTGGCATCCGGCTCGGTTATCCTGGCCTGCCACCACGAACAGAACATCTTCAAGATGGGCGGCCTGCGTAAGTCTATTCCGCTGGTGTATCTCTGCTTCCTGATTGGTGGCGCGGCGCTGTCGGCTCTGCCGCTGATTACCGCTGGCTTCTTCAGTAAGGATGAGATTCTTGCCGGTGCGATGGCGAACGGTCATATCAATCTGATGGTTGCAGGTCTGGTCGGTGCGTTCATGACCTCGCTGTATACCTTCCGTATGATTTTCATCGTGTTCCACGGTAAAGAACAAATTCACGCTCACGCCGGGAAGGGGATTACCCATCATCTGCCGCTGATTGTGCTGATGATCCTGTCCACCTTTGTTGGCGCGCTGATTGTGCCGCCACTGCATGGCGTACTGCCTGCGACGACCGAGCTTGAGCATGGTCGCGTCATGACGCTGGAAATTACTTCCGGTATCGTCGCGATTGCGGGCATCCTGATCGCTGCATGGCTGTGGCTGGGTAAACGCCAGCTTGTGACATCGATTGCCAACAGTGCGCCAGGCCGTTTGCTGGGTACCTGGTGGTATAACGCCTGGGGCTTCGACTGGCTGTATGACAAAGTGTTCGTCAAGCCGTTCCTCGGTGTTGCATGGCTGCTGAAACGCGATCCGCTGAACGCAATGATGAACATTCCGGCGATCCTGTCTCGCTTTGCAGGTAAAGGCCTGCTGTTAAGCGAGAACGGCTATCTGCGCTGGTATGTGGCATCAATGAGCATCGGCGCCGTTGTTGTGCTGGCACTGTTGATGGTACTGCGTTGAG
>NZ_CP080033.1:3390216-3393763 GCF_019382635.1 Citrobacter sp. Colony219 | reverse complement strand
GCCATGTTACTACCCTGGCTAATATTGATTCCCTTTATCGGTGGCTTCCTGTGCTGGCAGACCGAACGCTTTGGCGTGAAGGTGCCGCGCTGGATAGCGCTGATTACCATGGGACTGACGCTGGCGCTTGGCTTGCAACTGTGGTTGCAGGGCGGCTATTCACTGACGCAATCCGCTGGCATTCCGCAGTGGCAGTCTGAGTTTGTCCTGCCGTGGATCCCGCGTTTTGGCATCTCTATTCATTTAGCCATCGACGGTTTGTCGCTGCTGATGGTGGTGCTAACCGGTCTGCTCGGTGTTCTGGCGGTACTGTGCTCCTGGAATGAAATCGAAAAATACCAGGGCTTCTTCCACCTGAACCTGATGTGGATCTTAGGCGGCGTAATCGGCGTATTCCTTGCCATCGACATGTTCCTGTTCTTCTTCTTCTGGGAAATGATGTTGGTGCCGATGTACTTCCTGATCGCGTTGTGGGGGCATAAAGCCTCTGACGGTAAAACGCGTATCACGGCGGCCACCAAGTTCTTCATCTATACCCAGGCAAGCGGTCTGGTGATGTTGATTGCCATCCTGGCGCTGGTGTTTGTGCACTACAAAGCGACCGGCGTGTGGACCTTCAACTATGAAGAACTGCTGAATACCCCGATGTCCCACGGCGTGGAATATCTGCTGATGCTGGGCTTCTTCATCGCGTTTGCGGTGAAAATGCCGGTGGTTCCGCTGCACGGCTGGTTGCCGGATGCGCACTCCCAGGCACCGACCGCAGGTTCCGTTGACCTGGCGGGGATTCTGCTGAAAACGGCGGCCTACGGTCTGCTGCGTTTCTCCCTGCCGCTGTTCCCGAACGCGTCGGCGGAGTTTGCACCTATCGCTATGTGGCTTGGCGTAATCGGCATCTTTTACGGCGCGTGGATGGCCTTTAATCAGTACGATATCAAACGTCTGATTGCCTACACCTCTGTATCGCACATGGGCTTCGTGCTGATTGCTATCTACACCGGCAGCCAACTGGCGTACCAGGGTGCGGTTATCCAGATGATTGCGCACGGTCTTTCTGCAGCCGGTCTGTTCATCCTGTGTGGTCAGCTGTACGAACGTCTGCACACGCGTGATATGCGTATGATGGGCGGCCTGTGGGGCAAAATGAAATGGTTGCCTGCGCTGTCAATGTTCTTTGCAGTGTGTACGCTGGGTATGCCGGGTACCGGTAACTTCGTTGGCGAATTCATGATTCTGTTCGGCAGCTATCAGGTGGTTCCGGTCATTACCGTGATCTCAACCTTTGGTCTGGTGTTTGCCTCTGTTTACTCGCTGGCGATGCTGCATCGCGCTTACTTCGGTAAGGCGAAAAGCCAGATTGCCAGTGTTGAACTGCCAGGGATGTCGCTGCGTGAGCTGTTTATCATCCTGTTGCTGGTCGTGCTTCTGGTACTGCTTGGCTTCTATCCGCAGCCGATTCTGGATACCTCGCATTCTGCGATGAGCAACATCCAGCAGTGGTTTGTTAATTCCGTTACTACTACAAGGCCGTAAATCGCCATGACAATAACTCCACAACACCTGATTGCGCTGCTACCGCTGCTGATCGTCGGCTTGACGGTGGTGGTTGTGATGCTCTCCATTGCGTGGCGACGCAATCACTTCCTCAATGCCACGTTGTCAGTCATTGGGCTTAACGCCGCGCTGGTTTCGCTCTGGTTTGTTGGCCAGGCGGGCGCCATGGACGTCACCCCGCTGATGCGGGTTGACGGTTTCGCCATGCTCTACACCGGGCTGGTGCTGCTGGCGAGTCTTGCCACCTGTACCTTCGCTTACCCGTGGCTGGAAGGCTACGACGACAACCGGGAAGAGTTCTACCTGCTGGTGCTGATTGCTGCGCTCGGCGGTATTCTGCTGGCTAACGCTAACCATCTGGCGGCGCTGTTCCTTGGTATTGAGCTTATCTCTCTGCCGCTGTTTGGCCTGGTCGGCTATGCGTTCCGTCAGAAACGTTCGCTGGAAGCCAGTATCAAATACACCATTCTGTCTGCCGCAGCGTCTTCCTTCCTGCTGTTCGGTATGGCGCTGGTGTACGCGCAGTCTGGGAATCTGTCGTTTGTCGCGCTCGGTAAGAGCCTCGGCGACGGCATGCTGAGCGAACCGCTGCTGCTGGCGGGCTTCGGTCTGATGATTGTTGGCCTCGGCTTCAAACTCTCGCTGGTTCCGTTCCACCTGTGGACGCCAGACGTCTACCAGGGTGCTCCGGCTCCGGTTTCCACCTTCCTGGCGACGGCGAGCAAAATCGCTATCTTCGGCGTGGTGATGCGTCTGTTCCTGTACGCGCCGGTTGGCGACAGCGAAGCGGTACGTATCGTGCTGGGTGTGATTGCCTTTGCTTCTATCATCTTCGGTAACCTGATGGCGCTGAGCCAGACCAACATCAAACGTCTGCTCGGCTACTCTTCCATCTCTCACCTCGGTTATCTGCTGGTGGCGCTGATTGCCCTGCAGAGCGGCGAGATGTCGATGGAAGCCGTTGGCGTTTATCTGGCTGGTTATCTGTTCAGCAGCCTTGGCGCGTTCGGTGTGGTCAGCCTGATGTCCAGCCCGTACCGTGGTCCGGATGCGGATTCTCTGTTCTCCTATCGCGGCCTGTTCTGGCATCGTCCGATCCTCGCGGCAGTGATGACGGTGATGATGCTGTCTCTGGCGGGTATCCCGATGACGCTGGGCTTTATCGGTAAATTCTACGTACTGGCGGTCGGTGTGCAGGCTAACCTGTGGTGGCTGGTTGCCGCTGTAGTGGTCGGTTCGGCGATTGGTTTGTACTATTACCTGCGCGTTGCCGTGAGCCTGTACCTGAGTGCACCGCAGCAACTGAACCGTGATGCGCCGTCTAACTGGCAGTACAGCGCGGGCGGTATCGTAGTGCTGATCTCTGCACTGCTGGTGCTGGTGCTGGGTATCTACCCGCAACCGCTGATCAGTATCGTGCAACTGGCGGCGCCGCTGATGTAAGCGACACGTTGGAATAAAAAAACCCGCCTCGGCGGGTTTTTTTATGGGGGCAAGGCTATCAGGCGGAAAGCTGACGGCTCACCAAAGGACCACTAACATCTTTTGCTGCGCGCTCCATCACTTCCTGAATCACAGAAGATAATTCGTTGACCTCGAATTTTGCCACGTAGCCATCGGCCTTAACCCGGCGGACGTGATCTTCGTTGGCGCTACCGGAAAGTGAAGAGTGGATGACGACCGGGATCTTCTTCAGACGTTCGTCGGTTTTTATCTTACGGGTCAGCGTAAAACCATCCATCTCCGGCATTTCCAGATCGGTAAGCACCAGGGCAATCTTCTCGCTGATTGGCTTACCTTCCGCTTGCGCTTCTTCAGATAGCTGCTGAATTTTTTCCCACGCATCTTTGCCGGTGACATGCATCAGATGCGGAATTTCCATCGCGTTCAGTCCTTTCTCCAGCATCGCCCGGGCAACTTTGGAGTCTTCCGCAACAATGGCCACCGCACCCGGCGTGATAGTGAATTTGCTGGTTTTCAGGTCGGTTGCGCG
>NZ_CP080033.1:3360521-3390194 GCF_019382635.1 Citrobacter sp. Colony219 | reverse complement strand
ATGTCATACAGGATCTGTTCGACATCAAGCACCAGCGCCAAATTGTTGGTTTCTTTGTCGTCATCCAGACAAGCAATACTGGTGATGTAGCGACCATTAACGGCTTTCTCAGCAGTGTGCACCTGTTGCCAGTCGAGACGCATAATGTTCTCTACTGACTCCACCGCAAAGGCCTGTACGCTGCGGGCGTACTCTGTGATCAACAGGATATTAAGCCCGGTTTCAGGTTTACACCCGGCGACAGCAGGCAGGTCGATCACCGGGATCACCTGGTCCCGGATATTCACCATGCCTAACAACGGAGCCTTCATGCCGGCAGGGCGTGTAAAGGTCGGCATCGGTACGATTTCACGCAGTTTGAATACGTTGATGCCAAACAGCTCTGATTTCTGCTCCTCAACGGATTTGCCAAGGCGAAACAGCAGCAGTTCAAAACGGTTAGACAGGGTTAGGTTTGTCCTGTCATCAATATCTTTCTGGAAATTGTTCATCCTGTCCTCAGTGTGAAAGCCAGCCTTTCCACTGTTATCGGCACTGAGGCGGAAAAATGGAGCACTAAACGGTGAAAATGGCGAAATCGTGAGCCAGTTCCGTGTCTGGAAAAATCGCTCTGCACTCTTCAAGTAACCGCTGGCAGCCTTTTGCATCGTAGCGTGAGCTGACGTGGGTCATGATGAGTCTGCCCACACCGGCGTCCCGTGCCAGCTGTGCGGCCTGCCGGGTGGAGCTATGCCCGCGGCTGTTGGCTTTTTCCTCCATTGAGGCGTCCAGCGTGGTTTCATGTACCATCACGTCCACCCCTTTTGCCAGTTTGATAGCGCTCGCACAGGGCCCGGTATCACCGAAAATAGCCACGGATTTCCCTCGGGTTGCCGGGGAGAGGAAATCGGCACCGTTAATCTCGCGACCGTCTTCCAGTACGATGGTTTTCCCGGCTTTCAAATCCTGAAACCACGGGCCCGCTTTAACGCCTGCCGCCTTCAGGGCGCTGGCATTAAGCGCGCCGGGTTTGTCGTGTTCTTCAACACGAAAACCGTAGCACTCCAGTGGATGTTCCAGTCGAAACGCAGTCACTTTGCGCAGGCCGTCATCCACAACCTCACCGGCGGTAATTTCTACAATATCCAGCGGGTAATCGGTCCAGGAGCCGCTCAGACGTAAAGCGGTTTCGGTAAACTCTCGCAACCCCTTGGGTCCGTAGAGCGTTAGCGGCTGGACGTTCCCGGCCATTGAACGACTGCACAGTAGCCCCGGTAAACCAAACAGGTGGTCGCCGTGTAAATGGCTGATAAAAATACGATCGAGTTTTCCCGGATTAAATGGCGTGCTAAGCATTTGATGCTGCGTCCCTTCGCCGCAATCAAAAAGCCACAAACCTGCCTGAGTCGGGTGTTGCAGATTCAGTAATATTGCCGTTACATTGCGAGAGCGTGTGGGAACTCCCGCTGACGTACCTAAAAATAGTAATTCCATCTTTACGTTACACTTTTCGCCATCAATGAGGCAGGGTGTTCAGGTTATCACAACAAAGGGGCAGACAATGATCCACTGGCAAGATCTCCATCATGCAAAGCTGAGTGTTCAGGAGCTGTATGCCATTCTTCAGCTTCGCTGTTCGGTATTCGTTGTTGAGCAACAATGTCCGTATCAGGACGTGGATGGCGACGACTTAGTCGGCGAAAACCGTCACATTCTGGGATGGCATAACGATGAACTGGTGGCGTATGCGAGGATTCTGAAAAGTGACGATGATCTGGAGCCGGTAGTAATTGGCCGGGTGATTGTCAGCGAAGCGCTGCGCGGTGAAAAACTGGGGCAGCAGTTAATGACGCAAACACTGGCATCCTGTGCGCAGCATTGGCCGCATAAGGCGTTATACCTGGGGGCTCAGGCACATCTGCAATCGTTTTATGCGAGATTTGGGTTTGTTCCAGTCACGGAAGTCTATGACGAAGACGGGATTCCACACATCGGCATGGCGCGTGAGGGGCATCAAGCGTAAACAGCCCCTGTCGTCTATAGTTAGCGGGTACGTCAATAGAAAGGGAGAATACAATGTCTTTTCATTCTTACGAGTCACGTATTGATGACGATTTGGAATTGTTGAGCGAAACGCTGGAAGAAGTGCTACGTTCTTCCGGCGATCCTGCCGACCAAAAATACCTTGAGTTGAAAGCGCGGGCTGAGCAGGCGTTAGAAGAGGTGAGAAATCGCGTTAGTCACGCCTCTGATAGTTACTATTATCGTGCAAAGCAGGCTGTTTGCCGGGCGGATGACTATGTACACGAAAAACCCTGGCGTGGGATCGGCGTGGGGGCGACAGTCGGTTTAGTGATGGGATTACTGCTGGCACGGCGATAAATATAGCGCTGTCATCGCACTCCCTATACGGGGGTACTGCTTTTTCTGCTCAGTACCCCGTATAATGTGAGGTTTTTAACAGGGAGAGGTCCGCGTGCATTCAATCACTACTGCGCTGGAAAGTCTGATGCGTCATTTGTCGCAAGAGATACCAGCCGCACCTGGAATTCGTATTTACGATATACCTTTCCCTCTGAATGATGCGTTTGACGCTTTAGGATGGCTGGCCAGCCAGACCGTCTGGCCTCAGTTTTACTGGCAGCAACGTAACGGTGACGAAGAGGCTGCCGTACTGGGAGCCGTCGCCGCATTTTCCTCACTGGAATCTGCCCAACGGTTTTTACGCCAACATGATAATTACCCAGAACTGCGCGTCTGGGGCCTGAATGCGTTTGAGCCGCAGCGCGGTAATTTATTGCTGCCGCGACTGGAATGGCGACGCTGTGCCGGGGTTGCGACCTTACGACTACACCTGTATAGCGACGTGTCGTTGCGTGAAGATGCCGCGCAGGCCGCTGCGTTTATTTCAGCGCTTGCGCAGGTAAAACCGCTTCCCGCACTGCGCCTGAATTTAACCGGTGAACAACACTGGCCAGATAAAGCAGGCTGGACGCGCCTTATTGAGCTTGCCACGCAAACTATTGCCGGGGAAGAACTCGACAAAGTGGTGCTGGCGCGTGCGACCGATTTACAGTTTTCTCAGCCAGTTAATGCCGCGGCGGTTATGGCCTCCAGCCGTCGTTTAAATCTCAACTGTTACCACTTCTATATGGCGTTTTCCGCCGAATCTGCTTTTCTTGGCTCTTCCCCTGAACGTCTGTATCGGCGGCGTGACACGGCACTGCGCACTGAGGCGCTGGCCGGAACCGTTGCCAATCACCCTGACGATCATCGCGCCTGGCAGTTGGGTGAATGGCTGATGAAGGACGATAAAAATCAGCGTGAGAACATGTTGGTAGTGGAAGATATTTGCCAACGGCTGCAGAACTGTACGCAAACCCTCGATGTCCTGCCGCCGCAGGTACTCAGGCTGCGCAAAGTACAGCATCTGCGCCGCTGTATCTGGACTGCGCTCAATCAGGCGGATGATACGCTCTGTCTGGTACAGCTACAGCCTACTGCGGCCGTAGCGGGTATTCCACGCGAGCTGGCGCGCGAATTTATCCAACATAATGAACCCTTTGAACGCGAGTGGTATGCCGGTTCTGCGGGTTATCTTTCACTGCGTCAGAGCGAGTTTTGCGTGTCATTACGTTCAGCGAAAATTAGCGCAAATGTCGTACGTCTGTATGCCGGTGCGGGGATCGTGCGCGGTTCCGATCCTGAGCAAGAATGGCAAGAAATAGATAATAAAGCGGCAGGGTTACGTACTTTATTACAGATGGAAGGATAATGATTTCGTGTATATTCCCGACTCATATCAAAAATCCATTTATTCGATTCTTTATACTGTGTCGCAATATTGATACCGGACAATCTCATGTCAGTAAGCGCATTTAACCGACGCTGGGCGGCGGTCATTCTGGAAGCTCTCACTCGCCACGGCGTCAGGCATGTCTGTATTGCCCCTGGCTCTCGTTCGACGCCGTTGACTTTAGCGGCAGCGGAAAACCCCGCTTTTATCCACCATACTCATTTTGATGAGCGTGGGCTTGGGCATCTGGCCTTAGGTCTGGCAAAAGTCAGCAGGCAACCTGTTGCCGTGATTGTGACGTCCGGTACAGCGGTGGCGAATTTGTATCCCGCGTTGATTGAAGCGGGCCTGACCGGTGAAAAACTGATTTTACTCACGGCTGACCGACCGCCTGAGCTTATCGATTGTGGCGCTAACCAGGCGATTCGTCAGGCCGGTATGTTTGCCTCGCATCCGTCGCAAACGCTCTCTTTACCGCGTCCGACGCAGGACATTCCCGCAAGCTGGCTGGTGTCTACCATCGATAACGCCTTAGCCGCGCTACATAGCGGGGCGGTGCATATCAATTGCCCATTTGCGGAACCGCTGTATGGTGACATGGATGAAACAGGGGTTGCCTGGCAGCAGCGTCTTGGTGACTGGTGGCAGGATGACAAGCCCTGGCTGCGTGAAGCGCGTCGGCTGGAAAGCGACAAACAGCGTGACTGGTTTTTCTGGCGGCAAAAACGTGGCGTGGTACTTGCCGGGCGCATGAGCGCCGAAGAGGGCAAGAAAGTTGCGCTCTGGGCGCAGACGTTAGGTTGGCCGTTGATTGGCGATGTTCTGTCGCAAACCGGACAACCGTTGCCGTGTGCCGATTTGTGGCTCGGGAATTCGAAAGCGGTGGCAGAGTTACAGCAGGCGCAGATTGTGGTGCAGCTTGGCAGCAGCCTGACCGGAAAACGACTCCTGCAATGGCAGGCCAGCTGCGATCCGCAGGAATACTGGATCGTTGATAATATCGAAGGCCGCCTCGATCCGGCTCACCATCGTGGACGCAGGCTGGTCGCGAAGGTTGGCGACTGGCTGGAGCTGCATCCGGCGGAGAAACGCCAGCCCTGGTGTGTGGAGATCCCGCGGCTGGCGAAACAGGCATGGCAGGCGGTAGAAGCCCGCCGTGATACGTTTGGCGAAGCACAGCTGGCACACCGTATTCACGAGTATCTGCCAGAGCAGGGACAGCTGTTTGTGGGCAACAGCCTGGTGGTGCGCCTGATTGATGCGTTGTCGCAGCTTCCGGCTGGTTACCCGGTCTATAGCAATCGTGGCGCGAGCGGCATTGACGGCCTGCTGTCAACCGCAGCTGGCGTACAGCGCGCCAGCGCAAAATCGACGCTGGCTATCGTCGGCGATTTATCTGCATTGTATGACCTGAATGCGCTGGCGTTATTGCGTCAGGTTTCCGCGCCGTTTGTCCTGATCGTGGTCAATAATAACGGTGGGCAAATTTTTTCCCTGCTGCCGACGCCAGCAAGCGAACGTGAACGGTTTTACCTGATGCCGCAGAACGTCCATTTTGAGCATGCTGCCGCCATGTTTGACCTCAAATATCACCGTCCGGAGAACTGGGCGCAACTGGAGAGCGCGCTGACGAATGCTTGGCGTACTCCGGTGGCAACGGTGATTGAGCTGGTAGTGAATGAAACTGACGGGGCGCAAACCCTGCAGCAATTGCTGGCGCAGGTAAGTCATCTATGATCCTGCACGCGCAGGCGAACACGGGTCAGGTGGATTTCCCCTGGCTGGTTTTCCTGCACGGATTTTCCGGTGATTGCCGGGAATGGCAGGCGGTCGGTGAAGCATTCCCGGAGTTTTCGCGGTTGTATATCGACCTGCCTGGCCACGGCGGTTCTGCTGACATCAGCGTGAGAGGATTCGATGACGTCAGCGATTTGTTGCGTAATACGCTGCTTAGTTACAACATACTTAACTACTGGCTGGTGGGATATTCCCTTGGCGGCAGAGTCGCGATGATGGCGGCCTGTCAGGCGTTGCCCGGACTGTGTGGTCTGGTGGTTGAAGGTGGGCATCCAGGGCTGCAAAGTGAAAATGAACGCACCCAGCGTCGTCTCTCGGATGGCCGCTGGGCCGCGCGTTTTCGTACTGAGCCGCTGCGCGAGGTGTTTAATGACTGGTATCAACAGCCGGTCTTTTCCTCACTGAATGTCGCGCAAAGAGAGGCGCTGGTCGATATGCGTAGCCAGAATAACGGGCAAACGCTGGCGGCAATGCTGGAGGCCACCTCGCTTGCCGTACAACCTGATTTACGTGCGCAACTCACTACGCGCACATTTCCGTTTTATTATTTATGTGGTGAACGTGACGATAAATTCCGCGCTCTGGCGACGGAAATGTCAGTACCAAACCATGTGATTCGTAATGCCGGACACAACGCGCATCGGGAAAACCCCGCTGGCGTGGTGGAATGTCTGGCTCAGATTCTGCGTCGCTGACTATAGGACATTTTATGATTTATCCTGATGAAACAATGCTTTACGCACCGGTAGAATGGAACGATTGCTCTGAAGGCTACACCGATATTCTCTACGAGAAATCCACCGACGGTATCGCAAAAATCACCATTAATCGTCCACAGGTACGCAATGCCTTCCGTCCGGTCACTGTGAAAGAGATGATCCAGGCGCTGGCGGATGCCCGCTATGATGACAATATCGGCGTGATTATTCTGACTGGTGCGGGCGATAAAGCGTTCTGTGCAGGCGGCGATCAGAAGGTACGTGGCGACTACGGCGGATACCAGGATGACTCCGGCGTGCATCATCTGAACGTACTGGACTTTCAGCGCCAGATTCGTACCTGTCCGAAACCGGTTGTCGCGATGGTGGCAGGGTATTCCATCGGCGGTGGTCATGTGCTGCACATGATGTGTGACCTGACCATTGCGGCTGAAAACGCCATCTTTGGTCAGACCGGGCCGAAAGTCGGTTCCTTCGACGGCGGGTGGGGCGCGTCCTACATGGCGCGCATCGTCGGTCAGAAAAAAGCACGTGAAATCTGGTTCCTGTGCCGTCAGTACGATGCAAAACAAGCGCTGGATATGGGCCTGGTAAACACCGTGGTTCCGCTGGCGGATCTGGAAAAAGAGACCGTACGCTGGTGCCGCGAAATGCTGCAAAACAGCCCAATGGCGCTGCGCTGCCTGAAAGCTGCGCTGAACGCCGACTGCGATGGTCAGGCGGGTCTGCAGGAGCTGGCGGGTAACGCCACGATGCTGTTCTACATGACGGAAGAAGGTCAGGAAGGCCGTAACGCCTTTAACCAGAAACGCCAGCCTGACTTCAGCAAATTCAAACGGAATCCGTAATGCGTAGCGCGCAGGTATACCGTTGGCAGATCCCCATGGACGCGGGGGTGATTCTGCGCGACAGGCGGTTAAAAACGCGTGACGGGCTGTACGTTTGTCTTCGTGACGGCGAGCGCGAAGGGTGGGGAGAGATCTCCCCCCTGCCGGGCTTCAGTCAGGAAAGCTGGGAAGAGGCGCAAACTGAGCTGCTGGCCTGGGTGAAGGGTTGGCTACAGGGCGATGCTTCCTTACCGCAAATGCCTTCGGTCGCCTTTGGCGCAAGCTGCGCGCTGGCCGAACTGGCAGGCACTCTGCCAGAGGCGGCGGACTACCGTGCTGCGCCGCTGTGTACGGGCGATCCTGATGATCTGGTGCTGCAACTGGCGGACATGCCGGGTGAGAAAGTTGCGAAGGTCAAAGTCGGTCTGTATGAAGCTGTTCGCGACGGTATGGTCGTCAACCTGTTGCTGGAGGCGATCCCGGAACTGCACCTGCGGCTTGATGCCAATCGTGCCTGGACGCCGCTGAAAGCTCAGCAGTTTGCGAAATACGTTAATCCGGAGTATCGCGGGCGCATTGCCTTCCTCGAAGAGCCGTGTAAAACCCGTGATGATTCCCGCGCGTTCTCGCGTGAAACAGGGATTGCCATTGCCTGGGATGAAAGTCTGCGTGAAGCGGATTTCACCTTCGAAGCCGAAGAGGGCGTGAAGGCAGTCGTCATCAAGCCTACGCTGACGGGTAGCCTCGACAAGGTGCGTGAGCAGGTTGCCGCCGCACACGCGATAGGTCTCACCGCCGTGATCAGCTCCTCTATCGAATCGAGCCTGGGCTTAACCCAGCTGGCGCGCATTGCTGCCTGGTTGACGCCACAGACTATCCCTGGTCTGGATACGCTCAGCCTGATGCAGTGCCAGCAGGTACGCGCGTGGCCTGGCAGTACGTTGCCGTGCATTGAGATTGATGCGCTGGAACGATTGCTATGACCCAGCGGGAAATGCCCGATGGCGCAAGCGCATCGGGCCTGGAATGGTTGTCCGATACGCCTGATTTTACTGACTGGCCGTGGCGTCACTGGCGACAGGCTCGTACTGACGCGCCAGCCTTACGCCTCAACGATGAGGTGTTACGCTGGAGCGAACTCTGTACGCGAGTCGATCGTCTGGCAAGCGGCTTTGCGGCTCAAGGGGTGGGAGAGGGCGATGGCATATTGCTCCGCGCCTGGAATCATCCCCGTCCGCTGCTGGCATGGCTGGCACTGTTGCAGTGTGGGGCGCGGGTTTTACCTGTGAACCCACAGTTGCCTCAGTCGCTGCTTGATGCGCTGGTCCCGGAGTTAACGCTGCGTTTTGCGCTGGATCTGGAAGGCGAAAGTCCGCTCCCGGGGTTGGCACCGCTGCGGATGCTGGAACAGTCTGGCGAGCATGCTGCCGTCTGGTTGCCTCAGCGCTTGAGCACAATGACGTTAACTTCCGGCTCAACCGGACTGCCTAAAGCAGCGGTACATACCTGTCAGGCGCATTTGGCGAGTGCGCAGGGGGTGCTGTCACTGATGCCATTTGGCGAAGACGATGACTGGCTGCTCTCGCTACCGTTATTTCACGTTTCCGGTCAGGGGATTATGTGGCGCTGGTTGTTTGCGGGCGCGCGTATGACCGTGCGCGATAAGCAGCCGTTAGAGCAGATGCTGGTGGGTTGTACCCATGCTTCGCTGGTTCCCACGCAGCTTTGGCGACTGTTGGTCAATCACACACCGGTATCGCTAAAGGCCGTGTTGCTGGGCGGTGCCGCGATTCCTGTTGAATTGACTGAACAAGCTCGTGAGCAGGGTATTCGCTGCTGGTGCGGTTACGGGTTAACGGAATTTGCCTCCACGGTGTGTGCGAAAGAGGCCGATGGTAAGGCGGATGTCGGCTCTGCACTACCAGGCAGAGAAGTCAGGATTGTTGATGATGAAGTCTGGCTTCGTGCCGCCAGCATGGCGCAAGGGTACTGGCGCGACGGACAGCTTTATCCACTGGTTAATGCGCAAGGCTGGTTTGCCACCCGCGATCGCGGCGTGTTAAAGGATGGCAAGCTAACCATAGTCGGGCGTATGGACAATCTGTTCTTTAGCGGTGGAGAAGGGATCCAACCGGAAGAGGTGGAGCGCGTTATTGTATCGCATCCCCATGTTCTGCAAGCTTTTATTGTTCCAATAGAAGATGAAGAGTTTGGCCACCGCCCCGTTGCGGTTGTGGAGTACGATACTGAAGCCGGAAGAATTGATCTGGCAGAATGGGTGAAAGATAAGCTGGCACGTTTCCAGCAACCCGTTCGTTGGCTAACCTTACCCGCAGAATTAAAAAGCGGTGGTATTAAGGTTTCTCGCCGGGCGCTGCTGGAGTGGGTCCGTACCCGCGGTAAAGCTTAAGAAAACATTAAATTTATCTCGCATAATTGCCATTCCCTGGCCATTGTCCTTTGGTTTATCTGCTAAAGTGTAACCTGGTGTGAAAATCATTAGCAAAAGGTGCGCTATGGAATGGCATGTGAAGAAGTCTTGCTGTAACCAAAAAGCAGGGAGGCTCTATATTGTACTTTGTGATAGCGGTGGTTCGTTGAAAATGCTGGCTGAAGCGCAAGCCAGCGAGCGTGTAAAAACAGGCGATCTCTTGTCACCGTTAAAAGATGCCCAGTATTGTATTAACCGTGACGCATCGCGAGTGATTAAAATCATTGATGCCAGACAGTATCTCGCCGAAGAATGGGAGCGTCTGCGACAACTGTCTGACGATAAATGATCTCAGGGCGTGTGTTGGCGGGCAGGTAAGAATATGGTCATTAATCCCGCCATAATACACAGCACACCCACCAGGGCTTTTACTGAAAAGGTTCCTTGCCAGCCCGGTAAAATCATTGATGCGATCCACACCAGTACATAGCTGAGGCTGAGCAAGGCATAGGCTTTGCTCAGCGCGAGCTGATGCAGGGCTTTATGCCAGCACATCACTGACAGTAAATAACCTACCAGCCCGCCATATAAGGCGAATGCGCTGCTGCTGGTTGCAAAAACGGCGGAGATAAACGCCAGCGGTTGCAGCATGGGCGGCAGATTATCCATCGCGTAACCCAGACTTAGCTGAGCAACCGACGTAATAATCACGCTACACAGCCCCCAAAAGATGCCCATTACACCGCGCTCCCAAGAATAAAGATGCCGGTGATGAGTAGCCCAACCCCCAGCCAGTGACGTGTTGTGACAGGTTCACGCCAGATTTTCCATGCCGCCAGCGTGACCCATACAAAGTTCAGGCTTAGCATCGGGTAGGCGATGCCGACGGGAATATTCTGCAATACTGCCAGCCAGAGCAGCATGGCCAGTCCCAGACAGGCCAGCGCCAGACCAATCCACTGCGCGATATAGCGTGTTCGCGCGTGGGCGGGTACCGGGCGGGTGGCCTGCTTCTGGCACAATTGCCCACAGACGCTGAGCAGGCTGGCAAAGACTAAGGTTAGCCAGATCATTTAGGCCTGTACTGAATCAAGACCAGGCGCCCCTGATTGTCGATATAGTCAGCGGGAGGAATGGCAAGCTGATTAATATCCTCATCCTTCGAAATTGACAGCACAAGCGTAATGATCCCTTCCTGACGATGTTGCGCCAACCAGCCGGCAAAGTCATCCCGGCTGACGAAGCGTCCCTGGGCATCCGGATAATTAAGGCCGTATTTTAACTCACCTGTTTGCCCGTACATGTTGATGTCATCGCGTTTCAGGCTCCAGGCCAGGCCAGCGGCAACGCCAACACTGTCGGTGAAAATATAACGGCTCGACTCCAGCGACTCTTTGGTCATCTCGACAAAAAACTGTGGCTGTTTGGATTCCATTACCCGGTCAGGTACTGAGAAGCCGAACAACAGCGCCAGTCCCAGCGGGCAGAGCGCTGCTAATTTCCAGTTTTTTTCACTGTTGTTAAGCGTATACCAGCCAAATAGCGTCCAGGTGATAAAGATACCCCATGAGCAAAACACTTTATACGTTTCGATATGCGACCAGACCGGTGTCTTCAACGGTCCGAGCGTGGACACGATAAATGTGGCGACAATACCAATAACACCGAACAGAATGTTGATCCAACCGTTGACGCGCAGGGCTGCAGAACCTTTTTCAGCAGCCTGCAAGCCAAACCGCGCGGTAAGGATTGCCAGCGGTGCGAAGCAGGAAAGAATATAGGTTGGCAACTTCCCTTTGGCGATACTGAAAAACAGGATCGGCATAATAATCCAGCTCAGCAGGTATAAGGCGCTACGTGGTACATCCCGTTCATGCCAGCCGGTTCGCAATGCGCCCGGTAGTAGCCCGAGCCAGGGTAAGGCACCCGCCACGAAAACCGGTATGTAGTACCAGAATGGCGCTTTATGCTGGGCATCATCCTGCGCAAAACGCTGAATATGCTCAATCCAGAAAAAGTAGTGCCAGAAGTCGGGTTCGCGTTGCGCAATCGCCAGTCCCCACGGCAGGACAATGGCAATACAGCTGATAATCGACAGCAGGCCGTAAATAAAGATCTCTTTCCAGCGCTTTTGCACGAAAACCCATGGCAACACGCTGAGGACAGGGACAGCGAGCGCGAGAAAGCCTTTGGTCATCACGCCCATGCCGCAGGTAAATCCTAACAGCAAAAAGGCGACAATTTTACGTGTTCTGGTGGTGGCTTGCATTCCCTCCCAAAAACAGCACATACCCGCCATCAGCCACAGCGCGATAATGGGATCAAGTACCGCATAGGTTCCGATACTGTAAACAGAGAAAAACGTTAGAAAGATGACGGCAGAGAGTAGGGCCGTACGTTTATCACGCCATAGCCGCATTGCCAGCCAGGCGACCAGGAGTGCAGTCAGTAGGGTTGCAAAAATAGCCCCCGTTCTGACGCCAAAGTTGTTTGCGCCAAATAACCATTGCCCGATACTGTTTAACCAGTATCCCGCGATAGGTTTTTCAAAATAGCGTAGTCCTAAAAAATGTGGGACGATCCAGTCGCCAGACGTCAGCATTTCCCGGCTGATTTCAGCATAGCGCGTTTCGTCGGGCTGCCAGAGCAGGCGGCTATTGATGGGTAAAATAAAATACAGTGCAATAAATGCGACAAATGCCAGGGCGTAACGTGCGGATTTCATGATGTCACACTCGCGGGTTGCTGGCAGCCGAGCCATCCCTCTCTGCCGGGTATTTTGCCACGAACGATCTGGCCCGTTGGCAGTGTACTGATATCGTCTGGTAACAGTTCGCCCAGTGGACAAAACGTAATCCCGGCGTCGGCGGCACGAATGAGCAGATCGTCAAATTGCTGCTGAAAAGCAATGCCTTCCACCTCTGCGTGAATCGTGTAGACCGGGGTGCCTTTGTCCCTCTGAATGCGGGAGAGAATATAGTCGTTGAAGTCCGCTGCCTGCACCTCCTGACCAACTACTTCATCCCATGTCGGTAGCGTGACTGGAATTTGTGGTGTCCCTATTTCTCCCGTTTCAAGTACAGGACGGAATAACGATGTCCCCCTGCAATCGCTGTTATAGCGCAGATGGAATGTTTCTTTCGCCTCGACGACGCGCGAGTCGGCACGCCAGCCAGCGACGGCAGAGCAGGTAACGGTTTGGCCGATGATTGTTTCGAGTGCATTAATGCCCCGCGAAATATCATCAATCAGCTGTTTATCGTTCCAGTTGCCACTTCGTGATTGCCAGGCATGATGATCCCAGGCGTGTAAGCCTGTTTCGTGATACCGGGCAGCTTGCGAAATGATGGCCGCATTAGCCAGGCCAATTTCTTTTCCAGGCCAGGCGGTGCCGGCCAGTAAAATGTCCCACCCGTAGAGTGAGGCTGCGTTTGAGCGCAGCATCTTCCACAAAAATTGCGGCTTCACCAGACGCCAGAGATGGCGTCCCATGTTGTCGGGCCCGACGCTAAAAAAGAAACTAGCCCGAACGTTATGCCGGTTCAATGTCTCCAGCAGGCGGGGCACGCCTTCGCGTGTCCCCCTGAATGTATCGACATCTATGCGCAAGCCCACTTTGGTCATGATGTGTGTTCCGTGATGTCCACACTGCGTAAGAAGAAGTCCAGCGTCTCTTCAACCGTTTCTTGCATATCGATTGTTGGTTCCCAGTTCAGGCAACGTTTGGCGTTACGAATACTGGGTTTGCGGTGCTCAACGTCCTGGTAGCCTTTACCATAGTAGCTGCTACTCTCAACGTCGCGGAAACCAGCAAACGGCGGAAAGTGTTGGCGCAACGGATGTTTTTCGAAGCAGGAAAGGAGCATTTCAGCCAGTTCCTGAATACTTGCTTCGTTATCCGGGTTACCGATATTGATGATCTCGCCATCACAGCGCCCGCCGTCGTTTTCAATGATACGGAACAGGGCTTCGATACCGTCACGAATGTCGGTAAAGCAACGCTTCTGCTTGCCGCCTTCAATCAGCTTGATGGGGGAGCCTTCCACCAGATTCAGGATCAGTTGGGTAATGGCGCGTGAGCTGCCGATACGTGCGGCGTTCAGGCTATCCAGACGCGGTCCCATCCAGTTAAATGGACGGAATAAGGTGAAACGTAGCCCTTCTTTTTCACCGTATGCCCAAATAACGCGATCCAGCAGTTGTTTAGAGACCGAGTAGATCCAGCGCGGTTTATTAACCGGGCCGACGATCAGGTTGGAGCTGTCTTCATCGAAGTCTTTATCGGTACACATACCGTAGACTTCAGATGTTGACGGGAAAATGATGCGTTTGCGGTACTTGACACAGTAACGAATAATTTTCAGGTTTTCTTCAAAATCGAGTTCGAAGACGCGCAGCGGGTTGCGGGTATATTCAATCGGTGTGGCAATGGCGACCAGTGGCAGCACGACGTCGCATTTTTTCACATGATATTCAATCCATTCGGAGTGAATGCTGATATCACCTTCCACAAAATGGAATCGTGGGTGTTGCAGAAAACGCTCAATCGCATCGCTGCCAATATCAAGCCCGTAGATTTCGTAGTTATCTTCGCGTAGCAGGCGTTCGGTCAGGTGGTTGCCAATAAAACCGTTAACGCCAAGGATCAAAACGCGGGTACGACGTTTGCTGGCGGAAACGGGCTGGCTGTTGAGGCGAGAACCGGCAACCAGACCCAAAACTTGTGCCAGCTGTGAGCCCTGCATGGTAATGCCATCACCCGCTTGCCCGGTAATGATTTCGAGTGCGCCATCGGCACAGGCAATCAGCAATGGCGATACGGAGATAACCGTTCCCGGCAGCGCTGCAGATGTATTTGCACTCTGGCGCGATGACCAGATGGTGAATTTTTGCGTACCGGCATAGCTAAATGCACCTGGCCATGGATCGGACACGGCGCGAACCATGTTATGCAGTTGTGCGCAGGGTTTGTTCCAGTCAAGGAAACTGTCTTCCGGCGTGCGGCGACCAAAACAGGTGGCGTCGGCTTCCTGTTGTGGATACTCCTGAAAATCACCGGCTTTGATGGCTGGCAGCGCCTGCGCCAGTACCTCGCGGGCAGACTGGCATAATTTATGGTGCAGGGTTAACGCCACGTCATCGGGGGAAATGGTAATGCGTTGTTGGGCAACGATGGCACCGGCATCTGCGCGCTTGACCATGCGGTGCAGCGTCACGCCTGTTTCAGTTTCGCCATTGACTAATACCCAGTTCAGCGGTGCACGGCCACGATATTTGGGCAGTAATGAGCCGTGCAGATTAAAGGCTCCCGCAGGTGCAAGACGCAGGATGTCATCGCTGAGTAAATGGCGATAGTAGAATGAGAAGATCACATCGGGGGTGAGCTGGGCGATCCGCTCGATCCACAGCGGATGATTGACCTCGTCCGGAGCGTACACCGGAATACCTGCGCTGGCAGCGAGGCGGGAAACTGAGCCAAAAAACGCTTTTTCACCTGGGTTATCGGCGTGCGTAAAAATAGCAGCGATGTCATAACCTGCATCCAACAGGGCCTGAACCCCCTGACATCCCATATCGTGATAGGCAAATACGACGGCTTTCATGCGCGGTTTTCCTCAGTTGACTGCGTGGTTTGTGGACGGATAACGTGTTGAACAAAATAGCGAGGGCGTGCGCGGACATCGTTATAGATGCGACCGATATATTCGCCGAGTAATCCCATGCCAATGAATTGCGCGCCGATAAAGGTAAACAGCACGGCAAACAGCATAAACACACCTTCTGCCGCCCACTGCGGGCCGAGCGTCAGGCGAAGAACAACAAGCAGAACCGACAGGGTAAAGCCTGTGGCGGCAATGATGCTGCCCAGCAGGCTCAACATACGCAATGGCGTGGTGGTCAGGCAGGTTACCAGGTCATACATCAGGTTTATCAGACGCATGAAACTGTACTTAGAGTCGCCAAATTCACGTTCGGCATGGTGTACCGGGATTTCCGTGGCGCGGCGGGCAAAGATGTTAGCCAGGATCGGAATAAAGGTGCTACGCTCCTGGCAATGCAACATGGCATCGACGATGTGACGGCGATAGGCGCGCAGCATGCAGCCATAATCGCCCATGGCTTTACCGGTCGTGCGCTGAATCAGATGGTTGATCATCCGTGAGGCGGTCTTACGAAAGCGACTGTCCTGGCGGTTCTGACGCACCGTTCCTACGACATCGAAGCCTTCTTTTGCCGTGGCAACCAGCCGCGGGATCTCCTCTGGCGGGTTTTGTAAATCAGCATCTAACGTGATGATCAGGTCGCCCGTGACGTGGCTGAAACCGGCCATAATCGCCGAGTGTTGCCCATAGTTTCGATTCAACAGAATAGAGACAATATGGCTGTTCGGTGCCTGGGAGGCGTCCATCATCAGTTGAGCCGAATTGTCACTGCTACCGTCGTCAATGAGCAGGATTTCATATTCAGTATCCAGTTTTTCGCAGGCGGCGCTGGTGCGCCTGATTAATTCTGGCAGGCTTTCCTGTTCGTTAAAAACGGGAATGACCACCGAGACTTTACTAATCGGTGTGGCTTCAAACATGCTTATTATCCTGCAATCTGGCGAAGTGCCGTAATGACGCGTTGTGTGTCATCGTCGGTCATGTCGGGAAATAGCGGCAGTGAACATATGCGTGCGCTATTCCATTCGGTATTAGGCAAAGAAAGATCGGTGAAACGTTCGCGATAATATTTCTGCGTGTGGGCCGCGCGAAAATGCAGGCCTGTGCCAATATTTCTGGCCTTTAGTGCTTCCATCAGAGCATCTCTGTTCAGCCCGCAGCGGGCTTCATCCACGCGAATGATGAACAAATGCCAGGCGTGCACATGTGACCACTGAGGCAGGGTGAGCGGTTGAAACGGCGTATCGGCCAGCGCCTGTTGATACTGCTGCGCAATTTGCGCACGGCGTGCGTTCAGACGAGCCAGCTTGTTCAACTGTACCAGGGCGATGGCAGCGTTGATATCAGTCAGGTTGTACTTATATCCCGGCGCGAGAACTTCAGCTTGCGGCGCGCGGCCATAGGTTTGACGGTCATACGCATCTACACCCAGGCCGTGAAATTTCAGGCTGCGAAGCCGTTGAGCGAGCTGGCTGTCGTCAGTAACAATCAGTCCACCCTCAGCACAGGTCACATTCTTGATAGCGTGAAAGGAAAAGATTGCGGTACCACGAGCACCGACATGACGACCCTTGTATAACGTTCCGACGGCGTGTGCTGCGTCTTCAATAACAGGGATTCCATAGCGTTCACCGATGGCGTAAATGGCATCAAGATCGGCTGGGGCCCCGGCATAATGCACGGGAATAATAGCTTTGGTTCGTGGTGTGATAGCGGCTTCAATTTGTTCGGGGGTCACCATCAGCGTATCGCGGTCAACATCGATCATAACCGCTGTGGCGCCCAGCAGGACAATCATGTTGAGTGTAGATACCCACGTCATCGACGGGGTGATCACTTCATCGCCTTCACCCACACCCAGCGCCATTAGCGTAATGTGCATACCTGCCGTCGCGGAACAGATGGCAACGGCGTTTTGGTTTCCTGTGAGCTGGCAGAAAGCGTCTTCCAACTGCTGATTTTTAGGACCCGTGGTTATCCACCCTGAATCCAGAACCGCCTTAACTGCGGCAAGTTCTTCATCACCCATTGCCGGACGGGAGAAAGGCAAAAAGTCAGACATCATTATTCCTTCAAGCCATTTAACGCCACCGCAGTTTTATTTTTAGTGATAAACAGGGGCATCGTTAATTATTTCATCAGGCCACAAAGGTTAAAGACTGAAGGTTAATTTATCCTTAAGAGTTTAAGGTTTGGGGTATAAAGATAAAAACAGGGAGGGGTGATTTATTTATTTGAATATAAAGTGTTTTTAGTCGTTATGGCGGCGTTGGTCTCTGTTGCTGAATGCTGAGAACAATACCGCTATTGTGAACATCGTTTATATTACGTTTAAACTCGTGGGATTTACAGTAACCCTTTCAAGGTCAACGTTTTACGCGTGGCGATATTTAAGTCGTAGGTGCCAAGATCTTCAGCTTTAACCCAGGCGAAGTCCTGGAACTCTTCGTTAATGTTCACTTCACGATTAGCCGCCACACAATCGAAGATGAGATAAATCATATAAATCTCTTCCTGACTGCCATCGGCATAGGTTTTGGTCCGAATATCATCGCTGAAGGTCCACGGAGTAATTTCTGATAATACCAGTTGTTCACCCAACTCTTCCCTCACTTCACGACGCAAAGCCTCTTCGATGCGCTCACCTGGCTCAACGCCGCCGCCAGACAGCGCCCACTGACCAGGGAAAACACCGCGATCATCGGCCATTTTGCACAGTAAAAAACAGCCTTCATTTTGAATGAGTGGGCAAACAATCGTTCTTTGACGCATAAGTCTGTTCCTTGTAGGGGAGGGGCGGAGGAGTCCATTGTTAACACATCTTACCTTTTGCAGGCGACAGAAAAAACGCTTCATTGCTGTTTAAGCCAGCTTTGCCGGGGAAGATGACGTTGTCTGTTGAAAACGGCAATCAGGTGCCTTTTATCGTCTATTTCGGGTAAGAACTTAACCTTACTGAAACATTGCGGGTAGTATTTAGTTACAATATGTCATTGCATCGCTTTTTTAGCTCATTGATTCCTCGCCATCTGGCAGTACAATCCAGCGGTTTTGGGGCTATGTTTTGATTCTTGCTGGAAAGGATAGAAAATGGAAAAAAGTTTATTACTGGGTTTTGCCGGAATGCTGTTTGTTTCTGCGTCGGCGAATGCGATTAGCATTAGCGGTCAGGCAGGCGAAGATTACACCAACCTCGGTTTCGGTATGGGTACTGAGTCCACTGGACTGGCTGTTAGCGGCAACTGGATGCATAACGATGACGACGGTGATGTTGCAGGGCTTGGCCTTGGTCTGAATATCCCTCTGGGTCCGTTGCTGGCAACAGTCGGTGGGAAAGGTATCTATACCAACCCGAAAGACGGTGATGAAGGCTACGCGGCAGCTGTCGGTGGTGGTTTACAGTGGCCGATTGGCGACAGTTTCCGTCTGTTTGGTGAATACTACTACTCCCCGGATTCACTCTCCAGCGGGATCGACAGCTACGAAGAAGCAAATGCCGGTGCGCGCCTGACGATTATGCGTCCGCTGAGCATTGAAGCAGGTTACCGTTACCTGAATCTGGCGGGTAAAGATGGCAACCGCGATAACGCGATTGCTGACGGCCCATACATCGGGGTAAACGCCAGTTTCTAATCGACCAGGCGCGGCGTTCAGTCGCGCCTTCCCCCCTCCATGCGTTATAGTGTTTTCATCATAAAAGCAGGAGAACACGATGTTAAACGTGGAGATGCTATCCACCGGGGATGAAGTGTTGCACGGACAAATCGTCGACACTAATGCCGCCTGGCTGGCCGATTTTTTCTTTAATCAGGGATTACCGTTAACACGCCGCAATACGGTTGGCGACAATCTGAACGATTTGGTCGCTATTCTGCGTGAGCGTAGCGAACATGCTGATGTGCTGATCGTCAATGGCGGCTTAGGGCCGACCAGCGATGATTTGAGCGCACTGGCGGCGGCAACCGCAAAAGGTGAAGGGCTGGTGCTGCATGAAGCGTGGCTGGCCGAAATGGCGCGTTTTTTCCGTGAGCGGGGACGCGTCATGGCGCCGAGCAATAGCAAACAGGCTGAGCTTCCGGCCAGTGCGGAGTTTATTAATAATCCGGTCGGAACTGCCTGCGGGTTCGCCGTAAAGCTTAATCGCTGCCTGATGTTCTTTACGCCGGGTGTGCCGTCAGAATTTAAAGTCATGGTTGAACATGAGATCCTGCCGCGCCTGCGTGAGCGTTTTTCTCTCTCTCAACCCCCGCTATGCCTGCGCTTAACGACCTTTGGTCGTTCTGAAAGCGATCTGGCGCAGAGCCTGGATCCTTTGGTTTTACCGCCCGGGGTGACAATGGGCTATCGCTCGTCGATGCCGATTATCGAGCTGAAGTTAACCGGACCCGATTCCCAACGTGAAGCGATGCTGGCGCTATGGCCAGAGGTGAAACGCGTTGCTGGCCAGAATATGATTTTTGAAGGTACCGAAGGGTTACCTGCGCAAATTGCCCGTAAGCTCCAGGAGCGCCAGTACAGTCTGACGCTGAGCGAGCAATTTACCGGAGGCTTAATTGCCCTGCAGCTCTCTCGCGCCAGTGCCCCGTTGTTAGCGAGCGAGGTAGTGCCATCTCAGGAAGAAACGCTGGCGCAAACGGCGCACTGGATAACCGAGCGACGCGGCAATCATTATGCCGAACTGGCGCTGGCGGTATCGGGTTTCGAAAACGAACATATTAACTTCGCACTGGCAACACCTGACGGCACGCATGCCTTGCGGGTGCGACTCAATGCAAATCGCTATAGTTTGGCTGTTCGTCAGGAGGTTTGCGCAATGATGGCGCTTAATATGCTGCGGCGTTGGCTAAATGGTCAGGATATCGCCGGGGAACACGGCTGGATCGATGTGGTGGAATTCCTGACGGTTTGATTAGTGGCAGGGAAGGTTACAAACCTTCCCTGTTTGACTCACGCTGTGACATCGTCTGGCAATAACCCGGTAATTAACTGAACCAAATCACGATCAATCCCTTGTTCCAGCATCATGCGAGCGATCCGTATTGCTTCTTCTTGCGTACCTTTTTGTACTCCTTGTTCCAATCCTTTTTGTACTCCTTGTTCCAATCCTTKTTGTAMYCCTTGTTCCAATCCTTGTTGTAACCCTTGTTGCAGCCCATCGTGGTGGCCTTCTTGTCTGAGTCTCTCTGCGATTGTCATCAGCCTCTCCTTGTTATGAGGGGAACGTTCGGCAACTTTATGGATAAATTCGTTGACGTGAGAAACGTCGCCGTACCGTAGCAGATAATTAAATAGCGTCTGTAGCTGGCTGTCATTAGCGGTGCTTGTAACTAATAACGAGACCAGTCGGTCCACTAATCCCATCAAATCGCGATCGCGGATATGTTTTTGCATCAATTCAAGCAACGCAACACGCCGATGTTGCGCGATTTCATCGTCAGGAATCACGGTAATGTCGACCAGCGGAAAAGCTTCTGAATAAAGTTGTCGCGCCAGTTGTGGGTTGTCAAATTCATCCAGCCAGTTGAGTGACCAGGGATAGGGACTTTGTTGACCGTGATAAAACAACATGGGGATCACCAGCGGCAGTGTTTTATTCCCGGCATCAAGATGATGCTGCATCGCAGCGGTGGCATAGCGCATCAGGCGGAATGCCATGTGCTGCACAGCTGTACTCTGATGTTCGATGACACAATAGATATAGCCATCACCTTCGTGGGTTTTTAGCGACCACAATACGTCGGAGTAGTACGCGCGGAGATCCTGTTCGATAAAACTGGTGGACTCCAGCTTCAGCGTTTGCAAATTGCAAATCTCACGTAATGTGACGGGGAGGTGAATCTCCAGAAAATCCCGGGCCATCTCAGGATAAGAAATGATCTTTTTAAAAACCGCATCATGCGGTGTGGATGTGGTAGGTTTAGCCATGGTAGTCCGTCACCAGAAAGAGAAGGTGGCGTGACGGTATCTACTTTTCGCAAGCGCTGCATATGAGAAATTGATTCTTTGCGTGGGTGAATCAGAGATAAATACGCCCGACTGCAACGTATTCAAATAAGCGGAACTGGATGCACAAAAATGCCCGGTAGCAAACACCACCGGGCAACTGAGTTACCCCAACGCTTTGGCAAGCAGGGTGATAGGATGTTCGCAACGCTTACTTGTCGACATCTCAATCTGCCATTTACACGTTTCGCAGTCGGTCACGACGATATCCGCGCCGCTTTCTTCAATCTGGCGGAATAGCGGTGCGCCAATTGACTGTGACGTCGGGTAGTTTTCCTTTTTGAATCCGTAAGTTCCGGCGATCCCGCAGCACTGTGAATCCAGCACTGTCAGTTCAAGTCCAGGAATTTGTCGCAGCAGTTCCAGCGTATAGAGTGTCCAGCCCATTTTCTCCATATGACATGGTGTGTGATAGACCACTTTTAGCGGCAACGTTTTCAGCGGCAACGTTTTCCCTTCGTCCAGCTTGCGCCACAGCCAGCGTGTAGCCAGTTCAATATGTTCGCGTAGCCCTGAGTTGTCGACATCCAGCACTTCAGGGTATTCATCGCGTAGCGCAAAGGTACAGGTTGAAGAGGTGGCAATAACCGGGATGCCTTTTCCGTCAATCGCTTCTCGCAGTGAAGCCACATTACTTACCGCCTGCTTACGTGCTTTATCGGTGAAACCGTTGGCGATCAGTGGTACGCCGCAGCATTTCTCTTTACTCAGCAATTGTACGCCAGTACCCATCGCGTTCAGCACTTTTATCAGATCTTTACCGAGTTGCGGATGGTTGTAGTTCACAAAGCAACCGTGGAAAAATGCAACTTGATCCTGATACTGCGCCTGCTGTGCGGCGATGCTGCGATACCAGCGGCGGAAGGTACCGAAGGAGTACTTCGGCAGCGTACGGCGATGATCGATTTTTAGTGCATAATCAAGAAGCTGGCGCACCGGTTTCAGTGAAGTCGCGGTGTTCACGATGGGTGCGAACGGCGTAGAAACACTGCCCATCAAATCGGTATGGCTTAAGACAAAGTTACGTATCGACGGACGTGTCGTGTCGTATTTGGCACGCGCGCGTTGAATGATATCGCCAATTTTGACATCCGAAGGGCAGGCCACTTCACAGCGTTTGCAGTTGATGCAATATTTCAGCGCATCGTCATATAACGCACCATCTTTCAAACGCAGACGTTCACCGTCAGGGCCGGCTTGTTTAGGGCCAGGGTAACCTGGGTTGACACGGCTTACCGGGCAGGCAGTGGTGCACACTGTGCATTTGATACAACTTTCAAAACGTGTGTCGCTCATTGCTGGCCTCCTGCACGTTTCGCAATATGATGTGCGGCGTGTAAAGCGCTCACTGCACACACTCCGCCTCCGCAACCCTGGGCGATAGGGTCAAAACCGCCAAGTACCGATCCGATGGCAAACATATTCTCTACTGTTTTTCCTGCAAGCGATGGACGCAGTTCAGCATCGGTGGTTACGCCAAACTGTTGCCACGGTTGCGGATCAAAGACGTCACGCTGATACCACTGCGCACGTGTGGCGGTTTGGTGCACATCCAGACCGAGAATCGGCTCATGAACGGCTTCGCGCGTGGCGACCAGTCCGCTGCTAAAGAAACTACCGCTGGCGAGTACGGCGAAGCGTGGGCGCAATGGAATATCGGCATGGTTGCGGGTCCAGATTTCGCTGACAACGCCATCCTGACAGGTGATTTTTTTCACTTCATCACCGGGCATCCACACTCCACCCTGGCGTACAAACTGGCGCTGCAATTTGTTATGCAGGCGCATGCCCAGCACTGACGGCGGTAAAGTTGGTAATAACATCAGTGAGCAGGGCAGGCGGTCATTGAGCCACTTCCATAGCCGATCGTCAGCCAGGCCGAAACAGGCTGGCATAATTATCATGTCGCAGGTTTTCGCGATTGGTAACAGGGCGTCATAGAGCAGCGACCATTTATCTTCGTTATCTAACAGACGTGCAATGTTGACGGCGCGAAATTCGGTTGGGTTATCACGCAGGACATCCAGTTCTGGCAAATCGATTTCAGCCGTTTCGACGCTGAGGTTACGCTGGCGCAGTGAGGCCGCGGCAAGGTGCGCCTGGAAATCCAGTAAGCCGCTAATTCCCACCACACAGACACGTTGTGCTGATAACGGCCAGACCGGCACTTCCGCTGAACTAAGCCAGGTTGAACGCAGGGTTCCCAACGGTGTTACACGTTGATGAGCCTGATGAACCTTACCGTGCAAATGCGTTCCGCACTCTTCCAGCAAATTCTGCGCCTGCTGCGCCAGCGCCAGTACGGTCTGCGTACCGATGGTGCTATACGGATGACCAGGTGCCTGAGTGCGCAGCGCATTCAGCCCCGCTTCAATGTCGGTTACCGGTTGACCATCGGGCAGGTTGCTGAGCAAATCCAGTGAGCCGGAGGAAAAGTGCAGCGCGCTTTGGCCGCGGGTAACAATCGTACAGCGCAACCCGCTTTTTTGCAGTTGTAGGCCACACATCAGCCCGGCGAGACCGCCGCCGATAATGACGGTATCAAATTTCATCCTGGTGCTCCTTTTCCAGACCGCACAATCCCTGATAGACCCAACGCGTGAATTCGCTTTCGCGCAGCGCATCTCCCCACGCGATAGGCTGCACGCCTTTCCAGCGTTCGTTGAGGAATTCAGAAAGCTGGGTGATAGATTGTGCGGCGGTGGTGACATTAAAACGTTGTAGCAAACCTGCAGCGCGGCAGGCACACAATTCGCCCTGACAAGTCCCCATCCCGACGCGGGTGCGACGACGTAAATCGAGCAAACTGTTGACGGTTAAATTTTCAACGGCATATTGCACTTCACCTGCGGTGACGGCTTCACATTCACAGACCAGGCTGCGGTGCTGACGGCCTTCGCTAAGCCACGCCGGGGTGCGGTCGCCATGGCGGTAGACCGCCGAGCCGCGCAGTGGCGCTGGCAAAGAGATAACGCGTTTAAGCGTGTGTTCGGTCGACTCCTGTGAGCCTGGCAGAGCTGTCTCTGCGGTTGTACAAGGGCGAGAATTGCCCAGTTTGCGGCATACTGCGTCGGTGGCCCATTCCGCCATCAGGCGGTAGGTCATCAGTTTGCCACCAGTAATGGTGATAAATCCGTCCAGTCCGTCGCGCGTTGCGTGATCGAATAACACAATACCGCGGCTGACGTTACGACCGGTCGGATCGTCGTCGCTGGCCACCAGCGGACGCACACCGGAGTAAGCGCGCAGGATGCGAGTTTTCGCCATAATTGGCGCCAGCTTCTCACCCTCACGCAGCAGAATATCCACCTCTTCTGCGGTGACGCGGTTGCTGTCGATATCGTCGTAATCAATGTGTTGTGAGGTTGTACCGATCAGCGAAATGGTATCGCCAGGCACCAGAATATCGGCATCAGATGGCTTACGGCAGCGGTTGATAACATGCTGATTTATGCGATGATCCATGATCAACAGAGAACCTTTCGCCGGGAACATACGGATGCTCAGATCGGCATATTCCGCAATGCGCTGGCCCCAGATCCCGGCGGCATTCACGACCACCGGCGCATGCAGAGATTGCATCTCGCCCGTCAGATGGTTGCGTACGTTCACCCCGCACACCGTCGCACCTTCACGAATCAGCCCCGTCACTTCATGGGCCGTTAAGATAATCGCACCGTGCTCTCGTGCATCCAGCATGTTGGCGGCGGTTAAGCGGAAAGGATCAACGGTACCGTCTGGTACTTTCACTGCGCCAATCAGTTGTGGGTTTACCGAAGGTTCGATAATACGCGCCTGTTGTGGATCAATCGCTTCTGCGCGGATGCCCGCGTCTTCACAGGCACGAATAAAGGTTGCCTGGAAAGAGAGTTCATCTTCCGGCAGCGTAATAAACAGACCGTCCGTCGGCTCAACACAATGGCGGGCGATACGTTTCAGAATTTGGTTTTCGCTAATGCATTCGCGGGCAGATTCAGCGTCAGTAACGGCGTAACGTGCTCCGCTGTGCAGCAGACCGTGGTTACGGCCCGTCGCGCCTGTCGCGATATCGTGGCGTTCTACTAAGATGACGCGCAATCCGCGCAGGGCACAGTCGCGTGCGATCCCTGCACCTGTTGCTCCTCCACCAATGATAATCACGTCACTTGTTTGCGAGTCGCGAGTTTTCATTGTTTTTCCTCACAGTTCGTTTTTTATCATTTAGCCACATAAAAAACATGGATTGTTTGATTTCGCGCATAATCGCTCATAATTCGAAAATGAAACGTGATTCCGTGCGCTTTTATGAACATTTGTCATAAATGTGTAACAATCTGTGCTGTAATTCACATTATTGCCCGGAATGTTTCCTTAACATCGCGGCCACACTGGGAGCGGTAGGGTTGCTACGGCAATCTGCAGTGTTTCCTTCGAATGAAAGACGGCCACGGAGGCTACTATATATGTTGAGCATTTTTAAACCTGCGCCACACAAAGCGCGTTTAGCTGCAGCGGAGATCGATCCGACTTATCGTCGATTGCGCTGGCAGATTTTCCTGGGAATATTTTTCGGTTATGCCGCGTACTATCTGGTACGTAAGAACTTTGCTCTGGCCATGCCGTATCTGGTTGAACAGGGTTTCTCGCGTGGCGATCTGGGTTTTGCGTTGTCCGGTATCTCCATTGCATACGGATTTTCGAAATTCATCATGGGGTCCGTCTCAGATCGCTCGAATCCGCGCGTTTTCCTGCCCGCGGGTCTGATTCTGGCGGCTGCGGTGATGCTGTTCATGGGCTTCGTGCCGTGGGCGACATCCAGCATTGCAGTCATGTTTGTGCTGCTGTTCCTCTGCGGTTGGTTCCAGGGGATGGGGTGGCCGCCGTGTGGTCGTACTATGGTGCACTGGTGGTCGCAGAAAGAGCGTGGTGGTATCGTTTCTGTCTGGAACTGTGCGCATAACGTAGGTGGCGGTCTGCCTCCGCTGCTGTTCCTGCTGGGTATGGCCTGGTTTAACGACTGGAAAGCGGCGCTGTACATGCCTGCCTTTGGTGCGATAGTCGTTGCGCTGTTTGCTTTTGCGATGATGCGTGATACGCCGCAGTCCTGTGGCCTGCCGCCTATCGAAGAGTACAAGAACGACTATCCGGATGATTACAACGAAAAAGCGGAAGAAGAGCTGACTGCCAAGCAGATCTTCATGCAATACGTACTGCCGAACAAACTGTTGTGGTACATCGCTATCGCCAACGTGTTTGTGTATCTGCTGCGCTACGGCATCCTCGACTGGTCGCCGACTTACCTGAAAGAAGTGAAGCATTTTGCACTGGATAAATCATCCTGGGCCTACTTCCTGTATGAATATGCGGGGATTCCTGGCACGCTGCTGTGTGGCTGGATGTCGGATAAAGTCTTCCGTGGTAACCGTGGTGCCACCGGCGTGTTCTTTATGACGCTGGTTACCATCGCGACCATCGTTTACTGGATGAACCCGGCAGGCAACCCGAACGTAGATATGGCTTGTATGATTATCATCGGCTTCCTGATCTACGGCCCGGTCATGTTGATCGGTCTGCATGCGCTGGAACTGGCACCGAAAAAAGCGGCGGGGACGGCGGCAGGCTTCACTGGACTGTTCGGTTACCTGGGCGGTTCTGTCGCGGCGAGCGCCATTGTCGGCTACACCGTCGACTTCTTCGGTTGGGACGGCGGCTTTATGGTGATGATTGGCGGTAGCGTGCTGGCGGTGATTCTGCTGGTAGTCGTCATGATTGGTGAAAAACGCCATCATGAAGAGATGCTGCTCAAGCGTAACGGGGGCTAATAGATGAAAACCACATTGAAAAGTCTTAGCGTGGCGCTGATGCTGGCAGGTATGGTTGTGAGCAGTGCGGCGGTTGCCGCAGATAAAATTGTCATTGCGCACCGTGGCGCCAGCGGATATTTACCGGAGCATACGTTACCTGCGAAAGCGATGGCTTATGCTCAGGGCGCGGATTTTCTGGAGCAGGATTTGGTGATGACTAAAGACGACCATCTGGTCGTCCTGCATGACCACTATCTTGACCGCGTCACCGATGTTGCTGATCGCTTCCCGGATCGTGCGCGTAAAGATGGGCGTTACTATGCCATCGACTTTACGCTGGATGAGATCAAATCGCTGAAATTTACCGAAGGTTTCGATATCGAAAATGGCAAAAAGGTACAGACATATCCAGGGCGTTTCCCGATGGGTAAATCTGATTTCCGTGTGCACACTTTCGAAGAAGAAATTGAATTTGTTCAGGGATTAAATCATTCAACCGGCAAAAATATCGGTATTTACCCGGAAATGAAAGCGCCGTGGTTCCATCATCAGGAAGGGAAGGACATTGCGGCTAAAACGCTGGAAGTGCTGAAAAAGTACGGGTACACCGGTAAACAAGACAATGTCTATCTGCAGTGCTTTGATGTTGCGGAGTTAAAACGCATTAAGAATGAACTGGAACCGAAGATGGGGATGGATCTCAATCTGGTGCAGTTGATTGCGTACACTGACTGGAATGAAACTCAGGAGAAAAAGCCAGACGGCAGTTGGGTGAATTACAACTACGACTGGATGTTTAAACCGGGTGCCATGAAGCAGGTTGCGCAGTATGCGGACGGCATTGGGCCGGACTACCATATGCTGGTTGATGAGAAGTCCAGTAAGGGCAACATCTCATTGACGGGTATGGTACAGGACGCGCACCAGAACAAGATGGTGGTGCATCCTTATACTGTTCGTGCCGATCAGTTGCCGGATTATGCAACGGATGTAAACCAGCTGTATGACGTGTTGTACAACAAGGCGGGCGTTGACGGGCTGTTCACCGACTTTCCCGACAAAGCGGTGAAATTCCTGCATAAAGAGTAAGGGCAGAAGGCCTGCGATGAACGTATTCCCGCAGGCCTTATTTGTGAAGCGTGAGCAGATTGCTAGATGAGGCCGTCAGCAGTCAACGATTCCATATATGCCTGCAGTAGAAATAAAGGGCTGCCGTCTACCGGCGGCTCTTTTGCCAATAACGATATTTGTCGATAAAACGTTGGCTCCAGCGCCACTGAGCGAATTTCCCCGCCAACCGCCTTCAGCGTGAGTTCCGGTAATAATGCAATCCCCAGCCCCTGGCGAATAAAGCTCATTGCGGTATCCGGGTGGTTAAATTCGTATTTAATAATTGGCTCAATCCCTTTTTCTTTAAACAACGTCATGATGCTTAATTCATAGCGGCCTTTACTGATAATCAGCGGTTCTCCCATCAGTTCTTCCAGCGAAATAGTGGTGTTGGCTGCCAGTGGGTGGCTTTCGGGGACCACTACGGTAAATTTATCGCGGTAAACCGGTACGCAGTACATGCCATTGACCGGGAAATGCACAAATCCCGCATCGATATCCCCGCTGCGCAGGGAATCAACGATCGCCGGGCTGTTCTCTTCGAAGGGGATAATTTTGATGTGCGGATGCTGCTGTTCAAAGTGGCGGATAATGCCAGGTAAAATGCAGGCGCAGGCGCTGGGAAAACAGCCGATACGCAGGGTTCGGGCTGGATTTTGTCGTTCCTGCTCGGCAATTTCTTTCACCGCGTTGGTTTCTGACACGATGGCTCGCAGGCGTGGCACGATCCGGTGTCCCGCCGGGGTGAGCCTGATGTCTTTGCGACGTTCGCGGATTAAAATATCAACGCCCAGCTCTTCTTCTAATGCTGAAATTGCCTGACTCACGGCGGACTGGGTCATATACAGCCGCTTGCTGGCTTCGGTAAAACCGCCGTACTCGAGCACGGCAAGTAAAGCGTGGATCTGTGTTAGTGTCATTAGTTCCTTCTAATTAATAATATTAAAACGATTAATTTCTCTAATATCATGAGCCTATTTATACTGGCGTTCTGGTGTTTAACTCACATTTTGACGCACTTGTCCGTCGTTCAGTTGTGCTGAGCGTTGCCTGCGTGCGCCGTCTGGACAGGTTGTCGAATATGAAAGAAAAACTGTGGACGAAGGATTTCTGGGCAATAACGATTATCAGCTTTATTATCTTTTTTGTTTTTTATGTCCTGCTGACCCTGCTTCCGATCTATATTTCGGATCGCCTGCATGCTACTCCTGATAAGGCCGGTTTATTAGTCACGTTCTTTTTGGGCTCTGCCATTCTTGTTCGTCCTTTTGCCGGGCAGTGGGTGGGGAAATATTCGAATAAAACGATTCTGGTGCTCTCTTCTCTGGCCTTTTTGGTGGTCACTGCGCTGTATCCGGTTTGCCATTCAATTGAATCACTCCTGCTGATTCGGGTGCTTCATGGTGTAACGTTTGGCGTTATAACCACGGTAAAAGGAACGATTTCCGCGCGGTTGATACCGGCCTCCCGACGTGGGGAGGGCATCAGTTTTTTCTCTTTAGCCATGGGACTGGCAATGGTTGTGGGGCCATGGGTAGGGCTGAATATGGCGCGCTGGGAAGCTT
>NZ_CP080033.1:3299716-3360408 GCF_019382635.1 Citrobacter sp. Colony219 | reverse complement strand
GGGTTTGCCGCCATGTTTGATCGCGCCGCGCTGCCTTTCGCACTGGTGACGTTTTTCATGACCTTCTCTTACGCAGGCGTTTCCGCCTTCCTGGCACTGTATGCCCGCGAATTGGATTTGATGGCAGCCGCCAGTAATTTCCTGCTGTGCTACGCTATTTGCCTGATGGTCTGCCGAACCTTTACCGGCAATATCTGTGATAGAAAAGGGCCGAAATACGTGGTTTATCCGTGCTTACTGGCCTTCACCGTTGGGTTGGTGGCGCTGGGTTACACCAACGGGAGTATCATGATGATTCTGGCAGGAGGATTAATTGGTATTGGTTATGGCTCAGTGACGCCTGTGTTTCAGACGCAAATTATTAGTTCAGTGGAGCCGCACAAAATCGGTGTTGCCAATTCGCTGTTTTTCAATGCAATGGACGCGGGAATGGCGATTGGTGCGTTCATTATGGGGATGATGGTTGAAGGCGTGGGGTATCGGGCGATTTACCTGGTCGGGGCTTTGCTGGTGGTGCTGGCCGGGGCGTTGTATATCATGCAGATGAAAAAACGCCCAGACGTGGTATTGGTCTCCACGCATGAAGTCCACTAAGCACTACATTTCAATCTCAATATCCCCGTTTGCCCGGCAACAGCAGGGCAATATCTCACCCGGCTGAATAAAGGCCAGAGGTTCTGCAATCCAGTCAACCTGTCCCGCCACCAGGCGGGTACGGCAGGAACCGCAGTAACCTTCACGGCACTGATACTCGACTTCGATGTTGTGCGATTCGAGCGCGGCGAGCAGGGAAGGATGTTCATCCTGGCACAGCAGTTGTGTGCCAGAGATGCGCAGAGTAACGCGCCCCATCAGAGCTGGAAATTACTCAGGTCGTCGGTATCAACTTCGGCGTCGATTTGGCCGACCAGGTAAGAGCTGACTTCCACTTCCTGCGGTGCAACCTGGACGTTATCGGATACCAGCCAGGTATTGATCCACGGGATCGGGTTAGAGCGTGTCTGGAATGGCAAGTCAAGGCCAACAGCCTGCATACGGATATTGGTGATGTACTCAACGTACTGGCACAGGATATCTTTGTTCAGACCGATCATCGAACCGTCACGGAACAGATAATCCGCCCACTCTTTTTCCTGCAGCGCGGCCTGTACAAACAGGTCATAGCACTCTTGTTTACACTCTTCGGCGATTTCCGCCATTTCCGGATCGTCCACGCCGCTGCGCAACAGGTTCAGCATATGCTGGGTGCCGGTCAGATGCAGGGCTTCATCACGGGCAATCAGACGAATGATTTTTGCATTACCTTCCATCAGTTCGCGTTCTGCAAAAGCGAAAGAGCAGGCAAAGCTGACGTAGAAGCGAATCGCTTCCAGCGCGTTAACGCTCATCAGGCACAGATACAGTTTTTTCTTCAGTTCACGCAGGTTGACGACAACCGTTTTACCATTGACTGTATGGGTGCCTTCGCCCAGCAGATGCCAGTAGCTGGTCATCTCGATCAACTCATCGTAGTAGCTGGAAATGCCTTCCGCGCGTTTCTGGATCTGTTCGTTGGTGACGATATCGTCGAACACCACCGCAGGATCGTTCACGATGTTACGAATGATGTGGGTGTAGGAGCGGGAATGGATCGTTTCAGAAAACGCCCACGTTTCCACCCAGGTTTCCAGCTCAGGGATAGAAATCAGCGGCAGCAGCGCCACGTTCGGGCTACGTCCCTGAATAGAGTCCAGCAGCGTCTGATACTTCAGGTTGCTGATGAAGATATGTTTTTCATGTTCCGGCAGTGCCTGGAAGTCAATGCGGTCACGTGAAACGTCGACTTCTTCCGGACGCCAGAAGAAAGAGAGCTGCTTTTCGATCAGTTTTTCGAAGATGTCATATTTTTGCTGATCGTAGCGGGCGACGTTCACCGGCTGGCCGAAAAACATCGGTTCCAGAAGCTGGTCATTTTTCGTCTGTGAAAAAGTGGTGTATGCCATTGATGTGAATCCTTTGTGGGATGAGCGCCGGAGGCGGTGCAAGCACCTTGTCCGGCCTACAAACCGTGCAATCGTGGCCGGGTAAGCGTAGCGCCACCCGGCATCATTCATCAGATCTTACATGCGCCGCTTTCGCAGCCATCATCCTGAATGGATGGCACCAGATCGTCCTGAGAATCTTCCGCACCGTCGCGGGTGTTCTGATAATACAGCGTTTTGACACCAAATTTGTAGGCGGTGAGCAGGTCTTTCAGTAACTGCTGCATCGGCACTTTTCCTGATGGGAAGCGTGACGGATCGTAGTTGGTGTTGGCAGAAATCGACTGATCGATAAATTTCTGCATGATCCCTACCAGTTGCAGATACCCGTCATTGTTCGGCATCTCCCACAGCAGTTCGTACGCGTCGTGCAGGTGTTCGTAGTCCGGCACAACCTGGCGCAGAATGCCATCTTTCGATGCTTTAATGCTCACGTAGCCGCGCGGCGGTTCAATGCCGTTAGTGGCGTTGGAGATCTGCGAAGAGGTCTCCGACGGCATCAGCGCGGACAGCGTGGAGTTACGCAGACCGTGGGTCTTAATGGACTCACGCAGTTGCTCCCAGTCCAGGTGCAACGGCTCGTTGGCAATGGCATCGAGGTCTTTCTTATAGGTATCGATCGGCAAAATACCCTGCGCATAGGTGGTTTCGTTGAACCATGGGCATGCGCCTTGCTCTTTTGCCAGTTCGTTAGAGGCTTTCAGCAGGTAATACTGAATAGCTTCAAAGGTTTTGTGAGTCAGATTGTTCGCGCTGCCGTCAGAATAACGCTTACCGTTTTTCGCCAGCCAGTAGGCGTAGTTGATTACGCCAATACCCAGCGTACGACGGCCCATGGCGCCACGTTTAGCGGCCGGAATTGGATAATCCTGGTAATCGAGCAGCGCATCGAGAGCACGCACAGCCAGTACGGCCAGCTCTTCCAGCTCGCTCAGATCTTTGATTGCCCCCAGGTTGAATGCGGACAACGTACACAGCGCGATTTCACCGTTTTCGTCGTTAACGTCGGTCAACGGTTTGGTCGGCAGGGCGATTTCCAGACACAGGTTGGACTGGCGTACCGGTGCGACAGCCGGATCAAACGGGCTGTGGGTGTTGCAGTGGTCAACGTTCTGAATGTAGATGCGACCAGTAGAAGCACGTTCCTGCATCATCAGCGAGAACAGCTCAACCGCTTTCACGCGCTGTTTGCGGATGCTGTCGTCGTTTTCATATTTTGTGTACAGGCGTTCAAACTCGTCCTGATCGGCGAAGAATGCGTCGTACAGACCCGGGACGTCGGACGGGCTAAACAGAGTGATGTCACCGCCTTTCAGCAGGCGGGTATACATCAGCTTGTTGATTTGTACACCGTAGTCCATGTGACGCACGCGGTTGCCTTCGACGCCGCGGTTGTTTTTCAGCACCAGCAGGCTTTCAACTTCCAGATGCCACATCGGGTAGAACAACGTGGCAGCACCGCCGCGAACGCCGCCCTGGGAGCAGGATTTCACCGCCGTCTGGAAGTGCTTGTAGAACGGAATACAGCCGGTGTGGAACGCTTCACCGCCGCGAATCGGGCTACCCAGCGCACGGATGCGACCCGCGTTGATACCAATGCCAGCACGCTGAGAAACGTATTTTACAACCGCGCTGGACGTGGCGTTAATCGAATCCAGGCTGTCGCCACACTCGATCAGTACACAGGAACTGAACTGACGGGTTGGGGTGCGCACGCCGGACATGATGGGGGTTGGCAGCGAAATTTTAAACGTAGAAACGGCGTCGTAGAAACGTTTAACGTATTCCAGACGGGTTTCACGCGGGTAGTTAGAAAACAGGCAGGCTGCTACCAGAATGTAGAGGAACTGTGCGCTTTCATAGATCTCACCGGTAACACGGTTTTGCACCAGATATTTGCCCTCTAACTGCTTCACTGCAGCATAAGAGAAGGTCATATCACGGTCGTGCACGATGAACGAGTCCATCTGCTTGAACTCTTCTTCCGTGTAGTCTTCCAGCAGATGATTGTCGTATTTGCCCATTTCAACCATTTTGACCACATGGTCGAACAGTTTTGGCGGCTCAAACTCGCCGTAGGCTTTTTTACGCAGGTGGAAAATTGCCAGGCGAGCAGCCAGGTACTGATAATCCGGCGCGTCGCGGGAGATCAGGTCTGCAGCTGCTTTGATGATTGTTTCATGGATATCGGAAGTCTTGATACCGTCATAAAACTGAATGTGGGAGCGCAACTCGACCTGTGAAATCGATACGTTATTCAGTCCTTCTGCCGCCCAATCCAGAACTCGATGGATTTTGTCGAGATTGATGCGCTCTGTACTACCATCACGCTTTGTCACCAGCAGACTCTGATTCATGTGGTTTTTACCTGTCCGTGAAAGAAAAAATATCCCCCATATTATCCACAGTGCCACGTTGTGACTAAGTCTGTGGATAAATACTATATGTAGGGGTTGTTTGATAAAATAGACGCTATATGGTGAGTATTCTAGTAGGGATTCTTTTCAGCACAAGAGTTGATTTTGAGGTTAAATTGAGGTTGCAAAAGGGTAAGAATCGCTAAGTGCGCGTCTTATAAGGCCTGGCGGGGATGTCAATAATTGAGAAAAAAAATAGAAAATTTGATCGAGTGCTGATTTCTTCATCTAAGGCAAAGAAAGTTCTTATGATCTGGCACAAAAATTGCCCTGAGACGCCTACTCAGGATCAGTAGGCGATGCATAATCACGTAGGCCTGATAAGCGAAGCGCCATCAGGCGTTAAAGCCCGGAGTCGTGCCGGATGGCGGCGCTGGCGCGCATTATCCGGCCTACAATCCAGCGTCATCAGGCCATGAGTGCCGGTTTATTCGCTTTTGGCGGTGGTATGTACCATATAGTTCACATCCACGCCGGGGCCCAGTTTAAAGGTGTTGGTAATGGGGTTGTAGTGCAGGCCGGTCATATGACGCTCTTTCAGTACGGTCTGGTCAACCCACTCTAACAGTTCAGCGGGCTTAATAAATTTTTTCACATCGTGCGTACCTTTAGGCACCATGCGCAGAATATATTCCGCGCCGACCACCGCCATCAGCCAGGATTTGCCGTTGCGGTTAAGCGTGGAGAAAAACACTTCGCCGCCCGGTTTAACCAGTCTGGCACAGGCCCTGACAACCGACTGCGGGTCTGGTACGTGTTCCAGCATTTCCATACAGGTGACGACGTCATACTGGTGCGCATATTTCTCGGCGTGTTCTTCGACTGTCTCCTGCACATACTCAACATGAATGCCACTTTCCAGCGCATGCAGTTTTGCCACCTGTAAGGGTTCAAACCCCATATCCAGGCCGGTGACTGTTGCGCCTTCACGCGCCATGCTTTCTGCCAGAATCCCGCCGCCGCAGCCGACGTCGAGTACCTTTTTACCAAACAGACCACCTGACCGTTCGGCGATATAGCCCAGACGCAGCGGATTTATGCGGTGCAGAGGCTTAAATTCACCCTCAAGATCCCACCAGCGCGACGCGACTGCTTCAAATTTGGCAATTTCTTCATGGTCAACGTTGTGAGTTACCGGGGGTTTTTCGGCATTCATTGGGGCTTCTACTCCTAAATTTGCGATGCAAACGAGTATATCAGCCTGACGGGATGAATAAAGCCTCTGTCTGGGGGAATCCATTTACCTGAATCTTCACGTATGTGTTATAATTTGCGACCTTTGAATCCGGGATACAGTAGAGGGATAGCGGTTAGATGAGCGACCTTGCGAGAGAAATTACACCGGTCAACATTGAGGAAGAGCTGAAGAGCTCCTATCTGGATTATGCGATGTCGGTCATTGTTGGCCGTGCGCTGCCGGACGTCCGAGATGGCCTGAAGCCGGTACACCGTCGCGTACTTTACGCCATGAACGTATTGGGCAACGACTGGAATAAAGCCTATAAAAAATCTGCCCGTGTCGTTGGTGACGTAATCGGTAAATACCACCCTCATGGTGATACCGCCGTTTACGACACCATTGTTCGTATGGCGCAGCCATTTTCCTTGCGTTACATGCTGGTGGATGGTCAGGGTAACTTTGGTTCTGTCGATGGCGACTCCGCAGCTGCGATGCGTTATACGGAAATCCGTATGTCGAAAATCGCCCACGAGCTGATGGCTGACCTGGAAAAAGAAACGGTTGATTTCGTCGATAACTACGACGGCACCGAACGCATTCCAGACGTTATGCCAACCAAAATTCCTAACCTGCTGGTGAACGGTTCGTCCGGTATCGCGGTAGGTATGGCAACCAATATTCCGCCGCACAACCTGACGGAAGTGGTCAACGGCTGTCTGGCATATATTGACGATGAAGACATCAGCATTGAAGGGCTGATGGAACATATTCCGGGTCCGGACTTCCCGACCGCAGCGATCATCAATGGTCGTCGTGGTATCGAAGAAGCTTACCGTACCGGTCGCGGCAAGGTATACATTCGCGCACGTGCAGAAGTCGAAGCTGACGCGAAAACTGGCCGCGAAACCATCATCGTGCATGAAATTCCGTATCAGGTGAACAAAGCACGCCTGATCGAGAAAATCGCCGAGCTGGTAAAAGATAAACGCGTTGAAGGCATCAGCGCGCTGCGTGACGAGTCTGACAAAGACGGTATGCGCATCGTGATTGAAGTGAAACGCGATGCGGTCGGGGAAGTGGTGCTGAACAACCTCTACTCCCAGACCCAACTGCAGGTTTCTTTCGGTATCAACATGGTTGCGCTGCACCATGGTCAGCCGAAGATCATGAACCTGAAAGAGATTATCGCTGCATTTGTTCGTCACCGTCGTGAAGTGGTTACTCGCCGTACTATTTTTGAACTGCGTAAAGCCCGCGACCGTGCGCACATCCTCGAAGCGCTGGCGATTGCTCTTGCCAACATCGATCCGATCATCGAACTGATCCGTCGTGCGCCGACCCCGGCAGAAGCGAAAGCGGCGCTGGTTGCGCGCTCCTGGGAACTGGGGAACGTCTCTGCCATGCTGGAACGTGCGGGTGATGACGCTGCGCGTCCTGAGTGGCTGGAACCTGAGTTTGGCGTGCGTGATGGTCAGTACTACCTGACTGAACAGCAGGCCCAGGCGATTCTGGATCTGCGTCTGCAGAAACTGACCGGCCTTGAGCATGAAAAACTGCTCGACGAATACAAAGAGCTGCTGGAGCAGATCGCCGAACTGTTGCACATTCTGGGCAGTGCCGATCGTCTGATGGAAGTTATCCGTGAAGAGATGGAGCTGGTTCGCGAGCAGTTCGGCGACGCGCGTCGTACCGAAATCACCGCGAACAGCGCTGACATCAACATCGAAGATCTGATTAGCCAGGAAGATGTTGTCGTGACCTTGTCTCATCAGGGCTACGTGAAATATCAGCCGTTAACCGACTACGAAGCACAGCGTCGTGGCGGGAAAGGTAAATCAGCAGCACGCATTAAAGAAGAAGACTTTATCGACCGCCTGCTGGTGGCCAACACCCATGACACGATCCTCTGCTTCTCCAGCCGCGGTCGTTTGTACTGGATGAAGGTTTATCAGTTGCCAGAAGCCAGCCGTGGCGCGCGTGGACGTCCAATCGTCAACCTGCTGCCGCTGGAAGCTAACGAACGTATTACCGCGATTCTGCCAGTACGCGAGTACGAAGAGGGCGTTAACGTCTTCATGGCGACCGCCAGCGGTACCGTGAAGAAAACGGCGCTGACCGAGTTCAGCCGTCCGCGTTCAGCCGGTATCATTGCGGTTAATCTGAACGAAGGCGACGAACTGATTGGCGTTGACCTGACGTCCGGTTCCGATGAAGTCATGCTGTTCTCTGCTGCCGGTAAAGTGGTGCGCTTCAAAGAAGACGCCGTTCGTGCGATGGGGCGTACCGCGACCGGTGTACGTGGTATCAAGCTGGCCGGGGAAGATAAAGTTGTTTCTCTGATTGTTCCGCGCGGTGAAGGTGCCATCCTGACCGTGACGCAGAACGGCTACGGTAAGCGTACCGCAGCGGAAGAGTATCCGACGAAGTCTCGTGCGACGCAGGGCGTTATCTCCATCAAAGTCACCGAACGCAACGGCTCTGTTGTTGGCGCGGTACAGGTTGAAGATACTGACCAGATCATGATGATCACCGATGCCGGTACGCTGGTGCGTACACGCGTGTCGGAAATCAGCGTGGTAGGGCGTAACACCCAGGGCGTGATCCTCATCCGTACTGCGGAAGATGAAAACGTTGTGGGCCTGCAACGTGTTGCTGAACCGGTTGATGATGAAGAGCTCGACTCCATCGACGGCAGCGCTGCGGAAGGGGACGAGGATATCGCTCCTGAAGCTGAAAGCGACGATGATGCGGCAGACGACGCAGAAGAGTAATTAAGTTGTGATGAGAAGGGCCGGAGAAATCCGGCCCTTTTTTTTAGTTCATGCGCTCCACGATCATCGCAATACCCTGGCCGCCGCCGATACACAGCGTTGCCAGACCGAGCGTTTTATCCCGTGCCTGTAACGCGTGCAGCAATGTGACCAGAATACGCGCGCCGCTGGCGCCGATAGGGTGACCCAGCGCAATCGCACCACCGTTAACGTTGACCTTTTGTGCATCAAACCCCAGTGTTTTACCCACCGCAAGAAACTGCGCGGCAAAGGCTTCGTTAGCTTCGATAAGATCGATATCCGACAGTTGCAGTCCGCTCCGTTGTAGCGCTTTTTGCGTGGCAGGAACGGGTCCCATGCCCATCATCGCCGGGGCGACGCCGCCGCTGGCCCAGGCTTTGATCCGCGCCAGCGGTTTTAGCCCAGCCGCCAGTGCTGCCGACTCTTCCATTACCACCAGAGCGGCAGCACCGTCGTTAATCCCCGAGGCGTTGCCAGCGGTAACAGTACCTGCTTTGTCGAAGGCCGGACGCAATGCGGCAAGACCTTCCGCCGTGGAGTCTGCCTTGGGAAACTCATCGCGTTCAAAAATGAGGGTTTTCTTACGTGATTGCACGCTGACAGGGACGATTTCGGCCTGGAAAGCGCCGGACTCTATTGCGGCAATGGCTTTCTGCTGTGATAACAGTGCCAGTTCATCCTGCATTTCGCGGCTGATACCGTACTCTTTAGCGACGTTCTCGGCGGTAATCCCCATATGATAGCCATGTTCGGCGCAGATCAGCCCATCGCGCAGAATGACGTCTGCCAATTGCCCGTCACCGAGGCGATATCCCCAACGGGCTTTCGCGTCTAACAGGTAGGGGGCCAGGCTCATGTTTTCCATCCCCCCTGCGACGATCGCCTGGGCTTGTCCGGCTTTGATTGCCTGGGCGGCAAGCGCCACGCTTTTCAGGCCGGATCCGCACACTTTGTTGACGGTGAAGCCGCAAACGGTGTCGGAAAGACCGCTTCTTAGCAATGCCTGACGCGCCGGATTCTGTCCCAGGCCGGCCTGCAGTACGTTACCCATAATCACTTCTTCAACCTGCTGCGGATCAAGATGAGCGCGCTCGATTGCCGCTTTTATCACGGTTGATCCCAACTCGATAGCACTGGTGGTCGCCAGTGCGCCATTAAAGCTACCGATTGCGGTACGTGCCGCGCTGACAATGACACAGTTTTTCATTTTTCTGTTCCTTTATGTAAGTAATGGCTGTCAGAACAAGGTCAATCCAATGACAAAAATGACGCCTGAGAAGAGCAGGGCGGTGATGCAGTACCCCATGATGTCGCGCACCCCCAATCCGGCGATAGCCAATGCAGGTAGCGCCCAGAACGGCTGCGCCATGTTCATCCACTGCTCGCCATAGGCGATAGCCATCACTGACTTACCAAGATCGGCACCAAGCGCCTGAGCGGCGGGTATGACGAACGGTCCCTGAATAACCCAATGGCCGCCGCCGGATGGCACAGCAAAGTTAATCAGTGCTGAACTGAAGAAGGTCATCAGCGGGAAGGTGTCTTTGTTGGCGACGTTGATGAAGAACTCGGTAATCAATCCGCCGAGACCAGAGTGCTCCATCATCAATTGAATACCGGCGTAGAAGGGGAACTGCACCAGGATGCCGGCGGTGCTACGTGCGGCAGCGCTAACGGCACGCATATAGGCCATCGGCGTTTTATGCAGCAGCAGACCGGCAATCATAAACATCAGATTGACGGTGTTGATGGTGATGTTGAAGCCTTTCTCGGTGAAATAGAGGGCCAGATAAGCAATCCCTAATGCCCCGATGATCAGGGCCAGAATGCGGCTCTCTTCCAGTTTTTCCGATGGTGGAGCGTCGGGTGGCAGTTTTTTCTGGAAATCAGCTTCTTCCAGTAACAGCTTCGGATCGATGCTTACCACATCGGAAGGTTTTGGCGTCATCATGCGTGTGATGAACGGCATTACGACGATCAGTGCCACGGTGATGAAGATGTTGAAACCGGTAAATAGCGTGTCTGCGACCGGAATTAACCCTGCGACGTGCTCAACCGGGTTGCCTGGCGTTGCCGCCAGCAATGGCATTGAACCGGAGAAGCCACCCCCCCAGGTGAGAAAACCGATGTAGGCACAAGCAATCAGCAGGGGATAGTCGGAGCCGGGTACCCGGCGTGCGACTTCACGGGCAAACATCGCCCCCACTACCAGACCAAAACCCCAGTTGATGACGCAGGCGACTGAACCGAAAAACGTCACCAGCATGACACCCTGAGCGGGGGTTTTGGCGGCAGACGCCGCCGTACGCAGCAGACTTTTTACCGGTCCTGAACTGGCTAACGCATGGCCTGTGACGATGATCAGCGCCATCTGCATACCAAACGCCAGCAGGTTCCAGAAACCATCACCCCAGAATCTCACCATGCTGACTGGCGTTTGTGGCGTCAGCCACAGCGCGATGCCGAAGGTCAACAGCGTTAGCAGCATGGCGAAAATTAGCGGATCAGGCAGCCAGCGGCTGACCACGCGCGTCATAAAACGAGCAATGCGGCCGATCATGCATCACCTCGCAGGATAATCAGCTCGGCGGCGACATCAAACTGCGCTTCGGTTTTTTCACGCAGCGTGGCGATATCGCATCCTTCCGCGATTTCCGTAAGCCACATTTTGCCGTCAATGAAGCGGAAAACGGCGAGTTCGGTGACCAGCATATGCACCGCATGTTGTGCCGTCAGCGGCATGGTGCAATGTCGGAGGATCTTCGCTGAGCCGTCTTTTGCGCAATGCTCCATGGCGATAATGACTTTACGCGCACCGGTTACCAGATCCATTGCGCCACCCATGCCGGGTACCATTTTGCCGGGAACGACCCAGTTGGCGAGGTTGGCCTGCTCATCGACCTGTAACCCACCGAGCACGCAGGCATCGACATGGCCCCCACGAATTAACGCAAACGACATGGCGCTATCAAACATCGCCGCGCCTGGCAAAATACCGCACGGTTGCCCACCGGCGTTTACCAGGTCGGGATGCGCAGTTGTGACCGGACCCAGACCGAGAAAACCATTTTCTGACTGCAATGTGATATGAATGTCAGCGGGCAGGTAGTTGGCAACCATCGTCGGCAGACCAATCCCCAGGTTGACGACATCCCCATCGTGAAGCTCAAGCGCCACACGGCGCGCAATACGTTGTTTAGCATCCATGATTAGCTCTCCTGTGGAATGACGATATGGTCGATAACGGCACCAGGGGTGACGATCTGGTCTGGCTGGAGTTCACCCATCTCGACCATTTCATCCGGTTCAACCAGTGTGATGTCGGCGGCAAGGGCAATCAGTGGGTTAAAATTACGGGCGCTAAGTTGATAAGTGAGGTTGCCAAGCGTGTCTGCGCGGTGTGCGCGGATCAGCGCTAAATCGGCACGTAATGGACGTTCGAGCAACCAGACTCTGCCATCGAGCGTCATGGTCTGCTTGCCATCTTCTACTACGGTGCCGACACCGGTTGGCGTCAGAAAACCGCCAAGGCCTGCGCCACCGCAGCGAATTTGCTCAATCAGAGTGCCTTGCGGCACCAGTTGTACGTCCATTTCGCCGGCAATCATGCGGCGACCGGTTTCAGGGTTGGTGCCAATGTGCGAGGCAATCACTTTGCTCACGCGACCGTTGACGATTAAGGGGCCGATACCGGTATCGACAAATGCGGTATCGTTGGCAATTAACGTCAAATCTCTGACGCCAGATTCAAGTAAGGCTTCGACAAGGCGAGGTGGCGTGCCAACCCCCATAAAACCGCCGACCATGATGGTCATGCCGTCACGAAAGAAGCTCGCTGCGTCTTGTAAAGTAATCAGTTTTGTTTTCATTATGTTTCCCTTTTGCATACTCCATTTTGGGTACGCTCAGGGAATTGCAAGCCGGGTGCCAGAATGATAAATGGCAAAATTATTTTTTAATTATTTGAATTTTATGGTTTATTTTTTATTGTCTGGCGAGAGGAAGGTGGAGTTGCTATGCAGAATTTTGCACACTGCGCAAAACTCTGCATAGCAAATTTAGGTATCAGGAGCCTGACGGATCAATGCCATACTCTTGCAATTTGTACATCAGAGCGCGCCGACTGATCCCCAGCATTAGCGCGGTGCGGGTGCGGTTGCCATCCTGATTGTCCAGCACCTCAAGGATGATGCGTTTTTCCTCACGCTTAATTTCTTCCTTCAGATTGCGTTCTCCGGTCTGAACTGCTTTTACTTCTGTTACGGTACTGACAGGTGATCGGAACTGCGCAGGCAGGTCTTCGGCAAAAATCACCGCGCCGGTATTCATGACCACTGCACGTTCGATGACGTTAGACAGTTCACGAATGTTTCCTGGCCATGGCCAGGCTGTAAGCATGGACATCGCCGTTGGATCGATCTCAATGATATCCCGCTGATTTTCTGAGCTAAATTTTTGTAAAAAGTGATTCGCTAACAGAGCGATGTCTTCGCGGCGTTCGCGTAACGGGGGAAGGGTCAGATGAATCACGTTGAGCCGGTAAAACAGGTCTTCGCGGAACGTTCCTTCCTTCACCATTGTTTGCAGGCAGCGATTGGTGGCAGCAACAATACGGATATCGACGCGAATAGTTTGGTGTCCGCCGATGCGCTCGAACTCTCTTTCCTGCAAAATACGCAGCAGTTTGGCCTGCAGAACCAGCGGCATTTCACCAATCTCGTCGAGCAGAAGCGTTCCCTGATGCGCACGTTCGAACAGTCCCTGGCGTAGGGTTTGTGCGCCGGTAAATGCCCCCTTTTCGTGACCAAACAGTTCGCTTTCCAGTAATGATTCCGGTAAGGCCGCACAGTTGATTTTGATAAAGGGACCGTTGGCGCGTCTGCTGTTGTAGTGGATGGCGCGGGCAATCAGCTCTTTTCCTGTGCCACTTTCACCGCTAATCAGTACGTTCGCCTGTGAGAGGGCGATTTTTGCCGTGTCTTTACAAATATCCATCATCACCGGGCTGTTAGTCAGGATATGCCCCCATTGCCAGCTGGTGCTTAGCGCCTGATGTAGATTGCGGATCTCCTGCTTCATTGCCTGAAGCTGTAGTGCGCGCTGAATGACCAGATTGAGCTCATCCAAATCAAAGGGTTTAATCACATAGTCAAACGCGCCGCTACGGAGAGCCTCCACTGCGGTCTCCACTTCGGCGTAGGCCGTCATCAGAATAACGGGGATCCGCGGCTGCTGGGCGCGCATGACTTTCAAAGCATCAATACCGTCCATCTCTGGCATGCGGATGTCCATCAGTACCACGTCAGGATGCGTATCAGCAAACAGAGTCAGCGCGGCTTTTCCATCGCTGGCGCAGTGCGTCTCATGCCCTTGCAGGGAAAACGCAGTGGCAAGCATACGGCGAACATTTTCTTCGTCATCAACGATGAGAATACGGTAGGTCGTTTTCATTCTGACGGATTTCCCTGCGGGTTAAGAGGTAAAATCAGGGTGAAGGTTGCGCCGCAGCCCGGCATACTTGTCACGTGGATATCCCCCTGATGCGCGTTGATAATGCGCTGGCTTAGCGCCAGTCCAAGACCCGTACCTGATGCTTTGGTCGTAAAGAAGGGGTCGAATATTTTCTTCTGAATGGCAATATCGATACCGTTGCCATTATCTTCAATCATCACCGCCTGCTGTGAGGCCGAGTATTGCCAGGTGCGGATTCGAATTTCGCCCCGTGCGGCTATCGCCTGCACCGCATTGATTAAAATATTGAGGATCACCTGCTTGAGGAGTTCGCGATCGGCGACGATGGCTGGCAGGCTGGTATCTAATTCCGTGGTAAACGTGATTCGAGCCTGTAGGCCCGCGGTTTGCACGAGGATCAGCGTTTCTTCAATCAACGCATTGAGCTGTACCTGCTGCCACTGGCTTTGTCGCGGGCGTGAGAAATCCAACAGTTGTTGGATGACTTTATTGATTGAGTCAATTTCGTTCAGCACAACGGATAAATATTCCTGATGTTCTGGTAAAGATGTTTGTTGGCGGATGATCTGTACATAGCCACGGATTGCTGTCAGCGGGTTACGTACCTCATGCGCCACTCCAGCCATCAACTCGCCGAGTGTCGCGAGCCTTTCCGTTTGTGCCAGCCGGCGCTGTGTCTCTTTGCGGGCCGTTAAATCAGAGAAGATCACCAGAGCTCCGATTAGTTCGCCATGCGCGTTATGGATCCTGCTGGTGGTGACGCTTATTTCAATAGTGCGGTCGCGGCCAGGAAAACTCACCTCCTGGGCGACATGTTCGGTGCCGTGCTCCAGCGTATCCAGTACCGGGCTGGAGAACTGAGTATCGGCAAAGAGGGTTGCATAGGGTTGTCCGACCAGTTCATGCAACTGATAGCCAGTGATTTGCTCTGCCGCCGGATTCATGGTGGTGACATCACCCTGTCTGTCGATGGCAATGACGCCGTCTGCTGCGTTCTCAATTATCAGGTCGTTAAGGGTTTTGGTTTCCCGAAGCGTTTGTGCCAGCGCATTGACGCTGCGGCTGATTTGCCCCAGTTCGCCGGGCAGTTCAGGCAGGCGGGCAGGTGTTTTTTGCGCCAGCGTGGAGAGGCCGTCGGTGATAATATCGATATTCGCACTGAGACGGCGAGAGAAAAGCACAATCAACAGCAGGCTACTGATGAGTCCGGCAGCCAGTACGGCAATGATCCTGACGTCCATTTTCCAGGCTTGCTGGCGGATATCTTCCGTTAGTTCATTCGCCCAGATATAGCCAATGACTTCACCTTGCCGTTCGATGGGGATCATGGAGTTGAGGATGTCGCCACGAACCTGTCGTCCGGAAAAAACCACAGGTGCGTTGCTGCGCATCACTTCGCGACCGGGGTGATCCTCGGTGATGGTGATACCGACATTACTTTGGTACAACGCAGAGGGGGCGTAGGTGATGATTGCATCCAGTGCTTTGTTGTAATACCCCGCACCGATGCCAGGAAATGCCTGGGTGATCCGTTCGGTGATGGGCCCCAACTCAAGATTCAGCGCCCGAATGCGCGCTTCACGCGGTAAATCCGCGTAGTGGCTAAAGCGATCGCCCAGCGCGCCGTTAAGCAGAGTGAGCACCGATGACAGTTTTTTCTCTTTTTCAGATAAGACTGCTGACCGGCCTTCGGTTTCTACGATATAACCAATAGAAATCGTCGGCACAATGACCATCAGAATGGCCATCATGATCATTTGGTTGCGTAAACGTCGCGGGTATAAACGACGCGTCAGCCATCTCAGCTTGCGCATTCTCACATCCGTGCAGTGTTTTTTAGGCAAACGACGATTATCAGGGGTTAAGACAACGGTGTCAGAGCGGTGTATCATATTCCCGTAAAGAGAGGGCATTGCGACGTCGGACATTTACCGCTACCTTAACCACACTCTATTGATATCCTGAGGCGGAGCTTCGCCCCTTTGAAATACCTTGCTTCCGTTCATTCAACTCTAAAAGTCTCACGCTACCTGTTCAGAGCGCTGGCCTTACTGGTCTGGTGTCTGATTGCTTTTGCGTCGGTGTTCTACATTGTGAATGCGTTGCACCAGCGAGAGTCTGAGATCCGCCAGGAGTTTAATCTCAGCTCCGACCAGGCTCAACGCTACATTCAGCGTACTTCTGACGTGATAAAAGAGCTGAAATATATTGCTGAAAACCGATTAACGGCAGAAAACGGCGTGATGTCATTGCGGGCACGGGATGATAAAACCGTGGTGCCGAATTTTGAACCGCTGTTTGCCGATTCCGACTGTGCGGTGATGGGTAATGCCTGGCGTGGCTCGCTGGAGTCATTGGCGTGGTTTATGCGCTACTGGCGCGACAATTTCTCAGCGGCTTATGATTTGAACCGTGTGTTCCTGATCGGCAGCGATAACCTCTGCATGGCCAATTTCGGTCTGCGGGATATGCCTGTCGAACGTGACGAGGCGCTGAAAGCACTGCATGAGCGCATCATTAAGTATCGCAATGCGCCGCAGGAAGAAAACGGCAATAACCTGTTCTGGATAAGCCAGGGACCGCGTCCGGGCGTGGGGTATTTTTATGCGCTGACGCCGGTCTATCTTGCCAATCGTCTGCAGGCGTTGCTGGGTGTGGAACAGCCGATTCGTATGGAGAACTTCTTCACGCCGGGCAGTTTGCCGATGGGGGTGACAATCCTTGATGAAAATGGTCATGCGCTGATTTCACTCACCGGTCCTGAAGGCAATATTCAGTCTGAACCGCGCTGGATGCAGGAGCGCTCGTGGTTTGGCTACACGCCGGGTTTTCGCAATCTGGTGTTGAAGAAAAACCTGCCGCCATCATCGCTCAGTATTGTGTACTCCGTGCCGGTCGATCTGGTGCTGGAGCGGATACGCATGATGATCCTGAATGCGGTTCTGCTGAATGTGCTGGTAGGTGCGGCGTTGTTTATGCTGACGCGCATGTATGAGCGCCGTATTTTTATTCCAGCGGAAAGCGATGCCCAGCGCCTGGAAGAGCATGAACAGTTTAACCGTAAAATTGTGGCTTCTGCGCCGGTCGGTATTTGTATTCTGCGCACAATTGATGGCATTAACATTCTGAGCAACGAGCTGGCGCATACCTATCTCAACATGCTGACGCATGAAGACAGGCAACGGTTGACGCAAATTATCTGCGGCCAGCAGGTTAATTTCGTCGATGTGTTGACCAGCAATAATACCAATCTGCAAATCAGCTTTGTGCATTCACGTTATCGTAATGAGAACGTAGCCATATGCGTCCTGGTCGATGTGAGTGCGCGTGTGAAAATGGAAGAGTCGTTACAGGAGATGGCGCAGGCGGCGGAACAGGCCAGCCAGTCAAAATCAATGTTCCTTGCGACGGTGAGTCATGAACTACGCACGCCGCTGTATGGCATTATCGGCAACCTTGACCTGCTGCAAACGAAAGAACTGCCCAGCGGAGTGGATCGCCTGGTGACGGCGATGAATAACTCCTCCAGCCTGTTGTTGAAGATTATCAGCGATATTCTTGATTTCTCGAAAATTGAATCCGAACAGTTGAAGATTGAACCGCGCGAATTTTCACCGCGGGAAGTGATGAGCCATATTACGGCCAACTATCTGCCCCTGGTGGTACGCAAGCAACTGGGATTGTACTGTTTCATTGAACCGGATGTGCCTGTGGCATTAAATGGCGATCCGATGCGCTTGCAGCAGGTCATTTCTAACCTGTTGAGTAATGCTATTAAATTCACCGATACCGGCTGTATTGTGCTGCACGTTCAGTGCAGCGGCGACTACCTCAGCATTCGTGTGCGTGATACTGGCGTGGGGATCCCGGCCAAAGAAGTCGTTCGTCTGTTCGATCCCTTCTTCCAGGTGGGGACGGGCGTGCAGCGTAATTTCCAGGGGACCGGGTTAGGTCTGGCTATCTGTGAAAAACTGATCAGCATGATGGACGGGGATATTTCCGTTGATTCTGAACCGGGGATGGGGAGCCAGTTTACGCTGCGGATACCGCTGTATGGAGCCCAGTATCCACAGAATAAAAGTGTGGACGGTCTTGCCAGTACCCGCTGCTGGCTGGCGGTGCGAAACGCGTCACTCTATCACTTTATCGAATCCAGCCTCACGCGTACCGGGATGACGGTGCTGCGTTATGAGGGGCAGCAACCTGATGCAAATGATGTATTGATTGCTGATGATGTGCTGGATCAGGCGTGGCAGGGACGAGCCACGGTGATTTTCTGTCGTCGCCACATTGGTATTCCGCTGGAAAGAACGCCTGGCGAGTGGGTGCACAGCGTGGCATCACCGCACGAGTTGCCGGCGCTGCTGGCGCATATCTACAGCGTTGAACTGGGCAGTGAAGCGCTTTCCACCGCACTGCCAGCTCCGGACAAAGTGGGAGCCACAAACGATGACATGATGATTCTGGTGGTTGACGATCATCCGATTAACCGTCGTTTACTGGCCGATCAGTTGGGATCGTTGGGATATCAGTGTAAAACCGCCAACGACGGTGTGGACGCGCTCAATGTGTTGAGTAAAAACCATATTGATATCGTGCTGAGCGACGTCAACATGCCGAATATGGATGGTTATCGCTTGACGCAGCGTATTCGCCAACTGGGGTTAACGCTGCCGGTGATTGGTGTGACGGCCAATGCTCTGGCGGAAGAGAAGCAGCGTTGTCTGGAGTCGGGAATGGACAGTTGCTTATCCAAGCCAGTGACGCTAGACGTGCTGAAGCAGACGCTAACGGTCTATGCGGATCGCGTAAGAAAAACGCGGGGATAAAAGAGGCAGGGTAGCGGTGTTTGCCTTATCCGGCCTACAGAACATACACAACACTGTATTGTTCGTAGGCCAGATAAACGCGGTGCCATCAGGCAGATGATATGAAACCGAATTACTCTTTGTCTGACGGGCTTAACGTCACGGATGACAGGTAATTCAGCAGGGCGATATCGTTTTCCACGCCGAGCTTCATCATTGCAGACTTTTTCTGGCTACTGATGGTTTTAATACTGCGATTGAGTTTTTTAGCGATTTCAGTCACCAGGAAGCCTTCGGCAAACAGGCGCAGAACTTCACTTTCTTTCGGTGACAGGCGTTTGTCGCCATAACCGCTGGCGCTGATTTTTTCCAGCAGGCGAGAGACGCTTTCCGGGGTGAATTTCTTACCTTTTTGCAGCGCCGCCAGCGCCTTCGGCAGGTCAGTTGGCGCACCTTGTTTCAGCACGATCCCTTCAATGTCGAGATCCAGTACCGCGCTCAGGATGGCCGGGTTGTTGTTCATGGTCAAAACGATGATCGACAGGCTCGGGAAATGGCGTTTGATATATTTAATTAACGTGATCCCATCACCATATTTATCTCCCGGCATTGAGAGATCGGTAATCAACACATGAGCATCTAATTTAGGCAAATTGTTGATCAGTGCAGTGGAGTCTTCAAATTCGCCGACAACGTTCACCCATTCGATTTGTTCAAGTGATTTACGAATACCGAACAGTACAATCGGATGGTCATCGGCAATAATTACGTTCATAGTGTTCATGTATTGGGCTACCTTGCTACAGCAAGCTCTTGACGTAAACGTCAATGTTGCTGATGTACTTTTCTATACCTGGAGCATCTTTCTCTTGAATAAGATGTTCCAGCGCTTCACATAACTGCTTGCCGGGTACCAGATTAAGCATGGCAAACACGCCTTTCAGGCGATGGGCCGTTTGGGCTAACGCAGCGAAATCGCTGGTTGCTGCCTCAGTATACAACCTCTTAACATCATCCGGTACTGTGTCTACAAAGAGTGCATAGTAACCACTGGCATGAAGTTCGGCGTTTTCATCACCGCCGAGGGGGAGTTCCTGGATCTCTTCTTGCGCCAGTTGTTCTTCTATTAGCTCCAGGACAGCTTCCTGCATAGCATTGCTCATATTAAAGTTGACGCGCAGCTGACCGGGGCCAATTTTTCGCACGCCAGACTCATCATCGCTTAAAAGCAAGCCCGAGGCAGTAAGATTAGACGGATTATCAGTGATAAAGAGATCATATTCTTGACTATTCAGTCGCTCATCGGGCGTGATGCAGGTTGCTCCCCAGTTTTCCAGCTGACGCAATACAATGCTGCGTACGTCATTCGAGGTGACGTCAACCATCACGCAGACGTCATCTAACAGCCGTTCTTCATTATCAGCATGTTGGTCATGCAGCGGCATCTTAACATGGACGATATAACGCGTTCCAAGTTCTTCCCGCGCTTTAATATTCAGATGTCCACCCAGTTTGCGCGCTAGCTGATCGCACAACCAGAACGTGAGTGGATTCGCTTTGCCATATCGATCGCTCTGCGTGTCATTGCTGAACGGAAAGTGCAGATTATCAATTTCATTCAGCGCGACGCCTTCCCCGGTATCCAGAATACGGAAGGTCAGACGCTCTGCCTCCGACTCATCCTGGTCGACGTCCAGCGTAATTTTGCCAATCTGCGTTGTGGTCACGGCATATTGGATGAGTAGCAGCAAAATACGACGCAGGGCATCGCGGTCGCCGCGGCGCTCATCATTGGCGCTCAGGTGATTTTTAATCAGCAGCTGTAACCCTTTACGCTTGATGGCGGGTAGTACTTCAGGTACTACGTCGTCAATTAACGCCTGCACGGAAAACAGCGTTGATTCACTTTTCCAGTCATCGCTTTCCAGAAGATTGGCCAACTGAATCTCATCGACCATACGTACCAGAACGTCTGCCTGGTTTGCCAGTTTGTGGCTGTCGGGCGTATTGAGTGCGGCAGCGTTGATGGCCAGCGTTTTGGCGGGATCTTTCAGTGCGCGACCAATGTTTTGCATAAAGGCGGCACGAGCCTGTTGGTTTTTCTCATACAGTCGCTGCGCTTGTTTCAGCTTTTTATTTACCAGCACTTCGCGGTCCTGGTCGCGAATGATAAAGATCTGCGTGCGGGCTGAGATCTGGCTGCGGAACAGCCTGATCTCATACAATTCATTATTGATTGTGGCCTGGATGACCCCCTGATGCTGCTCCGCCATGCTGGTGATATTTTGCAGATTTAAATGTGGCAGCAGGTGGTCGGCAATTTTATTGCTGATAACCGTGCGGTTGGATTCCTGGTCGTGTACCAATAACCCCAGCGGCAGCAGCGAAACAATTTCTTCATTAATTGCACGAAGCACCCGGAGTTCATTATTTGCGGCAAGGTTTGGCGCCACTTCGTTTGAGCGGGCAGGGAGGTGGCGGAAAGTGGTATAGCCAAACAGCGCCAGCGCCAGCAGAGCGATATTCAGTAACAGCGGCAGCAGAATGCTTTGCAGCGTATCAAGCAGTAATGAACCAAAGGGAACCTGCCAGACCAGTCGCATATCCGTTGAATTTAGCGCTGAAGAGATCTCAATCTTGCTATTGTTAAAGTTGATGCTGACGCTGTCAGGCGACTCTTTTTCACTGAGATGTTCAGCCGTAGACGTGGCATCGGGCTCCAGGTGAAAGCTGTCCAACTGCATGCCCGGGGGGATCAAATCATTAATCGGCAGGTCAAACGCGACCACGGTTGCCAGATGCCCTGGCTGATTAAAGGTTGTGCGTAACGTGAAGTAATGACCGTTTTGCCAGACCAGCCGGCGAAGGGACGAGAAGCTTTCACGCTCATCGAGCGCATTGGCCTGTTGTAACATCTCAGCGCGGCGCGAGTCGACAATGTTGCCAATTGTCGATTCTTTAAAGCCGGAGGTGAGATCTTTTAGCGGCAATGTTGAGATAAGAATCAGGCTATTGTCCTGACCATTCAGATAATACATAGACCATGGGACATTCTCCGCGCCCCACAGTGTATCCAGATAGGTTGAGATCCGCTGGGTCATTTCCAGCGTAGAACTGTCATGCGAGCCGAAAATCAGCGCTTCAGTCTTTCTACGGGGTTTTTCAAGATAGTAGACATCTTGCTTGAGTCGGGTTTCCTGTAACCCGTCGGCAGTCGATGAGTTGGTTGTCGCTGCAATATTGTCATAGATTTGCCAGGTCACGTATCGCCAGGTATCTACCCTTTTATGAATAGCGTGGGTGATATCGACAATCTGATAGCTCTTATCTTTAAGCCAGGTGTTGACCGCGCTCTGGACCATCACGCCCATCATCACCAACAGCACCACGATCAGTAATAAGAAGAAACGGGTAATACTTCCCGGAAGCAGGGAGAATCGGGTAGAAGCCGTTGTGTCAGACTGACTCATTCGTGTTTATGACCTGTTAAAACGACGCTATAGATGAAGGGGCAGTATAAAGGGTAATGTATGAATTGCCATACTTACGCAACATCTGCGGAGCTGCGTTTTTTATTGCTGTGTATCGTTGCCAGGCGGGCAATGCAAACGTGTACAGCCGGTCACTATCAGTACAAATAAAGGTATGAAACCTACAGATTTAGCATTAAATAACAAGAAATTATTTGCCTGGTTTATATGCGATGGTGAATAGGTGAGATAGTTAATAGTCGTTATAGTTTTTCATCGGTAGCACAGAACCGCGATGTTTGTGTAAAGAAGGGTAAAAAAAAACCGAACGCAGAGCATTCGGTTGAAATAGGGGTAAACAGACATTCATGAATGAATGACGGTAATAAATAAAGTTAATGATGATAGCGAGTCTATTTTAGTTGCGAGTGAAGATTTTGTTTTATCATTCAGTGCTATGGCTGCGCTTTGTGTAATTTATTGATTTATATATATTTTGTAATGGTTCTTGACTATTCGTGCTTATTCTCTCCATTTTCTTAATTAAAAAAAGTTCCCTTTTGTTAATGTTTTGAAACATCTACATAGATAAATGAAACATCTTTAAAGTATTAGTATCATATTCGTGTTGGATTATTCTGTGTTTTTGCGGAGAATGAAGTTGCCGACTGGTTAATGAGGGTTAGCCAGTGAGCAGTGGCATAAAAAAGCAATAAAGGCATATAACAGAGGGTTAATAACATGAAAGTTAAAGTACTGTCCCTCCTGGTACCGGCTCTGCTGGTAGCAGGCGCAGCAAATGCGGCTGAAATTTACAACAAAGACGGCAACAAATTAGATCTGTACGGTAAAGTCGACGGTCTGCACTATTTCTCTGATGACTCTACTAAAGATGGTGATCAGACCTATATGCGTATCGGCTTCAAAGGTGAAACCCAGGTTAACGACCAACTGACCGGTTACGGCCAGTGGGAATACCAGATCATGGGTAACTCCTCTGAAAACGAAAACAACGCCTGGACGCGTGTCGCGTTTGCCGGTCTGAAATTCGCTGATGCAGGTTCTTTCGACTACGGTCGTAACTACGGCGTGGTTTATGACGTCACGTCCTGGACCGACGTTCTGCCGGAATTCGGCGGCGATACCTACGGTTCTGACAACTTCATGCAGCAGCGTGGTAACGGCTTTGCAACCTACCGTAACACCGATTTCTTCGGTCTGGTTGATGGTCTGAACTTTGCCCTGCAGTACCAGGGTAAAAACGGTAGTCCGGAAGGTGAAGGCATGACCGGCGTGACTGGCAACGGTCGTGACGCACTGAATCAGAACGGTGACGGCGTCGGCGGATCTATCACTTATGATATCGGCGAAGGCTTCTCCCTGGGTACCGCGGTCACCAGCTCCAAACGTACTGATGAGCAGAACAAGCTGAACTTCGGTACCGGCGATCGTGCTGAAACCTACACTGGCGGTCTGAAATACGACGCGAACAATGTGTACCTGGCAGCACAGTACACCCAGACCTACAACGCAACGCGTGCAGGTAAACTGGGCTGGGCTAACAAAGCACAGAACGTTGAAGCTGTTGCACAGTACCAGTTCGACTTCGGTCTGCGTCCGTCCGTGGCTTACCTGCAGTCAAAAGGTAAAGATCTGGACAACGGCTACGGCGACCAGGATATCCTGAAATATGTTGATGTTGGCGCGACCTACTACTTCAACAAAAACWTSTCTACCTATGTTGATTACAAAATCAACCTGCTGGATGACAACCAGTTCACCCGTAATGCAGGTATCTCTACCGATGATATCGTAGCACTGGGTCTGGTTTACCAGTTCTAATCTGTATCTATTTCTATCAAAGGCCCTACGGGGCCTTTTTTAATGCCGTTTTTCTGACGTACAAACACTCTTTTTTGGTGTACTCTTGCGCCCGTTTTCATAAGGGTAATCACGTATGGATATGATTTTTTGTCGTGCAGCGCTCCTGGCTGTAACACTCTTTTTTGTCGGGTGCGATGAGGCCCCGAAATCAACCCAGACCCCGTCCTCAACCGCGACAGTCCTGGAAGGCAAAACCATGGGCACTTTCTGGCGGGTCAGTGTGGTTGGCGTGGATGCCAAACGTGCCGGGGAGTTGCAGGTGAAGATCCAGACTCAGCTCGATGCTGATGATCAACTGCTTTCTACCTATAAGAATGATTCTGCGCTGATGCGTTTTAACCTGTCAAAAAGCTTGTCACCGTGGCCGGTGAATGATGCGCTGGCGGATATTGTGACATCGGCGTTACGTATTGGCGCAAAAACCGACGGCGCGATGGACATCACCGTCGGTCCGTTGGTCAACCTGTGGGGCTTTGGCCCGGATCGGCAACCGCTACATATTCCCACCCAAGGGCAAATTGACGCTGCAAAAGCGCAAACCGGACTTTCACATCTGAAGGTTGTTAATGAGGCGCACCAGAATTATCTGCAGAAAGATCTGCCGGCGCTGTACGTTGATCTCTCCACCGTGGGGGAAGGGTATGCGGCTGACCATCTGGCGCGATTGATGGAACAGGAAGGGATCGCCCGCTATCTGGTTTCTGTTGGCGGCGCGCTGAATAGCCGTGGAATGAATGCCGAGGGGCAACCGTGGCGTGTGGCAATACAGAAACCGACCGATCGTGAAAACGCGGTCCAGGCGATTGTCGATATCAATGGGCATGGTATCAGCACCTCCGGTAGCTATCGCAACTATTACGAACTGGATGGCAAGCGTCTTTCCCATGTCATCGATCCGCAAACCGGTCGTCCGATTGAACACAATCTGGTCTCTGTGACGGTGATTGCACCCACGGCGCTGGAGGCTGATGGTTGGGATACCGGGCTAATGGTGCTTGGCCCGCAAAAAGCCAAAGAGGTTGTGCGTCGCGAAGGGTTAGCGGTGTATATGATTGTTAAAGAAGGCGAAGGGTTTAGCACCTGGATGTCGCCGCAGTTTAAAAGCTTCCTGGTCAGCGAAAAAAATTAAAAAGCAAGATTGCGGGTTTTTATAACCCGCAATGCGGACACACTGAGGCTAAGCGCTATGCTTAACAAAGGAGTCCATCATGACAAATCTCTTACACATCACTGATGATGAACGCTGGCAGTCTGTGCTGGATCGTGACGCCAGGGCTGACGGTCAGTTTGTTTTTGCTGTTCAGACTACAGGCATTTTTTGTCGACCGTCCTGTCGGGCAAAACATGCGCTGCGCAAAAATGTCAGTTTCTTCGCGGATGCCGAGCAGGCACAGGCGGCAGGGTTTCGTCCCTGCAAACGCTGCCGGCCGGACAAAGATAGCGCGCAACAGCAGCGGCTGGACAAAATAGCCCACGCCTGTCAGTTGCTGGAGCAGGAGTCCCCCCTCACACTGGAGGCTCTTGCGCAGCATGTTGCGATGAGCCCGTTTCACCTGCATCGCCTGTTCAAAGCCACCACCGGGATGACCCCCAAAGCCTGGCAACAGTCGTGGCGTGCCCGTCGCCTGCGTGACGCGCTGGCAAAAGGCGCACCGGTCACGCAGGCGATTCTTGACGCCGGATTCCCCGACAGCAGCAGCTATTACCGCAAAGCGGATCAGGCGTTAGGCATGACCGCCAGGCAATTTCGTCAAGGCGGCGGTAATGTTTCTGTGCGCTATACCCTCACAGATTGCGCCCTCGGCCGTTGCCTGGTGGCGGAAAGTGAACGGGGTATCTGCGCGATCTTGCTGGGCGACGACGATGCTACGCTGATAGCAGAATTGCATGAACTGTTTCCGACGGCACGTGACGAGCCCGCCGATACGGAGTTTCAACAACATGTGCGTGAGGTGATCGCCGTGATTAACACGCGCAATACCGCACTGTCACTGCCGCTGGATATTCAGGGAACCGCCTTTCAGCAGCAGGTATGGCAAGCGCTGCGGGCAATCCCTTGTGGTGAGACGGTGAGTTATCAGCAACTTGCCAGCACTATCGGCAAGCCGAAGGCGGTGCGTGCCGTAGCCAGCGCCTGCGCGGCGAACAAGCTGGCGATTGTGATCCCGTGTCACCGCGTAATCCGCGGTGATGGCGCGCTTTCTGGCTATCGTTGGGGAATAACGCGCAAGGCGCAACTGTTGCAACGTGAAGCCACCCGCGAGGAAACGTAATGCTCGATCTCTTTGCAGATGAGAAACCCTGGCACGAGCCGCTGGCGTCAGGTGCGGTGATTTTGCGGCGCTTTGCATTTGAATCCGCCCCCGCTTTACTGCGGGCAATCGCGGCGACAGCCAGACAGTCGCCGTTTCGCCAGATGGTCACCCCTGGCGGTTATACGATGTCGGTAGCCATGACGAATTGCGGCCATCTGGGCTGGACAACGGATCAACATGGCTACCTCTATTCACCGGTCGATCCATTAACCGGCGTTCACTGGCCGCCATTACCCGAGGTCTTTGCTGAGCTGTGCCAACAGGCGGCAACGGCCGCAGGCTATCCTGATTTTCAACCGGATGCTTGCCTTATTAATCGCTATACGCCGGGGGCAAAACTGTCTTTACATCAGGATAAAGATGAGCCTGACCTGCGAGCGCCTATCGTCTCTGTATCGCTGGGCCTGCCGGCGATTTTTCAGTTTGGCGGCTTACGGCGCAACGATCCCTTAAAGCGAGTATTGCTGGAGCATGGTGATGTGGTGGTATGGGGGGGAAACTCGCGGCTGTTTTATCATGGCGTCCAGCCGCTTAAGACGGGGTATCATCCATTGACGGGAGATTGTCGTTATAACCTGACGTTTCGCCAGGCAGGTAAAAAAGAATAAAAATAAGAATTATTATTGCTGTCAGCGAAGAGATGTTTAAACTGCGGGCTGTTATTACTTGTCCGGGTTGTTTGCATGGAACTTTTACTTCTTGTCTGGCGGCAGTATCGCTGGCCATTTATCAGCGTTATGGCGCTCAGCCTTGTCAGTGCCGCGCTGGGGATTGGGCTGATTGCGTTTATTAATCAGCGCCTGATTGAAACGGTCGACACCACGCTGATGGTGCTACCGGAGTTTCTTGGCCTGCTGCTGTTACTGATGGTCGTCACCCTCGGTTCACAGCTGGCGCTTACCACGCTGGGACACCACTTTGTCTACCGTCTGCGTAGCGAATTTATCAAACGAATTCTGGACACCCACGTCGAGCGTATCGAGCAAATCGGTAGCGCCTCGTTACTGGCCGGTTTAACCAGCGATATCCGTAACATTACCATTGCCTTTGTCCGCCTACCTGAGCTGGTACAGGGGATTATTTTGACCGTGGGGTCGGCGGCGTATCTGGCCATGTTGTCGACGAAAATGCTGCTGGTGACGGCAATCTGGATGGCAATCACCATCTGGGGCGGATTTGTGCTGGTGGCGCGGGTGTATAAACACATGGCCACCCTGCGCGAAACTGAAGATAAGTTGTACAACGATTATCAAACGGTGCTGGAAGGACGCAAAGAACTGACGCTCAACCGGGAACGTGCTGAGTATATCTTTAACCAGCTGTACGTCCCGGATGCCAAAGAATACCGCCACCATATTATCCGTGCCGATACCTTCCACCTGAGCGCGGTCAACTGGTCGAATATTATGATGCTGGGCGCCATTGGCCTGGTATTCTGGATGGCCAACAGTCTGGGCTGGGCGGATACCGCCGTGGCGGCGACCTATTCGCTGACGCTGCTATTCCTGCGCACGCCGCTGCTCTCTGCCGTCGGCGCGCTGCCAACGCTGCTGACTGCACAGGTGGCGTTCAACAAGCTGAATAAGTTCTCCCTGGCCTCCTTCAAGGCTGAATTCCCACGGCCAACCGCATTTCCGGACTGGCAAACGCTGGAGTTGCGCGACGTGGTTTTCCGCTATCAGGATAATGCGTTCGCCGTTGGGCCAGTGAATCTGACCATTCATCGTGGTGAACTGATCTTCCTGATTGGCGGTAACGGCAGTGGGAAATCTACGCTGGCGATGTTGCTGACCGGGCTATACCAGCCGCAGTCTGGTGAGATTTTACTGGATGGCAAGGCGGTTGCTGTCGAAAAACCGGAGGACTACCGCAAGCTGTTCTCCGCGGTGTTTACCGACGTCTGGCTGTTTGACAAATTGCTGGGACCTGAAGGCAGAGACGCTTCTCCGGCGCTGGTAGCGAAGTGGCTGGATCATCTGCAAATGGCGCACAAGCTGGAACTGAACGACGGGCGCATTCTCAACCTGAAGCTGTCGAAAGGGCAGAAAAAGCGTGTGGCGCTGTTGCTGGCCTTAGCAGAGGAGCGCGACATCATTCTGCTGGACGAATGGGCCGCCGATCAGGATCCCCATTTCCGGCGTGAATTCTACCAGGTGTTGCTGCCGCTGATGCAGGAGATGGGCAAAACCATTTTCGCCATTAGTCATGACGATCATTACTTTATTCATGCAGACCGTTTGCTGGAAATGCGTAATGGGCAATTGAGTGAACTGCTGGGCGATGAACGCGATGCGGCTTCGCGCGATGCGGTGGCTCGCACAGCATAATCCCACATGCCGCCGGTTTTTTATCCACCCGGCGGCCTCGTTTATTGTTATTTACATAATTCAGCATCATGATTGATGATATTTCATATCATGGATTTATGATTAATGTCCGCAATAAACAAAAACAGCGCCAGGTTACGTGACGAGGAACGTGCTCGTCTTATCTGGCTGCTGACCACTGATAAAGCCATTATTTCAACACTGTTGGGCAAGCTTACCCTGGCTGAGCAATATGACGTCGGCACGTTAGCCGACGATATTGCTGAGGTAGGGGCTCTGGTGGCGCATCTGCCGCCACCCGATCTGGCCGATACCCTTGAAGCACTGCCCTCCGAAGAGCGTCACGCCCTGTGGCGACTGGTCGAAAGTGAAAAACGCGGCAACGTCCTGCTTGAAGCATCAGAAAATGTGTGGGATGACCTGATCGACGAGATGAGCGACCGCGAGCTACTGGATGCGCTGCAATATCTCGATATCGACGAACAGATTTATCTGGTACAGCATTTACCCCGTAACCTTACCGGTCGACTGCTGGCATCATTGCCTGCTGAAGAGCGTGCGCGCGTACGTCAGGTGCTGCACTACGAGAAGAATCGCGTCGGTGCGATCATGGAGTTCGAAGTCATCACCGTACGTCCGGACGTGACGCTGGAAGTGGTGCAGCGGTACTTGCGGCGGCTGGGAAAAATGCCGGAGAACACCGATAAACTCTTCGTAACCGATCGCAATAAAGTGCTGGTGGGTGAACTGACGCTAACCTGTATTCTGCTCAATGACGTGCAGCGTAAAGTCAGCGAAGTGATGGAGGATGATCCGCTCACATTTTCTCCGGAAGATATCGCCGAGAATGCTGCGCGTACGTTTGAACGTGACAACCTGGTCAGTGCTGCGGTGGTTGATCCCTCAGGCAAACTGATGGGACGCTTAACCATCGATGAGATCGTCGACGTGGTTTATGAAGAAACCGATACCGATCTGCGTCGAATGGGGGGCTTAAGTGCCGAAGAGGATGTATTCGCTCCGGTCACTAAAGCGGTAAAAACCCGTTGGGCGTGGCTGGCAATTAATCTCTGTACCGCTTTTATCGCCTCGCGGGTAATCGACGGTTTCGAGCACACCATTTCACAACTGGTGGCGCTGGCCTCGCTGATGCCGATTGTGGCAGGGATTGGCGGTAATACGGGTAATCAGACCATCACCATGATTGTCCGGGCGCTGGCGTTGCAGAATATTCAGCCCGGCAACCTGACGTTTCTGATCCTGCGTGAGATGGGGGTAGCGCTGATCAACGGCCTTGTCTGGGGCGGCATCATGGGCGGCATCACCTGGTGGCTGTACGATGACATGGCGCTCGGCGGCGTGATGACCCTGGCAATGATGCTCAATCTGCTGATGGCGGCGCTGATGGGCGTTATCATTCCGATGACGATGGTGAAGCTCGGGCGCGATCCGGCGGTCGGCTCCAGCGTCATGATTACCGCTATCACCGACACCGGCGGATTCTTTATTTTTCTGGGTCTGGCGACGCTGTTTTTGATGTAGACGCCCGTTTCCCTCTGACGATGCGCGGCAGTATCAACATCGTGATCACGCCGGCAACCACGCCAATCGCCAGGTTGCCGGTAGAGACTGTCGCGGCGACGGTAACCAACATTGCCAGCGTTTCGGTGACCGGCATGTTGGTCAGCGTCGCGGGTCGGATGCTGTGCCAGCTAAACGTTTTTACCGCCACAATCACCATAATTCCCGCCAGTACTGACATTGGTATCTTTGCCATCACCTCGCTGAGTGCGGTGACGAGCAGCAGCAAGACCAGGCTGGCGGCAAACGTGGAAACACGGCTGCGAGCTTTCCCCATCTCAACGTTGACAATCGTTTGACCAATCATCGCACACCCGGCGATGCCGCCATAAAATCCGGCCAGAATATTGGCTATCCCCAGCCCGGCACTCTCGCGATTCTTATTCGACGGCGTCACCGTCAGGTCATCCACCAGACGGGCAGTTAACAGCGACTCCATCAAACCAACAAAAGCGATGCTCAGCGCGCAGGGCCAGATAATCGCCAGCGTTTGCAGGTTGAGCGGAACCAACAACTGGGTGAAACCCGGCAGGCCGCCGCTCATCGAACCTTCGTCACCGACGGTCGGTAACAGTTGCCCGCTGGTGACAGTGAACACCGTCAGCAGCACGATAGCGATCAGCGGTGCGGGGATAGCTTTAATAAACCGCGGAACCCACAGCACAATCAGCAGCGTCAGGACGAACAGCCCCCAGATGAGCGGGCTTTTCCCCCAGAAATGCGGGACCTGAGCAAAGAAAATCAAAATACCTAGTGCGTTGACAAATCCTGTCATCACGGCCGTAGGGATGAACCGCATCAAACGCGCCATTCCTGACACACCAAACAGGATCTGAATAATCCCGGCCAGCACTACCGCAGGCAGGATGTACTGCACGCCGTGTTGATGCACCATCGGGCCAATGACTAATGCAACCGATCCAGCAGCGGCGGTAACCATTGCCGGACGCCCACCTAAAAAGGACATCGCCAGGCACAGTACGACCGAGGCTATCAGGCTGACTTTCGGATCGACGCCAGCAATAACGGAAAAAGAGATCACTTCCGGGATCAGCGCCAGGGCGGTTACCACACCGGCCAGCGTTTCACGAACCAGCAGGCGGGGGTGGCGTAACACGGTGTGGGTGGTGTGTTCTGCCACCGCGGCAGGGGAAGAGTGTGTTGCAGACATAGTTACTCTCAGGTCAGAAAAGGCCTGATGACAGCAGACCGACAGGCATCCGTGCGGTGAATAGCAAAGCGCAGCATAGTACCCGTCTGACGGGGAGGTTTCCAGAAATGATTGTCAATAACCATATAAAGAATCAACGTATTAATAACATTTTTAAAATTTAAATATAATTTATAAACAATATTTAATTATTTTTACTTAAGTGTTACCGTTGTTACCGCTCGATTTTCACCTGCATAAAAAGCAAAAAGCGATACTAAAAGTAAGGCATTAACATTATGAAAAAAGTGACTGCCATGCTCTTCACCATGGCTGTAGGGCTGAATGTTGTCTCGATGGCAGCAAAAGCGAAAGCGGCGGAAGAGCAGGAAACGGATGTACTGTTGATTGGCGGCGGCATCATGAGCGCCACACTGGGAACCTATTTACAGGAGCTGGAGCCGCAATGGTCAATGACCATGGTAGAGCGACTGGATGGCGTTGCTCAGGAGAGTTCAAACGGCTGGAACAACGCCGGAACAGGCCACTCCGCACTGATGGAACTGAACTACACGCCTAAAAAGGCTGACGGTAGCATCAGTATTGAAAAGGCAGTCGAAATTAACGAAGCCTTCCAGATTTCCCGCCAGTTCTGGGCGTATCAGGTCAACAACGGCGTGATGCATGAACCCCGCTCGTTTATCACCACTGTTCCCCATATGAGCTTTGTCTGGGGCGACGAGAACGTGAATTTCCTGCGTGCCCGTTACACGGCACTCCAGCAAAGCACCCTGTTCCGCGGTATGCGCTACTCTGAAGATCACGCGCAGATTAAAGAATGGGCGCCTTTGGTTATGGAAGGTCGCGATCCGAAACAGAAAGTCGCGGCAACGCGTACCGAGATCGGTACTGACGTGAACTACGGTGAAATTACACGCCAGCTGATTGCATCGTTGCAGAAAAAACCTAATTTTGCGCTGCAACTGAGCACCGAAGTTCGCGGCTTTAAGCGTAACGCGGATAATAGCTGGACGGTCACGGTCGCCGATCTGAAAAATAACGAAGCGGAACATGATATCAAGGCGAAGTTTGTCTTTATCGGTGCCGGTGGCGCTGCGCTGAAGCTGTTGCAGGAAACCGACATTCCGGAAGCGAAAGGCTATGCCGGATTCCCGGTGGGCGGGCAGTTCCTGGTTGCGGACAATCCGGACGTAGTCAACCGCCACCTGGCGAAAGTGTACGGTCAGGCCTCCGTTGGCGCGCCGCCGATGTCCGTACCGCACATCGATACCCGTATTCTGGATGGTAAACGTGTAGTGCTGTTTGGGCCGTTCGCAACCTTCTCCACTAAGTTCCTGAAAAACGGTTCATTGTGGGATCTGCTCAGTTCTACCACCACGTCGAACTTTATGCCTATGGTCAACGTGGGTCTGGATAACTTCGATCTGGTCAAATATCTGGTAAGCCAGGTGATGCTCAGCGACGACGACCGTTTTGCTGCGCTGCAAGAGTACTATCCGCAGGCGAAAAAAGAAGACTGGCGTTTATGGCAGGCGGGCCAGCGTGTGCAGATTATCAAAAGTGATGCGGAGAAGGGCGGCGTGTTGCGTCTGGGGACTGAAGTGGTCAGCGATAAAGAAGGCACGATTGCTGCGCTGCTGGGAGCTTCTCCGGGGGCATCAACCGCGGCACCGATCATGCTGCATCTGATGGAAAAAGTGTTTAAAGATAAAGTTGCCAGCCCGGAATGGCAGGCGAAGCTGAAAACGATTATTCCGTCTTATGGCACGAAGCTGAACGGCAACGTTGAGGCTACGGAACAAGAGCTGCAGTACACCAGTGAGGTTCTGGGTCTGAAATATGACAAGCCGCAGGTTGCTGATGAAGCGCCGAAACCACAGCTGAAACCTCAGGCACAACCGCAGCCTGAACAAAAAGCCGTCGCGGATATCGCACTGTAAAAAAAGGCCGGATGGCGTTGCGCTTATCCGGCCTACTTCTACTTCATGCGTCTGTAGGCCGGATAAGGCGGTACGCCGCCATCCGGCACATTCTCACTTATCGCACGACGGCGTCCTGAATCTTATCTTCTGCTTTCCAGATGCGGTATTTCACCTCCACGTTTTCCGGGGTGTAAACCACAATCGGTAATTTGCTGTTGTAACGCAGCATACCGTCTTCACCCAGATACGCGGTGATGAATTTCTTCTCTTTCTTGCCGTCCGGGCAGGCCATCATGGTTGAAACCGGAGACGTAACTTTGTCGAATACATAGTAGTCATAACCCCAACCTTCCAGCGTTTTGCTGTCCAGTTCTCCGCCAAGGCGATGTTTGTTGCAATCAACTTCCAGCGTTTGTCCGATCAGCAGTTCTACTTTCAGAGTAGATTCATCTTTCTCAGGAGTAAGCTGAATAACCTGACGCTTCATTCCCTTGTCCGCTTTAGGATAAGGGGCGACTTTTTCCAGCGGCTGAGCGCTGGCATCGGTGGTTGTCGCCCACACAGAGGTGCTGGCGAAGGCGGCAAGGAGTACGGCAGGGACAATTGTCTTCATCTTATTGTTCACAGTGTTTCCTTTCTTCTGTCTTATGAACGTATCAAGGGCAGGTTAGCATATTCATATCGTCTATTAATCTAAATTTACTTATATTTTAAGTGCATTAATTAAAGGTTTATAATTTGTGTAGCGATAAATACCAGGAATTATCTTAATTGTGAGATTATTCTCTGTTTTATGTTTTCGTTATATAATTGATTATATAACTCATTGAAATGTGAGCAAAAGCGCACTTTTTCCCGCCAACTCAACACTCTTTTGATCCGGCAACAGCATTTACCCCAATTGGGGTATGCACCTCAAACACATCCTGAAATATCTTACGGCTAAAAATAACTACTCATAAATAGTGCGTTTTTTATTGTCGTTCAACCCGCCGAGGGAGAGCGTCATTATGGAAGGACAATGTCATGGTTGATTTATCCCGTCGAGGCATGTTGACAGGCAGTTGGCGTAAAGCCAGCAATGGGATCCGTCCGCCGTGGAGCAAGGAAGACTCTCACTTTCTGGCCCATTGCCTCCGTTGTGACGCCTGCATCCAGGCGTGCGAAACCGACATCCTGCAGCGAGGCCAGGGCGGTTATCCAGACGTAAATTTCAAACACGGCGAATGCAGCTTTTGTTACGCCTGCGCAGAGGCCTGTCCCGAATCACTTTTTCTTCCGCGCCACACCAGGGCATGGGATCTGAATTTTTCGATCGGTGACAACTGTCTCGCGCATCAGTCCGTTGAATGCCATCGCTGTCAGGATAGCTGTGAACCCATGGCCATAACCTTTCGTCCCACGCTGTCCGGTATTTATCAGCCACAGCTCGACAATCAGGCATGTAACGGATGCGGCGCGTGTGTCGCTATCTGTCCGGTATCAGCCATTAATGCGGAGCACAACCATGGACACTAACTGGCAGGTCTGCAGCCTGGTCGTTCAGGCCAAAAGTCAGCACATCAGTGATATCGCTACGCAGTTACGTTCGTTTCCGGGTTGCGAAGTTGCTCTCAGCGATGTGGAAAGCGGTCAACTGATTGTGGTGGTGGAAGCAGAGCACAGTGAAACGCTAATGAAAACAATTGAGTCAGTGCGCAACGTTGCGGGCGTGCTGGCGGTGTCGCTGGTTTATCACCAGCAGGATGAGCAAGGTGAGGAAACACCATGAAACTCAGTCGTCGTAGCTTTATGAAAGCTAACGCCGTTGCGGCCGCTGCGGCGGCTGCCGGGTTAAGCGTGCCGGGCGTAGCCCGTGCGGTAGTCGGTCAGCAAGAAGCGATCAAATGGGATAAAGCCCCGTGCCGTTTTTGCGGTACCGGTTGTGGCGTATTGGTAGGCACTCAACAAGGGCGTGTTGTGGCATGTCAGGGTGACCCGGATGCGCCGGTTAACCGTGGGCTCAACTGCATCAAAGGTTACTTCCTGCCGAAAATCATGTACGGAAAAGACCGTTTAACGCAGCCGATGCTGCGCATGAAAGACGGCAAATATCACAAAGAAGGCGAATTCACCCCGATTAGCTGGGACCAGGCCTTTGATGTGATGGAAGAGAAATTTAAAACCTCTCTGAAAGAGAAAGGGCCAGACGCTATTGGTATGTTTGGCTCCGGTCAGTGGACCATCTGGGAAGGCTACGCTGCCGCAAAACTGTTCAAAGCCGGTTTCCGTTCGAACAACATCGATCCGAACGCGCGTCACTGCATGGCGTCAGCCGTTGTGGGCTTTATGCGTACCTTTGGTATGGATGAGCCGATGGGCTGTTATGACGATATCGAGCATGCGGATGCTTTCGTCCTGTGGGGCGCAAATATGGCGGAAATGCACCCGATCCTGTGGTCGCGCATCACCAATCGTCGTCTGTCCGATCCTAACGTCAACGTCGCCGTTCTCTCTACCTTCCAGCATCGTAGCTTTGAGCTGGCGGATAACGGCATCGTCTTTACGCCGCAAAGCGACCTGGTGATCCTCAACTACATCGCAAACTATATCATTCAAAACAATGCGATAAACCAGGACTTCTTTAGCAAGCACGTTAACCTGCGTAAAGGGGCAACGGATATCGGCTACGGTCTGCGTCCAACCCATCCGCTGGAAAAAGCGGCGAAAAACCCGGGTTCCGATGCCTCGGAACCGATCAGTTTTGAAGAGTACAAAGCGTTTGTTGCGGAGTATACGCTGGATAAAACTGCAGAAATGACCGGCGTGCCAAAAGATCAGCTGGAACAGCTGGCGCAGTTGTATGCCGATCCTAAGAAGAAAGTCATCTCCTACTGGACGATGGGCTTTAACCAGCATACCCGTGGCGTATGGGCTAATAACCTGGTCTATAACCTGCACCTGCTGACCGGTAAAATTTCTCAGCCAGGCTGCGGCCCATTCTCGCTGACGGGTCAGCCTTCCGCTTGTGGTACCGCGCGTGAAGTCGGGACCTTCTCTCACCGTCTGCCTGCGGATATGGTGGTGACGAACGAGAAACACCGCGATATCTGTGAAAAACACTGGAATATTCCGGCGGGGACCATTCCGGCGAAAATCGGTCTGCATGCTGTGGCGCAGGACCGCGCACTGAAAGATGGCAAGCTCAATGTCTACTGGGTGATGTGTAACAACAACATGCAGGCTGGGCCGAACATCAACGAAGAGCGTATGCCTGGCTGGCGCGATCCGCGCAACTTTATCATCGTTTCCGATCCGTACCCGACGGTCAGTGCTCTGGCTGCCGACCTGATCCTGCCAACAGCGATGTGGGTAGAGAAAGAAGGGGCTTACGGTAACGCCGAGCGCCGTACTCAGTTCTGGCGCCAGCAGATTAAAGCACCGGGCGAAGCGAAATCTGACCTGTGGCAGATGGTGCAGTTTGCCCGCCGATTCAAAACGGAAGACGTCTGGCCGGAGGAACTGCTGGCGAAGAAACCCGAGCTACGCGGTAAGACGTTGTATGACGTGCTGTTCGCCACGCCAGCAGTAACGAAATTCCCGGTCAGCGAACTGGCTGAAGATCAACTGAACGATGAATCTCGCGAACTCGGTTTCTACCTGCAAAAAGGTCTGTTCGAAGAGTACGCCTGGTTTGGTCGCGGACACGGACACGATCTTGCACCGTTCGATGATTACCACAAGGCGCGCGGGTTACGCTGGCCAGTGGTCGATGGTAAGGAGACTCAGTGGCGCTACAGCGAAGGCAACGATCCGTACGTGAAGGCTGGAGAAAGCTACAAGTTCTACGGCAAACCGGATGGGAAAGCCGTCATCTTCGCGCTGCCATTTGAACCGGCGGCTGAAGCACCGGATAAAGAATACGATCTGTGGCTCTCCACCGGTCGCGTGCTGGAGCACTGGCATACTGGCAGCATGACGCGCCGCGTGCCGGAACTGCACCGTGCGTTCCCGGAGGCGGTACTGTTTATCCATCCGCTGGATGCAAAAGCGCGCGATCTTCGCCGTGGCGACAAGGTCAAAGTGGTATCCCGTCGTGGTGAAGTGATTTCGATTGTTGAAACACGCGGCCGCAACCGTCCGCCTCAGGGGCTGGTGTACATGCCGTTCTTCGACGCCGCACAGCTGGTGAACAACCTGACGCTGGATGCGACGGATCCGCTCTCTAAAGAGACGGATTTCAAGAAGTGCGCTGTGAAACTGGCGAAGGTGTAACGCGTTATGTCCCGGTCAGCAAAACCCCAAAATGGCCGCCGCCGCTTCCTGCGCGATATGGTTCGCGCAGCAGGCGGGCTGGCTGTCGTTGGCGTGGCGCTGGGGTTGCAACAGCAAACCGCACGCGCAACCGGCGTGCGGCTGCGCCCGCCTGGGGCTCTGAGTGAAGACGCATTTGCCAGCGCCTGTGTGCGCTGTGGCCAGTGCGTCCAGGCCTGCCCGTATGACACGCTGAAACTGGCAACGCTGGCCTCCGGGCTGGCGGCCGGAACACCCTATTTTGTCGCTCGCGACATCCCCTGCGAAATGTGTGAGGACATCCCGTGCGCCAAAGTCTGCCCCAGCGGCGCGTTGGACAGGGAAATTGCATCCATTGACGATTCGCGTATGGGACTGGCGGTTCTGCTGGATCACGAAAACTGCCTCAACTATCAGGGGCTACGCTGCGACGTTTGCTATCGCGAGTGCCCGAAAATCGATGAGGCTATCACCCTGGAGCTGGACCGTAACATGCGTACTGGTAAGCATGCGCGGTTTATTCCGACCGTGCACAGCGATGCCTGTACTGGCTGTGGGAAATGCGAAAAAGTCTGCGTACTGGAGCAGCCGGCAATAAAAGTGCTGCCGCTGTCGCTGGCGAAAGGGGAGTTAGGACACCATTACCGCTTCGGTTGGCTGGAGGGGAACAATGGCAAATCGTAAACGTGATGCGGGGCGTGAAGCACAAGCGAAAAAAGGGTGGTGGAAGAGCCATCGCTGGCTGGTGTTGCGTCGCCTGAGCCAGTTCCTGGTTCTGGCGATGTTCCTCAGCGGTCCGTGGCTTGGCGTGTGGATCCTGCATGGTAATTACAGTAGCAGCCTGTTGCTGGATACCATTCCGTTAACCGACCCACTCATTACCCTGCAAAGCCTGGCCAGCGGGCACCTGCCAGCAACAGTCGCGTTAACAGGGGCCGCCATTATTACGGTTCTGTATGCCCTTGCAGGTAAGCGACTGTTTTGCAGTTGGGTCTGCCCGATGAATCCGGTGACTGATTTGGCGAGCTGGCTGCGCAGAAGGTTTGACCTGAATCAGTCTGCGACCCTGCCGCGCCATATACGGTACGTCCTGCTGGTGGTTATCCTGGTCGGTTCTGCCCTGACAGGAACGCTGCTGTGGGAGTGGATAAACCCGGTTTCTTTGCTGGGACGTAGCCTGGTCATGGGCTTTGGCAGCGGTGCGCTGCTTATTCTCGCGCTGTTTTTATTTGATTTACTGGTCGTTGAGCATGGCTGGTGCGGACATCTCTGCCCCCTGGGTGCGCTGTATGGCGCATTGGGCAGTAAAGGTGCAATAACCGTATCAGCAAAAGAACGTAAGAGATGTAACCGCTGTATGGATTGTTTTCATGTTTGCCCGGAACCGCATGTGCTACGTGCGCCGGTGCTGGATGAGCAAAGCCCGGTGCAGGTGACCAGTCGCGATTGCATGGCCTGCGGTCGCTGTGTGGATGTCTGTTCTGAGGATGTTTTTACAATAACGATACACAAAATCATTTGAGATGCATCGCGGCGGCAAGCGAGAAATACCCCAGGAGCATAGTAACTATGTGACTGGGGTTTCGGAGCGCAGCCAACAAAGAGGCAGCTTAAAGGATGAAGTGTAAATGCGATGGAGTTCGGGAGCGAAACAATGAAAAGCCATGACCTGATTAAAGCGCTGAGTCAATGGACAGCCGCGCTGGCCCTGGTAGTCAGTGGGGCCGTTTGGGCTGCAAACGGAGTGGATCTGAGCCAGTCACCGGAGGTCTCAGGGACACAGGAAGGGGCGATTCGCATGCCGAAAGAGCAGGAGCGTATGCCGCTGAATTATGTGAATCAGCCACCGATGGTTCCGCACAGTGTTGACGGTTACCAGGTGACGACCAATACCAACCGTTGCCTGCAGTGTCACGGTGTTGAAAGCTACCGCACCACCGGTGCACCGCGCATCAGCCCGACGCACTTTATGGACAGCAACGGCAAGGTACTGGCTGAAGTCGCCCCGCGTCGTTACTTCTGTCTGCAGTGTCATGTCCCGCAGGCTGACGCCGCGCCGATTGTTGAAAATACCTTCACCCCCTCGAAAGGTTACGGGAAATAAGAGGTCATTATGGAAAATTCTAACCGTAAACCAGGCTGGATTAAGCGCGTCTGGCAATGGTGGCGTCGCCCCAGCCGTCTGGCGCTCGGCACGCTGTTGTTAATCGGCTTTGTGGGCGGCATTATTTTCTGGGGCGGCTTTAATACCGGTATGGAAAAGGCCAATACTGAAGAGTTCTGCATTAGCTGTCACGAAATGCGCAACACGGTATACCAGGAATACATGGAAACCGTACACTACAACAACCGCAGCGGTGTGCGCGCGACTTGCCCTGATTGCCACGTCCCTCATGAGTGGGGGCCGAAAATGATCCGCAAAATCAAGGCCAGCAAGGAGCTGTACGCGAAAGCACTGGGGTTAATAGATACACCGCAAAAATTTGAAGACCACCGTTTATCGATGGCGCAAAATGAATGGCGGCGTATGAAAGACAATAATTCGCAAGAGTGTCGGAACTGTCACAACTTCGAGTTTATGGATTTAACCGCCCAGAAAGGCGTAGCGGCTAAAATGCATGATCAGGCCGTGAAAGAAGGGCAAACCTGTATTGACTGCCATAAAGGGATAGCGCACAAACTGCCTGATATGCGCGAAGTCAAACCGGGCTTTTAACAGGATGTAAATAATCAGGATGCTTGAGGCCAGAGAACTGCTCTGCGAGCGAGATGACAGAATACTGTTTAGCGATCTGTCATTTCGCGTCAATGCAGGGGAATGGGTACAAATTACCGGGAGCAATGGCGCAGGGAAAACCACCCTGCTGCGGTTGCTTACCGGGCTGGCTCGTCCTGACGCCGGAGAGGTTTGCTGGCAAGGGAAATCACTGCACCAGGTGCGGGACAGCTACCATCAGGAACTACTGTGGATCGGACATCAGCCGGGGATAAAAACCCGGCTTTCGGCGTTGGAGAATCTGCGATTTTTCCATCACGATGGCGACTGTCTGGCGGCACTGGCGCAGGCAGGGCTTGCCGGATATGAAGATATTCCTGTTAATCAACTCTCCGCCGGACAACAGCGGCGCGTGGCGCTGGCTCGCCTCTGGCTGACCCGCGCGCGACTGTGGATCCTCGATGAACCCTTTACGGCAATTGATGTGCATGGCGTTAAGCGACTGACTCAGCGCATGGCACAGCATACAGAGCAGGGTGGTATTGTGATCCTTACAACGCACCAGCCTCTGGGTGTTGAGACCGATAAAGTTCGACGTATTGCGCTGACCAGCGAGAGGGCCGCGCAATGATGTGGCAAATCTTCCGTTTAGAACTGCGGGTTGCGTTCCGTCATAGTGCAGAGATCGCCAATCCGTTATGGTTTTTCCTGATCGTTATCACGTTGTTCCCTCTGAGCATTGGGCCGGAGCCACAGCTGCTGGCGCGCATCGCACCGGGCATTATCTGGGTTGCCGCATTGCTGGCCTCATTACTGGCGCTGGAACGTTTATTCCGGGATGACTTACAGGATGGCAGCCTCGAACAATTGATGCTGCTGCCATTGCCGCTACCGGCCGTGGTGCTGGCGAAGGTGATGGCGCACTGGGTTGTAACCGGTTTGCCGCTGCTGATCCTCTCGCCGCTGGTGGCATTGCTGCTGGGAATGGATATGTACGGTTGGCAAATTATGGCGCTGACGTTGCTGCTTGGAACGCCGACGCTGGGTTTTCTCGGCGCACCGGGCGTGGGATTGACGGTGGGGTTAAAACGCGGTGGCGTGCTGTTGAGCGTGCTGGTACTCCCGCTAACCATTCCATTGTTGATTTTTGCGACCGCTGCGATGGACGCCGCCTCGATGCACTTACCCGTTGAAGGGTACATGGCGATTCTTGGCGCGTTGCTGGTAGGAAGCGCCACGTTAAGTCCCTTTGCGACGGCGGCGGCGTTACGTATCAGCGTGCAATAGCGCAGATATGACTTGTGCCGGACAAGGCGAAGCCGCCCTCCGGTAAAACGGAAATTTACTAATTTATTGAGTCTGGTGACTGAACTATGTGGAAAACACTTCATCAACTGGCGATGCCCCCACGTCTCTATCAGGTCTGTGGCTGGTTTATTCCATGGCTGGCGATTGCCAGCGCAGTGGTACTGGTAACAGGATGGGTTTGGGGATTTGGCTTCGCGCCAGCGGATTATCAGCAGGGGCAGAGCTATCGCATTATCTATCTGCACGTCCCGGCGGCAATCTGGTCGATGGGCATTTACGCATCAATGGCGGTTGCCGCATTTATCGGCCTGGTCTGGCAGATGAAAATGGCCAATCTGGCGCTGGCGGCGATGGCGCCAGTTGGCGCAGTGTTTACCTTTATTGCACTGGTGACAGGTTCCGCATGGGGCAAACCGATGTGGGGGACCTGGTGGGTCTGGGATGCCCGACTCACCTCTGAACTGGTGCTGCTGTTTCTCTACGTTGGCGCCATTGCGCTGTGGCATGCCTTTGACGACCGCCGTCTGGCAGGTCGTGCCGCCGGTATTCTGGTGCTGATTGGTGTCGTGAACTTACCGATTATTCACTACTCGGTTGAGTGGTGGAACACGCTGCATCAGGGGTCGACCCGCATGCAGCAAAGTATTGATCCGGCGATGCGTACGCCACTGCGCCTGGCGATCGTCGGCTATCTGCTCCTGTTTGTCACGCTGGCGCTGATGCGCATGCGTAATCTGATTTTATTGATGGAAAAACGCCGCCCGTGGGTGAGTGAACTGATCTTAAAAAGAGGCCGCCAATGACCCCTGCATTTGCATCATGGAGTGATTTTTTCGCGATGGGCGGTTACGCCTTATATGTCTGGCTGGCCGTGGCCATGAGTGTAATTCCGTTGCTGGTGCTGGTGCTGCATTCTGCACTACAGCATCGCGCAATCTTACGCGGTGTGGCGCAGCAGCGGGCGAGAGAAGCGCGTATGCGTGCAGCGCAAGTGCAACGGGAGGCGGCGTGAATATTCGACGTAAAAATCGGCTATGGATAGCCTGTGCGGTGCTGGCGGGCCTGGCTTTGACCATCACGCTGGTGCTCTATGCGCTGCGTTCCAATATCGATCTGTTCTATACGCCGGGAGAAATACTCTACGGCAAGCGCGAAACTCAGCAGATGCCGGAAGTCGGTCAACGCCTGCGCGTTGGCGGTATGGTTATGCCGGGCAGTGTGAAGCGCGACCCGCAGTCGCTGAAAGTTAACTTCAGCATCTATGACGCCGAAGGCGTGGTGGATGTGACCTATGAAGGTATCCTGCCGGATCTGTTCCGTGAAGGGCAGGGCGTCGTTGTTCAGGGAGAACTGGATCAGGGAAATCATGTGCAGGCCAAAGAGGTCCTTGCCAAGCATGATGAAAATTACACCCCGCCGGAAGTCGAAAAAGCGATGCAGGAAAACCATCGTCGTCCGGAAAGTGTTTATAAGGATAAAACGTCATGATGCCTGAAATTGGCAACGCGCTGTTGTGCCTTGCGCTTGGCGTTGCACTGTTGCTGTCGGTTTATCCGCTGTGGGGTGTTGCGCGTGGCGATGTCCGGATGATGGCCTCTGCGCGACCCTTTGCCTGGGTGTTGTTTATCTGTGTGATGGGTGCGTTTCTGGTGCTGGTAAACGCCTTCGTGGTTAATGACTTTACCGTGATCTATGTCGCCAGCAACTCCAATACGCAACTTCCGGTCTGGTATCGCGTCGCCGCGACATGGGGCGCGCATGAAGGCTCATTGTTGCTGTGGGTGTTGCTGATGAGCGGCTGGACGTTCGCTGTGGCGCTGTTCAGCCAGCGGATGCCGCTGGATATCGTCGCCCGCGTACTGGCGGTGATGGGCATGGTCAGCGTTGGCTTCCTGCTGTTTATCCTGTTTACTTCCAATCCGTTTGCCCGCACGTTGCCAGATTTTCCTATTGAAGGCCGCGACCTGAATCCGCTGTTGCAGGATCCTGGGCTTATTTTCCACCCACCATTGCTGTACATGGGTTATGTCGGTTTCTCCGTGGCGTTTGCCTTTGCGATTGCCGCACTGATGAGCGGGCGTCTGGATAGCACCTTTGCCCGTTTTTCGCGTCCGTGGACGCTGGCTGCATGGGTGTTTCTGACGCTGGGTATTGTGCTCGGGTCTGCGTGGGCCTATTACGAACTGGGCTGGGGCGGTTGGTGGTTCTGGGACCCGGTAGAGAACGCGTCGTTTATGCCGTGGCTGGTGGGGACTGCGCTGATGCACTCGCTGTCAGTGACCGAACAGCGCGCCAGCTTTAAAGCCTGGACGTTGCTGCTGTCAATCTGCGCCTTCTCGCTTTGCCTGTTAGGGACGTTCCTGGTGCGCTCTGGCGTGCTGGTGTCGGTGCATGCCTTCGCCTCCGATCCGTCACGCGGGATGTTTATTCTGGCCTTCATGGTGCTGGTTATCGGCGGTTCCCTGCTGCTGTTTGCTGTGCGCGGTCACAAGGTCCGCTCACGGGTTAATAACGCGCTGTGGTCGCGTGAATCGCTGTTGCTGGGTAATAACGTGCTGCTGATTGCTGCCATGCTGGTGGTGCTCCTGGGCACGCTGTTGCCATTGGTGCACAAACAGCTGGGGTTGGGCAGTATTTCGATTGGCGAGCCATTCTTCAATACCATGTTTACCTGGCTGATGGCGCCGTTTGCGCTGTTGCTGGGAATAGGGCCATTAGTGCGCTGGGGCCGTGACAGACCGCGCAAGCTGAAAACGCTACTGATTGTCGCGTTTGTCACCACGCTGGTACTGTCGCTGCTGCTGCCGTGGCTGTTTGAAGACCGCATCGCTGCCATGACGGTCGTGGGTATGGCAATGGCATGCTGGATATTCGTGCTGGCGATGTCCGAGGCGTTCCTGCGTATTTCCCGCGGAACGAAGTTAACGCCAAGCTATTGGGGCATGGTGTCGGGCCACGTTGGGCTGGCGATTACTATTGTCGGTATTGCCTTTAGCCAGAACTACAGCGTTGAACGCGATGTGCGCATGAAGGCAGGTGATAGCGTCAGTATCCATAATTATCAGTTCACTTTCCGCGAAGTGAGAGATATTACCGGGCCAAACTACCGGGGCGGCGTTGCTATTATTGGCGTCACCCGTGACGGCAAGCCGGAAGCGACGCTGCATGCGGAAAAACGCTTTTACAACAGCACCAGTTCAATGATGACTGAAGCGGCAATTGACGGCGGATTCACGCGTGACCTGTACGCTGCGCTGGGCGAAGAGCTGGATAACGGCGCATGGGCTGTACGTCTGTACTATAAACCGTTTATTCGCTGGATTTGGGCCGGAGGGTTGCTGATGGCGCTGGGCGGGTTGTTCTGCCTGTTTGATCCACGCTATCGCCAGCGCACGCGTCCTCGTGCTGCTGCGCAAAAAAACGCGCAGGAGGCTGTATGAAGCGCAACGCACTGTTAATTCCGTTTATTATTTTTCTCATCATTGCGGCGGCGCTGCTGTGGCAACTGGCACGTAACGCACAGGGAGACGACCCGACGAATCTGGAATCGGCGTTAATCGGTAAGCCGGTGCCGACGTTCCGTCTGGAGTCACTGGAAAATCCGGGCCAGCATTACCAGGCTGATGTGTTGACACAGGGGAAACCGGTGCTGCTGAACGTCTGGGCGACCTGGTGTCCGACCTGTCGCGCTGAGCACCAGTATCTGAATCAGCTGTCGGCACAAGGCGTGAGGGTCGTTGGGTTGAACTATAAAGACGATCGTCAGAAAGCCATTGTCTGGCTGAAAGAGCTGGGCAATCCATATGCGCTGAGCCTGTTTGACGGCGACGGGATGCTTGGTCTGGATCTTGGCGTGTACGGCGCGCCGGAAACATTCCTGATCGACGGTAAAGGCATTATTCGCTATCGCCATGCCGGCGACTTAAACGCCAGGGTGTGGGAGAGTGAGATCAAACCATTGTGGGATAAATACAGTAAGGAGGCTACGCAATGAGGTTCTTTCTGGGCCTGCTGATGCTGGTTATCTCGGGATCGGCGCTGGCCACTATTGACGTGATGCAGTTCAAAGATGAGGCGCAGGAACAGCAGTTCCGTCAGCTCACTGAACAGTTACGCTGCCCAAAGTGCCAGAACAACAGCATTGCTGACTCTAACTCAATGATTGCCACCGATCTGCGTCAGAAGGTTTACGAACTGATGCAGGAAGGGAAAAGCCAGAAAGAAATTGTCGATTACATGGTGGCGCGCTACGGCAACTTCGTGACTTATGATCCGCCGTTGACGCCGCTGACCGTGCTGCTGTGGGTGATGCCGGTGGTCGCGATTGGTCTGGGTGGCTGGATTATTTTCGCCCGTACTCGCCGACGTGTCCGGGTGAAACAGGAAGCGTTTCCTGACGACGTTATCCCGGATGGCAAGCGCGGTGGGTTCGGGTTGTTTGTGCCCGGCATCGTGGTGGCGCTGGGGGTTGGCGCAGTGAGCTATTATGAAACCGGCAACTATAAGCAGGTTCAGGTCTGGCAGCAGGCGACTGCACAGGCCCCGGCGCTGCTGGAGCGGGCGTTGGATCCAAAAGCTGATCCGCTCAATGAAGAAGATATGACGCGCCTGGCGCTGGGATTACGCACCCGGCTGCAAACCGATGCCGGAAACGTTGAAGGCTGGATTATGCTTGGTCGCATAGGCATGGTTCTCGGTAATGCCAGTACGGCCACTGAAGCCTATGCCAATGCGTACCGACTGGATCCGAAAAACAGCGATGCTGCGCTGGGCTATGCGGAAGCGTTGACCCGTTCTTCCGATCCAGACGATAACCGTCGGGGAGGGGAGCTGCTACGCCAGTTGGTGCGCGGCGAACATGCCAACGTGCGGGTTCTCAGCATGTACGCGTTTAACGCTTTTGAACAGCAGCGCTTCGGCGAGGCGGTTGCGGCGTGGGAGATGATGCTGAAATTATTGCCCGCCAATGATACCCGTCGGGCGGTAATTGAGCGCAGCATCAAACAGGCGATGGAGCAGCTAACGCCGCAGGAGAAGTAAGAGTGGAAGATGCCGGATGGCGACGCAAAGCGTCTTATCCGGCCTACTGATGCACGTGACTTGTAGGCCCGATAAGCGTAGCGCCATCGGGCAATATCTGATTACTGCATGCCGCGTGTTTGTAAAAACAGGATGGTGGCGGCAACGCGAGAGCGGACGTTAAGTTTTCGCAGCAGGTTGCGGATATGCACTTTCACCGTTTGCTCGGAAATATTCAGTACGGATGCAATCTGTTTGTTCGACAGCCCCTGAGCAAGTTCATGTAATACATCCAGCTCGCGTTCGGTGAGAATGCTGAATGGGTCTTCCTGAGCGCCAAACAGGTCGCGCTCGCGCAAATATTCGCTGACGCGTTGGCTAAAGGCTTTACCACCTTTGGCACCACTGCGAATAGCCTCCAGCAGGACTTCAGGATCGCTGTCTTTGAGCAAATAGCCATCCGCGCCGGCATCAATTAAGGCATACACATCGCTGGCGGCATCCGAAACGGTAAGAATAATAATTTGCGCGGTGACGCCATCCCGGCGCAGCGCATTCAGGGTGTCCAGTCCGCTCATGCCTTTCATATTGAGATCCAGCAGGATCACATCTAGATCCAGACGGTTTGCCAGATCGATAGCGCTCGCACCGTCGCCGGCTTCGGCAACTACGTCAAATGCGCTATCCAGCTGCAGTAATTGACTGATTCCTCGCCGCATGAGTGGGTGGTCGTCAACAATCATCACCTTAAAAGGTGTTAATTCAGGCATCTTCTTCTCCTGAGCACTCTTAATTTCGTTATATTCCGGGGCATGGGATAATCCTGATTTATCACGTAGATGATAAGGCAACGTGACCTTACTTTTTACAGGTGCAAATAGTATATCCTGACTCAAAAAGCTCTCATTGGAATTTTTACAAAGAATACTCTTTATGATTTGAATCAAGGTGCTGGCGGTTTGCGAGACGAAAGTATTCTCGATTTGCTGTTTGACAACATTAATTAAATATCAACATTAATAAGTGGCAATAATAAGCAATGTTGATATTAAGGGTGCGGGCAGTTGGAAGAAAACTTCGCAGACGTCACCCATGCGGCACGACGTGCGCGACATACTCATCCCCGCGATCTTCCTGCAAATGGGCGACTAGCTATGGGATTGGGCCAATAGAGTAATTTAACTTAAGAATATAAAAAATCCTGAAATGCAATAGGAATAAAGTGAAAACGCATTTATTGCCTTTACTTTTGTTTGCATTTTGTGCTTTTTTGGCAAGAGTCGTACAGCCAGGTTCGGTTTCGTACTTTTTGGGGGGTAGGGTGAAGTTCAGGGATGAAAGAAAGTTGGCATTACTGATTGGGATGTTAGTTTTGCCGTTCACAACGGTTTCTGCCGCACTACTCTCTCCTGCGGATCGTAATACCATTCAGCAGCAACAACAGCAGCTACTTAATGAAAACCAGCGCCAGCGTGAAGAGCTGGAGCGTAGCGTTACGCTGCCCGAAGCCGTTACGCCGGAAACGCCAGCCCGGACTGAAGGACCGTGTTTTATGATTTCGCGCATTGATATTGACGGCGCAACGAAGTTGTCCGTCGCTGCCTCGGCAAAGCTTACCGCGCCGTGGGTGAATCAATGCCTGGATATTCCTCGCCTGACGGAACTGACAAATGCAATTTCCGACTGGTATATCAGCCGAGGTTACATCACCAGTCGTGCCTTTTTAACCGAACAGGATCTCTCCTCTGGGGTGCTGCACATTGCGGTGCTTGAGGGAAAATTGCAGCAAATACGTCTGGAAGGTGTCCCATCGCGCACGCTGAAAATGATCTTTCCTGGGCTGGAAGGAAAGATTCTCAATCTGCGTGACATTGAACAGGGTATGGAGCAGTTGAACCGGGTTCGCCAGACGCCGGTGGAAATTGAAATTTTGCCGGGCAGCCAGCAGGGGTTATCAATAGTTAATCTGAGCGCCACGCCTGAATTCCCCGTTAACGGCTCCGTCAGTTTTGATAACAGCGGACAAAAGAGTACCGGAACCGGACAACTGAGCGGGGCATTATTTTTCAATAATATGCTCGGACTGGCGGATAAATGGTTTATCAGCGGCGGGCGTAGCAGCGATTTTTCGAGCAGTAAAGATGCGCAGAACGTTGCTGCTGGTGTGAGTGTTCCTTACGGCTACGGATTGCTGGATTACAGCTACAGCTGGAGTAACTATCTCAGCACCATTAATAACAATGGCTATGCATGGCGTTCCACCGGTGACAGTGAAACCCATCGTCTGACCGGCTCCTGGGTTTTGTTTCGCAACGGTGATATCAAAACCGCAGCATCGCTGGGTCTCACGCATCGAATCAACCGTAACAAATTGAATGATGTGCTGCTGGAAACCAGTAGCCGCAAGCTTTCCAGCGTTTCGCTGGGTATCAACCATACGCAAAAAATTGCTTCCGGCGTTGCGACGTTTAACCCCACATTCACCCAGGGCGTGCCGTGGTTTGGCGCAGAGGATGACAATGATAAACAGGGTGATGTGCCAAAGGCAGAATTTCGCAAATGGAGCGTCAGCGGCAGTTTTCAGCGCCCGCTGACAGAAAAACTGTGGTGGCTGAGCAGCCTCTATTTTCAATGGTCACCGGACCGCCTTTACGGCAGCGAACGCCTGACGCTGGGCGGTGAAACATCGGTACGCGGCTATAAAGAACAATACATTTCAGGAGATAACGGCGGCTACTGGCGCAACGAAGTGAATTACTCGCTTTTTACGCTGCCGGTGTTGGGACAGATTGGCGCGATAGCGGCATTCGACGGCGGCTGGCTGAAACAAGATAGCGTTGACAGGTATGCCTCTGGCACGTTGTGGGGGGCCGCGCTGGGATTAACCAGCTCAGGGCGCTGGTTCTCCAGTCAGTTTACCGTAGGAACACCGGTGAATTATCCGGACTGGCTGGCACCGGATCATCTCAATGTGTATTACCGCGTTGCGGTGGCATTTTAAGGAACAAGGATGATGAAAAAGGATCAGGTTCGTTTCTCCCAGCGTTTGCTAAGTGGCATGTTGAGTTTCCTGCTGGCTACCCAACCACTGCTCCCGGCGATGGCTGCCGCCATCACGCCTGAAGGCAATACGCAGATGGATAAAGCCGCCAATGGTGTTCCGGTGGTGAATATTGCCACGCCGAACCAGTCCGGGATTTCACACAACAAATATAACGACTACAACGTGGGAAAAGAGGGACTGATCCTCAACAACGCGACCGGGCAATTTACCCAAACCCAGCTCGGCGGCATCGTCCAGAATAACCCGAACCTGCGTCCCGGAAAGGAAGCATCAGGGATCATCAACGAAGTTACCGGCGCTAACCGTTCGCAGCTACAGGGCTATACCGAAGTCGCGGGGAAAGCCGCCAACGTCATGGTCGCCAACCCCTACGGCATTACCTGTAACGGGTGCGGGTTTATCAACACGCCTAACGCCACACTGACTACCGGTAAACCGGTGCTGGATGCTAACGGTAACCTGCAGTCGCTGGATGTGAGCAAAGGCAGCATTACCATTGAAGGCAAAGGGCTGGATGGAAGCCAGAGCGATGCGGTGTCAATTATTGCCCGCGCCACGGAAATTAACGCAGCGCTACACGCCAAAGATCTGAATGTTATCGTCGGCGCGAATCGCATCGCGGCGAATGGCCAGACGAGCCCGCTGAATGGCGAAGGAGAAGCACCGAAAATCGCGGTAGACACTGGCGCATTAGGTGGGATGTACGCTAACCGTATTCATCTGGTCTCCAGCGAGAAAGGGCTGGGGGTCAACCTCGGGGATCTGAATGCCCGCCAGGGTGATATCACCCTCAATGCTAACGGGAAATTAACGATCGGCAACAGTCTGGCAAACGGTGGTCTTTCTGCCAGGGGAGAAGGTGTCACGTTGACCGGTAGTCATAAGACCGCAAGCGGGATGGCCATCAACAGCACCGGGGCGTTAGCGCTACAAGGTGCAAATCTCTCCAGTGGTGCAGGCGTGCTGCTGGGCAGCGATGGCAAGATGACGATCGATGGTGGCGGGGTTGCCGCAGCTGGAGAGTTGCAGATTACGGCTAAACAGGATGTAGCCATTGCCGCAACCACTCTGGTTAGCCAGAAAAACACCTCACTGCGTAGCGACGGTTCGCTGACAATCACCGACGGCAGCCTGACCAGTAAAGAAAAACTGGATGTCGCGGGCACTAATGGGATGACGCTGACCCGTTCCACACTGGGGAGTGATGCTGATGTCAGCCTTAACAGTCACGGCAATCTGTCGGCTAAAGGGGGATTGCTCTCTGCAGGTAACGGACTCACGCTGAAGGCACAGCGCATAGCACTGGATAACGCCAGTCGGGCCGATGCGAAAGGAGCATTAAGCCTGGCCGGTAGCGAAATGAACAACCAGGGACAGGTCAATGCGGGAGGCGCGTTGTCTCTTTCCGGTGACCACCTCGTGAATGGTGGTCAACTGGCTGCGAACGGCCATCTTGATGCGTCGGTAACCCGCCTCGAAAATGGGAGGCTGATGCAGGGTAACAGCGTATCGGTCCATAGCGGGTCGCTGGAAAATAGGGGCACACTGGCGAGCGGTGGCCTGCTTTCAGTACAGACAACAACGCTGAACCAACAGGGCACCCTCAGCGCGAAAAACGATGCGGATATCCGGGCAGATGCCACGCTGCTAAACGGTGGAACGTTGCTCTCTGATGGCTCATTAACGGTGCAGGCCGCGACAGTTGAACAATATGGCGTCCTCTCTGGCAGCCGGGGGGTGACAGTCAATGCTGAAAACCTCACCGCCGCGAAAGATTCGCTGATCGCCGGGCAACAGGGCATACAGTTAAACGCTGCGCAAAACCTGAACCTGAACGGTCAGGTTAATGCCGCTGGTGCGCTTAACGTGGGCGCAAAGCAGCTGACTACTGGCAAGGACGGCCATCTGCAGAGTGGTCTGGACCTTGCGATTACCGGCAACAGCGTCACGCTGGACGGTGTACAGGCGGCAAAAGGTTCGCTGGACGTAACGGCGGACAGGCTCAGTCATGGCGGAAAATCCACCGGGACACGCGTTGGTTTCAGCGCGCAGCAGTCAGTTGATAACCAGGGTGAACTGCTGGCCGATACCCTGATGCTCAGCGCGGCGACGCTGACTCATAGCGGTAGCGCCAGCGCTGAACGCATCTCGATTATTGCCCCTGAACTTTTCACCAGCAGCGGCTCTCTGGTAGCCGAAACGCTAGCTCTTCACAGTCAGCATGTTGTGAATAGCGGTCTGATGCAGGGCAACGCGGCAATGGACCTGCAGATTGATACGTTAGATAACCTTAGCGGCGGCTCGCTCTATGCCCGGCGTTCTCTGGCGCTGGATATACCGTATCTGACCAACCATGGGCTGATTACTACCGACGGTTCATTGCACCTCAACGGTCGCCAGTTGGTTAACGGCGGAGAAATTAACGGCGTTGATCTGCAAAGTGAATATGCGACGGTAAAAAACGAAACCGCGGGGCGCCTGCTGGCGGACACGTCATTATCTGTTAACGGACAGAAGACAGATAACCTCGGACTCATGGCCGCCGATACGCTTGTGCTGAACAGTCGGGACGTGAATAACGACGGCAATGTGCTGTCGGTGGGGGAATTAAGTCTGAAGAATCAGACCCTCCACAACGCCGGCTTGCTGCAGGGCAGCACGCTGAATCTGGAAGCAAATACGTGGCAAAACAGCGGTAATGCGTTGGGTGAAACAGGGGTAACGGCAACGGTACACGACGTGTTCACGAATCAGGGCAACGTACTCAGCCAACAGGGTATGACCGTGCATGCCGCCAGCGTGAATAACGGCGGACTGCTGGCGGCGAAGGTGCTGGCATTACACGGCGATCTCAGCAATAGCGGGATCCTGCAGGGGAATCAGATGCTCGGCTGGGATGGCAATCGCTTCACTAACCTTGCTGGCGGACAGGTAACCGGCGGCGAAGAGTTGCATCTTAGCGGAAAGCGTATCGACAACGATGGCCAACTGGAGGCCCGAACTGCGGCGATTACGCTGGACATCCTGCGGAACGGCGGCAGCATTCAGGCTCAGAATAGCCTGAAGATCACTGCCAGCGAGCGACTGGACAATCAGGGAGCGCTGCGCAGTCTGAATCTGTTCGAACTGGCTGCAGCGCAGTTGTTTAACGACAAAACGATTGCAGCAAAATCCCTTAGCATTTCCGCGCTGGAGCTTATGAATAACGGCACTGTGCAGGGTAATTCGGTGCTACAGCTCACCACCCGCAATCTGTTTAATGGTCAGCAGGGACAACTGGTTAGCGGCGCGGGGCTGGATTTAGGCCTCGACACGCTGGAAAACCACGGTCTGCTGTTGACGAATACCGACTTCACGCTGCGCGGCAGCACATTAATTAACGCCGGTGATATTCAGGCCGATTCCCTGGATCTGACGCTGGCAAACTCAGTTGAAAACCAGGGTAACCTGGTGGCGAAACAGGGGGCGTCGATAAATACCGCCTCTCTGGATAACCGCGGTACGCTGGCGGCGAAAAGTGTCACTCTGGATGGAAAATCCATCCGTAACAGCGGTCTGGTTCAGGGTAATGACAGTACCTCGGTTTCTGCGAATACCTTCACCACGGATGCCACAGGTAAATGGCTGGCCGGTAATGCGCTGTTGGTGCATACCAGTGCGATGGAAAACACCGGTGTACTGCAGGGCGATGTCCTGACATTTACTGCCGACTTGCTGAATAACAGCGGCGTGCTTAACGGTTTACATGGCCTGGAAGGCAAGCTATCCGGGCGACTTATCAACCCCGGATACATTCAAAGTGGCGGCGTACTGACGCTGACGGCTGATGATATCAACAGCGCCGGGCATATTGCCGGTGACAGGCTGACACTTGCAGCCTCGACGTTAGACAATACAGGCCTTTGGCAGGGGACGAACGGGCTTGCGCTGTCTGGCGATGTGCTCACGACGGGTAGAACGTCCCGTACGCTGAGCGGCGGCGCGTTGACCTTCGATGTCGGCAATATCACGACGCAGGGCACGCTGCAGGGGCAGCAACTTACGCTGACCGCTGATGACTGGCTGCACAAAGGCTCGCTGATAAGCCTGGGTAATCTGACGGCGACTGTAAACAACGGCCTTACCACGTCAGGCGACATGATGAGTCATGGCGGAATGTCACTGACCGCGCAGCAGCTTGATAACAGCGGAAAGCTGCTCAGCGAAAGCGACGTAACGCTCGACGGCGCACAGCTTGATAACCGCGGCACGGTACAGGGAAATACCCTGACCCTGCAGCAAAACCGGATCCACAACCAGGGCACGCTGACCGGCCTGCAAAGCCTGACGCTGGAAGCACGTCAGCGTCTGATGGCGCGCATGGCGATGGCTTCACCGCAACAGGAATTGATTAACGCAGCAGGTGGTTCACTGCTGACGCAGGGAACGCTAAAACTCACGTCTGGCGATGTGACGAATAATGGCACATGGCAGGGGCAGTCGATTCTGCTCAATGCGCAAACGCTGACAAACAATGGGGCAATACACAGCGCCGACGCCCTGCAGCTTACGCTCGCGAATAACCTGACTTCTGCGGCGGGCAGCAAAATTACCGCGCTGGGTAACGCGACGCTACAGGCGCTTTCTCTGACTAACGCCGGGCAATGGACGGCGAAAAATCTTACGCTGAAGGGGGCAACCCTCGATAACAGCGCGGCAATTAGCGGCGTAAATGCGCTCACGCTTGCCATGAACGGCGCGGTCAGGCAGCAGAAAGCGGGCAGTATGCTGAGCGGCGGCGCGTTGGATCTGACTGCGGCGTCAGTCACCAACGAGGGCAAAATTCAGGGAGCGACGCTGGGCATGACGTCCGGCGCATTGACCAACAGCGGACGCCTACAAGGGGATAATGGCGCAACGCTGTCGCTGAGCGGCGATTTGATAAACCAGGCTTCCGGGGAGATTGTCAGCCGTCAGGGGCTGACGCTTTCTACTCCAGTGCTGTCCAACTACGGTTTAATGCAGAGCGGTGGAGAAACCCATCTTAACGCCACAGCTCGCGCGCTCAATGACGGTAAACTGCTTTCTGGCGCGGGAATGACGCTGACCACGCCGCAGTATTCCGGCGCAGGCTGGTTACAGGCGACAAACCTCATTCTGAATGCGGCAACGGCCACCAATGGCGGGAACTGGCTAGCCGACAGCGCCACGCTTACAGGTAACAATTTTACCAACCAGGGAACTACGCAGGCCGGTCAACTGGCGGTGAAATACACGCAACTGACGAATAACGGTACGCTGTTGGGCAACTCGCAACTGAGTGTTAATGCCAGCCAGGTTAATCAGAATTCAGTAGGCAAACTGTTCAGCGGTGGCGACCTGTCCGTTGAAAGCCACGGGCTTGATGCGTTGGGGCCGGTGGTTGCGCTGGGTAATCTGACGCTGAAGCTGGTGAATGGCTTTACTGCGCAAAGCGCGTTTGCCGCGGGTAAAACGCTGACCATGACCAGCGAGGGTGCTATCGACAACCGTAGCGTGCTTCAGGGGCAGTCGCTCAACCTGACGGCGGGCGGGCAGCTCAGCAATAACGGGCAAATCACAACGGGCAACGGTGCGAGCCACCTCAGCGGCAGCAACGTGGCGCTCAATGCCGCCGGAACGTTACAGGGTGGTGGGGATATTACGCTGACCAGTCGCGGTAATATTTCAGTCGATGGTTTCACCGGCACGCGTGGTTCTCTGACGCTCAATGCACCAGGCGCTATCGTTAATACGGCGCTGTTGTACGCGGCAAATAATCTGGCGCTTTATGCCAACACCATTACCAATCAGCGCGGCGATATCCTCGCAGGCAACAATCTGTGGATGCAGCGAGATGCGGCGGGAAATGCCAACAGCGAAGTGGTCAACACCTCCGGCAATATCGAAACCCAGAACGGTGATATCACCATCAAAACCGGGCATCTGCTGAACCAGCGGGATGGGTTGAAAGCAAACCAGACACAAATAGCTGGGTCAAACAGTATTCCAGGGATAGGTGATGCGACTGTTGCGATAGATATCAGTCAGATGGCAGAAGGTACTTATGGCGTTAATGGTTACTCCTATGAGAGACAAACCAGCTCCTGTAGTGCAAATGCCTCCTGTAATATTCGTCGTTATTACCAGTATTACTACGCACCGTTTAAAGACACGGCGACGCAGAAATTCATTTCCAGCCGGGTAAAAACAGAGGTTTCCAGCTCTGGCGGTGCAGCTCGTATTTCATCAGGGCGAAATCTGTCAATTGATGCAAATGCGCTGGATAACGCAGCCAGTACTATTCTGGCAAACAATAATATCGACCTTTCAGGAAGCACATTAAATAACCAGAGCTGGCAGTCTGGGACGCTTACTGATTATCTGGTTTATACCTATAACCCAGAGAAATATTCCAATAAACAGTTTGCTGTAGATAATGTTGATGTTTTACCTCCGCGTTATAACGAGGGGAGAAACAGTAAAGGTGAAACTATTGTGCTTCCTAAAGAACGCACAATAACATTTACCCTGGAAGGGCATGACCGTGTTCAGGAAGGCGGAGAAACGTACCGTTCGGTGATTCAGGCTGGCGGTAATGTAAATGCCAGGTTTGCTACTTCTATTGGCAACGAAAACACAACCTCTGGTGGGGGACGGGTTAGCAATACCATCGTTACCCCAACCCTCAACACCCTCAGCAACCAGACCCTCAGTAATGGGGGGCAAAAACAGGCGCTGGTAGGCAATGACACGGTGAGCGTCAGTTCCCCACAGTGGAACGACCAACTGCAGGATGCATTACAGCAGATTACCGGCGGCGGCGCGCTGGAAAGCGGTGGCGTATCAGACGCCACGCTCAGTTCTGTTTCTACCACGCAGAAAGGTGATGCCAGCCTCGGTCAACTCAATGGCCTGATTAACCCAGGCGAGAAGGGCGTGAATACCGCCGGGCAAAATCAGGGCAAAACGGTGGATACCAGCGCGTATCCGTTGCCTTCCGGAAAGAACGGTTATTTCGTCGTCTCCGACGATCCGAAAAGCCCGTACCTGATCAACGTCAACCCGAAACTGAATGGCCTTGGTCAACTCGATCCCAGCCTGTTTGGTGATTTGAATGCCATGTTGGGTATCAAACCGGGCGAAGTGCCGCGTGAAACTAACGTTGCGTATACCGATCAAAACCAGTTTCTGGGATCGGCCTATATGCTCGATCGTCTCAAACTGAACCCGGAATATGACTACCGTTTCCTCGGTGATGCGGCGTTCGATACCCGCTATGTCAGTAACGCCATGCTGATTAAGACGGGAAGTCGTTACATCAACGGTATAGGTTCTGACCTGGACCAGATGCGTTATCTGATGGACAGCGCTGCCAGTACCCAGCAGTCGCTGGGGCTGAAATTTGGGGTGGCCCTGACGGCCGATCAGATAGCGTCCCTTGAGCACAGCATGCTGTGGTGGGAAGCCGCGACCGTCAACGGTGAGACGGTAATGATACCGAAGCTGTATCTCTCGCCGAAAGATATCACGGTGAGCAACGGTAGCGTCATTGCCGGGAATAATGTTCAGCTTACCAGCGGGAATATCACCAACGCTGGCAGTACGCTGCTGGCGAGAAACGATCTCACTCTCGACAGTCAGAACAGCATCAGCAACCTTAACAATAGTCTGATGCAGGCCGGGGGCAACCTTGAGCTGAGTGCGGCTGGCGATATCAACAACGTCAGCTCCGCTATCAGCGGAAAAACGGTGACGCTGGAAAGCCTGGGCGGCAACATCAATAACCTGACGCTGGCGGAGCAGATTGATGTAAGTGCCAGGGACAAATACCGCAATGTGAGCTTTAAAGATACGTTGCTAGGTTCTGTGGCGTCCATTACCGCGCAGGACGGATTGTCGCTCTCGGCAGGCAAGGATATCTCCGTTACTGGCGCGAATCTCTCTGCGGGTGGCTCATTGCTGATGGATGCGTGGGGGGATATTGCGGTAAATGCCAACCAGATTAACGATGCCCGGAGCCATTCCGGACGCAGGGTCACTGAGACCGGTCGTTCGTCCGTGGACTGGCAGGGGAGCACCATCAGCGCGGGCGGTAACCTCGGTATCAATGCCGGGAATAACCTCAACGTCACCGCCAGCAATGTTAACGCGTGGGGGAATGCTCAGCTTACAGCGGGTAACGATCTCAGTCTGAATGCGGCCACCACTCAGCAGAATAGCCGTAACGGCGGCAGTGAATCGCACAGCACCGGGCTTTCCCGTACCACCGTCTCAGCGGGTGACAATCTGGTGTTGAAAGCGGGTCAGGATATTAATTCTCACGCGGCCGGGCTGGCAGCGGAAAATGATGTGGGTCTGCTGGCCGGGCGTGATGTTAACCTGCTGGCTGAAGCAACAACCGACGGCAACAGCTATCGTGCGAAGAAGAAAACCGTGGTCAATGACGCCGTACGCCAGCAGGGGACGGAAATTGCCAGCGGTGGCGACACGGTCATTATCGCCGGGCGCGATGTGAGTGCGCAGGCAGCGGATGTTACGGCGCAGGGCGATATCGGCGTCACGGCAGGCCGGGATGTGAATCTCACGACCGCCACAGAGAGCGATTATCACTACCAGGAAACCACGAAAACCAAAAAAGGATTCCTCAGTAAAAAGACTACCCATACGATTGAAGAAGACAGTGCTACGCGGGAAAAAGGCGCGTTGCTGAGCGGGGACAATGTGACTGTCGCCGCCGGGAATAACATTCTGGTACAGGGCTCAGCCGTTGCCGGTGACGGCAATGTGGCGCTGGGGGCTGGCAACAATGTGGATATCGTTGCTGCCACCAATACGGATACCTCATGGCGCTTTAAAGAGACGAAAAAGAGCGGGCTGATGGGGTCGGGCGGGATCGGCTTCACCATCGGTAGCAGTAAAACGACGCACGATCTGCGCGAAAAAGGCACCACCCAAAGCGAGAGCTTCAGTACGGTCGGTTCTACGGGGGGCAACGTCAGTATCACCGCAGGCCAGCAGGCACATATCGGCGGCGCGGATATCATCGCCCAGAAAGATATTGCTGTTGGCGGCGATAGTGTACTTATTGAACCGGGACACGACAAACGCACCCGTGATGAGAAGTTTGAGCAGAAAACCAGCGGACTGACGGTGGCGTTGTCAGGGGCTGTGGGCAGTGCGGTGAACAGCGCGGTTTCAGCAGCGCAGGATGCGAAAGATGAGAGTGACGATCGTCTTGCGGCTCTGAAGGCAACGAAAGCGGCGCTTTCCGGCGTGCAGGCTGCGCAGGGGGTTGCAGTTGCTCAGGCTGGCGGCGATCCGAATAACGGTATAGGCGTCAGCATTTCTCTGACTTCCCAGAAATCAAAGTCTGAGCAGCATGCCCGGAGTGATACTGTGGCAGGCAGCACCCTGAATGCAGGCAACAATCTGGCTATTACGGCGACGGGTAAAGGTCAGAGCGGGAACAGCGGCGATATTCTGATCGGCGGCAGCCAGATAAAGGCGGGTGGGGACACCACGCTTGCAGCAGCGAATGATATCGTACTGAGCGGTGCGGCAAACACTCAACAGACAACCGGGAAAAATAGCAGCAGCGGCGGCGGTGTAGGGGTCAGCATTGGCGGAGGAACCAATGGCTATGGTATCAGCGTCTTCGCCAACGTGAATGCGGCAAAAGGACATGAGAAGGGTAACGGCACGGCGTGGACGGAGACCACGCTGGACAGCGGTGGCATTGTATCGATGACCAGTGGTCGCGATGCCCTTCTGAATGGCGCGCAGGTCAGCGGCGATAAAGTGGTCGCGGATATTGGTCGCAACCTGTGGATGAGCAGCCAGCAGGACAGCAACGACTACAAATCGAAGCAGAACAGCGTAGCGGCAGGCGGCAGTTTTACCTTCGGTAGCATGACCGGTTCGGGCTATATCAGCGCCAGCCAGGACAAGATGAAAAGCACTTATGACTCGGTTCAGGAGCAGACAGGGCTTTTTGCCGGCGATGGCGGGTTTGATGTGACGGTGGGACGTCACACGCAACTGGATGGCGCGGTAATCGCTTCGACGGCAACGGGGGACAAAAACAGCCTGGATACCGGAACGCTGGGGTTCAGGGACATTCATAACGAAGCGGATTTTAAGGTCAGTCATTCAGGCGTCAGCCTGAGCGGCGGCGGTTCTTTTGGCGGTGACGCGTTCAAAGGCAATATGCCTGGCGGGATGATATCAGCCGGAGGCAACAGCGGGCATGCGGAAGGAACTACGCAGGCGGCGGTAGCGGAAGGAACAATTACGGTTCGTGATACAGCGAACCAGCAGCAGGATGTATCCGGCCTGAGCCGTGATACGGAACATGCGAACGACAGCATCAGCCCGATTTTTGACAAAGAGAAAGAGCAGAAGCGGCTGCAGACGGTAAGTCTCATCAGTGATATTGGCGGTCAGGCAGCGGATATTGCAAGAACACAGGGAGAGATAAATGCGCTGAAAGAGGCGCGCAGGGACAATCCGAATCTGCCTGCGGATAAGCTGAAAGATACGCCGAAGTATAAGGAAGAACTGGCGAAGTATGGCACGGGCAGCGATATTCAGCGGGGGATTCAGGCGGCAACGGCGGCGCTTCAGGGGCTGGCTGGCGGTGATATGGGGGCCGCGCTGGCGGGGGCATCGGCACCGGAGCTGGCGCATCTGCTTAAATCGACAGAGGGCAATACTGCGGTAAATGTTATTGCCCACGCGATACTGGGCGGCGCAGTGGCGGCGATGCAGGGCAACAGCGCGGCGGCGGGCGCAGCGGGTGCGGCAACGGGTGAACTTGCGGCCCGGGCGATTGCAGGTATGCTGTATCCTGATGTGACTGACCTGTCGCAACTGAGTGAGGATCAGAAGCAGACCATCAGCACGCTGGCAACGATATCAGCAGGGATGGCCGGTGGTCTGTCGGGCGATAGCACG
>NZ_CP080033.1:3249670-3299466 GCF_019382635.1 Citrobacter sp. Colony219 | reverse complement strand
TTATCGCTGCGAAAGGTGAATACGAGAACACCGGCAACTACAACTCGAAAGCCAGCCAGCAATACGGAGATGCTTACGGCCAGATAGTAAATCTGCTGAATATCACCAGCGTTGATGCGCAGAATCAGCAGCAGGTGAAGGATGCACTAACGCAGTATGCAATGGATGTGCTGGGTGTTGATCGCCAGACGGCTCAGGGTTATGCCGAAACGAAGCAGGGAATGGATATTATCGTTGCTTCGGTGACTCCAGTGTTGGGTTCAGTGGCAGCAAAACAGCTCAGTAAAGTCGTTGATGCTAATCTCAAGGTTGTTGCGAAAGGTAATGTAGACGGGGCTAAATTCACTGATACCAATCAGGGTGCAAGACCATCCAACTTAGCAGATGTGAATAAGCCAACACTCATTGATGGAAGAATCCAAGCTAAAATAGATAAGCAAGGCAAGCCTCTTCCTAATGGAAATATGGCTACAGCTCATGCTGAAGTGGGCGTCATCCAACAAGCTTTTGAAAAGGGTATGTCTCAAGGGCGTGAGATGACAATGAGTGTATCTAAAGAGCCTGTATGTGGTTATTGTCGCGGTGATATAGCTGCTATGGCCGATAAAGCGGGGCTAAAATCTTTAACAATCTATGAAGAGACTACTGGGTCTGTCCTCTATTGGCAGCCGGGAATGAAATCTCTCAAGGCCAGGGATTAAAATGAATTTTAAAATGAGTTGGACGCTAAATGGAACTGGCGGAAATAAGCAGATTTCAAACTGGGATGATATATTAAATCAGTTGAAACAACTTCAGGGAAAAAAAGGTTCCATAACTCTTGATACCCTAACCAGTGTGGATAGTGGAGCTGAAATGCTTCAGGTAAGAACAGAAAATAATTTTTACCTAATAACATTAGGTGAGATCTTCGAAGATGAATATCAGATAAGAAGTTACTGGGATCGCTCTAAACTTGATGCCGAAATGATGATACTTGGTGATTATTGGCCTGAACGTCAGCTTACAAAAGACTTTGATATTGTTATCAGTGTTTTTAAGGAATTTTTTAATACTGGCAACGTATCAATGGAGCTTTTGAGCTAACACATAGATCCCGAGCATACGTCAGGATTTTTGATTTCACAGCTATAAGTTCTTTAACAGCGCTGGGAAAAGTGGAGAACAGGGAGCAAAACCGCGTATCTGGCTGGCGGTGATATGGGGGCCGCGCTGGCGGGGGCATCGGCACCGGAGCTCGCGCATCTGCTTAAATCGACAGAGGGCAATAGTGCGGTAAATGTTATTGCCCACGCGATACTGGGCGGCGCAGTGGCGGCGATGCAGGGAAACAGCGCGGCAGCGGGCGCAGCGGGGGCGGCAACGGGTGAACTTGCGGCTAGGGCGATTGCAGGTATGCTGTATCCTGATGTGACTGACCTGTCGCAACTGAGTGAGGATCAGAAGCAGACCATCAGCACGCTGGCAACGATATCAGCAGGGATGGCCGGTGGTCTGTCGGGCGATAGCACGGCGTCGGCGGCTGCCGGGGCGCAGGCCGGGAAAAATGCGRTTGAGAATAACTATCTGAGCTACGACGAGGCTCATGCTTTTGACAGAGAAATGACTGCCTGTCGTAAAGCCGGTCGTGAATGCGGAGATATTCAGAACAAGTATGCTGTAATTAGTGCTGATAACCGGCTGAAATTGCATATTGATTTGGCTGCCGACCCTCTGACGGCGCTGTCCGGGGAAGATAAATGGAATATTGAGGGCGGACTTAGCGCGGCAGGTCGGCCTGGCTGGCTGTATGGTTCGCTGGAAAACCCGGATGTGAAGGACTACGTCATTGAAGGTAACCGCTACGACTTAAACTATCTGAATAGCAATACGTCACAGGGTGATAGAGCTCTGGCTTTCTTCGGTGAGCCAGAAAATTATTGGGGTACGGTTGCCGGAGCGGGTTCGTTGTTAACGTCATCAGCCACGCTGACGGAAAAATTTGTTAGTGCCGGGCTGAGTTACGGAGCAAATGGGGCTGTCCAGGTTGCAACCGGCAATACCGGTGAGAAGTTCGATTACCTCAGTTTCATGATGTCAGGCTTAACTGGTGTAGGTACAGCCAGGAAAGGATATTACGCTAACCAGTTGTTAGGGGCCGGTAGCGCTTACATGAGCAGTCAGATTGAAGGCCAGGACAGTACCGCATCAGTAGTGGGCAGTATGGCCGGTACAGGTTTTGGCTATAATATTGGTGCTTCAATTACTAATAAGTTTGAATCACAGTATATAAAAAATCAGCTAGGAATGGATGCCAGTAAGTATTCACTGAAATATTCGGAAAAATCTATCGGATACGGTATATATCAGGGCGGTCAAATGAGCCCATACCCTGGTATACTGGGTGGTTTTGGTGGTTCTGTAATCTCAGAATGGACTGGCAATGTGACGCAAAAAGAAGCTAATGGAGATAGTAAATGAAACATCCTCTATTAGAACTTATTAAGTTGGTGTTTATACTGGCAGTTACGTTCTCTATTGGAATGGTTGCTAGTACCTGGCTGATCAGTAAAGGAGATGTTCCCTTTTCGGAATATATCTTAGCTGGAAAAATTGGTGCAATTGTTGGTGTGTGGGGAGGGGCAGGAGTTTGGCTACTGCTTTATTTACAAGTACTAAAATATAATCGTAAGTAGTTGTTGTTGAGAATAATTTCCTTTGTGCAACATCTTCAGACAAACTTGATAAGGCCGTTGAGAAAATTAAGAACGGTGATAAGTCATTAGCAACTGCTAATGACTTATCAAGCTGGAGAATGCCGATAAACGTAGCGATGCACTGGTTCCTAAATTCACCAAAGATCCTTCACATATGCGCCGGGGTTTTTCCCCGATAATTCCCCATTGCTTCCCCATACAGAAAACAGGCATAAAAAAACCAACCGTAGAAGGTTGGTTTTTTTGGGGAATTTTGGTCGGCACGAGAGGATTTGAACCTCCGACCCCCGACACCCCATGACGGTGCGCTACCAGGCTGCGCTACGTGCCGACACTTATGGCTGCTAATACTACTGCTTTCCACCACGAATGCAAGAGGATGGACTGCTAACTGATTTATAATTAATCAGTTAGCGATAAATCGTTTCTCATCCGTCAGCACTTGCAGCAGCAAACTTAGCTGCGGTTTCTGATCTTTAATTTTCTCGCCGCGTAAATTATAGGTCTGGTAATTACCGTTGTTATTAAGCACCAGCGTCATCTCTGGTGTGGTAATGGCCATGGTGCTGCTGTCAGCTGCCGTGACCCAGTAATGGCGGCGTGTTGCATTAAACAAATCCTGACCCTGTGAGTACTCGCTTGCTGGGGTACTGACGTGGAGCAGGCGCTGCATCAGTGTTGTCATCAGGTCAGTATGATCGGTCAGGCTATTAATACGCTGCGCAGGTGTTCCCGGCCAGTGAATAACCAGAGGCACCTGTAGATGGCCACGCGACCAGGCAAAGTTATTCTCTTCCTGCGTCAACGGCACGCCCCGGCCCGCGGTAATAATGACCACCGTGTTGTTCAGTTTGCCGGAGTCACGCAGGGCGCTGAGTATACGGTTGATGTTGGCATCCACATCTTGCGCCGCGCTGGCGTAGCGTTTGGCAAAATTCTTCTGGTTGCTGTCATCAAGGTTCGTTCCGTTAAAGGAAACCCATGAGAACCAACGGTTATCATCTTGCGCATAGCGGCCCAGCCAGTTAATCCACTGGCTTGCAGTTTGTTGATCAGATTGCGTTTGCACGTTTGGCATCGAAAAGTCTGACAGCAATGCCTGGCGATACAGTGGGCTAGTGAAGCCATCAGAGGAGAACAATCCCAACTGATAGCCTTGTTGATTCAGCGCAGAGATTAGCGCGGCAGGCGTTCGGGTCGACAAAATGCCGTCCATGTAGCTTGGTGAAACGCCATAAAACAGGCCAAAAATCCCGTTGTCGGCAGTATTTCCCGAACTCATGTGGCGCGTAAAGGAGATATTCTGCCCGGCAAATTCTGCCAGAGCAGGCATTTGCTGTTCAAAGCGCGAGTAGTTCAGACCGTCAACGGTGATCAGCAGGACATTCTGACCCGTTCCCATATCACGGTAACGCAGCTCACTGAGCGGATACTGGACGGAGACCGCTTCCGGATTACCCTGTTCAATCAGGCGGCGTTGATACTCTTGCGCATCCAACAGACCATGTTTTTCCAGAAACTTACGCGCCGTCATCGGGTAAGAGAGCGGCAGGTTTGCGCGCTGCATGGTAATCGGGCGATAGAAGTTGGCATCAGCCCAGATATACACCACGTGCGAGGCGATAAAGCAAATGAAGAAGAATGCGGCTAACGGTTTGGCAAAATGGCGGCGACGCGTCAGGCTGCGTAGTTTCTGCCAGCTCCAGGTCGCAAACAGCATTTCGATTAGCAGAATGATTGGCACACTGATAAACATCAGTTGCCAGTCACGCGCCGCTTCATTCTGGTCAGGGTTAATGACCAGCTCCCAGACGATGGGGTTGAGATGCAGGTGGAAGCGGGTGAACACTTCGCTGTCGATGAGCAACAGCGTCATACCTGCTGTCGCCAGAATGGCTGATAAGAATCGCATCAGCCTCTGGGACATGACGATAAACGTCAGAGGAAACAGGATTAGCAGATAGGTGGCAAACACCAGAAAACTAAAATGTCCGACCAGGCTTACATAGGAATAAACACGCCCTGCAAGCGTTGTCGGCCAGTCGGCGACAAACAGGTAACGGCTACCGAGTACCATGGCCAACAGAATGTTGAACAAGGCAAACCAGTGCCCCCAGCTAACCATCTGGGAGACTTTCTCACGGTAGCGCTGACGATGAGTTACCATAAACTGTTGTTCGTTTCCCCGGAGCAGGCTCTTAATGCGCTTGGTCGTCGTTTACCGAAGACTGCAATGCGCGGGCAAAAGAGTTGGCAATCGCCTGGCGCTGGGCCGGTGCGATGCTTGTATTGATAAGGTTAGTCACCATATTTCCCAATACCATCAGGGAAAGATCGGTTGGCGCCTTATGTTTTTCCAGTACGTTGAGCATCTCATTCAGCAGTTGTTCAACGTGTTCGTCACTATAGCGGGAAATTTGTGGCATAAATCGAAATCAGTCTGTTCATGAAAGGGCAACATATTACCGTACAGACAGTTTTTTTTCTGCTTTTTTATCTTCTATTGCGTCACTGGCCGGCAGGTGGTTGAATACCGCCCGGTCTAAAAGGAGAGTTTATCATGAGTCTGGATATCAACCAGATTGCCCTGCACCAGCTTATCAAACGTGACGAGCAGAACCTTGAGCTGGTCTTGCGCGATTCATTACTGGAACCGACAGCGACGGTTGTCGAGATGATGGCTGAGCTGCACCGGGTGTATAGCGCCAAGAATAAAGCCTATGGCCTGTTTAGCGAAGAGAGTGAACTGGCGCAAACGCTGCGTTTACAGCGTCAGGGTGAAGAGGATTTTCTGGCATTTAGTCGTGCCGCGACCGGACGCTTGCGGGACGAGCTGGCGAAATATCCTTTTGCCGACGGCGGTATTGTCCTGTTCTGCCATTACCGTTATCTGGCGGTAGAGTATCTGTTGGTCGCCGTGCTGAACAATTTAAGTAGCATGCGCGTCAATGAAAATCTGGATATCAATCCGACGCACTATCTGGACATCAATCATGCGGATATCGTGGCGCGTATTGATTTAACCGAGTGGGAAACCAATCCGGAGTCCACGCGCTATCTGACGTTCCTGAAAGGGCGGGTAGGGCGCAAAGTCGCCGATTTCTTTATGGATTTCCTCGGTGCCAGCGAAGGTCTGAATGCCAAAGCGCAAAACCGTGGCCTGCTGCAGGCAGTGGACGACTTTACTGCCGAGGCGCAGCTCGATAAAGCTGAACGCCAGAACGTGCGTCAGCAGGTGTACAGCTACTGCAACGAACAGCTACAAGCCGGTGAAGAGATCGAGCTGGAGTCGCTGTCCAAAGAGCTTTCCGGCGTCAGTGAAGTCAGCTTCAGCGAATTTACCGCAGATAAAGGCTACGAGCTGGAAGAGAGCTTTCCGGCGGATCGCAGTACGCTGCGTCAGTTAACCAAATTTGCCGGAAGCGGCGGTGGGTTAACCATCAACTTCGACGCCATGTTACTGGGTGAACGTATTTTCTGGGATCCGGCTACAGATACTTTGACCATCAAAGGTACGCCGCCGAACCTGCGCGACCAGCTGCAGCGTCGCACGTCGGGCGGGAAATAAAACCGTTTGCCGGGTGAGAGCGTATACGCCTTATCCGGTCGACGAGAACCATCAGTATCGATTACAAAATCCCATAAAAAAACCCCGCCTTGGCGGGGTTTTTCTTCAACTTGTTTGCGATTACGCGCGAACGAAGTCGATGTGAGACAGCTTCGGCTTGAACGGGTGACGCTGTACAGCCTGAGCTTTAACTTTAACTTCTTTACCGTCAACAACGATGGTCAGAACTTCGCTGTAGAATTCAGCTTTAGCTTGCATGTTCATAACTGCATCGTGATCCAGTTCGATAGCAATCGGGGCTTCTGCGCCACCGTAGATGATTGCCGGGAACTTGTTAGCGGCACGCAGGCGGCGGCTCGCACCCTTACCCTGCTCTTTACGTACTTCAGCGTTGATAGTAAACATTTAAATCTCTCTTTAATAATTCCTGCTACAGGCGACCCAGCAACAGGTAAGTGATCTGCTTTGCGTATGCAAAAGCGGGCGAGATTCTATACTCAAACGGCTGGTACATCAATCAAAAGTACGATTAACCGCGTAATTCATGTGCCCGACGAAAGCGTCCTTCATAATCGAAGACCTTTTCACGGACCTGCCAGTACTGACCTTTCATGCGCGCGACCACGAAATCAGGATGACGTAACAGCGCCTGCTGGGCGAGGATATCGGCGGCGGTTATCCAGCGTAAGGGAATGCCGGGCGTTCGGGTGTGCGGGCGAATAAACAGTTGCTCGAAGGCTGTACGCTGCGCGGGAGTATGCAGGCGAAAGCGTTCGCTGACGTCGGCGCCATCTTCATCGTAATAGGTAATTTTCAGCCATTCGCCTTTTTCATCCTGCCCATTTTGTAGCGCCATCCCGCTGCAGCGCAAAACCAGCGCATCTTTAAGCCTGAGCGCGGCTTTCAGCATGTCATCCGGGTCAACCAGTACCGTGTCGCACTCCCGACAACGGCGGGCGGCGATGTCATTTTCCGCGTTGCACTGCGGGCAGTTTTTAAAACGGAAACGAAAATCGCACTGTTCGCGATGGCCGTCATCATCTTCAAACCATCCCTGACAGCGGCGGCCAAAGTGCTCAATCAGCGTGCCGTCGGCCGTTGTTTTTCCCCAGAAGGTGTTGGCAAAGCCGCAGGCAGGACAGAACACCTGTACCGGAACGTTGTCACTTTTCCCTTTGGGCGCACCCACTTCCGGGGCGTACAGGTCGTGCGGATTCCCGGCGTAATCAAGGATCAGACAGTCCGTTTTCCCCGGCGCCAGGCGCAACCCTCGTCCAACGATTTGTTGGTAAAGGCTAACTGACTCGGTCGGGCGCAGAATGGCGATAAGGTCGACGTGCGGGGCATCGAAGCCAGTGGTCAGGACCGACACATTCACCAGATAGCGAAAACGTTGGGCTTTGAACTCTTCAATCAACACGTCGCGTTCAGCGCCAGGCGTGTCCCCGGTGATAAGCGCCGCATCATCAGCAGGCAGCAGGCCGACTATCTCTTTGGCGTGCTCAACGGTAGCGGCGAAAATCATTACCCCTTTGCGTGTCTGAGCAAACTCGACAATCTGGCTGATGATATGCGGCGTTATTCGCTGCTGCTTTTTCAGTTCCTGATTCAGGTCCGCTTCGCTAAACAGGCCGTTACTTTGCGCCTGCAGGCGGCTGAAATCATATTGTACGACCGGCATGTCGAGGCGTTCTGGCGGCGTCAGGTAGCCGTGTTTAATCATGTAGCGCAGCGGTAATTCATAAATGCAGTCGCGAAACAGTGCTTTTTCATCGCCGCGCACCATTCCGTGATAATGAAAATGATAAATCCAGCCTTTGCCCAAGCGAAAAGGCGTGGCGGTAAGTCCGAGCAGGCGTAAGTGAGGGTTTACGTTGGTCAGGTGTGTCAGGATTTGTTGATACTGGCTCTCTTCATCATCACCAATGCGATGGCATTCATCGACGATGAGCAGGGAGAATTCTCCCTGAAAGGCGTCCAGATTGCGCGCCACCGACTGTACGCTGCCAAATACCACTTTCCCGTGACTCTCTTTACGCTTCAGACCTGCGGCAAAAATATCGGCTTCCAGCCCCAGCGCGCAATATTTCGCGTGGTTTTGCGCGACCAGCTCTTTGACGTGCGCCAGTACCAGTACGCGACCCCGCGCCACGCGGGCCAGCTCGGCAATCACCAGGCTTTTGCCTGCGCCTGTGGGGAGGACGATAACTGCCGGAGTACGGTGATGGCGAAAATGGTTGAGCGTGGCATCCACGGCTTCTTTTTGGTAAGGACGAAGAGTAAAAATCATGGGCTCACAATATGTAACAGTCTCGCGTATAGTATGCCACGAATCTTTTTCCCTTGAGGGAAGTTGTTAGCTCGTTATACTGAGCGGAAAACGGCTCCACTTTTCGGGCATAACGCCCGATTTCCGTATTGTTACAGGCAAAATCACACTCATGCGACTTGATAAATTTATCGCTCAGCAACTCGGCGTCAGCCGCGCTATTGCCGGGCGTGAGATCCGTGGTAACCGTGTTACTGTCGACGGCGAAATCGTCAGAAATAGCGCTTTTAAGCTGCTGCCAGAGCACGACGTAGAATATGACGGTAATTCCCTGGTTCAACAAAATGGCCCGCGCTATTTTATGCTGAATAAGCCCCAGGGTTATGTTTGCTCAACGGATGACCCGGATCACCCGACGGTGCTCTATTTCCTTGATGAACCAGTGGCCTACAAACTGCATGCGGCAGGGCGTCTGGATATCGACACCACCGGACTGGTGTTAATGACCGACGACGGACAGTGGTCGCATCGCATCACTTCGCCACGCCACCATTGTGAGAAAACCTATCTGGTAACGCTGGAGTCGCCAGTGGCAGATGATACTGCCGAACAGTTTGCCCGTGGCGTACAGTTGCACAATGAGAAAGATCTGACCAAACCCGCCGTGCTGGAAGTGATTACGCCGACTCAGGTACGTTTGACCATCAGTGAAGGGCGCTATCATCAGGTTAAACGTATGTTTGCCGCCGTGGGTAACCACGTTGTGGAACTGCATCGTGAACGCATCGGTGCCATCAAGCTTGATGAGGATCTGGCGCCCGGAGAATACCGTCCATTGACCGAAGAAGAAATCGCCAGCGTTAACTTAACCCCGCGTTAATTTCAGGAGCTAAATGTGACCACCCGGCAGAACTCTTCAATTGCCATTGTTTTTATCCTTGGCTTATTGGCCATGTTGATGCCGTTGTCGATCGATATGTATCTTCCGGCACTGCCGGTGATCTCTGCTCAATTTGGCGTGCCGGCAGGCAGCGCGCAAATGACCCTCAGTACCTATATTCTGGGGTTCGCGGTTGGGCAGTTGATCTATGGTCCGATGGCCGACAGCATCGGGCGTAAACCGGTGATACTGGGCGGAACTCTGGTGTTTGCGGCAGCAGCGGTCGCCTGTGCGTTGGCGCAAACTATCGATCAGTTGATCACTATGCGTTTCTTCCATGGTCTGGCAGCTGCGGCGGCAAGCGTGGTCATCAATGCCCTGATGCGCGACATCTATCCGAAAGAAGAATTCTCGCGCATGATGTCATTTGTCATGCTGGTGACGACGATTGCGCCACTGATGGCACCTATTGTGGGCGGTTGGGTGCTGGTATGGCTGAGTTGGCACTATATCTTCTGGATCCTCGCTGTGGCGGCGATTCTGGCCTCGGTGATGATCTTTACGCTGATCAAAGAGACCTTGCCCGTAGAGCGTCGCCAGCCGTTTCGCTTGCGCACGACTCTGGGCAACTTTGCCTCGCTGTTTCGCCACAAGCGCGTCCTGAGTTACATGCTGGCCAGTGGGTTTAGCTTTGCCGGGATGTTTTCTTTCCTGAGCGCCGGACCTTTTGTCTACATTGAGATCAACCACGTTTCACCGCAGAATTTCGGCTATTACTTCGCGCTGAATATTGTGTTCCTGTTCGTGATGACCATCATCAACAGCCGCTTTGTTCGGCGGGTTGGTGCACTAAATATGTTCCGTACCGGGCTGTGGATCCAGTTTGTGATGGCGGGCTGGATGGTATTCAGCGCGCTGTTCGGCGTTGGATTCTGGGCACTGGTTGTCGGTGTTGCGACGTTTGTAGGTTGTGTGTCGATGGTGTCATCAAATGCGATGGCGGTCATTCTGGATGAGTTTCCACACATGGCCGGGACGGCCTCATCGTTGGCGGGGACGTTTCGTTTTGGCATCGGCGCGATTGTTGGCGCGCTGTTATCTCTGGCAACCTTTAACTCGGCCTGGCCAATGATATGGTCGATAGCGTTTTGCGCCACCAGCTCAATTCTCTTCTATCTCTACGCCAGTCGCGCCAAAAAACGGTGATCTATTACACAACCTGGGGATCATAAGGCCTCCAGAGTTGATGTACATCAACCGCAAATCTATCATTTTCCCCGCTTATGTTTATTTTATGTAAAATCAATTTATGTAAAAAGTCACATCATTGTAGTTAAAAAGGTTGAGTTAGATCGCAGAAACGAGTACATATAGCGCGGAAACATGCCTGAACCGTTGAATAAATTTAAATAGTGGGTTCGGAAAGTGGCATAAAGACTGGGTGTAAACGTTTACCAACTGTCTAAAGACGTATTGTCAATGATGTGTTAATATTGATGTAAAATAATTGTGAAGTGATTGTACTTCCAGGGAAAGAAAGTGATGACATTACAACTCTCAATCGTTCATCGTCTGCCGCAGTGCTATCGTTGGTCGGTGGGTTTCGCAGGTTCAAAGGTTGAACCGATTCCGCACAACGGTCAGAACAATGAGAACAGCCTGGTGGCCCTCAAATTGCTTAGTCCTGATGGTGACAGCGCATGGTCAGTCATGCATAAACTTAGCCAGGCTCTCAGCGACATTGAGGTACCTTGTTCCGTGCTGGAATGTGAAGGGGAACCGTGCCTGTTTGTGAATCGCCAGGATGAGTTTGCCGCGACCTGCAGACTGAAAAATTTCGGCGTGGCCATCGCAGAACCGTTTTCAAACAACAATCCGTTTTGAGCGTCAGCTTAGCGCGAGCAGCTGACGCGTATAGGCCTGTTGTGGCGCGTTAAATACGTGCTCGCATTGCCCCTGTTCCACGACTTCTCCCTGCCGCAACACAATTACCTGATGGCATAACGCACGTACAACATGCAAATCATGGCTGATAAAAATATAAGCCAGACGATGCTTTTCCTGTAAGGACTTTAACAGCGTGAGGATTTGCGCCTGTACGGTTCTGTCGAGCGAGGATGTCGGCTCATCCAGAATGATCAGCGAGGGTTTGAGAATCAATGCCCTGGCAATGGCTATGCGCTGGCGTTGACCGCCAGAAAACTCTGCAGGATAACGATGGCGGGTTTCGCTATCGAGTCCGACTTCAGCCATCACTGCTTTTACCTGCGCTTCACGCTGTTCAGCGGAAAGCGTTGGCTGGTGAACGCGCAATCCCTCTTCAATAATTTGTAATACGCTCAAACGCGGATTCAGTGAAGAGTTGGGGTCCTGAAAGACCACCTGAATGCGGTGACGTACTGGCAACAGTTGGCGGCGATTTAAGGTATGCAGCGCCAGACCATCGAACACAATACTGCCTTGCGATGTGATTAATCGCAGTAGCGCCAGACCAGTGGTACTTTTCCCGGAGCCTGATTCACCCACCAGTCCCAGTGTTTCACCGGGTCTGAGGGTAAAACTGACGTTGTTAACCACGACGTTATGATCCACCACGCGCTTGAGGATACCCTTGCGTACGGGAAAGGCGACCCTGAGCCCATTCACTTCCAGCAATGGCGGTTGTCCGGCGGCTAAAGGGACTGGATCGCCGGAGGGTTCGCTATTTAACAGTTTCTGTGTGTAGGAATGGGTTGGCGCGGCAAGCAGTGGCTCGGCACGGTTTTGTTCAACGCATTGACCGTTCTGCATGACGGCAATGGAATCGGCTAGCTTTCTCACGATGCTGAGATTATGAGTGATGAACAGCAATCCCATGTTCAGCTCACGCTGCAACTCCCGCAGCAGTTGCAAAATTTGCGCCTGCACAGAGACATCCAGCGCGGTGGTTGGTTCATCAGCAATTAGCAGCTCCGGGCGGGTTAACAGCGCCATAGCAATCATTACGCGCTGGCGCTCACCGCCGGAAAGCTGGTGCGGATAATCTGTAAGGCGTTTCGCTGCATGGCGAATGCCTACACGATCCAGACAGGTCAGAATTTCTGCCCGTGCGGCTTCCCGACGCATTCCCCGATGCAGCGACAGCACTTCATAAAGCTGCTTTTCCAGGTTGTGGAGTGGATTTAGCGACACCATTGGTTCCTGGAAAATCATGGCGATTTTATTTCCCCGCACACCGCGAAGCGTCTGCTCGTTAGCGTGAAGTAGTGATGCGCCGTGAAAGCGGATATCACCGGAGAGGTACACCGCAGGCGGCGTGGGCAACAGACGCAACACCGAAAGCGCGGTGACGCTTTTACCTGAGCCGGACTCGCCCACCAGCGCCAGCGTTTGTCCGGCATCAACGCGCAGTGACAGACTGTTGACCACGGTGCGCACGGTGTTCTGTTGGCGAAAACCTACCGATAAATTGTCAATAGCTAACAGAGGTTGTGTCATCTTAAATCGCCTTATTGGGATCAAATGCGTCGCGTACCGCTTCACCAATAAAAATCAGTAGCGATAATAAGAGGGCAACGGAGATGAACGCGGTGATGCCAAGCCACGGCGCCTGCAGGTTGTTTTTACCCTGCAACAGCAATTCTCCCAGTGATGGCGAGCCAAGCGGTAATCCGAACCCGAGAAAATCCAGCGAGGTGAGTGTGGTGATTGAGGCACATAAAATAAACGGTAAAAAGGTCAGGGCGGCAACCATCGCATTGGGTAGCATATGACGCAAAATAATACTGCTATCGCTAACCCCGAGCGCCTGAGCGGCACGAATATAATCAAAGTTTCGGGTGCGCAGAAATTCCGCGCGTACCACGCCCACCAGGCTCATCCAGCCAAACAGCACGGTGATCGCTAATAGCCACCAGAAGTTAGGCTGAACGACGCTGGATAGCAAAATAATCAGAAACAGCGTTGGCATACCGGACCACACTTCGATGAACCGTTGTCCCCACAGGTCTACCTTACCGCCATAATAGCCCTGTAGCGCGCCAGCCATCACCCCCATGACGCTGGAACACAGGGTCAGCATCAAGCCAAACAGAATTGAGATGCGGGTGCCGTAAAGGATACGCGCCAGCACGTCACCACCATTTGCGTCAGTACCCAGCCAGTTTTGCGCAGAGGGTGGAGAGGGGAAGGGCTTATCGGTGGCAAAGTTAATGCTGGTAGCACCGAACCGGATGGGGGCCCATAGTATCCAACCCTGTCTCTCCAGACGGTGTTGCAGCCACGGATCCTGATAATCAGCCTTTGTTGCTAACGGGCCGCCGAAATCGCTCTCACTGTAGTTTTTAACCAGAGGGAAATACCAGCTGCCGTCATAGCGTACCAACAGCGGCTTATCATTAGCGATCAGCTCGGAACACATGCTCAGGCCAAACAACACCAAAAAAATCCATAATGACCAGTAGCCGCGGCGGTTATGACGAGAACGCGCCCAGCGGGCCTGATTGACGGGGCTTAATCGCGACATTAGCGTCCCTCAAAATCAATACGAGGATCGACCAACGTATAGCTGATATCACTGAGGATATTGAGCAACAGGCCAATCAGGGTGAAGATGTAGAGTGTGCCGAACATCACCGGGTAGTCGCGCGATACGGTAGATTCATACCCCAGTAATCCCAGACCATTAAGCGAAAACATCACTTCAATCAGCAGTGAGCCGGTGAAAAACATACTGATAAATGTGGCGGGAAATCCTGCGATTACCAGCAACATGGCATTGCGGAACACATGCTTCCATAGAATATTTTTCTCACTAACGCCTTTGGCGCGCGCAGTAACGACATACTGCTTACGAACCTCATCCAGAAATGAGTTTTTAGTCAGCATGGTCAGCGCGGCGAACCCACCTACCACGGTTGCCAGCACTGGCAGGGTAATGTGCCACAGATAATCGGTAATTTTTTGATACCAGGGCAGGGCATCAAAGTTAGCGGACACGAGCCCACGTAGCGGGAACAGGTCGTAATAGCTGCCCCCGGCAAAAAAAACGATCAGCAAAATGGCAAACAGAAAGGCCGGAATGGCATAGCCAATAATAATAAATGCGCTGCTCCAGACGTCAAAACGACTGCCGTTGTGAACCGCTTTGCGGATCCCAAGCGGTATCGACACCAGATAGATGATGAGCGTACTCCACAGCCCCAGGGTAACGGACACCGGGAGGCTGTCTTTGATTAGCGTAAGAACAGAGGCACTGCGAAACAGACTATCGCCAAAATCAAAACGGATATAGTCCCAGAGCATCTTGAAATAGCGTTCATGAATGGGTTTATCGAATCCGTAGCGACGGGTAATTTCCGCGATGACTTCCGGATCCAGACCCCGACCGCCACGGTAGTTACTGTCGCTGATATTCCCTACGCCGGTTTGCGCGTGGCTGGCGCGAACACCTTCGCTGCCCGCACCGGGCAACGCGCCGCTTTGTCCGAACTCAATGGCGGCGACGGCCTGCTCAACAGGACCGCCAGGTGCTATCTGTACGATAAAAAAGTTGATAGTAATGATGGCCCAAAGCGTTGGGATCACCAGCAGCAGACGTCGAATCAGATAAGCGCCCATTTACTCTCCCTGTCGTCTGGCTGCGGGAAGCTTCGCCGCTTTGTTGACGTCATACCACCAGTTGTCGATGCCAATGGTATAAATCGGGCGGATCGCCGGATGCGAAAACTTATCCCACCAGGCGATACGATCTTCAGCCATGTACCACATCGGCAACATGTAGTAGTTCCAGGTTAATACCCGGTCCAGTGCCCGCCCCAACGGGATCAGTTTGGCTTTATTCCCTTGTGCGGCAATGATCTGGCTAATCAGTTTATCAATGACCGGGCTTTGCACTCCGGGCGCGTTATAGCTGGAGTCTATATATTCAGAGGCCCAGAGAATTTGCAGGTCTGAGCTTGGCCACGGCATTGCGCGATACAACCTTGGCATCATGTCATAGTCGCGACTGCGCAAACGGTTAGTGATTTGCGAGTTATCGACCTGGCGGATATTCATCGTAATGCCTAAGCGTTGCAGGTTGTGCTGGAACGGCAGCACCCACTGGCTGTTGCTACCTGCCGGGAGTAATAACTCGAAGGTCAGCGGTTTACCGCTGGTGCTATTTATCCGTTGTTGCCCTTTCAGTATCCATCCCGCCTGTTGGAGTAACGTATCGGCTTTCAACAGGTTTTCACGATCGTAGCCATCGCCTTTCGACATCGGTGGTTGATAGATTTGACTGAAGACTTCCGGTGGCAGCTCTTTTTTCAATGGCGCGAGGATCACCAGTTCATCCGCATCGGGATAACCTCTGGCTGCATACTCGGTGTTCTGGAAATAGCTGTTTGTCCGACTCCAGGCATTATAAAACAGGGCCTTATTCATCCATTCGAAATCAAAGGCCAGCGTAATCGCTTCCCGTACACGTCGGTCACTAAACATTGGACGTTGAATATTAAAGGCTAACCATCGTGTGTCCTGCGCGGACTCATTCTTTTGTTCGTCTTTGACAATGTAATGATTGGCGAAATTTTTTCCGGTATAACGGGTTGCCCAATTTTTTGCATCGTTTTCCAGTCGCAGGTCGAACGCTCCAGCCTTAAATGCTTCAAAAGCGACGTTATCATCTAAGTAGTAATCGTAGCGGAGGGTATCAAAGTTCCAGCGTCCGCGATTGACGGGCAAGTCAGCAGCCCAATAATCTTTGACGCGCGAATAAACAATGTACTGGCCCATTTTCCATTGACTGATGCGATAAGGGCCGCTGGCGAGCGGAGGTGATGACAAGGGATCGCTGAGCTTATGATCTTTCCAGTACTTCTCTGGCATCACCGGTAATGAAAACAGGCTGAGCATGTCCTCTTTACCCGGTTTGGCGAGTTCAATTCGCACTGTTAACGGGGCAATTGCCTTTACCGTTGTTCCTTTATAGACCAAACGAAACTGCGGTACGCCTTCGGTCATAAACTTATGGAAGGTGAATTCAACATCGCGTGCGGTAATGGGTGAACCATCATGAAAACGGGCCCGCGGATTAATCGCGATTTCTACCCACGAATAATCATCGGCATAACGCGCTCTGTCAGCGATGAGCGGGTAGTAGCTGCCGGGTTCGTCATCCGAGGTGGTAAACAGCGTATCGTAGAGCGTTTCGGTGCGTGCGCCAGGGTTGCCGCGCATCGAGTAGCGGTTGAAGTTGTCGAAGGTACCCAGGGCGGAGAGGGTGAGCTGCCCGCCTTTAGGGGCCGCGGGGTTAACATAATCAAAGTGATTAAAATTAAACGCGTACTTGGGTTCGCCCAACACGGCAAAGGCGTAGCTTTCTTTGATGGATTGGGCATGAACGTTAAACCCGATAAGGGCGATAAACAGAAGCAGTACACGAGGAATCATATCACAGAGGTTTCCTTGTCCTGCCACAACCCGACAGGCTTCTTGCCTGAGAAATAGCGGTTGGGGTGGCGAGTGAAAATATATGAATCGCCTGGTGCGATCACCACGTTGGCTTATCGGATTGCGCCATCCACCGTACAAAATCATCAAGCATTAATGGGCGGCTGATCCAGTATCCCTGGAAGAAATGAACCCCGCGATCGCGCAGCCATCGGGCTTGCTCAGGCGTTTCTACCCCTTCAGCAACCGTCAGCATATTAAGACGCTTAGACAGTGTCAACACCGCATCCAGTACCGGAGACGTTAGCGTTTCTGTCCCAATGGCGTTGATAAATCCTCGGTCGATTTTCAGATAGTCAACGGTAAAGCGTTCCAGATAAATGAGTGCGCTATGGCCGGTACCGAAATCATCAATGGCAATTTCGAATCCGGCAGCGTGTAGCCATTCAAATAACTTTGAGGCTTCATGCTGATTGAGCATATCGCGTTCGGTGATTTCGAGTACAACCTGGAAATGGTGTGGCGGCAGGGAAGCGTTCAGGTGTTGAATATCGTCTTTAAAGCTTTCACCATGCAGGTGCGTTGGGGCGATGTTGAGCCCGAGCTTTGCGCCTTGCGGTAACACTTTTTTTAATGCGGGGGCATCACGGGCCACCAGTTTGAACAGATGCTGCGTCAGCGGCACGATCATTTGCTGTGATTCAGCGTAGTGAATAAACGCATCTGGCGGGATCTCACCTGTTGTCGGGTGGCGCCAGCGTAACAATACTTCTACCCCTTTTACTTCCAGCGTCTGCATTTCAACGACTGGTTGGTAGACCACATAAAACTGATCGTGCTTGATAGCGTTGAGAATATCCTTTCCCGGGCGTAAACGAACGGCGTAGTTGTAGTACCACAAAAGCAACCCGGTCATGATCCCGGCCATACATCCCAACATGACGGCATACCAGACGTCAGTGTACGTCCACTCTTGCGCGTATAGCCGGATCTTCATCGGGATCCCTTTCAGCGTCGTCTGGCGCCAGGTGGTATCCGGAAGCGCGGAAACGTCCATCAGTTGGGATGAAAATGTCGTGATAGCGGTATCACCAACAATAATTGCAATACCGTCAAAATCATCTTCTCGGGCGGTATAGAGAAGGTAAGGCGCCAGATTGATATTCAGTGAGGAAAACACGCCGCTATTCTTAAATGAAGGATTCCGCTGCCAAATCATGATCGCCGGATTGTCCGGCATCATCGGGGTACCGGACAGTAATTCCACATCGACATCTTGCTTGAGATCCAGCTTCGGAACCAGCGACAGAATAGGCGAGTCCATCGCGCCAGTTGCGGATGAGCAGAAAGCAATACCATCTTTTACCAATAAAAAAGCGCGTACATTGAGGTTAAACGCTGCGCTGGCAGTTAGCCTGGCGGCAACTTGTTGGCAATTGTATGAGACCAGCGGCTGCAGGGCATCTGTTGTGCTTTTGAGGTCTGAGAGGTAACTGCTGATGTAATAGTCTATATCGGAAAGAAGCGTTTCGTACTTTACATCTCGTTTGTGCCAGGTGGCAAAAAACTGCAGGGTGCTGACAAGTACCGCGACGACTACCCCCGTAAAAATACAGGTAAAAAGGACATTTCGACTGGAAGATGAAGGACGTCTGAACATAGTTCCTTATGTTTACCTGGGGTATCTGCTTATTATTAAACGGCTTGATCTGTAAAACTATAACCTGGATTGATTCGTATAGTGAGATTTTTCTTAAACATAGTGCAACGCAAAAAGCACTGCCGAAGCAGTGCTTTTGATAAGTCTCATCAGGATAGCCAAGGGATAGCTGCCAAACGAAATTAACTGCGGCTCAGGACCCGGCGAGCTTCGTTGTAACGTTTTTTCCAGTAAGGCTCGTTCATGCTGGAAATGATAACGCCACTGCTGGTCGAGGCATGTACAAACTGGTTATTGCCGATATAGATACCGACGTGACGGCCGGTGGAACCCGCACGGAACAGAACCAGATCGCCTGTGCGCAGATTAGTGCGCGAAACGGATTTGCCCGTTTCCTGTTGCTCGTAGGTTGAGCGCGGAAGCTCTAAACCAAATTGCTCACGAAACGTACGCTGTACGAAGCTTGAACAATCAATACCTTTTTTGGTGCTGCCGCCAAGGCGGTAACGCACGCCTTTCCAGTCAGCATATTGGTCCATAATACGTGATTTAACATCGATATTACGTACCATATTTTCAAATTCATCCTGAGAGGCTTGCAGTGAAGAGTTATCTCCATTGCCCACAGCATGCGTCTCAGAATGCATATTCCTGGCGGTGTTCGTTGTGCTACATGCAGAAAGCAGAACCGCAACTGCTATCGCGGGTATGCCCCGCAAGATATATCTCAAAATCGGTTGAGATTTGACCATTTTGTTTGTTTTCCCTTGAAGTCCTTAACGATAAATATCGTTATAAAAAATGCCAAACGTGACGAGACTAATTACCAACGCATGATGAGACAATTCTTTAAGGTCAAATCTGTGGCAGAACGCACAAATTTATTCTTATAGTGAATAATTATCCCGCGAGGCAAAACGAGTCTGAGGTTACCCGATCGCTCCGGTCATTGCGAGTGATTTTATGTGATTTCTTATAAGAAAAAGTGATACAGAAAGTGAATAGACTGCATTGGCTAAATTAAGAACAAATAGAGTGAAAAACACGCAATTCATTCATTTTAAACAGGAATAATATGACAGGAGAATGACAGTCAGAAGGATAATTTCCTGGCAGATATCATCAGGAAATCAGAAGCATTCCTGATGATGTTAATTACTTTGCGTTATTTGTTTAAAAATTGTTTGTTTTTGCCGGGAAGATAATGAATAAACAGCGTAACCAGACGGTCGCTTAATGGCGTCATTAACCACCAGGGCAAGCCAATCAATACGACGGTCATAGAACCTACCACGATATCTGTAAGCCAATGTGCGCCGATCATTACGCGTGGAAAGGCAAAAACCACAGTGATAATAAGGCCGATTATTCCTGCGACTTTTCCGAAATAACGTAGCATAAATGCGGAAAAAATAAGCAGCATCATACCGTGATCGCCAGGAAAACTGTCTCTGGACGCATCTTTTGTTGAAATATGCAGCAGCTCGCTGACGCGATTAATATTATCGAACGTGAGGGTGGGGCTGGCGCGCTTAACCGGAATAAGCGCCTGGCCCAGTTGGTTTAATATCACCGCTGTTAGCAGCATCACCAGCCCAATTGCCACAATACGACGACGACCTTCCTGCGTTTCTTTTAACCAAAAACTCAGCATTAATGTGCCCATCGCCAATAATGAGCAGCCGTCAAATGCCCGGTTATTGGTGACCGCGACAATCCACAGGAAGAGCGGGCTCTCAACCAGCTTATGATTGAAGAAGTGGAAGATGCCCGAATCGAGAGAAAACCAGAGCCCATGCCCATGTGGAAGGTACCAGGACAAAAACAGCGCCAGACCAGCAATATTAAGCAGGAGTATTAGTGGGTATCGGGTTTTCATCGTCGTTTACCATTGCCATAAAACGGAGGCAACCTTACGCGCCAGCGTCTAAACGAAGCCTCAACAATGCACTCTGTAATGCATTCCAGTCGGTCTCGGTATCGGAGATGAGTTCAATGCGGCTATCTGGAGGGGCGACGTTTTGGGTCTCAATATGCCAGTCCTCACCCTGACGATTGATACGCACCAGCCCCTCTTTAATACGCATCACTCCCTTCACGCGGCCGACAGGGGCGAGACGTGACCATTCCAGCAGGCCGATGGTATCGAACACCGTGTCAGCGTCAAAAATCCAGCCGCAGGCCTGATGCCCCTGACCGCTGTTCAGACTGCGGCGCCAGCGTTGCTGGGCAGGCAGGCTTAGTGCTGCCAGCCCTTTTTTATCAGCATGCTGGTGAGTATGTGCCGCACTGGAGGGAAGTTCTGTCAGATTCAGTCGGGGCAAATCCAGTAATTGTCCGTCGATCTGTCCATGATCGGCATAAACTAACTGGCGGTTACCGCCGTAGTGCTGCCACCAGGTTTGCAGAGCAGTTTCGCTTTCTGTCGTGGCACGATCGGATTTATTGGCAACGATGATATCGGCAGAGGCCAACTGATCGCGGAAATTCTCATTCGCGACGCTTTTTTCATCCAGCAACAGGCGCGGATCAAGGATACAGAGAGTTGCGCGCAAGTCGATCCACGGTTCGTAAACCGGCGCGGTGAGTAAATCCAGAATCTGTTTGGGATGCCCGAGGCCGGTGGGCTCAATCAGCAGCCGATCCGGTTTTCCCTGACGTAACAGCGTATTGAGGCCAACCTGCATGGGCAAACCATTAACGCAGCACATACAGCCGCCGGGGATCTCTTTGAGCATTGCGCCGCTGTCGGCGAGCAGTGCGCCGTCGATACCCACTTCGCCAAACTCATTGACCAAAACGGCCCACTTCTCTGCGGGATCTTTGTTGGCCAATAGACGAAGAATAGATGTGGTTTTGCCACTGCCGAGAAAACCCGTGATGAGATTGGTTTTAGTCACGCTTACTCCAGATTCATAAATTACCGTAATGGCTTTTAACAATCCTGGCGAAAAACGGGGGAAAAGAGAAGCGCAGAGAGGACGAAGACGAACTTCGTCCTGTTTAATGGCAGAAATCGTTAACTTTTTAACGTCTCGATGACCGCCTGATGTGCACCGTATTGGGCGATACGTTGCCAGGCTCGTTCCACGGTATCGATGAATTGTGGGTTCTGCGCGAGGTCAGTGGCAAAGATTTCGTGCAGTGAAAGCAACGCGCTGACGCGTTCTGATTCCGTACTCTGTTCGACGATAGTGCGGATTTTGTCACTCATCGGGTCACGAATATCGATAATTTCACCTGAATCATCAATCCCGCTTACGTAGCGCATCCAGCCCGCAATGCCGAGTGCCAGCAGCGGCCACTCGCTTTGACGTGCTAAATGAACGCGGATCCCGTCCAGCATACGTTGCGGTAATTTTTGGCTGCCATCCATCGCGATTTGCCAGGTTTTATGTTTCAGCGCCGGATTGGCAAAGCGTTCCAGCAGGCTGTCGGCATACTGGTCCAAATCTACATCGGTAATTTGCAGCGTGGGGGCCTGTTCGCTGAGCATCAGCCGGTAAGCGGCTTCACGAAATGCGCTGTCCTGCATACAGTCGCTGATATGCTGGAATCCCGCCAGATAGCCGAGATAAGCGAGAAACGAATGACTGCCGTTCAGCATCCGCAGTTTCATTTGTTCCCACGGCAAGACGTTTTCGACCATCTGGACACCTGCCGTTTCCCATTGCGGACGGCCGCTGACAAAATGGTCTTCAATAACCCACTGAATAAACGGCTCGCAGCTGATTGCGCAAGGGTCTGCCACGCCTAATTCGCGGGCGATTTCATCCAGTGATTCTTCCGTCGCTGCCGGGACAATCCGGTCTACCATGGTTCCCGGGAAACTGACGTGCTCCCGAATCCAGTTAGCCAGTTCAGGTGAGCGTTTCTCCGCCATTCCCAGTACGGCGTTTTTTACCACATGACCGTTGTCCGGGATGTTATCGCAGGAGAGGACGGTAAACGGTTGCAGCCCACGTTGACGTCGGCGGTGCAGTGCCTCAACAATAATTCCGGGCGCGGAGTGCGGTTCAGCCGGTGTCTGCAGATCGTGAATAATACGCGGGTTAGCGATATCGAGTGACCCCGTGGCAGGATCAATACAGTAGCCTTTTTCCGTAATGGTTAACGAAACAATAGCGACCTGAGGCTCGCAAAATTTTTCGATAATAGCCGCCAGTGAATCCAGCTTTGCATTCAGGCACTCGTTGACGGCCCCGACGATAATCGGCTGGTTGCCGGCCGCACCTTTTTCCAGCACGGTAAATAAATGATCCTGCTCGCGTAGCTGGCTCATCAGCCGGTCGCCGCTGAACAGGCTGATCTCACAAATCCCCCAGTCTCCACCCTGCGCATTCAGCACCCGGTCGGTCAATAACGCCTGATGGGCGCGATGAAATGCACCGAAACCAAAATGTACGATCCGCGTTTTTAGCTGTTGGCGATCGTACTGAGGCATCACGACATTTTCCGCAAGAGACGCTGAGGCAATAGTCTTCATTAAATACACCTGATTAACCATTAATTAACAATGGCAGTATAAAGTTATATGACAACAAATTGAATTGGTGTGCCTCATTTATCCGGGTAATGTGAGCTGGATCAATCAATGATGGGCGGTGTGTTGATCGTATACCGGATGCCTGTATGGTAGTCGTCATAAAAGTCGTTTAATTTGGTATAACAACTTGTGAGGTGAAGTAATGGAACAAACCTGGCGTTGGTACGGACCAAACGATCCAGTATCGCTTGACGATGTGCGTCAGGCTGGCGCAACGGGTGTTGTGACCGCCTTGCACCACATTCCCAACGGTGAAGTGTGGCCCGTAGAAGAAATTCAAAAGCGCCAGGCGACCCTGGCCGAAAAAGGGCTGACCTGGTCGGTGGTGGAAAGTATCCCTGTTCACGAAGATATCAAAACGCGTTCAGGTCAATATCAAACGTGGATTGCCAACTATCAGCAAAGTATTCGTAACCTAGCGACCTGCGGCATCGATACCGTGTGCTACAACTTCATGCCGATCCTGGACTGGACGCGTACTGACCTTGAATATCAGCTACCGGACGGGTCCAAAGCGCTGCGTTTTGACCAGATTGCCTTTGCGGCTTTCGAGCTGCACATTCTGCAACGCCCGGGAGCTGAAGCGGATTATACCGACGAAGAACAACGCCAGGCGCTGGACTACTTCAATGCCATGAGCGATGCCGACATTGAAAAGCTGACCCGCAACATTATTGCTGGCCTGCCTGGTGCCGAAGAAGGTTATACGCTGGATCAATTCCGCGCGCGCCTGGCGGAATATGATGGGATCAGCAAAGATGATTTGCGCAATAACATGGCTGTCTTCCTGCGGGCGATTGTGCCTGTTGCTGAGGAAGTTGGTGTACGTCTGGCAGTGCATCCTGACGATCCGCCAAGGCCAATCCTCGGTTTGCCACGTATCGTGTCGACCATTGAAGATATGCAATGGCTGAAAGAAACGGTAGACAGTATCAATAACGGTTTCACCATGTGTACCGGTTCGTACGGCGTGCGCGCCGATAACGATCTGGTAAAAATGATTGAGACCTTTGGCGATCGTATTCACTTCACACACTTGCGTTCAACCTGCCGTGAAGAAAACCCGAAAACCTTCCACGAAGGCGCACACTTGCAGGGCGATGTGGATATGGTATCGGTGGTGGCAGCTATTTTGAGCGAAGAGCAACGCCGTAAGAAAGCAGGTGATTTGCGTCCGATCCCAATGCGCCCGGATCATGGGCATCAGATGCTTGACGATCTGCATAAGAAAACGAATCCGGGCTATTCCGCGATTGGTCGCCTGAAAGGACTGGCAGAAGTTCGCGGCGTGGAGCTGGCGCTGAAAAAAACGCAGTTCCGCGATCTGCTGTAATTCGCCCAACACCAGGCGATAAATTGCCGGATGGCGCTTGTCCCGCCCCCGGCAATACTCAGGTGCGTTGTTATTGCTGTAATAACGCACATCTCTCCTGCTCCAGTACGTTTAATACCTTTCTGAGGTGCGGCACCTGCAGTCCGCCAAAACCAAAGAACATCACAGCATCGGAATTTTTTTGCCGCCACGCTGTTTCTGAGCCGTTTTCAATTTCCTGTAATGTATCAAAGCGCACCCCTGCCTGCAGGCAGCGCTGGCGTAGTTTTGCGATGACGTCAGGCGACCAGTCAATGCGTAATGAGAGATGTAACCCTGCCGTGGCACCATCGATCTTTCCTTCAGGGAACAGGGCTGATAAGCCATCACGCAGTAATGCGAGGCGTGCTGCATAGTTGCAGGCTAGCTTACCGAGATGGGTATAAAACACCTGGTTTTGCATTAACTCGGCTAAAAACTGCTGCAATAACCACTGGCTACCATTGTTGTTCAGCGCTTTCATATTTTGAACGGCGGGCAGCAGCTCATTGGGGCAAACGAGGTAACCGAGACGTGCCCCCGGTCCCAGCGTTTTTGAGAAAGTCCCCATGTAGATAACCCGGTTGTGGTAATCCATGGCTTTCAGTGCCGGAAGGGGATTCTCGCCATACGTAAATACGGCATCGTAATCGTCTTCAATAATCCAGGCGCCCACTCGCTGTGCCCACGTGAGTAATGACTTACGTCGTTCAAGTGACAGAACACTGCCCATTGGATACTGGTGAGCAGGTGTCACATAACAAAGCTGGGTTTCAACCTCGGGTAAATTATCGGTGCACAGCCCGTGATTATCCACGGCAATAGACGTAATATCGGCACCATAATAATTAAACAGATGCCATGCGCCAGAATAACAAGGTGATTCGGCGACCACGTGACACTTTTTATTCTGGCTTAGTGCATGATGAATAATGAATATTTGACTGAGCAGTGACAACCCTTCCTGAATTCCATCAGTAATGATGATGTTTTGTGCACTGGTATTAATACCACGGGATAAATTAAGGTATCTGACAATTTGCTCACGCAATGAAAATAATCCATTTGGTGAATGATATCGAGTCAGTAGCTGCTCTTTAAGTACGCTGGGGGCATTATTCCATTTACGCCAGCTTGACCAGGGAAACGCATTGGGGTCAGGGACGCCCATCCGGCAATAGCACTCACGCCCCATTTCAGCGTAAACATCGGTAGAAACACCGGCAGGCTTAGGCTTTATCGGTGGTGAGCCTTCCGCAGATGGCACGTGTGTTGGGGGACTACGCATAGGTGCCGTAAATGTGACTTCATAGCCGATACCCTGCCTGCTCTTAATAAAACCGGCCGCCATCAGTTTTTCATACGCCATCACTACCGTGATTTTGGCCACGTTTAGCGTCTGTGCCTGTTCGCGGATAGAGGGCAGTTTATCCCCACAAAGCAAATCGCCTTGCTGAATTGCCTGAAAGTAGAATTGAAAGATCTGTAATTGTAGCGGGGTGCGACTTTCCCTATTGAGAAACAGTGCCAGCATGAGGAAATTCCTTGTTTAAACAATAGCGGCATATTACACGTTTCAGAATATTGCTATTTTGACACGCCTCATAGAGTTAAGGCTGTTCCTATAATCTGAAATCGCTGTCTCTATTTTTGCTTTTTAATATCCCTTAGCGTGACGCTATTAAAAAAATGGAGGCAGGTATGTCGTGGATAAAAAAGAACGCGCTTTGGTGTGCGTTAGGTGGCGCTGTCGTAATGGCCATTGTTATTTGGGGAACATGGCAAGGAGTCCATTACACCAGCACTACGGAGTTTTGTTTATCGTGCCACTCGATGCGCACACCTGGAGAGGAGTATAAAACCAGCGTGCATTTTCGTAATGCCTCTGGCGTGCGAGCGGAGTGTAAGGATTGCCACATTCCCCCGGGAGTCGTCCCGACGTTGATGCGTAAAACCGAAGCCCTAAACGATCTCTATCACACCTTTATCTCACCCTCTATCGATACCCCGGAAAAATTCAATGCTAAACGGGCTGAGCTCGCCCAGCGAGAGTGGGCGCGGATGAGCGCCAACAACTCGGCAGCCTGTAAATCGTGTCACAGCTATGAAGCAATGGATCATGGAAAACAATCCGCCAATGCCGCGGCGCAGATGACGGCGGCAGCGGCGAAGGACAGCAACTGCATTGATTGCCACAAAGGGATCGCGCACCACAAACCGGACATGAGCAGTGGTTTTCGCGATCGCTACAAGCAGCTACAACAGCAGGGAGAAAAACTGTCAACTGCGACGACGCTGTTTTCGTTAAGCGAAAAAACACTGACAGCCACGGCAGGGGCACCAGCAGGGAAAGCGCTGTTATTTCCGGCGACCCAGGTCAAGGTGCTGCAAAAAGAGGGAAGCAACGTCCAGTTGGAAGTGACGGGCTGGCGTGAAAGCAAGGGGCGTGGGCGGGTGATCACCCAGTATATGGGTAAACGCGTATTCTCCGCGGTTCTGGATGCTTCACTGATGGAAAACGTGAAAGTCCTGCAAACCCAGACTGACCCAGGTTCGCATCAGGAATGGCAGCAGGTGAGCGTGACCGCATGGACCTCCGCGCAGGGACTCATCGATAGCATTACTCCGGTATGGGAGTACTCAGATCAGATGCTGCAATCGACGTGTAGCGCCTGTCACAGCACGCCGCCGGCTACCCGATACACCGCCAATGGCTGGATTGCCGGACTGAAAGCGATGTCGACGTATTATCGACTCAATCCGGTGGAAGAACGTACGTTGTTGAAATACCTCCAGACACATGCCAGCGATGTGTCTGAACCCAACAAATAATAAGGATAAGATATGGATATTCATGACTTTAATCCGTCCCGCCGTCGTTTTCTGACCGGAATGCTGGCGGTTGGCGCAGCCAGTGCGCTGGCGCCTAATCCGCTGATATCAAAAGTATGGGCGGCGGGGGAAAACCCCGAACAATGGATCCAGTCCGGCTCACATTATGGTGCTTTTGAAGCCAAAGTGGTTAACGGCGAGTGGACGGAAACGCGTCCGTTCAAACATGACAAACACCCGTGCGATATGCTCAATGCGGTACGTGAAATCGTCTACAACCCTTCACGGGTTCGCTATCCGATGGTTCGACTGGACTGGTTACGCAAGCGTGAGAAGTCGGATCGTAGCCAGCGGGGAGATAATCGTTTTGTGCGGGTTAGCTGGGATCAGGCGCTGGACCTGTTTTATGAAGAGCTTGAGCGGGTGCAAAAAACCTACGGTTCATCCGGCGTCTTTACCGGGCTGGCAGATTGGCAAATGGTGGGCAAATACCACAAGGCTGGCGGTGCAATGGACAGAGGGCTCGGCCTGCATGGTAGCTATGTGACGACCGTAGGCGACTATTCAGCGGCTGCAGCCCAGGTGATTTTGCCGCATGTTATTGGTTCGCTTGAAGTCTATGAACAGCAAACCTCGCTGCCGCTGGTTATCGAGAACAGCAATACCATCGTACTGTGGGGCTGTGATCCCATTAAGAACTTGCAGATTGAATTTTTGGTTCCCGATCACGATGCGTTTGGCTACTGGCAGCAGATCAAAGAGGCCGTCGCCCAGGGCAAAATGCGCGTCATCAGCGTTGATCCGGTGCGCAGCAAATCGCAAAATTTTCTGGGGTGTGAACAGCTGGCGTTACGACCACAGACCGATGTTGCGTTACTGCTGGCGCTCGCACATACCCTGTATGAAGAAAAACTGTACGACACGGCATTCATTAACGACTACACCGTCGGCTTCGAGCAGTTTTTACCCTACCTGATGGGAGAAACAGACAAACAACCGAAAAGCGCCGAGTGGGCTGCTGAAATCTGTGGGCTGACGGCGGATCAGATCCGTGACTTTGCCCGGCTGCTGGTGAAAGGTCGGACGCAGTTTATGGGCGGCTGGTGCGTACAGCGTATGCACCACGGCGAACAGTATCCCTGGATGCTGGTGGTGCTGGCCAGTATGGTTGGTCAAATTGGCTTACCGGGCGGCGGTGTGGGGTTCGGCTGGCACTACAACGGCGGAGGGACGGTGACGTCAGCCGGGCCGGTACTTTCTGGTCTGGGGAGCATTAACAATCCGCCAGAGGCGAAGTATAAACCAGATTTTCGCGGCGTATCCGAGCATATTCCTACCTCACGTATTGTTGATTGCCTGCTGGAGCCGGGCAAAAAGATTGCGTTTAACGGTGAGACGTTAATCTACCCTGACATCAAAATGGCGATCTTCAGCGCGGCTAACCCGTTCCACGCCCAGCAGGATCGCAACCGGATGATCGAGGCGTGGAAGAAACTGGAGACCGTGGTGGTGTTAGATCACCAATGGACCGCATCCTGTCGTTTTGCCGATATCGTCCTGCCTGTTACCACACGCTTTGAACGTAACGATATTGAGCAGTTTGGCACCCATTCGAATAAGGGACTGATGGCGCTGCATCAGGTCGTCAAACCGCAATATGAAGCGCGGCATGATTTCGACGTGTTTGCCGGACTCTGTAAACGTTTTGACAAGGAGTCGGTATACCGGGAAAACCGCGATGAAATGCAGTGGGTACAAGCGCTTTATGACGAAGGGGTCAAAATGGGGGCCTCGCTCGGTGTTACGTTGCCAGACTTTGACACGTTCTGGAAAGGTGAAGGGTATGTTGAATATCCCGCGGGACAACCGTGGGTGCGTCATGGCGAATTTCGCGATCAGCCCGATCTTAATCCCCTGGGCACACCATCAGGTCTGATTGAAATTTACAGCAAAACGATTGCCGGTTTTCAGTATGACGATTGCCCTGGGCATCCGGTGTGGATGGAGCCGTTTGAACGTAGCCATCAGGGTAGGAAAGATAAATATCCACTGCACCTGCAATCCTGTCACCCGGATAAACGCCTGCACTCCCAGTTGTGCTCAAGTGATGCGTTTCGCAGCACGTATGCGGTAGCGGGAAGAGAACCGCTTTACATCAGCGAGCAAGATGCTGCCGCGCGGGGGTTAAAAGCCGGGGATATTGCGCGGGTCTTTAACGCGCGCGGTCAGGTGCTGGCGGGGGTGGTGATTAGCCCTGATTTTACCCCTGGCGTGATCCGCATTCATGAAGGGGCATGGTATTCCCCACAGGAAGGTGGGAAAGCCGGGACGCTGTGTACCTATGGCGATCCTAATGTCCTGAGCGCGGATATTGGTACGTCTCAACTGGCGCAAGGGCCTTCAGCGCATACCGTGCTGGTGGATGTCGAGCGCTATCAGCAACATGTTCCACCGGTCACGGGATTTGGTGGGCCGGAGATAGTAAAAGAGGAGGGGGACAATGCAGCATAGCCTTATTTTCCAGCAACGTGCCGCGGTCTATCAGTGGTTTTCACAATTGCTGTTTCGTGAGCTGGACCAGAAACAACTCGCTCGTCTTGAAAGCGAGGATACCCGACAGTGGCTTGCGTCGCTGGCGGGTATCCCTGGGCTTTCGCTGGATGTCAAAAAACTGGAGCGTAGCCTGACGCAGGCTCTGCGTCGTGAAAGCCGACAACTGGAGCTGGCCGCAGATTTTGCAACGTTATTTCTGCTGGCGCCGCCTGGCGGTGTTTCCCCGTATGCGGGACATTATCCGCACACAACAGCGGCCGAAGAACGTCGACAAATGAATGTACTGTTGGTTGAACACGGGCTGGCTGCGCAGGAAAATGAGCCCTCCGATCATATCGCTATACAGCTGGCTTTGATGGCGAGGATGGCAGCCAAAGAGGAAACGCTATCTGCACAATATTACTTTTTGCATCATCACATTATGTGTTGGGCACCCTTGTTCCGTGATAGCTGCCTGCAGCGTGATGAGAAGGGATTTTATGCGCGGGCGGTTAGCGTCATTGTGGGTTTTATACGGGAAGATGAGCAGTATCTCGAATCATTGTTGATGGATGATTTTTACCTCAGCAGTCAGCGCTGAAAATGACAAAGGGACAGCCTGCGCTGTCCCTTATACGTCAATGTGCGGCAGAAAATTAGTCTGCACGGCCCATATAGCGGCGTTCTTCGATATGAATACGGATTTTCTCACCCGCACTCAGATACTCAGGAACCTGGATCACCAGACCGGTGCTCAGGGTTGCTGGTTTGTTACGCGCACTCGCCGAAGCACCTTTAATACCCGGTGAGGTTTCAACGATTTCCAGGTCTACGGTCTGTGGCAGTTCAAGCGCCAGCAGCTGGCCGTCCCAGGTCAGTACCTGCATGTCTGGCATTCCGCCTTCCGGGATGAACAGCAGCTCTTCTTCAATCTGGTCTTTGGTGAAGGTATACGGGGTATAGTCTTCTTTATCCATAAAGACATATTCATTGCCATCAACGTAGGAGAAATCAACCCCGCGGCGGCTTAGGGTGACGGTATCCACGATATCGTCACCTTTGAAGCGCTCTTCAACTTTCAGACCGGTACGGACATCAGAAAAACGCATTTTGTACAGCGTAGCTGCACCACGTGCGGACGGTGATTGAATATCGATATCTTTTACAATCAGCAGCTTGCCGTTGTAGTTCAGTACCATACCTTTTTTAATTTCGTTCGCTCTTGGCATCGAAAAAATCCTGTAGTGAGGAGTGTCTAAAATATCGCGTAAAACTACTCGCGCCGGGGCATTCAGGCAAGCGGAATTCATGCTTTTGCTGGTGCCAAAAAGGTGGTACTGTGCGCTTCCCGCACAATCCGATGGTTTACGATAAAGAGAGTACTGTATGGAATGCCGTCCGGATTGTGGTGCATGCTGCACCGCGCCTTCAATCTCCAGTCCCATCCCTGGCATGCCTGATGGCAAACCTGCTAATACGCCATGCGTTCAGCTGGATGAATCCCTGCGTTGCAAAATTTTTGCGTCTCCGTTGCGACCAAAAGTGTGCGGCGGTTTACAGCCCAGTGCGGAAATGTGCGGACAGACGACGCACCAGGCCATGATTTATCTCATCGAGCTTGAAGCGCTGACCGCGCCTTAAACGTCCTTGATGCGCGCCAGGCACACAACCGTCGCGACGATCATCACCAGCGCAAACCAGAACACCGCGTGATAGTTCCAGATTTCAGCGGCAATCCCCGCCAGTGAGCCGGCAATAATCCAGCCGACGCGGATGGTATTGGTGTACAACGTTGTGGCTGATCCCGCCTGCCCCGGCATTAAATCCTGAAAATAAAGCATGCCAATCCCGCCGAGGATGCCGATGTAAATCGCGTTCAGCAACTGTAAGCCGAGCAAAACAGCCGGTGAATGTGCCAACAGCATGCCGGCATAAAAAAAGAACCCGGCGATGACGGCGATTCTCATCAACAGACGTTTGCCCAGACGTTTGGCAAAATATCCCGCAATCAGCATGGTTGGGATTTCCAGTCCTGCTGCGGTGCCCATCATGATACCGGCGAGTTTTTCAGGCAGATGCAGTTCGTTGATGATAAACAGCGGCATATTAATGATATAGAGGCTGTTGGTGCCCCACATTAATGTGCAGACAGCAAAAAGCAGCAGCGTATCACGACGATTACGGCGTGGAGCTTCAACCGCCCCTGTTGCGAGAGGTACGCTTTTGTTCATTGACGGTAAGAAAAACCAGACCATCACGCCGCAGACAATAAATGCCACCGCGGCGCTGAGATACATCACCGTAAAGCTGAACCCCATGGCCAGCGCGTAGGCCAATGGTGGGCCGATCACCCAGGCCAGTGAAACCTGAGCACGTAAAATCGAGCTGAACATAACGGCTTCCCGGCCCGTGCGATCGGCATGTTCACGAGCAAGCGCAAACATTTGCGGGTTAGCGGTGGAGCCAAAGCTACTGAGAAATACGCCGACAAACAGCAAAATAAAATAGTTACGGTTCCAGGCAAACAACACGCAGGCCAGCATACCCAGCACACAGCAAAAAACGATCAGGTTTTTACGATCGCCTTTTTTGTCAGAGCGTCCGGCCAGAAACTGGCTTACCAAAATGCCGATGACGGCGCTACCGGTAAAAAAGAAACCCACCATTCCCGGACGTGCATGGACCTCATCGGTCAGAAAAAGGCTGAGCGTGGGCGTCTGTAATGCCCCGGCGATGCCCGTGAGAAAAGCGACAAGCAGGAACGCCGAAGACGTTAAATCAAACGCCTTGGGTGTGGCGGCTACGGGGGTGTTATGCATGTTTAGCTATCAGTGGAGTGAAGAGAGGCGGAGTTTACGCTGCTCGCCAGAAAATAAACAGGGCACTAAATCAAAATCGGTATGGAAAATCAAAATGTCATTTCAGTCTGAGAAGTCCACATGCTGACGATGCTGAAGTTGAATAGCTGAACACGTTTTTGCGTCAGCTTGTTTCAAAGAAACGAAGAGAAAATGTGCGGTACATCTAAATTCAGTAAGTTAATTGTTAACTTTACTTGCGTGCTGAAGCAGAAAGATCCAGACTCCTTGAAACGTTTCAGCGTCATCTTACCTTAACTGATGGAGTCGGGTGACGCCTTTTTTCTCATGTTAGCTGAATCGTTTCAATTCAGCAGGAGAGGAGAATCATGTTCCAGTTATCTGTTCAGGATATTCACCCGGGCGAACAGGCCGGGAACAAAGAAGAGGCTATTCGACAGGTTGCCGCAGCCCTTGTGCAAGCGGGCAACGTTGCGGACGGCTATGTCAATGGCATGCTGGCGCGCGAACAACAAACATCGACGTTTCTCGGCAATGGTATTGCCATTCCTCACGGTACGACAGACACACGCGATCAGGTGCTGAAAACCGGGGTGCAGGTGTTTCAGTTTCCGCAGGGTGTGACGTGGGGCGAAGGTCAGATTGCGTATGTGGCTATCGGCATTGCGGCCAGCTCAGATGAGCACCTTGGGTTGTTGCGTCAGCTGACTCATGTATTGAGTGATGACTCGGTTGCGGAACAGCTGAAATCAGCCACCACGGCAGAAGAATTACGCGCATTGCTGATGGGCGAAAAGCAGAGCGAGCAACTGAAGCTTGATAACGAAACGCTGTCGTTGGACGTCGTCGCCAATTCGCTGGTGACGCTGCAGGCGCTGAACGCCGCGCGTCTGAAAGAAGCCGGTGCAGTAGATGCCACCTTTGTGGCCAGAGCGATTAACGAGCAACCAATGAATCTTGGTCAGGGCATCTGGCTGAATGACTGTGCTGAAGGCAATGTGCGCAGCGCCGTCGCGGTCAGTCGTGCGGCAACCGCATTTGAGGTGCAGGGCGAAGCCGCTGCGCTGCTGGTGACTGTCGCGATGAATGATGACCAGCCCGTTGCGGTGTTGAAGCGTCTGGGCGATCTGTTGCTGAGCAATAAAGCTGACCGTTTGCTGAAGGCGGATGCTGCAACGGTGTTAGCTATGCTGACCAGCGATGATGCATTAACTGATGATGTACTGAGTGCCGAGTTTGTAGTGCGTAATGAGCATGGTTTACACGCCCGTCCGGGCACCATGCTGGTGAATACGATTAAACAATTTAATAGTGAAATAACCGTGACAAATCTTGATGGAACCGGAAAACCGGCAAATGGACGCAGTTTGATGAAAGTTGTGGCATTGGGCGTGAAAAAAGGACACCACCTGCGCTTCACCGCACAGGGTGAAGATGCTGAACAGGCGCTAAAAGCCATTGGCGATGCCATCGCGGCAGGCCTTGGGGAGGGCGCATAATGAGCAGACGTGTTGCAACTATCACCCTGAACCCGGCTTACGATCTGGTCGGTTTTTGCCCGGAAATTGAACGCGGTGAAGTCAATCTGGTGAAAACGACTGGTCTGCATGCGGCGGGAAAAGGGATTAACGTCGCAAAAGTACTTAAGGACCTGGGGATTGACGTGACGGTCGGCGGCTTTCTGGGTAAGGACAACCAGGATGGTTTTCAGCAATTGTTCAGTGAACTGGGCATCGCTAACCGTTTTCAGGTGGTGCAGGGGCGTACCCGAATTAACGTCAAGCTGACTGAAAAAGATGGTGAAGTTTCTGACTTCAATTTCTCCGGCTTTGAAGTCACCCCGGCTGACTGGGAACGCTTTGTGAATGACTCACTAAGCTGGCTGGGGCAATTCGATATGGTGTGCGTCAGCGGCAGCTTGCCGACCGGCGTGAGCCCTGAAGCATTCACTGACTGGATGACGCGCCTGCGCAGCCAGTGTCCATGCATTATCTTTGATAGTAGTCGTGAAGCGCTGGTCGCTGGCCTGAAGGCAGCTCCGTGGCTGGTGAAACCAAACCGTCGTGAGCTGGAAATCTGGGCTGGCCGTAAGCTGCCAGAAATGAAAGATGTTATCGATGCGGCACATGCTCTGCGTGAGCAAGGCATTGCGCACGTGGTGATTTCACTCGGTGCGGAAGGCGCGTTGTGGGTCAACGCTTCGGGTGAATGGATTGCTAAGCCACCGTCAGTTGAGGTGGTCAGCACTGTAGGTGCGGGTGATTCGATGGTTGGCGGTCTGATTTATGGCTTGCTGATGCGTGAATCCAGCGAACATACCCTGCGTCTGGCGACGGCAGTTGCCGCCCTGGCGGTAAGCCAAAGTAATGTGGGTATTACCGATCGTCCTCAGTTGGCCGCAATGATGGCGCGTGTCGACTTAAAACCGTTTAACTGACAGCAGGAGAGGCATAATGAAAACGCTGCTGATTATTGACGCTAATCTCGGCCAGGCTCGCGCCTATATGGCGAAAACCCTGCTTGGAGCGGCGGCACAGAAAGCGCATCTGGAGATCATCGACAATCCAAATGATGCAGAGCTGGCGATTGTCCTGGGCGATAAGCTGCCTGTCGACAATTCGCTGAACGGCAAAAAAGTCTGGCTGGGTGACATCGGTCGTGCGGTTGCGCATCCCGAGCTTTTTCTCAGTGAAGCAAAAGGTCATGCGCAGCCATATAGTGCGCCGGTTGTGGCAACGCCAGCGGCAAGCAATGGTCCAAAACGTGTGGTGGCAGTGACAGCCTGTCCGACAGGCGTCGCACATACGTTTATGGCTGCTGAAGCTATCGAAACCGAAGCGAAAAAACGCGGCTGGTGGGTGAAAGTGGAAACCCGCGGCTCAGTAGGGGCAGGTAATGCCATTACGCCGGAAGAGGTTGCCGAGGCCGATCTGGTGATTGTGGCGGCTGATATTGAGGTTGATCTGGCGAAATTTGCTGGAAAACCGATGTATCGCACGTCTACGGGCCTGGCGCTGAAGAAAACGAAGCAGGAACTGGATAAAGCGCTGGATGAAGCGACCCCGTATCAGCCAGCCGGGAAAAATCAGACTGCGGCCACCGAAGGAAAAAAAGAGGGCGCGGGCGCGTATCGTCACCTGCTGACCGGTGTGTCTTACATGCTGCCGATGGTGGTTGCGGGCGGTCTGTGTATTGCTCTGTCATTCGCCTTTGGTATTGAAGCATTCAAAGAGCAGGGAACGCTTGCGGCAGCACTGATGCAGATTGGTGGGGGCTCAGCCTTCGCACTGATGGTGCCCGTTCTGGCAGGTTACATTGCATTTTCTATCGCTGATCGCCCAGGTCTGACGCCGGGTCTTATTGGCGGTATGCTGGCGGTAAGCACCGGTTCTGGCTTTATCGGTGGGATTATCGCCGGTTTCCTTGCCGGTTATGTGGCGAAGCTCATCAGCACGAAGTTGAAACTCCCACAGAGTATGGAAGCGCTGAAACCGATTCTGATTATTCCGCTGCTTTCGAGCCTGGTCGTTGGTCTGGCAATGATTTACCTGATTGGTAAACCGGTTGCGGGCATTCTGGAAGGCCTGACTCATTGGCTGCAAACCATGGGGACGGCGAATGCGGTTCTGCTTGGCGCTATTCTTGGCGGCATGATGTGTACCGACATGGGCGGTCCGGTGAACAAAGCGGCCTACGCGTTTGGAGTGGGGCTGCTGAGTACGCAAACTTATGCACCGATGGCAGCCATTATGGCGGCAGGTATGGTGCCACCGTTGGCGCTGGGTCTGGCAACGCTGGTTGCGCGTCGCAAGTTCGACAAAGCACAACAGGAAGGTGGCAAAGCGGCGCTGGTTCTGGGTTTATGCTTTATCACCGAAGGGGCAATTCCGTTCGCGGCACGCGATCCGATGCGTGTTCTGCCATGCTGTATCGTCGGTGGCGCGGTGACGGGAGCAATCTCAATGGCTGTGGGTGCGAAGTTGATGGCGCCACACGGCGGACTATTTGTACTGCTGATCCCAGGCGCCATTACCCCTGTACTGGGTTACCTGTTGGCGATTGTTGCTGGTACGCTGGTGGCCGGTCTCTCCTACGCGGTGCTGAAGCGCCCGGAAGTGGACGCTGTCGCGAAAGTAGCCTAACTCTTCTTTACTTCCCTGGGCAGAGATTTCTCTGCCCTTTTTTATTCTTTGATCCCGGCAGTTGCGGCACCGCCACAATAATCCATCCTGTCTTAACCAAATTCGATAAAGTGCCCTTAAATCAAACTCGTCACGGAAATCGAATATGAAAAAAACGCACATTTTTGCCTCTCTGTCACTCGCTACGCTGTTGCTTACGGGGTGCTCAACCACCTGGGTGATGACAACAACATCAGGGGCAACGATAGAGACGCAAGGCAAGCCTGAGCAGGATTCCGGGACTGGACTGACAAAATATGCTGACACCTATGGCTATCACCGCGTGATTAAAAGCAGCGATGTGAAGCAAATAGATAAAGGTAAGACGGTATTGCTATGGTGAGTCAGGTCAGGTAAGTCGCGAAGTATTCAGGAGGCGATATCGCTTTCGGCCCCCCTGAATAAAACGGGTCAGGCAATCATTGGCGCGATGATAAAACCAAAGGCAACGCCCGCGATGATCCCACCCAGTCCTGGCAACATAAACGGATGGTTTAAGACATATTTGCCCACGCGCGTTGTCCCGGTGGTGTCGAACTCCATTGCCGCCAGTGAAGTGGGGTATGTGGGTAGAACAAACACACCTGTCACTGCCACGTAGGAAGCCAGAATGGCCCAGGTGGGTACGCCGAGCGCGACGGCAAGCGGGATAATCAGCGGCGTGGTGGCTCCCTGCGAATAGAGCAGCGCGCAGGTCCCAAACAGTACCAGAGCCAACAGCATCGGGTAGGCCTGTAGAATATTACCCGCGATGTCTTTAATTTCCGCTAAGTGTGCGTCAATGAATGTGGTTCCCAGTGTAACAATGCCGAGAATGACGGCCAGCGAACTCATACCTGCTCGAAAAGTGGATGTCAGTACAATGGCATCTGTCGATGTTTTGCACAGTACGACCATCAGACAAGCGGCAGATAACATGCAGATAATGATGATATCCCGGGTATTCATTGGGTTACCTGCATCGAATCCAGGACGTAGTTGAGGACATGCTGCAAGAATAACGATGACGACCGTTGCCAGCATAAACAGGGCAACGGAAAGCACGGCACCCGGCGTCGTGCTACTCTGGCTTTCATATTTACGGACCAGACCTTTTTGCAGGCGTTGCAGATACACTTCATCATCCTGTAGCTCGCACCCCTGGCGTGAAGCGATTAATGCCGCCACCATTGCGGCAACGAACGAGGCCGGCAGGCATACTGCCATGACCTGTATAAAGCTGACGCCGTTTCCCTCCATGATGGTCAACATTGCGGCCATTGCAGCGCTGATCGGCGAGCCGGATATTGCCACCTGGGAGGCGACGACGGATCCTGCGAGCGTGCGTGAGGGGCGGATACCGGACTCTTTTGCTACTTCGGCAATGACCGGTAGGGTAGAGAAGACAATAAATCCGGTCCCCGCCATAATGGTCATCGACCAGGTAATAATGGGCGCAATAACATTGATATATTTAGGGTTACGCCGCATAAAATTCCCTGCAACGCGTACCAGATAATCCATACCACCCGCGGCCTGTAGTGCTGAGGCAGCCACTACCACCGTCATAATAATGAGAATCACGTCAACGGGTGGCGAACCAATTTGCAACCCAAATCCCAGTGTTAAAATAGCCAGCCCCAGCCCGCCACATAAACCAATACCAATACCGCCGAAGCGGATACCAAAAAATATTGCGCCCAACACTACGATAATTTCCAGCCAAATCATAATGGCCTCCGCCAGAGAATAATTCGTTATTAAAATGGGTGTTTATTTAATTCAATAATTAGCCAGGCATAGATTTTCATTGCACCAAAAGATGATCTTTACCAACGCGTTTCTCGTACCATTTAATACCGGCGCGAACCAACGAACCGGTTGAATCAATATATTTTTCAGGTGACGTTTTGACAGCCTCAGCAAGGATGACGGGAACTTCAGTACATCCCAGTACGATAACTTGTGCGCCGCGAGAGAAGAGTGCTTGAGCCTGTTCATTCATCAGCGTTTGCGCCCGTTTAACATCACCGGCTTTTAAGCAATAGATACTTTCCATCACTTTTTCCTGACTGGCAGAGTCAGGACTGATGCAGGTTAACCCAAGAGATTCAATGCCTTTTTGATAGAGACCCATGTACAAGGTGGCATTGGTGGCGAGTAGTCCAATACGTGATTTTCCACAGTTCCTGACCTCGCTGATGGTCGTTTCAACGATACTGAGCAGCTCTGTGTGACAGCACTCTTTTAATTCATTAAACCAAAAGTGGGCGGTATTACAGGGGATGACAATACACTCAGCGCCAGCATCTTCGAGTTTATGCATATAATCGCGCATTGCCGGGAGTGGGGAATTACCATGATGCATTAACGCGTCAGTTCGGTCAGGAATGTCAGGAATAGATGAAATAATTAATGGGATATGTTCCTGGTCACGTTGTGCCGCGGTAAAGGTGACGAATTTATTAAAGAGATCGACGGTTGCCGCTGGCCCCATACCACCCAGTACACCAATTAAACCTTTCACGATATATACCTCGATTAACCGTTAAATAATATTCAGGCTGTTTTTATCTTGCCCTAATGTTTAACAGCAGAGAGTCGAGAGGAGAAATGCAATAATGTTTGTCTAAATGCAAAAACTGCATGACTGTAGTTTCTTTCGTCCTCCCATGAGGTTCGGAAAGCGTGCGAAACCTGAAGTTTTGCCTGCAGAGAAGGGGGATGACTGAATGGCGAAGCCAACATGTTAATGCCAAAAACGAAGGCTTGATGCAAAAAACGAATCATCAGTGGCTAATCGCCAATATCATCTCTGGAACGCCTCTGGCATGATGTTTTAGGTTAATCACCCCATTTAAACATCCGCGTGACAGGCATGAAAAATATTGAGACAAAATGGTTATATGATTTCCTGACGCTGGAGGCGTGTCGTCATTTTTCCCAGGCGGCTGAGGAACGCAATATATCCCAACCGGCATTTAGCAGGCGGATCAAGGCGCTCGAATCCGCCGTGGGAGTACAGCTTTTTGATCGCACGACGAGTCCACTGCAACTCACGGAGGAGGGCAAGCTATTCCATTCGCAAACCCGTAGCCTGCTGCAACAGCTGGAATGCAATCTGGATGAGCTAAGTGGGCACAACCTGCTTGGGGTTCCCAATATTAAAATAGCGGCGGCACATTCTCTGTCGCTGACGATGTTGCCCAGATTAGTGCACTCAATGGCGGCCTGGGGGGAAGAGTTTGTTTATCACGTCGAGGCGATTGATGTGGTGCAAGCGGTGAATACCCTGCGTGAAGGGAAAAGTGATTTTATTATCTCTTTTCGGGATGAAGATTTAATGCAGTCACCCTTCTGCGGTTTGAAGGTTTTTGAGTCTGAGTTGTATCCCGTTTGTGCGGCTGACGCGCAGGGGAAGGCGTTGTTTGATATCTATCAGCCGCAGGTGCCGATTCTGAACTATACCAGTACATCCTACATGGGAAGATTGGTAAACCGTCATCTGGCGGAAGTGGGCGGTATTTCTGCTCGTACACTGTTTATGTCTTCGATGAGTGAGTTATTGAAAAATATGGCATTAGATGGCCATGGTATCGCCTGGCTGCCGGCGTGGACTATCGTAAACGAACTGCGTGACAAGCGGCTGGTTTGTCTGCAGACGCCGGAACTGATGGTGCCTATTCAGGCTTATATTTACCGGATGGATACCCGCTTGAATAAAACGGCTGAGCACTTCTGGCGGATTTTGTACAACCACATGCCGGAGGACCTGGTTTCGCTCAGTTAATACACACCAGTCTGCCTGGCACATCTGAAAAACCTCCGGTTATCCGGAGGTTTTTTTCTGGTTTGCTCAATTTGTGTTCTGCCTCTCATTTTTTCTCTCCCTTGCAAACTGTATCTATAAAAAATTGTGACTCTGTTCATATCTATTTGTTTTAGATCTTGCGGATGGATTTACTTTACAAAAAACCTGGCTAACATGAACACATGTTTGATAGTGAACATGTGCTCTAATAACCTTTGCTGTAGCAATGGTTATTTTTGACGAACTCATTAGTGGTAATTATATTGCCAGGGGACGTGCTATGCGTGAAAAGGAATACATAGTAACCATTGGCTCGGCTAATATGGATGTCGCCGGGTATTCGCATGCTTCTCTGAATTATGCGGACTCGAATCCAGGGAAAATAAAATTTACGCCAGGCGGCGTGGGACGCAATATCGCTCATAATTTGGCGCTGCTGGGAAAAGATTCATGGTTACTGACCGCTGTTGGTAACGATTTCTATGGCCAATCACTGCTGGCGCAAACTAATCAATCTGGCGTTCATGTCGAAAAATGCCTGATTGTTGCTGGAGAAAATACATCAAGTTATTTGTCGCTGCTTGATAATACCGGTGAGATGCTGGTTGCCATAAATGATATGAGTATTACCGACCACATTTCAGCGGATTTTTTGTCGCAACATCGTGATTTTATTCGTGCAGCAAAAGTCATTGTCGCTGACTGTAATATCAGTGAAGACGCGCTGACATGGGTGTTGGAAAATGCGGGCGAGGTACCGGTGTTTATTGACCCGGTATCGGCATGGAAGTGCGTTAAAATTCGCGAGCAGCTCGGCAAAATCCATACCTTAAAACCTAATCGACTTGAAGCTGAAACCCTGAGTGGGATTGCACTCTCCGGGCGAGAGGATGTTGGCAAAGTTGCCACGTGGTTTCATGAACGCGGCCTAAACCGCCTGGTGCTCAGCATGGGGGGGGACGGTGTTTATTACAGTGATATCTCGGGGAGTAGCGGCTGGTCGCTGCCCATTAAAACTCACGTCATTAATGTCACGGGGGCTGGTGATGCCATGATGGCGGGACTGGCTTCCTGCTGGGTAGACGGTCTGCCCTTTATTGATTCGGTTCGATTTGCGCAGGGTTGCTCATCTATGGCACTGGCCTGTGAATATACCAATAACCCTGATTTGTCTGTTGCGAATGTTAGCTTAATAGTGGAGAACACAGAATGTCTGAATTAACTCTTTCCTCTGAATTATTACAAATATCTCCAGAAGTTCAGGAAGCATTAAACAGTAAAAAACCCATTGTTGCACTTGAATCAACCATTATTTCCCATGGCATGCCATTTCCACAAAATGCGCAAACAGCAATTGAAGTAGAAGAAACTATTCGCAAACATGGTGCTGTGCCTGCAACCATTGCCATTATTGGCGGGGTAATGAAAGTTGGCTTGAGTAAAGACGAAATTGAACTTTTAGGACGTGAAGGGCATAACGTTGCTAAAGTTAGCCGCCGAGATTTACCGTTTGTTGTAGCCGCAGGGAAAAATGGCGCGACTACCGTTGCCTCTACCATGATTATTGCCGCTATGGCGGGAATTAAAGTATTTGCAACCGGGGGGATCGGCGGTGTTCACCGCGGGGCTGAGCATACATTTGATATTTCTGCGGATCTGCAAGAACTGGCTCATACCAATGTCACGGTTATTTGCGCAGGGGCAAAATCTATTCTCGATCTCGGATTAACAACCGAATATTTAGAAACCTTCGGTGTGCCGCTCATTGGTTATCAGACAACATCGCTGCCAGCATTTTTCTGCCGCACCAGCCCGTTTGACGTCAGTATTCGTCTGGACAGCGCAAAAGAAATTGCCCGCGCGATGGCGGTGAAATGGCAAACCGGTCTGAACGGCGGCCTGGTTGTCGCCAATCCAATCCCGGAGCAGTTTGCCATGGCAGAGGAAAAAATTAACGCGGCAATCGATCGGGCCGTGAAGGAAGCTGAAGAACAGGGCGTTGTGGGCAAAGATAGCACGCCGTTCCTGCTGGCGCGGGTTGCGGAACTGACCGGAGGCGACAGTCTGAAATCAAACATTCAGTTGGTGTTCAACAACGCCGTACTGGCTTGCGAGATTGCGAAGGAATACCAACGCCTCGCCTGACCAAATTTTTCGGGCAGAAAGCGGTCGCCCGTGAATATCAAACCTACCAAAACCTGGCGTTAGCGCCGGGTTTCCTGGCATGAAGGGATTTCATTATGGATATAATGAGAAGTGTTGTGGGTATGGTGGTATTACTGGCCATCGCGTTTCTGCTGTCAGTAAATAAAAAACGGATTAGCCTGCGTACCGTTGGCGCTGCGTTGGTTTTGCAAATCGCCATTGGCGGTATCATGTTGTATTTCCCTCCGGGGAAATGGCTGGTTGAACAGGCTGCACTCGGCGTCCACAAGGTCATGTCATATAGCGATGCGGGAAGCGCATTTATTTTCGGCTCGTTGGTCGGTCCTAAAATGGATGTGCTGTTTGACGGTGCCGGTTTTATCTTTGCCTTCCGGGTACTCCCCGCGATCATTTTTGTTACCGCGCTGATAAGCCTGCTTTACTACATTGGCGTAATGGGACTGTTGATCCGTATTCTCGGTGGTATTTTCCAGAAAGCGCTGAACATCAGCAAAATCGAATCATTTGTCGCGGTGACGACGATTTTTCTCGGGCAAAACGAAATTCCGGCAATCGTGAAACCCTTTATTGATCGCCTGAATCGCAATGAGCTGTTTACTGCAATTTGTAGCGGGATGGCATCTATTGCGGGTTCAATGATGATTGGTTATGCCGGAATGGGTGTACCCATCGATTATTTGTTGGCGGCATCATTGATGGCAATCCCTGGCGGTATTTTGTTCGCGCGTATGCTGAGTCCGGCAACGGAAGAGTCTCGCGTTACCTTCGAGAATCTGTCGTTTACTGAGACACCACCGAAAAGCATCATCGAAGCGGCGGCCAGTGGGGCGATGACCGGATTGAAGATCGCCGCAGGTGTGGCGACGGTGGTAATGGCATTTGTCGCCATTATTGCGTTAATTAACGGCATTATTGGTGGCGTTGGTGGTTGGTTTGGCTTCGGTCACGCCACTCTGGAAGGCATTTTTGGCTATATTCTGGCCCCGCTGGCGTGGATTATGGGCGTGGACTGGAGCGATGCGACGCTGGCAGGTAGCCTGATTGGACAGAAGCTGGCGATCAACGAATTTGTCGCTTATCTCAACTTCTCACCGTATCTGCAAATGGGCGGTGCGCTGGACGTGAAGACCATCGCGATTATCTCGTTTGCTTTGTGTGGTTTTGCAAACTTTGGTTCAATTGGTGTTGTCGTCGGTGCGTTTTCAGCCATTGCGCCACAGCGCGCACCGGAAATCGCGCAACTTGGAATGCGTGCTTTGGCAGCGGCAACGCTTTCTAACCTGATGAGCGCCACAATAGCCGGTTTCTTTATCGGACTGGCATAAAATAAAGTTTGTAGGCCGGATAAGCAGAGCGCCATCCGGCATTATATCTAAGCGGTTTTCAGCAAATACAGGGCATTATCGGCGGAGAGCGTTGGGTTGTTGATACTGACGCTGGCCCGCGATAATGCCGCGCAGGCCATGGCAAACTGCGCGCTTTCACGAAACTCGCTACCTTCCAGAAAGCTGTACAGTAATCCCGCCATAAAAGCGTCATCGGCGCCAAAACTGTCTACCACCGTATGCTCAGGCGGCGTCAATAAAAACTGTTCGCCGTCCTTTTCGCTGCAAAAAACGGATTCGTTTTCCAGACACACAAAGATGCGTTTTACTCCTTGCTGATGAAGGTCGTTGACGGCCTGCATGCGATCCGCATCCGACTGGACAGGCTTACCCCATAAAATGCCCAGCTCTTTCTGCGTGGGTTTGAGCGTATGAATACGTGTAAACCAGGTCTTCATTTTTGCCGCTTTGAACTCTGAAACGGTATCAATAAATACCGGAATGTCATCAGCAATAGTAAATACCCACTCGATGGCTTCAGCAGTCAGGTTGCAATCCGCCAGCACGACGCCGGAATGGCGGATAAGATCCCGTGAACCGTTCAGCAACTGCGGCGTTAGCTGTTGCAGAATGTGGGTATCGTTAATCGCCAGTACGGTCTCTTCCTGCTGATTCGCGATCGACAAATAGGTGGAGGTGTTATGTCCATGCAGACGAATGCAATTGGAAACGTTAACACCAGCCTGACGGGTCTGTTCCAGCAGCGTTTCGCCATAGAAATCGCTACCAACAGCGGAGATTAAATGCACGTCACGGCCCAGCAGCGCCAAATTATGAGCGATATTGCGTCCCACGCCGCCTGCAGAACAGTGGATGCTGCCGGGGTTAGATGCGGCTTGAGGATAGTGGATGTCTGCAATACCCCGGATATCCATGTTGATAGCTCCGACGACGACGCAATAATCTTGTTCGGTAAGGATATAACCTTTACCTTTGATCATTCCTTTGCGCATCAAATCCATAATATGTGCGGCGACGCGCGAACGGCTGATCTGCAAAATATCGGCGATTTCATTCTGCTGAATCAACGGATTGCGTCGCAGGATCTTAAGGATCTGCTTTTCCCTGTCGTTCATGATTAGGCCACCGCTTTTTCAGTTTGCTGCGCTTTCAGCCAGGCAATCTCTTCTGCCCAGATATCTGGATTAATGGTTTCCAGTATCAGTGGGATGCCGTCAAATCGGTTGTCCTGCATGATCCAGCGGAATGCATCGTGACCGATATTACCTTCCCCTAAGCTATGGTGACGGTCAACGCGGCTGCCAAATGCGCTCTTGGCATCGTTCAGGTGCATACCGCGTAAATAGTTAAAGCCGACAATACGTTCAAATTCAGCGAATGTCTTTTCACACTCGTCAACGGAACGCAAATCGTAACCGGCCGCGAAGGCGTGGCAGGTGTCGATGCAGACGCCGACACGGGATTTATCCTCGACGCCGTCGATGATTGCCGCCAGATGCTCGAATTTAAAACCAAGATTACTGCCTTGCCCGGCGGTGTTTTCAATGACTGCCGTCACGCCCTGAGTTTGAGCAAGGACAATGTTGATTGATTCGGCAATACGCGCCAGGCATTCATCTTCCGGGATCTGCATTAAGTGGCTGCCCGGGTGAAAGTTAAGCAGGGATAAACCAAGCTGCTCGCAGCGCTGCATTTCATCAAGAAAAGCATCGCGTGATTTTTCCAGCGCGTCGCTGACCGGATGACCGAGGTTTATCAGGTAGCTGTCGTGAGGCAGGATTTGCGCAGAAGTATAGTGATACTTCTCGCAGGCAGATTTGAAATCATCAATGATTTCGGTGGTCAGCGGCGCGGCACGCCACTGACGCTGATTCTTGGTGAACAGGGCGAATGCGGTCGCTTCGATTTCTGCGGCTCGAATAGCGGCGTTAGCCAGACCGCCAGCGGCGCTTACGTGCGCTCCAATATATTTCATAAATTAAACCCGCCATACTCAAAAGGGGAGAGTATAGCGGGTTAATGGGGGGGAGTCGTGCTCGTTTATGCCATCAGCGCGTGGATAGCGAGGTTAATCGCGCCACCGCCCACAATCAGCCAGACAAACAGCACCAGTGCCATCAGCAGAGGTTTTGCACCGGCTTTTTTCAGGGCGCTAACGTGAGTGGTCAGCCCCAGCGCGGCCATCGCCATTGCCAGCAAAATGGTATCCAGCGTTACCAGCATGTTCACTACCGACTGCGGCAGCAGGTGGAACGAGTTAAAAATCGCGACCACAATAAACAGGATGGCAAACCACGGAATAGTGATTTTACTTTTTTCTCCGCTGGCCGCCGGAGACAGTTGTTTAACACGTGCTGCCAGGATGATGAGGAACGGAGCCAGCATCATGACGCGCAGCATTTTAGCAATGACGGCTGCGTTTTCAGCTTCCGGGGTGATTGCATGCCCGGCAGCAACAACCTGTGCGACTTCATGCATCGTGGAGCCAATATAAATCCCGTAGGTTTCCGGGCTAAACCAGTGCGCCAGTAGCGGATACATTGCCGGGTACAGGAAGATAGCAATGGTCCCGAAGATAACCACGGTAGCAACGGCGACCGTTACCTTACTGGCTTCTGCTTTCACCACCGGCTCGGTGGCTAATACGGCGGCGGCACCACAAATGCTGCTCCCCGCGCCAATCAGCCAACTGGTGTGGCGGTCCAGACCAAACACTTTCTGCCCAAGGAAGCAGGCAATCATAAAGGTGCTGCTGAGCGTTAACACATCAATCACGATACCGCTGACGCCGACGTCAGCAATTTGCGCGAAGGTGAGGCGGAAACCATAAAGGATGATCCCCAGACGCAGTAAATGTTGCTTGGCAAACAGCACGCCACCGTCACAGCTTTTCCAGATTTGTGGATACACGGTGTTGCCGATAACCATCCCGAATAAAATGGCTAAGGTGAGGGCGCTGAACCCGGCACCTGCGACGGCGGGAATGGAACCTCCCCATAAGGCGGCCCCGGTGATAACTGCACTCAGGGCAAGCCCCGGAATAAAATGCCACACTGTACGACGATGATTCTGTAGGGCGAGTTCAGTCATAACCCCTCCTGAACAATTTGAATGATTTCTTGGCAAAAATTGTAAGGTGAAGTGGCTTAAAAATAAAATTGATTATATATTTATAATTAATCTTTATAAGTGGTAAGCACGGGCTACCCGGTGGAAAACGACTATGCATATCACCCTGCGACAACTTGAAGTTTTTGCTGAGGTACTGAAAAGCGGCTCGACGACTCAGGCATCTGTCATGTTGTCATTGTCGCAGTCAGCGGTCAGTGCTGCGCTTACCGATTTAGAGGGGCAACTTGGCGTGCAACTGTTTGACCGCGTCGGCAAGCGACTGGTCGTTAATGAGCACGGGCGCTTACTCTATCCGCGTGCGTTGGCCTTGCTCGAGCAAACGACAGAAATTGAACAGCTTTTTCGTGAAGATAATGGCGCGATTCGCGTCTATGCCAGTAGCACTATTGGCAACTATATTTTACCTGCCATGATTGCAGGTTACCGGCGGGATTTCCCCGATTTGCCGCTGGAACTCAGCGTGGGCAACAGCCAGGATGTTATCAATGCCGTGCTGGATTTTCGGGTCGATATCGGGCTGATTGAAGGGCCCTGTCACAGTACCGAAATCATCTCTGAACCGTGGCTGGAAGATGAACTGGTGGTATTTGCTGCGCCGTCATCGCCGCTAACCACGGGGCCCGTGACGCTGGAGCAACTTGCGGCTTCGCCCTGGATCCTGCGCGAACGTGGGTCTGGTACTCGCGAGCTGGTGGATTATCTGCTGTTGTCTCATCTACCGAGATTTCAGATGGCAATGGAGTTGGGTAACTCTGAGGCCATTAAGCATGCGGTGCGCCATGGTCTCGGGATCAGCTGCTTGTCGCGTCGGGTTATTGCAGAACAACTGCAGGCAGGAACGTTAAGCGAAGTTCCGGTGCCGTTGCCACGTCTGGTCCGCACGCTTTGGCGCGTCCATCATCGCCAAAAACATCTTTCAAACTCGCTGCTGCGTTTTTTACGTTATAGCGACCAGGTAGAGCAGGTTGAATAAGGCGCTGATGCGTCGTACCTGCAATAAACACCCCATCGTCAACTGAGGGCAATCGTCATACGTTGCCCATTTCTGCTTTACTTATAATCCGCGGCCAGTCATGAAGGTCTCTTATAACAGCGCATTTGTGCCGGAAGAATGCCATTTCGTCTGCTACAATCGCGCCTCATTTTTTGGATGGATAGCATTTTCACATGGTTTCCGAAACTAAAACCACAGAAGCGCCCACGCTACGCCGTGAACTGAAGGCGCGTCACCTGACGATGATCGCCATTGGTGGTTCCATCGGTACGGGTCTTTTCGTTGCATCTGGTGCAACCATTTCTGCGGCGGGTCCTGGCGGCGCGCTGTTTTCTTATATTCTGATTGGCCTGATGGTGTACTTCCTGATGACCAGTCTTGGTGAGCTGGCTGCCTACATGCCGGTTTCCGGTTCGTTCTCTACCTACGGTCAGAACTATGTAGAAGAAGGCTTTGGCTTCGCGCTCGGCTGGAACTACTGGTACAACTGGGCGGTGACTATCGCCGTGGACCTGGTGGCCGCACAATTGGTAATGAGCTGGTGGTTCCCGGATACGCCTGGTTGGATCTGGAGTGCGCTGTTCCTTGGCGTTATCTTCCTGCTGAACTACATCTCGGTACGTGGATTTGGCGAAGCGGAGTATTGGTTCTCACTGATCAAAGTCACCACCGTGATTATCTTCATCGTGGTTGGCGTAATGATGATTATCGGTATCTTCAAAGGTGCTCAACCGGTGGGTTGGAGTAACTGGACGACAGGTGATGCCCCCTTTGCTGGCGGTTTTGCCGCCATGATTGGTGTGGCGATGATCGTCGGCTTCTCTTTCCAGGGGACCGAGTTGATTGGTATCGCCGCGGGCGAATCTGAAGATCCAGAGAAGAACATTCCACGCGCGGTGCGTCAGGTATTCTGGCGAATCCTGCTGTTCTATGTGTTCGCGATTTTGATTATCAGCCTGATTATCCCGTATACCGATCCGAGCCTGCTGCGCAATGATGTAAAAGACATCAGCGTCAGCCCGTTCACGCTGGTATTCCAGCATGCGGGTCTGCTGTCTGCGGCGGCGGTGATGAACGCCGTTATCCTGACGGCGGTGCTGTCGGCGGGTAATTCCGGGATGTATGCATCAACACGTATGCTCTACACCCTGGCATGTGACGGTAAAGCGCCGCGTATTTTCTCTAAACTGTCTCGTGGCGGCGTACCGCGTAACGCGCTGTATGCGACGACTGTTGTGGCAGGTCTGTGCTTCCTGACATCCATGTTTGGTAACCAGACTGTGTACCTGTGGCTGTTGAACACTTCCGGGATGACGGGCTTTATCGCCTGGCTGGGAATTGCAATTAGCCACTATCGTTTCCGCCGTGGTTACGTGTTGCAGGGCCATGATATTAATGATCTGCCGTATCGTTCAGGCTTCTTCCCTCTGGGGCCGATCTTTGCCTTTGTCCTGTGCTTGATAATCACCCTGGGGCAAAACTACGAAGCGTTCCTGAAAGATACCATTGACTGGGGCGGTGTAATGGCAACCTATATTGGTATCCCGCTGTTCCTGATCATCTGGTTTGGCTATAAGCTGACCAAAGGAACCCGTTTCGTTCGTTACAGCGAAATGAACTT
>NZ_CP080033.1:3249236-3249396 GCF_019382635.1 Citrobacter sp. Colony219 | reverse complement strand
GCATCCCTGCGGGCAGTCCCGGTCAACCGTCAACGCCTCATCGATTTTCAGCCGGACCGGGGTCATCGCTTCAACGCTCTGACTTCCAGTTAAATCTGTTTTGCTGTTTAAACAAAAAACGCAGATGGTCAGGTGTGGGCTGGTCCGGCTGAAAATTGCC
>NZ_CP080033.1:3249050-3249114 GCF_019382635.1 Citrobacter sp. Colony219 | reverse complement strand
ACAATTTTCCTGCCGGGAGCCGGGATTGTTAAGGGTGCGGAGATAGCCCCCTTAACACGTTCAC
>NZ_CP080033.1:3204998-3248895 GCF_019382635.1 Citrobacter sp. Colony219 | reverse complement strand
TAGAAGCTGTAAGTCATGCCAACCGTGTAACGACGACCATCAAGCACGGTGTCATAGGTCTCGTAATCAATCTGTTTATCCAGCACGTTATACACGCCAGCAGTAAGCAGTACATCTTTGGTCGCATAGTAACGCATACCGATATCGACCTGGGTATAGGAAGGGGTGCCTTGCGCCATGGAGGTACGGCTCAGGTATTCTGATGTTTTGCCACGCAGATTCAAACGGCTCCAGAAACCGATATCCTGCGTAGCCTGCCAGTCCAGCGTGGTGTTGAACATATGCTTCGGCATTTTGTTCAACGGCTGGCCCGAGAACTGACCGCTTTTCTGTTCAGATTCAGTGTAGGTATAGTTCGCTGTCCAGTTGATGTCGGAGGTCATCTTCCAACCGAAGGTGGATTCGACACCGCGCATATTGGCTTTATCAACGTTAACCCGATCGCTGACAAAGTCGTAATGAGTGCTGCCAATAGTACAAGCCGGATCGGCACTGCTGTTACAGCGACGGACTTCGGTAATTTTGTTTTTGAAGTCAGTATTGAACAGCGTGACACCCGCATTGAGGTCGTTGCCGTTATCCCACAGCAAACCGATCTCTTCGCTCAGGCTTTTTTCTGGTTTCAGATCCGGGTTGCCGACAATGATACCGTTCAGACGACCGCCACCGGTCACTTGCCCCCAGCTTGCGGATGACTGGCGCAGATCCGGTGCACGATAGCCCGCAGAAACTCCCCCTTTTAAGGTCCACTGATCGCTCAGGTGCCATACGCCATAGCCGCGCGGCGTCCAGTTGTCACCGTAGTTTTCATCTTTATCCATACGCAGACCGCCGGTCAGCGTGAAAGTATCGGTAACCGCCCATTCATCTTCGGCAAACAACGCCCAACTCCAGCGGGTCAATTTGTTCAGACCGTCAGCTGCTTGCAGTTGGTTGCCGTTATCGCGCAGTTTTTCATAACGGTATTGCCCGCCAACTGTCAGGGTGTGCGCCCCGAGGAAGACCTGGTTCTGGTTATTGAAGATCGTGTTGTAGGATTTCATCTGACGACCAGGGTTTTTGGTCTCTTCCTGCTGAACATAGCTGGTGCTGTTGAAATCGTCGTAATAACCGCTGTGGGTTAATGAATACGTTGTGTGTTCATAACGGTTGTAGCTTTTGCTGTTTGGCTTACAAACACCGTTACGGCAGTTTTCTGCCGCCATCGATTCGCCCGGTGTGCTGTTGCGATCCTGTAGTTCATGCGCGACATCGAAGTCGATGTCATTTTTATCATCCGGGGTGAAGTTGAGGGTGAGTCCGCCGTTGCGCAGGCGTTGTTCATTGTAACCATTGACTATCTTATCTTCTCCGCGATGGGAGAACAGCCCGGTCACTTTTGCGCCGAGTAGCCCGTCGATCAGTGGTCCGGACGCGTATGCATTTGTCTGGTAAAGGTCTCCGGAGTCCCGATCTTCCTGGAGGGTGGCATCACCATGCAGGGAGCCGGTCCAGGCTTTAGTATTCGAGACTTTTTTGGTGATCACGTTAATCACGCCGCCCATAGCGTCAGAGCCGTACAGAGACGACATCGGGCCGCGGATCACCTCGATACGCTCGATGGATTCCAGCGGCGGCAGCCAGCCTTGTTCAATACCTGAATTGTCGCTATTAGGACGTGTGCCACGGGTGCTGATGCGTTTACCGTTGACCAGGAAGAGCGTGTATTGCGAAGCCATACCGCGAATACTGATATCGCTGCTGCTCCCCCCGCCGGTCACAACAACACCAGGGACGTCTTTCAGTGCATCGGTCACATCGCGATACGCTTTATCTTCGATCTGCTGCTTGGTAATAACCGAAATGGAGGCGGGGGCATCCTGAATTTTTTGCTCAAACCCGGTGGCGGTGACGACCACGGTATCCTGGTCGGCGGCATAGACGAGTGATGGGAGACTTGCGACGCATACTGCGGCGGCTACAGCCTTAACGTGAGGTATAGTCATTTGTATCATTCCATTTAAATGAATCTAACTGCGTGTCATGTGAAAGGCCATGACAATTGTATGTATTTGTCTTTTAAGGACTCTTTTCAGTAAAGAAGCGGGGGGATTGTACAAAAGTATGAATTTTTGTAAACACAAATGATAATAGAAATCATTTGTATTCGATGTGTTTAGCATGGAAAATCTTTTTAATTCAGTGGGATAGTGGTGAAATAAAAAAGGAGAAAAAGTGAAGGAATGATGGAGAAATGAAGAGGGCTGACGCCCTCACTCAGGCGTTACTTCAGCAAATATTGGGCGTGGAAACGCAGATGATCTTCAATAAATGATGCAATGAAGTAGTAGCTATGATCGTAACCCGGCTGAATGCGTAATGTCATCGGCCATGCGGTTTGACGGGCCGTTTCGGCCAGCACTGCGGGTTGCAGTTGATCGGCGAGAAACTGATCGCTATCCCCCTGATCAATAAGCGTTGGGATCGCATCTGCGGGTTTACTGGCCAGCATCAGCGCACAGCTGTCCCATTCCGCCCACCGTGATTTATCCTCACCCAGGTAGGCGCTAAAGGCTTTCTCACCCCACGGTACGCGACATGGATTGACGATGGGGGCGAAGGCAGAAACGCTGGTGTATTTGCCAGGGTTTTTCAGTGCCATGATCAGTGCACCATGCCCCCCCATAGAGTGCCCGCTGATGGCGCAGCGATCGCTGACGTTAAACTGTGACTGAATGAGTGCCGGCAACTCGTCACGCATATAGTCATACATGCGAAAATGTGAGGCCCACGGTTGTTGCGTGGCATTGAGATAAAATCCGGCACCCTGGCCTAAATCGTAGCCTTCATCATTGGCGACCTGTTCGCCACGCGGGCTGGTATCAGGCATCACCAGAACGATGCCCAGTTCAGCCGCAATACGTTGTGCTCCGGCTTTAGTGGTGAAGTTTTCATCATTGCAGGTCAAACCTGACAGCCAGTACAGCACCGGAGGTGGGGTGTTATCCCGGGGGGGTGGAAGAAAAATACTGAAGGTCATGGTGCAATTTAGCGTGGTGGAGTCATGACGCCAGCGTTGTTGCCAGCCTTCAAAACAGCGGTGCTCTTCAAGCATTTCCATGCGTGGCTCCTTGTTGTGTTGAACCTGAATGTGTTTGCGAACTCACCATAATACAGATTATTCATTGCACTGTGAGTAACTTTCACTTCCGCATTGAGCAAACATACTTCATCATCTATATAACTTTACATTAACACTCGAATTCACCCGGTTGAACGACATATGAAATCTGTGTGCTAAAAGGCAGCACCAATTTCAATAATTATCGCGGTGAATACTGGATTATGTGCGCCGCCTCACGCACAATGTTCTGGCTGTGACACAGCCTAAAAACTTTGCCCCACGCAGGGCAGAGGCGCCCCACCTGCAGGAGAAAAAGAAATGTCATCACTCAGTAAAGAAGCGGCACTGGTTCATGAAGCGCTGGTCGCGCGTGGTCTTGAAACACCACTACGCCCGCCTGTGCAAGAGATGGATAATGAAACGCGCAAACGTCTTATCTCCGGTCATATGACCGAGATTATGCAATTGCTCAATCTTGATTTGAGCGATGACAGTCTGATGGAAACGCCACATCGCATCGCTAAAATGTATGTCGATGAGATTTTCTCCGGCCTCGATTACGCCAACTTCCCGAAAATCACCGTCATTGAAAATAAGATGAAGGTTGATGAGATGGTCACGGTTCGCGATATCACGCTGACCAGCACCTGCGAACATCACTTCGTCACGATTGATGGCAAAGCGACGGTGGCCTATATCCCGAAAGATTCGGTCATCGGTCTGTCGAAGATTAACCGCATTGTGCAGTTCTTCGCTCAGCGCCCGCAGGTCCAGGAACGCCTGACTCAGCAAATTCTCACCGCGCTGCAAACGTTGCTCGGGACGAATAATGTGGCGGTTTCAATTGATGCTGTGCATTACTGCGTGAAAGCGCGTGGTATTCGTGATGCGACCAGCGCTACCACCACTACCTCGCTTGGCGGATTGTTTAAGTCCAGCCAGAATACGCGTCAGGAATTCCTGCGCGCCGTACGTCACCACAACTGATCAGGGCAGGGGCCATGGAGCGTAATGTCACGCTGGATTTTATTCGTGGCGTCGCCATCCTCGGCATCCTGCTTCTCAATATTAGCGCCTTTGGTCTGCCAAAGGCGGCCTATCTGAATCCTGCCTGGTACGGCAACATTACCCCGTCAGATGCCTGGACCTGGGCCGTGCTTGATCTCTTCGCGCAGGTGAAATTCCTCACGTTATTTGCGCTGCTGTTTGGCGCGGGTCTGCAGATGCTGCTACCGCGAGGCAAACGTTGGATCCAGTCACGACTCACTTTGCTGGTTCTGCTGGGGTTTATTCACGGTTTGCTGTTCTGGGATGGCGATATCCTGCTGGCGTATGGCCTGATTGGGCTGATTTGCTGGCGGTTGGTTCGCGATGCCCCTTCCGTCAAAAGTCTGTTTAATACCGGCGTGTTGCTCTATCTGGCGGGCGTTGGTGTGCTGTTGCTGCTGGGATTTATCTCCGGAAGTGAGACCAGTCGGGCCTGGACACCGGATGCTTCTGCGTTGCTGTATGAGAAATACTGGAAGGTGAACGGCGGTATGGAAGCGGTCAGCAATCGCGTAGATATGATGTCCAATAGCTTGCTGGCGTTGGGTGCGCAGTACGGCTGGCAACTGGCGGGGATGATGCTGCTGGGCGCGGCATTGATGCGCAGCGGTTGGCTGAAAGGGCAGTACAGTTTGCAGCACTATCGACGTACCGGCGCGTTATTGGTCATTATTGGGATGGCGATTAACCTGCCTGCTATCGTTGCGCAGTGGCATCTGGACTGGGCCTACCGCTGGTGTGCTTTCCTGTTACAAGCCCCGCGAGAGCTGGGCGCGCCGTTGCAGACCATTGGTTACGCTGCGCTGATGTTCGGTTTCTGGCCGCAGCTTAGCCGTTTAAAATGGGTCATTGCCATAGCCTGCGTTGGGCGCATGGCGCTAACCAACTATTTGTTACAAACCTTAATTTGCACCACGCTGTTTTATCAATTCGGCTTATTTATGAAATTCGACCGGCTGGAGTTGCTGTATTTCGTCATTCCGGTCTGGGCCGTTAACCTGCTTTTCTCCGTCATTTGGTTGCATTTTTACCGGCAAGGCCCGGTAGAATGGCTATGGCGTCAATTGACCCTGCGTGCGTCAGGGACATCATTACCGCGAACATCCAGATAACGATCTGGATCACATTCATTAACAAAATGGATGTAAGCGCTTTCATTCCTGTGACATCACTCACGCAGTCCGTTTCGTTGTGCTGACAAAATACCCAGCCTGGGGTGTCTGCGGGTAACCGCATCTTAAACAGGGTAGTGAATATGGTAACCATCCGTGATGTGGCACGACAGTCTGGCGTTTCTGTCGCGACTGTTTCCCGCGTACTGAACAACAGCGCGCTGGTGAGTCCCGATACGCGTGAAGCGGTAATGAAGGCGGTCACTCAGCTCGGCTATCGACCGAATGCCAACGCGCAAGCGCTGGCGACGCAGGTGAGCGACACGATTGGCGTTGTGGTGATGGATGTTTCAGACGCATTTTTTGGCGCGCTGGTAAAAGCCGTGGATATGGTTGCTCAACAGCATCAGAAGTACGTCCTGATTGGCAACAGCTACCATGAGGCTGAAAAAGAACGTCATGCCATTGAGGTACTGATTCGTCAGCGTTGTAACGCACTGATTGTTCACTCGAAAGCGTTGAGCGATCGCGAGCTGGCCGGGTTCATGGATCAGATCCCTGGCATGGTGCTGATCAACCGCATTGTGCCGGGCTATGCGCATCGTTGCGTCTGTCTGGATAATATTAGCGGGGCTAAAATGGCAACCCGTATGTTGCTGAATAATGGGCATCAACGTATTGGTTACCTGGCATCAAGTCACCGCATTGAGGACGATGCAATGCGTAAAGAAGGGTGGCTAAGTGCCCTGAAAGAACAGGGGGTTACCCCGGCAGACAGTTGGATAGGTACCGGTTCACCGGATATGCAGGGCGGAGAGTCCGCAATGGTGGAACTGCTGGGACGTAACCTGCAACTGACGGCAGTCTTCGCTTACAACGACAATATGGCCGCTGGCGCGCTAACGGCCCTAAAAGACAACGGCATCGCCATTCCATTACATCTATCTATCATTGGTTTCGACGATATTCCTATCGCACGTTACACTGACCCGCAGCTGACAACGGTGCGCTATCCCATTGCTTCTATGGCAAAAATGGCCACTGAGCTTGCGCTACAAGGCGCAGCGGGAACGCTGGATCCTGACGCAACACATTGCTTTATGCCGACGCTGGTGCGACGTCATTCTGTGGCTTTGCGGCAGAATGCGGCACCGATCACTAACTGATAATGTCGGGCTATGTAACCGCTTTCAATATGTGAGTAAATTCACAGTATCTTAACAATGCGATAGCTATGATGACACTGTTTGCTGCGCTGTAACTACTATGTAACGGTGAATAATCACTTTCATCGAGGTATAGGCGTCTTAAACAACAATTAAAGCCTGTTTTTGGAGCGTTGCCAGACACGGAAGAAATATTTTTAAAAGTGAGCTTCGGCGTTCAGTAACACTTCAGTAACGTTCTGCCTGCCGAGCATTTATCTCAAGCACTACCCTGCATAATAAAACCGGAGATACCATGAATAAGAAGGTGTTGACCCTGTCTGCTGTAATGGCAAGCATGTTATTCGGCGCGGCTGCGCACGCTGCTGATACCCGCATTGGTGTGACTATCTATAAATATGACGATAACTTTATGTCCGTGGTACGTAAGGCTATTGAAAAAGATGCCAAAGCGGCGCCGGATGTACAGTTGCTGATGAATGACTCGCAAAACGATCAGTCCAAACAGAACGATCAGATCGACGTGTTGTTGGCAAAAGGCGTTAAAGCACTGGCTATCAACCTGGTTGACCCGGCAGCAGCAGGAACGGTCATTGAAAAAGCACGCGGTCAGAACGTACCGATTGTGTTCTTCAACAAAGAGCCTTCCCGTAAAGCGCTGGACAGCTATGACAAAGCCTATTATGTCGGTACCGACTCTAAAGAGTCCGGGATTATTCAGGGTGACTTGATTGCCAAGCACTGGGCCGCTAACCCGAACTGGGATCTGAACAAAGATGGCAAAATTCAGTTTGTTCTGCTGAAAGGCGAACCGGGACACCCGGATGCCGAAGCTCGTACGACCTACGTAATTAAAGAGCTGAACGATAAAGGCATCAAAACTGAACAACTGCAGTTAGATACTGCAATGTGGGATACCGCTCAGGCGAAAGATAAGATGGATGCGTGGATGTCCGGTCCTAACGCAAACAAAATCGAAGTGGTTATCGCCAACAACGATGCGATGGCAATGGGCGCAGTTGAAGCGCTGAAAGCACACAACAAAACCAGCGTCCCGGTATTTGGCGTCGATGCGCTGCCTGAAGCCCTGGCTCTGGTGAAATCTGGCGCTATGGCCGGTACCGTGCTGAACGATGCTAATAACCAGGCGAAAGCCACCTTTGATCTGGCGAAAAACCTGGCTGATGGCAAAGGCGCGGCAGACGGCACCAACTGGAAAATTGAGAACAAAATTGTTCGCGTTCCATATGTAGGTGTCGATAAAGATAATCTGGCAGAGTTCACCAACAAATAAATACTCCGTCTGTGGGCGCAATTTCATTGCGCCCTTAATTGCGCACTCTGCAAGGCCAACAAGGTATAATTATGGTCAGCACTAATACTCAGTCGTCAGGCGAATACTTGTTGGAAATGAGCGGCATCAACAAGTCCTTTCCCGGCGTTAAGGCTCTTGATAATGTCAATTTAAAAGTCCGCCCACATTCTATTCATGCTCTGATGGGCGAGAATGGCGCTGGAAAGTCAACATTATTAAAATGTCTTTTTGGGATCTATCAAAAAGATTCCGGTAGTATTTTATTTCAGGGTAAAGAAATCGATTTTCATTCTGCTAAAGAAGCGCTTGAGAATGGTATTTCAATGGTACATCAGGAATTAAACCTGGTATTACAACGTTCTGTAATGGATAACATGTGGCTGGGGCGCTATCCCACCAAAGGTATGTTTGTCGATCAGGAAAAAATGTACCGCGATACCAAAGCGATATTTGATGAACTGGATATTGATATCGATCCGCGTGCGCGCGTCGGCACATTATCCGTTTCACAAATGCAGATGATTGAAATTGCGAAGGCGTTCTCCTATGACGCCAAAATCGTCATCATGGATGAACCAACGTCATCGTTAACCGAGAAAGAAGTTAACCATCTGTTCACCATCATCCGTAAGCTGAAAGAGCGTGGATGCGGTATTGTTTATATTTCTCACAAAATGGAAGAAATATTTCAACTGTGTGATGAAATTACCGTACTGCGTGATGGTCAATGGATTGCGACCCAGCCGCTGGAAGGGCTGGATATGGATAAGATCATCGCTATGATGGTAGGGCGTTCACTGAACCAACGTTTCCCGGATAAAGAGAACAAGCCGGGAGAAGTGATTCTGGAAGTGCGTAACCTGACTTCTCTGCGTCAGCCGTCGATTCGTGATATCTCTTTTGATCTCCATAAAGGGGAAATTCTCGGCATTGCCGGCCTGGTTGGCGCGAAACGCACCGATATTGTTGAAACGTTGTTTGGCATTCGTGAGAAATCATCGGGCACGATTACGCTCCACGGCAAAAAAATCAATAACCACAGCGCGAATGAAGCGATTAACCATGGTTTTGCGCTGGTCACCGAAGAGCGTCGCTCAACCGGTATTTATGCCTATCTGGACATTGGTTTTAACTCGCTAATCTCCAATATCCAGAACTATAAAAATAAAGTCGGCCTGCTGGATAATTCCCGCATGAAGAGCGATACCCAGTGGGTAATTGACTCGATGAGGGTAAAAACGCCAGGGCATCGTACGCAAATAGGTTCGCTTTCTGGTGGTAATCAGCAAAAGGTGGTCATTGGCCGTTGGTTGTTAACGCAGCCTGAAATCCTGATGCTGGATGAACCTACACGCGGTATCGATGTCGGCGCGAAATTTGAGATTTATCAGTTGATTGCTGAACTGGCGAAAAAAGGAAAGGGGATCATTATTATTTCCTCTGAAATGCCGGAGTTGTTAGGTATTACCGATCGTATTCTGGTGATGAGCAATGGCCTCGTCGCTGGAATTGTTGAAACCAAAACCACAACGCAAAACGAAATCCTCCGTCTTGCGTCTTTGCACCTTTAAGATTAGGGGCTCCTCATGAGTGCGTTAAATAAGAAAAGTTTTCTTACTTATCTGAAAGAAGGCGGAATTTACGTTGTTCTTTTGGTTTTGCTGGCGATTATTATTTTCCAGGATCCCACTTTCTTAAGTTTACTGAACCTGAGTAATATTCTGACGCAATCCTCGGTGCGTATTATTATCGCATTGGGCGTAGCCGGGCTGATTGTTACCCAGGGGACCGACCTGTCTGCAGGGCGTCAGGTCGGGCTGGCGGCGGTTGTGGCGGCAACCCTGCTGCAGTCGATGGAGAACGCCAACAAGGTGTTCCCGGAAATGGCGACGATGCCAATCATCGTGGTGGTGCTGATTGTCTGCGTGATTGGTGCCATTATCGGTCTGGTGAACGGTATTATCATTGCTTACCTGAACGTGACGCCATTTATTACCACCCTCGGTACGATGATTATCGTTTACGGGATCAACTCCCTGTACTACGACTTCGTCGGCGCATCGCCAATTTCTGGCTTTGACAGCGGGTTCTCAACCTTTGCGCAGGGCTTTATTGCGCTGGGCAGTTTCCGACTCTCCTACATTACTTTCTATGCCTTGATTGCCGTGGCCTTTGTATGGGTGCTGTGGAACAAGACCCGTTTTGGTAAAAATATTTTCGCTATCGGCGGTAACCCTGAAGCGGCGAAAGTGTCCGGGGTAAACGTCGCGCTGAACCTGCTGATCATCTATGCGTTGTCTGGCGTGTTCTATGCTTTTGGTGGTTTGCTCGAAGCTGGGCGTATTGGCTCGGCGACCAACAACCTCGGCTTTATGTATGAGCTGGATGCGATTGCCGCGTGCGTGGTTGGCGGCGTGTCGTTTAGCGGCGGGGTAGGAACCGTGTTTGGCGTGGTGACCGGTGTGATTATCTTCACCGTCATCAACTACGGTCTGACCTACATCGGCGTGAACCCTTACTGGCAGTATATTATCAAGGGCGGCATCATCATCTTCGCGGTCGCGCTGGATTCACTGAAATACGCGCGTAAGAAGTAATCGTACAATGTAAAAAGCCCGGTGCAGCGCAATCTGCACCGGGCTTTTTTGTCAGCGTTACAACGTTAACGCATGTTCTTTCTCGCCGGGTTTAAATTTCACCTCGCCCAGATCAATACAGGCTACCGGGCAAACGTGACCGCACAATAAGCATCCCACACATTTTTCCGTATTGCAGTGCGGTGTACGGGTTTCCTCATTCCATTCCATCGCCTGATGCCCACCGTCGTAACAGGAGATGTAGCAGCGCCCACAGCCAACGCATTTATCCAGATGGATGTTCGGATAAACGATGTAGCTACGGTCAAGCTCCTCGGCGGGGATGATATTACTATTAGCAAGCCCCACCATCTCCTCCAGTGAATCAAACCCTTGATCGGCGAGGTAATGTGACAGCCCGCTGATCATGTCCTCCACAATCCGATAGCCATACTGCATGATCCCGGTGGTCACCTGCAGCGTGGCCGCGCCTAACAGTAAAAACTCGGCGGCATCTTCCCAGGTCTCAATTCCCCCGATGCCGCTAATCGGGAAATCGCGCAGTTCGGGATGCGTGCGCAACTGTTGGATAAATCGCAGGGCGATAGGCTTGACGGCCTTGCCGGAGTAGCCGGAAATACTGGATTTACCGTTGACGACCGGCATCCCGATTTTCCTGTTCAGGTCGATATTAGTGATGGATTTAACCGTATTGATGGTCGCGATACCGTCCGCACCTCCGCGTTTTGCCGCCAGCGCCACCTCACACATATCACCAATATTCGGCGTCATTTTAGCCAGCATTGGCAGAGACGAGCCGCGTTTCACTGCCCGACAATATTTTTCAACCAGCTCAGGGCTTTGTCCTACATCGCTGCCCATAGCATGCGAGGTCATTTGCGGGCATGAGAAGTTACACTCGATCATGTCGGCACCTGCCTCTTCAACCAGGCGGGCCAGTTCCTGCCACTGTTCTTCGTTTTCACCCATGATCGACGCAATCAGGACCTTATCCGGGTAGTCCTGTTTCAGTCGGCGAATTGCGGCCAGATTCTCCTCCAGTGGATGCTCGGCAATTTGCTCCATGTTTTTGAAGCCAATAAAGCCGGTATCTTCTTTGGTCAGATGGTCAAAGCGCGGGGAGACTTCATTGGCAATAAAGAAACCGATCGTTTTAAAAACAATACCGCCCCAGCCGCTATCATAGGCTTTGGCGCACATCTCATAGCAGTTGCCTACCGGAGAAGAAGAGAGGCAGAACGGGTTGGGAAATTTGACGCCGCAAAAGGTAATAGAAAGATCTTTCGTTAACATGAGCAAGCTCCCTCTAAATAGTGATGAATGGCCTGAGCGGCTTCTTTTCCGGTTTTCACGGCGTATACAACGGTTTTATCGCCTTTAACAATATCGCCCGCGGCAAACATAACCGGATCGGCGGTTTGGTAATTGTGCGTATCGATAAGATTGCGCTGTGGCTTTAACGCGGCAAAATCATCAAGCTGCGCATGTTGACCGACGGCAAGAATAATATGTTCGGCTTCAAACGAGAGTTCTCCTGGCAGGCGTACGTGCTTAAAGGTTACGCGATTTCCACTAACCGCCACAGGCGTGAAACCGTCAATAATTGATACCCCTAATGCCTGGGTGCTGTTGAACTCTTTGTCGCTGGCCGGGAAATCAGCGAGTTCTTCACGCGCCACACAGGTGACTGACGGGCAGCCCAGCAGCTTCAACGTACTGGCGACATCCATCGCCACATCGCCGCCACCGATGATCAATGCACTTTTTGCGACGGTAATATCGCCGCTGGCTTGTCGGGCGCGCTGCAGGAAATCGACGGCAATTTCAACGTGATTCGCTCTCTCAAACAGAGGTAACGTTGAACCATAAGACATCCCTACGGTAACCAGTACAGCGCGATATTCAGCTTTGAGTTGCTCAATGGAAAGGGCATGGCCAACTTCGCAATTGCACGTGATGGTCACTCCCATTTCAATGATACGGGCAATTTCATGATCCAAAACCGAATGCGGCAAACGAAACTCTGGGATGCCATAGCGCAACCAGCCGCCTGGCTGAGCCTGTTTTTCGAAGATGGTTACGTCATAACCAAGATTGCTCAGCGTTACGCTGGCCTGTAATCCTGCCGGACCTGCACCGATAATGGCGACCTTACCCAGCGTTTTTGTTGCCGGCTGATAGATTTTCATCGCGGTTTGCTGTTCAAAATCGGTAATAAAGCGCTGCAGACGCGCGATATCGATAGGTTTATCAATTCCTGAACGCGTACACCCGCGCTGGCATAATTTTTCGGTTGGGCAAACTCGAGCGCACACCGCACCGAGCGCATTATTTTCGCGGATAGTTTCAGCCGCGCCTTTAAAATTGCGGAAATAAATGGAACGAATAAATTTCCCCGGGTCGGTTTGCGCCGGGCAATCCTGGCTACAAGGGGCATCGTGACATAATAAACAGCGGGAAGCCTCTTTTATGGCTAATAAAGGGGTAAAAGCAGGCGTGAGCTCATCCAGATAATTTTGTTGTGGCATATTTTCTTCCTTAATGCTTGAGTAAATTAAGGCAAACCGTTAATAACAAAATATAAAAAGTGAAAGGCTATTCTTAAGGCTAAGCACTGCAGGAAGAGTATTCTGTGAAAGGATTCACAAATAGAAGATAGTTTGAGGGAAATGCTGGCGGGCAGCATTAATCCCTTATATTGAAATGGTAACCATTATCATAATATTAGCTATTCTCAAGTGCTAATATAACGGTAATCTCTTTAGCGATAAAAGACTAAATAAATAACCATACCGAAAGATAAACATCCGCATCCGGCATAAACTAATACATAAGACCAGAACTGTAATGGGGCTTCATTCCGGTAGGCATAAACCGGCTCACGCGCATTCTTCTTAATTTTATCTACCGCGCCAGTACGCCAGCCTTTCCAGGCTTCACGGAAACAAAAGAGGGGAATGAGCAGAAAGGCCAATACGACGAAGAGAGTTTGTACATCCATGCTTATTTTCCTTGTTTCTTTTGTAATTCGAGTAATTGTTCTGCAGTGACTGCCGGATATCCCTGAGCATCGTCAGGTACCTGATGCATGGTCGGGATGGGCACCAGCGGACCTAAAAAACGTGGCTCGCGTTTAAAAAGGTAGAGATCGGCCAGCGCACCAAAGCGAGCACCGAATTCGCGCACCCGCACGGTAAGCATATCTTTTGGCGAAGGTACCGCATAACACTGGGCCTGAATCCCCATATGTAGCGCAATAAACAACGCTCGCTCACAGTGGAATCGCTGGGTAATGATAATGAAATCGTTGGTATCGAATACTTTGCGGGTGCGTACAATCGAATCAAGCGTACGGAAGCCTGCGTAATCAAGCACGATGTCAGCGGGATCGACGCCCGCGGCAATCAAGTCTTTACGCATCGTCATCGGTTCGTTATAGCTTTGCTGCGCGTTGTCGCCGCTAAGTAGCAGATAGTTTACTTTGCCGCTGTTATACGCATTTAATGCGCCCTGAATTCGGTAGCGATAATACTGATTGATGACGCCGGTACGGTAGTATTTTGCCGTGCCGAGGACAACGCCAACCTGACGGTAGGGGAGATCCTGTAATTCGTCATAGATGTAGGGGGCCGTCTTCCAGCTCATCCATCTGTCGAGTCCAAGCACAGTCAACAGCAGCAAGCCTACCAGGACTAACAGGCTGTAAAACACGCGCTTTAACATGCAGAAAACTCGTTATTTGGATGGAATTTCAATCAGGCTACTGTACCCAACGGCGGAGCGCAAGAAACAGCAGTCTGATTGAGGGGATTTTAGACATTCTGCGTATTGCCGGATGGCGGTGTAAACACCTTATCCAGCCTACGAACTGGCGTTATTGAAACCATTAACCGAGTAGTACGCGCTCGATATTGTCGCAGCCCAGCGCATTCAGAGTGGCAGATGTCGCGTCCCACTGGATAAGCGCCGCATCCGCTTTTTCTGCCAGCACCGCACGTTGAATGTCCGGATAGTCGTAACCGTTCAGACTCAGCAGGTTTAATGCACCCTGCAACGGTGGCAGCGTTGGGTTGAAGGCGGCGTTTTCAGCATAACTGCCGCTGAAAATTTGACCATCCTTACACTCCAGCGCCACGCCGCTCGGGGATTTGCTGTACGGCATGTGGCATCTGTTGGCGGCGGCAATCGCCGCCTGGGTCAGCGCATCGCCTTGCAGCGCGAAGCCGTGATCCTGGTCATCCATCAACAGCGTTTTGATGTCGAGATCTTTTGGCCCAAAAGCGTCCGGCAGATAGTCGCGTAGTGCGTGTGGTTCACGCCCAGGCAGGTGAATACGTAAATCCAGTCCGCTGTTCAGCTCATTCATAAACTGACGGCAGTGCCCGCAAGGGGTGTAGTTGACGGTAATCGCAGCGAGTCCTTTTTCGCCACGTAACCAGGCATGGCTGATGGCGCTCTGCTCGGCGTGAACGGTTTGCTGCATTGTGGCACCAAGAAACTCCATATTCCCACCGAAATACCAGGTTCCGCTGATACCTCGTGAGATTGCGCCAACGTTGAAGTTGGACAGCGGAGTACGCGCGCAGGCCGCAGCTAAAGGCAGCAGGGCGAATGCCAGCGCGTCTTCGTCCAGTCCCGATTCGCGTTTCAGCAATGAAACCTGCTCAGCCGTCAGCATGGCGGGGAAATGTACATCCGCCAGAATAGGGGCCAGGACTGATTGCAAGTTATCCGCGAGTTGGGCAAAAGCAGTTTGAAAACGTGGATGCATGGCGTTGCCTCATAACAATGTAATGGAACCGTAGTTTACGGGCCTGATAGGGCTTTATATGTGATCCAAATCTCATTGTTTATGCAACTGATGAAACTTAAATGAAAAATGTGCAACGCATCGCAAATAAACAGCTTAAAAATGCAGATTAGCCAACCACTGCCAGGATAACCGGGAACAGGAATGGGGCAACCAATGAGGTAATAATCCCGCAAATCACCAGCGCCAGTGAGCTAAACGCGCCTTCCTGGTAGTCCAGTTCTGCACAACGAGCCGTGCCCAGGGCGTGCGAAGCGGTGCCCATGGCCAGCCCACGAGCGGCCTTGGTGCGAATACGCATCGCATTAAGCAGGGTATGGCCAAATACGGCGCCGAGGATACCGACAAAAATGACGCACACAGCGCTGATTGCCGGAATACCACCAATACTGCCACCCACAGCCATAGCAATAGGCGTGGTTACCGATTTAGGCATAATAGACGCGGCAATTTGCGGTGATGCGCCCATCAACAAAGCGATTGTTGTACCTGTTACCATCGCCACAACGCTCCCGGCAAAACAGATAGCAATGATTGATTTCCAGCGGGCACGGATTTGGTGCAGCTGCTCATATAACGGATAGGCTAGCGCGACGACAGCAGGTTGCAGTAAATCGTTCAGCACCTCGCTGCCTTTGAAGTAGTGATCGTAGGGGATACCGGTCAGCATCAGAAAGGGAATAATCACCACCATGGCGACCAGCAACGGGTTCAATAGCGGCATTTTAAATCGCGCTGCCAGCTTACGTGCAGCAAAAAATACCGCCAGGGTGAGGGGTAACGACCACCAGATATACGACATCATTGTTTAGACCCTTTTTGGCCAACGATTTTGCGTTCGCCGTGAACAATGTGCGAGCTCCAGCTCACTACCAGGAATACGACCAGTGTACTGATGGTGCAGGACACCACGACCGGACCAAATTGTGCGCGTAGCAAGTCAAAGTACTGCATGATCCCCACGCCAATCGGGACAAACAGCAGGGCCATGTAACGAATCAGTACGTAGCACCCTGGGTTTACCCATTTTGCTGGTAAGATCTGTAATGCCAGTAATACAAACAGAATCAGCATGCCGATAATGCTGCCTGGAATCGTTATAGGCAGCAGTGATGCAAGAAAAATACCTGCGTAGAGGCAGGCATAAATGAGGACGAATGCGCGTAAATATTGCCAGATAATGTTCAGTGACTTGCTCATAATTGAAACCCTTGACGAGACTGATTCATCATACAATTAAACTTTAAAACGTGCTACCGATCACATCATGAATTCTAAGCATAGTGGAAATAGATATCAGGAACATCAGGCAATGCCCCCAATCAGCATAACCAAATCTGTGCCCGGCGCTGAGACGCTTTAATCTCCTGCATAGAGACGTTACCATAGCGCCTCTCTTTTTTGCGGGTAACAATATGCGTGTTTTACTGGCGCCGATGGAAGGCGTGCTCGACTCACTGGTGCGCGAGCTGCTGACTGAAGTAAATGATTATGATCTCTGTATCACCGAATTTGTTCGCGTGGTAGATCAACTACTGCCGGTAAAAGTCTTTCACCGCATTTGCCCTGAACTGCTTAACGCCAGCCGCACGACATCTGGTACGCCGGTGCGTATACAACTGCTGGGGCAGTATCCGCAGTGGCTGGCAGAAAATGCAGCCCGCGCGGTTGAGCTGGGTTCGTATGGCGTCGATCTAAATTGTGGATGCCCGTCGAAACTGGTGAATGGCAGCGGCGGCGGCGCAACGTTACTGAAGGACCCTGAGCTGATTTACCGTGGCGCTAAGGCCATGCGTGATGCGGTTCCGGCCCATTTACCGGTGACGGTAAAAGTGCGTCTGGGCTGGGACAGCAGTGACAGGCAATTCGAAATTGCTGATGCCGTCCAGCAGGCCGGTGCCAGCGAGTTGGTGGTACACGGTCGAACCAAAGAACAGGGCTATAAGGCCGAGTACATTAACTGGCAGGCCATTGGCGAGATTCGCCAGCGTCTCAATATCCCGGTTATCGCGAATGGTGAGATCTGGGACTGGCAAAGCGCACAGGACTGTATGGCCATCAGCGGATGCGATGCCGTCATGATCGGGCGCGGTGCGCTTAATATCCCGAATTTGAGTCGCGTGGTGAAATATAATGAACCGCGTATGCCATGGCCTGAAGTCGTGACGTTACTGCAAAAATATACCAGACTGGAAAAACAAGGTGATACCGGGCTGTATCATGTGGCGCGTATCAAACAGTGGCTGGGCTATCTTCGTAAAGAATATGTTGAAGCGACAGAACTGTTTCAGGAAATTCGGGCTTTGAATAATTCACCGGATATTGCACGCGCGATTCAGGCCATCACAAGTGTTGCCTGATTTATTGCCGGATGGCGGCAATTTGTTCAACCGATGGACCCCATTCATCCAAACCTGGTTTTATCTTTAATCCCCCCCTGGCTGAGCGGCGCGGTATAAATAGGATGTTCAGCGGAGAAAACCAGCATTCCGCACGGTATTAATGATTGGTAAATGGTTTGCAATAATCGCTCTATATCGTGCAAATAATGCAGTGCCAATGAGCTAAATCAAGAATATTTTTTCCCTGTAGGGGAGGGAACATGGCTTGTATTGTTGGCCACTCTGGTGCGCCGTCGAGTCCCTTTACTGAACGATCCAGCGTGGCATATCCGGCAAAGAATGTCGGGTCATCATAGATATTTTGTGACATTACGCCTCCATTTATAATTTATTGGAATTATTTTGACAGAACCATTTGCCATGTATATGTTTCTTTATTATGTGATTTTATTTCAAAAGATGTATTGCCACGCGTAACTAAAAAAGAGAATGCGGTAAGTCGTACTCTCTGTGCATCTTTTCTTACCTGTATATTCCCATGAATCGTAACTCTGTTCTTGTTGCAACGGCATGTTTGCCGCTGCTTATTTTGATGGTCGGTTGTGCACCTATGCATGACAATCGTCAATCGCTGTCACAGCAGACGCCCGCTGTGAACGTTGACTCCGCGTTGCCCGCGGCATTAAAAAATGGTTGGCCGGACAGCCAATGGTGGAAGGCGTATCACGATCCACAGCTGAATGCGTTGATTGACAGCACCCTGAAGAATTCTCCAGACATGCAGGTAGCAGAACAGCGCATTCAACTGGCAGAAGCGCAGGCTAAAGCGGTTAAGGCGCAGGATGGTCCAGAAGTTGATTTTTCCGCAGACGTTGAACGTCAAAGAATGTCGGCAGAAGGTTTAATGGGACCGTTTGCCATTACCGATCCTGCTGCAGGCACGACCGGGCCGTGGTACACCAATGGAACCTTTGGTTTAACCGCAGGCTGGAACCTGGATCTGTGGGGTAAAAACCGGGCTGAAGTGGCGGCGCGTATTGGCGAGGTGAAAGCGCGTGAGGCTGAACGTGAGCAAACTCGCCAGTTATTGGCGAGCGGCGTATCGCGTTTGTACTGGGAGTGGCAGACACAGGCGGCGCTTAAAACCGTGCTGACGCAGATTAAAACCGAGCAACAGAACGTCATCACCGTCGATCGTCAACTGTATCAAAACGGGATTACCTCTTCTGTCGAAGGTGTTGAAACGGATATCGATTCCAGTAAAACGGAGCAGCAGCTGAACGATGTCAGCGGCAAAATGAAGGTGATAGAGGCGCGGCTGAGCGCACTGACCAACTCGCAATCTTCCGTCATGAAGCTTAAAGCAACGACGCTACCGGCGGTAGAAAGCCAGCTACCGTCACAGCTTGGTTATTCGCTGCTGGCCCGCCGCCCTGATTTACAGGCCGCACATTGGTACATCGAGTCATCGCTGAGCAGCATTGATGCGGCAAAAGCGGCATTCTATCCGGACGTTAACCTGATGGCGTTTTTACAGCAGGATGCGCTGCATCTGAGCGATTTATTCCGCCATTCCGCACAGCAGATGGGCGTGACGGCTGGACTGACGCTGCCTATTTTTGATAGCGGCAGACTGAATGCGAATCTCGATATCACGAAAGCGCAGAGTAACCTGACGGTGGCAAATTACAACAAGGCAGTGGTCGATGCGGTGAATGACGTGGCGCGTGCGGCATCACAGGTAGAAACGCTGGCGCAGAAGAACCAGCATCAGCAGCAAATTGAACATGACGCACAGCGCGTCGTGGGGCTTGCGCAGGCACGATATAGCGCCGGTATTATTGCGGGTTCCCGGGTTAGCGAGGCCAAAATTCCGGCATTACGCGAACAGCTTAATGGTCTGGTTCTGCAGGGACAGTGGCTGGATGCTTCTATACAGCTGACCAGCGCACTGGGCGGCGGTTACCGCGCCTCCTGATAGTCTGACCCGGCAGAAGCCTCTGTCGGGTCAATTTGCGTGTTCTTTGCGTTTACTTCGCCGTTTCATCCACCAGCGGGCAGCCACTACAACGCCGATAACCAGAACCAACCACACCCCATGTTTAATATGCTGGTCGAGGCTATGCAACCATGGGGCAATCACTTCACCGCCCACATAGCCGAGCGTGGTAAACAGCAATGCCCAGACAAACGCCCCCAGGATATTCAGTGGGATGAAAATCTTCGGTGGCAGGTGGCTGGCCCCAATCAGCAACGGGCCAATGACGCGAAAACCGTACATAAAGCGCGTGCCGACCACAAACAGGTAGGGACGCCGTTGGATCATCTTCTGCGCGTAGTGGATTTTTGCCCGATGACGCGAGAAACGACGTAAGATTTTGCCGCCAAAACGACGCCCAAGTAAGAAGAGTAACTGATCGCCAATCATCCCACCCAACGCGACGGAGAGTACCACCAGCGGAAATTTAAGAATTCCCTGATGCGCAGCAACACCGCCTAGCAAGGTAATGGTTTCGCCTTCGGCAAGGCTGCCAATAATCAGCGCCGCATAGCCGTATTGCTCAACATAATGCGTTATATCCATACGTTGTATGACCTCCACGTTCCATAGCATACACCCAGTGAATAGTTCATGCCGGAAAAGCAGCAACTCAGCGTATCGGTATTTTTCATGTGTACATAAAATAATCAAAAGCTGAATTATACTTGAAGTGTTGAGGTCCGGAGCTGACAAGAAGGGGGCGGTATGAACCATGTCTGGGGGCTGTTTTCCCATCCCGATCGTGAAATGCACGTGATCAACAGCGAAAACGAAAGTGTTTCGCATCACTATACCCACCATGTACTGCTGATGGCGGCAATCCCGGTGATTTGTGCGTTTATTGGCACCACGCAAATTGGCTGGAATTTTGGCGACGGCAATATACTGAAGTTATCCCTGTTTACCGGATTTGCGATGGCAATTCTGTTTTACGGCGTGATGCTGGCGGGTGTGGCCATCATGGGCAGAGTTATCTGGTGGATGGCGCGTAATTACTCGCGACGCCCGTCGCTGGCGCATTGTATGGTCTTTGCCGGATATGTTGCCACGCCGCTGTTTTTAAGCGGGCTGGTGGCGCTGTATCCGCTGGTCTGGCTGTGTGCGCTCGTGGGAACCATCGCGCTGTTTTACACCGGCTATTTACTCTATCTCGGTATTCCAACGTTCCTGAATATCACTAAAGAAGAAGGGCTGAGCTTTTCCAGTTCAACGCTGGCGATTGGCGTGCTGGTGCTGGAGGTTCTGCTGGCGATTACGGTGATCCTGTGGGGTTACGGGTACCGATTGTTCTAGGCGTACAACCTGTCTGTGCTGCGTTGTTGGCGTAAAAGTCAGCAACGCAGCATTTCGAGATGATTCTTCTGTAGCGGCAAACCTGCCGGATCGCTATGATGCCAGAGCTAGCCTGAGATAATCCTTATTTCAGGCGGTGTGCGTTGTGACGTGCGTGAACCATTATCAGAAACCTCATCATGCTGAAATTCCGAGTTTCATTATTAAGTCTTGCCCTGGTGCTGGCTGTTCCTTTTGCACCCCAAGCCGTAGCGAAAACGGCGACTACTGCAGCGGCATCTCAACCTGAGATTGCTTCTGGTAGTGCGATGATTGTTGATCTGAATACCAACAAAGTTATCTATTCGAACCACCCGGACCTCGTGCGTCCGATTGCGTCGATTACCAAATTAATGACGGCGATGGTGGTGCTTGATGCACGACTGCCGCTGGATGAAAAACTGAAAGTTGACATCAGTCAGACGCCGGAAATGAAAGGCATCTACTCTCGTGTGCGTCTGAACAGTGAGATCAGTCGTAAGAATATGCTGCTACTGGCGCTGATGTCCTCAGAAAACCGCGCAGCGGCAAGCCTGGCGCACCACTATCCGGGCGGTTATAACGCATTTATCAAGGCGATGAATGCGAAGGCGAAGTCGTTGGGAATGACCCAGACGCGCTTTGTGGAACCGACCGGGTTATCGATTCATAACGTCTCGACGGCGCGTGATTTAACTAAACTGCTGATTGCCAGCAAGCAGTATCCGCTGATTGGTCAGTTGAGTACGACGCGTGAAGACATGGCGACCTTTGCTAATCCGGCTTATACGTTGCCGTTCCGTAACACCAACCATCTGGTGTACCGTGATAACTGGAACATTCAGCTCACCAAAACTGGGTTTACTAATGCCGCTGGTCACTGCCTGGTGATGCGTACGGTTATTAATAACAAGCCGGTAGCGCTGGTGGTCATGGATGCCTTTGGCAAATATACCCACTTTGCTGATGCCAGTCGTTTACGCACCTGGATCGAAACCGGCAAGGTGATGCCTGTTCCGGCCGCGGCGCTGAGCTATAAAAAGCAAAAAGCCGCACAGATGGCGGCAGCGGGTTCAGCGACAGGTGAGCAAACCGCGCAAAACGATTAAACCGTAGGCCGGGCAAGCGAAGCGCCCCCGGCAACGTGCCCGATGGCGCTTACGCTTATCGGGCCTACGATTCTTTCCAGTACTTCTGCTTACTGGTTTTGCCAATACCTGGATTCATACTGTTGGTCGGGTCGTTTTCGCGATAAAAACGCGTCAATGTTTCTGGTGCTTTATACAGATGCCCCACGTTATGTTCTGCAGGGTATTGTGCCCCGCGCTCACGCAGTAACACTAGCATTTGCTCTTTCAGTTCGTGAGCATCCACACCTTTCTTCACGATGTAATCCTGATGGAAGACATAGCACATAAAGTGGCCGTAATAGAGTTTGTGCACCAGTTTGCTGTCTATTTCCGGCGGYAGRTGCTCATACCATTCGGTATCGTTACGACGCAGCGCAATATCCAGCGCCAGAATATCTTCCACTTCATCCGCATGGACGGCCTGATATCGAATGGCCGCGCCCGCCGCTGCGAAGCGGTGCAAAAATGCCTTGCTACCTTCTTCCGGCGTACAGGCAAAGAAATCACCTTCGGCGGTTTTGAAAAACTCAGTCAGCCAGCTTTGTGCTTCAGCTACACCGCCACCGGCCATTTTTAACAGCAGGTGATGTTCGTATTTATCACGCCAGCTTTTCATCCGTGCCGGTAAATGGCTGGGGAATAAATGGCCAAACTTCTGCATCGCCCGGTCGGTAAAGTGCGGGCGGAAAATTTTCACTTTTTCCAGCATCGCATCGGTGCGGCCTTTCAGCGTAAAGAAAAACGGCATTTTGTCAGTGCCGAGTTTGTCGATCATCAGAAACGTATCTTTGCCATAGGTTTCGGCGATGTCATAGATATCGCGGTGCATATATTCACCCGCGACCGGCAGATGTTCAAATTTGGCCAGAATATGACGACGGATTTCTGTCAGCACTTCTGGCTGGTTGGTACCGATATAAAATACCTGCTGGTTTTTCTCAGCCTCAAAGGTATCCAGGCGCACGGCGAACACCGCAAGCTTTCCGGCGCAACCAGAAGATTCAAACAAACGCTCAGGGTCTGCGTTATAGCGTGCCGGCGTATCGGCCTCAATATCTCTGACGCGGGTGACGTAATCATGATCGTGTGCATGACGCCCATCGTGCTGGACATCATCATCTTTGATCCGCTCGTCATCAAGTTTGCTCAGGATCTGCTCCGGAGTCTGACCCAGCTCGATACCCAGATGGTTGACCAGCTGCAATTTACCTTGTTCGTCAATGCGTGCAAACAGCGACATCTCGGTATATGCCGGACCACGTTGCACCAGCGATCCGCCAGAGTTGTTGCAGATACCGCCGATCACGGAAGCACCGATACAGGAAGAGCCRATCACCGAATGCGGYTCACGGCCAAAMGGYTTSAGCGCCTTTTCCAGCGAATAMAGYGTSGTRCCSGGATAAGCCAGCACCTGTTCACCGTTGCCGATGACGTGCAGCTTATCGAGGCGCAGAGTGCTGATGATAACGATGTCGCGATCGTAATCATTGCCGCTAGGCGTAGAGCCTTCGGTCAGACCGGTATTGGCAGCTTGCATCAGGATTATTTTGTCAGCCGAGACGCAGGCGTTGAGGACACGCCACAGCTCTAATAGCGAGCCAGGGAATACGACGGCGAGCGCATCGCCCTGGCCCGAGCGGAAGCCTTTACGATAACGGGCAGTTTTGGCCGGTTCGGTGAGCAGGTGTGAATGGCCGACCAGTCGGGTCAATTCAGTCAGAAACGCTTTATTATCAATTGTTGTAATGGAAGACATTCTCCACTCCTTGTGGTGGGACTCAATATCAGGAACAAGCATAGCGCTATGTATGACAATACGCTTTCTCATTCGCATTGTCTCTGTGTTGTATCCCACTGATTCATGCTGGTTTTGAAAATTCAGAGAATATCCTTAGCTTTCTTCCCCACTCCCGTTTAGGCTTACGGCAAGCTGCGGTTTTTGTTATATTTTCGCTGCCTCGTCGGGTAGAAATTAAGAGAGAATCAACATGAAATGGCTATGTTCTGTAGGTGTCGCTGTGGGCCTGGCGTTGCAACCAGTGTTGGCGGACACCTTGTTTGGTAACCATCCACTGACGCCTGAAGCGCGGGATGCGTTTGTGACCGATTTACTCAAACAGATGACCGTGGATGAGAAAATCGGGCAATTGCGGTTGATAAGCGTCGGACCTGATAATCCGAAAGAAGCCATCCGCGAGATGATCAAAGATGGGCAGGTTGGGGCGATTTTTAACACCGTCACGCGCCAGGATATCCGTAAGATGCAGGATCAGGTCATGGAACTTAGCCGCCTGAAAATCCCTCTCTTTTTCGCCTATGACGTGCTGCACGGTCAACGTACCGTGTTCCCGATAAGTCTCGGCCTGGCATCCTCTTTTAACCTTGATGCGGTCAGAACCGTTGGCCGTATTTCTGCGTATGAAGCCGCAGACGATGGTCTGAATATGACCTGGGCGCCGATGGTCGATGTCTCCCGCGATCCGCGTTGGGGCCGTGCATCCGAAGGTTTTGGTGAAGATACGTATTTAACCGCCACGATGGGCAAAACCATGGTGGAAGCGATGCAGGGGAAAAGCCCGGCCGACAGGTATTCAGTGATGACCAGCGTCAAGCACTTCGCTGCTTATGGCGCCGTTGAGGGCGGAAAAGAGTACAACACTGTGGATATGAGTCCGCAGCGTTTATTCAACGACTATATGCCGCCATACAAGGCCGGACTGGATGCCGGTAGCGGTGCGGTGATGGTGGGGCTTAATTCATTGAATGGGACGCCCGCCACCTCTGATGCCTGGCTGCTAAAAGACGTGCTGCGTGATGAATGGGGCTTTAAGGGTATTACCGTTTCCGATCACGGCGCGATTAAGGAACTGATTAAGCACGGTACCGCCTCCGATCCTGAAGATGCGGTGCGTGTGGCGATCAAGTCCGGCATCAATATGAGTATGAGCGATGAGTATTACAGTAAGTATCTGCCGGGGCTGATTAAGTCGGGCAAGGTTACGATGGCGGAACTCGATGATGCCGCGCGTCATGTACTGAATGTAAAATATGATATGGGGCTGTTTAATGACCCGTACAGTCATCTGGGGGCCAAAGAATCTGACCCACAGGACACCAACGCGGAAAGCCGTTTGCATCGCAAAGAGGCGCGTGACGTGGCGCGTGAAAGTCTGGTATTGCTGAAAAACCGTCTGGAAACGTTGCCGCTGAAAAAATCCGCCACCGTGGCAGTCGTCGGTCCGTTGGCCGACAGCAAGCGTGATGTGATGGGCAGTTGGTCCGCTGCCGGTGTTGCCGATCAGTCGGTAACGGTACTGACTGGGATTAAAAATGCCGTCGGTGATAAGGGCAAAGTGCTGTACGCCAAAGGGGCGAATATCACCAACGACAAAGGCATTGTCGATTTCCTCAATCTGTATGAAGAGGCGGTGAAGGTTGACCCGCGCTCGCCGCAGGCGATGATCGATGAAGCCGTGAACGCAGCGAAGCAGTCTGACGTGGTGGTTGCGGTAGTCGGCGAAGCGCAGGGTATGGCGCATGAAGCTTCCAGCCGCACCGATATCACTATTCCACAGAGTCAGCGTGACCTGATTGCCGCGCTGAAAGCAACCGGTAAACCACTGGTGCTGGTGCTGATGAACGGTCGTCCGCTGGCGTTGGTTAAAGAAGATCAACAGGCCGATGCGATCCTCGAAACCTGGTTTGCCGGGACGGAAGGCGGTAACGCCATCGCCGATGTGCTGTTTGGTGATTACAACCCGTCAGGTAAACTGCCGATGTCTTTCCCGCGCTCTGTCGGACAGATCCCGGTCTATTACAGCCATCTCAATACCGGTCGCCCGTATAATGCGGACAAGCCGAACAAGTACACGTCGCGCTACTTTGATGAAGCGAATGGTCCGTTGTATCCCTTTGGCTATGGTCTGAGCTACACCACGTTCACGGTTTCTGATGTGAAGCTCTCCTCCCCAACGATGAAGCGTGACGGGACCGTGACGGCCAGCGTGCAGGTGACCAACACCGGCAAGCGCGAAGGTGCAACGGTTATTCAGATGTATTTGCAGGATGTGACCGCTTCAATGAGTCGTCCGGTCAAACAGCTGAAAGGTTTTGAGAAAGTGAACCTCAAGCCAGGTGAAACCCAGACCGTCAGCTTCCCGATAGACATTGAAGCGCTGAAGTTCTGGAATCAGCGTATGCAATACGATGCCGAACCGGGCAAGTTTAACGTCTTTATCGGCGTGGATTCTGCCAGAGTGAAGCAGGGCGAATTTGAGCTGCTGTAATTGATTAGCGAATAAAGGCCGGGTTTCCGGCCTTTATCTTTAGGCGTACGCGCCGCGTCTGCTTCTTATTTCTCATCACGTTACGGTTAACGAATCCCTCTCTTACTCCCCAATTGCAGGTTAAGCCCTGATTTTTCGACTATGCTTTTTCCTCAAGTCTCTGAAAAGGGCAGCAAAAGGATGAGGAGAGCAGCATGATAATCTCAAAGGTATGGGTGGGTTCGCTGGCGTTACTGGCCACGATAAGCTTGCCTTTACAGGCCGCGTCACCCGTCACTGTGGGGTCAAAAATTGATACCGAAGGGGCGCTGCTCGGCAATATTATTTTGCAGGTGCTTGAGAGCCACGGCGTGAAAACTGTCAATAAAGTACAACTGGGCACTACGCCCGTGGTGCGTGGGGCCATCACTTCCGGTGAACTGGATATTTATCCGGAATATACCGGCAATGGCGCATTCTTTTTTAAAGATGAAAACGACCCCGCGTGGAAAAATGCGCAGGCCGGTTTCGAGAAAGTGAAAAAACTGGACGCTGAGCAAAATAAACTGATTTGGCTAACGCCTGCGCCAGCCAACAATACCTGGACTATTGCAGTACGTCAGGATATCGCTGAAAAAAACAAACTTGTCTCTCTTGCGGATTTAGGCCGCTACCTGAAAGAGGGGGGGACGTTCAAACTGGCGGCCTCTGCTGAGTTTATTGAGCGTGCAGACGCGCTGCCCGCATTTGAAAAAGCGTATGACTTCAAACTCAATCAGAACCAATTGTTGTCGCTGGCAGGGGGCGATACCGCAGTGACAATTAAAGCTGCGGCGCAGCAGACCTCCGGAGTTAATGCCGCAATGGCTTACGGAACCGATGGCCCTGTTGCCGCGCTGGGGCTGCAAACATTAAGCGATCCTAAAGGGGTTCAGCCGATTTACGCGCCAGCGCCCGTCGTGCGTGAGTCGGTGCTGAAAGACTACCCGCAAATGGGGGAATGGCTACAGCCGGTATTTGCCAGCCTGGATGAAAAAACGCTGCAGCAGCTCAACGCCAGTATCGCCGTTGAGGGGCTGGATGCGAAAAAAGTCGCGGCAGATTACCTGAAGCAAAAAGGATGGGTGAAGTAACGGATTTGCAGCAGGTGAGTGTTGTGTCGAAGATATCCGTTAATCGGGTGCTGTTGCTGCTGGTGGTTCTGACCGTGGCCGCAGCCGCGCTTCCTTTCATCAGTTATGCCCCTAATCGTCTGGTTTCCGGTGAAGGCCGCCAACTCTGGGAGGTCTGGCCCCACATGGCGTGGGGACTGGCGGCGACACTTTTACTGCTCGTGGTTCTATGCTTCATACCCGGTAAATCCGGCAGTGTATTGACGCTGGTTATTGTCCAGTTACTGGTGATAGCGGCGTTGTTTATGGCCGGGAAAACGGCAACGCATCTGGCTCAGACGGGAACTTCTGTCGCCAGAACCAGCCTGGGGAGCGGTTTCTGGCTTGGGGTAGGGGTGTTGTTGCTGGCTGGCAGTGACGCCATTCGGCGTATCACCGCTCAGCCGCTGTGGCGCTGGGTGCTGCATGCGCAAATTGTCATTGTGCCAGTGGCGCTGCTGCTGACCGGCACCCTTAACGATCTTTCTCTGCTCAAAGAATATGCCAACCGCCATGATGTCTTTGATGATGCTCTGGCGCAGCACCTGACTATTCTGTTCGGTACTGTGGTGCCTGCGCTGTGTATTGGCGTGCCGCTGGGTATCTGGTGCACCTTTTCTGCTTCGCGTCAGGGGCCAATATTTGCTGTGCTGAATATCATCCAGACGATCCCCTCCGTCGCGTTGTTTGGTTTGTTGATCGCGCCGCTTGCCGGACTGGTTAAGCATTTCCCGTGGCTTAGCTCGCTCGGCGTAGCGGGAACGGGCCTGACGCCGGCGCTGATTGCGCTGGTGCTGTATGCCTTATTGCCACTGGTTCGTGGCGTGGTGGCTGGGCTGAATCAGGTTCCGCGTGATGTGATGGAAAGTGCTCGGGCGATGGGGATGAGCGCGCGTCAGCGTTTTCTTTCGGTGCAGCTTCCGTTAGCGCTACCCGTTTTCCTGCGTAGCTTGCGGGTGGTGATGGTACAGACGGTGGGGATGGCGGTCATTGCCGCATTGATTGGGGCTGGCGGATTTGGCGCGTTGGTCTTTCAGGGACTGCTCAGTAGCGCCGTTGATTTAGTGCTACTGGGTGTGATTCCGGTGGTGGTACTGGCAGTGCTGATTGATGCGCTGTTTGATTTAGGCTTAGCGCTGCTGAAGGTGACAAACGATGATTGAATTTAGCCATGTCAATAAAACCTATAACCAGCAACAGGCCGTGAGCGATCTCAATCTGCATTTAGGCGAAGGGAGCTTTTCGGTATTAATTGGGACCTCCGGTTCGGGGAAATCCACCACGTTGAAAATGATCAACCGGCTGGTCGAGCATGACAGTGGGCAGATCCGTTTTGCCGGGGAAGAGATCCGTAGCCTGCCGGTGCTGGAATTAAGACGACGTATGGGCTATGCCATCCAGTCGATTGGCTTATTTCCACACTGGACTGTCGCCCAGAACATTGCCACCGTACCACAGCTGCAGAAGTGGTCACGTGCACGTATTGATGACCGAACAGAAGAACTGATGGCGTTGCTGGGGTTGGAAGCGGATTTGCGTCACCGCTATCCGCATCAGCTTTCCGGCGGCCAACAGCAGCGGGTCGGTGTGGCACGCGCGCTGGCGGCTGACCCTCAGGTCCTGCTGATGGACGAACCTTTTGGCGCGCTGGATCCGGTAACACGCAGTGCGCTACAGCAGGAGATGACGCGTATCCACCGTCTGTTGGGTCGTACCATCGTGTTGGTGACGCATGATATCGATGAAGCGCTGAGACTGGCGGAGCACCTGGTGTTAATGGATGCGGGCCAGGTGGTGCAGCAGGGCACGCCGCTGTCGATGTTGACGGCTCCGGTGAATGATTTCGTGCGGACCTTTTTTGGCCACAGTGAACTGGGTGTAAGACTGCTGTCATTGCGCACGGTGGGAGATTTTACCCGTCGTGGTGAACAGTTGGCCGGTGAGCCGTTGGTGGACGAGATGACGTTACGTGATGCGTTATCTGTTTTTGTCGCCCGTGGCTGTGATGTGTTGCCGGTGGTTAATGCCCATGGCGTGGCCCGTGGTACGTTGCATTTTCACGATCTGCTTTCGGAGACACCGCACAGTGAAACATCTGTTTGATCCTCTGCTGTGGCTCATTGCGCTGTTCCTGGTGTTGCTGGTGGGATTGCCCCACAGCCAGACACTGTTCAGCGCGTTGTTTCCCCAATTGCCGCGTCCTGTTTATCAGCAAGAGAGCTTTATGGCACTGGCGCTGGCGCATTTCACGCTGGTGGGCATTTCAAGCCTGATTGCTGTCATTATTGGCGTTGGGGCAGGTGTAGCGGTAACCCGATCCTGGGGCGCGGAATTCAGGCCGATAGTGGAAACCATTGCCGCCGTGGGGCAAACTTTTCCGCCGGTTGCGGTGCTGGCGATCGCCGTACCGGTGATGGGGTTTGGCTCGGAGCCTGCGATTATCGCGCTGATCCTGTATGGGGTGTTACCGATCTTACAGGCAACGCTGGCAGGGCTGGGAGGGATCTCTGCCAGCGTAATAGATATCGCCAGCGGGATGGGCATGAGTCAGGGGCAGCGGCTACGGAAAGTCGAACTTCCGCTCGCGGCACCGGTTATTCTGGCCGGGATTCGCACGTCAGTGATTATTAATATTGGCACCGCAACGATTGCCTCTACCGTTGGTGCGAATACGTTAGGAACACCGATTATTATCGGGTTAAGCGGGTTTAATACCGCCTATGTGATCCAGGGGGCGCTGCTGGTCGCATTGGCCGCAGTCATTGTCGATCGCGGGTTTGAGCGATTAGCGTACTACCTTACCCGGCACGTAAAATAAAGGTATAACCTGCCAGCATCACGCCGCCGATACCACCGATGGCCATCAGCAGGAAGAGGGTTATAACACCGATTTTAGCTGCGCTCATTTTGTACTCCTTATGTGAATTCAAGGATTGTACACGTTTGTTAATAAAATATTAAATACCGAGTGGATAAATATCGTGACCTAACGCGCGCCACTCATCCAGTTGTTGGTGTTGTGCAGGGGTTTGGTTCTCTCCGCACCAGACGAGCAGGGTGCGTCCTTCAAACAGTTCGGGCCGTAGCTGATTGAGCGAGTGGGCCAGTACATCAACACGCCATCCTTGCTGGCTGGCAACCCAGCCTTCCAGCCATAAGCGGGTGGTATCGTGGATATTCCAGCCGACTACCAGGGCATCTTTACCCTGTTTTTTACGCGCCGAGGCAAGGCAAATCGCAATATAATTGATGAGCACACCGTCAAGGATCCCCAATAGCGCCTGAAGAATGGGCTGCTGGCATTGCAGACGTCGGCGTAAGGGAATAAACAAATGCGTATTGAGCGTTTGCGCAGGGTAATCCTGACCACGCTCTTTGATCCACAACCTGAGGCTGTGCAAATTGTTACTTTGCAAATAGCTCAATAGCGTTTCTTGTTGCTCACGCCAACCGTTATGCACATCAATGTTCTCATTGCTGAGTAACATTTTAACTTTACTGACCTGAACGCCATTATTTATCCAGCGTTTTATCTCACGGATCCTGTCAATGTCCGCATCGTTAAACAGGCGATGCCCCCCGTCTGTACGCTGAGGTTTTAGTAATCCGTAACGCCTCTGCCATGCACGTAAAGTGACAGGGTTGATATCACAAAGCAAAGCCACTTCACCTATCGTGTAAAGCGCCATCGTTGTCTCACTCTTGCTCGCGAGGTCCCAGTTTTACTTTAGACGCTCTTTTGCGAACCAGGTAGTTTTGTCTGTTTTTTGATCAAAAGAAGGGTGAGATTGTCGTCATACTCGCGCTTTCGAGTGATCGTTCTCACAAATTCCTGTTTTTTTGCAACAGTTCAAAGAAAGTTACGCGCAGCCCATGTATGTTACGCGCTTTTAAGAAATGTGTGGTTGGCGGGTATGTACGAGTTTAATCTGGTGTTGCTGCTGCTTCAGCAGATGTGCGTGTTTCTCGTTATCGCGTGGCTAATGAGCAAGACGCGCCTGTTTATCCCGCTGATGCAGGTCACTATACGACTGCCGCACAAACTTCTGTGTTACGTCACCTTCTCCATCTTTTGCATCATGGGCACCTACTTTGGGCTGCATATTGAAGACTCCATTGCGAATACTCGCGCCATCGGCGCGGTGATGGGCGGTCTGCTTGGCGGTCCTGTTGTTGGGGGACTGGTTGGCCTGACCGGCGGTCTTCATCGCTATTCGATGGGGGGCATGACGGCGCTCAGTTGCATGATTTCGACCATCGTGGAAGGCCTGCTTGGGGGACTGGTACATAGTGTCCTTACCCGACGTGGCCGTACTGATAAAGTGTTTAGTCCACTGACTGCGGGCGCGATTACCTTTGTCGCCGAGCTGGTGCAGATGCTGATCATTTTGCTGATTGCGCGTCCCTTTGAGGATGCCTTGCACCTGGTCAGTAACATTGCCGCGCCGATGATGGTGACCAATACCGTTGGCGCTGCGTTGTTTATGCGTATTCTGCTCGACAAACGCGCGATGTTTGAAAAATACACCTCGGCGTTTTCTGCCACTGCGCTAAAAGTTGCCGCCTCTACGGAGGGGATTCTGCGACAGGGATTTAACGAGGTTAACAGCATGAAGGTCGCTCAGGTGCTGTATGAAGAGTTGGATATCGGTGCGGTGGCGATTACTGACCGCGAGAAGCTACTGGCGTTTACCGGCATTGGTGATGACCATCACCTGCCAGGCAAGCCCATATCCTCTTCATATACTCAACGGGCGATTGAAACCGGAGAAGTCGTGTATGCCGATGGTAATGAAGTGCCTTATCGCTGTTCATTGCATCCGCAATGCAAATTAGGGTCGACGCTGGTGATCCCGTTGCGTGGTGAAAACCAGCGGGTGATGGGGACGATTAAACTGTATGAAGCTAAAAACCGTCTCTTTAGCTCAATTAACCGCACGCTGGGAGAAGGGATCGCCCAGTTGCTTTCCGCGCAAATCCTGGCCGGACAATATGAGCGACAAAAAGCGATGCTGACGCAGTCAGAAATCAAACTTCTGCACGCTCAGGTTAATCCCCATTTTCTGTTTAACGCGTTGAATACGATTAAAGCCGTGATCCGTCGTGACAGCGAACAGGCCAGCCAACTGGTGCAATATCTCTCGACTTTCTTTCGTAAGAATTTAAAACGACCGTCGGAAATTGTGACGCTGGCTGATGAAATTGAACACGTAAATGCCTATCTGCAAATTGAAAAGGCACGATTCCAGTCCCGTCTGCAGGTGACCTTAACGGTCCCGGAAGCGCTTGCGTATCAGCAATTACCTGCGTTTACTCTGCAACCGATAGTCGAGAATGCGATTAAGCATGGCACTTCCCAGCTACTTGATACCGGAGAAGTCTCTATCACGGCTCGTCAGGAAGGGCAGTATCTGATGCTGGATATTGAAGATAATGCCGGACTGTATCAGCCCACGACTGAGTCCAGCGGGCTTGGAATGAGTCTGGTGGACAAACGCCTGCGGGAACGGTTTGGCGATGATTTTGGCATCAGCGTAGCCTGTGAGCCTGACCTCTTTACCCGAATTACTTTACGACTTCCCCTGGAGGAACTGGCATGATCAAAGTGCTGATTGTCGATGATGAACCGTTAGCGCGGGAGAACCTGCGGATCCTGTTACAGGAGCAAAGCGACATCGAGATAGTCGGAGAGTGTTCGAATGCGGTAGAGGCCATTGGTGCAGTACATAAGCTGCGTCCGGATGTGCTGTTCCTCGATATCCAGATGCCGCGTATCAGCGGGCTGGAAATGGTGGGTATGCTGGATCCCGAGCATCGCCCGTATATCGTTTTTCTCACCGCTTTTGACGAATATGCAGTGAAAGCCTTTGAAGAACATGCCTTTGATTATCTGCTTAAGCCGATTGAAGAAACGCGGCTGGAGAAAACGCTGATCCGTTTACGTCAGGAGCGCACGAAGCAGGATGTGTCGTTACTGCCGGAACATCAGCAGGCGCTTAAGTTCATTCCATGTAGCGGTCATAGCCGAATCTATCTGCTGCAAATGGATGATGTGGCGTTTGTCAGCAGTCGGATGAGCGGCGTTTATGTGACCAGTAGCGATGGCAAAGAAGGATTCACCGAGCTGACGCTCAGAACGCTGGAGAGTCGTACTCCGCTGCTGCGCTGCCACCGACAATACCTGGTCAACATGGCCCATTTGCAGGAGATCCGTCTGGAAGATAACGGTCAGGCTGAGCTGATTTTACGTAACGGACTGACTGTCCCGGTGAGCCGTCGGTACCTCAAAAGTCTAAAAGAGGCGATTGGCCTGTAAAACTGGTACACTGCGCGCCATTGCATCACCGACAGTTGAAGGCTCTATGCTAAGTAACGATATTCTTCGTAGCCTGCGCTACACCCTGAAAGCGAACAATAACGATATGGTGCGCATTCTTGCGCTTGCTGAGATGGAATCCACCTCAGCAGGTTTCGACACCTGGATGACAAAAGAAGATGAGGACGGGTTTGTTCGCTGCCCGGATATCATTCTCTCCGGTTTCCTGAACGGTCTTATCTACCATCTCCGTGGCAAAGATGATTCTGCGCCGGAACTGGCGATTGAACGTCGTGTTAACAACAATACGGTGCTGAAAAAACTGCGTATCGCGTTTTCACTGAAAACTGATGATATTCTGGCCATCATGACCGAACAGAAATTTCGCGTATCGATGCCGGAAATCACCGCGATGATGCGTGCACCGGACCATAAAAATTATCGCGAATGTGGCGATCAATTCTTGCGCTATTTCTTGCGCGGTTTAACTGCGCGAGTACATAACGCGAGGTCGTGATTTTTGGCCAGCGGCGCGGTGCTTGCAGGACCTACGGGATTTGTAGACCGGGTAAGGCGAAGCCGACAGCCGGAAAAAAACAAAAAAAAGCCGGAGATAATCTCCGGCTTTTTTGTTATTTCACCTGCTGACCAGGTTTCGCACCGTCATCCGGGCTTAACAGGAAGATGTCTTTTCCGCCAGGGCCTGCTGCCATCACCATCCCTTCAGAGATACCGAAGCGCATCTTACGCGGCGCCAGGTTCGCCACCATAATAGTCTGGCGACCAATCAGGGCTTGCGGATCCGGGTAGGCGGAGCGAATACCGGAGAAGACGTTACGCTTCTCACCGCCAAGATCCAGCGTCAGGCGCAGCAGTTTGTCGGAACCTTCCACGAACTCGGCGTTTTCAATCAGCGCCACGCGCAGATCAACTTTAGCGAAATCGTCAAAGGTGATAGTGTCCTGGATAGGGTCATCCGCCAGCGGGCCGGTCACCGGTGTGGCTGCGGCTTTCACTTCTTCTTTGGAGGCTTCCACCAGCGCTTCTACCTGTTTCATGTCGATACGGTTGTAGAGCGCCTTAAAGGTGTTGACCTTGTGACCGAGCAGCGGTTGCTCAATGGCATCCCAGGACAGGTCGCTGTTCAGGAATGCCTCAACACGTTCAGCAAGCGTCGGCAGTACCGGTTTCAGGTACGTCATCAGAACGCGGAACAGGTTAATACCCATGGAGCAAATTGCCTGCAGGTCGGCGTCACGGCCTTCCTGTTTAGCCACGACCCACGGTGCCTGTTCGTCAACGTAGCGGTTCGCCACGTCGGCCAGCGCCATGATTTCGCGGATTGCTTTCCCGAATTCACGGCTTTCCCACGCTTCGCCAATTACCGCTGCGGCGTCGGTAAAGGTTTTGTACAGTGCCGGATCGGCCAGTTCAGCAGCCAGAATGCCGTCAAAACGCTTAGCAATAAAGCCCGCGTTACGCGACGCCAGGTTGACCACTTTGTTAACGATATCGGCGTTAACGCGCTGGACAAAGTCTTCCAGATTCAGGTCGATATCATCAATGCGCGAAGAGAGTTTCGCGGTGTAGTAGTAACGCAAACTGTCGGCATCAAAGTGTTTCAGCCAGGTGCTGGCTTTAATGAAGGTTCCGCGAGACTTGGACATCTTCGCGCCGTTTACCGTCACATACCCGTGAACGAACAGGTTGGTCGGCTTACGGAAATTACTGCCTTCCAGCATGGCAGGCCAGAACAGGCTGTGGAAGTAGACGATATCTTTACCGATGAAGTGATACAGCTCGGCGTCGGAATCTTTCTTCCAGTACTCATCAAAGCTGGTTGTGTCGCCACGCTTGTCGCACAGGTTTTTGAACGAGCCCATGTAGCCAATTGGCGCATCCAGCCAGACGTAGAAATACTTGCCCGGTGCATTCGGGATTTCAAAACCGAAGTACGGTGAATCGCGGGAAATATCCCACTGCTGCAGGCCGGATTCAAACCACTCCTGCATTTTGTTCGCCACTTGCTCCTGCAACGCACCGCTGCGCGTCCACGCCTGCAGCATTTCGCTGAACGACGGCAGGTCAAAGAAAAAGTGCTCGGAGTCACGCATTACCGGCGTCGCGCCAGACACAACGGATTTCGGCTCGATAAGTTCAGTCGGGCTGTAGGTTGCGCCGCAGACTTCACAGTTATCGCCGTACTGATCCGGAGATTTACATTTCGGGCAGGTGCCTTTAACGAAACGATCCGGCAGGAACATACCTTTTTCCGGGTCGTAAAGCTGGGAAATCGTACGGTTCTTAATAAAACCGTTCTCCTTCAGGCGTGTGTAAATCAGCTCAGACAGCTCACGGTTCTCTTCGCTGTGCGTTGAGTGGTAGTTGTCATAGCTAATGTCAAAACCTGCAAAATCAGTCTGATGCTCCTGACTCATTTCACCGATCATCTGCTCTGGTGTGATCCCAAGCTGCTGTGCTTTCAGCATGATTGGCGTACCGTGTGCGTCGTCCGCGCAGATGAAGTTAACCTGGTGGCCGCGCATTCGCTGGTAACGGACCCAGACATCAGCCTGGATGTGCTCCAGCATATGGCCGAGGTGGATTGAGCCGTTGGCGTACGGCAGCGCGCACGTTACCAGAATTTTCTTCGCGACTTGAGTCATAGTGGGCAATTACTTCTTTTGTAGTGAAAAGGGCTTTGATAGTACCAAAATGGTAATTACTGCGCCAAGCGATAAGGGCATTTATCCGTAAATGAATAATTGTTGCGGTTGGAGTAAACTACCTGGTGACTATTGTATATTCAGAACAACAAAAAGGAGTCGGGATGAACGCACAATCCCAGGCCAAATCACCAGAGACCCTGCGCGCGATGGTTGCCGGGACGCTGGCGAATTTTCAGCATTCAACCCTGAAGCATAATCTGACGACGCTTAAAGCGTTGCATCACGTCGCCTGGATGGATGACACGTTGCACGTTGAGCTGGTCATGCCGTTTGTCTGGCATAGCGCGTTTGAGGACTTAAAAGAGCAATGTAGCGCCGATCTGCTGCGCATTACCGGAGCGAAAGCGATCGACTGGAAACTGTCGCATAACATCGCGACGCTGAAGCGTGTGAAAAACCAGCCGGGCATAAATGGTGTAAAAAACATCATCGCCGTCAGTTCGGGTAAAGGCGGTGTGGGTAAATCCTCTACCGCCGTGAACCTGGCGCTGGCGCTGGCTGCGGAAGGAGCGAAGGTAGGTATTCTGGACGCCGATATTTATGGCCCGTCTATCCCGACAATGCTCGGCGCGGAAAACCAGCGTCCAACCTCGCCAGATGGCACCCACATGGCGCCGATCATGTCTCACGGTCTGGCGACGAACTCCATTGGTTATCTGGTCACTGACGATAACGCGATGGTGTGGCGCGGCCCGATGGCCAGTAAAGCGCTGCTGCAGATGCTGCAGGAAACCTTATGGCCGGATCTTGATTACCTGGTACTGGATATGCCGCCGGGTACGGGTGACATCCAGTTGACGCTGGCGCAGAACATTCCGGTAACGGGTGCTGTTGTGGTGACTACGCCGCAGGACATTGCGCTGATCGATGCGAAAAAAGGCATTGTGATGTTCGAGAAAGTCGAGGTGCCGGTGCTGGGTATTGTTGAGAATATGAGTATGCATATTTGCAGCAACTGCGGTCATCACGAGCCTATCTTTGGCACCGGTGGCGCGCAGAAACTGGCCGAGCAGTATCACACCCAACTGCTGGGACAAATGCCGCTGCATATTTCCTTGCGTGAAGATCTCGACCGCGGTATGCCGACGGTTATCAGTCGTCCCGACAGTGAATTCACCGCGATTTACCGCAGCCTGGCAGGGCGTGTTGCTGCCCAGCTTTACTGGCAGGGAGAAGTTATCCCTGGTGAGATCGCCTTCCGCGCCGTGTAATTAACAGTGTTACAAATATTCACCACATCAATGATATATTGATGTGGTGAATATATCGAGCTAAAAAGTCCACGATATATTTCATCCTGCCTTAATAAACCATGTCTTTTTCTGAATGAACGCCCTCAATGCATCATTGTAATTGATCAAATTGATCTCATTAATCTATAATTTCCATTGGATTGAACAGCGCGTTTCACCCGTATTACGCTGACAGGCCATCTGCATGTTATTTGATGTTAACCACAGAGGTGACGATAAAAATGAAAATTAGCTCGCTGATGGGAACTATAATTCTGACTTATGGAATAAGTGCATCTGCGTTTGCTTCCGATACCGCGACCTTAACAATCAGTGGACGAGTAACCGAACCAACCTGTAGTACCGATGTTGTAAATAACAACGTGCAACAGCGGTGTGGTAAGACGTTCCATTTTTCAACTGTTAACAATGTCGCTTCTTCACCTGCACGTGGGGTGGTGACGGAAATGGTTACAGTCCCTGGCGATACCACGCGACAGATCGTACTCAATCGCTACGATTAAAAAGAACGCCTTTATTAACCACATATCATTTTAATGAATGATATGTGGTTTTCTATGCATAGAATAAATTTATCCAGACAGTTAATCGCATAAATTTATTAATCCTGAAAATAATACAAATCCTGATTTATTTGTTACATGTATATTGCGATTTGTAACTTGTTTTAAATCAATAAAACAACGTGTTTACATTGCGGCAACGTTTCACCTGTGAGAATTTAATTTCAAGAGATAACCCCTCTTAACAAATCGAAATTAATTCATTAAGGAAGATATTATGAAACGTTCAATTATTTCTGCTGCTGTCTTGTCTGCTGTATTTATGAGCGCTGGGGTTTTTGCTGCTAATAATGAAGAGGGTACTCTAACTATTAATGGGGAAATTAAAGGATCTTCTTGCTATTTTGACAGTGGCAAAGACTCTGAAATTCTTCAATTGAATGCCGTTGATGCATCACTTTTCGCCAATAAAGCGGTCGGGGAGGTGGTTGAAGGCAATGCCCAAAAAGCAACAAATATGAAGATAATTTGCCCTGGGAATTCGAAGTTAACAAGCATTAATATCACAAATGTTGTTTTTGGTGATGGCGGCATTATTAAACCGTCAACAGGGGCGGATACTAACGTTGGTTTCAAACTTAAAATGGACGAAAAGCATATTGATAAAACTGGCGTTATTGATATTTCATCTTTAAATAAAACGCTGGGAGGGGAAGGGGAGATCTATACTTTGAATTTTGATGCCGACTATTCTCGATTGAATTTAAATCCGGTTAAAAATGGTCAACTTAGCGCCACAGTCACTTTTTCTGTTTCGGCTGAATAAATTATTTTGCCGGTAATTATTACCGGCATTATTTTGGATGGCACCGTATGAAACGAATATTTATCTCAATGCTTGTGATATGCTCTTTTTCTGGACACGCAGGGATCGTGATTTATGGTACTCGCGTAATCTACCCAGCAGAAAAAAATGAAGTTCTGGTACAGTTGATGAACCAAGGGGAGCGTTCGTCACTGGTGCAATCATGGATTGATGACGGCAATACGTCATTACCGCCGGAAAAAATTAACGTACCCTTTATGCTTACACCTCCAGTAGCGAAGATTCCCGGAGATTCAGGCCAGCAACTGAAAATTAAAAAAATGCCGAATACGCTGCCTAACGATAAAGAGAGTTTATTTTTTCTTAATGTACTGGATATTCCACCGAATAATCCTGATAGCGCCGGAAAAAATGTACTCAAATTCGCCATGCAGAATCGAATTAAACTTTTTTATCGGCCAAAAGGTATTTCCGCCGTTAATAAAAATACTTTCCATAAACTGGCGTTAACACGCAGTGGTAATAGTTATTCTATCAGAAATGATGCTGCTAACTGGGTTACGGTGACAGAAGTTAAAGCTAATAATGTCAAAATCAACAATGAAAGTATTATGCTTGCTCCGCTCTCCAGTGCGAATGTGGCATTGAAAAATACTAATGCCAATCAGTATAAAATGACCATTATTGACGATCACGGCAATTATATTAGTGATAACGTCAGCCTAAAATAACAGGAGCTGGTTATGTTAAGGATGACTCCGCTTGCTTCGGCAATACTGCTGTTGTTGGTTGGCATTGACGCCCAGGCCGCAGAAGATACGTTTGACACCCACTTTATGATGGGCGGTATGAAAGGCGAAAAAGTCTCAAATTTTCGCCTCGATGATAACCAACCACTGCCAGGCCAATATGATATTGATATCTACGTCAATAAGCAGTGGCGTGGTAAGTATGAAATAACCGTTAAGGATAATCCGGATGACACCTGTTTATCCCGTGACGCATTAACGCGTCTGGGGATAAATACACAAGCATTGGACCAGCAGAATGAATGCCCAACCCTAAAGCAGGCGGTACAGGGAGGCAGTTACGCCTGGAATATCGGCACGTTTCGTCTTGATCTCAGCGTACCGCAGGCGTATGTCGATGAGCTTGAGAATGGCTATGTTCCTCCGGAAAACTGGGATCGTGGCATCAATGCCTTCTATACCTCGTACTATGCCAGCCAGTATTACAGCGACTATAAGGATTCTGGTAACAGTAAAAGTACCTATGCACGCTTTACCAGTGGGTTAAATCTGCTGGGCTGGCAGTTGCATTCCGATGCCAGCTATAACAAAACCGATGACAGCAACGGGGAGTGGAAAAGTAATACCCTGTATCTGGAACGTGGCATCCCGCAAATTCTGGGCACTCTGCGTGCCGGGGATATGTATACCTCATCAGATATTTTTGACGCGGTACGTTTTCGGGGCGTGCGGCTGTATCGCGATATGCAGATGCTGCCAAACTCAAAGCAGAATTTTACGCCGCTGGTTCAGGGGATTGCGCAAAGCAACGCGCTGGTTACCATCGAACAAAACGGTTTTGTGGTTTACCAGAAAGAGGTTCCGCCTGGCCCGTTCTCCATTGCTGATTTGCAGCTGGCTGGAGGGGGAGCGGATCTTGACGTCAGTATCAAAGAGGCTGACGGCTCGGTAACAACCTATCTGGTACCGTACGCTGCGGTGCCCAATATGCTGCAGCCGGGGGTCTCAAAATATGATTTTGCCGCTGGACGTAGCCATATCGAAGGCGCCAGCAACCAGACCGATTTTGCGCAGATGAGCTACCAATACGGGCTGAATAATCTGTTAACGCTGTATGGCGGCACCATGCTGGCAGATAACTACAATGCGTTTACGCTTGGAACCGGCTGGAATACACGTATCGGCGCGATTTCCGTCGATGCGACACAATCGCACAGCAAACAGGATAATGGTGATGTGTTTGACGGGCAGAGCTACCAGATTGCCTATAACAAATATTTGACGCAAACCGCCACCCGTTTTGGCCTGGCAGCTTATCGCTACTCATCACGGGATTATCGGACATTTAACGATCATGTCTGGGCAAACAATAAGAACAACTACCATCGCGATGAAAATGATGTGTACGACATCGCGGATTATTACCAGAATGATTTTGGTCGTAAAAACAGCTTTTCGGCTAACGTCAGCCAGTCTTTGCCGCAAGGTTGGGGCTCTTTTTCGCTCAGTACGCTGTGGCGCGATTACTGGGGACGGAGCGGTAACAGTAAAGATTATCAGGTTAGCTATTCCAATAGCTGGCAACGGATTAGCTATACCTTTTCCGCCAGCCAGACTTACGATGAAGATCATCATGAAGATAAACGTTTTAACGTCTTTATCTCTATACCTTTCGATTGGGGAGATGATATTAGCGCTCCACGCAGGCATTTATATGTGTCTAATTCCACGACGTTTGATGATGATGGTTTTGCGTCCAACAATACCGGACTTTCGGGCACCGCAGGCAGTCGCGATCAGTTTAACTATGGGGTGAATCTGAGCCATCAGCGGCAGGGTAGCGAAACAACGGCAGGCGGCAATCTGACGTGGAATGCGCCAGTTGCGACGCTTAACGGCAGCTACAGTCAGTCGTCTAAATACACACAAACTGGCGGCAGTATTTCAGGTGGCCTTGTGGCCTGGTCTGGTGGCGTGAATTTAGCCAACAGACTGTCAGAAACGTTTGCCGTCATGCATGCGCCTGGTCTGGAAGGGGCGTATGTGAACGGGCAGAAATATCGCACCACTGACCACAATGGCGTGGTGGTTTACGACGGCTTAACGCCTTATCGCGAAAACCATCTGATGCTGGATGTGTCCAATACCAATAGTGAAACCGATCTGCAGGGGAACCGCCGGAACGTTGCGCCATATCGCGGTGCGGTAGTGCTGACAACATTTGATACTGACCAGCGTAAACCGTGGTATATCCGGGCGCAGCGCCCTGATGGTTTACCGCTGACGTTTGGTTATGAAGTTGAAGACAATCATGGACACAATATTGGCGTAGTAGGCCAGGGAAGCCAGCTTTTTATTCGCACCAATGAAGTGCCATCGGTGATAAAAGTGGCGGTCGATAAACAACAGGGACTTTCATGCTCAATCACTTTCGGCAAAACGATTGATGAAAGTAAAGTTTATATTTGTCGGTGAGAGGTGGATATGAAATATTTGTTTTTTTTAATTGCATTAATTAGTTTTGGTGCAAGTAGTCATTGTTATATTTCTAATGGGGCTGAAACCTATGTGTCTGGCGATGAATTAAAGCTTAATAATATGAAAGGCAATGTTGTCAATATATCCAATTTTAAATTTACGCATAAGCCTATATGTAGAAATTTATTTGACATGGGGGGGGAAACTGTATTTAGTATAGAATTTCCTAGGGAAACCTATTATGTATACCATGCTGATGCTGGTGACATATATTTGAGGGCTACATTTTCTTCTGACCCTGCACATATCTTGTATGATAAAAAAAACTCTTTTACAGAGATGGATATAGGAAAAATAAATAAGGCAGAAATTACCTTAACTTTTGATGTTGTTTCAAAAGCTACTGGGGTAAGTCAAAATGCAAAAAATATAAATGAAGGCATCCAGATAGATTTTATTCCTGAGAAATGCTTTTCAACAGGATGTTTGTTCGGGCATGATAATACGAATCATTATTATCGTGTAACTTATATCCCACAAATCACGCAAATGACAAAAACTTGTAGATTTAATGATGGTGTACTTACTGCCCCAGCAGTTACGATATCAGATCTGAATAATAATGCTTCCAGGTATCTAAAGCTTGAACCTACATCAGGTAACGTATCTTTTATTTGCAATAAAGGATTGTCCTCTTATTCTTTTAAGTATCATTTTGAGTCGGAGAGTATTCAAGGTAATATCCTCAAGAATGAATATGAAAATGAATATGGAGGTGCTGGGGATGTTGGGTTTGAAATCTCACTAAATGGAAGTCAAGCAATTAATTTTAGTGCAGGGAATAGTTCCAGCTATGATCTTTTGAATTTTAAAGATGTAACTCCAGAAGAACAACGCGTTAACTTAAATCTATATGGGAGATATGTTGTATATGGACAAAATATTCGACCAGGTAAAGTACAAAGTAGAGTTAAAGTTGTTACGGAATACGAGTGATATTTAATTGACGCACCCTTTATATAGGGTGCGTGTTTTTTTACCGGTGATAAAAAATCTCGCCGTCGTAGGCTTTAATGATTTTACCGTCGGCATCATTGACCAGCACATACGCGCCGCCCATATAGGTCCAGTGGGTGCCTGGCGTCGGTGCGGGCAGGTTGCGCAGATTCCACTGCTTAATGGTGTATTCTTCGGTGAGATACAGTGGTGGAACCTTGTCACCGGGTTTGAAATGGGTGAAGTCAGCAATAAAGCTGCTCAGCTCATACTTATCGATACCGGTGGGGGCTGCTGTTGCGGCTGGCGCGGCCCAGACGACGCTGCTCGCAAGCAGAAGTGCGCCCAGCAACATTTTATTTTTCATACCCATCCTTTCTACCTCTTCGGGTCATCAAAATCAGTCGTGTATCATTTCTGGCTTACAGGATATCTGACAAGCACTATTTTGTGTGTACCCCAGTTATTTCGTAAAAAGTGTAAATGAAGTGCAGATATGTAGGCAATGTTGGCCTGCAATTTACAACATGCCGTGCAGACAGTATCCTGTTGCTGAAACCTGAATATCATATTTGTGTTTCAACGACTCGGGGTGCCCTTCCGCGTGAAGGCTGAGAAATACCCGTACCACCTGATCTGGATAATGCCAGCGTAGGT
>NZ_CP080033.1:3201134-3202063 GCF_019382635.1 Citrobacter sp. Colony219 | reverse complement strand
AGCCAGTACTGGCGAGCATTTCTTTCTTCACGCGAAATACTGTAGCTCTGCCGCAATCACACAGCTTTGCGATTTCGTCTGGTGTGTTCTTTCCGGCCTGTAACATATCGATAATCTTGCTATGTAGCCCTTTGTTCTTTTGCTTGCCCTTGTACTTCTTAGCCTCTTTGGCAAGAGCGATCCCCTCATTGCGACGTGATGCGATCATGCCTCTTTCGAACTCTGCTACCGCTCCCATCATGGTTAAAATCAGTCGGGATTGTGGGGAATTATCAAAGCTCATCGAGTTTGCCAAGAACTGGACAGTGATCCCTCGATCTACGAGGTTATCAATCATTTCCAATAAATCGCGGGTATTACGTGCGAGGCGATCAATTGAATGAGTGACGAGGGTGTCACCTTCTCGGAGGTGTGAAAGCAGGTTCACCAATTCAGGTCTTTCGCTGGTGGACTTGCCTGATTCCTTCTCTGTAATGATTTTGTCGCAAACAGGTTCCAGTACTGCCAACTGACGTTCAAGGTTCTGATCTTTTGTTGAGACTCTCGCATAACCAAAAATCATTTTCCTGCCCTCACTACCGTGATAAGTATCATTTGAATTAACTAAATGATACAGTATCATTTAAATTATTTCAATGTATAAATGATACTAAACGAGACGCAAAAGAGGAGTATCACAAGGGACTACCCAAAAGAGATTTTTGATCGTGCGTTTTTTAATCGATATCGGATTAGTGAAAAGTTCTGTACTGAGATCTGAGTTCACGGCATTTGGTTGACAGGGTTGAACCTGATCAGACGAACGAGATTTTAAATCGTGCGGAAAAAAACAGACTCTACTTTTATCTGAGTAAACGATCCCTTTAACTTTTTGGTCAAAAAATGGGTGAACTGGGTTTCGATTATTTTATGTTCTAAAGGCTGGTAAC
>NZ_CP080033.1:3196413-3197013 GCF_019382635.1 Citrobacter sp. Colony219 | reverse complement strand
TTTGTAATGTTATTTTCACGAGCAATAGAAAACTCTTTGCCGTCTTTAAATCCAAGTTTTTGTGCTCTGGATTCATCACTTGAGGATCGGGCAACACTTGCCACGAAAGCCAGTACAATGATCAGTACTGCCACTGTATAATTGTTAACGAGTTTATAGGGTAAGTACTCAGCCCGGAGAGTACCTAAACCCAAAACAGCCCAACCTATCGCGGCAGTACTTGCCAGTAGCAGGCACAATCCAGCGAGGGAAAGCATGACTACCGACCAGAAGCCAGTACCGACTGAGAAAAGATCACCAAATTTATCCATTGACGCAAGGAATAAAAACACTCCCCAAATGCCAAAAATTCCTATTTTAAAATATTTACTCACCGAAATTATCCTTTAATAATTATCCAAATCGATGGTTCGTTCTATTTGTATTATCGACAATAATTCGTTTGCCTTTAGGTAGATCCCTTAAAAAGGAATCCCCCCAAAGTTTATAGGTTAGCAGTTGTACCACTCTCACCGTTTTGTCACTCCCGTTAGCTTCTCTCAGGCCAAAAGTACGGACTTAAAGCCGTCCGTATTCAGGTTCTCAAGAGTAACACGCACA
>NZ_CP080033.1:3195665-3196285 GCF_019382635.1 Citrobacter sp. Colony219 | reverse complement strand
TATGTATCTGATTTCAATACAGAGAGTACTGACGATGCCACCACACAAACGCTCTCAAAACATCGCTACGGCGTTTTATGGAGTTTTGTACATTGAGGTATGCCAGTAACGAACATCACGTTCAGGGGCTTCCTGTGCGTTTTGTCCGAAACACCATCATGGAGGGGGATTAATCGGATCGGGGTCGCTTCGCTCTGGTCAGTACTGACAGGGCTTTTCCAGCAACTGAAGCAGCAGATACCCCACGAAGTACTCAAAGGAATGATTTGTAGAATAAGTAATTAAATAACAGTTAGTTACGCACTTACTGACAGAACAAGAAACGCGATTGGTTCGCTCTGCCTGTGACCGAAGGGAACGAAGCAGTAGAACCGAATCCAGCGGACAGTACACGCAAAGCGGGTGCTGTTTAATTCTTTTATCTATATAAACAATGAGATAACCATCAAGTGCTCACTGCGTGAGCACTCTCACTAACTACCCGAAACAGTTCGCTTGCTTCGCCGCTCCCGTTTTCAGGTAGTTAATTCGCTTTCGCTCGTTTTTATGTCCGAAATTTATTACCTATAGATACTATGAGGTATTATTTTTCGGACATTCATCGGTTTTATGATGGTGTT
>NZ_CP080033.1:3195066-3195595 GCF_019382635.1 Citrobacter sp. Colony219 | reverse complement strand
CTTTCTTCAGTATTGAGACCTGCGTTGGTAGCACTGGCAAGAAACGCCCTGAACGCTTCTAACTCAAGCCCTGGGTTGCTGTCTTTCCAGCGGCGGAAACGCTTTGCTTTGGTATCATCGAGAGTGAAACGCTTTTCCTTGTTCATTGAGCCTTGCGGCCTGCCTCTCTGTCCTTGTTCATCATCATCAATACCGAGATCTATGTACTCAATATTGTCTGTAAGAGATCTGGCCTGCCACTCATCAAAAACATAGACTATCTGCGTTTCAGTACTGTCAAAATTCCTCGAAATCCCTCGTAGTACGAACTGGTGTAAACTTTCGTATTCCCTTGCGATGTGTATCGCCTCGCCGTCAATCTTAAAGAACAATTCACACTGTTTAGCTTCTGTTTCAGAGGGACGCATACAAGCCAGCCAGACGCACGTATCAAGGTGCTGGTACTGGTTGAATCCTCTGGCATCCGGGCTTATCTCTGTGCCGTTTTTGAGACTCTGAGAGTCGCTTTTGTTCTTCGTCCAGTAGAAAT
>NZ_CP080033.1:3194125-3195036 GCF_019382635.1 Citrobacter sp. Colony219 | reverse complement strand
AGTATATTTTTTGTACTTTATCAGGGTTGTTAGTTTTCCAGGTCCTTGATAGTTTGAATTTTTTAGAGAAGTAATAAACCTTTAACCTGTCTTTGAGTTCTGTTTCTCGTGTCCGTAATCCTTCAAGTTCAGTACTTTCAAAGAGTTCTTTATTGCCTTTATAGATCAATGAATTTTCGAAATTAGCTCCGAGAAAGGTGATTGATACGTCTTTGTACTTATTGAGATCTTTCCATGCGGTAATATTAAGCTGTTCCTTTTCCGCATCGATAAAGTACTCATTATTCATTATAAAAAGATCATTATCATTCAATACTGAAAGTTGATTTAAAATGTTCCTTACTACATCCCCTTGTACTTCTGGGTTTCTTTCAGCCGCAATATACATATTTCTGTCATCTAATGGCTGTACTTTATGTATTAAAACATTTCGGATAACATTTTTTATCTCAGAACTCCCTTCATTTATATTCTGGAAAGAGTGAAAATTAGTCACATCGTCAATATACACATTCCAGTTAGATAACAATTCACGAGGGATTTTGAAAAACGTTTTATCTGTTATGAGTAATGTTTTATTACTTCCAGATGAAAGAAAGTTAATAACTGAACTAATAACACTTTTATCTTTTGGTACTGTATCTGTAATTATATACTCGCAATTATTGATTTGATTTGCTGTCTGCTTAATAAGCTCTTGAGTGTTCTGTACTAAAATATATTTTTCATTACTGTTATTGATTATATTACATAATTGATATGTTTTACCTGAACCACACTCAGCAGATACGTACTTAAATTTATTATAAATAGGGGTAGAATTAATCATTTGCACACGCTCCATATTGATTAATTTAGAAAGGTCAGCCATTCCAGTGTCTGGCCTTTCGTCGTTTTAGTTATTAGTATTT
>NZ_CP080033.1:3110780-3193339 GCF_019382635.1 Citrobacter sp. Colony219 | reverse complement strand
AAACGACTCGGGGTGCCCTTCCGCGTGAAGGCTGAGAAATACCCGTACCACCTGATCTGGATAATGCCAGCGTAGGGAAGTCTGACACTGCTCGTGTCCCTTCTTTCACGCGGGCAGGAGCTGAACCATGCAGCCTGACCTGCACAGCCGCGCACTTGCGGCCCACACCTTACACCAATTTAGAACGCTTTCCCCCCTCACTCACTGTATGACCAACGAGGTTGTGCAAAGCTTCACTGCCAATACGTTACTGGCACTTGGCGCATCGCCCGCGATGGTGATCGAACCTGAGGAAGCCAGCCAGTTTGCTGCTATTGCCCAGGCGCTGCTCATTAATGTTGGGACACTGACTCAGGCGCGGGCAACGGCAATGCGTGCCGCCGTTGAACAGGCGCAGCAGGCGAAAACCCCCTGGACGCTCGATCCCGTTGCCGTAGGCGCACTGGCGTTTCGTCGTCGTTTCTGTCTGGATTTACTGGCGCTACAGCCAGCGGCTATTCGCGGTAACGCCTCAGAAATCCTTGCGCTGGCGGGGATGAACGGAGTGGGGCGCGGTGTAGACACGACGGATACGCCAGCGGTAGCCCTTCCGGCAGCACAAACACTGGCACGCCAGGTTGGAACCATTGTCGTGGTGACCGGCGAAGTTGACTACGTTACCGATGGTCAGCGTACCGTCTGCGTGAACGGCGGTGACCCGTTGATGACGCGCGTAGTGGGCACCGGCTGTGCATTGTCAGCGGTAGTCGCAGCCAGTTGCGCCCTGGAGGGCGACCGGTTGAATAATGTTGCTTCAGCCTGTAGCTGGATGAAGCAAGCCGGACAACGCGCCACTGAACAATCGACGGGACCGGGAAGTTTTGTTCCGGCATTTCTCGACGCTCTCTATAACCTGAACGCCCAGGAGCAAGCATGAAACGGATTAACGCATTAACGATCGCCGGAACCGATCCAAGCGGTGGCGCGGGGATCCAGGCCGACTTAAAAACTTTTTCGGCACTCGGCGCTTATGGCTGCTCAGTAATCACGGCACTGGTGGCGCAAAATACGCGCGGGGTGCAGTCGGTGTATCGCATTGAATCTGACTTTGTTGCTGCACAGCTGGACTCGGTGTTCAGCGATGTGCGCATCGATACCACCAAAATCGGCATGCTGGCAGAAACCGATATTGTCGAAGCCGTTGCCGAACGTTTACAGCGTCATCGGGTACAAAACGTCGTACTGGATACGGTAATGTTGGCAAAAAGCGGCGATCCGCTGTTGTCTTCCTCTGCGGTTGAAACGCTGCGTACCCGTCTGTTACCGCAAGTGTCGATTATTACCCCTAATCTGCCGGAGGCGGCGGCGTTGCTCGGGGCATCGCATGCCCGAACGGAGCAGGAAATGTTAGAGCAGGGGCGCGCGTTGCGGGCGCTGGGCTGTGAGGCGGTATTAATGAAAGGGGGTCATCTTGATGATGAGCAAAGCCCTGACTGGCTGTTTACCCGCGATGGCGAACAGCGTTTCACCGCGCCAAGGGTGGTGACAAAAAATACGCACGGAACAGGGTGCACGTTGTCAGCAGCGCTGGCGGCACTGCGTCCACGCCATGTTAACTGGGCTGATACGGTACAGGAGGCTAAGTTGTGGCTCTCTGCGGCGCTGGCGCAGGCGGATACGCTGGAAGTGGGCGAGGGGATTGGTCCGGTGCATCATTTCCACGCGTGGTGGTGATGAGCAGAAATGGTATACTGGCTGCAGAAACGGCTGCCAGGAAAAAGATAAATGGAACAAGCGCATACCCAGCTTATCGCGCAACTGAATGAACGTATTTCAGCGGCGGACAACACGCCGCTGTATATGAAATTCGCTCAAACGGTTAAGAACGCTGTGCGCAGTGGGATCCTGGAGCATGGCAATATCCTGCCTGGCGAGCGCGACCTCAGCCAGTTGACCGGCGTTTCACGCATTACGGTGCGCAAAGCGATGCAGGCGCTGGAAGAAGAGGGGGTGGTGACGCGTGCGCGTGGCTACGGGACGCAAATCAATAACATCTTCGAGTATTCGCTCAAAGAAGCGCGCGGTTTTTCACAACAGGTGGTGTTGCGCGGTAAAAAGCCGGATACGCTGTGGGTGAATAAACGCGTGGTGCCCTGCCCGGAAGAGGTGGCTCAGCAGTTGGCCATTGCTGTCGGCAGTGAGGTCTTCTTGCTCAAGCGCATTCGCTATGTTGATGAAGATGCTGTGTCTATTGAAGAATCATGGGTACCCGCCCATCTTATCCATGACGTGGATGCCATTGGCGTTTCACTGTACGACTATTTCCGCAGCCAGCATATCTTTCCACAGCGCACACGCTCACGCGTTAGCGCGCGGATGCCGGACGCCGAGTTTCAGTCACATATCCAGATGGACAGCAAAGTGCCGGTACTGGTGATCAAGCAGGTAGCGCTTGATCAGCAGCAACGGCCTATTGAATACAGTATCAGTTACTGTCGAAGCGACCTATACGTCTTTGTGTGCGAGGAGTAACGCCTCGCGTGAGGGGGCGCAGTCGCCGCCGCGGTGACCCACCACCCAGGATGCTACTGCATTGCCAAGCAGGACGGCATCGCCCAGCGACCAGCCTGATGCCAGCCCAGCCAGCATGCCGCCGGCGTGGCTGTCACCTGCGCCAATGGTGTCAACGACCGCCGTTGCAAATGGCGGTACGCAGCCAGATGTCTGTGCGCTGAAATACCATGCGCCGTCTTTATCGTGACGCACGACCACCGGTGCGGTGAAACGCTGCACCCATTCTGCGCCAAAACCTTCCACATCCTGACTCAATGCAAATCGCTCGGCAGCAATTTCCGCCTCCTGACGATTAAGTGACACCAGCGGACGGCAGGCCATAATTCGTACCAGTAAGGGCTCGGGAATGTCGCCGATGCGCGGGCCAAAATCGATAAACGGCGTCACCTCTTCCAGACCTTCCAGCCACTGCACCAGCAATTCACCGCACGGGGATGCTAGCTGATAACCCGAGAGATACACCAGGCTATGACGCGGGATATCCAGCTGTGCCAGCCAGGCGGCATTCCACTGATTCTCAACGCCGCTAAAGGACATAAATGTGCGTTCACCGTCTGGCTCTACCAATGCCAGACACCAGCCGTTATCGCCTTCGGCATTATCGATCAGGCTGTGCAATCCTTCTTTCACCATACGGTTGCGGATAATATCGGCCCACACGCCCTGACCCAGCGGTAACGCATTGCTGGCCTCGATACCTAAACGTTTAAGCGCCACGGCAATATTGAGCGCGCAGCCGCCAACGTTCACCCCTTGCTGCTTAAGCTCAATATCACAGCCGCGCCAGGGAAGGGCATACGCATCGGCAATCACATCAATAACCGCCGCGCCGACTACCGTGACAGGCCGCTGTGTATGTAACTGTGGGAGAAGGTGTTGTAGGCGCGTGGTGTTCATCGCGCCTCCCGATGCTCACGCAGCTGCATTAATCCACTGGCGTAGCGGATAAAGTCCAGCTGATTTACCGCATCAAGCTCATGTTTCAATGCCGGGTCAATCGCGCCGACGCCGTGCAGCGCGCCACAAATGGCGGTTGCCATCGCCCCGATGGTGTCGGTATCGCCGCCGAGGTTCGCGCACAGAATGGCGCAGCGGTTGGGATCGGTCTGCGCCAGTTCGACCATCGCGATGGCGCAAGGTACGGATTCAATCGTACTGGTTCCAGCCCCCACCACCTGATACAGCTGCTCACTGGCAGACTCAAAGCCGTCGGCATTACGGACGATTTTCAGCGCCAGTTCAAGGCGTGCACAGAGAGACGCGCTGAAGGTGGTGATCCGCTTTTGCTGGGCATGCCGGGCAATGGCGGGCAGTGCGTCGACAATCTCCGACCATTTACCGCCATCAATGGCGCGTGATACCGCCCATGCGACCACAACTGCGCCAGCAATAGCCAGATCCGATTTATGCGTTGGACTGGAAGCTAATGCTACGTCGTCGATAAAGGCATCGAGATCGCGCGCGGGCAGCAGACATCCCAACGGCGACACGCGCATAGCCGCCCCATTGGTGACACCGTTGTTTTCCAGCTTAGCAACGGGCTTACCATCGCGGATGGCATTGAGCGCAATTTTTGAGGTCGGACCCAGCACGTTTTTATTAAAGGCATCAAAGCGCTCTGCCCAGGCCAGAATATTGCGACCAATAACGTCGGGTACAATTTCTCCGTCGCACTCGAGCAGGGCATCTGCCAGACACAGCGCCATGGAGGTGTCATCAGTGAACTCCGCCTGGCTGAAATAGCAGGCGGCATTATTCTCCGCCGGACCGGGCAAAAAACGGTCGATCCAACCGAAGTGAGCTTTTACCCGGGTTCGTGGCCACAGTTCCGACGGCATACCCATCGCATCCCCTAACGCCTGCCCATAAAGAGCACCGAGAATACGTTCTGCTTTCATTTAATTTCCCCTTGTTGCAATACGATATCGCGGTCGTCCACCTTAATGGCGGTGATTTCTTTGTCTGACTCGCGAAAGAAAATCATAAACAGCACGGCGATAACGGCGATCATGATCGCGCCAAATCCCCACATGCCAGCCCAGTTAAAGGTGAGGCCATTCACCGGCTCTTTATAAGCAAACATTTTTTCCATCATCACCCCACCCAGGCGGTAGCCGAGCAGGCTGCCGAATCCCTGACAGCAGAGAGTGATTAACCCCTGCGCAGCGGTACGCATGTGCACTGGCGCTTTTTTATCGACATAGATGTAGGCCGTAACGTAGTAGAAGTCGTAGCTAACGCCATGTAGCAGAATGCCGAGAAATAGCAGGGCGTAGGTGAAATATTCTTCCGCGCCGCCGTAAACAAAAAATCCGTAGCGGATCGCGGCAGTGATAAGACCAAGCAACAGTACCTTTTTAATGCCAAAGCGTTTTGTGAAGAACGGCAGTGCCAGCATGAAGAAAATTTCAGAGAACTGGCCCAGCGTCATCCAGCCGGTCGCATTTTTCATCCCAACTTCTGTCAGGTAGCCGTTGGCGAAGATGTAGTAAAACGCCAGCGGCATGGCAAACAGAAAAGAGCAGAAGAAAAAGACCAGGAAGTTCTTATCACGCAGCAGGATCAGCGCATCCAGACCCAGCATGACTTTGAAATCCATCTTGCCGGTACTTTTCGGTGGTGTATCCGGTAAAAAGAAAGCGAAGATACCCAGTAACGCGGAACTCGCGGCCGTAATGAGCAGCGGAATGTTGGTCGGTGAAATGTCGTTATAGCCGAGCATTTGCGGTAAGAACCCGCAAGCCAGGCCGGAAGCAATCCAGCCGATCGTGCCCATTACGCGAATGCGCGGAAAATCACGTTCGACATCCGGGACGTTGGCGAAGGCGATACTGTTGGTTAGTGCAATCGTCGGCATATAGGTGAGTGAATACGCCAGCAATAGCGGAAAGAATCCGCCGAACGTCGTCTGCTGCGCTGCAAAATACATCAAAATCGCGCCGACAAACATCAGCACTGCCAGTACTTTTTGCGCAGAGAAAAAGCGGTCAGTGATCGAACCGACGAAGATCGGTGAGAGGATCGCGGCAATGGCGGTACAGGCATAAGACCAGCCAATTTCACCAGCAGTAAAGCCGCTTTTACTCAGCCAGAGCCAAAGCGGCACAAACCAGGCGCCCCAGATAAACCACTCCACAAACATCATGAACGACAGCTTAACTGTAGTTTTCATCTTTAAATCCTTCATGACAGGTAAGGTACGTCTGGATAGTACCATTCAACAATACCTTTTAAATACCTTTATGGTCTAAATTTGACCGCTGTATCATTTTTTGATGCCTGAATCGAGCCAGCGGAAATCGCTGAAAAGTGCGCTAAAGATGGAAAAAATGCGCAGTCAGTACCAGGCTTATTGCTGCCCGCCATCAGGCGGGTCAGGACAATCCACTTCCGAGATCAAATCGGAACTTACGGGAGCATAGCTATGACTGATATTGCGCAGTTGCTTGGCAAAGATGCCGACAACCTTTTACAGCATCGTTGTATGACCATTCCTTCTGACCAACTTTACCTGCCAGGACATGATTACGTCGACCGCGTGATGGTTGACAATAACCGTCCCCCCGCTGTGCTGCGTAATATGCAGACGCTGTACAACACCGGACGGCTCGCCGGGACCGGTTATTTGTCGATTCTGCCTGTAGACCAGGGTGTGGAACATTCTGCTGGGGCATCGTTTGCCGCAAACCCGCTGTATTTTGATCCGAAAAATATTGTTGAGCTGGCGATTGAAGCGGGCTGCAACTGCGTCGCGTCAACCTATGGCGTGCTGGCGTCTGTTTCCCGCCGTTATGCGCATCGCATTCCATTCCTGGTGAAAATTAACCATAACGAAACGCTTAGCTACCCGAATACCTTTGACCAGACGCTGTATGCCAGCGTGGAGCAAGCGTTCAATATGGGCGCGGTCGCGGTGGGGGCAACCATTTATTTTGGTTCAGAGGAGTCGCGCCGCCAGATTGAAGAGATCTCTGCAGCCTTTGAGCGCGCCCATGAGCTGGGCATGGTGACGGTACTGTGGGCCTATTTGCGCAACTCTGCGTTTAAGAAAGACGGTGTGGATTATCATGTTTCGGCTGATTTGACCGGGCAGGCAAACCATCTGGCGGCAACTATCGGCGCGGATATCGTTAAACAGAAAATGGCGGAGAATAACGGCGGGTATAAAGCGGTTAACTTCGGCTATACCGACGATCGTGTCTATAGCAAGCTGACCAGTGATAACCCGATTGACCTGGTGCGTTATCAACTGGCGAACTGCTATATGGGACGCGCCGGACTCATTAACTCCGGTGGTGCGGCCGGCGGAGAAACCGATCTCAGCGATGCGGTACGTACCGCGGTGATTAACAAGCGTGCCGGTGGCATGGGGTTAATTCTTGGACGTAAAGCGTTCAAGAAAACCATGGCTGACGGCGTGAAGCTGATTAATGCCGTCCAGGATGTTTATCTGGATAACAAAGTCACGATTGCCTGATGTCAGTAGAGTGCCGTCGGATTAGCGCAATAATGGGCAACCCGGCGGTAGCCTGCAGCGCAGGGCTGCAGGCAGGATTTCAACATGAAACTCTTGCCCGCTGAGCGGTTCTCCATCCAGATTGAAGGTAATTTCATGTGGCGCACGGATATCAAACCATGATGATGTGCCATCAATGATATTCGGATTGTCTTCGGACTGAGTTATCGCCGATAGCAGTGCCGGAATCAGCTCCTCACCGGTAAAGATTCGCAGTTGCAGCAGGCCGTCATTAATGAGCGCTGTCGGGCAAAGTTGCTGTCCACCACCGGCCTGACGCCCATTGCCAATACCAATCACCAGCGCGTCCCCCTGCCAGTGAAAGTTTTCGCCGCGAATTTCGCAACTGTCTGGCTTCAGCGTATCCATGCGCATTAACCCGTGAATAAAGTACGACACACCGCCAAGGGCGGCTTTGAGTTTCTCCGGTGTTTCGGTAGTGATCCGAGTACCGAACCCTCCTGTCGCCATATTGATAAAGCAGGTTTTATCGTTGACCTGCACCATATCAATCTCTACCGAATTCCCGGCAATGGCCAGCTTTAATGCCTTGTCCAGCGCTTCAGGAATGCCAACGCTGGTAGCAAAATCATTTGCCGTTCCCAATGGCAAAATCCCGAGCGCCGGAACATTCTCCCCCTGACAGTGGATCAGCGCAGTGGATACTTCGTTGATGGTACCGTCACCACCGCCGGCAATCACCGTTGCTACGCCCAACCGGAGCGCTTCATCAACGTAACGTTGTGCATCGCCTTTTTCCCAGGTCACGCGAACATGGATTTCGACACTCTCATTGCGCAGTTGAGCGATAGCGTCACGCAGGGGAAGGTTATCAGCACTTTTTCCATTCAGGATCAGTAAGCTGGCCGGGAATGCTATCATCCTGTTGCCTCACTTTTATCGTTTTAACTAGTGTATGTCAGGAATGCATATATGGCGTAGGAACTGACTGAAAGCGAAGATCCATCGACGGGTTCTGAGGGCGGTTGATAGTCTGTATGGGACAGAGGCGAAAAAAAGCCCGTACTTGCGTACGAGCTCTTTCTCGAATATGGCGGTGAGGCGGGGATTCGAACCCCGGATACGTTGCCGTATACACACTTTCCAGGCGTGCTCCTTCAGCCACTCGGACACCTCACCATATTGTTGTTCCTGTACTGCTGGAACGGGCGCTAATGTAGGGGAAATACCGCCCCGGCGTCAATCTACTTTTTCAAAAAAACGTGCATTTACACAAACTTCAAGCAACATGGGGCTTAAATGAGCGGGAATTGTTTTTTTTGCCAGCACTCTGAAATTTGCTAATCTGATGTTCCCTCGGAAAATGATGATAATAAGTGCGAGAATGTTCCGCATAACAATGTTCAGGAGACAATATGGAAATAATTTTCTATCACCCTACATTTGATACGGCCTGGTGGGTAAAGGCGCTGACGAAAGCCATCCCTGGCGCTAACGTTCGCGAGTGGAAAGCGGGTGATAATGCCCATGCCGACTATGCGCTGGTCTGGCATCCGCCGGTTGAAATGCTGGCAGGGCGAAAGTTAAAAGCTGTCTTTGCATTGGGAGCCGGAGTGGACTCCATCCTCAGTAAGCTTAAAGCACACCCGGAGATGCTGGATACCTCGATTCCACTTTTCCGTCTGGAAGATACCGGTATGGGTCTGCAAATGCAGGAGTATGCGGTGAGTCAGGTGTTGCACTGGTTCCGCCGCTTTGATGACTATCAGGCATTAAAATCCCAGGCGAAGTGGCAGCCGTTGCAAGAGTACACCCGTGATGAATTTACCATCGGTATCATGGGGGCCGGTGTATTAGGGGCTAAAGTGGCAGAGAGCCTGCAGGCATGGGGGTTCCCACTGCGTTGTTGGAGCCGTACCCGTAAATCCTGGCCTGGTGTGGAAAGTTTTGCGGGCACCGAAGAATTGAGTGCATTTTTAAGCCAGACGCGTGTGCTGATTAATCTTCTGCCCAATACGGCAGAAACGGTAGGCATTATTAATGCCGGACTGTTGAATCAATTACAGGATGGAGCCTATGTGCTGAACCTGGCGCGTGGTGTTCATCTCAATGAAGACGATCTTCTGGCATCGTTGGATAGCGGAAAACTGAAAGGTGCGATGCTGGATGTCTATAGCCGAGAACCGCTACCGGAAGACAACCCATTGTGGAAACACCCACGTGTGGCGATGACGCCGCACATTGCTGCGGTAACGCGCCCAGCGGAAGCGGTGGATTATATTTCTCGTACAATCCTGAGCCTGGAAAGTGGAAAAGCGGTTACCGGTCAGGTTGATCGCGTTCGGGGTTACTGATATCAATGTCAACCCGGCCAGCGCCGGGTTTCGACTAAATACAACCCGAATTATTTAGGGTATTAATGGCGGCGATACCTGCTATCCTTGACGGAAAACGACTACAGGAGAGAGTTATGTATCCCGTTGACCTGCATATGCATACCGTTGCCAGCACCCATGCCTACAGCACCTTAAGTGATTACATCGCTGAAGCTCATCGCAAGGGTATCAAGCTGTTTGCCATCACCGATCATGGACCGGACATGGCGGATGCGCCACACCACTGGCACTTTATTAACATGCGTATTTGGCCGCGTGTTGTAGATGGCGTAGGGATCCTGCGCGGAATTGAGGCGAATATTAAGAATATAGAAGGTGAAATTGACTGCTCAGGGCCGATGTTTGACTCACTCGATCTGATTATTGCAGGCTTCCATGAGCCGGTTTTTGCACCTCACGATAAAGACACGAATACCCAGGCGATGATCGCCACGATGGCGAGCGGCAATGTGCATATTATCAGCCATCCAGGAAATCCCAAATATCCCGTCGATATCACCGCAATTGCACAGGCGGCGGCAAAATATCAGGTCGCGCTGGAAATCAATAATTCCTCGTTTTTGCATTCGCGTAAGGGCAGTGAAGATAACTGTCGCGCTGTGGCTGCGGCAGTACGTGATGCAGGTGGCTGGGTGGCCCTGGGTTCAGATTCCCATACCGCATTCACGTTGGGAGAGTTCGGTGAATGCCGTAAGATTCTGGATGATGTGGGCTTCCCGGAAGACCGAATTCTGAACGTTTCACCAAAACGCTTGCTGTCGTTTCTGGAATCGCGGGGCATGGAGCCTATCGCGGAATTTGCTGAACTTTAATTGTTACTAACTGGAATATATCAATGAACGAGTTTTCTATCCTGTGCCGTGTACTGGGCTCGCTGTTTTACCGCCAACCGCAGGACCCTTTACTGGTTCCCCTGTTTACCTTGATTAGCGAAGGTAAACTGTCTGCTAACTGGCCACTGGAACAGGATGAGCTGTTGGCCCGTTTGCAGAAAAGCTGTGATATGCCCCAGCTTGCTGCAGATTACAACGCGCTGTTTGTCGGGAAAGAGTGTTCAGTGCCGCCTTATCGTAGCGCCTGGGTAGAAGGGGCGAAGGAAGCGGATGTTCGTGCATTCCTGTCTGCGCGTGGAATGCCGCTGGCGGATACACCAGCCGATCATATTGGTACCTTGTTGCTGGCGGCATCCTGGCTTGAAGACCAGTCCGCAGAAGATGAGAGTGAAGCACTGGAAACCTTGTTTGTTGACTACCTGCTTCCCTGGTGCGACACGTTCCTTGGTAAAGTTGAGGCGCATGCGAATACCGCTTTCTGGCGAACTATGGCGCCACTGACGCGCGATGCAATTAGTGCAATGTGGGATGAATTACAGGAAGATACAGACGAATAAATGTGATTTAAGTCACTATATACTGCAACGCAATTCATCATCTTGCATGAATTGTGTGCACGATCTCATTACCATGCCGTTTTTCTGCTAAGATGCGCGGCATGAACATACTTCTCTCTATTGCAATCACAACGGGCATTCTCTCCGGACTCTGGGGATGGGTGGCCGTTTCTCTTGGTTTACTCAGTTGGGCTGGCTTCCTGGGCTGTACAGCCTATTTTGCCTGCCCACAAGGTGGACTGAAAGGGCTGTGGATCTCGGCGTGTACGCTGCTAAGCGGTGTGGTGTGGGCGTTGGTGATTATTAATGGTAGTGCACTTGCCCCACATATGAACATCCTTGGCTATGTCATGACGGGAATTGTCGCATTTATGATGTGTATCCAGGCAAAGCAATGGCTGCTTTCATTTGTGCCAGGCACGTTTATTGGCGCATGCGCAACGTTTGCAGGGCAAGGGGATTGGCAACTGGTTGTGCCGTCTCTGGCGCTAGGTCTGGTATTCGGCTATGCGATGAAAAACAGCGGATTGTGGCTGGCATCACGTCGCGAAAACCCGGCTTCATCCACGCTGACCAGTAAATAAAAAAAGCGTGAGGGCTTCCTCACGCTTTTTATTCTCTCTTTAGTATCAGGACTCTGGAGGTACCGACATATGGCGGTATTTGACCAGAATGTCGTTATCAACTTGTTTCTTATCCTGCAAATCCCACAAGCCGCGATCGATACCGTCATTTATCAGGAAGATAACGCCAGTTTCAATGGCTGACATCAGGCAAAGCATGACCGGTTCGTTAGAGGTATAACCAATTTCCCCTTCCAGAAGCCGTTGGTAGTCAATGAAACGGAATACCCCTGCCTGCACTTCATAAGACAGGATGGTTTTACTGGTATTGACCGAAGAAAGGATCTCACCGGTACTGACGTTAACTACGCGCAGGTTTACCGCTATCTGGTCGAGTTGATATTGCGTATCGGCACCAATACCGAAATAACGCGCGCCGACACCACCTGATTTAACGTTGCTTTCATAGCCGATGATTGAACCTTCCACCATCACGTTAGCTGCGGTTAATGATTGCAGCGGAATTCGGTTGTTAATGGCAACCGTGCCGTTTTCCTGTGCCGCACGGATGATTTTTCGTTCGTTCAGTAAGTTCTGTAATCCCTGACGCTCCAGCGGCACGAACCAACGCGAATCTTTCAGTGCGGTAACCAGCATTGCCGTGGCACTTTGCGGTACGGCAGTGGAGAAGTTACTTGCCGGATAAGGTTTAAACTGACCAGTTTCATCCTGGATATTGTAAACCGATACAAAGATTTTACCCGTAGGCATCGGGAGATGCGTCAAGTCTTTGTAACTTTGGGCGCGAGGCATTAATGTCGGTTTAGCGGCTTCTTGCGGTGGGGACGTTAAGCATCCGCTGAGTAAAAATACTGCAACCATTATAAGTAAGCGCTGCATGATTTTTTCCTTTCGTGGCTATGGCTTAGAAATCGGTTGACTGTGTTTGTAAACCCGACACTTCGATCGTTGATGTTTTTCCCGATTTCCTGTCGGTAACATTCAATTGCAGCTGCCCGTCCCGGTTAGCGATATCAATGATAAAATCATTGGTCACCATTCTTCCCGGCTTACCGGTATTAATGTTGGTGAGCAGGCCGCCGAGAATTTGTGACTGAATCGCCTGAGTAAAGTTATCCAGCGCTGACGGTGTTTCAATTCCGTAATCGCTATAGCTCGGATCTTTATAGGAGTTCTGCGCCTGAGCGCTGTTCAACAAAAAAGCGCCGTTATTCGGGTTGCCACCAAAGTTTGGATTTCGGAACTGGAACGTCATGTTTCCGGCCCAACTTAATGGTGAAATTAGCATGAGCAAAACCACTGCATGTTTGACACGCATGAAAGCCTCCGGACAAAATCATGTTTTAGAATTCATCGCGCGCTAAATCGCTCGTGCTTAATAGTGTTTGATCTATTTGCCGGCGATTTAATGCTTCCTCAGTTTGTGCCAATGCGAAGACGACAATTTTGTCGAAGTCTCTTTTCGTGGGGAATAAAAAAGTCTGGAAGATAACGTCCTGATTGACCGTTATGGTGATCCAACTTCCCCAACGCGCACTGGGTCTTTCATTGATAGTTAAATTTCCTGTGTACTCACTTTCCCACTTGTCACTAAATGCACGATAAAAATCATGCCCGATTGAAGAGACAGTGTGGTCAGTTAACAGTCCGGGAACCTCCACTTCTACGCTTGTAGCCGCGTGCAAATTCCCGGCAGCAAAGAATAAATTTGCTGCCACAATCCAGGTCAAATAGCGTTTCATGGCTTTATCGCCTGAGGTTATCATTGGCCCATGAGACCGCCTGCGTACGATTTTTGACAGCTATCTTTTTGAAAAGATTATAAAGATGTGTTTTTACCGTATTTTCACTGATAAATAGTGAGCGAGCGATTTCAATATTTGAGGCGCCGATACGCAATTTATTAAGTATCTCTTTTTCACGGTGTGTCAGCAGCGCTGATTCCGTGCTGTTATAACGATAATTTCCAGAATGCGTGATCAGATAACTGGCAAGCTTTTGCGTGAAGTAACATTCACCGCGTAAGACACCCTGCAAGCCGCTAACAACACGCTGTTCGTCTTCAGTTGCGTAAAACACGCCATTGATATGTGGCCAGTTTTCGATATCCCGATAAGGGTAGTCATCAGGGGTATTCAACAATAACGTCTTTATATTGTTGTTTTTTCTGCTCAAATTATCTTGCCAGTAATGGATCAGTTTTTTATCTGCCTCCATCATATCCAGTAAAACAATGCAGCTGGAGGAAATATCATCCAGAGAACGTTGAATATTATGTAGTTTTCCGGTTAGCGCCAGTGATTGTTTTAAATGTTGTAATAATGCAGTTGCCTGCAAAGAAGGTTTCGTGATCAACAATAATGTATGACCATGAATGCTATGGACTTCATTAAACATGATGAAACTCCACTTTTTAGTCGCACACCTGACAGCTGTCTCTACTAAAATAGAGGCACCAGAAGTACTGACAGATGTTGCACTGCTGTGTAGAAATAAAATACCGACCCAAAGGGGTGAAAATATTAAAACAAATGGACTTCAACTGATTTCAATCTAGCTATTACAAATCTTAAAGCAAGTGTTAAACATGTAACAGGATGTAAAATTATATATTAAAATGTGATTTTTAGGTTTTATTGGAGTTTAGATTTGATAGGAAAGTTGTACATTTTACCGTTACTGCATAGATTTAAAAAATCATACAAATTATAATAATTTATTGATTTATAAGGTTTTAATTAATGATTGGCGAGTTTTAGATTTCTAATGAATTCTAAATTCTTTGTCCCACTTTACGTTGGACAATTTTAAGAGGAAAAAACTGACCTTTGTCACGACTTGCATCGATGACTATCGCGACACGGTGCTGTGAAGCCCTGAAATCGCGGAAAATGCACTTTTTCAGTGACTGCATAGAAATTCATTTCTGATTGAGAAATAAAAATAAAACCTATACCTGTAGCGGTGTTATTCACTGTTAATTAGTACTTTGGGGTGAATCTGGATATCAAAATACCACTCGCGGGTGAGTTATTTAAAATGTTTCAACGGACATACTCTTCATCGTAACGTGGCGTTAACAAATGTAAGTCATGTTAACAACAATTTGAGTGGTAATTAATTTAACTTCATGTACGACCAGGTCCAGGGTGACAGCATGAAAAACAAGTTGTTATTTATGATGTTTACAATACTGGGTGTGCCTGGGATTGCATCCGCAACAAGTTATGATTTAGCTAATTCAGAATATAACTTTGCGGTAAATGAATTAAGTAAGTCTTCATTTAATCAGGCAGCCATTATTGGTCAGGTTGGCACTGCTAACAGTGCAAATACTCGCCAGGAGGGCAGCAAGTTATTGTCGGTCATTTCGCAAGAAGGTTCAGGTAACCGGGCGAGAACAGATCAGACAGGATCATATAATTTTGCATATATTGATCAAACGGGCAGCTCCAATGATGCGAGTATTAAACAAAGTTCTTACGGTAATACAGCGATGATTATCCAGAAAGGTTCTGGTAATAAAGCAAATATTACCCAGTACGGTACACAAAAAACAGCAGTTGTGGTGCAGAGACAGTCGCAAATGGCAATTCGCGTTACTCAACGCTAATCCGTAAACGACGTTTAAATCAATCCGATGGGGGTTTACCATGAAACTTTTAAAAGTGGCAGCATTCGCAGCAATCGTAGTTTCTGGCAGTGCTCTGGCTGGTGTTGTTCCGCAATGGGGCGGCAATCATCATGGTGGCGGTAGTAATTATGGCCCAGACTCTTCATTGAGTATTTACCAATATGGGTCAAGTAACGTTGCGAATGCGCTGCAAAGTGATGCACGTAAATCAGACGTGACCATCACACAACACGGACATGGTAACGGTGCTACCGTCGGGCAAGGTGCTGATGACAGTACCATTAGCCTGAAACAGACTGGCTTCCAGAACAGCGCTGATATCAATCAGTGGAATGCAAAAAATGCTGACATCAGTGTAACTCAGTTCGGTGGTCGTAACGGTGCGGTGGTTAATCAGACTGCATCTGACTCGAATGTTCTGATTCAGCAGGTTGGTTATGGCAACAATGCGACAGCTAACCAGCACTAATTCAGTTTTATAACTGATAATAAACAGGGCGAAAGCCCTGTTTTTTTTCGGGAGCATATTATGCATACGCTATTACTCATTGCCGCGCTTTCAAATCAAATAACCTTTAATACAACCCAGCAAGGTGAGATGTATACCATTATTCCGCAGGTGACATTATCGCAACCCTGCGTGTGCGAGGTACAAGTTCTTGCCATACGTAAAGGGTCGGGGGGGCAAAGCCAAACGCAACAGAAAACAAGCCTGTCGATCCCTGCTAATCGGCCGATTGAATTAACAAAACTGAGCTTTAATATTTCACCTGAAGATACGGTCAACATTGTCGTTACCGTTTCGGATGGGCAGTCATTGCATCTGTCCCAGCAGTGGCCTGATTCAAGCAATCGCTCATGATTTTTTGCTGTATTTGCTTTAAAGGTGTGGCTGGGAAAGCGGTGCTGTTCTATGAATATAGAGACGTGAAAACGTTTTTATTTGGTCGTTAATCGCAGCGGTGAAGGATCACTTCGATCCCTCAAGGATGGTTTATCATTGAGGAACCCTTATGAGCACCTTATTAAAACGTATTTTAAGTACCAGTTTATGTGTTACTTCTTTTTTTATCTTCCCCGCAACGGCGCAGCAAATCACACCTGGCGGGATTATCCATTTTCGTGGCGCAATAGTTGAATCGCCTTGTGATGTGAGCTCGCAACAACAGCAGATTGAAGTGTCATGTATACGTGATGGCAAGTTACGGAGTAGTCGCTATAACACACAACAGATAACGATGGCCCCTGAAAGCCTCCAGCAAATTGCCAGTATGAGAATGCAGTACCTTAATGAACAGAAAAATCTGGCAATTCTTAATATTGAATATAAATGAATCGTTCTGGCGTAGATATGCACCTGTATAGTTAAAAAGTGAGATTTCATAGAAAACCCTGCTGTACACTTAACGGAGAGTGTTTTGTCAGGGGGAACTTATGCAATCGCGTGTTCATGTTTTACAGGGCGACATTACGACAATCGCCGTTGATGTGATTGTCAATGCGGCCAACTCCTCGTTGCTGGGCGGCGGTGGCGTTGATGGAGCGATTCATCGCGTCGCTGGACCTGCACTGTTGGAGGCCTGCAAACAGGTATTACAGCAACAGGGCGAATGCCCAACCGGCCATGCGGTTATCACCCTGGCGGGAAATCTTCCCGCTAAAGCGGTGATCCACACTGTTGGGCCCGTCTGGCAGGGCGGCGATCATCATGAAGCAGAACGCCTTGAAGAGGCCTATCGCAATTCATTACAACTGGCACTGGCCAATGGCTATCAATCTATTGCGTTCCCGGCTATCAGCACCGGAGCCTACGGATATCCACGTGCAGCGGCGGCGGAGATTGCGGTGAATACGGTGCAAAAATTTATCACCCGCCGTGCGCTACCTGATCAAATCTACTTCGTGTGTTTTGATGAGGAAAATGCCAGGTTATACAAGAGATTACTCACCCAACAAGGCGATGATAACACGGCCTGATATGACGCGACTTGAGCGTGCCATTACCCCATTGTGCGCAAGCCATCCGGACCAGTGCGGCATTCTGGCACTGGATGACAGTCTGGATGCTTTCGCAGCCCGTTATCGGCTGACAGAAATGGCGGAACGAACGCTGGATGTGCAGTATTACATCTGGGAGAACGACATGTCCGGGCTGCTGCTGTTTTCTGTTCTGCTGGCCGCGGCGAAACGCGGGGTACGGGTTCGTTTGCTGTTGGATGATAACAACACTCCGGGCCTTGATGACACGCTGCGTCTGTTGGATAACCATCCAAATATTGAAGTCCGCCTGTTTAATCCCTTTTCATTTCGCATCCTTCGCGCATTGGGGTATTTAACCGATTTCGCCCGGCTCAATCGCCGCATGCACAATAAAAGTTATACCGCGGACGGTGTAGTGACGCTGGTCGGCGGGCGTAATATCGGAGATGCCTATTTCGGTGCGGGTGAAGAACCGTTGTTTTCCGATCTTGACGTGATGGCCATCGGTCCAGTGGTGAAAGAGGTCGCGGATGATTTTGAGCGATACTGGCAATGTCAGTCAGTTTCAACGTTACAAAGAGTCCTGGAGTTGTCTGAACCAGAAACGACTCAACGCATTGAACTGCCTGAATCCTGGTATAACGACGATATTACCCGACGCTATTTGCACAAACTGGAGACCAGCCAGTTTATGACGCATCTTGACCAGGGTTCACTGTCGCTGATTTGGGCCAAAACGCGCCTGCTCAGTGACGATCCGGCAAAAGGAGAGGGGAAAGCGCCGCGTCACTCGCTATTACCGCAGCGCTTGTTTGACGTCATGGGCTCACCCACTGAGCGTATTGATATTATTTCCGCTTACTTTGTGCCGACACGTGCCGGAGTCGCACAACTCCTGCGCCTGGTCCGAAAAGGGGTAAAGATTGCTATTTTAACTAACTCGCTGGCCGCGAATGATGTGGCAATTGTGCATGCAGGATATGCGCGCTGGCGGAAAAAATTGCTGCGCTATGGTGTAGAACTGTATGAGCTAAAACCAACCCGCGATCGCGGTACGGTGGTACACGATCGCGGGTTGACCGGCAATTCAGGCTCTAGTCTGCATGCGAAAACCTTCAGCATTGATGGCCGCAAAGTCTTCATCGGCTCGCTTAATTTTGATCCGCGCTCAACGTTGCTCAATACGGAAATGGGATTTGTGATTGAGAGTGAAGTGCTGGCGTCATTGATTCATAAACGCTTTATGCAAAGCCAGCGTGATGTGGCCTGGCAATTGCGCCTGGACCGCTGGGGTCGGATAAACTGGGTAGATTGTCCTGGCGGCAGTGAGCGGGTAGTGAAAAAAGAACCCGCCACAGGATTCTGGAAGCGGGTTCTGGTGAGGCTGGCCTCTGTATTACCGATTGAATGGTTGCTCTGAACCATGCAATGACAGGCCTGCTATCCGGCAATGACCTTGCTTTTATCCTGCTTAACGATGGGTTTCCCTGAAAAGAGGAACTTCAGCACCGGTATCCGCAAGTGGATTTCGTACAATATTACCGCAATCCCGACAACAAACAGCAGCCCACAGAGAAAACCCAGCAGGTTTGATGTAATGTGCGGTGTGATATAGGCGCCGAAAAACAGCGTTAACGGATGATGCACCAGATAGATAAACAGTGATGCATTGACAAAATAGGTGACGCGGGCTGACTGGAAATTCAATAAACGGTGGCCGAGCGAGAAAACGACGTTAACCATCCACAGTCCCATCACCATTGTTATCACGTATTCGGTTTCATACATCCAGGCATCGCCGTTTCCATAGCGTTGATTAAGCAGATAAGCCATAAAAGCGCATGCCGCGCCTAACGTGCAGCTGCGCGAGGGCGTTGTGAACAGTGCTTTCAACTGCGGATTGATAAACGCCAGCGCGCCGAGCATAAAGAACGGCACATAGAACAGCGTTTGCATGACGATAAAATTAAACATGCCATCGCTGAGAATAGACGGGTAGACGATAAAAATTGTTCTTCTGACGGCGGCGTATCCGACGCCAAGCAACAAAAAGATCAACGTCAGTTTTGTCATCGATATCGTGGACGTGCTGACGCCATCGGGGCTCGTCAACCGGTGTTTCATTTGGCTAAACACCCACATACTCACGGTTGTTAAAACGACAAGGACGAGTAAAAACCACAGATGGGAAATCAGCTCCCATGCCAGTGCGTTGTATTTATCGTACCCACTGAGAGTATGCCAACTGTCGGCTTTGCCTTTCACATATTGCAGCATGATAAATTGCGGCAGTGTGAGTAGCGGGATGGCGGTCAGCATAGGGATCCCCACGCGTTCAACACGCACTTTCCACCACCGCTTTAAGGGGTAGCGCAAAAACAGCATGTATGAAAAGTAACCCGAAATAACAAAGAAGACCTGCATGCGAAATGCATGTATGAAATCATTAAAGAGGGTCAATATCCATGACGGTTCTGCGCTGTTCACATGCCAGGTATGTGTGGAGTAGATCAGCGAGATATGGAAGGGAATCCCCAACAACATCAGCCAGGCACGGATGGAATCCAGAAAATATTCACGTGGTGGAGATACAGAGCTCATAGACAGTTACGTATTCTCAGACTTTTCGTCTTATCCCTAAGACGAATTATGGTTACATTCGAAGGCAACCCTACACGAAGTCCAACAACCTGTCTCCAGGATAAGCACTCAAAGTGAAAACAGGCAGGCGAACCTGCTTAAACCATGAGCCAGCACGCGAACAATACAGGGATTCAGTTGTCGGAATACCCGATTATCCATTAAAATGGATCGGATCAATATAAGCACACAAAGGGGGAAGTGCTTACTAATTATGAAACATAAACTACAAATGATGAAAATGCGTTGGTTGGGTGCAGCAGTAATGTTAACGCTGTATACATCATCGAGCTGGGCGTTCAGTATTGATGATGTTGCAAAGCAAGCTCAATCCTTAGCCGATAAAGGCTACGAGGCGCCAAAAAGTAACTTGCCCTCCGTTTTCCGCGACATGAAATATGCGGATTATCAGCAGATCCAGTTTAATCGCGACAAAGCATACTGGAGCAATCTTAAGACCCCATTTAAGCTCGAATTCTACCACCAGGGTATGTACTTCGACACGCCGGTCAAGATCAACGAAGTTACCGCAACTGCGGTGAAAAAAATCAAATACAGCCCGGATTATTTTAATTTTGGCGATGTGCAGCACGATAAAGACACGGTAAAAGATCTCGGTTTCGCCGGGTTTAAGGTACTGTATCCGCTCAACAGCAAAGACAAAAACGATGAAATCGTCAGCATGCTCGGCGCCAGCTATTTCCGCGTACTTGGCGCAGGCCAGGTCTATGGTCTGTCTGCGCGCGGTCTCGCGATAGATACCGCACTGCCTTCTGGTGAAGAGTTTCCCCGCTTCCGTGAGTTTTGGATCGAACGTCCAAAACCGACTGACAAACGTTTAACCATTTATGCCCTGCTGGACTCCCCGCGTGCAACCGGGGCGTATCGCTTTGTGATTATTCCAGGCCGTGACACGGTTGTGGATGTTCAGTCCAAAGTCTATCTGCGCGATAAAGTGGGCAAGCTGGGCGTAGCTCCGTTAACCAGTATGTTCCTGTTCGGACCGAACCAGCCATCTCCGACGACAAATTATCGTCCGGAACTGCACGACTCAAACGGATTGTCTATCCATGCTGGTAACGGCGAGTGGATTTGGCGTCCGCTGAATAACCCGAAACATCTCGCGGTGAGCAGCTTTGCGATGGAAAACCCGCAAGGATTCGGCCTGTTGCAACGTGGACGTCAGTTCTCCCGTTTCGAAGATATCGACGATCGTTATGACCTGCGCCCAAGTGCCTGGATCACGCCAAAAGGCGACTGGGGTAAAGGCAAAATTGAATTAGTTGAGATCCCCACTAACGACGAAACAAACGATAACATCGTTGCCTACTGGACACCGGATCAACTGCCGGAAGCAGGTAAAGAGATGAACTTTAAGTACACCCTGACGTTTACGCGCGATGAAGATAAGCTTCATGCGCCAGAAAATGCCTGGGTGCAGCAGACTCGCCGTTCCACAGGGGATGTCAAACAATCTAATCTCATTCGTCAGCCTGACGGCACTATCGCGTTTGTGGTGGATTTCACCGGCACCGAAATGAAGAAGCTGCCGCAGGACACCCCGATTACCGCGCAAACCAGCATTGGCGACAACGGTGAAATCGTGGAAAGCACCGTGCGTTACAACCCGGTTACGAAAGGGTGGCGTTTGATGCTGCGCGTGAAAGTGAAAGATGCGAAGAAAACCACTGAAATGCGTGCTGCGTTGGCCAATGCCGATCAGCCGTTGAGTGAAACCTGGAGCTACCAGTTACCTGCCAATGAATAAGACAACTGAGTATATTGACGCAATGCCGCTTTCGGATATCGAAAAAGCGGCACTGCCGAAAACTGACATCCGTGCCGTTCATCAGGCGCTGGATGCCGAGCACCGTACTTACTCGCGCGAAGATGATTCACCGCAGGGTTCTGTAAAAGCTCGCCTTGAGCAAGCCTGGCCAGACTCTCTGGCCAAAGATCAGTTGATAAAGGATGATGAAGGGCGTGACCAACTGCAGGCAATGCCGAAAGCGACACGTACTTCAATGTTTCCCGATCCCTGGCGTACTAACCCGGTTGGCCGTTTTTGGGATCGCCTGCGTGGGCGCGATGTCACACCGCGTTATCTTTCTCGTTTGACGAAAGAAGAACAAGAAAGTGAGCAGAAATGGCGTACCGTCGGCACGATCCGCCGTTATACGCTGTTGATCTTAACGCTGGCGCAAACGGTCGTAGCGACCTGGTATATGAAGACGATCCTTCCTTATCAGGGATGGGCGTTCATTAATCCAGCAGATATGATGGGGCAGAACCTGTGGGTTTCCTTTATGCAGTTGCTGCCTTATGTGCTGCAGACCGGTATCCTCATTCTGTTTGCCGTGCTTTTTTGTTGGGTATCAGCCGGTTTCTGGACCGCGCTGATGGGCTTCCTGCAGTTGCTGATTGGGCGTGACAAGTACAGTATCTCTGCCTCAACGGTAGGGGATGAGCCGCTGAATCCTGAGCACCGCACTGCGCTAATCATGCCTATCTGTAACGAGGACGTTGACCGCGTATTCGCGGGCTTGCGCGCTACGTGGGAGTCGGTTAAAGCCACGGGGAATGCGGAGCATTTCGATGTTTACATTTTGAGTGACAGCTACAATCCTGATATCTGCGTTGCGGAACAAAAGGCGTGGATGGAGCTGATTGCCGAAGTGCAGGGCGAAGGACAGATTTTCTACCGTCGTCGTCGTCGTCGTGTGAAGCGTAAAAGCGGTAACATTGATGACTTCTGCCGTCGCTGGGGCAACCAGTACAGCTATATGGTGGTGCTGGACGCTGATTCCGTGATGAGCGGAGACTGTCTGACCGGTCTGGTACGCCTGATGGAAGCGAACCCGAATGCCGGGATTATCCAGTCTTCGCCGAAAGCGTCTGGTATGGACACCCTGTACGCGCGCTGCCAGCAGTTTGCTACCCGCGTTTATGGCCCGCTGTTTACCGCCGGACTTCACTTCTGGCAGTTGGGTGAGTCGCACTACTGGGGTCATAACGCGATTATTCGTGTGAAACCGTTCATTGAACACTGTGCGCTTGCACCGCTGCCGGGCGAAGGCTCGTTTGCGGGATCGATCCTCTCCCATGACTTCGTGGAAGCGGCATTGATGCGTCGTGCGGGCTGGGGCGTGTGGATTGCTTACGATCTGCCGGGTTCATATGAAGAGCTGCCACCGAACCTGCTGGATGAGCTCAAGCGTGACCGTCGCTGGTGCCACGGTAACCTGATGAACTTCCGTCTGTTCCTGGTTAAAGGGATGCACCCGGTTCATCGCGCGGTGTTCCTGACCGGTGTGATGTCCTATCTGTCAGCACCGTTGTGGTTCATGTTCCTCGCGTTGTCGACCGCATTACAGGTGGTCCATGCGTTGACGGAACCGCAGTACTTCCTGCAACCACGTCAGCTGTTCCCGGTCTGGCCGCAGTGGCGCCCTGAGCTGGCTATCGCGTTGTTTGCCTCAACGATGGTGCTGTTGTTCCTGCCGAAGCTGCTGAGTATTTTGCTTATCTGGTGCAAAGGCACGAAAGAGTACGGTGGATTTATTCGCGTCACGTTGTCGCTGCTGCTGGAGGTTCTGTTCTCCGTGCTGCTGGCGCCGGTGCGTATGTTGTTCCATACCGTTTTCGTGGTGAGTGCCTTCCTCGGATGGGAAGTGGTGTGGAATTCGCCGCAACGCGATGACGACTCCACTCCGTGGGGCGAGGCGTTTATGCGTCACGGATCTCAGCTGTTGTTGGGCCTGGTGTGGGCTGTAGGGATGGCCTGGCTGGATCTGCGTTTCCTGTTCTGGCTGGCTCCGATTGTCTTTTCACTAATCCTGTCGCCGTTTGTTTCCGTCATTTCCAGTCGTTCAACGGTTGGGTTACGTACCAAACGCTGGAAACTGTTCCTGATCCCGGAAGAGTATTCTCCGCCGAAGGTGCTGGTGGACACGGATAACTATCTGGAGTTGAACCGTAATCGTTCGCTGGATGATGGTTTCATGCACGCTGTGTTTAACCCGTCGTTTAACGCGCTGGCAACGGCAATGGCTACCGCGCGCCATCGTGCGAGTAACGTGCTTGAAATCGCACGTGATCGCCATGTCGAGCAGGCGCTGAATGAAACGCCGGAGAAACTGAATCGCGATCGTCGCCTGGTTCTGTTGAGCGATCCGGTGACCATGGCGCGTTTACATTATCGCGTCTGGAATTCACCAGATAAGTATTCTTCATGGGTTAATTATTATCAGGGGATCTCCCTGAACCCACTGGCACTCAGGAAAAAATAAGCGTGTGAAACGTAAAAATACCGGCCTGGAGCCGGTATTTTTTTATACTGAATATAAAAGTCATGAGGTATCCAGTGCGAATACTGGCTGTGGGAATGATGGTCTTTCTTCTGAGCGGATGCGGCAGCATTATTAGCCGGACGATCCCCGGACAAGGACACGGAAATCAATACTATCCAGGCGTGCAATGGGATGTCCGGGACTCTGCGTGGCGTTACGTCACCATCCTGGATCTGCCGTTTTCGCTGGTGTTTGATACGTTGCTATTACCGCTCGATATACACCATGGGCCTTACGAGTAGCTATCGTTCATCCCATTCATCGGCTGCGGTCTGGCCTTCCTCTGTATCAAGGGGAGGCTCCAGTTGAAATTCACCCTCATCCCATTCGTGGAGCGTATTTTCCTCCTGCCACTCCTGGCGAATATCAATCTCATCATAGTCACCATCAAAAACGCTTTGTGCCGCTTCACCGCTCAGCATGGGTAAACATTCGCCTTCGCCATCATCTTCGTCGGCAAAAAACTCAGCTTGCCACATGATATCGCCATCCTGTAGCACGTACTTTTGTACGTTCAGCTGCTGGACGCTGGCTTCGTCAGATTCAAGACCTGGATTATCAGCCAGAAACTCTTCACGTGCTGCATCAATGGCTTCTTCAAGGGTGGGGTACAAGGCATTCATATTCGCATCCTGATCGCATGGGTGATTGGCTTAATAAAAAGATATAGGTGGTGTGGTGAGAACTGTCAAAGCATTCGTTTATCGCGAAGTTTCAGGTATGCAACGGCTTGAAGCATCGAGTGTTTCTTACCATAACCACTCGGTTGTGGTGCTTCCTGGAACAACAAAAACACGGGGGAACCCTACCGCCAATACGTTTCATGAACAGCAAACCTTAAGTTTTTAAGAATCGGTTGGAGTGTATTAAACTCAAGCGGTTATGCAGGAGCACCATGAGTGAGGATGTCATAGTTTAAAGGGGGTGATTGAATAGACTGCAAGCCATACTTTATAGCGGATGAAACAATATAATTTATATAAGGTTTTTATTATAACTAATTGAAATTAAAGAGTAAAGCAAAAAGTGACGCACGTGAGTATTACGTCTTAAAGTATCGATATTTGTTTAAGTTAGATATCCATAAATGATATTGTTAATCATTATATATGTGATAAATATGTTAATGTATAACAAAGTATAAGAAAACATCCATAACATTCAATGAATAATAACATGCGTTATAAATAAGATTGTCATTATTGAAAGAATGATAAATTATTAATTTGCAAAAGGTAATGGCTTAATATATAAAATGCAAAATAGGATTCTTGCCAGGGCTGTTATGGATAATAGTAATTCAAACAATAGCAGGTTGATGAACTTTTACATTACTTGCTTAGTCAGCTATTTTATTGCTGGTGTGTGTCTTTCTCAGTATCAGTTAGAAGTGCAGAGTGTACCTCAAACAACATATTTAATAATCATCGTTGGGTTATTTTTTCTGTACGGCATTGTTTTTCTTTTTATGCTTTTCCAATACCTTTGCAGGAAAGATCTAACATACCTGATGATATTAGGAATGGCATTCCTTAGTAATAATATCTATCTTATAGAAACTATATATATCGTTCAGGATTTAATTAATGATAGCGTTTTGATAGAAAAACGCACAAATGATATCGCTATCTTCTATTATTTTAGGCAAGTTAGTTTTATCGCATTACTTTTTGTATCATTGAAAGCTTATAAAGCGGCTTCCACAGTTATTGAGACTAAAGAAAGAGAACCATGCTACATAATTATAGCATTGTTGATTATGCTGGCAATTGCATTCCTTTCGCATAACTTATCAAGTTATAACGCTGATGTTACGATTGAAATTACCAGTCACAAAACTGACAATAAAACGGTGCACTGGCATATTGGCTACATATATTCACTGATTATTGCATGGGGAATGGTTTTGTTGTATCTGTCAGTGAAAACAAAAATGCATGGTATCTTATGGAAAAGCATCGCGTTACTGTGTTGCTCTGCAATCCTGACGAATGTTCTGCTGTTGAGTCTGGATGAATATAGTATGTATATTTGGTATGTCAGTAGGGGAATCGAAGTTATCAGCACCTTAAGTATCATATCTATATTAATGTACAACACGTTCATTATTCTTAAGAGAGAGGCGGATTCAGCAATAAAAGATGCGATGACTAAGATATATAACCGAAAATTATTCTATAAGGCACTAAAATCATCTTTAGTAAAAGGTGCTATTTGTATAATGATACTGGATATAGATAAATTCAAACGCATCAATGATTCTTATGGCCATCAGGAAGGCGATCACGTTATAAAGAGCATTGTTGATATTGTCAATAAATCGATCAGGGACTCAGACATTTTTGCGAGAATTGGTGGGGAAGAGTTTGGGCTCCTGATTAAGTGTAAAGATAAAGCTGAAGCAATGTTTGTTGCGGAAAGAATAAGAAAAAGTGTTGAGACTGAAACAGCGGAGCCCAATATATATGGCCTGAAAGAGAAAATGACAATCAGCATCGGTGTATATTGTAGTAAATCTGATGATTATTCTGCTGACAAAGTCGTATCATATGCCGATGCTGCGCTGTATGATGCGAAAAACTCAGGGAGAAATAAAGTGGTTTACTATAACAGCTAGAATAATATTAAGCGTTATTGAGTTCACTCTGCGTATCCCCCATATTAAGCCAATTGATATGTTAGGGGGACCGTTGAGAATGAATACACAAAATCATCCCAGGACCTGAGATCCCCGGCGGCGGCGCAGACTGTTCCATGAGTAGATTGCGTTGAATAACACAACACCAGCGGTGACGCAGAAGACGGCACGGAAGCCATAATTTGCCGATATAGCAGCTCCCATTAACGGCCCAGTAACGTTGCCTATATCACGAAACGACTGGTTGTAGCTAAAGATACGCCCGGCGATTTGGTTGGTTGAGTTATACACCAGCAAGGTCTGTACGGCAGGCAGCAATGCGCCATCAGCGGCACCCAGTAAAAAGCGCAGCACGCCTAGCTGCCAGGGCGTCTGGACGAATGACATTGGGATCAGCAGCAGTACGGAGATAACCAATGCAACGATCAGGATCTTCTCCGGACCAATCCTGTCACCCAATTTGCCGAGCTTTGGTGCACTGATTAAGGCCGCAACACCGGGTACAGAGGCAATCATCCCACTGATAAACGCGATATTGCTGACATTACCTGCAAGCTCCCGTACATACAGCGTCAGGATTGGCGCAATGGAGCCGGTTGCAACCTGAATTATCAGGGTAGTGACAAACAAGCTCAGCACCAGCTTTGGATTCTTTAACGACGTCACGACTTCGCGAACGTGCAGCATCTCTTTCTTGCTCACTGGCTGGAAGCGTTCACGGATAAAAAAGAGTGTCAGAATAAAACAGATCAACAGCACCAGGGCTGTGATGAAAAATACAGGGCGCAGACCATACTGATCGGCGAGTAACCCGCCCGCCAGTGGCCCAAGTAAAGCACCGCTAACGCCGCCGGTGGAAAGTGTCCCCAACGCCCAGCCGCTTTTATTGCGTGGCACCTGGGTTGCGATCAGTGCGTTGGCATTAGGAATAAATCCACCGAGCAAACCCAGCAGGGCGCGCAGGATCAAGAATTGCCAGATATTTTGCGCCAGCCCCATCAGCAGCATGACGATGGCCATGCCCAGCGCCGAGCGTAAGAGCATGATTTTCCGGCCTTTACGATCGGCCAGTCCGCCCCAGAAAGGTGAGGCAATCGCTGAAAACAGGAAGGTGATACTGAATACCAGCCCTGACCACATATTCAGGGCACTGTGACCCGTCACGCCAAGACTCTCGACGTAAAGGGGTAAAAATGGCATGACCAGACTAAATGCTGCGCCGGTTAAAAAACAGCCCAGCCAGGCAACGGTAAGGTTGCGTTTCCAGTTTATGGGGACATCAGAGGGTGACATAGCGATCCGCAGTGTGATGCGCTGTTTGCGCTATCGAGTAAATATAAATAAGCAGGCTAATTATGCGCCTGGTTGATAGTTGCTGCAATGCGGATAGCAGTTAAACCTAAAAGGGGAGAGAAGGTGTTGCAGCCCACAGGACTGCAACAAAGACTCAGTACAGAGACGGGGAGCCTTCAGGGCGTGTCTTGAAGCGGCGATGTAACCACATGTATTGCTCGGGGGCCATCATAATGCATTTTTCAACGATTTTATTCATCCAGGCCGCCGTTGTTTCAGCATTGTCCAGCGGTGGTGAACACTCCGGTGGCAGCATGATCAATTGATACCCCTTGCCGTCAGGTTTGCGACGGGGAACAAATGGCACCAGGCAGGCATTCGACATTCGGGACAGCATCCAGGTTCCGGACGTCGTCGCAGCCTGTTCAACGGCGAACAAAGGCACAAATACACTGGCGCGAGGGCCATAGTCGTGATCCGGCGCGTACCAGACCACTTCACCTTTCTTCAACGCTTTAATCATCCCTTTCAGGTCTTTACGATCGAGCATTGATTTATTGGAGCGCATACGCCCCCAGGTTTGTAGCCAGTCGAGCAGAGGATTGTCGTTAGGACGATACACACCAATTCCCGGCTCTTGTAAGCCAAACTGGCGTGCACCCAACTCGAGGGTCAAAAAGTGCAGACCAACTAACAGGATCCCACGCTTTTGTGCCTGAACGTCCCGGATATGCTCCATTCCGATAACTTCAGTCCAGCGTGATATTCGCCTGTCGGACCAAAACCAGGCCATGCCGGTTTCCATTACGCCCATACCGACAGACTCAAAGTTTTTTACCATCATCTGCTGGCGTTCCTGCTCGCTCATTTGCGGGAAGCACAGTTCCAGATTGCGGGAAACAATCTTTGCCCGACGTTTCATCAAGCGTAATGCCAGACGGCCTAATGCGCATCCCAATTTATAGAGCACTGGGTAGGGTAACTGTACGATTAACCAAAGGATGCCAATACCCAGCCAGGTTAACCAATAACGCGGATGCAGTAGCGCAGCCGAAAACTTGGGTAAATTCGTCATGTCTATCCTGTCTTCTAACGACCAATTCCCTGTATTGTCGCATTTTTTTGCGCGTATCTAAAATTTACGACGGGAGAGTGGTGATTAAACCATCAATTGTTGTTGCGTTTTTATCGTGAAGTATGAAATGTAGCGTAAAATGTGTGGATGTAAATTGGCGAAGTTTGCTTTATCATGCCGGCCGATTTTCATTTTTACTGATTGCAGGATACGTACACCATGCCAGTGTTACACAACCGCATTTCGAATGACGCGCTCAAAGCTAAAATGCTGGCGGAATCTGAGCCGCGCACGACGATTTCATTCTATAAATATTTCACCATCGCTGATCCTCAGCAAACGCGTGATGCACTGTATCAACTGTTCACTACACTGAATGTGTTTGGCCGCGTATATCTTGCACGGGAAGGCATTAACGCACAAATCAGTGTACCGCAAAGTAACGTTGATGCGTTTCGCCAACAGTTATACGCATTTGATCCTGCATTATCCGGGTTGCGTCTCAATATTGCATTAGATGATGACGGCAAATCTTTCTGGGTTCTGCGCATGAAGGTCCGTGAGCGAATTGTTGCGGATGGCATTGATGATCCTGATTTTGACGCCAGCAACGTGGGTGATTATCTGAAGGCAGCTGAAGTGAATGCCATGCTGGACGATCCGGATGCGGTGTTTATTGATATGCGCAACCACTATGAATATGAAGTGGGTCACTTCGAAAACGCGCTGGAGATCCCGGCAGACACCTTCCGCGATCAGCTGCCGAAAGCGGTAGAAATGATGCAGGAGCATAAGGATAAAAAAATCGTTATGTATTGTACCGGGGGGATTCGTTGTGAGAAAGCCAGTGCCTGGATGAAACATAACGGGTTTAGCAAAGTCTGGCACATTGAGGGCGGCATTATTGAGTATGCCCGCAAAGCGCGTGAGCAGGGGCTGCCTGTGCGTTTTATCGGCAAAAATTTTGTTTTCGATGAACGCATGGGAGAGAGGATCTCTGACGATGTGATTTCGCATTGTCACCAGTGCGGTACCGCATGTGACAGCCATACCAATTGCAAAAACGATGGCTGCCATCTGCTGTTTATACAGTGTCCAGCCTGTGCGCAAAAGTATAAAGGCTGCTGTAGTGAACTGTGTTGTGAAGAGAGCGAACTACCGGAAGAAGAGCAGCGCCGCCGTCGCGCGGGGCGTGAGAATGGCAATAAGATCTTTAATAAATCGCGTGGTCGTTTAAATACTAAGCTCGGTATTCCCGATCCTGCGCAATAACACGATGCCGGATGGCGGCAAAAGCCTCATCCGGCATCAATAGGATGTTATTTCTGCTGTACGCCTTCCACCGAGATAATTAATTCGACTTCCTGCGAAGCGGGACCGAGATCGGTGGTAATGTTGAAATCCTTCAGCTTTATTTTCCCTTGAGCTTCAAAACCGGCGCGTGTGCCACCCCATGGATCGCCCCCTTGACCCATCAACTTTGCATCCAGTGTTACCGGTTTGGTGACGCCGTTCAGGGTCAGGTTACCGGTGATATCTAAATCGTTGCCCTCTTTCTTCACGCTGGTGGACGTAAAGGTGGCCTGCGGGAACTTGCTCACATTGAGGAATTCTGCACTACGCAGGTGTTTGTCACGTTCGGCATGATTGGTATCAACGCTGTTGGTGTTGATGGTGACATTGACTTTATCGGCAGCCGGATTTTTCTCGTCAAAGGTAAATGTACCGTCGAAGTCTTTAAATGTGCCGTACAGCCAACTGTATCCCAGATGCTGAATGCGGAAATTAACAAAGGCATGCTGTCCCTCTTTGTCAATTTTGTAATCCGCTGCGATAGCAGAGCCGGTCGTGAATAATAAAGAGGCGAGTGTGAGTCCCAGCAGGTTTTTTTTCATTTTAAGCTCCATAGTCAGATGACGATTTTCCCAACATGCGATTAAGGGTATCGTCGTTATCGATAAAGTGATGTTTCAGGGCCATTAACCCATGCAGAAGTGATAAAACCACCACGGCCCACGCGAGCCACAGGTGCACGCTACCGGCGATGTCAGCTTGCACGCCTGCGTTGGCAAACGTGGCGGGAACATCGAACCAACCAAATACGCTTATTGCTTTACCGTCTGCGGTAGAGATCAGATAGCCGCTGATGCCAATAGAAAAAAGCAGGGTATACAGCGTGAGGTGGCCCAATGCCGCCGCAATACGGGTTAAACGGGAATAGCTTTTCAGTGCGGCAGGGGGAGGGGAAACAACCCGCCAGACAATGCGGACAACCAGTCCCATCATCAGCAACACACCGATACTTTTATGCAGTTCAGGCGCCTGGTGATACCAACCATCGTAATAACTGAGTGTTACCATCCATAAACCCAGAGCAAACATGCCATAGACGGCAATAGCGACCAGCCAGTGTAATGCGGCAGACACCACGCCATAGCGCTGTGGACTATTATTGAATTGCATAAATACACCGTTAGATATTTCAGAAGTGAATGAAAATGGCGCGTAAAAGACATTAATGCAACTAATAAATAACAATGGTGATGATATTTGTTTTTATTTCAATAAAATTGATTGATTAAAGGCGCAATCATCAAATCGTTAGTGTGAGTGGCCATTGAGAAGGGCTTGAAAACAAGGAAGGATGAAGATTATGTTATTCAGTTTATTGCAATGAAATTAAGAAATTATCAGTTTTTGTCAATTAATGTCAGCGCATATAGATTAGAAGAACATAATATATATGACGTCCATAATCGCCAGCAGCGACCATAAAATAATGTAGAGCATGAAATGCTCGCGAATATTATTAACCAGATAGTTAAAGATGCGGCGCATCAATGTTATTCCTGTCATTTAAAATGGCCTCACCAACGAGGCCATTGATCAATTATCGCTTAAAACGGGACAGCCTGAATGGCGTCAGGTCAAAGGCTGACGGTTTACCCTGGGCAAACTCAGCCGCAATTTCGCCCAGTACGGAAGCAAACTTAAAACCGTGTCCGCTGAGTCCGGTAATCACCAGCGTGTTGTCATGGTCTGGCAGCGTATCGATAATGAAGTCTTCATCTGGCGAGTTATCGTAAGTACAGGATGCACCATGCAGACAACAGCCGATGCCAGGCAAAATAGCGCGCAGGAATGGGAAGGCTTCCGAACCATCGCTGGCGACAGCGGCAAACGGTTTACGTTCTTCAGGTGAATGAATGACCTGTCCGCCGTTATGCCTGCCAATTTTTAACTCGTCATTTTCAGCCGGAAAACCGTAGTATTGATCGCCATTAGGCAGTTCGCCGGTAAATGCCGGGAATTTGTTTTTGACACTGTAGCGCCCGTCAGCCTGATACCATGCGAATACCTTACGCACCGGCTGTATCGGCAGTTCAGGCAATAATGCCTTGACCCAGGTGCCGGCGCTGACGACAACTTTTTTCGCGTGGTAGTCACCATCGGCTGTTGCAACCGTTACGCCATCATCGTGGTGATGAATTGCCGTGACGGGGCATTTAAACAACTGCGCACAACCTGCCTCTTCAGCCAGGCGAATCCAGGTTTTAATGGCTAGCTCACTGCGCAAAAAACCGGATTCGGCTTCAAACAGCCCGATATAGTTTTCAGGCACGCGAATTTCTGGCCAGCGAGTCATGATGGCTGCTGCATCCAGCTGTTCGACATTGAGTTGCCACTGTTTGGCACTTTGCGCCACGGTCGCTAAAAAGGTCGAATCTGCAGGACCCAGGTTGATAACGCCAGAGCGAACAAAAACAGGCTCTTCATTTTGTGCGGAAAGTTCATCCCACAATGTTTGCGCACGTAGCACCAGCGGAACGTATTTTTCACCTTCGCCATACGCATGACGAATTAATCGTGTATCGCCGTGGTGGCTGCCCTGTTGATGCGGTGGCATATGCGCATCGATCATCAGAACGTTGAGACCGGCGCGAGTGGCGTAGTATCCGGCTGCGGCGCCCACGGAACCGCTGCCAATAATGATTAAGTCGTATTTCATCCGCATCTCTCTGCAATCGCGATAGTATACCTTAAATAATTCGAGTTGCAGGACCAAACGCCCCGGCCGTTTTGAACAGCGCCCCCGAAGGGGTGAGGCCGTAAGGCCGAATCACGCGGCGACGCAGCGAATCCCAGGGATGGGCCGAGTAATAAAGCCAACGCACATGCAACTTGAAGTATGACAGGTATAGCAGAGTAAATAACTGACCCGGAATATTCAACCTGCAAATAAGAAAGGCACCATGAAGGTGCCTTTTGATGGTGTGATGTATCAGGTTTAATGTCGCTGATACTCATTTACCTGGTAATCGCCAGATTCAATTTTAGCGATTCCGGCTTCTAATATCGAAATAAATTGCCTGGCAACATCAGTGGTTAACCAGAGCGTTTGACCGACCTCAGTCCCATCCGGGTCCGGACGATTCGGGGTCTGGTAGTGCAAACGCAGCATCAGCGCATCGTAGCTATCAACAGTGCTGATGTCCCATCCTACAAGCGGATGAGTCTGAATGACTTCATTATTCTTTTCCATCATGCCCCCTAATTCGTGTTACTAGACAACGGTTTTCGAGGTTCAATGCGTTTTTTTCTGAAGCAACTTCAGTATATCAATAAATAAGGGTATTCATTGAAAATTTAAAGAGGGCGGCGCATAAATTTTATGTTTTCAGTGTTATATGATTAATAAAACAACATGTCATTCATTTTTTTTTAGCATGTTGTGCAATTATTTTGGTGTTTTGATTAAAAGATAATCAATGTGTTTAATATAAATTATCTGCTAGCGTGGTGAATGCCAGATTGATTTAAAGGATGCACGCATAAAAAAGCCGGGGCGACCCGGCAAACAAACATCACTGCATATCATTTTTTATTCGTTGATGAACCAGTCATCCGCGCTTTCCCAGGTTTCCTGTAGGATTTCGCTGATGCGTTCTTTGTCCTCTTTTGTTGCGCCAATAACCGACAAGTTGTTGGTACCGGCATAACGAACGGTAACGTTACCTTCGTTATCCGGAAAATGATGATGAATACGGCGGGAGAGTTCATCTGCCAGCGCGTCGATAGCACCGGCTGGTAAAGGTGAAGTTTTGGCAATAGTGACTTCAATACGCATAATAGCCCCCTGTTGTTTATACTGGTTATTTATACAGTTAACTGCGCCAGTTGACAACAGGAGGCTACACTTTTTTAGCGTTTTACTGACCAGCGTACCGTTTCACCGCCAAGGAAAGGCACCAACGTATCGTTTTCCAGCGCAATGTTCTCCGGGACCAGGTGCTCCACGCGTTCCAGCTCAATAAAGGTCTCATTCACCGGCAAACCATAGAACTGTGGGCCATTGAGTGAGCAGAAGGCTTCGAAATGGTCCAGGGCGTTCATCTCTTCGAACACAGTGGCATAGCTGCCCAGCGCGGTTGGCGCATTAAAGCAGCCCGCACAGCCGCAACTGGACTCTTTACGATGACGCGCATGCGGTGCGGAGTCGGTACCCAGGAATGCACGACTGAATCCGCTGGCAACCAGTTCACGCAGCGCCTGCTGGTGAACGTTACGTTTGAGTATTGGCAGGCAGTACAGATGCGGACGAATTCCACCGACCAGCATATGGTTGCGGTTAAACATTAAATGCTGCGGTGTGATGGTTGCTGCAAGAAGCTCGTTGCCATCGCGCACGTATTCGGCGGCATCTTTGGTCGTGATATGTTCAAACACCACTTTTAGCGCGGTTAAACGCTGACGTAAGGGATCCATCACCGTTTCGATGAAACGTGCTTCGCGATCGAAAATGTCGATATCAGCGTGCGTCACTTCACCGTGCACCAACAGTGGCATCCCCAATTTTTCCATGCGCTCCAGTACCGGCATAATGGCATCGACCGAGGTTACACCCTGTGTCGAGTTGGTTGTTGCATTAGCGGGATAAAGTTTCGCGGCGGTGAAGACGCCTTCATTGAATCCACGCTCAAGTTCATTAGGATCCAGCGTGTCCGTTAAGTAGCAGGTCATTAACGGAGTAAAGTTATGTCCGGCGGGTACAGCGTCCAGAATGCGCTGACGGTACGCAATGGCCGCATCAACTGTCGTGACCGGCGGAGCGAGGTTTGGCATAACGATCGCGCGACCATAAGTTTCACTGGTATAAGGCACGACAGTTTTCAACATGTCGCCATCGCGAAGGTGAAGGTGCCAGTCGTCTGGGCGGCGGATCTTTAAAACCTGGGATGGTGCAGTCATTAATATGCTCCGGCTGAGGATAGTCTTTTTTGCCGGAAACAAAGGATAAGCGGAAACGTTTTCGTTTGCACGAAAAAAAAGGGCGCATTAGCGCCCTGTTGTTTATTAATCGGTGAACGGGATAATGATTTCACCCGGTTTAACCTCAATCCCTTTCGCCAGTTTTTTCGCCAATGCTTCGCCTTTGCTGCTGTCTTCACGCAGAATGTAGGCCGGTTGCTGGTTAAAGTAATTCCGCAGCGACTGATTTAAGTAGGGCATCAGAGTTTGCAGTACAGATTGCATTTTCTCTGGTGTGACGGTCGCATCGACCACTTCCATTTCTTGCAGATAAATCGCGCCTTTTTCTTTATTGAAGACTGGCAATGCTTTTAACTTCAACTTCATGGTCGCTTTCTGGCTACCAAAAAGGGAATTCATATCCAGATTGGCGTCGCCTGTCAGAGTCACTTTATTCGGTTCTTCGCGACCAATCTGGCTGGCGAGATTGGTCAGTACGATGTGGGCTTCAGCAACGCCAGGCAGACCAATATCTTTCGAGAAGTCGTTATGCTTAGCCAGTGCCTGATTAATCTCTTGCTCGCTAACCGTGTATTGTGTGAGTTGATTACAACCAACCAACAGGCCGCTGACAATCAGTGCAGCAGCAAAAAAAATCTTTTTCATGGGGTTCCTCAACATGATACTTGTGGCGTAATCGTGACACAAAGCAGCATCCAGCACCAGCGGCCCGGGCACCAGCAGAAAAAACTGAAATTGAGTCCGGGACGTCTGGTCAGCTATCAGGCATCAGGTTCCAGCATGCCGCGTGACGGACGTTTATGGCTAAACTGCCAACCCAGCGCGAGGAAGGTGATAAAGCCGATAATGCCGAGCATCATCCACGGGAGTTCTGGCTGTGACAGTGCTTTACCCATGTCAAACAGCCAGCCGCCACCGATATAACCGATGGCACCGCCGATGGCTAATCCGAGGCGGCTAAAGCCCATGTAACTGCCCCGTGCGCGCGCATTTGCCAACGACGCGCTCAACGTCTCGCGCGCCGGTTCGGCGATGATAGAACCGATATAGAAGGTGCAAATCAGGGTGAAAAGCTGCTGTAAATTCCCGACCAGACCGATGGGCATCATGCTAAGAGACATGATCAGCAGGCCTGCCATCAGCCGATGTTCAAGACGAAAACGTTTTTCACTCCAGCGGGCGATAGGGTAGAGCAGCGTTAAAGAGAGACACGCTTCGATGGCATACATCCACTTCACGGCGGCCGGCGAACCGGCAATATCATTAACCATAATCGGCAGCATCAACATAACCTGTACCGCCAGCATGTAATACCCCGCCAGCGTCAGGACATAGGTGACAAAGCGTTTGTCATGCATCACATGGCTCATGCCTTCGCGCACGGGAATCTTCACGGTAGATAGCTTCCATGCCGGAAGTAGCCAGGCGTTAAACGCGGCGCACAGAACGAACAAAATCGCGCCTACGGCGCAAACCAGACGGAAATCGTACTGTAACAGCCAACTGCCGAGCAATGCGCCGACCACGGCACCGGCACTGTCCTGCATCATCAGAATAGAAAAAAAACGCCCGCGCTTTTCCGGGCGGATCAGTTTGACCACCAGCGCCGAGCGGGGCGGGTCGAATAACGTACCACCTAAACCGGAGAGGAAACAGGAGAACCACAATAGCCAGGGTTCGTGTGCAATCCCCATCGTGGCGAACCCGGCGGCACGCATCAGCATACCGGTCACAATCATCGGTTTGGCACCAAAGCGGTCAGCAATTGCGCCGCCAAAAATCCCCAGACCTTGCTGGATAAATTGGCGCAATCCAAGTGCGATACCGACCATCACGGCGGCCCAGCCCATTTGGTCGACGAAACGGATAGAGATCAGTGGGAAAACGACAAAGAAACCCAGCACGACCAGCATATTATCGATGAGCAGGAAATATTTACCCAGGTTCCTTGCCTGCGAGACTTGCGACATTTCCCCTCCAGGGAAAAAACTCGTCACTCGGTGGAGAGTTTAAAAGATAAGCACCTTCTATTCTGCGGTGTCGTTTGTGCTTTTCCCACCCTTGGCGGGACAATATTTTTTTATCAAAAGTCAGTCTTGATAGAGAGTTTTCATCAAAATGTGTGAATAATTCAAAAAATGGCATTTTGCTCTTTTCACACGGTGTATTTGCACAGGTATAGTAATGCGAATTGCGTATTGAAGACGTTACGGGAAGGAGTAGGTATAGAATGTTTGGCTATCGCAGTAACGTGCCAAAAGTGCGCTTAACCACGGACCGCCTGGTCGTGCGTTTGGTGCATGAGCGTGATGCCTGGCGTCTGGCAGATTATTACGCAGAGAATCGTCATTTCTTAAAGCCCTGGGAACCTATCCGCGATGAAAGCCACTGCTACCCCTCTGGCTGGCAGGCGCGTCTGAGCATGATCTCTGAATTCCATAAACAAGGCACAGCCTGGTATTTCGCGTTGCTCGATCCTGACGAAAAAGAAATTATCGGCGTTGCGAACTTCTCGAACGTGGTGCGCGGATCTTTCCACGCCTGTTATCTCGGTTATTCCATTGCGCAGAAGTGGCAAGGGCAGGGGCTGATGTACGAAGCCCTGACCGCCGCTATTCGTTATGTGCAGCGGACGCAACATATTCACCGCATTATGGCGAACTACATGCCACACAATAAGCGTAGCGGCGATTTGCTGGCGCGACTCGGCTTTGAGAAAGAAGGGTATGCAAAAGACTATCTGCTGATTGATGGACAGTGGCGCGATCATGTGCTGACGGCGTTGACAACATCAGAATGGACCCCCGGTCGCTAAGTTTCAGGCGCACGGCCTGAATAATGGAGAAGACGATGAAATACGAATTAACCGCCACCGAAGCCCGTGTGATTGGCTGCTTATTAGAAAAGCAGGTTACTACACCGGAACAATATCCCCTTTCCGTGAATGGTGTGGTGACCGCGTGTAATCAAAAAACCAACCGTGAACCGGTGATGAATCTATCGGAAGCCGACGTGCAGGATCAGCTTGATAACCTGGTAAAAAGGCATTTTCTGCGTACGGTTAGCGGCTTTGGTAATCGCGTGACCAAATACGAACAGCGGTTCTGTAATTCAGAGTTTGGCAATCTTAAGCTTAGCGCGGGTGAAGTGGCATTGATCACCACGCTGTTACTCCGTGGCGCTCAAACACCGGGTGAATTACGTAGCCGCGCATCCCGAATGTATGAGTTCAGCGATATGGCGGAAGTGGAGTCGACGCTGGAGAAACTGGCTACCCGGGAAGATGGCCCTTATGTGGTCCGCCTGGCGCGTGAACCTGGGAAACGAGAAAGTCGTTATATGCACCTGTTTTGTGGCGAGGTTGATGAGTCACTCGCTGCGGCAGATGAACCGCAGACGGCGTCTGGAGATTTGCAGGCGCGTGTTGAAGCGCTGGAAACCGAAGTGGCAGAGTTGAAACAGCGGCTCGATTCGTTATTGGCACACCTGGGAGACTAACGTGGGAAAATTGCGTATTGGCGTGGTCGGGTTAGGGGGCATCGCGCAAAAGGCATGGTTGCCAGTGTTGGGCGCATCTGCGGACTGGACGCTGCAGGGCGCATGGTCCCCCTCGCGGGAAAAAGCGCAGCGTATTTGTGAAACCTGGCGAATGCCATACGTTGATTCCGTACAGAATTTAGCGGCAACCTGCGATGCCGTTTTCGTTCATTCCAGTACCGCCACTCACTACGCCGTAGTGAGTGAGTTGCTGAATGCCGGCGTTCATGTTTGTGTGGACAAGCCGCTGGCAGAAAATCTGCGCGAAGCTGAACAACTGGTGGAGCTGGCGGCGCGGAAAAAACTGACGCTAATGGTTGGATTTAATCGTCGCTTTGCGCCGCTGTATCAGGATCTACAGGTGCAGTTGGACAATGCGGCGTCAGTCCGTATGGACAAGCACCGTACGAACAGCGTCGGGCCGCACGATCTGCGTTTTACGCTGCTGGATGATTATCTGCACGTGATAGACACCGCGCTGTGGCTGGCAGGAGGAAAGGTTCAACTTAATGGCGGCACGCTGTTAACAAATGACATCGGTGAAATGCTTTATGCTGAACATCATTTTTCTGCCGATCAGCTACAGATAACCACCAGTATGCACCGCCGTGCTGGTAGCCAACGCGAGAGCGTGCAGGCGGTGACGGACGGTGGCCTGATTGACGTTACGGATATGCGTGAATGGCGCGAGGAACGTGGGCAAGGCGTAGTGCACAAGCCGGTAGCAGGCTGGCAAACCACCCTGGAACAGCGTGGTTTTGCCGGATGCGCACGCCATTTTATTGAGTGCGTGCAAAATCAGACGGTTCCGCAGACGGCAGGCGAACAGGCGCTACAGGCCCAGCGCGTTGTTGAAATGCTGTGGCGGGAGGCGATGGCGGAATAACCCCCTGTAACATCTGGCGGTAGTAATTCAATGTAATCCAGGTACTATATGCCAACTCAAAAATAACACCTCTTTTCAGCCCTTGACTGGTTTGTTGGCTTGATAAGACGCAAAGGCGTTGCCAGCAGGCACTGCGAAATTATCGGATATCGGCGCTTATGTCTTATCCGGTAAATGGGCTGATTATGCGGGGTTCTGCCTCAGAGTCTGGAATACAACATAGATGAATTTATTAAAATCGCTGGCAGCCGTCAGCTCGATGACGATGTTCTCACGTGTGCTGGGTTTTGCGCGTGATGCGATTGTCGCCAGAATCTTTGGCGCAGGGATGGCGACAGATGCCTTTTTTGTGGCATTCAAACTTCCTAACCTGCTGCGCCGCATTTTTGCTGAGGGAGCGTTCTCTCAGGCGTTTGTACCGATTCTTGCCGAATACAAAAGTAAGCAGGGCGAAGACGCCACCCGCGTGTTTGTCGCCTATGTTTCCGGGCTGTTGACGCTGGCGCTGGCCGTGGTGACGGTAGCCGGGATGTTGGCTGCGCCATGGGTGATTTTAGTTACCGCGCCGGGGTTTGCCGACACAGCGGATAAGTTCACACTGACCACTCAACTGTTGCGGATCACTTTTCCCTATATTCTACTGATTTCACTGGCCTCACTGGTTGGTGCGATCCTTAACACCTGGAACCGCTTTTCTATTCCTGCGTTTGCCCCGACTTTTCTGAATATCAGCATGATCGGTTTCGCGCTGTTTGCGGCCCCTTATTTTCATCCGCCAGTGCTGGCGCTGGCGTGGGCCGTTACCGTGGGTGGCGTGCTACAGCTGATTTACCAGCTTCCGCATCTGAAGAAAATTGGCATGCTGGTACTGCCGCGTGTGAACTTCCGCGATGCGGGGGCGATGCGCGTCGTCAAGCAGATGGGCCCGGCGATTCTTGGGGTATCAGTCAGCCAGATTTCACTGATTATCAATACGATTTTCGCTTCGTTTCTGGCCTCTGGCTCGGTTTCATGGATGTACTATGCCGACCGCCTGATGGAATTTCCGTCTGGCGTACTCGGCGTAGCATTGGGGACTATCCTGCTGCCATCGCTGTCCAAAAGCTTTTCCAGCGGTAATCATGACGAGTATTGCCGTTTGATGGACTGGGGCCTGCGTTTGTGTTTTCTGCTGGCATTACCGAGCGCCGTAGCGTTGGGTATTCTGGCTAAACCGCTGACGGTTTCTCTGTTCCAGTACGGTAAATTTACCGCCTTTGATGCTGCCATGACCCAGCGTGCGCTGGTGGCGTACTCGGTTGGTTTGATTGGCTTGATCGTGGTGAAAGTGTTGGCTCCAGGTTTCTATTCGCGCCAGGATATTAAAACGCCGGTAAAGATTGCCATTGTAACGCTGATTATGACCCAGGTAATGAACCTGGCGTTTATCGGGCCGCTGAAGCATGCCGGGCTGTCGCTGTCGATTGGTCTGGCAGCGTGTCTGAACGCGTCATTGCTGTACTGGCAGTTGCGTAAGCAGAAAATCTTTACTCCCCAACCGGGTTGGGCCTGGTTCCTGATGCGACTGGTGATTTCTGTGCTGGTGATGTCGGCCGCGCTGGTAGGGATGCTTTACATGATGCCGGACTGGTCTCAAGGTACGATGTTATGGCGTTTGTTGCGTCTGATGGCCGTCGTGGTGGTAGGTATTGCAGCTTACTTTGCTGCGCTCGCCGTGCTGGGCTTTAAAGTGAAAGAGTTTGTACGCCGGACGGCGTAATGAACATCCGATGCCGGATGGCGGCGCAACGCCGCATCCGGCCAACAGAATAGCGTTGCCTGATAAGCACAAGGCCATCAGGCAATCATCAAATAGAGAATTTCTTCCCGCCGCGATGTGCCGCAGAGGTCTGGCCGTTCGCGCCATACAGCGTCGGCTCCTGGTGCGGTTTCAGCACTTGAATTGCCTGTTGATTGCGTTCGATTTGCCCTTCGAGCAGCCAACCATTGTGCTGGTTGAGATCGCGCAAATGCTGTGTCTTCCTGGTGATAGTCTGCCAGCGCTCGGCAATCTCATCATTGGCGCTGCGCGTGGCATCATTTTCCAGGCGGCGCTGCTGTTCCAGATAATCGAGGGTGGCCAGCAAAGAACTTTTTTCTTCTGTAATTCGCTGTAGCTGGCTACCGTTGATCTGCCCTGCAGAAAGCTGATGCTGCTCAGCATCCATCACCGTTTTCAGGTCATTGAGGACGGTCGTCATCTGATCAAGTATTTCTGACAAACGAGTCATACTTTATTTACTCTGTAGGTAGCTCTGTGCCTCGCGGATCAGCGAGTCGGCAATTTTTCCGGTATCCATTTTCAGCTCGCCGTTACGGATCGCGGTTTTCAGCGCTTCGACACGTTCCATGTTGATGTCATTGGTGCCGGGCTGCATCAGTTTGGCCTGAGCGTCACTCAGCATTACGCTGGTGCTGTTTGTCGTCGCTGTTTTTTCCTTCCGCGCTTTTTGTACCGGCGAGTCGCTGGTTTCGCGTGGCTGGACAGTGCTTACTGGCTTCAATGGTGAGGTACGATCAATACTCATTTTTTCTATCCTCATCGAGGGGTTACGCTATAGCGACCCGCTTTAATCATTGGTTGATTATCTATCGGCACTCGCTAAAAAATCTTTAACCTATTATAGGTTAATAAGAATATTCCCATCAGAATCGACGATTCCACTCACCACCTGACCCGAAATCATCCGCACTCGTGCGTTTTGCGCGACGGCTGCATTGTTGAGCGCTTTACCTTCGGCATTGACCCGAAAGCCGTCTCCGTTGGCGATAACCATCACGCGTTGACCCGCTTTTATCCGCCATGCCTGGCGCAACATTGTGAGCTGGATTGGCTGACCCGGAACCAGGTCGCGCAGGCTCACGGCATCCTGAACCTGATTAATGTCCAGTACGGCGCGAGGCGGCAGTTGATCCAGACGACCTCGTTTTAGCGTTACGCTGGCCGCGTTCAGGGCGCTTCCTCGGGCAACAGGGGCCGCTGCGACAACATAGTTGCCGGTGGCTTGCACAGTGACCTGCAGATAGCGTTTTTCATTGGCGCAGCGGGCCAGTACGTTCACGTTACCCCACAGTTTCGCACTGCCGGACACGCTCAGCGCAGGCTGGTCACAGCTGGGCTGCAAGTTTGGCGGCGTACGGACAGTGACGACCACCTCATCGCTAAACCCGGCCAGGCGCTGGGAAAACCACGCGGTTAACTGCGAATTCAGGTCTTGTGCCAGCGTCATAGGGCTGAACAGCAGTGCTGCCACAACTATTCCACGTTTAAACGTTTGCATCAAAACCTCGCGCTTTTTCAGGTAGTGGCAGGATTCTACCTGTGTGACGCAGTCATCAACGCAACAAATAGCGACGCATTTTGCGTTTATTCCGGCGATAACGCGCGCGTGATGGGATTTAAGCTGTCGGCTGAATTTTGTCATTTGCGGAGGAGATATGCTCGATAAGCTCGACGCCGCCTTACGTTTTCAACAGGAAGCGCTGAATTTGCGCGCCCAACGCCAGGAAATATTAGCGGCCAACATTGCCAATGCCGACACGCCAGGGTATCAGGCGCGCGACCTGGATTTCGCCAGTGAATTAAAAAAAGTCATGGTGCGCGGGCGGGAAGAAACCGGCGGTGTTTCGTTGACGCTGACCTCTGCACAACACATTCCTGCCCAGACTGTCTCGGCGCCATCTACGGAGTTGCTCTATCGCATTCCTGACCAGCCGTCTCTGGATGGCAACACGGTGGATATGGACCGGGAGCGTACGCAGTTTGCGGATAACAGCCTGAAGTACCAGATGGGGCTTACCGCGTTAGGTGGGCAAATCAAGGGCATGATGAACGTGCTGCAAGGAGGGAACTAACCCGTGGCGTTGCTCAATATTTTTGATATCGCAGGTTCTGCGCTGACGGCTCAGTCTCAGCGTCTGAACGTGGCTGCCAGCAACATGGCGAACGCCGATAGCGTGACCGGACCTGATGGTCAGCCGTATCGCGCAAAACAGGTTGTTTTTCAGGTCGATGCAGCGCCAGGCGCAGCAACCGGTGGCGTAAAAGTCGCTGATGTAATTGAAAGTCAGGCGCCGGACAAGCTGGTTTATGAGCCGGGCAATCCGCTGGCGGATGCGAATGGCTACGTAAAAATGCCGAATGTCGACGTGGTCGGCGAGATGGTTAACACCATGTCTGCTTCACGCAGCTATCAGGCAAACGTTGAAGTGCTCAATACCGTAAAAAGCTTGATGCTTAAAACGCTGACGCTGGGCCAGTAAAGGAGGCGCACATGTCCGTTGCTGTAAAAATGAATGACCCGAGTACGTCGGGTGTTAATGCTGCCACTGGCAAAAGTTCGCTGACAGGGAGCAACGCGGCTGATCTGCAAAGCAGCTTTCTGACGCTTCTGGTCGCGCAGTTAAAAAACCAGGACCCGACCAACCCGCTGCAAAACAATGAGTTGACTACCCAGTTAGCGCAAATTAGTACCGTAAGCGGCATTGAAAAATTGAATACCACGCTGGGATCGATCTCCGGACAGATCGATAGCAGCCAGTCGTTACAGGCCAGTACGCTGATTGGTCATGGCGTCATGATCCCGGGGACCACCATTCTGACCGGTAAAGGTGCGGAAGAAGGGGCAACGACGACCACGACACCGTTTGGCGTTGAGCTGCAGCAACCGGCAGATAAGGTTACCGCAACCATTACCGATAAAGACGGCAAGGTGGTACGCACCATTGATATTGGCGGGTTGAAAGCGGGCGTTCACACCTTTACCTGGGATGGCACCATGACGGACGGCACGGATGCGCCGAGCGGTTCGTATAACGTTTCGATTGCGGCCAGCAACGCCGGAACGCAACTTGTGGCGCAGCCTCTACAGTTTGCGCTGGTGCAGGGTGTTATCCGCAGTAACGGCGGTAATACGCTGGACCTGGGCACCTATGGAACCACCACCCTCGACGAAGTACGGCAGATAATTTAAGCCTTCACACTTATCAGGAGTAAGTCATGGCCTTTTCACAAGCGGTCAGCGGTCTGAACGCTGCAGCGACCAACCTCGATGTCATTGGTAACAACATCGCCAACTCCGCCACTTACGGTTTTAAATCCGGTACGGCATCCTTTGCCGATATGTTCGCCGGTTCTAAAGTGGGTCTGGGCGTTAAAGTTGCGGGTATTACCCAGGACTTTACCGATGGTACCACCACCAACACTGGACGTGGGCTGGATGTGGCTATCAGCCAGAACGGTTTTTTCCGTATGGTTGACAGCAATGGTTCTGTTTTCTTCAGCCGTAACGGTCAGTTCAAGCTCGATGAAAACCGTAATATCGTTAACATGCAGGGACTGAAACTGACGGGCTATCCGGCGACAGGTACGCCGCCGACAGTTCAGCAGGGTGCGAACCCGGGGCCGATCACGATCCCCAATACATTGATGGCGGCACAGGCAACCAGCAAGGCCTCAATGCAGATCAACCTGAACTCGTCGGATAAAATCCCGACAACGACAAAGTTCGATCCGAAAGATGCTGACAGCTATAACAAAAAAGGCCCTGTCACCGTTTATGACAGCCTGGGCAATGCCCACGAAGTTAACGCCTATTTTGTAAAACAGCCTGATAACAAATGGGCTGTCTATACCATTGATAGCAGCGATCCTAAGGCTGCTGTACCAACCGCACCGACGTCCACGCTGGAATTTGATACCAATGGGGCGCTAATCGGCGGCGGTACATTCAATATCACCACAGCTGCGCTCAATGGCGCACCGGCCGTCACCTTCGCAATGAGTTTCCAGAACTCCATGCAGCAGAACACCGGTGCAAACAACATTGTTGCCACTAACCAGGACGGCTACAAACCGGGCGATCTGGTGAGCTACCAGATTAACAATGACGGTACCGTAGTCGGTAACTACTCCAACGAACAGAAACAGGTTCTGGGACAGATCGTGCTGGCAAACTTTGCCAACAACGAAGGTCTGGCGTCTCAGGGCGATAACGTCTGGGCAGCAACTCAGGCTTCCGGTGTGGCGCTGCTGGGTACCGCGGGTACGGGTAACTTCGGCAAGCTGACCAACGGTGCGTTGGAAGCTTCTAACGTGGATTTGAGTAAAGAACTGGTGAATATGATCGTCGCTCAGCGTAACTATCAGTCGAATGCGCAGACCATCAAAACCCAGGATCAGATCCTTAACACGCTGGTCAACCTGCGCTAAGCGCCTGACGGGATGGCTTAATGGATCACGCAATATATACCGCCATGGGCGCGGCCAGTCAGACGCTGAATCAACAGGCGGTGACGGCCAGCAACCTGGCAAATGCCTCCACACCGGGTTTTCGTGCTCAGCTCAACGCGCTGCGTGCGGTTCCCGTAGAAGGGCTTTCGCTGCCAACGCGTACGCTGGTGGTCGCCTCCACGCCTGGGGCCGATATGACGCCAGGCCAGATGGATTATACCTCCCGTCCGTTGGATGTGGCTTTGCAGCAGGATGGCTGGTTGGCTGTGCAGACCGCCGATGGTAGCGAAGGATACACCCGCAATGGCGCAATTCAGGTGAGTCCAACCGGTGAACTGACCATCCAGGGACATCCGGTGATCGGCGAAGCTGGGCCTATAGCGGTACCGGAAGGGTCGGAAGTGACTATCGCCGCTGACGGAACGATTTCGGCGCTCAACCCCGGCGATCCTGCGAATACGGTGGCGCCAGTAGGACGTCTGAAGCTGGTTAAAGCGACGGGAAGTGAAGTGCAACGTGGTGATGACGGTATGTTCCGTCTGAGTGCGGCAGCGCAGGCTACCCGGGGACCGACACTGCAAGCCGACCCCAGCATCCGCGTGATGTCGGGCGTACTGGAAGGCAGTAACGTCAAACCGGTTGCCGCAATGAGCGATATGATCGCCAGCGCTCGCCGCTTCGAAATGCAGATGAAGATTATCAGTAGCGTGGATGATAACGCAGGCCGTGCCAACCAACTGCTGTCGATGAGTTAATACAGGACATTTTATGATCAATTCATTATGGATCGCCAAAACCGGCCTGGACGCGCAGCAAACCAACATGGATGTGATTGCCAACAACCTGGCAAACGTCAGTACTAATGGTTTTAAACGCCAGCGTGCGGTGTTTGAAGATCTGCTGTACCAGACGATTCGCCAGCCTGGCGCTCAGTCTTCTGAACAGACAACGCTGCCGTCTGGTTTGCAGATTGGTACCGGTGTGCGTCCGGTTGCGACCGAACGTTTACACAGTCAGGGCAACCTGTCGCAGACCAACAACAGTAAAGATGTGGCGATTAAAGGCCAGGGGTTTTTCCAGGTCATGCTACCAGATGGCACGTCAGCTTATACTCGTGATGGCTCTTTCCAGGTGGATCAGAACGGTCAGTTGGTAACGGCGGGGGGGTTTCAGGTGCAGCCTGCAATCACTATTCCGGCTAACTCGCTGAGCATCACCATTGGACGCGACGGTATTGTCAGTGTGACTCAGCAGGGCCAGGCTGCGCCTGTTCAGGTGGGACAGCTCAACCTGACGACCTTCATGAATGATACCGGTCTGGAAAGTATTGGTGAGAATCTGTACACCGAAACGCAATCGTCCGGCGCACCGAACGAAAGCACGCCGGGGCTGAACGGTGCGGGCCTGTTGTACCAGGGTTATGTGGAAACCTCTAACGTCAACGTGGCGGAAGAACTGGTCAACATGATCCAGGTTCAACGTGCTTATGAAATCAACAGTAAAGCGGTATCGACCACCGATCAGATGCTGCAGAAACTGACGCAACTCTAAAGTGACGTCCGGTGGGGTGAAAACCTCACCGGCGCACTGATTTTGAAGATGAAGGCAATGCGAAAATACGCGCTTCACCCATACCCGATTTTGGCCCTGCTGGTGGTTTCACTGACAGGATGCGCCTGGATCCCGGCCACTCCGCTCGTGCAGGGCGCGACGACTGCCCAGCCAGTTCCAGGCCCGACGCCGGTGGCGAATGGATCAATATTTCAGTCTGCGCAGCCGATTAATTATGGCTACCAGCCGTTATTTGAAGACCGCCGTCCGCGCAATATTGGCGATACGTTGACTATCGTATTGCAGGAAAACGTCAGTGCGAGCAAAAGCTCCTCGGCGAATGCCAGTCGTGATGGCAAAACTAACTTTGGGTTTGACACGGTACCGCGTTACCTGCAGGGATTATTTGGCAATGAGCGTGCCGACGTAGAGGCTTCTGGCGGCAACTCGTTTAACGGCAAAGGCGGCGCGAACGCCAGGAACACCTTCAGTGGTACGTTGACTGTGACGGTTGACCAGGTACTGGTGAATGGCAATTTACATGTCGTGGGTGAAAAACAGATCGCCATTAACCAAGGCACTGAATTCATTCGCTTCTCTGGGGTTGTTAACCCGCGCACCATTAGCGGCAGCAACTCTGTACCGTCAACGCAGGTTGCGGATGCGCGTATTGAATATGTCGGTAACGGCTATATCAATGAAGCGCAGAATATGGGCTGGTTGCAGCGTTTCTTCCTTAATTTATCGCCGATGTAAGCGAGGTATCCAGTGTTTAAAACTCTTGTTGGAATGGTACTGGTACTGGCTACCACCTTTGCGCATGCCGATCGCATTCGTGATCTGACCAGCGTGCAGGGCGTGCGGGAAAACTCGCTGATAGGCTACGGGCTGGTGGTCGGGCTGGACGGTACGGGTGACCAGACCACCCAGACACCGTTTACGACACAAACGCTGAATAACATGCTGTCGCAGTTGGGGATCACCGTGCCTACCGGCACCAATATGCAGCTGAAAAACGTGGCAGCGGTAATGGTCACCGCGCAGTTCCCGGCCTTTGGTCGTCAGGGGCAAACCATTGACGTAGTGGTCTCTTCAATGGGTAACGCCAAAAGCCTGCGCGGCGGAACGCTGCTGATGACGCCGCTGAAAGGGGTCGATAGCCAGGTGTATGCGTTGGCGCAGGGGAATATTCTGGTCGGTGGTGCAGGCGCCGCAGCGGGTGGTAGCAGCGTGCAGGTGAACCAGCTCAATGGCGGACGTATTACCAACGGCGCGACCATCGAACGCGAATTACCCAGCCAGTTCGGCGGCGGTAACACCATTAATTTGCAGCTGAATAATGAAGATTTCACCATGGCGCAGCAAATTACCGACACCATTAACCGCTCGCGCGGCTTTGGCAGCGCAACAGCGCTGGATGCACGCACGATCCAGGTACGCGTCCCGAATGGCAATAGCTCGCAGGTACGTTTCCTCGCGGATATCCAGAATATGGAAGTGAACGTCACGCCGCAGGATGCGAAGGTGATTATTAACTCCCGTACGGGATCGGTGGTCATGAACCGCGAGGTGACGCTGGATAGTTGCGCTGTTGCACAAGGCAATCTGTCGATTACGGTTAACCGCCAGGCGAATGTCAGCCAACCGGATACACCGTTTGGTGGTGGACAAACCGTGGTGACGCCACAAACGCAGATCGATCTGCGCCAGAGCGGTGGTTCGTTGCAGAGCGTTCGTTCCAGCGCCAACCTGAACAACGTCGTACGTGCATTGAATGCGCTGGGAGCAACACCGATGGACCTGATGTCTATCCTGCAATCCATGCAAAGTGCGGGTTGTCTGCGCGCCAAACTGGAAATCATCTGATGATTGGTGATAGCAAACTGCTGACCAGCGCCGCCTGGGATGCACAATCACTGAACGAACTGAAAGCGAAAGCGGGTCAGGACCCGGCGGCAAATATCCGCCCGGTCGCCCGCCAGGTTGAAGGGATGTTCGTGCAAATGATGCTGAAAAGTATGCGCGAGGCGTTGCCAAAAGACGGTGTGTTTAGCAGCGACTCCACGCGTTTATACACCAGCATGTATGACCAACAGATCGCCCAGCAGATGACGGCAGGAAAAGGTCTGGGGCTGGCTGAAATGATGGTCAAGCAGATGACCGAAGGGCAGGCGCAACCTGCGGATGATGCGCCGCAGGTGCCGATGAAGTTCTCGCTGGAAACGGTGACCAGCTATCAAAATCAGGCGCTGACGCAACTGGTGCGTAAAGCCATTCCCCGGGCGACGGAAAGCAATGATGAGCCGCTGTCGGGTGACAGTAAAGACTTCCTGGCTCAACTTTCGCTGCCGGCAAAACTGGCCAGTCAGCAGAGTGGGGTTCCTCATCATCTGATTCTGGCACAGGCGGCGCTGGAGTCCGGGTGGGGGCAACGACAAATTCGACGGGAGAACGGCGAGCCGAGCTTTAACATTTTTGGTGTGAAAGCCTCGGGAAGCTGGAAAGGGCCGACCACTGAAATCACCACCACCGAATACGAAAACGGTGAGGCGAAAAAAGTGAAAGCGAAATTCCGTGTTTATAGCTCCTATCTTGAAGCACTGTCGGATTATGTCGGTCTGATATCCCGCAATCCGCGTTACGCAGCGGTGACCGGTGCCGCGACCGCAGAGCAGGGTGCCCAGGCATTGCAGAATGCGGGTTACGCCACTGACCCTAACTATGCGCGCAAATTAACCAGCATGATCCAGCAGCTAAAATCGATGAGCGAAAAGGTGAGTAAAACCTACAGCACGAATCTCGATAATCTCTTTTAAATAGCTCAAGTCTGCTGACCTGCTGCCGATAATACCGAGTATTGAAGGATTACAAGGAACCTCCATGTCCAGCTTGATTAATAACGCGATGAGTGGACTCAGCGCAGCGCAGGCCGCGTTGAACACTGCCAGTAATAACATCTCCAGCTATAACGTTGCCGGCTATACCCGACAAACGACAATTATGGCGCAAGCGAACAGCACGCTGGGTGCGGGGGGCTGGGTCGGCAATGGTGTCTATGTTTCTGGCGTACAGCGTGAGTATGACTCATTTATCACTAATCAGTTACGTGCGGCGCAGAACCAGAGCAGCGGTCTGACGACACGTTACGAGCAAATGTCAAAAATCGACAACCTGCTCGCCAGCAAAACCAGTTCGATCTCAACGTCGATGCAGGGCTTTTTTACCAGCCTACAGACGTTGGTGAGTAACGCAGAAGATCCGGCGGCGCGTCAGGCACTTATCGGTAAAGCTGATGGCTTAGTCAATCAGTTCAGAACGACGGACCAATATCTGCGCGATCAGGATAAGCAGGTCAATATTGCGATTAAGGCCAGCGTCGATCAAATCAACAACTATTCGAAGCAAATTGCCAGCCTTAACGACCAAATCTCCCGTTTGACCGGCGTTGGTGCGGGTGCATCACCTAACGATCTGCTCGATCAGCGCGATCAACTGGTGAGTGATCTGAACAAGATTGTCGGTGTGGAAGTCAGCATTCAGGACGGCGGCACCTACAACGTGACCATGGCGAATGGCTATTCGCTGGTGCAAGGCAGCAATGCTCGCCAACTGGCCGCTGTACCTTCCAGCGATGATCCCTCTCGCACGACCGTCGCTTATGTTGACGGCGTGGCCGGAGAAGTTGCCATCCCGGAAAAACTGATCACGACCGGTTCGCTGGGCGGGCTGTTGACGTTCCGTTCGCAGGAACTCGACCAGACGCGTAATACCCTTGGTCAGTTGGCCCTCGCCTTTGCTGATGCGTTTAACACGCAGCACAAAGAAGGTTTTGATGCCAACGGCGACCCGGGCAAAAACTTTTTCGATATTGGTGGCCCGGCAGTCCTTAGCAATACGAAGAATAAAGGGACCGGTGCGCTTGATGTTAAAATGACGGATAGCTCGTCGGTGCAGGCAACCGACTATAAAATTACGTTTGATGGTACTGACTGGCAGGTAACCCGTCTGGCTGACAATACCAGCTTTAAGCCGACGGTTACTGGCGGAAAAATGTCCTTTGATGGGCTGGAAATCACCGTCAAAAATGGTGCGCTGGCAAATGACAGCTTTACGGTGAAACCCGTGGGTGACGCCATTATTAATATGAAAGTGGCGGTGACCGATGAGTCGAAAATCGCCATGGCTGAAGTGTCCAAAAATGACACTGATCCCAATGTTGATAAAGGTAAAAGCGATAACCGTAACGGCCAGAAACTGCTGGATCTGCAAACCAAGGCAACCATCGGGAATAAAACCTTTAACGATGCTTACGCTACGCTGGTGAGCGATGTCGGGAACAAAACGGCGACCTTAAAAACCAGCAGCACCACGCAAAACAACGTGGTCACGCAGCTTTCAAATCAGCAACAGTCTATTTCCGGGGTTAACCTCGACGAAGAGTACGGGAATTTGCAGCGTTATCAGCAGTATTACCTGGCCAACGCTCAGGTACTGCAAACGGCGAATTCGCTCTTTGATGCACTGCTGAATATTCGCTAAGGGAGAGGAACTCAATGCGTATCAGTACTCAGATGATGTACCAGCAGAATATGCGCGGCATCACCAACTCTCAGGCTGAATGGTTGAAATTTGGCGAGCAGATGTCAACGGGGAAACGCGTGAACAACCCGTCTGACGATCCGATTGCCGCATCACAGGCCGTGGTGCTTTCACAGGCTCAGGCACAGAACAGCCAATATACGCTGGCGCGTACTTTCGCGACGCAAAAAGTGTCACTGGAAGAGAACGTGTTAAGCCGGGCGACGACCGCTATTACCGCGGCACAGGAAAAAATTGTCAATGCTGGCAATGGGACATTGAGTGATGATAACCGGGCATCGTTGGCAACTGATTTGCAAGGGATCCGCGATCAGTTAATGAATCTGGCGAACAGTACCGACGGTAATGGTCGTTATATCTTTGGCGGATACAAAACGGAAGCCCCACCATTTGCCCAGACTGATGGTGCCTATAGTGGTGGAACGCAAAATATCACCCAACAGGTCGATGCCGCTCGGTCAATGGTGATTGGTCATACCGGGGATAAGATTTTTGACTCGGTGACCAGCAACGCGGTTCCGGAGCCAGATGGAAGCAAGTCAGAAACGAACTTATTCGCCATGCTGGATTCCGCTATTGCGGCCCTGAATACGCCGATTGAAGGTGATGATGCGGCAAGAGATGCAGCCAAAGCAGCCATCGATAAATCCAACCGTGGTCTGAAGAACTCACTGAATAACGTGCTGTCTGTCCGTGCTGAACTCGGTACGCAACTCAGTGAACTTAGCGCTCTGGACTCGCTGGGGGCCGATCGCGCGTTGGGTCAAACGCAGCAGATGAGCAATCTGGTTGATGTTGACTGGAATGCGGCGATTTCTTCGTATGTTATGCAGCAGGCTGCGCTACAGGCATCGTATAAAACGTTTACCGATATGCAGGGAATGTCACTGTTCCAGCTCAACCGGTAACGATCCTTTTTGAAACATATCATGAAACTGGATATGTTTGTCTGCCCGCTCCACATACACCCCGGAGCGGGCATTTTTTTAGGCTGCAGTTGTCTGGCTAACAGGTAATTTACCGGTCAGTCTAATTACCAGCGCAACAACGCCACTGAAAGTGGCCAGTGTCACCACGCCTTCCCAGTTTGCCAGCGCATAGGCCTGACTTCCGAGTACAGAACCCAGCGCCATGCCGATAAACACCATGGTAAATAGCAACGCATTCAGACGACCTCTTGCCTGAGGCTCCAGGCTATAAACCAGGTTCTGGTGGGCGACCAGGCTGGATTGCAGTCCGAGATCAAAGCCTATCGCTGACAGGGCAATCAGCAGCCACTGCCCCTGTACTGGCAGGGCCGGAAGCAAGAACATCAGGGCAAATGAAAGCGTGACTAACAGCGCCCCCAACTGTGTTACCCGTCCGGCACCTACTTTATCTGCCAGATGACCTGCCATAGGGGCTGCCAGCGCCCCGGCTGCCCCTGCAATACCAAATGCTCCCGCCATCGCACTGCCCATGTGGTAATGCTCAGAGAGCATAACCGCCAGTGTTGACCAGAAGGCGCTAAAGGCAATGGACAGGAAGCCCTGTGCCAACGCTGCCCGGCGCAGTGCAGGATAACGCTGCCACAGTTGCGCCATGGAGAACATTAATGCCGGATAACTCAGCGTGGAATAGACCGTAAAGCGGGGCAGCATTTTCCACATCAGTACGGCAATCACGGCAATACTGACGGCGGCAAGTTGATACATTTCCCGCCAGCCATAGGCTTCACCTACCAGCCCGCTGATGGTCCGCGAGAGTAGGATCCCCAGCAGAAGACCGGTCATGACGGTACCTACTGTTTTTCCCTGCTTGCCCTCAGGCGCAAGGATGGCTGCGGCTGGCACGATATCCTGAGCCATGGTCGCTGCCATCCCCATCAGTAAGCTAACCAGCAGTAGCGAATGCAACTGACCGGTAAAGCTGCAGGCCAACAGCAGCGCGGCAAGAGAGACGCTTTTTAGCAGGATTAATGTCCGGCGGTCATAACGGTCGCCCAGCGGCAACAAAAACAAAATGCCCAGCGCGTATCCTGCCTGGGTGAGCGTTGGCACCAGCCCCATGCCGGTGACGCTTAAGGCCAGGTCCTGACCCATTAAAGGTAAAAGAGGCTGGGCATAATAGATTGCGGCAACGCTGAACCCAGCGCCCAGTGCCAGAACAAAAATAACCCAACGGGAAAGTGCGGTGTGTGTGTTCACAAATGATTCCTCAATCACGGGATGTGCGGCTATTTTTATCCTTCAACCGGTAGCACGGTAGCGAGCGCAGTGGTAAAACAGTTATACGTTACGCGTATGAATAACGACTAAATGATAAAAACTGAACGTATAGATAGGGTGGAATTGATGCGCACGTTTGTGCGCATCGTCGAGGCCGGTTCACTTTCAGCGGCGGCAAAGCAAATGGGCACCACCCAGGCAACTGTCAGTCGGCGGTTACAATCCCTTGAGACGCTGTTGGGCGTTAAGCTGATTATGCGTACCACCCATGCAATGAAGCTGACTGATGATGGTGAGCGAGGGTATCAGCATGCCAAACACATTATTGATGCCTGGCTGGCGCTGGAGGACGGACTGAACATCACGGAGGATGAACCGGTGGGGACGTTGCGGGTTCGGGCGCCACATGCGTTCGGCCAACAACAACTCCTTGAACCGCTTCTGCAGTTCCTTTCCCGCTATCCACAGTTATCTGTTGAGTGGATGCTGAATGATAAGACCGTTGATTTTCTCAGCGACAATATCGACTGCGCTATCCGGGTTGGGGCTGAGGTTGATCCTGCTACGGTCTCGGTTTTACTGGCTGAAGTCCCGCGAAGTATGGTGGCAAGCCCTGAGCTTCTCGCGCAATTTGGGATTTTGACTCACCCTGAACAGCTATCGGCGCTGCCCTGGATCGCGGTAAATACATTTTATCAGCACAGCGTGTCGTTACTTCACCACCGGCGTAACGAAGCTATCACGTTAAATATTTCTCCCAGATTAAGTACCGACAGTATTTATGTCGCCAGAAATGCTGCACTTGCGGGGCTGGGGGTTACGCTTGTCTCAAGCTGGATGGTTGAAGACGATATCGCCAGCGGAAGATTGATTACGCTATTACCTGACTGGCATGCGTCGTCATTGCCCGTGCATTTGGTTTATCCCTGGGCTCGTTATTATCCAACCCGCTTACGCAAATTTCTGGCGTTGATGAAAGATGTTATGCCACAGGTAGCAGGGATGAGGGGCGTTCACGACGTATAAAAAAAGCCGACCCTGAGGTCGGCTTTTTCATTGCTTAGGACTTACTCAACAGACTGCGGTCGCGTTGCTGGCGCGGTTGCCTGATGGCTGGCACTGTGTCCGCCTGCAGCACCTTTGCCTTCAAAGGCGAATGCCGGGCGCTGCCACTCGCTATGACGCGGCGCTTCAGGCACATATTCCGGAGCCGGAGCGCGGGTCATCGGTGCGGTCGCATGGCTGTGAAGATGTTCTGCGTCAACACGGGTTGCGACAGCGTCAGACTTAACGACTGCGGTTTCGACGACAGGTGCTGCAACAACTTCTTGCGGCGCTGCAACCTCTTCAACAACAGGCGCTGTTTCCACAACCTCGGCAATCTCTTCAACCGCTTCAGGCTGGGAGACAACGACGTCCGCAGGTTCTTCGATAACCGGCGAAGCCACAACTTCAGCTACAGGTTCGGCTTTCGCAGCGATCTCCTCGGCAACCGGTGCGTCAGATTCAGCGATAATTTGCAGTTGCTGCTCGGCCGGAGTAGCAATCACTTCCGGGTGTGCCGTTTCAGCCACAACGGTCTGCGTTTCCACTACGCTAACATCGGATTGCGCGACGTCTGCCTGTGCAGGGACATCCACAATGTGCTCAACGACAGCTGCAGCGGCTTGAGGCTCTACTGCCACAGATGCGTTTTGTTCCAGCTCCAGTTTCTGTTCGCGCTGTTCTTCAACCTGCATGTCCTGAGTACGGGCAACAGGGTAGCTAATCCAGACTTTGCCGGACGCTAATTCCGGAGAAGCACAGGCAACCGTTAACGGCATCGGCGACTGAACCGGATAGCGTTCGTCACGATAGCGACGACGACGCTGCCCGCTTACGCGCAGATGGCGAGGAGAACGACGTGAGCGACGAGGCATACCGTTATTATCACGTGCTTCGTTGTTGTCTTCTTGCTCTGATGCAACGACTGCGGGTAAATCGACTTTAGCCAGTTCGGTACGTTGAGCCGGGGCAGACTGTTCAACAGATTGAGCAACGGCGGTTTCAGCAACAATGGCTGCGGTCGCCACTTCAGCTTCAACCGGCGCGCTGTCAGCGAATCGAACTTTCTGATTCAACTGACGCTGTTTACGACGAGTCTGCGGCTGACGCACGCGTTCTTCCTGCTCGGAATCCTGCGCAGGCTGTTCAGCCAGGTTCAGCTCTTTAACTTCCTGCTGCGCCTGACGTTTGTCATCGTTGCGACGGCGGTTGCGTTCGCGACGCGGAGCCTGCTGCTCGTCACCGGATTTCGCTTTGTCTGCTACATCGCTGGACTGCTGGCGGTTGTCACGAGTTTCAGCAGTCTGCTGCTGCGCCTGACGACGATTACGACGATTTTCATCGCGGTTTTCGCCGTTTTCTGAACGCTCATTACGGTTGTCACGGTCACCACGGTTGTCACGATTATCACGACGCTCGTTACGGTCGCGACGATTGTTCTGACGCGGTTTGCGACGATCCTGCTGGCGTTCCGTTTTCTCTTCAGCTTTCGGTGCCGGTTGTTCAACCGGTTTCACTTCTTCACTGCTGCCAAAGATGGACTTCAGCGCGCCGAAGAAACGGCTAATCAAACCCGGCTGCGCAGCGACAGGTGCGGTCGCGGCAGCAGCTTTAGGCGCGGCAGCTTTCACGGCTGGCTCCTGCAGTGCAGGGGCAGGCGGAACATCAGGCATCGCGAAAGTGGCGAGTGCCGGTTGTTCAGGTTGCTTACGCTCAACGTATTCTTCTTCCGTCGGCAACGCCATCGCTTCTTCGTGCAGTTTCGGCAGCAGGTAGCTCAGGGTAGGCGTTTCTTCCCCTTTGCGTACACGCAGCACGGAGTAGTGCGGGGTTTCCATCTGATCGTTTGGCACGATCACACAGCGCACGCCGTTCTGACGCGTCTCGATGGCATTGACCGCGGTACGTTTTTCGTTAAGCAGGTAGGATGCGATCGGCACAGGAACAATAGCGTGAACTTCCTGCGTATTTTCTTTCAGCGCCTCTTCTTCGATCAGACGCAGAATAGACAGCGACAGTGATTCGTTATCACGTACGGTACCGGTGCCGGAGCAACGCGGGCAGACGTGGTGACTGGATTCACCCAGCGACGGGCTCAGACGCTGGCGGGACATTTCCAGCAGACCGAAGCGAGAAATATGGCTGATCTGAATACGCGCTCTGTCCTGACGAACGGCTTCACGCAGACGGTTTTCTACCGCACGCTGGTGGCGAACCGGGGTCATATCGATAAAATCGATGACGATCAGGCCACCAAGGTCACGCAGACGCAACTGACGCGCAATTTCATCGGCAGCTTCAAGGTTAGTGTTAAACGCCGTTTCTTCAATATCGCCGCCGCGGGTTGCGCGTGCGGAGTTGATATCGATAGCGGTCAGTGCTTCAGTGCTGTCGATAACGATTGAGCCGCCGGACGGCAGACGCACTTCACGTTGGAAGGCGGATTCAATCTGGGATTCAATCTGGTAGTGGCTGAACAGCGGGATTTCACCGGTGTACAGTTTGATTTTGCTGCTGAAATCCGGACGACCCAGCGCAGCGATGTGCTGACGCGCCATCTCCATGACTTTTGGGTTGTCGATGAGGATTTCGCCGATGTCCTGGCGCAGATAGTCGCGGAAGGCACGCACGATAACGTTGCTTTCCTGGTGGATCAGGAACGGGGCAGGACGGCTTTCAGCCGCTTTTTGAATGGCTTCCCAGTGTTTCAGACGGAAGCTCAGGTCCCACTGCAGTGCTTCGGCCGATTTACCGACACCCGCGGTACGTACGATAAGCCCCATGCCATCAGGCAATTCGAGGCTTGCCAGCGCTTCTTTTAACTCGGTACGGTCATCGCCTTCAATGCGACGGGAGATACCGCCCGCACGCGGGTTGTTTGGCATCAAAACCAGATAGCTGCCTGCCAGACTGATAAAGGTTGTCAGTGCTGCGCCTTTATTTCCGCGCTCTTCTTTATCTATCTGAACGATAACTTCCTGACCTTCACGCAACACATCTTTAATGTTGGGGCGGCCATGGGAACTGTAGTTTGCAGGAAAATATTCGCGGGCAATTTCTTTTAACGGGAGGAAACCGTGACGTTCAGCGCCGTAATCAACAAAAGCAGCTTCCAGACTCGGTTCAATACGGGTAATTTTACCTTTATAGATGTTGGCTTTTTTCTGCTCGTGTCCAGGACTTTCGATATCCAGATCGTACAGACGCTGCCCATCTACAAGGGCGACACGCAACTCTTCCTGCTGAGTTGCGTTAATTAACATTCTTTTCATCGTAACTTACTCATTATTCTTACATTGACGACTAAGCTGCGGGCAGAGAAATGCCTTTCCGGGTGTGAACCGATGGCCTCGTGTCTATTCGCGTCGCCAACCTCACGGTTATCGTCAGCTCAAAGAGGCGCAGAGTGTCGGTTGCCTGTATTTCATACGGAAACACAGCGCAATTATCAGGGGAACAGTCTGGGTATTACTCTCCAGAGAAGCTTCCATTGTGCTTGTCGTCTTTCACGCTGTTGGTGCGTTGGCTTCATCTTCTCACCCCAGACACTTACAGGAGTAAGCTTCTGGGGGTTCCCAGACTTGCCGCCTTCCTACAACGCGAAATCCATAGAGCACTTACCGGTAAGGACTGCAACCCGCAGCCCGCTAACTGCCTGAAAGATCAATACGTCTTACGCCATTGCTGCGTTGATGATCGGTCGGGCAAAATTGGGTCATTCCGGAAAAGTTCTTGTTTTAACAAGATTCAACACGGAAACAAGCTCATTATTCCACTGCTAACCTTGTTATAGCAAGATGACTTTTGCCATTTATCACCCGGTTACTCACAGTTTTTACACTTCCGCCTGGTGATTGCTTTAATAACCACCAAATCGGTTCTGTCAAACTTAAGTAATCGGGTATAGCAGTTAATATAAGCATAGAAAAATGTGTGGCGCGAATCTTGATGGCTATTTAAAATCGGCCCCCATGAAAACAGAGACTCCAGCCGTAAAAATAGTTGCCATTACTGCCGATGAAGCAGGGCAACGCATCGACAACTTTTTGCGCACCCAGCTCAAAGGCGTGCCGAAAAGTATGATTTATCGCATTTTGCGTAAAGGCGAAGTGCGGGTGAATAAAAAACGCATCAAACCCGAGTACAAACTCGAAGACGGGGATATTGTGCGTATTCCGCCAGTGCGTGTCGCTGAGCGTGAAGAAGAAGCGATTTCTCCGAATTTGCAGAAGGTCTCTGCGCTGACGGATGTCATTTTGTATGAAGATGACCATATTTTGGTGCTTAACAAACCTTCTGGCACCGCCGTCCATGGCGGCAGCGGATTAAGCTTTGGTGTGATCGAAGGTTTACGTGCCTTACGTCCGGAAGCGCGTTTCCTTGAACTGGTGCATCGCCTGGACCGTGATACCTCCGGTGTGTTGCTGGTCGCCAAAAAGCGCTCGGCGCTGCGTTCACTGCATGAACAATTGCGTGAAAAAGGGATGCAAAAAGACTATCTGGCGCTGGTTCGTGGCCAATGGCAGTCGCATGTCAAAACCGTGCAGGCGCCGCTGTTAAAGAACATTCTGCAAAGCGGCGAGCGTATCGTGCGGGTGAATCAGGAAGGCAAACCGTCAGAAACACGTTTTAAAGTGGAAGAGCGCTATGCGTTTGCCACGCTTGTGCGCTGCAGCCCCGTGACCGGACGTACGCACCAGATCCGTGTGCATACCCAGTATGCCGGACATCCGATTGCTTTTGATGACCGCTATGGCGACCGTGAGTTCGATAAGCAACTGGCGGGTACGGGGTTGAACCGTCTGTTTCTGCATGCCGCAGCGTTGAAGTTTACTCATCCGGGTACGGGGGAAGTGATGCGTATTGAAGCGCCAATAGATAAACAGTTGAAGCGCTGCCTCGAGGTATTACGCAGCAAAGCCTGATGCGCGTTGCGATTTTATCGCGTTAAACCCGTAGGCCGGATAAGACATTTACGTCGCGCCTGATGGCGCTGCGCTTATCAGGCCTACTTGATTACGCCTGTACAGGAGTTCTTTAATCAGGCGTTCAGCGGGTTCATGTCTTCCCTGCGCAGCATCTGACACAACGCGATCAGCGGCAAGCCAATCAGTGTGTTAGGGTCGCGGCCCTCCAGACGCTCAAAGAGTGCGATACCTAATCCTTCACTTTTAAAACTACCTGCGCAATGTAACGGGCGTTCTTTACGCACGTAATCTTCAATTTCCATTTCACTTAAATGGCGAAAATGGACATCGAACGGTTCAACTTCGGTTTGTAGATGACCATTAGCTGAATTATAAAGCGCCAGCCCGGTATAAAACGTGACAATATTTCCACTGGCTTTGGTTAATTGTTGTCTGGCGTTTTCTTCCGTTAACGGCTTGCCGGTTATTTCACCATCAAGAACACAAATTTGATCAGACCCAATTATCAAATGTGATGGAAACCGATGGGCAAGGGATTGCGCTTTTTCCTGTGCCAGGCGTAACACTAAATGTCGGGGTGTTTCGCCGGGTAAGGGGGTTTCATCAACCTCTGGGGCTGCGCATTCAAACGGGATGGCCAATTTTTCGAGCAAAGCGCGACGCCAGGGAGAGGTAGACGCAAGAATAAGTTGAGGCATATTTTTTCCCCCGCATATAGCGTAATGATGAGAGCCATTTTAAACTATGGACTGCGTCCTTCAAGCTGGCTGCGATGGCTTGTCGTGATCGATTTTAAGTCGATGACCCGCAATGTGTGCGAATTATTGGCAAAAGGCAACCACAGGCTGCCTTTTTCTTTGACTATATGACGTTACAAAGTTAATATGCGCGCCCTATGCAAAAGGTAAAATTACCCCTGACTCTTGATCCGGTTCGTACGGCTCAAAAACGCCTCGATTATGAAGGTATCTATACTTCTGATCTGGTTGAGCGCGTCGCCGATTCTGTAGTCAGTGTGGACAGTGATGTGGAATGCTCCATGTCGTTCGCTATCGATAACCAGCGCCTTGCCGTTATAACCGGTGATGCGAAGGTTTCGGTTACGCTCGAGTGTCAGCGTTGCGGGAAACCGTTCCCACTTCATGTTCACACAACATATTGTTTTAGTCCTGTCCGTTCTGACGAGCAGGCTGAAGCACTCCCGGAAGCGTATGAACCGATTGAGGTTAACGAATTCGGTGAAATCGATCTGCTTGCAATGGTTGAAGATGAGATTATCCTCTCCTTGCCGGTAGTTCCGGTGCATGATTCTGAACACTGTGAAGTGTCCGAGGCGGACATGGTCTTTGGCGAATTGCCTGATGAAGCGCAAAAACCAAACCCATTTGCCGTATTAGCCAGCTTAAAGCGTAAGTAATTGAGGAGTAAGGTCCATGGCCGTACAACAGAATAAACCAACCCGTTCCAAACGTGGCATGCGTCGTTCTCATGACGCTCTGACCGCAGTCACCAGCCTGTCTGTAGACAAAACTTCTGGTGAACAACACCTGCGTCACCACATCACTGCCGACGGTTTCTACCGTGGCCGTAAGGTAATCGCTAAGTAATCACGCATGACTCAATGGATTTCCCACTTTGGTGAGAAAAACAAAGAGTACACGCGTGATGAAGCTTAGTGAGGCTTTCCCCGGGTAACTGGGGAAACACCTAACCGGGCAGCGACGATACCTTGACACGTCTAACCCTGGCGTTAGATGTCATGGGGGGAGATTTTGGCCCTACCGTGACAGTGCCTGCAGCATTGCAGGCACTGAATTCTAATTCGCAACTCACTCTTCTTTTAGTCGGGGATCCCGATACAATCACGCCATTACTTGCCAAAGCTGACTTCGAACAACGTTCACGTCTGCAGATTATCCCTGCTCAGTCAGTTATTGCCAGTGATGCCCGGCCCTCGCAAGCAATCCGCGCCAGTCGTGGAAGCTCAATGCGTGTTGCCCTGGAGCTCGTGAAAGAAGGTCGAGCGCAAGCCTGTGTCAGCGCTGGTAATACGGGCGCACTAATGGGTCTTGCGAAACTCTTGCTCAAACCCCTTGAGGGTATTGAGCGTCCTGCGCTGGTCACGGTTTTACCGCATCAGCAAAAGGGCAAAACGGTGGTGCTGGATTTAGGCGCCAACGTGGATTGCGATAGTACGATGTTGGTGCAATTTGCCGTTATGGGTTCCGTGTTGGCAGAAGAGGTGGTTGGGATTGCCAGGCCTCGCGTTGCGTTACTCAATATAGGCGAAGAAGAAACTAAGGGTCTCGACAGTATTCGGGACGCTTCTGCTGTGCTAAAAACAATCCCTTCTATCAATTATATAGGCTATCTTGAAGCCAATGAGTTGCTGACTGGCAAAACGGATGTGTTGGTCTGTGACGGCTTTACAGGTAATGTCACATTAAAGACGATGGAAGGTGTTGTCAGAATGTTCCTTTCACTGCTGAAATCTCAGGGTGAGGGCAAAAAACGGTCGTGGTGGCTGCTGTTATTAAAACGTTGGTTACAAAAAAGCCTGACAAGGCGATTTAGTCACCTCAACCCCGACCAGTATAATGGCGCCTGTCTGTTAGGATTGCGCGGCACGGTGATTAAAAGTCATGGTGCTGCCAATCAGCGAGCATTTGAAGTCGCGATTGAACAGGCAGTGCAGGCGGTGCAGCGACAAGTTCCTCAGCGAATTGCCGCTCGCCTGGAATCTGTATACCCAGCTGGATTCGAACTGCTGGACGGTGGCGAAAGTATCAACTCACGAGTGCACAGGTAACAGTGCCGGCTGAGGGTGCTGTCAACGTACCAGTGATTTGCTCGTGGCGGTATATAACCAAAAAGTGACTGAGCGTACATGTATACGAAGATTATTGGTACTGGCAGCTATCTGCCTGAACAAGTGCGTACTAACGCCGATTTGGAAAAAATGGTCGAGACATCTGATGAGTGGATCGTCTCTCGTACAGGTATCCGCGAACGCCATATTGCTGGGCCAAATGAAACCGTTGCGACGATGGGCTTTGCCGCCGCTAACCGTGCACTTGAAATGGCCGGCATCGACAAAGAACAAATTGGTCTGATTGTGGTTGCTACCACGTCATCAACCCACGCATTTCCAAGCGCGGCGTGCCAGATCCAAAGTATGCTTGGGATTAAAGGCTGTCCGGCGTTTGATGTTGCAGCGGCCTGTGCTGGTTTTACCTATGCACTTAGTGTTGCCGATCAGTATGTAAAATCTGGCGCGGTCAAACATGCGCTGGTTGTCGGATCGGATGTGCTGGCGCGCACCTGTGATCCAACCGACCGTGGGACGATCATTATTTTTGGTGATGGCGCGGGTGCAGTTGTACTGAGCGCATCAGAAGAGCCAGGTATTATCTCCACCCATCTGCACGCTGACGGTAGCTATGGTGAACTGCTGACGCTGCCTAATGCCGATCGCGTGAACCCGGAAAACCCGATTCACCTGACGATGGCGGGTAACGAAGTTTTTAAAGTCGCGGTGACCGAGCTTGCGCACATCGTTGATGAAACGCTGGAAGCAAATAACCTCGACCGTTCTGCGCTGGACTGGCTGGTGCCGCATCAGGCAAACCTTCGCATTATCAGCGCAACAGCGAAAAAGCTGGGGATGTCGATGGATAATGTCGTCGTCACGCTGGACAGACATGGCAATACGTCCGCTGCTTCCGTACCGTGCGCGTTGGACGAAGCCGTCCGCGACGGGCGAATTAAAGCAGGGCAGTTGGTATTGCTTGAAGCCTTCGGAGGTGGATTCACCTGGGGCTCCGCGCTGGTTCGTTTCTAGTATAAGGATTTTAACATGACGCAATTTGCATTTGTGTTCCCCGGTCAGGGTTCCCAAACCGTTGGAATGTTGTCTGATATGGCAGCAAGCTACCCAATTGTTGAAGAAACTTTTGCTGAAGCTTCAGCGGCGCTGGGCTATGATCTTTGGGCGTTGACTCAGCAAGGTCCGGCAGAAGAACTGAACAAAACCTGGCAGACGCAGCCAGCGCTGTTGACCGCATCTGTCGCGCTGTATCGCGTATGGCAGCAGCAGGGTGGTAAAACGCCTGCGCTGATGGCAGGTCACAGCCTGGGTGAATACTCTGCGCTGGTATGTGCGGGTGTTATCGGCTTTGCCGATGCCGTACGTTTGGTTGAACTGCGTGGCAAATTTATGCAGGAAGCCGTACCGGAAGGCACAGGTGGCATGTCTGCTATCATCGGTCTGGATGATGCCGCTATCGCGAAAGCGTGCGAAGAGTCTGCTGAAGGTCAGGTGGTTTCACCGGTAAACTTTAACTCACCGGGTCAGGTGGTTATTGCCGGGCACAAAGAAGCTGTAGAGCGTGCAGGTGCAGCTTGTAAAGCTGCTGGCGCTAAGCGTGCGTTACCGTTACCGGTTAGCGTTCCATCTCACTGTGCGCTCATGAAGCCTGCAGCCGAGAAACTGGCTGTTGAACTGCAAAAAATTACCTTTAACACGCCGACTGTTTCCGTTGTGAACAACGTTGACGTGAAGTGCGAAACCACTGCCGATGCTATCCGCGATGCGCTGGTTCGTCAGCTTTACAGCCCGGTTCAGTGGACTAAGACCGTTGAATTTATGGCATCTCAGGGCGTAGAGCACCTGTATGAAGTCGGTCCGGGTAAAGTCCTCACCGGTTTGACGAAACGTATTGTTGACACCCTGACTGCTTCGGCACTGAATGAGCCGGCGGCGATGTCTGCGGCGCTAGAGCAATAAAAGAGGAAAACCATGAGTTTTGAAGGAAAAATCGCGCTGGTTACCGGTGCAAGCCGTGGCATTGGCCGCGCAATTGCTGAGACACTCGTTGCCCGTGGCGCGAAAGTTATCGGTACTGCCACAAGCGAAAGCGGCGCGCAGGCCATTAGCGATTACTTAGGTGCAAATGGCAAAGGTCTGATGTTGAATGTGACCGACCCTGCATCTATCGAATCGGTTCTGGAAAATATTCGTGCAGAATTTGGTGAAGTCGATATCCTGGTCAATAATGCCGGGATTACTCGTGATAACCTGTTAATGCGCATGAAAGATGACGAGTGGAACGATATCATCGAAACCAACCTGTCATCTGTTTTCCGTCTGTCAAAAGCGGTAATGCGAGCTATGATGAAAAAGCGTCATGGTCGTATTATCACTATCGGTTCTGTGGTTGGTACCATGGGAAATGCGGGTCAGGCTAACTACGCTGCGGCGAAAGCGGGTCTGATCGGCTTCAGTAAATCACTGGCGCGTGAAGTCGCGTCCCGTGGTATTACTGTAAACGTTGTTGCTCCGGGCTTTATTGAAACGGACATGACGCGTGCGCTGTCAGATGATCAGCGTGCGGGTATTCTGGCGCAGGTTCCTGCGGGTCGCCTTGGTGGCGCTCAGGAAATCGCCAGCGCGGTTGCATTTTTAGCTTCCGACGAAGCAAGTTACATCACAGGTGAGACTTTGCACGTCAACGGCGGGATGTACATGGTTTAACCACGATTGAAAAATATTTGCGTTATTAGGGTGAATGGCCTCAAAATAGCGCAAAATCGTGGTAAGACCTGCCGGGATTTAGTTGCAAATTTTTCAACATTTTATACACTACGAAAACCATCGCGAAAGCGAGTTTTGATAGGAAATTTAAGAGTATGAGCACTATCGAAGAACGCGTTAAGAAAATTATCGGCGAACAGCTTGGCGTTAAGCAGGAAGAAGTTACTAACAATGCTTCCTTCGTTGAAGACCTGGGCGCGGATTCTCTTGACACCGTTGAGCTGGTAATGGCTCTGGAAGAAGAGTTTGATACTGAGATTCCGGACGAAGAAGCTGAGAAAATCACTACCGTTCAGGCTGCCATTGATTACATCAACGGCCACCAGGCGTAAGTGAACATCTCCAGGCGGTCATTCGACCGCCTGAGTTTTATCTTTTTTTCCCACTTGAATTATTTTTCCCTCCCTGGAGGACAACCGTGTCTAAGCGTCGTGTAGTTGTGACCGGACTGGGCATGTTGTCTCCTGTCGGCAATACCGTAGAGTCTACCTGGAAAGCTCTCCTTGCCGGTCAGAGTGGCATCAGCCTGATCGACCATTTCGATACTAGCGCCTATGCAACGAAATTTGCTGGCTTAGTAAAGGATTTTAACTGTGACGACATTATCTCGCGCAAAGAACAGCGCAAGATGGATGCCTTCATTCAATATGGAATTGTCGCTGGCGTTCAGGCCATGCAGGATTCTGGCCTCGAAATTACGGAAGAGAACGCTCACCGTGTTGGCGCCGCTATCGGCTCCGGTATTGGCGGTCTCGGTCTTATCGAAGAAAACCATACCTCTCTGGTAAATGGTGGACCGCGTAAGATCAGCCCGTTCTTCGTTCCGTCGACGATTGTTAACATGGTGGCGGGTCATCTGACCATCATGTACGGCCTGCAAGGGCCAAGCATCTCCATCGCCACGGCCTGTACTTCAGGCGTGCACAACATCGGTCATGCCGCGCGTATCATTGCATACGGCGATGCGGACGCGATGGTTGCGGGTGGTGCAGAAAAAGCCAGTACGCCGCTGGGTGTGGGTGGTTTTGGCGCAGCACGTGCGCTGTCTACGCGTAACGATAACCCGCAAGCGGCAAGCCGTCCGTGGGATAAAGAGCGTGACGGTTTTGTGCTGGGCGACGGCGCAGGTATGGTGGTGCTGGAAGAGTACGAGCATGCGAAAGCACGTGGCGCAAAAATCTATGCTGAAGTGGTTGGCTTTGGTATGAGCAGCGATGCTTACCATATGACATCACCTCCGGAAAATGGTGCAGGTGCTGCACTGGCGATGGTCAATGCGCTGCGTGATGCGGCGATTGAACCTGGTCGTATTGGCTATGTCAATGCGCATGGTACGTCCACACCAGCAGGTGATAAAGCAGAAACCCAGGCCGTGAAATCGGTGTTTGGTGATGCTGCACGTAGCGTGATGGTTAGTTCAACCAAATCCATGACCGGACACCTGTTGGGTGCTGCGGGCGCGGTAGAGTCTATTTTCTCTATTCTGGCGCTGCGCGATCAGGCTGTTCCACCAACCATCAACCTGGATAACCCAGATGAAGGTTGTGACCTGGATTTCGTTCCGCACGAGGCGCGTCAGGTTAGCGGTATGGAATACGCACTGTGTAACTCCTTTGGCTTCGGTGGCACCAACGGTTCTGTGATCTTCAAAAAGATCTAAGCACCAGCAGGTAACTTACCTGGCTCTAAGAGAAAAGGCCCGCTTGTCGGGCCTTTTTTTATTCAGTTTTCAGTCCTTGTCCTGGTTGACTCATCCTGCCAAACTAGCGGACCACGAATAAGGAGCCACTATGTTCTTAATTAATGGCCGTGAGCAGGATATGCTGGCTGCAAGCGATCGGGCGACGCAGTTTGGCGATGGCTGCTTTACCACTGCGCGTATTACCGACGGCGAAATTTGCTTTTTTGCAGCGCATCTCCAGCGTTTACAGGACGCATGCCAAACATTGTTTATCCCCTTCGATAAGTGGTCAGAACTGCGAGCTGAAATGGAAAAACTGGCTGCAGGGCACGCGCGTGGCGTACTGAAAGTGATTATCAGTCGTGGCAGTGGCGGTCGTGGTTACAGTGGGGCAGGCTGTCATGAGCCGACCCGTATCCTCTCCGTCTCAGTTTACCCTGCGCATTATGATAGCTGGCGAAAGCAAGGCATCATGCTGGCGTTAAGTCCTGTTCGTCTGGGGCGCAATCCGATGCTTGCCGGGCTTAAACATCTGAATCGACTGGAACAGGTGTTGATTCGCTCTCATCTTGAACAGACGGACGCAGATGAAGCACTGGTTCTTGACAGTGAGGGATGGGTTACGGAATGCTGTGCGGCTAATTTGTTCTGGCGTAAGGGCGATGTGGTTTACACTCCCCGGCTGGATCAGGCCGGCGTGAACGGCATTATGCGACAATTCTGTATCCGGATGCTGGCACAATCGCCGTTCAGTATTGTCGAAAAGTATGCCGGGTTGGAAGAGGTTATGCAGGCCGATGAAATCGTCGTCTGTAATGCGTTAATGCCTGTTATTCCCGTGCGTGCCTGTGGCGACACGCTGCTGTCATCACGTTTGTTATTCGATTTTTTAGCCCCACTTTGTGAGCACCCGAATTAGTCATGAAAAAACTGTTACTCGTTGTCCTGTTATTACTGGTTGTGCTGGGCATTGCCGCGGGAGTGGGAATGTGGAAAGTTCGCCATCTGGCGGACAGTAAGTTATTGATTAAAGAAGAGACGATTTTTACGCTGAAAGCGGGTACGGGCCGTCTGGCCCTTGGCGAACAGCTGTATGCGGACAAGGTTATCAATCGCCCGCGCGTGTTCCAGTGGCTGCTACGTGTGGAACCCGACCTGTCGCATTTTAAAGCCGGAACCTACCGTTTTACGCCCGACATGACGGTGCGGGACATGCTGCAACTGCTGGAAAGCGGTAAAGAGGCACAGTTCCCGTTGCGCCTGGTTGAAGGGATGCGCCTGAGCGATTACCTCAAACAACTGCGCGATGCGCCGTATATCAAGCATACGCTGAGTGATGATAACTACGAGACCGTTGCCCAGGCGCTGAAGCTGGAAAACCCGCAATGGGTGGAAGGCTGGTTCTGGCCAGATACCTGGATGTACACCGCGAATACTACCGACGTGGCGTTGCTAAAACGTGCGCATCAAAAAATGGTTAAAGCGGTGGACACCGTCTGGGAAAGTCGTGCTGACGGCTTGCCGTATAAAGACAAAAATCAACTGGTAACGATGGCCTCAATTATTGAGAAAGAGACGGCCGTTGCCAGTGAGCGTGATCAGGTGGCCTCGGTCTTTATTAACCGCTTACGTATCGGTATGCGGTTACAGACCGATCCGACCGTGATTTACGGTATGGGGGCACGGTATAATGGCAAATTATCGCGTGCGGATCTGGAAATGCCGACAGCCTATAACACTTATACCATCACAGGTTTGCCGCCGGGCCCGATTGCCATGCCGGGTGAGGCTTCGTTGCAGGCCGCAGCGCATCCTGCCAAAACGCCGTATCTCTATTTCGTGGCTGACGGTAAAGGCGGCCACACGTTTAACACTAATCTTGTCAGCCACAACCGCTCCGTGCAGGATTATCTGAAAGTGCTTAAGGAAAAAAATGGGCAGTAACTATATCGTTATCGAGGGCCTGGAAGGCGCCGGAAAAACTACTGCGCGTAATGTGGTGGTAGAGACTCTTGAGCAACTCGGGATTCGCGACATGGTATTTACCCGCGAGCCCGGTGGAACGCAGCTTGCGGAGAAATTAAGAAGTCTGGTGTTGGACATTAAATCGGTCGGCGATGAGGTGATTACCGATAAAGCCGAAGTCCTGATGTTTTATGCCGCGCGCGTACAACTGGTTGAAACGGTGATTAAGCCGGCGCTGGCAAAAGGCGCATGGGTTATTGGCGATCGTCACGATCTGTCGACCCAGGCGTATCAGGGCGGCGGTCGTGGCATCGATCAACACATGCTGGCAACACTGCGTGATGCCGTGCTTGGTGATTTTCGCCCTGACCTGACTCTGTATCTGGATGTGACTCCTGAGGTAGGACTAAAACGCGCTCGAGCACGTGGCGAACTGGATCGTATTGAACAGGAGTCTTTCGATTTCTTTAATCGCACCCGCGCACGCTACCTTGAACTGGCTGCCCAAGACGCCAGCATTCGTACAATTGATGCAACACAGCCGCTTGATGTCGTGATGGAGGATATCCGCACTACCATCACCGAGTGGGTGAAGGAGCAGGGCGCATGAAATGGTATCCATGGTTACGACCGGATTTTGAAAAACTGGTAGCCAGCTACCAGGCGGGTCGTGGTCACCATGCGCTACTGATTCAGGCGTTACCCGGCATGGGTGACGACGCGCTGATTTACGCTCTTAGCCGCTATTTAATGTGCCAGCAGCCAGAAGGACATAAAAGCTGCGGACAGTGCCGTGGCTGTCAATTGATGCAGGCAGGTACACACCCGGACTACTATTCGTTGCTGCCGGAAAAAGGCAAAAGTACGCTGGGTATTGATGCGGTACGTGAAGTCAGCGAGAAGCTGTACGAGCATTCACGCCTTGGCGGTGCGAAAGTGGTGTGGATCCCGGATGCCGCTCAGTTAACCGATGCCGCCGCCAATGCGTTGCTGAAAACGCTGGAAGAACCGCCCGCGCAAACCTGGTTTTTCCTTGCCAGCACAGAGCCAGCTCGCCTGCTGGCGACATTACGTAGCCGCTGCCGGTTACACCATCTTGCGCCGCCGCCTGAGTCGTATGCAATTTCCTGGCTTGCCCGTGAAGTAACAGCGTCGTCAGAAGCGTTGTTGAGCGCGTTACGCCTTAGTGCAGGTTCGCCCGGTGCGGCACTCTCGCTGTTACAGGCGGAAAGCCGGGCGCACCGGACCGACTTCTGTGCGGCACTGGCGAACACATTGCAGTCCGACGACTGGTATATCCTGTTGGCAGCACTCAACCATGAGCAAGCTGCGACCCGTTTACACTGGCTGGCAACGTTGTTTACAGATGCCCTCAAACGTCCGTATGGTGTTGCCCATTTAACCAATCCTGATGCTCTGACGTTGATATCGTCCATCGCTGAGCGGTTATCCGTCGCGCAGATACAGGCGATACTCGGTGACGTTTGTCACTGTCGTCAGCAATTGCTGAACGTGACAGGCGTAAACCGTGAACTGGTATTAACCGATCTTATTCTCCGTACTGAGCATTATCTGCAACCAGGCACCATACTGCCTGTTCCCCATCTTTGAGAGAGACATTATGTTTTTAGTCGACTCGCACTGCCATCTTGATGGCCTGGATTATCAATCTCTGCATAAGGACGTGGATGACGTGCTGGCGAAAGCGGCCGCACGCGATGTGAAATTCTGCCTTGCCGTTGCCACCACGCTATCGGGGTACCGCAGTATGCGCGAACTGGTTGGTGAGCGTGACAATGTGGTTTTCTCATGTGGTGTTCATCCGCTAAACCAGGATGAAACCTATGATGTCGAGGATTTGCGTCGTTTTGCCGCCGAAGAGGGCGTAGTTGCGATGGGTGAAACGGGGTTGGACTATTTTTACACCCCGGAAACTAAAGTTCGCCAACAGGAATCATTCATCCACCACATCCAGATTGGCCGTGAGTTACACAAGCCGGTTATTGTTCATACCCGCGATGCGCGTGCTGATACGCTGTCAATTCTGCGCGAAGAAAAAGTGACGGATTGTGGCGGCGTACTACACTGTTTTACAGAGGACAGGGAAACTGCGGGTAAATTGCTGGATCTCGGATTTTATATCTCGTTTTCTGGCATCGTCACGTTCCGTAATGCTGAACAGCTTCGTGATGCTGCGCGTTATGTTCCGCTGGATCGTTTGTTAGTTGAGACTGATTCCCCATACCTTGCGCCCGTGCCGCATCGCGGAAAAGAGAATCAGCCAGCCATGGTTCGTGATGTCGCCGAGTACATGGCCGTATTGAAAGGTGTTGCCGTTGAAGAACTGGCGCAAATCACCACAGATAACTTTGCCCGCCTGTTTCACATCGACGCCTCTCGCCTGCAATCAGTACGCTAACTGAGTTTTTTTAAAGCTCGTAATTAATAAACAAAGCGAGTAAAGTTCACCGCCATTAAATGGGCGGTGAATAACCAGTTGGAAACATTCAGATACTCATTTTATCGGAATGTGCGAGTTTTTCGGCCATCCACAGCTGAATTGTGATAGCCGTCAAACAAAAACGAACTGAATTATTTTACTCTGTGTAATAAATAAAGGGTACTTAGATACCCTGTCCACGGCGAGGTTCTCCCCCCTCGCCAATGCGTGAGAACGTAGAAAAGCACAAATACTCAGGAGCACTCCTAATTATGTTTAAGAATGCATTTGCTAACCTGCAAAAGGTCGGTAAATCGCTGATGCTGCCGGTATCCGTACTCCCTATCGCAGGTATCCTGCTGGGCGTCGGTTCCGCTAACTTCAGCTGGCTGCCAGCCGTTGTATCGCACGTAATGGCAGAAGCCGGCGGTTCTGTTTTTGCGAACATGCCGCTGATTTTCGCTATCGGTGTTGCGTTAGGCTTCACCAACAACGACGGCGTATCCGCTCTGGCATCCGTTGTTGCTTACGGCATCATGGTCAAGACCATGGCTGTTGTTGCGCCGTTGGTTCTGCATTTACCTGCTGAAGAGATCGCCGCTAAACACCTTGCTGATACGGGTGTTCTCGGGGGGATTATCTCCGGTGCGATTGCAGCGTATATGTTCAACCGCTTCTACCGTATCAAATTGCCTGAGTATCTGGGCTTCTTTGCCGGTAAGCGCTTCGTTCCTATTATTTCTGGTCTGGCTGCCATCTTCACAGGTGTGGTTCTGTCCTTCATTTGGCCGCCGATCGGTACTGCTATTCAGACGTTCTCCCAGTGGGCTGCATACCAGAACCCGGTCGTGGCGTTCGGTATCTATGGCTTCATTGAACGCTGCCTGGTGCCGTTTGGTCTGCACCATATCTGGAACGTTCCATTCCAGATGCAGATCGGTGAATACACCAACGCTGCAGGCCAGGTTTTCCACGGCGACATCCCTCGCTATATGGCGGGTGACCCGACTGCGGGCAAACTGTCCGGTGGCTTCCTGTTCAAAATGTACGGTCTGCCGGCTGCTGCTATCGCTATCTGGCATTCTGCTAAACCAGAAAACCGCGCGAAAGTGGGCGGTATCATGATCTCCGCTGCGTTGACCTCGTTCCTGACCGGTATTACCGAGCCGATCGAGTTCTCCTTCATGTTCGTGGCGCCGATCCTGTACATCATCCACGCTATCCTGGCTGGTCTGGCATTCCCGATTTGTATTCTGCTGGGTATGCGCGACGGTACATCATTCTCCCACGGTCTGATCGACTTTATCGTTCTGTCCGGTAACAGCAGCAAACTGTGGCTGTTCCCGATTGTCGGTATCGGTTATGCGATCGTGTACTACACCATTTTCCGTGTGTTGATCAAAGCGCTGGACCTGAAAACGCCGGGTCGTGAAGATGCGACTGAAGACAACAAAGCGGGCGCGACTGGCGAAATGGCGCCGGCCCTGGTTGCCGCGTTCGGCGGTAAAGAAAACATCACTAACCTCGATGCGTGCATCACGCGTCTGCGCGTCAGCGTTGCTGATGTTGCCAAAGTGGATCAGGCTGGCCTGAAGAAACTGGGTGCGGCGGGCGTTGTTGTCGCGGGTTCTGGTGTTCAGGCTATTTTCGGTACCAAGTCCGATAACCTGAAAACTGAAATGGATGAGTACATCCGTAACAGCTAAGCAGTAAGACGTTGGGGAGAACTAAGGCAGCCTGCGGGCTGCCTTTTTTATTGCCTTAATTGGCCTGAACGCGAATCGGCGCGGTGGCGGCGAACAGCCACGGACGAGCCTCTGCGTTCACGCGGGGGGATAACGTCTCTCTGACCTGCTGGTGGTAATCATCAATCCACTGTTTTTCTGCATCGCTGAGCAAATGCAGTTCAACCAGATTCAAATCAATCGGCACCAGCGTCAGCGTTGAGAAACGACAGAAGCCAGGGCGACTGTTGATAATCTCCACCTGATTCTCAATACGGATCCCATATTGTCCGGCCAGATAATAACCCGGCTCGATGGTAATGATATTGCCCGCAACCAGAGGCCAGGGGTTTACTTTTTTGGCGATGCGATGGGGTTGCTCATGGATGAGTAACTGATGACCCACACCGTGGCCGGTACCGTGATCAAAATCCAGACCTAAATCCCACAACGCCCGACGACTAAAGGCATCCAGTTGATGTCCCTGAGTACCGGTGGGAAACTGCAGTGAGATAAGCGACAAAAAGCCTTTCAACACGGCGGTGTAATGCAGACGACGCTGCGGATCCTGTGGACCAAAGGCGAGCGTTCTTGTTGTATCCGTAGTGCCATTTTGATACTGGCCGCCGGAATCATTCAGGTACATTGCCTGTGTGGTGATGGGGGTGTTTGTTTTCTCGCTGGAATGGTAATGACACATCGCCGCATTGCTGGCAGAGGCGGAAATAGTACTGAAACTTTGCTCTATAAATCCTGGCTGCTGCTGGCGAAACGCCAGCTGCTTGGCTTGTGCTTCCAGTTCAGTGACAGGATTACCTGCTGCCTCGCGCAGCGGAACCTCATGCGCCAGCCAGGCCAGAAAGTTTACCCATGCGGCGCCATCCTGTTCATGGCATTCCCGATACCCTGCCAGTTCAACATCATTTTTATGAGCTTTAATCAATGTGATGGGGTCGGGGGTCCAGAGAACCTCTCCTCCGTTTTGTTCAATGGCGAACCGCAGCGCGACTGGCGCATAGTCTTTATCAACCAGGAAACGCTTTCCTTGGGCAAGTTGCTGGCAGCGCGGAAGAAAGTTTTCTTGCGGGGCCAGCGTGATCGTCTCCAGCAACGATGCAGGCAGCTGCTGCGTCTTATTATTATCAACAAACCACTCCAGTTCGCCGCTGCGATGGAGCAGGGCAAACGAAAACGGCACTGGCACCATAGCCAGATCCGAACCGCGCACATTCAGCAGCCAGGCGATGTTATCCGGCAGCGTGATCGCCAGCACGTCGGCCTGATGCTGGGCCAGTTGTTCCACTATTCGTTCGCGCTTATGTGCGCTGCTTTCGCCGCTTATCTCAACGGGCATTTCACGAATTACACCACAGGGGGCGGCTGGACGGTCGAGCCAGATCTGGTCGAAGGGATCGCGTTCCATCGGAACCAGTTTGCAGTGAGTGGCCGACAGTGCTTCAAATTGGCTGTTGACCATCAGCAGAGGTTCAAAGCCGATACGCGCACCAGAGGTGACGTAAGCATGCAAGTAGTCGGCCAGAGGTTCCTCGTGCAAATGATGGATTTCAAAATCATCGAGAGAGACTTCGTTACGCACCTGGACCTGATAGCGCCCATCGACAAACATCAGCGCGCGATCGCGAAGTACCAATGCAAGACCAGCGGAACCGCTAAAGCCGGTGAGCCAGGCCAGTTTATTGTCATGTGGCGTACAATCTTCACTTTGGTGAGCGTCGGCGCGCGGAACAATCATGCCATCCAGTCCATGCGCTAACAGCAGACTGCGCAGGGCGGAAAGAGGAGTTGAGTTGTGCATAGTTACCTTCAGGCCTTAACGGAACGGCGGTTCGTTGAACGTACGTAATTTACGGGAGTGCAGTCGGTCGCCTTCAGCACGCAGACGGTCGATAGCCCGGATACCTATTTGCAGGTGTTCAGAAATGGCACCTTCATAAAAACGGTTGGCCTGACCAGGCAGTTTGATCTCGCCATGCAGTGGTTTGTCGGAAACACATAGCAGCGTGCCGTAAGGGACGCGGAAGCGGTAGCCCTGAGCGGCGATGGTGGCACTCTCCATATCGATAGCTACCGCGCGGCTGAGGTTAAAACGTAGCGCAGAAGCGGAATAGCGTAGCTCCCAGTTACGGTCGTCGGTGGTGACGACGGTTCCGGTACGTAAACGCTGCTTAACCTCTTCGCCGGGCATGCCGCTGACTTCTTTGGTAGCGTCATACAGGGCGCGTTGCACTTCCGCAATGCTCGGAATCGGAATGTCCGGCGGCAATACGGCATCCAGTACATGGTCGTCACGCAGATAAGCGTGGGCCAGAACATAGTCGCCAATTGCCTGACTTTCACGCAGACCGCCGCAATGTCCAATCATCAGCCAGACGTCAGGACGCAGTACGGCCAGATGATCGCAAATGGTTTTGGCGTTAGAGGGGCCGACGCCGATATTAACCAGCGTGATCCCCTGACCGTCGGCGGTGATTAAATGCCAGGCGGGCATCTGGTGTTTTTTCCACGCCAGATCGGAGATGGCCTCTTCCGGCGCTTCAGTTTCCGCGGTGATCCAGATCCCGCCCGCGCATGACAGCGCGATATACGGGCTGTCCGGATCGAGGATCTGGCTGCAACCCCAGCGCACGAACTCATCGACGTAGCGGGTGTAGTTGGTGAACAGTACAAAGGGCTGAAAGTGCTCAACCGGCGTTCCCGTGTAGTGACGCAGTCGCGCCAGCGAGAAATCGACTCGTCGCGCGTCGAAGTGCGACAACGGGGAGAACTCCGCCGGATGATAGGTACCATCCGCAGTTTCATCGCCAATCTGTGACAGCTCGGTGGTCGGAAAATGGCGCGTCAATCCGGCGCTCATCGAGCGGTCGAGCGTCAGTTCAGAGCCGTCAATGACATACGGATAGGGAATTTCATGTTGCGACGGCTCGACGGAAATATGCGCATCATAATCCTGATACAGCAGCGCCAGTTGTTCTTCAAGATAAGGGCGAAAAAGCGACGGGCGGGTGATGGTTGTGGTATAGCAGCCTGCATGGGTAAAACGGCCATAGGCGCGGGTTTTGGGGGGATTGGTGGCGCTGCCATCCCAGGTGACACAAAGCGATGGGTAAACAAAAAGACCGTTTTGGCGGGCGATGTCGTCAGGGAGCGTCCCTGTTTCAATATACTTACCAATGGCGCTACGCAGTGCTTTAACCGACTGCTCGTACTGTGCGTCCAGTTTATCCAATGCCTGAGCCGGGGTCAGGCTGGAGCCCTTATTGTTCATGTCTGTCTCCTTGTTCCACAGATGTACTGCTCTCCCGATAGTATGTCACAGGAATGTGAAACAAAAGTCAGACGTTGAGGAAGATTATGCGAAGACCCGATGGCCTTCGCACAAAGGTTTACGCGTGTTGCTTATCTCTCATCAGCATTGCGGTCACGGCCGAAATAAGGCATCCGGCCATCAGGTAAATGGCAACGCTGTGCCAGTCGCCACCGGAGAAAGTCACTAATGCAGCGGCAATAAAAGGCGTAAAACCACCGCCGACAACGCTGGCAACCTGATAACCCACGCCTGCGCCACTGTAGCGATAGCTTGCGCCAAACAGGCCGGTAAACATAGGCTGCTGTACGCAGACCACCATATCGTGCGCAATGTTGGCCAGCATAATCGCGAAGAACACTATCCAGAAAATGGACTGCGCTTCCAGCGCCATGAAGAATGGGAAGGCGCTCAGCGTACCGACCAGCGCACCGGTAATATAGACGCGCCGACGGCCAAAGCGATCGGCAAGCCAGGCAAAGCAGGGGATGGTCAAACAACTCAGCCCACCAACCAGTAACCCGATATTCAGAAACAATTCGCGCGGCAGCCCCAGGTTCTGCGTGGAGTAGTTGAGAGCAAATGCGGTAACAATGTACATCGTCAGGAGCTCACACAGACGCAGGGCGATAATTTTCAGAAATGCTCCTGGGTGACGGGTGAGCGCCTCGATAACCGGTAGCCGCTTTTTCACCGGTTGAGGGGCCTGTTTTTGCTGTTCGAATTCAGCCGATTCATCCATTCTGTTGCGCATCCACAACGCGCCCAGAACCAGCACAATGCTGAACAGGAACGGAATGCGCCAGCCCCAGCTCAGGAACTGCTCATCGGTTGTTTGCGAGCTAATCAGCGAGACCAGCCCCGTAGAGAGCAGTAGCCCGACGCCGTAACCGACCTGAACGCCGCTACTGTAGAAGGCTTTTTTATTTTTCGGCGCACTTTCGACCGAGAGCAACGCCGCGCCACCCCATTCACCGCCAACGGCGAATCCCTGAACGGCGCGCAGCGTCACCAGTAGCACAGGAGCCCACCAGCCAATGGTGTCAAAAGAGGGAATAATCCCGATCAGCGCAGTGGCAATACCCATCATCCAGACGGTAAGCATCAACATACGTTTGCGGCCCAGACGATCGCCGAAGTGGCCGAAGATTATCCCGCCTAACGGACGGAACAAAAATCCGACGCCAAAGGTGGCGAATGCGGCAAGTGTTCCCATCGCCGGACTAACCTGCGGGAAAAACTCGCGATTAAAGACCAGCGCGGCGGTGATGCCATAAAGCAGAAAATCATACCAGTCGACCACGGCACCCGCGAAGCTGCCGAGTGCGGCACGTCGGGCACGGTTAAGCGATGAGGTGTCCTGCTGGGGACCCGTGGAGGTGAGGGTGGAATCCATAGTTATCCTGTCTGTACTGTTTTTTAATTATTAGTATTGGAGTTAGGTTACGCACATTGCAGTCGAGGTATAAACGACTGTAATGAGACTACCGCGACAGACGAGAAGATAAAACGATTTTATCCCTTACAAGAGGACAAGATGAAAAATAAGACGATTGAAGAAATTAATAAGCAAAAAGCCCGCTTAAGTTTCCTTAAGCGGGCTTCTCTAAATATGGCTCCTCTGACTGGACTCGAACCAGTGACATACGGATTAACAGTCCGCCGTTCTACCGACTGAACTACAGAGGAATCGTGTGAACGAGGCGCATATTAGCGGGGGCGATGGGGGTTGTCAAAGGGGTAAATGAAATTGTGTGTTCGTTTGCTGACAAATTCAACAAAGCGGCGACCTTTCATGCTTTTTAGACATTTGCCCCATTCTGGTGCGGGTCTACCTCTTGTGGGGCAGCCCGGAAAAACGCGGAATCAGTAGAAGCGATCACTTTCCTGCGCCATCCCTTACTTAACGGGAGCTTAACATTAAATAATCGTCTACAGATGAAACTGGCAAGCATCTTGCAATCCTGAGTTTCATGATTGCCAGCATGGGTTCTGGTATTCCGACAGGAGGCAAAATGAACTTCAGACGACTGAAATACTTCGTAAAAATCGTCGATATTGGTAGCCTGACCCAGGCAGCGGAAGTATTGCATATCGCTCAACCCGCGCTGAGCCAGCAGGTTGCTACGCTGGAGGGGGAGCTGGATCAACAGTTGTTGATCCGCACCAAGCGCGGGGTGACGCCGACGGAGGCGGGGAAAGTGCTGTATACGCACGCCCGGACGATATTACGGCAGTGTGAGCAGGCGCAGCTTGCGGTCAATAATGTAGGGCAGACCCTGAGTGGACACGTCTCTATTGGCCTGGCGCCTGGCACGGCGGCATCATCAATTACCATGCCGCTATTACAGACCGTTCGCGCCGAGCTGCCCGATGTACTGGTCTATTTGCATGAAAACAGCGGGGCGGTGCTGAACGATAAACTGCTCGGTGGTCAATTAGATATAGCGGTGCTTTACGAGCGCTCGCCGATCGCGGGTATTTCCAGTCAACCGTTACTCAAAGAGGATCTTTACCTGGTGGGGACGCGTGAATGTCCTGGGCCTGGTGTCGATTTAACGGCAGTCGCGCAGATGAATTTGCTTCTGCCACGGGATTACAGTGCGGTCCGCCTCCGTGTTGACGAAGCCTTCTCACTGCGCCGCTTAACGGCCAAAGTAATAGGTGAAATTGATTCTATCTCCACCCTAACGGCCGCGATTGCCAGCGGTATGGGGGTGACAGTCTTACCTGAATCGGCAGCCCGGGCATTATGTCATGCAGCGAATGGCTGGATGGCGCGGATTACAACGCCCTCCATGAATCTGCCCCTCTCGCTTAACATGTCAGCCAGAGGCAGTTTGACACCACAGGCTCAGGCGGTGAAAGAGATCCTGTTGTCGCTGGTTAGCCGTCCGGCTCTGGAAAATCGGGAACTACAGCTGGTGAGTTAGACCTTATTCCAGCCAGGAATAAGATGCAGGTTTTTATTATTTGTTATGCCGGGCATCAGACTTTAACAATAGTGTAATGTCTGATGTACCCGGAGCGAAAAGTGAATTTCCAGCAACTTAAAATAATCCGCGAGGCGGCCCGTCAGGATTACAACCTGACGGAAGTCGCGAATATTCTTTATACCTCGCAGTCGGGGGTAAGTCGGCATATTCGTGAACTTGAAGATGAACTTGGCATCGAAATTTTTATTCGTCGTGGTAAACGTTTACTTGGCATGACCGAACCGGGGAAGGCGTTGCTGGTGATCGCTGAGCGCATTCTTAATGAAGCCAGTAATGTTCGCCGACTGGCGGACCTGTTTACCAATGACACGTCTGGTGTGCTGACCATTGCGACCACGCACACGCAGGCACGCTATAGTCTGCCAGCGGTGATCAAAGCATTTCGTGAGCTCTTCCCGGAGGTTCGCCTGGAGCTTATCCAGGGGACGCCGCAAGAAATTGACGTTCTCCTGCAAAATGGTGGCGCAGACATTGGTATTGCCAGTGAACGACTCAGCAGCGATCCGCTGTTGGTGGCGTTTCCCTGGTTTCGTTGGCAGCACAGCCTGCTTGTTCCACTCGATCATCCATTAGTTAAGGCTTCCCCGCTTACGCTTGAGTCTATTGCTCACTGGCCGCTCATTACCTATCGGCAGGGTATTACGGGGCGTTCACGTATTGATGAGGCATTTGCGCGTAAAGGTTTGGTGCCGGATATTATCCTCAGTGCACAGGACTCGGATGTGATTAAAACGTATGTAGCGCTGGGGCTGGGAATCGGGCTGGTGGCGGAGCAATCCAGTGGCGAGCAGGAGGAGGGGACGTTAACCCGCCTTGATACCCGGCATTTATTTGATGCGAACACCGTTTGGCTGGGGCTCAAACGTGGTCAGTTGCAGCGCAATTACGTCTGGCGATTCATCGAGCTATGCAACGCAGGTTTATCTGTGGAAGAGATTAAACGCCAGGCGATGGAGCCTGATGAAGTGATGATTGATTATCAGATATAAAGCAAAAAGCCTGCTTAGTTTCCTAAGCAGGCTTCTTAAATATGGCTCCTCTGACTGGACTCGAACCAGTGACATACGGATTAACAGTCCGCCGTTCTACCGACTGAACTACAGAGGAATCGTGTGAACGAGGCGCATATTACTGACCTCACCATGACGTGTCAACAGTAAAATTAATACGTCATATCAATTGGTTAATTAATCTTCAAATTCAGTATTAATGTACATTTGATGAGCGAAAATGGTCTTCTTCCTGGCTATCGCGCAACCGAAGCATTGGGTTCTGGCGATAGAACTGGAAAAAACGTTGCCACAATGCCGGAAAACGTGGTGCAAACAACTCGGGGGCGCTGAAGAAATACTCGGATAGTACCGCAAAGCATTCTGCAGGATCGGTTGCTGCGTAGGCATCTATACTGCAGGCCGTTTCACCCACCAGATCGATTTCATCCTGGATGTTGTTCATCGCGGCATGGAGATCGTGCTCCCAGTTCGCAATTTCTCTCAGCGGAATAGCCGGAACGCCGCTGGCGCGATCGCCATTACGCATATCAAGTTTATGTGCCACTTCGTGAATAATCAGATTAAAGCCGGAAGCATCGAAGGAATCCTGGATATCAAGCCAGTTCAGGATCACCGGACCCTGTTGCCAGCTTTGGCCTGACTGAATAATCCGTTGATTGTGCACCAGCCCAATATCATCTTCCCATTCGTCATCCAGGACAAACGGGGCAGGGTAAATAAGGACTTCATGAAAACCATCGAGCCACTCGATGCCTAATTCCAGAACAGGCAAACAGAAAAGCAGAGCAATTCGTGCACTTTTCAGTACGTCCAGTTCAAATCCTTGTAGCGCAACCAATCTTTTTTGCTGTAAAAAACGCTCAGCCAGGGCAATAAGCCTGGCTTGTTCTTGTTCAGTAAGATTCACCAGAAGAGGAATTGCCAGGGCATCATCCCAGGGCCAGTCATCATTCCGGGCTGTTTCTTGCTCTTTCCAGGGCCACTTAATCATCGTTTTGCTCGCAAACTCGTCACTTGAACGAAATTGACGGAACTGGGTCTGTTAAAATGCCAAATTACCTGGCATCATGGCAACCACCAGAACGGAGAGATGCCAGAGCGGCTGAATGGACCGGTCTCGAAAACCGGAGTAGGGGCAACTCTACCGGGGGTTCAAATCCCCCTCTCTCCGCCACTATTCAARCACTTGCACGCCTTGCTTTCAACGACAGCAGTCACGGATGTTTTTTTCTTTGAGTATCCTCACAAGTTTGTCGTTCTATTGCCTTGGTGACATAAAAATCCGCTTCAAATAAACAAAAAGCCCGCTTCATATGAAGCAGGCCTGATACGTATTGTGCAAAATTAGAACTGGTAGACTAAACCAACGGCAACAATATCGTCAGTCGCGATACCATTGCTTTCATAGAAGCTGTCATCTTCATCCAGCAGGTTGATTTTGTAATCAACGTAGGTGGACATGTTTTTGTTGAAGTAATAAGTCATACCCACATCAACATATTTGACCAGATCTTTGTCGG
>NZ_CP080033.1:3110494-3110580 GCF_019382635.1 Citrobacter sp. Colony219 | reverse complement strand
GTCATATTGCGGGTTTCTGCATACATGGCTGCCAGGTAAACGTTGTTAGCGTCGTACTTCGCACCAACAGTCCAGGCTTCAGCTGT
>NZ_CP080033.1:3084859-3110433 GCF_019382635.1 Citrobacter sp. Colony219 | reverse complement strand
TTAGTACGATCAGAACTGGAGTACGCTGCACCGAGGCTTAAACCGAAGTCAAAGTCATAAGAGGTGGACATACCGAAACCGTCGCCGTTTTCTTTCGCCAGTTTGCGGTTTTCACTATTACCAGAACCTTCCTGACCTACGCTGCTACCTTCATTATTACCCTGATACTGCAGGGCGAAGTTCAGGCCATCAGCCAGACCAAAGAAGCCGTGGTTACGATAAGTAGCAACGCCGTTGGTACGACCCAGCATATACACGTCGGTCTGAGTGTAAGTATCACCACCGAATTCTGGCAGCATATCGGTCCAGGCTTCAACGTCGTACACGACGCCGTAGTTACGACCGTAATCGAAGGTGCCGTTTTCAGCAAAGCCCAGGCCTGCGAAAGCCAAACGAGTCCAGGAATCGCCTTTGTCACCTTCGGTGCCGTTGGCCTGAACGTTATATTCCCACTGACCGTAGCCAGTCAGCATATCGTTGATCTGCGTTTCGCCCTTAAAGCCCAGACGCGCATAGGTTTGATCGCCGTCGTTATCTGTATCGTCAGAGAAATAACGCAGACCATCGACTTTTCCGTACAGATCCAGTTTATTGCCGTTTTTATTATAAATTTCAGCCGCATTTGCTGCGCCTGCAGCTAATAAAGCTGGGAGAAGCAGTGCCAGTACTTTTCTTTTCATTATGTATTCCCTTTGTTTAATAATTAAAATGAATATGTAGTGATGTCCTGAAAACTACATTTCGATACTATCTATGAAGTTCATTTAATTTAAAATATAACATGTAACAATTATATTTTAGATATTTCAAAATATTTCCATTTGAGTTTTTTAAATTATTTTTATATGTATTTATTGTTTTTATTCAACACATAAATACATGATTATCAATTGATTTATGTCTTGTGGTTTGATATTTGTTGTGTGTGTTTTATATGTTTTTATTATTGTTTTTATGTTTGTCATGATAATTTTTTATCAATGCTGCATGTGGAAATTATAAATTGATATTTGTTATGGATGTTATTTAATAATTGAATTTTGATATAAAAGAAGACAGACAGTGGTTCAGGGTAAAAATTATTGCTAAGGTGGTTTTCTTTATGTAAAGGGAGAGAGCATGGAACTCCACGACTGGCAGTCGAGATTTGAAGCCTGGTTACGTGAAAATCATTCAGGGCACGACGCTGCCCATGACATCTTTCACTTTCGCCGCGTGTGGCAGACGGCTCAAAAGCTGAGCACGGATGCGAACGTAGACTGGTTGGTCGTACTGACCGCGTGCTATTTCCACGATCTTGTCAGCTTACCGAAAAATCATCCGGAACGTCATCGCTCATCGGTACTGGCAGCCCAGGAAACCTGTCGTGTACTGTCACAGGACTTTCCTGAATTTCCTCAGGATCGGCTGCATGCGGTGAGTCACGCTATCGCAGCGCACAGTTTTAGCGCAAAAATTACGCCCACGACACTTGAAGCCAAAATCGTTCAGGATGCCGATCGACTTGAGGCGCTGGGGGCTATCGGTCTGGCGCGCGTGTTCGCCGTTTCTGGCTCGCTGGGTGTGGCATTGTTTGATGCGGAGGATCCGTTTGCCCGGCAGCGTAGCCTCGATGATAAACAGTACGCGCTTGATCATTTCCAGACCAAACTGCTGACGTTGCCACTGACAATGCAAACTGAACAAGGGCGGCATTTGGCACAGCATAATGCTGACTTTTTATTGACGTATATGGCAAAACTCAGCGCAGAATTAAAAGGAGAATATGAAATGTTGGATCTTGCGGCGATTCAACCCCTTAAAGCATATCTGTAGTCGTCATTGCTGAAACGTCAATTGCACCAATATATGTTAACCTGTCGACTATCCATTTCGCCCGGTTAAACGTATGCAGGATAATTTTTCAGTAGCAGGCTCCATGAAACCGATGACAGATGATACCGGAGTTACCGTTCAGGTGATTTTGGCTAAGTTGCTTGAAATATACGATGTGAAAACGCTGGTTGCTCATCTGAATGGTGTTGGTGAGAATCGCTGGAGTCCGGCCATCTTTAAGCGTGTGGTCGCCAATGAAACATGGCATCGGCTCAGCGACGCTGAGCTGGCTCATCTGAACGCCATGCTACCGACGCCGCCGGCGCATCATCCACATTATGCTTTTCGCTTTATCGATCTTTTTGCTGGTATTGGCGGAATTCGTCGCGGTTTTGAAGCGATTGGCGGGCAGTGCGTGTTTACCAGCGAGTGGAACAAGCATGCGGTGCGCACCTACAAGGCGAATCACTACTGCGATCCTCTGCAGCACCACTTTAATGAAGATATTCGTGATATTACGCTCAGCCATCATGAGGGGGTGAGTGACGAGCAGGCTGCAGAGCATATTCGTCAACATGTTCCCGAGCATGATGTCCTGCTGGCCGGCTTCCCTTGCCAGCCATTTTCTCTGGCGGGTGTATCAAAGAAAAACGCGTTAGGGCGTGCCCACGGTTTTGCCTGTGATACGCAAGGCACGCTTTTTTTTGACGTGGTGCGAATTATCGACGCGCGGCGACCGGCTATATTTGTGCTCGAAAACGTTAAAAATCTGAAGAGTCATGACCAGGGAAAAACCTTTCGCATCATCATGCAAACGCTGGATGAACTGGGCTATGACGTGGCGGATGCAGCAGATAATGGCCCGGATGATCCGAAGATTATCGATGGGCAACATTTTTTACCCCAGCATCGCGAACGTATCGTGCTCGTCGGCTTTCGACGTGATCTGAGCCTGAAGTCAGACTTTACGTTGCGCGATATTGTCAGCCGCTACCCTCAGCGTCGAACGACGCTCTCAGAGCTGCTTGAACCGACTGTTGATGCGAAATATGTGCTGACACCGGTCCTGTGGAAATACCTGTATCGCTATGCGAAAAAACATCAGGCACGGGGCAATGGGTTTGGCTACGGTATGGTCTATCCCGGCAATCCCGATAGCGTAACGCGTACATTATCCGCACGTTACTATAAGGATGGGGCTGAAATTTTGATAGACCGTGGCTGGGATATGGCGCTGGGTGAACAGGATTTCGATGATCCCGCCAATCAGCGACATCGTCCTCGTCGATTAACGCCAAGAGAGTGCGCTCGCCTGATGGGGTTTGAGTCTCCTCAGGGTTATCAGTTTCGCATTCCGGTATCAGATACCCAGGCTTACCGCCAGTTCGGTAATTCGGTGGTCGTCCCGGCATTTGCGGCGGTAGCCAAACTGCTGGAGCCGAAGATCAAACAGGCTGTTGCGCTCCGTGAGAAAGAACAGCAGCATGGCAGACGTTCACGATAAGGCGACACGCAGTAAAAATATGCGGGCGATAGGGACCCGCGATACGGCGATCGAAAAACGTCTGGCCGACATCCTGACGGAGCAGGGGGTAACGTTTCGCGCGCAGGATGCAACGTTGCCCGGTCGCCCCGATTTTGTGGTGGATGACTACCGTTGCGTTCTCTTTACCCACGGCTGTTTCTGGCATCAGCACAACTGCTATCTCTTTAAAGTCCCGGCAACCCGCACGGCGTTCTGGCTGGAGAAGATAGGAAAAAATGTGGTACGTGATAAGCGGGACTGCGAAAAATTGCAGTCGTTGGGATGGCGGGTCTTGATTGTCTGGGAATGCGCCCTGCGTGGGCGTGAGAAACTGGATAACGAGGCACTGTCTGAACGGGTTATCGAGTGGATCTGCGGCGGCGGCGCCACCGCGCAGATCGACACTCAGGGCATTCATTTACTGTAACGACTTTTCCGAGGGGGCTGCGACCGCGTCAGCTTTGACAGGGAATAAGTATTTCCCCAGCGTCACCAATACCACGGCAAAAACAATGACTCCGAGCGCCAGCCACTCGATCAACGCCAGGCTTTCACCTCCCAGCCCCGTACCTAACAGAACCGCCACTACAGGGTTGACGTAGGCATAGCTGGTGGCTAACGCCGGGCTTACATTACGAATAAGGAACATATAAGCGTTAATCGCAATAATTGAGCCGAACAGGGCGAGATATGCCACCGCCATAAAACCGGAGAAGGTTGGCATCGTGGTCAGCTTTTCTCCACTGAGCAGCGATGCGCACATCAGTACAATACCCGCGGCTAACATTTCAATAGCACCGGCCATCATGCCAACGGGCAAGGTTATACGTGAGCCGTACACAGAGCCAAATGCCCAGCTCATTGAACCAATCAGGATTAATACTGCCCCCCAGGGATTACCACTCAAGTTACCACCGCTGTTAAGCATGATGATCCCGGCGAGTCCAATTGCGATCCCCATCCATTCCAGTTTGCGTGTTTTGATGCCAAAAAAGTGGCTAAAGCACAGCGTAAACAGCGGGACGGTGGCAACCACTACGGCGGCAATACCGGAAGGAACATTTTGATGTTCTGCAACAGTAACCAGCCCATTACCCACGGCCAGCAGCAGGATACCAATTAACGCGGCGTTCAGGAGCTGGCGCAGAGGCGGTAGCTTGTGTCCGCGAAGAAGTAAAAAAAGTGTTAATAACACTCCAGCAGAGAGAAAACGTACGCCAGCCATCATCAACGGCGGCCAACTTTCAACGCCAATGCGAATAACGAAGTACGTGGAACCCCAAATGATGTACAGCGCAAATAGCGCACTGAAAAGCGGTAACAATTGCCTGAAACGCATAATCCCTCACGGTGGAAATAAAAAGGTGCAACATAGTAAACGTCAAAACTATCATGCTGGCGAGACTTATAATTGCCTGCTGTTGTTAAATAATTGTTGACCAGAAAGGTCTGTTTCAGCATGGCGTGTTTTACTTCATACTTATGGCTGCAAAACAATAATATTGAGGATTAAAATTTTGGCAGGAAGTAGCTTACTCACCTTGCTTGATGACATCGCCACGCTTCTGGACGATATCTCAGTGATGGGAAAACTGGCCGCGAAAAAAACGGCGGGTGTGCTGGGAGACGATTTGTCGCTTAACGCGCAACAGGTATCGGGCGTGCGGGCGAACCGCGAGCTTCCGGTGGTCTGGAGTGTGGCTAAAGGATCTTTCGTCAACAAAGTTATCCTGGTGCCGCTGGCGCTATTGATCAGCGCCTTCATTCCATGGGCTATCACCCCCTTATTGATGATTGGTGGGGCGTTCCTCTGTTTTGAGGGCGTGGAAAAAGTGCTTCACACCCTGGAAGCGCGAAAACAAAAAGAGACCCCAGAGGAGCGTCAGCAGCGTCTGACATCGTTGGCGGCGCAGGATCCTCTCACCTTTGAGAAAGATAAAATCAAAGGGGCGATACGTACTGACTTTATTTTATCTGCAGAGATTGTGGCCATTACGTTGGGTATTGTGGCGGATGCGCCGTTGTTGAATCAGGTACTGGTTTTGTCGGGTATTGCTTTGGTGGTGACCGTTGGCGTATATGGTCTGGTCGGTATTATTGTGAAGCTCGATGATATTGGCTACTGGCTGGCAGAAAAGCGCAGCGCACTGGCTCAGGCCCTGGGTAAGGGATTGCTGGTGGTTGCTCCCTGGCTCATGAAATCACTTTCCGTGGTCGGCACGCTGGCGATGTTTTTAGTCGGTGGCGGCATTGTGGTACACGGCATTGCGCCGCTGCATCATGCGATTGAGCAATTTGCCCAACAGCAGAGTTCATTCATTGCTCTGATGCTTCCGACTCTGCTTAATCTGGTGCTCGGCTTTATTATCGGTGGGATCGTGGTGGTGCTGGTAAAAATGGTTGCCAGGTTACGCGGAGTTTCGCACTAATTGTCGCCTGCCAGACTACGCAAAACGTCTCTTTGTCGTCTAAGGTGAAAAGGTTTCTCTTGATACAGGAGGCGGGTATGGTCTTTTCTGTCAGTGAGGAAGTCACCGCGAAAGAGGGTGGCCCACGCATGATCGTTACCGGGTATGCCAGCGGAATGGTGGAGTGCCGCTGGTATGACGGTTTTGGCGTCAAACGGGAGGCATTTCGTGAAGATGAACTGGTTCCTGGCGAACGCAGTCCGCTGCGCCAGGATGCCTGAATACCGCAGGCTGGCGTAACCTGGTGATCTCTCAACCATTAGTTATATTTATCATTTTGGTGAGAATTATTTACTTGTCAGGCAAAAAAATTGCAGATAAGGTTGGTTTCGCATCAGATTTCCTGGTGTAACGAATTTTCAAGTGCTTCTTGCATAAGCAAGCTTGATCCCGACCCGATACGGGCCGGGATTTTTTTCGCCCAAAGTCAGCGATTGATCTCCGTCACGCTAAAATCATGGATATCAAGCTCGAACGCGTCGGCCAGTTCATGCCATGTATGATAATCCCGGCCATCAACGCTGACGCGATCGGGGTCATCATGGCTGCGATGAATTTCGCTCTCGCAGATTTCGTTGATAGCTTTCAATAGCGCGTCCACATCGACGCTGACGTCACGTTTGGCCGTATCGCTGTACTCTTTCGCGGTTTTCATCCTCATACCTCTCAACCGTTAAGGATACCGGGGCACGTATCAGAATCTCTGATGCGTACAAGTTAAGTATAGACCGTCGAGAAAACCCGCAATCACGCGAGCAGGGCGCTGCCAGGAAAAGGAATTTGTTCTACACTGGCACAAAGCCACAGGAGGAAAACGATGAAGGTTAATGATCGGGTTACAGTCAAAACGGACGGTGGGCCGCGTCGGCCAGGCCGGGTACTGGCGATTGAAGAGTTTAGTGAAGGCACCATGTACCTGGTTTCTCTGGAAGACTACCCGCTCGGTATCTGGTTCTTTAATGAGTCAGGCCATCAGGATGGGATCTTTGTGGAAAAAGTGGAGTAATCCAGACGCTGATTCTGACTGGTGGTAAACCCACCAGTCAGAATGTCCTAACGCATATTCACAAAGATACCATTGGTGACGTTATCTGTGAGTCGTACAACGTGATAGATAACTTGTTTATTATGTGTCTTGATCTTTCGTTTTATATTCCCCTTATGGGATGAGACTGTCTTCGCCTTGATATTCATTTGATCGGATATCTGTATTGTTCCCTGACCGGCCATCCACATACGTAGCATGCTGGATTCGGTACGGCTTAATGATAGTGTTGGCAGGTTCACATCAATGACAATATCCACTTCCTTTTTCAGAATATCGCCAAGAAGTTCATCCAGTGAATCTGGTTTAATCGACTTAGAACTGATTAATAAATTTTTTCTTACTAAGAGATACTCATCAAAATGGACATTGGCAATCGCCATAAATACAATAAATAAAGTGCTGGGATGTTGATTAATGATTTGCTTAATTCTCTGGCTGTTATCCGGATCGTGAATAAAGCAGTCTTCATTAATAAACACCACAGACGGCTGCAGTGAGACACAGGCGACGCTGAGTTCATCAACGCTTGAAATATCGTTGATTTCCCTTTTCTTCACCCCCCGACTTACCAGATATCCGGTCAACCCTAGCCGGGTGTAACTGCATAAATCCATAATAATCGTTGACATGGCATACCCTCACTCAATGCGTAACGATAATTCCCCTTACCTGATTATTTCATCACAACTAAACGGAATAATAACGACCCAATATGACGCTTTCGCTGTTTTCAGGCGAATTTACTATCCCGTAAAGTTGCGTATAATTTGCCAGGAAACATCTTAAAGTAAAGTAAATGTTGCGTTATGTGAGTGAGGCAAAAACAAATAAACCGCGACAGCGTTATCCTGGTGGATGTTGCCTGTATTTGAATTTAGGACAATCCTTAGTAAAACAGGATAAAAAATAAGGGTTATTATTTTGAAGGCATTTCACTGATGATGTCAGCCAGCAAATTAAAAATCTCACTGAATAAGCGCTCACAGAAGGGGGCAATTAATGGCATTAGCGCGGCCATTAATGAAATACCCACGGTCAGGGTGAGTGGGAAACCAATGACAAATATCGATAGCTGCGGCGCCATACGGTTTAACAAACCGAGTGCGAGGTTGAGTGTGAGCAGCAGCGTCATCACCGGCAGAGCCAGCATCAGACCATTGAGGAAGATGAGTCCCCCCGCCCGCGCCAGCGCGAGAAAGGCATTGCTATTAACCGGATTGCCACCGATAGGCAGAGTATGGAAGGTATCCACCAATAGCGAGATAAGCCACAAGTGACCATTAAAGGTGAGGAACAGCAGCATCGCCAGCAAATCTATCAGACGTGCCAGAACGGGCATATTCAGGCGGCTGCCCGGGTCGAAGAAGGTTGCGAAGGAGAGACCCATTTGCAGACCGATGATTTCCCCGGCGGTACGCACCGCGGCAAACGCAAATTGCATGGTGAACCCTAATGCGATGCCGATCAGGATTTGCTGCATCGCCTGCCATATCGCGCCGACAGAAAAGATAGGCACGTTTACGGAGGGAAGCAGCGGAGCGATAACCATGGTAATCATTAACCCCAGCCCCAGTTTTACCCGTTTGGGGATGGCGCGTTCGCTGAGTATCGGAGCCGTTGAAATGAGCGCCAGTATGCGCAGCAGGGGCCAGAAGTAAAGATTCAGCCAGTGGAGCCACTCAACGCTGGTCACCTGCAACATAGCGTCGTTTACCCGATGATGTAGGGAATATTGCTGAACAGCGTACGCACGTAGTCGAGCAGCAAATTAAGCATCCACGGACCGGCAACGATGATGGCAATAAAGACCGCGACAATTTTCGGAATGAAGGACAGCGTCATTTCGTTAATCTGGGTTGCCGCCTGCAGGATACTGATGATAAGACCCGTAACGAGGGCAACCAGCAACAAAGGTGCGGCAAGGGCAAGGGCAACTTTCATCGCCTCAGTGCCCATCATCATGACCGATTCAGGAGTCATTTCGCGCCTCTAACTGTAAAAGCTTTGTGCAAGCGAGCCGACAAGCAGCTGCCAGCCGTCAACCAGCACAAACAGCATGAGCTTGAATGGGAGTGCAATGGTGGCAGGTGGCACCATCATCATCCCGAGCGCCATCAGGACGCTGGCGATAACCAGATCGATTATCAGAAATGGAATGAAAATGGTAAAACCTATCTGGAATGCCGTTTTCAACTCACTGGTGACATAAGCCGGCAGCAAAATGCGCATCGGTACGGCTTCAGGCCCCTGTAACGGGCCGCTGTTTGCCAGGCGGGCAAACAGAGCCAGATCGGCTTCACGGGTCTGACGCAGCATAAACTCACGCAACGGCTGTGCGCCTTTCTCCATGGCTTCCTGCATGGAGATCTTCTCTTCGCTGAAGGGTTGATACGCATCAACGTAGATTTTGTCGATCACCGGCGACATGATGAAAAAGGTCAAAAACAGCGCCAGTCCAAGTAAAACCTGGTTCGGCGGTGCTGACGGTGTTCCCAGCGCATTACGTAACAGGCCAAAAACGATGATGATGCGGGTGAAGCTGGTCATCATCAGCAAAATAGCGGGCAGGAACGTCAGCGAGGTGATAAACACCAGCGTTTGGACGGGCAATGACCAGCTTTGTCCGCCGCCGGGCAGCGGCTGGCTAACCAGACCCGGTAGTTGGGCCAGGGCTGCTGGGCTGAACAGCCACAAACCCGTCAGCGTGAGGGATAACAAACGGCGCATCAGGATCTCCCAGGACGCTTCAGCAAACTCTTCATCATGGCCTGGAAATCCGCAGGGGAGGCCGCTTTTTCTTCTGCACTGGCAGGTGCCGGGGGGAGGGTATGCAGAACGTTGATCTGCGACGCTGTAACGCCCAGCACCAGACGCGCGTCTTCGACCTCAACAATTACCACCCGCTCACGTGGACCTAATGAGGTACTGGCTGAAACTTTCAGTCCACGCGTGCCGACGCTTTTGGGGGCAAATCCCAGGCGCTTAATCAGCCAGGCGGCTCCCAGGATCAACACAATGATCCCCAGCAGCGCGCCGCTGACCTGCACTAACGGTGAGCCGGGTACAGCACCGGGCTGAGCGACGGTGGCCTGGGTATTCATCGTTAACGGCTCAGACGACGCATACGTTCAGATGGGGTAATAATGTCAGTAATACGTACACCGTATTTATCTGCGACTACCACAACTTCACCCTGAGCAATCAAATAACCGTTGATCAGAATATCCAGCGGCTCGCCCGCCAGACCGTCCAGCGCGACGACCGAACCCTGCGTCAGGCGCAGTAGCTCTTTGATGGTCATGCGGGTGCGGCCCAATTCAACGGTCAGCTTGACCGGAATATCCATGATCAGGTCGATATCCTGCAGTGCACCGCTGACATCGCCGCCACCTAACTGCTGGAATACCGCATCGGCCGCACTTTTGGTGGTCGTTGTTTTTTGCTCGTTTAACGCGTCAGCCCACAGATCGTCCAATGCACCAGTGTTCTCATCGGACGGATTATTCATGTCACTCATTTGGGCTGTTCCTCATTCAGCGAATTCAAAATCGGGTTTATCAAATGTTCTACGCGTAACGCATACTGACCATTTACGGTGCCATATTGGCTGGTCAGCACAGGTACGCCGTCCACATGAGCAATAATGCGGTCGGGTTTTTCAATCGGCAGTACATCGCCGGGTTTCAGCTTCAAAATCTGGGACAGCCGCAGCGGAATGTCAGCAAAGTTTGCTACCAGTTCCAGCTCAGAATGCTGAACCTGACGCACCAGATTATTGCGCCAGTTCTGATCTTCATTACGCGAGTTTTCCAGCGGTGGGTTTACCAGCAGTTCGCGCAACGGTTCAATCATGCTGAATGGCAGACAGATGTTAAATTCACCGGTCAGGTTGCCGATTTCAACGTGGAACGGGGTGTTCACCACGATGTCGTTCGGGGAGGTGGTGATATTGGTAAACTTCACCTGCATCTCGGAACGGACATATTCCACTTCCAGTGGGTTGATAGCCTTCCACGCGTCGCTGTAGCTTTCCAGCGCCAGTTTCAGCATGCGGTTGATGACGCGTTGTTCAGTGTGCGTAAATTCACGGCCTTCGACTTTCGTCGGGAAACGACCATCACCGCCGAACAGGTTATCTACGGCGATAAACACCAGACTTGGTGAGAACACCACCAGACCTGTCCCGCGTAACGGTTTCAGGTGGATTAAGTTCAGGTTGGTCGGAACCGGCAAGTTACGTGCAAACTCGTGGTAGGGCTGGATACGGATCGCGCCCACGGTAATATCCGGGCTGCGGCGTAGCAGGTTAAATAACCCCATACGGAACTGGCGCGCAAAGCGTTCGTTAATGATCTCCAGCGCCTGCAAACGCTCACGAACGACGCGGCGCTGAGTGTTGGGATCATAAGGACGAATATCGCTTTCATTTGCGATACCGGAAATGGGTTCGTCTTTAGTTTCGCTATCGCCGTTAAGCAATGCGTCGATTTCAGCCTGAGAAAGAATACTGTCGCCCATGTCTTTACCGCAGAATAAAAGCTGTATAAAGAACGTCGGTGACAACCTGTTTCGGCTGCCCGACAACGAGCGGAGTCGCGAGCGTCTCTTTGATAGCGGCAATCAGCTGCTGTTTGCCTTCTTCTGTTGCGAGCGTGGCGGCGTTCTGGCGAGAGAACAAAAGCAGCAGACGGCTGCGCACTTCTGGCAGATATTCGTTCAGACGCGAGCGTGTCGCCTCGTCTTTCATGCGCAGTGTGATACCGATATACAGCACGCGATCCGCATCACCTAAATTGACGGTAAACGTATCCAGTGCGAAGAACACTGGGGCAGGCGGTGGAGCCGGTTCCGCTTTTACGCTGGCGGACGGTTGCTGCTGCATGCGCCAGTAGCTATAGCCCGCAGTAGCGAGGGCGGCGAGCGTAATTAACACCAGCAGAGGGATCCAAATAGCGCGTTTACTCTTTTTGTTAATCGCGGAGTCAGTCATCAGATACGGGCTTCCTGTTTCGGTACAGCTTATAGGCTGATTATCCCGTGTCCTGACCACGACAAAGCGTGGAAAAGACGCGGATAATCATGCTACCTCTGGCGTTAGGCGAAGATGTCTACTGCACCATCACCGCGAGCCGCGGCTTGCAGTGCGGCAGGTGTGGCCAGAACAGCATCATCTTCGGGAGCAAAAATATCTTGTCCATGCGCACGCCCAGCCTGTTGTTGCTGTGAAGACGACTGTTGCTGACCGGCGAAACTTTCGCTGCTGATACTGCTTTGCCCCAGTTGGATCCCGCTTTCAGCCAACTGCGTGCGCAGCATGGGTAATGCCGCTTCCAGCGCCGCGCGAACGTGGCTATGAGGCGAGACCATTTGCAGTTGCGCCATGTTGTCATCAAGCTTGAGGGAAATCTGCACTTGCCCCAGATCCTGCGGATGCAAACGCAGTTCCGCACTTTGCTGGCCCTGGCGGGTGAACAGCGTGACGTGTTGACTCAGTGATTGCTGCCATTCATGGCTTCCCAGTGGGGCGCTCAATACCGGAGCCGCGGCAGTCGGTAACGGCTGCGCATGTGTCTGTGTGCCAGCCAGCGGAGCTATTGTTGCGCCAACGCTGGTTGGTGACGGTGAACTTTCAATCTCTGCGCGCGTTGCTGCCGCTGCCGTTAATGGGGTGAAACCAGCATTGTTGGTCTGATCCGCGCCACTGGCATGCATCGCGGTATCTGCTTTACCTTTTTTCCCTTCGCCGGTCAGTAATTCACTGGCGCTATCGGCAGTCGTGCTGGGGGTATTACCACGTAACAGCACCGACAGCGTCGCATCCGCCGGGGCTGGGGTGGCATCAACAGCCGGAGTGGTTACCTGTTGCCCCGGCAGCATAGCGAACAGCGCACTCAGGTTGGCGAGATCGTCATCGCTCAGACGGGCGGTTTTTTCATCATGCTGTGCGGTTTTGCCCAGTGTTGTCAGGGCATTAACCTTCAGTGACGGCGTGAGCGCAGACAGCAACTGTTGTGCATCAGTCAGGTCGGCCAGCGACGCCTCGGTCTGGACCTCTTTTTGTGTCAGCAGATCGGCTAATTTTAGCGTCTGTGCGGTATCACCATTCTTTTGCAATAACCCTTTTTGCAGTTTGCTGCCTGCGGCCTGTAAATCGGCCAGTGACAGCGGGGCGCCTTTACCCTGTGCATCGCCTGCACCTAATGCACCTGCCAGCAACGCTAAAAAATCCTCGGGGGAATCTACCGCTTTGCCTGACTGAAGACCTGCGGCTACGTCGGTGTCGGTGGTAATCAGTTGGGGTAAAGTAATCATTCGGGTTTCCTCATAGCTGCACGCTGAGCAAATTCATCCATTTTTTTCTGATCCAGGCGGTTTTCAGCCAGTAACGCGGCTGTGGTTTGCCTGTCCTGCAGAGTCTGCCATGCCTGCAGTCGCTGCTTTTTATCGCGCCAACTGCTCAACGCCTGGTCCACTTTCTGCGTCCATTGGTTGAGCTGTTGGCGATGTTGCTCAATCGCTTTTTCCAGCGTTTGAATAAATTGTTGATAGTTAATCCAGCGATTACTGGTAATACCCTGACCCATATCGCTATTAAGATTGTTGCGATATTCATGCTGATAATCGATCAGCATCTTCAACTGCTCTTCCGCCTGCTGACATCCGCGGCGCATCTCGCCTAATAAGATAGCTGCGTCATCGACTTCTTTTTCAGCCAGGTCTTTAAGTGTTGCCAGCGCACCATGTTGTGCCATGACCTATGCTCTCCTGCTTAATCACACACCAGGGAAAATCAGATCCAAAGCCTGCAGGGAGTCTTCCCAGTCGGCTCGTTCAAAGATGCCTTGCTGTAAAAATGCTTCCAGCTGTGGCCATAAGGCAATGGCTTTATCCAACATGGGATCGCTGCCTTTGGCGTAGGCGCCTACGCTGACCAGATCGCGGTTACGCTGGAAACTGGACAGTAGCTGCTTAAAGTTGCGTACCCGCGCATAATGTTTCTCGCTGATCAATGCGGTCATTGCGCGGCTGATTGAGGCTTCAATATCAATGGCCGGATAGTGACCGGCCTCGGCCAGATGACGGGACAGGACAATGTGGCCGTCGAGAATGGCACGGGCGGAGTCAGCAATAGGGTCCTGTTGGTCGTCGCCTTCGGTCAGTACGGTATAAAATGCGGTCACGGAACCGCCGCCATGAATACCGTTGCCAGCCCGTTCAACCAGTGCGGGTAATTTAGCAAACACCGACGGCGGATAGCCTTTCGTTGCCGGAGGTTCGCCGATCGCCAGTGCAATTTCACGCTGTGCCATTGCATAACGGGTGAGGGAATCCATAATCAGCAGCACGTGCTGGCCGCGATCGCGAAAATCTTCGGCGATGCGCGTGGCGTAGGCTGCACCCTGCATACGCAACAGCGGGGAAACGTCCGCCGGAGCGGCAATCACCACCGAGCGTGCACGTCCCTCGGCGCCAAGTATATTTTCAATAAAATCTTTAACTTCGCGTCCACGCTCGCCAATCAGACCGACAACAATGACGTCAGCCTGGGTATAGCGTGCCATCATGCCGAGCAGGACGCTTTTACCCACACCGGAACCAGCGAAAAGCCCCATTCGCTGACCGCGCCCGACGGTTAACAGCGCATTGATAGGCCGTACGCCAGTATCCAGCACGTGTTCAATCGGGGTACGTTGCAGGGGGTTAAATGGCGGGGTGATTAGCGCCCCTGTTTCCGTGGTGTCGGGTGCAGGCAACCCATCAAGCGGCTTCCCGCTGCCATCGAGAACACGCCCCAGCAGGGCAGGGCCCAGCGGTAATTGTTTCCCGCTTTGCAGCCCTTCGCCGGCGATGTTTTTCGCGTAAACGCGCGCGCCCGGCAGAACGCCTTCGACCTCTTCGAGCGGCATCAGAAACAGGCGTTGACCATTAAAGCCAACCACTTCGCTTTCGACTTCCTGGGTTTCGTTGCCATCCTGACGCTCAATGACGCAGGTGGCACCCAGCGGCAACTGCAGACCTGTGGCTTCCAGTACCAGCCCGGTGGCGCGGGTCAGACGCCCGTAACGACGCACCGCAGGCAGCAGCGACATTTTTTCTTCGAAGTTGTCCAGCGTGTTGAGCCAGCGAGTCAGGCGAGTGGTCATTACACGACTCCCGGCGCTGCCAGACGGCAGAGTTCTTGCCAGCGGGTGGCAACACTGGCGTCCAGATCGCCTTCATCAGCAGAGACTTTACAGCCACCGTGATGCAACGTTGGATCGCCACGCAGTCGCCAGCCGTGCAGACTGAGGGTCGCCCCCAGCATCTCTTCCACCCGCTGCAGATCGTCCGGATGGACGCGCAACTGCGGTTTACCGCTAAACAGCGGCTCCTGTTGCAACAGCTGTTGGATTTGCTTAATCAGCGCGGCGTTATCCACGATGGGTGTCTGGCCGATAACCTGGCGCGCGGCTTCCAGTGCCATTTGCATCAGGCGCGATGCAATGACGCTGTCCAGGGCATCCAGTGTATTCTGAAACTCACTGACCAGTTGCTGCATGCGGGCATGAATCGGCGCATGTTGGGCGCGAGCCTGGTTCTGACCCTGCTCCAGACCCTGGGCCAGTCCGTCCTGATAACCTTGTGCGTGCCCCTTTTGCCGACCTTCAGCCAGGCCGGCATTATATCCTTGCTCATGGGCCTGGAGCTGCATTTGCGCCAACTGCTGCTCAAGCTGTTGTTCCGCAGATAGCTGTGGCTCTTCTGTCTCGTCAGACGGCTGATCGTCGGTATGATCGGCCAGTATGAACTCCGCCATTGGCGGGGCGAGATCGTCAGGCGTCCAGACTTTCCATGGCAGATCGTTAGACATAGGTATCCTCGCCGCTGCCGATCACCATCTCGCCGGTCTCGGCCAGACGACGTACGATAAGCAGAATTGCTTTCTGTTCGTTTTCCACCTGCGACAAACGTACCGGACCGCGGTTGGCAAGATCGTCGCGCAGGATATCGGCGGCACGCTGCGACATGTTGCGCAGGAACTTCTCGCGCAATGGTTGCTCGGCACCTTTCAGGGCTATCAGCAGCGATTCAGAATCCACTTCCTGCAACAGACGCTGGATGCTGCGATCGTCGACATCCACCAGATTTTCGAACAGGAACATCTCGTCGATAATTTTCTGCGCCAGCTCGCCGTCGAATTCGCGTACCGCGGTAATAACCGCTTCTTCCTGCTGCGTCTTCATCAGGTTGATAATTTCTGCTGCTGTCCTCACGCCGCCCATTTTGCTGCGCTTGAGGTTCTGACCGTCGAGCAACCCGTTCAGCACTTCGGTCAGTTCTGCCAGTGCGGCAGGCTGTACGCCGCCGAAAGTCGCGATACGCAGCATGACATCGTGGCGTAAGCGCTCGTCGAACAGCGCCAGAATATCGGCGGCCTGGCCCCGTTTGAGGTGAACCAGAATGGTGGCGATAATCTGCGGGTGCTCGTCGCGAATAAGATCGGCGGCGCTTTGTGGCTCCATAAAGTTGAGCGTTTCAATGCCGCTGGTGGTATCGCGAGTTTCCAGAATGTCTTCCAGCAGGCTGGAGGCACGTTCTTCGCCCAACGCTTTTACCAGCACGGAGCGCAGGTATTCGTTGGCGTTGATGTTCAGTGCGGCAAACTGCTCGGCTTCTTGTTCAAATTCGGCCAGAACCTCCGTCAACTGCTTGTTGGAGATCTGACGCACGTTGGCCATTGCCGTACTGAGAGCCTGCACTTCGCGCGTGGAAAGGTGCTTAAAGACCTCCGCCGCGCGATCTTCGCCAATGGTCATCAATAAGATGACGCTTTTATCGGTGCCGCTAAGATTACTCATGTTCGTTATTTATCCACTGGCGAATGACCAGCGCCACGACGCGCGGATCGTTATCTGACATTTCACGAATACGCTGGCTCATGACTTCAGCACCCAGCCGCTGGTTGTTACGGCGCTGCTGGGTCTGCTCGTCTTTGCTGAGGCGAACTTCAACCGCTTCTTCCGTTTCCTGGCGAATACGTGTTTGTTCTTGTGCGGCTTTGACCTCTTCGCTGCGACGCATCAACTGCGGACGAACCGCTTTACGCCACAGGATCCAGGCCACCAACAGAACCAGCAACCAACGGCCAGCGGACATTAGCTGATCAATAAAGGACTGCTGCTGCCAGAATGGAAGCTCTCCGCCCGCGTCATCACTTGCGGTGAAGGGGGAGTTCACGACATTGAGGGTATCGCCGCGTTTTTCAGAGAAGCCCATGGCCTCGCGGGTCAGGTCCTCAATTTGTTTCATTTGGTCGGCGGTTAACGGCAGCGGTTTGCCATCCGGTAACGTTTTATAGTTGACCACTACCGCCACCGACAGGCGCTGTACATCACCCACATTCATCTTGGTGTGACGAATGGTACGGTCAACTTCATAGTTGCTGGTTTCGTTACGCTGCGTGCTGCGCGGTCCGGCATTGGCGTTATTCGCCGTTTGCGTGGTTTGCGCATTCTGCGGGTTTTGCTGATTTGCCGGTGGTGTATTAATCGGGGCCGTATTCGCCGGCGCGGGCTGGTTAGACAGTGCGCCCGGTACGCCGCCAGGCGCTCCGCTTCCTATCTGCTCGCTGACGTTAAGCTGGCGTGAACGCAGAACAGCCTGTGAGTCGTCGCCATTTGGGCTGTACTTCTCTTCGGTTTGCTCTTTGTTGGCGAAATCCAGCTGGGCAGTAACCTGTGCATGTACGTTGCCGTTACCGACAATGGGCGACAGGATTGATTCAATACGACGCTGTACGCGACCTTCAACATCGCTGGCATATTTCAGCTGCGCATCGTTCAGGTCGCGGCTGCTGGTGTTCGACTGGGTTAACAGATGTCCTGCTTGATCGACCAGCGTCACGTTGCCCGGCGGCAAGCCTGCGACAGCGCTGGAGACCAGATGCGTTACCGCGCTAATCTGACCTTCGTCCAGTGCTCGACCCGGCTCCAGGTTTACCGTGACGGAGGCAGAAGGGGCTTTTTGTTCACGTACGAACAGTGACGGTTTGGGCATCGCAAGATGGACACGGGCGCGTTTTACCGGCCCCAGTGTTTCAATGGTACGGGCTAATTCGCCTTCCAGAGCTCGCTGGTAGTTGACCTGCTCGCTAAACTGGCTGATACCAAACTTTTCCTGGTCCAGTAACTCAAAGCCCACCGCGCCGCCTTTCGGCAGGCCTTGCTGTGCCAGGCGTAAACGCAGTTCATGAACTTTATCAGCAGGGACTTCAATGGCGCCGCTTCCCTCAGTGAAACGATAAGGAACGTTCATCTGCGTCAGCTGCGTGACAATCGCGCCACCGTCCTGATCGGATAGGTTGCTGAACAGTGTGCGGTAGTCAGGTGCTTTGGCCCACAGGACCATCGCAACGATGATAGCGACGGCAGCGGCACCCGCCACAATCAGAGGGATTTTGGGATTCGCGCGCAGGCGATTTAACCACTCGAGAGGTTTCAGTTGGGTTGCAGTCGATGCTGTCGCACTCATCTCGCACCTCGTGGCTTATCGTGGACGGCGTTTTTTGCAAAGTGGAACAAGACTCACTCCCGGGTCAGCAAACTCGAAAAATTGACGGTCTCATTATTTGCGGTTTCGAATTTTTCTATGCGTTAAAAACCGAGGTTTTTTATCGTTATTTAGCGCCTTTATCTTATTGACGAGCTGGTAATCTCTGCTACGTAAAAAATCATCCAGGGGATCAGAATGTCGGCAATACAGGGGATTGAAGGGGTTATCAGTCAGCTACAGGCCACGGCAATGTCAGCGAAAATGCAGGATGTGCAGCCACAATCGACCGTGAGTTTTGCCGGTCAGTTGCACGCGGCATTGGACAGAATCAGCGATGTGCAAACCGCCTCTCGCGTTCAGGCTGAAAAATTTACCCTGGGTGAACCAGGCATTGCGCTGAATGATGTGATGACCGATATGCAGAAAGCGTCGGTTTCGATGCAGATGGGTATTCAGGTGCGCAACAAACTGGTATCAGCCTACCAGGAAGTGATGTCCATGCAGGTGTAGGTGCAACAAGCAGAGAATGTAGGCCGGATAAGCGCAGCGCTATCCGGCCTACACTTATTTTTGAATCAGATAGCGAATCGTTGGCCCATCCTGCTGAATATCCAGCACCGTATACCCATGGTTACGCGCATCCAGCGGAATATTGTTGATTGACTGCGGGCAATCGCTGACCACTTCCAGAATTTCACCTTTCTTCAATTGCGGCATGGCTTCCAGCGTGGCGACCGCCGGGTAAGGGCACGGTTCACCGACCATGTCGAGGCGATAATCAGGGACGATATTTTTCATGCGGATTCCTTAGCAGGCGTCAGCCCTGCGCGGCGGAAGAAACGTTTTTCCCAACCGATGATGAGCATCAATGCAATAAACAACAGCAGATAAGTCACCAGTAGCCCGCCGAGCGGCCCAAAGGTGTCGAGCAGATTCACTTTATCCCAGCGAGTGGCAAGGGCAGGGGCAAAGTCATCCCAGTAGTAAGCCAGAATGGTCGAGCCGATAACGTTTCCCAGCCCCACCCACCAGTAATGCACCTGGCCCTCAACCGCGCGGTACATCCAGCCGGTCTCACACCCGCCCGCCAGCACGATACCGAAACCAAACAGTAAGCCACCGATCACCGCATTTGGACCAGCCCACATAATCTTCGGCTCAACGCCCAGTTGCACATAGCTAAAGATACCAATGGCGCTTACCGCCATGCCGAAGATAATGGCTTTTGCCATATGGGTGCGCCCGGAAATCCACAGATCGCGGAAGGCCGAGGTAAAGCAGATTTGCGCCCGTTCAATCAGCAGGCCGAACCCAACGCCAAACAACATGGCCAGACCCAGCTTCGGCTTGTCCATTGCGGTCAATAGCGCCCAGCCGATCATGCCGATAAATACCAGCATACCGAGGCGGAAACGACGACGCGCCTGATCCGGTTTTTGCGTCAGCGGCGAGGCGGCGGAAACTTTCTGCATTTTGACCGGAATACGAAACATCGGTAGCAGGGTAAAGCGGGCGCCAAACCATGAGCCCATAGCCGTTGCCAGCGCGAAGAACCAGGCATGCAGCGAGAACTGTGGAATGCCGGTAAAAAACGCGGCCAGGTTACAGCCCATTGCCAGACGGGCGCCGAAACCGGCGATCATCCCGCCGACCACCGCCTGCAGAATGCGGATCCGACTGCGCGGCATGCGTAATTTGACGTTGTTGGCCCACAGTGCGGCAGCGAAACAGCCGCCGAACATACCGAGGATCATCATCCCGTCGATACGCGTCAGGGGCGAACCTTCGAGGTGGATCAGTTTATAGTATCCCCACTCTTCGGCGTGCACGCCAAACAGTTGCAGGATTTGCCCACCCCAGCGGGTAAATTCGCCGGTAACGGCCCAGAAGGTTCCCGTAATGCCGAAATAGTAAGTGGAGAGAATACCCGCTGCGATAACCGCAGGGGCAGGGGCCCAAAATTTAATTAACCAGGCTTGTTTGAAGTGTTGCCATGACATGCGTTTTGCCTCTGAACTCAGAAGGTATGTAACAAGAAGCGTGGATATTACACCGATCAGAATTTTTGACTATGAGTAATAAGAGGTAACACCGTCTGGATCAATCTTTCTCCGGGCTGCCGAAAGGCTGGCGACATCAGGGCTTTAATGCCACAATCCCCTTTTCTTCGCATGCAGGATGAATGATGAAAAAATTAGCAATCGTTGGTGCATTGTTGGTGCTTGCTGGCTGCGCCGAGGTACAAAATTATAATGACGTGGTGAAAACACCAGCTCCTGCCGGTCTGGCAGGATACTGGCAGTCGAAAGGTCCGCAGCGTGCGCTGGTGAGCCCGGAAGCGATCGCCAGTCTGATTGTCACAAAAGAGGGGGATACGTTGGATTGCCGTCAGTGGCAGCGAGTGATCGCGCTGCCGGGCAAGCTAACGATGCTCTCTGGCGATCTCACCAACGTGACGGTGAAACGCGAGCTGTATGAGATTGAGCGTGACGGCAATACGCTGGAATATGACGGTATGACGCTGCAGCGGGTTGATCGCCCGACGCAGGAGTGCGCCGATGCGTTAAAGAAAACGCCGTTGCCTACGCCATTGCCATAAGCCATACGCCCCGGTAGCCAATGGCCACCGGGGTTGAGTTTTAAATCACTTCTTCAATGACCCACACGCTGACGCTCCCGGCGTTACAATAAAACGTTGCTTCGCCATTTTCATCGGTGACCACGCTTTCCTCGCGATTTCCCAGATAATCACGCCAGGTTTTATTGCCGTAATTCGCGCCGAGATTGATGGTCTTCTCCCCGTCATCGCCGTTAGACAGAACAACCACGCAGCCGGGATCGTCGTCCGTTCCGCTGCGGCTAAAGGCGATACAGTTAGGATGATCGAAAAAGAGCGTCTGTACGCCGTGAGCGAAGCGCTGACGTGCGAGGATCAGTTCATCAAGCTGTTCGATGATGGGCATGTCGATAGGATAAGTTTCGCCATCGTCGCCAGTGTCTTCGTAATGTGCCCCGTAAAGATCGGGGTAGAACACCGACGGCACGCCGTTTTCGCGCAGCAGGATCAGCGCGTAGGCCAGCGGCTTAAACCACGCCTCGACGGGGGCTTCCAGCGCCTGCAACGGCTGGGTGTCATGGTTCGCAACCAGCGTCACCGCATGAAAGGGATCGGCCTCCACCAGCGTATCGGTGAAAATCTGGCTCATGTCATAATCGCGACCCTGGCGGGACGCTTCGTGAAACTTCATTTGCAAAGGGGCATCAAACAGCATGGTTTTCCCCTCGACCTGGTTAATATAGGTTTGCAGTTTATCGACATCATGGGACCAGTATTCCGCGACGATAAACAGCGGCCTGGGTGCCACCTCCTGGACGTGCTCGATCCACTCTTTATAGAACCATGCCGGGATATGTTTGACGGCATCCAGGCGAAAACCATCGCAATGGGTTTGATCCATCACCCAGCGTGCCCAGTATTTGAGCTCTTCAGTCACGGCATGATTGCGAAAATCGATATTTTCGCCCATCAGATAGTCAAAGTTGCCCAGTTCGTCATCGACCTGATCGTTCCAGCCTTCGCCGGTATAATCATTCACGATTTTAAAAATGCCGTCCTCGGTGGGATTTTCAATATGATCGATGCCGCTAAAGCATTTGTAGTCCCAAATGAATTGAGAGTACTGACCCGCACGGGCAGGGAAGGTGTACCGCGTCCAGGCCTCGCATTCGACAATCTCATCGTCAATCTGCGTGCGGTCATCGGCGTTTACGCGCTGAACCTGAATGTGTTCTTTCTCGTCGGCCCCCATTTTGTGGTTGACCACCACATCCAGCAGTACCGCGATATCGTTGTGCTTTAACGCGTCGATTGCCGCCAGTAACTGATTTTTATCGCCGTATTTGGTGGCAATAGTGCCTTTCTGGTCGAATTCGCCTAAATCAAACAGATCGTAGGTGTCATAGCCAACGGAGTATCCGCCGGACGCACCTTTATAGGCAGGAGGCAGCCATACCATATTGATGCCGATATCATTCAGTCCGTCCGCGCGTGCGGCGAGTTCCGACCAGAGCTGGCCGCCATCAGGGTAATACCAGTGGAAGTACTGCAATAAGGTGGGGTTTTTCATCTTCCGTGCTCCAGAAGCCGTTTGGCCGACCTCTGGAGTATGGAAGATTATTCAGACGAAGCGGGAAATTATTGTGGGGCAGTTGGCGCATCCGGAACCAGTAACATACCGGAAAGCCGACCGTAGGCGTTATTTAGCGTCTTCTGGCGGGTTGACTGACCGATCAGCGTGCTGAGTTCATCCAGACGCTGCTGCAGTAATGCTTTGAGCAACTGTTCGTTATCCAGCGTCTGTTTAATATACCCGGCAATCAAATCCTGAACGCTTCGCGTGATGCCAGATGGAGTTTGTTCTTCCATGACCACTTCAATACTTTGCAGATAGCTAACTTCCTGTTCCAGTAAAAGGTCCCATTCACCTCGCTGCGCCAGTTCCAGCAGCGAGTGACTGAGCAGCGCAATGCGCTGCCAACGGTTGATAAACTCCACGGCTGAGGTCATTAACGGGACTCCTGGGACGACGCGTTTGGTGAGATCTGTTTCCAGGCATCCGCGATGTTTCCGAGCAACCCTTCGACTTCTTCAATCGCCTGACAATCATTATTCAGATTTGCGTGCAATAAACGGCGAACCATATAGTCGTACAACGAAGAAAGATGGGTGGCGATCTCTCCTCCTTTTTCGTGGTCCAGGCCCGCCTTCAGACCATTATCGATGATATTGATTGCCTTGCTTAATGCCTCACCTTTGGCAACGATATCGCCTTGCTGCATAAACAGACGAGCGCGCACCAGGGCGCTATGTGCGCCATCAAACAACATTTCGATCAACTGATGCGGGTTGGCGCTCATCACGGCGCTTTCCACGCTGACCTGTGCATAGGCTTTGGTACCGCTCGCGGTATACATGCTTACCTCGTGTTATCAGGAATTATTCATCGCTGAAAATTGTTGGCCCAGATAGGTACTGGTGCTGTTCAGCTTACTCATCATGGAATCGAGTTGGGTAAACTGTGCTTTATAGCGAGCCACGACTTCATCAATGCTGTTACTCACGGTCAGATACTGCTTAGTCAGCAGTTTCAGGTTGGCGTTAATATTGTCTTGCGCATTGTCGATAATACCGTCATCGGCCAGATAGCTTTTTACTTCGGTGGCAATCTTGGTGGTAATACCGGTTTCTTTGCCGTCACCCACCAACAGTTCACGGGTCGCTGCTGTGTTATCTTTCAGTGCCTTAGCCAGTTTTTCTTCATCAATTTTTAACTTGCCAGTGCCGCCATCCTGAGTAATGCCAATCTCAGACATGGTTTTAAACGGGGACTCGCTGCCGCTGTTAGCAAATGGCGCACGAATACCGTTTTGAATGGTACGGAGAACACTGTCGCCCAGTAACGCGCCGTTATCTGCACTGGCCGCTTCACCCGGTTCAACTTCTTTATATTTAGTTAGCGTACCAAAGGTATCGACCAGTGAGTTATAGGCTTCCACCCAGGCTTTAATTGCCGTTGTGGCCTTTTCATCACTTTTTGTTACCGTGATTGAGGCATCTTTGACTTCTTTGGTCAGTTGCAGCGTGATGCCCTGCGGTGCGTCAGTTACGGTATTGCTTTGACGTTCAATATCAATGCCGTTGACGGTCAGTTGCGCATTTTGCGCACCGACCAGTTGCTTCATTTTGCCGCTGCCCGCTTTGCTGTCATAGGACAGTAAATCGCTCAGTTTCGAATCATTCGAGACTGAGATGGTCATTTCGCTTTCAGTGCCGCTTTCCGCGGTTAACACTAACTGATAATCGTCTTCCTTAACCTTTACCAGACTTGCCGAAATACCGCTGTCCGCATCGTTAATGGCGTCACGAATATCCTCCAGAGAGGTTTCGCCTTTGCCTAACTTGATTTCCAGGGGTTCTTTACGACCCGGTTGTGAAATCGTTATGGTGCGTTCATCAACACTGGTATCGCCCAACTGTTCTTTGGTAGAGGTAATTTTGGACGTGGTTGATAGCGACTGTGCTTGTGCCAGTTTGGACACGCTGACGGTATATTTACCGGGAGCAGCACCGGCGGTCGTACTGACCTTTAAGTCTTCTGTGCTGCTGGTTGCCGTGGTGCTTTTAAACAGGTCGGCATTGTTCAGTGCGGTATTCGCCGTTTGAAATTTTTCTAATGCACTTTTCAGCGTACCGTACGCGGTCAGACGCGAGGTGTTAGCACTTTGCTGCTGGGTAATGGGCGTTAAGCGCTTTTTCTCAGCAGTGGTTAAGTTTGTCAGCAATGTGTCCAGTGGTAAGTTCGAGCCAACGCCCAGTGATGTAAATGAAGGCATGCCTAATTCCTTGTGATTGCAAACAGTAGTTAACCGCTATATCGGCAATCTGCGCGCAAAGTTTAATAATAGTTTTGCAAAAATAATGCGCGGAATAGTGGTAATTAAAGCGGGTATTTCCGGGGCTAAGAAAAAAATGGGCGGAAAGTAAAAATTTTCTAAAGTTCGAATTTAAGGTGCCGATACATGGGTTACGGTCAGAAACCGTGGGCAACAGCCCAATAACATCAAGTTGTAATTGATAAGGAAAAGATCATGGCACAAGTYATCAATACAAACAGCCTGTCGCTGTTGACCCAGAACAACCTGAACAAATCTCAGTCTTCTCTGAGCTCMGCTATYGAGCGTCTGTCTTCCGGTCTGCGTATCAACAGCGCGAAAGACGATGCTGCAGGTCAGGCGATTGCTAACCGTTTCACCTCTAACATCAAAGGTCTGACTCAGGCGTCCCGTAACGCCAACGATGGTATCTCCATCGCRCAGACCACTGAAGGTTCTCTGTCTGARATCAACAACAACCTGCAGCGTGTTCGTGARCTGGCGGTTCAGTCTTCTACYGGTACCAACTCCCAGTCTGACCTCGACTCCATCCAGGCTGAAATCACTCAGCGTCTGAACGAAATCGACCGCGTATCCGGTCAGACCCAGTTCAACGGCGTGAAAGTACTGGCRAAAGACAACACCCTGACCATCCAGGTTGGTGCTAACGATGGCGAAACCATCGATATCAACCTGAAAGAAATCAACTCCAAAACSCTGGGTCTGGATAGCCTGAGCGTGCAGGATGCTTATA
>NZ_CP080033.1:3068697-3084383 GCF_019382635.1 Citrobacter sp. Colony219 | reverse complement strand
AAAACCGGTAAAATCACGGCTAAAACGGTTGATTACACTGATGACAAAGGCGCTCCCCAGAAGGCAGCGATTCAGTTTGGTGGTGTGAACGGTAAAACCGAAGTGGCTAGCGTGGGTGGTAAAGAGTACCTGGCATCCAGTGTAAAAGATCATAACTTCAAATCGGGTGCCGCGCTGAACGAAGTTGCAAAAACCAAAACCGAAAGCCCGCTGGCTAAAATCGACGCGGCGCTGGCGAAAGTTGCTGACCTGCGYTCCGACCTGGGTGCGGTACAGAACCGTTTCAACTCTACCATYACYAACCTGGGTAACACCGTMAACAACCTGTCTGAAGCCCGTAGCCGTATCGAAGATGCTGACTACGCGACCGAAGTGTCCAACATGTCTCGTGCAAACATTCTGCAACAGGCGGGTACTTCTGTTCTGGCGCAGGCCAACCAGACCACGCAGAACGTCCTGTCTCTGCTGCGTTAATTTACACTTATCGCGCAAACCCCGCTCCGGCGGGGTTTTTTACATTCCGCTTTACCCGTAACCCCCAAATAACCCCCCATTTCACCCACTATTCACCCGATTAAAACCCCTGCAGAAACGGATAATCATGCCGATAACTCATTTAACGCAGGGCTGTTTATCGTGAATTCACTGTATACCGCTGAAGGTGTAATGGATAAACACTCGCTGTGGCAGCGTTATGTACCGTTGGTGCGTCACGAAGCATTGCGCCTTCAGGTGCGCTTGCCGGCGAGCGTGGAACTGGATGACCTGCTACAAGCGGGCGGCATCGGGTTATTGAATGCAGTTGACCGATATGACGCTTTGCAAGGAACGGCATTTACCACTTACGCAGTGCAGCGTATTCGTGGGGCTATGCTGGATGAACTACGCAGCCGGGACTGGGTGCCGCGTAGCGTTCGGCGCAATGCCCGCGAAGTGGCACAGGCGATGGGGCAACTGGAGCAGGAATTAGGGCGTAACGCGACGGAAACTGAAGTGGCGGAGCGTCTGGGGATCCCTGTACAAGAGTATCGTCAGATGTTGCTTGATACCAATAATAGCCAACTCTTCTCCTACGACGAGTGGCGGGAAGAGCATGGCGATAGTATTGAGCTGGTGACAGAAGAACATCAGCAAGAAAACCCGTTACAACAGCTTCTTGAGGGGAACCTCCGTCAGCGCGTGATGGATGCGATTGATGCATTGCCGGAGCGCGAGAAGCTGGTATTGACGCTGTACTATCAGGAAGAGCTGAATCTGAAAGAGATTGGTGCTGTTCTGGAAGTGGGCGAATCACGGGTTAGTCAGTTGCACAGCCAGGCTATCAAACGTCTACGCACCAAGCTGGGTAAGCTATAAGGGGTAATCTTTGCCCCTGAACAATGCCGCATAACGTATTGACTACCAGGAGTTCTCATGACGGTGCAGCAATCAAAAAGACGGCCACTAAGCCGCTACCTCAAAGATTTCAAACACAGCCAGACGCATTGCGCCCATTGCTTTAAGTTGCTTGACAGGATCACGCTGGTTCGTCGCGGGCAGATTGTGAATAAGATAGCCATCTCCCGCCTGGACACGCTGCTTGATGATGCTGAATGGGCGCAGGAGAAAAAAGAGTGGGTGGCGTTATGCCGTTTCTGCGGTGATTTGCATTGCAAAGAGCAAAGCGACTTCTTTGACATCATCGGCTTTAAACAATTTTTGTTTGAGCAAACCGAAATGAGCCACGGCACGGTGCGCGAATATGTTGTTCGCCTGCGTCGTCTCGGCAATCATCTGACCGAACAAAAAATTTCTCATGACCTGCTGCAGGAAGGGTTCCTCGACGAAAACCTCGCCCCGTGGCTGCCAGAAACCAGCACCAATAATTACCGCATTGCGCTACGTAAGTATGAGCAGTTTAAAGCCCATACACATATGGGACATATGCAGAAATCCGCCTGGACAGCCAGTTCTGATATATATTAAAAACGAATAAGGTGTAACAGAGTCGTGTTTGTGAATTACGGCGAACGTTCTACACTTCGGTCATAAATGATGGTCACTAATGACAATATTCGGGGTAACTATGAAATTAGCACTTCTGGGACGTCAGGCGCTGATGGGTGTAATGGCTGTTGCACTTGTCGCGGGTATGAGCGCAAAAACATTTGCGGACGAAGGTCTGTTAAATAAAGTGAAAGAGCGCGGCACGCTGCTGGTGGGGCTTGAAGGGACTTATCCTCCGTTTAGTTTCCAGGGCGACGATGGCAAACTGACCGGTTTTGAAGTGGAATTTGCCGAGGAGCTGGCTAAACATCTGGGTGTGAAAGCCTCGCTCAAGCCGACCAAATGGGACGGCATGCTGGCGTCGTTAGATTCCAAACGTATCGATGTGGTGATAAACCAGGTAACCATCTCTGACGAACGGAAGAAAAAATACGATTTCTCTACCCCGTATACGGTTTCTGGTATCCAGGCGCTGGTGAAGAAAGGTAACGAAGGCGTTATTAAGACTGCTGCCGATCTGAAAGGTAAAAAAGTCGGCGTTGGTCTGGGAACCAACTATGAAGAGTGGCTGCGTCAGAACGTGCAGAGCGTAGATATTCGTACCTATGATGATGATCCGACCAAATATCAGGATCTGCGCGTAGGCCGTATCGATGCCATTCTGGTTGACCGTCTGGCAGCGTTGGATCTGGTGAAGAAAACCAAAGACACACTGGCCGTGACTGGTGAAGCTTTCTCCCGCCAGGAATCTGGTGTGGCGCTGCGTAAAGGCAATGAAGATCTGCTGAAAGCCGTGGATGCAGCCATTGCCGATATGCAAAAAGACGGCACGCTGAAAGCCCTGTCCGAAAAATGGTTTGGAGCGGATGTGACGAAATAATCATCATCCGGATAAAAAAGGCGCCTTTAACAGCGCCTTTTTTTATTCCATTGCGCCTGAACGTGCATAATAAAAAGAACATCACAACAACTTCTACTCTCAGGCTTTTGGGCTGCTTGTTGCCCACAAGATGATGAGTAAACACCGGAGGCTCTATGCCACTGCATAACTTAACGCGCTTTCCCCGTCTGGAATTTATTGGTGCGCCCACGCCGCTCGAATATCTCCCGCGTTTCTCTGATTATCTCGGCCGCGATATTTTTATTAAACGCGATGACGTCACGCCGATGGCGATGGGCGGCAATAAACTGCGCAAACTGGAGTTTCTGGCGGCGGACGCGCTGCGTGAAGGCGCAGACACATTGATCACCGCAGGGGCTATCCAGTCGAACCACGTGCGTCAGACGGCGGCGGTCGCGGCGAAGCTGGGACTTCACTGTGTGGCGCTGTTAGAAAACCCAATAGGCACGACTGCGGAAAATTATCTCAGTAACGGTAACCGCCTGCTGCTGGATCTGTTCAATACCCAGATTGAAATGTGTGATGCGCTGACCGACCCGAATGCGCAGCTTCAGGAACTGGCGACGCGGGTTGAAGCGCAGGGGTTCCGCCCGTATGTGATCCCGGTTGGCGGTTCTAACGCGTTGGGTGCATTGGGTTATGTCGAAAGCGCGCTGGAAATTGCTCAGCAGTGTGAAGGGGCCGTAGAACTTTCATCCGTCGTGGTGGCGTCGGGCAGTGCAGGAACGCACGCCGGGTTGGCGGTAGGACTGGAACAATTGATGCCGAACGTTGAGCTTATCGGTGTCACCGTTTCGCGCAGTGTTGCTGACCAAAAACCAAAAGTCGTTGCGCTGCAGCAGGCCATTGCCAGTGAGCTGGAGCTGACTGCGGCGGCAGATATTTTACTGTGGGATGATTACTTTGCGCCGGGTTACGGTACGCCAAATGAAGAAGGCATGGAGGCGGTAAAACTGTTGGCGCGTCTGGAAGGCATTTTGTTGGATCCGGTGTATACCGGTAAAGCGATGGCAGGCCTGATTGACGGTATCAGCCAGAAACGCTTTAAAGATGAAGGGCCAATCCTCTTTATTCATACCGGTGGGGCACCTGCGTTGTTTGCCTACCATCCACATGTATGACAACCAGGTAGAAAAACACTAATGCAAGAAAGTATCCAACTGGTCATTGATTCGCTGCCGTATCTGCTGAAAGGGGCGGTATTTACGCTCCAACTGAGTATCGGCGGGATGTTTTTTGGCCTGGTGCTGGGGTTCATCCTGGCGCTAATGCGTTTATCGTCACTGTTGCCTGTGCGCTGGCTGGCGCGCTTTTATATCTCTATCTTTCGCGGTACGCCGTTAATTGCCCAACTGTTTATGATCTACTACGGTCTGCCGCAGTTTGGTATTGAGCTGGACCCGATCCCGGCAGCTATGATCGGTCTGTCGCTGAATACCGCGGCCTATGCGGCAGAAACGCTGCGTGCGGCCATCTCCTCCATTGATAAAGGTCAGTGGGAAGCCGGGGCGAGTATCGGTATGACACCGTGGCAGACGATGCGCAGGGCGATCCTGCCGCAGGCAGCGCGGGTTGCGCTTCCACCGCTGAGCAACAGCTTTATCAGCCTGGTGAAAGATACCTCTCTGGCCGCGACCATCCAGGTACCGGAACTGTTCCGCCAGGCGCAGCTGATTACTTCACGCACGCTGGAAGTGTTTACCATGTATCTGGCGGCCTCGCTGATTTACTGGGTCATGGCGACGGTGCTTTCTGCGCTGCAGAACTATTTTGAAGAACAGCTCAACCGCCAGGAGAGAGATCCGAAATGAGTACTATTGAAGTCAGAAACCTGGTGAAAAAATTTCACGGGCAAACGGTACTGCACGGCATTGATCTGGACGTTAAGCCTGGTGAAGTCGTGGCGATTATCGGGCCGAGCGGTTCAGGCAAAACCACGCTGTTGCGCAGTATAAATTTGCTGGAACAACCGGAGGCGGGCACCATCAAGGTTGGAGATATTACCATTGATACCGCACGTTCCTTAAGCCAGCAGAAAGGACAGATTCGCCAGTTGCGCCAGCATGTGGGGTTTGTGTTCCAGAACTTTAATTTATTTCCACATCGCACAGTACTGGAAAACATTATTGAAGGTCCGGTAATTGTGAAGGGTGAACCAAAGGCGGAAGCGACAGCGCGCGCGCGTGAACTTCTGGCAAAGGTTGGGCTTGCGGGTAAAGAGAGCAGCTATCCACGGCGGTTATCCGGCGGTCAGCAGCAGCGTGTCGCTATTGCCCGGGCGCTGGCTATGCGTCCGGAAGTTATTCTTTTTGATGAACCGACCTCCGCGCTTGACCCGGAACTGGTTGGCGAAGTGCTTAATACTATTCGTCAACTGGCGCAGGAAAAGCGCACCATGGTCATTGTGACGCACGAAATGAGTTTTGCGCGTGACGTTGCTGACCGGGCGATATTTATGGATCAGGGCAAGATAGTGGAGCAGGGGCCTGCAAAATCATTATTCACGCATCCGCAGCAACCGCGAACCCGTCAGTTTCTTGAAAAATTCCTGATGCAATAAAAGGTCAGAGAGCACTCATCGAAATAGTTTTTTTGGTGAGTGCTTGTTGCATAACTATTTATAATTACTGCTTTATTATTATTGCTTCATCCTGTCAGCATTGTGGGCTGTTACATTACACTCAAGTAATTTCTTATTTGTCCGATAATTTGCATATATAAAATACATTTATGTGTTAGCTTGTTTCGTACATTTGGATGATTATCAATCTCAGGGGCATTACCACTTAGTATGCAGGATCATGATTTCTTCACCTGGCGACGGAGCATGCTGTTACGCTTTCAGGAAATGGCGGCGGCAGAGGATGTCTATAACGAATTACAACTTCAGACGCAGCACTTAGAGTTCGATTTTTATGCGCTCTGTGTCCGGCATCCCGTACCCTTTACCCGACCTAAAACGGTACTTCATACGACGTATCCCAAAGCATGGGTCGCACATTACCAATCAGAAAATTATTTCGCTATCGATCCGGTACTGAAACCCGAAAACTTCAGTCAGGGCCACTTACCGTGGGATGACGCCTTGTTCCGTGACGCACAACCGCTGTGGGACGCCGCGCGTAATCACGGTCTGCGCAAGGGGATGACGCAATGCTTAATGTTGCCAAATCGGGCGCTAGGCTTTTTGTCCGTTTCACGCGCAAGTGTGCGTAATGGCCGCTATGCCCAGGATGAAGTCGAACTCAGGATGCAACTGCTGGTACGAGAAAGTCTGTCAGTACTTATGCGGCTGGAAGATGACATGGTCATGGCGCCGGAGATGCGTTTTAGCAAGCGCGAAAAAGAGATTCTGAAATGGACCGCTGAGGGGAAAACCTCTTCCGAGATAGCAATGATTCTGTCGATCTCTGAAAATACCGTTAACTTTCATCAGAAGAATATGCAGAAGAAGTTTAACGCGCCAAACAAAACACAGATTGCTTGTTATGCCGCTGCAACAGGGCTTATCTGAATAAAATGTCGTTCTGAGTGTCAGACGCAAAACCGGCTGAGAGCATCGCTGTCAGCCGGTTTCTTATCACTGACGATAGGCCTGTTTAATTTGTTTAACAGTGCTGGTAAATACCGCGGCCTGTGTTTCGTCCTCAATCAGCGCGATCTGTTTTTCCATTTTAAGAATCACGCGTCCTGCATCGGCTTGTCCCATAGCCTGCAGCATCAGCGTTAACATGGCCTTCAGGCAGGTGACTTCATTAGCCAGTTCTTGATTATTCTCAGCAGTGGAAAAATCAGGCGTACTCATTTATTTTCCTCGTTATGTTTCAATGAAAAAGTGCGATGGCAAACGTCAAGGCGGCGGAGTATACCATAAGCTCGGCTAAAAATATCTGAGGTTGTTTTTTGCACAAACAAAACCCAATGAGATTAAAATAAACAAGATGTTGCAGTGCATATATTTTCTCCATTCATTGTTTATTCCGAGTATTTTACTCGTTAATTATTGTTACAAGCTTACCTTCCTATTTAGCATTCAGCGTAAGAATATGAATTTTTTGTCACTATTCTGAAACAGCTATGCAGATATAAGCGCGGGCAAACAGCCTTCAACCGTGAAAGTTTCCACGGTTCGTACAATCTAATTTCCAAAAACGAGAGCAAAATCGAAAGTCGGGTGTTTTTTAGATTTCAAAGTTGAGATAAAACCCGTTAACATAGGACCGATTAACTATCGGTAGCGTTATCCCTATTCTGGAGATATTCCTTTGATCAACGTTTTTCTTGTTGATGACCACGAACTGGTGCGCGCAGGGATACGACGCATTCTGGAAGATATAAAAGGCATTAAAGTTGTCGGCGAGGCGTGCTGCGGCGAAGATGCGGTCAAATGGTGCCGCACTAACGCCGTCGACGTTGTGCTGATGGACATGAATATGCCCGGTATTGGCGGTCTGGAGGCAACCCGCAAAATTGCGCGTTCCTCGGCTGACATTAAAGTGATCATGTTGACTGTTCATACCGAAAACCCATTGCCGGCAAAAGTTATGCAGGCGGGAGCCGCGGGCTATCTCAGCAAGGGGGCCGCCCCTCAGGAAGTCGTGAGCGCGATTCGTTCGGTTTTTTCCGGGCAGCGCTACATTGCTTCCGATATTGCGCAACAAATGGCGCTTAGCCAGATTGAGCCAGAGAAAACGGAAACCCCGTTTGCCAGTTTGTCTGAACGCGAGTTGCAGATTATGCTGATGATCACCAAAGGCCAGAAGGTCAATGAGATCTCAGAACAACTGAATCTTAGTCCCAAAACAGTGAACAGCTACCGCTATCGAATGTTCAGTAAATTAAACATTCATGGCGATGTGGAGCTGACTCACCTGGCAATTCGCCATGGCCTGTGTAATGCGGAGACATTAACAAGCCTGTGACCGAACAGTTCGATGCTAAAGCGTTTCTGAAAACCGTGACCAGCCAGCCTGGCGTCTATCGTATGTACGATACCGCCGGGACGGTTATCTATGTCGGTAAAGCGAAAGACCTGAAAAAACGGCTCTCCAGCTATTTCCGCAGCAATCTCGCGTCGCGTAAAACCGAAGCGCTGGTGGCACAAATTCAGCAGATTGATGTCACGGTGACGCACACCGAAACTGAAGCATTATTGCTTGAGCACAATTACATCAAGCTGTACCAGCCGCGCTATAACGTATTGCTGCGCGATGATAAATCCTATCCCTTTATTTTCCTCAGTGGCGATACCCATCCGCGTCTGGCGACGCATCGCGGCGCCAAGCATGCTAAAGGTGAATACTTTGGACCGTTTCCTAACGGTTATGCCGTCCGCGAGACGCTGGCGCTATTGCAGAAAATTTTCCCAATACGTCAGTGTGAAAATAGCGTTTATCGCAACCGTTCACGCCCGTGTTTGCAATATCAGATTGGCCGCTGCCTTGGGCCATGCGTCGCCGGTCTGGTGAGTGAAGAAGAGTACGCACAGCAGGTCGACTATGTACGGCTGTTTTTATCCGGCAAAGACGATCAGGTGTTAACGCAACTGATAACCCGGATGGAGAAGGCCAGCCAGAACCTTGAGTTTGAAGAGGCCGCACGCATCCGCGACCAAATTCAGGCGGTTCGCCGTGTCACTGAAAAACAGTTTGTTTCCAATACTGGCGACGATCTGGATGTTATCGGCGTGGCATTTGATGCCGGAATGGCCTGTGTACACGTCTTGTTCATTCGTCAGGGTAAAGTGTTAGGCAGTCGCAGCTATTTTCCTAAAGTACCAGGGGGAACGGAGCTGGGCGAGGTAGTTGAAACCTTCGTTGGGCAGTTCTATTTACAGGGTAGCCAGGTGCGTACCTTGCCCGGGGAGATCCTGCTTGATTTTAATCTTAGCGATAAGACGCTGTTGGCTGACTCTTTGTCTGAACTGGCCGGGCGGAAGATTAACGTCCAGACGAAACCGCGAGGCGATCGCGCCCGATATTTGAAGCTGGCGCGTACCAATGCGGCTACGGCGTTAACCACCAAACTTTCCCAGCAGTCCACTATTACCCAACGTCTGACGGCGCTGGCATCCGTGCTGAAACTGCCTGCGGTGAAACGCATGGAATGTTTTGACATTAGCCACACGATGGGCGAGCAGACCGTTGCCTCCTGCGTGGTTTTTGACGCTAACGGGCCGCTGCGCGCAGAGTATCGTCGCTATAACATTACGGGTATTACGCCGGGTGATGATTACGCGGCGATGAACCAGGTACTGCGTCGGCGTTACGGTAAGGCAATAGAAGAAAGTAAGATCCCGGATGTTATTTTGATCGACGGTGGTAAAGGCCAGCTAGGGCAGGCGAAAGCTGTTTTTGCCGAACTGGACGTGCCCTGGGATAAACAGCATCCTCTGTTACTGGGTGTGGCAAAAGGGGCAGATCGCAAAGCTGGCCTGGAAACCCTGTTCTTCGAACCGGAAGGTGAGGGGTTTAGCCTGCCGCCGGACTCCCCTGCGTTGCACGTTATTCAGCATATCCGCGATGAGTCTCACGATCACGCCATCAGCGGACACCGTAAAAAACGTGCGAAGGTAAAAAGCACCAGCACGCTGGAAACCATCGAAGGCGTTGGCCCTAAGCGCCGACAAATGTTGTTGAAATATATGGGGGGTTTGCAAGGGCTTCGTAACGCCAGTGTCGAAGAAATTGCAAAAGTGCCGGGTATTTCGCAAGCTCTGGCAGAAAAGATCTTCTACTCGTTGAAACATTAAGCCCTCTGTAGCAACATAGGGGTAATTTCACTGACAACAGATAGTTATCCGTCATATGCAATTTAATATCCCTACATTGCTCACGCTGTTTCGCGTCATTCTGATCCCATTCTTTGTATTGGCGTTTTATCTGCCATTCACCTGGGCTCCCTTCGTTTGTGCGCTGATTTTCTGTATCGCAGCCGTTACCGACTGGTTTGACGGTTTTCTGGCGCGCCGCTGGAACCAAAGCACCCGTTTCGGGGCGTTCCTCGATCCGGTGGCAGATAAAGTCCTGGTGGCTATTGCGATGGTGCTGGTGACGGAGCACTACCACAGCTGGTGGGTGACATTGCCTGCCGCCACGATGATCGCGCGTGAAATTATCATTTCAGCGCTGCGTGAATGGATGGCAGAACTTGGCAAGCGTAGCAGCGTGGCGGTGTCGTGGATCGGTAAAGTCAAAACGACATCGCAAATGGCGGCGCTGGCATGGCTGCTGTGGCGCCCCAATATCTGGGTAGAGTATGCCGGGATTGCACTTTTCTTTGTCGCCGCGATTCTGACTTTATGGTCAATGTTCCAGTATTTGAGCGCTGCACGGGGAGATTTGCTTGATCAGTGATCGTTTCGCCGCAAATTTCAGCAAACGATCGTAAGTGGTGAAAAATATCGTTGACTCATTGCGTCAGGTAAGTAGAATGCAACGCATCGAACGGCGGCACTGATTGCCAGACGATAACAAAATCAAGTGATTAACAAAGTTACTTGGTGATGCGGGAATAGCTCAGTTGGTAGAGCACGACCTTGCCAAGGTCGGGGTCGCGAGTTCGAGTCTCGTTTCCCGCTCCAAATTTAAAACATCGGCATTTGCGGATGTTTGGCTGTAAAGCCAGAAGATTTCGGCGCGTTAGCAAAGCGGTTATGTAGCGGATTGCAAATCCGTCTAGTCCGGTTCGACTCCGGAACGCGCCTCCAATTTCTTCCCGAGCCCGGATGGTGGAATCGGTAGACACAAGGGATTTAAAATCCCTCGGCGTTCGCGCTGTGTGGGTTCAAGTCCCACTCCGGGTACCATGGGAAAGAACAGAATAATCAAAGCAATAAGCAGTGTCGTGAAACCACCTACGGGTGGTTTTTTTGTGCCTGAAACTTACTGACAGCTAATAGCGTGCGTCACAATACCCACCAATAAAGCAAAACCGCCAAAACGGCCCAGTCACCAACATGATTTAGCCCATTCGCTTATCGGCGAATAGGCGTGCTCAGCATAAACCCTCCCCGGGCCGGGTTGTTCATGAACCCATCACGGGCGGGGTTATSGTYCTGGAAACCGCTCATTATGAGGGGATCGTTAATGCCATCCTGAATCGCAAAGGGTCTGTGGATCCGGCTACGGGCTCTGAGCGTAAACGCAAAATCATCCGCGCCGCCAATCACGATAACGCCATTGCCGGCAGCTAACGCAGCACTCAATTCTTGCTCTCGTTGAGCCTGACGTTGCGATGTGCCGGCTGCAACAGATGAAGACGTCAACAGCAGTAGTGCAAGGACGGCGCATGAAAATACCCGTGGCAGTTTCATGATAAATACTCATAAATAATGTGGCTATTAAAGTATAGCGTTTAATGGCGCTCTAATCCGGGCGGTAAAACCATTTTCTGGCGGCTGAGGCGGTGATTCTGGAGGGCCTGGCTGTGTATTAAGCACTATAATAAAAACAGCTCACAGGTGATTATGCCTGTTCGTAGCACAGGCAGGTGCCGCAGATTTTTCATCCCATAGGGGAGAGAAGGCGATGACTGACTATCAGTTTTCCACAGTCTGGCGGGTTGAGGCTTCACTGCAGGATGTCTGGGATGTTTTCTCCCACCCGGATCAGTGGCCAGAATGGTGGAGAAGCCTTGAGCGTGTTGTTGAGATCAAGAAAGGCGATATACAGGGGATCGGAGCGTTGCATCGTTACACCTGGAAGGGTGTACTTCCGTATCGTTTAACCTTTGATATCAATGTATTAAATATTATGCAGTACTCTCTTCTTGAAGGTGCTGCCAGCGGCGAGGTTGAAGGGCGCGGGGTATGGTCTTTTATTGATACCGGTAAGGAGACGATTGTCAGGTACGACTGGAATGTACGAACCACGATTCGCTGGATGAATATACTTGCCCCACTGGCGGCGCCGGTATTTCGCTGGAACCACGATACGGTAATGCGCGAGGGAGCGAAGGGATTAGCCCGTAAACTTGGCACCCATGTGTATATATTTTGATTCAGAACCTATCCCATCAGGGCTATTTTGCTTGCCATTTCGCCGCTGGGCAGTGCTCAAACTGTTTGCGCCAATGACGTCTGCCAGGATAGGTTTTAGTTCTCTGTTCTCAGGGGCTGTTTTATCCCTGAAAGTTAAAAATCCCGCCGTTGCTAACTAACAATGCAGCAATTTCATTTAACGTCTTGTCGAATTCCGCTGCATTTTGCAGTCCTGCGTTATGCAGCTGTTCTAAATTCTCTCGCGATGCGTTATCCAGCGTTGGATCGGCACCATATAATTCGGGTTGAAGCCTGTAATATTTTGCGTTTTTTACCGTTGAGGCGATTTGTTGTAAATAGTAGGCAGTCATCTGCGGACCGCCTTCGAGCGCGATATCGATAGCGGGTTTCGCCCAGCCAAAGGGTCCCCAGTCTTTAACCTCTGAATATGAATAACCCTGCAGCTTTTTACCGGTACCCAGAGAGACAATGATCATGTCTTTGATGCCAGCGACGTTTGAAAATTTAATCGCCTCGGAATAGGCACACAGCGCTGGATCGTTCGCCACGACACCACCATCGACCAGGACATACTTTTGCGGCAATGGGGGAAGTGAGTAAATACGCGCTGCTTCGAAGTACGTCGGTGCTGCGGAGGTACCACGTAAAACATCTCTGACCAGAAAATCCCGTTTTTTGGCTACGGCAGAGTGTTGTTTGAAGATCACAGGAAGACGACTGCTGACATCATAAGCAACAAAGCAGGTTGGTTTTAATAATTCACTCAGTTTCGTATCACCGAAGGCTGTTTTTAATACTCGCTCCAGTTCCGTTGCCGAGTATTTTTCATCACTGACACCGCCTAATGAAGTGATGTTTTTCCAAATGCCGACGTCAAAAATCTCATCGCCGTCCTGAAGATAGAAGTTGACGGCTTCCTGTGCGGAAAATTTGGGGTTTCCTGTCGCGTCGGGACACACATAGGCAGAACAGAGGATGGCACCAGTACTGGTGCCTGCAACTAAATCGAAATAATCAGCGATTCTTGCTGTTGGCTTTTTTGCTCTTTCTTGTAACTTTTTCTCCAGTGCGACTAATAGCATACCTGGCAGGATGCCTCTGATGCCACCGCCATCAATAGACAGTATTCTCATCGCCATTTTGACTTCCCCTCAGTGTATGAAACATGAAAGCGGAGGACTACATGTGGAAGTGCCTGCGTTTAAATATAGACAGGTTTTCGGCGGTCTTTCCTTAATGAGAATGAGGGATCTTCATGCCGCCATTACTGTACTTTCTCGCCGGTAAGTGGCTTAATGGCGACCACGTAGTTTCTTATTTCATTCACAGTTAACAGGTCTGTTATTGATGAATAACCTCCATCGACTCGCCTTTTTATGGAAGCGTCTGTCTGCTGTGATGATCGCCTACGGTTTGTTATTCAGCCGCCGCTCAACTCTCATAACATGGACAGACAGCAATGCAACGTCGACAATTTCTCAAAAATAGCGTTCTCCTTTCCGCCGCCGGTATAGTCGGCCCTTCGATTGTTAGCCGCACGGTCCAGGCTGCTGAGCCTGCAATCGTGCCTGTGGCACGTCGGCGCTTTGTGCTATCGCAAACGTATAAGCTCAACCCACCAAAGGGGTCGAATGGTGTCGTGAAGTTGTGGATCCCTTTGCCGGTCGATACCGCATTCCAGCAAATGACGAATCTTGCTTTTAGCGGCAATTATAAACAGGCGTACGTCACAACCAACAATGCTTATGGCGCGAAAACGTTGTTTGCCAGTTGGCCTGACTCGCAGGGAGAACTGCTGATCAAGGTTGATCTCGACATTGAGACAGCCGATTGGGAACCACTGCAACATGACGCGCTAAAAAACTGGCAAGCACCGGAACAGATTACGTATCCGCTGGATGCAAAACCGTATCTGCTGCCAACAACGCACACACCGATTGATGGGCAGGTCCTGGAAACGGCGCGTAAAATTACCGGTAATGAACAAGATCCGCTGAAAAAAGCTCGCCTGATATACGAGTGGGTGAGCAGTCATATGGAGCGTGATAATGACGTTATCGGCTGCGGAACCGGGGATGTCGCGGAGATTTTGAAAAGCGGAAAGCTCAAGGGCAAATGCACCGACATGAGCTCTGTTTTTGTCGCCCTGGCCCGAGCCAGCGGCATTCCTGCACGTGAATTGTTCGGGATTCGTCTGGGGAAAGCAAACAAGCTGGAGCGCTACTCAAAAAGCGCATTTGGCAAAGCCGACAGTGCAGGTGTTGCTGATGTTAGCGGGGGACAGCACTGCCGTGCGGAGTTCTACCTGGCGGGTTACGGTTGGTTACCATGCGATCCGGCCGATGTGACCAAAATGCGTCTGGCGGAGAAAAAAACGCATCAGGATGCGGACGTCCAGGCAGTGAATACCTATCTGTTTGGCAACTGGGAAATGAACTGGGTTGGCTTCAACTATGGTCGTGACTTTGAACTGTACCCGGCTACTGAGCAGGGAGCGATGAACAACTTTGGTTATCCTTATGCTGAAGTAGACGGTGACCCCATCAATTTCTATGACCCGAAAGCGTTCTCTTACCACTATGTCGCAACAGAACAACGCTAAAGGGGCGGGATTGACCCTGCTGACGGCCGCCGCGGCTGCCGTCACGGCTGGCTTATGTTGCGTCGGACCGCTGCTGTATCTGCTGTTTGGTATTTCGGCGGCGAGCTTTGCCGTGTTCACTCAGTTTGAGTTTCTGCGCGTTCCTCTGATGTTGCTGTCCTTAGGGCTATTATTACGCGTTTTCTGGCGACTCTACTTTTCTAAAAAGCTATGGTGTTCCGGATGGCTGTCCCTGAAGCAAGCGCGCGTTCTTTACTGGTGTGCGTTGGCGCTGATTCTGCCCGTGTTGTTTTACCCCACGATCGTGGCCTGGTTTTATGAGGTGTTTGAGTGAAGATTATTACGTTAATCGCATGTTTGCTGTTGCCATTGTGGACTCAGGCTGCCAATCAGAAAGTGGTGCTGAATATCCAAAATATGACCTGCTCGTTATGTGTCATTTCGGTCAATCAGGCGTTACGTGAAACTGATGGGGTGATTAAAGCCAAATCTTCGCTCAAGACCCGGCAGGCAGAGGCTATCGTCCCGGAGGGATTTTCTACCGATACGCTACTTAACGCGGTGGCGAAAACGGGATATACCGCAACGTTGAACCGTATTGAGCCACAATAAACCACCTTCGGGTGGTTTTGTTCTGTTTTCCGCGTATGATGCCCCGCGGCTGATGCTCCCTTTTGTGCGTTAACTACCGGAATTCCCCTCGTTTCCTGTTAACCTGAATTGGCGGTACCTGTAAGCCGCTCATGCCCATTTGGATCTGCTATCCCACCAGCCATGTAAGATAATCACAGGCAAGAATTTTTACTAAGGAAAAGCGTTATGAAAACGGGACCACTAAACGAGAGCGAGCTGGAATGGCTGGATGATGTGCTGACTAAGTACAATACGGACAAGTCTATTCTGGATGTGTCAGAGCTGGATGGCTTACTGACGGCGGTGCTCAGTTCACCGTATGAGATCGAGCCGGAGCAGTGGCTGGTCGCTATCTGGGGCGGTGCACAGTATGTTCCGCGCTGGTCCTCCGAAAAAGAAATGGCGCGTTTTATGAATCTGGCGTTCCAGCATATGGCGGATACGGCCGATCGTCTGGATGAGTTCCCGGAGCAGTTTGAACCGCTGTTCGGCCTGCGTGAAATTGAAGAGCATGAGCTGACTATCGTTGAAGAGTGGTGCTTTGGTTATATGCGCGGCGTCGC
>NZ_CP080033.1:3068384-3068651 GCF_019382635.1 Citrobacter sp. Colony219 | reverse complement strand
GAGGCTATTGCGCTGCACGGTACGGAAGAGAACTTTGCGGTGGTTGAGAAATTGACACTTGAAGCGTTTGAAGAGAGCGTCGATGCCATCCGCCTGGCTGCGCTGGACCTGCATGCTTACTGGATGGCGCATCCTCAGGAAACACCAGTCAAAGTACCGGTGAAAGTGGATGCCAAAGTAGGGCGCAATGACCCTTGTCCCTGTGGCAGCGGCAAGAAATATAAGCAGTGCTGTTTGCATTAACAGAAAGGGGCGAAAGCCCCTTTT
>NZ_CP080033.1:2996291-3068294 GCF_019382635.1 Citrobacter sp. Colony219 | reverse complement strand
CCCTGCTGCAATAGAAAACTGCACTGCTATCACCACGATACCGCAAATGAAGACCAGCGCCAGCGCTGGCGTGCCACCCACTACGCGGTAGTTTGCCTGTGGATTGTGTTTTCTGCTCCGCCAGGCCAGCATGGAGGGGATCAACAGAGCCAAAACGGCCAGAGCAACGCCTGCATATCCCAGCGCCATGACAAAACCTCGCGGATAGAAAAGAGCAAATGCCAGCGGTGGCAGGAACGTCACGACGCCAGTTTGCATTCTGCCGGCCACACTATTACGGCGTTGAAAGAGATCTGCCAGGTAATCAAATAACCCCAGTGCGACACCGAGGAAAGAGGTTGCCAGTGCGAGGTCGGCAAACAGATGCACAGCCAGTTCGACGTGCGGCGAAGCCACGACTTCACGTAATGCCTGTAACAAACCGTTTAAGCCAGCGTGATTGGCTAAAAGTCCCATAAATGTTGACGAGTTAATGCTACCGAGCGTGGCCAGTTGCCAGAAAATATAGGCTACTAACGGGATGGCGCTACCGCTGATAAACACCCAGCGCAGTTTACGGATGTTGCCGTTCATATAGCTGACGATGCTGGGCACGCTACCGTGAAAACCAAATGAGGTAAAAATAACCGGGATCGCGGAAAGCGCCAGGCCTTGTTGAAGCGGCAGGGTAAGCAAGTTCACCTTATGAATATGCGGCATCAACAGCGCGAGCATTACCACCAGGAAGATGATTTTGGCGCTGAACAACAGACGATTGAATAAATCAACCAGTGAAGTCCCGACGCATACCACGCCACCGGCAACAAAGGTGAACAGCAATACGCCTGTGGTGGGCGAGATGCTGGTTCCGGTCCAGTCGCTGATGCTGGAGGCCAGCAGCTCGCCTGCACCACTGATGTAGGCGGCGGTCAGGGCATACATCAAGAACATCATGCTAAAGCCCGTTACCCACTGCCCGTATCGACCCAGATAGCGTTTTGCCAGTGTGCCAAGCCCGGTGTCTGCCGGTACATGCTGGTACACTTCAAGTAGCAACAGCGCGGTGTAGCACATCAGGGCCCATAACCCAACCAACAACACCAGCGTGACGCTAAACCCCACGCCTGCCGCCGCCAGCGGCATTGCCAACATACCGGCACCAATCGTGGTTCCCGCCACGATAAAAATACTACCCAGGGTTCTGTTTTTCACGCTTTCCTCTGTCCCAGAGATAATCAACGGTTATATCTGCGGCGCAGGTTAAGGCATAACGCTATTTTCGTCAAATCACCGTTACAAATGCTGTATATTAATGTTTACAGATGTTTGAGGCTTAAGATGTATTAAAAATGATATTTATCTGCTCTCTGCCCGCATAAACCTGCGTTAGCGCAAAGCAGCGTTGTACGGTTCACATTAGGCTACGGGCTTTATTGAGGAGGTAGTATGGAATCTATTCACGGTCACGAGGTGCTCAACATGATGATTGAATCTGATGAGCAGTATTCACATGCCAGCCTTGAGGCGGCAATTACCGCGCGTTTTGGTGAGCAGGCACGTTTTCACACCTGTTCAGCAGAAGGCATGACGGCGGGTGAGCTGGTCGCGTTTTTAGCGGCGAAGGGGAAGTTTATTGCCAAAGAAGACGGCTTCTCTACGCATGAAAGCAAGATCTGCCGTCACTAAGATTCTCGAATAACGGTGGCAAACAGCCACCGTTACCCAACAACATTAATTCTGTGTATCAAGGGTTGCCAGTTCTTTATCGATGAAATAAAGACCTTCGCCACTTTTACCGGCCAGCGATAACTTATCGATGACAGATTTAAATAACTTCTCTTCTTCATGCTGCTCAGCAACATACCATTGCAGGAAATTAAAGGTCGGATAATCCTGGTGGGTCATTGCCGCATGCGCCAGTTCATTAATTTTCTGCGTGATCAATTGTTCGTGCTCATAGGTTACACGGAACAGCTCATCCAGGGACGCATATTCTGCAAACGGTGAAGAAACGGTATTAATACGCGGCAGGCTGCCGGTATCCGTCAGGTAATCGAACAGACGCTGCATGTGCGTCATTTCTTCCTGGGCGTGGCGACGCAGAAACGCGGCGGCACCTTCGAAGCTGTGATAGCTGCACCACGCACTCATCTGTTGGTAGAGCAGGGATGAATATAATTCAAGATTCATTTGCTCATTCAGTTTGTCGATCATTTCTGTTTTCAGCATGGTTCTGCTCCACGAACGTTATTATATATTGACGTGGCGCCACTATAATTTGTTATTTAATTATTTGCAAAAGGTAAAATAATAAATTTATTTATTAAAAATGCGAATGGGAATAAAACGCATTAACGCTATTAAATTGATGATATAAATAAAAATAGAATAGATGACCAGCAGATGTGCTGGTCGGAATGATTAATAATGGAAAGTGGAAGTTTGTGGTACGGCAACACCGTGACACTGCCAGGACAGCGTGATTTTGGTATTCAAACACAGAGAACCCGCATAAACGCTGCAGGTCGCAACCGGCTGGCCAAATCCGACTGCACTGGCATAACCCATGTGCTGACATGCTTTTGTCGCCGTTCCCTGAGCAACATAGTCGTCGGTACGTGCTGTTTGTAGCATGGCCTGGTTGTAAGTCAGGCGAACCACGCCGGTAATGCTGCTGGCTTCGCTGACCTGAGCCTGTCTGGTGATGGTGCATCCCGTCAGCATGAGCGGTAAGAGGGCAAGAATAAAGGTCTTCATGAAATCGCTCTGAAAAATCGGTGATACGCTATCCTGACATACATCACGGCTAATCAATGGCCTGAATAGCCAGAAGATCACCTGTGATTAATCGCAACGACCCCCTGTTTATGAGTCAATTCTGAAGGCTGGCGTAAAAACCGTGAGCATCTCGATATTTTATGAAACTTAATTTCATAAAATTTGAAAGCTTATTTGCTAAATAGTAATGTGGCTGAAATGTCATGACTTACGGCGGGCCCCCCGCGACGCATTCAGGAGAATACACAATGAAAATTGCATTGATGATGGAAAACAGCCAGGCAAGCAAAAACGCGATCATTCACCATGAGCTTAAGTCTGTCGCGGATGAAAAGGGTTTTCCGGTGTTCAACGTCGGGATGAGCGACGAAAATGATCACCATCTGACTTACATCCATTTAGGGATTATGGCCAGCATTCTGCTCAATTCAAAAGCGGTTGATTTCGTTGTCACGGGCTGCGGTACGGGTCAGGGGGCCATGATGTCACTGAATATTCACCCGGGCGTGGTGTGTGGCTACTGCCTTGATCCCGCGGATGCGTTCCTGTTTGCGCAGATCAACAACGGTAATGCGCTCTCGCTGGCCTTTGCGAAAGGGTTTGGCTGGGGGGCTGAACTGAACGTCCGGTATATGTTTGAAAAAGCGTTTACCGGTCGTAATGGTGAAGGTTATCCGCCGGAGCGGAAAGACCCGCAGGTGCGTAATGCGGGGATTTTAAACCAGGTGAAAGCGGCAGTAGTAAAAGAAAATTATCTTGATACCCTGCGCGCTATCGATCCTGAACTGGTGAAAACCGCCGTTTCAGGCCCACGTTTCCAGCAGTGTTTCTTTGAAAACTGTCAGGATAAAGCGATCGAAGCCTTTGTCCGTGAAGTTATTGGCTAAACCCGGTTGGCCCGATGGCGCGAACTATCGGGCTTATCGACGCTTATTTGACACTGCGCTTCCCGCATCGCGGGTAAGGCGCAGGGTATCAACCATTCCTATCAGGCAAATCATGGCGATAGCGACGAATGCCAGCCGGAAACTGATGCCGGGTATCGCACCCAGTGACAACCATTCACTCACTTGATCCCCGATACGGATCCCGATAGCCGCCAACGAAATCCCTAATCCAACAGCCAGTTGTGTCGCTGTACTAAACAGCGTATTGGCATAGCTCATCTGCGATGCAGGAACATCCGCAAATGCCAACGTGCTGACACCGGTAAACTGAATTGAGCGAAAAACGCCGCCCAGATACAGCACCAGTAATATTACCCATACGGGAGTTTGCGGCGTGATCAGCGCACACGCCAATAGCGCCAGCACATTAAGCGCACCGTTTATCAACAGCAGCTTTTTAAAGCCTAACCAGCGTATTAACGGCGTAGTAGCGGGTTTAATCGTTAGGTTGCCAACAAACACGGCCAACACCAGCGAACCGGCATGGAAAGCATTCATACCAAACCCAACCTGAAACATCAGTGGCAACAGAAAGGGTACCGCGCTGATAGAGGCACGAAACAGCGAGCCTCCGTACATCGTGACACGAAATGTAGGCACGCGCATGGCATCCAGACGAATCATCGGCCATGCGGATTGGCGAAAATGACGCAGGGCAAACAGGAACGTGCCTATTCCAAGTGCCAGAAGTCCCGCGGTTAACCAGCCCTGCGGCTGTTGGGTTCCCAGCAGTTCCATCGCATATACCAGACTGACCATCGCGACCGATGTGGCAATAAAACCGGGAAAATCGAACGGGCGTCGCTCGTCATCATGAATATCCGGGATAAAACGCAGCGCCAGCGCGATCGCCAGCAACCCCAGTGGCACATTAATGAAGAAGATCCAGCGCCAGTTGGCGTAACTGGTAATAAATCCGCCCAGGGGGGGGCCAATTATTGGAGCCACTAAGGCAGGCCAAGTCAGGGTGGCGATTGCGGTGATTAACTGGTGTTTAGGCGTGGTACGCAGAACGGCGAGGCGGCCGACCGGCACCATCAGTGCCCCCCCGACACCCTGTAAAATGCGCATTGCCACAAAGCCTTCAATGCTGGTGGCGAGTCCGCATAAGACTGAGGCGAAGGTAAAGATCGCCAGTGCCAGGGTAAATACTTTTCGGGCACCAAAACGATCGGCAATCCAGCCACTGGCAGGGATGAGAACCGCCAGCGTGATCAGATAAGCACTGATGCCGATGTTCAGATCAACGGCCTGCACGCCGAAACTTTTTGCCATATCGGGTAGGGCCGTCGCAATCACCGTGCCATCGATGAACTCCATAAAGAAGGCCCCGGCGACCAGTAGTGCAGCCGGAGAAAGACCCCGCTTATTCTCAACCGCTAAATGTTCACTCATGTTGTGCTTGCCATCTCAAACGAAATTAACTGGGTCTGTTTTTTTATTTTCAGCGCGGTTGTACTGCTTGCACCGCTACCGTTTCGAGCGCTGAATAGGTACTATGACGACCTTTCTATAAGGAGCTCACTATGTCCCAAACACTGAATGCCGATCAGGAACTGCTCTCGGATGTTGTTGCCTGCCAGTTGGTTATCAAGCAAATTCTGGATGTTATTGATGTTATTGCCCCGGTAGAAGTTCGGGAAAAAATGTCCAGTCAACTGAAAAGCATCGACTTTTCCAGCCATCCCGCGGGCGCTGATCCCGTTACGATGCGCGCAATTCAAAAAGCGGTTGCGTTGATCGAGCTGAAATTCACTCCGCAGAATGAGTCTCACTAAAATAAACCGTTGTTTCAGGTTTTAGAAAGGTTTTTTTACGCCTCTCAGAACGGGAGGCGCAGATTTGTCGCGATCGGACTTCAGTGATGTTGGTAGTTTACGACGTTTAGCAAATGCTTATCCGTTTGCGCCATACACAGCCCAGCACGTTTAGCGCTACGAACTTCATCAAGAATCGTTTGTAGCAGCACGCCATCCTGCTGCTGTTCTTTTTCCAGATCATGAAGAAAATCAACGGTTGGTGCGTCGTTCAACGCTTCTGCTTCATCCGTCAGACGTGACAGCGTACGAGAACGCTGCTGATAATCTTCCAGCGTTTTCTGAAACAGCTCTTCAAGGGACGTTAGGTCATCACCGGGAACATCGATGGCTTTGACGATGGGGTTAGCCCCTGCGTTTTTCATAAAATTAAACATACGCATCATTTGCGTCACGTTACCCTGCGCCTGAGTGCGCAGAAACGTCGCGGTGCCTGTCAGGCTGTGTTCGTAGCACCATTCACTGAGGTGAAGGTAGAGATTCGATGCGTAAAACTCAAGGTTCATTTGCGTGTTGAGTTTGTGCACAATTCCAACTGCAGCCATATCAATATCCTTATTTCCAGAAAAGAGAAGTACGTCACCAACGCCAGTACAACGGGCTGCCGTTGCACTTCACATCTACGTACGAGTAATACTGTTAGCAGAATAAATCCGTTCCGCCGGTCCTTTAGATGATCGCGAATTATATCCGCTTCCGATCATGAATCAGCATAGCGCGTGCCTGGTATCAAGAAAATCCTTAAAACCACCTATTTATGTTTTTTTACATATTGGCATAACAATATGCTTAGTCATGCCGTTTGTGTATATAAGCAATATGAATATAATCATCTGATTTATAATGTATTTATGTAAAATAAAGATAATGAAATGCTGTTTCAAGTCTCAAAATTAAATTTCAGGCCGCGGTATTCTATGACGTCTGGTGATTATCACCGTTGGTTTTGATGCGAACTTCCCGGTGAAGTGATGTGTCTGGAAATTATCTGCAACCTAATTTCTTGCGCCAGATCAGTTTTAATAAATTTAACGGAATGAATTATTCGGCATTTGTTGTTGGATATCGGTGAATAAATCGAGGAGTTGTATATGAAGAAGGTGGCGGTGTTGCTGGCACCCGGTTTTGAAGAGGCTGAAGCCATTGTTACTATTGATATTCTACGTCGCCTGCAAATTGAGGTTGAGACGCTGGCCTGCGCTGAGTCTCGTGCGGTGGTGAGCTATCATGACGTGCCGATGGTGACCGACAGTACGCTGGAGGCCCGTCGGGATGCCTTCTACGACGCGATTGTGTTGCCAGGGGGACCACAGGGTAGCGTAAATCTTGCCGCCAGCGCTGCAGTCGTCCAGTTTGTCGCTCGTCATGACGATGCAGGAAAACTGATTTGCCCGGTTTGTTCGGCAGCCGCGCGGGTGCTGGCGGGTAATGGGTTGCTGAAAGGACGGCGCTACGTGTGTTCAGGTGAGCTGTGGCAAACCATCACCGACGGCGAGTATGTCGATGCGCCTGTTGTTGAAGATGGCAATCTTATCAGTGGCAAAGGGCTGGGCCATATTTTTGATTTTGCGTTTACGCTTTCTGCGCGTCTGTTAGAAGACGATATCCCTGTTCGCGATCACGCTGACCATATTTATTACCCCTGGTAATCATTGGACTCCCGGATGTTTCGATATTCGGGAACAAGGATTCACTGGCTGATGTTATGGATTAATCTGCTATTTCTCATTTTCCCTATTCTGAAAATTGAGTTTTTTTATGTCATTTCCCGCTGAATTTATGTACGCAACTACTGTAATTCCAGGGTGTGATGCCGCTCTCTTATGGAGAATCAATTTCCCGCTAAAAATACTCTCAGCACTGGCATTGATCTTATCAATAAAAGGTAATGCCTTGTTTTACGTCCGGATTACAAAAAATCGTTTGATTTTACCCTACATAAAAGAACGTTAAAGCTGGAGTTAACCATGCACAAATTCACTAAAGCGCTGGCGGCCATTGGTCTGGCTGCCATTATGTCACAATCCGCTATCGCTGAATCCATGAAGCTCGGTTTCCTGGTCAAACAACCGGAAGAGCCCTGGTTCCAGACAGAGTGGAAGTTTGCTGATAAAGCCGGTAAAGACCTTGGGTTTGAGGTGATTAAAATTGCCGTTCCAGACGGCGAGAAAACCCTGAATGCTATCGACAGCCTGGCGGCAAGCGGGGCAAAAGGATTTGTAATTTGTACGCCGGACCCAAAACTTGGGCCTGCTATTATGGCAAAGGCGCGTGGCTATGACATGAAAGTCATCGCGGTTGACGATCAGTTCGCCAATGCGAAAGGTAAGCCGATGGATACTGTGCCATTGGTGATGATGGCAGCAACCAAAATTGGTGAACGCCAGGGCCAGGAACTGTACAAAGAAATGCAGAAACGTGGCTGGGATGTGAAATCTTCCGCTGTAATGGCGATTACCGCAAACGAACTGGATACCGCGCGCCGTCGTACATCGGGTTCGATGGAAGCGCTTAAAGCTGCAGGCTTCCCGGAAAAACAGATCTACCAGGTCCCAACCAAATCGAATGATATCCCGGGCGCATTCGACGCCGCAAACTCCATGCTGGTGCAACATCCTGAAGTTAAACACTGGCTGATTGTCGGTATGAACGACAACACTGTGCTGGGTGGCGTGCGTGCTACCGAAGGGCAGGGGTTTAAAGCTGCAAACGTGATTGGTATCGGTATTAACGGTGTTGATGCAATTAGCGAACTCTCCAAAGCGGAAGCCACCGGATTCTACGGTTCACTGCTGCCTAGCCCGGACGTTCACGGTTATAAATCCAGTGAAATGCTCTACAACTGGGTCACCAAAGGCGCAGAACCGCCAGTGTTTACTGAAGTTACCGATGTGGTGTTGATTACTCGCGACAACTTCAAAGAAGAACTGGCGAAAAAAGGCTTAGGCGGCAAATAACTCAACTGCCGTAAAACGATCTTATCCGGCCTACAAATAACGCCCTTCGTAGGCCGGATAAGGCTACGCCGCCATCAGGCAACCGTTTAGATCCACGGAGACGTTATGCAACAGTCTACCCCGTATCTCTCATTTCGCGGCATCGGCAAAACCTTCCCTGGCGTAAAAGCGCTGACGGATATTAGTTTCGACTGCTATGCCGGTCAGGTGCATGCACTGATGGGTGAAAATGGCGCCGGGAAATCAACATTATTAAAAATTCTCAGCGGTAACTACGCGCCAACCACGGGATCTATAGCGATCCGCGGACAGGAGGTTTCGTTTGCGGACACAACCACTGCGCTGAATGCCGGTGTCGCCATTATTTACCAGGAATTGCATCTGGTGCCGGAAATGACCGTCGCCGAGAACATCTATTTAGGCCAGCTTCCGCATAAGGGTGGGATTGTGAACCGCTCGTTGTTGAACTACGAGGCGGGGCTGCAGTTAAAGCATCTGGGAATGGATATCGATCCTGATATTCCGTTGAAGTATCTCTCCATCGGTCAGTGGCAAATGGTGGAGATTGCTAAGGCGCTGGCGCGTAATGCCAAGATTATCGCTTTTGATGAACCCACCAGCTCTCTTTCCGCCAGGGAGATTGACAATCTGTTTCGCGTAATTCGTGAGCTACGCAATGAGGGCCGCATCATTCTGTACGTTTCGCACCGCATGGAGGAGATTTTCGCCCTCAGCGATGCCATAACGGTGTTTAAGGATGGCCAGTACGTCAAAACGTTTACGGATATGCAGCAGGTTGATCACGACGCACTGGTACAGGCGATGGTGGGGCGTGATCTTGGGGACATCTATGGCTGGAAAGCCAGACCTTATGGCGCGGAGCGTCTGCGTCTGCATGAGGTAAAAGCGCCAGGCGTGCGCACTCCGATCAGCTTATCGGTGCGTAGCGGCGAAATCGTCGGACTGTTCGGCCTGGTTGGTGCCGGACGTAGCGAATTAATGAAAGGTCTGTTTGGCGGGACGCGTATCACACAGGGCCAGGTGTTTATTGACGAACAAGCGATAGATATCCGCAAACCCAGTCACGCCATTGAAGCAGGCATGATGCTGTGTCCGGAGGATCGCAAAGCCGAAGGGATCATCCCGGTCCATTCGGTACGCAACAACATCAATATTAGTGCGCGCCGTAAACATGTTACGGGGGGATGTCTGATCAACAACGGCTGGGAAGAGACCAATGCTGACCATCATATCCGTTCACTCAACATTAAAACGCCGGGTGCAGAGCAACTGATCATGAACCTCTCTGGCGGTAATCAGCAAAAGGCCATTCTGGGGCGTTGGTTATCGGAAGAGATGAAAGTGATTTTGCTGGATGAGCCCACCCGCGGCATTGATGTTGGAGCGAAACATGAAATTTATAACGTGATTTATGCCCTGGCTGCGCGCGGTGTTGCCGTGCTGTTTGCCTCCAGTGACCTGCCGGAAGTTCTTGGTGTCGCCGACCGCATTGTGGTGATGAGAGAAGGTGAGATCGCAGGTGAATTACTTCATGAACAGGCGGATGAACGCCAGGCGTTGAGCCTTGCTATGCCTAAAGTCAGCCAGGCAGTCGCCTGAATAAGGAGAATATGATGTCTTCCGTTTCTACATCGGGTTCAGGCGCTGCGAAGTCGGCGCTAAATCTTGGCCGAATTTGGGATCAGTACGGGATGCTGGTGGTGTTTGCCGTGTTGTTCCTGGTTTGCGCTATTTTTGTGCCAAACTTTGCGACGTTCATCAACATGAAGGGGCTGGGACTGGCGGTATCTATGTCGGGTATGGTTGCGTGCGGGATGTTATTTTGCCTGGCATCCGGCGATTTTGACCTCTCGGTAGCGTCCGTTATTGCCTGCGCAGGGGTGACGACGGCAGTGGTCATTAATATGACCGAAAGCCTGTGGATTGGTGTGGCGGCAGGGTTGTTGCTTGGCGTTCTGTGCGGTCTGGTGAATGGTTTCGTGATTGCACGCTTAAAAATTAACGCGTTGATCACGACGCTCGCCACCATGCAAATTGTTCGTGGTCTGGCCTACATTATCTCCGACGGTAAAGCTGTGGGAATCGAAGACGAGCGCTTCTTTACGCTTGGCTATGCCAATTGGTTAGGACTGCCGGCACCGATCTGGTTAACCGTGGGCTGTTTTATTATTTTTGGCCTGCTGTTGAATAAAACCACGTTTGGTCGTAATACGCTGGCGATTGGGGGCAATGAGGAAGCGGCTCGTCTGGCTGGGGTGCCGGTCGTTCGCACTAAGATTATTATCTTTATTCTCTCCGGTCTGGTATCCGCCGTGGCGGGGATTATCCTGGCATCACGTATGACCAGCGGCCAGCCAATGACCTCTATCGGCTATGAGCTGATCGTGATTTCTGCCTGTGTGTTAGGCGGCGTTTCGCTCAAAGGCGGTATCGGAAAAATCTCATATGTCGTCGCAGGGGTGTTGATTCTGGGGACGGTCGAGAACGCGATGAACCTGCTGAATATCTCTCCATTCGCACAGTATGTGGTACGAGGTTTGATCCTGCTGGCGGCGGTGATCTTCGACCGCTACAAACAAAAAGCTAAGCGTACTGTTTGATGATTTAAATCCCAACTTTTTAGTCTAGCTTCAGCCTATCGCCAGCCGCTACCCGGCTGGCGATTGTTTTTCTAAATGGCGAGCACGGTCACACTGTCTATACTTATACCCGTCATACATCCTATATACGGCGCGATCCGCGCGGCGTACAGACCATGACGAGGAGGAGAATCGGGTGACAGCATCGCTAACCTTACCCCCTGAGCATCCCACAAACTGTGCTTATTTTTTCGATCTCGATGGAACACTGGCTGAAATCAAACCGCATCCTGACCAGGTTGTTGTTCCACAGGCAATTCTGCAGTTATTACATCGCCTGGCCACGCAAAATGCGGGTGCTCTGGCATTGATTTCAGGGCGCTCAATGGCAGAGCTTGACGCACTCACCACCCCTTATCGTTTCCCGCTCGCCGGGGTGCATGGGGCAGAACGCCGTGACATCAATGGTCAAACCCATATTGTGCATCTGCCTGCGGTGGTCGAGCGCGAAGCGGGGGCGTTATTGCATGCGGCGCTGGCGACGTTACCGGGGACAACGCTTGAAACTAAAGGCATGGCTTTCGCTCTGCATTACCGGCAGGCGCCTGAGCATGAGGCCGCGCTGCTGGCGTTGGCGGAACGTATTACCCATATCTGGCCGCAATTGGCATTGCAGCCCGGGAAGTGTGTTGTGGAAATCAAATCACAGGACACCAATAAAGGAGATGCAATTGCGGCATTTATGCAGGAAGCGCCGTTTGTCGGACGGACCCCTGTTTTTGTTGGTGATGATCTGACCGATGAAACAGGTTTTGTCGTGGTCAATCGCGCCGGCGGTATCTCGGTAAAAGTGGGTAGCGGGGAGACTCAGGCGACATGGCGTCTGGCTGCTGTCAGGAACGTCTGGCATTGGCTGGAACAAATCAACTGTCCGCAGCAGGAACAAGAAGCAACGAATGACAGGAGAGGTGGCTATGAGTCGTTTAGTCGTAGTATCTAACCGCATCGCCTCCCCGGATGACAAAGGCAGTGCTGGCGGTCTTGCTGTAGGTGTGCTGGGCGCACTGAAGGCGGCTGGCGGCCTGTGGTTCGGCTGGAGCGGTGATACAGGCAATGAGGAACAACCGTTAAAAAAGGTGACCCGTGGCAACATCACCTGGGCATCGTTTAATCTGAGTGAACAGGATTACGAGGAGTATTACTGCCAGTTTTCGAATGCCGTGTTATGGCCCGCGTTCCATTATCGACTGGACCTGGTACAGTTTCAGCGTAGTGCCTGGGAAGGCTACCAGCGGGTTAATGCCTTACTGGTTGATAAGCTGCTGCCACTGCTTAGCGATGACGATATCATCTGGGTCCACGATTATCACTTGTTACCCTTTGCCTGCGAGCTACGCAAACGTGGTGTGAATAATCGCATCGGTTTTTTTCTGCATATTCCTTTTCCGACACCCGAAATTTTCAATGCGTTGCCGCCACATCAGGCGTTGCTTGAGCAACTGTGCGACTTTGATTTATTGGGCTTTCAAACCGACAACGATCGCCAGGCCTTTCTTGACTGTCTGACGGCGCAAACTCAGGTAACTACGCTCCGCGAGAAACAGCATCTGGCCTGGGGGAAAGCGTTCCGCACGGAAGTTTATCCTATTGGTATTGCACCTGAGGAGATTGCACGGCAAGCATCAGGATCGCTACCGCCGAAACTGGCGCAGTTAAAAGCAGAACTTAAAAATGTGAAAAATATCTTCTCTGTTGAGCGGCTGGATTACTCCAAAGGCCTGCCGGAGCGCTTTCAGGCCTACGAGGCGCTGTTGGAACAGTTTCCCCAGCATCACGGTAAGATTCGTTATACGCAGATAGCACCGACTTCGCGTGAGGAGGTACAGGCTTATCAGGATATTCGTCACCAGTTAGAGACCGAGGCCGGGCGGATCAATGGTAAATACGGGCAACTGGGCTGGACGCCGCTGTACTACCTGAATCAGTATTTTGACCGTAAATTACTGATGAAGGTCTTCCGTTACTCAGATGTTGGACTGGTGACGCCACTACGCGATGGCATGAATCTGGTGGCAAAGGAGTATGTCGCCGCACAGGACCCTGCCAATCCCGGCGTCCTGGTGCTCTCGCAGTTTGCCGGGGCTGCGAATGAGTTGACTTCTGCACTCATTGTAAACCCTTATGATCGGGATGATGTTGCAGGCGCATTAAACCAGGCTCTGACGATGTCGCTTGCCGAGCGCATTTCCCGTCATGCGGCAATGCTGCAGACCATCGTTAAAAATGATATCAACAACTGGCAGGCACGATTTATTTGCGATCTGAAGAACGTCGCATCGCGTCATATGGAAAACCTGTCGCCTGACCCGCAGACAGCCTGCAGCAAACAGGCGTGATTAATCGCCGGCAAGCGGTACCAGCAACACATCAACCTGGCTTGCGCTGACCACGCTTTTCGCTGAGCAGGAGGCTCGCGAAAAGAAACTGTGGTTATGGTTGCCATAAATCACCAGATCAACCGCGTGTTTGCGGCATACATCCAGAATGTGTTCGTTCAATGTCCCATAGGTAATAAACGTGTGCTCAATGGGGTACTGCGCCTCTTTGCTTAACTGATCGATAAAATTATGGGTCTCTTCTTGCATGACTTCCCGCAGATCTTCCAGCATTGGAGCAGCAAACTGGTTATACAGTTCGGGGTCTGAAACCAGGGTTATCAGACTAATGCGGGCGTTGACAGGGCGAGCGATTGAAACAGCCTTTGCTAACAGTTGGTGGCTTTCGGGGGTGGCGGCAACAGCGACAAGAATGTGCGCATAGCTCATAACTCGCTCCTTTTGTTCATGAATTATGAGAGAACTTTTCAGTTTTGATCGTATAACGCCATACTGCTACGTTTCGTACGGTAATTGTGTGAATGTCATCATGATTATTCATTAATTATTCTTATAAATAGAATAATCACTTCATATAAGCTGCAAATCTGTTCTGATGATTTAAGTTAAACTCATCTCTAATAAAAACAATTTGTTAATAAAAAGTATACATCAATTAACATTTAAACGGTTATCACAGCCCGGTATTAATTAATCAGTCTTAATATTTAAGTCTTTGTTTATAAAGAGTTTAACTGAAATGTCATTTCATATTAAATCTGTGATCCAGCTCGCTATTTCTGCGCGTGATATTAACGTTCGTAAACAGAATACTATTCGCTTTTATTGCAAGATTATTCGTATGGCTGGAATCGAAAAAGATAATGGTGGTTTAAAAAATAGCCAAAATAAAAGCTGTGCTGATGGATTTATGTTAAGTGTTTAGCTTGATTATGTGATCTGCGTCACATATTCTTTAAATTCGCAGCATGGCTACGTTGTATGTGTAACGGGTGGCGGGTAGAGTTGCGTCGAATTAGGAAAAATCTTAGACATTTGTAAGAAATGATGTGAGCTTGTAAGGGACGCGGCATTCTACGAAAGGAATGTTTAGACAACGCGTAAGCGCCATCACGTTGCTATGTATTTGACCTTTTGCTTTTTTTTTACCGGGCCTTCCCGGCGACATCACGGGGTGCGGTTCTGCCGCATGAAAATAATGTTGGTTATTATGGATGCAAATAATGCATACATCCGAGTTGCTGAAACACATTTATGACATCAATTTGTCGTATTTATTGCTAGCACAGCGTTTGATCGTTCAGGACAAAGCGTCTGCAATGTTCCGCTTGGGTATCAGCGAGGAGATGGCAGATACATTGGCAACATTAACACTTCCTCAAATGGTCAAATTGGCTGAAACCAATCAACTGGTATGCCATTTCCGTTTCGACGATCATCAGACTGTAACGCGTTTGACGCAAGATTCCCGCGTTGACGATCTTCAGCAAATTCATACCGGTATTATGCTTTCAACACGCCTGCTTAACGACATCGATGACGCAGCGCGTAAGAAAAGGGCTTGATGATGAGCGAAAAAAGCATTGTTCAGGAAGCGCGTGATATCCAGTTAGCGATGGAATTAATCACATTGGGCGCCCGTTTGCAAATGCTGGAAAGCGAAACGCAATTAAGCCGTGGCCGACTCATCAAGCTGTACAAAGAATTACGCGGTAGTCCTCCGCCAAAAGGGATGCTTCCGTTTTCCACCGACTGGTTTATGACGTGGGAACAAAATATTCATGCATCGATGTTTTGTAATGCATGGCAGTTTCTGCTTAAAACCGGTTTGTGCAGCGGCGTGGATGCCGTGATTAAAGCGTATCGGTTATATCTTGAGCAGTGCCCGCAACCAGAAGAAGGGCCGTTGTTGGCGCTTACTCGTGCGTGGACCCTTGTCCGTTTTGTTGACAGTGGTTTGCTTGAATTGTCCGCCTGTAACTGCTGCGGCGGAAATTTTATTACCCACGCGCACCAACCCGCAGGTAGCTTTGCCTGCAGTTTATGTCAGCCGCCATCGCGAGCCGTAAAAAGACGTAAACTTTCCCAGAATGCTGCCGATATTATTCCACAACTGCTGGATGAACAGATCGAACAGGCTGTTTAACTGAAACGGTGTGGATAAACACTCCAGCAGCGGTAAGCGATTACCGCTGCTTTTTTTTGTCCTGACCATGAGTTAACTGCCCGACTGCGCATCCTGTCATAGTCAATTGCGAAAGGATGATGTCGTGCTTATCTTATTAGGTTACCTGGTTGTTATTGGTACAGTTTTCGGCGGTTACATGATGACCGGCGGACACCTTGGGGCACTCTATCAACCGGCTGAGCTGGTGATCATCGGTGGCGCAGGTATCGGGGCATTCATCGTTGGCAACAACGGAAAAGCCATCAAGGGGACGATGAAAGCGATCCCGATGCTTTTCCGTCGTTCAAAATACACCAAAGCGATGTATATGGATCTGCTGGCGCTGCTGTATCGCCTGATGGCCAAGTCACGTCAGCAGGGCATGTTTTCGCTTGAGCGCGATATCGAAAACCCCAAAGAGAGTGAAATCTTCGCCAGCTATCCACGCATTCTTGCGGATGCGGTGATGCTTGATTTTATTGTTGATTATCTGCGTCTGATTATCAGCGGCAACATGAACACATTTGAAATTGAAGCGTTGATGGACGAAGAAATTGAGACTCACGAAAGTGAAGCTGAAGTCCCGGCCAATAGCCTGGCGATGGTCGGTGACTCATTACCGGCGTTCGGGATCGTGGCAGCCGTTATGGGGGTTGTTCACGCTCTGGCTTCTGCTGACCGTCCGGCGGCTGAACTGGGTTCATTGATTGCGCATGCGATGGTAGGGACATTCCTCGGGATTTTACTGGCCTATGGATTTATTTCCCCACTCGCCAGCGTCCTGCGACAGAAGAGTGCTGAAACCACCAAGATGATGCAGTGTGTGAAGATAACTCTGCTCTCCAATCTGAATGGCTACGCGCCACCGATTGCGGTCGAGTTTGGTCGTAAGACGCTCTATTCCAGCGAACGTCCTTCGTTTATCGAACTGGAAGAGCATGTTCGTGCGGTGAGGAATCCAGCAGCGCAGCAGACGACCGAGGACGCATGAAAAATCAGGCCCATCCCATTATCGTCGTAAAGCGACGCAAACATAAAAATCACGGTGGTGGGGCGCATGGTTCGTGGAAAATTGCCTACGCCGATTTTATGACCGCGATGATGGCCTTCTTTCTGGTGATGTGGCTTATTTCCATCTCCAGCCCTAAAGAACTGATTCAAATTGCCGAATATTTCCGTACTCCGCTGGCCACTGCGGTGACGGGCGGAAATCGGATCTCGAATAGCCAAAGTCCAATTCCTGGTGGGGGTGATGATTACACCCAGCAGCAGGGGGAAGTGAATAAGCAGCCCAACATTGATGATCTGAGAAAGCGCATGGAGCAAAGTCGCTTGAGCAAGCTACGTGGCGATCTTGATCAACTGATTGAATCCGATCCTAAGCTGCGTGCACTACGCCCACATCTGAAAATTGATTTGGTCCAGGAAGGGCTGCGGATACAGATTATCGACAGTCAGAACCGCCCGATGTTTAAAACCGGAAGCGCAGAGGTTGAACCTTACATGCGTGATATTTTGCGGGCGATTGCGCCGGTGCTGAATGGGATCCCAAACCGTATCAGTCTTTCTGGTCATACGGATGATTATCCCTATGCCAACGGTGAGAAGGGATATAGCAACTGGGAACTGTCTGCCGATCGCGCCAATGCATCGCGTCGCGAGTTGGTCAGCGGCGGACTGGATGATGGAAAAGTATTACGGGTGGTAGGTATGGCCGCCACGATGCGTCTGAGCGATCGCGGTCCCGAGGACGCCATCAACCGCCGTATAAGCCTGCTGGTTCTGAATAAGCAGGCCGAAGAGGCCATTTTGCATGAAAACGCTGAAAGCCAGAATGAGCCGGTAAGTGTCTTACAACAGCCAGTGGCGATGCCGCCGGCAAGCGTTCCCACATCGCCACCAGCCAATCCGAGGTGATAGCGTGAGCATGGATATTAGCGATTTTTATCAGACATTTTTTGATGAAGCTGACGAACTGTTGGCTGACATGGAGCAACACCTGCTGGATTTGGTGCCTGAAGCCCCAGACTCCGAACAGCTGAATGCCATTTTTCGTGCAGCGCACTCGATTAAAGGCGGGGCGGGCACTTTCGGCTTTACCATTTTGCAGGAAACGACCCATCTGATGGAAAACCTGCTGGATGAAGCGCGGCGTGGCGAGATGCAGCTCAATGCCGACATTATCAACCTGTTTTTGGAAACGAAAGATATTATGCAGGAACAGCTCGACGCCTATAAAAACTCAGAGGAGCCGGATGCCGCCAGCTTTGAGTACATTTGTAATGCGTTACGACAGTTAGCGCTCGAAGCAAAAGGTGAAACCGCGCCCGCGGTGGTCAATAGCGCCAAACTGAGCGTTGTTGATAGCACGGCGATACCAGACGAGGTGGTTGCACAAGCCGCCCCTGTCACTGAAAAGATCAAAAAGCGGATCATTCTCTCGCGCCTGAAAGCCAGTGAAGTCGATTTACTGGAAGAGGAACTGGGGAATCTGGCGACCTTAAGCGATGTGGTCAAAGGTGCCGATACGCTGTCGGCAACGATCGACGGTAGCCTCGCTGAAGATGACATTATTGCTGTGCTCTGCTTCGTCATTGAAGCGGATCAGATTGAGTTCGAAACTATCACTGTCGCGCCGACTGTTGCAGAAACGCCAGCTGTCGCGGATGTCGTCGAACCACAGCCGCTACCGATTGCTGCGCCTGCGCCGGTGGCCAAAGCGACCGCCAACGAAGCGCCGCATGGACGAGCAGAGCGTGAGAAACCAGCCCGCGCCAGCGAATCGACCAGCATCCGCGTGGCGGTTGAGAAGGTCGATCAGCTGATTAACCTGGTGGGTGAACTGGTCATCACACAGTCAATGCTGGCTCAGCGCTCTAATGAACTGGATCCCGTCAATCATGGCGATCTCATCACCAGCATGGGTCAGTTACAACGTAACGCCCGCGACTTACAAGAGTCGGTGATGTCGATTCGTATGATGCCAATGGAGTATGTGTTCAGCCGTTTCCCACGTCTGGTGCGCGATCTGGCCGGTAAGCTGGGTAAACAGGTCGAACTGACGCAGGTGGGGAGCTCAACCGAACTCGATAAGAGCCTGATTGAACGCATCATTGATCCATTAACGCACCTGGTACGTAACAGCCTCGATCACGGTATTGAATTGCCGGAAAAACGCATCGAATCCGGGAAAAGCCCGATTGGTAATCTGACACTTTCTGCCGAACACCAGGGCGGGAATATTTGTATCGAAGTGACTGATGATGGCGCGGGTCTGAACCGCGAACGTATCCTGGCGAAGGCTATTTCCCAGGGGATGCCGATCCACGAAAATATGAGCGATGACGAAGTCGGCATGCTGATCTTCGCCCCGGGATTCTCAACCGCCGAGCAGGTGACGGATGTTTCCGGGCGCGGTGTCGGTATGGATGTGGTGAAGCGAAATATCCAGGAGATGGGCGGTCATGTTGAGATCCAGTCAAAACAGGGTCAGGGCACAACCATCCGTATCTTACTGCCGCTGACGCTCGCTATCCTTGATGGCATGTCCGTTCGTGTAGCCGATGAAGTGTTTATCCTGCCGCTGAATGCGGTGATGGAATCTCTGCAACCTCGTGAAGAAGATCTCCATCCGCTGGCCGGCGGAGAGCGCGTTCTGGAAGTGCGTGGTGAGTATTTACCGCTGGTTGAGTTGTGGAAAGTCTTTGAAGTTGAAGGTGCAAAAACCGAAGCAACTCAGGGTATTGTAGTGATTTTACAAAGTGCAGGGCGTCGCTACGCGTTGCTGGTCGATCAGCTAATTGGTCAACACCAGGTGGTGGTAAAAAACCTGGAGAGCAACTACCGCAAAGTGCCAGGCATTTCCGCAGCAACGATCCTCGGCGACGGTAGCGTCGCGCTGATTGTCGATGTCTCTGCATTGCAGGGGTTAAACCGCGAACAACGTGTGGCAATCACAGCCGCCTGATTGAGTAAGAAAGGGAAGAATATGACCGGTATGAGTAATGTAACTAAACTGGCCGGCGAACCGTCAGGTCAGGAATTCCTCGTGTTTACGCTGGGGGATGAAGAGTACGGTATCGATATCCTGAAAGTGCAGGAAATCCGCGGCTACGATCAGGTTACGCGTATTGCCAATACGCCAGCCTTTATTAAAGGTGTGACTAACCTGCGCGGCGTGATTGTGCCGATTGTTGATCTGCGTGTGAAATTCAGCCAGAGCGATGTGGATTACAACGAGAACACCGTGGTGATTGTGCTGAATCTGGGACAACGGGTGGTTGGGATTGTCGTGGATGGCGTATCCGATGTGCTGTCGCTGACAACCGATCAAATCCGACCGGCACCGGAATTCGCGGTTACGCTGTCAACGGAATATCTGACGGGGCTGGGCGCGTTGGGAGACCGGATGCTGATTCTGGTTAACATTGAGAAATTGCTGAACAGCGAAGAGATGGCGCTATTGGATATCGCGGCTTCGCATATGGCATAAAAGTAGTCAATATTATCATTCTTTGTAATATTTAGCTGGCAGTTATTAAACGCCCTCCACAATATGGAGGGCGTTTTGCTTTTAATTTTATGTGTAGGGAAGCCAGGTAATAATGGTTGTTTTATTTTGATTTTGAATGTTTATATTTATCTTATTCACTTGGTTTATTTTTATTTTTTTTTCTTTAATTAAAACTGGCGAATCTTTATAGTATCTGTCGTTTGTGGGTACATATAATACAATCTACAAGTGCAATATATAAATAATTTATCTTTTGGAACAATTTATATTGCTAATGAATATGTAATGAAGTTGTGCCTCCTGATTTTTTCTATTGGCGTAGAGGGAACTAAATGTGAATGCTATATATAATATAGTCTGGAGTACGGCGCGTAATATGTTTGTGGTCGCTGGTGAGTTTTCCCGCGGTAATAATGGAATGCGTAATAGCATCAGGGTAACAGGTCTGGCAACATTAATATGCAGTGCTGCTGTCAATGCTACCGGGTTAGGCCCACAAAACGGTGCATCAATTATTTTGAATGATAATGAAGTCGTTACGGCGAGTGGACAAACAAATACCACGGGTGTTGAGAGCATCACTACCGGCGGTGATGGCTTACAGATTAAAGGAAAAGCAACTATCAACGTATCGGGTGAAACTTTGTCTACCGGGGTTTCACTGGATAATGGCACCAAAAATGATTTAGGCACGAATACCGAAATCCATGTCGTCGATACGGATGGCACACAAAATTCAAGTAAAAATACCACCGGAATTTTGATTTCAGGTAATAACCTGGGTACAGAAGTAACAGCATCCGGTATTAATATTGATGTTTCGGGTAAAAATAATGTTTATGGATTTAAAAATATAGGCAAAGACAGTAACGTCGATCTTGGTAGTGGAAGTTCTATTACAGCCATAACTGAAACTGATTATAGTATTGGTGGGATAGGTGATGCCCGCGGTGTCTATTTATTAGGCGGTAGTGGTACTTTCACCATGGATAATGGTTTTATCCATGCTACAAGTATAGATAACACTGCGTGGGGGATTCAAAGTACGGGTAATGCTAAAATTGATTTAGGTAAAAATAGCCAGGTGGTTGTAGAGGGCAATAATATTGCAACCGGTATTGAGATAGGTACTGATGGTGTATTAGATGCCGATCAACTCACTGTCACTGCAACAGGACTGGCAACAGATTATGGTTCTGTGACAGGTTTAAAGCTGGGTAAAAATAATCATGTTGATTTGGGAGATAACAGCAGAGTAACCATCAATGGTGCCTCCGATCTTGCTGAAGGCATCTCCGTTATGGGTCCCGATGCTACGTTAATCGCCAATAATATGGATATTAATATCAGTACGACTCTGGATTGCCGTACAGGGGGGTGTACCACGCGTGGCATCGCTATTAATGGGGCCGGATCACGCATTGATTTGGGCAGCGGATCGACCATCTCAATCACCGGGTTCTATGATGGGGCTGGAGTAACGATAAACCCCGCGGCAAAAGGTTCTGAATTTATTGCTGATAATCTGACGATTGATGTGACTGGGACGCAGGTAAGTGCAATATCAATGAGCACAGGTTTTATGGATTTAGGCCAAAACAGCATCATAAGCGCAGCCGGAGGGGCGACGACCCTCTGGGTGACGGGGGGCGAATTCCACGCGGACGCGCTTACCGTCAATACCGCTCAGTCTGTGGGCATCATTGCGCAGGGGGGCGATGTGATGATTGGCGCAGGCAGCGTTGTTGACGGCAGAAGTTCTGCCATGTCGGGCTCTGCGACCAGCGGTATCGCTGCGACCTCCGGGAGTACTCTTGATTTTAAAGGGGATGCCGACAATCGAAATGTTATTTACGCGATCGATGGTTACGGCGTGTCATCCCAGTTCTACGGCGCAACGGTTAATATCGCGAATACCGATATTCTCATGAGTGGGCAAAATAACCCTTACGGGCTTTGGGCGATAGGAAGTAATAATTTAAACCGTCCGGGAATAATTAATGGTGAAAACCTGACCATTGATGTGACAGCGAGTGGGGCAAATGGTTATGGCGCGGTGGTTCAGCAGGGCGGGGCAATATCGCTGACCGGTGACACTACCATTAAAACCCAGGATGGTGTCGCTATTCTTGTTCCTGTTGTTACCGACAGTGCGGGAAATCTCTTACCCGGCGGGACCGTGACCGGTTCAGGTGTAATGGATATTACGGGCGATATCATTAGCGCGGGTGAAGGCAGTATTTCACTGGATATGGCGTCTGGTTCGCGGTTGGTGGGGGCGACGTTTGTTAACACTGATCCGACGGTAGACTCCTCGCTGAATCTCTCACTGGCTGAACAGACGCAATGGACAATTACCGGTGATTCTTCTTTAACTCAATTAAATAATGCCGGAGATATTGTATTTGATACTCCTTCACAGAACGGACAATTTAAAACGCTGACGATTAATGGGAATTATCATGGCGATAACAGTCATCTTTATCTGAACACGCAGTTAGGGGATGACAATTCACCGACGGATAAAGTGATTATCACTGGTGATACATCCGGTAGCACGACGCTCTATGTCAATAATATCGGGGGGGAAGGGGCGTTAACAACAAAAGGTATTGAAGTGATTGATGTCGGCGGTCAGTCTGATGGCGTTTTTACTCAGGGTAATCAGGTGCAGACAGGTTTGTATGAATACCGATTGTATGAAGACGGCGGTGACTGGTATTTGCGTTCGCAGGCTGTCCCGCCGGTAGATCCGGATGATGGCGACGATGTTACACCGGTAGAYCCGGATGATGGCGACGATGTTACRCCGGTAKACCCGGATGATGGCGACGATGTTACGCCGGTATACCCGGACGATGGTGGTGATAGTAAACCGGTAGATCCGCAATATCGGGCTGATATTGGCGCTTATCTGGGCAACCAGTGGATGGCGCGTAATCTGCAAATGCAGACCCTTTATGACCGCGAAGGGAGTCAATTACGTACCGATGATGGCAGTATGTGGATGCGCTTTAAAGCAGGTGATGCGTCGTCAACAGCGGCAGACGGTCATGTGGATATTGACAACACTTACTCGCAACTGCAAATCGGTGGTGATGTGCTTAGCTGGGATAATGGCGAGCAGAGCCTGAAGGCGGGACTGATGGTGAGTTACATTAACGCCGACACGGACAGCACCGGTAACCGAGGGGCGGATGGGAGCCAGTTCTCTGCCAGTGGTAACGTAGCCGGTTATAATCTCGGCGCTTATGCCACCTGGTTTGCGGATGCGAAGAATCACAGCGGGCTGTATGTGGATAGCTGGTACCAGTACGGCCTCTACAATAACAGCGTCGATAACGGCGATGTCGGGTCAACAGATTATGATTCGGCGGCCAGCGCGGTCTCCTTGGAAACGGGCTATCGGTACGACATCGGACTTGAAAACCTGAATACTGTCAGCCTGACGCCACAGGCTCAGGTGACATGGCAGCAATATAAAGCGGACGCGGTTGTGCAGAATGGAACGCGTATTGACGGACAAAACGGTGACAGCTGGACCACGCGCCTCGGACTGCGGGTAGATGGTAAGCTGCACAAGAATACGACGTCGGTTATCCAGCCATTTGCGGAGGTAAACTGGTTACACACCAGTGATGATGTTGGCGTAGCATTTGATGGTGCTGAGGTGAAGCAGGATCTTCCGGCAGATCGCGCCGAGATGAAAGTGGGTATCCAGGCGAATCTGAATAGCCAGTGGAGTATCACTGGACAAGTGGCGGGTCAAAAAGGACGTAATGACTATGGCGATCTCAGCGGTAGTTTGCTCGTACGTTACAGCTGGTAATTGATGTAAATTATCATCCAGGTGTTGTTGAAATACCCCAGCCTGTGGCTGGGGTAATCTTTGTTGATTTGCTGCTCTTGTTTACTTAGCTCGCTCTTGTCTTAAAAAAGTTAAGCCTTAATCTCTTCTGTAATGTTTTCTGAAGACTCGTTTTCTTCCAGTAAACCTTCATCCTGTGCCAGCATCGCCGTTGCAATCCCGTTACCTAATACGTTGATTGCTGAACGTCCCATATCCAGGAAGTGGTCAATACCCATCAGTAGCAGAATTCCGGCAACCGGAATATTAAAGCTTGGGATGGTTGCCGCCAGCACCACCAGCGCTGAACGCGGCACACCGGCTATCCCTTTTGACGCCAGCATCAATGTCAGCATCAGCACGGTAATTTCCGCGAAGGAAAGGTGGATATTATAAGCCTGTGCGATAAACATGGAGGCGAACGAGCAGTAGACCATGGAACCCACCAGGTTAAACGAATAACCGATAGGCAGTACAAATGACACGATATTGGGCGAGCAACCAAATTTGGTTAATTGCTCCAGCGTTTTCGGATAAGCGGCTTCGGAGCTGCTGGTGGTGAAGGCAACCAGAACCGGGTCTTTGAGCATACTGACCAGGCGGAATACCTCTTTTTTCAGCATCATATAACCCACGGCCAGCAGGACCAGACAGGTCAGCAAAATCGCCACATAATAACCACCAATGAACGATGCGTAGTTGAGCAGGATCCCCAGGCCCTGGGTGGAGATAACGGAAGAGATAGCGGCAAAAATAGCCAGCGGCGCAACATACATCACGTAGCCGGTCACCTTCAGCATAATGTGGGAGACCACATCCAGCGCAGCAACCAGCGGTGCGTTAAATTTTTCGCCGAGCGAAGCACCACCAATTCCGAAGAACATCGAGAATACGACGATTTGCAGGATCTCATTATTCGCCATCGCTTCGGCGATGCTGGTGGGAATGGTATGCGTCAGAAAACCTTTCAGGCTCATACCACCAACGGCCAGGCCGGTATCAGTGGCTTCCAGCGGGATCGCCAGGTTCAGACCGCTGCCGGGTTGTTCGAGGGAGACCACAAACAGGCCGACCAGAATAGACAGAATAGAAGAGCTGATAAACCAGATCATCGCTTTGCCGCCCACGCGCCCGATGGTTGAGGTTTCGCCCAGGCGCATAATACCCACGGTCAGGGTACTGAATACTAAAGGTGCAATTACCATCTTAATCAGGCGCAAAAAGATGTCGGTGAGCAGCGTAATATTATCGGCCCAGGCGGTAACGACGCCGGGGGAGGCATAAGAGTGGATCACCGCACCCGACAGGATCCCCGCCAGCATGAAGATCACAATAAACAACGTGAGTTTGTTTGCATTTGCCACTAAAAAGCCCTCAGTAAGGATTTAACATTTATTGTTCTGTTACTCATTTTTTATACTTATTAAGTGGTAACGAAATATTCATCATATAAATTGGATTAAAGCGTAAGCAGATACAACTTTTTTTAATTTTTTATCCATTTTGTTGTGGTATTTGGCGAGTGATTATGTGATCGGAGTCACACGAAAAAGGGGCGGAGAATACAAATAGCGGCAAAATCAGGCGAGTTGAAAATGTTATTTGCATGATAATTATGATGTTTTTATGTAAATGAGTTGTGGTTTCTGCGCCTCCGGCTTTCCCTCCACCCACCGGGCCTTGCTTTCCTGATGGATTTCCTTTTTGCAAACGTAAAGTTATCTCAGTGAATGCCGATAATGTTGATAACTCGTTTTCAGGAAGGTGCCTTATGTTTAACCGTATCCGCGTTGTCACAATGCTGATGATGGTGCTGGGGGTTTTCGCACTGCTACAGCTTGTTTCCGGTGGTCTGTTGTTTTCTTCATTGCAGCAGAATCAGCAAAGTTTTGTTATTTCTAACGATCTTCGACAGCAGCAAAGCGAACTCACCTCAACATGGGATCTGATGCTGCAAACACGCATCAATTTGAGTCGTTCCTCTGCGCGCATGATGATGGATGCGTCCAACCAGCAAAGCAGCGCGAAAAACGATCTGCTGAAGAATGCGAAAGCGTCATTGGCGCAAGCCGAAGCGCATTACGCTAATTTCAAAAAAATCACGCCGTTGCCTGATATGACGGATGCCAGTGGTAACGTCGATGAAAAATATCAGCAGTACCATGCGGCTCTGGTGGAGCTCATCCAGTTCCTTGAAAACGGCAACATGGATGCCTATTTCGCACAGCCAACTCAGGGCATGCAAAATGCCCTCGGCGCAGCGTTAGGTAAATATGCAGATGTTAGCGAGAAACTCTACCGCCAGGCCTTTGATCAAAGTGCAAGCGATTACCATTTTGCCCAATGGCAACTCGGCATTCTGGCTGTAGTGCTGGTACTGATTCTGGTGGTGGTGTGGTATGGCATTCGTCATGCCTTGCTAAACCCTTTGTCTCGCGTCATTGCGCATATCCGTGAAATTGCCAGCGGTAACTTAACCGCAACTCTGGCTGTCAGCGGTCGTAATGAAATTGGCGAGTTGGCCAGCACGGTCGATCATATGCAGCGTTCGCTAACCGAAACGGTAACCCTGGTGCGCGAAGGTTCGGATGCGATTTATTCCGGTACCAGTGAAATTGCCAGCGGTAACACCGATCTTTCATCCCGTACTGAACAACAGGCTTCCGCGCTGGAAGAAACAGCAGCCAGCATGGAACAGTTGACGGCTACCGTGAAGCAAAATGCGGACAATGCGCGTCAGGCCTCGCAACTGGCGAAAAGCGCCTCCGATACCGCGCAACATGGCGGCAAAGTGGTTGATAGCGTGGTGAATACCATGCACGAAATCGCCGATAGTTCGAAGAAAATTGCCGACATTATTAGCGTTATTGATGGCATTGCATTCCAGACAAACATTCTTGCGCTGAATGCGGCGGTAGAAGCTGCGCGCGCCGGTGAACAAGGCCGTGGTTTTGCCGTCGTTGCCGGTGAAGTGCGTAACCTGGCGAGCCGCAGTGCGCAGGCAGCAAAAGAGATTAAAGCGCTAATTGAGGATTCTGTATCGCGGGTTGATACCGGTTCTGTATTGGTAGAAAGCGCCGGGGAAACCATGCATGACATCGTTAATGCGGTCACGCGTGTGACTGACATCATGGGGGAAATCGCCTCGGCATCCGATGAACAAAGTCGAGGGATAGATCAGGTTGCGCTCGCCGTGTCTGAAATGGACCGGGTTACGCAACAGAACGCCTCGCTGGTGCAGGAGTCGGCCGCTGCCGCTGCCGCACTTGAGGAGCAGGCCAGTCGCCTGACCCAGTCGGTGTCGACATTCCGCCTCGCGTCACGTCCTTCATCATCAAAGACACGAGATACACGACTACCTGCGACAGCGACTCCGGCGTCACAACCGCGCCAGCTAGCCACCGAACAAGATACGCATTGGGAAACATTTTGACTAACAGCTAAACCGCGGCCTGCGCCGCCTGATGGGAGCGTTGATGTTTAATCGTATTCGAATTTCGACCACGCTGTTTTTGATTTTAATCCTCTGCGGTGTTTTGCAGATTGGCAGTAATGGCTTGTCCTTCTGGGCATTTCGGGATGGTTTTCAGAACCTGAACCAGGTCGAACAGAGTAATCAGCAACGCGCTGCGCTGGCGCAAACCCGCGCTGTGTTATTACAGGCCAGTACTGCGCTTAATAAAGCAGGCACGTTGACGGCTCTGAGCTATCCGCCAGAGGATATCAAAGCGCTGATGACGATTGCACAGGACAGCCTGGCCCAGTCCGAATCGATATTTAAACGCTTTATGGCGACGACAGAGACGGCAGAAGAGGGGAAGGCGCTGCAAAGCGCAACCGAGAAAAGTTTCAGTCAATGGCATAGCGATCTGGTTCACCAGGCAACCTGGCTGGAAAATAATCAGCTGTCAGATTTTTTGACCGCCCCGGTGCAGGCTTCACAGGATGCCTTTGATGCAAACTTTACGGCGTGGCAAAACAACATCAACCAGGTATTGCAAAAAGCAGAGGATCACAGCCAGCGTAGTTACCATATGTCCGGGGTGATTTTCGCCACCGTGCTGGTACTGGCGGCGCTATTAACGACTGCAGCGCTGTACTGGTCGCGCAAAATGATTGTACAGCCGCTGGCTATCATCGGTAGCCATTTCGACAGTATTGCGGCGGGTAATTTGGCGCGACCGATAGCGGTTTATGGGCGTAATGAGATTTCAGCCATTTTTGCCAGCCTGAAAGCGATGCAACAGGCACTGCGTGAGACGGTCAGTGAGGTACGCCAGGGGAGCTCGGCAATGCATACCGGGATCTCGGAAATCGCGATGGGTAATAACGACCTGTCCTCGCGAACTGAACAGCAGGCGGCATCGCTGGCGCAAACGGCAGCCAGTATGGAACAGCTTACCGCTACCGTGGGGCAAAATGCGGATAACGCGCGACAAGCCTCAGGCATTGCCAAAAGTGCGGCCGACACGGCGCATAAAGGAGGGGAACAGACGGCTAAGGTTGCCAGCACTATGCATGAGATTTCTGCCAGCTCGCAGAAGATAGGTGACATCACCAGTGTGATTGACAGCATCGCCTTCCAGACCAACATCCTGGCGTTAAACGCTGCGGTAGAAGCTGCCCGTGCCGGTGAGCAGGGGCGCGGTTTCGCCGTGGTCGCCGGAGAGGTCCGTAATCTGGCAAGCCGTAGCGCACAGGCAGCGAAAGAAATTAAAGGACTGATCGAAGAGTCCGTCACCCGCGTTCACCAGGGATCGCAACTGGTGGATATGGCGGCGCGCACGATGACAGAGATTGTTAGCTCGGTTACCCGGGTTAACGACATCATGGGGGAGATTGCCTCGGCCTCCGATGAACAACGCAGAGGCATTGAGCAGGTGGCGCAAGCCGTCAGCCAGATGGATTCTGTCACACAGCAGAACGCCGGGCTGGTGGAAGAAGCGGCAGCCGCCACTGAGCAGTTAGCTACTCAGGCAGATAATCTTTCCGCCTGTGTCGCGTTTTTTAAAATTGAAGAACAAACCGTAACACAACAAGAATTGGCACAGCCGCAGGTTGTGCCCGTTGTATCCTGAATGTGATTGAGAAGGCGCTATGACATCATCTCTGCCCTCCGGGCAAACGTCATTATTGTTACAGATGACACAGCGCCTCGCGCTGTCTGACGCGCATTTTCGTCGGATATGTCAATTAATCTACCAGCGCGCGGGGATCGTGCTGGCCGACCACAAGCGGGACATGGTCTATAACCGCCTGGTTCGCCGGTTGCGTACCCTGGGACTGGATGATTTTGGTCGCTATCTCAGTATGCTGGAAGCCAACCAGAACAGTGCTGAGTGGCAGGCTTTTATTAACTCCCTGACCACCAATCTGACCGCTTTTTTTCGCGAAGGGCATCACTTTCCTGTGCTGTCTGACCACGCCCGTCGACACAGCGGTGAATATCGCGTCTGGAGCGCGGCAGCGTCTACCGGAGAAGAACCTTACAGTATTGCGATTACGCTGGCCGATACCCTGGGTATGGCGCCGGGTCGCTGGCGTGTTTTTGCGAGCGACATTGATACTGAGGTGTTGGAAAAAGCAAGAAGCGGTATTTACCGTCTTGACGAGCTAAAGACGTTGTCGCCACAACAGCTGCAGCGTTATTTCATGCGCGGTACCGGGCCTCATGAAGGGCTGGTGCGCGTACGGCAGGAACTGGCAAGCCATGTTGAGTTTTCCAGCGTGAATTTACTGGACAAAAAATACAACGTGCCAGGCCCGTTCGACGCCATATTCTGTCGTAACGTCATGATCTATTTTGACAAAACGACTCAGCAGGACATTTTACACCGTTTTGTTCCACTCCTTAAACCTGACGGACTGCTGTTTGCAGGTCATTCAGAAAACTTTAGCAACCTCGTGCGCGAGTTTAGCCTGCGCGGGCAGACGGTGTATGCGCTAGGTAAGGATAAAGCATGAGTAAAATCAGGGTATTGTCGGTTGATGATTCTGCATTGATGCGTCAAATCATGACCGAGATTATTAACAGCCACAGCGATATGGAGATGGTTGCGACGGCGCCTGATCCTTTGGTTGCGCGGGATCTCATCAAAAAATTTAATCCCGACGTTCTGACGCTGGATGTTGAAATGCCGCGCATGGATGGCCTCGATTTTCTTGAAAAGTTGATGCGTCTGCGTCCGATGCCCGTGGTGATGGTCTCTTCACTGACTGGCAAAGGGTCTGAGGTCACGCTGCGGGCCCTGGAGTTGGGGGCAATTGACTTTGTCACCAAACCTCAGTTGGGGATCCGCGAAGGAATGCTGGCGTATAGCGAGATGATTGCGGAGAAAATCCGCACTGCATCGCGCGCAAAACTGGCCGCCCACAAACCCACGGCAGCGCCAGCGACCTTGAAAGCAGGACCGTTACTCAGTTCGGAAAAACTGCTGGTTATCGGCGCATCAACCGGAGGAACAGAGGCAATTCGTCATGTACTCCAGCCATTGCCGCTTTCAAGTCCCGGTATCCTTATTACCCAGCATATGCCGCCAGGATTTACCCGTTCGTTCGCCGAACGTCTGAACAAACTGTGTCAGATAACCGTGAAAGAGGCTGAAGACGGAGAACGTGTGCTTCCTGGGCATGCGTATATCGCGCCTGGCGACAAGCATATGGAACTGGCGCGTAGCGGGGCGAACTACCAGATCAAAATTCATGATGGCCCGCCAGTTAACCGGCATCGGCCTTCAGTGGATGTGCTGTTCCATTCGGTGGCGAAACATGCGGGGCGTAATGCCGTCGGGGTGATCCTGACAGGTATGGGCAACGATGGGGCCGCCGGAATGTTAGCAATGAACCAGGCTGGCGCCTGGACTATTGCGCAAAACGAAGCAAGTTGTGTGGTGTTCGGCATGCCGCGCGAGGCCATCAATATGGGTGGCGTAAGCGAAGTGGTCGATCTTAGCCAGGTAAGCCAGCAAATGCTGGCGAAAATCAGTGCCGGACAGGCAATACGTATTTGAATCAGGAGTTTATTTTTATGGCGGATAAAGAGCTTAGGTTTTTGGTTGTGGATGACTTTTCCACCATGCGTCGCATTGTGCGTAACCTGCTGAAAGAACTGGGTTTTAACAACGTTGAAGAAGCTGAAGATGGCGTAGACGCGTTGAACAAACTGCAGGCAGGGGGATTCGGATTTGTGATTTCCGACTGGAACATGCCTAACATGGACGGTCTTGAACTGCTGAAAACCATTCGTGCTGACGGCAGTATGTCTGCCCTGCCGGTGCTGATGGTGACGGCAGAAGCGAAGAAAGAAAACATTATTGCGGCAGCACAAGCGGGTGCCAGTGGTTATGTTGTAAAACCGTTCACCGCGGCGACGCTGGAAGAAAAACTCAATAAGATCTTTGAGAAACTGGGCATGTGAGGATGTGATGATGATGCAACCACAAATTAAACCTGTTGACGAACACTCGGCAGGGGACATCATTGCGCGCATCGGTAGTTTGACCCGAATGCTGCGCGACAGCCTACGTGAACTGGGGCTGGATCAGGCCATTGCCGAAGCGGCGGAAGCCATTCCTGACGCGCGCGATCGCCTGGACTACGTTGTACAAATGACTGCACAGGCGGCAGAGCGTGCGCTGAACAGCGTAGAAGCTTCACAGCCGCACCAGGATGCCATGGAAAAAGGGGCAAAAGACCTGACCAAACGCTGGGATGAATGGTTCGAAAATCCGATTGAACTGTCCGATGCCCGTGAACTGGTCACTGATACCCGCCAGTTCCTTGGTGATGTCCCCGGTCATACCAGCTTTACCAATGCCCAATTGCTGGACATCATGATGGCGCAGGATTTCCAGGATCTCACCGGTCAGGTTATCAAGCGCATGATGGATGTTATCCAGGAGATTGAGCGTCAACTGCTGATGGTGCTGCTGGAAAACATTCCGGAACAGGGCGCTCGTCCAAAACGCGAGAACGAAAGCTTGCTGAACGGTCCGCAGGTTGACACTTCTAAAGCCGGCGTAGTGGCAAGCCAGGATCAGGTCGACGACCTGCTGGATAGCCTCGGTTTCTGATGTGTATTTGCCGGATGCGGAAGGAAACTTCTCATCCGGCTTACATGTTATTCATCGGCAATTGGCGTTAAAGCCATAAATCCCGTCTTTTTTACCGCTTACTCTTCCCATTGTTGCATGGCTGTTCTGGCATCATTCACGCCTATATCTCTATCCAGGGTCTGATGCGTGGCAGAAGAAAGCGACGACGACAAAACAGAAGCCCCCACACCCCACCGACTTGAAAAAGCACGGGAAGAAGGGCAGATACCCCGATCCAAGGAGCTAACCTCACTGCTTATTTTGCTGGTGGGCGTGTGCATCATCTGGATTGGTGGGGAGTCGCTCGCCCGCAGACTGGCCGGTATGCTGTCGGCCGGATTACGTTTTGACCACAGTATGGTCAACGACCCAAACCTGATCCTGAGTCAAATCATTATGTTGATTAAAGACGCCATGATTGCGTTGTTGCCGCTGATTACCGGGGTTGTGCTGGTGGCATTGATCTCCCCGGTGATGCTTGGCGGCTTGATCTTCAGTGGTAAATCGCTGCAACCCAAATTCTCAAAGCTGAATCCGTTACCAGGTATTAAGCGTATGTTCTCGGCGCAAACCGGGGCGGAGCTGCTCAAAGCCATATTAAAATCCACGTTGGTGGGTAGCGTAGCGGGCTTCTATCTCTGGCACAACTGGCCGGAGATGATGCGCCTGATGGCAGAATCCCCGATTACGGCGATGGGTAATGCGCTGGATTTAGTCGGTATGTGCGCATTACTGGTGGTGCTTGGCGTCATCCCGATGGTGGGGTTTGACGTCTTTTTCCAGATTTATAGCCACGTGAAAAAACTGCGGATGTCGCGTCAGGATATCCGTGACGAATTTAAAGAAAGCGAAGGTGACCCGCACGTTAAGGGCAAAATTCGCCAGATGCAGCGTGCGGCCGCACAGCGCCGCATGATGGCGGATGTGCCGAAGGCGGATGTTATTGTGACCAACCCTACGCACTATTCGGTTGCCTTGCAGTACGACGAAAACAAAATGAGCGCGCCAAAAGTTGTGGCTAAAGGGGCCGGGCTGGTGGCATTGCGTATTCGAGAGATTGGCGCGGAGCACCGTGTCCCAACGTTAGAAGCTCCGCCGCTGGCGCGTGCGTTATATCGCCATGCTGAGATCGGTCAGCAAATACCTGGCCAATTGTATGCCGCCGTTGCCGAAGTGTTGGCATGGGTATGGCAGCTAAAACGCTGGCGTCTGGCTGGCGGCACACCGCCACCACAACCTGGAAACCTTCCGGTGCCTGAAGCACTGGATTTTATGAACGAGAAGAATACTGATGGCTAATCTGGTCGCGATGCTGCGTCTGCCCGGCAACCTGAAATCCACGCAATGGCAAATTCTTGCCGGGCCGATCCTCATTCTGCTGATCCTGTCGATGATGGTGTTGCCGCTTCCGGCCTTCATCCTCGATTTACTGTTCACCTTTAACATTGCGCTGTCGATCATGGTGCTGTTGGTGGCGATGTTCACTCAGCGCACGCTTGAATTCGCCGCATTCCCAACGATTCTGCTGTTCACCACTTTGTTGCGCCTGGCACTGAACGTCGCGTCAACGCGTATCATTTTGATGGAAGGACATACCGGTGCCGCGGCGGCAGGTAAGGTGGTGGAAGCCTTTGGTCACTTCCTGGTCGGCGGTAACTTTGCCATCGGTATCGTGGTCTTCGTCATTCTCGTCATCATTAACTTTATGGTTATCACCAAAGGTGCGGGACGTATCGCGGAAGTGGGTGCGCGCTTCGTGCTGGATGGGATGCCGGGTAAACAGATGGCGATTGACGCCGATCTGAATGCGGGATTGATTGGTGAAGATGAAGCCAAAAAACGCCGTTCTGAAGTGACACAGGAAGCCGATTTTTACGGCTCCATGGACGGTGCGAGTAAATTTGTTCGTGGGGATGCCATCGCCGGTATTCTGATCATGGTCATCAACGTGGTGGGCGGTTTGCTGGTTGGGGTGTTGCAGCACGGTATGAGCATGGGCAGTGCGGCAGAAAGCTATACCCTGCTGACCATCGGTGACGGGCTGGTAGCCCAGATCCCTGCGTTGGTTATCTCAACGGCGGCGGGGGTTATCGTAACCCGCGTGAGTACCGATCAGGACGTGGGTGAGCAGATGGTCACCCAGTTGTTCAGCAACCCAAGCGTTATGCTGCTTAGTGCGGCGGTCCTCGGTTTACTGGGGCTGGTACCGGGAATGCCAAACCTGGTGTTTCTGATGTTTACCGCGGCATTGCTGGGGCTGGCCTGGTGGATGCGCGGACGCGAGCAAAAAGCGCCAGAAGAAGCTCAGCCGGTGAAAATGCCGGAAAACAACTCGGTGGTGGAAGCTACGTGGAGTGATGTTCAGTTGGAAGACACGCTGGGAATGGAGGTTGGGTATCGCCTGATTCCGATGGTGGACTTCCAACAGGACGGCGAATTGCTGGGGCGTATTCGCAGCATTCGTAAGAAATTTGCCCAGGATATGGGGTTCCTGCCGCCAGTGGTACACATTCGCGACAATATGGATCTGCAACCTGCCCGCTATCGTATTCTGATGAAAGGGGTCGAGATTGGTAGTGGTGATGCTTACCCTGGGCGCTGGCTGGCTATCAACCCAGGTACCGCGGCCGGATCGCTGCCAGGGGAGAAAACAGTTGATCCTGCTTTTGGTCTGGATGCTATCTGGATTGAAAGCGCGCTAAAAGAGCAGGCGCAAATTCAGGGCTTCACCGTTGTCGAAGCCAGTACGGTCGTTGCCACACATCTGAACCATCTGATTGGCCAGTTTGCCGCAGAGCTTTTTGGTCGCCAGGAGGCGCAACAGTTATTGGATCGAGTTTCACAAGAAATGCCAAAACTGACAGAAGATCTGGTGCCGGGTGTGGTCACACTGACCACACTGCACAAAGTGCTGCAGAACCTGTTGGATGAAAAAGTCCCTATTCGTGATATGCGCACCATTCTTGAAACGTTGGCGGAACATGCCCCCTTACAGAATGATCCGCATGAACTTACCGCAGTGGTGCGTGTGGCGCTTGGACGGGCGATTACTCAGCAGTGGTTCCCGGGTAACGAGGAAGTTCAGGTTATCGGACTTGATACACCGCTTGAGCGTCTGTTGTTGCAGGCGTTACAGGGCGGTGGGGGCCTTGAACCTGGTCTGGCAGACCGGTTGCTGGCACAGACGCAGGAAGCACTGTCGCGTCAGGAAATGTTGGGTGCGCCGCCAGTATTGCTGGTGAATCATGCGCTGCGACCTCTCCTTGCGCGTTTTTTACGCCGCAGTATTCCGCAGTTGGTGGTGTTGTCGAATATGGAGCTTTCCGATAACCGCCATATCCGTATGACCGCGACCATTGGAGGTAAATAATGCGTACATTTCTTTGGCTGTTGCTTTTTCCACTGGCGGTACAGGCCGCCGGGGAAGGGACATGGCAGGCAAGTGGTATGGGGATTACCTTAAATTATCGTGGGGAGTCGGCTTCATCTTCGCCTTTGGTTCCCAGCCAGCCCGTTTCCGGTCTGATGACGCTGGTCGCCTGGCGCTATGAATTAAATGGTCCTACGCCTGCGGGGTTACGTGTGCGCTTATGCTCTCAATCCCGTTGTGTCGAACTGGATGGACAAAGCGGTACCACCAATGGCTTTAATAATGTCCCTGCAATTGAACCAATGCACTTCGTCTGGGAAGTGCCTGGTGGCGGTCGCCTGCTCCCTGCCTTGCAGGTTCAGAGCAATCAGGTGATTGTGAACTACCGTTAATTCCCTTCTTTACGTCGGCCAGCAGGCGAAACTGCTGGCCACCTCGCAGTTCTGATCAACCATCCCGATTAAAAAGAAACGCTGTTTTATAAAATCAGTGACCTGTGTTATCGGACTCTTTGTGCTATTGCCATTTCGCAAAAACCCCTGGCAGAAACAAAAAGGTTTCCCCTGCGGTTAGCTTTTACTGTGGCCCGGTAATGATACCCAATGTTTACGAAGCACTTTAGGGTAACAACACACAGGGTTATCCGAATCGTAATAAACCTGCCGCGCCGAAACTGGAACAGGGTGCAGCATTGAATTCGACACTGACAGAGGTTAAGGAAATGATTGTTTACCCGGTTAAACACAGTCCATTGTTGCGTCAACCAGAACATTTTATTGCCAGGGATGAATTAAAAACGCTCATTAAAAAGGTGACGCATAACCTGGTCAATATTCATGATGAAACGGGCGAGTTCTTGCTGCGGCTGGATGACGGACGTGTTATTGATACCAAAGGCTGGGCCGGATGGGAGTGGACGCACGGCGTTGGCCTATACGGAATGTATCAGTATTATCAGCAAACTGGCGATGCAACGATGCGCGATATCATCGACAGCTGGTTTACCGAACGCTTTGCGGAAGGCGCAACAACCAAAAACGTTAACACCATGGCCCCGTTTTTAACGCTGGCATATCGTTATGAAGAAACGCGTAATCCGGCGTACCTGCCGTGGCTCGACAGCTGGGCGGAGTGGGCAATGCATGATATGCCCCGCACCGAGTTTGGCGGTATGCAACACATCACGCTGGCAGAAGAAAATCATCAACAGATGTGGGATGACACGCTGATGATGACGGTGCTGCCGCTGGCGAAAATTGGCAAGTTGCTCAATCGTCCAGCGTATATCGAAGAGGCCACGTATCAGTTTCTGCTGCATGTACAAAATCTGATGGATAAGAAAACGGGGCTGTGGTTCCACGGCTGGAGCTATGTGGGACGGCATAACTTCGCAAACGCCCGTTGGGCGCGTGGTAATAGTTGGCTTACGATGGTGATCCCGGACTTCCTTGAACTTATCGATTTGCCGGCAAACAGTGCCGTTCACCGTTATCTGGTGCAGGTTCTCAATGCGCAAATTGCAGCTCTGGCGGAATGTCAGGATGAGAGCGGGTTGTGGCACACCTTACTGGACGATCCTCAGTCATATCTGGAAGCCTCCGCAACGGCTGGATTCGCTTACGGTATTCTCAAAGCGGTGCGTAAACGCTATGTCGGGCAGGAATATGCGGGGGTGGCGGAGAAAGCTATCAGAGGTATTGTGCAACACATTTCCCCTGAAGGGGAGTTGCTACAAACCTCGTTTGGCACCGGCATGGGGCACGATCTCGATTTCTACCACAACATCCCACTCACCTCTATGCCTTACGGGCAGGCAATGGCAATGCTGTGCCTTACCGAATACTTGCGTAAGTACTATTAATCGTGTCGTTCGCTGACGCCGTGCTGACCGGGCCTGGTTGTTCTGCGGCATCGGGTTGCCCGCTGTTGTCCTGCGGCGCAAACAGATGGTCCATGATTTGACGCATGACCGGCGCGGCGGTAACCCCGTCGCTGCCGCCGTTTTCCAGAATCAATGCGATGGCGACTTTTGGATTCTTATACGGCGCAAATGCGGTATAGAACACATGGTCACGCAGTCGTATGGGGATCATCTTCGCATTGTAAGTCTGGTTTTCTTTCAGACTAAAGACCTGTGATGTCCCACTTTTGGCTGCGATGCCATAAGGTGCCGTATGGAAAAATTTATACCCGGTACCGTTTGGTGCATTCGCCATGCCGAACATCGCCTGACGCACCAGTCCCCAATAGGGTGATGAAGCAGAAGCAATTTGTGTGGGTGCCTCCGGTGCCTGATAGTGAGTGATTGATTTGCCGCTTTCTTCATCCTGTAGCAGGTGAGGGGCAATAACTTTCCCGTTGTTAATCAGTGCGACCATCGCTTTTACCATCTGAATTGGCGTGGCAATCCAGTAGCCCTGGCCGATGCCGACCGAAATGGTGTCTCCCTGGTACCAGGCTTTTTTATGCACCCGTTGTTTCCAGTCACGGCTTGGCAGCAGGCCGTTGTACTCTTCATCAAGATCGATGCCGGTCGGTTTGCCGTAGCCAAACTGGCTAAGCATGCTGTTAATGCGGTCAATTCCCATCATATACGCCACCTGATAAAAGAACGTGTCGGCAGACTCTTCAATCGCTTTGGTGACATCCAGCATACCGTGGCCGGTTTTCTTCCAGTCCCGGTAATGTCGCTCGGTGCCGGGGAGCGTCCAGGTGGGCGCGCCGAAGAAGCTGGTCTGCGGCGTGATCACGCCGTCCAGTAACGCTGACATCGCCATGTACGGTTTTACCGTTGAGGCAGGAGGATATAACCCCTGGGTGACGCGGTTAATTAATGGCAGGTCTTTATCCTGCAACAGCGTGTTGTAATCCTGGTAGCTGATGCCTTTGACAAACGGGTTCGGATCGTAGCTGGGGTTTGAGACCATTGCCAGCACGGAGCCATCATGGGGATCTTCCACCAACACTGCGGCGCGTTGGCCCACCAGCAGGCTTTCAATGTATTCCTGCAAGTGTAAATCCAGCGTCAGATGGATATCTTTGCCGGCGACAGGGGGAACGTCTTTAATCAAACGTACAATACGCCCGTGATTATCAACTTCCACTTCCTGATAACCCGTTTTGCCGTGCAGATCATTCTCGTAGTAGTGCTCAATGCCCTGTTTACCGATGTTGTGATCGGCGGCGTAGTTCTCTGCCAGTCCTTTTTTATCCAGTGCTTTCAGATCGCTATCGTTGATTTTTGATACGTAGCCAAGTACATGTGCCAGTGCCGCCCCATAAGGATACTGGCGATCTTCGTAGCTATTGATGGTCACGCCGCTGAAATGGAACTGGTTCACAGAAAAACGGGCAATTTCTACATCGGTCAGCGCATTTTTAAGTACTACCGGCCGATAGCGGCTACTGGCCTTCAGTTCATGGCGAAACTGGTCAATATCATCTGGCGTGAGGTCAACAATCGGCGTGAGTTGTTTCAGCAGGGCGTCCATATCGCTGATTTTATAAGGCGTAACAGAAATGTCGTACCAGGTGACATTTCGTACCAGCGGGATACCGTTGCGATCATAAATGATACCGCGCGTTGGGGCGACGGGCAGCATTTTGATGTCGTTTGCATCCGATCGGGTGGTGTAATACTGGTGTTGACGGATTTGTAAGTTGTAGAGGTTATAAATCAGGATGCCAAAACAGATGACGACCAGGCCAAAGGCCACCATTACACGCCGCTGGAAAAGTTTTTCTTCCGCCTCAAAATCTCTGAATGTCATTGACCCGTACCCGATTAATTCGCCGCCTAATGATACGGAGGCGTAAACGGGATGACAGGCAAAAAATGTTCCATCCCTCTACGGAAATGTGTCATTCCTTGTGAGTTGTTACAAATTACAGTGAACGTAGTCGTTTCTCGTAGGCCGGATAAGGCGTTTACGCCGCCATCCGGCAAGGTGCGCCTGACCGCCTGATGGTGCTTCGCTTATCAGGCCTACGAGGGAGGTCATTCGGGAAAATAAAAAAGCCCGCGACATAGCGCAGGCTTTCACATCACTCGAGGTGATTACATGCGTTCTACGGTTTCGATACCCAGCGTATCCAGACCCAGCTTCAGGGTTTTCGCCGTCAGCTGTGCCAGTTTCAGGCGGCTGTTACGAATTTCTTCGTTTTCAGCGCTGAGGATCGGGCAGTGTTCGTAGAAGCCAGAGAACAGGCCGGCAACGTCGTACAGATAAGCGCACATCACGTGCGGTGTACCTTCACGTGCAACAACGGTCAGCGTTTCTTCAAACTGCAGCAGGCGGGCGGCCAACTGAGCTTCGCGATCTTCGTTGATAATCACCTGCGCGCTGCTCAGCGCGCTTTCGTCAATATCCGCTTTACGGAATACGGACAGTACGCGGGTGTAAGCATACTGCATGTACGGCGCGGTATTGCCTTCGAACGCCAGCATGTTGTCCCAGTCGAAGATATAGTCGGTGGTACGGTTTTTGGACAGATCCGCATATTTCACCGCGCCGATACCAACGGCATTCGCCAGTTTTTCCAGCTCATCAGCAGGCATGTCCGGGTTCTTTTCCGCAACCAGACGACGTGCGCGCTCCAGCGCTTCATCCAGCAGATCGGCCAGTTTTACCGTGCCGCCCGCACGCGTTTTGAACGGCTTACCGTCTTTACCCAGCATCATGCCGAACATATGGTGTTCCAGCGGTACGGAGTCCGGCACATAACCGGCTTTACGCACGATGGTCCAGGCCTGCATTAAATGCTGATGCTGACGGGAGTCGATGTAATAGAGGACGCGGTCGGCGTGCAGCGTTTCGTAACGATACTTCGCACAGGCGATATCGGTCGTGGTGTAGAGATAGCCGCCATCTTTCTTCTGAATGATAACGCCCATCGGTTCGCCTTCCTTGTTCTTATACTCATCAAGGAATACGACGGTAGCGCCTTCGCTTTCAACAGCCAGACCTTTGGCTTTGAGATCGGCCACAATGCCCGGCAGCATCGGGTTGTACAGGCTTTCGCCCATCACGTCGTCACGGGTCAGAGTCACGTTCAGACGGTCATAGGTTAACTGGTTCTGCGACATAGTGATGTCGACGAGCTTGCGCCACATCTCGCGGAAATATTCGTCGCCGCCCTGCAGTTTCACCACATAGCTACGGGCGCGCTCGGCGAAGGCTTCATCTTCGTCGTAATGTTTTTTCGCATCACGGTAGAAACCTTCCAGATCGGCCAGCGCCATCTCACCGGCATTTTCCTGCTGCTGTTTTTCCAGCCATGCGATGAGCATACCGAACTGAGTGCCCCAGTCGCCGACGTGGTTAGCGCGGATAACATTGTGACCAAGGAACTCCAGCGTACGTACCGCAGCGTCGCCGATGATGGTGGAGCGCAGGTGACCCACGTGCATTTCTTTCGCGACGTTAGGTGCGGAGTAGTCAACCACAACGGTTTGTTTAGCCGGTTGGGTAACGCCCAGACGATCGGAGGCCAGCGCCTGCTGAACATGCTGCGCCAGAAATGCCGGATCGAGAAAAATGTTAATAAAGCCCGGGCCCGCAATTTCAACTTTGCTGGCGATCCCGTTGAGATCCAGATGAGTCAGCACCTGCTCAGCCAGTTGTCGCGGCGCCATACCCAGTTTTTTCGCGACAGCCATCATGCCGTTAGCCTGATAGTCGCCGAACTGTACTTTTGCTGACTGACGAACCTGCGGTTCGCAATCTGCAGGCGCGCCTGCAGCAATCATGGCCTGACTAACTTTTTCTGAGAGAAGAGCCTGAATATTCACCGGAATACCTTACATTTATGAAGCGGCTTAAAATTGACCGCACCAGTTTAAGAATTAAGGGCGGGAGTATACTGCAAATGCCCGTTGCCGTCAGCATTGCGAGTAGCGCCAGCAGCCTGAAATATAAACATTGTTATTACGTATAATTATTCATATCGCGCTTAAGAAAATCAGCAGTTGGTTGGGGCTGCGCAACAGGGTAAATTAGCCGCTTTGAACATGGATATGAGCTTTCATTATGGCGAACTGGCAAACAGTTGCAGAACTGCATGATATTTCCGCAGATTTACCGCATTTCATTCAGGCGTTAACGGATCTTTCCACTCGCCTTGGGCTGGATGTCTCATCGCTTGAAGCCGATCACATTTCTCTGCGCTGTCATCAAAATACCACCGCAGAGCGTTGGCGTCGGGGATTTGAACAGTGTGGCGAACTGTTGTCAGAAAATATCATTAATGGCCGACCGATTTGCCTGTTCAAGCTTGATGAACCCGTTTGTGTGCAACACTGGCAATTTACCATCGTAGAGCTGCCATGGCCGGGCGAAAAACGCTATCCGCATGAAGGCTGGGAGCATGTTGAAATAGTTCTGCCGGGTGACGTGGAGACGTTGAATGCGCGAGCGCTGGCGCTGCTTTCTGATGAAGGATTGAGTCAGCCGGGGATTTTCGTGAAAACCAGCTCGCCAAAAGGAGAGCGTGAGCGTTTACCGAATCCGACACTGGCGGTCAGTGATGGCAGCGTCACCCTCAAATTTCATCCGTGGTCAATTGAAGCGATTGTCGCAAGCGAGCAACAGGAGTAAATATGACATTGCTGGAAATCTGCTGTTACAGCATGGAGTGCGCGCGCACGGCGCAGCAAAACGGCGCGGATCGTATTGAACTGTGCTCGGCGCCCAAAGAAGGAGGCTTAACGCCGTCGCTGGGGGTGTTGCGCTCTGTACGCCAGCATGTCTCTATTCCCGTTAATCCCATTATCCGTCCGCGTGGGGGCGATTTTTGTTACACCGACGGTGAATTTGCCGCGATGCTTGATGATATCGCGATGGTCAGAGATTTAGGTTTTTCAGGGCTGGTGAGCGGCATTCTCGATGTGGACGGGAATGTCGATATGCCACGTATGGAAAAAATAATGGTTGCTGCGGGCCCGCTAAATGTCACGTTTCATCGGGCCTTCGATATGTGCGCCAACCCATTAAATGCGCTGAATAAATTGTCCGATTTAGGTGTCGCCAGAGTACTAACTTCCGGGCAAAAATCAGATGCAGCGCAAGGTTTAACAAAAATAATGGAACTTATTGAGCAGGTGGATGCTCCAATCATTATGGCCGGAGCGGGGGTTCGCGCCGCGAATTTATCCCTGTTCCTCAACGCTGGAGTGCAGGAAGTCCACAGTTCTGCCGGAGTATGGCTGGCTTCACCCATGCGGTATCGCAATTCGGGGTTGTCGATGTCTTCGGATACGCAGGCGGATGAATATTCCCGCTATGCGGTTGACGGGGCGGCGGTTGCTGAAATGAAGGCAATCATTGCGCACCACCAGGCCAGCTGATTTTTACCGTTGCATCATGTCGCCCAATATGATGCTTGCTCGTACCAGGCCCCTGCCAATTCAACAGGGGCCTTTTTTTCTCCTTCATATTTCAAGCCGCAGCAGCGTTGGCCGCCTTGCTCACCCCGGTCACGTAGTTATCTACGCTCCCGGGGATTTGCTGCGTTGCCGCCTTGCTGCAACTTGAACTATTTTGGAGAAACGGTGCTCCGGCAATCCATTACGGTTTACGTGCAATCAATACCGCGCGCAGTGGGGCGGGGTAGCCTTCCACCGTCTTGCTGTGGTCGTTCGGGTCAAGGAAGTCGGCCAGCGATTCGGTTATCATCCATTCGGTGCGACGTTGTTCTTCGGTAGTGGTCACACACACGTCGGCGATACGAACATCGACAAATCCGCATTTTTCCAGCCAGTTTTTAAGCGCCAGTGCGGATGGAATAAAGTAGACGTTACGCATTTGCGCGTAGCGATCGCCTGGTACCAGAACGGTATTTTCATCACCTTCGACCACCAGCGTTTCCAGCACCAGCTCTCCGTCTTTTACCAGTTGATCTTTCAACTGCCAGAGATGTTCCAGCGGTGAGCGGCGGTGATAAAGCACGCCCATAGAGAATACGGTATCAAAGGCGTTGAGCGCCGGAAGCTGCTCAATACCCAGCGGCAGCAGATGCGCGCGCTGATCGTTACCCAGCAGTTTACGTACCGCTTCAAACTGACACAGGAACAGCTGCGTAGGATCAATGCCAACCGCCAGATGCGCCCCCGCGCCAATCATGCGCCACATGTGATATCCGCTGCCGCAGCCAACATCAAGAATGGTACGTCCGGTGAGGTCAGACAAATGCGGCAGAACGCGATCCCACTTCCAGTCGGAACGCCATTCGGTATCAATATTGACGCCGTACAGCGAATATGGACCTTTGCGCCACGGCATGAGATGACGCATCAGCGTATCAATCCGTTTGATCTGTCCTTCGCTGAGCGGCTCCTCGCTTTCGGCAGTCACGCTATGCAGTAAATCCAGACGATGTGGCGTCAGTTCCGGCAGAAACTCCACGGCATTCGACCACTGCTTAAACAAGCCGTGTTGATCGCGCTGCCAGGTCGCGATTTGCGCTGGCAGCGTTTCCAGCCAATGGGAAAGATGATTTTTGGCAATCAGCTGATAAAAGTTACCAAAGTCGATCATGCGCTAGCCTCAGCTTTCAATGCCACCAGAGAACCAAAGTTGAAGCACTGGAACCATAATTCGCTGTGCTCAAAACCTGCCTGGTGCAGACGTGCTTTGTGCGTTTCAACAGAGTCAGTTAGCATCACATTTTCCAGCATGCTGCGCTTCTGGCTGATTTCCAGTTCGCTGTAGCCATTGGCGCGTTTGAAGTCGTGGTGCATGTTGAACAGCAGCTCGCCAACTTTGGTATCTTCGAAGCTGAACTTCTCTGACAGCACCAACGCGCCGCCGGGGTTTAACCCCTGATAAATCTTATCCAACAACGCCTGGCGCTCAGGTGGCTCAAGGAATTGCAGGGTAAAATTCAGCACCACCATCGAGGCATTTTCGATAGTAATGTTGCGAATATCGCCTTCGACAACCTCAACCGGAGTCGGTGCTTTATAAGCGTCAATATGACGACGGCAGCGTTCAACCATAGCCGGAGAGTTATCGACGGCAATAATTTTGCAATTCTCATGATGGATATTGCGACGTACCGAGAGCGTCGCCGCGCCCAGAGAACAGCCCAGATCGTAGACCTGCGTGTTGGGTTGCACGAAACGTTCGGCCAGCATGCCAATCATCGAAATGATATTGGAATAACCAGGAACGGAACGCTGGATCATATCCGGGAAGACTTCAGCTACCCGTTCATCAAAGGTCCAGTCACCCAGACTGGCGATAGGCGCAGAAAAAAGCGTGTCGCGGTGAGACATAACGTAAAAATCCGGGAAAAATAAAGTGGCGTATTGTGCGCTAATGCAGGGAGAAAACCAACTCCCAGGGCATATACCAAAGATTCGCCAGCACCATTAGCAACAGTGAACACCAGGTGGCGCTCATGCCGGAACGGCGCCAGCGGAAAAGACGGTGGTGGAATCCGTAATAATGCATCAGTCGCCCGGCAATCAACATCAGCCCGCAAAGATGCACCATCCACGTTTCTGCGCCGTTCATTTCCATAAATAACAGCAGCACTAATGCAACGGGAATATATTCCACCGCATTACCGTGAATGCGGATAGCGCTTTGCAGCTCGCTAAAGCCGCCATCACCATAGGCAACGCGATATTGCATGCGCAGGCGAACGACGTCAAAGGAGAACTTTATTAACAATAACGCACCCAGGACGGCATAAAGCGCGCTTACCATACAAACTCCCTTTTAAAATGGCTGCTGGCATTGACTATGATAGGTGGCATTTTCAGAAAAGAGAAGATTGCTGTGGAATCGACGGTGCTGATCCGATCTCTGGCAGGGCACTACGTAAATCTGCCCATAGCGTGTCTACCAGCTCAGGAGCCTGTGCGATATCCGGCGTGTGCAAAAACAGGTATGGCGTGCTGGTCTGTTGCCAGAGTGGTAACTTTGCCAGCCAGGCGGTGAAAAATGCCCGGTTCTGAGCCATATCATCGCTACCGATAAAACGGACCATCGGGTGGGTTGCTGTCACCACCGCATGCACCGGGACCTTAGGTTTCTTACGTTGAGCATCGCGTATCGCTTCCGTGTGTGGGATCGCGGCATGGACCGGACGGCTGTCTAAAATGACCCGATTAATTCCGCGTTCATGCAGACCCCGATTGAGCCGGATCTCTGATTCACCTTTCGCAAAGAAATCCGGATGACGAACCTCGACACCGTAGGTAAACGTTTTAGGGAGGGCATCGAGGAATTGCCACAGGGCAGGGAGGTCACGCGGGCCGAACGTGGCAGGTAGCTGCAACCAGTATTGTCCGATACGGGCATCCAGTGGCGACATGCGCGCGAAAAATTCCTGTACCAGGTCATCACAATTACGCAGCGCAGCCTGATGTGAAATGGTGGCCGGAAACTTAAAACAAAATCGAAACGCATCGGTGGTCTGTGCATGCCAGCGCGCAACAATCTCGGCTTTTGGCAGTGCGTACAGCGTGGTGTTGCCTTCCACACAGTTAAAGTGGCGGGCATATTCTTCCAGACTGGTGATCCCCAGACGCAGCCATTTCGGGTGTGACCACTGGGGTAAGCCGATATAGATCATAGCGCTTGCAGGATCTCGTCCACGCGGCGTACGCGGGCAATACGTGGGAAAATATGCGTCATGCTGCCCTTATGCTGGTCGGTGCTGGCGGCACTACAGGCATTTTCTGCAATGATCAGATTAAAACCCAACTCCCAGGCGTTACGCGCGGTGGATTCGACGCCGATATTGGTGGAGATACCGCACAGGACGATGGTGTCGATACCACGACGGCGCAATTGCAGTTCCAGGTCAGTACCGTAGAATGCTCCCCACTGGCGCTTGGTGACCTCCAGGTCTGTCGCACACTTTCCCAGCGCTTGCGGGTATTCCCACCAGTTGTCGGGTAATGCTTTGGCTGGCGCTTGGGCATCAACCGGTTGTTTTAGCGCGTCGGCATAATCCGCAGACCAGCCGACGCGAACCATCACCACTGGTGAACCGTTAGTACGGAATTTTTCCGCCAGTTGTGCCGCGCGGGCGACGACGTCGTTTGCCGAATGAGGCCCACCCGCGAAAGGCAGGATCCCTTCCTGTAGATCGATGACGACAAGAGCGGTTGTTTTTGCGTTCAGTTCCAGCATGGTGACTCCAGTAAAAAAAGATTTCCGTTACACCTTAATCGCGAATCTGTGTGAAAGGGGTGACAATTTTTGTTATTTTTTGTGAGATTACGCAATACCCGCTTAGGAAACACGCGTACAGTCAGTACCGGACTGAGAGTCTATCCCAGTAGGCTCTTATCGTGCGGCAGAATTTCCAGTATAATAGCCGCCTTTTTTCATTCAGTTGTGACATTCAGCTAAAGCTGCGACTTCGTCATCTGCCGGGCAGATGACAATCCGCCTGCGGCAAAGTTAAGGGATATCTCATGCGTACAGAATATTGCGGACAGCTACGTCTGTCCCACGAGGGGCAGCAGGTGACTCTGTGTGGTTGGGTCAACCGTCGTCGTGATCTTGGTAGCCTGATCTTTATCGATATGCGCGACCGCGAAGGTATCGTGCAGGTATTTTTCGATCCGGACCGTGCGGACGCGTTAAAGCTGGCCTCCGAACTGCGTAATGAGTTCTGCATTCAGGTAACGGGCACCGTGCGTGCGCGTGACGCGAAAAACGTCAACGCTGATATGGCGACTGGCGAAATTGAAGTGCTGGCCTCCGATCTGGTCATTATCAACCGTTCAGATTCACTGCCGCTCGACTCTAACCACGTAAATACTGAAGAAGCTCGTCTGAAGTACCGCTACCTCGATCTGCGTCGCCCTGAAATGGCGCAACGCTTGAAAACGCGTGCCAAAATTACCAGCCTGGTGCGTCGTTTCATGGACGACCATGGCTTCCTCGACATCGAAACGCCGATGCTGACGAAAGCGACGCCAGAAGGTGCGCGTGACTACCTGGTACCGTCTCGCGTACATAAAGGTAAATTCTACGCGCTGCCACAGTCTCCTCAGTTGTTCAAACAGCTGCTGATGATGTCTGGCTTCGACCGCTACTACCAGATTGTAAAATGCTTCCGTGATGAAGACTTACGTGCTGACCGCCAGCCTGAATTTACTCAGATCGATGTTGAGACCTCCTTCATGACCGCACCGCAAGTGCGTGAAGTGATGGAAGCGCTGGTGCGTAATCTGTGGCTGGAAGTAAAAGGTGTGGACCTGGGCGATTTCCCGATCATGACCTTTGCTGAAGCTGAGCGTCGTTACGGTTCCGATAAGCCGGATCTGCGTAACCCGATGGAGCTGGTGGACGTTGCTGATTTGCTGAAATCTGTTGAATTCGCCGTGTTCTCTGGTCCGGCTAACGATCCGAAAGGGCGTGTAGCGGCTCTGCGCGTACCTGGCGGCGCTGCACTTAGCCGTAAGCAGATCGACGATTACGGTAACTTCATTAAGATCTACGGCGCGAAAGGTTTGGCATACATTAAAGTCACCGAGCGTGCGAAAGGTCTGGAAGGGGTAACCAGCCCGGTGGCCAAGTTCCTGAATGCTGAAATCATTGAAGCCATTCTGGAACGTACTGGCGCGCAAGACGGTGATATGATCTTCTTCGGCGCCGACAACAAGAAAGTGGTTGCCGACGCGATGGGGGCTCTGCGCCTGAAACTGGGTAAAGACCTGAACCTGACCGACGAATCCAAATGGGCGCCGTTGTGGGTTATCGACTTCCCAATGTTTGAAGACGATGGTGAAGGCGGTCTGACCGCGATGCACCACCCGTTCACCTCGCCGAAAGACATGACGGCAGCTGAGCTGAAAGCTGCGCCGGAAGATGCGGTTGCCAATGCGTACGATATGGTTATCAACGGCTACGAAGTAGGCGGCGGTTCTGTACGTATCCATAACGGTGATATGCAGCAGACCGTATTCGGTATTCTGGGTATCAACGAACAAGAGCAGCGCGAGAAATTCGGCTTCCTGTTGGATGCGTTAAAATACGGTACACCGCCGCACGCGGGCCTGGCGTTTGGTCTGGATCGTCTGACCATGCTGCTGACCGGTACTGATAACATCCGTGACGTTATTGCTTTCCCGAAAACGACGGCTGCCGCGTGTCTGATGACTGAAGCGCCGAGCCTGGCCAATGAAGCTGCGCTGGCGGAACTGAGCATTCAGGTTGTTAAGAAGGCCGAGAATAACTGATATGGCATATAAACAGCCTGTCTCGGTGTTAGTCGTGATTTATGCAAAGGACACCGGGAGAGTGCTGATGTTACAGCGACGCGACGATCCTGATTTTTGGCAGTCGGTCACCGGCAGCCTTGAAGAAGGTGAAACTGCGTCGCAAGCCGCCCTGCGCGAAGTAAAGGAAGAGGTCGCCATTGATGTTGCGCGTGAGCAACTGACCTTAATTGACTGCCAGCGCACGGTGGAGTTTGAGATTTTTAGTCATTTACGTCATCGCTATGCGCCAGGAATTGTACGTAATACGGAGTCCTGGTTTTGCCTGGCACTGCCCACTGAACGAGAGATCGTGTTCACCGAACATTTGACCTACCGTTGGGTTAATGCGCATGAGGCGGCACAGTTAACCAAGTCGTGGAGTAACCGGCAGGCGATTGAAGAGTTTGTAATTAACGTCGCCTGAGAAGGCGCGCTTTTTGGAGAGATTATTTATGGCAGGTCATAGTAAATGGGCCAACACCAGACATCGTAAAGCAGCGCAGGATGCTAAGCGCGGTAAGATCTTCACCAAAATCATTCGTGAGCTGGTGACGGCGGCTAAATTGGGTGGTGGCGATCCAGATGCTAACCCGCGTCTGCGCGCAGCGGTTGATAAAGCGCTGGCAAACAACATGACACGTGACACTCTGAACCGTGCAATCGCGCGCGGTGTGGGTGGTGATGAAGATTCCAATATGGAAACCATCATCTATGAAGGTTACGGTCCTGGCGGTACAGCCGTTATGATTGAATGTCTGTCTGACAACCGTAACCGTACCGTTGCGGAAGTGCGCCACGCATTCACTAAAACAGGTGGCAACCTCGGTACCGACGGTTCTGTCGCATACCTGTTCAGCAAGAAAGGCGTGATCTCCTTTGAGCAAGGCGACGAAGACGCCATCATGGAAGCGGCACTGGAAGCCGGTGCTGAAGACGTTGTAACCTTCGACGACGGCGCGATTGACGTTTACACCGCGTGGGAAGAGATGGGTAAAGTTCGTGATGCACTGGAAGCGGCAGGTCTGAAAGCGGACGCGGCTGAAGTTTCTATGATCCCATCCACCAAAGCGGATATGGATGCAGAAACAGCGCCGAAACTGATGCGTCTGATCGATATGCTGGAAGATTGCGATGACGTGCAGGAAGTTTACCACAACGGCGAAATCTCCGATGAGGTTGCAGCTACGTTAGAATGATGTGGTTAAGCCATAAAATAACAGGAGATGCGTGATGTCTATCATTCTCGGCATTGATCCGGGGTCGCGCATTACCGGTTATGGCGTAATCCGTCAGGTCGGCAGACAGTTGACCTACCTCGGCAGTGGTTGTATTCGCACCAAAGTTGACGATCTCCCGTCACGCCTGAAATTGATATACGCGGGGGTGACGGAAATCATCACCCAGTTCCAGCCGGATTATTTTGCCATCGAGCAGGTCTTTATGGCGAAAAACGCCGATTCGGCGCTTAAGCTGGGGCAGGCGCGCGGCGTGGCGATTGTTGCTGCGACCAATCAGGATCTTCCGGTGTTTGAGTATGCTGCCCGACAGGTTAAACAAACCGTCGTCGGTATCGGCAGCGCGGAAAAAAGCCAGGTACAACACATGGTGCGTACGCTGCTCAAACTCCCGGCTAACCCTCAGGCGGATGCTGCGGATGCGCTGGCGATTGCCATTACCCACTGCCATGTCAGCCAGAACGCCATGCAAATGAGTGAGTCGAGGTTGAATCTAGCGCGCGGTAGGTTACGTTAGTGACAAATGAGGCTGGATATCTATCCAGCCTTTTTTTATGATAGCGCATTACCTTTTAGCCCTTAACGCAGGAGCGTCATGTGATAGGCAGACTCAGAGGCATCATTCTTGAAAAACAACCCCCACTGGTCCTTCTGGAAACGGGCGGGGTAGGCTATGAAGTGCATATGCCGATGACCTGTTTCTACGAGCTGCCGGAAGCCGGGCAGGAAGCGATCATCTTCACGCATTTTGTGGTGCGCGAAGACGCACAGCTGCTGTATGGCTTTAACAATAAGCAAGAGCGCACGCTGTTTAAAGAGCTAATTAAAACCAACGGTGTGGGGCCGAAGCTGGCGCTGGCGATCCTCTCCGGTATGTCTGCGCAGCAATTTGTCAATGCCGTTGAGCGCGAAGAGCTTGGCGCACTGGTGAAATTACCGGGCATCGGTAAGAAAACGGCAGAGCGATTGATCGTCGAAATGAAAGACCGCTTTAAAGGACTGCATGGCGATCTCTTTACCCCGGCGGCAGATCTGGTTCTGACCTCGCCGGCAAGTCCGGTAACGGACGATGCCGAGCAGGAAGCGGTTGCTGCGCTGGTGGCGTTGGGCTATAAACCACAGGAAGCCAGCCGCATGGTGAGCAAAATTGCCCGCCCTGATGCCAGCAGTGAAACCCTGATTCGTGAAGCGCTTCGCGCGGCGCTGTGAGGTAGAGGATGATTGAAGCAGACCGTCTGATTTCGGCTGTCAGCACGACCCCTGAAGATCTGGTGGATCGTGCGATCCGCCCTAAATTGCTGGAAGAGTACATTGGTCAGCCGCAGGTGCGTTCGCAAATGGAGATTTTTATCCAGGCGGCGAAGCTGCGCGGTGACGCGCTCGACCATCTGCTGATTTTCGGTCCTCCGGGTCTCGGTAAAACCACGCTTGCCAATATTGTTGCCAATGAAATGGGCGTTAATCTGCGTACTACGTCCGGTCCGGTACTGGAAAAAGCAGGCGACCTGGCGGCAATGCTCACCAACCTTGAACCACACGATGTGTTGTTTATCGATGAAATCCATCGTCTGTCACCGGTCGTGGAAGAAGTATTGTATCCGGCAATGGAAGACTATCAGCTGGATATCATGATTGGCGAAGGCCCGGCAGCACGTTCAATTAAAATCGACCTGCCGCCGTTTACGCTAATCGGCGCAACAACCCGCGCGGGGTCGTTAACGTCTCCACTGCGTGATCGCTTTGGGATTGTGCAGCGCCTGGAGTTCTATCAGGTGGCTGACCTGCAGCATATTGTTGGACGCAGTGCCCGCTTTATGGGGCTGGAGATGAGTGACGAAGGCGCGCTGGAAGTGGCGCGGCGGGCACGTGGTACGCCGCGTATTGCCAACCGTTTATTGCGTCGGGTACGCGATTTTGCTGAAGTGAAGCATGACGGCACCATCTCGGCGGATATCGCCGCCCAGGCACTGGATATGCTCAATGTGGATGCGGAAGGCTTCGATTATATGGACCGTAAGCTGCTGCTGGCGGTTATCGATAAATTCTTCGGTGGTCCGGTAGGACTGGATAACCTGGCGGCGGCAATCGGCGAAGAACGTGAAACCATTGAGGACGTGCTGGAACCGTATCTGATTCAGCAAGGTTTTCTGCAGCGTACGCCGCGCGGAAGAATGGCAACGGTACGGGCCTGGAACCATTTCGGGATCACGCCGCCGGCAATGCCTTAAGCCCCAATAATGCCGGATGGCGCTACGCTAATCAGGCCTACGGTATGATGTAGGCAGGATTAGGTGAAACCGCCATCCGGCGAAATACCACTCAGCTCGCTTGCTTCTTCATCATACTGAAGATAAACAGCAGTGCAGCACAAAGCACCACGGATGGTCCTGCTGGCGTATCATAGAACGCTGAGAAGGTCAGCCCGCCTGTAACCGCTATCATCCCAACGCCCACGGCAACACCGGCCATCTGTTCGGGTGTACGGGCGAAACGACGTGCGGTAGCCGCAGGAATTATCAGCAGTGAGGTGATAATCAGTGCCCCGACGAATTTCATCGCCACACCAATAGTGAGTGCAGTGACCAGCATCAGCAATAGCTTGACACGTTGCAGCTTCACGCCATCGACAAATGCCAGATCCGGGCTGATAGTCATCGACAACAGGTTACGCCACTGCCAGAACAATATCGCCAGAACGATAACCACGCCAATGGCAATGGCCACCAGATCTTCTGGGGTGACGGCGAGCAGATCGCCAAACAGATAGGCCATCAGATCCACACGGATGTTGGACATCAGGCTAACAACAACCAGCCCTAATGACAGCGCACTGTGCGCCATAATACCGAGCAGGGTATCAATCGCGAGATGCGGGCGTTTCTCCAGCCATACAAGGCCTGCGGCCAGCAACAGGGTGACGGCGATAACCGCATAGAAAGGGTTTACATCCAGCAGCAGGCCAAAGGCGACCCCCAGCAGCGACGCATGAGCCAGCGTATCGCCGAAATAAGACATTCGACGCCAGACTACAAACGAGCCAAGCGGGCCAGCAGCACAGGCCAGCATGATCCCGGCTAACCAACCGGGTAATAATAATTCAATCATGAGTGACCATTTCCCCGGCGTAAAACAATGCGACCCTGTAAATCGTGGCGATGATTATGGTTGTGACGGTAAATTCCGAGTTGTTCAGCGCCGCGTTGCCCGAACATAGAAATGAATTCAGGGTGCATAGAAACCACCTCTGGCGTGCCGGAGCAGCAAATGTGGTGGTTCAGACACAGGACTTCGTCGGTTTTTGCCATGACCAGATGCAGGTCATGGGATACCATCAGCACGGCGCAATCCAGCTCACGTCGCAACTGATCGATAAGATCGTACAGTGCAACCTGACCATTCACATCCACGCCCTGAGTCGGTTCATCGAGCACCAGGAGCTGCGGTTTATTTAGCAACGCACGGGCCAGCAAGACACGCTGTGTTTCCCCGCCGGACAGTTTTTGCATCGGCGCATCCATCAGATGCCCGGCCTGAACACGCTTCAGCGCAGGGAGAATGTCGGTTTTCTTTGTGCCAGGACGTAAGCGCAAAAAGCGACTCACCGTCAGCGGAAGTGTTGTATCGAGGTAGAGTTTTTGCGGTACATAGCCAATCCGCAAATGCCCGTTGCGCTTGATAACCCCTTCATCAGCCGCTACCAGCCCCAATACAACGCGCACCAGCGTAGACTTTCCGGCCCCATTCGGGCCAAGAAGCGTTAAAATTTTGCCGGGTCGAAGTTCAAGCGATACGTCAGAAAGGACGCGGCGTTGACCATAAGAGACCGAGACATTTTCCAGTGAAACCAAAGTCGTCATATCAATTTTAGTCTTGCAGAAGTTATAGAATGTTATAATATCACATTTCTCACATTCGTTACGATGATTGGTCGCATTATGTTACATAAAAATACGCTTCTTTTCGCAGCATTATCCGCTGCTCTTTGGGGTAGTGCAACTCAGGCAGCAAATGCTGCTGTAGTGGCGTCACTTAAGCCGTTGGGCTTTATTGCTTCAGCGATTGCAGATGGGGTTACAGACACCCAGGTTCTGTTGCCTGACGGGGCTTCCGAACACGATTATTCGCTGCGTCCTTCAGACGTAAAACGCTTACAGAACGCGGACTTAGTTGTTTGGATAGGTCCGGAAATGGAGGCGTTTATGGAAAAGTCAGTCAAGAATATTCCTAACGCAAAACAGGTAACGATTGCGCAGCTCAATGACGTGAAACCGTTACTCATGAAAGGCGCCGACGATGATGATGACGATCATGGGCATAACGACGCTCACGGCGAAAAAAGTGACGAGCATCACCATCATGGTGATTACAACATGCATCTTTGGCTTTCCCCAGAGATAGCGCGGGCCTCAGCGGTTGCAATCCATGATAAATTAGTGGAACTTATGCCGCAAAGTCGAGCCAAACTTGACGCCAACCTGAAGGATTTTGAGGCACAATTAGCCGCAACCGATAAGCAGGTAGGTAACGAGCTCGCACCGCTCAAGGGTAAAGGGTATTTCGTTTTTCATGACGCCTATGGCTACTACGAAAAACACTACGGGCTAACACCGCTTGGTCACTTTACCGTGAACCCTGAGATTCAACCTGGTGCGCAGCGTTTACATGAAATAAGAACACAGTTGGTTGAGCAAAAAGCAACCTGCGTTTTTGCTGAGCCACAGTTCAGGCCAGCGGTCGTTGAAGCCGTAGCGAGAGGGACATCCGTTCGAATGGGAACGTTGGATCCCCTCGGAACGAATATCAAACTGGGTAAAACAAGCTATTCAGCGTTTCTGAACCAATTAGCCAACCAGTATGCGAGCTGCCTGAAAGGAGATTAATGAGGAAGTGAATACGTGCAACAGATAGCCCGCTCTGTCGCTCTGGCGTTTAATAATTTGCCGCGACCCCATCGTGTTATGTTGGGGTCGCTTACTGTTCTGACATTGGCCGTCGCAGTCTGGCGGCCTTATGTATACCATCCCGACTCTGCACCCATCGTTAAAACCATTGAGCTGGAAAAAAGCGAGATACGTTCACTGTTGCCAGAGGCCAGCGAACCTATCGATCAAGCCGCTCAGGAAGATGAAGCTATCCCTCAGGACGAACTTGATGACAAGACCTCTGGCGAGGCCGGGGTTCACGAGTATGTTGTCTCTACCGGCGATACGCTGAGCAGTATTCTGAACCAGTACGGCATTGATATGGGCGATATCAGCCAGCTTGCCGCATCTGATAAAGATCTACGTAATCTGAAAATTGGCCAGCAACTTTCCTGGACACTGTCTTCGGAAGGTGATTTGCAGCGCCTGACCTGGGAAGTCTCCCGCCGTGAAACTCGTACTTATGATCGTACAGCAACGGGTTTCAAAATGAGCAGCGAAATGCAGCAGGGCGACTGGGTCAACAGCCGAATCAACGGTACGGTGGGCGGTAGTTTTGTCGCCAGTGCAAGAGATGCCGGCCTGACCAGCTCTGAAATCAGCGCAGTGATTAAAGCGATGCAATGGCAGATGGACTTTCGCAAGCTGAAGAAAGGCGATGAGTTCTCCGTTTTGATGTCTCGCGAGATGCTGGACGGTAAACGCGAACAAAGCCAACTGCTGGGCGTTCGTTTGCGCTCTGAAGGCAAGGATTATTACGCGATCCGTGCTGAAGACGGTAAATTCTATGACCGTAACGGGACCGGGCTTGCTAAAGGGTTTATGCGTTTCCCTACGGCGAAGCAGTTCCGTATTTCGTCAAACTTCAATCCGCGTCGCCTGAATCCGGTAACCGGGCGCGTTGCACCGCACAAAGGTGTCGACTTTGCGATGCCGCAAGGCACGCCGGTACTGTCAGTCGGTGATGGTGAGGTGGTTGTCGCGAAACGGAGTGGCGCGGCCGGATACTATGTTGCTGTTCGTCACGGTCGTACTTACACCACCCGTTACATGCACCTGCGTAAGCTGCTGGTTAAACCGGGGCAAAAAGTGAAACGTGGCGATCGCATTGCGCTGTCAGGTAACACCGGGCGTTCTACGGGCCCGCACCTGCACTACGAAGTATGGGTCAACCAGCAGGCTGTGAACCCGTTGACGGCAAAACTGCCGCGTACGGAAGGGTTGAGCGGTTCGGATCGTACCGAGTACCTGGCTCAGGTGAAAGAGGTTCTGCCTCAGTTACGCTTCGATTAATAAATACACTGACAGAGCCGGTACGCTATGCGTGCCGGCTTTTTTATTTTGTACGGGACACGGTGCGCCGCTACACTATCAGCAGATTTACTTTTTCGCGGCCCCCGATACTGGAAGAGCATGGAAACGAAAAAAAAGAGTATTGAGTATATCCCTGAGTTTCAAAAATCATTCCGTCACCCGCGCTACTGGGGCGCCTGGCTTGGCGTGGCAGCGATTGCAGGGATTGCATTAACGCCCGCGTCATTTCGCGATCCCGTTCTGGCGAAACTGGGGCGGCTTGCCGGACGACTGGGGAAAAGTTCGCGTCGTAGAGCGCTTATTAATTTATCCCTCTGTTTTCCAGAGCGCAGCGAAGCCGAGCGTGAGGCCATCGTTGATGAGATGTTTGCGACTGCGCCTCAGGCGATGGTTATGATGGCAGAATTAGCCATGCGTGGCCCGGAGAAAATTCAGCACCGCGTTGACTGGCAGGGCCTGGAAATTATCGATGAGATGCGACGTAATGAGGAAAAGGTGATTTTTCTCGTCCCTCACGGCTGGGGTGTTGATATTCCGGCAATGCTGATGGCATCTCAAGGCCAGAAAATGGCAGCGATGTTCCATAACCAGGGCAATCCGGTATTTGACTATGTCTGGAATACGGTACGTCGACGTTTCGGCGGTCGTTTACATGCACGTAACGACGGTATTAAACCTTTTATTCAGTCGGTACGGCAGGGATACTGGGGATATTACTTACCGGATCAGGACCACGGCCCGGAGCACAGCGAGTTTGTCGATTTCTTCGCGACCTATAAGGCAACGTTACCGGCGATTGGCCGCCTGATGAAGGTTTGTCATGCACGCGTAATACCGCTATTCCCGGTGTACGATGGTAAAACGCATCGCCTGACGATTCAGGTACGCCCACCCATGGATGACATTCTGACGGCCGATGACCATACAATCGCCAGACGGATGAATGAAGAAGTGGAGATTTTTGTCACCCCACATCTTGAACAATACACCTGGATTCTGAAACTGCTAAAGACCCGCAAACCCGGCGAGATTGAGCCCTATAAGCGCAAAGATCTCTATCCGAAGAAATAAAAAAAGCCTCTCGTTCGAGAGGCTTTTTTGTATCAGGCGACCTGTGCGCCTGATAAGTGAGTAATATCAGGCAGTCAGCAGCGTCGTTATTCTACAGTCAGAATACGTGTGGTGTTGGTGGAGCCGATGGTGCTCATGACATCACCCTGGGTCACAATCACCAGATCGCCTGACACCAGGTAGCCTTTGTCGCGCAGCAGATTGACCGCTTCGTTGGCAGCCATTACACCGTCAGTTTCGCTGTCAAAGTGGACCGGCGTAACGCCACGATACAGAGAGGTCAGATTCAGCGTACGCTCATGACGAGACATCGCGAAAATTGGCAGACCAGAACTGATGCGTGATGTCATCAGCGCAGTACGACCGGACTCGGTCATGGCGATGATAGCGGTAACGCCTTTCAGATGGTTCGCGGCATACATCGCTGACATGGCGATAGCTTCTTCGACATTATCAAACTGTACGTCAAGACGGTGTTTAGAAACGTTGATGCTCGGGATTTTCTCTGCACCCAGACATACGCGAGCCATAGCTGCGACGGTTTCCGCCGGGTACTGGCCTGCCGCAGTTTCGGCAGACAGCATGACGGCATCAGTCCCATCCAGCACGGCGTTTGCCACGTCCATGACTTCCGCACGTGTCGGCATTGGGTTAGTGATCATTGACTCCATCATCTGCGTTGCGGTAATAACCGCACGGTTCAGCTGACGTGCGCGACGGATCAACGCTTTCTGAATACCAACCAGCTCCGGGTCGCCAATTTCCACGCCCAGGTCGCCACGCGCGACCATTACCACGTCAGAGGCAAGGATGATGTCATCCATCGCATTCTGGTCGCAGACAGCTTCAGCACGCTCTACCTTGGCAACAATTTTCGCATCGCAGCCAGCGTCGCGCGCCAGGCGGCGGGCATAATTCAGATCTTCGCCACAGCGAGGGAAAGAAACCGCCAGATAGTCAACGCTGATTTGCGCTGCAGTAATGATGTCTGCTTTGTCTTTTTCCGTCAGAGCTTCAGCAGAAAGGCCACCGCCAAGTTTGTTGATACCTTTGTTGTTGGAGAGCGGGCCACCGACAGTGACTTCGGTGAAGACTTTCATACCCTGAACTTCCAGCACTTTGAGCTGTACGCGACCATCATCCAGCAGCAGGATATCGCCCGGCACGACGTCAGCAGGCAGGCCTTTGTAATCGATGCCGACTTTTTCTTTGTCGCCTTCACCTTTACCGAGGTTGGCGTCTAACAGGAATTTGTCGCCAACATTGAGAAATACCTTACCTTCTTTAAAGGTCGATACGCGGATTTTAGGTCCCTGCAGGTCACCCAAAATAGCTACATGACGTCCCAGTTTGGCGGCAATCTCACGGACTTTATCCGCCCGCAATTTGTGATCTTCTGGAGAGCCGTGCGAAAAGTTCATACGTACAACGTTCGCCCCAGCGGCGATAATTTTTTCAAGGTTGTTATCGCGGTCAGTTGCCGGGCCTAAGGTGGTAACGATTTTGGTTCTGCGAAGCCTTCTGGACATGTAATACTCCGTTGACTGAAACAACTTGGTGTTGCGTGAACATTAATCCGGCCGTTCTCGAACATAAATGGTAAAATGAACGACCCGGATGATAAAAGGGTAGAACATTGTTATTGCTTTTAGCGGTCATCACTCTTGATGAGTAATTCTTTATCAAAACGCGATTCCTTGAGCGCTTCCTTGACACGCTTCAAGTTATCTCTAAATTTTGCCCCACGGCGCAAAGTAAATCCCGTAGCCAGCACATCTATCACGGTAAGTTGAGCAAGTCGAGAGACCATAGGCATATAAATGTCAGTATCTTCCGGTACATCGAGGGTAATTGCCAGCGTTGCTTCACGTGCCAGCGGCGTACCAGGAGATGTCAGGGCAATCACCATGGCATCGTTTTCTCTTGCCAGTTGTGCCAGTTCCACCAGACTTTTGGTTCTTCCGGTGTGTGAAATGAGCACAATGACATCGTCATCACTACAATTCATACAGCTCATGCGTTGCAGTACGATGTCGTCGGAATAGATAACCGGTACGTTAAAGCGGAAAAATTTATTCATCGCGTCATGTGCTACCGCGGCGGAAGAACCTAAACCAAAGAAGGCAATTTTCTTCGCCTGGGTTAATAAATCTACTGCCCGGTTTACCGCCGCGTTATCCAGCGACTGGCGAACGTGGTCGAGGCTTGCCATCGCTGACTCGAAGATTTTCCCCGTGTAAGATTCAACGCTGTCATCCTCATCTACATTGCGATTAACATAAGGGGTACCATTTGCCAGACTTTGCGCCAGATGCAGTTTAAAATCAGGAAAGCCGCGGGTGTCCATGCTGCGACAGAAACGGTTCACCGTTGGCTCGCTGACATTCGCTTCTACAGCAAGTGCGGCGATACTTGAATGGATTGCCCGCTCGGGAGAGGCAAGAATAATGTCGGCGACTTTACGCTCTGACTTGCTCAAATGTTCCAGTTTTAACTGGATTTTTTCCAGCATATTCATGATGTAGGTAGACTCATGGGTCATGGGCAAAAACGATTTCAGCGATACGGGGAAACCGATACACAATTTAGTGTATAGATATTACCCCTGCTAATGCAGCAACGGGGCAAAATGGACAGAATAGTTGTTGTTTTTTTTCATTACATGATCGGAGTCGGATTTTCATACTTCGTCATGGGTACGAAAAATACGACTTTTTTATCCATTTTGATGGGTTATACGCCAATAAAGCGGCTGTTCGCGGTAACAGCACGGCTGGATAAGCGTTTACGGTTTCCGGATTCACGTAAAAGCAGTACAGTGCACTGTAATAAAATTACAACCAGTGTCTGGCAAAAGCACCAGGCACTTAATTGAGGAGAATGACATGGCGGTAACGCAAACAGCCCAGGCATGTGACCTGGTCATTTTCGGTGCGAAGGGTGACCTGGCGCGACGGAAATTGCTGCCTTCCCTGTATCAACTGGAAAAGGCCGGTCAGATTAACCCGGAAACCCGTATCATTGGGGTTGGGCGTGCTGATTGGGACAAAGCTGCCTATACCAAGGTTGTACGCGAAGCGCTCGAAACTTTCATGAAAGAAAAAATTGATGAAAGTTTATGGGAAACTCTCAGTGGCCGTCTGGAGTTTTGTAACCTGGACGTCAATGACACCGCCGCATTTAGCCGTCTGGGCGAGATGCTGGATCAAAAATCACGTACCACGATTAACTATTTCGCTATGCCGCCAAGCACCTTTGGCGCGATCTGCAAAGGCTTGGGTGAAGCAAAGCTGAATGCTAAACCCGCTCGCGTGGTGATGGAAAAACCGCTGGGCACGTCTCTGGCGACATCCCGTGAAATCAACGATCAGGTTGGCGAGTACTTCGAAGAGTGCCAGGTTTATCGTATTGACCACTATCTCGGGAAAGAGACGGTCCTGAACCTGTTGGCACTGCGTTTTGCCAACTCCCTGTTTGTGAACAACTGGGATAACCGCACTATCGATCACGTAGAAATTACCGTGGCTGAAGAGGTCGGTATTGAAGGCCGCTGGGGCTATTTTGACCAGGCCGGTCAAATGCGCGATATGATCCAGAACCACTTGCTGCAAATCCTCTGCATGATCGCAATGTCCCCTCCGGCTGATCTGAGCGCCGACAGCATTCGCGATGAGAAAGTGAAGGTCCTGAAATCGCTGCGTCGCATCGATCGCTCGAACGTGCGTGAAAAAACGGTTCGCGGCCAGTACACCACTGGTTTTGCCCAGGGTAAAAAGGTACCGGGTTACCTGGAAGAAGAGGGCGCGAATAAGAGCAGCAATACGGAAACGTTTGTGGCGATCCGCGTCGATATCGATAACTGGCGTTGGACGGGTGTACCGTTCTACCTGCGTACCGGTAAACGTTTACCAACCAAGTGCTCTGAAGTGGTGGTTTATTTCAAAACACCTGAGCTGAATCTGTTTAAAGAATCCTGGCAGGATCTGCCGCAGAACAAGTTGACTATTCGTTTGCAGCCTGATGAAGGGGTTGATATCCAGGTACTGAACAAAGTGCCGGGTCTGGACCACAAACATAATCTGCAGATCACTAAGCTGGATCTGAGCTACTCAGAAACCTTCAACCAAACGCACCTGGCCGACGCCTATGAGCGCCTGCTGTTGGAAACCATGCGCGGTATTCAGGCTCTGTTTGTGCGTCGCGATGAAGTCGAAGAAGCCTGGAAGTGGGTGGATTCAATTACTGAAGCCTGGGCGATGGATAACGAGTCGCCGAAGCCTTATCAGGCAGGAACCTGGGGACCAGTTGCGTCTGTGGCCATGATTACCCGTGACGGTCGTTCCTGGAACGAATTCGAGTAAAAGATCATCTAGCCATTAGGTGTTATTTTACCGGTAACATGATCTAACACAGATTGTAGAATAATTTTTGCACTTTTAAACCTCGCGTGGATTCACCCGCGAGGTTTTTTTTATTACACTGCCTGAAACGATTTTGCCCCTGAGCTACGGCTAACAAGCGATTCAGCTATATTTAGTAATGCTGAATACATTGTTTACCCAACCGCTCTGACAGATAAATTTTAGGAGCCTCTATGAATCCGAATTTGTTACGCGTAACACAACGTATCGTCGAACGTTCCCGGGACACGCGTTCCGCCTACCTCGCTCGAATCGAACAGGCTAAAACGACTACCGTCCATCGTTCACAGCTGGCATGCGGCAATCTGGCGCATGGTTTTGCCGCCTGTCAGCCGGAGGATAAAGCCTCGCTCAAAAGCATGTTGCGTAACAATATCGCGATCATTACCTCCTATAACGACATGCTTTCCGCACACCAGCCGTATGAACACTATCCGGCCATCATTCGCAAAGCACTACATGAAGCCAATGCGGTGGGCCAGGTTGCTGGTGGCGTACCTGCGATGTGCGACGGTGTGACCCAGGGCCAGGACGGTATGGAGCTTTCTCTGCTAAGTCGTGAAGTCATTGCGATGTCAGCGGCTGTAGGGCTCTCACACAATATGTTCGACGGTGCGTTGTTCCTCGGTGTATGTGACAAGATTGTCCCGGGCCTGGTCATGGCGGCGCTTTCCTTCGGTCATCTGCCTTCAATCTTCATCCCTTCAGGCCCGATGACGAGTGGTCTGGCGAACAAAGAGAAAGTGCGTATTCGTCAACTGTATGCCGAAGGCAAAGTGGATCGTATGGCACTGCTCGAATCCGAGGCTGCGTCTTATCATGCGCCGGGTACCTGTACGTTCTACGGCACCGCTAACACCAACCAGATGGTAGTGGAGTTCATGGGCATGCAGTTGCCAGGCTCCTCTTTTGTTCACCCGGATGCACCACTGCGTGAAGCATTGACCGCAGCGGCGGCCCGTCAGGTAACACGTCTGACCGGTAACGGTAATGAGTGGATGCCGATCGGGAAAATGATCGATGAAAAAGTGGTTGTGAACGGTATTGTGGCACTGCTGGCGACCGGCGGTTCAACCAACCATACGATGCACCTGGTAGCCATGGCGCGTGCAGCCGGTATTCTGATTAACTGGGATGACTTCTCCGATCTATCCGATATCGTGCCGCTGATGGCGCGTCTGTACCCGAATGGCCCGGCAGACATTAACCATTTCCAGGCTGCTGGCGGTGTGCCTGTATTAATGCGTGAACTGCTGAATGCGGGTCTGTTACATGAAGATGTGAACACTGTCGCTGGATTCGGTTTATCGCGCTACACCCTGGAGCCGTGGCTCAACAATGGTGAACTGGACTGGCGCGAAGGTGCGGAAAAATCACTGGACAGCAATGTGATTGCCGCCTTTGAACAGCCATTCTCCCATCACGGCGGCACTAAAGTACTGAGCGGTAACCTGGGGCGTGCGGTGATGAAAACCTCAGCTGTTCCAGTTGAAAATCAGGTGATTGAAGCGCCTGCAGTTGTTTTCGAAAGTCAGCATGATGTGTTACCGGCGTTTGATGCGGGTCTGCTTGACCGGGATTGTGTGGTCGTTGTGCGCCATCAGGGACCAAAAGCGAACGGAATGCCAGAATTACATAAACTCATGCCGCCACTTGGTGTATTATTGGACCGTTGTTTCAAAATTGCGTTAGTTACCGATGGACGACTTTCAGGTGCTTCAGGTAAAGTGCCTTCAGCAATCCATGTAACTCCAGAAGCTTACGATGGCGGGCTGCTGGCGAAAGTGCGCGATGGCGACATCATTCGTGTGAATGGACAGACAGGTGAATTAACGCTGCTGGTTGATGAAGAGGAACTTGCTTCCCGTCAGCCTCACATCCCTGACCTTAGCGCTTCGCGCGTGGGTACCGGGCGTGAAATGTTCAGCGCGTTGCGTGAAAAGCTGTCCGGTGCGGAGCAGGGCGCAACCTGTATCACTTTTTAAGACTTAATTTGTAATCAGGCGAGAGAAAACTCTGATGAAAAACTGGAAGACAAGTGCAGAAGCAATCCTGACCACTGGCCCGGTTGTACCGGTTATTGTGGTTAACAAACTGGAACACGCTGTGCCGATGGCAAAAGCGTTAGTTGCAGGGGGCGTGCGCGTTCTGGAAGTGACGTTACGTACCGCATGTGCGATGGATGCCATTCGCGCGATCGCCAAAGAAGTTCCGGATGCTATCGTTGGTGCGGGTACCGTACTGAATCCACAACAGCTGGCTGAAGTCACCGAAGCGGGTGCACAGTTCGCCATCAGCCCGGGTCTGACCGAGCCGCTGCTGAAAGCCGCAACTGAAGGCACTATTCCGTTGATCCCGGGTATCAGCACCGTTTCTGAACTGATGCTGGGTATGGACTACGGTTTGAAAGAGTTCAAATTCTTCCCGGCTGAAGCGAACGGTGGTACTAAAGCGCTGCAGGCGATTGCGGGTCCGTTCTCACAGGTCCGTTTCTGCCCAACCGGTGGTATCTCTCCAGCGAATTACCGCGACTACCTGGCACTGAAAAGCGTGCTGTGCATCGGCGGTTCCTGGCTGGTTCCGGCGGATGCGCTGGAAGCGGGTGATTACGATCGTATCACCAAACTGGCTCGCGAAGCGGTTGAAGGCGCGAAGCAGTAAGCTATCAACGTGTAAACCGAAGGCCCGATAAGAGGCGTTAGCGCCGATATCGGGCTTTGCCGGATGGGGTTTTACTGCCTCATCCGGTCTACGGCTCCGGTTTTAACCTGTCACTTTTACCTGTGAAGCCGCGTTTTTTGCGCGATCAACAGCTTCTTCAACACTTTCTGCAGTTGCCAGTACGACACCTAAACGACGCGTACCGTCGATTTCGGGTTTACCAAACAGACGTATCTGCAAACCCGCGCCAACGGCAGCATCCACATTATCAAAGGTAACGTTTTGGCTGCTTAGCTTCGGCAGGATCACCGCTGATGCTGACGGCCCATACTGGCGGATTGCGCCAACGGGAAGACCAAGGAATGCACGCACGTGCAGGGCAAACTCGGACAGATCCTGAGAAATCAGCGTCACCATACCCGTGTCGTGAGGGCGAGGGGAGACTTCGCTGAAAATCACTTCATCACCGCAGATAAACAGTTCGACCCCAAACAGTCCGTGGCCTCCCAGCGCCAGCACCACCTTACGGGCAATCTCCTGCGCGCGCGCCAGTGCCAGTTCACTCATCTGCTGCGGCTGCCAGGATTCACGATAGTCGCCGTCTTCCTGGCGATGACCTACCGGCGCGCAAAAATGTACGCCGTCAATGGCGCTGACGGTAAGCAGTGTGATTTCAAAATCGAAATTCACCACGCCTTCGACGATAACACGCCCGGCGCCAGCTCGCCCGCCCTGTTGGGCATAGTTCCAGGCTTCGGTTAGCTGTTCGGCGGAGCGGATAAAGCTCTGGCCTTTACCGGAAGAACTCATTACCGGTTTTACGATGCAGGGATAGCCGATTTCAGCGACGGCCTCGCGAAAGCGGACTTCACTGTCAGCAAAGCGGTAAGAAGAGGTCGGTAGAGACAATTCTTCGGCGGCGAGGCGACGGATTCCTTCCCGGTTCATGGTCAGTTGCGTTGCTCTTGCACATGGCACAACACGCTGGCCTTCCTGCTCCAGTTTTACCAGCATATCCGTGGCGATCGCCTCAATTTCCGGCACGATATAATGTGGTTTTTCACGCTCGACGAGCTGGCGTAATGCTTCGCCATCCAGCATGTTGATAACGTAGGAACGATGAGCAACGTGCATCGCTGGCGCGTCGGGGTAACGATCCACGGCAATGACTTCCACACCCAGGCGTTGACATTCAATTGCCACCTCTTTACCCAGTTCTCCCGAACCTAATAACATCACTCGCGTTGCTGCTGGACGCAGCGCTGTGCCTAATAACGTCATAAATCAATCCCCTGTTTTATCTGGGCGTAGTATATACGAAAACGTTTGCGTCTGTCTTTATTACCAGGTTGATTTCAGTGATGAAAAAGAATATGCTGTATATAAATACAGGTAATTTAAGAGGCTGCAAAATGGCGGTTGAAGTTAAATACGTAGTCATTCGGGAAGGTGAGGAAAAAATGTCGTTTACCAGCAAAAAGGAAGCCGATGCGTATGACAAGATGCTTGATACAGCCGATCTGCTCGACACATGGCTGGAGCAATCGCCAGTAGCGCTTGAAGACGAGCAGCGCGAAGCGCTTTCTCTGTGGCTGGCTGAGCAAAAAGATGTGCTAAGCGCCATCCTCAAAAACGGCAAGCTGCCTTCTCCACAGGTGGTCGACAACGACGCGCACGCTGAGGATGATACCCAGGCGGCCTGAAGCGACTTGCGCTCCTGATATTTTGTACCATGCTTTTCCCTGAATCATTGTGCAATCCCTGACGTTATTTCCCGTTGCTACAGGCAATCTGAATGACGAAGGGGAGATTAAGGAGAAAAGAATGTATAAAAAAAGAACGTTATTGAGCCTGCTGCTGCTGTCTGCCAGCGTATCTGTATTTGCGGCAAATATGGAAAGCAAAAACGTCCAGTTCCCCAAGTGTGAGGGACTGGACGCTAACGGTATTGCGGCGAGCGTGAAACGTGATTATCAACAAAATCGCATCGCGCGCTGGGCTGACGATCAAAAGCGCGTCGGGCAAGCCGATCCTGTCGCCTGGGTAAACACGCCCGATATTACGGGCAAAGACGGGAAATGGTCAGTCCCCCTGACTGTTCGCGGTAAAAGTGCGGATATTCACTATCAGGTAAAAGTCGACTGCAAAGCCGGAACGGCGGAGTATCAGCCGCAGTAACGGAGGTATTTGCACATCTTTTGATGACCTGAACACTTCCTGACATCCCCTCGGGTACGCTTTGATGATTATTCGTCTGTACTTGAGGGGCAAAATGGCTAACTGGCTAAATCAACTACAATCTCTTCTTGGGCAAAAGGGTTCCTCCGCGTCATCTTCTGGCGAGCAAGGGCTGAGTAAACTTCTCGTTCCAGGCGCGTTAGGCGGTCTGGCAGGATTACTGGTTGCTAACAAATCCTCACGAAAATTACTCAGTAAATACGGCACCAGCGCGCTTTTGGTTGGTGGTGGGGCGGTTGCCGGTACGGTTTTATGGAACAAGTACAAAGATAAGGTCCGTGCGGCGCATCAGGATGAGCCGCAGTTTGGTGCACAAAGCTCACCGCTGGATGAGCGAACCGAACGCCTGATTCTGGCGCTGGTTTTTGCGGCGAAAAGCGATGGCCATATTGATGCCAAAGAACGTAGCGCTATTGAGCAGCAGCTCCGTGAAGCGGGCGTGGAAGAGCAGGGCCGCATTCTGATTGAACGTGCGATTGAACAACCACTCGATCCTCAGCGTCTGGCTCAGGGGATCCGTAACGAAGAAGAAGCGCTAGAAATTTACTTCCTGAGCTGTGCGGCGATTGATATCGACCACTTTATGGAACGCAGTTATCTGAATGCATTGGGTGATGCGTTGAAGATCCCGCAGGATGTTCGTGAAGGGATTGAGCAGGATCTTAAGGAACAAAAACAGGCCCTGCCGGGTTAAATAGTTACCGCCAAGGCGCATGTTTCGCTTGCATCATTGCTGACTTTTGCCACCCTTATAGGATGATTAAGCAAAAGAACAATGACATGCTACCTAAAGCTCCTCGTATTCCCCACGCCATGACGCAGCATGGCGACACCCGCGTTGATAATTATTACTGGTTGCGAGATGACACCCGCTCGCAACCAGAAGTACTGAATTACCTGCAACAAGAAAATGCATATGGCCGCCAGGTGATGGCTTCGCAGCAAGCTTTGCAGGATCGTGTTCTGAAAGAGATTATCGACCGTATTCCCCCTCAGGATGTGTCTGCACCGTATGTGAAAAATGGGTACCGCTATCGCCATCTCTATGAACCGGGGTGCGAATATGCCATTTATCAACGTCAGTCTGCCTTCAGTGAAGAGTGGGATGAATGGGACACCTTGTTGGATGGTAACCAGCGCGCGGCCCACAGTGAGTTTTATACGCTGGGAGGACTGGCGATATCCCCGGATAACACCATTATGGCGCTGGCTGAGGATTATCTGTCCCGCCGGCAATATGGCGTGCGTTTTCGCAACTTACAAACGGGTAACTGGTACCCGGAGGTACTTGAAAACGTCGAGCCGGAATTAGTCTGGGCCAACGACTCGCAGACTTTCTATTATGTCCGCAAGCATGAAACCACATTGCTGCCGTATCAGGTCTGGCGGCATACCGTAGGCTCGCCATCATCACTGGATGAGCTGGTATATGAAGAAGCCGATGATATGTTTTATGTCAGTCTGCATAAAACCACCTCACAGCACTATGTTGTTATTCATATTGCGAGTGCAACCACCAGTGAGGTTCTGCTCATTGATGCAGAACTGGCTGATGCAGAGCCACTGGTCTTTTTAGCGCGACGCAAAGACCACGAATACAGTCTCGATCACTATCAGCACAATTTTTATCTGCGCTCCAACCGTCAGGGGAAAAATTTCGGCCTGTACCGTACCCGTGTTCGTGATGAGCAAGTCTGGGAGACGCTGATCCCTCCGCGTGACAACGTGATGCTGGAGGGCTTTACGCTGTTCACAGACTGGCTGGTGGTGGAAGAGCGCCAGCGGGGCTTAACCAGTCCGCGTCAGATCAATCGTAAAACGCGCGAAGTGGTCGGTATCGCCTTTGACGATCCGGCGTATGTGACATGGCTTGCCTATAACCCTGAGCCGGAGACCTCGCGCCTGCGTTATGGCTATTCCTCCATGACCACCCCGGATACGCTGTTTGAACTGGATATGGACACCGGAGAGCGTCGCGTGCTCAAGCAGACGGAGGTTCCCGGATTTGATGCGGCGAACTACCGTAGCGAACACGTATGGATCACCGCGCGGGATGGTACCGAGGTTCCGGTTTCGCTGGTTTACCATCAAAAGTACTTCCTGAAAGGAAAAAATCCGTTACTGGTTTACGGCTATGGCTCGTATGGCGCCAGCATGGACGCCGATTTCAGCAGCAGCCGCTTGAGCCTGCTGGATCGCGGCTTTGTTTATGCCATTGCCCATGTCCGTGGCGGCGGTGAGTTAGGGCAACAGTGGTACGAAGACGGTAAGTTTCTGCATAAGAAAAATACCTTCAATGATTATCTCGACGTCTGCGATGCACTGCTAAAAATGGGCTATGGCGCGCCTTCGCTATGTTATGGCATGGGAGGAAGCGCCGGAGGAATGTTAATGGGTGTTGCCATCAATGAGCGCCCCGAACTGTTTCATGGCGTCATTGCACAGGTGCCATTTGTCGATGTGCTGACCACAATGCTGGATGAGTCAATTCCACTGACGACCGGTGAGTTTGAAGAGTGGGGTAATCCGCAGGAGGAAGAGTATTACACCTACATGAAAAGCTACAGTCCGTATGACAATGTTACCGCGCAGGCTTATCCGCATCTGCTGGTGACAACGGGCTTGCACGACTCCCAGGTGCAATACTGGGAACCGGCAAAGTGGGTGGCAAAACTGCGTGAGCTGAAAACGGACGACCATCTGCTGTTACTCTGCACGGATATGGATTCCGGGCACGGCGGTAAATCCGGACGTTATAAATCTTACGAAGGTGTGGCCCTGGAATACGCGTTTTTGATTGGGCTGGCGCAGGGCACACTGCCTGGACAAGCGTAAACTCAGGCGTTATCCAGATAGTGTTTCAGCGTTAGGCGCAATTCCGGGCTCATATTGTCAAGGTTGTTAAACAGCCAGCGCAAATAGCCCGGATCGCGTTCAGCGACTTCAGATACCGGTTTCCCGCGGTATTTTCCGAAGGTAAATGTGGTTAGCAACGCAGGACGACCGGTGACATCGGCCATTTGCTCCGGGGTCCAGCCGGACGTCTTCATAATGTCGATCAGCAGTGCCGCTGTGATGTAGCAGTCATAAAGCGCGCGGTGGTGGTGCAGACCAGACGGCGTCTGGACGCTCAGCTTGCGGGATTTATAGAGCGCCATATTGCTGTATTTGATCCCCGGCCACAGACGGCGGGAAAGCTTCATGGTGCAAATCCATTCTCCTGGCATTTCGGGCAGCACACGCCGATCAAAACTGGCGTTATGCGCCACGTACCACTCGCTGCCGTAATAGTGCGGGATGACATCTTCAATCCACGGTTTATCCGCTACCATCGCTTCAGTGATGTGATGGATAGCCATGGCTTGTGGACTGATGGGACGGTCAGGACGCACCAGATGGCTCATGGGATTGACGATCGTTCCGTCAACGACATCGACAGACGCAATCTCAACAATGCCTCCCTGCAGACCACAGGTTTCTGTATCTATTATGCGCAACATGCCGGGCTCCAGACCAAAACGACTAGCGTAATGGAATGATATCACCTTGCCAACCCCGTGGCGTGCGTTGTCCGGTTAACAGTAACGAACCGCTGTCGGCGCGTACAATTAACCGACCACCTTCATCCCACAACGCGCTGCTTCCACGTGCATTGGCCATCAGCACCGCAATGGCGAATTTATGTGAAAAACTTTGCAGGCGCGAAGCGGAAGAGAGCAGTTCTGGTTCGCTGACGGACTGACAGGTTGTGAACAGCGAAAATGTCGGGTCGATATCAATACCTTCCGGCTGACTGTCGACTACGCTGATGGCATTTTGTTGCCTGGCGATACAGGCGCCATGGCTTTGATGAAACATTAACGGCGAGGTCATCCAGGGAGAGAAAAGCGCTATTCCTTTCACAAAGCGATCGTGATGCTCTACCGACAACCCGGCAATGATGGTCATACGATACGTGGCCGCAGCGTGGGCGAGGGGTTGCAATAACTCTTCATCAGGTGGGGCTGGGAGAGCGTCGTCTTCGTCCACACATCCCAACAGGGACAATGATGGAAAAACCAACAATTCGCATTGGCATTTAGCCGCTGCCTGAATGAACTGCAAATGATGGGCGACGTGTTCGCTTAATGATCGTTGAAGTGGTTCGTACTGCGCTGCAGCAATTTTCCAGTGTGACATAATGATTTCCTTTTCATAGTGTCTACAACCATCCTTAAATAGTAGATTAAGAATGTACTTATACTGTAGCAGGCATCATGTAAGGAATTGTAACTTAATATAAGGTTTATTTAACTTTAGGCTCGTAAGGTAAACGTGACAGGGAAACAGAAGCTAAACGGTGCGCGATCAGGCGTTCACGGAACCAGTCGCGTAAATGTGCAGGCTGTTCACGCTCGACTACTTCAGCAACGACAGGCATGTTGTAGCGCTCTTTAAATGCGACACCTGCCGCAGCGAGATCGACGTTAACCTTATCCATTTCTGCTTGCTCAAGTTTGGCCAGATTAATATTCATACGTTTTTCCTCATCTCTCCATTAGCGCGCAAAAGTTACTAAGAGTGCGCATTAATGGCAAGCCTGAAATGATGATTCTCGACTCGATCATTGTAGAAGGTTATTCTCTATAGATTAGACATAACAAAAAGGAATAGTTGAAATGGCTTCATCTGCATCTATGCTTCGCAGCGCTCTCATCGTACTCGCCAGCGTGCTGGCAACGCCCGCCGCCCTGGCGCATGCCCACCTCACAAAACAAAGCCCGGCGGCTAATGCCGAGGTTGCGGCATCTCCTCAGGCGTTGACGCTGAATTTTTCTGAAGGCGTAGAGCCGGGATTCAGCGGCGCAACGCTGACAGGTCCAAACAAAGAACAGATCAAAACGGGCAAGGCGTCACGCAGTGAGCAGGACAAAACACAGCTGATTGTTCCGCTTGATCAAACACTTGAAGCAGGAAAATATACGGTCGACTGGCACGTTGTTTCCGTGGATGGGCACAAGACGAAAGGACAATATAGCTTTAGCGTGAAATAACCGATGCTGGCGTTTACCTGGGTTGTACTGCGTTTTATCCATTTTACCACTTTGATGCTGGTGTTTGGTTGTGCGCTTTACGGCGCATGGCTGGCTCCCGTTTCGGTTCGTCGTTTGATGATGCGTCGTTTCTTGCATCTGCAACGGCATGCCGCAACGTGGAGCTTTATCAGCGCGACGCTGATGCTGGCGGTTCAGGGGGGATTAATGGGCGCGGGTTGGCAGGATGTCCTCTCCATCACCGTTTGGGGAGCTGTCCTGCAAACACAATTCGGGGGCGTCTGGCTGTGGCAAATTATCCTTGCGCTGGTCACTCTGGCGGTGACTATTATCGTACCGCGTAGTATGCCGCGACGACTGCTAATGCTGACGATTGCGCAGTTTATTCTGCTGGCGGGCGTTGGGCATGCGACATTGCA
>NZ_CP080033.1:2995212-2996206 GCF_019382635.1 Citrobacter sp. Colony219 | reverse complement strand
GTGCTCTACTGTATGAGAATGGCGCAAGGACGCTGGCGCGATCAAGCCATCAGTACCATGATGCGCTTCTCCCGCTATGGGCATCTTTTTGTGATTGGCGTGTTGCTTACCGGCATCATGAATGCGCTGTTTATTGTCGGTTTTTCTGTTCCCTGGCATGCGGCTTATGGGAGACTGCTGTTGTTAAAATGTGCCCTGGTCATGCTAATGGTGGCGATTGCGCTGGTGAATCGGTATGTTCTTGTTCCACGTATGCAGCAGGATAACCGCTGCATGACCCTCTATTTTATTTGGATGACGAAGCTGGAATGGGGTATAGGCGCTGTTGTGCTGGCAATTGTCAGCCTGTTTGCAACCCTCGAACCGTTCTGATTGATGGACTGGCAAAACGTATGAAAAAAATTATTATCTCTTTATTGCTACTGGCAAGTTCGGGAGTGGCACTGGCTGCGCCGCAGGTCATTACCGTCAGCCGTTTTGAGGTTGGCAAAGATAAATGGGCGTTTAATCGTGAAGAGGTGATGCTGACCTGCCGTCCGGGCAACGCGCTGTATGTCATCAATCCCAGCACGCTGGTGCAATACCCGCTGAATGATGTTGCCAGACAGCAGGTTGAGAGCGGTAAAACCACGGCAAAACCGATCGACGTTATCCAGATTGACGATCCGACTAAACCTGGCGAAAAAATGAGCCTTGCTCTGTTTATCGAGCGCGCAGAAAAACTCTGTTAATTGTCAGATGTAGTGCTCTGATTTCCAATAAAAAACCGCAAGGATCTCACAGGAGAACTTGCGGTTTTTACATTGTAGCGAGTGACAATCTCCCTTTTTTTCAGACCACTTTAGTCGCGGACTGGAAAACCTGGCGCTGTCATCTATTCTTAAATGGCAGGGTAACTTAGCCTGCATTAATGCCAACTTTTAGCGCACGGCTCTCTCCCAAGAGCCATTTCCCTGGACCGAATACAGGAATCGTATTCGGTCTCTTTTTATGT
>NZ_CP080033.1:2980427-2993953 GCF_019382635.1 Citrobacter sp. Colony219 | reverse complement strand
GTAGAAGGTCATATGGGGCTGTCTGACAACGTCTACCAGAGGGTCGAAGGAACAAACTGGCGTCACATCTGGGTCGTGGGAGATCTTCACGGCTGTTTTTCTATGCTGATGGATAAATTGCGCCAGTGTCGGTTTGATCCGTGGCGCGATCTATTGGTTTCTGTCGGCGATGTTACCGATCGTGGGCCTGATAGTCTGCGCTGTCTACAGTTGCTTCGCCGAAACTGGATGATAGCGGTCAGGGGGAATCACGAGCAGATGGCGTTGGATGCGCTGGTAACGGGGGATCTGCAGCTGTGGTTTATGAATGGGGGCTCGTGGTTTGCGCAGGCAGCACAACCCGCGGCAAGATTTGCTCTTGAAGCCTGTCAGCAATTACCGTGGATTCTGGAACTGCATTGTCAGAATGGCGTACACGTGATTGCCCATGCTGATTACCCGGATGATATTTATCTGTGGCGAAAAGAGGTCGATTTGCAACGGGTGTTGTGGGATCGTGCGCGATTAATGAATAAAGGCAGTGGAATTCATGGCGCAGATCACTTTTGGTTTGGCCATACGCCCCTGCGCCATCGGCTTGATCGCGATAATCTGCACTATATTGATACCGGCGCGGTATTTGGCGGTGAGCTAACGTTGGTGCAGTTACAATAATTAGAAATCACTATATTCCTGAGCAGGACGCCAGAAGCTGTCGATATAGTCTTCGGCCGGCAAGCATCCGCCGTTGCGAATGCGCTGATCGTCCATCGAAATTAAGCACTGCCGTTCTGTATTGTAGACATCAACCACGATATCTTCACAACCGCCATCCAGGTAGCAAACAAAAAGAATCAGCGTGAACATTCCATCCTCAAATTGTATTGCCGTATCAATAGTGTAGAAGAAATTGCAGTTAATGGGGTGGGGAGAAATAAGTTAACGCGTCACTGTGTACTCATTCGTGAAGGGCAGGTACGTTTCACCGGGCAGTTCGAAAGATTGCAACCAGTGGGTAAATTTTCTTACGGCCCCATCTTGCCTGTCATTCCACAGCAGAGAATAGGTTCCGGTATCGATAGTCAAATCGCCAAATGGCGCAACCAGCCTTCCTGTTTTCAGGTGTTTTTCACAGAATAAATAGGGCATTACGGCCAAACCCAAGCCATCTTCAGCCGCCTGCATTGCCGCAAATGTATGATCCAGCGTGATAATCTGGTTACTTTCTTGATGATCATTTGGGAAATGGCTATGCCAGCGTTTCCAGAGATCGTTACGCGCACGAATTTGAATTTTTATATGATCGTCCAGTTGATCTGGCGAGACCAGAGGTCGGCTGTGCAGGTACTGCTGGCTACAAACCAGCAGGCTTGATTCCCGAAGAAATGGAACAGGTTTAAGCCCGGAAAAATGTGCCGGATCCCGGCGAATCGCGACATCAAAGGGAGAAGCGAAGCTAACGGGACCAATGCTGGTGGTGACATCGACGGTGAGTTCAGGGTGGATTTCATTCAGCTCAGCCAGTCTTGGCATTAGCCAGTGCATGGCGAATGTGGGCAGGCACTGGATGGTTAACCTTCCCGAAAAGGTGTTAGCGCTGACCTCTTTTTCTGCCTGCGCAAGTTCATCGAGTAACCGTGTTGCGACGCGGGAAAAGGTCTCGCCAGCACTCGTCAGCCTGACAGATTTGTGTGCACGATAAAACAGTTGTACGCCCAGTTGTGCTTCCAGTGCGCGGATATGTCGGCTGACTGCTCCTGTGGTGATAAACAGTTCATCAGCTGCCGCACTGAAGCTGCTTCTACGCGCAGCAGCTTCGAATGCCGGCAAATGGGGGAGCGAGAGTAATCGTGTCATTGGTTGAGTCTAACTCAACCAATTGACGCAATAAAGATCGTTTGTCAGCCTCTTCCCCTTGCTCATAACATGGCCGGTAACGCTCTGGTTCATTATCGATATTCACTTTTTCTGAAGGCAATTTTAGTGAAAGCATTCAATTTGTTTTGCCTTGGACGGGCGGGGACATGCCTGGGGACAATGGCTTTTGCTGGTGCACTTCCGGTAATACGTGAAGAGTGGCATATAGACGCCGCCGCTGCGGGAACAATACAGACGGTATTTAGTATTTCAAACGCCTGCGCCTTATTTGCTGCCTCCTGGCTGTGCGACTATCTGGGGGCTCGCAAGGTGTATCTCATTTTCTCGTGGTTCGGTGTGCTCGCTTTATTGCTTTTTGCCTGTTTTGCCCGCTCTTATTCCTCCGCTCTGGTCATGATGGCCTTTGTCGGATTGACCCAGGGTGGGGCCTACACGCCAGCGATGATGTTGGCTATGGGCATGAACAGCGTGCCCAAACGTGGACTTGCCGTTGGGATGATCCTGGCCGCAGGTTCGTTTGGCTACCTGCTGTCTGTATTTATCTCCGCCTGGGGAGCATTGCGCTGGGGAGCTTCCTTTGCGTTCTCTTTATGTGCCGCTGGCGCATTGGTTGGCGCGGTATCCGGTTCAGTGGCGTTATCCGGCTATCAGGAAGACATGTACAGGACGCAGAAGCAGGGGGGATCGGCAAAGAGCCATGTTCTGTCGGTCGGCGCGATACTGCTGATGGTAGGTTATATTGCGCATTGCTGGGAGTTACTGGGGAGCTGGGCATGGACCCCCAGCCTGGTGACGAATGCGCTGCAAGCCTGGCAGATGGAGCCGATGGCCACCGGGTTGATCGTCGCCTGTGCTGTACATTTATCGGGGATGTTCTCGACGCTGATTGTAGGGGCAATCTCCGATTATTTTAATCGCGCATCGGTGTTGATTTTTATGGGCGCTGCCGGTGCGTTGAGTTCACTCCTGATGGGATTATCGGTTTCCTGGGGGGCGGGGTGGACATTATTGTTCGCGTTTATGGGGAGTTTCTTCATTCTTGGTGATTCAGGCGTCTTATCTGCCGCGATTGCCGATAATGTGCCTCAGGCAAAGCTGGGGAGTGTGATGGGATTGCGGTCGCTGCTTGGATTTGGCGTGGGGTCTCTTGCGCCTTTAACATTTGGTGTGGTGATGGATTCAACGCAAAGCTGGGAACTCGCTTATAGCGTGCTGGCTGCGGGGGGAACCATCGCTTTCTTCTCCGCCTGCGTACTTAGATTCAATTGTTTTAACGCCAATAAATAACCCGTCTGGCGACGGGTTCTTTTTGAATCAGGCAAAGCGCATGACCCAGGCATCTGACTTACGATCGTAGTGCTCGCGGAATAGAACGGAATGTTCTCCATTGAGAAGGGCCGGGACGCTGGTGTCGGCATCCCAGGCGTCCAGTTGCATACATAAATCCGGATCGGATTTACAAGGAATGGTTAACGTTCGGTCCCCCGGCGATTCGCCATGTAACTCGGCGTCGTCGATTTCAAAAGCGCCAATGCGCACACTGGTTTTCATCATCGTGCTCTCCGTTGATTTGCGGGTTGTGGTACGACCAGTTAAGCCGCCCATTTTTCAGCGTAGTCAACGTGGGCAAAAGCGCCAGTAAAAACGTGCGTTATCCTGTAAAGAGTTTACCATCCCGGACAAGATCGCGTGGATAGCTGTTCTTTAACCGTGATCCAATACGTTTTGCCAGTCCAATCGGCTGATGCTGGAACGTGACCAGTACATCGTCGGTTGTTGGTGAGGTTTGCGGGTAGACATCTCTGCCGCGATACCACTCTTCCGCTTCTTCAAGCGTCAGTTCAAACGCATTGTGATGTTCTGGGTTAGCAAGGGCGATAACTGCCTCATGCTGCCAGCGGTAACCCTTATTGTGGGTTTCAGCGAGTTTAATCCCGAGGCGGGAAAAACGGACTTTACCAATCAGCGGTTCAATGTCTGTCGGGAATAACCAAATTTCTTTATCACGCTGCCAAAGGCGCAGATTGTCTTGCCATTGCAATCCACAGGCGGTAGCAGCCTGGGCGATTTGTGCGGCTTCCCGGCTTTTCAGCGGGCTGAAGGGGAAATTCCCCACCTTATATTTCGGCGCAGGCAGTGCAGGGATAGGGGCTGTTTTTCGCAAACGCGCGACAAAGAATCCTTCACAGTCATAAATTTGTGGGAACACGTGCAGGAATCCCTCAGGTGTCAGGGCGCGTCCGGCCTCCGGAAATAAATCACCCAGAGGAAGAAACTCGACGGCGTCCGGGTAAGTCTCAATCAACCACTGCATGACGTTTTCATTTTCGTCACGGTTAAGCGTACAGGTCGAGTAAACCAACGTGCCGCCGGGGCGCAGAGCGTGAAAGGCGCTGTCGAGCAGTTCGCGCTGAGTTGCGGCTATTTCCAGATTACTTTCTGGCGACCAGTTTTTTAGCGCATCGGGGTCTTTACGCATCACGCCTTCGCCGGAACATGGGGCGTCCAGCAAAATGGCATCGAAGGATTCAGGCAACGCTGCGCCAAATACCCGGCCGTCAAAATGGGTGAGCGCGACATTGGCTATCCCGCAACGGCTGATATTGGCATGCAGAACTTTGACGCGACTGGCGGAAAACTCATTCGCCAGAATCGCGCCCTGATTATTCATTTTTGCGGCAATTTGCGTGGTTTTAGATCCGGGGGCTGCCGCAACATCCATGACACGTTGCGGAGTATTACCTTCGGCAAACAACGCGGCGACTGGCAGCATTGAGCTGGCTTCCTGAATATAAAACAGACCGCTTAAATGTTCTGCGGTGCTGCCGAGCGGTACAGACTCTTCATCGTTGCGCTCAATCCAAAAGCCTTCAGCACACCAGGGAACCGGAGTGAGTGACCAGCCATAAGGCGCGGTTAAGTCGAGAAAATCAGCAACGGAGATTTTCAGCGTATTGATGCGGATACTGCGGCGTAATGGACGCTGGCAGGCTGCGAGAAAATCTTCAAAAGAGAGCGTGGAAGGCATTGCTTCACGCATTTGTGTCAGAAAGGCGTCAGGAAAATAAGCCACTTGGTACCACCGGCAAAAAAACAGGTGCGCAGTGTAGCATATACCCTCAATAATTCGAGTTGCAGGACAACTACGCGCCTACTTGAAGTATGACGAGGCTAACCGCTCCGGCGCGAGTACGCCGGAGCAGGGAAAAGATTAGCGTGGCAGGGCGGTTCCCCACTGACGCCATTCTTTCGGCTCACTCTCCAGTAGCAGGAAGTGTTTACCCGCCTGCGCTTTCGGCGCCAGTGGCGTACCTGGTGGGGTGGCAAACGCGATACCACCGCGAATGAATTGATTGAAGGTACCTGTCTTCACGACGCCGCCGGTGAGGCCGAAATCGAGATTGTATCCAGATGCCAGCCAGAACACGGAGTTATTGCGCACCAGGTGCTGGTAGCGCTGACTGATGCGCATGGCCACCATCACGCGATCGGACAGTGAACCCAGCGTCAGACCCGTGACGGTCCCCACTTCAATACCTCTGAACAGAACCGGAGTACCGATATTGAGTGATCCTGCTTCTGGCGCTTCTACCACAATACTCAGACCATCAAGGTAACGTGAATCAGTAATCGTCGCTTCCTGCAGTTCAAAATCACGGCGCGGGTTACCGCGCCCTGGTTCCACGTTAATGTATGGCTGTAAGATAGTATCCAGATGCTCTACACCTGCCGCCGAAATTTGCGGGGTAATTACCGAGAATCGTGTACCGCTTCGCGCGAAGGTCTGCACGTATTCCGGATACAACACCGCTTTGGCTTGCACTTCGTTACGGCTGGTGAGCAGTTCAAGGGTCTGGATCTGACCAATATCAATCCCCAGGTAGCGAATTGGCATCCCTGCGGCGAGTTTCCCGGCGTCGAATGCGTGCAGAGTAATCTGTCCACCTACCGCACGTGCAGCGGTCTCTGACGCGTACAAAATACGCTTGTCGCCTTTACGCTGGCTGGCGCTGGCACCGCTCAGGTTATCGAAGCTAATCGCCCCTTTTAGCGCCCGCGACAGGGGAGATGCCTGTACGGTCAGGCCGCTGCCGTTAAGCTGAACTTTTGCGCCACCTTCAGCCCAGAACACGCTGTTGCTGGTTAACAGATTGCGGTATTCCGGTTTGATATGCAGATCGATATCAAACGCGTCGGCACGAGGGCGTACGCTAATGACTTCACCGACGTCGAATTTACGGTATAGCACTACTGACCCGGCCTGCACATCCGGTAGTGTCTCGGCGCTCAGGCTGACGGTGGTGGTGGGCAGATCGCTCAGGCTGTTCTCAATTGCTTTTTCGAGGTTTGCATACAGCGGATAGCTTTTTTTCATTTCACCTTTGGTACCAGGCAAAATGCGAATACCGCCGCTTATCCATTCGCTGGCGCTGGCGCCAAGGAACTCAACGCCATCAATGCCCACTTTGACATCCACACGACTATTAACCACGAATTTGCTGTCACCTTGCACCAGTGCACGATGCTGCGGCTCGATAGCCACGATAAATGAAACGCCATCGCTTGATAGCTTACGCTCGATAACCTGACCGACCTGCACGCCATGAAGGATCAGCGGCTGGCCAGCATCGATGCCGTAACTTTCCGGGGCGGTCAGCGTAAGTGTCATAACGCCGGGATCATGAAGCAGGGACTGTTCACCAGGGATCACCACAAACTGGCTACGTGGCTCGCCTTCGCCGGGCACCAGTTCAAACGTTTTCCCTGTTAACAGCGAGCTCAGGCTCATATCGTTTAATGATAATTTGGGGCTTTGTAACTCAATGCGCGTGCCGTCGCGCAGCAGCGTTACAACGCTTGGGTCGACGGTCATTTCACCAGTGACTTTACCGCCTGGATTCAAATCCAGCCTGGTCAGTTGACCGACTTCCAGGCCCTGATACATCAGCGGGGTTGATCCAGCCTTCAGGCCATCGCCGCTGGGTAGTTCCAGTTTGACGATCACGCCACGTTGGCTGTGGGCGAGATCCTGATATAACCCAAACGTGTCGTCGGCGGCGGCAGGTTGTGAATCTTCTGGGGAGTCAAAGGCTATGGCGCCATTGACCAGCGCGGCCAGACTTTCCAGTTTTACCTTTGCGCCGCTCAGGCTGACATCCGCATTCACGCCAGACACATTCCAGAAACGACTGCCTTTTTTCACCAGATTGGTAAAGCGGCGCTCAATCAGTACATCGATGGTTACACCCTGATGATTGGGGTTGATGGTGTAGTCATAGACCCGGCCTACCGGGATCTTGCGGAAATAAACCAACGAACCGCTATTGAGCGAACCGAGGTCAGGCGCCCGCAGATGCAACATCAAATCGCCATTATTCAGCCGATATTTTGGCTGCGTGTCGAGCGCGACGAAATGATCTTCCGGCTCGCCGGTGCCCGGCATCATCCCGATATAGTTCCCGCCAACCAGTGCATCGAGACCAGAAACGCCCGCCAGTGATGCCTTCGGCGTGACCAGCCAGAATTGTGTGTCTTTGCGCAGGGCATCTTTCATGGTGGACTTAATGCTGACTCGAACTTCAATTTTGCGCAGATCTTTACTCAGGCTGATATCCTGCACCGTGCCAACTTCGACACCCTGATAGCGCACGGGCGTGCGTCCTGGGACAATACCGTCCGCGGACATAAAGTCGATGGTCACGGTATTGCCACGATCTTCATAGCTGCCCCAGATGAGCCATCCTGCAATCATCAGTGCGATGAACGGCAGCAGCCAGAACGGAGAGATACGGCGTTTTGTTTTAATCTGCGCTTCAATCTGCGAAGCGGGCGTTTCCTGACTCATGTGCATCCCAAAGTAAGCGGCTGTCCAGCCATTCCACTGCAAGAATAGTCAATATTACCGCTGCACCGAAATAAAACGCAGCCGGTCCCATAGTAAAAGCAAGTATCTGATCGCGATTTATCAGCGACATGGTTAAGGCGATAACAAACAAGTCCAGCATCGACCAGCGACCAATCCAGGTCACCATACGGAGTAGCAGGATGCGGGTGCGCAACCCTTGTTCACATTTAAACTGGATACTGAACAACAACGTAAACATCACAATCACTTTGGTGAAGGGCACCAGGATACTGGCGATAAAAACAATGGCTGCTACACCAACGTTGCTGTTCGCCAGGGACATGATGCCTGTCAGGATAGTGTCTTCCTGGCGGGCACCGTTAACATAAATTACCGAGATGGGCAGCAGATTAGCAGGCAGCAACAGGACAATCGAGGCCAGCAGAGCTGCCCAGCACTTTTGGATGCTCTGATTTCTGCGCCAGCGTAATGGAATATGGCAACGGGGACAGCGGCCTCGGGCATCAGGATAACCTGTAAAGTGACAACCGAGGCAAACACGAAGCTGTCCGTCGGGGCGGCGTGCGGGCCTTTGTGGATAAAAGCGTTCCCATAATTGCTCAACATTGAGGTGCGACAGCGTCAAAATGCTCAGGATCACCAGCGCAATAAAAGCATAGAGTCCCACTCCAGGCAGCAGAAAAGCGTAGTCCTGCACTTTGATCGAGGCGACGCCGATACCGACAAGATAGATATCAAGCATGACCCACTCTTTAAGCCTTTCCAGCATCAATAATACTGGGCGCAGGTTCATACCGAGAATATTGCCAAACCATAAATAAGCGATTGATGAAACGAGTATTACGGGAGCGCCAATGACGCAAAACATCACGAAGGATGCCGTCAGCGGATCGCCTTGCCGGGTCATCTGCCAGATGCCCTGTACCACATTCGCGTCAATGCGTATGCCTAATAGATAGATGTGCAGCAGCGGCTCTCCCCACGCAAAGGGCATCAGTAACAGCATGGTGAAAGCCATTGCTGCCAGTCGCGTTAACGACCAGTCACGGCCGTCACGAATTTTGGCCTCACAGCGTGGGCAGAATGCACTTTGGTGCGAACGCATTTTCGGCAAGCTAAACAGCAGGTCACATTCAGGGCATCGTTGGTAATGCGCACGGGGTAGCGCTTCACCAATGGATCTGATCGCTATTTTTTTAGTCGGCGTGATGCGTGGATGAGTAAGGGCCATGTATCGCGAATCAAGTGTTGAAGTAATGTTATCTTAACCCATGATGGGAATGATCTTGAGCATTTACGCATTTAATGTTTATTTTAGTAGGCTGCAGTTTTAAGTAAGACAACTAAGTGATTACATAATGAACAAAATAGAGCTATACACGGATCTGAACCGTGATTTTCAGGCATTAATGGCAGGTGAAACCAGTTTTCTGGCAACGTTGGCGAATACCAGCGCGTTATTGTACGAACGTCTTGCAGAAGTGAACTGGGCAGGTTTTTACCTGCTTGAGAACACTACGCTGGTGCTCGGTCCCTTCCAGGGGAAAATCGCCTGCGTACGCATCCCGGTAGGGCGCGGCGTGTGCGGTACTGCGGTGGCGCAGAACCAGGTTCAGCGTATAGAGGACGTGCATGCCTTTGATGGCCATATCGCTTGCGATGCCGCCAGCAATGCGGAAATCGTTCTGCCGATTACGGTTGAGAATCAAATTATCGGCGTGCTGGACATTGATAGCACAGCGTTTGGTCGCTTTACAGAAGAAGATGAACAGGGTCTGCGGACGCTTGTGGCACAGCTTGAAACCGTGCTTGCAACGACGGATTACAAAAAATTCTTTGCGACCGTCGCAGGATAATCAACGGATAACGTAGCAATTACTGATGACGTCATTATAATGACGCCTGTTCATGCCTGCGCTTGTTGGCTACGTCCGTTGTAATCAGGAAATTTCATGGAAAATCAACCTAAGTTGAATAGCAGTAAAGAAGTCATCGCGTTTCTGGCCGAACGCTTCCCGCAGTGTTTTAGTGCGGAAGGCGAAGCGCGCCCACTGAAAATTGGCATTTTTCAGGATCTGGTAGAGCGTGTTGAGGGCGAAATGAACCTCAGCAAGACACAGCTCCGCTCTGCCTTACGTCTCTATACTTCAAGCTGGCGCTATCTGTATGGCGTTAAATTGGGCGCAACGCGTGTCGATCTTGACGGCAACCCTTGTGGTGAGCTGGATGAGCAGCACGTTGAACATGCACGCAAACAGCTGGAAGAAGCTAAAGCCCGCGTTCAGGCGCAACGTGCAGAGCAACAGGCGAAAAAACGCGAAGCGGCCGCTGCTGCCGGTGAAAAAGAAGACGCACCGCGTCGCGAGCGCAAGCCGCGTCCTGCTCCGCGTCGTAAGGAAGGCGCAGAGCGTAAACCTCGCGCTGAAAAACCAGCAGCAAAAGCACCGCGTGCTCCTCGTGAAGAACAGCATACCCCGGTATCTGATATTTCAGTGCTGACGGTAGGGCAGTCTCTGAAGGTGAAAGCAGGTAATAATGCGATGGATGCCACCGTATTAGAAATCACCAAAGATGGCGTCCGTGTACAGCTGAATTCGGGTATGTCTTTGATTGTACGCGCAGAACACCTGGTGTTCTGAAACGGAGGCCAGGCCTGGCATGAACACTTTTTTTAGGCTTACTGCGTTAGCTGGTCTGCTTGCATTTGCAGGCCAGGCACTCGCTGTGGAAGACATCACGCGTGCCGATCAAATCCCCGTTTTAAAGGAAGAAACCCAGCATGCGACGGTAAGCGAACGTGTGACATCGCGTTTTACGCGTTCACACTATCGCCAGTTCGATCTGGATCAGGCGTTTTCGGCGAAAATTTTTGACCGCTATTTGAATCTGCTCGACTACAGCCACAACGTGCTGTTGGCGAGCGATATCGAACAGTTTGCAAAAAAGAAAACCGTCCTCGGTGATGAACTGCGTAGCGGTAAGCTGGATGTCTTTTACGATCTCTATAATCTGGCGCAAAAGCGCCGGTTTGAACGTTATCAGTACGCATTAGGCGTACTGGCACGTCCAATGGATTTCACCGGTAACGACAACTTTAACCTCGACCGGAGTAAAGCTCCGTGGCCGAAAAGCGAAGCAGAGCTAAATGCGCTGTGGGACGGCAAGGTTAAATTTGACGAACTCAGCCTGAAGCTGACCGGTAAAACCGACGCTGAAATTCGCGAAACGCTGACGCGCCGCTACAAGTTTGCGATTCGCCGTCTGGCGCAGACCAATAGCGAAGATGTGTTTTCTCTGGCGATGACGGCTTTTGCCCGTGAAATCGACCCGCATACTAACTATCTTTCTCCACGCAATACCGAACAGTTCAATACGGAAATGAGCTTGTCTCTTGAAGGTATTGGCGCAGTGCTGCAAATGGATGATGACTACACCGTCATTAACTCCATGGTTGCGGGCGGCCCGGCAGCCAAGAGCAAAGCGATAAGTGTTGGCGACCGTATTGTCGGCGTAGGCCAGACCGGAAAAGGTATGGTCGACGTGATTGGCTGGCGTCTGGATGATGTTGTCGCGCTGATCAAAGGACCAAAAGGCAGTAAAGTTCGCCTCGAAATCCTGCCTGCCGGTAAGGGAACCAAGACGCGCATCGTCACGTTAACGCGTGAACGCATTCGTCTCGAAGACCGCGCTGTTAAAATGTCGGTGAAAACCGTTGGTAAAGAAAAAGTCGGCGTACTGGATATTCCTGGTTTCTATGTTGGCCTGACGGATGACGTCAAAGTTCAGCTGCAGAAACTGGAAAAACAGAATGTCAGCAGCGTGATTATCGACCTGCGTACCAATGGTGGTGGCGCACTGACCGAAGCGGTCTCGCTTTCCGGTCTGTTTATCCCTTCTGGTCCGGTGGTTCAGGTTCGTGATAACAACGGCAAGGTGCGCGAAGACAGCGATACTGATGGCGTTGTTTACTACAAAGGTCCGCTGGTGGTACTGGTTGACCGCTTCAGTGCTTCGGCATCAGAGATTTTCGCTGCGGCAATGCAGGATTACGGCCGTGCACTGATTGTCGGTGAACCGACGTTTGGTAAGGGTACCGTACAGCAGTATCGTTCTCTGAACCGTATTTACGATCAGATGCTGCGTCCGGAATGGCCGGCGCTGGGTTCTGTTCAGTACACGATCCAGAAATTCTACCGCGTAAACGGTGGCAGCACGCAGCGTAAGGGCGTTACGCCGGATATCATCATGCCGACAGGTAATGAAGAAACTGAAACTGGCGAGAAGTTTGAAGATAACGCACTGCCGTGGGACAGCATTGATGCTGCGACCTACACTAAGTCAGATAATCTGACGCCGTTCGGACCTGAATTGCTGAAAGAGCACAATGCACGTATTGCGAACGATCCTGAGTTCCAGTACATCATGAAGGACATTGCGCGATTCAATGCGCTGAAGGATAAGCGCAACATCGCTTCTCTGAATTACGCTCAGCGTGAAAAAGAGAATAACGAAGATGACGCAATGCGTCTGGCGCGTATCAACGATCGGTTTAAACGTGAAGGCAAACCACCATTGAAGAAACTGGACGATCTGCCGAAGGATTACCAGGAGCCGGATCCGTACCTGGATGAAACGGTAAAAATCGCGCTCGACCTGGCGCATCTTGAGAAAGAGAAGCCAGCGGAACAGCCCGCAACCAGTCAATAACCTCGAACAGGCACAAGAAATTGTGCCTGTTTTTTTAACAAGTGCATGAAGACGTCAGTCTGATACGATAAAATGTAAAGTTGTGTCTTTCTGGTGACTTAGCACCTATGGATGCTTGAAAATAGCCGTAAGACCCATACGATATGGGTAATCGCATAGTGCGTTTTGTTAAATTGAGGTTAAAAGAAAATTATGATGCGAATCGCGCTCTTCCTGCTGACGAACCTGGCTGTGATGGTCGTTTTCGGGCTGGTATTGAGCCTGACAGGGATCCAGTCAAGCAGCGTTCAAGGCTTGTTGATCATGGCACTGCTGTTTGGTTTTGGTGGTTCCTTCATTTCGCTGCTGATGTCCAAATGGATGGCGTTAAAGTCCGTTGGCGGGGAAGTTATTGAGCAGCCGCGTAATGAAAGAGAACGCTGGCTGATGAATACAGTCGCGAATCAGGCCCGCCAGGCCGGGATCGCTATGCCGCAGGTTGCAATCTACCACGCGCCAGATATTAACGCGTTTGCGACCGGTGCCCGCCGGGATGCCTCGCTGGTGGCTGTAAGTACTGGCCTGTTGCAAAATATGAGTCCGGATGAAGCCGAAGCCGTTATCGCGCATGAGATCAGCCACATTGCTAATGGCGATATGGTGACCATGACGTTAATTCAGGGTGTGGTGAACACCTTTGTTATCTTTATCTCGCGTATTCTGGCGCAGATTGCCGCTGGGTTTATGGGCGGTAACCGCGATGAAGGAGAGGGTAGCAACGGTAACCCGTTAATCTACTTTGCGGTAGCGACGGTACTGGAGCTGGTATTTGGTATTCTGGCGAGCATTATTACGATGTGGTTCTCTCGTCATCGTGAATTCCATGCGGATGCCGGTTCTGCAAAACTGGTAGGGCGTGAAAAAATGATCGCCGCGCTGCAGCGCCTGAAAACCAGCTATGAGCCGCAGGAAGCGACCAGTATGATGGCGTTCTGCATCAACGGTAAATCCAAATCGTTGAGTGAGCTGTTTATGACTCACCCCCCGTTGGACAAACGTATTGAAGCGCTGCGCAGTGGGGAATACCTGAAGTAAGTTACCTGTATTGATAAAGAGC
>NZ_CP080033.1:2977355-2979676 GCF_019382635.1 Citrobacter sp. Colony219 | reverse complement strand
CCGATCCAAGATATTCTGGAAATACAGGGGGGAATAAATCATATTCTATTATTCCAACGTCTAAGGAGATGGTTATTGTCCCCATTGACAAAATAGGCGATAAAGGATTTTATATCCCGGAGGGCTATACACTCATAACATCAACGGCCACTGAAGATTATCATGAATATGATTGTTTTTTGATTCCAACGTCAATGTTGGATCCAGCAAAAACTAATAGTGATGCTGGTGATAGTAATACTAGTGTGCATGTTACAGAAAGTGTTGTTGTTATAGACCAGGCATATGATATGAATGGGACGGGAGGAGATAAAGCGAATATTTATGTTTCTCCCGCATCGACCTGGGATTTTGAAGGACACGGCGCGGATGAATCTGCCACTATCAGCAGCGGTATGTTTAACGAGTGGGAAAACTCGATGAACACGATGTCCAGTACAGTAGAAAGCCAGTCACAAGTTATGTCAGAAAAATTAAGCCAGGCTAATACCATCTTCAATAACCTGACCAAGGTATTGTCGTCGACGATAGAAGCTCTACTGGAAACCCAAAAAGAGTTCCTGAAATAGGTATTTATCATGAGCGACATGACCATCAGCTCAACGCCAGTTTCTGCAGATGATGCTGTTTCAGCAGAAGAACTCGACCCAACAGCGAATTTAACGGATGAGCAGCGTAAATTGATGCAGTTAGCCACTTCAGGATTTAGTCTGGAGTTTTTTTCAGATTGTATAATGGGAGATACCGACGATCCGTCCAATCCTATGTACCAGCCGGAGTGGTGACATCGGAATCGTTACGCGAATAATAAATGACGCCAGGCCCGGCGAAGTGTTGCCGGGCCTGGCGTTTATGCACGCGGCTGCGTGATACGCAGGCTGCTCACTATGGCAGCAACCGTTGCCAGTACACCCGCAGTTATCAGAGATATATGTGTTCCGTTATCGCCAAACTGATTGAGCATCAATGCCACCAGCGCTGCGCCGGTACTTTGCCCTAACAGGCGCGCCGTTCCCAGCATACCGCTCGCCCCGCCGCTGCGCTCACGCGGCGCAGAGGTGATAATGGTGTGGTTATTCGGTGACTGGAATAGACCAAAGCCTGCGCCGCACAATATCATCGGCCAGATGATATTATAATCGGAGGGCGAAGCGGGCAGCAGCACCAGCGAAAACAACCCGCTTGCCATCACGACCATACCCAGCGCACCCAATAACCCCGCGTGGACGCGTTCGATAAGATACCCGGCCAGTGGCGCCATCACCATGGTTGCCAGCGGCCATGGGGTCAATAGCAGGCCCGTTTCTACTTCGTTACGACCGAGCACAGTTTGTAGAAAGAAGGGCAGGGAAACCATCGCCAGCATTTGTGCGCTAAATGAACAGATTGACGTGCAAATCGAGAGTGAAAACAGCGGAATGCGCAGCAGGTCAACCGGTAATAATGGTACCGGTAGCGCGAGCTGACGGCGGATAAAGAAGAAACCGACCACGATGAGCCCTACGAGCTCAGCACCAATTAACTTAAGCGATTGCCCTTGTGCAAAACCGCTAAGTGCGGTGATTAGCAAGCCAAACGTTAGCGCATTCATCACCGCGCTGGGCAGATCAAAACGTGGCTTATTGCTACGCGGTGTATTAGGTGGCAGGAAGCGCATGGCCAGCAGTAACGCGATAATACCCAGTGGCACGTTAATCAGAAACAACCATTTCCACGAGGCAATTGAGAGGATCGCTGCCGCAATAGTCGGGCCTGCTGCTGAGGAAACCGCCACGATAAAGGAGTTGATTCCCATGCCTCGTCCAAGCTGACGCTGCGGATAAATCAGGCGAATGAGTGCTGTATTCACGCTCATCAATGCCGCTCCGCCGAAACCCTGAGCCACACGCGCCAGTGTTAGCATGTGCAGCGAATCGGAGAGGGCACAGAAAAGTGATGCGAGCAGAAATACCACCAGTCCGCACTTGTATATGCGTCGGTAGCCAAACATATCACCCAGAAATGAGAGTGACAGGAGTGATACGACAATCGCAATTTGGTAGGCGTTAACGACCCAGATTGAACTGGCCGCGGAGGCCTGAAGATCGGTGGCAATCGTCGGCAGGGCAACGTTAGCAATTGCGCCGTCCAGTACTGCCATAGAGATGCCAATAACAATGGTTAAAATTGCACCGTATCGCTGGGGCAATGGCAGGCCATCGGCCTGAATTTTTTCCATAGGAAGTCAATTTTGTCGGAAATTATGATGAGAATAATAATTTTAGCATTGATATTCAGGCGTTAGGTCGCAGATTTGTAACTAAGTGAGCAAAGACAGATTG
>NZ_CP080033.1:2828693-2976305 GCF_019382635.1 Citrobacter sp. Colony219 | reverse complement strand
AAACTGGCCGCGGAGGCCTGAAGATCGGTGGCAATCGTCGGCAGGGCAACGTTAGCAATTGCGCCGTCCAGTACTGCCATAGAGATGCCAATAACAATGGTTAAAATTGCACCGTATCGCTGGGGCAATGGCAGGCCATCGGCCTGAATTTTTTCCATAGGAAGTCAATTTTGTCGGAAATTATGATGAGAATAATAATTTTAGCATTGATATTCAGGCGTTAGGTCGCAGATTTGTAACTAAGTGAGCAAAGACAGATTGCGACGGCAGGTACGTGAAATTATAATAAAAACCGGTTCTGATTTTTATAAAACACTCGCAATGAGGTGGTAAATGGCTATCGCAGATCTGGATAAACAACCCGATTCTGTATCTTCCGTGCTGAAGGTTTTTGGCATCCTGCAGGCGCTGGGTGAAGAGCGCGAAATTGGTATTACCGAATTGTCACAACGCGTCATGATGTCAAAAAGCACCGTTTATCGCTTTTTGCAGACCATGAAAACGCTGGGTTATGTGGCACAAGAAGGCGAGTCTGAGAAGTATTCCCTGACCCTGAAATTATTTGAACTGGGTGCGCGTGCATTACAGAACGTTGATCTGATCCGTAGCGCTGACATCCAGATGCGCGAACTTTCACGTCTGACCAAGGAAACAGTACACCTCGGTGCGCTGGATGAAGACAGCATTGTCTACATCCATAAAATCGACTCGATGTACAATTTGCGCATGTATTCCCGCGTGGGTCGTCGTAATCCGCTGTACAGCACCGCCATTGGTAAAGTGCTGCTGGCATGGCGCGACCGCGATGAAGTGAAGCAAATTCTGGATGGTATTGAGTACAAACGCAGTACAGATCGGACAATCACTAACACTGATGAATTGCTGGTATTACTCGATAAAGTCCGTGAGCAGGGCTATGGCGAAGACAACGAAGAGCAGGAAGAAGGACTGCGCTGTATCGGGGTACCGGTGTTTGATCGTTTCGGCGTGGTCATTGCGGGTCTGAGCATCTCATTCCCGACGCTGCGTTTTTCTGAAGAACGTTTGCACGAATATGTCGAAATGCTGCACACCGCAGCGCGTAAGATTTCAGAGCAAATGGGTTATAACGATTACCCGTTCTAATTTTGACGTGTTGCGATACACAGAAAACCCGATACGGCGTATCGGGTTTTTTACGATCTGCCGTCGTCGCCGGAGCGAATAACGTACTGATTTTTTGCTGCTATATTAACCATTATCGATAACGACGGTGCTTTTCCTCAACAGGGGGCAATCTGACAGGCCAATGATGCCGCTGTTGGTATGGACGTATTGCGCGGTGCTGGTCCCGCGGGCGGTCAGATATTGACATTGCAGGCCCAGACCTGCCGCAGTCTCCTTACTTCCTATCAAAACGCCGTAGCCACTCAGTAATAAACCGATCCAAACCAGAGCGAGCAACACAATAGCGCGGATAATCAAACGCATTACAACCTCTTATCTTTTCTCGTTATTATTAGATTAGCCTGTACATGGGATGAAACAAGTGAATCATTCCTAAAAACATTTAATGCCGTTACAGTTAACTTAGGGTTTAGGTAACTCATGATAATTTATCAACATAGGCTGTAGATTCGGAGAGTGGAGTTGGAGTGAAAAAAATTCGATGGGTGGTCCTGATAGTTGTCGTGCTGGTATGCATACTGATGTGGGCGCAGGTGTTCAACATCATGTGCGATCAGGACGTACAATTTTTCAGCGGAATTTGCGCCATCAATAAATTTATTCCCTGGTAAGCGCATTTCAGTAACAGTTGATTACCTTCTTGTGCGGCAATGGTAAACTACGCTGTCTACATTGAGGTGGTGAAATGAACGAAGTTTTGAATTCTGGCGCGTTGAGTTTTGCGTCTTTAGTGGTATCGGTGGTGGTTCTGGTAATCGGGCTTGTATTGTGGTTTTTCATCAATCGGGCAAGTTCGCGTACTAACGAGCAGATTGAACTGCTTGAGGCGTTGTTGGATCAGCAAAAACGACAGAACGCATTGCTCCGTCGTCTTTGTGAAGCTAACGAACCGGAAAAAGCAGAAGAGCCTACCGCGGTGCAAACTCAGGATGAAGATGATGACATCATTCGTCTGGTAGCCGAACGGTAGTAAACAGAAAGACAGGGTGAGAGTCTGTAGATGCTATTCTCAGATGCTTCATCCTGTCGTCAACGATATCAGATTATTTTCTTCTGCAACAATCCGGCAATTACTGCGCCGACACACGTGGAACCTGCGTTTTTCCAGATGCTCTGACCAATTAATATCTTATCTCTGGTTTGACATAAATATAATTATCCATAGATTAATAATATGATTGTGTCATTTTTGTGATACCGATCGTTTTATTATCAGCGAAACGTTTCTCTTACTTTTTTTGTGCATTGTCATCATTCTTTCATTATTTTGGTGCAAAACCAGAATGCCGATCTCATTTTTACGCTTGTGATATTTTATGCATTACTAAGCATAAAAAATGATATCTGGTAGAGGCTGTGACAGATAATCTGGAACAGTTGAACCTGATGAGCTATGGTAGAAAAGTCCCTGCTACGGCGCAGGCCAGCCGGGACAAGGGGAGAGAGGCGAGGATATATCTCTACTCGGCCTGGCGCATAACTGTGCAGTTGTTGTTTGATGAACTGCGTGATTTGTGCGACCGATCGAGACACGTTTAAAAATGGCTTGCCATTATTAACGTTGTATGTGATAACACGGTTTGGGTTAAACGAGGTACAGTTCTGTTTATGTGTGGCATTTTCAGTAAAGAAGTCCTGAGTAAACACGTTGACGTTGAATACCGCTTCTCTGCCGAACCTTATATTAGTGCCTCAAGCAGTAATGTCTCAGTTTTATCTATGTTATGCCTGCGGGCGAAGAAAATACTCTAAGGAATTTTGCAAATGGCAAAGATTAAAGGTCAAGTTAAGTGGTTCAACGAGTCTAAAGGTTTTGGTTTCATTACCCCGGCTGATGGCAGCAAAGATGTGTTCGTACACTTCTCCGCTATCCAGGGTAACGGCTTCAAAACTCTGGCTGAAGGCCAGAACGTTGAGTTCGAAATTCAGGACGGCCAGAAAGGTCCGGCTGCTGTTAACGTAACAGCTATCTGATCGATACCACTGATTTGAAGCGCTCAGGCGCAACCAATTCAGATATAAAGCCTCGCTTATGCGGGGCTTTTTAATTCAAATTACGTCAAAATATTTCTGAATGCCTCTCCATTAGCGCTTTGTTGCAAAGGCGCGATGTTCGTAGCATTGTTTTTCCCGCTTTCTCCCGGCAATTCCCGTTAAATCAGTCACCTGAAAAACTATCTTGCTGGAGCCCCGGTGAAAAAGAAAAACGACGGCGATGCGCGCAATTTTACTCCCGTACGTTTTGCCCTGCTTTGTGTGGCAATACTGTTGAGTCTGGGATTGTTGCTTGGTCGGGTTGCGTGGTTACAAATTGTCACCCCAACGAGCCTGGTCAAGCAGGAGGATATGCGTTCGTTACGTGAAGTCACAATCGCCTCACCGCGTGGGATGATTACCGACAGAGAAGGACGTCCTCTCGCAGTAAGCGTGCCGGTGAATGCAGTTTGGGCCGATCCGAAGACGATTGTCAGCAAAGGTGGCGTTGGCTATAACGAACGCTGGCAGGCATTGGCGAAGACCCTGCATATTTCACTCAGCACGCTGGCTGAACGTGTTAACAGCAATCCAGCTGGCCGCTTTATTTATCTGGCGCGCCAGATCTCTCCTCAGCAGGCGCAGTGGGTCGATGATCTTAATCTCCCGGGGATTAATCTGCGCGAAGAATCCCGCCGTTTCTATCCCGCAGGTCATGTGGCGGCAAATCTTATCGGCTTTACAAACATTGATGGACAAGGTATTGAAGGCCTGGAGAAAAGTTTCAACAGCCAGTTGATGGGTAAACCCGGCTCTCGCCTTGTGCGCAAAGACAAGTTCGGGCATGTGATTGAAAATATCACGGAAGTGATGCCGGTCCCCGCGCACGAATTGCAGCTCAGTATTGATGAGCGCTTGCAGACGGTGACTGAAGATGCGCTGGATAATGCCGTAACATGGAATAAAGCGGAATCTGGAGCCGCGGTGCTGGTCAATATTGCCACCGGCGAAATCCTGTCGATGGCAAGCTTTCCCGACTTCAATCCCAATAACCGTGATGGCGCGGTGCTGGATGATTTTCGCAATCGTGCAATTAGCGACACCTTTGAACCCGGTTCAACCGTTAAACCGCTGGTGATCATGACTGCTCTGCAGCAAGGGATTGTGCAGCCTGATAGCGTCATTGATACCCATCCTTTTAATCTCGATGGACATCGCATCCGCGATGTCGGATTTTACCCGGAGCTATCGCTTACCGGTATTTTGCAGAAATCAAGCGATACCGGTGTGTCGCACCTTTCGCTGGCAATGCCGGTACAGAAACTGCTGGATACCTATAAACGCTTTGGTTTTGGCGACCCAACCGGGCTGGGGCTAACCGGAGAAAGTAGCGGTTTAATGCCTCAGCGACGTTACTGGAGCGATCTGGACCGGGCGACCTTTGCATTCGGTTACGGGTTAATGGTGACGCCGCTCCAGTTGGCGCATGTCTATGCCACCATCGGCAGTTTTGGTATTTACCGCCCCCTTTCTATTACGCGTATCGATCCGCCAGTGATAGGTACGCGGGTGATGCCGGAGGCGTTGGTGCATCAGGTTGAACATATGATGGAAAGCGTCGCGCTACCCGGCGGCGGTGGGACCAAGGCTGCGGTGAGGGATTACCGTGTTGCGGTGAAAACCGGGACGGCAAAGAAAATTGGTGATGACGGTAAATATGTCGATAAATACGTGGCTTATACGGCAGGGGTTGCGCCAGCGAGCGATCCAAAATTCGCGCTGGTCGTGGTGATTAATAACCCGCAAAACGGTGCTTACTATGGGGGAGCCGTCTCCGCGCCGGTCTTCAGCCAGATTATGGGCGATGTTCTGCGTCTGGAAAACGTCAAACCGGACGGCATGCCTGCTGACTCCGATCATCTGCTGGTGATGCACGGCAGCAGCGTATCCTCGCCGTCGCTGTAAGTTATTTTCCCAGGGCGCAATTCGCGTTACACTTGCGCCCTTAAGCCACCTGCCGGAGTTGTCATGTCGTTTTCCTGTCCTCTTTGCCACCAGCCTCTTACTCAAGCGAATAACAGTTTTGTCTGCCCGGAGCGACACCAGTTTGACGTGGCGAAAGAGGGATATGTTAACCTGATGCCGGTTCAGCATAAGCGGTCTCGCGATCCGGGTGACAGTGCGGAAATGATGCAGGCGCGCCGGGCATTTCTTGATGCTGGTCACTATCAGCCGCTACGCGATGCGATTGTGGATGCGCTCAAGCAGAGGCTGATTTCAGACGATGCGACGATCCTGGATATCGGCTGTGGGGAAGGGTACTACACTCACGCGTTTGCCGATGTGCTGGCGGGCTGTACAACCTTTGGTCTTGACGTCTCCAAAGTGGCAATTAAAGCCGCAGCCAGACGCTATCCGCAGGTGACCTTTTGCGTTGCCTCCAGCCATCGTCTGCCGTTTGCCGATGCGTCAATGGACGCCATTATCAGGATCTACGCACCTTGCAAAGCCGAAGAGTTGGCCCGCGTGGTGAAACCGGGTGGATGGGTGATCACTGCCACGCCGGGACCGCGTCATTTAATGGAACTGAAAGGGCTGATTTATGATGAGGTGCGTTTGCATGCGCCCCATACTGAGCAACTGGACGGTTTTGTTCTGCAACAGAGTATTGCGCTGGGATATCAGATGCAGCTTCAGGGCAGCGAGGCCGTTGCGTTACTGCAAATGACGCCGTTCGCCTGGCGGGCAAAGCCGGAAGTGTGGGAAACGTTAGCGGGGAAAACGACGTTTGACTGCCAGACCGACTTTAGTATTCATGTCTGGCAGCGTCTGAATTAACCGTGGAAGTGTGCCCAGAGGATCTGGGCACCGATACCAATCAGCACCACCCCACCCAGAATTTCAGCTCGCTTGCCCAACATCGGGCCAATAAAACGACCGATCATCATGCCAAGCGTGGACATAATTAACGTGGCGCAGCCAATGGCCAGCGCAGTGGCAATAATGTTGACCTGCAGGAAGGCCAGACCCACCCCGACGGCCATCGCGTCGAGACTGGTCGCAATGGCAGTGGTGACCAGCAGCCAGAAACCGTGGCGGCGCTGCGGCTCTTCATCTTCATCATCGTTGTCACGAAAGCCTTCGATTATCATTCGGCCGCCTAAAAAGATCAGCAAAATGAAGGCGATCCAGTGGTTCCACTCCAGCACGAATTTGCTGGCAAGCATCCCCATTCCCCAGCCAATCAGTGGCGTAAGGGTCTCGACTGCGCCAAAGATAAGGCCGGTACGCAGAGCTTCAGAGAATTTAGGTTTATGTAAGGTGGCGCCTTTGCCAATTGATGCTGCGAAAGCATCCATCGACATGCCGAAAGCGAGAAGAACAGTTGCGGTGATATTCATAACAGCGTCCTGACCGGGGTATTCCATAAAACACATCACTGCCCCCAGTAACCATGCACACTGAGCGGACCCATTGTCTATACAGAGCCATTCAAATATGCATTGCAGTTGATGTGCCTATGGTCTCGCCTGACTAAACGTGATGTTCAGTCCGTACGTGCCACGTTTTTCAACGAGTATGTTGACACGTACATTTCCGGAGTCTGGAAATCGGCTACTCCCCAACGACGGGCGCAACCTTAACATATTTTTGGAATATAAAACAAGAAACGCAGAAATATTATTTGACTTCTAAATGAAAATAATTTTCATTTAGATTTATTTATAGGTAAAACGTTAAATTAAATAACATATGGGCGGAGAAATATAGCCTTAGCTATGTTTGTTTTTCACTGAGATATAAAAAACATAGTTCAGGCTATATTTGTAACTTATTGGTTTGAAATGAGAAGTTTATATATCTTCTCCAGGTCGTCTATATTTCGTACGCGAATAAGCAATCGTCTTTGCTCTAATTGCATCACCAGCACACCGTCTTCTGATAAATTCATCTCTTTAATCCGGTCATATTCAATCCAGACATTGGCGAAGAAAAAACCTTTTTGTTTGAAAATAATTTTAGGCGTACGGATCCAGAACAGATACAACCCCATTAACACCAGTGCACATAATAACCATGTGGTAAATTGCGCGCCGTGGCTGGTGATGTTGTTGTAGATCAGAATAACAATCAAACCGATGAAGATAACGCTGTCGACTCGACTGCGTGGAAGCAGGGCAACAGTAAGTAGAGTGGGGCCATTACGGCGGGGCATGATGAACTGATCGTAAATGGCATACGCCAGCAGCGAAAAGATAAATAGAACCAGCACCAGGTCCGTGATAGTCATGAATCCTCAACCCTCTAAATAGAAAAACCGGGGGCAAGCCCCCGGTGATGTACAACAGTCTTACAGGCCGAGCAGGCCGACAGCGTAGCCCGCGATACCGATGACGAAAAAGCCAACGATGATCCACAGTGGGTTCACTTTCTTACGCAGAAGCCACATACAGGCGAAGGTCAGTAGCAGAGGAACCAAGCCCGGCATCAGCTGATCAAGGATTGTCTGCACAGTGGTCACGCGCGTTTGGCCATCCTGACCGGTGATGGTGGAGACCACCAGTGGGATATTCACGTGCGTCCACTTGTTAACCAAGGCACCCATGACAAACAGGCCGAGGATTGACGCTCCCTCAGTCAGTTTCTGCAGGAAGCCGCCGCCCATATCTTTAACGATATCTACGCCTTTACGGTAGCCGTATGCCACGCCGTAGTAACGGGTTGCCAGACGTACCAGGTTGAACAGGATAAAGAACAGCAGTGGCCCAAGCAGGCTACCGCTCATCGCGATACCTGCACCCAGCGCGGCGAATACCGGGCGTACGGTACCCCAGAAAATCGGGTCGCCCACGCCTGCCAGCGGTCCCATCAGACCAACTTTGATACCGTTGATAGCACCATCGTCAATCTCTGCGCCATTCGCACGCTGTTCTTCCATTGCCAGTGTAACGCCCAGAACCGGTGCCGCTACATAGGGATGGGTGTTAAAGAATTCCAGGTGACGCTTGATAGCTTGCTTACGGGCGTCGTTGTTTTCCGGATACAAGCGGCGAATAGCCGGTACCATGGAGAAACAGAAGCCCAGTGCCTGCATACGTTCGAAGTTCCATGAACCCTGAAACAGGTTAGAACGAATGAACACGCCACGAATGTCACTCGGAGTGAGTTTTTTCTCGGTGGTAGTTTTAGTCATATCAACCATTTCGCTCACCTGCTAGTCCAGTTCGTTATCGAGATCGTTATTGCCAGCCGCCGCAGCAGGCGCACCGGCTACGCGGTTATATTTCGGGCTCAGCTGAATGTAGAGGATCGCCATTACTGCGCCAATCACACCCAGAGCAACCAGGTTGAAGTTAGTAAATGCCGCGGTGACGAAGCCGAGGTAGAAGAATGGCATCAGGTAGCCTGCGCGCATCATGTTGATGACCATCGCATAACCAACCACCACGATCATACCGCCTGCGATGTTCAGGCCGCCGGTCACGACTTCCGGAATGGCATTAAGCATGCTCTGAACTTCACTGGTACCGACAGAAATCGCTACGATTACCGCCGGGATAGCGATACGCATAGCCTGCAGGAACAGGGAGGAAACGTGCAGCCAGGAGAGCGCCGTCAGGTTGCCGTTTTCGGCCGCCTTATCCGCCGCGTGCTGGAATGCTACGGTGATGGTACGAACGATAATGGTCAGAACCTGGCCTGCTGCTGCCAGTGGTATCGCCAGCGCGATACCTGCACCGATACTTTGGTGACCCGCAATAACCAGAACGGTAGAGATAATGGAAGCCAGTGCAGCATCAGGCGCAACCGCAGCACCGATGTTCATCCAGCCCAGAGCGATCATTTCCAGGGTACCACCGATGATAATACCGGTTTTCATATCCCCGAGAACGGCACCAATCAGCGTACAGGCCACCAATGGACGGTGGAACTGAAATTCATCGAGTACCGACTCCATACCCGCGATACATGCGACGATGAACACCAGCACAATCTGAAGAGTGGTAATCTCCATTGTACTTCTCCTATTGCTATACAGACTTAAGTGTGAAAACTAAGTAAATGCCAGGTGGTTATTTCGCCTTGGCAATCAAATCCATCATTTTCAGTTTCTGATCGGTAGAAACCTTACGGGCTTCGAGCTCAATACCGCGTTCGTTGAGTTTCTTGAAGGCTTCGATGTCTTTTTCATCCACCGAAATCGCGTTGTTTACCTGCGTTTTCCCCTGGCGGAATGCCATGCCGCCAATGTTAACAGAGGTAATTTTTACGCCACCTTCAACGATGCGTTCTACATCGGTCGGGTTGGTGAACAGCAGCATTACACGTTCACCGGCGTATTTCGGGTTGTTATAGACGCGGATCATTTTCGCGACATCAACCACATGTGCGGTAACGCCTGGCGGTGCGACCTGAGTCAGCAACGTCTTACGCACGGTGTCAGCAGCAACTTCATCACTGACGACGATAATGCGCGTTACGTTGGTTTCTTTGGTCCAGCGAGTTGCCACCTGACCATGGATTAAACGGTCATCGATACGTGCGAGGCCGATCTGCATATAGTCGTTCGGGCCCATCGGTTTCGCGGGTGCCGCTGCCTTAGGTGCTGCGACGGGGGCAGGTGCGGCTTTTTCAACAGGTTTTGCTTTCAGCGCTTTTACGCCTTCGCTACCCGTTTCAACCGCCAGTGCGACTAATTCATCGAAGCTGGGGTTGTCGTCACGCGCCATGAAGGTTTCTACCAGCATGGGAATGTTCACGCCTGCGATAACTTCATAATGCTCTTTATCGACAACAATGCGGCTCGCAGCGTTAAACGGGCTGCCTCCCCATGTGTCAACGAGAAACAGCACGCCTTTACTGGTATCCAGTTTTGCCAACTGAGCGTTATACTTTTCAATCAGCGTTTCGGCATTTTCGCCTGGAACGAAATCGATCCAGCCGACGTTTTCCTGCTCGCCTAACAACATCTCTGCTGTTTTAAGTAACTGCTCTGCAGCCCAACCATGTGTGCCTATTACAATAGCAATGGTCACTTGCTACCTCCTTTATTATCGTTAACACATCAACGTGAAGATGCATTTTGAATCGCTCGTCCGCAATCGAATCGATTCAGATAAGGGTTACAAAGAAAAACCTATGATTTTCGTGAATTATTTTAGATATCGAAAAAAATATTTTATGTGATGAAGATCCGTAATTTAACTTCCGATCAGAAGAAATTTCGAAGGGTGAAATATCTCCGAAACAACTTATTGCAAAGGAAGGTAAATCTTTGCTAAAAACCGGTTGTCTCTGTTATGTTTAGCATCTGTTTAATTACTCAGGAGTATAGGGCAGTAGCCCACCATATGGATCGTCACCGACGTCATTTCACCTTTAGGCCGTATCAAGCCTGTCAGTTTGGCACTTTTTGCCACAAACTTTATCTGCATATTGCTTTAACGCCTGAGATGTTCAGGGCGCAGTTTGATCATTCCTTAAGCAGGAGCTTGTCATGGAACTCTTAATGGACCCGCAGATTTGGGTGGGTTTGCTCACGCTTGTTGTTCTCGAAATTGTTCTGGGTATCGATAACCTGGTCTTCATTGCAATTCTTGCCGATAAGCTGCCACCGAAACAGCGAGATAAAGCGCGCCTCATTGGTTTGTCACTGGCGCTGATTATGCGTCTGGGCTTGTTGTCCGTGATTTCGTGGATGGTGACGCTGACAAAACCGCTGTTTACGGTCATGGACTATGCGTTTTCCGGGCGAGATCTGATTATGCTGCTGGGGGGTATCTTCCTCTTGTTCAAGGCTACGACAGAGCTGCATGAGCGGCTGGAAAACCGTGAACATGATACCGGGCAGTCAAAAGGCTATGCGAGCTTCTGGGTCGTGGTGACGCAGATTGTTATCCTCGATGCGGTGTTCTCACTGGATGCGGTCATTACTGCAGTCGGTATGGTCAACCATCTGCCGGTGATGATGGCGGCGGTGGTTATTGCGATGGCGGTGATGCTGCTGGCATCGAAGCCGCTGACGCGATTTGTGAACCAACATCCGACGGTGGTGGTGCTGTGTCTGAGCTTCCTGCTGATGATCGGTTTGAGCCTGGTTGCCGAAGGGTTTGGCTTCCACATTCCGAAAGGCTATCTGTATGCGGCGATTGGCTTCTCAATTATCATCGAACTGTTTAACCAGATTGCCCGTCGTAACTTTATTCGCCACCAGTCGACTCTGCCGCTGCGTGCGCGGACTGCGGATGCAATCTTGCGTCTGATGGGGGGTAAACGTCAGGCCAGCGTGCAGATGGAATCCGACAATCCGGTTCCTGTTCCGGTCCCGGAAGGCGCGTTTGTGGAAGAAGAACGCTATATGATCAACGGTGTTCTCTCACTGGCATCCCGTTCATTACGCGGCATCATGACACCTCGTGGTGAAATTAGTTGGGTCGACGCCGATCTGAGCGTAGCGGAAATTCGCGAACAGTTGCTTTCTTCTCCACACAGCCTGTTCCCGGTGTGTCGCGGTGAACTTGATGAAATTATCGGTATCGTGCGTGCTAAAGAGCTGCTGGTGGCGCTGGAAGACGGTGTGGATGTTGCAGCGATTGCGTCTGCCTCGCCGGCAATTGTCGTCCCGGAAACGCTCGACCCGATTAATCTGCTAGGCGTGCTGCGTCGTGCCCGCGGTAGCTTTGTCATCGTCACTAACGAATTTGGTGTGGTGCAGGGGCTGGTAACACCGCTGGACGTATTAGAAGCGATCGCAGGTGAATTCCCGGATGCCGACGAAACCCCTGAAATCATTGCTGACGCCGGTGGCTGGTTGGTGAAAGGGGGAACCGATCTGCACGCGCTGCAACAGGCGCTGGACGTGGATACGCTGGTGGATGAGGACGAAGACATCGCTACCGTAGCAGGGCTGGTGATTGCGGCTAACGGTCACATCCCGCGTGTAGGTGATGTTATTGAGGTTGCACCGCTGAGCATTACGATTGTCGAAGCTAATGACTATCGTGTGGATTTAGTTCGCATTGTTAAAGAACAACCCGCTCACGACGAAGACGAGTAAACGGGGTTAGCGAAATGGCATAATGGGCATGATATGGTGCCCGTTATGCCTGGCGGGTGGCGGCGTGCTGCCCGCCAGCCATTTGGGAAAATCACGAAGCGGCATCGGCTTGGCATACAAAAAACCCTGCAAGATATGTACGCCATGACGGCGTAAATGCTGCGCCTGTGCCTGCGTTTCTACGCCTTCAGCCACCAGTTCGATATTCAGCCTTTTTCCCAGCGCGATAATGATGTCTGTGACGGTTGAATTCACGGCGTCGGTTCCGATCGCCGAAGTAAATGATTTATCAATTTTCAGCACATCCGGGCGCAATTTTTCCAGCCAGGAGAGCGAGCTGTTTCCGGTACCAAAATCGTCAATCGCCAGCTTAACGCCGAGGCGATTCAACTCGCGGACGATCCGATAATCCACATCCAGTAAGGCATCGCGTTCGGTCAGTTCTATAACAAGTTGCTGGATGGGATGCTGGCTGAACCAGTACTGATTAAGGTCTTTTAACAGCGTACCGTGGCGGAAATGGCTGGCGGCAACATTGATACCGATATGAAACTGGCTACTCATCGGAAAAACGTGTCGTTGCTGAATGGTTTCTGCGATGACATGACGGGTAAGAGGGACAATCAGGTTGTGCTCTTCGGCGATAGGAATAAACACTTCCGGCGAAATCCAGCCCTGACGTGGGTTGTTCCAGCGCAACAGAATTTCTACACCCATACATTGCTGGGTCTGCGCGTTCAGCAGTGGCTGACAAAACAACTCGAACTCGTGTGCCGCGAGAGCCAGATTAATCTCCCAGGAAAAACTCATTCTGCTGGCGGTTGCCAGCCAGGCAAGGTATCCCACCAACAGGCTCAGGATCACCGCCAGCGGCAGTTGTGTCGGCAGATGTTTTATCGCCAATTCACTGGCGCCAGGGCCGGTGACGCTGATCGTGAAGGGAAAATGTTGCGATGAAAGCTGATAACGTTTTTCATCGTTCAGTGCAGGCAAGGTCTCGACAACACCTTGTCCGTAGAGCAGGTGGCGGTTGCCGACGGTTAAACTGGCGTTGGTGATTTGCGGTGGCTGGGGTTCCAGCAGCATGGTCGATAATAAATCAATATTGACGATTTCCAGCACCCCATTTTCGCCATCCGCGGAGGCCGGATACCACTGCGTCAGAATGGGACTACCTTTAATCAGCGAATGGTCGGTGGACAACAGAAGTTGCGCCTCCCGGCTCGGTAATTCAGGTTGAATTTGGCGGATAGGCACATTGCGATAGCCAAAGATACTGGAGCAATAAAGAATCCCCCCCTGAATCAGACTGATAGAGCGCACTGTTTGTAGCCTGGCAGCATGCTTGCTCAAAGGTAAACGCGCCACAGAGCAGGGAAGACCAATCAACGGGAGCAGTATATCGCGCCCGGCCTGCAGTGGGAGCAGCACATCATCCAGTGCCTCTACGGCATGATTAGCAAAGGTGACGGTGTAACGGTGATTTATATTACGCTCCGAAATAAATCGGACCGTTAATGTGAGGATGAGCGTCAGTAGTGCACATATTGTGCAGACGATTAAGCGATTACGGCGATAGTTTTGAATGATCCGTTGTGCTGTTTGCATGCGGGCCGCCCGATAAGCCGTTGGTCACAGAAGCCAACAGCAACAGAGCAAGTGTAGTGGGGAAAATTACAGTAGACGAGCGAGAAGGGGCAAATTCGCCCATCCGTCGCAGATGGGCGAAAATTAAGTATTAGTCACATTGAACTTTGATTGCCAAACCACCGCGTGACGTTTCGCGGTATTTGGCGTTCATGTCTTTACCTGTTTCGTACATGGTCTCAATGACTTTATCCAGCGAGACGCGTGGCGCGCTGGTGCGGCGCATCGCCATACGTGCGGCGTTAATCGCCTTCACGGACGCAATTGCGTTACGTTCGATGCACGGAACCTGCACCTGTCCGGCAACCGGATCGCAGGTTAAGCCCAGGTTGTGCTCCATACCGATCTCGGCAGCAACACACACTTGCTCAGGGCTCGCGCCCAGTAGCTCAGCCAGACCTGCAGCAGCCATGGAGCATGCCACACCGACTTCACCCTGACAGCCTACTTCGGCGCCAGAGATAGAGGCGTTCATCTTGTACAACGCACCAATTGCCCCCGCCGCCAGGAAATAACGGGTGTAGATATCCGGGCTGACGGACTCGATGAAATGATCGTAATAGGCCAGTACTGCAGGCACGATCCCGCAGGCACCGTTGGTTGGCGCGGTTACAACGCGACCACCCGCGGCGTTTTCTTCGTTAACCGCCAGCGCGAACATGTTCACCCAGTCGATCACGTTCATCGGATCGTTGGAGAGCTTGTCGCTGGAAACCAGCATACGACGCAGGGCGGAGGCACGGCGAGGAACGCGCAGCGGACCCGGCAGCACGCCTTCGGTGTTCATCCCACGATCGATACAAGCCTGCATGGTCTGCCAGACGTTGCCAAAGTACTCTTCAATCTCTTTTTTACTGTGCAGCGCAAGTTCGTTCTGCATCACCATGCCAGAGAGAGACAAACCGGTGCTGTTGCAGTATTCCAGCATTTCAGTGGCGGATTTGAACGGATAAGGTACGCTGACCTCATTCGTTGCATCCTGACCAAAATGTTCTTCATCAACGATGAACCCACCGCCAATGGAATAGTACGTTTTGCTGTAAATGACGGTTTCGCCATTGTACGCATGGATCTGCATCCCGTTTTCATGCAGCGGCAGGTTGCCGTTGTGAAAACGCATGCCGTCATTCTGCGGGAAATCCACTTCGTGCTGCCCCTGCGCAAGCAGCAGGCGGCCACGCGTTTCTACGTCGCGGATAAATCCGGGGATGCTGTCAATATCCACGGTAGCAGGCTCATTGCCCGCCAGACCCATAATAATGGCGATATCGGTGTGGTGACCTTTACCCGTGAGCGACAGTGAACCATACACGTCGACGGCAACACGGGTTACGCTGTCCAGTAATCCTTTTTCGACCAGGTCATCGACGAACTGTTTACCCGCCTTCATAGGCCCTACGGTATGGGAAGATGAGGGACCAATCCCCACCTTAAACATGTCGAATAGACTAATCACGATAATACTCCTACAGGGCGACTGGGCTTTCCAGTAACGATGTTATAACTGCGCATAGTGTAAGAGGGAACGCGGCGATCGGCTTAACTATTCACATGAATTAAACTAATAGATAACCGCGGTTTTACTAATGTTGTGACCTGAGTTTCAAGTTATCTATGGCGTGCGTAAAGATAAGTATAGTCAGGGCTTGACGCCAATTTGCAGCGCCAGCTCACGAATTATTCCGGCGGTCATTCCCCAGACGAAATAGTGTTCATACCAGGAAAGCCATACACGATGTGAATCACCGCGACGGTAGATATCCAAAGGATGATAGCGACCTAAATGCAGGGCCTGCGCCAGCGGCATTTCGAACACTGCAGACACTTCATCCTCACTGGCGCGATACGGTAAATTTGGCGGGATAATACCTACTACAGGCGTGACCTGAAATCCGGTAACGCTGTCGACCGGTGGCAGCACGCCAATCACCTCAACGCAAGAAGGTGGGATCGCCACTTCTTCCTGCGCTTCGCGAAGGGCGGCGGCAATCAATGAAGCATCGCTGCTGTCCACCGCGCCGCCGGGAAAGGCGACCTGTCCGGCGTGCTTGCGCAGATGAACGGATCGCTGGGTTAACAGCAATCCCGGCTGCGCACGGCGTACGACAGGGATCAGTACGGCGGCCTGGCGCTGGTTTAACGCGGCATGATTGACCTGCGGGCGCAGGAGTTGGAAGCGCGATAAAAAATCATCAAGCGTCAGGCTGCTGTATTCCACGTGTCAGTTCTCCAGTTGGTGCAAAATACGATTCACTTTATCAAACGTTTCCTGATACTCCGCGTCTTCCTGACTGTCTGCAACAATGCCACCGCCAGCGGAGCAATAAATTTGTCCGTTTGTGGCTGTCAGTGTGCGAATGGTGATGCTGGTATCCATATTGCCGCAAAAGCTCAGATAACCAATGCTGCCGCACCAGGCGTTGCGTCTTTGCGGCTCCAGTTCGTCGATAATTTCCATCGCCCGCACTTTTGGCGCGCCGGTGATGGAGCCACCAGGGAAGGCGGCACGCAGCAGATCGGCGGCGTGTAATGACTCTGGCAGACGTGCGGTAATGGTGCTGACCAAATGATGAACGGCAGGGAACGGTTCAACCACAAACAGCTCCGGAACCTTTACCGAACCCGGTACAGCAACGCGGCCAATATCGTTACGCATCAAATCGACGATCATCAGGTTTTCCGCCCGATCCTTTGGCGAATTTGCCAGCTTGTCGGCTTGCTGGCGATCGGCATCAGGATCGTCCAGTCTGGGTAGCGTACCTTTGATGGGGCGTGTCTGGATATGCTGATCTTCCAGTTGAATAAAGCGTTCCGGTGACAGACTGAGGATTGCGCCGTCTTCCAGGCGTATAAACGCACTGAATGGCGCGCGGTTAGCGCGATTGAGCTGCACAAACGCTTGCCATTCATCTCCCTGATATTGCGCCTGAAAACGTTGGGCCAGGTTGACCTGATAGCAGTCGCCGCTGTGCAAATAGTGCTGCACCTGACGAAATTTTTCGCCGTATTGCTCACGGCTCATATTCGAGTGCCATGCCGACGTTAATGTAAATGGATCGCGTACCGGCGGCAGTTGATTTTCGAGCCACGCCAGACGGGCATGCACATCGCTATGGCTAAGCAGTGATACAGTCTGTAGCTGGTGATCGACAATCAACGCCCAGTCATAGATACCGACGCCCATATCCGGCAGGGCGATATCGCGTTCGGCAATATTTGGCAGCGATTCAAAGCGGCGGCCCAGATCGTAGCCAAACAAACCCAGTGCGCCGCCCTGGAACGGGAGGTCGGGATGATAATCAGGCTGAATAGCCTGAGCGGTTAGCGTTGAATATAATACTGCCATCGGGTCATCAAGCGTGCGCAAAATGCCTTGCCTGTCCTTGACCATAGTCTCCTGTGCACGCGTAACCAGGGTCGCTACAGGGTCGGCGACCAGAATATCAAAACGGTTATGCGGATGATCGGCATGACCTGAATGCAACAGCATCGCCCAGGGCAGATGGCTTAAGGTCGAAAAATAGCGTTCAGCGGCGTCCTGACACCAGGGTAATGTGATTACTGCGGGAGATAACGTCTTCATCAGTCCTGACTCGTTGCTACTCTACTGGCTAACTGCCCGGTAGCATGAAATAATTAGCGCAGACAATTTAGCAGGAGTTAACAATGTTTGCAGGTTTACCTTCACTCAGTCATGAGCAGCAGCAAAAAGCAGTAGAGCGGATTCAGGAACTGATGTCGCAGGGGATGAGCAGCGGACAGGCGATTGCTCTGGTTGCTGAAGAGCTACGCGCCAGCCATACCGGTGAACGGATCGTGGCGCGTTTTGAAGATGAAGACGAGTAGCGCCGCTTAAACCGCAGCGATAATCTTGATCTCGACTTTGTATTTCGGGTTCATCAATCCGGCCTGAACGGTACAACGTACTGGCGCGTGACCGGCAACGACCCACGCATCCCAGGCTTTGTTCATGGCGGCAAAATCACTTTTGTCCGCCAGAAAAAGGGTGGCATCAAGGATTCGTGACTTGTCGCTACCCTGTTTTTCCAGCACCGCATCAATTTGCGCCAGCGTATTTGCCGTTTGCTCAAAAGCGTCTGCATCCAGATTCTCCGGCACGCCGGTGTAGTACAACGTGTTGTTATGGATAACCACGTCAGACCAACGAGCTTCAGCATCAATGCGCACAATCGTCATAAATCATTCCTTATTTGCATTTTTCTTCATGGGCTTCAGATTGCGCCAAGACTGCCATAATGTTGCGCCCGCGTCACCTCTTCAACTGGCGAAAGACCCGCTGGCCTGACATAATCCCTGTTCAAATGAACAGGGGGCAGTGTGACGGACGATTTTGCAGCAGACGGTCAATTGGCTAAAGCGATACCGGGTTTTAAACCGCGTGAACCACAGCGACAGATGGCGATTGCTGTCAGTCATGCCATTGAAAAATCACAACCGCTTGTTGTAGAAGCCGGCACTGGCACAGGTAAAACATACGCTTACCTCGCCCCAGCGCTTCGCGCTGGAAAGAAAGTGATTGTGTCGACGGGATCGAAAGCGTTGCAGGATCAGCTCTACAGTCGCGATCTTCCCACCGTTGCCAAAGCACTGAAATTCACCGGTAAGCTGGCGTTGCTAAAAGGGCGCTCCAACTACCTGTGTCTGGAACGCCTCGAACAGCAGGCGCTGGCGGGTGGTGATCTACCGGTACAAACGTTAAGCGATGTCATACTGCTGCGCTCATGGTCAAATCAAACGCTTGATGGCGACATCAGCACCTGCGTCAGCGTGGCGGAAGACTCTCAGGCCTGGCCGCTGGTAACCAGCACAAACGATAATTGCCTTGGCAGCGACTGCCCGCTGTATAAAGAGTGCTTTGTCGTTAAAGCGCGCAAGAAGGCGATGGAAGCGGATGTCGTCGTGGTGAACCATCATCTGTTTCTCGCTGATATGGTGGTGAAAGAGAGTGGATTTGGTGAATTAATCCCCGAGGCAGACGTGATGATCTTCGATGAAGCCCATCAGCTACCGGATATCGCCAGCCAGTACTTTGGTCAATCGCTTTCCAGTCGCCAACTGCTGGATCTGGCAAAAGACATCACCATTGCCTATCGCACCGAGCTGAAAGACACCCAGCAGTTACAAAAATGCGCGGACCGGCTGGCGCAAAGCGCGCAGGACTTTCGCCTACAGCTCGGCGAGCCCGGCTATCGTGGAAACCTACGAGAGCTGTTGGCTGACCAACGTGTGCAGCGCGCGTTTTTGTTGCTCGATGACACACTTGAGCTCTGTTATGACGTGGCGAAGCTGTCTCTCGGCCGTTCTGCCTTGCTGGATGCCGCGTTTGAACGTGCCACGCTTTACCGTGCGCGCCTGAAGCGTCTGAAAGAGATCAACCAGCCAGGCTTCAGCTACTGGTATGAATGCACCTCCCGCCATTTTACGCTCGCGCTGACGCCGCTCACTGTGGCGGATAAATTCAAAGAAGTGATGGAACAAAAGCCGGGCTGCTGGATTTTTACTTCCGCGACGCTGTCGGTAAACGATGACCTTCATCATTTCACCGCGAGGTTGGGTATTGACGATGCCGAGTCGATGCTACTGCCGAGTCCATTTGATTACACGCGCCAGGCGCTGCTGTGCGTGCCGCGTAATCTCCCGCAAACCAACCAGCCGGGGGCTGCGCGGCAGTTGGCTTCCATGCTGCGACCTATTATTGAAGCGAACAACGGTCGCTGCTTTATGCTGTGTACCTCGCACGCGATGATGCGCGAACTGGCGGAACAATTCCGCGCCACCATGACGCTTCCCGTGTTGCTGCAGGGCGAAACCAGTAAAGGGCAACTGTTACAGCAGTTTGTCAGCGCAGGTAATGCATTACTGGTCGCCACCAGCAGCTTCTGGGAAGGGGTAGACGTGCGTGGCGATACGCTGTCGCTGGTCATTATCGACAAACTGCCGTTTACCTCGCCGGATGACCCGCTGTTAAAAGCGCGAATGGAGGACTGCCGCCTGCGCGGCGGCGATCCGTTTGAAGACGTGCAGTTGCCGGATGCGGTAATCACCCTGAAGCAGGGGGTAGGGCGTCTGATACGTGATGCCGACGATCGCGGCGTGCTGGTGATTTGCGACAATCGTCTGGTTATGCGGCCATACGGCGCCACCTTCCTGGCGAGTCTTCCTCCTGCGCCGCGGACGCGTGACATAGCTCGCGCGGTTCGCTTTCTTGCCATACCAACGACTGAGTAATTTGTTACGGAGTGTGGTAAGATGCGCGCCAAATTTATTGATCTGATCACAAACACCCATGCGAATTCTGGCTATCGATACCGCCACAGAGGCGTGCTCTGTTGCCCTGTGGAATGACGGTACTATCAAGGCTCACTTCGAGCTTTGCCCACGAGAACATACCCAACGAATTTTACCGATGGTCGAGGAAATCCTGGCCGCTGGCGATCTCACGTTAACCGACATTGACGCCCTGGCATTTGGGCGCGGTCCCGGTAGTTTCACCGGTGTCCGTATTGGGATTGGCATTGCCCAGGGGCTGGCGTTAGGCGCGAATTTACCGATGATCGGCGTCTCCACCCTGGCGACCATGGCGCAGGGCGCCTGGCGTAAGTCGGGCGCTACCCGCGTACTGGCCGCGATTGATGCGCGTATGGGTGAAGTGTACTGGGCTGAATACCAGCGTGATGAAGATGGCATCTGGCACGGCGAAGAGACAGAAGCGGTGTTAACGCCGGAGCAGGTACACGATCGCCTGCTGCAGCTTTCTGGCGACTGGGTAACCGTTGGCACGGGCTGGCCAGCCTGGCCTGAACTCGGCAAAGATAGTGGTCTGATGCTGAACGATGGCGACGTATTGCTTCCTGCGGCAGAAGATATGCTGCCTGTCGCCACGCAAATGCTGGCTGCCGGTAAGACCGTGGCGGTTGAACATGCTGAACCGGTTTATTTACGTAACACCGTGGCGTGGAAGAAACTTCCCGGTAAAGAATGAATCTTAGTAGTACATCCCTGGTAAATTCGCACTGATGTCAATACACAGCATCGCGAACATATCCGGGCAGAGGCTAAGAAAAGGGAGTCGCAATATGGTGGTGCAAAAGCAGTTATTGAAAGGTGTACTGGCAGGCGTATTGGCGTTATCGCTAAGCGGCTGTGTCACCATCCCGGATGCGATTAAAGGTTCGAGCCCGACACCGCAGCAGGATCTGGCGCGGGTGATGAATGCGCCGCAGTTGTACGTCGGACAAGAAGCACGTTTTGGCGGTAAGGTGGTGGATATTCAAAACCAGCAGGGGAAATCCCGACTGGAGATCGCCACTATGCCGCTCGATAGCGGGGCACGACCGATTCTGGGCGAAGCGTCACGCGGGCGAATTTATGCCGATGTTAACGGTTTCCTCGACCCGGTAGATTTTCGTGGTCAACTGGTCACCGTCGTCGGACCCATTAGCGGAACTGTGGACGGAAAAATTGGTAGTACACCGTATAAGTTCATGCTGATGCAGGTAACCGGTTATAAACGCTGGCATATTACTCAGCAAATTGTGATGCCTCCGCAGCCGATTGACCCCTGGTTCTACGGTGCGCGTGGCTGGCCTTACGGTGGCTACGGCGGATGGGGATGGTACAATCCTGGTCCCGCGCAGGTTCAGACGATAGTAACAGAGTAACTCTTTGTTTTAATGATAAAAGAAACAGCGGCTCGTCCGCTGTTTCTGCATTAACGTGGATATAAGAAAAATAAATAGTGACGTGCTTCGCAACCTTGTCGTTGTGTAATAAACAAACTGGTACGCTGAGTTAATATTATGTTAACAGTTTGTTTATTGCCTGGGGTTGTGATGACGACGAATACGCATTTTAGAGGTGATGTATTGAAAAAGGTTTGGCTTAACCGTTATCCCGCTGGTGTTCCCGCGGAGATCAATCCTGACCGTTATCAATCCCTGGTGGAACTCTTTGAACACTCAGTAAGACGGTATGCCGATCAACCCGCGTTTATGAACATGGGGGAGGTGATGACCTTCCGCAAACTCGAAGAGCGCAGTCGGGCATTCGCGGCTTATTTGCAACAAGGACTTGGACTGAAAAAGGGCGATCGCGTGGCACTGATGATGCCCAACCTGTTGCAATATCCCGTTGCACTGTTTGGGATTTTACGTGCTGGCATGATAGTTGTGAACGTGAACCCGCTGTACACGCCTCGCGAGCTGGAACATCAGCTCAACGATAGCGGTGCATCGGCGATCGTCATCGTCTCTAACTTTGCTCACACGCTGGAGAAAGTGGTCGATAAGACCTCAGTTCAACACGTGATCCTGACGCGTATGGGCGATCAGTTGTCCACCGCCAAAGGGACGCTGGTTAACTTCGTCGTGAAATATATCAAGCGTCTGGTGCCGAAATATCACCTGCCGGATGCCATCTCGTTTCGCAGTGCGCTGCAAAACGGCTACCGCATGCAGTATGTGAAGCCGGAAGTCGTGTCAGAAGATTTGGCTTTCCTGCAGTATACCGGTGGTACCACCGGTGTGGCGAAAGGCGCAATGCTCACGCACCGTAACATGCTGGCTAACCTGGAGCAGGTTAATGCCACCTATGGTCCGTTGCTGCATCCGGGCAAAGAGTTGGTGGTGACGGCCCTACCGCTATATCACATTTTTGCGCTGACGATGAACTGCCTGCTGTTTATTGAGCTGGGCGGTCAAAATCTGCTGATTACCAACCCGCGCGATATTCCCGGACTGGTAAAAGAGCTGGCGAAATATCCGTTCACCGCGATGACCGGCGTCAACACGCTGTTTAACGCGCTGCTGAATAACAAAGAGTTCCAGCAACTGGACTTCTCGTCACTGCACCTTTCTGCAGGCGGCGGGATGCCGGTTCAACAGGCGGTAGCGGAACGTTGGGTGAAGCTGACGGGGCAGTATCTGCTGGAAGGCTATGGCCTGACGGAGTGCGCTCCGCTGGTGAGCGTCAACCCTCACGATATCGACTACCATAGCGGCAGTATCGGGTTACCGGTTCCGTCTACCGAGGTCAAACTGGTGGATGATGACGACAACGAAGTGCCACCGGGAGAACCGGGCGAACTGTGCGTGAAAGGTCCGCAGGTGATGCTGGGGTACTGGCAGCGACCAGACGCCACAGACGAAATCGTCAAAGACGGCTGGCTGCACACCGGCGATATTGCGGTGATGGATGATGAAGGCTTCCTGCGTATTGTTGATCGTAAGAAAGATATGATCCTGGTCTCCGGCTTTAACGTCTATCCGAACGAAATTGAAGACGTGGTGATGCAACATCCAGGTGTGCAGGAAGTGGCTGCCGTTGGCGTTCCATCAGGCAGCAGCGGTGAAGCGGTGAAAATTTTTGTGGTGAAGAAAGACGCCTCGTTAACCGATGAAGCGCTGGTTACTTTCTGCCGTCGTCACCTGACGGGCTATAAAGTACCGAAGCTGGTGGAATTCCGTGATGAGTTGCCGAAATCTAACGTCGGTAAAATTTTGCGACGAGAATTACGTGACGAAGCGCGCGGCAAAGTGGACAATAAAGGCTGAGCGTTAAGACAGCCAGCAGAAAGCGCCGGATAATCCGGCGTTTTTTTTGGCGAAAACCTAAGAGAGCACGATTTGAATTATCAAATGATCACCACGGACGACGCGTTGGCCACGCTGTGCGAAGCCGTTCGTGAATTTCCGGCGATAGCCCTGGATACCGAATTTGTTCGCACGCGTACCTACTACCCGCAGTTGGGACTGATCCAGCTGTTTGATGGCAAACACGTTGCTCTGATTGACCCGCAGGGGATCACCGACTGGTCGCCGCTGCGCGATATCCTGCGTGACACTGCGATCACCAAATTCCTGCATGCCGGAAGTGAAGACCTCGAAGTGTTTCTCAACACGTTTGGTGAGCTCCCGCAACCACTGATTGATACACAGATTCTGGCCGCCTTTTGTGGGCGCCCACTGTCGTGGGGCTTTGCTGCGATGGTGGAAGAGTTCACCGGGGTGGTGCTGGATAAAAGTGAATCACGTACCGACTGGCTGGCCAGACCGCTGACTGAGCGGCAGTGCGAGTATGCGGCGGCAGATGTCTGGTATTTATTACCGATCACCACAAAACTCATGGCAGAAACCGATGCGTCCGGCTGGTTGCCCGCCGCGCTGGACGAATGTCGTTTGATGCAACAGCGTCGTCAGGAAATTCTGGCACCCGAAGATGCGTGGCGAGAAATTACCAATGCCTGGCAGTTGCGTACCCGTCAGCTCGCCTGTCTGCAACTGCTTGCCGACTGGCGACTGCGTAAAGCGCGTGAACGCGATCTGGCGGTAAACTTCGTGGTGCGTGAAGAGCATCTGTGGGCGGTGGCCCGTTATATGCCGGGCAGTCTGGGCGAGCTGGATAGTCTGGGACTTTCCGGGAGCGAAATTCGCTTCCACGGCAAGACGCTGCTCTCCCTGGTAGAAAAGGCACAGGCCTTACCGGAAGAGTCGCTGCCGCAACCGTTGCTGAATCTGATGGATATGCCGGGTTATCGCAAGGCATTCAAAGCCATTAAATCCCTGGTGGCCGATGTGAGTGCGGAGCAGAATCTTAGCGTGGAACTCCTTGCTTCGCGTCGTCAAATCAACCAACTGCTCAACTGGCACTGGAAATTAAAGCCGCAGGCGTCCCTGCCGGAGCTGATTTCCGGTTGGCGTGGTGAACTGATGGCCGACCGCCTCAAGACGCTGCTGCTGGACTATCCACAGTAAGCGAGCAGGCCGACCGGGGAGTCCATCGCTTATCCGGTCGGTTAAATTCTACAAATCAAGCACCAGGCGTTTGCCTTTGGCACGTGAACAGCAAATAAGCATGCTCTGCTGGCTGGCTTTTTCGTCGTCGCTAAAGTATTGATCGCGGTGATCCGCTTCCCCTTCAAGAATCGTCGTCTCACAGGTACCGCACACGCCTTCACGGCACAGACACTCGACTCTGGCAGCTTTGTTATTTTCGATAACCTGCAGAATCGTCATCTCTTGCGGAACGACAAACTCACGTCCGGAACGTGCCAGCACGAGGGTGAAAGCATCACCGCTCTTATCTTCTACCGCAAATTGCTCGAAATGTAGCGTATTGTTATCCAGACCGTGGCGGGCGGCCTCGCTTCTTACGGCATCGTTAAGCGCGGCCGGGCCGCAGGTATAAATATGGGTGCCGGGTTCTACATCGGCAAGCAGACGTCCCAGGTCGAGGCGTGTGCCTTCACTCGAAAGGTGCAGATGAATGCGATCGGCCTGGCGGTGCTGTTTCAGTTCATCATGAAACGCGCAGTTTTCAGGGCTGGGTGAACAGTAATGTAGCTGCCACTGTGCCTGGGCGCTTTCGAGTTCCGGGATCTGCGACAGGAAGGGCGTAATACCGATGCCGCCAGCAATTAACAAATGCTTTTGCGCCTGCGGTTCGAGGGCGAAAAGATTATTGGGCGTGGAAATCGTCAGCGTATCGCCGGGTTTGACCTGCTGATGCAGGTATCGTGAGCCGCCTTTGGAATTCTCCTCCAGGCGCACAGCAATTTGCCAGGTGCGGGTATCCAACGGCGAGCTCATCAGCGAGTACGCGTTGCTATAGAGATTTTCGCCATCGCGCATCTGCACGATGATATGGCTGCCGCCCTGGAACGCAGGCAACGGATCGCCTGAGGCAGCCGTTAAGGTGAAGCGCTTTACATGCGCGGTAATCGTTTCAATCTGACTGACCTGAACTTCTCGCATTTGATATTCAGACATTGCGGCACTCCCTAAAAAATCTGTCCGGCGCGGGTTACCCGGCGCGCCGGAATCTGTCGTTACAGCCCCTGGCAGAGATATTTCATCTCCAGGTAATCTTCGATACCGTGTTCAGAACCTTCTCGTCCCAGCCCTGATTGCTTCACACCACCGAAAGGGGCGACTTCATTCGAGATCAGTCCGGTATTAATACCGACCATGCCATACTCCAGTTGCTCTGAAACACGCCAGATGCGTGCGGCATCATTGCTGTAGAAGTAGGATGCCAGTCCATAAATGGTGTCATTTGCCTGGCGGATCGCATCCTGTTCATCTTCAAACTTCACCAGCGCGGCGACCGGTCCGAATATCTCTTCCTGGAGCAACTGCGTGCCCGGCTGCACGTTGCCGATGACGGTGGGCGTAAAATAGTTCCCTCCCAGAGCATGGCGTTGACCCCCGGTTAACAGCGTGGCGCCCCGCGTCAGCGCGTCATCAAGAAGCGACTGCACTTTGTCGACGGCGGCGGTATTGATCAGCGGACCGGTTTGTACGCCGGGTTGCTCACCGTTGCCGACTTTCAGAGCGGCGACCCGGGCCACGAATTTCTCGCAAAACGCGTCATAAACAGCCTGATGAATGTAAAAACGGTTCACGCAAACACAGGTCTGTCCGGCATTGCGGAATTTAGCCACCAGCGCACCTTCAACGGCTTTGTCGAGATCCGCGTCCTCAAATACGATAAACGGCGCGTTGCCGCCCAGCTCCAGCGAGACCTTTTTGATAGAATCGGAACACTGGCGCATCAGTACGCGCCCTACCTCGGTAGAGCCGGTAAACGACAGTTTGCGTACGCGATCGTCTGCGGTGAACAATGCTCCAATTTCGCGGGACTTTCCGGTCACGACATTGATAACACCCGCCGGAATACCGGCCTGACGTGCAAGTTCTGCCAGCGCCAGAGCGGTAAACGGTGTTTCGTTGGCCGGTTTTACTACCATCGTACAACCTGCAGCCAGCGCGGGACCGGCTTTGCGGGTGATCATTGCCGCAGGGAAGTTCCATGGTGTTATTGCCGCGCAGACACCGATACCCTGACGGATAACCATCAACCGTTTATCCGCCGCAGGCGAGGGGATAATCTCGCCATTGGTACGTTTAGCCTGCTCGGCAAACCACTCAATAAACGACGCGGCATAGACAATCTCTCCTTCCGCCTCAGCCAGCGGTTTGCCCTGCTCGGCGGTTATGATTTGCGCCAGCGCCGTTTTGTTGTCGAGAATTAAATGATGCCAGGCTTTAAGCAACGTGGAACGTTGGGCTGCGGTCATTGCCCGCCAGGCAGGAAGCGCCTGAGAGGCGGCATCAATGGCGCGTTGCGCCTCTGACGTTCCCATGTTGGGAATTTGTCCCAGAACGGCCCCTGTTGCCGGGTTGCTGACCGACAACGTGTTACTGTCATCGGCATCACACCAGAGTCCGGCGATAAACGCCTGCTGGCGAAAAAGTGAAGTCTGAAAAACGGTCATGACTAACTCCTTCACTGATTAATCCTGAAACACCTGAGCGACCAGGTTATGGAAATGGGCAATGCCATGTTCGGAGATTCCGCTACCGCTGGTATCCGCCATAATGCGTCCCTGTCCACGATAGCCACGTGATTTCAGACCTTTTTGTACGCTCTCAACCAGGCGTAAATCCTCAGGGCGGAAGACATTGCGATACCATTCGATCAGCGCTTTTTGCTCTTCGGTCAGCTCTTCATTAGTGAAATAGATGTCGTAGTTTTGCAGTGTGGTTTCTGCATCCACCGGGAATTCATAAATAACGGTCATCATGCCTTTGATTGGCGTGACGTTAAGCATGGTGCACGGCCACAACCAGAAGCCGTGGAACGCAGCATCAACACCTTCTTCGAACTTAAACGATTGTTCAGAGGGTTTGGCAAAACCGTATTGCAGCGTCCAGTTGCCGTGCATGGTATGCCAGTAACGGTCAACCTGTACTGAGTCGGAAAAACCAGGGTGGGCCGGACCGCAGTGGTAGCACTCCAGATAGTTATCAACGATATTTTTCCAGTTGGCCGGCGTGCGGGTAGTGAAACGCGCGGCGAGTTTCAGATCATGTACATCAGGGCAGGCCTCGACGACTTTGGCTGCCAGTCCCGGAAGCTGATCTTCAACGCTACCGGCGTTCGGGTCCATATTGATGAATACAAAACCGGCATATTCTTCGAGTCGCACTGGTGTCAGATGAGCCTTCTCACTGTCAAAGTTGGCGACGTTTTCACAGTTACGGGCATGAGCCAGATTGCCATCAAGTTTGAATGCCCACGCGTGGTAGGGGCAGGTAATCACGTTCTTGGCCTTCCCTTCGCCGCTCAGCAGTTGATGACCACGATGCGGGCAGACGTTGTAGAATGCGCGCAGTACATTATCGCGGCCACGCACCAGCACGATGTTCTCACCAATCACTTCACGCGTGACATAGTCATTTGGCTTTGCCAGTTCGCTGCTGTGGGCAACACAAATCCAGCTTTTGGCAAACACGTTCTCTTGTTCGTGTTCAAAAGCCTGCTGGTCGGTATAGAACCGTGCCGGGATAGTCCAGGCGTCCTGCGGATTGGCACAAAAATTTTGCGGCAGAATAAACTCAGGGCTCAGATTGCTCATTGGATTACCTTTAATTTGTGAGTAAGAAGATTTTTGACTGGCGCTTAATTGCCGCCTTTGAGTAGTGTCCCAGCCGGTGGCGTGACAGGCGCGTCGCCCGGTGCTTCGGGAAGATGACTTTCAATTTGGTGAGCAGGAACATGGGCATAATCCTGCCGTACCCAGCGAAGAAAACCGCCGACCTTTACCAACAGGATGGCGAGGAAGGGAAGGGCGGTCAGTACCACCGTGGTCTTCATTGTTTCCAGAGACGCACCGGTGAATAAAATTGATAATGGAATTAATGTGATGACCACACACCAGAACAAACGTAAGCCACGTTCAGGATCATCCCCTTCCTGTAGATTACGTGTGCTGGTGGCTGCCATGGTGTAGGCCACAGCATCCATATGCGAGGCAAGGAAAATAATCATGATGGCCAGATACGCGACCAGGAACAGCTTCCCGGCAGGCAGTGACATCAGTACCTGCTGCACAGCCGTTTCTCCGCCCTGCGTTGCCATGATCTGCGGGATATCAATCACGCCATTGACAAACTGATGGATAGAGTAGCTCTCCATCACCCCGAAGAAGAACCAGCAGCCAACGGTGCTACCGAGGATTAATGCCCAGATAACCTCTTTAATTTTGCGACCGCGGGATACGCGCGTGACAAACATAGCGACGCCCGGGGTGTAGGAGATCCACCACAGCCAGTAGAACACCGTCCAGTTGCGGGTAAACTCACCGTTACCGAGTGGATCGGTAAACAGACTCATCTGCAAAAAGTTTTGTGTCGTCAGGCCAATAGCGTTGATGATGTTATTGGTGATGAACTCGGTTGGGCCGACAATCAGTACCACCAACGGCAGTAAAAATGCCCCCCAGCCGACCATTTTGCTCAGACGTTGCAGACCATTGTTGATGCCAATCCAGGAGCTCAGGCAGAAAATGCCGCCAGAGAACAAGATCACAAAGGCTTGCACCGTGAAGTTATCCGGTAAACCGGTGAGTGCTGATAAACCACGAGTGAAGGTTGCAGCGGTAACGACCAGGGAGATGGTTAACGCGCCGACGGTGGCGATCAGGAACATCAAATCGACCAGTCTTCCCCATACGCCCTGTGGATGAACGCCGGTGATAGCAGCAATTATCCCGGACAGGCTCAAGCCTTTATTTTTACGCACATGGAAATGGTAGGCCATGGTTAACGAGGCCAGCGTGTAGGTCGCCCATGCGCTGATCCCCCAATGGAAAAAGGAGTAAGGCAGACTGAATTCCAGGGCCTTTTGTGAGTGTGGGGCGATGTTCAGCCCCGGCGTTTGGTAGTAATAGGCCCATTCAGCAACCCCCCAGTAGAGCGTGGAGGAGCCTAATCCAGCGCAAATAAACATAAACAGCCAGGAAAGGGTACTGTATTCCGCTTTACCTTCACCGAGGCGAATATTGCCGTATTTGCTGGTGGCCAGCCAGACAACCAGCCCCATGGCCATGAGGACCAGGATCTGCACGGCGGAACCCAGCATTCGGGTTACGCCGTTAAAAATGGTATTTGCAACTTGTGCAGACTGCTGAGGGAAGAAACTGAGTGTGGCGGCGATAAAAAGAATAGCCACCAGGCTGATGGCTATCAGTGGCACATCTTTTTTCTTTACGTTGCTCAACATGGATGATCTCCTGGGCATAGTCGCCCGCGTTTGGCATTAGCCTGTCGTTGTTATCATGCTGTAGGGTAAGATTTTGTCGCTTCGTATTTAACAATTTTATTATTTGTTCTTTACATGAATTAAACAATTGCTTGATGCGTGAAGCAATAAAACACGGAACGGAAATAATAAAAGGTGAATTCACGCAGGTTATTTGACGTACAGAACACATAAAAAAACCGCGTCAGTGACGCGGCTCATATTTCGTGGTTTGACCTCTAACGCAGTGCCCGGCAGATAGCGTCAGCTACCTGTTGAGTGGTGGCATTGCCTTTCATATCCGGCGTTTTCGGGCCGCTGGCAATAACCTGTTCAATCGCAGCCAGAATGCCATCGTGGGCCGCCTGATAATTCGCATCGCCGTTGCCAAGGAAATTCAGCATCATCGCACCAGCCCAGATGGTGGCAATTGGGTTAGCAATATTCTTGCCGTAGATATCCGGGGCCGAACCGTGGACCGGTTCGAACAACGATGGGAAGGTTCGTTCCGGATTTAAGTTTGCCGAAGGTGCAATGCCAATTGTGCCAGTGCAGGCAGGTCCCAAATCGGACAGGATGTCGCCAAACAGGTTAGAGGCGACCACTACGTCAAAACGCTCTGGCTGCATCACAAAGCGGGCGCACAGAATGTCGATATGCTGTTTATCCCAACGGATCTCGGGATAGTGAGCCGCCATAGCTTCAACGCGCTCATCCCAGTAAGGCATGCTGATAGCCAGGCCATTGGATTTGGTCGCCGAGGTCAGGGTTTTACGTGGGCGGTTTTGCGCCAGCTCGAAAGCGTAACGCAATATACGATCCACGCCGCGACGGGTGAAGACCGACTCCTGAATGACCACTTCATGTTCGGTACCCTCGCTTACGCGCCCACCCAGTGATGAATACTCGCCTTCGGTGTTTTCACGCACAACGTAGAAATCAATGTCGCCAGGTTTCTTACCCGCCAGTGGGCAAGGAACACCAGGAAACAGGCGTACCGGACGCAGGTTGACGTATTGATCGAACTCCCGACGAAACTTGAGCAACGAGCCCCATAGTGAGATGTGATCCGGGACAGTGTCCGGCCAGCCGACCGCACCAAAGTAGATAGCATCGAAGGATTTCAACTGTTCATGCCAGTCATCGGGCATCATCTTGCCGTGATGCATATAGTACTCGCAGCTGGCCCATTCCATTTGCTCAAAGCTGAGCGATAACCCCCAGCGCTCAGCGGCCGCTTGTAACACATGAATGCCTTCAGGCAGGACTTCTTTACCAATGCCATCTCCGGGGATAGCGGCAATACGACAGGTTTTCTTCATAGCAGCTCTCACTTGTACGCCATCAAAATTGACTTTCCCCTTATCCTATAATTGACTGATTAATAGTTAATCCCTCCAACTGGTGAAACATAAAACACAGATCATGAATAATCTGCCGCTGTTAAATGATTTACGCGTCTTTATGCTGGTTGCCCGCCGTGCGGGTTTTGCCGCCGTTGCCGAGGAGCTAGGCGTTTCACCGGCTTTTATCAGTAAGCGAGTTGCCCTGCTGGAGCAGACGCTGAATGTAGTGCTGCTGCACCGGACTACGCGACGCGTAACCATCACGGAAGAGGGGGAGCGGATCTACGAATGGGCTCAGCGGATCCTGCAGGATGTGGATCAGATGATGGATGAGCTGTCTGATGTCCGGCAGATCCCGCAGGGGATGTTACGTATTATCAGCAGCTTTGGTTTTGGTCGCCGTGTAGTGGCTCCAGCGTTGTCAGCGCTGGCAAAAGAGTATCCGCAGCTGGAGTTGCGGTTTGACGTTGAGGATCGGTTAGTCGATCTGGTTAATGAAGGTGTCGATCTTGATATCCGCATCGGGGATGATATTGCACCCAATTTGATCGCACGTAAGCTGGCGACCAATTATCGAGTATTGTGTGCATCACCTGAGTTTGTGGCACAGCACGGTACACCGAAGCAACTGAACGATCTGTCCACGTTGCCCTGCCTGGTGATTAAAGAGCGCGATCATCCATTTGGCATCTGGCAAATGCGTAATAAAGAGGGCGTGCACTCGATCAAGGTGACGGGGCCGCTCTCCTCCAATCATGGCGAAGTTGTTCACCAATGGTGTGTCGATGGTCAGGGGATTGCGCTACGTTCATGGTGGGATGTCTGCGATAACATCGCCAGTGGGCATCTGGTTCATATATTGCCTGACTATTATCAACCAGCAAATATTTGGGCCGTTTATGTGTCACGTCTGGCGACATCGGCAAAAATCCGTATTACCGTGGAGTATTTACGTCGCTATTTTGCTGAGAACTACCCGAAGTTCAGTTTGGAATAAATGGGGCGCAGCCTGGACTGCGATCAAAAATAAAAAAGGCAGAATAATCTGCCTTTTTTCAACCATGACTCATTTACAAAAGATGCTATTTAGACTCTTCTGCTTCAGGCAAAGTCACGTTAAGTTCGAGGATAGAAATATCGCCGTCTTTTTGTTCAAGCTGTACGGTGACCATTTCAGGATCAATTTGTACATACTTGCAGATAACCTCGAGAATATCTTTCCTCAGTTGCGGTAAATAATGTGGCTCTGCGTCACTACGACGACGTTCCGCAACAATAATCTGCAGTCGCTCTTTAGCGATGTTCGCTGTGCTCTTTTTCCGCGAGAGAAAAAAATCCAGTAATGCCATAACTTATCCTCCGAACAGGCGTTTGAGGAAACCTTTCTTCTCTTCTTCAATGAAGCGGAAAGGACGTTCTTCTCCCAACAGACGGTCTACGGTATCAGCATAGGCTTTACCGGCATCAGCATTGATGTCGAGAATAACCGGCTCACCCTGGTTAGACGCGCGCAGGACTGACTGATCTTCAGGAATCACACCAACCAGCTTGATTCGCAGAATTTCCAGTACGTCTTCCATGCTGAGCATGTCACCTTTATTTACGCGGCCAGGGTTATAGCGCGTAAGCAGCAGATGCTCTTTAATCGGATCTTCGCCATTTTCAGCGCGACGAGATTTCGACGCCAGAATACCCAGAATACGGTCAGAGTCACGTACAGAAGACACTTCCGGGTTGGTGGTAATAATGGCTTCGTCGGCAAAATACAGGGCCATCAGCGCGCCGGTCTCAATACCTGCCGGGGAGTCGCAGACGATGAAGTCAAATTCCATCGTTTTCAGGTCGTCCAGAACTTTCGCGACGCCTTCACGCGTCAGCGCGTCTTTATCACGAGTCTGTGAGGCCGGAAGAATAAAGAGATTTTCGGTACGTTTATCTTTGATCAACGCCTGATTTAACGACGCATCGCCCTGAATAACGTTGACGAAGTCATAAACGACGCGGCGTTCACAACCCATAATCAAATCAAGGTTACGCAGGCCGATATCAAAATCAATAACGACAGTTTTCTTTCCCTTCTGGGCCAAACCTGTAGCGATGGCCGCGCTGGAGGTGGTTTTGCCAACGCCCCCTTTACCCGAAGTAACAACAATAATGCGTGCCATAGAAATTCCTTGTTAAAAAGGGATCAATTCAACGGTTGAACTGTCAAAGCGTTCTCTGCCAATTGCAGACGTGCCGCTTTGCCATAAAATTCTGCTGGGATTTTATCACTCAGCCAATAAACACCTGCGATAGACACCAGTTCTGCCGTCAGGTGGGTACAGAAAATTTGCGCTTCCCGATCGCCGCTTGCGCCCGCCAGCGCACGGCCTCTCATCATGCCATAAACGTGAATATTGCCATCAGCGATAAGCTCTGCGCCCGCACTGACGTGACTTGTAACAATCAGATCACATTGTGGAGCATAAATACGCTGACCGGAACGAACCGGTACATTTATTAATCGTGTTTTTGTGATGGGAGTAACGTTTTGTGGCGGTACGGCAGGTGCCGGAGTTTCAACAGGTGCGGAACGAATGGCTTTTTCTTTACCTTCTGTCAGTAAAGGAAGACCCATTTCGTCGATTTCAGCTTTGAGTCTGGCATCTTTGCATCCGCTAACGCCGATAATGCGCAATCCGGTAGACGCGACAACTTTCTGCAGCGCTGACCAGTTTACCGGACTTTCAAGACCACTCACGTTAACTACGACGGGAGCATGTTTTAAAAAAGCAGGTGCCTGCGCGATTTTGTCTTCCAACGCCTGACGAATAACCTCGGGTTCTGCTTCATGTAAGTGAACCACTGATAAGGTGAAGCTACTGCCTTTAAGCTCGATTGGCGTGTTTGACATCCTGGCCTTACTCAATTTGCTATTTATCATCCCCAGTGCGGGGTGATATTCCGAAGACTATAAGGCATGTTATAGTCAGTATTATATTGAGGCAAGCCACCATTCCGTGAATTCAGAGTAAAAGATATGTTTTGTGTGATCTACCGAAGCAGCAAACGTGACCAGACCTATTTATATGTCGAAAAAAAAGACGATTTCTCGCGTGTTCCTGAAGAACTGATGAAAGGGTTTGGCCAGCCAAAGCTGGCAATGATTTTACCGCTTGATGGTCGTAAAAAACTGGTTAATGCCGATCTTGAAAAAGTAAAACAGGCACTAACCGAGCAGGGCTATTATTTACAAATACCACCGCCGCCTGAAGATTTACTCAAACAGCATTTATCTGCGGTAAAAGAAAATACATCAGACGCTAAACGTTAAACTGCATCCGGCAGCAGCATGTCTCATCGATGCAGTACCTGAAATCTATGACTACGTTAGGGGAAAGTAATGTATCAACATCACAACTGGCATGGTGCTCTGCTGGATTATCCGGTGAGCAAAGTGGTTTGCGTCGGTAGCAATTATGCAAACCACATTAAAGAGATGGGGGGAGCAACGCCGGAAGAGCCAGTGTTGTTTATTAAGCCTGAAACTGCGCTGTGTGATTTGCGCCAACCGCTGGTCATTCCGGCGGATATGGGTTCCGTCCATCACGAAGTTGAACTGGCCGTGCTGATCGGTGCAACCCTGCGCCAGGCGACAGAAGAGCATGTGCGCAAAGCCATCGCTGGCTATGGTGTGGCGCTGGACCTGACCCTGCGTGATATTCAGGGCAAAATGAAAAAAGCGGGCCAGCCGTGGGAAAAAGCGAAGGGTTTTGACAACTCTTGCCCGCTGTCGGGGTTTATTCCGGTAGCGGAATTTAACGGTGATCCGCAGGATACTCAGCTCGGATTAACGGTGAATGGCGAAGTCCGCCAGCAGGGCACTACGGCGGATATGATCCATCATATTGTCCCATTGATTGCTTACATGAGCCGATTTTTCACGCTTAAAGCCGGTGATGTGGTATTGACTGGGACGCCAGCTGGCGTTGGGCCGTTACGCAGCGGTGATGAGCTGGCTATCAGTTTCCATGGTCAGACGCTAACCACCCGGGTGCTGTAACCTCTGCTTGCCGCCTATTTCGGGCGGCAAAACTTGCATCAACGTGCCAGACTGGTTATAAGGTGCAGCTTTAGTGAAATAGCGGATACCCTGATGAGCGACATACCTTTCTGGCAAAGTAAAACCCTTGATGAAATGACCGATGCCGAGTGGGAGTCATTATGTGATGGGTGCGGCCAATGCTGCCTGCATAAGCTGATGGATGAAGACACCGACGAAATCTACTTTACCAACGTCGCGTGTAAGCAACTCAATATAAAAACCTGTCAGTGCCGTAATTACGAACGTCGATTCGAGTACGAGCCTGACTGCATCAAGCTTACGCGCGATAATTTGCCGACTTTTGAATGGTTGCCGATGACCTGCGCCTATCGTTTGCTCGCGGAAGGTAAAGTGCTGCCGGAGTGGCATCCGCTGCTGACGGGGTCAAAGGCGGCAATGCACGGTGAGCGTATTTCAGTACGCCATATCGCGGTGAAAGAATCAGAAGTGCGTGACTGGCAGGACCATATATTGAACAAACCTTCATGGGCGGACTAAGCCGCCCATCGATTAACAGGCGTTAAGGATTAAGACTTTTTCGCCTGATACATCTCATCACTATGGTTGTCATCTTCAACCCAGAAATTAATGTTGAACTGCGCATCGTCGCTTAATTCAACACGATGCCAGTACTGCGGTGGGCTGGTCGCGAACTGTCCGGCATTAATGACCACTTTTACTTCAGGTTCTTTTGCGTCTTCATTGGCAAAGCCGTAATACGTTACAGTGCCTTCCATCACGCAGAGTTGTCCAAAAACGCCGGCTGCTGTGTTGTGGTGAGAAAGCAGAGCGGCCGGGACATTGTCTTTCGTAAAGAAGGGAGTAGAGCGTTTAACTTTCCAGTTTGCCGGGATGCGTAAATGGGACATAAGACATCTCCTTTGTATGGCATCTATAAGATGTATTTAATATACATCTTATAGATGCCAGCAAGCAATGAAATTATGGCAAAAAAAAACGCTCCCGAAGGAGCGTTCTGTTAGCGACCGAAGAGGTCACGTTTTTTCGGTTTAAAGGGCTGAGCAATCAGCACCAACACTGCAACGACCAGATACGCGGCAAAAATCCCCAACAGCCACTGCGGCATCTCCAGGGTTAAAAATGACCACTGACGCTCAGCGCAGTCACCGGATGCCATAAATACCTGCGGCAGCCATTTATCCAGCGGTAACCAACTCGGGAAGCGCGCGGCAAAATCACAGGTCATGAACGGTGACGGGTGAAGCTGAATCATCGTGTGTTCATACGCTAACTGAAGCCCGCGCCAGGCGCTGTAAATCCAGATAAGCATTGCCACATAACGCAGTGGCGTTTTTGGGGCAATTGCGCCCACCAGACCAGCACCCATCACGCCAAATAATGCGCTACGTTCGTAAATACACAACACGCAGGGTTTTAGCAGCATGACATGCTGGAACCACAAGGCAACAAGTTCCAACGCCAGGGCGGTTAGCGCCAGCAATAACCACGCTCCACGCCCACGGGAGCACTGGTTTAAAAATCGCAACATAATAATTTCCCTGCAACATGCGTAGAGACCGCAGTTTAAACCAATTCAATTTATGCGCCACTAGCGGCAATTGAAATATTGTGTAATCGGATAATTATCATGCAAAAAGTCAAACCGGGCAGTGATTTACCCGGTTTATTGTTATGAAAGTGTAGCTAACCAGCCTGTTTGAGTCATCCACTCGGTCACTGGAACCAGCGTGAACTCTACGCAAAGCAGACCGACTAGCGTCAGGACGAGAGTATACGGCAGAGCCATCCACACCATGCGACCATAAGAAAGGCGAATCAACGGTGCCAGCGCGGAGGTCAGCAGGAACAGGAATGCTGCCTGGCCGTTTGGCGTGGCCACGGAAGGCAGGTTGGTCCCGGTATTGATCGCCACCGCTAACAGTTCATATTGATTCAGGCTAATCGTCCCGTGCTCCAGCGCCGCTTTCGCTTCGTTGATGTAAATTGTGCCAACAAAGACGTTGTCTGAAATTGACGACAGCAGGCCGTTGAAAAGATAGAACAGGGTCAGCTGTGCATGCTCAGAAGACTGCAAAACAAAATGAATAATCGGCGAGAAGAGCTGTTGATCGATAATCACCGCAACGATAGAGAAGAACACGGTCAGCAGTGCGGTGAACGGCAGCGACTCGGTGAAGGCTTTACCAATAGCGTGTTCGTCAGTAACGCCAGTTAACGAAGTCGCCAGAATAATCACCGACAGGCCAATTAATCCAACTTCTGCCAGATGCAGCGCGAGGGCGACGACCAGCCATACGCCGATGACTGCCTGAATAATCAGCTTGATTTTATCCTGGCGGGTACGTTGTTGCCGGCTTTCATCGTCAAACTGTTGCAGAACGCCACGGACAGCTTCCGGCAATGTTTCACCGTAGCCAAACCAACGTAACTTTTCAACCAGCAGGCAAGTGAGCAGACCGCAAATCAACACCGGGACGGTGACCGGCGACATGCGCAGGAAAAAATCACCAAAATGCCAGCCAGCCGCTTTGGCGATAATCAGGTTCTGCGGTTCGCCAACCATGGTCATCACACCGCCTAAGGCTGTGCCGACTCCCGCGTGCATCATCAGGCTGCGCAGAAAACCGCGGAACTGCTCCAGTACGACTTTATTGTGCTGGTCGATATGGCTGTCATCCAGCAAATTGTTATCTCCCGGGCGGGAAGAGGCGACGCGATGGTAGATACCGTAAAAACCGACCGCCACGCTGATCACGACCGCGACCACGGTCAATGCGTCGAGGAACGCCGAAAGGAAGGCAGCGGCAACACAAAAGGCCAGCGACAGCAGCATCTTGGAGCGAATACTGAGCAGCAGTCGGGTAAAAATAAACAGCAGCAGTTGCTTCATAAAGTAGATGCCCGCCACCATAAACATCAGCAGCAAGAGCACTTCAAGGTTGGCGGCAACTTCTTCACGAACATGAGTGGCGCTGGTCATGCCGATGACGACAGCTTCGATGGCTAACAGCCCGCCCGGCAACAGTGGATAACACTTAAGCGCCATTGCCAGCGTAAAAATGAATTCGGCCACCAGCAACCAACCCGCGATAAAGGGATTGATGAAAAAAATAAGCGGGTTAATGATTAAGAAGACGAGCAGTGCAAGTTTATACCAGTCCGGCGACTGGCCTAAAAAGTTGCGCCACATAGCGCGGCCCCATGATAGCTCCATGGCAGTTTCCCTTACCTGTAAAAATGAAATCATGTTTTTATGTTTGACCGCAAAGCTTAGCGGCACGAGTGAACGCAGGCAAGCTCTTCACGTGGCTTATCGTACCGACTGCGTATCAGCGTTATCTGGAAAATGAAGCCTTGATCCACTTTTTCTTCGTTGCGTCAGCTATCAGCTAAGAAACCCGTCTGGTATGATGTGTGTAACTATGTTTTGCTGTGTAATGGAATTATCACTATGGTCATTAAGGCGCAAAGCCCTGCTGGGTTCGCGGAAGAGTACATCATTGAGAGTATCTGGAATAACCGCTTCCCACCTGGCACTATTTTGCCCGCTGAACGTGAACTCTCCGAACTCATTGGAGTAACACGTACCACGTTACGCGAAGTTTTGCAGCGTCTGGCGCGGGACGGCTGGTTGACCATTCAACACGGCAAACCGACGAAAGTGAATAACTTTTGGGAAACCTCCGGACTGAATATCCTGGAAACGCTGGCGCGTCTCGATCACGAAAGTGTTCCGCAGTTGATTGATAATCTGCTGTCTGTGCGTACTAACATCTCGACGATCTTTATTCGCACCGCATTCCGCCAACATCCTGATAAAGCCCAGGACGTTTTGGCCACGGCGAATCAGGTTGCTGACCATGCTGACGCGTTTGCCGATCTGGACTACAACATTTTCCGTGGTCTGGCATTTGCATCGGGCAATCCGATTTACGGTTTGATCCTCAACGGTATGAAAGGACTTTATACGCGTATTGGCCGTCATTACTTTGCCAACCCGGAAGCGCGCGGCCTGGCGTTGAACTTCTACCGTAAGCTGTCAGAGCTGTGTGAGCAGGGCGCTCATGATTTGGTCTATGAAACGGTGCGCCGCTATGGTCACGACAGTGGTGAGATTTGGCACCGTATGCAGAAGAATTTACCGGGCGATTTAGCTATTCAGGGACGCTAATCGCGCAATGCCGGATGGTGACGCCAAAGCGTCTTATCCGGCCTACAATGCGTCTACGTCGTAGGCCGGATAAGGTATTTACACCGCCTCCGGCAATAAGCGTTACAGGCCGTTCATCCTTGGCGGGCAACGCTCCAGCAGCTCAACGCTGCCATCTTCATTCTGCTGCTCCAGCATCACATCAAAACCCCATAGCCGGTGCACATGCTTAAGCACCTCTTTGCGTCCTTTATCCAACGGCGCGCGGTTATGTGGGATATAACGCAAGGTCAGTGAACGGTCGCCGCGCAGATCGACATTCCAGATTTGAATATTCGGCTCCAGATTGCTCAGGTTATATTGCGATGACAGCCTGTTACGGATCTCGCGATACCCCTCTTCATTGTGAATCGCTGAAATTTCCAGGTAATTATGGCGGTCATCATCCAGCACCGTGAACAGGCGGAAATCGCGCATCACTTTTGGTGACAGGAACTGGCTGATAAAGCTCTCATCTTTAAAATCACGCATCGCGAAATGCAGCGTTTCCAGCCAGTCGGAACCCGCAATATTTGGGAACCAGTATTTGTCCTCCTCGGTGGGCGACTGACAAATACGTTTGATATCCTGGAACATAGCAAAGCCAAGCGCATACGGGTTTATCCCGCTATACCATGGACTGTTATACGGTGGCTGGAATACCACGTTGGTATGGCTATGCAGAAACTCCAGCATAAAGCGCTCGGTGACTTTGCCTTCATCATAAAGGTGATTGAGGATGGTGTAGTGCCAGAAAGTTGCCCATCCCTCATTCATCACCTGAGTCTGTTTCTGCGGATAAAAATACTGGCTCACCTTACGCACAATACGCAGGACCTCTCGCTGCCAGGATTCAAGCAGTGGGGCATTTTTCTCCATAAAATACAGCAGGTTTTCCTGCGGCTCAGAAGGATAACGACGCGCGGTAGAGATCGTCTTCTCTTCCTCTTTCTTCGGCAACGTACGCCACAGCATATTCACCTGACTTTGCAGATACTCTTCACGGCTTTTCTGCCGGGCCTTCTCTTCCTGTAGTGAGATCTTTTGCGGGCGTTTATAGCGGTCCACGCCGTAGTTCATCAACGCATGGCAGGAGTCGAGAAGCTTTTCGACTTCATCCACGCCGTAACGCTCTTCACACTGGGTAATGTAGTTTCGCGCGAAGATCAGGTAATCGACGATGGAACTGGCGTCCGTCCAACTGCGGAACAGGTAGTTATTCTTGAAGAAAGAGTTATGTCCATAGCAGGCATGCGCCATGACCAGTGCCTGCATGGTGATGGTGTTCTCTTCCATCAGGTACGCGATACACGGGTTGGAGTTAATAACAATCTCATAGGCCAGCCCTTGCTGACCATGCTTGTACAAGCGTTCGGTTTCAATAAACTTTTTACCAAACGACCAGTGCGGATAGTTGATCGGCATCCCAACGCTGGAATAGGCGTCCATCATTTGCTCGGAGGTGATCACCTCGATTTGGTGCGGGTAGGTATCCAGCCTGTAGAGTTTCGCCACGCGGTCTATCTCTGCCAGATAGACATCCAGCAGATCAAACGTCCAGTCGGGTCCATCGCTTAACCGTGTGCTGTCCTTGTTCATGGAATCAATCGTAGCCATTCGCGCACCCTCATTGTTGGCGGCACTCTCTGTCTGGAGTACCTCATTTCAAGCATAGATCATGGTGTTAAAAAACGTGCTGCAGGAGAAATTTTTTCTTTGCGATTTCACGTCAGCGAAGCGTCGAAAAACGGCCAGGTGACAAAATTTTATGCTGGATAAAAATAACGCACAGCAGGAGATGCCAAAGCAGAGACTTCCCTGCAATCACTGCTATGTGTGAGATACATCACCATAAAAAAGCCATATGTTGAATAATATTTTCAACTGAGTTATCAAGATGTAATTAGAAGATTGTTCTTTTACTGTTAACGGAGTGGCTATGCGAGTTGTCATACTGGGAAGTGGCGTCGTTGGCGTGACCAGCGCCTGGTATTTAAGTCAGGCTGGACACGATGTCACCGTCATCGATCGTGAGCCGGGGCCGGCACTGGAAACCAGTGCGGCGAACGCCGGGCAAATCTCCCCTGGTTATGCCGCGCCGTGGGCGGCCCCAGGCGTACCGCTAAAAGCGATTAAATGGATGTTTCAGCGCCACGCGCCGTTGGCAGTACGCCTCGACGGGACGCAGTTCCAGTTGAAATGGATGTGGCAAATGCTGCGCAACTGCGATACCAGCCACTACATGGAAAACAAGGGGCGGATGGTGCGCCTGGCGGAATACAGCCGTGATTGCCTGAAAGCGTTACGTGCCTCTACCGGTATCGAGTATGAAGGACGTCAGGGCGGAACCCTGCAACTGTTCCGTACCGCTCAACAATATGAGAACGCCACCCGCGACATCGCCGTGCTCGAAGATGCGGGCGTACCCTATCAACTGCTGGAAGCAAGTCGCCTGGCGGAAGTCGAACCAGCGCTGGGAGAGGTCGCGTACAAACTGACAGGCGGGTTACGGTTACCGAATGACGAAACCGGTGACTGTCAGCTGTTTACCCAGCGTCTGGCGCAAATGGCCGAGCAGGCGGGGGTAAAATTCCGTTTTAACACTCCGGTCGATAAGCTGCTGAGCGATGGCGAGCAGATTTATGGCGTTCAGTGCGGAGAAGAGATAGTCAAAGCCGATGCCTATGTGATGGCCTTTGGCTCGTACTCCACGGCAATGCTCAAAGGGATCGTTGATATTCCGGTGTATCCGCTCAAGGGCTACTCATTAACCATTCCGGTGGCAGAAGATGATGGTGCGCCGGTTTCCACTATTCTTGATGAAACCTACAAAATCGCCATTACCCGTTTTGATGAGCGTATTCGTGTTGGCGGTATGGCAGAGATTGTTGGTTTTAATACTGAGCTACTACAACCACGCCGTGAAACGCTGGAGATGGTGGTGCGCGATCTCTTTCCACGCGGTGGGCATGTGGAACAGGCGACCTTCTGGACCGGGCTACGCCCGATGACGCCAGACGGAACGCCAGTGGTGGGGCGTACCCGCTTTAAGAATCTGCTGCTCAATACGGGTCATGGCACATTGGGCTGGACGATGGCGTGTGGATCCGGTCAGTTGCTGAGCGATATCCTCTCTGGTCGCACGCCTGCCATACCTTATGACGATCTGAGCGTGGCGCGTTACAGTCCGGGATTTACCCCGTCTCGCCCGCGGCATTTACATGGCGTACATAACTAATAAGGACGCGAGATGACCCGCCCGATACTGGCCAGCATTGACCTGCAGGCGTTGAAACAAAACCTGACCATTACGCGTCAGGCTGCGCCGGACTCCCGCGTCTGGTCGGTCGTAAAAGCTAATGCCTACGGACACGGTATAGAACGTGTCTGGAATGCACTGGGAACGACCGATGGTTTCGCGATGCTCAATCTCGAGGAGGCGATCACCCTGCGCGAGCGGGGATGGAAAGGACCGATTTTAATGCTGGAGGGTTTTTTCCATGCCGAAGACCTGACGGTGTATGACACATATCGTCTGACCACTTGTGTCCACAGTAACTGGCAGCTCAAAGCGTTGCAAAATGCCCGCCTGAACGCGCCGCTGGATATTTACCTCAAGGTGAATAGCGGCATGAACCGGCTGGGTTTCTTACCAGAGCGCGTTGCGACCGTCTGGCAACAGTTACGGGCAATGCCTAACGTAGGTGAGATGACGCTGATGTCGCATTTTGCGGATGCTGAACATCCGGATGGCATTAAGGACGCGATGGCGCGTATTGCGCAGGCAACGGAAGGGCTGGAGTGTCGACGTTCGCTGTCGAATTCGGCTGCGACGCTGTGGCACCCACAAGCGCATTATGACTGGGTTCGCCCGGGTATTATTTTGTATGGCGCATCACCGTCGGGGCAATGGCGGGACATCGCCAATACCGGCCTGAAACCAGTAATGACCCTGAGCAGCGAGATAATCGGCATACAGACGCTGAAAGCCGGAGATCGGGTGGGCTACGGTGGACGCTACACCGCCAGCGGCGAGCAGCGCATTGGCATTGTGGCGACAGGCTATGCCGATGGTTATCCGCGCCATGCGCCAAGCGGCACGCCTGTGCTGGTGGATGGCGTACGTACCGGGACGGTCGGCACGGTATCCATGGATATGCTGGCGGTAGACCTGACGCCGTGCCCGCAGGCGGGGATCGGGACGCCAGTGGAGCTGTGGGGTAAAGAGATTAAAATCGACGATGTGGCGACAGCGGCGGGCACGGTGGGTTATGAATTAATGTGTTCTTTGGCGCTGCGCGTACCGGTTGTGACGGTGTAACTTTTGTAGGCCGGGTAAGGCGCAGCCTCCACCCGGCAAAAAACATCCGCGTTACTCATCCTCATCTTCAGCAACGCGAACACCAACCTTCAGTACCGCATTATCTTCTTTCTCGGCTACCGTCCAGATCATACCGGCAAATTCCACCTGGTCACCGACGACCGGCGCAGCACCCAATAGTTGCTGGACAATTTCACCCAGCGTTTGCTGCTTATCGCGATACCCGGTGCCATCTTCCAGGCCATAAATCAGTGCCACATCGGCATATTTCGCGCTGGCTTCAAGAATAAAATCACCAAAGAAACGCTGGTCTAACGACACTGGCGGCGACTGGCTGAACAGCTTACCTAAGGCGGGCAGGTCGCGTTCGCGGCCAATGACGCACAGTACATCGCCTTCACGCAGGCGGGTACTGCCTGAGGGGTGAAACAGCACGTTGTCACGAAACAGGGCGGCAATTCGCGTCTCTTCCGGCATATGCAGGTCACGCAGCGCGGCCCCGACACACCACTTATCCGCACTGAGCTGATAAACAAACTGCTCCCAGGGATTATCCGGATGAATATCGAGACCTATACGAGAAACCGGCCAGCCAACGGGCGGGACCACCACTTTGGCTTTTTTGGCGGCCCACGACAGCGACGTTCCCTGGAACAGCAGCGAGATCAGTACCACAAAGAATGCGACGTTAAAGAACAGGCGCGCGTTTTCCAGGCCCGCCATCATTGGGAAGACGGCGAGGATGATGGGTACCGCGCCGCGCAAACCCACCCAACTGATGAAAATGCGCTCACGCAGATTGAAACCACGAAATGGCAGCAATCCGGCGAACACTGACAACGGACGCGCGAAGAAAATCATCCAGGCGGACAAAATCAGCGCCGGAATCGCGATAGGCAGCAGGTCGGACGGCGTAACCAGCAGTCCAAGCACCAGGAACATGGCGATTTGCGCCAGCCAGGCCAGACCGTCGAAGTTTTGCAGAATACCAAACCGGTTGCGGATCGGGCGATTACCCAGCAGGAAACCACACAGATAAACCGCCAGAATACCACTGCCTTCCAGCGCGGTAGTCAGGGCAAAAATCAGGATCCCACCGCTCAGGGCCAGCAGTGGATAAAGCCCGGCAGGCAGTGAAATACGGTTAATCATCTGCTGGAGCAGATATCCACCGCCGAGACCGATAGCGATACCTAAGCCAAACTGCTGGATAATATGTACCGCAAACATCCAGCTTAAACCGGTCTGGTGGTTCTGGATCATTTCGATAAGCGTAATGGTCAGAAATACGGCCATTGGGTCATTGCTACCTGACTCAATTTCCAGCGTCGAGCCCACACGTTCGTTGAGTCCTTTACCGCCGAGCAGGGAGAAGACCGCCGCGGCATCGGTTGAGCCGACAATCGCACCAATCAGCAGCCCTTCAATGAGATCCAGATGAAACAGCCATGCCGCCATCATGCCGGTGAGGCCAGAGGTAATCAGCACACCCACGGTCGCCAGCGATAACGCCGGGCCCAGCGCTACACGAAATGAGCTGGCCTGGGTGCGCATCCCACCGTCGAGCAGAATAACCGCCAGCGCCAGGTTACTCACCATGTAGGCAAAAGGGTAGTTATCAAAAGGAATACCGCCCACGCCGTCCACGCCCGCTAACATGCCAATAGCGAGGAAAATCACCAGAATCGGGATACCAAGACGTGATGAGAATGAACTAAGCAAGATACTGCAGGTGACGAGAACGGAACCCAAAATAAAAAGGCTAATGATTGCTGCGGCATCCAACGTTCGGTTACTCCTGAATTACGCTGTTTCGTATTAATAAACCCTAACATAATAACGACAGAAACAGCGTTTTACTTAGCCCTGAAGCAGGCTTTTTTTACGATTTAAGCACCGGATGACCGGAGATTGTGAGTTGACTGCCGTTTTTATCATTTTTCAGCACGGCTTTGGCCCCTAAAGGTAAGGTGACGGTGCGTTGTTCATGGCCAAAATCGAGGCCGCCTAACAGTGGAACGGATAATCTGGCGCGCAGAAAATCACAAACTGAATCGAGACTGTAACCGGCATCATAATCATTAGGCGCACTGCCGCTAAAACTGCCGAGAATGATGGCGTTCTGGCGGGCGAGGATCCCAGCATGATAAAGTTGCAGCAGCATACGCTCGATGCGAAACGGGTGCTCGTTGATGTCTTCCAGCACCAGAATACCGTTCTCAATGGCGGGCATCCACGGCGTTCCCATCAGCGAAATGAGCATTGCCAGATTGCCTCCCCACAGCGTGCCTTCAGTAGCGCAATCCGGGCCATGCCCTTGCCAGTCGAGAGTAAATTCGACATTGCGCAAAGCCTGCCAAAAATGGTACTCGGTAAAGGCGTTCATTTCCTCGGCACCGAAGTTAGCCGCCAGCATCGGGCCGCTGAAGCTAATCACATTACTCTGAGCCAGCAGACCACACTGAATGGCCGTGAAATCGCTGTGTCCACACAGCAGCAACGGGTTTTGTTGCTGACGAACGGCCAGCGCCTGCCAGTCAATATCTGCCAGCAAACGGCTCGCACCGTAGCCGCCGCGCACCGCCATCACAATAGTATCAGGCATTTTTAGCTCAACGAGTGAGTTCACATCCGCCAGACGCTCGGCTTCGGTACCGGCAAAACGCTGACAGCGGCGGGTAATGACGGCACTGTTATCGACCTGATGACCGGCCTCAGTAAGACGCGCAAGCCCACGTAATGCTGCCTGCTGGTTAATACAGTAGCCCGACGGGGCAATTAAGTGAAACCGGGACATGGCATTTCCTTGCTACAACTAAAACCAAATGTATATCATGCCGCGTAGGTATGTCGTTGTCACCTCAGCGACAGGTTCCGGCTATAAGGATAGATGACGTGAAATTGAGATGGTTTGCTTTTTTGGTTGTATTACTCGCGGGCTGTAGTTCAAAACAGGATTACAAAAATCCGCCATGGAATGCAGAAGTTCCGGTTAAACGCGCAATGCAATGGATGCCGATCAGTGAAAAAGCCGGTGCTGCCTGGGGCGTTAGCCCACAATTGATTACGGCGATTATCGCTATTGAATCAGGGGGTAACCCCAATGCAGTCAGTAAATCTAATGCCATCGGTCTGATGCAGCTTAAAGCCTCGACTTCAGGCCGCGATGTTTATCGTCGTATGGGATGGAGCGGTGAGCCGTCGACCAGTGAGCTGAAAAATCCAGAGCGCAATATCTCCATGGGGGCGGCATATCTGAGCATTCTTGAAACCGGTCCGCTGGCGGGAATTGAAGACCCACAGGTGATGCAATATGCGCTGGTGGTGTCATACGCGAACGGTGCCGGGGCGCTGCTGCGGACGTTCTCCTCTGACAGGAAAAAAGCCATCAGCAAAATCAACGATCTGAGTGCGGATGAGTTTTTCGAGCATGTTGTCGATAACCATCCAGCGCCGCAGGCTCCACGTTATATTTGGAAGCTTCAGCGAGCGCTGGATGCGATGTAACGCGCGTAATATTACTCGCGCACTTTATTCGATTTTTCCCGAGCCTCACGCTCAAGTGAAAAAATAATCCGCTGTAAATTCCGCTCCACCGCCGGGCCGACGTTGAGAAAACGAAAGCTCAGGCGGGGAGTGGTGATGGTCTCATTTTTTCCGTCGATCACTTTTCGCTCGGTAATCGAGATGAGCTGGGCATCAACGTGATACACCCCCCATTGTTCCATATTCAGTTCAACCTGCGAGAAGCGCATGCCTTCGACCAGCCCCTCCGGTGCTGTCCCTTCTAATAGCGCGCCCATGCCGCCAAGAGACAAATCGAATAAGCGAAAATGCAGGAGACTGTTGTCCGGCATCTTCGCCTTGCAGTGATAGGGCGGGTGTAACGGCGCGCCGATGCGGAAGTATTCCCGACGCTGGACGAACCACAGCGAAGGTGGTAACGATGAGACAAAGGCTGGCAATCGCTGATACTCGCCTTTTGTCAGTTGCGGGAGGGTAAACTCCACCTTGGCACCCTGCGTTTCGGCGATAATTGAGATCTGGCTGGCGCGTTGCACGGCCTGGTTTTCATATTCCTGACTGCCAAAATCCATGATCAATTCGTCCGGGCCGACAGCAAGAATTTTGCTGATGAACTGACCTCCTGACCAGGAGATACGCAGTGGAACCTGCTGTGAATTTAAGTCCCGGAGTACCCCTAATACGGCGAGCGGGTTTTGCTTCAGGAACTGCTCATTGTAGTTACTCACACCTAATGACTCCTGGATACCTGGCTTATCGTTGGGTTATCGGCATTGCGAGACGGAACTTAATACAAATGGATGAAATTTTTTACCCAAGCCAATGAATTAAGTCTGAGTGCAAACAGCAGGTAGCGATGGCTTGCCTATACTTAACGTGCTGGCGCAGGAATGTCTTGCGTATGCGTTCACTGGAAAGAGGGCCTGAAAATGGGAATTATTGCCTGGATTATTTTTGGTCTGATTGCGGGGGTTATCGCCAAGCTGATTATGCCGGGGCGTGATGGCGGCGGATTTATTCTGACCTGCATTCTCGGTATTGTCGGTGCTGTGGTCGGTGGGTGGCTGGCAACGATGTTTGGTATCGGCGGCGATGTCAGTGGGTTTAATCTCCACAGCTTCCTGGTGGCCGTGGTCGGCGCGATTGTGGTACTGGGTGTTTTCCGACTGGTACGACGAGATTAATCGAACGGCCCCTGCGGGGGCCGTTTCTCTGCGTAGTTTAGTCAGAACTGGTATTCAATCCCCGCCCAGTAATTACGCCCTTCTTCGATAAACCCTTCGCTGTAGACGTACTGTGTATCAAACAGGTTGTTGACCGAAGCGTTAACGCTAAAGCCATGTCCGATGGTGTAATCTGCACGGAGGTGGGTAATGGCGAATCCGGCCGCTTTTTGTGAGCCATCAGAATTGCTATAGCTTGAAGAGCGGGCTTCTTCGGATAGCGTAATGCTGAGTGGGTCCCACGGTTTCAGCGTCATCCAGGCGGTGAGAGTTTGCGTCGGCAGATCGGTAATTTTACCGATGTCGCTGCGTTTAACGTCAGCATGGATAAGACCGTAGCTCATTCCCACATCCAGCATGTCAAAGACCTTACCTTTGACGCCGGCATCCAGGCCGGTGTAATCCACCCGACCACTGTTTTGGTTCTGAATCGTGTCGGCATCAATATTGTGCGACAGAATCGCATCGGTAATGCGGTTGTAATACACGCTGGCTTCGAATCCCCAGTTTTGGGTGAACGAACCGTTCCACGTGAGATCGACGCTACGGGCGCGTTCCGGTTTTAGCTGCGGGTTGACCAGCGCTATCTGGTTATAAGCCGGTTTTGACGTGGTGTAGCGCTCTTTCAGTGTGGGGAAGCGCGTTCTGTCAGAGTAGGACAGCGCTAATGTGTCAGAATTTTCAAAGTGATATTTTGTCATTACCTGCCAGTTAAAGGCGGACTGATCGTTGTCATCATAATGGGTAACGCTGCCGTTTTTCTCGTGCTTCATCCCCTCTACGCTGTCACGCCAGTCGTAGCTGATACCCGCCACCACATCGACATTATCCGCAGCCGCCCACTGATATTCACTGGCAACAGACCAGGTGCGATCTTCGTAGCGGTCATAAGCGGCATTTGGAGCCCCTTTTTCGCGATGAACATCGTCTTTCCAGTTCACGGCGAAAGAGAGCAGGTCGTTCTCCCGCATATCAGCGGAAAGCTGCAAACCTGCGCCGTCGCTATAGTCAGAATAATGGCTGTAGCTGCCTTTCTTATTTTTCAGATCGGCAAGGGAATTGTACATCATCAGTGTATTTTCAAAGGTGTCGCGATACAGGCGGCTTTTCAATGTAAAGCGATCGCCCAAATGCGTGGTGCCCTGATAGTAATAACTTTCTTTATCATATTGCGGCCATTGCCAGTAACGTGATTTCTGGCTGCTGGTCCCGGCATATGGCGGGTTATCTTTTTCGCCGTCCTGATTAATGTAGGTCAGAACATACTCATCATCACCGCGTGGCGTGAACCCCAGTTTCACGATGCCGCGTTTATCATCGGCTGATGAGTTAATCATCTTGCCATTGCTGCCCGCTACCGGGTTATCAACACCATGAGGTAATCCGAGGAAATCCTGTTTTAGCTGGCTACCACTGAGCTGGATATATCCGAGATCGTTGCTGGCACCGAACGACGCGTGCATATCATGGGCATTGTCTTTGCTACGGCTCCAGCCCTGACGATAGCCCAGAGAGCCCTCAATCGGTTTGGTGGGCTTCTTGGTCGTGATGTTGATAGCGCCACCCATCTGGTTCGGCCCCTGTAGCAAGGATGAGTAGCCTTTAGAGACCTCGACAGAAGCGATATCGGATGTCAGAAAACGACCTAAATCAAGGTTGCCATCGTAGGGGATGTACACCGGAACACCGTCGAAAAAGACCGGGACCTGACGACTGTCAAAACCGCGGACCTTCACTTGTTGCTCGTTACGGTTACCGGATTTTTGCAGCACGACGCCGGGAACGACGCTTAGCGCCTGCGCCACGTTTTGTTTATCCAACTGCTGCATCGTTTCCTGGCCGAGAACCGTAGTGGTTGCGGCGGAGGCCGGACTAGACCAGACGGTCATGGTTTCGCTTTCCTGCCCAGCAAAAGCACCTTGCGCGAAAGCAAACGACAGGGCTGTGTAAAGACAACTTTTGTTAAAATTCATTATTTATAGTCCATTTATAAATGTTATACGCCGTGGGCGTCCGGGCTCAGGCTAACTTTGATATCCGCCGGTGGGGCGTAGTAAGGTGCGGAGGTGATAAAGAGTCTGATGCCACAGTCGAGATAACTCGCCAGTGAGGCGAGGGTAATGCCGCCAGTCAGCGCCAGCGTGCAATGGGGGGCCAGAGACGGTGCCAGGCGAGCGATGCCTGCTGCCTGCTCAGGGGTAAACTTATCGAGTTGCAGCACATCAGGGGCCGCATGTAGCGCGGCCAGTGCCTCATCGGGGGTATCTGCTTCGACCACAATCTTTTTTTCTGGCGCATGGGCGCGTAGTTGCGCGATTGCCGCGGCCCAGTTGTTCGGATCGGCAAGAAAGCGGCGATGATTCGCAAAAAGCAGCACGGTTTCGGCGCTCCCGCCCCGGTGGATAATGCCTCCGGCAGCAAGGATCGCCTGGGTAGCCAGCATACGGGTGCCAGGGATAGTTTTGCGGGTGCAGGCAATCTGGCCATCAGGATAGCGCTGACGCAGGATGCTTAGCATATCGTCGAGATAGCGTGAGACACCGCAACTCCACTCCAGCACGTTCTGTACCGCTTTCCAGCCCTGGTGTAGTGCCGCCGCGTTACCGTGCGCGCGCAGAAGTAACTGTCCGGTACGCGCCCGTTCGCCATCGGACATAAGGTCGGTAACGGTCAAACCCAGTGATGTCAGCATTTGTCTGGCAACAGTAGTTCCGCTTACGCACCCGCCCTGGCGGTGATAAAAACCCATACTTCCTGGCTGTGCACCGATACCCAACGCGCGGGTTGTTAAATCGCCGCCCTGAATATCCTCCAGCAGCAGCGCATCGACTTGCGCCTGTGAGAAGTAGATCATTGCAGCGCCTCCCGCGGTACGCTGTCCCACCAGATAAGCGCCCAGTCGCGACTGGCGGGAGCGATGGTGCCGGGGTCCTGCTGATGGTACCAGTGCTCCAGACGCTCAATTTCGTCGGTGCTCAGTTCTCCCATGCTCCAGCGCACGTTCTCCAGAAAACGTGTCCAGGTGCTGTTGTCCTGCTGACAGTTTGGTCCACGGATAAAATCAACATGTGCGTGAATGCCCATCTGATACAAAACATTCAGTGCATAGATATAGTTGGGAAGCTCAATCACCTCGCGCCCCAGCGCGCGCTGAATCGTGGGCGATACAAATGAGGAACTGACGAGATGGGTGGTGTAAACCCGCAGCCGTGCCTGATTATTCAGTTTGGTCATAGCCTGACGCATATCGGCAACCAGCGTTGAACGTGAGGCGACGGCAATATCACACTGGGGCAAGTCGTCCCAGTGCGCTTCCCATGCGCGCTGCACCCACTGTACGTGGCGCACGCCCATCTGCCCGGCACGGCGAGCGGCAACGCTCAGCATTCCCTGGCTGTAGTCTACGCCGTAAACGATCGGCATTTTTTTGGCCAGCGCCAGCGCAACCGTTCCGGGGCCGCAACCCATATCAAACAGTGATTCAGCACCTTTCAGGTCAATCTTGCTCAATAACTGGAGCAGGTAGTTGTCGGTTAATGAGGCGCAATTTTCTGCCATTTTTTCCGCGCGTTTGTCCCAGTGTTCTGGTTTTTTCTCGGTTCGCTTCGCCTGAAGTAACTGTTTGCGGTACAGGTCAGCAAAATCAATGTCGTCAATGAGCATCGTGATTCCTTAATCGTGTGAGCCAAAGAGGTGATGGGCTATTTGTGAGGGCGTGACCCGATACAGCGTGGCCAGACGTTCAGCAGCCAGTTGGTGTTCAGGCCCCCCCTGTGACACCAGACCATCTGGCTCGACGCGTACCACGCTGTCGGCAATGGCCCGTGCATGCAACGGATGGTGGGTCGACATCAGCAGCGCCATGCCCGAATTTTTCAGCGTGACCAGGGTGTCGAGCAGTCGGATCTGGTGACCAAAATCGAGGCTGGAAGCAGGTTCATCCAGCAGTAAAAGACGTGGACGCTGTGCCAGCGCACGGGCAATCAACACCAGTTGACGTTCGCCACCGCTCAGGGTGTTCCAGCGCCGGGGCGCGAGATGCGGGATTGCCAGCACGTCCAGTTGTTCAAGGGCGATGTCGCGTTCTTTGCCGCCGGGAACGGCAAATGCCGCCATTTGCGGGGCCAGTCCCATCATCACCATGTCCAGAGCCGTGAAGGCAAACGCACCGTCATGTGCCTGAGGAACCCAGGCGATGGCGGCGGCGCGTTCCCGGTCGCTGAGATGATTCACCGCGATACCATCAAGCGTAATCTGGCCAGCAAGCGGTTGAAGAACGCCAAGAATGGTACGCATCAGCGTAGTTTTCCCACTGCCATTGGCGCCAATCAGGCAACAAATTGCCCCTGGCGCGACGCTAAACGAGACATCGCGTAATACTGGGTGCCGGGAATGGTAGCCGAGAGATGCATGTTGTACGCTCAGCAGCGTCATTGTCGGCCTCCCCGGAGCAGAAGTAACAGGAAGAAGGGGGCACCAATAAACGCGGTCAGGATCCCCAGCGGGATTTCCGTGCTGCTCAGAGTGCGGGCAAGGGTATCTGTCAGCAGCAGTAAAATAGCGCCGATCCCCATTGAAACAGGCAGTAGCCGTTGGTGGTTGTTCCCACAAAGCAGTCTGCCAATGTGTGGCACCACCAGCCCAATCCAGCCAATAATTCCGGCAATCGCCACAGTACAGGCGGTGATAAGCGTGGCGCAGATAATCAGCCAGAGCCGTAGCCGGGAAACGTTGATGCCCAGAGAACGGGCTTCATCATCCGAGAGGGTGAGTAAATTCATACGCCAGCGTAGCAGCAACAGCGGCACCAAACCGGCCACGATCAGCGGTGCGGACAACCACAGGTCATGGGCGGTGATGGTCGACAGACCACCGAGTAGCCAGAAGGTAATCGACGGTAGCTGGGTATACGGGTCAGCCAGCGTTTTGATGAGCGAAATCCCTGCGCCGCACACCGTACCCAGCGCAATGCCGACCAGTACAAGGGTGAGTACCGGATCGTGGCGTTTTACCCGCTGGGTGATGAGCCACACGCCCGCCACCACGAACAGGCCGCCGACAAACGCATACAGTTGAATAAACAGGATCGGTAAACCGAGCAGGATGGCGGTACAGGCCCCTAAACCCGCCCCGGCTGCCACGCCGAGAATATCCGGCGACACCAGTGGGTTACGGAACATACCCTGATAAGTGGTCCCTGCGCCCGCCAGTGCCGCACCCAGCAGCAATGCAGCCAGAATGCGTGGCAATCGAATCTGCCAGAAGACGATTTTGTCCTGGGGCGGCACGCCCGGATGGTCAGCAATGAGGTTCATCACCTGCTGGGCATCCAGGCGATATGCACCTGAAACCGTTGCGACGATGACACACACGGCAATGGCTGCGATCATCAGAGCACTCAGCGTAGTCATTCTCATCAGGGTGTCACCAGCTTTTGAAACTGTGCATCGCTTAATGAGGTGTGCCAGAACAATTCTGCGTAGCGCTGCATATCGGTCTTAAAGTGGGTTTCAATTTTGGGGTCAAGCCAGGCGTGCAGGCGACGTAATCCCAGCAACCGGTTGATGCCCGGCGGGGCGTCCAGCCAGCCAAACGGCAGTCCGCTGAGAAACAGAATACGTTGCTCAGCAACGGCTTTAACCCCTTGCCAGACGGGATCTTCTCGCAGGTACTGTGCGGTGACTGCATCCTGAACCAGAATAATATCGGGCTGCCAGCTCAACAGATTTTCCATGGATACCTGGGTCAATCCATGTCGTCCCGGGATTTGCGCGACATTGTGTAATCCCAGTAACTCTGGTGCTTCGGTATGCAGTGAACCCTGTAAACCGGTTTCCAGTCCTCTGGCACCGCGTGCGGCATAAAAGCGCAGTTTTGCTGCGGGGGAGTGCGAAAACGCATCTGCGTCATCAATAAATCGACGGGCAAGCGCGGCCTGTGCCGAGGCCCGTGTTGCGGTACCCAGCGCAGCCCCTGCGGCTTGCAGTTGTGCCGGGGTTTGTCGGAGCTCGCCGTTAATCAGCAGCCACGGAACGCGCGTTTGCGCGTTGACCTGCCGGGCTTGAGAAAGCCAGGTTTCATCAGCATTGCCGCAGTCAACCACCAGATCGGGTTTCAGCGCTAACAAGGCCTCCAGTGACAGGGTGCTGGCGCGTCCTGCCAGTCTTCCCAATTTCGGTAACGCCAAAATGTCATGATGGAATGGCACTGCGGCCTGGTGAGAAAAATCAAATGATGAAAATCCCACCAGTTTTTCCGGTGCGACAGCCAGCAATAGCATATCAGCAGGTGCTCCGGCGCTGACGACGCGCTGGATTGCCTCAGGTGATGGCGGTGAACCGACAGCAACGGTAAGCGGTGTTTGGGCAAGGGCCGGAAAATGGCGTAACAGCAGCGCAGATGCCACGAGCTGGGCAAACATCCTTCTTGTCAGTGGCATTATGTTGGTCCTGAACAGTGATAAAATCGCTATATATTTACATATACAGCGAATAAAAACATGTTCAGAATCAATTTCACACGGATGAAAACAGGGGCTACCCCATAAGGGCTAGATGCAATGGATACACCTGAAATGGAGATACATGGCACCAAAAAATCCGCGACATGGCGCGGATTTAGAGGAGACTGAAGACACCAGAAGAAGATTAGGACGTCGGTTGAGTCTGCTTTTTGGCCTCGGAAGGCGTGTTACTGGCGGGGGCGGGGCGCGTTGCCGGTACGCTGTCGCAGGGTTTATCTTTAGCGCATATCAGATCGAGCATTTTTAACGTTACGCCGTTGGTCCAGCCGAAACCATCCTGTAGCGGGTATTCGCCACCGCCGCCGCCAGTTCCTGTGCTGCTCACGTCATACTTCTCAACCAATTTTTTCTCACGATCGTACGTGTGCTGCACATTGGTGAGGAATCGCCAGGTGACATCCATGGCGACATTATTTTGGCCATAGTTCTGTAATCCCGAGGCGGCGACCCACTGTAACGGCGCCCAGCCGTTGGGAGCATCCCACTGCTGGCCGCTTTTCACCGACGTGGTTGCAAGGCCGCCAGGTTGCAACAGATGCGCCTGAGTTGCTGCGGCCACCTTGCCGGCGCGATCTTTTGCCGCCGCATTCACAAATAAAGGGAACAGCGCGGCGGCAGTTAACTGATTACGGACTTTGTGGCTCTTCAGATCATAGTCGGCATACCAGCCTTCTTTGTCATTCCACAACCAGGTTTCAATCCCTTTTTGGCGGGCATTGGCAAAGCCCTCGTACTGCGCTGCTTTGGCATCGTCACCTGCGGCTTTGCTGGCGAGAGCGATCATTTTCTCCATCTTGTATAACAAGGCATTGAGATCGACAGGCACAATGCTGGTGGTGCGCAGGGTACTTAGCTGGTTGGGGTTATCCATCCAGCGTGAACTAAAGTCCCAGCCGGATGCTGCGGCTGAGCGCAGGTCGCGATAAATTTCAGTGGCAGGGCGGTTCGGATTGCTTTTCGCGGTGGCAATATCCTCAACCCAGGATTCAGGTCTTGGCGTATCCCGGTCATCCCAGTAGCGGTTTAAAAGGGTGCCATCAGCCAGTTTGACCACACGTTTATGCTGTTGACCGGGCTGAAGTGTTTCGCCTCCTTCCATCCAGTAGCTGTACTCTTTTTGCATCTGCGGGAGGTATTTTTTCAGCGCGTCGTTACCGTCATGCTGCGCCAGCAGTTCAACCATAAAGGCAAAGAACGGTGGCTGTGAACGGCTCAGGTAGTAGCTTCGGTTGCCGTTAGGAATGTGCCCCCAGGAATCAATCTCATAAGCGAAGTTGGCCACCATATCAGAAACCTTGTCCCAGCGATTGCTCTCGGCAAGCCCCAGCATAGTAAAATAGCTATCCCAGTAATAAATCTCACGAAAACGCCCGCCCGGCACTACATAGGGTTCTGGTAGCGGCAGCAGAGAGTCCCATTTTTCGACATCGGTGGTTGAGCGAGTGAGTACCGGCCACAGTCCGTCAATATGCTCGCGGAGTGATTGCCCGGCCGGGGGCACGTATTTCTCACCCTCTTTTGGCAACGTAAAATTCACTTCCACAAAATGGCGTAAATCAAAGCCGGACTGGTTTTTCTGCATCCGATAATCGGCAAGGATCATCAGTGGATCGCTGTTGGGCACTGCGTCGGCAAAAGTTTTCTGATCGGGAAATAGCTTTGCTGTCTGTACATCATTGAACAATGGACCAAGCAGAATATCAGGAGGAGAAGGCGTAGCGACAGGTGAATCCTCAGCGTTCGCAGTAAAAGAGGCCAGAGCAAAAAAGGTGCTTGCGAGCGTCAGTTTTATCGCCACTGAGAGCAGGCCAGGATGGCGAATTGCGGGTGTTATCATCGGTTAATCTCCTTAGCGGCGTGCCGAAGTTGCGGCATCTACCATGAGAAAACCTTAGTTCAGGATCGACCGTTGCGCGTGATCGGCCCCCCATTTTGCGATTAAACAGACATTTCCTGACGGAGGGAGTGAAATAGCCCACCTTTTACAGATAAAGGGTGGGCTGTGGGTATCAGCCCGCGAGGATCACCCGATTTGCTACACCGTCCAGAGTCAGAGCGTCACCCATCTTGATAGCATCGAGGGTTGCGCCTTGTTGGCATACCCAGCACAAGCCCATCTCGCGGGCGATAATCGCCGAGTGGGAGGCTTCGCTACCGGCGCGCAGGCAGATCCCTTTGATCGTGAGCGGGTCGAGTTGCAGCACGGTAGACGGATAGATGACATCGGCGACCAGAATGGTCGGTCGAATAGACGCGGGGATACGGGCACTTTCGCCGGTCAAATGTTGCAGCGTACGGGACAGCAAATCCTCAATATCAATGTATCGCGCCTGTAAATAAGGATCGTCGAGTTGCAGATACTGCTGACTCAGATCGCGCAGTACGTTATGCCAGGCATATGCTGCGCTACACTGCTCTTCGCGCATCAAATCACAGGCCATATCGAAAAGCTCAGGATCGTCGAGCAGCGTGTGATGACCAGAGAAAATGGCGGCGATATCAGCGGAATACTTCTCCTCTGCCAGCGCGGTTAAATCACTCAGGTCGTCGAGTGTGCGTTGAATGGCCGCTTTTAGCCGCTGCTGCTCGTCCTGCACATCCGCTGTGGGGCGATGGGTGACTTGCGGTGAGAACGGCGTATAGCAAAATGCCGTACCCGTTGCCAGCGCTGGCACCGGTACTGCGATGCTTTCAGCGCGTGCTTCTTCGACGGACTCGCCAAAATTCTCAGCCGCCAGCTGTGTAAACGCAGCCAGCGCCGCGTCTGCCTGTTCACCTTTAACAATCAGACGCAGCGTGTCATTACAGCGCACCTGCAGAAGTGCTATCTGATTCAGGCTGTCAGGGACGACGCATTTGCCGTTTTTTTCCAGCCACATGTCGGCATTAAAGCCAGACAATGTGGAGACCAGCCGCGATGCCGGGCGAACATGTATACCGTTGGGGTTTCTTACGGTCACGGCAACCGAACGAGCATCGGCGTCGGGTGACAATTCAGCGGGTGCTGTCTTCGCAACAGACGACGAAGGTAAACCCAGTTGCTCACGCTTGGCGTCAAGGGCATTCATGGCATCATTGATGACCCGATCGATATCAGCGCCCGCCGCAGCACTGACGGTTGCCGCCAGCGTACCTTCAACCAGCGGGGCAGCGCACAGACGCACCTTGGCGGCGATTGCCGGATCGAGCAGATCCAACGCTGTTTCCGCACTCAGTAACGCGCTGCCAATATCCATCATCACCAGCACGTGATCCGTGTCCGCCACTGACTCAATGGCCTCCATCACTTTGATGGGGTCGGTGCCAATGGGGTTCTCAGGATCGTCAATGCCTGCGGCAATAGCGAGTTTACAACCATCACCCATTAACATCTGTCGGGCTAACGCACCGACGCCTTCGCCCAGTTGGGCGCTGTGAGACACAATAACCAGGTTTACCATCGTTTTATCCTTACTCTCTGGACGCCTGAGCCAACATTTGCATCATAAACATAACGGACGTTGCGCCGGGGTCCTGATGCCCAATGCTGCGCTCACCAAGGTAGCTGGCGCGGCCTTTGCGCGCCTGCATCGTGATGGTACTTTGCGCCGCGGCTTCTGCCTGGGCGCTTGCCGCCTCCAGAGCGGCCTGTACGCTCAGCTTTTGCTCACTGGACTGGCGTAAAGATTCGACGACAGGCACCCAAACGTCGCACATGGTTTTGTCACCCGGTTCGGCTTTACCACGACTAATGACACCTTCTGCGCCATCACGCATCATCTGATACAACTCGTCAACCGTCAGACTTTGATGGGCCTGAGTGACCTGCGCGGCGCGGATGAAAAAGGTGCCGAACAGCGGGCCACTGGCACCACCGACGCTTGAGAGCAGTACCATCCCGGTATTTTTCAAAATAAAACCGATATCTTTATCCGCAATGGACGGGAGCTTTTCGACCACTTTACTGAAGCCGCGGTGCATATTCAGACCGTGGTCGGCATCGCCGATTTCCCGGTCAAGGCCGGTAAGAAAATCGCTTTCGGTGGTGAATATTTCGCCGCAGCGATAGAGCCAGTTAACAATTTGTGTTCTGGTGAGGGACATCATGAATCTCCTTATTTACCCCAGTTGAGTGCAGGGGTGTGAACCGGTGCATCCCATAAGCTCAGCGTTTCGTCATCCACCTGTAACAGGGTGATTGAGAAACCGGTCATGTCCAGAGAGGTGCAGTAAGAGCCAATCAGGTTACGTTCGATGACAATACCTGCATCCTGGCAACGGCTTTCAAGGCGGTTATACACGCCGAAGAGCTCAGACAGCGGTGTCGCACCGAGATTATTGACTAGCGCAATCACGCGATCGCCGCTCTGTAGCGCGCGTTTGCTTTCTTTCCCTTCCTGCCATGCGCCCTGAAGGTGATCCCAGTGACGCAGCGTACGACTGTAGTTACCGTTTTCCAGCAGGGTGTCAAACATTTCATCCACAGTTTGATCAAGCGAGGAGAATGGACGGCGGTCAATGCCGGGTTCGCCGTGGATACCGACGCCAAACTCCATTTCGTTGTCCCGCAGGGTGAATGACGGTTGACCAGCCGCCGGAACGGTACAGGCACCAATGGCAATCCCGATGGAATGACCCTGATTGTTCAACTGGCGCCCCAATGCCGCGCAGGCATCCAGTGAGTCACCGCGTTCAGCGGCCGCACCGACCAGTTTTTCAATCAATACAGTATTTGCCACACCGCGACGACCGGCGGTGTACAGACTGTCTTTCACCGCCACGTCATCATCCACAACCATCGTGGTGACTTTGACGCCGCTTTCATGCAATAGCTCGGTTGCCGTTTCGAAGTTAAGAATGTCGCCGGTGTAATTTTTGATTATCAGCAGTACGCCTTCGCCGCCATCAATTTGCATGGCGCATTCAAACATTTTATCCGGCGTTGGCGAGGTGAAAATTTCACCCGGACAGGCACCGGAGAGCATACCCTGGCCAATGTAGCCGCAGTGCATTGGCTCATGGCCGCTACCACCACCGGAAAGCAGCGCCACTTTGCCCATCACTGGCGCATCTGCGCGAGTGACATACACCGGGTCCTGATGCAGTGCCAGAGAAGGGTAGGCTTTTGCCAGCCCGGCGAGTTGTTCGTTCAGTACGTCTTCAACACGGTTGATCAATTTTTTCATTGTTTATGCTCCGCAGACAGTCCTGAGATGGCTGCACATATCAGGCAGACATCTGATGTAGGGTATCGGTTTGTACAGCGCCACGGCGACCTCTCGCTGCCGATAAGGTAATTTTGCACACGGGTAGTCAAAAGAAAATTGATGTGATTGGCGTTTCAATACGGAACATTAGCATCTGGTAATGTTCCGTATTGAAACCTATTGGTGCATAAAACAGCGGAAGTGAGAGATGCGGCAAGGTTTATGCTGACGGTATTGTGAATAAAACGTTATTCCTTACTCTTCTTTGCCATTAAAATCGAAAAACCAGAACAGGATAAAACCAATAAAACCAAAAATTAGCAGAATAGCCAGGGTATAGACTTCGTATCGTGCGGCATCTGCGGCAATCGCCTGCAATTTGTCCATTGCCGGGGCTGGCTGCTCTTTGAATAGCATGAGTTGCCATTCATAAAGGTTTGTTGTTTTTATCTCTTTAATCGGTTCCCAAATATGGTTAGCCGCCGCGCCGAGTGCTAAAGCGGAAAACAGTGCGCCGTAAATACGTTGACGTTTTTCCTGACGCTGACTAATCGCCTGGCGCATGAGCTGATCCAATTGCTCTATCTGCGCCATGAGCTCCTGGCGTTGTTCAGATAATCCCCACTGCCGCGAGAGATCGTCACTCAGCTGGTTATGCAGGGCATCGTTGCCGACCAAAGCACCTTTATTCATGGCTTTTAGCGCCCGGGCCTTGGTTTCCAGCATCATTTCGGACCAGTCAGATAAACGACGAATTTTTCCCTTTCGGTTGTGAATTTGCTGCGATTCGAGCAGATCCTTGAGCCACTGTTCAATCTGTTGGGCAGAGTTCGCCAGAAAATTTTCATACTCATGGCTGACATCCGCTACTGAACTGGCCGCTTTAATCAGTATTGCCAGATGTTTATCCTCTTCTTCGCGACAGAAGAATGTGACGCCATGACGGTGAGCGACGACCAGAATATTGCTGTACCACTGGCTGCTGTACTCGCTGGTGGGGGGGAGATCCGCAGGGCTCCGGACGATGCGCGTGCTATCGCTCTGTGCTGCCAGCCAGGCATGGAAAGTGGGGGTATCGATCATACGCATCAGCGGGACGATCGTAATATCACCACCCTCCGGGATGCGATGCTGATAGACACGAATGCATTTACCCTTTGTGCGGCAATCAAGTTCGGGTAAAGCTATTGGCACAATGGCGTTATCAAGGTAACGGGTAAAATAATTTTCCCAGATTGCGGGTAAAACGTCTTGTTGCCAGGTCAGTTTCGAGCCTGGCTCTCCGGGCGCAAGCTGCTTCGGTGCCGCAATTAGCGTCATTCTGCCTTGATCGTCGTACCAGGGTTGGTTCGGTGCTCCTGGGATTAGTTTATCGCTTCCAGCCAGGCGATAGCTTTCGAGAAAACGCGGAGTATCGTGCGGGCGTAACCCTTGCCAGGCCGCATCTTCACGCTGTTCCAGAGCGGACCACAGGGCATCAAGGCGCGTCCCCTGAATGGGGTTGAGCGAAATAACGATATCATTGCCCGTGCCCACTTCTCGCGGGCGATAAATGGCCAGCAGCCCAAATCCATTGTGCGTCCAACTGCGTTCTTTGTCGCAGCGCGCGAGAATTTTCAGCATCCCGGAAGGGAGCGTTTCGGTGATAAACAGTGCATCAACCACCGTTTGCCGCCGGCCTGTGCCGAGGTCCAGCAGGAGTTGGCAGGTCACCGAACGCTTGATAACGTGTTGGTAAATCTGTTGCTCATACGCCAGACTTGCGACCGCACTTGCATAACATTGCGTGTGCATGGGCATAATGCCTGCGGTGGGGTCTGGGTTAGCTATTATCATATCGCTCAACAGGCGCAGGCAGGCCAATATGTTGTGGCGAACAACGGCAGTATCACCCATGGATTGCTCGCACAGGCTGCTATGCGCGAGTGCGGATAACAAGCACGCGGCAGAACGCGTCGTATCATCACCGTCCAGATAAATACCGCTTTCCCATGCGGTGACGTATTCCAGCCACGGATGTGTTGATAGCGACAGCGAACCAGCGGCATCGAGATGGTTCAAAAACAGCAACAGCGTAAAACAGGTATCCAGAGAGAAATCTTCGATAACGATTCGTTGTATTCCCTGGACACTTGAGAGCTTATTGCGCCATATAGTCCATTGACGATCGTCGGCATTTGCCACCAGTTCACTCACCGAATTGTAGTGACCTGCACGGTATCCTTTGTTATTGAGCGCGACACCCTTTTGGCTTTCCGTATCATTGCCGTCGCCCAATCCGATCAGCAGGCTGCCTGCCGGTGCATCACGCTGCGACGGATTGAACTCGAAAGTAAACTGCGGCCATGCATTGTTGAATGCGAACATATAATTCTCTTTCGATGGATGTGTTGTTGTATCGCTCATTATTTGACTACGTTATAAATGACCCGTTGTGAGCGACTCCAGTTATCGTCAATCGCAATATTGGGTTCATGGTTTTCTTGTTTCACGCAGTAGTTCTTAACCAGGCTTTTTAACTCTGCCCCGTTGAGTGTGCCGAACATCAGACGCGTATTCAGTTCTTTCAATAACACATCGTGGAGTGAATAGGTGGTAGGTCTTTGCAGTGAAAACTGCGCCGCATCAGCCAGTAAGTCACGCGCATTATCGGCCATCAAACGGCGTTCACAGCGACCCGCAGGTTCATTTTTGGCCATTTCTTCATCGTAAGCTTTCTTCTGGGCTTTCTCAAAATTAAGCGCTCTGTCCAGTTCCGCTTTAATACCCTGAACATCCTTGGCAGAAGAACAAAATGTTTTTAAATAACGAATCTGTATGGGGGTCAGCGTGCCATTCTGGTTCGTTTGCTGACGTAATTTACCGGCCATTCTGAGACAACCGTTTTTTTCATCCATCAACGATGCTGATTGTAATAGGGCATTCAACGTTTCCTGGCGATCTTCCTGTAATGCGGCTTCGGCATAATACAGTTTCCAGCGCATGCCTCCGGCAAGAAACAAATTGACAACCTGGGTATCACCGCGGTCGATAGCGGCGCGAAGATTTTTTTCATCCCAGGCAATGCCGATATTCGCCAGTTCTTTACGCGGATCGCTACTGGTTTCTTTTTTCGCACCGGCAACCGTTTTACCCACTTCCCCGAGATCGCTACGGATGGACTCCGTATTCACCAGCGTCTTGGTTGAGGTTCCGAAAGTCAGTACCGAGCCAACAATAATGACGACGATACCGCCCAGCACCCAGGCCACTCGATTGCGAATGATGCCCGTTTCCATTTTGATTTTTCCAATATCCTGAGCCTGAGCCGCCAGGTCATCCTTTATTCCCTGAACGTCGCCGCCAAGATCGTCAATTTTTTGGGCGGTCCGTTCGAAATAGCGCGCAACCTCAGCATTGCTGTCATCAAAAAAACGATCAGGGTTAACTTTTACCCGACCTTCATCGAAGGCCTCCTGTACCGGCTCAGTAATTTCTCGGTAATAGTAATTCACCAATGTTGTTTGGACGGAGGTTACCCGCTTATGATGCGCCAGACGGTTGCGAATTACGCGAATATCGTCAAGAAAGGTATTCAGTGTTCTACGTTTATCGTTAACAAAGCTGAGCAAAGGGGTATATTGATAAAGTGGAGAATAGTGGATGGGATATTCGTCTTTATCAATAAACAGTGAGGCGAGTTCACTGAAAAGAGTACCGCTCAATACGTCATCACGATCGGCAACGTTCAGCCATTTTTTTACACGTTCCTGACCAAATAATTTGTTCAGGTGCTCAAGTAGGGCTTGTTGGTTATTGTACGCTTCATTAATTAAACTACGAATGGTCAACTCTAATGCCCGTACCTGCTGCAAACTACGTAACTGCTTTTCTTCGTCTTCGTTATTCAGCGTCGTTGAGTAAGTTAATTGAGGCTGTTTTTCTCGCAAATATTCGAGCTGCCACAAAAAACGCAACGCGGCAATGGTTAGATTTCTGTCGGCAGGCTGGCCATCTGTATTTCTGCCGAGCCATTTGTTCAAGGTGCGTAGTGCCGCAAGAAAGCTCGCCATTTCCTGCTCGTTATAGTTAAAGCGGGTCGCTACACTGTTCCAGTTGCCCAATTTCTCTCGGGCTTTATCAAGTGAATCATAAAACGTATCAGGCGAGAGTTGCGTGGGGGCTGGCATGCCCAGCAGGGATAAGATTTGTGGAAATGCGCTGTCGAAAAGAGACAGGCAACGAGTAAAATCGTTGTGCTCAGAAGCAGATGAATGATCGACCATTATATTCTCACATGGTTATTCGCTGAGTTTTCCCGGCCCGATCTAATCGCACTGTGTCAGGCAACTTTCCCTGCAGCCAGAATGCCATAATTCGACAATTATTCGGGATTTTTAATCAGTTCGTCAATATATATGGCGGGCGTAATATTGGTAGTAGACATTGCGGCCAATAATGCGTTGCTATGGGTTCTTAACGCAAATTATGGTTGCTGCGATGGGATTTAATGTTTATTGGCTAACAAACCGCGCAGATATTGGGTAAGTAAAACGCAGAAAGCGGGGCGGATGAATCAGGCGACTACACGCCAATAATGCCACAAATAATGCCGCATTATTGGCGTAACTCACGACTGGCGTTTATCGTCGTTCAAAACGTTGACGTATCTGCCGTCGTATTATCCCGGATAAATACCACGGTCCTTACGTGCCAGCAGGATACGCTCGCAGGCCACAATATAGGCAGCAGTGCGCAATGAGCAGGATTTCTCCGCCGCTTTCTCCCACACATGAACCATCGCATCGGTCATGATTTTATCCATGCGATTGTTGATCTCTTCTTCGCTCCAGAAGAAGCTGGCCATGTCCTGAACCCATTCGAAGTAGCTGACGGTGACGCCGCCTGCGTTACATACGACGTCAGGTACCACGATGATACCGCGGCTTGCCAGCATATCATCGGCATCCGGGTAAGTTGGGCCGTTAGCGCCCTCAAGCACCAGTTTGCAGGTCAGTATTTCTGCACGTTGACGGGTAATCTGCCCTTCCAGCGCGGCAGGGATCAGGATATCCATCTCCACGCTCCAGAAGGCTTCGCTGGCGATAGTTTCCGCCCCCGGGAAACCGGCAATCTGTTTGTGCTCCAACTGCCAGGCGGTCAACGCGGTCATGTCGATCCCGGTGGTGTTAAACAGGGTGGCAGTGTGATCCTGAATGGCAACGACGCGTGCGCCAGCACTGGCGAACAGGCGAGCCGCTTCACTGCCGACATTACCAAAGCCTTGTACCGCTACGCGCGCGCCTTCAACGTCGATATTGGCACGACGAGCCACTTCCAGACCGCTGACGAACACGCCACGACCCGTTGCTTTATCACGACCCAACGAACCGCCAAGGTGGATAGGTTTACCGGTGACCACGCTGGTTACGGTGGTGCCGTGGTTCATGGAGTAGGTATCCATCATCCATGCCATCACTTTGCCGTTGGTGCCGACATCCGGCGCTGGAATATCTTTTTGCGGCCCAATGATAATGCCGATTTCGCTGGTATAGCGGCGGGTTAAACGCTCCAGTTCACCTTCGGACAGCGAGAATGGGTCGACGCGAACGCCACCTTTGGCACCGCCGTACGGCAGGTTCAGTGCGGCACATTTGATGGTCATCCAGGCGGAAAGGGCCATCACTTCATTAAGATCAACATCAGGATGATAACGCACACCGCCTTTTCCCGGGCCGCGGGAGAGGTTGTGCTGTACACGATATCCTTCGAAATGGCGAATAGTGCCGTCATCCATCTGCACCGGAATATCGACAATTAGCGCGCGTTTCGGGTGGCGCAGGGTATCCACCCAATGGGAAAGTTCGCCCAGGTAAGGGGCCACACGCTCGATTTGTTGCAGGTAGGTATTCCAGGCAGATGTGCTGCTATCTGAAGCGTAAGATAACTTATCCATGATAAACCTTAGTTATAAAAGTAATATGTTCTTAATTTGGCCGTGGTATACAGTGGATCTCACCATATAAACTTAAATTTAACATTTTTTTCAAGAAGCGGCCTGTCCTCCAGCCCTCTAATAGCCATATAAAAAATATGTGAATTAAGCGTTAAGTGAATAATTATCTATTGATTTTGCGAATGTTTGCGATCAAGTAGCAATTCAGGCATTTAATATGCATCGTGCATGAGAATGACTATTTGTCAGATTTATGATGCACCTCTAAAAGTAAACAATATGATAATTATTTGTGTTTTCTTGATTGCATTTTGGCGGCGCGTCAGTAGGTCACTGAGATAGTGACGGTGTCCGCATAGTTGTCGGGGGTGTAGTTCGCGCTGGGAACGGTGGCATACACCGAATATGGCGTAGCGGAGCCGGTGCCAGTGCCTGTAACGGTATTGAGCGGGGTGTTGCCCCACACTGTGCCGGAAGGCCCTGGCGTTGAGCTGAGCTGATAGGGCACTTTATCGCTGTTTGCCCCCGTTCCGCTCATCACACCGTTGCCTGCAGTATTGCCGTTGGAGGGTTGCAGTCCAATGGTATAAGGGGTGTTATTGGTGCATGCCACCCCGATGGTATTTGATGCTGTCGCATTGCGCTGAGTTGCCTTCACCGGGGTAAAACTAATGTTAGTGGCCGATGTGATATTGCACTGTTTGCTGACAGTGGCTGATACGCTGAAGGGAAGTCTGGCGGCAACGGTATCACCGCACGTGGTGGGCGGAATAACTAATCCAGGGTTGAGGGTGATAAGCGCCGTGGCTGCCGTATAGCTGTCCTGATAGCTTCCGGGGACTGCAGAAGTTTGCGGCGTGACGAGCTGAGCGGATACTGTCAGTGAACCGGTCACTGGGAGCAAATTGAGCAAGTTAAGTTGTACCATGGGAACCGAGGTTCCGCTCTGATACTGACTCCCCCAGATTTTACTGTGCCCGGCGTCCTGATATAGCTGATAGCTCAACGTTCTGGCAGGTGTTCCGCTTAACGACATATTCCGTGTTGCCACCTGACCGCTGACGCCCGATGCGCCAATATTAAAACAGAGGTTAATCCCCGCCAGTACGTCGGTCACTTCTTTTGCACAAGTCCAGGTAAAGGTCATTGAGGTCGTTGCGCCTGATGATGACAACGGGTCCACTGCACCAAAACTAATTGGTTGGACGTTACTGACGGAGCAGGTGACCGCATGACTTATCCCTGGACAGACGAGGAGTGCAGCGATAAACAGCAACTGTCTTAATTTCATGAATGAACTCCTGCTATTGTGACCGACATTCCAGCGGGCCTATTTGTACAATCCCCTTTGCATTGGCGGGATAATCGAATTGTGCGTTACAGCTACCGGTATCTGTGTCAACGCGTAACCTGTTGTGCTGTTCCAGGCTGTCAAACCAGGCCATACCATCGAATCCGACGACGGATGACTGGCCTGCGCCGTTAGTGATATATGCCATGCTGCCCTCGGAAATGGCCTTACCCTGTTCATTAACGAGAGTAACCTGCGCGGCGCGTACGGGAGTGATACCAAAACTGACCAGGGTTCCGGAGCGATCCGCCGGCGTTGCATTGGCTTCAACGCGGGCGATCCGCATATTGGCGGGTAGATCCATGGGGTCAATACTGATTTGATTGTTTTGATAGCTATTGAGTGACGTGACCAGCAGCAGACCCTGATCGTCGCTGCGACCGACAAGGTTGTTTTGCAGCTTGACTGGCACGTCCGGAATGCCGTCTGTTGATACGACGGCAAAACCATTGTTGATTTCCCGAGCCGCGAACAAACCTCCCCCCATCGCAACCAGGGAACCGGTCGCACCAGCATAACCGTAGTGGTTGTCGGGCAGGCGGCTAAATCCGGTGTAGGCTTTTCCGAAACGGCCCAAATACCCGACTTCTCCCTGGCCGCTTTGCCGGGAGGCTTGCTGGCTGGCAGCGACGTTCCATCCCCAGCCGCCGTCACCCGGTGGCGTTTGGCTGGCATTGATCTGGTAGCCGGTTTCATTATTGGTATGTTGTACGGTACTGCTGGCGCTCAGATTACCGCTGGTGGTGACCGTCACCATCAGGTAAACGCTGCGATCGCGGGTGTCGTCAATATTCTGGTTAAATCCGGCATTGAGTGAGATGTTTTCGGTGACGGATTTGAACCAACTGGCGTTGGCGTAGCGTACCGCGCTATCGTGCGGATAGCGAAACTGCAGGTAACTCAGGCTGACATTGCCGGCTGACGCCATTGCATAACCTATTACCGTATTGCTGCTCAGCGAGGGCGGCGGCTCACCATAATGGGTCGCGACATCACGGTAGTCACCTGACGTCGCCGTTGTGCTGGTGCTGAAATTAAACTGTTCACCTGACCAACGGTAACCAACACTGTACAAAAATCCACTTTTCCCTGAGTCCGTACTGGCTGCCAATGCGGTGGACACTGTGCCGCTGCGCGGGCCGGGAACCCAGTCATTGCTAAAACCTGCGTTAATCAGCCCATCACTGGTTTCCGCGTGCGTACCTGCAGTAAAGGTGTTACTGAATCCCCGACGCCAGGTCCCGCTAAACACAGGGGAACTGGCATAATCAAATGAGGCGTAACCGTAATTCTCTCTTACTGCGCCTAATTCCGCTGACCAGGCTGTTAGCCCTTCTCGCAGGAGTTGCTGATCGTTGTAGAACGAGAAATTTTGTACTGTCGTTCTGCCCAGCGCGTCGGTCATCATCACCTGACCGGTCCCTGCGCCACTGATATTAGGCATGGTGTTGATTTGAAAACTTCCGGCCGGAACCTCCCCGTTGTAGTACTTAACCCCATTGACGTACAACTCAACGTTTGAAGGAAGCGTGGCAGAACCAAGATAGGAGGGAAGCGGGGTGGTTGGCATGTACGGCTGTAAACCAAAATCGGTTCCTATCTGGATGCCGCCAATGCGGGTCGGTCGGGACCAGGTGAGCGAGCTTGTCAGGGTATCGCCAACGTTTATCGCCAACATATTTTCCGGAAATGACGTGCGCCAGCGGGTGTCCATGCGGTAGAAGGCATTATCTGCGTTGGGCGCGGTGGAATATTGAGTCAGTTGGGTTGTGCTTAACACCCCTAAGCCATTAAACGCGCGCAACTCGCTAAATGTGTTGGCGCTGGTTTCATCTCCCTGCTGAGCATAGACATCGTAATTGAGTAACACCCCACGTGAGTTTGATGCTATTGGTGTCGCTTCGCCGGTCGGGTTCACCTGCGTGGTGGCAAGATCAAGGGAACTGAGCGGCACAGTGAGCGCCAGAGTTTGTTGTTCGACGTTGTAGTCAATGCTCAGTTGGGCAATATCGTTCAGGCTGACGGTGGCAGCCGCATTTTGCGGTAAGCGAAAACCCAACTGTCGTAGGGTATTGGCGCCAGCATAGAGTTTTTCATTCTCATAGCCAAAATGAACCAAGCCGACAGGGTTTCCATTCAGGGTCACGTCAAGATATAAATCGATGCCCGCAAGAGGTGTTGCGTCGCCAATAATTCCACTGTTTGTCTGGTTATTATTGACCGCGTGAGCTGAAACCATTCCAGATAATAATGCTCCATTGAGTAAGCAATATTTCACCAGAAGCCAGGATCTCTTAGAGATCTTGTACTGTTTTTTGGCCATTAACTGTTACTTCAACTTTACCGCCATAATGGGTATCGCTGGCGGACGTGGATAATATCCACCGCATTGTTGAGCCCGGAAGAACATAGCCTAATAGTCCCGGCGTAATGACCTTTTTCGCACCATTATGGTTTATAAAGGTTGCCGCTGATAATTGCGCATGACCATTTCCCTGATTACTGACTTCAAGAAATTTTTTGCCGTCAAGTTGCTGTAATTTCCATTGCAATTTGGCCTGGGTTTCAGCCTGCGCCGTTGGTTGAATAAACACTGGTACGGAATAATGCAGCACAAACTGAAGTTTATTTTTTTGTAATTTTGCTGGCGGTAATTCGTCAATTGATAACCGATAGGCATCTTCGGTATGTGTCGATGGCGGGCCGGTGCGAATAACACGAATCAACTGGCGTTCACCAGGGGCTAACGCCAGCATCGGCGGGCTGATAACCAGCCCCTGAGAGGGAGACAGCTTATCGCCGTATGCGCTTTGGCTCCAGCGAAAGACCCGAACCTGGGCATTCAGCACATTTTCTCCGGCATTGCTTAGCCAGATCCCATCGGCATTTTGCGACGCTTGCAGCGTTAATGTAACTGGGGCAACCTGCAATCCGCTGGCTGTCGCCGGATTTACGCTCATAGCTGCTCCTAACAGGCATGCGCAGGCATACTGCTGTACAGGCAGTTTTACTGTCATCTGTGTTCCTGAATTTAGTAGTTAACGTTTACCGTTACGGTGTCGGCATAGTCGTCAGGTGTGAAGTTCGCGCTTGGCGCGGTGGCATATACGGTAAAACTCTGTAGAAGCCCAGTTCCCTGGGATGCAACACCATTTCCTACCGTGGTGGCGGTGGCCGTATTCCCCCAGACCGGTCCTGTTGCAGATGTTTGGTTCAGCTGGTAAGGCACTTTATCGGTATTGTTTGCTGCATTTGCGACAGAGGACATGGCTCCGGATCCCGTGGGTGTCCCGCCGTTGGCCGCTGAAGGTGCCAGGCCAATAAAGTAGGGGGTGGTTTTTGAGCAATTAATTGAAATTGTGTTGCTTGCGCTGGTATTTGTCGCAGTGGTATTCACGGGACCGAGAGTAATATTTGAAGCCGACCCCGCAGTGACGGTACACGCTTTTTGTATCGTCATCAGTACCTGAAATGTCCCGCTTGTAGACGCTGCGTTTGCCGCCGGAATAATGGAAAAGGCGCCGCAAAAAAGAATTAAGCGTTTGTCGAAGACTAGAGCCATATCCTTCACCTTTTTCAAATAACCACATTTTTTGCTTTAAAAAAACAATAATGTGACACAAGAAGACATGAGTTAACCCTAGAATAAGTATTAGACGTACGCCAGTTGATCTCATGAATTTTACTTAGAGAAAAGGTGATGTCGTCGACAAAAAAATAATACCAACGGGTGAGTATGTCGTTTCTTTTTTATGCTACTCAAAAGTATGCCGTGAGGTCGCTATTTCGGAGGCCAGCTATTACAACTGGAAGGCAAAGTATGGCGGGATGGAAGCGGCCGATATTAAAAAATTCAAAGACCTTGAGGATGAGAATCGACGTTTGAAACAAATGTTTGCCGACCTGAGTCTGGAAAATCTCACGTTAAAAGACGTCATCGAAAAAAATCTTTAAAACCAGCGATAAAGCGTGAGCTCGTCAGCTATCTGACGGCACAATTTGCCATGAGTTTACGCCAGGCCTGCAGGACGTTATCGTTGAGCAGGACGGTGTATTTTTATCAGCCCAATACCGGACGTGAAGAACCAGTGATCCATGCGCTGACTGAGCTGGCAGAACGCTATAACAACGAGCGGCCTCATGAATCCCTGAACAACCTGATGCCGGAAGAGTACCGGCTGATGGCTGAAAAACCGGAAATTTCAAAAAATGCGTGGAACTAAAACAGGTGTGCTTACAATTGCACTCACCAGCGTGCTCAATTTTAGCTGCGTTTCTAAGGTGCTGACACGGTCGCTATGAAAACAAAAATCCACGCAGCTGCGTGGATTTTTTTCGCGTTCATTGATCTGACAAAGCTCCGGAAAGCCTGATCAGACAGCAGAAGCAACTTAAACGTTGAACAGGAAGTTCATCACATCGCCATCTTTAACGATGTAATCTTTACCTTCTGCACGCATCTTGCCGGCTTCTTTCGCGCCTTGCTCACCTTTATAGGTGATGAAGTCTTCAAACGCGATGGTTTGTGCGCGGATAAAGCCTTTCTCGAAGTCGGTGTGGATCTTACCAGCTGCCTGCGGGGCTGTTGCGCCGACAGGGATGGTCCATGCACGGACTTCTTTCACACCCGCGGTGAAGTAGGTCTGCAGGTTCAGCAGTTCGTAGCCTGCGCGGATAACGCGGTTCAGGCCCGGCTCTTCCAGACCCAGTTCAGCCATAAATTCGTCACGATCAGCATCGTCGAGTTCAGCGATGTCAGCTTCAACAGCGGCACAAACGGCAACCACGACAGACCCTTCAGCGTCGGCGATTTCGCGAACTTTTTCGAGGTACGGATTGTTTTCAAAACCGTCTTCGTTCACGTTGGCGATATACATGGTTGGCTTCAGCGTCAGGAAGCTCAGGTATTTGATGGCTGCTTTGTCTTCATCAGTCAGGTTTTTCAGCGCTCGCAGCATACCGGCGTTTTCCAACTGCGGCAGGCATTTTTCCAGTGCAGCCAGTTCAGCTTTAGCGTCTTTATCACCGCCTTTGGCTTTCTTCTGTACACGGTGGATAGCGCGCTCGCAGGTGTCGAGATCGGACAGTGCCAGTTCGGTGTTGATAACGTCGATATCGTCAGCCGGATCCACTTTATTGTTCACGTGGATAATGTTGTCGTTTTCGAAGCAGCGAACAACGTGACCGATAGCTTCGGTTTCACGAATGTTGGTCAGGAACTGGTTACCCAGGCCTTCACCTTTGGATGCGCCTTTTACCAGACCCGCGATATCCACAAATTCCATTGTAGTGGGCAGGATACGCTGCGGTTTGACGATTTCGGCCAGTTGATCCAGACGAGGATCGGGCATCGGGACAACACCCGTGTTCGGCTCGATAGTACAGAACGGGAAGTTTGCCGCTTCAATACCCGCTTTTGTGAGCGCGTTGAACAGGGTGGATTTGCCTACGTTTGGCAAACCGACGATACCGCATTTGAATCCCATGTTTAAATCACCTTAATCTTTTGATATTCAACCTGTTATGGAAAACAGATTGTAGAAATGTTAATAACTTTGCCTATTATACACAGCACGCGAGAAAAATGCCGCACATCGCTGCTTATTGCGCTTTAAAGGTGTGTAACCGACTCGTTGCTTTGGTGAGTCCATCTTTGAATAAAATCTCGGTACAACGTGCCGCTTCGTCAATGGCTTCATCAATTAACTTCTGTTCTGAAACAGGCGGTTTGCCTAAAACAAAACCGACAACTTTATTTTTATCGCCCGGATGGCCGATTCCAACGCGTAAACGATGAAAGTTAGGGTTATTGCCTAACTTGCTGATGATGTCTTTCAGGCCGTTATGTCCGCCATGGCCGCCGCCGAGCTTAAATTTGGCGACGCCGGGCGGCAGATCTAATTCATCGTGGGCAACCAGAATTTCATCAGGGTTAATGCGATAAAAGCTGGCCATTGCGCCAACGGCTTTGCCGCTCAGATTCATAAATGTGGTCGGTACCAGCAGGCGGACATCTTCACCTTCAAGCGTGACTCTGGAGGTGTAACCGAAGAATTTCGGCTCATCGCGCAGGGGGGCACGGAGTCTCTCTGCCAGTAAATCGACGTACCACGCGCCTGCATTATGTCGCGTTGCCGCATACTCTGCGCCGGGATTCGCCAGGCCGACAATCAATTTAATCGCCACGTAATTTGTCCTGAGTGTGTCTATAACCGGCGTGTAGTTTACTGTTTGCCGACGCGCTTGACAAAAAACTGCGTGGGTCGAACCGAAAACTGAATAATTGCAGAAGTGGACTATTGGAAATTGAGGGTGTTCAGTAGCTTATTTGTAAAGTTTTGTTGCATTGGTGTTTGTATTTGTGATCACAGGCGCACTTGCGAATGGCAGTGTTGTCTATACTTTACACATAAGGATTAGGGGTATTCCCTGTAACAACCCAAAGTTCCGGAGGTGACACATGAAACGCAAAAACGCTTCGTTACTCGGTAACGTGCTCATGGCTTTAGGGTTGGTGGTGATGGTTGGTGGTGTTGGTTACTCTATTTTAAACCAGTTACCGCAATTTAATCTGCCACAGTTTTTTGCACATGGTGCCGTGCTCAGTATTTTTGTTGGTGGCGTCCTCTGGCTGGCGGGTGCCCGCGTCGGCGGACATGAACAAATCAGTGACCGCTACTGGTGGGTTCGCCATTACGACAAACGCTGCCGTCGTAATGATAGCCAACGCCACAGCTAAGTGCTGACATAACCTGCAGACCAGCCAGCGTTACGCTGACTGGTCGTTAGTTTTTCTCGTTGCTGCGCGAGCGGGATCGCATGCGCTGTAACAGTGCTAATAGCGCCAACATACTCGCCAGATATCCCATAACGACCGCTCCCTGATGTTTTCTGCTCTCAAGCTGCGGGTCAGCGGCCCATGCCAGAAACGCGGTGACATCTCGTGCGTACTGTTCTTCCGTTTGGGGAGCATGCGTTTGCATAGCCCAGGTGATGTCATTGTCAGCCAGCGGTTTGGGCATATTAATCATCCCGCCAGGGAAAAAACGGTTGGTTTTCATCTCCGGGTCATCGGTTGCATACCCGGTCAGCAGCGCATAAACATAATCAGCGCCTTGCTCGGTGTAGGGGGTGAACGCATCCAGTAAAAATCGCGGAAACCCACGGTCGTAGGTTCGCGCTCGAACGATATAACTCAGGTCAACCGGCAGCGCGCCATTATTAAGGTATTTTGCTTCCTGGTCATTCAGATAAGGTGACGCGAAAACATCGTTCAGCTTGCCTTCCCGTTCGCCGGGTTGACCGTCGTCTTCAATTGTCGCGAAGACGTAGCCGCTGGCCAGTGTTTTGGCCTCCGCCTCACTGAGTTGCGGCCCTCCAGCTTTAATTAACGTTTTGAAAGTGAGATATTTCATACCGTGGCAGGCCCGGCATTTCTCTTCATAGACTTGCAGCCCGCGTCGCAGTTGTTCGCTATCGTGTTTACCGTTCACGCCGCTAAACGACCATGTCTGCGCGGTGGGTAGCTGTGCGCAAATCGCGTTGCTCAATAAAAGAGCCAGAGTCAGAGTTGCAGTGGGTAAAAATCGCGCCATGATGTCAGTCCTGTCGTTCCAGTAAACGTCGGCACGGCAGCACAAGCAGAAACCATGCAAAATAAATAACGGTTGAAAGCTGAGACGCCGCGCGTGTCCAGCCATCGTCATTGCTAAAACCATCAATTAAGTCCGGCCCGACCAATGCTTTTGAGCCCAACCAACCCAGAAAGAGCGCATTGGCGACCCACAGCCAAAAAATGGCTTTAACCAGCCGACTGTTATTACGAAACCGTGCGTGTGACGTATCCAGCCACGGGAGAAAATAGAAAATCAGTACCGCAGCGCACATCGCAGTGATGCCTGCCAGTTCATTGGGGAAGCAGCGCAGAATGGAGAAGAAAGGCAGGAAATACCATTCAGGCGCGACGATAGCCGGTGTGAGTGTCGGGTCTGCCGGAATAAAGTTATCGGCGCTGCTGAGATAGTGCGGCGCGAAAAACAGAAACCAGGCGAACAGCATTAAAAAGAGGGTGAGTTTGATTGCATCGTTTTCGGTGATGCGAAAATCGAACAACACACGCTGAGACTCTTTGGGCGAAAATGTTTTCTTCCGCGCGTGGGCAAAAGCCGACTGGACGGTACGGATGTGCCATATCGTAACCGCGACAATGGCGAAGGGGATGATAAAGTGAAGGACATAAAAACGGCCTAATGTCGGCGTGCCGGGCATATAGCCACCGACCAAAAAGGTATATAGCGTATCGCCAATAAACGGTATCGCCCGGGCGAAACTGGTGATGACCGTAGCGGCCCAGTAGCTTTTTTGCCCCCAAATCAGGCTATAGCCGAGAAACGCGGTGATCATCAACAGCACATACAGCGTCACGCTGATTGCCCACATCTTCAGATAGGGTTTGCGGTAGACGTTGTAATACATTGCCCGGAAAATATGCAGATAACAGGCGAAGAAAAAAAACGACGCGCCAATAGCATGCAGATTGCGCACCAGCTCACCGTGTCTGACTGCGCGCAGAATATGAACAATAGAGTCAAAAGCGGATCCCGCTGTAGGCACATAGAACATAGCCAGCACGATACCGGAGAGCATTTGCACGCCGAGCATGACCAGCAATATGAGACCAATAGCAAAGATCCACACGCCAGCGACTGAGCGGGGGACTGGAAGACGAAACTGCAGGTGATACCAGGGGGAGGACGGATAAGCGGATTTCATCTCAGGCATCCTTCGTACCAATACGCAGACTCAGGCCGTCAGCCGACACGCTAAAGTCAGGGATGGCCAGATTCGCCGTGGCCGGGCCTCGTGTTACGCGCCCGGAGGTGTCAAACTCGGAACCATGACACGGGCAGACCCAGCCCTGTCCGTTGGGGTTGGCATTGGGTACACAACCCGCGTGGGGGCAGTAACCTTGTACTACCAGCCACTGTGGATGTGCCGCTGCCACCCGCTCACTATCCGCCTGCGGATCGGCCAGTAGACGCAGATCAGCTTGCCGCGCCGCGGCAATCTCCTCCGTCGTGCGGTGGCGAATCAGGATCAGTTTTCCCTGCCAGATACGCTTCACCGTCTGGCCTGCTGTTACGCCTGCGAGGGAGACATCAACAGGTTCATTTTCCGCCACCGTTTTATCATCCGGACCCAGCGCGGAAATGAGTGGCCAGACGGCGGCAGTCACGCCCGCTGCGCCGACAAATTTCGTCAGCTTGCACAGGCAATCGCGTCGCTGAGTTTGGATTGTTTCGCTAAGCGTTTTTTTGTCCACCACCGTTATTCTCCCTTTGTGACGGCGTTACTGTTTATCGATGCGGGTATAAATTTCCTGAAAACGCTTATCGGCAAGACCAGGGGCTTTGAACGCGCGGTAGCTGTCGGGTAAAACGGCGTCGCCGACTTTAATCAGCATGATCATGCCCTGCGCGTAGTGCGGTGAACATTTGATGCCGTAGAAACCTGCGTTGTCGTATTTCACTTCAATCTCTTCATCGATTTTGCCGATAAAGCCGGGATATCCGGCGGGAGAGAGTTCGGCAATCGACGCGGCATTGTGGCTCTTATGTTTGCGGATAAACTTCACGCTATCACCTGGCTGGATCGCCAGATAGTCCGGCTCATAAACCATCGGGCCGCCTGTACCGCGGTTTTTCATCAGCACTTCGTAGGTTTGTGCAAAAGCCGTCGAGGTGAAGGCTAACAGGCATAAGATTTGCAAACTTTGCTTAACACATTTCATTGCGGTTCCTTTCGGTGTTTACGCGGGGCGTTGGTAACGGATAAAACAGTTCTCTTCGTCGGGGGCGTGTTCGACAATCGCGTCGATCCCAAACCAGCTATTAAGATTTTCACGGGTAAAAATGGCGGCAGGACGCCCCTGCATCGCCAGCTGTCCGGCTTTCATCACCATGATGCGGTCGCAGAACATCGCCGCATGATTCAGGTCGTGTAGGGCGGCGATGACGGTGAGTTTTTCACGTTTAACCAGATTGAGCAGGCCAATCTGATGCTGGATATCAAGATGGTTTGTCGGCTCATCCATCAGCAGTACCTGCGGCTGTTGTGCCAGCGCTCTGGCGATGTGCAGACGTTGACGCTCTCCGCCGGAGAAGGTATGCCAGCAGCGATGCTGCATGTTTTGTAGAGCGACTTTCTCCAGCATCGTCTGCACAATATCGTCGTCTTTCCTCGACCACGGCGACAGCAGGCTCAGCCATGGCGTGCGGCCAAGCGAAACCGCCTGAATGGCGGTAAGACGCTCACTGGTTTCAGCCTGTTGTTCAACCAGTGCCACCTTTTGCGCCAGATGGCGGCGTGAATAGCGTCGAATATCCTGATGGTTTAACGTAACGTGCCCGGAAGACGGTTTCAGTAAACCCGCCAGGAGCGAAATCAGCGACGTTTTCCCGGAACCATTGGGGCCGATAATGCCGACAAACTCGCCGCGCGAGACCTGAAAAGAGACATCATTGACGATGGCTTTGCCTTTGACCTCCCAGTACAGATGCTGGGCGTTTACCACAGGATTAGCGGTCATTTCCCCGGATTCCCTCGTATCAAAATGATGGCAAATGCAGGTGCGCCGACCAGTGCGGTAATCACGCCGATCGGCAAGACCTGTCCTGGAAGTAAGGTGCGTGAAATAACATCCGCGACGATAAGGAAAATGGCACCAATAAGAGCGCTGACGGGCAATAGGCGATGGTGCTGATTTCCCACCAGTAACCGCGCAGCATGGGGGATTACCAGTCCGACAAAGCCAATGGCGCCGACGATTGATACCATTATGGCCGTCATCCCTGTTACGGCGGCAATCAGTACGCCACGGGTGCGTTTAACGGGAATGCCCAACGATGCCGCTGATTCCGCGCCAAACGAGAAAGCATCCAGATGGCGGGCGTAGCAAAAGCAAACGACGATGCCAATCAGCGCAGTAGGGATGGCCAGCACGACATCCGGCCAGCGTACTCCGCTGAGATTGCCCAGCAGCCAGAACATGATGCCCCGAGCCTGTTCGGCATTGGCTGAGCGCGTAATGATGAGCGAGGTAATGGCATTGAACAACTGCGAACTGGCAATCCCGGCGAGAATGATTTGCGTGGTGGCCGAGCCGCTTTTGCCCCTTGCCGCCATCGCCAATAGCGCGACAAACAGAAATGCCGTCAGCGCGCCAATAAATGCGCCAAGCGACATGGAAATGATCCCTGCGCCAAGTCCGGTCAGGGCGATGAGCACCGCGCCCGTTGAGGCTCCGGCAGAAATACCCAGCAGGTAAGGTTCGGCCAGCGCATTGCGCAGCAGCGACTGGAGAACCACGCCTGAAACCGCCAGACAGGCTCCGCAACAGGCGGAAACCAGCGCGCGGGTCAGGCGGTAGTTCCAGATAATCCCGGCATCAAGCGCATCCACCGCATACTGTGTATCAAACAAGCGGTTTGCCAGCGTATGGCTGACATGCTGCCACGAGATAACCGTCTCACCGATTGAAATGCCCGCCAGAAGGACGCCGCACATCACCATGCTGACCCACAGCGCGTGGAACAGCGTCCTGCCTGCAAGCTGGCTCATGGCATGACGCGTCCTGCGTAATTCGCTCATTGTTTACGACTTCCCGTAATACGAAAGGGCGCTATGCCCGTATAAGGCATAACGCGCGACGAGAGTTAGTGAGTCGTCTGAGGGTGCGCCAGACCATATTGCACCAGCGCATCGGCGAGTTTTTCCAGTCCGTCAATGGTTCTGATACCCGCGTTCATGGTTTGCACGTCGATCACCGGCAGGTGGTTTTCTTTCACTGCCGGGATCAGCCGGGTAACAGGATCGGACGTGAGGTATTCCATTTTGACTTTCCAGTCATCGGCCGGGAAGCGGCGACGGCCCATCTCGCCGAGGACGATGACCGATGGATTGGCTTTGGCAATGGTTTCCCAACCTACTGTTGGCCACTCCTCGGCGGAATCAATGACATTTTTCACCCCAAGAGATTGCGCTATCCACGCCGCGGGGCCAAATTTCCCGGCGACATAGGGGTCAAGTTGCAGGTCGGCGCTGGAGAACCAAAAGACGGCAGATACGTGGTTGTCCATGCCGGCAATCTTAGCTTTCGCAGCGGCTTCACGTGCTTTCAGGCTGGCAATCAGTTCATCGCCTTTGTCCTGTACATCAAAAATTTTCGCCAGGTCGGCAATTTCCTGATAGACCATGGCGATATCAAACATGCTCTTACGCACGCCGTCGCCGCCGTCTTCGTTGTCTTTGGCACAATCGGCTGGGGCGGTATAAACCGGAACGTGTAATTCGCTAAATTGTTCGTAAGAGGCAACTGTGCCCGCAGGGCCAATCTGCCATTCAAACTGACTGGCCACCAGATCCGGTTTTTTCGCAATAATCCCTTCGAAACTCGGGATGTTTTGCGCAATGACTGCAATCTTGTCATTCGCTGCTTTGTACTGTTCAGGTACCGGGCCAAACCACAGTGATGTTCCAACAACACGATCGGCCAGACCCAGGGAATAGAGGATTTCAGTACTGTTTTGTCCAACGGTAGTCACGCGTTTTGGCGCATGATTAAACGTAATATCCCTACCACAGTTTTTGATCGTTAATGGATATTCTGTTTTTGCCGCAGAAGCCATATTGCTGGTCAGGAAGAGTGCTGCGCCAGTCAGTGCCAGAAGTGAAAGTTTGCAATAAGCAGAAGTTATTTTTGCGTGCATTAGCGTTGTCCCGTTCATGCCAGAATCTGAACGTCTGGTCATGGTTCATTTCGTTCCATAAATTCGGGACAGGCACATGACGATAGATGACATCTAATCGTGAACTGCGGGCAAGATAATATGAAAATAAAACATATTGTTGCCAATTTGTTCAGAAATTATATTATTCATTCGTCAAATAAATCACCCCATGGACCATCCCGTCCACTCAATGTATACAACCTTGACAGCAGGTCTCCTGGCTCGCGGCAATCTGAATATCGGCCTTCCCATAAAGGCGTTCTTTACAGTGACCTGTCGTGGATAATCCACGACACAGTGATATTCAGTTTCCGCTTACAGTTGCGGGGGCAGCTATGGCATAAGATTAAAATAATCCGCACCATATTCCGTTTCAAAATGATAAATAGATTCTGAAATACTGTCGGTGGGGACTTTATCGGTATCGAATAGCCCCGTCAACCGCTTGAATAAGTAGGGTTGATACCGCTTTTATTTTTAAATTCAATAAAATCAATTCGTTGCTTTGGTGTTTGTGACATTAATTATGTGAAAAACACAAATACCGATAAACTAAATGAGAATTGTTTGATGTTGATCAATTAATGTTTTCTTTGCCGAGCTGACCACGCTTAATAACGAAATTTACTGTGATATTTAATTATTTGCGCGGCGTCACATTTTTATTGATATTTTTCCATGTGTACGATTTGCTGTTCGCCACCTTCATCAAAAAAGACGGTAAAGTGATTTCGCAACCAAAATTGATAGCCACCAGGTAAAAAGTGGTGGGTGTGCAGATAGCGTATTTTATATTGTTGTCGGTCGCAAAATTGTTCCGCCAGCAGGACAAGTTGGCTGCCTATGCCTTGCCGACGATATTCCTGTGCGACGTAGCAGCGACAAATTTCCGCGGTTGAGGATAATTGATAGCGTCCGCGCAGTGCAGGTATTCGGTCATCGTACTGGCAGACCGCCAGCGTAGCGATAAGTTGCTGTCGGCTATTCCATGCGCCGAGCAACAGATTTCGCGGTTGATGGAGGTAGTGTGAGCGCAGATTTAATACATCTGCATGCGGTTCAGGTGCTGGTCGGTTAGCGTTAAAATAGAGATTTAAATGGTGGATAATAAACGACTGAACGGACGAAATATCAGCCTCAGTTATTTCACGGAATATAAATGTAGTATCAGCGTTCATCGTTGCAGATATCATCAGAACCAGGGGAACTGGATAATAGCAACTCAGACGCGTTTACAGAAGAGAAGTGTTACCGGCAAGCCTGCGCAAGCCGGTAACATCGTATGATTAAATATCTGCCAGCGCGGCATCACGGTTCGGGAAGAACGCCAGACGGCCGGGGATGGGTTGGATACCCGCGCGTGCCATGGTGCGTAGCGGCTGGAATTCCAGATTACTGATACGCAACTCACAACCTTCCGGCAGGCGTTTAACAAAACGCTGGAAGGCGTCCAGACCACCGGCATCCAGTACCGGGACCGCGTCCCACTTCAGCACCACAATGCGTTTGCCTTCAAGGCGAGATTCGAGATCGGTAAAGAGTCCCTCTGCTGCGGCAAAGAAAAGCGGGCCAATAACGCGTAGTACCAGTACATCGTTTGGTACGTCTACGTTGACCGGTGCCAGACGCGTCATGCGTGCAATACGGCGCATAAACAGCAGCGAAGCGAGAACGATACCGACGCTGATGGCGATAACCATATCGAACAGCACCGTCAAAGACATACACATCAGCATAACGATGATGTCGTCTTTTGGCGCGTGGCGCAGGAGATCCACAACTTTATGCGCTTCACTCATGTTCCATGCCACCATCAGCAGCAGGGCAGCCATCGCCGACAGCGGTAACCAGGAAAGCAGCGGCGCAAGCACCAGCAGGGCGAGGATCACCAGAATCGCGTGAATGACCGCAGAAATTGGCGACGTTGCGCCGGCACGAACGTTAGCCGCAGAACGGGCAATTGCCGCCGTGGCAGTGATACCGCCAAAGAACGGTGCGACGATGTTGCCCAGACCCTGACCAATCAATTCGCTATTGGCCTTATGCTTGGTGCCGGTCATCCCATCGAGGACGACAGCGCACAGCAGAGATTCGATTGCCCCGAGCATTGCCATCGAAAAGGCTGCGGGTAACAGTGCCTGTAATGAACTCCAGCTCAGCGTAAAGTTGGACCCTGGCATATCCCATGGCAGTACCAACTGCGGCAGCAGCTGTGGGATACCGTTACCCTGCGAGCCATCGGCCAGAATGTAATGGAACTGAGACCCGATGGTCGCTACATGGCCACCCGTCAGGTTCACGATACCCATCACCGCGCAGCCAGCCAGCAGAGCCGGGAGGTGACCGGGCAGGCGGATCCCCAGACGCGGCCAGAAAATCAGGATCCCCAGTGTGACCACGCCAATCGCGGCATCCCCCACGTTGATGGTTGGCAGGGCCATAAACAGCGCGCCGACCTTCTGCAGGTAGTGCTCAGGGACATGAGCCATCTGCAGGCCAAGAAAATCTTTAATCTGCATGGTACCGATGGTGATACCAATACCCGAGGTAAAACCTAACGTAACGGACACCGGAATGTATTCGATCAGGCGGCCAAATCGAGCGAGGCCGAAAAGGATCAGGAATATCCCGGACATTAGCGTGGCGACCAGCAGACCTGCCAGTCCAAACTGTTGCGACACCGGATACAAAATCACCACGAAGGCGGCAGTTGGGCCTGATACGCTAAAGCGTGAGCCCCCGGTGAGGGCGATAACAATTCCAGCCACGGCAGAGGTGTACAGGCCGTACTGTGGTGCAACGCCACTACCGATTGCCAGCGCCATCGCCAGCGGAATGGCAATTATCCCAACCGTTATCCCGGCGATCAGGTCGCGGGTAAAGCGAGAAACGGTATATTTTTCTTTCCAACAAGCGTCGATGAGGGCGCGGAAAGGCATCACATGTGAGGAAAATAATCTGTTCACAATAATGTTTCATCCATGGGCGCATCATCTGTCAATTGAATGGCAGGTGAAGGAGGCAAAAGTCATACAAATAAATATTACAGATAAAAAAACCCGCCGCAGCGGGTTTTTGAGCCGGGTTCGATTAATGCTCGAACATAGCAGAGATGGATTCTTCGTTGCTGATACGACGAATCGCTTCGGCCAGCATACCCGACAGAGTCAACGTACGCACGTTTGGCAGTGCTTTGATTTCGTCGGTCAGTGGAATGGTGTCACAGACAACGACTTCATCAATTACTGAGTTGCGCAGGTTGTTTGCCGCATTACCTGAGAAGATCGGGTGAGTTGCATAAGCAAATACGCGTTTAGCACCACGCTCTTTCAGCGCTTCAGCTGCTTTACACAGCGTACCGCCGGTATCGATCATGTCATCAACCAGCACGCAGTCACGGCCCGCAACGTCACCAATGATGTGCATCACCTGAGAAACGTTCGCACGCGGGCGACGTTTATCGATGATAGCCATATCGGTATCGTTCAGCAGTTTAGCGATAGCGCGGGCACGCACGACGCCACCGATGTCTGGAGAAACCACAATCGGGTTGTCCAGATTCAACTGCAGCATGTCTTCTAACAGAATCGGGCTACCGAATACGTTATCAACCGGCACATCAAAGAAGCCCTGGATCTGTTCAGCATGCAGGTCAACGGTGAGGACGCGGTCAACGCCAACGCTGGACAGGAAGTCCGCGACGACTTTAGCGGTAATCGGAACACGAGCAGAACGTACGCGACGATCCTGACGTGCATAGCCGAAGTAAGGGATAACGGCGGTGATACGGCCTGCGGAAGCACGGCGCAGCGCATCAACCATAACGACCAATTCCATCAGGTTGTCGTTAGTAGGGGCACAAGTGGACTGGATGATGAAAATATCACCACCGCGTACATTTTCATTAATTTGTACGCTGACTTCGCCGTCGCTAAAGCGACCTACAGCGGCGTCGCCGAGTGAAGTGTACAGGCGGTTGGCAATACGTTGTGCTAGTTCCGGGGTGGCGTTACCAGCAAAAAGCTTCATATCAGGCACGAGAAGAACCTCAGGCATGCGTCCATTGGTGGAAAGAATCTGCCGAAAACTGTGCGGGCCAGGCAGTATCCTCTCCAGGCGGTGTATTAAAGAGCGCGATGCAACGTCTGGAACAGGGTGACGTTGTCACCGCAACTCAGCTTGCCCGGCTTACTCGTCATCAGCCGCGTTTCACGTGCTGGCATCAATTTCTCACACCAGTCACATACTTTTGTATGTGTCTGGCGATTCGTCATCTCGCCATCTTCCTGAAACCCAAATGATTTAGAGTAGCGCTCTGTGCAATGGGGAGAGGTTGACACCTTTCGCCACAAAGCCTTTGAGCCAATCCGGGGCTTGCTCAAGCACCTGGCGAGCACGAGACTCAGTGTCAAATTCAGCAAAGACACAAGCCCCTGTACCAGTCAGGCGCGACGGCGCGTATTCTAACAGCCAGGAAAGCGCCGCATCAACCTCGCGAAAACGTTTTCTTGCGATAACCTCGCAATCATTGCCGAATTCACATTTTAGTAACGTTTCTATTGACCTTTTTGGCGTGTTACGGGGGAGGTCAGGATCGTTAAAAATCACCGGCGTTGGAATACTGACTCCCGGATGGGCGACCAGGTACCATTTTTCTGCTGGATTGACCGGCGTCAGAATTTCTCCTACGCCTTCAGCAAAGGCTGCGTGACCGCGTACGAATACCGGTACGTCGGCGCCCAGCGTTAAGCCCAGTATTGCCAGTTCATCTACAGACAACCCACACTGCCACAGATGATTCAGCGCCACTAAAACGGTCGCCGCATTCGATGAGCCACCACCGAGGCCGCCGCCCATCGGCAGGCGTTTGTCGATACTGATGTCCGCGCCGCTCCCTTTGGGAAGACGATTGCTTTCAGACGCCGTTGTCATTAGCAAACGCGCTGCGCGAACGATCAGGTTGTCTTCATGCTCAACCCCATCAACGGGCGTTAACAGGTGAATTTCACCGTCGCTCCGCAGCGCAATATCTATCGTATCGCCGTAATCCAGAAACTGGAACAACGTCTGCAGCGTGTGATAACCGTCCGCACGCTGCCCGGTGATGTATAGAAATAAATTCAATTTTGCCGGAGAGGGCCAACGGGTCATCATTTCACAATCCAGTTATCCATTTTCAGCTTAATGCGCTGGGAGCCGTCGGACAGCTCCATATTTGCAGGCATCGCCGGCTGCGTTTTGCTGTCGTAGGCGCTGTACACGACTTTCCAGCTTTTGCCATCTTTACTGTAATTCACTTCGCTCAGACGATATTGGTCGTCAAGTTTATAATCGGTGGCGTCTCCCGGCAGACCCAGGATCCACTGGCGCAAGCTGTTCAATGGAATAGGCATGCCGGTCAGTTTACCAATCATCTCTTCGGCGTCGTCAGCGGTGTAGTGCTTCCCTTTGTTGTCGACGAGTTCCACGTTGCCCGGTTGCGCGTTCAGTTCCAGTTCGGTACTGCCCAACGGATTGGTTAGCAGAAGGCGATAGCGATCCTGGCCAGTTTGCTGCCAGAAAAAGCGGGCATACACTTTCTGCTGGTCGGAAATATAGGCAAACGCACCGCGTGTCTGATATTGGTTCAGGGCGCGCACTTCCTGCTGGTGCTGGCGCCACTGCGGAGAGTCGGGGCTTTTGCCGGGACCTTTCGGCGCGTTGAGCGTACAGGCAGTAAGAACCAGGGCCGCCAGCGGCAGCAGGCGAATCAGGCGAAAATCAGGCAGGGTCATAATGATGACAAATCCTTGTAATACGGTGCATTAATTGCCTGATGGCGCGGCGCTTATCAGGCCTACAAACTGAATCCGCAGGTCGGAAAAGACGCGTTTTTCGCCATCCGGCAAAATCATGCCAGCGGTTGCAGTTATAACCCTTAATGCTAGCGCCGACCGTGAATATCGTCTACGGTCACGTTATCTTAATTTAAACCGTAAGCTATTACTCCAAAAGGGGGCAGTCTCTTTTATTGGCTGCACGCATCCTGTATGATGCACCCAGTCTAACCTTATCAACGCTGGTACTATTCCCGCACACATGACCCTTTTAGCGCTTGGTATTAACCATAAAACGGCACCTGTATCGCTGCGAGAACGCGTAACGTTTTCGCCGGATACGCTCGATCAGGCGCTGGACAGCCTGCTTGCGCAGCCAATGGTGCAGGGCGGGGTAGTGCTGTCGACGTGTAACCGCACAGAGCTGTATCTCAGCGTAGAAGAGCAGGATAACCTGCAGGAAGCGCTGATTCGCTGGCTGTGTGAGTACCACAATCTGAACGAAGAAGACCTGCGCAGTAGCCTCTACTGGCACCAGGACAACGACGCCGTCAGCCATCTGATGCGTGTCGCCAGCGGTCTGGATTCGCTGGTGCTTGGCGAGCCACAAATTCTGGGGCAGGTGAAAAAAGCCTTTGCGGACTCGCAAAAAGGCCATCTGAACGCCAGTGCGCTGGAACGTATGTTCCAGAAATCATTCTCTGTCGCGAAGCGTGTACGCACAGAAACGGATATCGGTGCCAGCGCGGTGTCCGTCGCGTTTGCTGCCTGTACCCTGGCGCGGCAGATCTTTGAATCCCTTTCCACGGTAACCGTGTTGTTAGTGGGTGCCGGCGAGACCATCGAGCTGGTGGCGCGACATCTGCGTGAGCACAAAGTGAAGAAGATGATCATCGCTAACCGCACACGTGAGCGTGCGCAGGTGCTGGCCGATGAAGTCGGCGCCGAGGTGATTTCTCTGAGCGATATTGATGCCCGCTTACAGGATGCCGATATTATTATCAGCTCTACCGCCAGCCCGCTGCCTATTATTGGCAAGGGGATGGTCGAACGTGCGCTAAAAAATCGCCGTAATCAGCCTATGCTGCTGGTCGATATTGCGGTACCACGCGATGTTGAACCGGAAGTGGGCAAACTGTCCAACGCCTATTTGTACAGTGTTGACGACCTGCAAAGCATCATTTCGCATAACCTGGCGCAGCGCAAAGCGGCCGCCGTGGAAGCGGAAACCATCGTTGCGCAGGAAACCAGCGAGTTTATGGCCTGGCTGCGAGCACAAAGCGCAAGCGAGACCATCCGCGATTATCGCAGTCAGTCTGAACAAATCCGTGATGAACTGACCGCTAAAGCGTTGGCTGCTCTGGAACAGGGCGGTGATGCGCAAGCCATTATGCAGGACCTGGCGTGGAAGCTGACTAACCGCCTGATCCACGCACCAACCAAATCACTTCAACAGGCCGCCCGTGACGGGGACAGTGAACGCCTGAATATTCTGCGCGACAGCCTCGGGCTGGAGTAGCAGTACACCAATCTCATTTTTTACAGGGTGCATTTACGCCTATGAAGCCTTCTATCGTTGCCAAACTGGAAGCCCTGCATGAACGCCATGAAGAAGTTCAGGCGCTGCTCGGTGATGCGGGAACTATCGCAGACCAGGAACGCTTTCGTGCATTGTCGCGCGAATATGCGCAATTAAGTGATGTTTCCCGTTGTTTTACGGACTGGCAACAGGTTCAGGAAGATATCGAAACGGCACAGATGATGCTCGACGATCCTGAAATGCGTGAAATGGCGCAGGATGAACTGCGCGAAGCAAAAGAAAAATGTGAACAACTGGAACAGCATCTGCAGGTTCTGCTGCTGCCAACCGATCCTGATGATGAACGTAACGCCTTCCTCGAAGTGCGTGCGGGAACCGGTGGTGATGAAGCGGCGCTGTTTGCGGGCGATCTGTTCCGCATGTACAGCCGTTACGCTGAATCGCGTCGCTGGCGGGTAGAGATCATGAGCGCCAGTGAAGGCGAACATGGTGGCTACAAAGAAATTATTGCCAAAGTCAGCGGTGATGGCGTGTATGGTCGACTGAAATTTGAGTCCGGCGGTCATCGCGTACAGCGCGTACCGGCGACCGAATCTCAAGGGCGTATCCATACTTCCGCTTGTACGGTCGCGGTGATGCCGGAACTGCCGGAAGCAGAACTGCCGGATATCAACCCAGCCGATCTGCGTATTGATACCTTCCGCTCATCCGGCGCTGGGGGTCAGCACGTTAACACCACCGACTCCGCTATCCGTATTACCCACTTGCCGACCGGCATTGTGGTGGAGTGTCAGGACGAACGTTCACAGCATAAAAACAAAGCGAAAGCGATGTCAGTGCTGGGCGCGCGTATTCGTGCCGCCGAAGTGGCCAGGCGTCAGCAGGCGGAAGCCTCTGAACGTCGCAACCTGTTGGGCAGTGGCGATCGCAGCGATCGCAACCGTACCTATAACTTCCCGCAGGGGCGTGTGACCGATCACCGCATTAACCTGACGCTCTACCGTCTGGATGAAGCGATGGAAGGTAAACTGGATATGCTCATTGAGCCAATCGTCCAGGAATACCAGGCCGACCAGTTGGCGGCGTTGTCCGAGCAAGATTAATGGACTATCAGCAATGGCTGCGTGAAGCAATAAGCCAGTTACAGACCAGTGAAAGCCCGCGCCGTGACGCCGAGATTTTACTCGAGTTTGTCACCGGTAAAGGGCGTACCTTTATTCTGGCGTTCGGCGAAACGGTGTTAACCGAGGCGCAGCATCAACGGCTCGGTACATTACTGGAACGCCGTCAGCGGGGTGAGCCGGTGGCACATCTGACCGGTGTGCGCGAGTTCTGGTCGCTGCCGCTGTTTGTGTCTCCGGCTACGCTTATTCCACGCCCGGATACCGAGTGCCTGGTTGAACAGGCACTGGCGCGTTTGCCTGCCTCGCCGTGCCGTATTCTCGACTTGGGAACCGGTACGGGCGCCATCGCGCTGGCGCTGGCGTCTGAGCGTCCGGATTGCACGGTGACAGCAGTTGACCGCATGCCGGATGCCGTAAACCTGGCAAACCGCAATCGACAAAATCTGGCTATCGACAATGTGCATGTGTTGCAAAGTGACTGGTTCAGTGCTTTGCAGGGGCAGCAGTTTGAGATGATCGTCAGTAACCCGCCGTACATCGACGAGCAGGATCCTCACCTGGCGCAGGGCGATGTACGTTTTGAGCCGCTATCGGCACTGGTAGCGGGCGAGCAGGGTATGGCGGATATCGTGCATATCATTGATCAGTCTCGACACATGCTAACGCCCGGCGGTTATCTGTTGCTGGAACATGGCTGGCAGCAGGGTGAGGCGGTACGCGACGCGTTTACCCGCGCAGGTTACCAGGCGGTTGAAACCTGTCGTGACTATGGCGGCAACGAGCGGATTACGCTCGGGCGCATCCCATCATGAATTCGTTCAGCACACTACTTACTATTCATCTCGTTAGCATCGTGCTTTCTGTCGGGCTACTCACGTTGCGTTTTTGGTGGCGTTCTACCAATACACGTCTTGCATCATCGCGCTGGACGCGTATTCTGCCACCGATCATTGATACCGTTTTACTCCTCAGCGGCGTGGCGTTGATCGCTAAAACGCACATCCTACCATTCACCGAGCAGGGGACATGGCTGACTGAAAAGCTGTTTGGGGTTATCATTTACATCGTTTTGGGTTTTATTGCGCTCGATTACCGTCGGGCGCGCAGTCAGCAGGCGCGATTAATCGCATTTCCGCTGGCGCTGGTGGTGCTGTACATCATCATTAAACTCGCCACCACAAAAATACCGTTACTGGGGTAAGTCATGAGGTCGTTAGCTGATTTCGAATTTAATAAAGCGCCGTTGTGTGATGGGATGATCCTGGCGTCGGAGTCTATCCGTCTGGATTTTCCAACACAAACTGTCTATGACGAACTGGAACGTCTGGTTGGTCTGGCGCAAGAAGAAATTAGCCAGCTCCTGTCTCAGGATGAGCAACTGGATAAACTGCTGGCACTTTTTTACGGCGAATGGGGTTTTACGGACACCCACGGCGTCTATCGTCTTTCTGATGCACTATGGCTCGACCAGGTTCTGAAAAATCGTCAGGGCAGTGCGGTTTCACTCGGTGCCATCTTATTGTGGATTGCTAACCGACTGGATCTGCCGTTGGTACCGGTGATTTTCCCGACACAACTCATCCTGCGTATTGAATCGCTCGATGGTGAAATGTGGCTAATCAATCCGTTCAATGGCGAAACGTTAAATGAACACACGTTGGAAGTGTGGCTGAAGGGTAACATTAGCCCGGTTGCCGAACTGTTCAACGAGGATCTTGACGAAGCGGATAACGCGGAAGTGATCCGCAAACTGCTCGACACGCTGAAATCATCGCTAATGGAAGAGCGACAAATGGAACTGGCGCTGCGAGCCAGCGAAGCATTACTGCAGTTTAATCCTGAGGATCCGTATGAAATACGCGATCGCGGATTAATCTACGCGCAGCTGGAATGTGAACATGTTGCGCTGACTGATTTAAGTTATTTCGTTGAGCAGTGTCCGGAAGACCCGATCAGCGAAATGATCCGTGCGCAGATTAATACTATTTCGCACAAGCAAATTGTATTGCATTGATTAATAACACTTTACCTACCGTTTAAGGCGATCCTATGAAACAAAAAGTGGTTAGCATTGGCGACATCAACGTGGCAAATGACCTGCCGTTCGTGCTGTTTGGCGGAATGAACGTGCTGGAATCCCGCGATCTGGCGATGCGCATTTGTGAGCACTACGTAACCGTTACTCAAAAGCTGGGTATCCCTTACGTGTTCAAAGCCTCCTTTGATAAAGCCAACCGTTCTTCCATCCACTCTTACCGTGGGCCAGGTCTTGAAGAAGGGATGAAAATCTTCCAGGAACTGAAGCAGACGTTTGGCGTAAAAGTGATCACCGACGTTCATGAAGCCAGCCAGGCACAGCCTGTTGCCGATGTGGTGGATGTGATTCAGCTGCCGGCATTCCTTGCTCGTCAGACCGACCTGGTAGAAGCGATGGCGAAAACGGGCGCTGTTATTAACGTGAAAAAACCGCAATTCGTAAGCCCGGGTCAGATGGGCAACATCGTGGATAAATTCCATGAAGGCGGTAACGACAAGGTTATCCTGTGCGACCGTGGTGCGAACTTTGGTTATGACAACCTGGTTGTCGATATGCTGGGCTTTAGCGTGATGAAGAAAGTTTCCGGTAACTCTCCGGTGATTTTTGACGTCACCCACGCGCTGCAGTGCCGCGACCCGTTTGGCGCAGCAAGCGGCGGTCGCCGTGCACAGGTCACCGAACTGGCTCGCGCCGGTATGGCGGTAGGCCTGGCGGGTCTGTTCATTGAAGCGCACCCGGATCCAGCCCATGCTAAATGCGACGGTCCATCCGCGCTGCCGCTGGCGAAACTGGAACAGTTCCTGACGCAGATTAAAGCCATTGATGACCTGGTGAAAAGCTTCGACGAGCTGGATACTGAAAACTAAGAGCGTTCAACAGGCCAGGGGATATTCCTCCGGCCTGATATTTCCGTCAGGCGCCAAACGCGCCGTCAATAGTATGCATTGCGCCTGTCACAAACCCTGCTTCAGGTCCAGCAAGCCAGGCAACCATTCCGGCAACTTCTTCCGGTCGCCCATGTCGTTTTAGTGCCATAAAGCTGTGCATCAGCTCTTTCAACGGGCCTTCTGCCGGATTGGCATCGGTATCAATCGGGCCAGGTTGCACAACGTTCACCGTAATACCACGCGGACCAAAATCACGAGCCAACCCTCTTGCCATCCCTTGTAGTGCCGACTTGCTCAACGCATAAGAGGCCATACCGGCGATGGGCATACGGTCACCATTTACTGAACCGATAATAATGATTCGTCCTCCATCAGGCATCTGGCGTGCAGCCTCCACCGCGGCGTAGTAGGGGGCGTGAATATTAATGCGGAAAAGACGTTCAACTTCATCAGGATCCTGCTCCAACGCGTCGCCGAACAGGATAATCCCAGCGTTAACGACCAGCACATCTAACGGGCCACTTTCCCGCACCCGTGCGATAACGTCCTCGCGTCTGGCGCTGTCGGTTTGCGCCGTATGGGTGCCAGTCTCATCGGCCAGCGCTTTGGCGGCGTCAGGAGAGCCGGAATACGTGAAGGTGACGGATGCGCCCTCCGCGGCAAAGCGGCGTACAATTGCCGCACCGATCCCACGACTACCACCAAGAACCAGCACCGATTTACCCTTGAATGAAGACATCAGATACTCCTTGAATAATTATGTAGTGATCGATATATAATGGGCGCATGGTTTTCTGTCAATGGATTTATAATGGTCACTACAAAATACTCACGCGCGCCGGGTCGACCACGTAATTTTGACCCAGAGCAGGCGGTTGCGACGGTACAACGTTTATTTCACGCTCACGGCTACGATACCGTTAGCGTGGCGGATGTCACTCAGGTACTGGGTATCAAACCCCCCAGTTTCTACGCTGCTTTTGGGAATAAGCTCGGCCTTTATCAACGAGTATTGAGCCGTTACGTACAAACCGATGCGATCCCTTTTGACGATATTTTATGTGCCGACAGACCCGTTGCTGACTGTCTGGCAACGCTGCTTGAGAAGGCGGCACGTCATTACGCAGCCGATCCCGATGCGGCAGGATGTTTAGTGCTGGAAGGAACACATTGCAATGACCCTGAGGCACGCAATGCCGCCCGTGCGTTCTACTCGGTAGCTGAAAATAAGATCCATAACTTTATTGCCCAGCGTTACCCCGAAGAGGCGAAAAGTATGACCGATTACGTCTGTACCACGATGTTGGGTTTGTCGGGAAAAGCGCGTTGCGGGCACTCGCTTGAACAACTGGTATCCAGCGCGCAACTTGCCAGCCTTGCGTTTCGGCACAGGTTTCCTGATTAGCTTTGCACAAGAAAGGAAGATAAACATGATGAGTAAAATGGGCCTTTGCTTCAAAACACCTCCTCCTGCGATGCGTAATATGGCGTTGGCTGTAATGCTGATGGGGACATCCTTTTTGGCTTCTGCACAGTATAAAGCTGATGTTGTTTTGTATAACGGCCAGCTTATTACCATGGACGAACAACAGCCAAACGCGCAGGCTCTGGCGGTAAAAGGGCAACACATTATTGCTGTCGGAAATAATGAAGAGATTAAAAAATGGTCAGGGCAGAATACGCGAGAAATTAATCTTGCGGGTAAAACGGTGATCCCCGGATTAATTGATACGCATCTGCATGGTATTCGCGGAGGAAGGACGTTCTTATTCGAAACCTACTGGTTTGATGCCAAAACTATACCTGATGCTCTGCGCAAACTGTCGCAATCGGCAGAAGAGAAAAACGCAGCGCAGTGGGTGGCCGTAGTGGGATCATGGATACCTGAACAATTTGCTGAAAAGCGAGATCCCACCCTACAGGAACTGAATCAGGCGCTGCCTGCAAACCCTGCAAACGCATGATATTACCCAGCTTCGCTGGTCAATAGCCCATTTAAATACCGGTACGGCAGAGACGATAGCCCGGATGAAGCAATTAGGTTTAGCCTATTCCGTGCAGATGGGGCCGTATTTTGAATCTCCCGCTATTGAACGCGCTAATGGTAAAACCGTTGCAGCACAGTCATCCCCCATTCAACCCGCACTAGAGCAAGGCGTGATCGTTGCAGGGGGAACGGATGCGACAAGAATTGGCGTTGCGGGTGTGTGGCATGCCATTGAATACCATGTGACGGGGAAAGCGCTCGACGGCTCTGTACGTGATGAGGAACGTCGGATCAGCCGGGAAGATGCGTTAAAAATGTATACGCTAAATGCCGCCTGGCTGGCATTTGCCGAACAGCAGAGAGGGAGTTTGCGCGCTGGCAAGCTCGCTGATTTTGCCGTTCTGGATCAGGATGTTCTGGCAGTTACTGCAGATAAACTGCACCAGACACAAGCGCTATTAACGTTTGTGGATGGCCAACAGGTCTACCCGGAGAATAAACCAGGATAAAAAACGGCCCTGCAAAGGGCCGTGGGTTGCACCTGAGTTGATTATCAGGCGAATATCGTCATCAGGTAGGCGATAAACAGTGCCAGATGCGCTGCACCGTTGAGCACATTGGTGCGTCCGGTGGAGAAGGAGATATGGCACAGCACCAGCGAAGAAACCATGACAATCATCTCTGGTGCGCCCAGCGCGAACACCAGGTCATTCCCTGTTGCCCAGGCAATCAGTGTGACGACGGGTACGGTCAGTGAGATGGTGGCAAGTACTGAGCCGAAGAATAAATTCATCGCTCGCTGCACCTGATTGTTCAGTACTGCTTTCAACGCACCTAAACCCTCAGGGGAGAGAATAAGCAACGCCACCAGGAAACCGGTAAATGCCACTGGTGCATTCAGCTCAGTGAGTAATGTTTCCAGCGGATTGGCATTCATTTTGGTGACGGCAATAACGGCAATCAAATGGATGACAAGCCAGGCTGCGTGCCACAGATTGCTGTGCGCTGAAGGTTTACCGTGATGTGGGTCATCGCCGTCCCCCTCATCTTCATGTTCGTAAATGAACAGGCTCTGGTGTGTTTTAGTCTGGATCAGCAAAAATACGCCGTACATTGCTGCTGAAATTAAGGCTACCAGCAGTGCCTGTGCGGTGGTGAAATTCGCTCCCGGTAATGCCATCGGGAATACCAGCACGATAATGGCCAGCGGAAATAGAGCAATTAAATACTGCTTAATACCGAACAGGTTCATATACTGGGTGGCAAATTTGCGGCCACCCAACAGTAATGAAAACCCGACCAGCCCACCGGTTACGATCATAATGATTGAATAGAGCGTATCGCGCATTAGCGTGGGTGCGGCGTCACCAGTTGCCATTAATGCGGAAATTAAACTGACTTCGAGAATAACCACCGAAAGGCTGAGAATCAGCGAGCCATAGGGTTCACCAAGTCGGTGAGCTAATACGTCTGCATGACGGACAACGCTGAATGCGCTACTTAATATACCAATAAGGGCTAGTGCGTTAATGCCGATGACCACTGGTAGTGACTGACTGCTCCCCCAAAAGAACAGTACTACCAGCGCCAAAATCGGAAAGGCGAGTGAGGTCTCCTTGTGGCGGGTTTTTACCGCCTCATGTGCATGTGTCATGTAATTAATTCTCCATCTCTGCAGGTGCTTATAATTATAAATGTATTAAAGAATGTAAAAAATAACAGATCTTTCGGTATTTCCGATCTGATTTTACGTAATTTTACGGCATGGACCATTTTTTGCATCAAAGTGAGCAAAATGGTGTGTCTTGTTTAGAGAGCATTTAAATAACAAGATGTTAGATTTCTAAATCAATCAAAATATCACACGATGAGATGCTGACGGTCGCGCCAGACCGGGACATAAAAAGAGGATATAAAGTGCCGTTGAGCCTTTGTTGCCTTGCATGCAGTCGATGAATTGCCTATTGTCCTGGTATTGGTTTCAAAATGAGCAGTAAAAAAGCCTGGAAGGCGTCAAAAAAGTTGTCGCAGGGAAGTCGCAGTGGCGGAGGTGTAAGGTGTTAACGCGTGATTTTTTATTGAATGCTGACTGTAAGACGGCATTTGGTGATATTGAAGAATCACTACTCTGGTCGGCGGAACAACGGGCAGCCTCACTGGCCGCCACGCTTGCCTGCCGTCCAGATGATGGACCGGTGTGGATCTTTGGTTATGGATCGTTGATGTGGAACCCGGCGTTAGAGTTTGAAGAGTCCTGTTCCGGGACGTTAGTCGGATGGCATCGCGCATTTTGTTTGCGCCTGACGGCAGGGCGAGGAACGGCGTGTCAGCCGGGACGGATGTTGGCCCTGAAAGAGGGGGGGCGCACTACGGGTGTGGCATACCGTTTACCGGATGCATCGCTGGAGCAAGAGCTGTCCCTGCTGTGGAAGCGTGAAATGATCACGGGTTGCTACCTGCCAACGTGGTGTCAGCTCACGCTGGATGATGGCCGAACGGTGAGTGCGCTGGTCTTTATTATGGATCCGCGGCATCCATTGTTTGAGTCCGATACCCGTGCTCAGGTTATCGCGCCGCTTATTGCTTCTGCCAGTGGGCCATTGGGAACTAACGCGCAATATCTGTTCTCGCTGGAACAGGAATTGGTGAAGTTGGGGATGCAGGATGACTGTCTTAACGATCTGGTGATTACGGTCAAAAGATTGTTGGGAGAGAACCTGCCGGAAGGCGTCATGCGACCCGGATTTGCCTAGGCGTTGCCAGGTTATCTGTTGTGTGCCCGATAAGCGTAGATGCTTTCGGGCAGTACATCATCAGGCTGCAATATAACTGATTGAATGCTCCAGAGACTGGCTGTGGCTGTCGATCAGCACGTTCCAGACGCCGGTATACGGTACAGTCAGCCATGCGTTATCACGATTCTGCACGCTTAAAATGTCGGTCTGCGTGTCTTTGACGTGATTTTTCTCGCTCATCAGATGGATGTGACAACGCTCCGAACAGCGTACCACCACCGTATCTCCACCAAATAATTTCAAACTTGCCTTCACTAATGCCATTTTTCACCCCGTTCTTGAAAACAACGTACTTTCTGTCGAAAGTGCTGCGTGATGTTGTTCACATTTCACTCATTGCATAACACCAAAGGGGAGGGGGCAGGATGCTGATTTTGATCAAAAAATGGCATAACGATTAAACAAAAATGACAAAATCCCTTAAAAGGGTTGAAAGGGCGAGCTTACGTTTAACGAAACCGCGCCCATCTGAGATTAAATCGGGAAATTACCGGCACTTTCAGTACGCTTGCCTGAAAGTGTTGGCATCAGAAGGTCAAAACCTTATCTGCTGCCAGCGTCCACTGAGCCAGTTCCACCAGCGTACCGACTTCAACGCCATCAATTAACGGCAGAGCGGTGATCCCGCGGCCATCGGTACAGGTTTTGCAGAGTTTTACCGGAACGTTTTGTGCTGTCAGGATTTCCAGCATTTGCTGAATATTATAACCCTCCCCCGGTTTCTGCCCGCGCAGCCCTGCAGTGACGGCATCCGACATTAAAAACAGACGCAGGTCGAGGCTGCCCTCCTGCTCGCGCAGAGCGATGGCCAGACGCAGACTGTTGAATAACGACTCGCTTCCATAGGCTGCACCGTTCGCGATGATCACTATCTTTTGCATTTTTACTCCTGTTGCTGCATGTGAACGTTAATAACTGACACGTATGTTACACCTATTTCCCGATGCCAGGATAATGCCGAAAAAGGAAGGAAGGGCTGAAAATCAATGCTGAAGACGTTATGGTTTAAGATAAGTATGCCGCTGTGGCTAATTGATGTAAGAAACCACTAACGATTTGAGCCGTAATATTTATTTATCTCTCGCAGTATTCTCACTCTTGCCGTTTGCAGGCGGTACTGCCAGCGCGCAATCGTCTTTTATTCACCAGGCGGAAAACCCTTTCGATAACAATAGTGATGGCTTGCCCGATCTCGGTATGGCGCCGGAGTCGCGGGCAGGCGAAAAGCACTTTGCCGAAATGGTTAAAGCGTTTGGGGAAGCCAGCATGACCGATAACGGCCTTGATACTGGCGAGCAAGCGAAGCAGTTCGCGTTTGGCCAGGTGCGTGACACAGTCAGTGAGCAGGTGAATCAACAGCTTGAATCCTGGCTTTCTCCGTGGGGGAATGCCAGCGTTGGGCTGCAGGTGGATAATGAAGGTAGCTTTGCCGGCAGTCGAGGAAGCTGGTTTATCCCGTGGCAGGACAATCAACGCTATCTCACCTGGAGCCAGCTGGGACTGACGCAGCAGGACGAAGGCCTGGTCAGTAATGCGGGGATTGGGCAGCGCTGGGTACGTGACGGTTGGTTAGTGGGTTACAACACCTTTTATGACAACCTGCTGGATGATAATCTGCCGCGTGGCGGGTTCGGCGCCGAGGCGTGGGGAGAGTATCTGCGGCTATCCGCCAACTACTACCAGCCGTTTTCCTCGTGGCAGAATCGTTCTTCGACACAGGAGCAAAGGATGGCGCGGGGCTACGACCTTACTGCGTTGATGCGGTTACCCTTTTATGAGCATCTCAATACCAGCGTCAGCGTCGAGCAATATTTTGGCGATCGGGTAGACCTTTTCCATTCGGGAACGGGCTACCGCAATCCGGTGGCGGTAAACCTGGGACTGAGCTATACGCCAGTGCCGCTGATTACGGTGACCGCGCAGCATAAACAGGGCGAAAGCGGGGTAAGCCAAAATAATCTGGGATTGACCCTCAATTATCGTTTTGGCGTTCCGTTAAAAAAACAGTTAATGGTGAGTGAAGTCGCAAACAGCCGATCGCTGCGCGGGAGTCGTTATGACGATCCTCAGCGTAACAGCGTGCCAACGCTGGAGTATCGCCAGCGTAAAACCTTATCTGTATTTCTGACAACACCGCCGTGGGATCTGAAACCCGGCGAGACGGTAGCGTTGAAATTACAGGTGCGTAGTCAGTATGGCATCCGTCATCTGACATGGCAGGGAGACACGAAAGCATTGAGTTTAACGGCCGGAAGCCATCCTCGTAGTGCGCAAGGCTGGACGGTTATTATGCCGAAGTGGGATAGCAGTGAAGGAGCAACCAACCGTTGGCGGCTGTCGGTCGTCGTGGAAGACGAGCAGGGCCAGCGTGTCTCTTCCAATGAGATCACGCTATCACTGCCCGAACCGTTTAATGCCGTTTCGGGAAATGATCCTCGTTAATACTCGCGTTATCAGAAGATGCGTTCCTGGTGCACCCATACCGCGGCTTCAACGCGTGATTTAAGCTTCATTTTCTTCAGCATATGCTTTACATGCACTTTTACCGTGCTTTCGGTGATATCGAGGCGGCGAGCAATCATCTTGTTAGGCAGACCCTGGGCGATGAGCTTAAGAATATCGCGTTCACGTGGCGTCAACTGAGTTACATCACGATCGGAGGTCGCACGGTTAGCGCGCAGGCTGGCGGCCAGAACCGGGGTTAAGGCTTCGCTCAGTACCATTTCACCGGCGGCAGCCTGTTGCAACGCCTTCAGTAGATCTTCTGGCTCCATGTCTTTCAACAGATAGCCGTCAGCACCGCGTTTCAGGGCAGTCACGACGTCTTCTTCATGGTTGGAAACACTGAAAACGACGATGCGTCCGGACAGAGATTTCTCTCGTAGCTTATCAAGCGTTTCCAGACCGTTCATTCCCGGCATGTTGAGATCAAGAAGGATCAGATCGGGATCAAGTGATTCAGCCAGCTCGATACCCTGCTCGCCATTACTGGCTTCGCCGACCACGGTGATATCGGACGCCATGCTGACAAGCTGTTTTACACCGGTGCGCAGCATCGGATGATCGTCGATCAACAGGATGGTTGCCGGTTCCAGATTACTCATGGGTATCTCCTTGGACTTCTGTGAAGTTTGTTTCGGGAATAAAAGTGACAGCAACTTCAGTACCGCCCGTCTCGCGACGGCGTACACGGCAATCGCCGCGCAAGCTCTGCGCACGGTCGCGCATTATAATCATGCCGTAGTGGTTACTGCGTTCGGCGTTTTCTGGTACGCCGCAGCCGTTATCTTGAACTGTCAGTTTGACCTGTTTGCCATTTTGCACCACCGTCACGATGACTTCATTGGCCTGAGAGTGTTTAAGCGCATTACTCAGGGCCTCACGGGCAATCTGCAGCAGGTGGATTGCCTGATGTGAAGGGACCAGGCGCGGCGGCAACTGATAATCCAGCTTCACCGTAAAACCAAAGCGAGCGCTGTATTCCTGGCAGCTGGCTTCCAGCGCGGGCCGCAACCCAGGCTCAGTCAACTGCAAACGGAAGGTCGTCAACAATTCACGTAGCTGTGCCCAGGAGGCGTTCAGCTCGTTACGAATCTGACTTAGCAACTCACGACTGTTTTCCGGGAGCGCGTCGCCCTGCATCTGCAAACAACTGACCTGCATCTTCATACAGGAGAGCGATTGTGCAATAGAATCATGGAGTTCGCGAGCAATGGTGGCACGCTCTTCCATCACGATCAACTGCTGCTGACGTTCCTGGTGTCTGTCCAGCGCCAGTGTTGCGGTGAGTTGTTCAACCAGAGTATCGACCAGTTGCTGCTGATCGTGACTGAGATGACGCCCGTACGGCAAGGTGGCGAGCAGAATACCGTACTGGGTATGCGCATCGGTCAGCCGCCATTTCAGCGTAGTACCACCATCAATGGCGGGCAGTGTGCCTCGTGGACACAGATGACAACCTTTTTCATCGCAACTGGCACTCGACTGGCAGGTAAATTCCTGATGATTATCTTCATCTTCCAGGTCATAAACCCGCAACTCAATATCGTGCAGCAGCGTTAAATTTTGCAACCCGTTGAGTACCGGTGAAAGCCGCTCACACAACGGTATCTGTGAGTGCAGACGGCGGTTGGCTTGCCACAGGAAAGAGAGGATCTGGTTTTTATGTTCCAGACCCGCGGTTTTTTCCTGCACCCGCTGTTCCAGTACGGCATAACTTTCGGCCAGTTCTTCGGACATATTGTTCAGCGCCGAACCCAGTGCCGCCATCTCATTACGTCCGCTGATATGCGCACGTTGCGTAAAATCACGCTGGCTGACGGCGCGGGCCATCGCCAGCAGTTGTTTCCACGGCTGCAGCAGACGTACGCGCAGCCAGATAATCGTAAAGACCAGCAGCAGAGCCATAAATACTGCCATCAGGCGATGCAGCATAACAACGCGTTCAATACGCAACTCCGTGGTATGGTCAAAGGCGGTAACCAACTTATCCAGTCCGGTCACAAAGCGTGAAACGTCGTCGGCGACCGCATCCCCCGTTTGTGCATGTTTAAGCCCAGGTGCCAGTTCGGTGTGCCAGTAATCCTGCAATGCCTTTAACTGGGTCTGCTGGCCGTCGCGCTGCGCGGCACGAGTCAGTTCAGGGCTAAACGCCGTTTGTTCCATTTCATCCAGCAGCGGTTGATCGCTGGCGTCCAGCGGTACGGCAGCCAGCAAACGGTAGCTCTGCATACGTAGCGAGCCGGCTTTATTGATCGCGTGAGCGCTACCCTGAATGCCTTGAACCAGCCAGCCGGAGACAGCCATACCCGCCACGCCAAGCGCGGTAGACAGCAAAACAATCAGCGCCACCTGGTTAACCAGCGTAAGCGGGGAAAGACAACGTTTAAACATGTGACTTCTTCCTTCGGGTTCTCAGTGAGCAGAAAACCTTATTGAATGACGATTCTGCTGCAGGCAGTGCCGCTATTCTCAGCGATACACTGGAGTATACCCATACCTCAAACGGGCTACCCCTTAATTGCCGGCAGGGGGAGAGATCCCGGACGTCGGGGAGTAGGGTGCGACAGAAGCGTGAAAAACCACATCTTTTTTACCGAAGTTATGTACTCATTTAGGGTAATGATAAATTTTAGGCGTTAATAATGACACCTTTTCCTTTGATTTATATCAACTTACCCCCGGCTGTAAACCCTAATGTTGCAGGCATCGAAACAAGTATCAGAGGTGTCTATGAGTCACTCATCTGCCCCGGAAAGGGCATCTGGAGCTGTAATCACGGAATGGCGGCCGGAAGATCCCGCCTTCTGGGAACAGCGTGGTCAACGAGTTGCCAGCCGTAACCTGTGGATTTCAGTCCCTTGTCTGCTGCTGGCGTTTTGCGTATGGATGTTATTTAGCGCAGTGGCGGTGAACTTACCGAAAGTGGGATTCAATTTCACCACTGAGCAGCTGTTTATGCTGACGGCATTGCCTTCAGTTTCCGGCGCGCTGCTGCGCGTACCGTACTCCTTTATGGTTCCCCTGTTTGGTGGACGACGCTGGACAGCGTTCAGCACAGGTATCCTGATAATCCCCTGCGTGTGGTTAGGCTTTGCTGTGCAGGATACCACCACGCCGTTCAGTACCTTTATTATTATCTCCCTGCTGTGCGGTTTTGCCGGTGCGAACTTTGCTTCCAGCATGGCAAATATCAGCTTCTTCTTTCCAAAACAGAAACAGGGCGGCGCGCTGGGGTTGAACGGCGGCCTGGGCAACATGGGCGTCAGCGTGATGCAGTTGGTTGCGCCGCTGGTGGTCTCACTGTCCATCTTCGCCGCTTTTGGCAGCCATGGTGTTGAACAACCGGATGGCACGCAGTTGTATCTGGCAAACGCCGCATGGATTTGGGTGCCGTTCCTCGCTATTTTCACGCTGGCCGCATGGTTCGGTATGAACGAACTGGCAACGTCGAAAGCGTCGTTAAAAGAGCAATTGCCGGTGCTGAAACGCGGGCATTTGTGGATTATGAGCCTGCTGTATCTGGCGACTTTCGGTTCCTTTATCGGTTTCTCAGCGGGGTTTGCGATGCTGTCAAAAACGCAGTTCCCTGAGGTGCAGATCCTGCATTACGCCTTCTTTGGTCCGTTCATTGGCGCTTTGGCGCGTTCTGCGGGCGGCGCAATCTCTGACCGTCTGGGCGGGACCCGCGTCACGCTGGTGAACTTCGTGCTGATGGCTATTTTCAGTGCCTTATTGTTCCTGACGCTGCCATCAAACGGTGTCGGCGGCAACTTCATTGCCTTCTTCGCCGTGTTCCTGGCGCTGTTCCTGACGGCCGGGCTGGGGAGTGGTTCAACCTTCCAGATGATCTCTGTCATCTTCCGTAAGCTGACGATGGACAGAGTGAAAGCTGAAGGCGGTTCAGAAGAGAAAGCGATGCGCGAGGCGGCAACCGACACTGCGGCAGCGTTGGGCTTTATCTCTGCTATTGGTGCGATCGGCGGCTTCTTTATCCCGAAAGCATTTGGTACGTCCCTGGCATTAACCGGTTCTCCGGTCGGTGCGATGAAAGTATTTCTGATCTTCTATGTCGCCTGCGTGGTCATCACCTGGGTGGTATACGGACGTCATTCTAAAAAGTAAAAAAGAGGTATACACAAAATCATTCTAACTGCATCAAGGCGGCAAGTGAGAAATCCCCAGGAGCTTACTGAAGTAAGCTCCTGGGGAGAACGAGCGCAGCCAACGCAGAAGCAGTTTGAAGGATGAAGTGTAGGTTGATTATCCATTGCGCGGTGTTAGACCGCGCTTTTTTTTGCCTGTAATTAGTTACAACATACTTTTGTATTGTGGCATGACAACAGCCTGTGAGAACGGCGTACTCAATATGCTAAGCAGGGGGGATACCCCTTAATACCCACTTATAAAGAATTTAACATTTGCATGATAAGTGAATTATTTAAAATCCTTTAAATTCAATTCATTACGTTAAATATCAATATCCCACTTTGGGGGTATGTAAAAACCAACCCTCATTTTTCATCCCTGTCTGCCTTGATCGTTATCAATTATCACGCCCTTTCAGAGCGTTACCTTCACTCCCAATCAAGCAATGTCGATTTATCAGAGAGCCGTCAGGCTCCTACAGGAGAAAACCGATGAGTAAATTCCTGGACCGGTTTCGCTACTTCAAACAGAAGGGCGAAACCTTTGCCGATGGGCACGGCCAGCTTCTCAACACCAACAGGGACTGGGAGGATGGATACCGCCAGCGTTGGCAGCATGACAAAGTCGTGCGTTCAACCCACGGCGTAAACTGTACCGGCTCATGCAGCTGGAAAATCTACGTGAAAAATGGTCTGGTAACCTGGGAAACCCAGCAAACTGACTACCCGCGTACTCGTCCTGATCTGCCAAACCACGAACCTCGCGGCTGCCCGCGTGGCGCGAGCTATTCCTGGTATCTCTACAGCGCAAATCGCCTCAAATATCCGCTGATGCGCAAACGTCTGATGAAGATGTGGCGTGAAGCGAAAAGACTGCACAGCGATCCCGTTGACGCCTGGGCCTCCATCATCGAAGACGCCGATAAAGCAAAAAGCTTCAAACAAGCGCGTGGCCGTGGCGGGTTTGTCCGTTCTTCCTGGCAGGAAGTAAACGAACTGATTGCGGCATCTAACGTCTATACCGTGAAAACCTATGGTCCTGACCGCGTTGCTGGTTTCTCACCGATCCCGGCAATGTCGATGGTTTCTTATGCTTCTGGCGCGCGCTACCTGTCGCTGATCGGCGGTACTTGCCTGAGCTTCTACGACTGGTATTGCGACTTACCGCCTGCGTCTCCGCAGACCTGGGGTGAGCAGACAGACGTACCTGAATCTGCTGACTGGTACAACTCCAGTTACATCATCGCCTGGGGTTCTAACGTACCGCAGACCCGTACCCCGGATGCGCACTTCTTCACAGAAGTTCGCTACAAAGGTACCAAAACTGTTGCGATTACGCCGGACTACGCAGAAATCGCCAAGCTTTGCGACCTGTGGCTGGCACCGAAGCAGGGGACCGATGCGGCGATGGCGCTGGCGATGGGCCACGTTATGCTGCGTGAGTTCCATCTCGACAACCCAAGCCAGTACTTTACCGATTACGTGCGCCGTTACACCGACATGCCAATGTTGGTCATGCTTGAAGAGCGTGACGGTTACTATGCCGCTGGGCGTATGCTGCGTGCGGCAGATTTGGTCGATTCTCTGGGCCAGGAAAACAACCCGGAATGGAAAACTGTCGCGATTAACAGCAACGGCGAAATGGTTGCGCCAAACGGTTCAATTGGTTTCCGCTGGGGTGAAAAAGGTAAATGGAACCTTGAGCAGCGTGACGGTACGTCTGGTGCCGAAACCGAACTGCAACTGAGCCTGCTGGGTAGTCAGGATGACATCGCTGAAGTCGGTTTCCCGTACTTCGGTGGCGAAGGAACTGAACACTTCAATAAAGTCGAACTGGAAAACGTTCTGCTGCATAAACTGCCGGTGAAACGACTGCAACTGGCCGATGGCTCTACGGCTCTGGTGACCACCGTTTACGATCTGACCATGGCTAACTACGGCCTTGAGCGTGGTCTGAATGATGAAAACTGCGCGACCAGCTACGATGACGTAAAAGCGTATACCCCGGCGTGGGCAGAAAAAATCACCGGTGTTTCACGTTCTCAAATCGTGCGCATCGCCCGTGAATTTGCAGATAATGCCGATAAGACGCACGGTCGTTCGATGATTATCGTCGGTGCGGGTCTGAACCACTGGTACCACCTCGATATGAACTATCGTGGCCTTATCAACATGCTGATTTTCTGCGGCTGCGTTGGTCAGAGCGGTGGCGGCTGGGCCCACTATGTGGGCCAGGAAAAACTGCGTCCGCAGACAGGCTGGCAGCCGCTAGCGTTTGCCCTTGACTGGCAGCGTCCGGCGCGTCACATGAACAGTACGTCCTATTTCTATAACCACTCCAGCCAGTGGCGCTATGAGACGGTCACCGCGCAGGAACTGCTGTCTCCGCTGGCGGATAAATCCCGCTACAGCGGTCATTTGATTGACTTTAACGTACGCGCCGAGCGTATGGGCTGGTTGCCGTCCGCACCGCAGTTGGGTACTAACCCGCTGTACATTGCGCGTGAGGCGGAAAAAGCTGGGATGACACCCGTCGATTACACCGTTAAATCTCTGAAAGAAGGTTCTATTCGCTTTGCGGCAGAACAACCAGAAAACGGTAAAAACCATCCGCGTAACCTGTTTATTTGGCGTTCTAACCTGCTCGGTTCTTCCGGTAAAGGTCATGAATACATGCTGAAGTACCTGCTGGGTACCGAGCACGGTATTCAGGGGCTGGATTTGGGTAAACAGGGCGGCGTGAAGCCAGAAGAAGTGGAATGGCAGGACAACGGGCTGGACGGCAAACTGGATCTGGTGGTGACGCTGGACTTCCGTCTGTCGAGCACCTGTCTGTACTCCGACATCGTGCTGCCTACCGCAACCTGGTACGAGAAAGACGATATGAATACTTCGGATATGCATCCGTTTATTCATCCGCTGTCTGCCGCTGTTGATCCAGCCTGGGAGTCGAAAAGCGACTGGGAAATCTACAAAGGCATCGCGAAGAAATTCTCTGAAGTCTGCGTAGGCCACCTCGGGAAAGAAACCGACGTGGTGACGCTGCCAATCCAGCACGACTCTGCCGCCGAACTGGCGCAGCCGTTAGACGTGAAGGACTGGAAAAAAGGCGAATGCGACCTGATTCCGGGTGTTACCGCGCCGCACATCATGACCGTTGAGCGTGATTACCCGGCAACTTACGAGCGCTTCACCTCTATCGGTCCGTTGATGGAAAAAATCGGTAACGGTGGTAAAGGGATTGCCTGGAACACCCAGAGTGAAATGGACTTGCTGCGTAAGCTCAATTACACCAAGGCGGAAGGCCCGGCGAAAGGACAGCCTTGTCTAAACACGGCTATTGATGCCGCTGAGATGATCCTCACCCTGGCACCGGAAACAAATGGTCAGGTTGCCGTGAAAGCCTGGGAAGCGCTGAGTGAATTTACCGGACGTGACCATACGCATCTGGCGCTGAACAAAGAAGATGAGAAGATTCGCTTCCGTGATATTCAGGCGCAGCCGCGCAAAATTATCTCCAGCCCGACCTGGTCAGGTCTGGAAGATGAACATGTGTCTTATAACGCCGGTTATACCAACGTTCACGAGCTGATCCCTTGGCGCACGCTTTCTGGTCGCCAGCAGTTGTATCAGGATCATCAGTGGATGCGCGACTTCGGTGAAAGCCTGCTGGTTTATCGTCCGCCAATCGACACCCGTTCGGTGAAAGAGGTGATGGGCGAGAAGTCTAACGGTAATCCGGAAAAAGCACTTAACTTCCTGACGCCGCACCAGAAATGGGGTATCCACTCCACCTACAGCGACAACTTGCTGATGCTGACGCTGGGACGCGGTGGTCCGATCGTGTGGATGAGTGAAGTTGATGCGAAAGAACTGGGTATCGAAGATAACGACTGGATCGAAGTTTTCAACAGCAACGGTGCCTTAACCGCCCGTGCCGTTGTCAGCCAGCGTGTGCCGGCCGGGATGACCATGATGTACCACGCGCAGGAACGTATTGTGAACCTGCCAGGTTCAGAAATTACCCAGCAGCGTGGCGGGATCCATAACTCGGTAACGCGTATTACGCCGAAACCGACCCACATGATCGGCGGCTATGCACATCTGGCCTACGGCTTTAACTACTACGGCACCGTAGGGTCGAACCGTGATGAGTTCGTTGTGGTACGTAAGATGAAGAACATTGACTGGTTGGATGGTGAAGGCAATGACCAGGTACAGGAGAGCGTAAAATGAAAATTCGTTCACAAGTCGGCATGGTGCTGAATCTTGATAAGTGCATCGGTTGCCACACCTGTTCAGTAACCTGCAAAAACGTCTGGACCAGCCGTGAAGGTGCCGAATATGCCTGGTTCAATAACGTTGAAACGAAGCCCGGTACGGGGTTCCCGACTGACTGGGAAAACCAGGAAAAATGGAAGGGCGGTTGGATCCGTAAAATCAACGGCAAGCTGGTGCCGCGCATGGGTAACAAAGCGCTGCTGCTGGGTAAAATCTTTGCTAACCCGCATCTGCCGGGCATTGATGATTACTACGAGCCGTTTGATTTCGACTACCAGACGCTGCACAACGCACCTGCTGATAGCAAGGCGCAGCCGATCGCCCGTCCGCGCTCGCTGATTACCGGTAAGCGTATGGACAAAATCACCAAAGGTCCGAACTGGGAAGATGACCTGGGCGGCGAGTTCGAGAAACTGGCGAAAGACCAGAACTTCGAAAATATACAGAAGGCGATGTACGGCCAGTTCGAAAACACCTTCATGATGTATCTGCCCCGTCTGTGCGAGCACTGCCTGAACCCGGCGTGCGTGGCGACCTGCCCAAGTGGCGCCATCTACAAACGTGAAGAAGATGGCATCGTGCTGATTGACCAGGACAAGTGCCGTGGCTGGCGTATGTGTATCACCGGTTGCCCGTATAAGAAGATCTACTTCAACTGGAAGAGCGGGAAATCTGAGAAGTGCATTTTCTGCTATCCGCGTATCGAAGCCGGTCAGCCGACCGTTTGCTCTGAAACCTGCGTAGGTCGTATTCGTTATCTCGGCGTGCTGCTGTATGACGCAGATGCGATTGAAAGCGCGGCAAGCACCGAGAACGAGAAAGATCTGTATCAGAGTCAGTTGGACGTATTCCTCGATCCAAACGATCCAGCGGTGATTGAACAGGCACTGAAAGATGGCATTCCGCTGAGTGTAATCGACGCGGCCCAGCAGTCTCCGGTATACAAAATGGCGATGGACTGGAAGCTTGCGCTGCCGCTGCATCCGGAATACCGCACGTTGCCGATGGTCTGGTATGTGCCACCTTTATCTCCGATTCAGTCCGCTGCTGACGCGGGTGAACTGGGTAGCAACGGTATTCTGCCAGACGTGGACAGCCTGCGTATCCCGGTTCAGTACCTGGCGAACCTGCTGACTGCGGGTGATACCCAGCCAGTACTGCGGGCATTGAAACGTATGCTGGCGATGCGTCACTACAAACGCGCAGAAACCGTAGACGGTAAAGTTGATACCCGCGCGCTGGAAGAAGTCGGGCTGACCGAAGCTCAGGCACAAGAGATGTATCGTTACCTGGCGATTGCTAACTATGAAGATCGTTTTGTGATCCCGAGCAGCCATCGCGAACTGGCGCGTGAAGCATTCCCGGAGAAGAGCGGTTGTGGTTTCACCTTTGGTGATGGTTGCCACGGTTCTGATACTAAATTCAATCTGTTCAACAGTCGCCGCATCGATGCTGTCGATGTGACCAGCAAAACGGAGCCGCACCAATGATTGAACTCGTCATTGTTTCGCGTCTGCTCGAGTACCCGGATGCTGCCTTGTGGCAGCATCAGCAGGAACTTTTCGATGCACTCGCGTCATCTGAAAACCTGGACAAAGAGGATGCCCAGACTCTGGGCGTTTTCCTGCGCGATTTAACTGCGCAGGACATGCTGGATGCACAGGCAAGCTATAGCGAACTGTTCGACCGTGGTCGTGCGACTTCGCTACTGCTGTTTGAACATGTTCACGGTGAATCCCGCGATCGTGGACAGGCGATGGTTGACCTGATGGCGCAGTATGAGCAGCACGGGCTACAACTCGATAGCCGCGAATTGCCAGATCACTTGCCGCTGTATCTGGAGTACCTCGCACAGTTGCCAAAAAGCGAAGCGTTAGGTGGCTTGCAGGATATCGCCCCGATTCTGGCGCTGCTCAGTGCGCGTCTGCAACAGCGCGAAAGCCGTTACGCGGTGCTGTTCGATCTGCTGTTAAAACTGGCGAATACCGCTATCGACGGTGACAAAGTGGCCGAAAAAATTGCGGATGAAGTTCGTGACGACACGCCGCAGGCACTGGATGCTGTTTGGGAAGAAGAGCAGGTGAAATTCTTTGCCGACCAGGGATGTGGTGAGTCTGAAATTTCTGCTCACCAGCGTCGTTTTGCAGGGGCCGTTGCGCCGCAGTACCTGAACATCACCACCGGAGGACAGAACTAATGCACTTCCTGAATACGTTCTTCTTTGACATCTATCCGTATATTGCGGGTTCTGTCTTTCTGATTGGCAGCTGGTTACGTTACGACTACGGTCAGTATACCTGGCGTGCGGCTTCCAGCCAGATGCTGGATCGCAAAGGGATGAACCTTGCGTCAAACCTGTTTCACATTGGGATCCTTGGCATCTTCGCGGGCCATTTCCTGGGGATGCTGACGCCACACTGGATGTACGAAGCGTGGTTACCGCTTGAAGTGAAGCAAAAGATGGCAATGTTTGCCGGTGGTGCCAGTGGTGTGATGTGCCTGGTGGGGGGCGTGCTGCTGCTGAAACGTCGTCTGTTTAGTCCACGCGTGCGTGCAACGACCACGGGAGCCGACATTCTGGTGTTGTCTGTTCTGGTTATCCAGTGTGCACTGGGCCTGCTGACCATTCCGTTCTCGGCTCAGCATATGGACGGTAGCGAAATGATGAAGCTGGTGAACTGGGCACAATCAGTGGTGACCTTCCACGGCGGGGCGTCTCAGTATCTGGATGGCGTGGCATTTATTTTCCGTGTGCACCTTGTGCTGGGTATGACGCTGTTCCTGTTGTTCCCATTCTCGCGTCTGGTACATATCTGGAGCGTGCCAGTCGAGTATCTGACACGTAAATATCAGATTGTGCGCGCCCGTCATTAATTTCGCGTTGTAACGCACCAAACCCCGCTACGGCGGGGTTTTTTGTATTCTGCACGCCGGATGGCGGCGTAACCGCCTTATCCAGCCTACGCAGACGTCAGTTCTCTGTAGGCCTGATAAGCGTAGCGCCTCAGGCAAATTGCTGGCACGTATTGAGGGCAGAATATGGGGGATTGCAGATGGACTTGGTGTTGGTGCTATATAAGGTGATGGTGGTGTGGGAAGGATGACTCAGCGCCGCGCGTTTCGCCCTTCGGGTCGTTGCCTGCGACAACGCTTTCTCGCTACGCTCGAATCGAACCTTAGTCGAAGCTTCTCATCCTTCCCGACTGGGTAGAATATAAGGCATTGAGATATGATTTAGTAAAGTCTTACAAGAGAAGATGGTGGTGGGGGAAGGATGACTCAGCGCTGTGCGCTTCGCCCTTCGGGTCGTTGCCTGCGGCAACGCTTTCTCGCTACGCTCGAATCGAACCTTAGTCGAAGCTTCTCATCCTTCCCGACTGGGTAGAATATAAGGCATTGAGATATGATTTAGTAAAGTCTTACAAGAGAAGATGGTGGTGGGGGAAGGATTCGAACCTTCGAAGTCGATGACGGCAGATTTACAGTCTGCTCCCTTTGGCCGCTCGGGAACCCCACCAAGGGTAATTCAAATTGTAGGTAAAGCTTGAGGATGGTGGTGGGGGAAGGATTATTCGTCGCTTCGCTCCTCACCCTTCGGGCCGTTGCCGCTGGCAACGTTCTCTCGCTTTCGCTCGAGTCGAACCTTAATCGAAGATTCTCACCCTTCCCAGTAAGTGCAAACTTCAGCATAGCTTATTGGGGTTACTACATCACTGTAGTGAATAATGGTGGTGGGGGAAGGATTCGAACCTTCGAAGTCGATGACGGCAGATTTACAGTCTGCTCCCTTTGGCCGCTCGGGAACCCCACCACGGGGTAATGCTATGTTACTGGCCTGCTTCCTTTGTAAGCGGGGCGCATCATATCAAATGATGCGCCCCTGTAAAGTATTCCGTTGATAAAAAAGAACTGGTTGCCTGATTTTTACGCGTAAAGATGTAAAGGTAACCAATTAAATTATCAATCGATTACAGAATAATCGTTCGGTTACCGTAAACAAAGACGCGTTGAGCCAGAACCTGATACAGCGCGCGGCTTAATACGTTTTTTTCAACGTCACGACCGGCACGCATCATATCCTCTGCGGTATAGGTATGATCTACATGAATCACGTCCTGCATGATGATCGGACCTTCATCGAGGTTATCATTCACATAATGCGCCGTCGCACCGATGATCTTCACACCGCGGTCATAGGCCTGATGGTACGGGCGAGCACCAATAAACGCTGGCAGGAATGAGTGGTGGATATTGATAATCTTATTCGGGAAACGAGAAACAAATGTCGGCGTCAGGACACGCATATATTTTGCCAGCACGACATAGTCTGGCTGATGTGCGTCGATAGCATCGGCCATTTTCTGGTCATGTTCGTCACGCGTTAATCCTTCGTGGCTGACCAGCTCAAAAGGAATATCAAAACGCTCAACCAGGGAACGTAGCGTGTCGTGGTTGCCGATAACCGCGGCAATTTCAACATCCAGTCCGCCGTAATTGGCCTTCATTAACAGATCGCCCAAACAGTGGGCTTCTTTGGTGACTAAAATAACGATGCGGCGCCGTCCAGCAGGCGTAAGCTCGCGAATGGAACCTTCTGGTAGCGCGCTGTCCAGATCGGTCAGCAGTGTGACATCGTTAAAAATGCCTTCCAGCTCGGTGCGCATGAAAAAACGCCCGGTACGGTGGTCCACGAACTCATTGTTTTGCACGATGTTCAGTTCGTGCTTGTAACAGATGTTAGTAATGCGCGCGATCAGACCTTTTTGGTCCGGGCAAATTGTACGCAGCACTTTTCGTTGTAATGAATGCATTTGCAGCGGAGATCCTGTTGAGAATGTTTGCATAATTGATACTGTCGGGCGTTGATTAGCCGCAGCACTTTTTAAATTTTTTACCGGAGCCACAAGGGCAGGTATCGTTTCGTCCAATTTGCGGGCGTGTACCATCGATATAGTACCACTGACCGTTTTCTTTTAAAAAACGAGAGCGTTCAATAATTGCGCCTGTTTTTCCCTGTTCAGAAAACCGTGCGACAAAACTGACATAGCCGATATTGTCGGTTTCTGCCGTCTGCTGTTCAAAAACGGTCAGTCCCAGCCATTCGGTATGGGTAAATCCTGCAATAATGTCATCCCGGAAATCGGCGGCATGGCAATCTGGATGCCAGGTTTTGATGAGGTAATCTGCGTCTTTCATCACAAAAGCACAGTAACGAGAACGCATGAGATGTGACGGCGTAGGTGCTACTTGTGCACCGGACACATAACGGTAGCAACATAGGCTATACTCGACAGCGCTACCACAGGGACAAAGCTGAGACACAAAGTACTCCCTGGAATAAAAAAACGGCGTAAAAACGCCAGGGTGGCACTATGTTAACTGAGCCGTGGCGATGTTGCTACGTCTGCAAGCCAGGGGAAGTCTGTAGGTATAATGAGAAAAATAAAAATTGGGCTGGCGCTAGGTTCCGGCGCAGCACGCGGCTGGTCGCATATTGGTGTGATCAAAGCCCTGAAACACATGGGCATTGATATTGATATTGTGGCAGGGTGTTCCATTGGCTCACTGGTCGGAGCCGCCTACGCATGTAACAAACTCCCCGCGCTTGAACAGTGGGTTTGCTCCTTCAGTTACTGGGATGTTTTACGCCTGATGGATCTCTCGTGGCGCAGGGGCGGATTATTGCGCGGCGAACGGGTATTCAATCAGTATCGGAATGTCATGCCGGTAGAATCTATCGAACAATGCTCACGTCGTTTTGCTACTGTCGCAACCAATCTAAGTACGGGCCGTGAACTCTGGTTTACCGAAGGTGATTTGCATCTTGCCGTCCGTGCCTCCTGCAGTATTCCTGGCCTGATGTCACCTGTGGCGCATAATGGTTATTGGCTGGTTGATGGCGCGGTGGTGAACCCTGTACCCGTCTCCCTGACGCGTGCGTTGGGGGCCGATATCGTTATTGCAGTCGACCTGCAACATGATGCGCACCTGATGCAACAGGATCTGCTCTCCTTCAACGTCAATAGTGAAATCGAATCGAACGATGATGATGAGCTGTCATGGCATGCCCGCCTGAAAGAACGTTTGAGCAACATTACGGCCCGGCGTGCAGTCACGGCACCTACGGCGATGGAGATCATGACGACCTCGATTCAGGTTCTGGAAAACCGTCTCAAGCGCAACCGTATGGCTGGAGATCCACCTGATATTCTGATTCAGCCGTTTTGTCCGCAAATATCTACGCTGGATTTCCATCGCGCCAGTGCTGCTATTGCTGCCGGGCAGTTAGCGGTCGAGAAGAAAATGGATGAGCTTCTGCCCCTGGTAAAAACCAACGTTTAACGCATTTTTCATCAACACTTAAGCAAATTCTGACAGGCGTGAGTTGCAATAGCATGCCACTATTTACTAAAGCCAGTCAGGGGGGAGAATATGACGCAGCCATTGGTCGGAAAACAGATTCTTATCGTTGAAGATGAGCCGGTATTTCGCTCGCTTCTGGATTCATGGTTTTCCTCTTTGGGAGCGACAACAGCAGTAGCGGGAGACGGGCTTGATGCGCTGGAGTTACTGGGGCGCTTCACCCCCGACCTGATGATTTGCGATCTCGCTATGCCGAGAATGAACGGCCTTAAACTGGTTGAGTATCTGCGTAATCGTGGCGATCAGACGCCGATTCTGGTGATCTCCGCAACGGAAAATATGGCCGATATTGCCAAAGCATTACGACTCGGTGTGGATGATGTTCTTTTAAAGCCCGTGAAGGACCTTAACCGCCTGCGAGAAACCGTTTTTGCGTGTCTTTATCCCAATATGTTTAATTCTCGTGTGGAAGAAGAAGAGCGGCTGTTTCGCGACTGGGATGCGATGGTGGGCGATCCTGCAGCTGCTGCAAAACTGTTGCAAGAATTGCAGCCCCCAGTGTCGCAGGTCATCTCGCATTGTCGGGTTAACTACCGCCAGTTGGTTGCCGCCGATCAGCCAGGGCTGGTACTGGATATTGCGCCGCTCTCAGACCATGATCTCGCGTTTTATTGTCTGGATGTGACAAGGGCCGGGGATAATGGCGTCCTGGCGGCATTACTACTGCGTGCGCTATTTAACGGTTTGCTACAGGAACAGTTGGCACATCAAAATCAACGATTGCCGGAGTTGGGTGCGTTATTGAAGCAGGTGAATTATTTACTGCGTCAGGCTAATTTACCAGGACAGTTTCCTTTGCTGGTGGGCTATTATCACAGCGGATTAAAAAACCTGATTTTGGTATCAGCAGGGCTGAATGCGACATTAAATACAGGTTCACATAATGTACAAATCAGTAATGGTGTTCCGCTGGGCACCTTAGGTAATGCGTATCTTAATCAACTGAGCCAGCGTAGTGAGTCCTGGCAATGCCAAATCTGGGGGGCAGGCGGTCGTTTGCGCCTGATGTTGTCTGCGGAATGAACAATTGACAGGTAGGGGAATCAAATTGGCTCACCTACTCACGCGGCGAGTGCTACTATCAGCGCCAGATTTATACGTATTTATCTTAATTATACCGACGCGCGTCCTTTTCAGACCTGAAGCTTACTGCGGTACTGATATACTCGGATGCGAAACAGATTGATGAACATGTTCAATACATGAACAGTCCAGGAGAGTTTTAAATGGCTGCCCTTAATTCAAAAGTCAAAAAGGCCGTTATCCCGGTTGCGGGATTAGGAACCAGGATGTTACCGGCTACGAAGGCAATCCCGAAAGAGATGCTACCGTTGGTTGATAAGCCATTAATTCAGTACGTCGTGAACGAATGTATTGCTGCGGGCATCACTGAAATTGTACTCGTGACTCACTCGTCTAAAAATTCAATTGAAAACCACTTTGATACCAGCTTTGAACTTGAAGCGATGCTTGAAAAGCGCGTAAAACGTCAGCTTCTGGAAGAAGTGCAATCTATTTGCCCTCCGCATGTCACTATTATGCAGGTGCGTCAGGGGTTGGCAAAAGGTCTGGGGCACGCGGTATTGTGTGCCCATCCGGTTGTTGGCGATGAACCCGTTGCGGTCATCCTGCCGGACGTTATTCTTGACGAATACGAATCTGATTTATCCCGTGACAACCTTGCTGAAATGATCCACCGTTTTGATGAAACAGGCAGCAGTCAGATTATGGTGGAGCCTGTAGCAGACGTAACGGCTTATGGCGTTGTTGATTGCAAGGGCGTTGAATTAACGCCTGGTGAAAGCGTACCGATGGTTGGCGTGGTAGAAAAACCGAAAGCAGACGTTGCGCCATCTAATCTGGCCGTTGTGGGGCGTTATGTTCTCAGTGCGGATATCTGGCCTCTGCTGGCAAAAACACCTCCGGGAGCAGGTGATGAAATTCAGCTGACTGACGCTATCGATATGCTGATCGAAAAAGAAACGGTAGAAGCCTATCACATGAAGGGTAAAAGCCATGACTGTGGTAATAAGCTGGGCTATATGCAGGCGTTTGTTGAATATGGTATTCGCCATAATACGCTTGGCACTGAATTTAAAGCGTGGCTTGAAGATGAGATGGGTATTAAGAAGTAACCTCGCGGTATTATAAGGACAGAACGGCGCTGCTAATCCAGCGCCGTTTTTTTATACCTAATTTGGGTAGGGCGATGTGCGAAGTACGGGTAAAAAAATCCCGCCAGTGGCGGGATTTTAAGCAAACTATTTCTGAATTATTCCTTGATCAGGAAATCGTCCAGTTGTTTACCTTGTTCTTCCATTGCTTTTTTGATCACGGCCGGTGTACGACCCTGGCCAGTCCAGGTTTTAGTTTCACCGTTTTCGTCAACGTAGCTATATTTAGCCGGACGCGCTGCGCGTTTAGCTTTGGTACCGGACTTAACCGCTGCCATGCTATTCAGCAGTTCGTTCGGATCGATACCATCAGCAATCAGCATTTCACGATATTGTTGCAGTTTACGAGTACGCTCTTCAACTTCAGCAGCCGCAGCGCTTTCTTCTTCGCGACGCTCGCTAACTACAACTTCTAATTTTTCCAGCATTTCTTCAAGCGTTTCCAGAGTACATTCTCTCGCCTGCGCACGAAGAGTACGGATGTTGTTCAGAATTTTAAGTGCTTCGCTCATTGTAGTAATCTCAAACTTATATTGGGGGTGGTTTGTTGAGCTAATAATAGAGCGATAAATTCAGTTGTGCAATAGCCAGGAATGTAAGGAATTCAAAATTGCTCTTTATTTAGTGTCTGTATTAATTGTTCTGTCTTAATTTTACGACGATGTCGGGCATAAAAAAGGCTTATTGGTATGCGGGCTTCATGGCAGCAGAGAGTAAAAATTCAAGATTCAGGTCACATTTCATGGTGTACAAATAGTATCTCTTTGCAGTGATTTCAACCTTTTGTATTAGTTTTGCTTACGGGAATCCCCTATTACAAGGTGGCTATCGTTAGATGCAATAACAATAAGGGCAGGGTTTCTTTATTGCGCGGTGATGATAAGTGACGTTGATGAATTTCAGGAGCACTATTTGTGAAAGAGTGTGTATATACTCATCATACTTCAGGTTGTTTGTGCTTTGGCAGCGGACTTTCACTCTATCGTACACTTGAGAAAGTACTCAAGGACACTTCCGCGCAGCGGGGTATTTAGACGAAACAGGGCGATGTTCGCACGTTCTTTTATACATCCCGGATGTCACGCTGCACCGACATGTTTGTGAAATATGATACAATCCTGCCCATATTTATTTTCCCCGGTGAGGGCCGATACACAATGGCACAGCTTTATTTTTACTATTCTGCAATGAATGCAGGCAAGTCGACGGCATTGCTGCAATCTTCATACAATTATCAGGAACGTGGGATGCGTGCCGTTGTATATACAGCGGAAATTGATGACCGTTTTGGCGCGGGAAAAGTAAGTTCACGTATAGGCCTGTCGTCACCTGCAAAATTGTTTAACCAAAATTCATCATTGTTCGAGGAGATTCGTGCGGAGAATGCGCAGCAACGAATTCACTGCGTGCTGGTTGATGAGTCTCAGTTTCTGACGCGACAGCAGGTTTATGAATTATCAGAGGTTGTTGATCAACTGGATATTCCCGTGTTGTGTTATGGCTTACGCACTGATTTTCGTGGTGAACTCTTCGGTGGTAGCGAATACCTGCTTGCATGGTCAGATAAGCTGGTTGAATTAAAAACTATTTGTTTCTGTGGCCGTAAGGCCAGCATGGTATTACGCCTTGATCAGGCCGGAAGGCCTTATAACGAAGGAGAGCAGGTCGTTATAGGCGGAAATGAACGCTATGTATCGGTGTGCCGCAAGCATTATAAGGAAGCACAGTCTGAAGGCTCTCTGACGGCCATTCAGGAACGTCACAGCCACGATTAACCCTCCTCTGTTCTCCTGCTGAGTTAAAATCGCAGGGTAGGCCTCTGTTTTAGCCAGAAGCGATACCCTGCGTATTGCCTTCTGGTGCCACTTTCACACCTATTTCCCTTACGCCTTTTCACCTCGGTGGCTGGCGTCTGCATAGTCTGATTTTCGCTGAGTATGGCAAAAAAAAACGGCCCCAAAGGGCCGTTTATGAAGATACTAAAACTTATGTGAGTGCATTAAGCGGATTTTTTCGCTTTTTTCTCAGCTTTAGGCGCTGCTGCTGGCTCAGTTTTAGCAGCAGGTTCACCTTCACTATACTCACGACCGTAGTACGTATCCAGCAGGATCTGTTTGAGTTCAGAAATCAGCGGGTAACGCGGGTTAGCACCGGTGCACTGGTCGTCAAACGCATCCTCAGACAGTTTGTCGACGTGTGCCAGGAAGTCAGCTTCCTGAACGCCAGCTTCACGGATAGATTTAGGAATACCCAGTTCAGCTTTGATTTCTTCCAGCCATGCCAGCAGTTTCTGGATTTTAGCCGCAGTACGGTCGCCCGGTGCGCTTAAACCCAGATGGTCTGCGATTTCGGCGTAGCGACGACGAGCTTGCGGACGATCATACTGGCTGAAAGCAGTCTGTTTAGTCGGGTTGTCGTTCGCGTTATAACGAATGACGTTGCTGATCAGCAGGGCGTTCGCCAGACCGTGAGGAATGTGGAACTGAGAACCCAGCTTGTGCGCCATTGAGTGACATACACCCAGGAAGGCGTTAGCAAACGCAATACCGGCGATGGTCGCTGCACTGTGAACACGCTCACGCGCTACCGGGTTCTTAGAACCTTCATGGTAGGACGCAGGCAGGTTTTCTTTCAGCAGTTTCAGCGCTTGCAGAGCCTGACCGTCAGAGAATTCAGATGCCAGTACGGAAACGTAAGCTTCCAGAGCGTGAGTCACCGCATCCAGACCACCGAATGCACACAGTGATTTCGGCATATCCATAACCAGGTTGGCATCGACAATTGCCATGTCTGGGGTCAATGCGTAGTCAGCCAGCGGGTATTTCTGACCCGTTGCATCGTCGGTAACAACCGCAAACGGAGTCACTTCAGAACCAGTACCGGAAGTGGTGGTGACGGCGATCATTTTCGCTTTCACGCCCATTTTCGGGAACTTATAGATACGTTTACGGATGTCCATAAAGCGCAGCGCCAGCTCTTCGAAATGGGTTTCCGGATGTTCGTACATCACCCACATGATTTTCGCGGCGTCCATCGGGGAACCACCGCCCAGTGCGATGATAACGTCAGGCTTGAAGGAGTTAGCCAGCTCAGCACCTTTACGAACAACGGTCAGAGTCGGGTCAGCTTCAACTTCAAAGAACACTTCGGTTTCAACGCCGGCTGCTTTCAGAACGGAGGTGATCTGGTCTGCATAACCGTTGTTAAACAGGAAGCGGTCGGTAACGATCAGCGCACGTTTGTGACCATCGGTAATCACTTCATCCAGTGCGATTGGCAGTGAGCCACGACGGAAGTAGATAGATTTCGGAAGTTTGTGCCACAACATGTTTTCAGCTCGCTTAGCAACGGTTTTCTTGTTGATCAGGTGCTTAGGACCAACGTTTTCAGAGATGGAGTTACCACCCCAGGAACCACAACCCAGAGTCAGGGAAGGTGCGAGCTTAAAGTTGTACAGGTCGCCGATACCACCCTGTGAAGCCGGGGTGTTAATCAGGATACGCGCAGTTTTCATCATCTGACCGAAGTAAGCAACGCGTTCTGGTTGGTTGTCCTGGTCAGTGTACAGGCAAGAAGTGTGGCCGATACCACCCATCGCAACCAGTTTCTCTGCTTTGTCTACCGCATCTTCGAAATCTTTCGCACGGTACATCGCCAGCGTCGGGGACAGTTTTTCGTGAGCAAACGGCTCGCTTTCATCAACAACTTTCACTTCACCGATCAGGATCTTAGTTGTTTCCGGAACCGAGAAGCCTGCCAGTTCAGCAATTTTATATGCCGGCTGACCAACGATAGCGGCGTTCAGTGCGCCATTTTTCAGGATAACGTCCTGAACAGCTTTCAGCTCTTTACCCTGCAGCATGTAGCCGCCGTGGCTAGCGAAACGTTCACGAACTGCATCGTATACAGAGTCAACAACAACAACGGACTGTTCAGAAGCACAGATTACGCCGTTATCGAAGGTTTTAGACATCAGAACAGAAGCAACTGCGCGCTTAATATCCGCAGTTTCGTCAATAACAACCGGGGTGTTACCTGCACCTACACCGATTGCTGGTTTACCGGAGCTGTATGCTGCTTTAACCATGCCTGGACCGCCGGTCGCAAGGATTAGGTTGATGTCCGGGTGATGCATCAGAGCATTAGACAGTTCAACGGAAGGTTGATCGATCCAGCCGATCAGATCTTTCGGTGCGCCAGCAGCGATAGCAGCCTGCAGAACGATGTCAGCCGCTTTGTTAGTGGCATCTTTAGCACGCGGATGTGGAGAGAAGATGATGGCGTTACGCGTCTTCAGGCTGATCAGCGATTTGAAGATAGCAGTAGATGTCGGGTTAGTGGTCGGAACGATACCGCAGATTATACCAATCGGTTCAGCGATGGTGATAGTACCGAAAGTGTCGTCTTCAGACAGAACACCACAGGTCTTTTCATCTTTATAAGCGTTGTAAATGTATTCGGAAGCAAAGTGGTTTTTGATCACTTTGTCTTCGACGATGCCCATGCCGGATTCGGCAACGGCCATTTTCGCGAGAGGGATTCGAGCGTCTGCGGCTGCCAGAGCGGCGGCGCGGAAGATTTTGTCAACCTGTTCTTGAGTGAAACTGGCATATTCACGCTGGGCTTTTTTTACGCGCTCTACAAGTGCGTTAAGTTCAGCGACATTAGTAACAGCCATAATGCTCTCCTGATAATGTTAAACTTTTTTAGTAAATCATCTGCTCGATACGAGAGTATAGACAGACCGACGAAAAATTGTATAACGTTTTGAAAATCAAACGGTTAATTAACGTCCACTTTACTTTGATTTACTAAAAGAGCTTATGCGTTAGCGTCATTTAACTCTAACGCGTTACCTCCAGGTGGCGTAAGCAAGATTACTCACTTCTGAGTAGTAATTGCGTGATCTGGATCAAATTTCCGCAAAGCTGACACCTTTCAGCAGGCCCTTTTAGCGTTTCTTGGTAAGTGTTAAAAAATTGATGTAATGAATGAGGTTAACATTAGCATATTTAATACATATTAATAACACTGAGTAATGGTAGCGTATTTACGTAGATATACGCAGATAGCAGGTGAAGTATGCTGACAAAAGGCGTATCTTCAGCGCGGATTTCATCAATTTTATGACTCATTTTATCCGGCTAACGCTTCGGAGCTAACCGTGATCCATACGCTATTCGATTTTCCTGTTTATTTTAAATTTTTCATTGGGTTATTTGCATTGGTCAACCCGGTAGGGATCATCCCTGTCTTTATCAGCATGACCAGCTACCAGACCGCTGCCGCACGCAATAAAACCAACCTTACGGCAAACCTGTCGGTTGCTATCATTCTGTGGATCTCTCTGTTTCTGGGGGATGGAATTCTGCAATTGTTTGGTATCTCAATTGATTCGTTCAGGATTGCCGGTGGTATCCTGGTCGTGACTATCGCGATGTCGATGATCAGCGGAAAACTTGGGGAAGATAAGCAAAACAAGCAGGAAAAGTCGGAGACGGCGATACGCGAGAGCATTGGCGTTGTCCCGTTAGCGCTGCCGTTAATGGCGGGACCGGGGGCAATAAGCTCAACGATCGTCTGGGGCACGCGTTACCATAGTGCTATTAATCTGTTCGGCTTTTTCGTGGCGATTGCGCTGTTTGCGCTGTGCTGTTGGGGATTGTTTCGTATGGCGCCGTGGTTAGTTCGCCTGCTGGGCCAAACGGGCATCAACGTCATTACGCGTATTATGGGGTTGTTACTCATGGCGTTGGGCATTGAGTTCATTGTGACCGGGATCAAATCCATTTTCCCGGGTTTACTTGCCTGAATCCACCGAATCAATATAAACGGAGCTGCTCCCGGGCTCCGTTTCCCGCCATTATCAGTAATACTTCTCACTAAAGTTGAAACGCGCCATAGCAGTAATAAAAGATGCTGATAGCCACTGCATTTTTATGTATTGATTTTCAACACAATTATCTTTTCAGCAGAACAGATGAACCAGGGCCGCATTGTTATTTTATTAACATCATACTCTTGGGCTTGCTGAAGGATTATCGAAATGTTATTAGTTATTTCAGCACCTAATTTAGATGAATGTGCTAATTAATAACCAATTGTTAAATTTATGTGCATTTTGACGTCTCTTCGATGCCGGACAGGGCGATGAGTCGGGTGACTCACGTAATGCATTGAATAAATTGATTTTATTGTTAAAAAATCGCTGTATTAATGCTTTTGTTGTGCGTTTTTTTTTCGATAAAAGAGAATTGGTTAACAAATCTGTAAAATGTATTGGCGGTGAAGAAACGCATTTGATACTTTCCGGCCAGGTATTTAGCAGAAGATTTCACGTTGATGAGAATAATTTTCATTTAATCTCTCTCAACAGGGTAATAGCGTGCTTCCGGCAGGGGAGGCACGTAGATAATCGACGCAAGGCGATCAAACGAATCGCCAGAATAAATAAAGTCGGTGATAGCGAGCAGTAAACAAAAAAACACCTGACGGCAGAAAATCTCCGGTGTCGTACAGGGATCCTGACAGGATTAACAGTCTGGTTATAAAACCAGCCATAATAATGAGGGAGTACAAACACAATGACTAACATCACTAAAAAAAGTTTAGTAGCTGCGGGGATCCTAACTGCGCTAATCGCTGGAAATGTTGCTACAGCAGCTGTGGTACCAGCAGGCGTTCAGTTGGCTGAGAAGCAGACTCTGGTGCGTAATAATGGTTCGGAAGTTCAGTCACTCGATCCGCATAAAATCGAAGGTGTACCGGAATCCAACATTAGCCGTGATTTATTTGAAGGTTTATTAATCAGTGACGTTGATGGCAAACCATCGCCGGGTGTGGCTGATAAATGGGAAAATAAAGATTTTAAAGTCTGGACATTCCATCTGCGTAAAGACGCTAAATGGTCTGATGGAACGCCTGTTACCGCACAAGATTTCGTCTATAGCTGGCAACGTCTGGCGAACCCCAATACTGCTTCACCGTACGCCAGCTATTTACAGTACGGACATATTGTCAATATTGATGACATCATCGCTGGTAAGAAGCCAGTTACCGATCTCGGTGTAAAAGCGATTGATGACCATACCTTTGAAGTGACTCTGAGTGAACCTGTTCCTTATTTCTACAAACTCCTTGTGCACTCTTCTCTTTCCCCTGTGCCTAAAGCCGTGGTGGAAAAATTCGGTGAAAAATGGACCCAGCCCGCTAACATCGTTTCTAACGGCTCTTATAAACTGAAAGACTGGGTTGTCAACGAGCGTATTGTACTTGAGCGTAATACTCACTACTGGGACAACGCGAAAACCATTATTAACCAGGTCACATACCTGCCAATTTCTTCTGAAGTGACTGACGTGAACCGCTATCGCAGCGGTGAAATCGACATGACCTATAACAACATGCCGATTGAGTTATTCCAGAAACTGAAAAAAGAGATCCCGAACGAAGTTCACGTTGATCCTTATCTGTGCACCTACTATTACGAAATTAACAACCAAAAAGCACCGTTCAACGATGTTCGTGTACGTACCGCCCTGAAGCTGGCGCTGGATCGTGACATCATCGTCAACAAAGTGAAAAACCAGGGCGATCTGCCCGCCTATAGCTTTACCCCGCCGTATACTGATGGCGCTAAACTGGTTGAGCCAGAGTGGTTCAAGTGGTCACAGGAAAAACGTAACGAAGAGGCGAAAAAACTGCTGGCCGAAGCTGGCTTCACCGCTGAAAAACCGTTGACCTTTGATCTGCTGTATAACACCTCCGATCTGCACAAGAAGCTGGCTATCGCTGCGGCATCCATCTGGAAGAAAAATCTGGGTGCGAATGTGAAGCTGGAAAATCAGGAGTGGAAGACGTTCCTCGATACGCGTCATCAGGGCAACTATGATGTTTCACGCGCAGGCTGGTGTGCGGATTATAACGAACCGACGTCTTTCCTGAATATGGTACTGTCCGATAGCTCCAACAACACCGTCCACTATAAGAGCCCTGCATTTGACAAGTTGATTGCTGATACCCTGAAAGCGACTGATGATGCTCAGCGCAGTGAACTGTATTCGCAAGCAGAACAGCTGCTGGATAAAGACTCTGCAATTGTACCGGTGTTCTACTACGTCAACGCCCGTCTGGTGAAACCTTGGGTAGGCGGATACTCCGGTAAAGACCCGATGGATAATATCCACGTTAAAGACTTGTATATTATCAAGCATTAATGGCAAGACGTGGGGCGATTAAGGTTGCCCCACAGTGTCTTTTTCTTCGAACTATAAATACCTCTTTAGACAAAGAGAGGTATACCCTAAATAATTCACGTTGCAGGAAGGTGGCAACGCAGCGAATCGCCAGGAGCTTACTTAAGTAAGTGACGGGCGTGCGCGAGCAAAGCCAACGCACCTGCAGCTTGAAGTATGACGGGTATAAAGGCACACGCCAGAAGGTACGGGCAATGTTGAAATTTATATTACGCCGCTGTCTGGAAGCGATTCCGACACTATTTATTCTTATTACGATTTCATTCTTTATGATGCGTCTTGCGCCGGGAAGTCCTTTCACCGGAGAGCGCGCCTTACCGCCAGAAGTTCTGGCGAATATTGAAGCGAAATACCATCTTAATGATCCGATCTCAACGCAGTACTTTAGCTATCTGAAACAGCTGGCGCACGGTGATTTTGGACCATCCTTTAAATATAAAGACTACACCGTTAATGACTTGGTCGCGTCAAGCTTTCCGGTTTCCGCGAAGCTGGGGGCTGCGGCCTTTATTCTGGCGGTGGTGATCGGTGTTAGTGCGGGCGTAATCGCCGCGTTGAAGCAAAACACGCGTTGGGATTATACGGTTATGGGGGTGGCGATGACCGGGGTGGTGATCCCCAGTTTTGTCGTTGCCCCCTTATTAGTCATGATATTTGCGATCACACTGAAATGGCTACCCGGTGGCGGTTGGAACGGTGGGGCGCTGAAATTTATGATCCTGCCCATGGTGGCGCTATCCCTGGCCTATATTGCCAGTATTGCGCGTATCACCCGCGGCTCGATGATTGAAGTGCTGCACTCTAACTTTATTCGGACCGCGCGTGCTAAAGGGTTGCCGATGCGACGGATTATTTTCCGCCATGCGTTAAAACCTGCGCTGTTGCCGGTGTTGTCCTATATGGGGCCCGCGTTTGTCGGCATCATTACCGGTTCGATGGTTATTGAAACTATCTATGGTTTACCGGGGATTGGGCAGTTGTTCGTGAATGGCGCATTAAACCGCGATTACTCGCTGGTACTGAGCCTGACCATTCTGGTTGGCGCGCTGACCATCGTGTTTAACGCGATTGTCGATGTGCTGTATGCCGTAATCGACCCGAAAATCCGTTACTGATACTGGAGCTCGCTATGATGTTAAGTAAGAAAAACAGCGAAGCGCTGGAGAATTTCAGTGAGAAGCTGGAGGTCGAAGGCCGCAGCCTGTGGCAGGACGCTCGTCGACGCTTTATGCATAACCGAGCGGCAGTAGCCAGCCTCGTGGTACTGGTGATTATTGCGCTGTTTGTGACGTTGGCACCCATGTTATCGCAGTTTACCTACTTCGATACTGACTGGGGCATGATGTCCAGCGCGCCTGATACGGAGTCTGGGCACTATTTTGGCACTGACTCATCTGGCCGTGATCTGCTGGTGAGGGTGGCTATTGGTGGACGGATCTCGTTGATGGTGGGGATTGCTGCGGCGCTGGTGGCGGTGATTGTGGGCACGCTGTACGGTTCACTGTCGGGTTACCTGGGCGGCAAAATCGACTCTGTGATGATGCGTCTGCTGGAAATCCTTAACTCCTTCCCGTTCATGTTCTTCGTTATTCTGTTGGTTACCTTCTTTGGGCAAAACATCCTGTTAATCTTTGTGGCGATTGGGATGGTGTCCTGGCTTGATATGGCGCGTATCGTTCGTGGCCAGACGCTGAGCCTGAAGCGCAAAGAGTTTATTGAAGCAGCCCAGGTCGGTGGGGTGTCTACCGTGCGTATTGTTGTGCGCCACATTGTGCCAAACGTACTCGGTGTGGTGGTGGTCTACGCCTCATTGCTGGTTCCCAGCATGATCCTGTTTGAATCGTTCCTGAGCTTCCTGGGACTTGGCACACAAGAGCCGCTAAGTAGCTGGGGCGCACTGCTCAGCGATGGTGCCAACTCGATGGAAGTATCACCATGGTTACTGCTGTTTCCGGCAGGGTTCCTGGTGGTGACGCTATTTTGTTTTAACTTTATTGGCGATGGCCTGCGTGATGCCCTCGACCCGAAAGACCGTTAAGGAGTGCCGCCATGAGCGTAATTGAGACCTCAACCGCGCCGCTCGCGCAACAACAGGCTAACGCACTGCTAAACGTTACCGATCTGCGTGTGACGTTTGCCACCCCAGATGGTGATGTTACTGCAGTAAACGATTTAAACTTTTCACTACGCGCCGGGGAAACGCTGGGTATTGTTGGTGAGTCTGGTTCAGGTAAGTCGCAGACTGCATTTGCCTTGATGGGCCTGCTGGCCGCAAATGGCCGGATTGGCGGCTCCGCTACATTCAACGGTCGTGAGATCCTGAACTTACCGGAGCGTGAGCTGAACAAGCTACGCGCCGAGCAAATCTCGATGATCTTCCAGGATCCCATGACGTCTCTCAATCCGTATATGCGGGTCGGCGAACAGTTAATGGAAGTTCTGATGCTACATAAAGGTATGAGCAAAGCGGAAGCCTTTGAAGAGTCGGTCAGAATGCTGGATGCGGTGAAAATGCCGGAAGCGCGTAAGCGTATGAAAATGTATCCGCATGAATTCTCCGGCGGTATGCGTCAGCGCGTCATGATCGCCATGGCGCTGCTGTGCAGGCCAAAGTTACTGATTGCCGATGAACCCACTACTGCGCTGGATGTCACGGTTCAGGCGCAAATCATGACGCTGCTGAATGAACTGAAAAGTGAATTCAATACCGCAATTATTATGATTACTCACGACCTCGGTGTTGTTGCTGGTATTTGCGACAAGGTGTTAGTGATGTATGCCGGACGCACGATGGAGTATGGCAGTGCGCGCGATGTCTTTTATAAGCCGGTTCATCCGTATTCGATTGGCCTGCTTAATGCCGTCCCGCGTCTGGATGCCGAAGGGGAAGAAATGCTGACTATCCCGGGTAATCCGCCGAATCTGTTGCGTTTACCGAAAGGCTGCCCGTTCCAGCCCCGTTGCCCGCATGCCATGGAAATCTGTAACAGTGCTCCGCCACTGGAAGAGTTTAGTCCGGGCCGTCTGCGCGCCTGCTTTAAACCGGTGGAGGAACTGGTATGAATGCGGTAACCGAACAACGAAAAGTACTCCTCGAAATTGCCGATCTGAAAGTCCATTTCGACATCAAAGATGGTAAACAGTGGTTCTGGCAACCGTCGAAAACGCTGAAAGCCGTTGATGGCGTGACCCTACGTCTGTATGAGGGAGAAACATTAGGCGTAGTGGGGGAATCGGGGTGCGGGAAATCGACGTTTGCGCGTGCGATTATCGGTCTGGTAAAAGCGACTGATGGTAAAGTCGCCTGGCTCGGCAAAGATTTGCTTGGCATGAAACCCGATGAGTGGCGGGCAGTGCGCAGTGATATCCAGATGATTTTCCAGGATCCGCTGGCATCGTTAAACCCGCGTATGACCATCGGTGAAATTATCGCCGAACCGCTGCGGACTTATCACCCGAATCTGCCTGGGCAGGAAGTCCGTGACCGCGTAAAGGCGATGATGATGAAAGTGGGGTTACTGCCTAACCTGATTAACCGCTACCCGCACGAGTTTTCCGGTGGGCAGTGCCAGCGTATTGGTATTGCTCGCGCGTTGATCCTTGAGCCGAAGCTGATAATTTGTGATGAGCCTGTATCCGCGCTGGATGTGTCGATTCAGGCGCAGGTTGTTAACCTGTTGCAGCAATTACAGCGTGAAATGGGCTTATCATTAATCTTCATTGCCCATGACCTGGCAGTGGTTAAGCATATTTCCGATCGTGTGCTGGTGATGTATCTCGGACATGCGGTGGAGTTGGGGACCTATGACGAGGTGTACCATAATCCGCTGCATCCCTATACCAAAGCACTAATGTCAGCGGTGCCAATTCCCGATCCTGATATGGAGAGGAACAAGGTTATCCAACTGCTGGAAGGTGAGTTACCCTCCCCGATTAATCCGCCTTCGGGGTGTGTGTTCCGCACACGTTGTCCGATCGCCGGCCCAGAATGCGCGAAAACGCGTCCTGTACTTGAAGGGAGTTTCCGACACGCGGTTTCCTGCTTAAAAGTAGACCCGCTATAATCGAGAAGGCTGACACACTGTCAGCCCTTCTTTTTGGTGAGGTAAATGTGTCAGGCTTAGTCTCTTCTGTTCGCCGTACTCTCTATTGTACATTATTTGATTTAGACACGCGCTCGGGGCGCCGTTTTGAAGGCATGTGCGCACTGTTCGCATTGCTGAGCGTGATTGTTATCTTCATTGAGTCTGGGGTCGGGACGCAATACCATTTAACCTATGATGAATGGCATATTTTTGTCTGGCTGGAAGTCTTTATTACGCTGGTCTTTACCATCGAATATCTGCTCAGATTGTGCTGCTGGGCCAATCCTGCAAAATATGTGTTTAGCTTCTGGGGAATTATCGATCTCGCGACAATTCTGCCACTGTATGTGATGTGGCTATGGCCGGAAATTAGTCTGAGTTATGTTTTCGCCTGGCGAGCGATGCGTGTGCTGCGTGTACTGCGAATACTCAAACTGCTGCGATTTATGCCGTCGCTGCGTGTGTTCTGGAGCGCAATTAAAAGTGCCCGTCATCAGTTGATGCTGTTTTATTCGTTTATTGCCATTCTGATGATTGTCTTTGGCGCCCTGATGTACCTGATTGAAGGCCCGAAATATGGTTTTACTACGCTGAATGCGTCGGTATATTGGGCAATCGTTACGGTTACAACTGTTGGCTATGGTGATATTACCCCGCATACACCGCTTGGCCGCATGGTTGCGTCAGTGCTGATCCTGATTGGTTATTCGGTTATCGCAATCCCGACAGGATTGATAACAACACATATGAGTAGTGCGTTTCAGCACCGGCAAAATCAGCGCAAATGTCCACAGTGCCAACAAAGTCAGCATGAGCACAGCGCGCAATTTTGTAATCGTTGCGGAAGCAAATTGCCTGACTAGAAATAAAAAAAGCTGCGAGAGCAGCTTTTTGTTTTCATTATTCACGCCAGAGGATGTGGCAGAGTTTGTGATCTTTTTCGCGACATAACAGAACACGCGCAAAAATATCGTTAATCTCGCCGTCTTCTGAGTCTGCCAGACCAATCACCACTTCGGCGAAGAAGTCAGGATTCAGGTCAAAATCAACGTGCTCCTGCCAGTCTTGTGCAGGGTCGAATAACTCTGCACCGCCACGCTCTTCAAACTGCAAATTGAACAGAAGGATGTCGGCCGGATCGAGATTGTCCGCCGCCAGTTCGAGAAAAATGTCATAAGCCTGCTCGAGCGTTTCGTCTTCGGTCAGGCGGTTGTTCAAATCCATATCCATAATGACTACCTGTTTACTGTCTGATGGGCACGTTTTACAGCAACGGGCTAAAGAAGTAAAACAGTCGCTCAGCGATACGCTGCCAGAGTGGTCGTTTTACCCACAAACGTGCATCTAGCAGGCGGGAACGCGAAATATAATCATCCTGTACCGCAGCGAGGTCACCGCCGAATCCGGCATCGTCAATTACTAGTGTTATCTCAAAATTCAGCCACAGGCTGCGCATATCCAGGTTAACAGTACCGACCAGACTCAATTCGCCATCGACCAGCACGCTCTTGGTATGTAACAACCCACCTTCGAACTGGTAGATTTTCACGCCTGCCGCCAGCAACTCGGTGAAAAAAGCCCGGCTTGCCCAGCCAACCAGCATCGAGTCATTCTTGCGTGGAAGAATGATGCTGACATCTACACCACGCTGCGCTGCCGTACAGATGGCGTGCAGCAGATCGTCACTGGGGACGAAGTAGGGGGTGGTCATGATTAAATATTCACGAGCAGAATATGCGGCGGTCAATAAGGCCTGATGGATCAAGTCTTCAGGGAAGCCAGGACCGGAGGCAATAGTGTGAATGGTGTGCCCGCTGGCCTGCTCAAACGGCATGATGTTGACATCGGGAGGCGGCGGTAAAATACGTTTACCGGTTTCAATTTCCCAGTCGCATGAGTAGACGATCCCCATGGCAGTGGCCACCGGGCCTTCCATTCTTGCCATTAAATCAACCCATTGTCCGACACCGGCATCCTGTTTAAAGAAACGCGGATCGACCATGTTCATGCTGCCGGTATACGCAATGTAGTTGTCGATCATGATCATTTTGCGGTGCTGACGCAGGTCCATACGGCGTAAAAATACACGCATCAGGTTCACCTTCAGCGCTTCTACAACCTCGATACCTGCGTTACGCATCATCGCCGCCCAAGGGCTGCGGAAGAACGCCACGCTGCCGGCGGAGTCCAGCATCAGGCGACAGTGAATGCCACGCCTCGCGGCAGCCATTAACGACTCGGCTACCTGATCGGCCATACCGCCAGGTTGCCAGATGTAGAACACCATCTCAATGTTGTGACGTGCCAGCTGAATATCACGGATTAACGCCTGCATCACGTCATCAGAACTGGTGAGCAGCTGTAGCTGATTGCCCTTAACGCCGGCAATGCCCTGGCGACGCTCGCATAACTTAAATAATGAGGAGGCAACGCTGCTGTTTTCTTGCGCGAAAATATGTTTGCAGGCTTTGAGATCGTTCAGCCATTTGGCTGTTGATGGCCACATCGCTCTGGCGCGCTCGGCGCGGCGTTTGCCCAGGTGGAGTTCACCAAAGGACAGATAAGCAATGATCCCTACCAATGGCAGTATATAGATGATCAAAAGCCAGGCCATTGCGGAGGGTACTGCGCGTCGCTTCATCAGAATGCGTAACGTTACGCCAGCAATGAGTACCCAGTAACCCAGAATGACCAGCCAACTCACCACGGTGTAGAAGGTTGTCATAAAATTAAAAATCCTTTTGAAAGCGTATTGTTAAGAGTTTACGCATCAGGAGTCATCTGGCAAATAAAAACACGGGAAAACCACTGGTCTGCATGCGGTCTGGGGGTATAATGCCCGCTCTGTGACTGGAAGAGTAGTTAACATGAAGCGTAGTAGAACGGAAGTGGGACGCTGGCGGATGCTGCGTCAGGCTAGCCGCCGTAAAGCACGTTGGCTTGAAGGGCAATCGCGCCGTAACATGCGTATCCACTCCATCAGAAAATGCATTCTCAATCATCAACGAAATTCGTTGCTGTTTGCGATCTACAGCATTTGATCCAAAAAGGGCACCGTTGCGGTGCCCAATGTATTCCTGTCCGTTCTGTTTCTTAAAATACTTTTTTGTACGGTTTGACCGAAACTTGCGCATAAACGCCTGCAGCCACATACGGGTCGGCATCTGCCCACGCCTGCGCTGCCTCTAAAGATTCAAATTCCGCAATCACCGTCGATCCGGTAAATCCCGCCGCACCCGGATCGTTACTGTCGACAGCTGGCATGGGGCCCGCCGTCAGTAGACGACCTTCATCATGGAGGAGTTGCAGACGGGCCAGGTGAGCAGGGCGCACGGAAAGACGTTTCTCGAGAGAATCTGCGATATCTTGAGCATAAATAACATACAGCACGGGTAGAGCTCCTTGATCGGTAAAAGTCGCGTTTACGTTATTGGAAAGCCCTGGTAACTGCAACGTAAAGATAATAGCTTTGTTAAGGCCATATTAAGATAATGGTTTTTTTACATGAAATTGCGTTTTAAATGCGGCTTACTGTCATGGGCTTATTGAATATGATTGCTATTTGCATTTAAAATCGAGACCTGGTTTTATAACTGAAACGATTATGACTGCAATGACCCTTGATTTACCTCGTCGCTTTCCCTGGCCGACGTTACTTTCCGTCGGCATTCACGGCGCTGTAGTGGCGGGTCTGCTGTATACCTCGGTACATCAGGTTATTGAACTGCCTGCACCCGCGCAGCCGATCTCCATCACGATGGTCGCACCTGCCGATCTTGAGCCACCTCAGGCAGTTCAACCACCGCCGCAGCCTGTCGTTGAGCCTGAACCGGAACCTGAACCGATACCGGAACCGCCAAAAGAGGCGCCGGTGGTGATTGAGAAACCGAAACCTAAACCAAAACCGAAGCCAAAACCGGTGAAAAAGGTTGAAGAGCAGCCCAAACGTGACGTGAAACCGGTTGAGTCGCGTCCAGTATCGCCGTTTGAGAACACGGCGCCTGCTCGTTCGACAACGACCAGCACCGCGCCGGCAACCAGTAAACCTGCGGTTAGCGCACCGTCTGGGCCACGCGCCTTAAGTCGTAATCAGCCACAGTATCCGGCGCGCGCGCAGGCTTTGCGCATTGAAGGTCGGGTGAAGGTCAAGTTTGATGTGACATCAGATGGCCGTGTGGAGAATGTTGAAGTGCTTTCTGCACAGCCTGCCAACATGTTTGAGCGTGAAGTGAAAAATGCGATGCGCAGATGGCGTTACGAAGCGGGCAAACCGGGATCTGGCCTGGTGGTGAATATCGTATTCCGTCTGAACGGTACGGCGCAGATTGAGTAACTGGCGTGCCGGAGTCGGCGTCAGGCTTTCTCCGGCAAGCAGGTCTGATAACGGTGTCAACGCGGTTATCAGACCTGTGTTGGTATCGGACGAGGTTTACCGTCTTTATCTACAGCGACGTAGATAAACAGGGCTTCAGTGGCTTTGTAACGCTGGCCAATAGGTTCCGAAGCGACTTTCTTCACCCAGACTTCAATATTAATGCTGATTGACGTCGTCCCGCGTTTTACGCAGCGTGCGTAGCAACAGACCACATCACCCACGGCAACCGGGCGCAAAAAGCTCATTCCTTCCACTCGCACCGTCACCACGCGGCCATGTGCGATCTCTTTGGCCTGAATAGCGCCACCAATATCCATCTGTGACATCAGCCAGCCGCCAAAAATATCACCGTTAGCATTGGTATCGGCAGGCATGGCCAGAGTGCGTAAAACCAGTTCACCCTGGGGGGTGTTATTCGTTGTTGTCATTGTAGAACCGACTGTAGAGAAAGATTACAGGCGGGATGCTACTAGAATTTACGAGCGGAGAACAGAGGGGATGCAGCGCGCGGAGGGGATGTAAGCCAGCTTGTCTGCCACGAAGAGCGTGGGTGGGTAAAAATTCGCCAGATCCGCAGATCTGGCGAACACTTATTACGATTTATCTTCCTGCGGCAGATGGCGGTAGATATAGATTCCGCTCAGCAACGTGAAGAATAAGGTCAGGGCGGTTAATCCGAACACTTTGAAGTTGACCCAAATGTTCTGCGGCAGCCAAAACGCAATGTAGATATTGGCCAGTCCACACAGGATGAAGAAGACGGCCCAGGCCAGATTTAGCTTCGACCATACCGGCTGCGGCAGCGTCAGCTCTTTTCCTAACATGCGCTGAATCAACGGTTTTTTCATCACCCACTGGCTAACCAGCAGTGCACCGGCAAACAGTCCGTAAATCACCGTAACCTTCCACTTAATGAATTCATCGTTGTGGAAGAAAATAGTCAGGCCACCGAAGACAGCAACCAGAACAAAGGTGATTAACGCCATCTTCTCGACTTTGCGATAGCGAACCCAACTGTAAATCAACACCACAGCTGTTGCGACAATAAGCGCCGAGGTTGCCGCGTAGATGTCATAAAGCTTATAAAAAGCAAAAAAGACAACCAGCGGTAAAAAATCAAGAAACTGCTTCATTCTTCGAGTCCGTAATCAAAAAGCATTGGGTAACACACCCGGCATGCGTTCAGGGTTTATTGACGAATCAGCATATACAGGCGGAACAAATAGATCAGCAGCACAGCAGAGATCATATTGCTCAGCGTATTCGCCAATACCGCGCCTACGTTTGGCGTTAGTACTGCAAAACTTGGCGCAAAAAGCAACAGCAGCGTTTTAGCCAGTAACCAACCGATTACTGCCGGCGCTACCAGTCGCATATTAGACCACGCCAGACGCATACTGTTGCGCATAGCGGCAAAGACGCCCATTTTATCCTGCACGACCATCACCGGCGCGAGGGCCAGCAAGATAGCCAGCAGAATACCAGGCACGACAACCAGCATAATACCGACCTGTACCAGCAGGGTAGTCAGAAAAATCAGAATAAACAATTTAGGTAATACCGGCGCGCTGGCGCCAATGGCGCGTAATGCACTAACCCGATGACCCGCCGAAATCAGTTGAATCATCAGGATGATGCCTCCTGCAAGGATTGCATTACCAATCAGCCCTGAAAACGTCGATGCTGCAGAAGCGCGTAGCAAAATTTGCTGCTGCTCCGGCGTCATATTCTGTACCAGATCGAACAGGCCCACACTGCTGGTTAGCTGATCCCCTTCGCTCAGTTGCGCGATTTGCGCGTCGCTGGGAGAAAAGGCATGCCCTAGCACCACTGTGATAAACGCGCACAATAACGATACCAGCAAGATGGTAATGAATTGATTACGGAAAAAGTTTCCCGTGTCACGGTAAACGGATTTCGCCGTGATAGACATGCACTCTCCTTGAGTTTTGCAGGTGTTCATTTGCGCGCAATTGTACCCTGGATAACTCTACAGTGGCAGCATCGTGCGATGTATGGAAAGGCATATCTTTGTAAAGCTCCGGTAATTTTTGGCCAGGACTTCAGCATCTTGCAACATCGTTGTTTGTTCTCTGTGCATCACGTTCAAATAACCAACGCTTTGTGTTGGAGCTAAAGGTACTTGCATAGTGAAAATATATCAAAATTGATCTGTATTAATTTAACCAGGATTTTGAATGCAAGTTCTAACTTAATCTGGATCAATAAATGTTAAATTATCAAACTCAATGTGATCCAGGTTAGATCACTTATTACTCTATTGTGGGTATATTCGTTCCGCTTTTATAACCATAACGATGGAGCGGACATGAAAAAATTAACAGTTGCAGCATTGGCTTTAACAACTCTTCTCTCTGGTAACGCATTTGCGCATGAGGCCGGAGAGTTCTTTATTCGAGCAGGATCGGCTACCGTCAGACCGACGGAAGGCGCGGGTGGTACGCTGGGAAGCCTGGGTGGCTTTGATGTCAGCAACAATACGCAGTTGGGCCTGACATTCACCTATATGGCAACCGACAATATTGGCGTTGAATTACTGGCAGCCACGCCGTTTCGCCATAAGATAGGCACCGGGGCAACCGGTGATATTGCCACCGTTCATCATTTACCGCCGACGTTAATGGCGCAGTGGTACTTTGGCGACTCCAGCAGCAAACTGCGTCCTTACGTTGGCGTGGGTGTGAACTACACGACTTTCTTCGATGAAGGTTTTAACAACAACGGGAAAGAAGCTGGTTTATCCGATCTGAGCCTGAAAGACTCCTGGGGTGCAGCAGGACAGGTCGGTATGGACTATCTGATCAACCGCGACTGGCTGATTAACATGTCAGTCTGGTACATGGATATCGACACCACCGCGAGCTATAAAATGGGTGGCGTCCAGCAGCGTGACAGCGTACGCCTCGATCCGTGGGTGTTTATGTTCTCTGCGGGTTATCGTTTTTAAGTCAATGATTCCAGTCTGATAGGCTGGTCGTTTCGCGGCCAGCTTTTTCTCCTCTCTTTTTCCCTTCCCGACTTTCTCCCCTTCGATGTAATGCTACTCTTTAAGCAAACTGGCTTTGAGGGTATTGACGATGATATTGACCCGTCAGCTGTTACAACAAAAAATTTCCCTTATGGAAGCATCGATAGACGATGATACGACAGAGTTTGCCGTGTATGCTGCGCGCGAATTATTGAATTACATGAGCAGGGTGGAAGCCCTGGAAAAGGTCATCGCCACACAAATCACACTACCTTACTGCAGCGCCAGCCCGGTTTGCGAGATTGAAGCGGGCTATGCCGCAGGCGTGAGCGACTGCCGTGAGGCCATCCGTCGGGCAGGGTATCCGATTGAAGGTGATGATTAGTTTGCATTTGTGTTAACAAAAATGTGCTTTTATTGTATAAGTCTGTAACTTTCGTGCACGAGTGCGCTTCTTATTTCAACTCATTAGTCTCTGGATGGTTAACATCTTTATCCATATACAACGCTGTTATGCAACAACATAAACGGGTAACCGGTTTGGTAATACTGTTAACTATCGGGGTGGACTCGTGAAGATTGTGCAGGATAAGCTCCGAAACAGGCAGGCTCTGCTGGTATCCGGGCTCATTACGTTGGTATTTACCTCGCTGTTTCTGTTTATCATTTATGAACAGCGTATGGCGACCGCCAGTGAAGGCGTGAGCCGCCTGCAAGCTCACATGTTGGACATTTTTAACGATAATGAACTAATTGCCGATGCGATTGGCGAGCGTTACTACCACATCAAAACCGGCGAACAGTGTGGTGTTATGGCGCAGTTTGTTCCGCGAAATAAAGATGAATGGGGAATTAACGCCGACCCAAAGCGGGTTCATTCCGCGACAGGGACGATTATTGCTCAGCAACCCAGCCATAATGCGCTGTGTATGTATACTGCGGCGGAGTTCATTCGTGGAATGGTTAATGAGCTAAATCCAGGCAGCTTCGATGCGCATCGTTACATTATCGCCAGCCATTCAGATTATTTTTACTGGTTTATGGCTTCCGACTCGCGCAATTTCAGTTTTTCTGACTCCGAAATGGCGATGGATATTACGCAGTTTTTCTATCCGCCCGTCGATTTCTATACCCGGTTGCTGCAAAAAAATGTCAAAAATAAAGCTCTCAGTTCAACAAACTTCTATACCGATAAAATTACCGGTGAAAAAGCCTACAGCGTGGTGAGCTATATCTACGATCTGTCGGGTAAAGAGATATCAGACCAAATCGTTGCCTATCTGGTCTATGATCATTCGAAACCCGAGCTGCAGGAAGCGTTGGCCGAGGCGTTTGATAATCAAATTCTTCCCGGATTGAACGTGGAGTTAGTGAATTTAACCAACAAAGAGAGCCTTTGTTTATCCGGCAAATGTGCGGGACAATCCAGCTATTTGGTGCGCAATTTCTCAGAAAAATATGCGCTGCACTATTCGCTGTCATTAGGCCGTTTTATGGCGCGCGATACGCAAGCCGGCATTGTTATTCTGCTGGCGCCGTTCTTTTTCATCATGATTACTTTCTCGCTAAAATCATGGCTGAATGAAAGCGACCTGAAAGTTTATATTGATACGCTGACCGGCTGCTTTAATCGCCGAATTCTCGACATCATCAAGCGCAGGGATTTATCACATTGCTCGGTAGTGCTACTGGATTGCAATAAGTTCAAGGCTGTCAATGATACCTGGGGGCATGCTGCTGGGGACCGTGCGCTGCAAATTATCGCCAACAGAATGTTGTCTAACACCCGTACCAGCCACGATCTTGTGATCCGCACTGGCGGAGATGAATTTATGATCCTGCTGTTTCGCTCTCAGGCCAGTGATGCTATCGCGATTGCGCAGCGTATAAGCGGACAGGTGACCAGCCATGTATTTGTGGTGGACGGCAACACTATACCCTTGTCAGTGTCGTGGGGGATTGCAGAGGTGAAGGGGGAGCTGGATGCGGCAATCCAGAATGCGGATACTGCCATGTACAAAATGAAGCAGGCCAGGGAGTAAAACCGCCAGAAGTCACTGGCGGTTTAATTAGCTTACTGTTGGGTGGCGGCTTTCATCGCGCTGACAAACGCTTTCAGCTCAGCCAGCATTTGCTCTGGTGCTGCAACATTTTTCTCAATGATTTTAACAATCGCCGATCCGGAAATAGCCCCCGCAGCACCTGCTTCAATGGCGCCTGTCACCTGTTCCGGTGCAGAGATACCAAAGCCCTGTAAAGAAGGCGGGGCATTGAATTCTTTCAGCTTTTCGACCAGATGATGCAACGGTAACGCCGCACGATTTTCGGCACCCGTAACGCCTGCGCGTGACAATAAATAGGTATAACCGCGGCCATGAGCGGCAATCTGACGCAGCAGTTCTTCGTCAGCGTTAGGCGGGCAAATGAAAATTGGCGCTACATTATGACGTAATGCGGCCGTTCTGAATGGCGCAGACTCTTCAACCGGCACATCGGCGACTAATACCGAATCTACGCCGACCTTCTCACACTGTGCGTAAAATTCGTCAATACCCTTGCTGAACACCAGGTTGGCATACATCAGTAAACCAATTGGAATGGTAGGGTGTTTTTGCCGAATCAACGCCAACATTTCAAAACATTGTGACGGCGTGACGCCTGCCGCGAACGCACGTAATGTTGCTTCCTGAATGGTTGGGCCGTCGGCCAGCGGGTCGGAGAACGGAATACCCAGCTCAAGCGCATCGGCACCCGCTTCGATCAGCGTATCAATGATTTTCAGTGACTGTTCAACAGAGGGATCGCCCAGGGTCACGAAGGGGACAAAAGCACCTTCTTTGCGGTCCTTCAGCTGTGCAAACAGGTTTTCGTAACGTTCCATCAGATTTCCCCTCGCGCTTTCAGAATATCGTGTACGGTGAAAATGTCTTTGTCGCCGCGACCGGAGAGGTTGACCACCAGTAACTGCTCTTTTTCGGGATTTTCACGCATCATTTTCAACGCATGTGCCAGGGCGTGGGAAGACTCCAGCGCCGGGATAATCCCCTCATGCAGACACAGCGTTTTGAAGGCTTCCAGCGCTTCATCATCAGTAATCGATACATAGTCAGCACGTCCGATACTGTTCAGATAAGCGTGCTGTGGCCCGACTGACGGGAAGTCCAGTCCGGCGGAAATAGAGTAAGACTCTTCAATCTGTCCTTCTTCGGTTTGCATCATCGGGGACTTCATGCCGAAGTAAATCCCGACACGACCATGTTTCAACGGCGCGCCGTGTTCTCCAGACTCAATCCCGTGACCGCCTGGCTCTACGCCAATCAGCCCGACGCTGGTTTCATTAATAAAGTCGGCGAACATACCGATGGCGTTAGAACCGCCGCCCACGCAGGCGATCACGGCGTCCGGCAGGCGACCCTCTTTTTCGAGGATCTGCGCTTTGGTTTCTTCACCGATCATGCGCTGGAATTCACGTACAATGGTCGGGAAGGGGTGCGGACCTGCCGCCGTACCGAGCATATAGTGCGCAGTGTCATAGCTGCCAGACCAGTCGCGCAGCGCTTCGTTACAGGCATCTTTCAGCGTTGCGGAACCGCTGTGAACGGGGATAACTTCTGCACCCATCAAACGCATACGGAAAACGTTCGGCGACTGGCGTTCAACGTCTTTCGCACCCATATAAATACGGCACTTTAAACCCAGCAAGGCGCTGGCAAGGGCAGACGCCACACCATGCTGACCCGCGCCGGTTTCGGCGATGATCTCGGTTTTACCCATACGCTTCGCCAGCAACGCCTGGCCCAGCACCTGGTTGGTTTTGTGCGCGCCGCCGTGCAGCAAATCTTCACGTTTAAGATACAACGTGGTGTTGGTGCCTTGAGTAATGTTCTGGCATTTGGTCAGCGCAGTTGGGCGACCAGCATAGTTTTTCAGCAGGTCTGTAAAATGTGCCTGAAACTCAGGGTCTTTTTGTGCACTGACGAACGCTTCTTCCAGTTGACGCAGCGCAGGCATCAGAATCTGTGGCACATACATACCGCCAAATTCACCAAAATACGGATTGAGTAATGTTGTCATGTCCTTTTCCTTAATATGCGCGCAGCGTCTGAAAGACTGAAGCCAGAAGACGCGCATCTTTGATGCCCGGCTGTGACTCTACGCCAGAATTGAAATCGAGCCCGGCACAGCCGGTTTTAGCCGCGTCGACGCAGTTATCTGCACCGAGTCCGCCAGCCAGTAAAACGTTATCCAGCGATTGTCCGCCTAAGAGTGACCAGTCGAAGCGTTGCCCGCTACCGCCCTGAGCGTTGTCGAAAACGTATTTATCGACATGCTGGTAATCACAGGCTGGCAATGTCTCGCTGACGCTTAGCGCCTTCCAGATTTGCACCTGCGCGGGTAGCACATTGCGCAGAGCATCGATATAGGCCTGATCTTCGCTTCCATGTAGTTGTACGGCGGCCAGCGACAGTGTGGTGACTTTTTCGCGGACGTCTGCGATGTCGGTGTTACGGAACACGCCTACATACTGTAGCGGCGCACCCGTCATAACGTCTCGCGCCAGCTCAACGCTGACAGCGCGTGGTGAGGTCGGGACAAAAATTACGCCGCCATAAATGGCCCCAGATTCGTACGCTGCTTTTGCATCCTGTGCACGAGTCAGTCCGCAGACTTTATTTTCGCCAAGCAAAACACGACGTACGGCGGCGTGAAGATCATCATGGGACATCAGCGCAGAACCTATCAGAAATCCGTTGGCGAAATGGCTGAGTTCGCGAACCTGACCATAAGTGTTGATCCCGGATTCGCTGATGACGGTGACGCCATGACCCAAACGTGGTGCAAGCTGGCGAGTACGGTTGAGGTCAATCGACAGGTCACGCAAATCACGGTTGTTAATACCGACGACTTTCGCCCCCAGCGCAATGGCGCGCTCCAGCTCTTCTTCATTGCTAACCTCGGTCAGCACGCCCATTTTCAGGCTGTGGGCGACGGCGGCGAGCTGACGATACTGTTCATCATCTAAAACCGACAACATCAGCAGGCAGGCGTCCGCCTGGTAGAAACGTGCCAGATAAATCTGGTAAGGATCGATAATAAAGTCTTTACACAGGATCGGCTGTGGTGCGATGCGACTGACGATGGGCAGAAAATCAAAGCTACCCTGAAAATATTTCTCGTCCGTTAGCACGGAAATTGCTGACGCATAATGTTTGTATACTCCCGCAATCTGTGCCGGGTCGAAGTCATCACGAATTACGCCTTTTGACGGAGAGGCTTTTTTGCACTCCAGAATAAAAGCGGTACGTGTCCCTTGCAGCGCATCATAGAAATCACGCGTGCTGGGTTGAACATCATTTTGAAAGCTGGTCAGCGGTTGTTGCTGTTTGCGGGCTTCTACCCAAATCGCCTTGTCAGCGACAATTTTCGCTAAAACGGTTTGCATCATTTACCCTCTCGCTGCCAGTGCAGTAACACGGTCGTAAGCCGCACCGCTGCGCAGCACATTAATCACGGTTTGCGCGTTGGCTTTTAAGTCTTCTTCACCGTGCAGGCGCATTAACATGGCGACATTCGCGGCAACAGCAGCCTCATGAGCGGCCTCACCTTTACCTTGTAACAAGCGACTCAGAATGTCACGGTTTTCTTCCGGCGTGCCGCCAGCCAGCTGTTCCTGATGATATGGCGTCAGGCCAAAGTCTTCCGCCGTTAGCTGGTAGCTCTTGATTTCCCCATCGTGCAGCTCAGCCACAATGGTCGGTGCATGCAGCGAAACTTCGTCCATGCCACCACTGTGCACTACGGCTGCTCGCTGATAGCCGAGCACGCGCAGCGTTTCGGCAATCGGCAGCACCAGCTCCGGGCTGTAAACGCCGATCAGCGCCAGCGGCGGATGTGCCGGATTAATCAATGGCCCAAGCACATTAAACAGCGTGCGAGTTTTCAACTGCTGGCGTACCGGCATCGCATGGCGAAAACCGGTGTGGTATTTCGGCGCAAACAGGAAGCACACGCCGAGATCGTCAAGCGCCTGGCGGGATTTATCGGCGTTCATATCCAGATTGATGCCAAATGCCGCTAACAGATCCGAAGACCCCGATTTGCTGGAAACGCTGCGGTTACCGTGTTTGGCAACTTTCAGTCCGCAAGCCGCTGCAACAAAGGCGCTGGCGGTGGAAATATTGATACTGTTGCTGCCATCACCACCGGTACCGACAATATCGGCAAACAGATAATCAGGGCGTGGGAACGGGGCGGCATTTTCCAGCAGCGCGGTTGCCGCACCGGCAATTTCATTCGGATGCTCGCCACGAATTTTCATGCTCACCAGCGCCGCTGCCAGTTGTTCCGGCTTCAGTTCACCGCGGACCACGGCAGAGAACAACTGGTGGCTTTCCTGCTGGGACAGCGTCTGAGCCTGATACAGTTTCTCCAGAATAGGTTGCAGCGTATTGGTCTGTTCAAGCTTCTGTTGCGCCCAGGCCAGCGTTTGCTCCAGCAGACGCGCACCCTGGGTGGTCAGAATGGACTCCGGATGGAACTGGAAGCCGCATACGCGATCGGTATCGTGACGTACCGCCATCACCATGCCGTTAAAATGGGCGTTAATGGTTAATCCTGCCGGAACGTTGCTGCCAACCAACGAATGATAGCGTGCCACCGGCAGCGGATTCGCCAGACCAGCAAACATTGCCTGACCGTCGTGTTCAATGCTGGAGGCTTTGCCGTGCAGGATTTCTCCAGCCTGGCCCACATATCCGCCATAGGCCTCAACAATCGCCTGATGACCCAGACAGATGCCAATGATCGGCAGCTTGCCGCGCAGGCGGGTTAACAGTTCAGGCATGCAACCCGCTTCACTGGGCGCACCAGGACCTGGAGAGAGCATCAGCACCGGATTTTTCATCGTTGCTAAACGGTCAATCAACGTCTGGGCCGGAATATGGTTGCGGTAAATCACCACGTTGTGACCATTAGTACGTAGCTGATCCGCCAGGTTATAGGTAAAAGAGTCAATATTATCGAGCAGCAGAATGTCAGCCATCAGAAAGTCTCCTGTGCGTGGTGTGCGGTGGCGATAGCACGCAGAACCGCACGCGCTTTATTACGGGTTTCATCGGCTTCAGACTGCGGAACAGAATCCAGAACAATCCCGGCACCGGCTTGTACGGTAGCAATACCGTCTTCCACGAGGGCGGAACGAATCACAATACAGGTATCCAGATCGCCATGGGCGGTGAAGTAACCTACGGCACCGCCATAGCTTCCACGGCGTCGACCTTCGGCCTCGGCGATAAGCTGCATAGCGCGAACTTTCGGCGCTCCGCTTAACGTGCCCATATTCATACAGGCGCGGTAAGCATGCAGCACATCCAGATCGCTACGTAATTCGCCGACCACGCGCGAAACCAGGTGCATAACGAAGGAGTAACGATCCACTTTGGTGAGATCCGCAACGTAGCGGCTGCCCGGCGTACAGATGCGTGCGAGATCGTTACGCGCCAGGTCAACCAGCATCAGGTGCTCTGAAAGCTCTTTATGGTCGGTACGCATCTCCAGCTCGATACGGCTGTCAAGGTCGCGGTCAAGCGTTCCGTCTGCACGACGACCGCGTGGGCGGGTCCCGGCAATCGGGTAAATTTCAATCTGGCGGCTGGTGGCATCGTATTTCAACGAGCTTTCTGGCGATGCGCCGAACAGTGTGAACTCGTTGTCCTGCATGAAAAACATGTACGGGCTGGGGTTGCTTTTCTTCAGCACATAGTAGGCTGCCAGCGGTGACGGGCAGGGCAGCGAGAAACGACGAGATGGAACCACCTGGAAAATCTCACCTGCGCGAATCGCTTTTTGCAGGCCGCGCACCACGGCACCGAACTCTTCATCGCTCTGATTGCATTCGCAGCGCATCTGCGGGACTTCAGTGACGGGCAGCGGCGGCGCAGGTTCGGTAAGCTGTTGGCTCAACTGTGCCAGGCGGGCGTTCAGTCGCAGTTTTTCCTCGTCATTTGGCGTAAAGATGCTGGCCTGAATGCGGGTACTTTTTTTCTGGTGGTCGATAACCATCAGCGTTTCTGCCAGATAGAAGCAGTAGTCCGGGCACTGGTTACCCGCCTCAAGCTGGGGTAAATCTTCAAATCCGGCAACCAGGTCATAGGAAAACAGACCGCCGAAGAACATGGCTTCACGTTCCTGCGCCGGAACATTAACCAGTTCCTGCAGTAAACGGAACGCATCAAATACAGAAAGGGAACATAAGCGGGCATCTTCATCCAGCAGCGGGCTTACGCTGGGGAATGTCAACTGACGAGCATTCGGCTGTTTATCGTTGTCAACGCCCGCGGGCAGGGCGGCGTCCAGCAGGGGCAGCAGCGATGCGCCATTCGCCGACAGTGCCTGAATAGTGACAGTGTCACCCAGGGCGGTAATGCGCAATGCGCTGTCGACCAGCAGCAGGCTCTTGAGATCGTCCTTGCTGTCGATATCGGCGGATTCCAGCAGCAGCGTTGCCGGTCGTGCGCCACACACCTGATGAAACAGCGCCGTCGGGTTCTCACGGTAGGCGGCATCGCAGGCGAGCAGTTCAAGTGTTGGTTTTTGTGTTTGCATCGTTATTCTCATTAATTTTGTTCAAAAAAAAACCCGCTTATTTGGCGGGCCGGGTATCTGGTTGCATATTGCAGACGTAAGACACTGCCCGAAATCAGGAAGTGCGCCACCAACCGTGCAGAATAAATGTTGCTTTCATCTCAGATACCTTCTTCATGTGAACTTGCGTACTAGTTAACTAGTTCGATGAGGCAAAGTCAACACCTGATTTCAGTATATTTGTCGAAACCGTTATGATGGGCGTGTTACGACATTTATTGAAACGGGAGCCGCCTTGAGCGACACGAATTACGCAGTGATTTATGACCTGCACAGCCATACTACTGCTTCTGATGGGCGATTAACGCCAGAAGCCTTAGTACACCGTGCGGTAGAGATGCGAGTCGGTACACTGGCGATCACAGATCATGACACCACGGCGGGCATTGCGGCGGCAAGAGAAGAAATTTCACGTTCAGGTTTAGCGTTAAATTTGATCTCTGGCGTTGAGATATCAACGGTCTGGGAAAACCATGAGATCCATATAGTGGGTCTGAACATTGATATCGCGCATCCAGTGATGTGCGACTTTCTGGCGCAACAGACGGAACGTCGCCAGCAGCGCGCGCGCCTGATTGCTGAACGGCTCGACAAAGCGCACATTCCCGGCGCATGGGAAGGGGCTCTACGACTGGCTGATGGCGGGGCGGTTACGCGGGGGCATTTTGCGCGTTTCCTGGTGGAATGTGGCAAAGCCACAACCATGGCGGATGTCTTTAAAAAATATCTTGCTCGTGGGAAAACCGGTTACGTTCCGCCACAGTGGTGTACAATAGAACAAGCTATTGATGTCATTCATCATTCTGGCGGTAAGGCTGTTCTGGCTCATCCTGGGCGGTACGATCTTAGCGCTAAGTGGCTGAAAAGACTGGTTGCGCATTTTGCTGAGCACCGCGGTGACGCGATGGAGGTGGCACAGTGCCAGCAGTCTCCCAATGAACGCACCCATCTGGCGACGCTTGCGCGTCAGCATCAATTGTGGGCATCGCAAGGGTCTGATTTTCATCTACCCTGCCCATGGATTGAACTGGGGCGTAAACTCTGGTTGCCCGCAGGCGTAGAAGGCGTCTGGCAACTTTGGGAGCAGCCCGAGACCACAGAGAGGAAAGTATGAGCCAGTTTTTTTATATTCATCCCGAAAACCCGCAGCAGCGACTGATCAACCAGGCCGTTGATATCGTGCGGAAAGGTGGGGTGATTGTCTATCCAACCGATTCCGGCTATGCGTTGGGGTGTAAAATTGAAGATAAAGGTGCAATGGAGCGCATTTGCCGCATCCGTCACCTGCCGGACGGGCACAACTTTACGCTGATGTGCCGTGACCTGTCCGAATTGTCGACCTATTCGTTTGTCGACAACGTGGCCTTCCGTTTGATCAAAAACAACACGCCGGGCAACTACACCTTCATCCTGAAGGGGACGAAAGAGGTTCCGCGCCGCTTGTTGCAGGAAAAACGTAAGACTATCGGCCTTCGTGTACCCTCGAACCCAATTGCACTGGCGCTGCTTGAAGCGCTGGGCGAGCCGATGCTCTCCACATCACTGATGCTGCCGGGCAGTGATTTTACTGAGTCAGATCCGGAAGAAATTAAAGACCGTCTGGAGAAACAGGTGGATTTGATTATCCATGGTGGATATCTTGGCCAACAGCCGACCACGGTCATCGATTTAACCGACGATTCCCCGGTGGTATTGCGCGAAGGTGTTGGTGACGTTAAACCTTTCTTATAAGGGCGCGAACCGCTATACTACGCGGCCTTAAAATGGCGCTGACTGGCGCCGTTGATTCTCCTGTTCGACGCCTGTGAAGGCGACACCTAAAGGAAGCTCTATGAGCGAAAAGTTACAAAAAGTGCTGGCGCGTGCTGGCCACGGTTCTCGCCGTGAAATTGAATCCATTATTGCCGCGGGTCGCGTGAGCGTTGATGGCAAAATTGCCACGCTCGGCGATCGCGTTGAAGTGACGCCGGGTCTGAAAATCCGTATCGACGGTCATCTGATTTCGGTGAAAGAATCTGCAGAACAAATCTGCCGCGTTCTGGCTTATTACAAGCCGGAAGGTGAACTGTGTACCCGTAACGACCCGGAAGGTCGTCCGACCGTATTTGATCGCCTGCCAAAACTGCGCGACGCGCGCTGGATTGCCGTAGGTCGTCTGGACGTGAACACCTGTGGTCTGCTGCTGTTTACTACTGATGGTGAACTGGCGAACCGTCTGATGCACCCGAGCCGTGAAGTTGAACGCGAGTACGCGGTGCGAGTATTCGGTCAGGTTGACGATGCTAAACTGCGTGATCTGAGCCGTGGCGTACAGTTGGAAGATGGTCCGGCTGCGTTTAAAACGATCAAGTTCAGCGGTGGTGAAGGGATTAACCAGTGGTATAACGTCACGCTGACTGAAGGCCGCAACCGCGAGGTTCGCCGTCTGTGGGAAGCGGTAGGTGTGCAGGTAAGCCGTCTGATCCGTGTACGCTACGGTGATATCCCGCTGCCGAAAGGCCTGCCGCGTGGTGGCTGGACAGAGCTTGATCTTGCTCAGACCAACTATTTGCGTGAACTGGTGGAGCTGAAGCCAGAAACGACCTCTAAAGTGGCCGTCGAGAAAGATCGTCGCCGCATGAAGGCGAATCAGATCCGCCGTGCGGTGAAACGTCACTCTCAGGTCGGCAGCAGTCGTCGCCCGGGCGGACGCAGCAACAACGGTTAATCATGACCAGGCCTGATAAGCAAAGCGCCATCAGGCGTTAGCGTGGAGCCGGATGCGGCGCAAGCGCCTTATCCGGCCTGCTGTTAGTAATCAATCCCCATCTGGGCTTTAATGCCCGCCTCAAAAGCATGCTTGACCGGACGCAACTCGCTGACCGTGTCGGCTAACTCCAGAATATCGCGATGGCATCCTCGACCAGTAATAATGACCGTCTGCTGGGCTGGGCGCGCGTTTAAGGCGTTGATCACCTCTTCAAGCGGTAGGTAGTCGTAGGCCACCATATACGTCAGTTCATCCAGCACAACCATATCCAGCTCAGGATCGGTCAACATTCGCTTGCCGTGTTCCCACACGGCCATACAGGCTGCGGTGTCAGACTCGCGGTTCTGCGTTTCCCAGGTAAATCCTGTCGCCATAACCTGAAACTCTACGCCGTGGGGTTC
>NZ_CP080033.1:2758189-2828683 GCF_019382635.1 Citrobacter sp. Colony219 | reverse complement strand
CTTTCTCCGTTTGGCCACGTACCTTTAATAAATTGTACGACGCCGACTTTTTTACCATGACCCACCGCGCGCGTGGCGGTACCGAATGCGGCGGTGGTTTTACCCTTACCATTTCCGGTGAACACGATGATAATTCCGCGCTCATCTTTCGCTGCGGCAACGCGTGCGTCAACTCGATCTTTTACGCGCTGTTGACGTTGCTGATAGCGTTCTTCACTCATTGGGCAATTCCTGGTTTACGGCCCGGCTGGGCATCAAAAGTCATACCGGTTTTACGGCGGCTGTCATCGCCCATCAGCCACAGGTAGAGCGGCATAATATCGGCGGGAGTTTTCAATTTTTGCGGATCTTCCGTCGGGAATGCGCTGGCACGCATGCCGGTACGCGTGCCGCCTGGATTAATGCAATTTACGCGCAGATGACGATTCTGGTATTCGTCTGCCAGTACCTGCATCATTCCTTCAGTAGCAAATTTCGAGGTGGCGTACGCTCCCCAGTTAGCCCGTCCCTGACGACCGACGCTGGAGGAGGTGAAGACCAGCGATCCTGAATCTGATTTGAGTAACAGCGGCAGCAATGCCTGAGTCAGCATAAAAGTGGCATTTACATTTACCTGCATGACATCCTGCCAGACCTGCGGGTTTTGTTCGCTCATCGGGCAGATATCGCCCAGCAATCCGGCATTATGCAGTACGCCATCCAGACGTGGGAAATGCGCGGCAATACGCTGCGCGAGCTGGTGGCATTCGTCAGTAGTGCAGGTGAGCAGATCCAGCGTGAACCATTGTGGTTGTGTTCCGTTTTCATCGGCGACGGCGCGGGCAACCTGACGCAATTTTTCTTCATTACGTCCAAGCAGGATAACGGTCGCGCCGTAGCGTGCATAGGTAAGCGCGGCTTCACGCCCGATGCCATCACTGGCTCCGGTGACCAGAATAATGCGATCCTGTAACAGGTCTTGTTTAGGTTGGTAATGCACGGCTACTCCTCGGCGACGTCTGGCCATCTCGTTCGCGATAACTTTTCGGCTTTATGCCTTAAACACTGGTGTTTTTCAATCAGCCAAAGGTAATAACACCGCAAAATGAACACTTTGTCATGCTTTTTGCCGATTCAGCATCGGATGGATGAAGCAAGACGGGTTTACACGCCTGTTGTACACTGAGCGAAAGTAGCGTTGTTTAACCAAGGTGGGTCTCGTGGAATTGTTGTCTGAATATGGGCTGTTTTTGGCAAAAATTGTCACTGTTGTGGTGGCTATTGCGGTGATTGTCATGCTGATTGTAAACGCGACACAACGTAAGCGTCAGCGTGGTGAACTACGCGTTATTAATCTCAGCGATCAATATAAAGAGATGAAGGAAGATCTGTCGATGGCATTGTTGGATAGTCATCAGCAGAAGTTATGGCATAAAGCGCAGAGAAAGAAGCACAAGCTGGAGGCCAAAACCGCCAAAGCCAAAGCAAAACTGGGGGACAGTTCGTCATCAGAAAAACCTCGCGTCTGGGTGCTTGATTTTAAGGGCAGTATGGACGCCCACGAGGTCAGCGCATTACGGGAAGAGGTCACGGCGGTACTGGCAGTGGTGAAACCGCAAGATCAGGTGGTTGTGCGTCTGGAAAGCCCCGGCGGTGTGGTACATGGCTATGGTCTGGCCGCTTCGCAGTTACAACGCCTGCGCGATAAGCAGATCCCTCTAACCGTCACGGTAGATAAAGTCGCTGCCAGCGGCGGATATATGATGGCCTGCGTGGCGGATAAAATTGTCTCAGCGCCGTTTGCCATTGTCGGCTCTATTGGCGTCGTCGCGCAGATCCCAAACTTTAACCGTTTCCTGAAAAGCAAGGATATTGATATCGAACTGCACACGGCAGGACAGTACAAACGCACGCTGACACTGCTTGGTGAAAACACGGAAGAAGGGCGACAGAAATTCCGTGAAGATTTGAATGAAACCCATCATCTGTTTAAAGATTTTGTGCAGCGTATGCGTCCAACTCTGGACATCGAACAGGTTGCTACAGGTGAACACTGGTTCGGGCAACAGGCGCTGGCAAACGGGTTGGTCGATGAGATCAATACCAGTGACGAAGTGATTCTGGGGTTGATGGATGGCCGTGAAGTGCTGAACGTCCGCTATATGCAGCGTAAAAAACTGATGGACCGTTTCACTGGCAGCGCGGCAGAAAGTGCAGACCGCTTACTCATGCGTTGGTGGCAGCGGGGACAGAAGCCCCTGATGTAAAATTGCAATTGCCGGATGGCGATGCTCACGCATCTTATCCGGCCTACAGGTTCAGAGCATCGTAGGCCGGAGAAGGCAGCGCCGCCATCCGGCAAATGATTTCTCGCGTTAATCGATCAAGTGATACTTTTCAGAAAGTACGTGCGCCAGGTGTTTAAACATATTAAACACAGCCGTACTTTTGGGCGTCGGCAGCCCTTGCTCGTCTAAAAAGTAATCTCCGCTGAAAACCAGCACACCATTTCGCTGCGTAACACCGGTGGCGACAATCCCCGCCAGCGTGTCCTCATGCTCACGAATGATTTTGTTGGCTTCAATCAGCAGTGTCTCGCGATCGATGGGTTGAGTATCTTTATGCATTTTTTACTCCTTAAACAAGGACATTAGTCTACGCCGAGCCCGGCTTATGGGCAAATATTCCCTGACACAAATGAAGGTTTTACGACGGTGTTACAACTAGCGAGATTTGTTTTTGCATGCTAATAAAGTTGCGTAACGCATTTTATCAGGTACAGTGTGACGCTTTCGTCAATCTGGCAACAGATTTGCTTGACATTCGACCAATACTCCGTCGCGCCATAGCGTTTGCGTGTGAAAAAGCCTGTTAACTCAGTTATATGAGCGTTACATTACAAGCGCGAATCAGTTTAAGGGGTTGATATCCGCCGACACAGAGACCATATCGATGTCTCGTCGCCAGTGGAAGGTGAATCAACGTGCGACGCATTCTGGAAGAATCAAATTAGGTAAAGGTGAATATGGGTAAAGCTCTTGTCATCGTTGAGTCCCCGGCAAAAGCCAAAACGATCAACAAGTATCTGGGTAATGACTACGTGGTGAAATCCAGCGTCGGTCATATCCGTGATTTGCCGACTAGTGGCTCAGCAACTAAAAAGAGCGCCGACTCAACCTCCACCAAAACGGCTAAAAAGCCCAAAAAGGATGAACGTGGCGCTCTCGTCAACCGCATGGGCGTTGACCCGTGGCACAACTGGGATGCGCGCTATGAAGTGCTGCCTGGTAAAGAGAAAGTTGTCTCTGAACTGAAACAACTGGCTGAAAAAGCCGACCACATCTATCTCGCAACCGACCTTGACCGCGAAGGGGAAGCCATTGCCTGGCACCTGCGGGAAGTTATCGGTGGCGACGACACCCGCTACAGCCGCGTGGTGTTTAACGAAATTACTAAAAATGCTATTCGTCAGGCGTTTGAAAAACCGGGCGAGTTGAACATCGATCGTGTTAATGCGCAACAGGCTCGCCGCTTTATGGACCGTGTTGTGGGCTATATGGTGTCGCCGCTGCTGTGGAAAAAAATTGCCCGTGGCCTGTCTGCTGGCCGCGTACAGTCTGTTGCCGTGCGTCTGGTGGTTGAGCGTGAACGCGAAATCAAGGCATTTGTACCCGAAGAGTTCTGGGAAATTGATGCCAATACCACGACGCCAGGCGGCGACGCGTTACCGCTCGAAGTGACGCATCAGAACGATAAACCGTTCCGTCCGGTTAATCGCGAGCAAACACTCGCGGCAGTAAGCCTGCTGGAAAAAGCGCGCTACAGCGTTCTGGAACGTGAAGATAAGCCGACCAGCAGCAAGCCGGGCGCGCCGTTCATCACCTCCACGCTACAGCAGGCCGCCAGCACGCGTCTGGGCTTCGGTGTGAAGAAAACCATGATGATGGCGCAGCGCTTGTATGAAGCGGGTTACATCACTTACATGCGTACTGACTCAACCAACCTGAGTCAGGATGCGGTGGCGATGGTTCGCGATTACATCAGCGATAATTTTGGCAAAAAGTATTTGCCGGAGAGCGCGAACCAGTACGCCAGCAAAGAGAACTCGCAGGAAGCGCACGAAGCTATCCGTCCTTCCGATGTCGCCGTACAGGCAGAATCGCTGAAAGATATGGAAGCCGATGCGCAAAAACTGTATCAGCTGATCTGGCGCCAGTTTGTTGCCTGTCAGATGACGCCAGCGAAATACGACTCCACCACGCTGACCGTGGGCGCGGGTGATTTCCGTCTGAAGGCGCGCGGTCGTATTCTGCGCTTCGATGGCTGGACGAAAGTAATGCCTGCACTGCGCAAGGGCGATGAAGATCGCATCTTACCGGCGGTGGACAAAGGCGATATGCTGACGCTTATCGAACTGACGCCAGCACAGCACTTTACTAAACCGCCTGCGCGCTTTAGTGAAGCTTCGCTGGTTAAAGAGCTTGAAAAGCGTGGCATTGGTCGTCCATCTACCTATGCGTCGATCATTTCTACGATTCAGGATCGCGGTTACGTTCGCGTTGAGAACCGTCGCTTCTACGCTGAAAAAATGGGTGAAATTGTCACCGATCGTCTGGAAGAAAACTTCCGCGAGTTGATGAACTACGATTTCACCGCGCAGATGGAAGACAGCCTTGACCAGGTGGCGAACCACGAAGCCGAGTGGAAAGGTGTGCTCGACAACTTCTTCAGCGATTTTACTCAGCAACTGGATAAAGCCGAGAAAGATCCTGAAGAAGGCGGTATGCGTCCGAACCAGATGGTGCTGACCAGCATTGATTGTCCGACATGTGGGCGCAAGATGGGTATTCGTACCGCCAGCACCGGCGTTTTCCTTGGTTGCTCCGGCTACGCACTTTCCCCGAAAGAGCGTTGCAAAACCACCATTAACCTGGTGCCGGAAAACGAAGTATTGAACGTGCTGGAAGGCGACGATGCGGAAACGAACGCTTTGCGCGCGAAACGTCGCTGCCAGAAGTGTGGTACGGCGATGGACAGCTATCTCATCGATCCAAAACGTAAGCTGCATGTCTGTGGTAACAACCCGACCTGCGATGGTTACGAAATCGAAGAGGGCGAGTTCCGCATTAAGGGTTATGACGGTCCTGTCGTTGAGTGCGAGAAATGTGGTTCTGAAATGCACCTGAAAATGGGGCGTTTCGGTAAATACATGGCATGTACTAACGACGAGTGTAAAAACACCCGTAAGATCCTGCGTAACGGCGAAGTGGCTCCGCCGAAAGAAGATCCTGTTCCGTTGCCGGAACTGCCGTGTGAAAAATCGGACGCGTATTTCGTGTTGCGTGATGGTGCAGCAGGTATTTTCCTGGCTGCGAACACCTTCCCGAAATCACGTGAAACCCGTGCGCCGTTAGTGGAAGAGTTGTATCGCTTCCGCGATCGGTTGCCGGAAAAACTGCGCTATCTGGCCGATGCGCCGCAGACGGACCCCGATGGTAATAAGTCGATGGTTCGCTTTAGCCGCAAAACTAAGCAGCAGTATGTCGCTGCGGAAAAAGACGGTAAAGCAACCGGGTGGTCTGCATTTTTCGTTGATGGCAAATGGGTAGAAGGGAAGAAATAACAGCATTCCGGCTGAATTTCTCCTCAAAGGGTCGCGTAAGCGGCCCTTTTTGTTTCTGGCGTATTATTTTTTGTCATCCCTATACAGCGTACATAGAAATGATATAGTGGTTATAGTTGGCAGGCTTTTTATTATTAAATCGTATTAGCAGCGCGTGTGAGTCTGCTTTTAAACGATGTTCTGATGGCATAATTCTGGATGGCTTAACATGAAATTACAGCAGCTTCGCTATATCGTTGAGGTGGTAAATCACAACCTTAATGTCTCCTCAACGGCCGAAGGACTCTATACCTCCCAGCCAGGGATCAGTAAGCAAGTTCGTATGCTGGAAGATGAGCTTGGCATCCAGATTTTTGCCCGTAGCGGTAAGCACCTGACGCAGGTGACTCCGGCAGGGCAGGAAGTTATTCGTATTGCCCGCGAAGTCTTGTCTAAAGTGGATGCTATTAAGTCGGTTGCAGGTGAACATACCTGGCCCGACAAAGGCTCGTTGTATATCGCCACCACGCACACCCAGGCGCGTTACGCGCTGCCCAACGTGATTAAAGGTTTTATTGAGCGTTATCCTCGCGTCTCGTTGCATATGCATCAGGGATCGCCGACGCAAATTGCCGAAGCCGTTTCGAAAGGGAATGCTGATTTTGCCATCGCGACGGAAGCACTGCATTTGTACGATGATCTGGTGATGCTGCCATGCTATCACTGGAACCGTTCGATTGTTGTTACGCCAGACCATCCGTTGGCAGGCAAAGCCTCCGTATCCATTGAAGAGCTGGCGCAATATCCGTTGGTGACTTACACCTTTGGTTTTACGGGGCGCTCAGAACTGGATACCGCGTTTAATCGCGCGGGTCTTGAGCCGCGTATTGTCTTTACCGCGACTGATGCCGATGTTATTAAGACCTATGTCCGACTGGGGCTGGGCGTGGGCGTGATTGCCAGCATGGCGGTAGATCCTATCTCTGAGCCGGATCTGGTGCGTGTTGATGCTCATGATATTTTCAGTCACAGCACCACTAAAATTGGTTTTCGTCGCAGCACGTTTTTACGCAGCTACATGTATGATTTTATTCAGCGTTTCGCACCGCATCTGACACGCGATGTGGTGGATACGGCGGTGGCGTTGCGTTCCAACGATGATATTGAAGCTATGTTCAAAGATATTAAATTGCCAGAGAAATAATAACGGAAGTTGCCTCGTTGGTATCCTGGGTCTCCAGCCATACCAGCGGGGCGGTTGAATGTATTCATGATTTTTTATTTGTCTATTATCCCTAAATTATTTATGGAAAATATTCTCCAAAGTAGTTTCAAATGAGTAACCCTGCCAAAATCCCTTTCAAATATTTATAACCGATCAAACAATTAAGTTATTTATAAAGCTGGGTTCGAAAATTATCTGGCTTTTTCAGGATGTTTTTATTAGGATTCCTCTTATCTGATGATTAATTGTACCGATTGTTTGGTGTCTAAATGATAAGTGATTTCGATAGTATGAGGTTAGCAATGCCTTCTGGAAACCAGCCTGCGCGCAGAGATCCCGCGATGAAACGTAAAGCATGGTTCATCGTGTTTCTGGGCTCCGCCGTGTTCTGGATCGTGGTTGCTCTGTTGGTCTGGAAAGTGTGGGGGTAATTGATGTCCACACAGGAACAGCAGTCTACTGTTACACCTGCTCATCATAATAATGAGCAAGAGAATGAAACCGTTATAGAAAAAAAGCAGGATATTCCCGCTTCGTGGGATCTTTCACCTGAGCAACGGGCATTTATTGATCTGTTTATTGAAGATGATAAGCAAGAACAATAAGCAATACGTGTTTTATAATAAGTATTAACATGCTTATTGAATTCAGTATGAATAATCACATCGCAATCGCAGTACGTCATCTAAACAGCGTATTGTCGGTTGCATCGATGTATCGGGTCCGTTCATTTACCGCACTTTAATCTTATTCCCCGCCACTTGCATAGTTCGTTACCTTTTTGTCGTTCTCCTCGTTTATCAATTTGAGTTGTTATCAAAGCGTTACATTTTGTTTGTGTTATCTTTAATACTAACCCTGAGGAAAATCAGGGGATCCAACCCTGTCATTTAAGGAGGAGCTATGTCGTCTACCCTACGAGAAGCCAGTAAGGACACATTGCAGGTTAAAGATAAAACCTACCGCTACTACAGTTTGCCCCTGGCTGCCAAATCACTGGGTGATATCACCCGTTTACCTAAATCACTAAAAGTATTGCTGGAAAACCTGCTTCGCTGGCAGGACGGTGATTCTGTTACCGAAGAGGATATTCATGCTCTGGCGCAATGGCTGAAAACGGCGCATGCCGAGCGCGAAATTGCCTACCGACCCGCTCGCGTTCTCATGCAGGACTTTACCGGCGTTCCGGCGGTGGTCGATCTGGCTGCCATGCGCGAAGCGGTTAAACGCCTTGGCGGGGATACAGCAAAAGTGAACCCGCTTTCACCTGTTGATCTGGTTATTGATCACTCCGTTACGGTCGATCGTTTTGGTGACGATGATGCTTTTGAAGAGAACGTTCGACTGGAAATGGAGCGCAACCATGAGCGCTATGTGTTCCTTAAATGGGGGCAGCAGGCGTTTAGCCGATTCAGTGTCGTTCCACCGGGAACAGGAATTTGCCACCAGGTAAACCTCGAATACCTGGGTAAAGCGGTGTGGAGTGAACTGCAAAACGGCGAGTGGATCGCTTACCCGGACACGCTGGTCGGTACCGATTCCCATACTACGATGATTAATGGTCTCGGTGTGCTGGGCTGGGGTGTCGGAGGGATTGAAGCTGAGGCCGCCATGCTGGGGCAACCGGTTTCAATGCTGATTCCGGATGTCGTGGGCTTCAAACTTGTTGGTAAACTTCGCGAAGGGATCACCGCTACCGATCTGGTACTGACCGTCACGCAGATGCTGCGTAAACACGGTGTGGTCGGTAAATTTGTTGAGTTCTATGGTGATGGGCTGGACAGCCTGCCGCTCGCTGACCGGGCGACCATTGCTAACATGTCGCCGGAATACGGCGCAACCTGCGGCTTTTTCCCGATTGACGGGGTAACTCTTGAGTACATGCGTCTGAGTGGGCGTAGTGAAGAGCAGGTTGAATTAGTCGGTGCGTATGCTAAAGCACAGGGGATGTGGCGTAACCCAGGTGATGAGCCTGTGTTTACCAGCTCACTGGAACTGGACATGGGCACTGTGGAAGCCAGTCTGGCCGGGCCGAAGCGTCCACAGGATCGTGTCGCATTGGGTGATGTGCCGAAAGCATTCGCCGCGAGTAATGAACTTGAAGTGAATAGCTCGCAAAAAGATCGTCAACCGGTCGACTATGTCATGAGCGGTCATCAATATCAGTTACCGGATGGTGCTGTGGTGATTGCAGCGATCACGTCATGTACCAACACCTCCAACCCCAGCGTCCTGATGGCGGCTGGGTTGCTGGCGAAAAAAGCAGTGACGCTTGGTCTGAAGCGCCAACCGTGGGTGAAAGCGTCGCTGGCGCCTGGGTCAAAAGTCGTCTCTGATTACCTGGCGCAGGCAAAACTGACGCCGTATCTTGATGAGCTGGGTTTTAACCTTGTTGGTTATGGCTGTACTACCTGTATCGGCAACTCTGGCCCGTTACCTGACCCTATTGAAACGGCGATTAAAAAAGGTGATCTGACGGTAGGGGCGGTACTTTCCGGTAACCGTAACTTTGAAGGGCGTATCCACCCGCTGGTGAAGACAAACTGGCTGGCTTCTCCGCCGCTGGTGGTGGCTTATGCGCTGGCCGGGAATATGAATATTGATCTGACGAAAGACCCGCTGGGTCATGACAGAAAAGGCGATCCTGTCTATCTGAAAGATATCTGGCCGAGTGCGCAGGAAATTGCCCGTGCCGTGGAGCAGGTCTCTACCGAGATGTTCCATAAAGAGTATGCCGAAGTGTTCGAAGGCACGCCGGAATGGAAGTCGATTAATGTTGATCGTGCAGACACCTATGGCTGGCAGTCGGACTCAACCTACATCCGGTTATCACCGTTCTTTGATGGTATGCAGGCGAAGCCGGACCCGGTACAGGATATCCATGGTGCTCGTATCCTGGCGATGCTCGGCGATTCCGTCACCACCGATCATATTTCTCCTGCGGGGAGCATCAAGCCGGACAGCCCGGCGGGTCGCTATCTGCAAAGCCACGGTGTTGAGCGCAAAGATTTTAACTCCTACGGTTCTCGCCGTGGAAACCACGAAGTAATGATGCGTGGCACGTTTGCCAATATCCGTATCCGTAACGAAATGGTACCGGGTGTGGAAGGGGGGATGACGCGTCATTTGCCGGGTACAGAAGTGATGGCTATCTATGACGCCGCTATGCAATACCAGCAAGAGAAGACCCCGTTGGCGATTGTTGCTGGCAAGGAGTATGGCTCGGGTTCCAGTCGGGACTGGGCGGCGAAAGGCCCGCGTTTGTTAGGTATTCGCGTAGTAATCGCCGAATCTTTTGAGCGCATCCACCGTTCTAACCTGATTGGCATGGGGATCCTGCCTCTGGAATTTCCGCAGGGGGTTACACGTAAAACCCTGGGGTTAACCGGGGAGGAAGTCATTGATATTACGGACTTACAAAATATTAAACCGGGAGCGACTATCCCGGTGAATATGGTCCGTGCGGATGGGCGAAAAGAGGTGATTTCGTGTCGCTGTCGTATTGATACCGCGACAGAGCTGACCTATTACCAAAACGATGGTATTTTGCACTATGTTATTCGTAATATGTTGAATTAAATTATAAAAAAGCCTGCGGAAGCAGGCTTTTTGTACTGTCAGCAAGCGAGAATGTCACTCGCTTAACAGATGTCCCATCTTAGCGGCTTTGGTATCCAGATAGTGTTCATTCTTCGGGTTACGGCCAACAATTAGCGGCACACGCTCCACAATATTGATCCCAGCTTCTGTCAGAATTTCCACTTTCTTCGGGTTATTGGTTAGCAGACGGACTTCATCCACGCCCAATAATTTGAACATATCAGCACACAAGGTGAAGTCACGCTCGTCCGCCGCAAAGCCTAACTGATGGTTGGCTTCGACGGTGTCATAGCCCTGATCCTGCAACGCATAGGCGCGGATCTTATTCAACAGGCCGATGTTACGTCCTTCCTGACGATGGTAGAGCAGAATACCGCGTCCTTCTTCAGCGATATGCGTAAGCGCCGCTTCCAGTTGAAAGCCACAATCACAACGCAGACTGAACAGCGCATCGCCGGTCAGACATTCGGAATGAACACGTGCCAGGACAGGCGTCTGGCCTGAAATATCGCCAAAAACCAGTGCGACATGATCGTGTCCGGTTGCCAGTTCTTCAAATCCCACCATCAGGAAATCACCCCAGGGGGTTGGCAGTTTGGCTTCTGCCACACGTTTAAGCTGCATGTAATTCTCCAGATTATGCTGGCACTATGCGTGCCGTCGCCTGTTGGCTTCTGTATTGCACTATTTTGCCATAAGGCAAGGGTGTTCACCTAATTGCAGCAACGCATTCATTTCCGAATGGCACAAAATTGTCAATTTCCCCGGTGTGCGGATTTTTCAGTTATGATTGTGGGACTTATCGACGAAAGGAGACGCAATGCTGTCTATTGCCAAGCGAACCACTGTAGGCGCAGCACTGTTACTGATTATGCCGGTTTCCGTATGGATATCCGGCTGGAGCTGGCAGCCTGGACAGAATGTCTGGTGGTTAAAATCCTTATACTGGGTAACTGAAACGGTGACGCAACCCTGGGGGATTATCACCCATGTTGTTCTCTGTGCGTGGTTTTTGTGGTGTCTGCGATTTCGTCTGAAAGCTGCTTTTATGCTATTTGCGATCCTGGCGGCGGCTATCTTAATTGGCCAGGGTGTGAAATCCTGGGTTAAAGAGAGGGTGCAGGAGCCCCGGCCATTTGTTCTGTGGCTGGAAAAAACGCACCATGTTCCGGTAGATGAGTTCTACACTTTAAAACGTAAAGATCGCGGACACTTAGTAAAAGAGCAGTTGTCCGGGCAGCAGGATATTCCGCCTTTTTTACGTAAGCACTGGCAAAAAGAGACCGGTTTTGCTTTCCCTTCCGGGCATACCCTGTTTGCTGCCAGTTGGGCGTTACTGGGTGTCGGGTTGTTATGGCCACGCAGGCGCACGCTGACGATTGTGTTCTTACTCGTCTGGGCGACCGGCGTAATGGGCAGTCGTTTGCTTCTGGGCATGCACTGGCCGCGCGATTTGGTTGTTGCGACGCTGATATCGTGGCTGCTGGTAACGCTGGCAACATGGCTTGCACAGCGAATATGTGGACCTCTGACACCGCCCGTCCAGGAGACAAAGGAAATAGCGCAGCGTGAGCAATAACGCAGACCGTGATTGATTTTTCAAATTTAGCCCTCAAATCATACAGCGTAAGGCGCTTTTCCGTTTCGCACTCGTCGTGAAAATGGTAATTTAAAAGGCTTAACGCGGTAAGTTGTACACGATTTATTCGCTCAAACCACATAACGGGAAGTAATGTGAAATATTTACTCATTTTCTTACTGGTGTTGGCGATTTTTGTTATTTCGGTGACATTGGGTGCGCAAAACGATCAACAGGTTACGTTTAATTACCTGCTAGCTCAGGGTGAGTATCGTATCTCCACGCTGCTTGCTGTATTGTTTGCAGCAGGTTTTGCGATTGGTTGGTTAATTTGCGGCCTGTTCTGGCTGAAGGTTCGTGTGTCTCTTGCGCGCGCCGAACGCAAAATTAAACGCCTGGAAAACCAGCTTGCGCCTGCGACCGACGTTGCGGTAACTGCCGACTCGTCGGTTGTGAAGGAATAATTATTTATGTTGGAGTTGTTGTTTCTGCTTTTGCCTGTAGCCGCTGCCTATGGGTGGTATATGGGTCGCAGAAGTGCGCAACAAACAAAGCAGGATGAAGCTAACCGTCTTTCGCGCGACTATGTCGCCGGGGTTAACTTCCTCTTGAGCAACCAACAAGATAAAGCGGTAGATCTGTTCCTCGATATGTTGAAAGAGGATACCGGCACCGTTGAGGCTCATCTCACCCTCGGAAACCTGTTCCGCTCACGCGGTGAAGTCGACCGCGCTATCCGTATCCACCAAACCCTCATGGAAAGTGCTTCGCTGACTTACGAGCAACGTTTGTTGGCTGTACAGCAGTTGGGACGTGACTACATGGCAGCCGGATTGTATGACCGTGCGGAAGACATGTTCAATCAGCTGACTGATGAAACGGATTTCCGTGTAGGGGCATTGCAGCAACTGTTGCAAATCTATCAGGCAACCAGCGAATGGCAAAAAGCCATTGATGTTGCAGAACGACTGGTGAAACTCGGCAAAGATAAACAGCGTATTGAAATCGCGCATTTTTACTGTGAACTGGCCTTGCAGCAAATGGGCAGCGACGATATGGATCGCGCCATGGCATTGCTGAAAAAAGGAGCTGCTGCAGACAAAAACAGTGCTCGTGTCTCGATTATGATGGGGCGCGTTTACATGCTGAAGGGAGATTACGCGAAGGCCGTTGAATGCCTGCAACGCGTGATCTCGCAGGATAAAGAGTTGGTCAGTGAAACGCTGGAAATGCTGCAGAGCTGCTACCAACAGCTGGGTAAAAACGATGAATGGGCGGAGTTTTTACGCCGTGCGGTCGAAGAAAACACCGGTGCTGCCGCTGAGTTGATGCTGGCTGATATTCTTGAGGCGCGAGAGGGTACTGATACTGCGCAGGTTTATATTACCCGTCAGTTGCAACGTCATCCGACGATGCGCGTGTTCCATAAACTGATGGATTACCACCTTAATGAAGCGGAAGAAGGGCGCGCAAAAGAGAGTCTGATGGTCCTGCGCGATATGGTTGGTGAGCAGGTGCGCAGCAAGCCGCGTTATCGTTGCCAGAAGTGCGGGTTTACTGCTTATTCGCTGTACTGGCACTGCCCATCGTGCCGCTCCTGGTCAACCATTAAGCCAATTCGCGGTCTGGACGGGCTCTAATTTTTAAAAAAAACTCACTTTAGTTACAACATACTTATTTATTTTTCTTCATCCAGCGCTCAGGCTCCTGAGCCACATCGTTTCGCAGAAATGTAAACGCACCTGTTAATTTTCTATTACCACAGGTAGAATGCACGCCGTTTATCCATTTTGCGCCGTTCGTGCGCCCATCATCAAGAAGGTCTGGTCATGACGTTTACTGCTTCATCTTCTTCCCGCGCTGCTACTGATTCTCCCGTCGTTGTCGCGTTGGATTACTCAAATCGTGATAAGGCATTAGCGTTTGTCGACAGAATTGATCCCCGTGATTGTCGTTTGAAAGTGGGCAAAGAGATGTTCACGCTTTTTGGACCTCAATTGGTACGGGATCTGCAACAACGTGGCTTCGACATTTTTTTGGATTTGAAATTTCATGATATTCCCAACACCACGGCGCATGCCGTCGCGGCAGCTGCTGACCTTGGCGTCTGGATGGTAAACGTGCATGCTTCTGGTGGGGCACGAATGATGACCGCTGCCCGCGAGGCATTACTGCCTTTTGGTAAAGATGCGCCACTGTTAATTGCAGTGACGGTCCTGACCAGTATGGAAGCCACCGACCTTGCCGATCTTGGTGTGACGTTGTCACCTGCGGAGCATGCTGAAAAGTTGGCGCGTTTGACGCAAAATTGTGGGTTGGACGGGGTAGTATGCTCGGCGCATGAAGCGGTGAGGTTCAAGCAGGCGTTTGGACAGACATTCAAGCTGGTGACGCCAGGCATTCGTCCTGAAGGTAGTGAGGCGGGTGACCAGCGCCGTATTATGACGCCACAGCAGGCGCTGGCCGCTGGTGTGGATTATATGGTGATTGGTCGTCCAGTCACGCAGTCGGAAGATCCGGCGCAAACGCTGGAGATGATCAACGCCTCTCTGAATCGAGGTGCATAAATGAGCGACTCAAACTCTCGACTGGTTTATTCAACTGAGTCCGGACGAATTGATGAACCCAGAGTGGTAGCAGAGCGTCCGAAGGGCGATGGTATTGTTCGCATCCAGCGCCAGACCAGCGGTCGTAAAGGTAAGGGCGTTTGCCTGATTACCGGTATTGATCAAGATGACGCTGCACTGGTTAAATTGGCCGCAGAGCTGAAAAAAAAATGTGGTTGTGGTGGGGCAGTGAAGGACGGCGTAATTGAAATTCAGGGTGATAAACGCGACCTGATAAAATCGCTGCTGGAAGCCAAAGGAATGAAAGTTAAGCTGGCCGGCGGCTAATAAAAAAGCCACGGAGAGCATCCGTGGCTTCTCTAATAATACAAACCTGAAAAAGTAAACGTATTATTATATCGAGCCGTTCAACCGTAAATTATTTACCCACCTGGTGGCCGATAATACCACCTACTGCAGCACCACCCAGCGTACCCAGCGTGCTGCCGTCAGTCAGGACTGCACCGCCTATCGCACCTGCGCCAGCACCTATCGCAGTGTTACGGTCACGTTTGGACCAGTTAGAGCAGGCACTCAAAGACATTGCTAGTGTAATCGCCAGAATGGCAGCGGTCATTTTTTTGCTCGTTACTAACATAATACTTTCTCCTGAATTATTGAATCACGGAATCCAGTTCACTTTAATGATAGCGCCAAAATAGGACGACTAAAGATATTTCCGCGAAACCGTTTAGCGCAGGACGTTACAATCAAATCCTGAGGTGACTGTTCGCTCCTGTTATATCGCTAACATTAATTCTACGACTTTATCCTGTTAACGACAGGTAAAAAGTCTTAATTGGACTGTCGGATAAGTCTCAGAGAGAAGATGATCTGCCCGCGGACAAATCATCTGCTGAAGTATTATGCGTGAGCATCAATGATATTGACGGTTAAACCCGAGTGTTCAAGTTGCATTTGCACGCTGGCGTTGAGTCTGGAGTCCGTGACTACGCGACTGAATCTGTCTAACGGGCCCAGCGTGTATGGATGAATGGCTTCAAATTTAGAGCTATCGGTGAGTACAATCACCTCAGCGCCTTTTTCCAGAACCGCATTAACCACATCAGAGCGCATCATATCACGCCCGGTGAAGCCGGTGTCAGCCTGCCAGCCGTCAATACCGATAAAGGCTTTACTGAAATGTACCTGCTGAATAAATTGGCGAGTCAGCGGTCCGACCATGCTCTCGCTTTTTTTCTGATAGATCCCACCGAGGAGAATGACTTCACACGGTGTTTCTTTGAGCAGGTGCGCGATGTAGCTACTGACCGTGATGATGGTGACATCTTTTTGTTCTGCCAACGTTCTGGCCAGCAGCGCATTGCTGCTGCCATTTTCAATAAAGACGGATTCACCAGGATTAACCAGTGACGCCGCAAATTCGGCCAGTTCACGTTTAAGGGTGAAATTGGTCATCATGCGCGTTTCGACATCATCACTGTTCAGTGACACCGCAAAACCGTGCGCACGGCGCAAGTAGCTCTGTTTTTCCAGTGTGTTCAGATCCTGTCGAATCGTCACTTCGGAGACACCGGTGATTTTAGCCAGGTCGGCCACGCTCATCTGACCTTTATCGATCACCATCTGCAAAATAGATTGTTGTCGGGAATTCATAGTATTAATTTTTATAGCGATATCGTATCGGAAATTAAACGGTAGCTGCGTTATCTGAAATCTGATGGCTACAGCGACATAACGTGAGTGAAGTCATCAGATTTCCCACGGGGCCTTCGGTTTTTTTGACACAGACGCTGTATCTTCTTTGACCGTATCTAACAGTTCAGCCTTGAGAATTTCGAGATTGTGGATCGCTGAGTGGTAATCGCCTGCAACGAGAATATCCAGCACAGTATCAATGCGCTCGGCCAGACGTTGTGCGTCGGTATCAGACATGGTCATCATCCTAATGTCAAAAAGGTTTGAATTTCATGATGCAGAAATTCATGCCAAAAGAGAAGGGAAAAATAGTATTAACATGAATGATTGGAGAATATTATATATTCTGTGATTACATACAGATATGGTCATCACGTAGTGTTCATTTATGGCTATTTTTCACGTTTATCCCTTGCACTTTTCTTGTTGCGTTATCGCAATTTTTTATTCAGATGACGTTTATACCAACGTTCAAATGCAGCGGCTGGCATTGGCTTGGCGAACAAAAAACCCTGACGTTCATTGACGCCATTTTTGGTCAAAAAAGCATCCTCTTTCGTACTTTCAACGCCTTCAGCTATCACCTGTAGGTTAAGCGCCTGCGCCACTGCGACAATAGCGCGCACCAGCGACTGTGAAATGGGTTGTTTATGAATATCCCTGACGAACGCCTGGTCCAGCTTAATGGCATCAAGTGGGAAGCGGGCCAGTTGAGACAACGATGAATAACCCGTCCCAAAATCATCTAAATGGATCTGTGCCCCAAGCTGGCTAAATTGCTGAATAACGGACAGTGCCAGGTGTTCGTTTTCAATTAAACTGCTCTCGGTCAATTCGACATCGATAGGGCAATATTCAAAATTGAGATCGTGAAGCACCTGTTTCAGGTCGGTAAACAGCGTCTGATCGGCAAGCTGGCGAGCAGAAACGTTCACGGCCACTCGCAGATTAATCCCTTTATCGCGCCACTTTGCGACCTGACGAACAACGTCGAGAATAACCCAGCGCCCCAGCGGCACAATCAAGCCTGATTCTTCAGCGTAGGAGATAAACTCCAGCGGAGGAATGAGACCACGTTCAGGGGACTGCCAGCGCACCAGCGCCTCCAGACTACGTACTTCACCACGCCATGTTATTTTCGGCTGGTAATGAATCAACAGTTGATCGTTTTCCAGCGCCTTACGCAAGTTGGTATCCAGCCAAAGATACTCAAAGACTCGCTGGTTCATTTCCGGAGAGAAAACGCAGAATTGTCCCCGTCCGCCTTCCTTTGCGGTATACATGGCAGTATCGGCATTGCGAATAACGCTCTCGCAGTCGTGTCCATGCTGTGGTGCAAGGGAAATTCCAATCGAACAACCGGTATAAACCTCAATCAGGCCAATTCGGAAGGGCTGGCGCAAACGGGTCAAAATACGTGATGCCGTGGCTTCCAGCGCCACTTGAGATGTTTGAGTCGCGAGGACAATAAACTCATCGCCACCAAAACGGGCCAGTAACTGGTTATCATCAAGACAGCTGAGAATTGCCAGTGACACGCTTTGCAACAGTTGATCGCCGAACATATGTCCGTAGGCATCGTTTACTTTTTTGAAATTATCCAGGTCGAGGTACACAATACCAACCTGGGTATCTCCTGCATTCTCAATGGCTTCAGTGATCAGTTCATGAATCGCATTCCGATTAGGTAATCCGGTAATGGAGTCGGTATTTGCCAGAACTCTCAGGCGTTCCTGAGCACGCCGTTCTTCGGTGATATCGGTACCTGAGCAGATTAGAAATATCTCGTTCTTACCGCTGCCGTTGTGCACAAATTTATTGCGAAACAGAAACAGTCGCTGACCTTTACAGGTCTTCACCCAACGTTCGACTTCATATGAGTTACCTTCGCGAAAGAAAACATCGATGTTGCGTCTGGAGGCTGCGGCTTCGCGTCGACTCATAAACAGCGTGAAGACACTTTGACCAATCACTTCGCGTTCTTTGAGTCCGGTATATTCTTCACACAGGCGATTGAAACGCTGAATGTTCCCCATGCGGTCAAGGATGACAATAACGGAGTTGGCTTCAGAGACCACCTGTTCGGCAAAAGAAAGTCCTTGTGCCAAATCGCGGGCGACCGGAGGGGTATCATCCCAGGCGGATGCACTTCCGGCCCATTCGCGTTTATTTATTTTCCGCCCGACCAGGTGAACAGGGATATCGTCATCTTCAATCGACAGTGTTATTAACAGGCTTGACGTGATGACCGTCATCTCCCGAATGCGGTCGGCTTGCTCAGGTGATAATTCGATGTTTTGGTTCGTTTCTGCCGCTTCGTCAATAGAGAAATGCAGGATGTCGCAATCCTCTGACAAACGCCAGTAGGGGTTATGGGTGCCCACATAGCTATACAACGTAGCCAGCTCCCGAACGTCTTTCATGATGTGTACTATCCCGTTTAAAGCGCATAGAGCCTCAAAAGTAAGGGTAGCCATAATTCAAAGGGTGATGATGGCTGAACATATTGTTTTATTTATATATTTATGTGTAATCCAGATTCAGGAAAAAGCAAAGCCGGCGAACGGAAAATAGTAAAAAATAAATCTGACTGGATGGAAGAAGTGTAGTGCGTGGCAGGCAATTGGTCGGGAAAAAAGAAAACGACCTTTCACAAAAGAGAAAGGTCGTTGAGTTAATGCGTATTATACGGCAGGGCGCGCGATGACGCTGCGGGTTTCCATCCGCACTTCGGCGATGGTGACGTCAATGACATCAGTAACTTTGTAAACCACCTCACCTTTGATCTGGACCGTACCACTTTCCTGGCTACACACCAGTTCATCACGAACCGCGTGCAGGAAGGGGGCCGGAATAAAGGCTACCGCGCCGTTATCAATTAAACGTACACGCATACCACCACGGCTGACATCAATAATCTCGGCCGCAAAGCGGGTGTCGGTGCCGGCTTTGTCATTCAGAAAACGTGCATACAGCCAGTCACCCACATCACGCTCGGCCATGCGGTTCAGGCGGCGACGTTCAGCCATCTGCAAAGTTGTATCATCCTGCGGGCGGGAAATTGTCTCACCTTTGATGATGGCCTTAAGCAAGCGATGGTTGATCATGTCGCCATATTTACGGATAGGCGAGGTCCAGGTGGCATAAGCTTCCAGGCCCAGACCAAAATGCGGACCCGGCTCGGTGCTAATCTCAGCGTAAGACTGGAATCGGCGGATGCGGCTGTCGAGGAAACCGGAAGGCTGCGCATCCAGTTCACGACGCAGTTTACAGAAGCCTTCCAGCGTCAGGACCTCTTCAGCATCAACGTGCATACCATGGGTTTTCAGTAGGGCAGCCAGTGCTTCTGCGTTAGCCGGATCGAATCCCATATGCACGTTATAAATACCAAAGCCCAGCTTGTCGCGCAGTACGCGGGCAGCACAAATGTTCGCCGCAATCATGGACTCTTCCACAATGCGGTTCGCGATGCGGCGCGGTTCCGCCACGATATCCAGTACTTCGCCTTTTTCACCGAGAACAAAACGGTAATCCGGGCGGTCTTTGAATACCAGAGCGTGATTATGGCGCCATTCGCCACGACTGAGACAGATACGGTGCAGCAGATGGATCTGCTGTGCAATTGCGTCATTCTCCGGCTGCCAGTCACCCGTGCCTTCAAGCCAGTCAGAGACGTTGTCGTAGGCCAGCTTCGCTTTCGATTCAATCGTTGCTGCGAAGAAGGTGATATTGTCTTCGATCGTGCCGTCAGCAGTGATGCTCATGCGGCAGGCCAGAACCGGGCGAATTTCGTTAGCACGCAGAGAACACAGATCGTCCGAAAGCTCGCGCGGCAACATTGGGATGTTGAACCCCGGCAGGTAGTTGGTAAATGCACGAATTTTTGCAATGTTATCCAGCTTACTGCCTTCAGCAATCCAGGCGGTAGGATCGGCAATCGCGACGGTTAACTGCAATTTACCGTCCGTTTGTTCTTCGGCGTAAAGCGCGTCATCCATGTCCTGCGTACTGGCGCTGTCGATGGTGACGAAGTTCAGTGCGGTTAAGTCCTCGCGCACCAGACCCTCATCCAGCATCTCAGTGGCGATGCCATCGGGTGCTTCTTTTTCCAGATTATGGCGAGCCAGTGTGACCCACCACGGAACGAAGTGATCGTCAGCGAAGGTAATAAATTGGGTTAACTCGGCGTAGAAGGTGCGGTCGCCTTTTAACGGGTGGCGACGCATTTCTGCAACAGCCCAGTCACCTTCTTTAAATTCATGTTCAACGCCACGCGCGGCGCGGCAGGGAATCGCATCTTTCAGGAGCGGATGATCCGGCACAATGGACAGGCGGTCATTCTTACCCTGAACTTTGCCCACGAAGCGCGTCAGGAACGGCTCGATCAGTTCTTCCGGTTCGGCAGATTCGCGATCTTTTTCCGTATGGATAACCGCCACAATGCGGTCGCCATGCATCACTTTTTTCATCTGCGGCGGTGGAATGAAATAGCTTTTTTGTGCATCGACTTCCAGGAAGCCAAAGCCTTTTTCCGTGGCTTTTACCACCCCTTCAGCACGTGGCGTCTGGGAATGTAGTTGCTGTTTAAGCTGCGCTAGCAGCGGGTTGTCCTGAAGCATAATTGTCTATTTTCGTGGCTGAAAGAGCGGCTGACAGTTTTACGCGAATCTGCCAGTCGCAGCAAGCGCTCTTTCAGCAAGTGGATCGGTTAATACGTCTCGCCCAACGCGATCTTCAAACGATTTAACCATCCGCACAATCCGCTCCAGGCCAGTACGTTAATTGCCTGTTCTGAAGATATACCCTGGTCGAGTAACGGAGTAAGCAGTGCGGCGCTAAAGCGATCGGGCGCCCGGGTTAGCCATTGTACCGCCTGCAGGGTGACGCGCTCAACCGGATGTCGTTGCTCCCAACGCTGTATTTGGCGCTCATCCTGGCGAAGTACGGTAATAATCTCAGTGAACTCAGTGGCTGAGAGGGCGTACTCATTGAAGCAGGACACGCTACCGTTAATCCGCGATGTGAACAGCGTGGCCAGAGAAAATGTCCGTGATTGCACATCGCTGTGTAATGTGCTGGTAAAAAGCGCTTCAAATAACGCCAGTTCTTCAGGTGAGTGTTGCAGTAATGGCCTCAGCGCTTGCAACACAATGGGAGTATGGCTGGCATGTGCTTCTGCGCCGGCAAGATGTTTTTCAATTGGCAGGTCGGCGGTGTGCCACTGTGCTTCTTCTGCACTAAAGGGGGATGCCTCGGCAAATTGCTGAATATCAAGGCCTGGAATGCGTCGCACAGGATGGCCAAACCAGGCTTGAAACAACGCAACGACGCGGGCCTGAAAGCCGACAAAGCCAACGATTTGATTCATCAGAACACTGTCGCTGGTCGTGAGGCCAACCGCCTCCAGATGCTGGCGATCGCGTGAGCCGATGACGTCCGGAGAGCTGGCTAGCTGGCGAGCATATTGGGTGATTTGCGCCAGTCGGTGGTTGCTTTCCCTGGATGAATTAGGGCCAGGAAGGGGGGTCAGACGTGCAGCATAATGATTACATAAACGCTGTACGCCACAAACCTGTGCGACGGTTAAAGCGGTACTCATACGTTCATAGGCGCTGAACGTGTGCATTGAATCCAGAGAAACATGCACTGGGAAGAGAAGTTGAGCAAGTTTACGGGCAGGTTCTAACCAGGACTGAAAGGGTAAAAGCGCAACGGCAGGTATCGTCAGATCCAGCAAAAATCGGTCCTCTACGTGTGCGGCTTCGGGCACCAACGGTAGAACATCTTGCGGATATGTACTGGACTGTGTCTCATGATACCAGTGGCTTTTGCCTTCAATTCGGCGTTGTTCCATGGGCGTTCCTTGGTCTAAAAAGTGGCGACCCGGATACGTCGTCATACCTGTACGCCGGATCGTTTGCGCTGCGATATCCTGACGTAAGCGAATGAGGTGATGAAAGATTGTTAAGTGATAATAAATATCAGAAAAGCATATATAGCCACGAGCGAAGGAGAAGGGAGAGGAAAATAATGGGCGACGGAGCGTCGCCCATAGAGGAAGTCTGAAAGATTATTTCAGTTCCAGTTCGTTCATTGCGGCGATGCTGAAGCCGCCGTCAACGTGAACGACTTCACCGGAGATACCGGCGGACAGGTCTGAGCACAGGAATGCCGCAGAGTTGCCCACATCTTCAATGGTAACGGTACGACGAATCGGCGTAACCGCTTCGCAATGTGCCAGCATTTTACGGAAATCTTTGATACCGGAAGCCGCCAGAGTACGGATTGGGCCGGCGGAGATTGCGTTCACACGCACGCCTTCAGGACCCATCGCGTTAGCCATATAACGAACGTTGGCTTCCAGAGAGGCTTTCGCCAGACCCATTACGTTGTAGTTCGGGATCGCGCGCTCTGCACCCAGATAGGACAGCGTCAGCAGTGCAGAACCAGGGTTCAGCATTGAACGGCATGCTTTTGCCATTGCAACAAAGCTGTACGCGCTGATGTCATGAGCAATTTTAAAGCCTTCGCGGGTGACCGCATTCACGTAGTCGCCATCCAGCTGATCAGCAGGTGCGAAACCGATGGAATGTACGAAACCGTCGAATTTCGGCCAGACTTTGCCCAGTTCAGCGAACATGGTGTCGATGCTGGCGTCTTCAGCCACATCACACTGCAGTACGATGTTGGAACCCAGCTGAGCGGCAAATTCTTCCACGCGGCCTTTCAGTTTGTCGTTCTGGTAGGTGAACGCCAGTTCAGCGCCTTCGCGGTGCATCGCCTGTGCGATACCATAGGCGATGGACAGTTTACTGGCAAGACCGGTCACCAGAATGCGCTTACCGGAAAGAAAACCCATAGCTTTAATCCTTATAGTCATTACTTATTTTTTTTAGCAATCAATGAGTTATGATTGCAATTTCAAGGTCACTCGAAATTGGTGTGAAATTATATCCCACTCTTTGCCCCTTGTGTCACGATCTTTCTCTGCTATTCACCAGACGGTGAGCAGCAGTAATCGGCATTTCAGAGGGCAGGGAATCGTTGTCAGCACCTGGTGGTCTGTCACTATTCATTGCACGTGAGGAGTATATCACTCCCCCCTGGTTCTGCCTCATCCAACCAGAGAAGAGCAGGGGTATAAGGTGAAAATACAAGGCGTCAGAGGGTTAAAATGGTATGATCTGACCTCTAGTCGATGTTTTAACACATATCAATGTAAGAACATTCTTAAAACAAAAAATATGACCATATTCATTTAGTTATGATATATTGTTTTTATCGATCAATATCGATTCATTGATCGATATTATTGATTGATTATGATTAAAAGTGCATTATCAGGACGTTATGATCAATTGGAGTGGTCTTATGCACTATCATTTCATCGCGGAACCGATGAGAGACACAACAGATAAGTTGCTGGGTGTTGAGATGCTCGCCCGCTTCACCTCTGAGACGGTTCATCCGTTACACGCAGATTCCATCATTTCGGCATGGAGTAGCGAACAAAAACGTAATTTCATGCTTGAGCAAATTCGGTTAATTGCAGAAAAGCGTAATTGGTTCGAGAACAATAATCTGCTCTGTACGCTAAGCCTTATTGATGAAATGGCGCTATTAGCAATTGGTGATCCCGTCATTAAGTCGGCCTTGCATTCCATGCCCTTTATTGCGCTGGAACTCTCAGAACGCTTTCTGTCGAATACAGTTTGCCTGAACAACCTGCTGATTAATTCGCTGAGTGATGGCCCAAATGCCTTGTGGCTGGGCGATCTCGGATCTGGCAGTATTGGCGCGAGTCCGCTGGTGTGCGGCCGTTTTGACGTTGTGAAAATGGATCGCGACTTCTTCCTGTCACAGGTAGAAAAAACAATTTTCCCGGTGTTGATTAAAAATATCAGAGGATATTGCGAGCGCGTTGTGGTTGAGGGGATAGATACGCCCCATCTTATCGAGGAGGTCTGCACCGCCGGCGTTTGGGCGATGCAGGGTGAAATTTTCCCGTCAGTCACGTTCTCTGAGGTTGACGCGCTACTCTTGCCCCGGTTTTGTCACTGATGACAGAACGGATAGCCCTCCCGTCCTGGTGGGCTATTATCTGATTAACGGTCTTTCCGCCAGGCATCGGCGGTAAGCGCCTCGCCAAAATGCCCTGCAATAAGACGACGAGTCAGCTCATGTAGCGGAGAGGCCAGCACGTCCGCCGTACTGCCGCGCTCGACAACTTCGCCCTGATGCATGACTAACACCTGGTCGCTGATGTGTTTCATCATCCCAATATGTTGGGTCACATAGATATACGAAATCCCTTGTTTTTCCTGTAATTCCAGCATCAGGTTGATGAGTTGCGATCGCATCGACATATCCAGAGAAGCCAGCGCTTCGTCGGCGATAATAACTTTTGGCCGCAAAATCAGCGCACGGGCAAGGCCCAGACGCTGTTTTTGCCCTGGGGCCAGCATATGCGGATAGTAGCTAACATGATCGGGTAGCAGACCCACCATACGCATAGTTTCCACAATCTGTTTGCGGCGCTGTTCAGGCTCCAGATCGGTATTCAGGCGTAACGGAAAATCGAGGATCTGTGAGATACGCTGCCGTGGGTTTAGCGACGTTGACGGATCCTGGAAAATCATGCGAATACGCTGACTACGAAATGAATAATCGCCATATTTTAGCGGATGATCGTCAATCAGCAGCTCGCCGCTGGTCGGCTCAACCATCCCAGCCAGCATTTTCGCCAGCGTGGACTTGCCTGAGCCGTTCTCGCCAATAATAGCGAGCGTTTGACGTTCACGCAGCGTAAAGCTCAGCGGTTTAACGGCTTCGACGGTCTGGCGGCGAAATAATCCCGTCCGGTAGCGGAAGGTTTTGCTCAGATTACGCACTTCGAGCAGGGTTTCTACCATCTCACTCTCTCTCCATATTCAGCGGGAAATGACAGGCGTAGAGATGATTCTTTGCTCCGGTCAGTCTTGGGGTTTCAATGCATTCGCGCTGCGCATAAGGGCAACGCGGCCCCAGACGACAGCCGATGGGCAACTGTTCTAACAACGGAATTGCTCCTGGCATGGTATTCAGGCGGCTTTTATGCGGCATTGCGCTACCAAAATCAGGAATGGCGCGAATCAGCGCTTGCGTATAAGGGTGATGGGGTATCGTCACCAAATCTTTACTGGGCGCGGTTTCCACCGTTTGTCCGCAGTACATTACGTTGATTTTGTCTGCCCATTGGCTGAGCATTTGCAGGTCATGGCTGATCAACAAAATGGTGGTATTGCTGTTTTGATTCAGTCGAGTCAGCAGACGAAAAATTTGCGCCTGGGTTGTGGGTTCCATCGCATTGGTGGGTTCATCTGCAATCAGCAGGCGAGGTTGGTTTGCCAGTGCGATGGCGATCATGACCTTCTGGCACTCGCCGTCAGTCAGCTCATAAGGGAAACTGCGCATGGCATCTTTATGATCTTTTATCCCGACGCGGTGCAGGAGCTCAATCGCGCGGCGTTTGCGCCAGCCGATACGTTGCCACCAGCGCCCCTTGTAAGTCCAGGCGGGAATGTTTTGCATCAGTTGGCGTCCAATACGTTCAGACGGATCCAGACAAGACTGCGGCTCCTGAAAGATCATGGACACGTTATGACCGACCAGCTTACGTCGCTCGCGGGCGGAAAGGCGCAACAGGTCGATATCATCAAAACGCATGCGGTCCGCGGTAACGCGCCAGTTATCTTTGGCGACGCCGCAGATGGCCTTAGCGATCAAACTTTTACCTGAACCCGATTCACCGACCAGTCCACGGATCTCACCTTCGTTTAGCGTCATGCTGACGCGGTCCACTGCTTTCACCCAGTCGTCACCGGTCCTGAACTCGATAGTCAGGTTGCGGATATCCAGTAATGGCATTATTCCACCCCCGCAATAATTGCGCGGCGTACGCCGTCACCTAACAGATTTACCAGCAGCACACTTATCATAATTGCCGCTCCGGGCAGCATGACGGTCCACGGCGCAACATAGATCAACTCCAGCGCATCGCCAAGCATGGCGCCCCATTCTGGGGAGGGCAGCTGTGCGCCGAGATCAAGGAAGCCCAGGGCGGCGATATCCAGAATCGCCATTGACAGTGCTCGGGTGATTTCAGTGATAAGACCGGCAGTGATATTCGGCAGAATCGCAAACCACAGGATATTGAGCGTGCTCGCGCCATCCAGACGAGCAGCAATGACATACTCTTTTTCCAGCTCGTCATGCACCATGCTGTAGACGGAGCGCACCATACGCGGCAGTAAAGCCAGCCAGACGGCGAACATCGCATGCGTCAGATGTGGCCCGGCAAAAGCCACCACAATAATGGCCAGCAGTAGCGATGGAATTGACAGCAGGGTATCCAGAATGTGGTTCAGCACCGCTGAGCGTAGTCCGTGCGTTGCCCCGGCAACCACGCCCAGCAACAGACCGCAGAGTGTGGCGGCGAGGGTAACGACAAACGCACCGCCAACGGTCGGGGCCGCGCCGCTGAGCAGACGGCTTAATACGTCGCGGCCCAGATCGTCGGTTCCGAGGAAGAATGACACTTCGCCATAGCGTGACCAGGACGGTGGCAACAGTTGGTAGCCAAGAAATTGCTGATCGATGCCGTAAGGGGCAAACCAGCCACCAAACACACACAGAATGACCAGTCCCGCACAACCGTACAGACCCACCATCGCAGAAGCATCGCCATAAAAATTACGCCATGCGGTGCGTAGCGTTCCGGGTGGGCGCTTCTCGCTATATACGCTATCGTARGGCATACCATTCCTTATGTTTCAGAGGGTTAGCCATAGCACCCAAAATATCAGAGATGACGTTAACGATAATAACCAGGGAGCCAATCACCATCACACCCGCCGAAATAGCGGCGTAGTCTTGCTGGCGAATTGCGTTAATCAACCAACGTCCCAGCCCTGGCCAGCTAAAGACCATCTCGGTGATCATCGCCAGCGTCAGCATGGTGGAAAACTGTAATCCAAGACGAGGAATGACCGGCGGAAGTGCGTTGTGCAATACGTGGCGACGCAGAATGGTGAAGCGTGACAAACCGCGCGTGGCTGCCGCTTTGACATAGTTCTGATCGAAGACCTCAATGGTGCTGATACGCATCAGGCGAATGACCTCCGTGGTGGGCGCGACGGAAAGCGTCAATACAGGAAGCACCATATGACGGATTGCGCTGACCAACATTTCGTCGCGCCAGGGGGAGTCAGAGATCCACGCATCAATAATGGCGAAACCGGTCACCGGTTTTACTTCGTAAAGTAGATCGAAACGTCCCGAAACGGGTAACCAGCCGAGAGTCAGTGAGAAGAGGAGCGTCAGCAGCAGCGCCAGCCAAAAAACGGGAATGGAAAACCCCATCAGAGCCAATGCGCTGATGCAGCGATCCTGCCATTTATTACGTGTGATGCCGGCCAGCATGCCGATGGGGATCCCGACCATCAGCGCAAACCCAAAGGCAAGAATACACAGCTCCATCGTGGCTGGGAAAACCTCTTTCAGCTGTTCTGAGATTAACTGACCGTTAATACTGGAAACGCCAAAATCCCAGTGGATCAGACCGTTGAACCAGAATATCCAGGCGTTCCACAGCGATGCGCCTTGTAACGGCGCATGGGGGGTGAAGTAGCTCAGGCTGAACCCAATGAATGTCAGGAAGAACAGGGTGACCAGCAGCAATAAGAAGCGACGCAGGGTGAAGATAATCATGGTTTTTTCACCTCATCAGTCTTTTCCCTGGAAACCCCGGCAAAGGAAGCATTCCCGAACGGACTTAGCACCAGACCTTTGATGTCATAGCGGTAAGCCTGTAGACGCAATGATGAGGCCAACGGCAGGATCGGCAACTCTTGCGCCAGGATATTTTGTGCTTCGTCATAGGCGTCAATACGCGAGGAGAGCTGCTGCGAAGACAGCGCTTTGCGTAAAATGCTGTCGAACTGCGGATTGCACCAGTGTGCGAAGTTAGTCTGTGAGTTGATGGCGGCGCAACTGAGCAACGGTCGGAAAAAACTGTCAGGATCGTTACTGTCCGTCGCCCAACCGGACAACGTCAGATCATGGTTCATATCCATTAATCGCGCCTCCTGAAAACGACCTTCAACCGGGATGATCTTCACTTTCACACCCACCTGCGCCATATCTGCCTGGATCAGTTCCGCTGTTTTCAGCGGACTCGGATTCCAGGCCTGAGAGCTGGTCGGGACCCACAGTTGCAACGTCAGGTTCTCAAGTCCCAGTGCTTTTAGCTGCTCACGGGATTTAGCCGGGTTGTATTCAGTAATCTTAGCTTCGTTGTCATAAGCCCATGAGGCGCGGGGCAAAATAGATGCTGCAGTTTCTGCCGTACCGTAGTAGATAGACTGCATCAGACGCTGGTTGTTAATGGCCAGTGCCAGCGCATGCCGCACTGCGGGGTTATCCAGCGGCGGTTTATTGGTGTTGAATGCCAGATAGGCAATGTTCATTCCAGGACGCAGCGTCAGGCGCAGGCGTGGGTCATCACGTAATATGGTGAGCTGACTGGCCGCGGGCCAGGCCAGAACGTCGCACTCCCCGGTCAGGAGCTTTGATAACCGTCCGGTGCCGCCTGAACCGAGATCCACAACGACCTGTGGCATCAGGGGCGTGCCGCGCCAGAATTTTTCGTGACGTTGTAGACGAATATATTGCCCCGCGCGGTTTTCTGAAAGCAGGAACGGTCCGGTACCGACAGGCTGCCTGTCGAGTAATTCCTGGCGATCCTGTTTGGCCAGTTGTGTGGCATATTCAGCCGACATTACAGAGGCATAGTGTGTCGCCAGATGCCACAGGAAGGAGGCATCTGGCTGAGTCAGACGAAATTCAACCGTGTTGTTATCCAGCTTGCGCACGCTTTGCACGTTATCAGCGAATTGCAGGCTATCGAAGTAGGGAAAGCTGCTGCCATTGACGTTGTGCCACGGATGGTGACGGTCAAATATGCGCTCAAAGGTAAATACCACATCATCTGCATTTAGCTTACGGGTAGGCTTAAACCAGGCCGTCTTTTGAAACGAAACGTCGCGGCGCAAGTGGAAACGGTAGGTTGCGCCGTTGTCCAGCACTTCCCAGCTCTCAGCCAGTTCTGGCACCAGTCGGTAGGTGTACGGATCCACATCAAGTAGCCGGTCATAGAGTTGGGCTGCCAGAGTGTCGACAATCAGGCCGCTGCTCGCTTTCTGTGGGTTGAATGTATTGACTTGCCCGCTGACGCAATAGACAAAGCCGCTGTCACGAATATCAGCGTGCGTGGTCTGCAGAGGCGCGGCAACAGCCTGACCACTCAGAAGTCCAGCCATTACGATCAGAGTTGATAAAACCAGGCGCATAATTTTAAGGGACTATGAATAAAGAAGCTATCTTACTAATATTTAATGACATTCGCCATTACCGTTTGAGTTTGGGGGCAACCATACAGTTAGTTGCAAATTCTACGTCGCGGCCTGGTCAATATTCATACCAGCGCTCCACTTTGAATATAACTCATAAACTATCTTAGCATTTTCATGCCTCATCTGACCCGTAATAAACGAAGCGCGAGTTTCATGAGGGTATAGCTATGCCAAATTTATGTGCTGGGGTGTCGCAAGTACCGAAACGTAAGGAAGGGATAGCGTTAAAGAGATTCGGGAAGGGGGACAGAAATCATATGCATGCTGAACTATAATCATTCAGGTAGTGGGTTATGTTAAATACAGAGCATCAATGCCAAAATATCTAATTATTTCATTGTATTAATTACTCATTTATTTAACGTCTTTATTTTCTACACCCGGCGTATGTTAATGGTTTCTATTGGTTATTACAGGTGATTTGACTATCCGGTTATCAATGACCTTCTTGTGGCCATCTAACCATTAATGGAATGATTACTATGAAGCAATTACTTGGTTTTGCTTGTTCACTGATCCTTTTATCGGGCCCCGTTTTTGCGACTCCGGCCCCAGAATGTGTGAAGGTGAACAAAGCGCAAATCGAAGCGCTATTCGACAAGTGGAATGAATCACTGAAAACGGGTAACGCGAAGACAGTATCTGAAAATTATCTTAGTGATGCAGTATTACTTCCCACGGTGTCAAATAAAGCCCGCTTAACAGATGCTGAGCGTGAGGATTATTTTGAACATTTTCTGGCAAAGAAACCGACCGGGAAAATTGACAGTCGTACCATTCGTCTTGGCTGTAATAAGGCGATTGATGCTGGTACCTATACCTTCACCTTCGCAGACAAATCGACTGTTTCGGCCCGTTATACGTTTACTTACGCATGGGATGGGAAGGCGTGGAAAATTTCCACCCACCACTCTTCAGCAATGCCTGAAGGGTAACAGAACAGATACGTAGGGGGCGGGGATTCACCGCTCCTAGGTGTATTGCGGGCTTGATTAACCAGGGCTAACCGCCCAGGCCGTTCCATGATCAACGAGGCCTGGTAACTATCTATCTTAACGCCTTGTAAATCGACGCCCCGAATATCTAAATCACCCAGTTCAGAATTGGTCAGATCGCAATGCGTGAAGTTCGCTGCTCGCCAGTCAAACGACCAACTTATTCGCCGATAGCGTTAGCCTGACGGGCGTACAGGTATGCGGTTGCTCTGGACACTCCCAGATGCTGCGCCACCGTATCCATGGATTTTCGTACGTTCAGTAAACCTTCCTTACGCAATTGTTGAATCAGTACCTTTCTGTCTTCTGTTTTCAGCGCTCGCGCCGTTGTTGCACGTTCAGCCGCAAAGTTATCAATACGCTGGCGAATCACTTCATTACTGCCAGGATCGAGGTGTTCGCTGACAGGTGAGCACTCGGTTTCAGTAAACCGTGCAAGCGCACTCTGCATCCCGCGAAATAGCGTCATATCAACATTCAGGCATAGCGCCGCGATGTATTTGCCTTGTTCGTCCTTGATGCCAATAGAGGTACTTTTTACCGGGCGACCATCAGCAAACTGATTGCTGTAGTTGGCAACGATGCTAGGAAAATCAGGTGATGCGATCCGCGCCAGTCCAAGCTCCGTTGCGGGCTGGCCAGCTTTGCGACCGGACAGATTATTATGTATGGATAAGATCGCATGCTCAGGGTTCTTGAGGTCATGAACCACAACCTCGCAAAACGGAGAGAAGGTATCGCTCAGTCCTTTGGCGATGGTTTCAATTTGATTGAGTAGCGAGTTATCGTCGGTTTTTGGCATGCCAGTCTCCTGCAGTGATGCCTGTTGCCATTATGGCGGCCAGTTTACAGCGTCCTGGGGCTTCTTTTCCAGACTGGAACAGGCGTATAGCGATAAGGTATCCGCACCGCAGATACCTTAATGAGATTACCCTGCAAGGAATTCACTGTAGCGGTTGATATCAACATTGCCACCGCTGATGATAATGCCGATTCTCTTTCCCCGAAGGCCTGCTTTTCGCGCTCTCGCGGCGGCAAAACCAAGGCAGCCTGTTGGCTCCACGACCATTTTCATTCGTTCCGCGATAAATTTCATTGCGGCAATTAATTCATCATCTGAAACCGTCAGAATATCGTTAACATGTTTCTGGATCAGTGGAAAGGTATGCTGTCCTAGATGTTGGGTTTGCGCGCCATCTGCAATGGTTTTCGGCGTATCGATGTGCACAATTTTGCCACTGCGAAACGACTGTTGACCGTCGTTGCCTGCCTCAGGTTCCACACCATAGATAAGACAATCAGGGGACAAGTGTCGCGCGGCCAGTGCGGAACCAGATAGAAGACCGCCACCACCCAGACAAACAAAAAGGGCATCCAGAGCACCAACTTCTTCAATCAGTTCTTTCGTGGCAGTACCCTGGCCTGCAATAACGTGCGGGTGATCGTAAGGTGGGATCAGCGTTAGTCCCTGTTTTTCTGCCAGATCCCGGCCAATTTTTTCACGATCTTCAGTATAACGGTCGTACATCACGACATGTCCGCCATACCCTTTCGTGGCAGCAACCTTAGCGGCTGGCGCATCGTGCGGCATGATAATTGTCGCCGGAATACCCAGTAATTTTGCGGACAGGGCAATTGCCTGAGCATGGTTTCCGGATGAAAAAGCCACGACGCCGGCTGCTCTCTGTTCTGGTGTAAACTGGCGCAAAGCATTCATCGCGCCGCGAAACTTAAATGCCCCCATCCGCTGGAAGTTTTCGCATTTGAAGAAAACGTCAGCACCAAACTCTTCATTCACCGTTCGTGATGTCATAACCGGTGTCTTGTTCGCATAACCTGCGATACGCTCAGCGGCCGCGGCAACATCGTGGTAATCAGGTAGTGTCATTTCAGTCATTGTTGTTCACCTGTAGCAGTTAATAGTCACACTTGTTGTGCTAACGCAATGGCTTCAATTTCTACGGCAAAGCCGTAATGAAGCTCTGCAACGCCAGCGACAGCACGGGCTGGACGGGAATCACCGATCCATTCGCCGTAGATCCGATTAAACGTCGGCCACTGATTAATGTCCGTGACATAGACGCGAACCGATACCAGGTGCTGACGAGAAACGCCGGCTCCTGCCAGACAAGCATCAACATTCTGTAGAGCCAGTCTGGTCTGTTCTTCAAAAGAAGCTTCCGCTTTTCTTTCGCCATTAGTCGTGACAGGTAGCTGTCCAGAAATGAAAACGAATCCTCCGGCAGTCACACTATGTGAGTAATGGCCTGCTGGCGGGAAGCTATCCGTCGTTGTGTTCTGGGTAATATTGGTGGGCATGGTTCAATCTCCAGCTTAAGTATTGATAATTCATTTAGTATAAAATAATACTGTTTGTATTATTTTATACACCATCGTCATCCTGGCATCCAGTCTCTTTTTTCAACTACATGGCCCTGTGGACGACGTAAAACGATCGGCATACCTGCTGAAATGCTTGTATAACGCTAGGATTTATGGCTGTGAGGTCGGGCAGGAATGATGAGTGCGCAGAAATGATTTTTTGCTTTTACTCGTGGTCGGGAGTTCAGCTGCAATTCACCGACAATTGTATAAATTGATACTTTATGTATTGATTGTGTTGACACCCGCAATGCCCACTTCTGGCGCGAAGTGGGCAGGGGAAAGATCAGAAAGCAGGCTCGGGAAGTATTTTATTTAAGCAACTTTGACATTAAATCAGGGAACGCTGGTACATCTGTTTCCAATGAGAACGCAGGGTTAATAGCCTTACGTGCAATCAGTCCGTCAATAAATGCAAACAGAATGATGGTTATCGCTTGTGGGTTAATATCCCGACGAAACTCTCCTGCGGCGATACCTTGCGCAATTATTCCCGCAATGCTTTGTCGCATGATGTTATCACTGGCGATAAACGCTTCCCTCAGTTCCGGGTTGCGTGCCGATTCGGCCATGATCTCTATCCAAAGGTTGTGCGTGACAGGGTAACCGACATCGCTTATGCAAGAAACGACCTGCTTGCAAAGACGATCAAAAAACGATCCGCTACAGGGCTCATTATGGGCAGCCAGCGCAGTGTTTTGCTCTTCCAGAACGATTGCCCGAATAAGCTCATCCTTACTTTTGAAGTAAGTGTACATGGCTCCCTGGCTGATACCTGCACGCGTGGAAATTTCGCGCACGCTGGTTGCATTGAATCCTTTCTCAGCAAAACAGGCTGCGGCAGCGGTAATAAGCTTATGGTAGGTTTCAGTATTCTTTAGCATATCGACCTTTATCTTTGAATCTATGGCGAAACTTTACCGTGCTTTGAGGCCTGGAACCAGCGATGAGATTTATCGATATCTTGCGTTACTTCATGAGAGGTAATGCACTGAGCATGTTCTTCAGGTTCACCATATCCCACGGCAGATGTTCAGCAATGGTAAGCCCGACGGCCTCGGCGTTTGCAGTGGCAAGATTAACCAGTTTAAGCACCTCTTCAATAGTCAGCTTACCCTCGGGCACATCGCCAAAATCATGTTCCCCTCGGCCTGGTTTGGCGAACAAAACAGAACGGAAAAGTGACGGGTCCAGAACATCCAGATCAATATGAATCGCCAGATATTCAATGTGTTCGCGGGCAATCCATTCCATAACCTCGTTGGCACCGTTTTTGACATCATCAGGGCCAGCCGTCGCAATCCGGTGATGGGCCAGATAGTCGCTTTCGTATATCAGTGGATTGTGAATGCCGGCAATCATAATTTTTGACGGCGAAACCTTGTGTGTGACGTGGTCCACTAAATCTTTATCGCCCGTGCCAATCAGTGCGCCAAGTACATGGGCATGCGCATTTGGATACTGTTCAGCCGTCTGCACGTCGGGGTGAGAGTCGATCCAAAGCACGCCCAGCTTATCACCGTACTTATTCAGCAGATGCGCGAAGGGCACCAAAGAAACCAGGCAGTCACCGCCCAATACGACAATCGCGTCGGGATCGTGTTTTTCAATACGCGTCACCGCATCGTTCAACTGTTTAAGAATCTGTGGTTTACCAGTAATGCCATCTATTACACTCAGCGGCTCGCTTTCAGGTAAAGCAACCGGAACATCCTCGACGGGGCCTTTCGCTTCAGGCGAGAGAAAGGACAACAGAAGTGATCCGAGATGATAGGGGGGATTGTTGCCTCCCTGCCACTGGGGGAAGGAAAGTCGAAGCGTTTTTTTAGCCATAATTTACCTGCTGTCAGTTTCTAAAGAGGATCCTCAAGGCGTATCCGTGTTGGTCGCCTTGTAGTGATTATGTGAATGAACGTTCATTCATTATGGGTCAGTATGAAACTTATGCAAGATTGATGATATGTGGGAACCGTTAAACGGTACTATTTCAATGTGCTTTGTGGAGGATTTTGCACATGAAGGCGCTTAACGGTTGGTAATGCATCGTTAAATCTGGTGTTTTTTAAGCAACGCGCGGAGCTGATGGTACGTCAGCCCAAGCAGTTCGGCGGCCTTTTTCTGGTTAAATTTTGCCTGTTGTAGGCTGGTTTGCAGAAACGTCTTTTCTTGCTGTTGCTGGAATGCGCGCAGATCCAGCGGTAACGTTGCCGCTGTAGAGTGGGTTTCCTGCTGCTGAACGTCTGTAGTGTGGCGCTTAAACGGATCTATCACTACCTCGTCCAGCGGATAATCGCTGGTACCATGTCGGTATACCGAGCGTTCAACAACGTTTTTCAATTCGCGGATATTGCCCGGCCAGCGATAGTGGAGAAGTGTTTCTCTGGCTTGTGTGCTAAAACCGGGAAACAGCGGTAATCCAATCTCGCGGCACATTTGAATCGCAAAATGTTCGGCCATCAACATGATGTCGCTTTTACGCTCCCGTAAAGGTGGAAGTTGCACGACATCAAAGGCCAGTCTATCCAACAGGTCTGCGCGGAAAGTACCTTCACTGACCATTCTCGGTAAGTCGGCATTGGTGGCACAGACCAGGCGCACGTTAACCTGCAGCGGCTGGCTACCGCCTACGCGCTCGAGCTCTCCATACTCAATAACGCGCAGCAATTTCTCCTGTACCAACATCGGTGCGGTTGCCAGTTCATCAAGAAAAAGTGTGCCACCGTCGGCGCGCTCGAAGCGGCCAGGATGGCGTTTTTGCGCTCCGGTAAAAGCGCCAGCTTCATGGCCGAAGAGTTCGGAATCGAGTAAATTTTCGTTCAGCGCCGCACAATTAAGAGAAATAAACGGTCCTTGCCAACGAGTGGAAAGGTAGTGCAGACGGTTGGCGATTAACTCTTTTCCTGTGCCACGCTCACCGATAACCAGCACGGGTTTTTCCAGGGGGGCCAGATGGGAGACTTGTTCCAGCACTTCAATGAAGCTGTTTGCTTCCCCCAGAAGAGTATCTTTGTATCCTGCCATGATGAAATTCACCATTTGTTAGTGTTATTCACCAATTTACCCTAATTATCTCGTCAGGTAAAATTAGATATTATCTTTAAAATCAATAATATAAAAAAGTTGGCACGACAAGTGCATTATGGAAGCAGCAGGGCATTGCCCGATATCAGAACAGTAAGTGAGGATTACATTATGGGTATTTTTTCTCGTTTTGCCGACATCGTGAACGCCAATATTAATGCGTTGCTGGAAAAGGCCGAAGATCCGCAGAAACTGGTGCGGTTGATGATTCAGGAAATGGAAGACACGCTGGTTGAGGTTCGATCTAACTCAGCGCGTGCACTGGCAGAAAAAAAACAGCTGTCCCGCCGGATTGAACAGGCCAGTGCGCAGCAGGCGGAGTGGCAAGAAAAAGCTGAGCTGGCGCTGCGTAAAGAGAAAGAAGATCTGGCGCGTTCTGCATTAATTGAAAAGCAGAAACTGACCGATTTAATTGCCTCTCTGGAGCATGAAGTGACGCTGGTTGACGATACGCTGGCGCGGATGAAAAAAGAGATTGGTGAGCTGGAAAATAAACTCAGTGAAACCCGGGCTCGTCAGCAGGCATTGATGTTGCGTCATCAGGCGGCGAGTTCTTCTCGTGATGTCCGTCGTCAGTTGGATAGCGGCAAACTGGATGAAGCAATGGCCCGCTTCGAATCTTTTGAGCGCCGTATTGATCAGATGGAAGCGGAAGCCGAAAGCCATAACTTCGGTAAGCAAAAATCTCTGGATCAGCAATTTGCTGACCTGAAAGCAGATGATGAAATCAGCGAGCAGCTGGCGCAGCTTAAAGCCAAAATGCAGCAAGACAAGCAATAATAACATCTGGCGGTGCCCGAACGCGCCGCCGCTCATCACCTGTAAGGAGTACTCATGAGCGCGCTATTTCTGGCCATTCCGTTAACTATCTTTGTGCTGTTCGTTTTGCCGATCTGGCTGTGGCTGCATTACAGCAATCGTTCCAGCCGTGGTGAACTGTCGCAAAGCGATCAGCAACGTCTGGTAGAGCTCAACAATGATGCACAGCGTATGCGTGAACGTATTCAGGCGCTGGAAGATATCCTTGATGCCGAACATCCAAACTGGAGGGACCGCTAATGGGGGGCGTTAACCTGAACAAAAAGCTGTGGCGTATCCCGCAGCAGGGCATGGTTAAAGGGGTCTGTGCTGGTATTGCGCACTATCTTGATGTCCCCGTGAAGCTGGTAAGGATCCTGGTGGTACTGTCAGTCTTTTTTGGTCTGGCCTTTTTCACCGTAGTTGCCTATATCGTGTTGACGTTTGTGCTGGACCCAATGCCGGACAACGTCGTATCCGGCGACCAACAGCCATCAAGCGGGGAACTGCTAGATTCCGTCGATCGTGAACTGGCCGCGAGTGAAAAGCGTTTGCGTGAAATGGAGCGTTATGTGACATCGGACACCTTCACATTGCGCAGTCGTTTCCGTCAATTGTGAGGATTGAAATGAATAATCGCTGGCAACGTGCCGGGCAAAGGGTTAAGCCGGGCTTTAAAATAGCAGGCAAGCTGGTACTTTTGACTGCGCTTCGCTACGGCCCCGCAGGTGTTGCGGGGTGGGCGGTGAAATCAGTGGCCCGCCGTCCGTTAAAAATGTTGCTGGTGTTGGTACTGGAGCCATTATTGAGCAAGGTTGCCAGGAAAATTTCCCAACGCTACGGCCAGTGATAGCATGCTCGCAATATTTCCTTAAGATCAAGTATATAGTGTTAGGTGACTTTCCATCATTTAACGGAACGATACTATGTTGAAAAAAGGAGTATTCGCGCTAGCGCTGGTCATCGGGATGCCGGTATTTGCGGCCGAGCACTGGATTGATGTTCGTGTTCCTGAACAATATCAGCAGGAACACCTTCAGGGGGCCATCAACATCCCTTTAAAGGATTTGCAGGCACGAATTGCGGCAGAAGTCCCTGATAAGACCGACACCGTGAAGTTGTATTGCAACTCAGGTCGTCAATCCGGGATGGCAAAAGATATGCTGACCGGGATGGGCTATACACAGGTAACCAACGAAGGCGGTATTAGCGGGATTAATCTTCCTAAAGTAGAGAATAAATAATCCGCATGCTTTCTTTTGGCTAAAGGCGACATGAATGATGTCGCCTGATTTCTTTCAGGGAGTTGATAACTCAGTATTAAACCTTATGTTTGCTCCCTGTTTGTTATAATTTCTTCGGTTCCTTCAGCATAACGGGATGGCGATGAAGCGACTTAAAAATGAACTCAACTCGCTGGTTAATCGCGGCGTAGATCGGCATCTGCGCCTGGCTGTCACCGGACTTAGCCGCAGCGGTAAAACAGCGTTTATTACCGCAATGGTAAACCAGTTACTCAATATTCATGCCGGTGCGCGCCTGCCGTTGCTCAGTTGTGTGCGTGAAGAGCGTCTGCTTGGCGTAAAGCGGGTTCCTCAGCGCGATTTTGGTATTCCGCGCTTTACCTATGATGAGGGACTGGCGCAGCTTTATGGCTCTCCGCCAACCTGGCCGACGCCAACGCGTGGCGTCAGTGAAATTCGCCTGGCGTTGCGCTACAAATCCAACGATTCTTTGCTGCGTCACTTTAAAGATACGTCCACGTTGTACCTGGAGATCGTCGATTATCCGGGGGAGTGGCTGCTCGATTTACCGATGCTGGCCCAGGATTACCTTGGCTGGTCACGGCAAATGACCGGATTATTGCAGGGCCAGCGAGGTGAATGGTCGGCCAGATGGCGGCAGCTATGCGAGGGGCTTGACCCGCTGGCGCCTGCTGACGAAAACCGTCTGGCGGAAATCGCCGCGGCGTGGACAGATTATCTGCATCAGTGCAAACAGCAGGGATTGCATTTCATTCAGCCCGGGCGCTTTGTGCTGCCGGGGGACATGGCTGGCGCACCTGCGCTGCAATTTTTCCCGTGGCCGGATGTTGATGCTTTTGGTGAGTCAAAACTGGCACAGGCGGATAAACATACCAACGCAGGTATGTTACGCGACAGGTTTAATTACTACTGCGAAAAGGTCGTGAAAGGGTTCTACAAGAATCACTTCCTGCGCTTTGATCGCCAAATTGTGCTGGTCGATTGCCTGCAACCGCTTAACAGCGGACCACAGGCGTTTAACGATATGCGACTGGCGCTGACACAACTGATGCAAAGTTTTCATTATGGTCAGCGCACGTTGTTCCGCCGGTTGTTCTCGCCGGTAATCGATAAGTTGCTGTTCGCTGCCACCAAGGCCGACCACGTTACGGTCGATCAACATGCCAATATGGTGTCGTTGTTGCAGCAATTGATTCAGGACGCCTGGCAAAATGCTGCGTTTGAAGGCATCAGTATGGACTGTCTGGGACTGGCATCGGTGCAGGCAACCACCAGCGGCCTGATTGATGTGAAGGGCGAGAAGATCCCCGCGTTGCGCGGCAATCGCCTGAGCGACGGCGAGCCGTTGACCGTCTATCCGGGAGAAGTCCCTGCGCGTTTACCGGGCCAGGCTTTTTGGGATCGCCAGGGTTTCCAGTTTGAAGCCTTTCGCCCGCAGGTCATGGATGTAGATAAACCCTTACCGCATATTCGCCTGGATGCCGCGCTGGAGTTTTTAATAGGAGATAAATTGCGATGAGCGAGCCGTTAAAACCGCGTATCGATTTCTCAGGTCCACTGGAAGTGGAACCAAACACGGCATTTAAAGCACAGCAAATGTTCAAGGATACGGAGGCGCAGACTTTTTCTCCGGCGACAGTGGATGAACCACTGGAAGACGAAGGTCAGGCAGAAGCCGTTGTTGATGCGGCCCTTCGCCCTAAACGCAGTCTGTGGCGCAAGATGGTGATGGGCGGGCTGGCACTGTTTGGCGTAAGCGTTGTCGCTCAGGGTGTGCAGTGGACCATGAACGCCTGGCAGACTCAGGACTGGGTCGCGCTGGGGGGCTGTGCTGCGGGTGCGCTGATTATTGGCGCAGGCGTTGGGTCGGTGGCAACCGAGTGGCGTCGGCTGTGGCGTTTGCGTCAACGCGCACACGAGCGTGATGAAGCGCGTGATCTGTTACACAGTCACGGAACCGGAAAAGGCCGCGCATTTTGTGAAAAGTTGGCACAACAGGCGGGTATCGATCAGTCTCATCCTGCGCTACAACGCTGGTATGCCTCTATCCATGAAACGCAGAATGATAGGGAAGTTGTGAGCCTGTATGCCCACCTGGTGCAGCCAGTGCTGGATGCGCAAGCACGACGTGAGATCAGTCGTTCTGCGGCGGAATCCACGCTGATGATTGCCGTCAGCCCGTTAGCGTTGGTGGATATGGCGTTTATTGCCTGGCGAAATCTGCGGTTGATTAACCGTATAGCTACGCTGTATGGCATCGAACTCGGCTATTACAGCCGCCTGCGCCTGTTTCGTCTGGTACTGTTAAATATCGCTTTTGCCGGGGCCAGCGAGTTGGTGCGGGAAGTGGGGATGGACTGGATGTCGCAGGATTTAGCGGCCCGGTTATCCACGCGTGCCGCGCAGGGTATTGGCGCGGGCTTGTTAACAGCGCGTCTGGGGATTAAAGCGATGGAGCTGTGCCGTCCATTACCGTGGATTGATGATGATAAACCGCGACTGGGGGATTTCCGCCGTCAGTTGATCGGTCAGGTGAAAGAGACCTTACAAAAGAACAAATCCCCGCGTGAAAGTTGAGTAAATACGGGTGCCGATCGTATAACTTTACGCTCCGGCGCCCAATTTTCCAGCGTGCTGTCAATATTTGTTGACAGAGTCCTTCCTGCTAACCCAATACTGGCTTATCATTTAATACATAATCCCTTGTCCAGGTGAAGGTTCCTATGCGTTTGGAAGTCTTTTGTGAAGACCGTCTTGGTCTGACCCGCGAATTGCTCGATTTACTGGTGCTGAGAAGCATTGATTTACGCGGTATCGAGATTGACCCCATCGGGCGAATTTACCTTAATTTTGCGGAGCTGGAGTTCACTAACTTCAGCAGCCTGATGGCTGAAATCCGCCGCATCGCAGGGGTAACGGACGTCCGTACCGTGCCCTGGATGCCTTCCGAACGCGAACATCTGGCGCTTAGCGCGTTGCTTGAAGCATTGCCTGAACCCGTTCTTTCTCTGGATATGAAAAGCAAAGTGGAGATGGCAAACCCGGCAAGTTGCCAGCTTTTTGCCCATCCCCAGGAGCGGATGCGCAACCACACGGCGGCACAGCTCATTAATGGGTTTAACTTCCAGCGCTGGCTGGAAAGTAATCCGCAGGATTCCCATAGTGAACATGTGGTGATTAACGGACAGAACTTCCTGATGGAAATTACGCCGGTCCATTTGCAGGGCGAAAATCAGGAGCAAATGCTGACCGGTGCCGTTGTCATGTTGCGTTCTACCCTCCGCATGGGCCGCCAATTGCAAAACATGACCACCCAGGATCTGAGCGCATTCAGCCAGATTATTGCCGTAAGCGCCAAAATGAAACACGTTGTTGAACAGGCGCGCAAGTTGGCGACGCTGAGTGCGCCGCTGCTGATCACCGGGAATACCGGTACGGGCAAAGATCTCTTTGCGCATGCCTGCCATCTGGCGAGTCCACGTGCGTCAAAACCTTATCTGGCGCTGAACTGCGCGTCTATTCCTGAAGATGCGGTAGAAAGCGAACTGTTTGGTCACGCCCCGGAAGGTAAAAAAGGGTTCTTCGAGCAGGCGAATGGCGGTTCAGTGTTGTTGGATGAGATTGGCGAAATGTCGCCGCGCATGCAGACGAAATTGCTGCGCTTCCTCAATGACGGGACGTTCCGTCGCGTGGGTGAAGATCATGAAGTTCATGTTGATGTTCGTGTAATCTGCGCGACGCAAAAGAACCTGGTGGAACTGGTGCAGAAAGGTCTTTTCCGCGAAGATCTCTATTATCGTCTGAATGTCCTGACGCTTAATCTGCCGCCGCTACGCGATTGCCCACAAGATATTATGCCACTCACAGAGCTGTTTGTGGCGCGTTTTGCCGATGAGCAGGGTGTACCGCGTCCGAAGTTGTCTGCCGATCTCAGCACGGTGCTCACCCGCTACGGCTGGCCGGGCAATGTGCGTCAGCTTAAAAATGCTATCTATCGGGCGTTAACTCAGCTTGAGGGCTATGAACTGCGTCCGCAGGATATCTTATTGCCGGATTATGATGCAGCGACAGTTGCCGTCGGAGAAGAGGTGATGGAAGGGTCGCTGGATGAGATCACCAGCCGCTTTGAACGTTCCGTGTTGACGCAGCTTTATATGAATTATCCCAGCACGCGTAAACTGGCTAAACGCCTGGGGGTTTCACATACCGCGATCGCCAATAAGTTACGCGAGTATGGTCTGAGTCAGCAGAAAAAAAACGAAGAGTAATGATGCAAATAAAAATGCCTCCATCCGGAGGCATTTTTGTATTCAGGGCAACTTAGGCTTTCAGCACGGCCAACGCTGCATCATAGTCAGGCTCGTTGGTAATTTCATTGACCAGTTGGCTGAACACGATGTTGTCATTTTCGTCGATAACGACAACGGCACGAGCAGCCAGACCTTTCAGCGGACCTTCGGCAATTTCAACGCCGTAGTTTTTCAGGAATTCAGCGTTACGCAGGGTGGACAGCGTGATAACGTTGCTCAGACCTTCCGCGCCGCAAAAACGAGAATGGGCGAATGGCAGATCGGCTGAAATGCACAGTACGACGGTGTTGTCGATTTCTGTCGCCAGTTGGTTAAACTTACGTACTGATGCCGCGCACACGCCGGTATCGATGCTTGGGAAAATATTCAGCACTTTGCGCTTGCCTGCGAACTGGCCCAGAGTAACGTCAGACAGGTCTTTAGCCACAAGGGTAAAAGCCTGGGCTTTGCTTCCAGCCTGAGGAATAGAGCCGGCAACTGCAACCGGGTTGCCCTGGAAATGAACGGTTTGTGACATGGTTATCTTCCTGTTTACATATAGTTAACGTCAAGGCTAGTTTATGCCATCAGCAGTTAACACGGCAAACGCTATTTGCGGATATCCGCTTCAGGGACTGCATTAAGGAAAACAAATGAGATCAGTTAAGGTGTATGAGGAAGCCTGGCCGTTACACACTCCCTTTGTGATTGCCCGCGGGAGCAGGACCGAAGCGCATGTGGTGGTGGTTGAACTGGAAGAGAATGGTGTAAAGGGCGTTGGAGAATGTACGCCTTATCCTCGCTATGGCGAAAGCGATGCGTCGGTACTGGCTCAAATCATGAGTGTTGTGCCGCAACTGGAACACGGTGTGACGCGTGAAGCGCTGCAGGCATTGCTGCCCGCGGGGGCGGCGCGTAATGCCGTTGACTGTGCGCTTTGGGATCTCAATGCGCGTCAGCAACAACAGTCTCTGGCCGACTACGTTGGTACTGAACTGGATGCAACAGTAACGACCGCGCAAACCGTCGTGATCGGCACGCCGGAGCAGATGGCGGCGAGCGCGACTGCGCTATGGGATAACGGTGCCAGATTGCTGAAAGTCAAACTGGATGCACACTTAATCAGCGAAAGGATGGTTGCGATCCGGGCGGCTGTGCCTGAGGCGACAATCATTGTTGATGCTAATGAATCCTGGCGTGCTGAAGGGCTGGCCGCACGCTGCCAGTTAATGGCGGATTTAGGCGTTGCGATGCTGGAGCAGCCTCTGCCGGCTAATGATGATGCCGCGCTGGAGAATTTCGTGCATCCGCTGCCTGTCTGTGCAGATGAAAGCTGCCATACCCGCAGCAGTCTGAAAGCGCTGCATGGACGCTATGAAATGGTCAATATCAAACTCGACAAAACAGGCGGCCTGACGGAAGCGCTGGCGCTGGCGACCGAAGCCCGCGAGCAGGGATTTGCACTCATGTTGGGCTGTATGTTGTGTACATCAAGGGCGATCGGCGCTGCATTGCCGCTTACGCCACAGGTCAGCTTTGCCGATCTGGATGGCCCAACGTGGCTGGCCCGAGACGTGGAGCCTGCCTTGCATTTTACAACCGGACAGCTTCATCTCAAGGATGCCAGCGCAAAAGATTAGACATTGCCAGCAGGTATTTTTCGCTCGCTTCATCCGATGAAATGGGCGGAAATTCTGCAGTAATGCAATGTAGGTTTAGATCGGCGCACCAGCTACCAAAAGAGCCCGGCGTTTCATAACCGACGCTGGTTACCAGCGGCAATTCGAACGACTGCGCCAGCCACGCGCCTAATTCGCTGTGTCTGGGATCTTCAATACAGGCCAGCGGATCGTGGAAAGAAACTACCCATGCAGGATGAATGTGGTGAATAAGTTGGCATAGTGCCTGGGCCTCAGGCTCAGATCCCGGATGATCGCCAGTCAATAACACCACATCACGCTCTTCTGCGCTGCTGTTCCAACGATATACCGTTTCACCAGATTTCCAGTTTGCCGCCGGAAAGTTGCGGTTAAGATCTACGCCGTTTGCATTTGCACGCAGACCCAACTGGCAACCGTCAGGGTTTACCGCCAGCACCACATGATGGCGACGCAGGGAGGGATTAAGCGTACGCAATGCGCAGGAAAGGGTAACGACCGAGGAGTTTTCGTCGCCGTGCGTTCCCGCCAGTATCAGGCCGCTTTCACGATCGGCTGCCGGTGCAGGGAACCAGATTAGCGGCGCGCCCAATAGTGAACGTCCGTAATGTTCGGTTCCTGGCGGAAATGCGCCGCGCTCGGCACGGGGGCGGGTAACGGTCATAGTCATCTCTGAATGCTGGGATAGTTACTCGCAGTGTTGTGCAAAATGTATGGATAATCAAATCGTTTTCACACACTTATCTTTTCAGGTGTAATATCACTTTCCTGTCGGAAGTTAATTGCATTTCCTGCTGGCGATACAAATAATTACACATTCACTTAGTAGCCGGAATTGAGGGTATCTTATGCAGCATTCTGTTTCAGTAACCTGTTGTGCGCTGTTGGTTAGCAGCATTTCATTATCCTGGGCTGCTGATGTTCCCAGCGGGACGGTACTGGCAGAAAAGCAAGAACTGGTGCGTCATATAAAAGATGAGCCAGCGTCACTCGATCCGGCAAAAGCCGTTGGGCTTCCAGAAATTCAGGTTATTCGCGATTTATTCGAAGGGCTGGTCAACCAGAATGAAAAGGGTGAGATTATTCCCGGTGTCGCCACACAGTGGAAGAGTAATGATAACCGTATCTGGACGTTTACGTTGCGCAATAATGCGCAATGGGCCGATGGCACGCCGGTAACGGCACAGGATTTTGTCTACAGTTGGCAGCGTCTGGTTGACCCGAAAACACTATCGCCGTTTGCCTGGTTTGCCGCGCTAGCAGGGATCAACAATGCCCAGGCGATCATCGATGGCAAAGCCGCGCCCGATAAGTTAGGTGTCAGCGCGGTGGATGCGCATACCTTCAAAGTGCAGTTGGACAAACCGCTACCCTGGTTTGCCAACCTGACAGCGAGCTTTGCGTTTTATCCTGTCCAAAAAACCAATGTCGAAAGCGGTAAAGAGTGGACGAAGCCAGGCAACCTTATCGGTAACGGTGCCTATGTGCTGAAAGACCGTGTGGTTAACGAGAAACTGGAAGTTGTGCCGAATACACATTATTGGGACAACGCCAAAACGGTGCTGCAAAAAGTGACTTTCCTGCCGATTAACCAGGAGTCTGCTGCGACCAAACGCTATCTTGCTGGCGATATTGATATTACTGAGTCCTTCCCGAAAAATATGTATCAGAAGCTATTGAAGGATATTCCGGGCCAGGTGTATACGCCGCCGCAGCTTGGTACTTATTACTATGCATTTAACACGCAAAAAGGGCCGACTGCCGATTCACGCGTGCGTCTGGCGCTCAGTATGACTATCGATCGTCGTCTGATGGCGGAGAAAGTATTAGGGACTGGAGAAAAACCCGCCTGGCACTTTACGCCGGATGTGACGGCAGGATTTATCCCGGAACCTTCTCCGTTTGAACAAATGAGTCAGGAAGAGCTTAACGCCCAGGCGAAAACGCTGCTGCGTGCCGCGGGCTATGGTCCGCAGAAACCGCTTAAACTCACACTGCTGTACAACACCTCTGAAAACCATCAGAAGATTGCTATTGCTGTGGCTTCCATGTGGAAGAAAAATCTTGGCGTGGATGTGAGGCTACAGAACCAGGAGTGGAAAACCTATATTGATAGTCGTAATACCGGCAACTTTGATGTTATCCGTGCCTCCTGGGTGGGCGACTACAATGAGCCTTCTACGTTCTTGTCATTATTAACATCGACCCATACGGGCAATATCTCCCGCTTTAATAATCCGGCATACGATAAAGTGTTGACCCAGGCTACTCTGGAAAATACAGAGAAAGCGCGGAATGCTGATTATAACGCTGCGGAGAAAATTCTGATGGAACAAGCACCTATTGCGCCGATTTATCAGTACACCAACGGACGTTTAATTAAACCGTGGCTGAAAGGGTATCCGATTACCAACCCAGAGGATGTGGCATACAGTCGCACTATGTATATTGTTAAGCACTAATTGCGTACGTCCTCCTGTTAACCTTCGTTAACCACTTCAAAACCAGAACTGGCGCTGACTTCAGCGCCAGCATCTCCAGATAATCAGTATCAACCTCATTAGAAATAATGATAAAAATATATCTAATGAATTATTCATACTGCAGATTTCTATTTATACCGTCATTTAAATTTAATGAAATGGTATTCTTCAATAAAAAACACTGTCGGTGCTTGTTGAAAATAAGGTTTAATAATTAGAGCGGTGGTGCAAAATATGAAACGGGACTGAAAACACCGGGGCACTTAGCTTGTGCATTGTGGATAAACAAAATATTGTCGAAACCCAACAAAGAACGGCCAGCTATATTAGCCTGCATAATCTGATGTTATATTTGAAGAAAAAAAAGCCGTGCAACCCTGGCGACAGTACTTAAGGGCCGTTAACTGGCGAGCAAGGTATTCGAAACTGCCGGGGGGCATGGCCCTGATATGGCCGATGATTGCCATAATCTCAATGAATTAATGTTTATTAATATTATGTCATGTGTTTATGTATGTGGTTAGATTTTAGTCTGATTAAGCTACTGATGGTATCTGGCCAGGTTATCAGATTGTGACTATGGTTATTTGCAGTGTAAAAACCAATATGGATTGCATGTGGCTTAGAATTAACTTTGTTGGTACTTTGTAAGAAATTCCCACTACCTACAGTGACGCCATTACCTGTTGAATCATCGGGATTTTCTCCAGAGAAGCCTTATGTAATCGGCATAGTAACCTGACCAGAGCCCAGTTATCGTAACGTTAGTATCCGTGCCAGACACATACTTAAACCTGTTTCTTCTCTGCGCGGACATCTATTTCCTGGTGTTTCAAGGGACTACTAAACAGCAGGGAAAAGCTGTATATTTCGCAGGGTTGACATGCTCTGACTTGTAAGTGCAGTTACTAGCTTATAAACAAAGGATTATGAATGTTTTTGATTACTATTTGTTACGCACTTTTTGCTTTGTGTCTTTTTGCAACATTTTATGTCTTGATGACGTACGAAAAACCGGGAAAATTGCACAACTGGGAAATTATAGTATTAATAATTATTTCTACATTCTGGCTTCCTGAGCTGATTATTCTGGTTTTCTCTTTTGCGCTTCTGGGACCAATGCTTTTGGGGATCAGGCATCTGCGCCGGCAGAGTGTTTCCGCCTGAATCATTGGTACCTTAACCTCGTACTGCACGAGGGGTTCCGGCCAAATCTGGCCTGTGAACAGTGGGGACCGACCGGAAGATTGTTAGCGATGAATGTGACTCGCTACAGGGTTATTCTCATTATTGACGTCGAAATACCAACTCTGTACAAACGATTCCGGCATCTGAACGATAAATTTGTGGCGTGCAGGAGTTTCAATTTTAATTGTCCGGGTGTCGTTTTCTGGCGCACAGCGGAGAGAACGCAGGTAGCGGTTATCTACGGTGTTGATGTTGCAACGATGTATAAAAATTACCTACAGGGTGAGCATAAACATCATAGTGAGTCATCTATATTTCTTGAACAGTGTTGAAGTATCGGCAGATACCGTCTCTCTGAATTGTTAATGATTTTGGGTTGATGTAAAAATAATGATTATTGTATTGCTGTGGATTTTTAATCAATTTGTTGGGAGTTAGTATGAAAGATATCCATAGTGATTTTCCCTTGCAGGGTTTAATCTGGTTATCTGACGCAACGTAGTTTGGCTCCCTAATTTTTACATTCTTGCCTGTACGTGTTACGTCCTGTCATATCAATTCTGTAACTGGCACGAAACCATCGTCTGCAATGTCCTCGGCTTCTTTCCCCTCCAACATCCGGCCTCATCCATTCGCGAGCGGCCTCTGGTGGCAGCACCATAGGTCACGGTGAATGAAGCTTAGTTGAATACCTTCCGCTGTTTACCTTCGTTAACAACATCAAAAAAACAAAGCTGGCGTGGGTTTCTCCAACAGTATCTCCTGGCGTTCAACCTGCTGCACATCCACCGTTACTTTGCTTCAGTACGTCACTACAAAAGTTATTTATTGGATGAATACGCTATTTGTTTAACAACCATTGAAATAGATAGATACACAATATTTTTTGGCTGAGACAACTCTTCGTTGAGGCAACTCCATTTCACGTAGGGTAAAAATAAAAAATATTATGAAACAAATACTTATATTGAAAGATGAAGACTTGCTGGCACGAGGTAACGATCGCTACGTCTTCCAGCATCCACAGGATAGTAAACTGCTGGTCAAAATCGTGATTCCAGGCATTGCGAAATATAAAAGCAAGCTACGTGAGGTCTTTCGGGACATCAAAGAATGTAAGTTGAGTCACCAAACAGACGCATTTTATATGCAAAAAATTGAAGGACTTGTTGAAACAAATAAAGGAATAGGGCAACTCACGGTTAAGGAATGTGATGAGCATGGTCACATCGCACAAACTCTTTATCAGCTTGCCCTGAACAAAGAACTTGATGCCAGCAAATTGCAGAAGTTGAATGTTTTTTTAGCGTGGTTTGTCAGTACCGGTGTCATTATTAACTCCCTGCATTGTAAAAACATCGTCTACGCCTGGGATGCCACGCGCCAGGAATATTGTTTCAAAGTCATTGATGGTTTTGGTGACAAAACGTTTTTTCAGCTCAGTAAGTTTTCAGCGGCAATACGAGATAAAAATAAAGTCAAATGTCTCAAGCGGATGCTACGGGATCTGAACCACCTGCAACATACGTAATCCGCAGAAATTGTTGACGATATGGCGTGGGAACGCGGCTACCGTAATATCGCCGTGTCAAATGCCTGTAGCGAGTGGTTATCCTGGAAAGCGGCAACCCGGCCACATGAAGACACTATAACAGAGAAGATCATACGTCCGGGGGCTGATGCTCCCGACAAATTAACATCGAATCATCCTCGCTCAACGGTTCTTTCGTTAAATTACAAAATCCCTGACCATTTACTTTTTGGTGGAACCGACAGCTCTGGCACAGACCAAATCCCGGCACATTACTGGTGCGCTGAATGCCCCGCAGAAATTCGAAGAGTAGCTCCTTGAGTAAACCCGCGCGTTCACCCATCGCAGATTCGCCCGTCATCAAAAATGAGGGGGGAAGCAGGGCATCCAGCAAATTTTTGGCCGACTCGGTGAGCTGCAGATGAACGCTACGCTTATCCCTGGCATCCTGCGTGCGTACCACCAGTCCTTTTGATTCCAACAACTTTAGCGATTGTGACACCGTTCCTTTGGTGAGACCGAGGTAGTCCGTCACGGCGAGAGGCGTATTGGAGTAGCGGTTACAGCGTGCGAGATACATCAACGCACTGAGCTGTACTGGCTGAAGATCCGCCAGTAAAGGATGCTGGCGAAACCACATCCGCGTCAGACCAGACAGTCGGTCCAGTACGTCAAAAAGCGACATATCATGCATAACAAAATCCTCCTCGGCATATAGTATCGACTAAAAACTATATTGACAAAGCATAAAACTGGCGTAGCATAAATTATAGTATCGATTCGATACTATAATTTAAAGGAGAGGTATCATGACCAAAGCCCGTTTTTATCATGCTGGTTGCCCGGTTTGCGTTTCCGCAGAAGAAACACTGCTACAGTATCTGTCCCCGGATGTGGAAATCGAGGTTATTCATTTGGGAGAACAACCCGATCACGTTGCAGAGGCGGAGCGAATCGGAGTGAAGTCTGTTCCCGCTCTGGTAATCGACGGTAATGTGCTGCATATCAACTTTGGCGCACCTATCGAAGCGCTGAAATAGCGTCGCATGTTCGGGAAGTCGCGTGAGCTATTTCCCGAACCGGCGTGGACATAGGGAAGGGGGGATTTATGTGTGCGGCAGAAAAGTACCATCCTGTCGATTGCGATCTGCATGACTATCTGGAGATTGCCTGTCTTTATCACTATTTGCTGCGCATTGAACTGACTACCGGGGAACACTTTGATGCCAGGGCCGTGACGACATGCACCACAGCAGACAAAGAGGAATTCTTGCTTGTGGAGTGCCATGAACACCATCATAGAATTCGCCTGGACTATCTGTCAGCCATTACCCCATTGACGGCTGGCGCCACTTTTAGCACCGTGATATTCCGTTGAATTTACACGTAAAAAGACTGCGCCACCGTTATACGGTGTAAATGCGGATGTCATGCGCCTGAAAAGCGGTGCCGTACTGTTTGCTGATGTTTTCCTCCACGACAATGACATCAATGTTACTGCTGGCGGTGACAACATAACGTGCGACGGCAGGGATCTTATCCGCCGTCAGTGCGACGATAGTTTCGTTACACTGCTTAATTACCGCTTTTTTAAACTCACAATCGGCGTAATCAAACCCGGTTAATCCGGACTCCGGTGCCATCGCACAACCACCAATAAAACCTTGATCAAATAAAATATCCTGTACCTGGGCAATGGCTGTCGGACCTACGCACCCACCGGACGATCGCTGCACTGGCCCACCTAACATGATGACCTCGAATAGCGGTTTTTTCAGCAGTACGGCGGCAATATCAGGTGAATTTGTCACGACGGTTAATGCAAGCTCAGAGGGAAGGGCTTCAGCCATTGCCAGGTTGGTTGTTCCTGTGTCGATAAAAATACAGCTTCCGGATTTCACTAGCCGGGCACATCTTTGCGCGATGCTGCTCTTTTTCGCGGTATTAATATTCTTGCGTACTGTGATGTCAGCTGACTCTGGTAGTGAAATGACAGCCCCGCCATAGACTTTCTTGCAAACACCTTCTTTACACAACTCTTGTAAATCGCGGCGGATCGTATGTTCTGACACCCCCAAACGGACGGCCAGTTCAGTACAGATCACTCTGCCGTTTTCCTGCAGGATCTGATAGATAAGCGCCTGGCGTTGATCCGGGAATGCAGCGTAATCGAGCATGAGAACTCCATAAAAATAAACATCGAGCAATAACGTGCATAATCCTGCATTATAATGCAGGATGTCAATATCCCTTAACGGGGGCGTACCGTTCAGAGTAAACGATAAGAGGATCGCGATGAAAATTGCACACATGGCTTTATGGACCCGGGATCTTGAACGACAAGCCCGGTTCTGGGTGTCGTTTTTTGATGGTGTGATAAACGAAAAATACTGCAGCAAAACCAATCCCGGGTTTGAATCTTATTTCGTCAACATTGGTGAGGACATTGCGATTGAGTTAATGACCAAACCGGGACTGACCCACCCTGTACCTGACAATAACACTTCAGGATGGGTGCATCTGGCTCTCTCTGTTGGTGGCGCGGGGCATGTTGATGCTCTGGCTATACGCGCAAAAGAACAGGGCATCCTGGTCTCCGGACCGCGAACCACCGGTGACGGGTATTACGAGGCCGTCATTCAGGACCCCGACGGTAATTTAATCGAGATTGTAGCGTAATACGTAGATCAGTCCGGATGACAAAATTGCCCGCGCAGGATCTGTAGTTCAGTAATACCTCGGGTTATTTGTTGGGTGGCCAGACCGAGTGTTGCGGCAGCCTCTCTGAACTTCAGCGTTTCGGCTGCCGTAAAAAATATCTTTCATGTGTCGAGTTTATCCAGCATATGAGTCGCTGGCCCGTGAAATTGGATGCACCGCAAGTGGATGTGACGGACAGCGCTGTACTGCCTCATTGTGAATAGCGCTATTCATGACTTGTCTTCATTGGTTTGTCCTTATTTAACCCTCTAATCGTCGATACGCTGAGCCTCTATAATTTTTGCGTTTTCAGCATTCGGCGGCAGAGACTGTCGCCTCCCCGGAGAATCGAACATGTCAAATCATTTGAATGCCAGACAACTGGCAGTTGTCCCCATTGCAGCATTCACTGCCACAGGACAGCCAGATAAGCTGGAGGCAGCGCTTAATGCAGGGTTAGCTGTTGACTGGAACAGCCTGCTGGCGGGGAGCCAAACGCAAACCCAACTGGTTGGACAGCCGGTTAGCGGTCCGCTGTTTGATTTTGCCCCTGCCATTGATACCTGGCTTAAAGCACATCTGTTTGGCGATATTTTTCAGCGCGATGTACTGGACTGGCCGACTCGTGAACTGGCAACCGTCTCTGCGTTAGCCGTACTGGGCGGCGTGAACAGCCAACTGAAAAGTCACTTCGCGATCAGCCTGAATGTTGGGTTCCGCCCTGAGCAACTTATCGCGTTTACTGCGCTACTTAAGCAGCACTGTGGTGCTGAGATTGCGGAAAATGCCCGTGCAGTTCTTGATGAATGTATTTAAGGAATTCCGTTAGCTAATACCCCAGCAGGAGTCATGATGAACGAACAATTTGATGGCAACAGCGTCTTTCCCCGGGGAGAGAAAAATGAAGCCTATGCGAAGTACTTCACCGGGACCAGCTATCTGACCATGCTTTCAATGGAAGGAGTGGTGATTGGTAACGTTGCATTTGAACCTGGCTGCCGTAATTTTTGGCACATTCATCATCAGGGCGGTCAAATTCTGCTGGTGACTGGCGGCAGAGGCTGGTACCAGGCGTGGAATCAACCTGCGCGAGAACTGAAAACGGGTGATGTGGTTCATATTCCGGCGGGAATGAAACACTGGCACGGAGCTGCACGTGATAGCTGGTTTGCCCATATTGCGGTAGAAATCCCGGTAGCAGGCGCATCGAATGAATGGCTGGAGCCGGTCGCTGACGCCGAGTACAACCTGTTGCCCTGAGCTATGCTGGTTGAGGTGCACTTTATCTCTGAGGAGATCGAAATAGCCATGAACGTGAAGGGTTATGCCGCGCTGGCGGTGAAAGAAGATCTGGTCCCGCACAGTTTTGTTCGTCGTGAAGGTGCCGGAAGGAATCGACTTACGTGGTGCTGCACCGTTGTTGTGTGCCGGTATCACCACATGGTCGCCGTTGCGTCACTGGCAGGTTGGGCAGGGGAGTAAAGTCGCTGTTGTTGGGTTGGGTGGCCTGGGACACATGGCGATCAAGATTGCTAAAGCATTGGGGGCTGATGTTACGTTATTCACGCGGTCGCCTGGCAAAGAAGCTGATGCCAGACGCCCGGGGGCAGTGATGTTGTGCTTTCAGCAGACAGCGAACAGATGAAAGACGCGGGTATCCGCGTCTTGATTTTGGTTAGTGGGCAGAAGGTTGTGCCTCGGCGTTATCCATATACAACGTCTGACTGGGGAACGCAAAGTCAGCACCGTTTTCCTGAACTATTGTAATAATTTTCAAGTACACATCTTGTTGTACAGCAAGCCACTCCTGCCACACGGTGGTTTTCGTGAAGCAATACACCATGATATTCAGTGATGAATCGGCAAATTCATTAAAATAGACCAGCAGGGTTTGTTTTTGATCTATTCCGGGATGATTTTGCAACATTTTTCTGACCGACTCGACAACTGCGCCAATTTTATCAGCATCTTCATAACGTAACCCGATCACCGTTTTGATTCGTCGATTACTCATCCGCCCCGGGTTTTCTACACTGATGGAAGAGAAAATTGAGTTCGGCACGTATAACGGACGGTGGTCGAAGGTGTTTATTTTGGTCATTCTCCAGCCGATTTCCGTTACCGTACCTTCGATATTTCGGTCCGGAGAGCGGATCCAGTCACCGATGCTAAACGGCCTGTCGAAGTAGAGCATAATGCCAGAGAAAAAATTGCTCAGGATATCTTTACCTGCCATACCGACAGCGATACCGCCGATGCCGCCGAACGTTAACAGCCCTGACAGGCTCATGCCGAAATGCTCACCGTACAGCAAGATGATGGCGACGACGATCGTAATCTTAATGATGCGTGACATGATCCTCGCACTGGTGATATCTCTGCCCTTACTAATCTGCGTTTTTTCAAACTGGTTGATGACCAGAAAGAGTTTTATCGTCAGGATCAACGCAATCAACGAGGTACAGATAAAGTCGACCACGCTTGGGGAGATAAATTTCAGCTTATAACTATCGATGACGTTATTCGCAATAGTGCCAAACGTACCAATGATAATGGCATAAACAAAAAACTGTGCTGCGTGGAATATGAATCCTTTGCAGTGTTTTTCACTACGATGAAACCACACGCTCATCAGGACTAACGCTGCACAGCTGCTGAGAATTACCGTTAAATTAAACGCATTATTTATAAACAGTTCAGCGATCATGATTCTCCCAGGTCACTCCGTGTTAGCTAAATATCATCTGACATCCTTCATCAGCGGATATTTTACCTAGTTCAGGCTGTCAGATCATTCATCAAAAGGAGAGCGAAATAATACAATCAGCGTTATTTTCAGGCGAATAGTACGCATGTCAAGTTTGAGTGTGGCGTATGTAGCAGACAGTGAGTTGATGTCATGGTATTGTTGCTGCAAAGTAACACGGTATTCATCTGCATAAGGACGATATTATGATCATGGCTAAGCTGAAGACAGCGAAGGGACGGAAGTTTCTGTTATGTCTGCTTGGGGTATTTATTATTGCGGCATCGGTTGTGACGCGCGCGACGATTGGTGGCGTCATTGAACAGTATGACATTCCGCTTTCCGACTGGACAGCTTCGATGTATGCCATTCAATCCGCAATGATTTGCGTCTACAGTATGGTTTTTACTATTTTGCTGGCTATTCCGCTCGGTATCTATTTCCTCGGAGGCGAGGAGAAGCACTAAGAACATGTCATGCCGGATGACATCGCCATCCGGCATTTTGCTGCAGGATTAATCGTCTTCTTCGTCGTCCAGTTCAACCGGGGTCTGGTACTGATCCGGTTTGATAACCAGCAGGTCGCAACGCAGATGGTCGATAACCTGTTCTGCGGTATTCCCCAAAAACGCAGCTGATATGCCGGTGCGCCCAACGGTGCCGAGTACCACGATACCCGCCTGTAAATGCTCAGCTAAATCCGGGATGACCTCTTCAGGCAATCCTTTTTCAACGTGTGTAACTTTTTCATCAATACTGAATTTCTGGCGTAATGCCTTCATGGCCAGCAGATGTTGTCCACGGATGGCGTCGTTGTACACGCTGGGATCAAATTCAGGTAGCTCAATCGCAATGTTGATAGGCGTTACAGGATAGGCGCCCACCAGGTGTACTTCGGTATGGTTAACCTGTTCTGCGAGCTGCAACGTTTCTTTGACCAGTTTTTCGTTGAGTGCATTGTGATATGCCTCTTCACTGGCGAGGTTCACCGCTACCAGCGCTTTACCACCTTCCGGCCACGGCTGATCTTTGACCATCCACACCGGGCTTGGACATTTACGCAACAAATGCCAGTCAGTTGGTGTGAAAATCACGGCTTCAAGGCGATCGTGTTGGTGTGCCATTTTGAGCACCAGGTCATGCTTAGCGCTGATCACTTCCTGGATGATGGCTTCAAAGGGACGGTTGTGCCAGACCACTTTAATATCAAGCGGGATCCCTGCTTCGATATAGTATTTCGCTTGTTCACGTATCCATGCAGTTCGCTGGCTGATGACCCCCTGACGCATTGCCGTACGCTCGTCCGGCGACAGCAGGGTGGTCATCTCGTAGGAAAAGTCATAGATCGGCAAAAAGGCTTTAATTTTGCCACCAATCCGTTGATGCAAATAAACAGCTCGCCGTAATGCTGGTTGATCGTCCTGGTTTGGATCGATGACTACCAGCATGTTTTGATACATAGCCATACAGGGTCTCCTTACAACTGTCACCGCAGTTTGTATTTAAAAGAGTAACCCAATAATGTGGATTGAAACAGGGGAGAACCTCTTGCCAGATCAATAAACTGGGGAAATCTCCAGCTTTTCCCCACATCCCGCTCAATTTAAACCATTTTCCGTTGTTTCTATTGTGCTTGCGCGCTACACGGAAAAAGTTTGGACGCGTGGACGTTTCAACTGCCCGGCAATCTCTTTAAGAGTTAAGAGTGCCCGGTGAAGTTGTTCGATCTCCGGCCCACCAATGCACAGTCGGATACCTGACTGCTCGGATAACGGGTTGACCTCTGTTGATACGGGTGAGGTAACTTTGATCCCTGCCGCTAAGGCTGCTTCGTAGAACGGCTGTACGCTTTCGCGAGCCAGTGGCAACCAGAGGTGAAAGCTGGGATGCCCGGAGCGATAAAGATGCTCACCTAAAATAGAAAAGGCTAATTCATAGCGGCGAATTGTTTCGTGTTCTATCGCAGAGGTTACGGTTTCCGCTGTACCATCAAGTAACCATTGCTCCATGATCGCGCAACTTATCGGGGAAACCATCATTGCCGTTGCTCTGAGCATCGATTCAGCTCGGGAATATAGCTGTTCAGGCAGCAGAAGTCCGCCGATGCGTAACGTGGGGTTCAGTATTTTAGATAAGCTATTTACATACAAAGTGATATCCGGTGCTAATCGGGCAATTTGTGGGAGTTCAATATTACGGGTGAGTCGATAGACATCATCTTCGATAATAAATAATGCGTTTGCACGGCAAACGCGTATCAGGTCTTTTCGCCGGGCAAGACTCATTATGCGCGTCGAAGGGCTTTGTAGCAGGGGAGTGACATATACCGCACTGCGTTTGTCATCGCTGGCATCCAGCATTTTCTCCAATACTGAAACATCCATCCCTTCGTCATCCATCGGGATGCCAACCAGTCTCAGTTTTAACAGCCGTGAAAGTTGGATCAGTCCGGAATACGTTTGCGCCTCCACATAAAGTGTCCCAAAAGGTTCGCATACCGTTGATAACGCCACTGAAAGCGCATGTTGCGCTCCGCTGGTAATAATGAGTTGGCGATAATCAGCGGGCATTCCCAGCCTGTTGAACCAGCGAGCCATCAGGCGACGGTGTTCGTCATGGCCGGCTGCTGGCGCGTAGGTGTTGAACATGTCCATATCCGGACGGCGAGCGATTGCCGAAAGTGTCGCGCTGAGTGAACGCGAGCTTAGCGCAGCCGGGGGGGTATTTTGCGACAAATCGATGACGGTCTGACCACGCGAATTTGCTAGTGCTACAAACATCCCGCTTCCTTTCACACTTCTGACAAGTCCACGTTTCTCAAGGATCCCATAGGCTTTCGTTACGGTGCCAAGCCCGATACCCAATGTGTCCGCTAAATTACGGTGGGCTGGTAAGCGGGCGCCATGCTGAAGCGATCCTGAGAGGATATCTTCGGCCAGGGCCTCAACTAATTGTTCTGTTGGAGATGTCGCATTGCTGGACAGTCTTGGCTGCCAGGGAGAACGCTCACGCATCGGATCACCATAAGTGTAATGTGACACTATTTATATTTACTAATAGTGTCACGCATTCTATTCTGACGCCAGTATCAAAATGGGTCAGAACAGGCATCGGGTATGAGTGTGAAAAGTATGAGTGAAAGTATAGATGGCGCAGGATCTGCAGATGATCCGACAGCTATTGATAGTATTAGAAAAGACGTTGTCCGTGGGTTGAAAGACGGTTTTCCCGTTTTACTTGGCGTGATTCCTTTTGCTCTGGTTTTGGGGGCCCAGGCCAGCCATAAAGGACTCAATGGTTTAGCTGTTCCGCTAATGACGGGATTAAATTTCGCTGGTGGATCTGAATTTGCAGCAATACAAATCTGGACTTCACCTCCCCATATTTTTCTTATTATGGCAGTTACATTCCTGGTTAATAGCAGACATATTCTGATGGGGGCAACTCTTGTTCCGCTGTTGATGCGTTTTTCTAAGCGTAAAGTTTTACCTGCACTTTTTTTTATGACTGATGAAAGTTGGGCGTTAAGTTATAGTGATGCATATAAAAGAAGCATTAATAATGTTCCTCATTTTAGTATGCCTTATTATTTAGCCGCTTCTTTTTCTTTTTATATTATGTGGGTAGGTTGTACCACGTTAGGCGCGTTAATCGGCCCTGTGCTTGGCGATGTTCATCGTTACGGTTTTGATATGGCTTTTCCCGCTGTATTCCTTGTGCTTGTCAGGGGCATGTGGAGCGGTTTTCGCAAAGCGATACCGTGGTTTGCCAGCCTGATTGTTGCGGTTGCGGTTTATCATTATGTCCCCGGTGTTTGGTATGTCATGGCAGGTCCGTTGGTGGGATTAGTGGTTGCATGGTTGCAGGGGGATAAATAATGCCAGACCAGCAAACGCTGTTCGCCATCCTCCTGATGGCTCTGACCACCTATGCGACACGTATTGCGTCGTACATGATATTGCGCAACCGGGTGTTATCCCCCAGATCGATGGCCGTTCTTAAATCATCGCCAGGATGTGTCATGCTGGCATTTATCGCACCTTATTTTGCGTCCGGAAACCCTGCCGATCTTATCGCATTAGGTTTAACACTGATCGCCGCTTTACGTTTTCCTATGCCTGTCACCGTTGCTATTGGTGTGCTGACCGCTGCTATCCTGCGTCATTATCTTGGCTGAGAATATTGGATTATTTACAGAAGTAAATGTCTGACCATGGAATAGTTTGGTTATTATATTGAATCACCTCAGAGGCTTTTTATGCTACCAGGCAGGAAAGAGTTTTTAACCGTAGTTATTGTGACAGCATTAATGATGGGAATATTTATATTGAGTACACTTATAGTTTTTATATTTTAATTAAATCAGAGCAGAAGAGCCTTCTGCCAAACCATTAAATTGGGGTAATTTAGCAATTTGACAGAAGGTTAACTGAGAAGGTTACGCAACGTTACGCGTGTGGCCAGCAAGGACGGCCAGCGCATCGCTATTCTCAATAGTGATATATTTACCTTTCACCGCCAGCATACCGCTTTTCTGGAAGCGGCCCAGCAGACGGCTAATGGTTTCAACCGTCAGGCCGAGGTAATTACCGATATCGCCACGGGTCATTGTCAGACGGAATTCGCGCGGAGAGAAGCCTCGCTGGGCAAAACGGCGGGACAGATTGTAGATAAAGGCCGCCAGGCGCTCTTCAGCATTCTTCTTCGACAACAGCAGGATCATGTCCTGGTCGCCTTTGATTTCGCCACTCATCAGACGCATCATCTGTTGACGCAGGTTCGGCATTTTGCCGGACAGGTCATCCAGGGTTTCGAAAGGAATTTCGCATACCATTGACGTTTCCAGCGCCTGGGCAAAGCTTGGGTGATGACCGCTGCCAATCGCGTCAAAACCAACCAGGTCGCCCGCTAAGTGGAAACCGGTGATTTGCTCATCGCCTTGTTCGGTAATGGTATAGCTTTTTATCGTTCCGGAACGGATAGCATAGAGTGACTTAAGCTCGTCACCTGCTTTAAAGAGCGTCTGCCCCTTTTGGATAGGCTTTTTGCGCTCGATAATGTTATCGAGCTGGTCAAGCTCATGCTCGTTAAGTGTGAACGGGATGCAAAGCTGGCTGATGCTGCAATCCTGGCAATGGATAGCACAACCGCCAGACTGAATGCGCCGTATAATTCGCTTTTCCGGGATCATAGGTCTGCTCAAGCCGTAATTGATATTTGTCAATTTTAACATCTTTTTGGTGAGCACGTAAGCCTGAGCTACTCCCAATAGAGAATAATTCAGGCATAAGCGAGTTGAATGTTTGTATCTATCTGATTAACCGCACTTTATTTTGGGATGCATTGTGTGGAAGTGTGATGAATAAGGCATTAATTGCCTGGATTCTAGAGTAACAGATAGCCTTCATGGCGCAATAACCACTCTTTTCGCTGCACGCCACCCGCATAGCCAGTCATTGTGCCATTCCGTCCAATCACGCGGTGGCACGGGACGACGATGCTGACAGGATTGGAACCATTAGCCGCACCAACGGCTCTGGCGGCACCGGGGCGCCCCAGTTGTTCAGCCAGTTGTCCATAATGCATGACCTGCCCGCAGGGGATAGAACGTAACGCTTTCCAGACCTCGCGTTGGAAAGGGGTTCCCGCTGTTGCGGTTTCAAGCGTATCTATAATGCTGAGATTTCCCGCAAAATACTCTGCCAGCTTATCGCTTAGCCCTCCGGGGTTTTTGGCAGCAATACGCTGATAACCCTCGGAACGATAATGAATATCGAGTAATTGCTCCATACGATCGCGATGTTGATCCCATTCAACCGCACGCAGGCGAAATTGCTCATCACAAATTACCCACAACGGGCCTAGGGGTGTTGCAATGATGTCTTCAAGTAAGTTCAGCATCCGTTTTTCTCATTACAGGCGGGGTTACACATTATCATGTCAGTGATAGTCGTTTCTATACCCCCAAAAACGGATCTTAACTTGTGGAGGTAAAGGAATGTCGAACGGTGCGTTATTGGAAATAACCGTAAACCGTTGTCGGTATAATAGTGCGCGGTTATGATAATGACCGTCGTAAAATCGCTGGAGGATGAAACATGAACCATGATGATGCATCGCTGTTTCTTGACGCCATGGGGGATGTTCAACCACTGAAGGGATGCGCCGATGTTCACTGGCAGCCAACGCGTAATCTTCGCGCTCCGGCACGTATTGATACGCTGCAGCTGGATAACTTTCTCTCGACAGGTTTTCTGGATATCGTCCCGCTGAGCGTTCCGCTGGAGTTTCGTCGTGAAGGGTTACAGCATGGCGTGGCTGACAAGCTGCGCACCGGGAAATATCCGCAACAAGCAAGCCTTAATCTTGTGCGACAGCCCGTTGAAACCTGCCGCCAGATGCTATTTAGCTTTATTTTACAGGCGCAGCAGGATGGGTTGCGCAACGTCCTGGTGATTCACGGTAAGGGGCGTGATGATAACTCCCATGCCAACATCGTTCGTAGCTACGTCGCGCGTTGGTTAACGGAGTTTGATGATGTGCAGGCTTTCTGCACCGCACTGCCGCATCATGGCGGCAGCGGGGCATGTTATGTGGCGTTACGTAAAACGGCGCTGGCGAAACAGGAGAACTGGGAACGCCACGCTAAACGTAGTCGCTAGACAGGGTAGTCATCAGGCAGCCAGCACTCTGTTTCTGCCTTCATTTTTGGCTTTGTACAATGCGTCGTCCACGCGTTTAAATAACTCATCAATACTTTCATTGGCTTCGTGTCGCGCCACACCAATACTGACAGTAAAGCGGGGAAGGCCAGGGAGGCTTACCTTGGCTACCGTCGCGCGTATTACTTCAGCGAGATTAAGTGCTGCATCTAAAGACGTGCGTGGCAAAAGCAGTACAAACTCTTCTCCCCCCCAACGAAAAACCAGATCGTCTTTTCTTGCACAGGATTCCAGGGTGCGTGCCAACGCGCAAAGTACATCATCCCCTTTTAAATGCCCGAAAAGATCGTTGATGCTTTTAAACCGGTCGGTGTCGATTAGCAGCAAACTGTAATCCTGCGTTAACGATGTTGTGTGTGTCTGCGCTGGCTCAGTTATCTGATAAAAATGCCGCCGGTTGAGTAATCCGGTTAACGCGTCATGCAAGGCGGCGCGTTCCAGTTCCAGTTCCAGACGTTTTTGCTCGGTAATATCGTGAACAATGCACAGCATCAGCTTATTGCCGTAGATTTCGATAGGACCGGCATAGGTTTGTACGTGACGGGTGCTTCCATCGGCAAGTCTGTGGACAAAATGTAAGGGCTTATGGCCACCAGGAAGATGCGCAATTTTATGCATTATCGGCAATATATGGCGCCCCAGCATATTGATTTCCCAGGTATGCTTCTGACACATCACGTCATGATCATAGCCATAGAAATTCAGGGCACTGAGATTTGCATCCACAATCAATCCGTCGCGTGACGGATCAATAAGCAACATGGGTGCTGAGTTAGTCTGGAAAAAACGGGCATAGAATCCTTGTTTTTTCCGCTGATAGGTGGCAGAGCGGCTGGCTTTCAGACCTTGCGCTGTCGGTGTTTCAATGCCTTCATAGAGGATAACATCACCTATATCCTGAAGCGTCCTGATGGACAAACGACAGGCCAGCGCGATTTCCTCGCTTTCGCGGTAAACCGTGAGGATCTCCACAATGTCATGATGATTTCGCAAATCACTAAGATACATAGGTAAATCATTTTGTGCGTGCGTGGAGAATGTGCCTTTTCTGAGAGGGGGGAAACACGGGGCCTGCATCAGTTCCCGTGCAACGGTATTGGCGAACACCAGTTCTTCGGTATGTGGCGAAACGATCCAGACCGGAATGGTTAATAAATCCAGTGAATGCAGCTCGTTTATGCTCATCGATAATCCCGTTATCTTCATATGCTGTGTTGCCGGTTTATTGGCGAATTTTTTTAATTATGCAATCTCACAATGTTATTGATTGTCGGTGAGACAAGGGTTGTACCGTTGGTTTTACTTTTGTGGCGTTTTCAGTTTGTATCAAGTCATAGATTTTATGTGCTGGCAGCGGTTTCGCATACAGGAAGCCTTGCAGCACACCGCAGCTCATCTGGGTTAACAGCGTTTCCTGCTCCTGGGTCTCTATACCCTCTGCCACAACGCGCATATTCATAGAGTGCGCTATGTCTATAATAGTAGACACGATTTTTGTATTTTTGCTGTTCTCACTAATATCTTTGACAAATATTCTGTCGATTTTTAATTCTCGTGCCGGAAGTGATTTCAGCATCAATATATTTGAATAACCGGTGCCAAAATCATCAATAGAAACGGTGATCCCCAAATCGGCAAACGCGTTCAGGACTTCTACGCTGCGTTTTAAATTTTTAAGTGCCGTACTTTCAGTCAGTTCCAGCGTGAGATGTGCTGGTGAAAGCTGATATTGTGCCAGGGCGTTGCAGACTATATCGACAATATCAGGTTGTTCAAACTGGGCTGGTGACAGATTAACGGCAAGGGTCCACTCCGTGTGGCCTTGTGACTTCCATTGATATAATTGACTGCATGCCTGCTGGAGAACCCAGGTGCCGACAGGAATAATCAGGCCTGTTTCTTCAAGTGCGGGCAGGAATTCAGCCGGCAGCAGAATGCCGCGTTCAGGATGGTGCCAGCGTAACAACGCCTCAAAACCCGTCAGAGAGCGATCCCCGGCGGTGTATTTAGGTTGATACCATAATTCAAATTGATTCCGCTCAAGCGCTTGCGACAGTTCCTGCAAGAACGTTGGTGGCGTATCGGCGATAGCCTCCATCTCTGGGGTATAAATCGCCCAGCCGTTTCTGCCAGCCTGTTTGACATGATACATCGCAGTATCGGCTTTAACTTTTAGCTCATGTAACGTTGAGCCGTGTTCGGGATAAAGACTGCTTCCCGCGCTTAACGAAACGCGAATGGTATGTCCAAACAGTGTAAAAGGTTCTTTGACGGCGCTGGCAATACGGGTCATCAGCACTGAAATTGCTTCCCGGTTGCTGTTTGGCACCAGCAGGATAAATTCATCACCACCCAGCCTCGCCAGCGTCATGGTGTCCTCAAGGCAGTTGTATATGCGTTGTGTGCTGGAGATAAGCAACTGATCGCCAATGTGATGGCCCCAGGTGTCGTTTACGATTTTGAATCGATCAAGGTCGATAAAGACCAGGGCGAAGTGTTGTTGATGCAGTTTGGAATGACGCAGGCAGGTCTGTAAGCAGACGTCTATTTGCGTTCGATTGGCAAGGCCGGTCAGCGCATCGAAGTGGACCTGGTGCTCAAGCTGGCAGTTCAGTTGATGCAGATTATCGGCCAGTCTTGAGGTGCGTAGCTGAGAATCCACCATCGAAATGACCAGCATAATACCCAGAATCACCAGCGTGACGGCGCAGACCCAGATAGAGAGTTCCAGCGTGCTCAGTCCATCATGCGCAGTGTGACCGAAATGCGTGAAGGTGGCCGCCCCCATCCCGGTGTAATGCATTGAGGCGATCGCCAGCGCCATTACCAGAGCGGCAATAAGTCGGTTTATTAATGCGCGTCGGGTATTTTGCCGCAAATGAAAAGCTAACCACAGGCCGATCCCTGACGCGATAATGGCAATGACCACGGAAAGCAAAATGAGTGAGAACTGCCAGCGGATAGCAACATGTTCAACGATAGCGACCATGCCAACGTAGTGCATGGTCACAACACCGGTGCTTAATAGGCTTGTTGCAACAATAAGCCGCCTGGCCGAAAGCGTTTGACCTGATATCGCAATATTGATGGCAAGCGTCGCGGAAATGAGAGCGATCAAAAAAGAAAATGCCGTGAGTGAAAAGTGATAATTAATTGGCATACTCATTTTCATGGCCAGCATGCCAATAAAATGCATCGACCAGATCCCCATCCCCAGCGTTGCCCCGCCAGATAAACGCCAGAAAGTCGATTCCCGACGATTAGAGATCGCCACTTTCCCTGCGCTATCGAGGGCAATAAACGAAGCAATGAATGCGACAACAAAGGAAATCCCAATCAGTACAGGGTCCCATGACACGTGCAACATCTTACTACCCATCGATAAAAAACCGTGATGATAAATCTAGCAGATTCTGTCCAGTTAACCTGGTAAAACCAGGCGCGTTCTTAGTTTCCTGTCAGCAGTATTAGTCTGAGCCGCTATAACGGTGGAGTACGTGATGTTTGCTTATGAAAACATTCACCGAGTTTATGATTTGGCGTATTTTTGTTCGCATTGTGCACTGGGTGACAATAGTCTGGCAACTGGCGTGAACGCCAGCTTATGCGGGATAAATAACCAAACTAATGTAAACTGGTGGTGCGATAGTGTGCTTTAAGTGAAAAGGCGGCATGCTCTCTTTGAAAGTGGAACTTTCGGTATCGCGGAATGGCAATCTGCATTGCAGGTGCTATAAAAAATAATACTCCGCGTTATTCTTTGGCAGGCAGGATTAAAATGTTAAATAATATAAGCGTCAGGACGTTTATTACTTTATTTCTGGTATGTACCGTAGTGGCCCTCAATATCGTAGAGGTAATATTATCTGCAGGATTTAATGTCATTATTGGCACTGATGTGGTTTGTACTATTTCACTATTATATTTATGGTGGTATATGACAAAATATCTCGTCGTGCCGATTAATACGGTAAAAGAAAGTATTGAAGAGGTGACTGCAGGGAATCTGGCAATGAGTATTCCTGAGTTCGGTAATAATTGTGCTGGCAGACTTATTCCGGGAATTAACAGTCTGGCGAGTAATATTTCCACGTTAGTCAGTGAGATCAGATCCTCTTCGCGGACCGTGATGACGCTTTCTGAACAACTCGCGGAGCGTAGCGCTGAACTGTCAGTAAAAACGGAACAGCAGTCTGGCGCGTTAATGCAAACAGCTGCGAATATGGATGAGATAGCGGTTAGTACGCGCAATAATGCAGACAATACGCACATGGCGAGCGCCCAGGCAAATATTGCGACACAATCTGCTCGCCAGGGGGGCGATTTAATGGTGCAGGTCGCCACCAATATGCGCTCGATCACCGACTGCGCTCAGCAGATGACTGAAATTATCGCGTTAATAGATGGTATTGCATTCCAGACGAATATTCTGGCATTGAATGCGGCGGTTGAGGCGGCGAGGGCTGGTGAACATGGCAAAGGTTTTTCTGTCGTTGCAGGTGAAGTGAGAATATTGGCACATCGTAGCGCAGAAGCGGCAAAAAGTATTAAACGGCTTATCGATGAAACGCATCACAATGTCCAGCAGGGTGCGGCGGTTGTACGTGAAGCCGAAAAAAACATGCAGGATATTGTGGGTGGTGCAGGGCAATTAAATCAGCTGATGGCGGAGATATTAACAACCACACGGGAACAGGAAAACGGGATCACCAGAATTACCCAGGCTCTTGCCGAACTGGAAAACGTGACGCAAAGTAATGTCAGCATGGTCGATGAGTTATCTGATTCGTCCGGTATCCTGAAAAGTCAGGTGAATGATCTTCTGTCACGCACACATAAATTTCGCTTAAGTAAAAATATATCTGTCGAAACAACCACGATCTTGCATCGAGATTCTCCTGTCTCCGGACTACGTCAACGGGTTAAATGCAGTTCTTCATATTAAGATTCAACATCTGCTCGCCACAGCGCCGAACCCGTCGGCGCTTTTTATTTTCTTGAACACTTTTATGAATCATTTCAGCATAATGGGACAATGCGATATTGCTTAACATATACTGAAGACTAGACTAACGAAAAGTTTGAATGTTTATGGAGGCGCTGTGGAAGCCATTAAGGGAACCGAAGTTAATGTGCCGGATGCCGTGTTTGCCTGGCTGCTGGATGGTCGCGGTGGCGTGAAACCGCTGGAAGACAACGATGTTATCGACAGTGCGCATCCGTGCTGGCTGCATCTTAATTACACCCATTCTGATAGCGCGCAATGGCTGGCGACAACGCCTCTGCTTCCTAATAATGTGCGTGATGCACTGGCGGGAGAAAGTACTCGCCCGCGCGTAAGCCGGGTCGGGGAAGGGACGCTGATTACGTTACGCTGTATTAATGGCAGCACCGACGAACGCCCTGACCAGCTTGTCGCCATGCGCTTATATATGGATGAACGCCTGATTGTCTCAACACGTCAGCGTAAAGTGCTGGCACTGGATGATGTGGTAAGTGACTTGCAGGAAGGGACGGGACCGTCTGACTGTGGTAGCTGGCTTGTGGATGTTTGTGATGCCTTAACCGATCATGCCAGTGAGTTTATCGAACAATTGCATGACAAAATTATCGATCTGGAAGACAACCTGCTGGATCAGCAGATCCCGCCTCGCGGTTTTCTGGCATTGCTGCGCAAACAACTGATAGTCATGCGGCGCTATATGGCCCCTCAGCGCGATGTTTATGCGCGCCTGGCCAGTGAACGTTTACCGTGGATGACTGACGATCACCGACGTCGGATGCAGGATATCGCCGACAGATTGGGAAGAGGGTTGGATGAGATCGACGCATGCATCGCCCGGACGGGCATTATGGCGGATGAAATTGCTCAGGTTATGCAGGAATCTCTGGCGCGAAGAACCTATACCATGTCGTTGATGGCAATGGTTTTTCTGCCCAGCACATTTTTAACCGGACTGTTTGGCGTCAATCTCGGGGGGATTCCCGGTGGCGGCTGGCAGTTTGGTTTTTCGCTATTCTGTATTCTGTTAGTTGTCCTGATTGGTGGTGTTACTTTATGGTTGCATCGTAGTAAATGGTTGTAACAACTACGTTTTTCATCGACTTTCGTGAGTGAAAACGGCGAAGTTTTTGAGCGAGGTCAATAAACCATCTACCTATTCGGGGCAATATCTCTCTCGCAGGTGAATGCAACGTCAAGCGATGGGCGTTGCGCTCCATATTGTCTTACTTCCTTTTTTGAATTACTGCATAGCACAATTGATTCGTACGACGCCGACTTAGATTAGTCGGCTTTTTTTTTGCCTGCAGGAAACCAGCGTCTACCCTAAAAGGGTCAGTCTGACTCACTGGAGGGTAATATGACCTGCTTATTCGCCCCGTTGCAGTTGCAACGTCCCCATTCCGATACTGTTCCCACCGACCCGGTTCCGATTCCCGACTCCATACCTCGTCCGCAACCTATGCCGGACCCGTCACCGGATGAAGAGCCGATTAAATTGTCGCATCACGGGCGCAGATCTGCGAGGATACGCGCCTGCTGAATGTGAGTTTTTACCGCGAGATTAAATTGTGACCGCTTTTTCAACCCTGAATGTTTTGCCTGCCGCCCAACTCGAGAATCTTAATGAGCTGGGTTATCTTGAAATGACGCCTGTTCAGGCCGCTGCGTTGCCGGCAATCCTGGCAGGAAAAGATGTTCGTGTGCAGGCAAAAACCGGCAGTGGCAAAACGGCCGCGTTTGGTCTTGGCCTGTTACAACACATTGATGCTGCGCTGTTTCAGACTCAGTCGCTGGTGCTGTGCCCAACCCGCGAACTGGCTGACCAGGTCGCCGGTGAATTGCGTCGTTTGGCGCGTTTTCTGCCAAATACCAAAATTTTGACGCTGTGCGGTGGCCAGCCCTTTGGCGCACAGCGTGATTCTCTGCAACATGCCCCACATATTATTGTTGCCACGCCGGGACGTTTACTCGACCACCTGCAAAAAGGCACCGTCTCCCTTGATGCGTTGAATACGCTGGTGATGGATGAAGCCGACCGGATGCTGGATATGGGATTTAGTGATGTAATTGATGACGTAATCCGCTTTGCGCCAGCGTCACGTCAGACATTGCTGTTTTCTGCAACCTGGCCGGAAGCGATTGCCGCGATCAGTGGTCGCGTGCAGAACAATCCGTTAACGATTGAGATTGATACAGTCGATGCGTTGCCAGCGATTGAACAACAATTCTTTGAAATCTCCTCACACGGCAAAATTCCGCTGTTGCAAAAATTACTTAGCCAGCATCAGCCGGCATCATGTGTGGTTTTCTGTAACACCAAAAAAGATTGTCAGGCTGTTTGTGATGCACTGAACGCAGCCGGGCAAAGCGCATTATCGCTTCATGGCGATCTTGAGCAACGCGATCGGGACCAGACGCTCGTACGTTTTGCCAACGGCAGTGCCCGTGTTCTGGTTGCCACCGATGTGGCGGCGCGTGGCCTGGATATTAAATCGCTCGAGCTGGTGGTTAACTTTGAACTGGCATGGGATCCGGAAGTTCATGTACACCGTATTGGACGTACTGCCCGTGCGGGTAACAGTGGCCTGGCGATTAGCTTCTGTGCGCCGGAAGAAGCGCAACGTGCCAATATTTTGTCCGAGATGCTGCAACTGAAGCTGAACTGGCTATCCGCACCGGGTAATGGTTCAATTCTGCCGCTGGAGGCTGAGATGGCGACACTGTGCATCGATGGCGGTAAAAAAGCTAAAATGCGGCCTGGTGATGTATTAGGGGCGTTGACCGGAGATATTGGGCTGGACGGGGCAGATATCGGCAAGATTGCCGTTCATCCGGCGCATGTCTACGTGGCCGTTCGCCAGGCTGTAGCACATAAAGCGTGGAAGCAACTGCAGAACGGTAAGATCAAAGGTAAGAACTGCCGGGTTCGTTTATTAAAATAAATGCCCGTAGGAATGCCTGATGGCGTTCCGCTTATCAGGCCTACTGGTACTGACGTAATACCTTGTCCAGTAGGCCGGATACGGCATCCTCTCTATTACTTCACTTCCACCACGTTCAGACGCAACTCATCTAACTGGTTTTCATCTTCTTCCGGCTGCCAGCCTGCTGGTTGCAGTGGGATCTCTTCACGATCGAATGCCAGATCACCGCCATCTACCACTTCTGAGCCGTGTTTGATGCCTTTAAAATCGAACAGATTAATATCGCTCAGGTGAGAAGGCACCACATTCTGCATCGCACTGAACATCGTTTCAATACGACCTGGATAGCGCTTGTCCCAGTCACGCAGCATATCAGCGATCACCTGACGTTGCAGGTTAGGCTGTGAACCACACAGGTTGCACGGAATAATCGGGAAACCTTTCGCTTCAGAGAAGCGCTCGATATCTTTTTCGCGGCAATAGGCCAGCGGACGGATCACAATATGCTTACCATCATCGCTCATCAGCTTCGGCGGCATGCCTTTCATTTTCCCGCCGTAGAACATATTTAAAAACAGCGTTTGCAGGATGTCGTCGCGATGGTGTCCGAGCGCAATTTTGGTGGCGCCTAATTCGGTTGCCGTGCGGTACAAAATGCCGCGGCGCAGACGAGAACAGAGAGAGCAGGTCGTTTTGCCTTCAGGAATTTTATCTTTGACGATCCCGTAGGTATTTTCTTCGACAATTTTATACTCAACACCCAGTTGTTCCAGATACTCCGGCAGGATGTGCTCCGGGAAGCCCGGTTGTTTTTGATCCAAATTTACGGCGACCAAAGAAAAACTGATTGGGGCGCTTTGCTGCAAATTCCGCAGGATTTCCAGCATGGTGTAGCTATCTTTCCCACCGGAAAGACACACCATAATGCGATCGCCGTCTTCGATCATATTGAAATCGGCAATAGCTTCACCTACGTTACGACGCAGGCGTTTCTGTAATTTGTTCAGGTTGTATTGTTCTTTCTTT
>NZ_CP080033.1:2754334-2754523 GCF_019382635.1 Citrobacter sp. Colony219 | reverse complement strand
ATAAAGCATTGMTAATTCAACCCGCTACGGCGGGTTTTCTTTTTTTACTACTGACAGAAATTTAACAATTTGTGCTCTTAAAACGTTGATCATTTTCGTGCRTAGGTATACTGTATAAAAACACAGTATATGCARTGGAGRCCATTATGAAAGTTGAATTAACCATTGATCGCATGAAAGAACTTCCCA
>NZ_CP080033.1:2751250-2752617 GCF_019382635.1 Citrobacter sp. Colony219 | reverse complement strand
TCACGTTCGCTAAGAAGCAGAACTTTGGTACCTGGAGCCACGTTGAAACGTCCGATCGGTTCCGGGTCATATGGAATGTCTCGTTCGACTTCTTCAGCGAGAAGGGCGAGATAATCTTCTCGCGTCATTGACTGTGAAAAGCGTCCACACATAGAAACCTCCAGCCATATGTCAGAGAAAGTATTAAAAAAGTCTGATATAAAAACTGTGGCGTGTATGGTACGGATAAGCGGGAAAAATGTCAGCACATTTAGGTCAGGAATCGCGGGGTAAAAGAGAGGAAACAAAAAGCCCGCAACGGTGTGCGGGCCAGACAGCTTAGCGAACCACCAGAACTGAACACTCCGCGTGACGCACCACGGCTGCGGCGTTAGAGCCCAGCAGATAAGTGGTGATGTCCGGTCGGTGTGAGGCAATAATGACCATATCTGCAGGTAATTTCCTGGCGATCTCCAGGATTTTATCTTTTGGCGCACCTTCAGCAACGTGAACATGCACTCTGTCCGTCGGGATATTGAACTTCTTGATAATCTCTTCCAGTTGAGATTTCGCTTCGGCTTTCAGATCGTCCATGGCCGGTAACTCCGCCGAGTAGGCCAGTCCCAGGGAAGCATAATAGGGCAATGACGGAATAACGGTCAGAAAATGCACCTGCGCATCGTCAATTTTTGCCTCTGCTTCAACATGGGCAATAACGCGTTGAGTTAATTCTGAGTCTGAAATATCGATGGGTACAAGAATCGTTCTGTTCATAAAACCTCCTGTTTAAGTATCCACGTAAAGCTTACCGCGTAATGGCACTTTATGTACAATGACAAAGATCACATTTTGGCATCACTTTATTTTGATTTCAGGAAATTTCCCTTTTATAACCCCATCATAAAATCGGCCCTTGGAGACCACGCTCAGGAAATCACGAAAAATACGCGCGGGGACATGCTGGTATTGCAGCGTAGACAATTGATGAAAGCGAATTTCAAGTGTGCGAGAGGATTCGTCATAGCCGACGGATGCAATACGGGATGATTTAACGGGGTGATGATTCATTGCAGATATCCTCTACTACAGGTATTAATGCAAGATATCATCTATCAAAGGTGTGTTTTAACGCAACAGATATAATGTTTTGATCTGGATAAAACAGAATTGCTATTAATGAAAGGATAGCCCGCTGTTGCCAGCGGGCTGACAGAGACAGATTAGAACTGGTAAACCATACCCAGTGCTACAACGTCATCGGTAGAGATGTCGTTCTGGGTGTAGAATTGGTTATCTTCATCCAGCAGGTTGATTTTGTAATCAACATAGGTAGAGAAGTTTTTGTTGAAGTAGTAAGTAGCGCCTACGGATGCATATTTCACCAGATC
>NZ_CP080033.1:2725257-2751203 GCF_019382635.1 Citrobacter sp. Colony219 | reverse complement strand
TCAGATCTTTACCTTTAGACATCAGGAAAGACACTTCCGGACGCAGACCGAAGTCGAACTGGTACTGTGCAGTGACTTCAAAGTTCTGAGTTTTGTTGGCAATAGTATTGTCGTGACCGTCTGAGCCGCCATACGGAGTCATATTGCGGGTTTCGGAGTACATGGTTGCCAGATAGATGTTGTTCGCGTCGTATTTCAGACCGGCAGTCCACGCATCCGCTTTGTCGCCGCCAGCAGTGGATTGATTTACCTGCTCGTTGGTACGATCGGAAGAGGTATATGCTGCACCGAAGCTTACGCCCATACCCAGATCGTAGGTAGAGGAGATACCGAAGCCGTCACCGTTGGAGTTCTTCACATTACGGTCACCACTATTATTGGTGCCTTCCTGCCCGTTTTGACTTTCGTTCGCGCCCTGATACTGCAGCGCAACGTTCAGACCGTCAACCAGACCGAAGAAGTCGGTGTTACGGTAGGTCGCTACGCCGTTAGCACGACCGGTCATGAAGTTATCAGCCTTGGTATAGGAGTCGCCACCGAATTCTGGCAGCATATCGGTCCAGCCTTCTACGTCGTACAGTACACCGTAGTTACGACCGTAGTCGAATGAACCGTAGTCGCCAACTTTAATACCGGCGAAGGCCAGACGAGTCCAGGAATCACCTTTATCGCCGCTTTCAGTACCGTTAGCCTGAACCTGATATTCCCACTGGCCATAACCGGTGATCATATCGTTAACCTGAGTTTCACCTTTGAAGCCCATACGCATATAAGTCTGATCGCCATCGCTGTTGGCGTCGTCGGAGAAGTAATGCAGGCCGTCTACTTTGCCATAGAGATCTAATTTGTTGCCGTCTTTATTATAAACTTCAGCAGCGTGAGCAGCGCCTGCCGCTAACAGTGCAGGAATTACAAGTGCCAATACTTTTCTGTTCATTGAAATAATCCTTTAGTTTTTTTATTAACCTGTGACTACCCGTGTAGGGAGTAAAAGCATGCTAAAGGAGATGTTCCGTAAAGAGATAAATATGAATTGTTACGCCTTAAGTAAAACCTTAAATAAATAATTCTGCTGAAATGGTGATAATTATCATGAATGTTTTGTTGTGAAAATATATAAAATAAAAATTATACAAGTGAATCTCATTGCGTTATTCTGCGCGGGTTATATGCCTTTATTGTCACGACTTAATTTATTGTCGTTGGTATGTTGGCAGGAATGCTCACTACTCAGCGAATAAATTGACAAGCCCGAACAATTGTTCGGGCTTTTTTTTTGACTCCTGGTTAATACCTGACAGAGCGTATTAATCAGTGCTGCTTTTTTCTGCTTTTCCTGCCAATTGCGCCAGGAAATCGTAGCGTTTTTGCAAGTCAGCCGTTGCGTCTTTCCACAGTTGCTCCGCAACCTCGGGTTGTTGAGCATTCAGGCGGCGGAAGCGCTGCTCGTTCATCAATGTCTCAGCCAGCGCGTCTGACGGTGGGCGAGAGTCCAGCGCCAGCGGCAATTTACCTTCGTCTGCACGACGCGGATCAAAGCGGTACAGCGGCCAGAATCCGGTAGCCGTGAGCTGGCGCATCTGATCGTGGCTTAGCGCAAGATCGTAACCGTGCTCCTCACATGGGCTATAGGCGATAATCAGCGACGGACCTGGATAGGCTTCCGCTTCCTGAATCGCTTTCACCGTCTGGTTTAGCTGTGCGCCCAGAGAGATCTGTGCAACATACACGTGCCCGTACATCATCATACTGACGCCAAGATCTTTACGCGCCTTGCGCTTACCGTGCTCGCCAAATTTGGTGACGGCCCCGAGCGGCGTGGCTTTCGATGCTTGTCCACCCGTGTTGGAGTAACATTGAGTATCCAGCACCAGAATATTGACGTTCTCGGTCAGGCTCAGGACGTGATCCAGGCCGCCAAAGCCAATATCGTAAGCCCAGCCGTCGCCGCCAATCAGCCAGATGGATTTTTCGACCAGCGCGTCGGCATCGGTTAACAGCTGCTGTGCGCCTTCGACATCTTTCAGGTGCTGGCGCAGCGCGGCAACTTGCTCACGACGGACTTCTGGTGTTGCCTCCGCGTGCAGGGCGTCATTCAGCTCAGCCGGGATTTTATCGGCAAACTGTTCCAGTAAACGCATGACGCGCACACGATGCTGATCCACCGTCAGACGGAAGCCCAGACCGAACTCGGCGTTATCCTCAAACAGTGAGTTCGCCCATGCAGGTCCACGGCCATTGGCATCGGTGGTATACGGCGTTGAGGGCAGGTTACCGCCATAAATCGATGAACAGCCGGTCGCATTGGCGATCAGCATACGATCGCCGTACAGCTGCGTAAGCAGTTTGATATACGGCGTTTCACCACAGCCAGAGCAGGCGCCGGAATATTCAAACAGCGGCGTTATCAACTGCGAGGTACGAATATCAATACGTTCCAGTTTAGTGCGATCAATCTCCGGCAGATTGAGGAAGAAGTCGTAGTTAACTTTTTCTTCTTCAACATGCTCAAGGCGCGACATCATATTGATGGCCTTGATCTCCGGATTTTGCCTGTCTTTCGCAGGGCAGACTTCGACGCACAGATTACAACCGGTGCAATCTTCAGGTGCAACCTGCAGGACATATTTCTGACCGCGCATATCGCGTGATTTCACATCCAACGAATGCAGGCTGGCAGGCGCGTTTTCCATCGCTTCTGGTGATACCACTTTGGCACGGATGGCCGAGTGCGGACAGGCGGCAACGCAATGATTACACTGGGTACACAGATCTTCTTTCCAGATTGGGATCTCTTCGGCAATATTGCGTTTTTCCCAGCGCGTGGTACCCATCGGCCAGGTACCGTCCGGCGGTAACGCTGAAACGGGCAGGGCATCGCCGAGTCCGGCGAGCATCGCTGCGGTGACGGTTTTCACGAAATCAGGCGCGGCATCGGAAACTACCGGCGGACGGTTGGCGCTGTGTGGATCAACCGGTTGCAGTGCCACTTCGGCAACGGATTCACGTGCCAGCGCCAGCGCCTGCCAGTTACGTTCCACCAGATCCTGACCTTTATTGCTGTAGCTTTTCGCAATCGCACCCTGCAATTCAATCAGCGCGCTGTCACCAGGTAAGATTTGCGTCAGATGGAAGAATGCCATCTGCATCACGGTGTTAATACGGGCAGCCAGACCGCACTCGCGCGCGATTTTGGCCGCATTAATCACATAGAAACGGGCTTTCTTCTGATTCAGGACCGCCTGAACTTCCTGCGGCAAACGCGCCCAGACTTCATCCACGCTGTACGGGGTATTGAGCAGGAAAATACCGCCAGGCTTCAGACGCTCGGCCATTTGATATTTATCGATAAACTGCAACTGATGGCAGCCGACAAAATCAGCCTGCGATACCAGATACGCGGAACGGATAGGCTTCTCACTGACGCGCAGGTGAGAAACGGTCAGGCCACCTGCTTTTTTCGAGTCATAGACGAAATAGCCCTGCGCGTACCACGGCGTGGAGTTACCGATAATCTTGATATTGTTTTTGGTGGCCGACACGCTACCGTCACTGCCCAGACCGTAGAACAGCGCTTCGAGCTTCGCGGTACCGGGCAGGGTGTTTTCTGGCAGGGGTAGCGACAAATTGGTGACGTCGTCATAAATACCGACCGTAAAACGTGATTTGGGCTTAGCGCTGCTCAGTTCATTAAACACCGCCATCACGCAGTCCGGGCCAAATTCTTTAGAAGAAAGCCCGTAACGTCCGCCAATCACGCGCGGTAGGGTTTCCCGCTCACCGCAGTTAAAGGCTTCTGCCAACGCGGTCATTACATCCAGATACAACGGTTCTGCCTGGGCGCCAGGCTCTTTGGTGCGATCCAGAACGGCAACGCTACGCGCCGTTTCTGGTAATACTTGCAGTAAATGTCTGGCGGAGAAGGGGCGGAACAGTCGAACTTTCAGGACGCCAACTTTCTCTCCACGAGCAAGTAACTCGTCGACGACTTCTTCGCAGGTACCAATCGCAGAACCCATCAAGATAATGACACGTTCCGCCTGTGGATGACCGTAATACTCAAAGGGTTGATACTGGCGGCCCGTCGCCGCGGCGAAGTCGTTCATCGCCTGTTCGACGTTTTCGTAAACCGCGTTGTACCAGGGGTTTGTCGCTTCACGCGACTGGAAGTAGGTATCCGGGTTCGCAGATGTACCGCGAATAACCGGATGCTCTGGATTAAGCGCGCGGGCGCGGTGAGCATCGATTTCCGCCTGCGGCATCAGTCCGAGGATCGTGTCATCGGCTAGCGGCACAATTTTATTGATTTCATGCGAAGTACGGAAACCATCAAAGAAATGAATAAACGGCACCCGACTTTTCAGGGTGGCGATTTGTGAAATCAGTGCGAAATCCTGTGCTTCCTGGACGCTGCTGGCACACAGCATCGCACAACCCGTCTGGCGCACCGCCATTACGTCGGAATGGTCACCGAAGATAGACAGCGCATGAGTAGCAATGGTACGCGCGGCAACGTGCAGCACAAATGGGGTCAACTGACCGGCCAGTTTGTACAGCGTTGGGATCATCAGCAACAGGCCCTGCGATGAGGTAAACGACGTCGAGAGCGCGCCGGTCTGCAACGCGCCGTGAACGGTCGCGATCGCACCGCCTTCCGACTGCATTTCAACGACACGAGGGGTATCCCCCCACACGTTTTTAAGCCCGTTCCCGGCCCAGGCGTCTGCCTGTTCCGCCATCGTCGAACTCGGTGTAATCGGGTAGATGGCGATAACTTCGCTGGTACGAAATGCGACCGAAGCAACCGCACCATTACCGTCAATTGTTTGCATACTGACACCCTTACATTGCGCAAAAAGAGGGACCCGCGTAACCGCGGCGAATCCTGTAGTTATATCTTTCTATTTTAGCAAAAGCGCTAAAGACAGATTTTCGCTTTTGTGTCCTGGGAATAAGCAGAATGAATGGTTTGATCAAAGGAGGAGCCAAAAAATTGCCAGAAAATGTAAACAGCACGCATAAATGCGCATTTTGCCTCTCGACGGCAGTGTTTCCGCTGCCTATTATTTATGGCTGTGTCGTTTGGTTAATATTCAGAGGGGAGTAAGATGCGCGCAGCGTTTTGGGTAGGGTGTGCCGCGTTATTATTATCGGCTTGCAGCAGTGAACCTGTTCAGCAGGCAACCGCCGCACACGTTGCACCGGGCATGAAGGCCGCAATGTCCAGCTCCGGAGAAGCCAACTGTGCCATGATTGGCGGTTCGCTATCCGTTGCCCGTCAACTGGATGGTTCTGCTATCGGGATGTGTGCATTACCTAACGGCAAACGCTGTAGTGAGCAGTCGCTTGCCGCCGGAAGCTGTGGGAATTATTGAGCCACTGCTTTTACTACATTAAATCTGCCAGTTTAAACGTCAACGTTTGTTCTGCCGTGGCCAGTGTTAACTGGTCAGCAGTCAGATCAACCTGTGCGCCTTGCTTAAACATCTCGCTGACGATGCCGTCGAGCGCGTTAAGCTGTGGATCGGCGCACATCATGCGCGTCATTGCCATGCCTTTCACTTTTAATTCACCGTCGGACAGCTTGCCCTGACCGTGGAACTGATTACACATTTTTCCCGACACCGTCATATTTTCACCGAAACTTAATTCAGGTGGGGTATTGGCGACGGTTACCGGCTTGCCATTGACGCTCTGTAAAACAAAACGGTGGTGCTGTAACTGTTCGCGATTGACGGAAATTTTTCCATTGCTCACACAGCCAGCCATAAGCATGCTGAGCGCAATCAGCGTGACAATTTTCTTCATTAACTTTCTCTACGTTCGTGGCGGAATTGCATTCATGATGGTAATGATATCGCCAGATTTATCATCGGGGGTTATCTGAAAATGCTCCCCCGGAGGCGGGGGAGCGGAATGATTAGAAGAGAGCGTTCGGGCAGGTTTCGCCTTTGGCGATTTGAGCCAGATTCTGCAAGGTTGTTTCAGAAATGCTGGTCAACGCTTCGGCAGTCAGGAATGCCTGATGCCCGGTGAACAGGACGTTATGACAGGCTGACAAACGACGGAACACATCATCCTGAATCACATCATTGGACTTATCTTCAAAGAACAGGTCGCGTTCATTTTCGTACACGTCCATCCCCAGGGAACCGATCTTCTGGTTTTTCAGCGCGTCGATTGCTGCCTGAGAATCGATCAACGCCCCGCGGCTGGTGTTGATAACCATCACGCCATTTTTCATTTGCTCAAAAGCTTCGTGATTGAGCAGATGATAATTTTCTGGTGTTAACGGGCAGTGCAGGGAAATAACATCAGACTCCGCAAACAGTGTTTTAAGATCGACATATTCAACGCCTAACTCCAGCGCAGCAGCGCTTGGGTAGGGATCAAACGCCAGCAGGCGCATACCAAACCCTTTCAGGATCCGCAGTGCAGCAACACCGATTTTACCTGTACCAATCACCCCAGCCGTTTTGCCATACATGGTAAAGCCGGTCAACCCCTCAAGAGAGAAGTTGGCGTCACGCGTACGCTGATAAGCACGATGGATACGGCGGTTCAGCGTCATCATCATACCGATTGCATGTTCGGCGACGGCTTCAGGTGAATAGGCAGGAACACGTACAACCTGCAAGCCCAACTCTTTCGCAGCGTCCAGATCGACGTTATTGAACCCGGCGCAGCGCAGCGCGATGTATTTCACACCGTGCTTTTTCAGTTCTTCCAGAACAGGGCGGCTGCCATCGTCGTTGACGAAAATGCACACGGCTTCACAACCATGGGCGGTTTTCGCTGTTTTTTCCGTCAACAGAAAGTCAAAGAATTCAAGTTCAAAACCAAAAGCCTCGTTAACCTGCTGCAGATACTTCTTGTCGTACTGTTTTGTACTATAGATGGCGAGTTTCATAAGACTTTCTCCAGTGATTTTGACGTCACATTAATTCAGTTCAAATTATTTTACAAAATCTAAAAAGTTATTGGTAGTCATAGATATAATGAATAATTCTAGAGTATCTCTTCTTAATGTGGGCACATTGCTGGATTTAAACCACTTTACTCAGCATAGGGTGATGGCGGCATCGTATAATTCGCCGACGGTCATGCCGTCCGCAAGATGTTTTTCCGTTACCAGCGAGTACTCGACCAGGTCAGGCAGGCCGTACTTAATGCGACGGTTTGAGCTGCTCTTGCCCGGCGTCAACGCGTGATAGCACCAGCGCCGCGGGTGAGATCCAGCTCGGCATAAACGCGTGCGGTGAGCTGGCTTTCTGCTTCTTTGACTTTACTCAACGTTGCCTGATGGGCTAACGTGAGCAGGCAAAATGCCGTGAGCAGAGGGATGAGGGACAGACGAAAGTGGCACAGTCATATTCTTCCTTGGGGGATGTCTTAACATAACTAGATATATAGCAAATACATAAGGTTAAATGTAGTTCGACACATGAGTGTTAGCTTTTACCTGGTCGTTCCTGGTTATGGACATTCGTACTGATAGTAGACTCTTGTCTCCAGGAGTCTACTATCGCCGAACAGGGTATACTTGTGTTATTCAGAATGTTTGAATTCATTATTTATTCATTCATTGATTTTCCAGTATTGCCCAGCTTCAATGTAGCTTAGCCCGATGCGTTGGGATGCTCGCTTGTTATCATTAATAAGATAAAAAATATCTGAAAGCACAGAACGTTCTTCGCTTGGGTAACTATGGCCTATAAAGCTAGTATCAACATTAGTTGCGTCAATCGATTCTATTCCAGGATAATAAATCAAACCAGTAGACGAATCACCCGCTCGCGGATAACGGTGTATCGTCTGGGATGCGGCTAACGCCTTATCTGTTGATGAAGCATATAAAGTAACAGGTTCTCCTTGTGCCACCAGTGCAGGGGCAATGTCTCGTTTGAAAACATCGGCATCTATGTCAGGAGCAGTTAGAATGACCTCTTTTATGCGATTTCGATAATCTGTATTTGTATTCAATACATCAATAATCGCCCGCGATAAAATTCTATTACCCATGCTGTGGGCTATCAGGTAAATATTTTTTGAATCGGATTTCTCAAGAAAGTCGATAAGGAAATTTTTTAGGTTGGTTTGTGTCCACTCAGCATTTTGCTCATCGATGGTATAAGCAGAAGTTCTGGCCTGTGAAGGCCAGCTATAAAAAACAGGGACCATATCGATGTTTAAATCATAGTATATTTGAGCTGTTTTTCTGGCTGCCTCGGCGAATGAGACATTATACCCATGAACGAAAATGAAGGTCTTTTTCTCTGGTATATTGCTTACTGTGGATACAAGGTAATTGAAAAAAATATTTTTAGCTAAAGGCGTTACACCAAGTAAGGCCACGTGTTTTTTGGGATCTTCTTTGAACTCAAGCTTTAAAAATGAAGGTTGTTCAGTTACTCCTATAATGTGGTGTCGAGGAATGCTAACTTCACAGAGTCCATAGGAGATTGAGGCTCGATTGATTCCATATGATTGGTTGGGTGGTGCGCCGCTGTTATAATTTCTATCGGTGGCATACAAAACCTTGACAATGGCATAATCTGGTTTTTGAGTTAATATATTTATTTCATTGCTGCTAGATGCCATACTGGTAACACCTGTGTTGGACATGCCGCAACCATTTAGTATGGCTATAAAAATACTGAAAACTATGTATTTTAATGTTTTCATTTTGCTTGACCTTGCTTTAAACATGGTTGGAGTGTCTTTCCTTTATTGATTTTTTCTGAATATTACCAACTAAAATTAATCGGAGTAATTAAGATTTACGTATTTCCGCAGGGAATGGCATTAATAAAATGGTTTTAATTTGGACTGACAGGATAGTAATATTTTATTAGTGACTGTTTATTAGATAACGCATGTGGCTAGCCAAAGGACATCAGACTTCTGATTGATACCGCGCTAGTAATTACTACGAACCTCTTACCGAATACTCACTGTTTCTGACTCATATTTTCAGGAAGCAACCCGCATGGTTCTGCTATCGGTTGACCAAACGCTCTTCACCGTGAGGGAGACAATATGTTTGGACTTGAAACGCTTGATATATTAATTGGGATAATGACTGTGTATTTCATGTTTGGGATAGCATGTACCGCGATTGTTGAAGCTATTTCTGCGTGGACCCGTATTCGTAGTCAAAATCTTGACGTGGCGCTGAACGAGTTCCTTTCAGGCGATCTGTCGCAAAATCAGCAATTTATTACTCAGTTTTTTGAACATCCGTTAATTCAGTCCCTAAGTAAAGGAAACCAGGGGCGTCCTTCCTATATTCCCCCAGACATTGTCGCGCAAGTCGTGGAGGCGTTAGTTGTCAGCAAAAGTGCGATGGCAACGCTCTCCGCTGGAGTGAATGCCATGCCGGGAAATGCCAAAAATAATCGGATCAAAGGCATCCTCGAAACAGTGGTGGCGCAGACGGGCAATAACGCGGCCACGTTTCGCAACGCGGTTGCAAAACAGTTTGATGCGGTAATGGATCGCGCCTCGGGTTGGTATAAACGAAAAATGCAGACTATCACGTTGATTGTCGCCACCGTTCTGGTTCTTGGGGGGAATATTGACACCCTCAACCTTGCGACTGTGCTGGCCTCCAATCCTGATGTTCGAGAAAAAATGGTGGCGATCGCGCAGCAGGAAGTCAATGAGGCGAAAAATCAGGCTCAGGACAAGGAGCGCATCGCGACAGCTAAAGGCAAATATAACCACGCGATTGCCGTTATGCAGTCTGCAGGCTTCGAACTGGGCTGGAAAGGATGGCCGCAAGGGGGGGCTGAATGGCTGGCAAAAGTGGTGGGCCTGCTGGTGACTATTTTCGCCGTCTCACTCGGCGGACCTTTCTGGTTCGATATTCTTCAACGGGTTATACAGGTCCGTTCAACTGGCCCAAAACCAGCAGCACCGGGTAAATCCGACAGTCCGAAAAGTAAGTGAAGTGTAACGGTTAACTATCGACAGAGAGGGCATCATGATACTTACACCCGCACAGAAAAGTCTTTGTGAACGAGTTTTGAATGCGTTTGAAACCGGCTCGGCCGAAGGCGATTACTCGGCTATCGCGATATTCCATGATGGTCCTCACGGGATCAGGCAGATCACTTACGGTCGTTCACAAACTACGGAATACAGCAAATTGCAGGATCTGGTGACCCGCTACGTTAATGCAAATGGGCGATTCAGCGCCGATCTTGCTCCGTTTGTTGCAAAGATAGGCAATATCGCACTGGTTGACAATGAACCGTTTAAGGACTTATTACGACGAGCAGGGCGCGATGATCCGATAATGAAATCGGTACAGGATCGGTTCTTTGATGAGCGCTACTATCTGCCTGCGCTGAAATGGGCACAGGACTTTGGTTTTAAAGATGCGCTCTCATTTCTGGTCATCTATGACTCATTTGTTCATAGCGGCACTATTTTGACGTTCTTGCGCGCCCAGTTTCGTGAGGTGCCTCCAGCCAGTGGCGGTGATGAACACACCTGGATTTCCCAGTATGTTGAAGTGAGAAATTCATGGTTAGCCAACCATAGCAACCCCGAACTTCATCCTACCGTTTATCGTACAAAATGTTTGCGATTTGAAATAGATCGCGGCAACTGGGATCTTTCGCAGGTCCCCATTAACGCTAACGGTATACCCGTCAGGCCCTTACCTGATATATCAATCACTCAGACATCGATACCTCCGGTGGAACAACCCAGCGTTCCGTATTTTGGTGAGGAAGCACCCGTTTCTGGTTTTGCGGATAACGCCGCGTCGATCGCCGCTGACGAGTGGCATTTTTTTGGCGAGCAGCGCTACAACCGCAATGGTGGCCTTCTTCATTCCGGGCACAAAGAGGGTGAGGATGGCTGGTGGCAACGTGTTGGCCTGTATTGGGCAAAAATCGGGCGGGACGATCTGGACGGGCGAGATCATGACTGGCCGTGGTCGGCGGCGTTCATTTCATGGGCCATACGTCAGGCTGGCGCGGGGGAGCGTTTTTCCTACTCTGCTTCGCATGCGACGTACATCAGCAAATCGATCCGCGACAGAAATCAGGGTAATGCTAAAGCGTTGTACTGGGGATACAGGCTGAATGAGCGTAAACCGCAGGTGGGGGATTTAGTTTGTTGGGACAGAGACCCCGACAAAGTCGTTGATTACGATCATCAGCATCTGGGCAACTACAGCAGTCACACCGACTTAGTTGTTTCCGTAGGCACTAATGAGATTGAAATTATTGGCGGTAATGTTGGTAATTCGGTGACACGACGCCCGTTGGCGCTCACCGTCGACGGATTCCTTGCCAGCGATGTACAAGGAGGGGAAACGCTGTTTGCCATCATGGGGTATCGCGGAGAGTGAAAAATGAAACGATCTAATATAGTGCTTAAATACGCTGCCCCGCTAATGTTTTGCACTTTCCTTTTACTGAGTGGGTGTGCCTTATTCGTTTCACACTACGATGCAGGCGCGTACCAGAACTTCACAAATTTAAAGGCGTTCCACCTTAAATTTCTCGAAGATAATACAGCTAAACCCGGGAATACCTTTGATGAAACTAAGGTAAAGGCTACTTGCGATACCGGGGACCTCAAGTTCCGTGAGGCGACGGAATATGCTGCAGGCAAACATGATGACTCACGTGTACGGGCTATTCATTACCTCGATAATGTCTTTGAGAGTGATTGCCGAATGGCGATGAAGGATAAAAAGTTATTTAGCGTCGTCTATGCGGATGAAAAAACCGATGTAGTTAAGTTGAACTACGATCTGGCCATTCGGGGAGAAAGTTCCCGTGTGGGGTCTGTTGTAAAATAGGGGATGAAAAATGTCAGATATTGATGATGCCATGAATGCGATTAAAAATGAGGTTGCTGAATCCATTAAAGAACAACTGAAAGCGCTCTTGCTCTCGGCAGCAAAAGATACGAATGAGGTAATAAACGATACCGGTAAGAAAATTGCGTACTGGCTGCGTCTTCGTGGGCAGGGAAAACTGAGTGACAGTGAACTGGAGGCGTTGCTCTACGCCAGAGATCAACTGCTGCGACAATATAAAAACACGGTGGAAATTGCAGCAAGAGCTCAGGTTGAGAAGATTGCTATTTCGCTGGTTAATATTGTGCTCGACAAATTATTGGGCATTGCCTTTCATCAGAAATGAGGCACGGCATAGGGCTAATAGGGCGAAAAAATGGTCGGTTTTCTGCGGCACTGACGGATGTGGTACAGGGTATCTCACTGAGAGACCACTATTTTTTATTACCCACAACCTATAAATATTACATATATTTCAATGGTATCTATTCTTAAGGTGGGCATGTTTAGCTAAACATGCCACAATACTGGCCTAAACCGGCTTAAATTTTCGCTAAATCAGGATATTAACTACCCATGAAGGGTAAATATAAAGCCGTTCTGGCACTCCTCTTATTATTGATTCTCGTGCCGCTGACGTTGGTCATGACCCTTGGCCTGTGGGTTCCCACGCTGGTGGGCGTCTGGTTGCCTGTCGGCACGCGTATTGCGCTGGATGAGAGCCCACGGCTGACATGGCATGGGCTGCATATCCCGGAACTTCGCTATCTGGTCGATGATTGCCCGCTAGCGCGCATTACTCAGGCAGAGCTCTCTCACCCCAGTCGCTGGTTGCTTAATGTTGGGACAATTGAGCTCGACTCGGCTTGCCTGGCCAAATTGCCGCAGGCAGAACCCTCGCCGGTAGCGCCAAAAACGCTGGCTGAATGGCAATCAATGCTACCCAATACCTGGATTAACATCGACAACGTTATTCTCTCTCCATGGCAGGAGTGGCAGGGGAAACTGTCGCTCTCGCTAACGCCCTCTACCCAGCAGCTGCGCTACCAGGGTGAAAAAGTTAAATTTCAGGGGCGTCTGCACGGACAGAATCTGACGGTAAATGAGCTGGATGTTGCAGCATTTGAAGGGCAGCCGCCGATAAAACTGGTCGGTGAATTTACCATGCCGCTGGTTCCTGATGGACTACCAGTGAGCGGGCATGCGGTTGCTACTCTGAGCTTGCCGCAGGAGCCAACGCTGGTTGACGCCGAACTTGAGTGGCAAGAAAACAGCGGACAACTGATCGTCATGGCACGGGATGCGGTCGATCCGCTTCTCGATCTGCCATGGGAAATAACGCGTCAGCAACTGACTATCAGTGACGGTCGCTGGAACTGGCCTTATCAGGGGTTCCCGTTAAGTGGGCGTCTGGGGGTGAAAGTTGAAAACTGGCAGGCCGGTCTGGAAAATGCCGTGGTGAGTGGGCGTCTGAACATTCTGACGCAAGGCGATGCCGGTAAAGGAAACGCCGTATTAACGTTAGGGCCAGGTAGGCTCGGTGTGGATAGTAGCGATATGCCGTTACAGTTGATCGGTGAGGCGAAACAGGATGACCTGATCTTCTACGCGAAGTTACCCGCCAGACTTACCGGAAGCCTGATCGATCCGCAGCTCGCTTTCGAGCCAGGGGCATTGCTGCGTTCTCGTGGGCGAGTCATCGATTCACTCGATATTGACGAAATTCGCTGGCCATTGGCTGGCGTTAAAGTGACACAGCGCGGTGTGGATGGGCGTCTGCAGGCCATTTTACGAGCGCATGAGAACCAGATGGGTGACTTTGAGTTACACCTTGATGGTCTGGCCAATGATTTTCTTCCTGATGCCGGTCGTTGGCAGTGGCGGTATTGGGGCAAAGGCAGTTTTACACCGATGCATGCGCTTTGGGATGTCGCGGGCAAAGGGGAGTGGCACGACAACACCCTGAGACTTTTCGACCTCTCGACCGGGTTTGACCAACTGCAATACGGCACCATGAAGGTGGAAAACCCGCGTCTGGTGATGGATGCGCCGATTGTGTGGGTCCGTGATGCCGAAAAACCGACGTTTAGCGGTGCGCTTTCGCTCGATGCCGGAAATACGCTCTTTAGCGGGGGCAGCGTCTTACCTCCTTCAACGCTGAAGTTCAGTGTTGAAGGGACTGATCCGACGATTTTCCAGTTCAAAGGTCAACTTCATGCCGGAGCAATTGGTCCTGTACAGTTGAATGGGCGCTGGGATGGGATTCGCCTGCGTGGCCAGGCCTGGTGGCCAAAACAATCACTCACCGTTTTCCAGCCATTGGTACCACCGGACTGGAAAATGAATCTGCGCGAAGGTGAACTTTATGCGCAGGTGGCGTTCTCCGCCGCGCCGGAGCAGGGCTTTGAGGCGGGGGGGCACGGTGTACTGAAAGGGGGTAGTGCCTGTATGCCTGATAACCAAATTAACGGTGTCGATTTTGTGCTGCCGTTTCGTTTTAGCGAAGGCGTATGGCAACTGGGTACGCGGGGGCCGGTGTCATTACGTATTGCAGAAGTTGTGAATCAGGTTGCTGCGACAAACATCACCGCCGATCTGCAGGGCGGGTATCCCTGGAGTGAAGACAATCCGTTGCTGTTAAGCGATGTCAGCGCCGAACTACTGGGTGGCAAAGTGGTTATGCAACAACTGCGGATGCCGCAGCACGATCCGGCATTGTTACGGGTGCAGAATATCTCCTCCAGCGAACTCATCAGTGCGGTAAATCCGAAGCAGTTTGCTATGTCGGGTCCGGTCAGCGGTGCGTTACCGTTATGGCTGAATAACGAAAAGTGGATCATTAAAGACGGCTGGCTGACCAACCCAGGACCAATGACGTTGCGTATTGATAAGGACACGGCGGATGCCGTCGTCAAAGATAATATGGCGGCGGGTGCGGCCATTAACTGGCTGCGTTATATGGAAATAAGTCATTCCTGGACGAAAATAAATCTGGATAACCTCGGTGTTTTAACCATGCAGGCAACGGTGACTGGCAACAGTCGGGTGGATGGCAAAGTGGGAACGGTTAATTTGAATTACACCCACGAGGAAAACGTCTTTACGCTATGGCGCAGTTTGCGTTTTGGCGACAATTTACAGGCATGGCTTGAGCAAAATGCAGCGCTGCCAGAAACCCATTGCCCGGAAGGCAAGGAATGTGAGGAACAACAATGAAAACGATAGCTGCCATGCTGGGACTGTTTGCGTCATCTCTGCTGGCGGGGTGTACCCCCAGAATCGAAGTGGCTGCGCCTAAAGAGCCCATCACTATCAATATGAACGTCAAAATCGAGCACGAGATCCATATCAAAGTGGATAAAGACGTCGAGAGTTTACTGAAATCGCGCAGCGATCTGTTCTGAGGTCACGATGAAAAAACAGCTTGTAGCGATCCTGGTGGCGTTAAGTTTTTTGAGCGGCAACGTATGGGCATTGACGCTGAATGAAGCCAGAACGCAGGGACGGGTAGGTGAAACGCTTAACGGCTATCTTGTAGCGCTGAAAACGGATGCTGAAACGCAGGCGCTGGTGAATGAGATTAATAAAGCGCGCAGCGCCAGCTATCAGCAACTGGCTGAGAGTAACAACATTCCGCCAGATGAAGTGGCGAAAATGGCCGGACAAAAGCTGGTTGCTCGCGCCAAACCCGGCGAGTATGTACAGGGCATAAATGGGAAATGGTTAAGGAAATAATAATTCATTTCTGAGCAGGAGCTGACAAGTATTGCATTCACATGAATTATTCATCGATATCGCAATAGTTGCCACACTGCATGATATCGATGTTGATATAGTTCCCCTCCGGTAGCGTCCTGGGGTGAAATCATGTGGCTTTTCAAGTGGTATGTCTGGAATCGTTGGGTATTCAAGCTGTTAAGCCGGGATGTCGCGGAGCCGGAACAATTTTTACAGCATTGCTGGGAAGAGAATCTGGCGAAGTGCAGGGATTACGCAACCATCTGGCGTGATATTAATCGCATTCACGGGAAGCAGGCAAAGAAGTAAAAACCCTCCCACCGGATGGTGAGAGGGTCAATCATCAGGCAGCGACGACGCTGTCGATTGCCGCTTTTGCATCGGATTGTGCTTTAGATGCCACTTCCGGACCGTAAGCAATGCCTTCCGCGAAGACGACGTTCACGTCGGTGATACCGATAAAGCCCAGGAACACATTCAGATACGGGGTGATCAGGTCGGTCGGCGTATCTTTATGGATACCACCACGGCTGGTCAGCACGATCGCACGTTTTCCTGTTACCAGACCTTCCGGGCCTTTCTCGGTGTAACGGAAGGTCACGCCAGCACGGGCAATCAGGTCGAAGTAGTTTTTCAGTTGCGTTGGGATGTTGAAGTTATACATCGGCGCGGCGATAACAATCACATCATGCGCTTTCAGCTCAGCGATCAGTTCATCGGACAGCGCGAGCGCTTCTTGCTGGCGTGGCGTCAGCGGCGTATCGCTCGGGCGCATCGCACCCACCAGCTCGCCATCCAGCACCGGAACAGGATTTGCAGCCAGGTCACGGACGGTGATTTCATCAGCGGAGTGCTTTTCACGCCACTGTTCAACAAAATAATCAGACAACTGACCAGACTGAGAGTACCCTGCCAGAATACTGGATTTAAGAACTAATACCTTGCTCATGGGTGTTTCCTTTTATGTGTTTGAAGGGGATGTGCCCCGTTGCTTGTTGACACTTTATTCACAATCCTGCCGCAGTGATAGCGCAATATATCGAATCCTATGTTCGAAATTATTGAACAACACATGAAAAGCGCCGATGTGGTACTCTATACCTATCATCTACAAGAGATTTAACCCGGCAGAGCACTGCCCTCTAACGCTATGACAGAACAACAAAAATTAACCTTCAACATGCTGCAGCAACAGCTGGACTCACTGATGCTGCGCGACAGACAGCGTTTTGCCCGCCGCCTGCACGGCGTGAAGAAGGTTAAAAATCCTGATGCACAACAGGCCATTTACCAGGAGATGGCGAAAGAGATCGCGCAGGCAGCAGGTAAAGTCGTGCTGCGCGAAGCGGCGCGTCCGGAGATTACCTATCCGGAAAACCTGCCCGTCAGCCAGAAAAAGCAGGATATTCTGGACGCCATTCGCGACCATCAGGTGGTGATTGTGGCCGGTGAGACCGGTTCGGGGAAAACCACCCAGTTACCGAAAATCTGTATGGAGCTGGGGCGTGGGGTGAAAGGGCTGATTGGCCATACTCAACCGCGCCGTCTGGCGGCGCGCACCGTGGCGAACCGTATTGCGGAAGAGTTGCAAACCGAGCCGGGCGGCTGTATCGGTTATAAAGTGCGTTTCAGCGATCATGTCAGTGACAACACCATGGTTAAGCTGATGACTGACGGTATCCTGCTGGCGGAAATTCAGCAGGATCGGCTGCTGATGCAGTACGACACCATCATCATCGATGAAGCGCATGAACGCAGTCTGAATATCGATTTTCTGCTCGGCTATTTGAAAGAACTCCTGCCGCGTCGTCCGGATCTCAAAATTATTATCACTTCGGCGACCATCGACCCGGAGCGTTTTTCAAAGCATTTCAATAACGCGCCGATTATCGAAGTCTCCGGTCGAACGTACCCGGTGGAAGTGCGTTATCGCCCGATTGTTGAAGATGCAGATGACACCGAGCGTGACCAACTGCAGGCAATTTTTGATGCCGTAGATGAGTTAGGCCGTGAAAGTCAGGGCGATATTCTGATCTTCATGAGCGGCGAGCGCGAAATTCGCGATACTGCGGATGCGCTGAATAAGCTGGATTTGCGCCATACCGAAGTGCTACCGCTCTATGCGCGTCTTTCTAACAGCGAGCAGAACCGCGTATTCCAGTCGCACAGCGGCCGCCGTATCGTGCTGGCTACCAACGTGGCGGAAACCTCGCTAACCGTGCCGGGGATCAAATATGTAATTGACCCGGGCACTGCGCGTATTAGCCGTTACAGCTACCGTACTAAAGTCCAGCGTTTGCCGATTGAACCGGTGTCGCAGGCTTCTGCGAACCAGCGTAAAGGCCGCTGCGGTCGTGTTTCGGAAGGGATCTGTATTCGCCTGTATTCCGAAGACGATTTCCTGTCGCGCCCGGAGTTTACCGACCCGGAGATCCTGCGTACCAACCTGGCATCCGTTATTTTGCAGATGACTGCGCTGGGACTGGGGGATATCGCGGCATTCCCGTTCGTTGAAGCACCGGATAAACGCAATATTCAGGACGGGGTACGCCTGCTCGAAGAGCTGGGGGCGATAACCACCGACGAACAGGCAACCGCTTACAAGTTAACGCCGTTGGGCCGTCAGCTGTCGCAACTGCCGGTGGATCCGCGTCTGGCGCGCATGGTGCTGGAAGCGCAAAAACATGGCTGCGTACGTGAAGCGATGATCATTACCTCGGCGCTGTCCATTCAGGACCCGCGCGAGCGTCCAATGGACAAGCAACAGGCTTCTGACGAGAAACACCGCCGCTTCCACGACAAAGAGTCTGATTTCCTCGCGTTTGTGAACCTGTGGAACTATCTTGGCGAGCAGCAAAAAGCGCTGTCGTCAAACCAGTTCCGTCGCCAGTGCAAACTTGATTTTCTAAACTACCTGCGCGTGCGAGAGTGGCAGGATATCTACACGCAACTGCGCCAGGTAGTGAAAGAGTTGGGTATTCCGGTTAATAGCGAACCTGCTGAGTATCGGGAAATTCACGTTGCGCTGTTGACCGGGTTACTCTCGCATATCGGAATGAAAGATGCCGATAAACAGGAATTTACCGGCGCGCGTAACGCCCGCTTCTCGATCTTCCCCGGTTCTGGATTGTTTAAAAAACCACCGAAATGGACGATGGTTGCCGAGCTGGTGGAAACCAGCCGCCTGTGGGGACGTATTGCCGCACGTATCGATCCCGAGTGGGTGGAGCCGGTTGCCCAGCATCTGATCAAACGTTCATACAGTGAACCGCACTGGGAACGCGCGCAGGGTGCTGTAATGGCGACAGAAAAGGTCACCGTTTACGGCTTACCGATTGTGGCCGCCCGTAAGGTGAACTACAGCCAGATCGATCCAGTCCTGTCGCGTGAACTGTTCATCCGCCATGCGTTGGTGGAAGGCGACTGGCAAACTCGCCATGCGTTTTTCCGTGACAACCTCAAGCTGCGTGCGGAAGTGGAAGAGTTGGAGCACAAATCACGCCGTCGCGACATTCTGGTCGATGATGAGACGCTGTTTGAGTTTTACGACCAGCGCATCAGCCATGATGTGGTTTCTGCCCGCCACTTTGACAGCTGGTGGAAGAAGGTTAGCCGCGAGACACCGGATCTGCTCAACTTTGAAAAGAGCATGCTCATCAAAGAGGGCGCGGAGAAAATCAGCAAGCTGGATTACCCGAACTTCTGGCATCAGGGCAATCTCAAACTGCGCCTGAGCTATCAGTTTGAACCCGGCGCTGATGCGGATGGTGTGACCGTGCATATTCCGCTGCCGCTGCTTAACCAGATCGAAGAGAGCGGTTTTGAATGGCAAATTCCGGGGCTGCGCCGCGAACTGGTGATCGCCCTGATTAAGTCGTTACCAAAACCGGTACGACGCAACTTTGTACCCGCACCTAACTATGCGGAAGCGTTTTTAGGCCGAGTAACGCCGCTGGAACTGCCGCTGCTGGACTCGCTGGAGCGTGAACTACGCCGCATGACCGGCGTCACCGTTGACCGTGAAGACTGGCACTGGGATCAGGTGCCCGATCACCTAAAAATCACCTTCCGGGTCGTGGATGATAAGAACAAGAAGCTGCAGGAAGGGCGTTCGCTACAGGATTTGAAAGATGCGCTGAAGGGCAAAGTTCAGGAAACATTGTCTGCGGTGGCCGATGACGGTATCGAACAGAGTGGATTGCACATCTGGAGCTTCGGCCAGTTGCCGGAAAGTTACGAGCAAAAACGCGGCAACTATAAAGTCAAAGCGTGGCCTGCGCTGGTGGATGAGCGTGACAGCGTTGCTATCAAACTGTTTGATAATCCGCTGGAGCAACAGCAGGCGATGTGGTGCGGTTTACGCCGCCTGTTGTTGCTGAATATTCCATCACCTATCAAATATTTACACGAGAAACTGCCCAACAAAGCGAAGCTGGGGCTGTATTTTAACCCGTATGGCAAAGTGCTGGATTTGATTGACGACTGTATCTCCTGCGGTGTGGATAGACTTATCGACGCTAACGGCGGCCCGGTGTGGACGGAAGAGGGCTTTGCGGCGTTGCACGAAAAAGTGCGGGCTGAGCTGAATGACACAGTGGTCGATATTGCGAAGCAGGTCGAACAGATCCTGACAGCGGTATTTAATATCAACAAACGTCTGAAAGGGCGTGTGGATATGACCATGGCGCTGGGGCTTTCGGATATCAAAGCGCAAATGAGCGGGCTGGTGTACCGTGGATTTGTCACCGGCAATGGATTCAAACGCCTGGGCGATACGTTGCGTTATTTGCAGGCCATTGAAAAACGGCTGGAGAAACTGGCGATTGATCCACATCGCGATCGGGCGCAGATGCTGAAAGTAGATAGTGTGCAGCAGGCCTGGCAGCAGTGGTTCAATAAACTGCCGCCCGCGCGGCGTGAAGATGATGATGTCAAAGAGATCCGCTGGATGATAGAAGAGCTGCGAGTCAGCTATTTTGCCCAGCAGCTTGGCACACCATATCCGATCTCCGATAAACGTATTCTGCAGGCGATGGAGCAGATTACGGGGTGACGCGATGCTGGACCGTAGGCCGGATAAGGCATAGCCGCCATCCGGCATCTGTACCCGGTAAAGAATAAACACCAGGAGTTATGAGTATGAGTCAGTTCCCGATACTTTCCGCAGCCACCCTTGCGGCGATAAATACCGTAGGGCGATGGTTGGCGCAGAATGATTTTATGGAGAACATCACCGTTCAGTCAGACTGCGTGATTCTGGCGGGCAATGCGGTTATTCCGACCATCGACGCCGCCTGTCGGATCGCGAAAGAACAACAGGTTCCCTTATTGATTAGCGGTGGCATCGGTCATTCTACGCGCTTTCTGTATGACGCGATTGCAGAGCATCCTCGCTATAACATCATCCGCACCAGCGGACGAGCAGAAGCTGCGATCCTGGCTGATATTGCGCACCAGTTCTGGCAAATTCCGGGTGAGACGATTTGGGTGGAAGACCAGTCAACAAACTGCGGTGAGAATGCACGCTTTAGCTGTGCCTTACTGAACCAGGCGACAGAAAATATTCACACGGTCATTGTGGTGCAGGACCCTACAATGCAACGCCGCACGATGGCGACGTTTCAGCGTGTAACCCGTGATTTTCTGCAGGCGCCGCGCTGGTTGAGTTTTCCCGGTTTTATCCCTGAGTTGACTCTACAGAACGGTGGTGTGGATTTCGCGCCAACTGCGGAGGGGCTGTGGTCTGTGGATCGCTATCTTTCACTGATTACCGGCGAATTGCCGAGACTGCGCGATGATGCAACCGGCTATGGCCCTCGTGGTCGTGATTTTATCGCCCATGTTGATATTCCGCAGAATGTTGAGGATGCATGGTTGCATCTGCAAAACGATACGGCGCTGACTGACCTGCTGGCGAGCCGATCGCTGTAATCTTTGCTGCCCGTTTGTCGGCATTTTGCCGCAAACGGGCATAAATCCTGCCTGTTTTTTCCCTCCGCCATGACATTACCAGATGCTTTTATGAAGCGGCTCACAGAACGACAATTCCAGCAGTAATGCGTCATGCATGATTGGTATTAATTAACAATAGTTTTACTTGTTAAAAACAAATCAATCACAGGAGAAGCGCATGTCAGTACCCGTACAACATCCTATGTATATTGATGGGCAGTTTGTGACCTGGCACGACGATGCCTGGATTGATGTCATCAATCCAGCGACCGAAGAGATTATCTCGCGTATTCCCGATGGGGGCGCTGAAGATGCGCGTAAAGCGATCGATGCCGCACAGCGTGCTCAGCCGCAATGGGAAGCTCTGCCAGCTATTGAACGGGCGAACTGGTTACGCAAAATTTCTGCGGGCATCCGTCAGCGAGCCGCTGAAATCAGTGCGTTGATTGTGGCGGAAGGTGGAAAAATACAGCAACTGGCCGAGGTCGAAGTCTCATTTACCGCCGACTATATCGATTACATGGCGGAATGGGCACGTCGTTATGAAGGTGAGATCCTGCAAAGCGACCGCCCGGGCGAGAATATTCTGCTGTTTAAGCGTGCACTGGGCGTGACGACGGGCATTCTGCCGTGGAACTTCCCGTTTTTCCTGATTGCCCGCAAACTGGCTCCCGCCTTGCTGACGGGGAATACCATTGTCATTAAGCCGAGTGAATTCACACCGAATAACGCCATCGCCTTTGCCAAAATTGTTGATGACATTGGTTTACCGCGCGGAGTCTTTAACCTGGTGCTTGGACGCGGTGAAACGGTCGGTCAGGAACTTGCCGGGAATCCCAAAGTGGCGATGGTGAGCATGACCGGCAGCGTTGTGGCGGGCGAGAAAATCATGGCTGCGGCAGCGAAAAATATCACTAAGGTATGTCTGGAGCTGGGCGGCAAAGCGCCGGCAATCGTCATGGATGATGCTGACCTTGAACTGGCCGTGAAGGCGATTGTTGACTCGCGGGTGATCAATACCGGTCAGGTGTGCAACTGTGCCGAACGCGTGTATGTCCAGAAAGGTATCTATGACCAGTTTGTGAATCGTCTGGGAGAGGCAATGAAAGCCGTCCAGTTTGGCAATCCGGCAGAGCGTAATGACATCGCGATGGGGCCGCTCATTAATGCGGCTGCGCTGGCACGTGTGGAACAGAAAGTCGCACGAGCGGTGCAGGAAGGGGCCAGAGTGGTGCTGGGCGGTAAATCCGTTGCCGGCAAAGGTTATTACTATCCACCGACGTTACTGTTAGACGTGCGCCAGGAGATGGCGATTATGCACGAGGAGACGTTTGGTCCGGTGCTGCCGGTGGTGGCGTTTGATACGCTGGAACAGGCGTTGACAATGGCCAATGACAGCGACTACGGTCTGACCTCATCGATCTATACGCAGAATCTGAATACGGCAATGAAGGCGATTAAGGGGCTGAAGTTTGGCGAAACCTATATTAATCGAGAAAACTTCGAGGCGATGCAGGGCTTTCACGCGGGCTGGCGTAAGTCCGGGATTGGCGGGGCTGATGGTAAACATGGTCTGAACGAATACCTGCAAACGCAAGTGGTGTATCTGCAGTCCTAAGTTTTTCGCCGGGTGAGTCTGTACGCCACCCGGCGCCATCCTCACACTTTAGTGGCTACCCAGTTCATCATCATTTCCGGCCAGATGGCCAGCGGTAACCCTTGCGCATCGCGAATACCAAATCCGTGCTTACCGCGTTCAAACAGATGCATTTCGACCGGAACGTCCTGCTCACGTAGCGCATTAAAGAAGACCAGGCTGTTTTCTACCTTCACCGCCGGATCGTCAATGGCGTGTAGCAGGAATGTCGGCGGCGTTGTGTTCTCAACTCGTTCTTCAAGTGAATAGCGGTGCAGGTCCTTTTCTTCGGGGGTCGTGCCAACTAATTCAAGGCGAGAGCCTGGGTGAGCGATATTCTCACGCAGGCTAATCACCGGATAGACCAGCGCCATGAACGCGGGGCGGGCGGGTTGTTCGTCTACGCTATCGAGGGGCGTATAAACCGATTCAGTAAAACGTGTTCCCAGGCTGGCTGCCACATGACCGCCGGAGGAAAAGCCCAGTATACCGATACGATAAGGATCGATTCCCCATTCATGTGCGTTAGCCCGAATGTAGCGCATAGCGCGTTGGGCATCGGCCAACGGTGCGTTTGACGCTTCCTCGTGACCATCCCCCGGCAAGCGATAGGTCATGACAAACAGAGTATAACCGCGGGCATTAAAAAAGGGCGCCAGCGCACTACCTTCTTTGTCCAGCACTACGCGTCGATAAGAGCCGCCGGGGGTGACAAGTATTCCCACACCATTCGGTTTTGCGGGGGCGTAGACGGTGATTTCTGGGGCACGAATACCGGTTACCGCACGATCGTAATGAGAGGTTCCCGTATGTCTGGGTTCGGGGGTAAATACCGCATCGCTGTTTTTTGCTCCGGGGGCTTCACCCATTGGCCAGACTGAGACGGTGGCGGCGTGGGCAACGGCTTGCGCGATCATAGTTTCTAACGTTTCTCGACTCAGTGCTTCCATTACTGTGCTCCCTTTGTGGCAAAGGTTAGCTATAGCACACTTAGTGGGTTGAAAACGGGGAGAGACTCACAACGTATTGAATTAGCGGGAAATGAAACGAGGCGGAGGCGATCCTCCGCCATAACACTAAAGCGTGATAAATTTATCCAACGTACGGATAAGTTGGGTGACAAAACCGTATTCGTTATCGTACCAGGCCACGGTTTTTACCAGTTGCAGATCGCCCACTTCGGTGATCTCGGTTTGTGTTGCATCAAATACTGAACCGAAATGTGAGCCAATGACATCTGACGAGACAATTTCTTCGTCGGTATAGCCGAATGATGCATTGTTCAGCGTTGCCTTTTTCAGCGCGTCGTTAACCTCTTCCGCAGTGACTTTTTTACCCAGAATCGACACCAGTTCCGTAACGGATCCGGTTTTTACCGGAACACGCTGGGCGTGGCCTTTTAATTTCCCGCTCAGGGCCGGGATCACCAGACCAATCGCCTTCGCCGCACCGGTGGTATGAGGAATGATATTTTCTGCTGCCGCGCGTGAGGCGCGCAGATCTTTCCCGCGAGGGCCATCAACCAGTGATTGCGTTCCGGTGTAAGCATGGATAGTGGTCATGGTGCCAAGCTGAATACCGAAGCTGTCATGCAGCGCTTTTGCCATCGGCGCCAGGCAGTTGGTGGTGCACGACGCGACAGAGATAATCCGATCGCTGGCATCCATCGTGTCGTCGTTGACGTTAAAGACAATGGTTTTCATATCCCCAGCCGGGGCGGATATCAGCACTTTTTTGGCCCCGGCATCCAGGTGCGCGTTGGCTTTTTCTGTTGAGGTATAAAAACCGGTGCATTCGATGATGATCTCTGCGCCAGTCGTTTTCCACGGAATATTTTTTGCCTCTTTTTCGGCGTAAACGGCAATTTTTTTACCATCGACAATCAGTGCGTCCTCGGTAAAGTCGACGCTCCAGGGAAACGGGCCGTAGTTTGAATCGTGTTTTAACAGATAAGCGAGGATTTTCGGTGAGGTGAGGTCATTGATAGCGACGACCTCCACGCTGCTTTTGACCTCCAGTAGCCGACGCAATACCAGACGACCGATACGACCAAAACCGTTAATGCCAATTTTATTCATGGTTTTCTCCTGTCAGGATGAGACGGTACGACATATTTTCCCTACCAGGCATAGTCCAGTCAGGCATCCGCGGCAATAGCTGTTTTTGCGGTTAAACGTAACTGACTGAAAATGGGTGAACAAAACTTAATGAATTTTTAACAAAAGCCCGTTATGTTGACGCATTATTGTTTTTATTCGAGAAGTGTTATGGGGAAGAAGTATTCTGGCCTGCAAATTGGCATTCACTGGCTGGTCTTTTTGTTGGTCATTGTGGCCTACAGTGCCATGGAGTTTCGCGGATTTTTCCCGCGCAGCTATCGTCCCGGGTTCAACATGGTGCATGTTTCCTGTGGTATCACGATTTTAGCGTTGATGGTGGCGCGTCTGCTGGTCAGACTTAAGTATCCGGCACCACCGATTGAACCAAAACCGAAGCCGATGATGATTGGCATGGCGCATCTGGGGCATCTGGTTATCTATTTGCTGTTTATTGCGCTGCCGATTATTGGCCTGGTGATGATGTATAACCGGGGAAATCCGTGGGTTGCATTCGGCATTGTTATGCCACATGCGGCAGAAGCCAATTTTGAACTGGCCGATATGCTGAAATCATGGCACGAAACGCTGGCAAACCTGGGTTATTTTGTCATTGGCCTGCATGCCGCCGCGGCTCTGCTACATCACTATTTCTGGAAGGATAATACGTTGTTGCGCATGATGCCGCGAAAACGCTCCTGAT
>NZ_CP080033.1:2722726-2723155 GCF_019382635.1 Citrobacter sp. Colony219 | reverse complement strand
TTCCGGTTGATGAAGTCTGGGGTGTTGGACGCCGTATCAGTAAAAAACTGGACGCTATGGGCATTAAAACGGTCTGCGACCTGGCAGATACCGATATTCGCTTTATCCGCAAACATTTCAACGTTGTGCTTGAGCGCACTGTGCGGGAATTGCGCGGTGAACCTTGCCTGGAGCTGGATGAGTTTGCGCCAGTTAAGCAGGAAATTATCTGCTCAAGATCGTTTGGTGAAAAACTCACGGATTACAACGCGATGAGAGAGGCAATTTGTACCTATGCTTCACGTGCTGCGGAAAAGCTGCGCAGAGAGCACCAGTTCTGCCGGTTTATCTCTACGTTTATCAAAACCAGCCCATTTTCCCTGAATGAACCGTATTACGGTAACAGCGCATCGATAAAACTGCTGACACCAACCCAGGATAGTCGGGATA
>NZ_CP080033.1:2722418-2722619 GCF_019382635.1 Citrobacter sp. Colony219 | reverse complement strand
CTGAATCTTTTTGACGACAACCTCCCGCGGCATAACAGCGATAAACTGATGGAGATTCTGGATACGCTTAATGCTGAAAAGGGKAAAGGAAYGCTCTAGTTTGCCGGRYAAGGGATACAGCAACCGTGGGCGATGAAGMGAGACATGCTTTCGCCGCGTTATACCACGAGATACAGTGATTTGCTGCGCGTGGGGTAGGGG
>NZ_CP080033.1:2694969-2722379 GCF_019382635.1 Citrobacter sp. Colony219 | reverse complement strand
TATAGTATCTGGAGGGCGTATGCCGCATTCACCTGAAGATAAGAAACGCATTCTCACCCGTGTACGCCGTATTCGCGGCCAGGTTGATGCGCTTGAGCGCGCGCTGGAGTCCGGCGAGCCGTGTCTGGCGATCCTGCAACAAATTGCCGCTGTGCGCGGCGCATCCAATGGCCTGATGGGCGAAATGGTTGAGATCCACCTGAAAGATGAACTGGTCAGCGGGGAGACTACCCCAGACCAGCGTGCTGTGCGCATGGCTGAAATCGGCCATCTTCTGCGCGCTTATCTAAAATAACACCATCACCTCGCAATAATGGGAAGAGACAAATGAAATCACGCGCAGCAGTTGCATTCGGCCCCGGTCAGCCGTTAAAAATTGTCGAGATCGACGTCGCACCGCCAAAGAAAGGTGAAGTGCTGGTTAAAATTACCCACACAGGCGTGTGCCATACTGACGCTTTTACGCTCTCTGGCGACGATCCGGAAGGTGTGTTTCCGGCGGTACTCGGCCATGAAGGCGGGGGTATCGTGGTTGAAGTGGGTGAGGGCGTCACCAGCCTGAAACCTGGCGATCATGTGATCCCGCTGTACACCGCAGAGTGCGGCGAGTGCAAGTTCTGTAAATCAGGTAAAACTAACTTGTGTCAGGCCGTACGTGCTACCCAGGGTAAAGGCCTGATGCCGGATGGCACAACGCGCTTCTCGTATAACGGCGAGCCGATTTATCACTATATGGGCACCAGTACCTTCAGTGAATACACCGTTTGCGCAGAGATCTCGCTGGCGAAGGTTAACCCGCAGGCTCCGCTGGATAAAGTGTGTCTGCTGGGCTGTGGCGTAACCACCGGGATCGGAGCGGTCCATAACACCGCGAAAGTGAAAGAAGGCGATACCGTGGCCGTATTTGGTCTGGGCGGTATTGGCCTGGCGGTGATTCAGGGCGCGGTACAGGCGAAAGCCGGGCGTATTCTGGCCGTTGATACTAATCCGGAAAAATTCAAGCTGGCGGGTGAAATGGGCGCGACCGATTTCATCAACCCGAACGATTACGATAAGCCGGTGCAGGACGTGATTGTTGAGCTCACCGACGGTGGCGTGGACTTTAGCTTTGAGTGTATCGGCAACGTTAACGTGATGCGTGCGGCGCTGGAGTGTTGCCATAAAGGGTGGGGTGAAAGCATCATCATTGGCGTGGCGGGTGCTGGTCAGGAGATCAAAACACGTCCGTTCCAGTTAGTAACCGGGCGCGTGTGGCGCGGTTCCGCGTTTGGCGGTGTAAAAGGGCGCACCCAGTTGCCGGGTATGGTCGAAGAAGCAATGAGCGGAAAAATTCAGTTAGATCCGTTTATTACGCATCGCCTGCCGCTGGAGCAGATCAATGACGCGTTCGATTTAATGCATCAGGGTAAATCTATCCGTACCGTTATCCATTTTGGTGATAACTGATTCATTGGCCAGCGGATTTCACCGCTGGCACTTTCCTGAATTTCTTTGAATGATGTTGTGAAAGTGTGACGAATCCGGCGCTTTTCACGGTAAGTAAACTTCCCGGATTGCCGATGACTATCTAACGGGCGTGTTTTCACGCATAAACCCTACAAGAGAGTCGACGGTCATGGACAACACTACATCGATGCAAGCCCAGCATAAACTGGGCTTTCTGCATCAAATCCGGCTGGTTCCGCTGTTTTCCTCCATTCTCGGTGGCATCCTTCTGTTGTTCGCCTTAAGTTCAGGGCTGGCAGGTTATTTTCTTATGCAGGCCGATCGCGATCAGCGCGATGTAACCGATGAGATTCAGGTTCGGATGGGGTTATCTAACAGCTCTAACCACTTACGCACCGCGCGTATCAACATGATCCATGCTGGTGCGGCGAGCCGTATTGCTGAAATGGATGACATGAAGGCCAATATTGCCGAGGCAGAAAAACGTATTAAGCAATCGCAGGACGGTTTTAATACCTATATGGCGCGTGCGGTGAAAACCACTGACGGAGAGGCGTTAGACGCTGAACTGAGCGCCAATTTCAAAGCCTATATCGACGGCTTACAGCCTATGCTGAAGTACGCTAAAAACGGTATGTTCGAGGCGATCATCAACCATGAAAATGAACAGGCCAGACCGCTGGACTCTGCTTACAACAAGGTGTTGTTAAAGGCGATCGATATTCGTACCGCAAGGGCGAATCAGTTAAGCGAACAGGCGCACCAACGTACACAGCTTGGCATGGCCTTTATGCTGGGCGCATTCGTTCTTGCGCTGGCGCTGACCGTGATGACGTTCATTGTTTTGCGCCGTACCGTTATTCATCCTTTGTTACGTGCGGCCCAGCGTATTGAGCAAATTTCAGCGGGCGATCTGACGATGCCGGAGGAACCAACCGGGCGCAGCGAAATTGGTCGCCTGAGCCGTCATCTGCAAACAATGCAACGATCGCTTGGGAAAACGGTGGGCACGGTACGTCAGGGGGCGGAAGAAATCTACCGTGGTACCAGTGAGATTTCTGCGGGCAATACCGATCTTTCTTCACGAACTGAACAACAGGCCGCGGCGATTGAACAAACGGCGGCCAGCATGGAAGAACTGACGGCTACGGTGAAGCAAAACGCCGACAACGCACATCATGCGAGCACGCTGGCGGAAGATGCTTCCGGCAAGGCCAGCCGGGGCGGTCAGATGGTCTCTGGCGTGGTTAAAACCATGGGGAATATCTCAACAAGTTCGAAGAAAATCTCCGAAATTACCGCCGTTATAAACAGCATTGCCTTCCAGACCAATATCCTGGCGCTGAACGCAGCGGTCGAAGCGGCGCGGGCAGGCGAGCAGGGGAGAGGGTTTGCCGTCGTAGCCAGTGAGGTACGTACGTTAGCAAGCCGCAGCGCCCAGGCGGCAAAAGAGATAGAAGGGTTGATCAGCGAATCAGTCCGACTGATTGACCAGGGATCCGGAGAAGTGGTCGCGGCAGGCAATACGATGACGGATATTGTCGATGCGGTAAAACGTGTCACCGACATTATGCTGGAAATTGCGGCGGCCTCTGATGAACAAAGCCGGGGTATCGTCCAGGTAAGCCAGGCGATTTCAGAGATGGATAAGGTCACGCAGCAAAACGCCTCACTGGTTGAAGAAGCATCGGCCGCTGCGGCCTCTCTTGAAGAGCAGGCCGCACGCTTAACGGAAGCCGTCGGCACATTCCGTTTAACCGGGACAAGCGCAATTAAACGCGTTACACCTGCCGTTAATCCATCGGTTTCACTGCCAAAATCAAACACGGTAAATACGGATAACTGGGAAACATTCTGACAGGTCAGTCATCCGGTAATACGATTCTTTGTATTACCGGATTTCTTATTTATTTGTACGTCGCGCTGAGGGTGCCTACGGCGGTGAAGGCTCCGGGGGTGTAGTCATCACAGGTACTGTTGTTGCTGGCGGAGGTACAGGTGAGTAATCCGGCCATGGTGATATCTTTCGCCGTTACGATGGAACCAAAGTCGATGGACACTGAAGAATTTGTGTCATTCGCCGACAGATATTGCCGGGACGATCCCTCGTAAGAAACCGCCACTCCCCGTCCGCCCGCTGCTGAGGTGCCAGTCGTGGTATTGGCGAGAATAGACAACCCGCTATTATCATAAGCCGCTTTGGTCGACGTCAGTTTAAGGGTAACCCCTGAAGCATTAACGCAGTTGCTATTTTTCAAGGTGAAGGTTTTTCGTGGTTTGTCATTACCCACATCGCCAAAGTCGATGGTGGTGGGGGAAACGGATAGGTTACAGGTTGGCGCGGCGAATTTTACGGTGAATGAAGAAGCGTTTACTGTGGCGACAATCTGTTGACTGGTTATATTTTCATCTCCTGCTTTAAACCTGCCTACCTCACCATTTATGACCGGATGCGCTTCACCATTACCTATTGAGGAAACCACCCCACGTTGCCAAACCTCGACGTATAATCCAACAGGAAAACTTCCATCTGCAGCATTATCGATCTCACGTGTCCAACTCGTATTAGACGGAATATAAGCTGTATAATTAGCATTAATAGAATTAGCTATGTAAATGTTATAATATATTCCGGGTATGCTCGTTGGAAAAAAAACTCGATTGTAGCTATATTTTGTACTGCCGCTGGTACTGGTATAACTATCGGATTGCGTACCGCTTGTTACTGTGGTCATTCCATAAAAATCAGAACCATCATTACCCGTATTACAGGTTAAGTTACCATACTTCCCTGCACTTAATGTCCCCAATAACACGGGTGTTGTACTGGACGGGTTATAACTGTTAACGACTAACGTTCCCGCGCTTACCGTGCTGGTATTAATTGTTTCAAAATAACACTCTTTGGCCTGCACCTGATATGAATAAATTCCGCTCAGCAGTAATGCCACAAAAGAAATTGATCGTGAAATCATCGTACTCATATTAACCTGCCATTTATCCATTATTTGTAGCTCACGCTGATTTGCACCTGACTTAATACTCCACCTGGAGTGACCGGTTTTGATGAATCTATTTTCTGGAAGCGGGCGCGCAGGATGGGAAGGACCTTATTGTCATCGGTACCAATATAGTTACTATCGATAATAACTTCGGAAGTATTGTCTTTATTTAAAACATTTTTTCCGTCAAAAAAAGCGACAACGCCAACATTACCTGCTGCGGTTGTTGATTTAACTCGCCCTGTTGGCCCTGTATATTCATTAGGGAAGATCTGGTTACCGGTTAGCTGCGCCTTTTGCGGTTTGATGCTCATTACCAGAGATTTGGCAACGGACCCTGAGTCGCAGCTCAGAGTAAGCATTTGCCCTGCTAAGGTTACGTTTCCCTGCGCAGTGGCAGATAAATCCGCCCATGCGCCACCCGCAGAGAATTCGCTTGCGTCCAGGTCACCTAAATCCATATCAGAAGCGGCAATATAACAGCTACCGGTAACCAGCTCCGCCTTAACCGTTAATACATTTGTATTGGTACTGATTGCGGCCCATAGCGGTGTGGATATCAGCAATAAGACTGTTGGGATAAATTTCATGGTGGCTCCTACTGATAGGTGGTAGTGAACGTCAACGAACCGTTGAAGGTGCCACTTGTCGCAGAGGTTGCATAAGACGTCGGACGCAGAGATAAGACCAGATTCAGGGCTTTATTGGTGCGCTCAGTCGAGGTCCAGTCAAGCGGAGTACTACTATTGAGAACCAACAGAGAGTTTGGGGAGCCAGAACGATACAAAACCGCTGCTGCCCCGTTATCCCCACCCTTGAGTTCGGTTGGATAACCGCTGTAGACAGATGAGGCCTTAATTCCCGTTTTCATCCAGGTCACTGTCTGGTTTGTACTGGAGCCGATCGTGCAGTTGCTGTACTGCAACGAAAAATCTTTCAGCGTGTTAGCGCCCTGAGCCTCAAGTTCTGCGCGGGTTAATACACCAAAATCGATGGTTTGGTTCACCGCTTTGCTTGAACCAACAACAATATTGACGGTGCAGGTCATAGCAAGCAAATTGGCCTTAAAGTTAACCACGACATCCGCCGCAAAGAGATGCGGGCTGCATAATAGAAAAGAAACAAGCATTACCTGGCGCATAAGCTACTTTCCGGCTCCTGGCATCTGGCAAACTAACGTCTCCAGATGAATTGATTTTCCGATCATCACGGGCGCGTCAGGGATCTGGTAGGTCACATCGCAGTAGCTTGCCGCGTCGCTCCCCCAAATAACCTTCAGGCTGCCACGTTGTTCGATCCCGCGTAAAAAGGCGCGGCCCGCCTGACCCATTGCGCCAACGGATTTTCCCTGCTCATTGAGAATGTTCGCGCCCAATGGAATGAAACTGTTATCACTACGTCTGAGCGTGACAAACACCGATTGACCTTGCTGGGTGGCGAAGGTGACTTTCACCACGGCACCATCGCGCGGAACCACGGCGGCGGAGGTATTTTTCACTTCGACGTCCGCCTTGATGGTGCTGAGATCCAGTCCGACGGTATTCTCGGCATAAGGTGAAAGACTGGTGGCAACTGCGTATCCGGCACTGTCAATCTCACCATACCCATTGGTGGTGGTCGCGCCATCTGCACCTTGCGCTTCAATAAGGGCTATGGCGCTTTGTGCGTTGACATTACCCGGTAAGAGCGTCAATCCACCGCTGTGTAACAGCACACCGCCGTTATTGTTTAGGGAATACTGCTGGTTATGATTTTTATCGACTGTAGCGGAAACGCTGGTCGATCCATGCGCGCCGTTATAAGTGGAATATCCGCTGACGGAATAGGTGTCTTCTCCCTGGCTGGCCTGGTTAGCGGTGGTGCTGAGGCTGTAGTTCCATTTATTGTTGCTACTGTTGCCGCTGGCCGTACTGGTGAAACCGTTGTTGCCGCTAAAGTCGCTATTGGCGCTGAGGTTCAGACTGGAGAATGCTGGTTGATCGTTTTGAGCGTTGCTACCAAAAGGAATACTCAACCCAACGTACAGGCTGTCATCTTCATCGCCCCATTCGTTATAACTGCGCTGCAGCGAGATATTCCACGAGATGGAGCGGCAAGTATTGCTGTAGCCCAGCGAATACTGAGACGTTTTGTCTGAGCTACCCCAGTAACTCGTCCAGGTGCCGCTGAGATAAAATGAACCGTAATCTTCACCGTTAAGGTTGATCGGTTGATTGACGTTAGCCTGAAGCTCATTCTTGGAATGGCTGTAGCTGTTGCGATACGCATCGTTACGGTTAGTATCGTGATCGTCGCTATAACTATCGATGCTATTTTGCAAAGAGATGACGTCATTAAGCGAGAGGTAATCTTTGGTGCTGTATCGATAGGCGCTAAAGCTGAAATTGGTCTGTGTTGCGTCCAGCACATTACTGTAGCTTATACGGTAACTCTGCCCCTGCAGAGCGCCAATATCTTCAAGTGAAGCGCGAGAGTGGATAACATCGACTGCGATAGCACCAAGACGCGTATTCATCGCCAGACCCAGCATCCCCGCCAGATAGTCTTCTTCCATTGACTGTATGCCGCCATACAGCGTGAAAATATCGCTCAGTCCATAATTACCGTTAGTGGTGAGCACCCAGGGAGAATCGCTGTTGCCATCGTTGTCTAATGTCCCAACGGCAAAATCCCAGTCAACTTCACCTTTGGTCATTAACTGAGCAACAGAGGCGTACGGTACGGTGAATAACCGTTTTGACCCATCAGCTTCTTCCACGGTAACGTCAAGGTCAGCGCCGTTGATTGCCACATAATAATCTTTCAGGGCAAAAGGACCTGGGGGAACGGTGGTTTCATAGATGATGCGAGACTGCTGTCGTACGGTAATTTTGGCATTACTGTTAGCCACGCCGTTGATGACGGGAACGTAGCGACCGTCATGTGGATCCATACGTTTGTCGTTATACAGATGTATGCCTTTAATGCCGATACTATCCAGTACTTCGCTGCGAGAGGTGACCTGACCCAGTTCCATTTGTGCCCGGATAGGGGGTAAATCGCGTGCCAAATAGAGGTCGTAGTTGTCCCAGGTCGCGCTATCGTCTTTTGCCCAGTTCAGCGCGCCGCTGGAACGTAACCGCCATGCTCCCAAATTGAGACCATAGCCGAGCCCCAGATAACCACTGTCAGAAGCGCTACCGTCGTTTTCACTGTGATAGCCGCTGAAGCTCCAGTTCAGTATTGCAGCAGGAATACCGGCATCCCAACGTGCGGGGTTGACATAACCCGCAGGGTGGCTGACGAGAAACAGCTGCGGAATTGTGAGCATCAGGATCTGTGAATTAGGATCGTAACTCACGCTGGATGAGGGGTAATAATCCGCCAGTATATAGCATTGCGATTCACCTTCGTCCGCATCTGCCGTGGGGAGTTTGCTTACATCAACGTTTGCTTCATCGAGCACCTCACGAGTCAGGCAGGGAGACGCGTTCGGGGTGTGGTTGTCAATAAACTGGATCTTTGCAGTTTGCTGTTGCTCACCGTTAATCCAAACGGAGACGGTATAAATACCGGGTTTCACCGGGTTGCCGCGCGCATATTGTGACACGTCGATTGTCGATTTTTTACCTGCATTGCTGAAGATAAAGTCATCGTTGAACTCAATGTAATTATCGTCAGCAAATCCTGTCTGACAAATAGTCAGTAATACCCATACTGAGGTCGCTAACCGGTGTTTTGACATCGACATAGAGCAATCCTTGCACGTGTTCTTTATTTATCCGTTACGTCAACGTTAGCCCCGTAATCATTGACGGCTGTCCATGAAACGGATTCTAGCCGAGGAGTGGTGAGCGTTTTCACTTCATAGCTGGCGCTGGAAAAAGGGGCGACCATGTCGGGCTCAATTTTGTATTTTTTCCCTCCGGAAGTGATGTTAGCGCCAACAAGCGAAACAAAATAAGGAGAGTCATTTTTCGCCGTCGCCCAAACTTGTTTACCTTGGTTAGCAAGGCTCCATTTCAGATGTTGGATTGCGTCATCCGCCGAACCTGGAAGGGATGCCGGGCGATAAAATACTTTGATGCGGGTTTTCAGCGCGATCTGCAGTTGATTCGATTTGGCGGCATCTTTATTTTTGCCGGGGATTTCAAGTGCATTAAACCAATACACGCTTTCACGATCGGTAGGTAACGGTTGACCGTCCCAGTTTAAGCGTACGGTCAATCCCTGTTTAGGATCGACCCGACTTACCGGGGGGGAGGCGATAAAAGGGACGTTTAAGGTTTGCGGATCAACATCTTCATGACCATCGTCTAACCAGGACTGGACTAATAAAGGTTGTTGCCCCTGATTCACCATTTTAATGAGCGCCTCTTTCGCGTCGGAAGGGTAAATGACACGGGTAGCGTTAATCACTATGCTGGCGACTGACGAATAGCTGAAAGAGATAGTGGTAGAAAATATAATTATTCTGAATGTATTTTGTAGATTCATATCATTTATATCTTGGTTAAATAGCTGCAACCTTGAATTAAAAGTTGCAGCAGAGTTATTAACTATTCTTGACCTTACACAGCTTGTTAGGGGTAGGTTGTTACAAAGGTGGTATTCGCTTTCACTACACCAACGGTCGGCGTGCCAGAACCTGAATAGATATAACCGACGGTGTAATTAAATTCTGCACCGTTGGTGGTATCGTAAGTGGCTTCAGATTGCGGTGTGGCTGATGTAAAATCGATAATAGTACTGGTTGCGGTATCTTCTACCTGGAAACCCGCATCTTTATCTCCTGTTGCAGCGTTTAACAATGCTTTGCTGGTGCTGTTGTAATTACCGGTTGTTGAAAATTGGCCTTTTACTTTACCGCCTGCTGGTTCAGTGGCGCAGTTCTTAACGGTGATCTGAAATTTGGTTTTCATCGCAGGACTGCTGACAGCCGCTTGCATCGCAGAAACGGTGATGTCTGGCAGTTTGACTTCTTTGGAAGCAGAAATACCATCAATACTGACATCACAGGTTGATGATGTAATGTTTCCTGCAAAGTCAATGTTTGCAGAGTCAGAACCAGCCGCCTGGGCCTGAAAAGCAGCCCCTGCGATCAGAAGCGCTGCTGCACTTATACAATTAACAAATTTCACGTTATTTTCCTTAATAACAAATTAAATAGCGAAGACATTATATATCCCGAGATTCTGACTGGATAGCAGGTGAAGTTGTAGTTGGTTTTTTTTAAGAATTAGATTAGGGGCAATAGCTAATTATTTAATGTAATATAGTATTAAATTAATTAGATTGATTTTTTATTCCTCATTGAATTCTAAAAGAAAATTTATAGATGTAAGTTTGTGTAGAGAATTTCATCCGCCATTATTCGACAGAGATATCATCAATAATAAGCATTGCTTAATTTACTTGTAAGGAAAAATACGCTTTTTAGCTGTGTTTTATGACGGTTTTACCGTCCATATATTGAACATTTACATGGGGTGGGCCTGCCGGTAATAACAGACCCAATCATCAATACGATTAAACAGGTACGGTTTTGCGTATTGCGGCGATAAGGATCTGGGCGGCCTGAGAGAGTTGCACATCGACACGAGTAAGAATACCGATGGGTTCACCCGCACCGTGGGTGGGAATTGGCAATGACACCAGCGTTGCCTGGCGCAGATCTTCTCTAACCGCGCCTGAAGGGACAAACCACACATAGTCGTAATCAACCGTCAGTTGACGGGAGAGCGATGCTGACAGCGTTTCAATACAACCCGGCGGCATTTTACAGCCCTGACTTTGCAACAATGCCTCAGCATGCTGGCGAGGGGCGGTTCCTTTCGGCGAAACCACCACTGGCCACTCAATCACCCGGCTCAGCGTGATGGTTTCCTGTAACAATGGATGGTTAGGACGCACGACCAGTTTGAGCGATTCCAGAAATAACAGTTCGTAGTTCAGACCGACCATCAATTCCGGATCGGCCATACGGCCAATACCGAGGTCGATCTCCCCGGATTTTAAACCGGCCAGTATCATGGGATTACTCATGGTGGCAACTTGCAGCGTAGTCTCCATTTGCTGCTTATGGAAAGGACCGATTACCGCCGGAAGAATACCCAACGCAGCTGTTGGCAAGGCACCAATACGCACGACATCATTCTGAGATTCTTCACGATGATTTAATGCCTGCCCGGCAGTGTTGAGTGCATCAAGCACTCTTACCGCATGGGTAAGAAACTGCTCGCCGGGCAACGTTAATTGTGCACCAAGGCGACCGCGTTCAAAGAGTCGGGTTCCGGTCAGTTGCTCCAGTTCGTTCAGTGTTTTGGAGAGGGCTGGTTGACTCAGGTTAAGGGTTTCGGCCGCACGTCCCAACGTTCCCTGCTGGGCAACGGCGACAAAAGTATGAAGATGGCGCAAGCGAATGCGCTGATTGAACAGAACATTTTTTTCCATAAGCGATGTTAAAAACAGAGCCGTATTGGTGACAAGTGAAGTTGTTTGTTTTTGATAACTTGATAGCAAAATATTATTAACATTTAACGCATTTTACTTACAACTGATTTATTTTGCTTATGTTTTGTACAGCATGACCGCGTAGTGGGATCATGGAAGGGAATGTAGCCAGTCGTTATACTCGGACAATTGTTCGCTTTTTCATCATCCATCATCACAAGGCACTGACCATGATCCATGTAATAGGGCACCTTAACCCCGATAGCGATGCCATTTGCACCGCGGCAATGACAGCTCGCTGGCTTACGTTACGCGGCCAGCAGGCGACGGCATGGCGTCTGGGCGAACCGAACCGCGAAACGCAATTTATCTTTGCGCATGCAGGACTGGACATGCCCGAACGACTCACGTTTCCGCTGACCGATCAGGATGTTTGGGTGGTAGATTTCACCGAACCGACACAGGGGCCGGAATCGCTGTCTGAGAGCAATGTCGTTGGTATCATCGACCATCATCGACTCGGCGGATTAGTGACTCGTCTTCCTCCAGAGGTCTGGGTCAAACCTGTTGGCAGCAGTGCGACGTTGTTGTGGCAACTGATGGCGGATGACGAGCGCAGTCAGCTGTCGTCTGCGGAGGCTTTTTTGCTACTGGGGGCTATTTTAAGTGACACTGTCACGCTTCGCTCGCCGACTACTACACCGGATGACAGCCAGGCGGTGGGGGCTCTGGCCCAAAAAACGGGTGTGGATCTGGACGCTTTTAGCCGTGATCTGTTGTCGGCCAAAACCAGCGTCGAAGACATGAGTGCCCGTGAGCTGCTGCATAAAGACATTAAAACGTTCACCATTCATGGGCATAAAGTCTGCGTGGCGCAACTCGAGCTGTATGCATTGCGCCAGGTTGACGGTATGCTGGACGATCTCCGCGAGGAGATGACCCGTTATGCTGAGGAAAATCAGGCTGCGCTGGTGGTACTGATGCTGACGGACATCAATCTTGGCGATACCAGCCTGTGGTTCGCTGGATCTGAGTTGTCAGAGTTACCGCAACCCTGCAAGGTCGAAGGCATGCTCAGTCGTAAAAAACAGATGTTGCCATGGCTGGAACGTCAGTTAAAACCGCGTCAGTAAGCTTCAGTTCACTGCCTTTGTGGGTGGGGGGAATTTATGCGGGATCACAGTTTGTAAATTCTTCCCACCGGACTCAGCGGCGTTTTCTACACTCCAGGTAATATTCACTGGAGGCATGACATTATGGCGAACACCATCACGGCTGATGAGATTCGGGAACAATTTTCGCAGGCAATGTCAGCAATGTACCAGCAGGAAGTCCCGCAGTATGGCACGTTGCTGGAACTTGTCGCTGATGTGAATCTGGCGGTACTGGAAAATAATCCGACGCTGCATGAAAAACTGGCCAATGCGGATGAACTGGCACGGCTCAATGTTGAACGCCATGGGGCAATTCGGGTCGGTACTGCGCAGGAGTTGTCTACACTACGGCGGATGTTTGCCATTATGGGGATGTATCCGGTTAGCTATTACGATCTCTCCCAGGCCGGCGTCCCCGTCCATTCCACGGCGTTTCGTCCCATCGACGATGCTTCGCTTTCGCGCAACCCGTTCCGGGTATTTACCTCGTTATTACGCCTCGAATTAATCGAGAACGCGGTGTTGCGCCAGCAGGCAGCGGAGATCCTCGCAAAGCGTGATATTTTCACGCGTCGTTGTCACGAACTGCTGGATGAGTTTGATGCACAGGGTCGTTTCACACCCGCACAAGCTCAGGAATTTGTGCATGAGGCACTGGAAACGTTCCGTTGGCATCAACACGCCACCGTAGATGAACAAACGTATCATGCCTTGCATAACGAGCATCGACTGATTGCCGATGTGGTGTGCTTCCCTGGTTGTCATATCAACCATCTGACGCCGCGTACATTGGATATCGATCGGGTGCAGTCGATGATGCCGGAGTGCGGTATTGCACCGAAAATTCTCATTGAAGGCCCACCACGGCGCGAGGTGCCTATCTTGCTGCGACAGACCAGCTTTAAGGCGCTGGAAGAACCGGTGTTGTTTGCCGGCGAAATGCGTGGAACTCACACAGCACGTTTTGGCGAAATCGAGCAACGTGGTGTGGCGCTGACGCCAAAAGGCCGGGCGTTGTACGACGAACTGTTGAGTAAAGCGGGGACGGGGAAAGATAACCTGACGCACCAGTTGCATCTTCAGGACGTGTTTAAGGCGTTCCCGGACAGCGAGTTTCTGTTGCGCCAGCAAGGGCTTGCCTGGTTCCGTTATCGCCTGACGCCGTCGGGCGAGGCGCATCGGCAGGCTATCCGTCCGGATGACGACCCGCAGCCGCTCATTGAGCGAGGGTGGCTGGTTGCGCAACCCATCACCTACGAGGATTTTTTGCCCGTGAGCGCCGCAGGGATTTTCCAGTCTAATCTGGGTAATGAAACGCAGGCGCGCAGCCACGGTAATTCCAGCCGCGATGCCTTTGAACAGGCGCTGGGCTGCGCAGTATATGATGAGTTTGCGTTGTATCAGGAGGCAGAAGAACGTAGTAAACGGCGGTGTGGTTTACTTTAACTGAATTTACACGGGATTCGGCCTGTTCTCATCGACATAAAATATTTTCGATTTTGTACAGATAATCGTCGACCAACAATTGGATTATTAATGAATTTTGTCTAGAGTGAGCGGTCAGAAATGTGCACTCTCTTGCCGCAGATTTTGACCGGCGCGGGACCATTTACACGACCAGAAGGACTCACTTTCAGGCATGAATCGCAGACGATTTATTAAAGGTTCAATGGCAGTGGCCGCCGTGTGCGGAACCAGTGGTATTGCATCACTCTTTTCCCGCGCCGCCTATGCGGCAGAGTCTGACATTGCAGACGGAAAAACCGTACGTTTTGATTTTTCCGTTCTGCAATCGATGGCCCATGATTTAGCACAGAAACCCTGGGGCGGCGCGCCGCGCGCATTGCCGGATACGTTGGCTAAACTGACGCCGCAGGCTTACAACAGTATTCAGTACGACGCAGAACAGTCACTGTGGAACAACGTTGAAAATCGTCAACTTGACGCGCAGTTCTTCCATGTGGGAATGGGCTTCCGTCGCCGCGTACGCATGTACTCGGTTGATGACAGTACGCATATGGCGCGTGAGATCCACTTCCGCCCGGAGCTTTTCAAGTACAACGATGCCGGTGTGGATACCAAACAGCTGGAAGGGCAAACCGATCTCGGTTTCGCCGGTTTCCGCGTGTTCAAAGCGCCTGAACTGGCTCGTCGCGATGTCGTGTCTTTCCTCGGTGCCAGCTATTTTCGCGCCGTAGATGACACCTATCAGTACGGTTTGTCGGCGCGTGGTCTGGCGGTTGATACGTATACCGACAGCAAAGAAGAGTTCCCGGACTTCACCGCATTCTGGTTCGAAACGGTTAAACCGGGCGCCACTTCATTTACTGTTTATGCACTGCTCGATAGCCCAAGCGTGACCGGCGCGTTTAAGTTTGTGATCCACTGTGAGAAAACGCAGGTGATCATGGATGTACAGAATCATGTCTATGCACGTAAAGACATCAAGCAACTCGGTATTGCGCCGATGACCAGCATGTTCAGCTGTGGTAACAATGAACGCCGGATGTGTGACACCATTCACCCGCAAATTCATGACTCCGACCGTCTGGCGATGTGGCGGGGCAATGGCGAGTGGATCTGCCGTCCGCTGAATAACCCGCAAAAACTGCAGTTTAATGCCTATACCGATAACAACCCGCGCGGATTTGGCCTGCTGCAGTTGGATCGTGACTTCTCCCACTATCAGGACATTATGGGTTGGTACAACAAGCGCCCCAGCCTGTGGGTCGAGCCACGTAACCAGTGGGGCAAGGGAACCATTGGCTTAATGGAGATCCCGACGACTGGTGAAACGCTGGATAACGTCGTCTGCTTCTGGCAGCCGGAGAAGAAGATCAAAGCCGGCGATGAACTGGAATTCAAATATCGCCTGTACTGGAGCGCTCAGCCGCCGGTGCGCTCTCCGCTGGCCCGCGTGATGGCGACCCGTACAGGTATGGGCGGCTTCCCGGAAGGATGGGCGCCGGGCGAGCACTATCCGGAAAAATGGGCACGACGTTTTGCCGTTGATTTCGTTGGTGGAGATTTAAAAGCCGCCGCGCCGAAAGGTATTGAACCGGTAATTACGCTTTCGAGTGGTGAAGCGAAACAGATTGAGATCCTCTACGTTGAACCTATCGACGGCTACCGTATTCAGTTTGACTGGTATCCGACTTCTGACTCAACCGATCCGGTAGATATGCGTATGTTCCTGCGTTGTCAGGGCGACGCCATCAGTGAAACCTGGCTGTATCAGTACTTCCCGCCAGCGCCGGATAAACGTCAGTACGTTGACGACCGCGAAATGCGTTGATCCTCACCTTTATGGCTCTCCTGACGGGGAGCCATGTTCGTCATTTTCTTAAAAAATTCTGTACACTATTTACTCGATCCTGCTCGCATTTTTCCCTGACTCAAACCGATAAGCTGAAGGTGTGTATTTCTTATACACATTCTTTACCACTAACAGGGAGAAAGTATGTTTCCAGAATACAGAGACCTTATTTCCCGACTGAAATCCGAGAATCCTCGTTTTCTGTCCTTATTCGAAAAACACAACAGCCTTGATCATGAGATTTCCAGACTGGAAGGTTCGGATGGTCGGGGATACAGTTTGGACATTGTTCGTCTTAAGAAACAGAAACTTCACCTGAAGGAAGATTTGCTCAAAATTTTGCAAAGAGAGAGTGTCAGTGAGAGCTAAATAGTACTGTGCTCACTGTGTAAAAGGGCTTCCAGCGAGAAAAGGAAGCCCTTCCTGTTTTAGGTGTTAATCGACCATTACGCGTTTGTTTGTCGCCCCCCAGAGGATCGACATTTCAGTGAACAGCGCGCCGCTAATTTCTTCGACTTCTTCTGCGCTCACCTGCGCATTTCCCTGTTTACCGAATAACACCACTTCATCGCCGGAGGCAACCTGCGGTAGATCGGTCACATCAACAATCACGGTATTCATGGATGTTTTACCCAGTACAGGAACCCGCTGGCCGTGGATCAATACGTGCCCCACGTTACTGAACACGCGACGATAACCATCAGCATAACCCGTCGGAATATTGGCAAGAACGGAATTACGTTTAAGGGTATAGGTTCTGTCATAGCCGACGGTATTTCCTTTGGGGTAATGGTTTACCGACGCGATTGCGGATTTAAACGTCATGACGCGTTTGTATTCGGTGCTGGCAATGGTATCGCCATAAAAAATACCGCCAACACGCACCATGTCGAGCCAGGATTCAGGAACGGTCAGGGTGGCGAACGTATTCGCGACATGCAGGGTGACATCTTCGCGCTTAAGCCCGGTAATTTTGAGTACCTGGGCCGATTGCGTATTGAAACGGGCCAGATCGCGTTTAACCACCGCCGCATCTTCTTCCGGGAAATGTGACATGATGCCAACAATTTTCAGACCGGGTAACGTGGAAATGGCGCGGGCCTCTTCCAGACCTGCCGCGGTGCTGACTTCCAGACCGTTTCGTGACATACCGCCAGAGTTCAGGGCCAGATGAATACGAATCGTTTTCCCTTTCTCCTGGGCAATTGCACTCAGACGTTTAGCCATATCCAGATTGCCAATCAGCTCTTCGGTATCAAAATCCGCCGCCTGGCGCATCTCTTTTTCCGTCGCGTTGCGAACGCGCATCAGCTGCGATGTATAGCCTGACTGACGAACAATGCTAATCTCCTCGTTGCTGGCGATGCCAATACACTGCACACCGTTTTGCATCATCACCGGCGTAACCAGTGAGAGATCGTGGCCATACGCATCGCCTTTAAGAATGGCGCACATCCGGGTTTTGTCTCCCAGCAGTTGCTGAACCTTATGAATGTTATATTCCAGCGCGCTACGGGAAATTTCCAGCGTGGTATTATCTACAACCGGTTGTTTGTTAACGGCAAAGGGGACAGGACCCGCTTGCGTGGTGGGGACGGGTTGGTGACAGGCGGTAATCAGTAAAAGCGGAATAAGTGCTAAACGACCCAAAGGTGCTGCCATGCTTGCTCCTTAGCAATAGAATGAAAGTGTTGTTGTCATCATTACGGCCTATCCAGGCATGGGATAACCGGACATCCAGAGTAACGGCTTCCGCGCCAGAGATTGTTTCTAAGTGATTGCTGTTACAGCATAAAAATATGACATCCACGGCGCTAAGCAGATTAATATCGGCTACTGCCAGTCAGAAATCCCCCGTTTACAATCGCCAAGGAGATAAACATGTCAGAAATTATTACAGTCAGTGACACGCTGGAACTGCGGGCAGTAGAAGAACAACACGTCACGCCTTTGCATCGACTGGTGCTCAAAAATAAAGGGTGGCTCCAGCGATCGCTGAACTGGCCGCAGCTTGTCGAATCTGAGGACGATACGCGTAAGAATGTGCAGGGGAATATGATGTTGCACCAGCGTGGCTACGCCAAAATGTTCCTTATCTTCAAACAAGGTGAAGTGGTTGGCGTTATTTCATTTAACCAAATAGAACCGCTGAATAAAGCGGCTTACATTGGCTACTGGTTGGATGAAGTTCATCAGGGACAGGGTATTATGTCCCGGTCGCTACAGGCACTGATTCATCATTATGCTCAGAGTGGCGAGATCCGTCGGTTCATTATTAAATGCCGCGTCGATAACCTGGAAAGTAACCAGGTGGCGCTGCGCAACGGTTTTCAGCTGGAAGGGTGTTTAAAGCAGGCAGAGTTTCTCAAGGATGGTTATCATGATGTGAATCTCTATGCCCGTATCATTGATAGCGCTTCAGAATAAACCGGCGAGGGGGGTGCGCGTAATACGCTGTTCGCCGTTGATCACTTTTGGCCCGCGCAGATGGATTGCATCACCATCAAAGGCTTCAACGTGGGCCTGACCGGTTATCTCAATATGATGCTCGATCAGCACTTCACCCAGAATACAGGCGTGGCCTTCAATCAGGATGTGTCCATCCAGCAAGAGTGGCCCGCCGCGTAATTTTGCATGCCCCCCGACCAGCACATGGTGTTTCAGGATACAGTTACCTTCAACCACCGCATGCTCAGCCACCTGGGAGCTATAGCGCAGGGTCGGTATCGCATCTTCATCGGTACCAGCGATGATGCGGGCGTTGCCGTATACCTTCGCACAATCGCAGATCCAAACGTTATTTTCCTCATTACCCTCGATGCGGGCACAATCAAAAACCTCGGCGCGATGTTCAATAAAAGCGTAGTCAATGGTTGCATCGCCATAGATCTGCACCTGATGCACAATGCGTGAATGGTTTACGGTTGCGCGATCATATATTTGTAGGGGCTGGTCACTTTCACGGGTTAACCCTTTGGCGGCGATGACTTCGGAGCCTCCCAGAACACGTGCATCGCCCGACAAAAAACATTCGCCACGTACAACAGAATTTTGAATGGTGACGTTGTCACGTATTTGCGCGCCATGGCTAATTTCAGCCCGATCTATCCATACGGCACCGCCAATCTGTGCGCCATCTCTGACCACGCTGGCCTGCGTAATGCGGGCATTTCCAGAAATGGTTGCCCCCGCAAATGCCATCGCGTTCTCATCGTAAATCCAGCAATCACCGCACTGCGCCAGTACGGCTTCATTATCAATCCAGCCACCAGGCGTGCCGGCCGGAACATCATTAAAATCGATCAGTGCAATTATCTGGCGTAGTAATACGCTTCTTTTGTTGCCATTATCCTGATAACTGAAGGAGCGAGGTTCGTCGCTCAGACGGTATTTGGTCATAGCTCATTTCCGTGTTGCGCACCTTAGTTAAACGTAGCAAAGTTTTCCGTACTGGCTAAATCGCCATAATTTCCATAAAATGCATTTCAAATATACTTTAAAAAATAAACAAAATGAGTAATAACAAGCATAGTGATCGGGTCCTTAATCTTCCGGCCGGTTATTTTGGCATGGTACTGGGCATCATCGGGATGGGATTTGCGTGGCGATATGCCAGTCAGGTGTGGCCTGTGAGCCACTGGATAGGCGATGGGTTAGTCATCCTGGCCATGGTCATTTGGGGGCTGCTGACGCTGGCCTTTTTTAGTCGTTTACTGCGTTTTCCGCATAGCGTTTTGGCGGAGATTCGTCATCCAGTGATGAGTAGCTTTGTCAGTCTGTTTCCGGCCACAACCATGCTGGTCGCGATTGGTTTTGTCCCGTGGTATCGACCGCTGGCGCTTGGCTTGTTCAGCATTGGGGTCGTTATCCAACTGGCGTACGCGGCCTGGCAAACGGCAGGATTATGGCGCGGAGATCACCCAGAAGAAGCCACCACACCGGGGCTGTATTTGCCGACTGTCGCCAATAACTTTATTAGCGCAATGGCCTGTGGTGCGCTGGGTTTCAACGACGCAGGACTGGTGTTTTTGGGCGCAGGGGTATTTTCCTGGCTCAGCCTCGAGCCGGTGATCCTGCAGCGTTTACGCAGTTGCGGCGAGCTGCCAACGGCATTACGTACCTCGCTTGGCATTCAGCTGGCGCCTGCGCTGGTCGCCTGCAGCGCCTGGCTTAGCGTCAACGGCGGCGAGGGCGATACGTTGGCCAAAATGCTGTTTGGCTATGGTCTGCTGCAACTGCTGTTTATGCTACGCCTCATGCCGTGGTATCTGTCTCAGCCGTTTAATGCGTCTTTCTGGAGCTTCTCGTTCGGCGTGTCGGCCCTGGCGACAACGGGGCTGCATCTGGGACACGGCAGCGAATCGGGATTTTTTCATATGCTGTCGATCCCTCTGTTTATTTTTACCAATGTTATCATTGCATTATTACTGGTACGTACGTTTGCATTGTTGATGCAGGGGAAACTGCTCATCCGCACGGAGCGTGCTGCATTACTGAAATCTGAGGATAAATAATGACCCTTTGCGACGAAAACTACTTTACTGAGAAATACGATCTAACCCGTACGCATTCCGATGTCGTTGAAGCGGCGAAAATTGTTAAGCCAGGCAAAACGTTAGACCTGGGCTGCGGTAACGGTCGAAACAGCCTGTACCTTGCGGCAAACGGCTATGATGTGACAGCATGGGATAAAAATCCCATGAGCATCGCTAATCTTGAGCGTATCAAAGCAGCCGAAGGGTTGACTAATCTGCAGGCAAGCGTCGCGGACCTTAATGCGTTGAGTTTTGATGGTGAATACGACTTTATCCTGTCTACCGTAGTGCTGATGTTCCTCGAAGCGAAAACCATTCCGGGGCTTATCGAAAATATGCAACGTTGCACGAAACAGGGTGGATATAACTTAATCGTTGCGGCGATGGATACCGATGATTTCCCGTGCACTGTTGGCTTCCCGTTCGCGTTTAAAGCGGGGGAATTACGCAACTATTACCGCGGATGGGAGCTGCTGAAATATAACGAAGACGTGGGGGAACTGCATCGTACAGACGAAAACGGCAATCGCATTAAACTGCGTTTTGCGACTATGCTGGCCCGCAAAATCGGCTGATGGCCCACGCTCTGCGTTCAGCATTTTTTGTGCTGAGCGCAAAAATAAAATTGTGCGGCGCTTACCATTTTTCGCACATCCAAAATGATTTCCTTTTGCTATTATTTCAGATGCATATCTGCAAATACTAAGGGATCGTTCCATGCGTGCTCAAACTTTATTTAAAGTTGCAGTGCTTACGGGTTTACTGGCGTTATCAGGCTGTGCGTCAAAAATCACGCAGCCAGATAAATATTCAGGTTTTTTAAAAGATTACTCTGGCCTGAAGGAAACGAAATCGGCAACAGGACAGCCTGTGCTGCGTTGGGTTGATCCCAACTTCAATGAGTCCAAATATGACAGTATTGTGTATAACCCGATAACCTATTATCCGATTCCTAAACCAACGACTCAGGTTGGGCAACAGGTGTTGGATAAACTGTTGAGCTATACCAATACGCAAATGAAAACCGCCATTAGTAAACGTAAACCCCTGGTGACGACCCCCGGCCCGCGCAGCCTGATTTTCCGTGGCGCGATTACCGGTGTCGCAACCAGCAAGGAAGGGCTGCAGTTCTATGAAGTCGTTCCGGTTGCGTTACTCGTAGCGGGGACACAAATGGCGACAGGTCACCGCACCATGGATACTCACCTCTATTTTGAAGGTGAATTGATCGATGCGGCAACCAATAAGCCGGTGATTAAAGTGGTACGTCAGGGTGAAGGCAAGGACCTGAACAACGAAAGTACACCGATGGCGTTCGAAACGTTGAAGAAAGTTGTTGATGACATGGCGACAGACGCCTCCATGTTTGATGTCAACAAAAAACAGTAATGCTGAGCGCACCATCTTTTGATGGTGCGCTTTTTTTATGCCGTCCGACGACGGTACAGCAGTTTCCCCACTAACGCCTCCGGGCGTGCAAACATCACCAGATTACCCAGCAAAATCAGCACTAATCCGGCAATTGCGTTAACCTGCCAGACGTATCCTTCATACAATGTTGACAGCGTCAGCGCGACCAACGGGAAAAGTAACGTACTGTAGGCGGCCTTACTCGGACCGATGCGTCCTACCAGTGTGAAATAGGCGCCGAAAGCAATCACCGAGCCAAAAATAGCCAGATATAACAGCGCGCTAAGATAGCTGAACGTCCACTGCGGCGTGAAGTTGTCCTCGCGCACCAGTGCAATGATGGCAATTAGCAAGGTACCGTACAGCATGGCCCAGCTGTTGGTAGTCATCACTTCAAGCCCTTTTTTCTGATGGCGCAGGCTGATCATATTGCCCAGGGAAAAACCAAACGTTCCCAGAGCGCTTAAACCAATACCCAACAGCAGCGTATGATTCAGGCCGCTATTGACCAAATCCTGCCAGAACAGGGTGATGATACCCGTCAACCCCAGCGCCGCGGCGAAATAAAAGCGTATCGGTGGTTTTTGACCAAAAAATACAAAACTATTCACCGCATTGAACAGCACGGCCATCGAGAAAATTACCGACTCCAGACCGGTATTAATCCACGCTGCGGCCGTGTAAAAACACCAGAAATTGAAGCAAAAAACACACCCGCCCTGTAACAGACAAAACAGGTGGTCGCGTCCGGAGAGCTTACGCAATTTGCCGCTGAACAGCAGGAGAAGGATCATCACCGAACTGGCGACCGCAAAGCGCCAAAAGATAGAGACCGGGGCAGCTACCGGACCTTGCTGCAGGTAAATGGCAATCCATGTCGTTCCCCATATCACGACTACCAGGCAGTACAACAATGCGTTCATACATCTCTCTCATTTTTGTATTTAAGCGCACACAGTGTCATGGCTGGCCGGGGCTGGCTTTCATCTGATTGCGGCAGACTTGCAAAATCTTGCGCTTTTTTTCTCGCGAAAGTGAAAAGGAGGCTGTTAACAACATGTAGCTGATATAGACTGAAAGCCTGCTAACTTATTTTGAATGTGATGGTATGTCTCAGCCCTATGGCGCCTTTGAAAACTTACGCAAACATAATGCCGTGCTGCATGAGTCGGTTGCGTTACATTCGGGGATCCAACTGGCGGCGTGGTCGAACAAGCGCGACACCATCACTCAGTATTGCGATCACCACACGCTCAGTTTATATATCGCGGATGGCTACGAAAGCTATCACAAGACGGCAGGGGGCTGGAAAAACGGCGGCGGCCCGGATCGCTTCTGCCTGATGCCGAAAGAGAGCGAATCCAGTTGGGATATTCGTGACGATCTTTCCTTTGTACATCTTTATTGTACCGACGCGCATCTGCGGGAAGTGGGTGAGAAAGTTTGGGACAAAAGCCCTTACAGCTTCACGCTGGACGAACATACGTTCGGCAGCGATCCGGGGATCACGGCGGTTTATCGCCAGTTTTTACTGGGTAATGACTGGCAGCAACCGGCTAATCATCTAACGCTCAGCGCGGCATCTTCGCTGTTGCTGACGCATCTGATTCAACATTACAGCAACGTTCAATGGCGGCCGCCGGTGGTAACCGGTGGGCTTGCGCCAGCCACATTGCGCAATGTGCTGGCCTATATTGACGCACATCTGGCCTACCCAATGACCCTCAGCGATTTGGCAGGCGAAGCGGCACTAAGCGATTTCCACTTTGCCAGAATGTTTCGCCAGTCGATGAATATGGCCCCGCATCAGTATGTTATGCAGCGTCGTATGGCGCTGGCGCAGCAACTGGTCCGTTATTCTTCACGTAGCTTGTCGGATATCGCGATGGCTTGTGGATTCAGTTCAGCAAGCCATTTTAGCAATCGGTTTAAGCAGATGACGGGCAAGACGCCAACGCAATTACGTGCGTCGCGATAATCTCAGCGTGGCATAACATATCCCTCCGGCGATTAATCCCCAGAACGCAGAGCCAATCCCCATTAAGGTCAAACCACTGGCAGTAACCAGAAAGGTGACGATTGCAGCATCTCGCTCCGCTTCATGAAGCAATGCCTGATACAGACTACCGCTAATCGTACCGAGTAAAGCAAGGCCAGCCAGCATCTGGATCCAGCTTACGGGCAGGGCCGCCATCAGTCCTGTGACCGAACCACCAAATACACCAGCCAGAAGATAGAAAACGCCTGCCGATGCGGCGGCGAGCCAACGTCGTTTGGCATCAGGATGTGCTTCGGGACTTTGGCAAATTGCCGCGGTTATGGCGGCAATACAAATAGAGTAAACGCCAAAAGGTGAAAACAGCAGCGCTAACAGACCAGTGAAGACAATCAGCGGTGAAACGGGCAAGGAATAACCTGACGCTTTCATGGTGGCAATGCCAGGAGCATTTTGTGACGCCATGGTAACCAGGAAGAACGGCAATGCGATGCTTATACTGTGTGCAAGAGAAAAGTGGGGGGTGATGAATTCAGGCATCACCGGAGATAAATTAATGTTGTAAGTGACAATGTCACCTTTTAGCAGTGCGATGGCGGTACCCACCAGCATGGCAGCAATGACGGCGTACCTGGGCGCGACAACTTTTAACACCAGCCACGCCAGCAGCATGCTGCCGCACAGCAGAAGCTCATTATTAAGACTATTAAATGCCTGTAAACCAAAACGCAGCAGGATCCCAGCCAGCATTGCCGACGCCAGTGAGTGTGGGATTATTTGCATCAGACGTGCAAACAACCCCGTCACACCACACAGGACTATCAGCGCGTTAGCAACAATAAAAACGCCGATAGCATCCTGAATGGTCACGCCTTGCAGACCCGTAACCAGCAGCGCAGCACCGGGCGTAGACCAGGCGGTCAGGATGGGAGCACGATACCACACTGACAATGCCAGCGTACTCACGCCCATCGCGATTCCCAGTGCGGTCATCCAGCCCGCAATCTGCCCGGTCGTTGCGCCTGCGGCAACCGCCGCTTGCCAGATGATGGCTGCTGAACTGGCATAGCCGACCAGCACGGCAACAAAACCCGATAAAACGGTGGGCAAAGGGATTAATAATGTGCGCATAGCGACTCCGCGTGCGTTATAACGGTCATTCACTGTAGCACTGTGCGTTATAGCGTACAAGTGATAAGCTGATGGACAGAAACAGGAGATAGAGGAAGGCGACAATGGACAATTTAACCCACTATCTGGCTACCACGCTCCGGACATTACGTCACCAGCGGGAATGGAGTCTGTCGCGTCTGGCAGAAGAAACGGGTGTCTCCAAAGCCATGTTGGGGCAGATAGAACGCAATGAATCCAGCCCAACAGTGTCGACGCTATGGAAAATTGCCACCGGACTGAACGTGCCGTTTTCGACGTTTATTTCACCACCAGAGTCAGAAGGCACAGCGACTTTTGATCCCCAACAGCAGGCAATGGTAGTGACACCGCTGTTTCCATGGGACCCACAACTCTGTTTTGACCATTTTTCAATATTGCTGGCACCGGGGGCGTTGAGTGAATCTACACCGCATGAAACCGGTGTGATTGAGCACGTAGTGGTGATTAGTGGCCTGCTGGATATGTGCATTGACGGACAGTGGCGAACCATCAAATCGGGTGAGGGTGTCCGTTTTGCGGGTGATACTGCACATAGTTACCGTAACAGCAGCGAACAGACGGTTCACTTTCATTCCCTGATCCATTACCCACGCGGTTAATCGGGAAAACTATTCCGAAATGTCGCGCTTCTGACTACAATAGCCGCCATTTTTACCGCTTGTGGATGGTAACAACTGTATGCGCCAGCAACCTCATCACCTTGAATTGTTAAGCCCGGCCCGGGATACCGCCATTGCGCGTGAAGCCATTTTGCACGGTGCTGACGCCGTTTACATTGGCGGACCGGGTTTTGGCGCGCGTCATAACGCCAGTAACAGCCTGAAAGACATCGCTGAACTGGTGCCATTCGCTCATCGATATGGGGCGAAAATCTTTGTGACGTTGAACACGATTTTGCATGATGATGAGCTGGAACCTGCTCAGCGGTTAATTACCGATTTGTATCAGACTGGCGTTGATGCGCTGATTGTGCAGGATATGGGGATTCTGGAACTGGATATCCCACCGATTGAACTACATGCCAGCACCCAGTGTGATATTCGCAGCGTCGAGAAGGCGAAGTTTCTTTCTGATGTCGGATTCACGCAGATTGTACTGGCGCGCGAACTGAGTCTTGAGCAGATTCACGCGATTCATCAGGTGACGGACGCGACGATCGAGTTTTTCATCCACGGTGCGTTATGCGTTGCTTATTCAGGCCAGTGCTATATCTCTCATGCGCAAACCGGGCGCAGTGCTAACCGCGGCGACTGTTCACAAGCCTGCCGACTACCGTATACCCTGAAAGACGATCAGGGCCGGGTGGTGTCGTATGAAAAACACCTGCTGTCGATGAAAGATAACGATCAGACCGCCAACCTCGGTGCGTTGATTGATGCCGGAGTACGTTCCTTCAAAATTGAAGGGCGCTACAAAGACATGAGCTATGTGAAAAACATCACTGCACATTACCGGCAGATGCTGGATGCCATCATCGAAGAACGCGGCGATCTGGCTCGTTCATCTGCAGGTCGCACTGAGCATTTCTTCACGCCATCTACGGAGAAAACCTTCCACCGCGGTAGCACTGACTATTTTGTAAATGCCCGTAAAGGCGACATTGGTGCATTCGACTCACCTAAATTCATTGGCTTGCCAGTGGGTGAAGTCCTGAAGGTGGCGAAGGATTATCTTGATGTCGACGTGACGGAACCGCTGGCAAACGGGGATGGCCTGAACGTGTTAATCAAGCGTGAGGTCGTGGGATTTCGCGCTAATACCGTTGAAAAAACCGGGCACAATCGTTATCGGGTGTGGCCGAATGAAATGCCTGCCGATCTGCACAAAGTTCGTGCTAACCATCCGCTGAATCGCAACCTTGATCATAACTGGCAACAGGCGCTGACCAAAACCTCCAGCGAACGCCGTGTCGCGGTTGATATTGAATTGGGCGGCTGGCAGGAACAGTTGATCCTGACACTGACCAGTGAAGACGGCGTGAGTATCACCCATACGCTGGATGGTCAGTTTGAGGAAGCGAACAATGCGGAAAAAGCGTTGAGTAACCTACAGGACGGACTGGCAAAACTTGGGCAGACGATGTACTACGCCCGTAATATTCAGGTGAATCTGCCGGGCGCGCTGTTTGTACCGAATGGTCAACTGAATCAGTTGCGCCGTGAAGCCATCGACATGCTGGATGCCGCGCGTCTGGAAAACTACCGGCGTGGCAGTCGTAAACCTGTTGCCCAGCCGGCACCGGTCTATCCACAGACGCATCTGAGTTTTCTGGCTAACGTCTATAACCATAAAGCGCGTGAGTTTTACCACCGTTATGGCGTCCAGTTGATTGATGCAGCCTATGAAGCGCATGAAGAAAAGGGCGATGTTCCAGTGATGATTACCAAGCACTGCCTGCGTTTTGCATTCAATCTGTGTCCGAAACAGGCGAAAGGGAATATCAAGAGCTGGAAAGCCACGCCGATGCAATTGGTAAATGGCGATGAAGTGCTGACGCTGAAATTTGATTGCCGACCGTGCGAAATGCACGTGATCGGCAAGATGAAACATCACATCCTGAAGATGCCATTGCCGGGCAGCGTAGTGGCTTCCGTCAGCCCCGAAGACCTGATGAAGACGCTGCCGAAGCGTAAAGGCTGACGGTTAACTCATATGGATATCGGGTTTGCGTGATTTCTGCCAGTGGTGGTGCTCGCGAAGATCGGCGGCGGATTCTTCCGCCGTTACTCGCAGCTCATCGCTGTCGGCCGTGTGTCGTAATAGGTGATCGGCATCCTGTACCTGAAGATATTCATGTCCCTGATGAGTTGCGAAAAGCTGGCCGGAGAAAAGCGCGCTGGCAAGCAATAACACCGTTAACCCTTTCTTAAACATCATGCACCCTCTGGCACGTTAGCTGTGGATGTGGCAATAATTTCATTGAGTGACTATTCAATAATTTAATCG
>NZ_CP080033.1:2628459-2694853 GCF_019382635.1 Citrobacter sp. Colony219 | reverse complement strand
AATCAGGACTTAAATCCCGCCGCCGTCATCAGTAAGCGAAAGAATGAACCGACGGCCGCCAGGGCCAGCACGCTGCCGCCCCAGAGAATGATCAGCCACATCAGACGTTTCCAGATTGATTGTTCCATCAATGATACCCCTCACCATGTTGAACTTTGCCGCGGAAAACGTAGTAACTCCAGAAGGTGTACACCAGGATTATCGGGATAATCAGCAGTGCGCCCACCAACATAAAGCCCTGACTTTGCGCCGGAGCCGCCGCCTGCCAAAGGGTAATAGACGGTGGAATGATGTGTGGCCAGATACTAATCCCCAACCCGCTGAAACCGAGAAAAATTAAACCCAGCGTCAATATAAATGGCGGGGCATGGCTATGCTGCTGGCCCAGAGAACGCCACAGCCACAGGCTCATTAGCGCAACCAGCAGCGGCACCGGCATCAGGAACCACAGATTTGGCAGGCTAAACCAACGATCGGCAATGGCACTGTGCGCCAGCGGCGTCCACAGGCTGATAATGGCAATAACAGCCAACATCGCCAGCAGCAGTTTTTTTGCCACACTGCGCATTTTATCTTGTAGCGGGTTTTCGCTTTTCATCACCAGCCATGTTGCTCCCAGCAGGGCGTAGGCCACCACCAGTCCCAGCCCGCAAAACAGCGTGAAAGGCGTTAACCAGTCAAACGGACTGCCGCTGTAGCTGCGGCCAGTGACGGAAAATCCGTTGAGTACCGCGCCCACGACCACTCCCTGGGTAAACGTGGCAAGAATTGAACCGCCCAGAAAGGCTTTATCCCAGAATGGTCGATGCGCCGGCGTGGCCTTGAAGCGAAACTCAAAGGCAACGCCGCGAAAAATCAGGCCAATCAGCATCAGGGTGAGTGGGATCGTCAGTGCATCGACAATGACTGCATAGGCCAGAGGAAATGCGCCAAACAATCCTGCACCGCCCAGCACCAGCCAGGTTTCATTCCCATCCCATACCGGTGCGACGCTGTTGACCATCACGTCGCGGTCATCAGCGTCCTGAATAGCGGGAAATAAAATACCGATCCCGAGATCAAAGCCGTCCATCACGATATACATCAGCGTGGCGAACACGATAATAACGAACCAGATAACTGATAAATCAATACCCATTAGCGATGTGCCTCAGCTTGAGAATCGAGGACGGCAGCGGAAAGCGGCCGTGCGGGTGTGCCAGCTGGCGGGAGGGTCGGATCATCTTCCTGTGGTCCTTTACGGATCAGGCGAATCATGTAGCTATAACCCACACCGAAGACCGAGCTGTAAACCACAAAGAAAGCCAGCAGGCTGATGCTCATATGCAAATCACCATGTGCGGAAACCGCATCCGCTGTGCGTTGCAAACCGTAAACCACCCACGGCTGACGGCCAACTTCAGTGGTCACCCAGCCAGCGAGGATGGCAATCAGACCGGAAGGGCCCATCCACAAGGCAAAGCGCAAGAAAGCGCGCGAGGTGTATAAATGCTGCTTATAACGTAGCCACAGGGCAAACGCACCCAACAGGATCATCAGCATGCCTAGCCCCGCCATAATGCGAAACGACCAGAACACCATGGTGGAGTTGGGCCTGTCTTCTTTAGGAAACTCTTTCAGGGCCGGGACCTGTTTATCCAGACTATGGGTCAGGATCAGACTGCCCAGCGCCGGAATTTCCAGCCCATAGCGAGTGCGCTCCTGCTCCATATCCGGCCAGCCGAACAGTAGCAACGGAGTCGGTTCGCCGGGCGGATTTTCCCAGTGTCCTTCAATCGCGGCAATTTTTGCCGGCTGGTGCTTCAGCGTATTCAACCCGTGCATATCGCCAATCAATGCCTGCAGCGGGGCGACGATCAGCGTCATCCACAGCGCCATCGAAAACATGGCGCGAATAGCCGGAGTGTTATTCCCACGTAATAAATGCCATGCCCCTGATGCTGCGACAAACAGCGCACTGCTCAGGAAAGCGGCAACGGACATATGCAACAAACGATATGGGAATGAAGGGTTGAAAATAACGGCGAACCAGTCGACGGGAACGACCTGTCCATTGACGATTTCATAGCCCTGTGGAGTCTGCATCCAGCTGTTGGAGGCCAGTATCCAGAAGGTAGAAATAATTGTCCCCAGCGCAACCATGCAAGTTGCAAAGAAGTGCAGGCCTGCCCCCACACGGTTCCAGCCAAACAGCATTACGCCGAGGAAGCCTGCTTCGAGGAAGAAGGCGGTTAACACTTCATAGGTCAGCAGCGGCCCGGTGATGCTCCCGGCAAACTCAGAAAAACCGCTCCAGTTAGTGCCGAACTGATAAGCCATCACCAGCCCGGACACTACGCCCATACCAAAGTTTACGGCGAAGATTTTCGACCAGAAATGATACAGCGAACGCCAGGTCGGATTTTTGGTTTTCAACCAGAGACCTTCCAGTACCGCCAGATAGCTGGCAAGACCGATAGTAATGGCCGGAAAAATGATGTGAAAGGACACCGTAAACGCGAACTGGATCCTCGCCAGGTGAAACGCGTCAAGACCGAACATGCTTAACTCCGCAGGTAAAATTGATTTGGCGCAATTCTAAGCCCCTGGCGAAATGTGGGGCAGAAACAGAACAGTTCTTTTTAACCATAACAGTTGTGCTGCCGTTATAGGTCGCACGATCTGATATGCAATCTGGTCCCGCATTTGAATTTTACTTCGACGATAATGGGTTTATCCCGTGGTCTGCGGTGATTGACGGTGCTGATGACTATGTGAACATCACCTGTTTATTCGCCTTAAAGCACACCCCCGAAAATTGATGCTGTACAGATAGCTGCCCGGGCCTCAGGCAAAGAGCTTTCGCTAACGATGTTGTAAAACTGTTAACTATAACAGTTCTGAAAAAATCGTTATTTATGTAGACTGATATATACAGAGGTTGTCACCGATACCGAATATCAGGACGAAAAATGAAGAAATACCAGCGACTGGCGGAGCAAATTCGCGATCAAATCGCGTCTGGCGTATGGCAACCAGGCGATCGGTTGCCCTCTTTGCGCGAGCAGGTGGCAAGCAGCGGGATGAGTTTTATGACCGTGGGGCATGCCTACCAACTGCTGGAAAGTCAGGGGCGGATCATCGCCCGGCCCCAGTCGGGCTATTATGTTGCCGCGCGCCCCGAACGCGAAGCCGCCGTGCCGCAGGTACAGGTCATGCGCGATGAGGCCGTGGATATCAACACCTACATCTTTGACATGCTGCAGGCCAGTCGTGATGCTTCCGTGATGCCGTTTGCATCCGCTTTCCCCGATCCACGCTTATTTCCGCTTCAGCAGCTTAATCGCTCGCTGGCTCAGGTGAGTAAAACGGCTACCGCCATGAGTGTTATCGAAAACCTGCCGCCAGGAAATGATGAACTGCGTCATGCTATTGCCCGTCGATATGCGCAACAGGGAATGACCCTTTCTCCGGATGAAATTGTGATCACCACAGGCGCACTTGAAGCGCTTAACCTGAGCCTGCAGGCGGTCACTGAGCCGGGGGATTGGGTGATTGTCGAAAATCCGTGTTTTTACGGCGCATTACAGGCTCTGGAGCGATTGCGCCTGAAGGCGTTGTCCGTTGCCACCGACGTGAAGGACGGAATCGACCTTGTCGCACTGGAGCAGGCCCTACAGGAGTACCCGGTCAAAGCCTGCTGGCTGATGACCAACAGCCAAAATCCGTTGGGTTTTACACTTAGCGCACGGAAAAAAGCCCATCTGGTCGCATTACTGGAAAAATACAATGTGATGCTGATTGAAGATGATGTTTACAGCGAACTCTATTTTGGCCGGGAGAAACCACTGCCGGCTAAAGCGTGGGATCGAGGAGACAGGGTGTTGCACTGTTCATCTTTCTCGAAATGTCTGGTCCCCGGATTTCGCATCGGTTGGGTTGCTGCCGGGAAACATGCCCGTCGTATTCAGCGACTCCAGTTGATGAGCACCTTATCCACCAGTTCCCCAATGCAGCTTGCGTTGGTGGACTACCTGTCGACCCGGCGTTATGACGCGCATTTGCGACGGCTGCGTCGTCAGCTGGCGGAACGCAAACAGCAGGCCTGGCAAACGTTGCTGCGTCATCTTCCGGCAGAGGTCAAAATACACCATAACGACAGCGGCTATTTTCTGTGGCTCGAACTGCCAGAACCGCTGGATGCGGGAGAACTCAGCACCCAGGCGCTGGCGCACCACATCAGCATCGCACCAGGTAAGATGTTTTCAACCTCGGGGACATGGTCACGTTTCTTTCGTTTTAATACCGCATGGCACTGGGGTGAACGCGAAGAACAGGCGGTTAAACAGCTTGGAAAATTAATTCGCGAGATGATGAAATAAAACTGAATGTGCTATTCAATATAAAAGAATAGCGCATTCTTATTTTAGAAATAGTGAATGTTAAACCCTGATGTTATTTATATCAGGTGCCACCATACGAAATATCAATAGTTCTTCCTGGTGCCACCCTGGCACTTAACTCCTTGTCTATACTCCAGAAGATTAAATTACTTTGCTATAACCCGTGGCGTAATGAGCGTTAGCTCACAACCTGATTAAATTTCCTTGCGCCAGCAGGAACGCTTTCAACACCCCGACTATTTTTAGGAAAGGACATATATTTACGGCAAGGCTGCCGCTCAATATTTTTTCGACAGGAGTAAGACGTTATGAGCAAGCAATTTGCCCTCAGTAGCTTGTGTGCACTCAGTATGACGCTGATGACAGCCCATGCAGCCGAACCCCCAACATCATTAGATAAACCGGAAGGGCGCCTGGATATTATTGCCTGGCCAGGTTATATCGAACGCGGACAAACCGATAAACAATATGACTGGGTTTCGCAGTTTGAGAAGGAAACCGGTTGTGCCGTCAATGTTAAAACAGCGGCCACATCAGACGAAATGGTGAGCCTGATGGCGAAAGGCGGCTATGACCTGGTGACGGCTTCTGGTGATGCTTCACTGCGTCTGATTATGGGCAAACGTGTCCAGCCTATAAATCCTGCGCTTATCCCAAACTGGAAAACTATCGATCCGCGCGTGGTCAAAGGGGAATGGTTTAACGTCGGTGGGAAAGTTTACGGCACTCCTTATCAATGGGGTCCCAACTTGCTGATGTATAACACCAAAACCTTCCCAACGCCGCCAGATAGTTGGAAAGTGGTGTTCGTCGAGCAAAAACTTGAGGACGGAAAAAGCAATAAAGGACGAGTCCAGGCGTACGATGGCCCGATCTATATCGCCGATGCGGCGCTGTTCGTCAAAGCCACTCAACCGCAGTTGGGTATCACCGATCCCTATCAGCTCACCGAGAAACAGTATCAGGCGGTCATCAAAGTCCTGAGCGATCAGCACGCACTGATTCATCGCTACTGGCATGACACCACTGTGCAAATGAGTGACTTCAAAAACGAAGGTGTGGTGGCATCAAGCGCCTGGCCCTATCAGGCTAACGCCCTGAAAGCAGAAGGACAGCCAATCGCCACGGTTTTCCCGAAAGAGGGCGTCACCGGTTGGGCTGACACCACCATGCTGCATAGCGAAGCAAAACATCCTGTTTGTGCTTACAAATGGATGAACTGGTCATTAACCCCGAAAGTTCAGGGCGACGTCGCAGCCTGGTTTGGATCTCTGCCGGTAGTCCCTGAAGGTTGTAAAGCCAGCCCGCTGCTGGGCGAAAAAGGCTGTGAAACCAACGGCTATAGCTATTTCGACAAAATTGCTTTCTGGAAAACGCCAATCGCAGAAGGTGGAAAATTCGTTCCTTACAGTCGCTGGACGCAGGATTACATCGCCATTATGGGCGGTCGTTAATTCCGCTGGGGGTTTTATGACGTACGCAGTGGAGTTTCATAATGTCTCGCGTCTGTACGGGGATGTTCGTGCAGTTGATGGGGTAAGTATTGCAATTAATGATGGTGAGTTTTTCTCTATGCTGGGGCCATCCGGCTCCGGCAAAACGACCTGTCTGCGCATGATTGCAGGGTTTGAGCAGCTTTCGGGCGGTTCAATTAAAATTTTTGGTAAGCAAGCCAGTGAATTACCGCCCTGGGAACGGGACGTCAATACGGTATTTCAGGATTACGCACTATTCCCGCATATGTCGATTCTCGACAACGTGGCTTATGGGCTGATGGTGAAAGGCATTGATAAAAAGCAGCGTCATGCCAGGGCACGCGAAGCGTTAGATAAGGTTGCGCTCGGCTTTGTCTATGAGCGCAAGCCATCACAACTCTCTGGTGGACAGCGTCAGCGTGTAGCGATTGCCCGTGCGTTGGTCAATGAGCCTCGCGTCCTGCTGTTGGATGAGCCACTTGGCGCGTTGGATCTCAAGCTACGCGAACAGATGCAACTGGAGCTGAAAAAACTCCAGCAGTCTCTCGGTATCACCTTTATTTTTGTCACCCACGATCAGGGTGAGGCGCTGTCAATGTCCGATCGTGTGGCGGTATTTAACAATGGCCGTATCGAGCAGGTGGATTCACCGCGAGAACTCTACATGCGTCCGCGCACGCCGTTTGTGGCGAGTTTTGTGGGTACGTCAAACGTCTTTGACGAAGCGATGTCGGCAAACGTCTGTGGCTTACAGGGGATGTTCTCGCTGCGCCCGGAACACATTCGGTTAAATGATATGGCGGGCGAGGTTCAGGCTCGGGGTGTCATTCAGGCGGTGCAGTACCAGGGGGCGGCGACGCGTTTTGAACTGAAACTTGCCGGTGGTGAAAAGTTGCTGGTGAGCCAGGCGAACCTGACGGGAGAAATGCTGCCGTCGGCGCTGTCGCCGGGTCAGCAGGTGATGGTATCGTGGTCACGGGATGTCATGGTTCCGCTGGTAGAGGAGAGGTGAATGGCTATGAACGTCATACATTCGCCAGCACAGCCGACAAAGCTGAACCGTATCTCGGGGTTCTTCTGGCGTAATCCAGGGCTTGGGCTGTTTTTGCTACTACTCGGGCCGCTGATGTGGTTTGGCATCGTCTACTTTGGATCGTTGCTGACGCTGTTGTGGCAAGGTTTTTACACCTTCGACGATTTCACTATGTCGGTGACGCCAGACCTGACGCTGGCGAATCTGCAGGCGCTGTTTAATCCGGCTAATTACGACATCATTGTGCGAACGTTGACAATGGCGGTGGCGGTGACGATTGCCAGCGCCATTCTGGCGTTCCCGATGGCATGGTATATGGCGCGCTATACCAGTGGCAAAATGAAAGCCTTTTTTTACATTGCCGTCATGTTGCCGATGTGGGCGAGCTATATCGTCAAAGCCTATGCGTGGACGCTGCTGTTAGCGAAAGACGGCGTGGCGCAGTGGTTTCTAACCCATCTCGGGCTGGAGCCACTGTTGACCGCTTTCCTCACCTTGCCGGCTGTCGGCGGTAATACGCTGTCAACATCGGGATTAGGGCGCTTTTTGGTTTTTGTCTACATCTGGCTTCCCTTTATGATCCTGCCGGTTCAGGCTGCTCTGGAACGGCTTCCGCCCTCGCTTTTGCAGGCATCGGCCGATCTGGGCGCGCGTCCTCGTCAAACCTTCCGCTATGTGGTTTTCCCGCTGGCAATACCCGGTATAGCCGCCGGTTCGATCTTTACTTTTTCACTGACGCTGGGTGACTTTATTGTGCCGCAACTGGTGGGTCCGCCGGGATATTTCATCGGCAACATGGTGTATTCGCAACAAGGGGCCATCGGCAATATGCCAATGGCGGCGGCATTCACTCTGGTGCCCATTGTTTTAATTGCACTGTATCTGGCGTTCGTGAAGCGTCTGGGAGCTTTCGATGCACTCTGAACGCGCACCCTGGTTACTCAAACTGGCAGCATGGGGAGGGGTTCTTTTTCTGCACTTTCCCATCCTCATCATCGGCACCTATGCTTTTAATACAGAGGAGGCTGCTTTTAGTTTTCCGCCTCAGGGACTGACATTACGTTGGTTTAGCGTGGCGGCGCAGCGTAGCGATATTCTTGAGTCAGTGACGTTGTCACTTAAAATCGCCGCGTTGTCGACAGCAATCGCACTGGTACTGGGGACGCTGGCGGCGGCTGCGCTGTGGCGCAGGGACTTTTTCGGTAAAAGCGCAATATCGCTGTTGCTGCTGTTGCCGATTGCGCTGCCGGGCATTATTACCGGCCTGGCACTGCTGACGGCATTTAAGACCATCAACCTGGAACCGGGTTTTCTCACGATCGTGGTGGGTCATGCGACGTTTTGCGTGGTGGTTGTCTTTAACAACGTCGTGGCGCGTTTTCGCCGTACCTCATGGAGTCTGGTTGAAGCGTCTATGGATCTTGGCGCCAACGGCTGGCAAACCTTTCGTTATGTCGTGCTGCCCAATCTGGCATCAGCACTGCTGGCGGGGGGCATGCTGGCGTTTGCCTTGTCGTTTGATGAAATCATCGTGACAACGTTCACCGCCGGACATGAAAGAACACTTCCGCTGTGGCTGCTCAATCAACTGGGTCGCCCACGAGATGTGCCTGTTACCAACGTTGTGGCATTGCTGGTAATGCTGGTAACAACACTGCCAATTTTAGGGGCCTGGTGGCTAACGCGTGAAGGCGACACCGTCGCCGGAAACGGTAAATAAACGACGATATGGGAAATTGCTATGCAACATCAATTACTGATTAACGGTGAGCTGGTCAGCGATGAAGGTGAAAAGCAACCAGTTTATAACCCTGCCACTGGTGAACTTATTCTGGAGATTGCTGAGGCGTCAGCCGCGCAGGTTGATGCCGCAGTGCGCGCGGCAGACAATGCGTTTGCCTCCTGGGGCCAAACCACGCCGAAAGTGCGTTCGGAGCTGTTGTTAAAGCTGGCGGACACCATTGCAGATAATGCACAGACCTTCGCTGAGCTGGAATCGCTTAACTGCGGTAAACCACTACATTGTGTGCTTAATGATGAAATTCCGGCCATCGTGGACGTTTTCCGTTTCTTCGCGGGGGCTGCGCGCACCCTGCAAGGACAGGCCGCCGGGGAGTATCTGGAAGGGCATACCTCCATGATTCGTCGCGATCCGCTGGGTGTGGTGGCCTCCATCGCGCCGTGGAACTACCCGCTGATGATGGCGGCATGGAAGCTGGCTCCAGCGTTGGCTGCGGGAAACTGTGTGGTGATAAAACCTTCAGAAATTACCCCGCTGACGGCGCTTAAACTGGCCGAATATGCGAAAGATATTTACCCGGCAGGCGTGATCAACGTCCTGTTTGGTCGTGGTAAAACAGTGGGCGATCCGCTGACCGGCCATGAAAAAGTACGTATGGTTTCACTGACCGGCTCCATTGTGACCGGGGAACATATTATCCAGCATACTGCGCCTTCGATTAAACGCACGCATATGGAACTGGGCGGGAAAGCCCCGGTGATTATTTTTGATGATGCGGACCTTGATGCGGTGGTCAGTGGTGTACGGACCTTTGGGTATTACAACGCCGGACAGGATTGCACTGCTGCCTGTCGAATCTACGCGCAAAAAGGCATCTATGATGCGTTGGTCGAAAAACTCGGCGCTGCAGTTGCCAGCCTGAAAATCGGCGCACCGAATGATGAAACGACAGAACTGGGACCGTTAAGCTCACAGGCGCATCTTGACAGGGTAGCTAAAGCAGTCGATGACGCGAAAGCGCTCGGACACATTAAGGTCATCACCGGCGGCAAAAAAGTGGAGGGTTCAGGCTATTATTTTGCGCCAACGTTGCTGGCGGGCGCGAAACAGGAAGATGCTATCGTGCAGCGTGAGGTCTTTGGTCCGGTGGTCAGTGTTACCATCTTTGAAGATGAAGATCAGGTCCTGGCGTGGGCCAATGATTCGAAGTATGGACTGGCCTCGTCAGTCTGGACGCGGGATGTTGGTCGCGCGCACCGACTGAGCGCCCGCCTGCAGTATGGTTGCACCTGGGTCAATACGCACTTCACGCTGGTTAGCGAGATGCCCCACGGCGGGCAAAAACAGTCTGGGTATGGCAAGGATATGTCGGTTTACGGGCTGGAAGATTACACGATTGTTCGCCATGTCATGATCAAGCATGAGTAATATCTTAAGCGCGAGCGGTAAATGGGGCACAGATAGCTAAATATTGGTAAACGTGTGTCTATACTATTCGCGCCACTGGCCTCGTCGCCATCGGACGGCGGTAAGTTGGAAATATCCGCGAGGTCAGGCTAATTTGCACACCATCAGGCCCCGGCACAATGTCGGGGCCTGATTATTTAGGTGATTGTTCTAACGACGGCACAGGCTACATAGCCAGGCGATGAACGCACAGATAGTCAGAACCAATCCCAGTTGCTGCACGATACCCGCTAACCCTAACATCATTCCCAGTAACAGGTAGTAGCATAATCCGAACAGAGCACCTGCGGCCCCGGCCTGTTCACGATAGTGATGCAGAGCCTGACTCAACACATTGGGGATCGCGATGCCATAGGCAACAACAACCCCAACCACTGGCAACAGAATCCAGACTGAATGCTGTAGCCACCATGCCGCGAGACCAGACAGCAGAGCTAAAGCACAGGCATGGCACACCAGATATCCCGATGACAAGCCGATCGTTAACAGCTTGCGATTCAGCAGGCTGCCTGACAGTGACGCGAGGGCAAGCAAGGATCCCGTCCAGCCAAATGCCCTGGAACTCCATCCTAACTGTCCGAAAAGAAACGGGGCCAGACTGTAGTAGCTGAATAGCATAGTATTCAACAGAGCAACCAGCATGGCATTTTTCCACAGTGTACTGTCCCTCACCATCCGGGAGACCAGTCCCGTTAATTGTGGTCTGCGCGTAGTCTCCGGCCGTGTTTCCGGCAATAAGGCTGCGGTTAACATCAGTAGCAGTATCGCCAGCAATACCAGCGCAGTAAAAACGCCCCTATGGCCGTAAAGACTGACTAACCAACCTCCGCTCACCAGACCAAAAACCGGGCTGATTGCCAGTGCTGCGCCCATAATGGAAAAAATGCGGGACAGTGTTGTTGATTCATAACTGTCCCTCAACATAGTCTGCACCACAACAGACCCGGAGGCCGCGCCAATGGCTGATACCATACGGGCCAGCAGCAAGACGCTGAAATCAGTGGCAATAACCGCCATTACGGAACCCGCTCCGTAACAGAGAAGTCCAACTACCATTGCCCACCGTCGTCCAATGCAGTCGCTAAGCCAGCCCCATAGCGCAACCCCCACGGCAAAGGCGACAAAATAAACGGAAAGTGTTTGAGCAGCACGTTCACTGCTTATTTGAAAAAACGTGGCGATATTTGGCAACGCCGGGCTGTAAATGGTTTCCACCAGTTGCGGAAACATAATCAGTAATGTGAGAAGCCACAAGGGCGGTCGATGAGTCATATTCATGGCAATATCCAAGAAGCAAAAAACTTGGGGGGATTATTGCTGAATAGAAAATGTCTTATTACCATTATCAGGACTTTATATATCAAATATCGGACAGATGATGAAAATTGCGCCTGATGATGTCTTCGACCCGGATGGTTTTAAGGAAACAGTAGTGGGTATTGCCTCTGATATGGGCGTACATGATTCAGGTCGGCACAGTCATCTTCGCCATCAGTTACTCTTTTCGGCGGCGGGGTGTATCACCATTGAACTGGAAAATACCCTGTGTCTGCTTCCGCCTCGCCGTGCGGTCTGGATCCCTGCGGGTACGGTTCACCGGGCCATCATGCGCGGGGTGATGGCTTATCGGTCATTATATTTTTCAACCATTCTGCCGCCGTTATCCGCATTGCCGCTACAGGTTGTCGAAGTGAACCCGCTCTTTTTTGAAGTCATAGAACGGATGGCATTCTGGCCCTGGCAAATGACAGAAACGCAGCAGGCCAGCCTCATCACTGTTTTTTGTGAGGAAATCAGGGCCGCACGCCGTGAAAACTGGACGTTGCAGTTTCCCTCTGATGTCCGCCTGAATCTGTGGCTGGAAGGGGTTCGAATGGGGACGTTACCGCCCCGACTGAATCAGTTGTCCCGCCTGGTCGGTGCCTGCGAACGGACAATCAGCCGCATCTTTATCGGAGATACAGGGATGAATTATCAGACCTGGCGGCAGCAATTCAGGCTGTTAAAAGCGATGGAGATGTTGGCGGAGGGTGACTCAATCAGCCAGGTGGCGCAACAGCTGGAATTTGTTAGCGACAGTGCTTTTATCGTGTTTTTTCGGCAGCTTACAGGTACGACACCGACCCGCTATCACGGGGGAATAATGCCGCAGAAGGATTAGGGGTGTTACATATTAAGGATAATTTACCGGGCAGTGACGGAGTGCGAAGATCGTTTACTAATGGCAGAGAGAAGATTTTCTCTCTGCCAGCAGGCGCTGCAATTCATCAAAAAGAGTCACATCAAGCAAACCAGCCGAACCTTACGGAGATCAGGCTGAAAAGTCCTACAGCAGCAAATATATTTATCAGCACCACGGTCTTACTGGAAACATTCATTTTTGCCACCTTTCGTTTTTACCCCTTTGGGTATAGTACGGCTTATAGCTATCCGCAATAGTACGAAATCTGAACATATTGAAAGTGGGCTGTTATTTAGGCGGTTTTCTTAAATAAATGAATAAAACTTGATGTGGGTCATAAAAGAGAGCATATTGCGCGCGATTTTCTCTTCTGGCCTGGATGCCCTAAATGTCTCTGTACCAAAAAATGTTGTTTTTTTATGCGGTAATGGCTGCAATTGCGGCCATTACCACCTGGTTTCTGTCACGTGATAAAAAACGTATTCGCTTTCTGAGCGCGGTATTAGTCGGGGCGACATGGCCGATGAGCTTTCCCGTCGCACTCCTGTTTTCTCTTTTCTGATGGCGTTGTCAATGCCGTTTCAGGGGGCCAGCAGAGCGACTAATCGCAGTCTGTCGTCTTTGGTTACGTCCAGAGGATGCTGGTATCCCACGTTTTCATTCGCACGGGTGTACAACGCAACCAGCCAGTCGTAAACGTGTCGGCTTGCACCGTGCTGCGGCTGCTCATCCAATTGAGTCAGGCGCGACATCGGTTGTTGTACTGGCGCACTGAAAATAGCCGCACCCTTGAGGATCCTGCTGGCAGGGCGTTGATCCTCTGCAACGTTGGCGTAGCCGAGCCAGGTAATAAAATCACCGATATCGGCGTGTAACTGCGCCCCGCAGACATTCTCTCGCTGCATAATCTGCTGAAGGCGTTGAGGCATCTCCAGTCGATAGCTGGTAGTGATAAGAATGTCGGCTACCTGTCTAAGCGTTCGCGGATCAAGCCGCAATCGGCGCGCATTATTGTCATCACGACACCACTGACGCACATGGTTGATCCACATTTTGTGTGCCTGGTATCCGGTCTCTTTGCTTTCGGAAGCATGCGACGGTTCCCGGACGTCGGCAAACAGGTCAATCTCTTCATTAAAGAGTCCACTGACTTGTTCTTCACGTGGCTGCTGGATACGCAGCAACGACTCAAAGCAGCGCATCGGTGGTAGTAACCCCTCCAGGAGTTCACCATGCTTTGCTGCCTGGGCCTGAAGCTGGCGGATCACTGTCTCGCTGGAGTCTGGCACGCTTTCGCTGTCGTTAAGCCAGCTCATCAGCGCCTCACGAACACGCTGTTGATGCTGTTCATGCAGGGACGTTAATCGCGACTGGCGTTGTTGAGCGGATGTCGCTTGCGACAGCCATTCAGCAAGGCGCAACAGGCTGTGTTTATCCAGTGCCTGCAATGTTCCCCAGCGCAACCCGGGCTTGCCCATTAATTGCTGCACGGCCTCATCAAGGTTTTGCTGTGTGCTAAAACGAGCATCTTGTGGCGTAATGGCCCACACAACCCCCGGTAATGCCGCATCATGTACGGGTTGGGTATCGTTGGCCCAGCTCATCAGCTTACGCGTGATGGCCGGTGTCTGCGAGCGTGAAGACACTGCGTTGCAGATCAGCAGGACATCGGGTTGCAGATGCTGGCGGTAATGTTCCAACATCCAGCCTAATTTGGCCCGCCACAGCGGGTTGGGGTGGGCATCCGGTGCGAGGGGAATATCGAGCAGGTCGACGTTTTCCAACACCGAGTCTTCGACAGTCAGCACCAGTTCACGCGTCAGCAGCGCCAGCGATTCCAGCGACAGACTGACCGCGTTAAGCAACTGATGGTTTGCAACAGGATGAACCACCACATCGCTTTGCGCGTCATTCCCGGTTAATGCGACCTGGGTCAGGAAGCTTTCGGCGGGCAAGCCAAAATGATCGACCAACAAACTCAGCGGTGCGGCTAGCTCGTGCGCCTGTCCGGTTTGTTGCAAAGTATGCGCTAATGCCAGCCATTGCTGCGTTAACTCTGGTTGTTCTCCCCACAACAGCGCCCAGGCGTGAGCGCGGGTGGTTAGATCCAGCGCCGGCAGCAATGTAGCAAATTGATGCCATAGCGCATCATCAATTTGCTGCTGGTTTGCAGGAACACAAGAGCGCCAAAAACGGCCGATGGCGGCTACGTCATGTGCCGTGATGCCCTGAACCGGATGACGTTGACGCAGCGTTTGCCATTTTTCTAACCGGGCTTCAATAATCGATTTTTCAACCTGGCGGCTGTCAGGCATTGCGCAAAACTGCGTGATAAACAGCTGTACCAGTTCCGCTTCACTCAGTAGGCGCAGACGCAGAGGCCACTCGCTATCAACGGGATTGTCTTCACGCGTAAAGCGGATCGCCATATTGGTCGGCGCATGGCCCGGATTGATATGCGAAAAATAATCAAAACTGCGATCCGGTGTAGCAATATTCAATTTCCCACTGGTGTTGCTGCACAGTGCGGACAACAGATGTGCTTTTGCTGGCTGTGAATGACCGTACAGACCCACACAGCCACGCGCTGAAAACGCCGTATTCAGCGCAGACTCAGTAACCGCGGCGATGGTGAGTTGAGCGAGCAGGGAATCCGCTTCATCATCAAGACGCGCTGCGCGCTGGCGTGTGTCATTCACCCATTCGATGGCGGCTTGTGCTGTGTTAAACATCTTACTCATTTCAGGTACACACTCCCGCTATCAATCCAGTAATGGCTGCCGCTATGGCGACGATCTGCCAGTGTATTCAGTTTTAACGTTAGGGCATTGGCGGCAACGGGCGTGCCATCCTGTAGCCAGGCATCACTGAGAACGAAATATTCCGGCCCTGTCTCTTTGCTGCCGCCGCGCAGTTGCAGCCGCACATTTAATACGCCGTCACCGGCAATCGTTTTTGCCAGCTCAGCAGAATTGATACTCAGCGTATACAGCGGGGTGGCTGGCCAGCGGCTGTTTGCTAACTGGCGAAAGCCCAGCGTCACGTTGCCGCGCAGCGGGAAGTGCAGACGGGTATCCAGTTTTGCTCCAGGTTTATCCAGATCAATGTCGTGATACCAGATATTCTCATCGCGCAACGTATTGACCGTATTATCCAGTACGCCAAGGTAGCGGACCGTCGAGTACGCGCCGATATCCGCAGCTTTAAAATTAAATCGCGGCAGGCGTAAATCCAGCGCCAGGCTACACAGCATCGCGCCAACGGCAGCGGTAGATTTTGGATTGCCGATACGCCCTTGCTGGCTGAACGGATACCACTCATGTACGCGATAGCTGTCCATCCAGATCATGCGGTTGACCGGAACGGGTTGCAGATGGCGGATTAGCGCCTGAACCCCCGGCAAACAGGCGGGTCTGCCAGTGACTAACAAAATATCGCAACGATAGTGGGAAATCGCTTCGCAAACGGCGTGCAGAGGGGATGTCAGGGTAAATTGCCCTGCCAGCAGCGCTTCGTGCAACTGCCTGAACTGTACCTGCAACGGAACGCTCAGCACATCAAAAGCCGGTGAACCAGACGGTAAAGCATGATCGATAGCCTGCTGGATATAGTTCATCACATTGCGTGTCGGGCGCTGAGAAAGCAGTTCGCCAAAGGTGGCGTGCAACCCCGCTACGGGATCGTTAATATCGCTTTGCTCCCAGGCACTGAGCACCGCATGACCCAGTGGCATAAAGAGTTGCAACGCGGTTTGTTGTCGCAAAATAGCCTGAGTATCGATTCTCCCGGAATCACCAAACAGTGTGGCCAGCAGCGCGGCGGCATCGGTCACGCCAGCTTGTTGTAAGCGGGTTTGCAGGGCGGGCAGTATGCAGCGTTGTATGACATCCAACAACATGTCGTCCCCGGCGACTTTGAAGCCTTCACGGAACAGCAGATGCGGGGTGATTTTGACATTCGCCCCAACGCCGTCATCCAGTTGATAATGGACCACGGCCATATCCGTCGTGCCGCCGCCAATATCGATGGAGGCGACGCGCAGTGCACGACCTTTAACTTCACCGGGTTCTGGCTGGCGGTCCGGACGGGCGAGGGCGTTAAAGAACGATTCTGTGTGCCCGTCATAGTGTGAAATCGCTTCGTTATACAGCCAAACCAACTGTCCGCAGCTGGCCTCATCCCACTCCATCTGGATCTCAGGTACGGGAACAACGCTCTTTTCTTGCTGTTTGCGGGTGGTGAAATCTTCGTCCTGCGGGTGCCAGCCCATTGCTTTCCAGACCAGCGCAATGGCTTCAAACATACGCAGACGGAAGATCTCTCGCTCCTGTTTTGGCATGGCTGACGGCAGAGTGAGGATCAGCGTGCGCAACTGGCGTGGAGAGGCCGGGAACCCGAGGCGCAGCCGCGTCGCTACGCTGTTAATTTGTCCCAGCGCCTGGGCCAGAATCTCGCACAACATATGCGTCATCAGCGTGCTGCGGCTGTATTGTGGTGAGAACACCGGCAGCCGGTCATCTTGCGGCAGGCTGAACAGCGGCTGACCGTCATCGTTCATCAGATTCATCAGTGGGAAGGCGGTAGCCAGCGGCTCGCGCTGCGTTTTACTGTTCATCTGGCTAAAGCGCCAGTCGTGTAAAACGGGGGTTTCATCCCATAAATACCGGCGTGGGCTGGAGATCCCACTACTGCCTTCCGTTCCCATACGCTGCATCGCCAGCTTACGGGCTTCATCCCCAACGCGGACAATCGACGGCCAGATAAAGGCATCATCGCGGCCACTCTCAACGGAGAAATGTTGCTTACCAAAGCGCGCCTCGGAAAACTCCAGTCGGCTGGTGAACAGGGGATCGTTGAGGAACTGTGGTTCACTTAATGAACGCACCTGCAATTCAGCCGTCTGACGCAAACCGTCATTGGCATCGCCATGATCTTCAATCAACACGCCGCAGGTATGGGTATTGCCAATATCCAGAATCAGATCGACAGGAATCGCGGGCGTGCTGAGCGTATGGGTCACCAGCTTCACTTCCGGGACGGAAAGTTGTTCGCCTAACAGGGTCAACAAATTCAGCCAGTGCGCCTGGTATTCAAAGTTGCGTAGAGCTTGTTGGATCTCCTGCTCTGAACGGTTTTCTTGCTGTGTGACGTGCTGCAAAAAGGACTCGCGTAGCCAGCCATCAATCCACGTCTGGTCGAGGAAATCTGCGATCTCATTATCGTGCCAGGCCAGCGCAAATCGCGTGCCATTCAGCAGATCGTTCTCATTGGGCGTCAATGCTGCCGGGGCTTCAGTCAACTGACTGTCCAGCGCCACCGTGACACGGTGAGTATTGCCGGCACTGTCCGGCTGTGCGAGTTTTCGCACCTGGACGCGCGCCCAGTTATCCGGGCCTTCAACAAATGTGCGGGGCGGGTTAAAACGCAGGAACGGCAGCGGCAACCAGACACCGTCAAGTACGTCCAGAGAATAATGCAGCGTCTGTGTGCTTTCCGGTTTCACTACTTCGGGTTGGCCACCGGTATTACCCGGCAGGGTATAGCGTCCCGACGCCAGATCAAAATCCAGACGCAGTAGCGGACCGTTTGCCGTTTTGCGAACAAAACGACCGTGGTGCGCAGATTCCTGTGGTGTCAGCCCAAAATCCAGAAATTGCACACCGCTATTGGCGATGAGCGTTACGCTCTGTTTGTAATCACACAGATTCACCAACATAAAATCAGGCACCTATCTTTTTGATCGTCAAAGGGATTTCCGCGTGTTCGTCATAACGTGCGGTACAAGCTGCGACGTCGTTTGTTCCTGCTTTGCAGGTGATTTCAGGCATTGGGTAACGCGAACCGTCCGTGCAACGGGCATTCCCGCGACTCTTAATCATTAATTCGCCCGATTGATGCAGACCAGAGAAAATTTCGGCGCGGCAAACGATATTGTCGCCATGCACGACGCGCGCAGTGCCCTTATTGGCCTGGATCTGATAGCGCAGCGATGGGGCTTTACCGCTGACCGGATCTTTTATATCGACCAGCACACGCCAGTTGCCATTAAGAAAACGTGTTGTACCTGCCTTCATCTGGTTGGCATCCATTACCAGCGCATCTTTCGGGATGGCGGCTATCACCACCGGTCCTTCTACGGGCTTCTCTTTTTTCACTGGTGGAATAACGTCAGCCCGATGCAGCGGCAGCGAAGGTGTTAGTTCAGGCAGCGGATTACTGTCTACCTTTGCAACGTCAATGGAGGCAACCGCAGGTGCGGGAGATTCCGTGTGTTGTTTCCACAATAGCGGCCCTGCAATGGCAGCAATCACTGCAGCAGCAACGGGCAGGCTCCACAGCGGCAGGCGTCGCGTAGGCTTACGCTGTACTGGCGGCGGCGCAATCTCTGGCTCACTTGCAATGACCAGGGGTTGTGGTTCGGGGTCAGCGGGTTTCGGTAGCTCAATAGCTGTTGTCAGCAGCGGGGTATCGGCCTCGGCGAAAGTGATTTCCGCCGGGATTTCTTCGACTTCCGGCTCCGGTTCAGGTGCCAATACAACCGGGGGAACGTCGGTATGACGCAGGCAATCGAGTACATCGTCACGGGTGTTTTCATTCAGATTGACGAAGCCCCAGAACGTAATGACGGGCTTGCCATCAACCAGGAACACGTGGTTCTCACCTGGAAACTGGATGGCTTTGTCGAGAAGTGAACCAAACAGTTGCAGAGAAGTTTTACCCGATTGCAGGCTTTTCCGGCTCAGTGCCGCGGCATTCTCCAGCGTACTGGACAGATAGCGCAGAGCCCGAAAACGCGCATCTTCATCAGCGGCTTTCCACGCGACAGCCTTTCCTTCAACCGGGGAATACCAGTCCACCCGATCGCCACTGTCGTTAACTTGTGGTATTGCCAGACAGTCCGCCATCGCCTGTTGTTTACGCAGACGAAGCGTTTCACGAATTTGTAGCGCTGAATCAAACACGGCCTGACCACCGCCACCCACGGCCTGATAGTCATCCAAATTGCCGCTGCGCAAGAGAGTTTTTGCCACGTAATTGCCCCTTAGACTTCTTCACACATCTACTTTACGGGGAATAAAAGTAAGCAAACGTTGGAAGAGAGGCAAAAAGGGGCGAATTTTCATGGCATAGAGTATTGGGAAAAATCTTGACGTTTTGAAAAAGACTTAAGGTAAATTATTTCACCTGCGATGATGAATTAATCAGCGAAACCTGCCAGATTAGAATAACCTGATAGAGATTTGTTATTAGTGTGTATTTGCCAGCTATGCTCTGATAGACGAGTAAATAATAAAAGAAGAAGGCTTATAACCATGATTGCAAGGAAAACGCTGCTCGCGCTGGCACTCAGCGCCGTCTTACCAACAGGCGCTGCATATGCCGCCAGTACTGATACCATCGTTTACTGTTCTGAAGCATCCCCGGAATCATTTAACCCCCAAATAGCCAGTTCAGGTCCGTCGTTTGTCGCCAGTTCACAGGTGTTGTACAACCGATTGATCAACTTCGATCCGGTCAAAAATACTCCGGTCCCGTCTCTGGCAACGGAGTGGACAATTTCCCCCGACGGCAAGACCTACACATTTACCCTGCGTCAGGGCGTGAAGTTCAATAGTAATAAGTTCTTTAAACCTACCCGTGATTTCAATGCTGATGACGTCGTTTTCTCAGTATTACGCCAGAAAGATGCCGATCATCCGTACCATAAGGTTTCACAGGGTAGCTATGAATATTTCAACGATGTTGGCCTGGACAAACTGATCAAAGAGGTTAAAAAGGTTGATGATTATCACGTTCAGTTTGTTCTGAACGAACCCAACGCTGCATTTCTTGCTGACTGGGGGATGGATTTTGCCTCTATTCTTTCGGCTGAATATGCCGACGAGATGCTGAAAAAAGGCACACCGGAAAACGTCGATAACTGGCCGATTGGTACTGGGCCTTATGTCTTGCAACAGTACAAGCAGGATTCACAAATCCGCTATCTGGCCAACCCGAACTACTGGGATGGTGAAGTTCCAACGAAACATCTGATTTTCTCCATCACACCAAACGTACAGACGCGACTGGCGAAACTGCAAACCAACGAATGCCAGATTATTCCCGCGCCAGCACCGGTGCAGTTTGATGAAATTAAAAAGAACAAAGATCTGACGCTGCATTCGGTTGAAGCGCTGAACGTCGGTTATCTGGCGTTTAATACGGAGAAAAAACCGTTTGATAACGTACTTGTGCGCCAGGCGCTGAACTATGCGACAGATAAAAAAGCCATTATTAACGCGGTCTTTTTAGGTTCCGGAACGGTGGCGAAATCGCCAATCCCGCCGAATATGATGGGCTTCAATAAAGACCTGAAAGATTACGCTTACGACCCGCAGAAAGCGAAAGAGCTGCTGAAGAAAGCGGGGCTGGAAAACGGTTTTGAAGCGACACTGTGGTCTATGCCGGTGCAGCGCCCCTATAACCCGAACTCTCGTCGTATTGCTGAGATGATTCAAAGCGACTGGGCAAAAGTTGGTGTGAAGGCGAAAATCGTCTCCTGGGAATGGGGGGAATATCTCTCCGGGATGCGTAAAGGCGAGCACGATACTGCGTTGTTTGGCTGGATGTCAGATAACGGTGACCCGGATAACTTTGCCGATGTTCTGCTGGGTTGTGACAGCATTAAAACCGGATCAAACGCCGCGCGCTGGTGTGATAAAGAGTATAATTCGCTGGTTCAAAAGGCGAAACTGGTGAGCAAACCGCAAGAGCGCGCCGCACTTTACCAGCAGTCGCAGGAAATTTTCTATCAGCAGGCCCCGTGGATTGCGCTGGCGAATGGCAAAACCTTCTATGCCACACGCAGCAATGTCAGCGGATACAGCGTTAGCCTGATGGGCAGTGATTTTTCAAAGGCGAAATTAAATTAATGAGTTAAGGAGGGAGTATGTCGCATCTGGATGAGGTCAGCGCACGTGTTGATGCCGCCATTGAAGAGAGCGTCATTACGCATATGAATGAATTGCTGATTGAGTTGAGCGATGATGTTGCGTTGAGCCGGGAAGATCGTTACACCCAGCAACAACGTTTGCGTACGGCAATTGCACATCATGGGCGCCAGCATAAAGAAGATATGGAAGCGCGTCGTGAGCAGTTGACCAAAGGCGGCTCTATTCTTTGATATTTCCTTGCCGGATGGCGGTGTTCACACCTTATCCGGCGTTCTGTAGGCCTGATAAGCGAAGCGCCATCAGGCAATTAAAACGAACGTCTTGCCACCAGCCAGGCACCCACAACCAGCAATATCGCACCGCATACCGGACCCACCAGCGCGCGAAGCGGTACACCCTGGCTACGCAGAATATCCAGCACCAGACCGCCAATAAGCTGGCTGGCGACCAGCACCGCGATGGTGGTGGCAGCGCCTACGTTTTGGTATCCGCTGATACTGGCAAAAACAAAGAACGATCCCAGTAAACCCGGGATTAATGTCCACCAGCGCACGCTGGAAACCAGTTCGCCAAATCCCGCCGCACCTTGTTTAAACCATAGTATGCTGACAAACAAGACGATCCCGACCAGTGAGTTAAGCAACATAGCAATAAGGATTGTCGAGGACGTCTGGGTAATGCGTACCATCAAAGTGTTTTGCACCACCAGACCAATACCTGCGGCAATCAGAAAGGAGAGGGTCAGCGTCTGGTTCATCCACGCGCATCCGGTTCGCTGCGGTCGTCTAACTGTAGCTGCATAAAAGTCAGATCCAGCCAACGACCAAATTTAGTCCCGACCTGGGGCATCTGCGCGGTAATATTGAAACCCAGCGTGCTATGCAGGTGGAGCGATGCCTGATTGTGCGACTCAATTCCTGCCACCATGACATGCTTGCCACACGCGCGCGCTTCTTCAATGAGTCTTCTGAGCAGCCTGCGCCCCAGTCCTTTTCCCTGATGTTCCGGGTGCACGTACACTGAATGTTCGACGGTATGACGGAAACCATCAAAGTTGCGCCAGTCGCCAAAAGAGGCGTACCCCGTGACGACGCCATTCTCTTCACTTACCAGTACCGGATACCCCATCAGTTGGCGAGCCTCATACCAGGAGATGCGGTTTTCGGCATCGACCGTTTGATCGTTCCAGATAGCGGCCGTATGCAGTACGGCGTGATTGTAGATTTCTGCGATGGCGGCGCAGTCGTCTTTGCTGGCAAATCGAATTGACATGTTGAACCTCAGGGGTTGTTCACTATAGTATTACAATATGAATACTATTGAAGACAGCATAAATCAACGGATCAGTGCAAGAATTCGCATTGAGCGGGAATCTCGCGGCTGGTCGCTGACGGAACTTGCCGAACGAGCAGGGGTCTCGCGGGCGATGATCCATAAAATAGAACGTGGAGAGAGCAGTCCAACGGCGACGCTACTGGGACGGCTTTCCGGTGCGTTTGGTATCAGCATGTCGACGCTGATTGCCCGAGCCGAAATGCAGGAGGGTAAACTGCTGCGTTTCGCCGACCAGCCGGTCTGGCACGATCCGCAAAGCCATTATTTGCGCCGCCACGTATCTCCGCGCAGCGATCTGCCTATCGATCTGGTGCAAATCGAATTACCGGCCGGCAGTGATATCCCGATGCCCGCCTCTTCCTACGTGCAGGCCCGACAGCTTCTCTGGTTGCAGCAGGGCGAATTGGTGTTTGTGGAAGGTGATACACGCCATGAAATGAAAGCCGGGGACTGCCTGGAGCTGGGGCCGCCAAATGACTGTCGGTTTATCAATGAAACCGCGCAGTCCTGCGTTTATCTGGTTGTGCGGTTAAACCACGCTGGCAATTAATGTGAAAGCATCACAGAGATAGCGCGTCTACTATTGATGGATTCATGCCAAAAGCTGAGGAGAACATCAATGGGTCAACAAATGCAACGCAATCGTCGCTGGGTTCTGGCGTCACGCCCGCATGGCGCACCGGTGCCCGGTAACTTCCGTCTGGAAGAAGAGGCCATCACCCCCCCCGGTGACGGAGAGGTGTTACTGCGTAACGTCTACCTCTCACTCGATCCCTATATGCGTGGGCGTATGAGTGACGAACCGTCTTATTCGCCCCCGGTTGAGATTGGCGCAGTGATGGTGGGCGGCACGGTCAGTCGGGTCGAGGCATCGAATCATTCGGATTTTAAACCCGGTGAATGGGTGTTGAGCTATAGCGGCTGGCAGGACTTCGCCATCTCAAAGGGTTCTGATTTGGTAAAGTTAGGCGATCATCCTGAGCATCCTTCCTGGGCGCTTGGTCTGCTGGGTATGCCGGGCTTTACGGCGTATATGGGGCTGCTGGATATTGGCCAGCCCAAAGCCGGTGAGACACTGGTTGTTGCTGCGGCAACCGGACCTGTTGGCGCAACCGTGGGCCAGATCGGTAAACTGAAGGGCTGTCGGGTCGTTGGGGTAGCTGGTGGGGCAGAGAAATGTCGCCATGCTACTGACGTGTTGGGCTTTGATATTTGCCTCGATCATCATGCCCCCGATTTCGCACTCCAACTGGCACAAGCCTGTCCGCAGGGTATCGATATCTATTATGAAAACGTCGGCGGTAAAGTTTTTGATGCCGTTTTGCCGTTACTCAACACCTCCGCGCGTATTCCGCTGTGTGGTCTGGTGAGTGGTTATAACGCGACATCACTGCCGACGGGCCCAGACCGTTTACCGTTGCTTATGGCCACGTTACTGAAAAAACGTATTCGCTTGCAGGGCTTTATCATTGGTCAGGATTATGGTCACCGCATTCATGAATTTCAGCGAGAAATGGGGCGCTGGGTCCAGGAAGGCAAGATCCACTATCGCGAGCAGGTCACTGAGGGGCTGGAAAATGCACCGGAGACCTTTATCGGTCTGCTGACCGGTAAAAACTTTGGCAAGGTCGTAATTCGGCTTGCTGAAGAGTGATACGGAGGGGTTAAAGGCGGTAACAACCGGATGGCGTCAACGCCGCCATCCGGCAAGCGTTGTAGAGCCAATCTGTCTGAATATTGATTTCGCCGCAAGCGAGTATTCATGGAGAAAATAAGCAGGTTTTCACCGAATGTGAATAAACACTCCACTTTGCGATAAATAATGATTACTATTCTCATTCTTAAAAAGGCAAAACCATGATTTTGCTCATTGAAGCTATGTGAAGCAGTAACAACTGAATTTATCAAAGGGAGTCGTCATGTCTTTACGTCATCTGTTTTCACCGCGCCTGCGTGGTTCTTTACTGTTAGGTTCACTGCTGGTTGCATCATCATTTAGCACGCAGGCTGCGGAAGAACTGCTGCGCAAAGGCGTAGGTAAAGGCGCCTACGAAATGGCGTACAGCCAGCAGGAAAACGCACTGTGGCTTGCCACCTCGCAGAGTCGTAAGCTGGATAAAGGTGGGATAGTTTACCGTCTTGATCCGGTGACGCTTGAAGTGACTCAGGTTATTCATAACGATCTCAAACCGTTTGGCGCAACCATCAATAACGCGACGCAAACGCTGTGGTTTGGTAATACCGTGAATAGCGCGGTGACGGCGATTGATGCGAAAACCGGTGAGGTGAAAGGACGTCTGGTACTGGATGCGCGTAAACGTTCTGAAGATGTCCGTCCGCTGCAGCCTCGTGAACTGGTCGCCGATGACGCCACCAACAAGGTATACATCAGCGGAATTGGTAAGGAGAGCGTGATTTGGGTCGTGGACGGTGAGACTGTCAAACTTCAGGACACGATTCAAAATACCGGTAAAATGAGCACTGCACTGGCCGTCGACAGCAAGGCTAAACGCCTGTATACCGCCAATGCCGATGGCGAATTCATTACCATCGATACCGCCACCAACAAAATTCTCAGCCGCAAAAAACTGCTGGACGATGGCAAAGAGCACTTCTTCATTAACCTGAGCCTGGATACGGCAGGTCATCGTGCGTTTGTCACTGACTCTAAAGCAGCGGAAGTGCTGGTTATCGATACCCGTAACGGCAACGTGCTGGCAAAAGTTGCCGCGCCGGAATCCCTGGCCGTACTGTTCAACCCGGTGCGTAACGAAGCTTACGTGACCCACCGTCAGGCCGGTAAAGTCAGCGTGATCGACGCGAAAAGCTATAAAGTGGTTAAAACCTTCGATACCCCGACGTTCCCAAACAGCCTGGCGCTCTCCGCCGATGGTAAAACCCTGTACGTTAGCGTGAAACAGAAATCCACACGCGAGCAGGAAGCGACTCAACCGGACGATGTTATTCGTATCGCCCTGTAATTATTCGGAGGGGGCAACCCCTCCTGTCATTTCTCTATACTCCACGATACGCCTCGTTACACCCCATCGGTAGCCTGACAAACTTCAGAGACTTACACTACGCCCTCAACGGCTAACTGAATAACACGGGAATACCATGAAAAAGCCATTAATCTGTCTTTGTGCGGGCGTAATGCTGTTTACGCTGGCAGGGTGCACCACCGATTACGTCATGACGACGAAAAGCGGACAAACGATTACCACCCAGGGCAAACCAAAACTGGATAAAGATACGGGAATGACCAGCTATACCGATCAGGACGGGAATGCGCGGGAAATTAACAGCAATGATGTTGCTCAGCTAATTGAAGCAAACTAAGTCGCTCAAACGGGTAGGCCAGAAATCTGACCTACCTTAAAGCGTTATGGCGCGGTACGGTGGATTTCCGCGACGCGTTTACGTACACCAAACCAGCCAACGACCAGCAGAATGGCAATCAGCGGTAATGAGGCGATAGTGTAAGTCCCGTTCGGATAGTCAAATGCCATCAGCACCAGCACAGCCAGTAAAAACAACAGTGTTAACCAGGACGTAAACGGCGCACCGGGCAGTTTGAAGTGAACGTCTGCCGCTTTGCCATCTTTAATGGCCCGACGCAGACGCATCTGGCACACCATAATGAATGCCCACGATGCAATGATGCCCAGCGAGGCAAAGTTAAGCACGATCTCGAATACCTGCGAAGGCACCAGATAGTTGAGGAAAACCCCGACGACATACACGACAAGCGTGGCAAGTATGCCAGCATAAGGTACGTGTTGACGGCTCATTTTGGCCATAAATTTGGGCGCGGAACCGCCCATCGACATTGAGCGTAAAATACGACCGGTGCAATACAAACCCGAGTTGAGGCTGGAAAGCGCAGCGGTAAGCACCACGATATTCATAATACTGCCAATATAGGGAACGCCGAGTTTGGAAAAGAAGGTAACAAACGGGCTTTGACCTGCCTGATAGGCATTCCACGGCAGCAGCATGACCAGTAACACCACTGAACCCACATAGAACAGGCCAATTCGCCAGATAACGCTGTTAATCGCTTTTGGCACCATCGTTTGCGGATCTTTGCACTCACCCGCCGCAGTGCCTACCAGTTCAATGGAAGCAAATGCAAAGACGACGCCCTGTACCAGTACCAGCGCTGGCAGCAGGCCATGCGGGAAAAAACCACCGTTGTCGGTGATCAGATGAAAACCCGTGGCGTTACCATCGAGCGGTTTTCCCGTGCCTAAAAAGACAGTCCCGACGACCAGGAAGATAACGATAGCCAGCACTTTGACCAGTGCAAACCAGAACTCCATCTCCGCAAACCACTTTACGCCGATCATGTTCATGGTGCCGACAATGGCCAATGCGCTGAGGGCAAACACCCATTGCGGTACGTCACCAAATGCGCCCCAGTAGTGCATATACAAGGCCACGGCCGTGATATCCACGATTCCGGTCATCGCCCAGTTGATGAAGTACATCCAGCCAGCCACGTAGGCCGCTTTCTCACCTAAAAATTCGCGGGCATAAGAGACAAAGCTGCCGCTGGAAGGGCGGTGTAAAACCAGTTCACCGAGTGCCCGCAGAATGAAGAATGAAAAAATACCGCAGACCAGATAGACCAGTGCTAAAGCGGGGCCGGCCATTTGCAAACGTGCGCCAGCCCCTAAAAATAACCCGGTACCAATAGCACCGCCAATGGCGATCATTTGTACCTGCCGGTTACCCATCGCTTTGTGATACCCCTCTTCGTGAGCATTCAACCAGCGTCGTTTCGCCGCGTGTTGTTCCGCGGCTTGCGTGTTGTGTGTGTTCATTACGTTTCCTGTTAACCTGACTAATTTACAAAATCCTTTTTGCCGCAGCAGTTGCGGCGAAAACAGCGTTTACGAAACCCTTCATTGTGTTACCGCGGGAAACTGTCGGCCGAGCATCCTACATTCAATTGAGAAGTGACGCAAAGCCTGGACACGGGGAAGTGGGGTTTTTCTGTGGCCTGAATCGACGGGATGTGGACTCGATTCAGTAAAAACAGAGGCGGTGGGAAAATGCGAAGGAATGCGCTCATCCTGATCGTCAGCAGAATGAGCGCTGTTTGCCTTATACCGACACGCCAAAGACCTGCACGGCCTGCTGCAATCGCGATGAGCGCTGCGTTAAATCGGCAGTTGCGTCAGTGACACGCTCCACCATCTCGGCATTATTGTGCGTCATGGTACCAACACGCGAAATGGAATCATTAATCAGATCCAACGCCTGGGTTTGCTCCCGCGTTGCCAGACTAATGTCTTTAATCATCATCGACATCTGTAACACATCGCTGATCATTCCGGTGAGATGCGTTTCTGTTTGTTCAACCATTTTTACGCCGGTATTGACGTTAGCGACGTTCTTCTCGATAAGCTGTTTAATCTCTTTTGCCGCTGATGCAGAGTGTTGCGCAAGATTGCGCACCTCCGCGGCCACGACGGCAAAACCGCGCCCGGATTCTCCGGCACGCGCCGCCTCAACGGCCGCGTTGAGCGCCAGAATATTAGTCTGGAAGGCAATGCTATCAATTACGCCAATGATATCGACAATCTGACCATTATCACGAGAGATCGCCTGCATCATGGCGATAGTTTGTTTCATAATATCGCCGCCTTCAGCGGCATTGGTGCTGGTTTGGTCTGCCATCGTCATGGTATGTGCCGCCGTTTCTGCAGTTTGCTGCACTGCACTACCAATTTCTTCAATGGCGGCAGCGGTTTGCTGAAGGTCTGCGGATGTTTCTTCAGAACGCGTATGCAGCGCGGTACTTTCTTTAGAAACGCGTTGGCTGATGGCCTGAATTCCGGATATTTGCGTACTAACGTCATCAACCAGTGAATTTAGATTAAGTCCGGATTGATTAACCAGTCGCATTAACATGCCGATTTCATCTACGCGATTTAAATGACAGTTATCGGGTTTTCGTCCGGATACGACTTTCTTCATTTGAGTCAATAGTGTATTAACTGGCTGAGAAATTTGGCACTTAAGGTAAATGGCAAATAACAGAAATAACGCCAGTAAACCGCCGGATTGAATAAAATGATTTACGGGAGCGAAGATTAATAACAAAGAGAGCAGGGCAACGACTCCCAAAGCATAATTGACGCGTTGACTAATGCTCAACCATTTAAACATTGAAGTCCATGCCAATATGCCACGGCGAATGATAATACCCTTAAAAAGACGGAACCCGCTAAGTTGTTGATTATTTATTTTTTCATACAACTGCTCACTCTGAGATATTTCGTCTCGCGAAGGAACAGTACGCACTGAGATGTAACCTGTTAACTTTTCATTGTGCCAAACGGGCGTGACGTTGGCACGTACCCAGTAGTGGTCACCGTTTTGACGCCGGTTTTTCACCATTCCCGTCCAGCTGTCACCTTGCTGCAACGTGTACCACATGTCAGCAAACGCGGCTGGCGGCATATCCGGATGGCGAATAATATTATGTGGTTCACCCATTAATTGACTTTCGTTAAAACCACTGGCATCGATAAACGCGGAGTTTGCATAGGTAATATGACTCTCTTTATCTGTCGTCGATAGCAGCGTCGCTTTACCGTTAAGTGTGTGCTCAATTTGTGTAACGGGCATGTTACTTTTCATAAAGGCCCCATGATGGTATGTATAATTCATACAAAGATCCCCGTAATAATGACAGGGGATATTAAAAAGCTGTTTTAAACCATTTTAATAAGAAACGCTGCATTCTCTACTAATCATCAGTTCTGTGAAAGTATTTAAAATAAAAAATTAATGCGTGGAACCTATGTCTCTTTCATAAAAATGAAACAATCAATACAAGCGCATAACACAGACAGGTGTTTAGTCTGACTTAAATTAAATTCATTACTGAACGCATGCGTAAAAATAAATCAAACGGAAAAGGATGTTGCCGTCTTTCCAGTATCAATAAAAAACCTATTATATTTTGTAGTATGCAAATACAAGCCATTTTTTCTGCAGAGTGCCGCGTCCAAAACCGGAAGTTTGGTTCCTGTTGGTATGAACGTTATCCCTGATCGCTGCGGGGTTGGTTATCTGTTTTTTAGCTGAGCAAATGTGAATTAAATGTTTCTATATGGTTATTTTATAATTTAATAATACTGACATGTTAACAAATATAGGCCTGCAACATGTCATACCGCCTGAGTATTCTGGATAAAAGCCCCATCGGAGAAGGTGAAACTGCCGCAACCGCACTGACCCGTACGCTGCGCCTGGCACAACGCGCAGAAGAGTGGGGGTACCATCGTTTCTGGATCGCGGAACACCATAATACGCCGCAGCTTGCCAGCCCATCACCGGAGCTGGTGATCGCCTGGATACTGGGACAAACCCAGCGCATTCGCGTGGGTTCCGGTGGCGTCATGCTGCAACACTATAGCCCCTACAAAGTTGCGGAAAACTTTAATCTTCTGGCCTCACTGGCGCCTGGACGTGTCGATCTTGGGATTGGAAAAGCGCCAGGCGGCTTACCGCTGTCAACGCAGGCACTGCAGTTGGGTCTTCATCAGGAAGAAAAAGGCAGTTTTGCCGACCAGCTTGCTCAACTGCACGCCTGGCTGGCGCTGACCGGGACAGAAAGCGGGCAGACAGTATTCCCGACACCGCTCCCGCCTGCGCCGCCGCAAAGATTTGTGCTGGGCGCGAGCGTAGAAAGTGCACGCCTGGCGGCAGAGTCTGACTGGAACTTTATTTTCGCGGCGCACCTGAACGGCGATAAAGCGTTACTGCATGAGGTGCTGAGCTTCTGGCAGGCCAACAGTTCACGTCCAACGATTGTCGCCGTACAGGTTATTGTGGCTGACAGCAGTGATATGGCTGCGCAACTGGCGGAAGATGTACAAATCTGGGGCGTCGAGTTGGAGGATGGGCAACGTGTCACCGTCGCCAGCGAAGAGCAGGCGCTGGCTTTCGCCGCGCAGGCGGGCAGCGCACCGCGAACAATCGCCCGGCGTGAGCAGGCGTTACTGCACGGGAGTGCCCAGGAGGTGGTGGCAACACTGCGCTCATTGCAGGTGCAATGCGGTATTGATGAATTCATTATCGATACGCCGGTGGCCGAAGGTCAGGCGCGCCTGACATCGTTACGCCTGCTGGCGCAAGCCCATAGCACGATGGAGGTTGTCTGATGTCATTAGCCTCACAGCTTATCGACTGGCGTCGCGAGCTACATCAGCACCCGGAGCTGTCCCTCCAGGAAGTGGCGACAACCGCGCGTATTCGTGACTGGTTGCATGCTGCAGATGTCACTTTATTGCCATTCAATTTGAAAACCGGAGTGGTTGCCGAAATCGGTCAGGGAGAAGATGTCATCGCTCTGCGGGCGGATATCGATGCGCTACCGATAGAAGAAAGCGCCGACGTTCCGTTTCGCTCCCTCACACCGGGCGTGATGCATGCCTGCGGGCATGACGTCCATACCAGCGTCATGCTTGGTGCAGCACTGCTGCTTAAACAACAGGAAACAACCTTACCGGGGCGAGTACGTATTTTGTTTCAACCAGCTGAAGAGAGTTTCGGCGGCGCAAAAACGTTGATCCGCGCCGGTGCGCTGCAAAACGTAGCGGCTATTTTCGGTATGCACAATGAGCCCGGTTTGCCGGTGGGCGAATTTGCCACACGCGGCGGTGCGTTCTATGCCAATGTCGATCGCTTTGTGCTGCGTATTACCGGAAAAGGTGCGCATGCGGCACGCCCACACGAGGGAAAAGATGCCATCCTCCTCGCCAGTCAACTGGTGACGGTATTACAAAGTGTCGCCAGCCGTGAGGTCAATACGCTGGATTCGGTGGTGCTTAGCGTCACCCGAATCCAGGGGGGAAATACATGGAACGTACTACCGGAATCCGTTGAGCTGGAAGGGACGCTTCGGACACATCGCGCAGAGGTGCAACAACAGGTTAAATCGCGGGTCAGTGATATTGTCGCTGGGTTTGCCCACGCCTTTGGCGCACAGATCGATGTTATCTGGCACGCGGGGCCCACGGCCCTGGTCAATGACGCGCACTGGGCCGATATTGCGACCAAAGTAGCCAGACAATCCGGTTACACAACGCATCATGCCGACCTGCATATGGGCGGGGAGGATTTTGCCGTTTATTTGCAAAATACACCTGGTGCGTTTGTTAGCATCGGTAGTGCCAGTGAATACGGATTACATCATCCGGGATTTAATCCGGATGAACGGTTAATTGAACCTGCCGCACACTACTTTGCACATTTAGCAAAAACGGCATTCGCACACCTTTAATTTACCTGTTGGGTAGGGGTTACTATGGCTGAAAATCGGCAATTACGTCTGGGCACTATTTTGCATGGCGCCTCTGGGAATATGTCAGCATGGCGCCATCCGGCTGCTCAGGCCGATGCCAGTATTAATTTTGATTTTGTCAAAGAGACGGCGCTTATTGCGGAGAAAGGGAAGCTGGATTTTATTTTTGTCGCTGACGGTCTGTATATTAATGAAAAATCTATTCCACATTTCTTAAATCGCTTTGAGCCGCTGACGGTATTATCTGCGCTGGCAAGCATCACCCGTCATCTTGGTCTGGTGGGCACGGTTTCAACCTCTTATAGCGAGCCGTTTACTACTGCGCGACAGTTTGCCAGTCTGGACCATCTTAGTCAGGGCAGGGCCGGATGGAATGTGGTGACATCCCCGCTGGAAGGTTCGGCTAAAAACTATTCTCGCGCTCAGCATCCTGAGCATGCCCAGCGTTATCGTATTGCCGATGAATATTTACAGGTAGTGAAAGGACTGTGGGATTCCTGGGAAGACGATGCTTTTACCCGTGATAAAACAAGCGGGGAATTTTTTAATCCTCATAAACTGCACACGCTAAACCATCATGGAGATTATTTCCAGGTCGCCGGGCCATTAAATATTGGGCGTACGCCGCAAGGCCGTCCGATTATTTTTCAGGCCGGCGCATCACACGATGGGAAAAAATTAGCGGCGCAGCATGCGGACGCTATTTTCACCCATCAGGAATCGCTGTCTGAAGCCAAAGCATTTTATCAGGATGTCAAAAGTCGGCTTGAAGCTGTCGGACGTCATGTCGATGAGCTGCATATTTTCCAGGGCGTCAGCATTATTGTTGGCGACAGTGACGCTGACGTAGAGCAACAGTACCAGGCGACCGCTGCACTGGTGTCGATTACCGACGCGCTGAATTACCTGGGACGCTATTTTGAACATCACGATTTTAGCCAGTACCCGCTGGACGCACCGTTCCCGGATCTTGGCCCCCTCGGGGAAAACAGTTTTCGCAGTACCACTGACGAGATCAAGCGCAATGCGCGGGAACGGGGATTAACCCTGCGTCAGGTGGCGCTGGAAGCTGCCAGTCCACGTCCACGTTTTAGCGGAACGCCGGCACAGGTTGCTGATGGTCTGCAGCAGTGGTTCGAGGAGAAAGCCGCAGACGGTTTCATCATTCAGGGGGGAACGCCAGATACATTCCCACGGTTTGTCGAACAGGTTATTCCCGTGCTTCAGGCGCGCGGTTTATTTCGCCACGACTACCCCGGCACGACGCTGCGCGCAAGTCTGGGGCTGGCAACACCTGCAAATCAATTCACACAATAAGAGAAAAACGCTATGCAGAAAAAATCACTACTTCTTGCGCTGTCACTGGCTTTCAGCGCGACAGTCTGGGCAAATGACGTCACCATCAACGGTACTGGCGTAAGTCTGGAAGCTAATAAAACACCGATTAACACGGCCAAAAATCCACAGGCGATCGCGCAGTTACCCGCCAACCTGCATCTGGCTGTACCAGGTAAATTCACGGTCGCTATCGCCGGACTGAGCCAGCCGCCGCTGACTGTATTTGCCGATGATAATAAAACGCTCATCGGCAGTGAGGCAGATATCGCTCGCCTGGTTGCCGATAGCCTGGGGCTGGAGCTGAATGTCGTACCCACGTCATGGGAAGACTGGCCGCTGGGCGTAGTTTCCGGCAAATATGATGCCGCGATCAGCAATATTACCGTCACCAAAGCACGCAAAGAAAAATTCGATTTTGCGACGTATCGGAAAGATTCCCTTGGCTTTTACGTCAAAACCGGCAGCAAGCTGAAGAAAATAGAGCAGGCGGAAGATATTGCCGGTCTGCGTATCATCGTCGGCTCAGGGACGAACCAGGAAGCCATTCTGTTGGCGTGGAACGAAGAGAATCTGAAGAAAGGATTAAAACCGTTTACGCCGGTGTATACCAAAGATGATGCTGCTCAGACGTTAGCTCTACAGTCAGGTCGTGCAGATGCTTACTTTGGTCCGAATGTCATTGGGGCCTGGAAAGCTGCCCTCAACGGCAAAACGCAACTGGTGGGCAGCGTTGATGGCGGTTGGCCAAAAGCCGCACATATTGCCGTCACGCTGAAAAAAGATAGCGGTCTGGTGCTGCCGGTGCAAACAGCTCTCAACGGTGTGATCGGCAATGGCGACTATGACAAGGTGCTGAACCGCTGGGGGGAAGGGGTAGAACGTATCCCACAATCTGAAGTTAACCCGGCCGGTTTAGGCGACTAAGGAGGTCAATGTGAGCGATCAATTCCGCGTTGTCTCGCCCGAAGCCATTGAGCTACAGCCGATCCTCAGCGGACTGTTTGGTGAGTACGCCGCCCGCTATGGTGATTATTTTTCTCGTGATGCTGAAGTGGAGCTAACCGAATGGTATCTGGCTCCACAGGGGATCTTTGTGGTGCTGGAGCGCGACGGCGAAATTATCGCCACCGGGGCTTATAAACCCTATGACAAAGACACCGCTGAAATTAAGCGTATCTGGACTAAAAGCAGCCTGCGTAAGCAGGGGCTGGCAGCGTACGTGGTGCAGGAACTGGAGCGCCGGGCATTACTGGCGGGCTATAGCCGTATCTATCTGACCACGGGCTTTCGCCAGCCAGAGGCCGTCCGACTTTATTTGAGTCAGGGATACGATCCACAGTTCGATACCACTCGTAACCCAGAAGAGTACAGCCAGCCGCCCTTTGATGGGAGGCTGCGCTTCACCAAACTGTTGACTATCGCAGGTCAGGCCAAAATTGCCTGAGGAGAGAAGATGAAAACGACTGCAACCATCAAAGTCGTCCCGGCACGTTACCCGATGCGCACCGTAGGGGCGATTATTTCCCTGTTTGTGCTGGCGGCGATTATTCAGTCTGTCGCGTTTAATCCGCGCTGGGAATGGGGTGTGTTTGCCCGCTGGTTCTTCGACCCGGTTATCTTGTCTGGACTTGGGCAAACGCTGTTGTTGACGCTCATTGGGACATTACTGAGCGTGGTATTTGGTGGGTTGCTGGCGCTGGCCAGACTCTCATCATCCTGGCTGCTAAACAGCCTGGCGTGGGGATACATCTGGTTGTTTCGTTCACTCCCGTTGATTGTGGTGTTGATCATTTTGTACAACTTCTCCTATTTGTACGACACGCTGGCGATCGGCATACCCTTCACTGCTATCCAGTGGGGCAGCTTTGAGACTATTAATGTCCTTGGACAGTTTTCCACTGCAGTTGTTGGCCTGACGCTGGTGCAAAGTGCTTATACCGCAGAAATTATTCGCGGCGGGTTTCTTGGGGTTGATCATGGTCAGTACGAAGCCGCAGCCGCGCTGGGATTACCTGCCTGGCGCCGCACGCTGCGCATAATCCTGCCACAGGCGTTACGCACCATTTTGCCCGCCGGGTTCAATGAAATTATCAGCCTGGCGAAAGGTACGGCGATGGTTTATGTGCTGGCGATGCCGGAACTGTTCTACACCATCCAGATGATCTACAACCGCACCCAGGAAGTGATTCCGCTGCTGATGGTTGGAGCCGTGTGGTATCTGGTGATCACCAGCGTTTTGTCATTAATTCAGCATCTGGTTGAACGCGCGCTGGCACGCAGTGAAAGACGATCCGCTATTAACACCGCCAGGGTGAGTCGCTCGGCTAAACGTCGTCGCCTGGTTCCACAGCAGGAGGCTATCCATGTCCCACTCGCCTGAAGGTCATATTTCCATTACCGGCGTCAGCAAATATTTTGGTCGCCATAAGGCGCTGGATAACGTATCTCTGGAGATCCCACCCGGTACGGTCACGGTCATTCTCGGGCCTTCCGGTTCAGGTAAATCAACGCTATTGCGGGCGATTAATCATCTGGAGCGTGTCGATGAGGGGTTTATTCAGATTGACGGTGATTATATTGGCTATCGCCTTCTGGGAGACCGGTTGTATGAACTAAAAGAGGCAGAAATCCTGCGCCAGCGCATTAATGTGGGCTACGTATTTCAGAACTTTAACCTGTTCCCGCATTTAACGGTGCTGGAGAACCTGATTGAAGCGCCAATAGCCCACGGGCTGGCATCGCGTAAAGCCGCTACCGAACGGGCATTAACTCTGCTTGATGCGGTTGGGCTGCGAAATAAAGCCGATGCCTGGTCGCGTCACTTGTCCGGCGGACAGCAGCAGCGAATCGCCATTGCCCGCGCGCTGGCGTTAAATCCGCGCGTGATGCTGTTTGATGAGCCGACGTCCGCACTCGATCCTGAACTGGTGGGCGAAGTGCTGGATGTGATTAAGTCACTGGCACAGTCGGGAACCACGCTGGTGGTGGTGACGCATGAAATCGGTTTTGCCCGGGAGGTGGCCGATCAGGTGGTATTTATGGTTGACGGCAAAATCGTTGAGCAGGGTAGCAGCGAACAGGTGCTAAATTATCCGCGCCACACGCGCACGCAGCAGTTTTTGTCGAAAGTTCTGTAAATACGCGGAAAAAATGTTGCGGCACAATGCTGTGCCGCACAGCGATTACAGGGTAACGACGATTTTGCCTACCTGACCGTTGGCCTCCATATACTGGTGGGCCTTCGCGATGTCATCAAACGCAAAGGTTTTATCAATCAGTGGCTTGAGTTGTCCCGATTGCAATCCTTCAAAGATGAAACGTTTAGCTCGTGCCAGTTTTTCAGCATCAGTGGTGATTTCGAAAAGCTCATAGCCGCGGAAGGTCAGATGACGGCCAAGGATCTCAATCACCGGGATCGACAGATCGCGACCGTCCAGCGAACCGTACTGGAAAAATAACCCTCCGGCGGGCATTACCTGGGCTATTTTCGCCACACCGGGGCCGCCGACCGGGTCGAAGACCACGCGGGTACCTTTGCCATCGGTTATACGATTAATTTCCACGACCAGATCCTGCTCCTGACTGGCGATCACCTCTGCCGCGCCAAGTTGTAGAAGCTGGGCGCGCTTCTCACTGGTGCGCGTCATCGCAATCGGTTTTGCCCCGAGCATATTGGCAATCTGTATCGCTGCCAGCCCGACACTGCTGGACGCGGCATTGATCAGCACGTTATCGCCAGGCCCGATATTGGCATATTCGACCAGTGCGCCAAAAGCCGTCACATACATCATCCAACTGGCGGCGGCCTCGGCAAAGCTCAGGTTTTCAGGATGTTTGACGACCGCATGAACAGGCGCATTGACGATTTCGCCATACATACCGTACTCATGAAAGCTGAATGCCGGAATGACGCTCACGCTATCGCCTGGTGCGAACTCGTGCACATTGTCACCGACGGCTTCAACAATGCCGGAGGCTTCATAGCCCAGGCGAGCAGGAAAATTGGGTTGGTAAATATACTGTCCGGTACGGTACATAATTTCCGCCCGGTTAATACCTATTGCGCGAACGCGGATCTGAACATCGTTTGCAAGCGGAGCCGGGGTCTGAATATCCTGAATATTCAGCACATCAGCGCCACCTGTTTGATTGAAAACCACGACTTTAGACATAGCGGACCTCGGTAAATTGTTCTGACTTGAGTCCGCACAATGTATCTGTTCCGGTGGGGGCGAAAAACCGCCGTTATGGAACTTCACTATTACTCAGATTGTAATAATCCCTGCAGGCGCGGTTTTTGCTCGTTAAAAAGCGCACTCAGCCAGTCAATAAACACCCGCACGCGCGGGGCAAGATGACGTTCGCTAAAGAAGTTGAGTGCCTGATGCTGAGCCAAATCATCCGGTGTCTGTGGGATGCCCCGTATAGCCAGATAATCTGCGGACGCACAGGTCACCATTTTTACCTCGCCAAGTCGTCGGGATATCAGCGAGGAGTCCTGCAACTCGCCAATGCGGATCATGCAGTCGATCCCCTCCGCAAGCAGATCAATTTTGCGGTCAGTGGAGGTGAGTACAATCTCAATGTCCGGATAGCGTGACTGAAAGTTGCTTAGCGCAGGGACTATAATCGAGTGAGCCAACGACAGTGGAGCATTGATCCTGAGCTTTCCACGTGGAGGCCGTGTCGGTGAGAAAGAGGCCATGATGTCATCCACGTCACCAAGCAGTACTTTGGTTCGTTGGTAAAATGCGTCACCTTCTTCGGTCAGGGTAACCTTCCGCGTCGTTCGGTTCAGGAGTTTCGTCCCCAGATCGTCCTCAAGATGCTGGATTGCTTTCGTCACCGCGGGGCGGTGCAGGTGCAGCACCTCGGCAGCTTTGGCGAATCCCCCTTGCTCCACGACCTGCACAAAAATGCTCATGTATTCAAACATACTGGAACGCATCTCTTACTCTCCTGGTGTTCGCTCTGGCACGGATATTGTTATTATGAGAGTAATAATGATGACTGCATAGACACGCGAATGCTGCTCTACACTTAGGGTTTTAACATTGAGGGTTGCAGCATGATGAAAGTCTATGGGGTACCGGGCTGGGGATCGGCCATCAGTGAAGTGATGCTCACACTGGCGGAGATCCCTTACACGTTTATTAATGTGGGCGGCTTTGACAGTGACGGCCCTTCGCGGGAGTTACTTAAAAAAATGAATCCGCTGTGCCAGATTCCAACGCTCAGGATGGAAAATGGCGACATTATGACGGAAACGGCGGCTATTGCGCTGATGATTCTTGATCGCAGGCCCGATCTGGCCCCGCCTGTCGGACATGTGGAACGTCAACAATTTCAGCGCCTGCTGATATGGCTGGTGGCAAATGTCTATCCCACGTTTACCTATGCTGATTATCCCGAACGCTGGACGCCAGATGCTCCGGCTCAGTTGAAAAAGAACTGTATTGAGTACCGTAAATCGCTTTATATGTGGCTGAACGATCAGCTAAACGCCGAGCCGTACGCATTCGGGGATCAGCTAACACTACTGGACGTATATATTGCCGTTATGCGCACCTGGGGACCCGGGCATGACTGGTTTCAGGACAACACGCCGAATATTAGCGCTATCGCTGATGCAGTTTGTCAGCATCCGAGGCTGCGGACTGTACTGAAAAACAATAAGATTATTTGAATAAAAAAACGCTGTTCCGCAGGAGTGCAAATCCCGGAACAGCGGGCGAACTATCATCGCCATAAGGTTAAATTACGCGACAGAAGGGGTCAGCGTAATACGATCCAATGGACCCACGATAAACAGATAAGAAATCAGGCCAATCAGCCCCATCGAACCGACGTACAGAATGGCGTAATCAAAAGACTGGGTATTCGCCAGAATGACGCCGATCACCAGCGGCGTAATGATACTTGCCATATTGCCGCACATATTGAATACGCCGCCTGCAATGCCAAGCACTTCTTTTGGCGAGGTATCGCTGAGAACGCACCATCCCAGATTGCCAAAGCCTTTGGCGAAAAACGCCAGGCTCATCGCGGCGATAACCACAAATTCTGACGAGGTGTAATTCGCGATAACGATGACGCAGGAAAGTAGCATTCCGCAGATCACCGGCAGCTTACGGGCAATCGTCAAGCTGTAGCCGCGCTTTAGTAGCCAGTCGGAGAACACGCCGCCTAATAATCCACCGATAAAACCGGCAATGGCAGGGATACTGGCGACAAATCCCACTTTGAGGATCGACATTCCTTTAGCCTGATACAGATAGGTAGGAAACCAGGTCAGGAAGAACCAGGTAATTGACGTCACGCAGAACTGTCCGATATAAACGCCAATCATCATGCGATTGACGCAGACGCTCTTAATTTGCGTAAAGGTAATTTTCTGCGGCTCTTTTTTATTGCCCAGCGACGGTTCGCCACCGCCTTCCCGGATATAGTCAATTTCCTGTTGGTTTACCTTCGGATGATGCATGGGATCCCTGACTTTGACCAGCCAGAAGATGCCAAGAATAACGCCAATAGCCCCGATATAATAAAAAACAAAGTGCCAGCTCAGATTATGCAAAATAATCGTCATGAGCGGCGTAATAATCCCTAGCGAGATATATTGCGCGGCCTGATAAACTGAGGTGACAAAGCCTCGTTCGTTATTCGGAAACCACTGCACGCTTAATCGGCTGTTGGCCGGAAAGGCCGGAGCTTCAATGGCACCCATCAGTAATCGTAAGATAATCAATACGACAAGCGGGCTGGCGTACAGATAAATGGTGCCCTGGAACATGGTCACCAGCGACCAGCCAATCAGGGCGCAGCCGTATACCAGACGAGAACCATAGCGATCCAGTAGCCAGCCGCCGGGCAGTTGCATAATGACATAAGAAATACCGAAAGCAGAAAAGGCCAGCCCCATTGCTTCAGGATCAAAACCTAATTCTTTGCTCATTATTGGAGCCACCACGGATAACGTCGCGCGATCGGCGTAATTAAATACGGTAGCAAGAAACAGAAATATCAAAATGCCGTAACGCACTTTTGTGCGCTTTATTATTGTGTTCATCACCCACTCCTTTCATAAGGTTGAGAGCGTTTCTGTAGGGAAGAGGGCGGGTATTACTTACCCGCCAAATAAATTAAGGATGTTTACCAAACTCGCAGGTTAATTGTGTCCAGCGGCGCGCTTGTTCGCTGATGCTGAACCCCAGACCGTGACGGTCAGATATCCACATCCGCCCATCGCGCAGCTCAAGCTGTTCATTAAATAGCGGATTCAGCCATTCGAAATGTTCCAGCCATGGCTCAAGCGGATAAGCGGCGGACAAATGCAGGTGAACTTCCATGGCGAAGTGGGGTGCCAGTTTTCGTCCGTGTTTTGCCGCCAGATCCATAATTTTAAGGAACGGTGAAATCCCGCCCACACGCGGCGCATCGGGTTGGACAAAATCGCTGGCATTGCCGAGGATCAGCTGTTCATGTTCGCGGAAGCTGGTCAACATCTCACCGGTAGCAATCGGGGTATCCAGTGCGGCAGCCAGTTGGGCGTGACCTTCAACATCGTAGGCATCCAGCGGCTCTTCAATCCAGATCAGATTGAACTGCTCCATTTTACGTCCCATACGGATGGCGGTTTCCCGGTCCCACTGCTGATTGGCATCGACCATCAGCGGGAAATCATCACCCAGCGCTTCACGCACCGCGGTTAAGCGGCGAATATCTTCGGCGCAGTTTGGTTGACCGACCTTGAGTTTGATGCCGCCAATACCGTTTTCACGGGAAATAACCACGTTTTTAAGCACCTGATCCAGCGGCGTATGCAGGAATCCGCCGGAGGTGTTGTAGCACTGTACGGAGTCACGATGCGCGCCCAGCAGTTTTGCCAGCGGCAATCCTGCACGCTTGGCCTTCATATCCCACAAGGCGATATCGATAGGGGAGATGGCCTGAACCGCCATGCCGCTGCGCCCGACGGAAGCGCCAGCCCACAACAGCTTGGTATAGATCTTGTCAATATCGTTTGGATCTTCGCCTAACAGATTATCGGCAATTTCTTTGGCATGCGCGTAGATCCCCTGACCGCCAGCACGCTTGGAGTAACTAAATCCAACGCCTTCAAACCCGTCACGGCTGCGGATCTCGGCGATGACAATGGCGACTTCAGTGAGAGGTTTCTGACGACCAGTCAGCACTTTGGCATCGCTTACCGGTGTTGCCAGGGGAAGGAAAGCGAGGGATAGCTTAACCCATTCGATACGGTCGCCGGTTTCTGCCGCGGTTTTTGCATTGGCCGATTTGGCATAGGTTACGGCATCGGAATTAGCACTTAAAGACATCTTATTCTCTCCTGGTGATTAATAAGTGATTGCGCTATCATTTTTAATGTTAGCGCAATCACTTCACCAGCGAATTGATTGCGATTTGAACAATTGCTCACAAATACGAAGATAAAAGGGCGATAACTTGTATACAGCATCACATTCCAATACTTTATGGGGAAATGCACAAATCTTTATGATATCGCTATCATTTTGCTCAGGGATGACTATCTAAGCTGCTGTTTTCCCAGTGTTATCACAGAGCCATGCTAGCAATAGCCGAAATCATGATGAATAATGCCAGGATAAATCAGCGATTTTTGACAAGGGCATCGACAGTGAAAAACGCCAGACCTCCGCGAGCACCCACGCTGGAAGATGTGGCCCGTACCGCGGGATTGTCCCCCATGACGGTGAGCAGGGCGCTAAATACTCCGCAGTTGGTGCGCCCGAAAACGGTGGAAAAAGTGATGCAGGCGGTACGCGCCACCGGCTACATTCCCAACGCGCTGGCCGGGGGGCTGGCGTCGCGTCGCAGCAAGCTTATCGCCGTGGTTGTTCCGCAAATTAACAACAATATGTTTGTCGATACCATTCAGTCATTAAGCGATGAACTGGCCGAACGCGGATACCACATCTTGCTCTGCGTATCAGGTTACACGCCGCAAACAGAGGCTGAGCTGGTGGCGACGCTGCTTTCTCGCCGCCCGGATGGCGTCGTGCTCACCGGTATCCATCATACCGCCGGGATGAAAAAGGTGATTCTTAATGCGGCCATTCCGGTTGTGGAGATCTGGGATTTAACGCCAACCCCCATTGATATGCTGGTCGGGTTTTCGCACGAAAAAGTCGGTCAGGCGGTAGCAGACTACTTGCTGAAAAAAGGTTATCGCCGTCCTGGTTTGCTATGGACAGCCGATCGCCGGGCAGGCCAGCGTAAACAAGGGCTGTGCGATGCGCTGAGTCGTCATGGTATTGCGGCTGACGCACAGATAGATGTCCCGCTTCCGGCCTCTCTGGCATTGGGGCGCAGTGGATTAGCTCAGCTATTGGCTGAAGGTGCGTTCGATGTCATTGTCTGTAGCTCAGATACCTTAGCCCAGGGGGCGATTATGGAAGCCGAAAGCCGTGGTTTACGCGTGCCGCAGGAGCTAGCGGTAATCGGTTTTGGCGATCTTGATTTTGCCGCCAGTAACCGGCCTGCTATCACCACAATCAGCGTCGACCGACGGGCCATTGGACAACGCGCTGCCTCGCTGCTTGCCGATCGTATCGAACAAATTCCACGTGAAGACGATATTATTGATGTCGGATTTCGCCTGGTTGAACGAGAGTCCGCATAAGTTACCTGCATCCCAAAACAATAAGGAATCTGCTATGCCGCACGTCGATATCAAATGCTTTCCTCGCGCCCTTACCAACGAACAAAAAACCGCGCTGGCGGCGGATATTACCGAGGTCATTATTCGTCATTTGCAAAGCAAAGACAGCTCGGTCAGCGTGGCGCTGAATGAAATTGAGCCCGAGGCGTGGCAGGGCGTGTGGAATGCGGAAATCGCACCGCAGATGGACTCATTGATTAAAAAACCCGGCTACAGCATGTGAACGAGAACGGGCGATTATTGCGCCCGTATTATTCAGCCGCTGTTATACGTTTCCCGCTGGTGACAAACGTTCCGGCGCCAAGGTGGTGCAAGGTATTGAGTTTGCCATCATCAAACTGCCAGCGTCCTTGCACAAATACCCGCTCATCGGCAGCGGCAGAAACCACTTCGCCAAACAAGGTATCATATTTGTCCTGAGCCGCTGTGGCAGGAAGCAGGCGGCATTCCATCCAGGCGAGACACTTGGCTTCTATTAGCGGTAATCCCAGCACCGGACCTTTTACCACCGGAATACCGTAGCAGTTGAACTTATCTTCTATTCGACCGGAAACACTCCCCACGGCATAGGTCCAGTTGGTCGCGGCAACCCCTGGAATAACAATACCAAATTGCCCGCTACGCTCGATCAGTTCGCGTGACCAGGCGGTCTTGTCGACAACAATGGCCACCCTCGGCGGATCAAATTCCACGGGCATTGACCACGCGGCCGCCATCACATTACGCCGTTCTGTATTCGCGTCACGACTGGTTATCAAAATGGTGGGGCCGTGATTAAGCAGTCGGCTGGCGTGTTGTAATTCAACCGGACGAAAATGACTCATAGTGACTCCTCGGCAGAATAAAAATGACATCACAATAAACATAGATAGTAACGGGATTAGCGATTTTGTCGCCTCACCGGGGTGAACAGCGCACAAAAGCGACGGCGTAAAATTAAAAATGCGTTATAAGTACAACATTCAACAAACAGGAATCCCGTATGACGCCTTTTTTAAACGCTTATTTTGCCCGTATTGGCTGGTCAGATGCGCCCAACGCCGACATTGAAACGTTGAGAGCGCTACACTTACTGCATAACGGTGCCATACCCTTTGAAAATCTTGATGTGCTGCTGCCGCGTGAAATACAGCTTGACGATCTGTCCCTTGAAGAGAAGTTGGTCACTGCCCGCCGCGGTGGCTATTGCTTTGAACAAAATGGTGTATTTGAACGGGCGCTACGCGAAATCGGCTTTACCGTACGCAGTTTACTGGGACGCGTGGTATTGGCTAATCCGTCAAGTCTGCCGCCGCGTACACATCGCCTGTTACTGGTTGAATTACAGGGTGAACAGTGGATCGCTGACGTTGGCTTCGGCGGACAAACGCTGACGGCTCCCATTCGTCTGCAGGCTGATCTTGAACAGCAAACGCCGCACGGCGACTATCGGTTGATTCAGGAGGGGGAAGACTGGATCCTGCAGTTCCGCCATCACGATCACTGGCAATCAATGTACCGTTTTGACCTGGTCGTTCAACATCACAGCGATTATCTGATGGGTAACTTCTGGTCCGCGCACTGGCCGCAGTCGCATTTCCGCCACCATCTGCTGATGTGTCGTCATTTACCTGACGGCGGCAAGCTGACGTTGACCAATTTCCACTTTACCCATTATCAGGACGGTCACGCGATAGAGCAGATTAATCTGCCTGACGTCGCCAGCCTGTATACGCTGTTGCAGGAACGGTTTGGACTGGGCGTGGATGACGCGAAGCATGGGTTTACCCTGGATGAGCTGGCGACAGTCATGGCGGCGTTTGATACACATCCGGAGGCGGGAAAATAGGGGCATCAGAATTAATGCCGGATGCGGCGTAATCGCCTTATCCGGCCTACCTGAAGATTTAAAAATCGATCGCCCATTCGGCGTGAAACAGGATCACAGCAGAGCCGGAAATCGTTACTTTCTCAGGCTGGTTATCACGGATAGTCACCGTCACATCAACAATACCGTCACGCCCGAGCGCGCGACCCTGGTGGCCCTGAACATGCAATGTTTTGCCATCATGAGCCATCAGGTTATGGTGTACCAGCCACGCGCCCATTGGACCATTCGCGTTGCCGGTGACCGGATCTTCCACAATACCAATAGCAGGCGAGAACATGCGGCCATCGGTGGCGTTTTCGTCCTTGCGAATTTGAAAAGGGAAGAACCCGTTACAGCCAATTTGCTGGCTGATAGCGGTCAGGGCAGGCAAATCAGGGGAAAGGGCGTCGAGGTCCACCTCAGGCTTCAGCGCAATCATCACTTTAGAGTGTCCGGTGGTGGCAACCTGAATGGGTAATCCGGGCAACATATCGTCTTCGCTCAGGTGCAGCGCATCGATTATCGCGGCACGTATAGCACCTTCCAGCGGAGCTTCGAATCCAGGTACGCCTTGTTCAAGACTGATGCGATAGTCATTGTCGCTCAATTCAATATCGACCCGATGACGACCGGCAAGCGAGGTTTGCCAGACGGTGCTGTTGCCCAGACCCAGCACGTTGGCGCGCACATAATGTGCGGCGACGGTAGCGTGTCCACAGATAGGAACTTCGACCGTCGGCGTGAAATAACGAATGCGAACATCGCTGTCGTCACTGGTCAGTAGAAAAGCCGTTTCCGAATGGCGCAGCTCGCGAGCAATGAGCTGCATCTGCGCTTCGCTCAGTCCGTCAGCATGCAACACCACTCCCGCTGAATTGCCGCGAAAGGGTACCGAGGTAAAGGCATCAACGTGATAAACCTGTGGTTTCATTAGCGTTCTCCTGGGATGGAGAAGCATCATAACGTACAAAAAGCGGGATAGCGATGTTGCCCGGTAAGCGCAAGCGCTACCGGGCAGCAGAGGAAATTAGCGGCGCGAACGCACTATCTGATAACGGCGGGTAAAGTACTCAAACGGCGCACTCCACACGTGGACCAGTCGGGTGAACGGGAACAGCAGGAAAATGGTCATCCCCAGCACCAGATGCACACGGAAAATCCACGCCACGCCATCCAGATGCGCAGACGCACCGCCCTGGAAGGTCACCACCGACTGCGCCCAACCCACCAGTTTCAGCATTTCACTGCCGTCTGGATGTTGCGCAGAGAACGGGATGGTGGTTAAGCCGAGGATACACTGAATCAACAGAACGCAGAGGATCAGAATATCGGCGGTAGAAGATGTCGCACGAATACGCGGGTTGGTCAGACGGCGCACCAGCAGGCCCGCGCCACCTACCAGTGTCAGCACGCCACAAAGTCCGCCGGCAATCATCGCCATCTGCTGTTTTACCGCAATCGGCAGAAACCAGGCATACATCCAGTGCGGCGTTAACATGCCAAACAGGTGCCCGAAAAAGATCCCCAGAATGCCGATGTGGAACAGATTGGACCATAACACCATACCGCGTTTGTCCAGCATCTGGCTGGAAGAGGCGCGCCATGTGTATTGCCCGTAGTCGTAGCGTAGCCAACTGCCGAGGATAAACACCGTACCGCACAGGTACGGATAGATATCGTAAAAAAAGACGTTCAGGTACTGTATCATTTCGGGCCTCCCGCGCTGACGTCGACATACTGAGGTGCCACGTCCTGGCTAAAGCGTCGTTGATAGTTTTGTAACGGTGAACTGTCACAGGTGGTGGCGTTATCCTCGATAAACTTCACCTGTTCCTCCTCCCAGACCGCATCCAGCGCCTGACGGGTATCGTCGCGGGTTTCCGCGCCAACCTGTTTAGTGACACTGTCACTCGAAAGAGGACTTCCGGCAAGCTGCAACAGGGCATCAAACAGTTGATACCACGGCGTATCGCGCTGTTTTAAGCGCCCGCCAAGCAACGCCAGAATCGGTGCGACGTTCTGCAGTCCTTCTTTGGCCTCCGCTTCCGGTAACACGCTTAAGTACTCAAGATATAAAGGCAGGTGATCCGGCAGTTCGCGACAGTTTAGCTGCAGCCCGACCTTTTCATACTGCGCCAACAGATCGACCATCGCCTGACCACGGTCGCGGGACTCGGCGTGCACGTGTTCAAACAACAGCAGAGAGGTGGCCCGGCCCCGGTCAAAGATTTCGCACCATTCAGCTTGTTTATCCAGTAACGGCGCATTGAGCAGTTCCTGGCTAAAATCGCTCAGCATTGGAGCATCGCTGGCCACAAGCGCCAGCGCGTCGTCTTTGCACTCCCATAGCAGCTCGTCGGGGTATTCCATCAGCAGGCCGATAACCTTGAGGATTTGCATTATTGACCCTCCGCTTTATCGTGTACTTCGGTGATATCGATAGCGTCAATGCGGCTACTGTTAAACAGATTGAACTTAGTGTCCGAGCCGTGACAGCCGTCGCCGAAGGTAAAGCCGCAGCCGTTTTTCTCCGGGAAGGCATCACGCGCCATTTCACGATGGCTGGTTGGGATCACAAAGCGGTCTTCATAGTTGGCGATGGCCAGATAGCGGTACATCTCCTCAACCTGTTCAACGCTCAGACCCACTTCCTCAATCGCGCGAGTATCCGTAACACCTTCTACGGTTTGCGAACGCATATAGTGGCGCATCGCCATCATCCGTTTCAGGGCGCGCAGTACCGGGCCGGTATCGCCCGCGCTAAGCATATTGGCGAGGTACTGAACCGGAATGCGCAGTGACTCAACCGCGGGCAGAATGTTGCCATTGTGCGGCAGACCACCCGCGTCAGCGACTGACTGAATCGGTGACAACGGCGGCACGTACCAGACCATCGGCAGGGTGCGGTATTCCGGATGCAGTGGTAGCGCCAGCTTCCAGTCCATCGCCATTTTGTAAACCGGTGAACGTTGGGCCGCTTCGATGACGTTGTGCGGAATACCCTGTTTAAGCGCTTCTTCAATCACCGCCGGATCGTGCGGGTTAAGGAACACATCGCACTGACGCTCGTAGAGATCGGTTTCATGCTCGGTGCTCGCTGCTTCCTCGATACGGTCGGCGTCGTACAGCAATACCCCGAGATAACGGATACGCCCAACGCAGGTTTCTGAACACACCGTCGGCTGGCCGGACTCAATACGCGGGTAGCAGAAAATACACTTCTCTGACTTACCGCTCTTCCAGTTAAAGTAGATTTTTTTGTACGGACAGCCACTGATGCACAAGCGCCAACCGCGACATTTGTCCTGGTCGATCAGCACAATGCCGTCTTCTTCACGCTTATAAATAGCACCGCTCGGGCAGGTGGCGACACAGCTTGGGTTCAGGCAGTGTTCGCACAGGCGCGGTAAATACATCATGAAGGTGTTTTCGAACTGTCCGTACATCTCCTTTTGCATCTTCTCGAAGTTACGGTCGCGGGCCCGTTTTGAGAATTCACCGCCAAGCAGTTCTTCCCAGTTTGGACCCCAGATAATCTTGTCCATCCGTTTCCCATCAATCAGCGAGCGCGGGCGCGCGGTGGGCTGATTCTTGCTCTCCGGCGCGCTATGCAGATGCTGATAATCGTAGGTAAACGGCTCATAGTAGTCATTGATTTGCGGGATCACCGGGTTGGCGAAAATTTTGGTGATCACCCCCATCTTGCCACCCAGACGCGGTCTGATCTTGCCGTTGACATCGCGAACCCAGCCGCCTTGCCACTCTTCCTGATCTTCCCAGTTTTTCGGGTAACCAATGCCCGGCTTGGTCTCGACATTGTTAAACCACGCATATTCCATCCCTTCACGCCCGGTCCAGACGTTTTTACAGGTGACGGAGCAGGTGTGGCAGCCGATGCACTTATCCAGATTCAGAACCATGCCTACCTGTGAGCGTATTTTCATTTTTTCGCCTCCTGTACCTGATCGCGACCTTCATCATCCAGCCAGTTAATGTTTTTCATTTTTCTAATCATGATGAACTCATCGCGGTTAGAGCCGACCGTCCCGTAATAGTTGAAGCTGTATGCCAGTTGCGCATAGCCGCCGATCATGTGCGTGGGTTTCGGGCAGACGCGGGTGACCGAGTTGTGGATCCCGCCACGCATCCCGGTGACTTCGGAGCCGGGGATGTTCATGATTCGCTCCTGAGCGTGATACATCATGGTCATTCCCGGCGGCACGCGTTGACTCACCACTGCACGCGCGGTGAGCGCGCCGTTGGCATTGAAAGCTTCGATCCAGTCGTTGTCTTCAATACCTAACTCCTTAGCATCAGTTTCACTGATCCAGACAATCGGCCCGCCACGCGACAACGTCAGCATCAGCAGGTTTTCACTGTAGGTAGAGTGGATGCCCCATTTCTGGTGCGGCGTCAGGAAGTTGAGTGCTTTCTCCGGGAAGCCGTTAGGCGGAACCTCGCGCATTTCACTGACGCTGCGGGTATCGATAGGCGGACGATACGCCACCAGGCTTTCACCGAACGCTCGCATCCACGCGTGATCCTGATACAGCTGCTGGCGACCGGACAGGGTACGCCATGGGATCAACTCGTGGACGTTGGTATAGCCTGCGTTATAGGAGACATGTTCGCTTTCAAGGCCGGACCAGGTCGGACTGGAGATGATTTTGCGCGGCTGCGCCTGGATATCGCGAAAACGAATCTTTTCGTCTTCTTTGTTCAACGCCAGATGCGTATGGTCGCGACCGGTCATCGCACCCAGCGCTTCCCAGGCTTTCACCGCCACCTGACCGTTGGTTTCCGGCGCCAGGGCGAGGATCACCTCAGAAGCATCCAGTGCGGTGTCAATCAGCGGTCGGCCTTTCGCCGGGCCTTCGCGTTTGGTGTAGTTCAGCTTGCCGAGGAAATCGACCTCCGCCTGGGTATTCCACGCAATGCCTTTCCCGCCGTTGCCGAGTTTGTCCATGAGTGGACCGAGCGAAGTGAAACGTTCCCAGGTGGCGGGGTAGTCACGTTCCACAACGGCAATATTCGGCGCCGTTTTCCCCGGGAGGAGATCGCATTCGCCTTTGCGCCAGTCCAGAATGTCAAACGGCTGCGCCAGCTCTGCCGGAGAGTCGTGTTGCAGTGGTTGCAACACCACATCCGTCTCTTGCCCAAGATGTCCCACACATACCTCAGAGAACACTTTGGCGATGCCTTTATAAATTTCCCAGTCGCTTTTTGACTCCCAGGCAGGATCGACTGCAGCCGACAGCGGGTGAATAAACGGATGCATATCCGAGGTGTTCATATCGTCTTTTTCATACCAGGTAGCCGTTGGCAAAACGATATCGGAGAACAAACAGGTGCTGGACATACGGAAATCGAGCGTCACCAGCAGATCGAGCTTGCCCTCAATCGCCGCCGACTGCCATTCAACCTCTTCAGGTTTAATACCGTCGCTTGAACCGAGCGCTTCTCCCTGGATCCCGCTTTCGGTACCCAGAAGATATTTGAGCATGTATTCATGCCCTTTACCTGAGGAACCGAGCAGGTTAGAGCGCCAGACGAAGAGGTTGCGTGGGTGGTTTTTGCCGCTATCCGGCTGCTCGCAGGCAAAACGAATATCACCCGACTTCAGCGCTTCGGCAGTGTATTGCGCAGGAGATAACCCAGCCTGTTCTGCCTTTGCCTTGACAGTCAGTGGGTTGAGATTTAGCTGCGGCGCGGACGGCAGCCAGCCCATCCTTTCTGCACGCACGTTAAAATCAATTAAATGCCCGCTAAACTTCGACGCATCGGCCAGCGGAGAGAGGAGTTCTTGCGCGGTGAGTTTTTCATAGCGCCACTGGCTGGAGTGGTTGTAGAAAAACGAGGTACTGTTCATCTGGCGCGGTGGGCGGTTCCAGTCCAGCGCAAAGGCCAGTGGCAGCCAGCCGGTTTGCGGACGCAGTTTCTCCTGACCCACATAGTGCGCCCAGCCGCCGCCGCTTTGCCCCACACAACCACAGAACACCAGGATGTTAATCATCCCACGGTAGTTCATGTCCATGTGGTACCAGTGGTTCACACCAGCACCAAGGATGATCATCGAACGCCCGTGGGTTTTGTGCGCGGTATCGGCAAACTCACGGGCGATTTGTTCGATATGACGGCGTGGCACGCCGGTAATTTGCTCACCCCAGGCCGGGGTGTAGGCTTTTACTTCGCTGTAATCTTGTGCGCTATGAACATCATCCAGACCACGGTCGAGGCCGTAATTCGCCAGCACCAGATCATAGACGCTGACCACCGGACAAACGCTGCCATCCGCGAGGGTGAGACGTTTTACCGGCAATTGTCGAATCAGCACCGGCTCCTGCTTCACGCTGCGAAAATGTGGGTTTTCGTTGCCGCCGAAATAGGGGAATGCCACGCCGGTCACGTCATCATGCTGACCGAGCAGCGAAAGTGAAAGTTCAGTTTCAGCACCAGCCGCCAGCGATTCGAGATTCCATTTGCCTTTTTCGCCCCAGCGAAAACCAATCGAACCGTTCGGGACAACCAGTTCGCCTGCGCGGTTGAAAGCCACCGTTTTCCACTCCGGATTGTTGCTTTCGCCCAGGCCATCAACCAGGTCTGAAGCGCGCATCATGCGTCCAGGTACGTAGCTGCCATCTTCGCGGGCATCCAGCAGCACCAGCATTGGCATGTCGGTATAGCGGCGACAGTAATTGAGGAAGTAATCGCTGGGATTGTCGAGGTGGAACTCTTTCAGGATGACGTGGCCCATTGCCATCGCCAGCGCGCTGTCAGTACCTTGTTTGGGTGCCAGCCACTGGTCACAGAGTTTGGCGACTTCCGAGTAATCCGGCGTAATGGCAATCGTCTTGGTGCCTTTGTAGCGTACTTCCGTGAAGAAGTGGGCGTCCGGGGTACGGGTCTGTGGCACGTTAGACCCCCAGGCGATGATATAGCTGGAGTTATACCAGTCGGCTGACTCCGGAACGTCGGTCTGCTCACCCCAGGTCATGGGTGACGCAGGCGGTAAATCGCAGTACCAGTCATAGAAGCTCAGGCAGGTTCCGCCCAGAAGTGAGAGATAGCGCGTACCCGCCGCATAGGAGACCATCGACATTGCGGGGATGGGCGAGAATCCGGCCACACGATCCGGGCCGTAGGTTTTCACCGTCCAGACGTTGGCAGCAGCAATCAGTTGATTAAGTTCTTTCCAGTTGGAACGGATAAACCCACCGCGCCCGCGTACCTGCTTGTAGCTCTGGCATTTTTGCGGGTCGTTCATAATGGATTCCCAGGCCAGCACCGGATCGGGCTGGCGGGACAGGGCGTCGCGCCACAATTCGATTAAGCGTTTACGCACCAGTGGATATTTCAGGCGGTTAGCGCTGTAGAGATACCACGAGTAACTTGCGCCGCGTGGGCAGCCACGGGGCTCATGATTTGGCAGGTCAGGGCGGGTACGCGGGTAGTCGGTTTGCTGAGTTTCCCAGGTTACCAGCCCGTTTTTGACGTAGATTTTCCAGCTGCATGAGCCGGTACAGTTAACGCCGTGGGTAGAACGCACAATTTTATCGAACTGCCAGCGCTGACGATAGCTGTCTTCCCAGTCCCGATTGGTGTGCATTACTTGCCCATGCCCCTCGGCAAACGTATCGCCCTTTTGTTTAAAGTAGCGAAAGCGATCTAACAGTTTACTCATGACATAACTCCTGCTTCGAATAACGTTGCCTGCACAGGCCAAAAGATGACTATTTTTTTTGTGATTTCCGGCCGTATACCAGCCAGGTCACCAGCACGCAGACGATGTAGAACACAAGGAATATTTTCATGGCGCCTACCGGAGACCCGGTCAGCGCCAGCGATGAACCAAACGCTTTCGGGATAAAGAAGCCCCCGACAGCGCCAATTGCGGAGATAAAACCCAGTGCGGCTGCGGTATCGGTTACCGCCTCACGCTGGGCCTGTTCTTCAGTACCACCGTGCAGCTTCACCCGGTAAATGGTGATTTTGCGAAAGATCACCGCAATCATCTGGAAGGTCGAACCGCTGCCCAGTCCTGCGGTCAGGAACAAGCCCATAAACACCAGATAGAAGGCAACAAAACTTCCTTCTCCGGAGCCGGGAAGGGTAAGAAACAGCAGGGCACTAAACAGCGCCATAAAGATGAAGTTGATTAACGTGACGCGCACGCCGCCGAACTTGTCAGAGATCACGCCGCCAGCCGAACGCGCAAGCGCGCCGATGAACGGGCCGAAGAACGCCAGTTGCAGAATATTCACGTCAGGGAATTGTGTTTTCGCCAGCATGGCAAAGCCGGCCGAGAAACCGATAAATGAACCGAAGGTGGCGAGATACAGCAGGCTTAGCAGCCACAGATGAAAGCGTTTGAGGACCGGTAGTTGAGAGGCGATTGAGGCCTTCGAACTGGCGATGTCATTCATTCCCACGCCCGCAGCCAGCGTTGAGAGCAGCAGCAGCGGAACCCAAATCCATGCGGCGTTTGCCAGTGACAGTAAAGAACCGTCAGGCTGCGGCACGCCTTGTACCCCTAAAAAGGTAAATAGGGGCAGGAAAATGACTAACGGCGCGATTAACTGCATCACGCTGACACCAAGGTTACCGAGCCCGCCGTTAACACCTAGCGCACTGCCTTGCTTCGCTTTCGGGAAGAAAAAGCTGATATTACCCATGCTGGAGGCAAAGTTAGCGCCAGCAAAACCACACATCAGCGCAATAATAATAAATACGCCAAACGGAGTAGCGGTATTTTGCACGGCAAATCCGAGCCAAAGGCAGGGAATGACCAGAATAATGGTGCTAAAAATGGTCCAACGGCGTCCACCAAATATAGGTACCATAAAGGAGTAGGGGACTCGCAATATTGCGCCTGAAAGAGAAGGCAATGCGGTTAATAAAAACAGTTGGTCGGTGGTGAAATTAAAGCCAATTTTATTCAAATTGACGGCCACAGCACTGAACAACATCCAGACACAGAACGCCAGCAACAGACAACTCACTGATATCCATAGGTTTCTTCGGGCAATGTGCTTACCTTTATTTTCCCAAAAGGCGGGGTTCTCCGGTTTCCAGTCAGTTAAAAGATAACGATTATTTTTCTCATTTGATGCTGACATATTATTCTCCATGCACATGCCGTTCATGAAAAAGAAATAAACGCATACAGCGCCGCGCGAGTTCTTTTAGAAACTATTGAAAAGTTTTGGGAATATTGACTGAAAGAATAGATAAAAAAGCGCAATAACGCGGCGCGTCAGAGGAATAACACGTTGCTTAAGTGTTACTAATTGTAAATTTAAAAGGTGTATTGTTAATTCATGTATAACATCAAATAAATAACTCCAGTGTTATCATGCGATCCAGGTGGCGCTCGAACGCTGGATCGGCCATTTCCTCAATGCCTAATACATAGATACCATCCAGACCGCATACCAACGCAATTAAACGCCAGGCCACATCGGCGGCATCTGGGGTGGATGAAAACTCACCGGCCTTCTGTCCCTGAGTGATAATATTCGCGGTTTCCTCGTGCCACATCCGCATGGTCAGCAGGTAAGCGCTTTTGATTTCCGGATCTTTATCCGCCAGAACCTGTGCTTCACGCCACAGTTTTATATAGGGTTCGAACCCACCGTCTTCACTTCCCAACATGGCATGGAGTCGTTCACGGTAAGTTGCGTTTTCACTGACCAGTTCGGCATCGAGAAGGGTGCGAATCAGGCGGACAAAGGCCTGGGATTTAAGCTCACCGGCAGACGTAAAATGATGATGCAGTTGCCCGGTCGCTACCTGAGCCTCTGTGGCAATACGTCTAACCGTCATGGCGGAAAATCCTTCTTCAAGCGCCACGCGCATTGCCGCCTGCAGGATCACTTCCCGACGTTCATCCCGATTCATATAGCTCATGCTTCCTCCCTATATTCACATTATTGCCAGTTTAACAAAAAGTTGGACATACGTTCAATTTTCCGTAGGATCGCTAAAGCTGGACATGTGTCCAGTTTCAGTTTTGTAGGGAGTTTTATGTTTCGTCAGTGGTTAACGTTAGTGATTATTGTGCTGGTCTACATCCCTGTTGCGATTGATGCAACGGTGCTGCACGTTGCCGCGCCCACGCTGAGTATGACGCTGGGTGCCAGTGGTAACGAGCTGCTGTGGATCATTGATATCTATTCTCTGGTAATGGCCGGTATGGTGTTACCGATGGGGGCGTTGGGCGATCGCATCGGTTTTAAGCGCTTGCTGATACTGGGGGGTGGGCTATTTGGTCTGGCTTCGCTGGCTGCCGCGTTTGCTCACAGTGCCGGCTGGCTAATCGCAACCCGGGCCGTGTTGGCTATTGGTGCGGCGATGATCGTTCCGGCGACGCTGGCAGGTATTCGCGCCACCTTTGCCGAACAACGTCATCGTAATATGGCGCTCGGCGTTTGGGCTGCCGTCGGTTCAGGCGGTGCAGCATTTGGTCCCTTAGTCGGTGGTATGTTGCTGGAGCATTTCTACTGGGGCTCAGTGTTCTTAATCAATGTGCCCATTGTTCTGGTGGTGATGACATTGACCGCACGTTACGTGCCGCGCCAGACTGGACGCCGCGATCAGTCGTTAAATTTTGGCCATGCGATTATGTTGATCGTGGCGATTTTACTGCTGGTTTACAGTGCTAAAACGGCGCTAAAAGGGCATATGGCGACCGGGGTTATCGTATTGACACTGTTAACAGGAGCAGTGCTGCTGTGGAAATTTGTTCGTATTCAGCTCGCGGCCTCACGTCCGATGATTGATATGCGGTTGTTCACCCATCGCATTATCTTAAGCGGCGTGGTAATGGCGATGACTGCGATGATCACCCTGGTGGGATTTGAGCTGTTGATGGCCCAGGAATTACAGTTTGTTCACGGTTTAACGCCGTATCAGGCGGGACTGTTTATGCTACCCGTCATGCTGGCGAGTGGCTTCAGCGGCCCGATTGCCGGTATGTTGGTTTCACGGCTTGGATTGCGCTGCGTGGCAACGGCAGGTATGGCGTTGAGTGCGGTCAGTTTCTACGGTCTGGCAATGACGGATTTCAGCACTCAGCAGATCCAGGCCTGGATATTAATGGCGTTACTGGGGTTCAGTGCCGCCAGTGCGCTACTGGCCTCAACGGCGGCCATTATGGCGGCAGCCCCGGCTGAAAAAGCCGCTGCGGCGGGGGCTATCGAAACCATGGCCTATGAATTGGGGGCCGGTCTTGGGATCGCGATTTTTGGTCTCTTGCTAAGCCGTAGTTTTTCCGCATCGATTCTACCGCCTGACGGCCTCAGTGCGCAGGATCTGGAACGTGCTTCATCGTCAATGGGTGAAGCGGTGCAATTAGCACATTCTCTTTCGCCGTCTCTTAGCGACGCGTTGCTTGCAGCTGCCAGAGAAGCATTTACCTGGTCGCACAGCGTGGCATTGAGCAGCGCTGGCAGCATGCTTATCGTATTAGCGGTAGGGATGTGGTTCAGCCTGGCAAAAGTGAACCATCAATAACTAGTGAGCTAAATGACAGGGGTAATCCATCGCTTCGACTTCTTTTCCACTCAGGCGAGCGTATTGCCCCGTCAACCGCCAGAACGCAGGCTGTGTTTCGGTATAGATTTCAGCCGCCAGAATCAGACGGCGGCGATCCACCTCATTCAGCTCCAGCAATGTCCACGGAATAAAGTAGCGGTCGCTATCGGTCAGCGTAAACCACAAGGGGCATCCACAGCCGGAACAGAAGAAACGTTCTCCGCGCGTTGATGAGGGAAAGTGCGAAGGTTCTGCTGAATCAGGGGAAAGTAGTGGATGACCGCTGGCTTCCAGATACATGGCGACACCACCGGACCATTTCTGGCACAGCGTGCAGTGGCAGGCATAGACATCAAGCATTTCGACGTTTACGGTAAAATGACTCTGTCCGCAAAGACAACGACCAGTGAACGTCTGCACGGCATACTCCTTATGACCGAGTCTACATCAAGAGAAAAAGCCAGCCCTGGATGGACTGGCTTTGTATTCAACTTACAACAAAATTAGAACTGGTAGTTCAGACCAACTGCCACGATGTTGTCAGTGCTAACACGTGCGTCAGAAGTGAATTTGTTGTCGTCCAGCAGGTTAATTTTGTAATCAACGAAGGTAGACATGTTTTTGTTGAAGTAGTAGGTCGCACCCAGATCAACGTATTCAACCAGATCCTGGTCGCCGTAAACACCCAGATCTTTACCTTTGGATTTCAGGTAAGCGATGGACGGACGCAGACCRWARTCGAACTGGTAYTGAGCWACAACTTCAAAGTTYTGCGYTTTGTTAGCAATACCGTCTACTTTACCGAACGTGGTCATGTTGCGGGTTTCAGAGTAGGTAGTTGCCAGGTAGATGTTGTTCGCATCATATTTCAGGCCAGCAGCCCATACTTCTGCGTTTTTACCGGAAGCATAGAATTCGTTGTTGCCATTACGCATCTGGTCATCAGTACGGTCAGATTTCGCATAGGTTGCACCGATGCCGAAGCCTTCGTATTCATAAGTAGAAGACAGACCGAAACCGTCACCGTTCGCTTCAACGTCGCTGCTACGGTCGTTTTTGCCCTGATACTGAGCAGCAAAGTTCAGACCTTCAACCAGACCGAAGAAGTCAGTGTTACGGTAAGTTGCAACGCCGGTAGCACGCTGAGTCATGAAGACGTCAGTCTGGGTCCAGGTATCACCGCCGAATTCCGGCAGGACGTCAGTCCATGCGCCGATGTCGTAGGCTACGCCGTAGTTACGACCGTAGTCGAAAGAACCGTATTCAGCGAATTTCAGGCCAGCGAATGCCAGACGGGTTTTGTCTGCTTCGGAACCTTGATCTTCAGAACGGTTGCCTTTGAATTCATATTCCCACTGGCCGAAACCAACCAGTTGGTCGTTGATCTGAGTTTCGCCTTTGAAGCCCAGACGCGCGTAAGTTTTGTCACCATCGCTGCTGGTATCGTCAGAGAAGTAATGCTGAGCGTGAACTTTACCGTACAGATCCAGTTTGTTACCGTCTTTGTTATAAATCTCAGCTGCGTTTACCGCACCCGCTGCCAACAGGGTAGTCACTGCCACTGCAACTAATTTAAGTTTCATTCGAAATAATCCTTATAATTTTTTCTTGGTGTGTTTCCTAAACCATTGCTAAACGAGGCCGTTCATCAATGACGAACTATTTTTAAATGACGATGTGGTATTAGTTCAATAATAAGTTTCATAATATTGCGGAATATTTGAATTTGTGTGATCTAGATCTACATAATACAGCTGATTATATTAATATTAATATGTGACCTTTTGTTGGGATATATTTTCGGCGGGGACTATTGTGCTGGTTATGGTTTACTAATCGTTAGTAACCTATGTAAAATATATACAACCGGAGGGTTATAGGTAAACATATAATATTTTCGGCTGTTGATTAATTACCAGTTACTTAACATTTAATTAAACAAATAAAAACATAATACACAAGCGAAATGTACAATTATTATCCGTTAACTGACCAGAGTGTAGCCGGGTTCTATCTCTATGCCAGAAACCCGGCCTGACTTCTATATCCGACGTGTTGCCAGCCAGCACAGTAGTGAGCCAGCACAGACCATCAGTGCGCCTTGCCAGAACGAGAACGACAGCGGGGCGCTGAGCAATACAGCAGCCAGGGCAGAAGAAAGCACTGGGGTGAAATAAGACCCTACTGCCATGACAGTGACATTTCCGTGTAAAATTCCGATATTCCAGGCCGCATAGGCAAATCCTAGTGCTAATGCAGCCGTGAACATCTTAATGGTCACCGGTGTGCTGAAAACCATTTCTGGTTGTGGCGTCATAAAATAGTAGGCCCACAAACTTGCCGCCGTCAGTAAAACAAAAACGGTGATACCGTTAAACCCTTTCGCAAATTTATTAGTGACAGTGCAATACGTTGCCCAGATAAAAGCGCCCAAGAATGCGAGAAAATAACTCAGCGGGCTACTGGCAATGTTGCTGATAATTTCACCTGGATTTAGACCGTTCTCGCCACCTAAAACCCAGCAGACTCCGGTCAATGCGAGAATTAATCCTGGAATAATCATCCAGTTTGTTTTTTGACCATTAAATAATATAGCAAACAAAATCGTCAGACTTGGCCAGAGATAATTGACCATTCCTACTTCTATTGCCTGGTGTCGGGTAGCGGCATAGCCTAATGCCAACGCCAGGCAAATTTCATAGCTGACAAAAAGCACGCTACCGGCGATTAAATAACGAACAGGTATTTTTCTAATATTTGGAAATCCGACGGTAAATATCAGCAGCAGGCCGCTTAGCGAGAAGATCATCGCTGCGCCGCCCGCTGGCCCGAGACCTTCGCTTACCCCACGAATCAACCCCACCATCGTGCTCCACAGCACAATGGCGATGAGCCCGATTAACGTTGCTTTTTGTTTTGTCATGCTGTTTGTCTGTCCGTCGTCCTGGCAAAAATGAAGCTGAAATTTATAGCACTTTTACGTCAGCACGGGCTAACTAATTAGCTTTTAGCTAACCCCTTGTGGGTATACAGGTTACACAAACTGCACTATTTAGTAGCGGAACCGTTTCGTTATTGATTTGACGCAAAAAAAATATGGATATAGCTGTTAGTTTCGTCGCGAAGTTGTACATGTCATCTTTCAGACTGCCGCGCTGGCGCAAGGTGAAAGATGTCTTGTACGAACCCCTGTAAAAAAGAGGAAAGCAATGGACGTCAGCCGCAGACAATTCTTTAAAATCTGCGCGGGCGGTATGGCGGGAACAACAGTGGCCGCACTGGGTTTTGCACCCAAAATGGCACTGGCTCAGGCGCGAAACTACAAACTGTTACGCGCAAAAGAGATCCGAAACACCTGCACATACTGTTCCGTAGGTTGCGGGCTATTAATGTATAGCCTTGGTGATGGAGCAAAAAACGCCAAAGAGTCGATTTATCATATCGAAGGGGATCCGGATCATCCGGTGAGCCGTGGGGCACTTTGTCCTAAGGGCGCAGGATTACTGGATTACGTGCACAGCGAAAGCCGTTTACGCTACCCGGAATATCGCGCTCCCGGTTCCGACAAATGGCAACGCATCAGTTGGGATGAAGCTTTCTCCCGCATAGCAAAACTGATGAAAGCAGACCGTGACGCCAACTTTATTGAGAAGAATGAGCAGGGCGTGACGGTAAACCGCTGGCTTTCAACCGGGATGCTGTGTGCATCTGCGGCGAGTAATGAAACCGGCATGCTGACGCAAAAATTCGTGCGCTCACTCGGCATGCTGGCGGTAGACAACCAGGCACGCGTCTGACACGGACCAACGGTAGCAAGTCTTGCTCCAACATTTGGTCGCGGTGCGATGACCAACCACTGGGTTGATATCAAAAACGCTAACGTCGTAATGGTGATGGGCGGTAACGCCGCTGAAGCACATCCGGTGGGATTCCGCTGGGCGATGGAAGCTAAAAACAACAATGATGCTACGCTGATTGTTGTCGATCCCCGTTTTACCCGTACAGCGTCGGTGGCGGATATCTATGCGCCGATTCGCTCCGGCACGGACATTACGTTCCTTTCCGGCGTATTGCTGTATCTGATTGAAAATAACAAAATCAATGCTGAATACGTTAAGCACTACACCAACGCCAGCCTGCTGGTACGGGATGATTTTGCTTTTGAAGACGGTTTGTTCAGCGGTTACGACGCCAAAAAACGTCAATATGATAAGTCGTCCTGGAACTACCAGTTCGATGAAAATGGCTACGCAAAACGCGATGAAACCTTAAGCCATCCCCGTTGCGTGTGGAACCTGCTCAAACAGCACGTTTCCCGTTATACGCCGGATGTGGTGGAAAACATCTGCGGTACGCCGAAAGCCGACTTCCTGAAAGTGTGTGAAGTTCTGGCCTCCACCAGTGCTGCCGATCGTACCACGACCTTCCTGTACGCACTGGGCTGGACACAACATACCGTTGGGGCGCAGAACATCCGCACCATGGCGATGATCCAGTTGCTGCTCGGTAACATGGGGATGGCCGGTGGCGGCGTAAACGCATTACGCGGTCACTCCAACATTCAGGGCTTAACCGACTTGGGTCTGTTATCAACCAGCCTGCCCGGTTATCTGACGCTGCCGTCAGAAAAGCAGACTGATCTGCAAACCTATCTGGCCGCCAATACACCCAAAGCGACGCTGGCCTCCCAAGTGAACTACTGGGGCAACTATCCGAAGTTCTTCGTCAGTTTGATGAAATCTTTCTACGGCGATGCGGCACAGAAAGAAAACGACTGGGGCTTTGAATGGCTGCCGAAGTGGGATCAGTCCTACGACGTCATCAAATATTTCAACATGATGGATAGCGGGAAAGTTACCGGCTACATCTGTCAGGGCTTTAACCCGGTTGCGTCCTTCCCGGACAAAAACAAAGTAGTACAGAGCCTCAGCAAACTGAAGTATCTGGTGGTTATTGATCCGCTGGTCACAGAAACGTCCACATTCTGGCAAAACCACGGCGAATCCAACGATGTCGATCCGGCGTCGATTCAGACTGAAGTTTTCCGTCTGCCATCCACCTGCTTTGCAGAAGAAGACGGCTCGATTGCTAACTCTGGCCGTTGGCTGCAGTGGCACTGGAAAGGTCAGGATGCACCAGGTGAAGCGCGTAATGACGGCGAAATTCTGGCCGGTATTTACCATCGTCTGCGCGACATGTATCGCACCGAAGGCGGTAAAGCTGTAGAGCCTGTGCTGAAAATGAGCTGGAACTATAAGGTACCGGACGAACCGCATTCCGAGGAAGTGGCCAAAGAGAACAACGGCTATGCGCTGGAAGATCTCTATGATGCCAATGGCGTGCTGGTGGCGAAAAAAGGTCAGTTGCTCAACAGCTTTGCGCTCCTGCGTGACGACGGTACAACGTCATCCTCCTGCTGGATTTATACCGGTAGCTGGACCGAGCAGGGCAACCAGATGGCTAACCGCGATAACGCCGACCCATCAGGTCTGGGTAATACGCTGGGTTGGGCATGGGCATGGCCACTGAACCGTCGAGTACTGTACAACCGCGCTTCGGCAGACCCGCAGGGTAAACCGTGGGATCCGAAACGGATGTTGATCCAGTGGAACGGTACTAAGTGGACCGGAAACGATATCCCTGACTTCAACAACGCCGCACCGGGTAGTGGCACCAATCCGTTTATCATGCAGCCGGAAGGGCTGGGGCGTCTGTTTGCTATCGATAAGCTGGCGGAAGGGCCGTTCCCGGAACACTACGAGCCGATGGAAACGCCGCTGGGTACGAACCCGCTGCACCCGAACGTGATCTCCAACCCGGCAGCGCGTCTGTACGAAGCGGATGCCTTGCGTATGGGGACGAAGCAGGACTTCCCATACGTCGGAACCACCTATCGTCTGACCGAGCATTTCCACACCTGGACCAAACACGCACTGTTAAATGCGATTGCCCAGCCAGAGCAGTTTGTGGAAATCAGCGAAACGCTGGCGTCAGCAAAAGGTATCGGCAACGGCGACTACGTGAAAGTCAGCAGCAAGCGTGGATTTATTCGCGCAGTTGCGGTGGTCACCCGTCGTCTGCAAACCCTGAACGTCAACGGTCAGAAGGTTGAAACCGTAGGGATCCCGATCCACTGGGGCTTTGAAGGAGTCGCGCGTAAAGGATTTATTGCCAACACCCTGACGCCGAACGTCGGTGATGCAAACTCGCAAACGCCGGAATACAAAGCGTTTTTAGTTAACATCGAGAAGGCGTAAGGGGGCGAATATATGTCTATGGAAACGCAGGACATCATCAAAAGGTCCGCAACAAACTCCATCACGCCGCCACCTCAGGCCCGTGATTACAAAGCCGAAGTCGCAAAGTTGATCGACGTTTCCACCTGTATWGGCTGTAAAGSCTGTCAGGTSGCCTGCTCAGAGTGGAACGATATYCGCGATGAAGTGGGTYAYTGCRTCGGSGTSTAYGACAACCCCRCCGATCTCAGCGCYAAGTCCTGGACGGTGATGCGSTTTASCGAAACCRMMCAGAACGRCAAGCTGGAATGGYTGATYCGYAAAGACGGCTGTATGCACTGTGAAGATCCGGGCTGCCTGAAGGCATGCCCGTCTGCCGGAGCAATCATCCAGTACGCGAACGGGATTGTTGATTTCCAGTCAGAGCATTGCATTGGTTGCGGGTACTGTATTGCCGGGTGTCCATTTAATATTCCGCGCCTCAATAAAGAGGATAACCGCGTGTATAAATGTACGCTGTGTGTGGATCGCGTCAGCGTCGGGCAGGAACCTGCCTGCGTGAAGACCTGTCCGACCGGGGCAATACATTTCGGCACCAAGCAGGAAATGCTGGAAATGGGCGAGCAGCGTGTGGCAAAACTGAAAGCACGTGGTTATGAACATGCCGGTCTCTACAACCCGGAAGGTGTGGGAGGCACGCACGTCATGTACGTTCTGCATCATGCCAACCAGCCGGAGCTGTATCACGGTCTGCCGAAAGAGCCTAAGATCGATACCTCTATCAATCTGTGGAAAGGGGCTCTGAAACCGCTGGCTGCTGCCGGATTTATCGCYACCTTYGCCGGGCTGATTTACCACTACATTGGCATCGGCCCGAATAAGGAAGTGGACGACGACGAGGAGGATCATCATGAGTAAGTCGAAAATGATTGTGCGCACGAAATTTATCGATCGCGCCTGTCACTGGACGGTGGTGATCTGCTTTTTCCTGGTGGCGCTGTCGGGGATTTCGTTTTTCTTCCCGACCCTACAATGGCTGACGCAAACCTTCGGTACGCCGCAGATGGGGCGTATTCTGCACCCGTTCTTCGGCATACTGATCTTCGTCGCGCTAATGTTCATGTTTGTGCGCTTTGTGCACCACAACATCCCGGATAAAAAAGATATTCCGTGGCTGAAAAACATTGTGGAAGTGCTGAAAGGCAATGAACACAAAGTAGCGGATGTGGGCAAGTACAACGCCGGGCAGAAAATGATGTTCTGGTCGATCATGAGCATGATTTTCGTGCTGCTGATTACCGGTATTATTATCTGGCGTCCATACTTTGCACAGTATTTCCCGATGCAGGTAGTGCGTTACAGCCTGCTGATCCACGCTGCGGCGGGCATTATTCTGATGCACGCTATCCTCATCCATATGTATATGGCATTTTGGGTGAAAGGATCAATTAAAGGCATGGTTGAAGGGAAAGTGAGCCGTCGCTGGGCGAAGAAGCATCACCCGCGCTGGTATCGCGATGTTGAAAAGCTGGAAGCAAAGAAAGAGAGTGAAGAAGGGGTTAAGTAAACCTGATGCTTTCTGACAACAATGGCGCTGCGGATGTAGCGCCATTTTTTTGCCAAAAAAACGTCATGTTTCTGTCATCTGGTAAACGTAAGGTGTTGTCTTTCCAATAAGAGAAGAGTTAAAAGACAATGCTTCTGGTGAAAAAATTACTCGCAGTCAGCGTATTTCTCTGTGCGTCCGCTCAGGCGCAGAATATCCTCGAATTTCCGCAACCGGAGAATAACCCGGAAGAGTTTTATGCCGTGACTGAAATCCCGGCAGGCGGGATCATAAAATATGAAACCGACGCCAAAACCGGCTTTATCATTGCCGATCGTTTCCAGTCGATGCCGGTTGCCTATCCGGCAAACTATGGCTCATTGACCCAGTCCCTGGCAGGTGACGGTGACCCGCTGGATGTGATTTTCTATACCCGGGCACCGCTGGCCCCGGGAACGCTGATCAAGTTGCGCGCGATTGGCGTGCTGAAGATGATTGATGGCGGGGAAAAGGACGATAAAATTGTCGCCGTGCCGGCCAGCAAAATTGACCCCACCTATGACGACATCAAAGAGTTGAGCGATTTGCCAAAGATCGAAGTGCAACGACTGGAGTCGTTTTTCCGCGTGTACAAAGAGTTGCCGGAAGGGCGTAAGAAGGTCGAATTAAACGGTTTCAACGACGCAGCTACGGCAAAACAAGAGATCAAACAGGCCTGGGATGCCTGGAAAGAAAAACAGCCGAAACAGTAAATGAAATGCCGGATGGCGTTAGCGTATCCGGCATTCACTTTTATCACTGCGCTGCCAGCTTACGCAGGCGTGAAATATCCACGTTTTTTTTGGCCTCTGCCAGGCTCCAGGCATTTTGCAGGTTTAACCACATTTCGGGTGAACTGCCAATCACCACGGAGAGTTTAATCGCCATCTCAGGCGTTAGTGCCGCTTTCCCGGTTAATATCCGACTTGCCGTTGAAGGTGCAATCTCCATCGCTCTGGCAAACTCGCGCAGGCTGACAGTGAGTTCGTCCAGCGCTTCCTGAATGATATCCCCAGGACGGGGATGATTTGCCATCTTCATCAATGATAGTCCTCGTAGTCCAGTATGTACGCGTCGCCATTGACGAATTCAAACGTAATACGCCAGTTACCTGAAACAGAAATTGCCCATCTGCCGTCACGCTCGCCCACCAAAGGATGTAGCTGATAACCGGGCATATTGATATCTGTAACCTTGTTTGCTGCATCAATAACGGCAAGTCTATGTCGTAATCGTCGGACATGTTTTGCCATAACGCCTGATGTTCGTCCATGAAGAAACAAATCGCGCAATCCCTTGTGTCTGAAGTTCATGATCATCCGTATCATCCTTGTTCCTTCAAGAGGAACACTACCATTAATGTTCCTTTAAGCGCAACACCAGGATTGCGATATTTAAAATTGTGCGGCGAATGCGCAGAAAGAGAAAGGGAGAAGGGGCATATCTGGAAAGCGCCACGCAAGAATTGCCGGATAGGCTTGCGCCATCCGGCAATAGAGATTACTCCAGTTGTGAGTTCAGGCGCTCAATCTCTTTACGCCATTGCGCTTGCAACAGCGGCTTTTGATGTTTCGGCTTGCGGGCGAGATCGTCGGCCAGACGTTGCTCCAGCTCGAGGAGTTGTTCCAGCAATTCATCGCTGTCACCGCGTATTTCAGCCCTCGCTTCGACCACCGTTTTGGGAACGCTCATCTCCTCAGACGTTTCCCGAATACGATCGTTGATCGCGTCCAGATCGTGCCATTCGCTAAGTTCTCCATTATCGATAAACCAGAACCTATTACAGCTTTGGCTGATAAGCTGACGGTCATGGCTGACCAGCAGCACGCCGCCGCTGAAACTTTGTAGCGTCTGCGCCAGCGCTTCTTTACCTTCCATATCCAGATGGTTGGTTGGTTCATCGAGCATCAGCAGGCTGTAGCGCGCAAGCGTAAGCCCGACAAACAGTAGCCTCGAACGCTCTCCACCGCTTAAGGTATTGATCCGCTGCTGATGGCGGACCCACGGGAAGCCCGCGCTAATCAGCGCCATCTTGCGAACATCAGGCTGCGGAGCAAACGGTTCGAGCGCATCAAACAACGTGTCGTCATCTGTGAGCTGGTGTAGCGTCTGATCGTAATACCCCAGTGTGGCGCGAGAGTGCAACATCAGTGAGCACGATGCCATTTGCGACTGATATTGCTGCCAGATAAGCCGTAGCAGCGATGATTTCCCGCAACCGTTACGCCCGACAATCGCCACGCGATCGCCGCTTTTTAACCGGATACCGGCAATGGAAAAT
>NZ_CP080033.1:2566153-2628432 GCF_019382635.1 Citrobacter sp. Colony219 | reverse complement strand
ACAGACAGATTGGTCATCTCCAGCAAACGATCTGCACGCAGGGCATCACCCTGCAATGTTAGTGTCCACTGACTTCCTGCGGTCACTTCCGTCTGAACATCCTTCAGGCGCTGCACCTGCTTTTCCATCTGCTTTGCTTTGCGGGACAAATCTTCGTTGTCATAGACACGCCCCCAGGTTGCCAGTCGTTTGGCACTGGCGGTAACGCGATCAATCTCCTTTTGTTCCGCCTTATAGCGCAGTGCATCGCTGGCATCTCTCTCAACCAGAGCCTGACGAGCGGCGCTGCATGGAAGATCAAAAGCGTGCAGTGTGCGATCGCGCAGGATCCATGTTCCCTGCGTGACGGCATCAAGCAGTTGTGGATCATGGGACACCACCACGAAGCTGCCAGACCAGTTCTGTAAGAACTGCTCCAGCCATAGCAATGTCGGCAAATCCAGGTGGTTGCCAGGTTCGTCCAGTAGCATCAGGTCAGGGTTTCGCATTAGCGCACGCGCCAGCAGCAGGCGTGTGTGCTGTCCACCGCTCAGAGTTTGCGCAGTGAGATGCAAATTTTCCGGCGTAAAGCCCATTTCGGCAAGCAGTGCTTCAACCCGCCATTGTTGAGCCGCACGCTCATGCTCAGGAAGTTGAGCGAGAACGGCCTCCTGCAGCGTAAGCGGCAGTATATCGTCCGGCAAGTGCTGCTCCACACGGGCGAGGTGGCAGTAATTCGCCTGCGCGATTGCTCCGCTGGTGGGCGAAATCGTGCCATCGAGCAGTTTTAACAGCGTGCTTTTGCCGCAGCCGTTGTAACCGATAAGCCCGATGCGGTCGTCTTTTTTCAGGGTAAAGGAAAGATCGTCGAACAGGGTGCCGAATGCCGTATCAACGTGTAAGGATTGTGCGGTTAGTAATGTGCTCATTGTTGCTTACTCAAGAGTTACAGGCGTAAAAACGCCTCGTCAAACATCGCTGACGATAACCCGGTAAGCCCGAGAGAAGGGGATTTAGATGTTAGCTTCGCTCAAGCAGAAGTTATCGCAGCACGATACCGATAACGCTTGAGCACTGGCGATCGCCAAAAGCATGTGAAACGATGAAACGTTCACAGTACAGCATAAGTATCCTCCTTTTATATTTCCGAATGTTAATCGATGGTGAAAGTGTAAACGCAAGCTACTGGATTACGCAAGTGTTGAACACCCGGCGGCAGAGCACCGCCGGGCAAACCGTCAAATAGAAGTACGACGGTAGTCGCGATATTCCGCCTGCCAGAAATTCTCGTCGATTGCCTGTTGCAGCGCTTCAGCGGAGGTTTTCACCGCCACACCCTGCTGCTGGGCCATTTTACCGACGGCAAAGGCAATGGCACGAGAAACCGTCTGAATATCTTTCAGTTCCGGTAACACCAGTCCTTCACCGTTCAGCACCAGCGGTGAGTACTGCGCCAGCGTTTCGCTGGCCGACATCAGCATTTCATCGGTGATGCGTTTGGCGCCAGAGGCTATCACGCCAAGGCCGATACCCGGGAAGATGTACGCATTATTACACTGGGCAATCGGGTAGATTTTATCTTTCCAGGCGACCGGGGCGAACGGGCTGCCGGTGGCAACCAGCGCGTTACCTTCGGTCCAGGCGATAATATCCTGTGGCGTGGCTTCAACGCGCGAGGTCGGGTTAGACAGCGGCATAACGATCGGACGCGGACAATGCTTGTGCATTTCGCGAATGATCTCTTCAGTAAACAGGCCAACCTGTCCGGAAACCCCGATCAGGATGTCAGGTTTAACGTTGCGGACCACGTCAAGCAACGACAGCACATCTTCTTGTGTATCCCAGTGCTGAAGATTTTCGCGTTTTTGCACCAGTTTGGTCTGGAAAGAGAGCAGGTTGGGCATTTTATCGGTTAACAGGCCGAAGCGATCGACCATGAACACGCGTTGACGCGCGGCTTCTTCGCTTAAACCTTCACGCTGGATTTGCGCGATGATCTGCTCGGCAATCCCGCAACCGGCGGAACCCGCCCCAAGGAAAACAATGTTCTGCTCGCTCAACTGGCTGCCGGCTGCACGGCTGGCCGCAATCAGCGTACCGACGGTAACCGCTGCGGTGCCCTGAATATCGTCGTTGAATGAGCAAATTTCATCGCGATAACGGGTCAGGAGCGGCATGGCGTTTTTCTGCGCGAAATCTTCAAACTGCAACAGCACATCAGGCCAGCGATGCTTCACGGCCTGGATGAATTCATCAACAAATTCGTAGTATTCATCATCAGTAATGCGCGGATTACGCCACCCCATGTACAGCGGATCGTTCAGCAATTGCTGGTTGTTGGTCCCGACGTCAAGTACCACCGGCAGGGTGTAAGCCGGACTAATCCCGCCACACGCGGTATACAGCGACAGCTTACCGATTGGAATACCCATCCCGCCGATCCCCTGATCGCCAAGACCAAGGATGCGTTCACCGTCGGTGACGACGATAACCTTGATATTGTGGTTCGGGACGTTTTGCAGAATATCGTCCATGTTGTGACGGTTCTGATACGAGATAAACACGCCGCGGGCGCGACGATAGATCTCAGAGAAACGCTCACAGGCCGCGCCTACCGTTGGGGTGTAGATAACCGGCATCATCTCATCAAGATGATTATGCACCAGTCGATAGAACAGGGTTTCGTTGGTATCCTGGATGTTGCGCAGGTAAATATGTTTATCGATTTCGGTTTTGAATCCCTGATATTGGATCCAGGCACGTTCAGCCTGTTCTTCAATCGTCTCGACCACTTCCGGCAGTAACCCCAGCAGGTTGAAGTTACGGCGTTCTTCCACACTGAAAGCGCTCCCTTTATTCAGTAAAGGGAATTCCAGCAGTACCGGGCCAGCGTAAGGGATGTAAAGGGAACGCAGTTTTTTAGTTTCGTTTTCCATGTCACTCACTCTTTTTTGAATAACCGTCCCTGGCACTCTTTATGATCGTATAGGGCCTGTCCGCCAGGGAAACGGGCGAAGTATAAAGCATTGTGAATGGGTTAAGGGGTTTTATAAGCAAAAACACCACTGCGGTTGCAATGGTGTTTATCTCTTTAATCAGTATGTCGTGCGGGAAACTATTTGCTGTCAGCGCGGCGTTTTCTTCCGGTAGGATTGTTGACCACGCTGGATTTGTCGCCTTCGGTCACGACTTTACGTTGATTGGAGATTTTGTGGTCCAGTCCAAGAATATGACGGGCCTGACGGTTCGATTTCATTTTAACTCCTTAATCCTGTTACTGGTTTCAAGGGCGAGCCCGCGTAAGAACGGACGAAATACAACCTGACAAAAAGCCGATGAGTAAACTAACGGCTCTCTGGATGGTCGGTCATTTTATCTGAAAGGTCAATGCTTAAGCAGGAAATGCAGAACTTTCCATTATGGTCATGCATTTTCCCATGAGGCCTATACTTGTTACTCCGATGACAACACAGGAGAGCGGTAATGACTATCCATAAGAAAGGTCAGGCCCACTGGGAAGGCGACATTAAACGCGGTAAAGGGACCGTGTCGACCGAAAGTGGCGTACTTAACCAGCAACCGTATGGATTTAATACACGTTTTGAAGGCGTCAAAGGCACTAACCCTGAAGAGTTGATTGCTGCAGCACATGCTGCCTGCTTCTCGATGGCACTGTCGTTGATGCTGGGCGAAGCAGGTTTTACGCCAGATGCCATTGATACGACTGCCGATGTTTCTCTGGATAAGGTGGATGCCGGTTTTGCTATCACCAAAGTGGCGTTACACAGCCAGGTGAGCGTTCCGGGGATAGACGCCGCTACGTTTGACGGCATTATTCAGAAAGCGAAAGCCGGATGCCCGGTGTCGCAGGTTCTGAAAGCGGAAATTACGCTGGATTATCAATTGAAATCTTAGTAATGGCGTGCCGGATGCGACCGCGTCTTATCCGGCACCCGAGGGTATTACTGCGCCACCCAGCCGCCATCCATATTCCACGCTACGCCGCGCACCTGCGCTGCGCCGTCTGAGCACAGAAATAGCGCCAGCTCACCCAACTGTTCCGGCGTGACAAATTCGCGTGACGGCTGCTTTTCCGCCAGCAGAGCGTCACGCGCCGCAGCGGGCTCTGCACCATCAGCAATACGTTTGTCGATCTGCTGTTGGACCAGCGGGGTCAACACCCAGCCGGGACACAGCGCATTGCAGGTGATTCCCGTCTGCGCGGTTTCAAGCGCAATGGTTTTGGTTAAACCCACCACGCCATGCTTCGCTGCCACATAAGCAGATTTGTCTTTTGAGGCCACCAGACCATGAACAGAGGCGATATTGATGATGCGTCCCCAGTTACGCGTACGCATGCCGGGAAGCGCCAGGCGCGTGGTATGAAAAACAGAAGAGAGGTTAATGGCGATAATCGCGTTCCACTTATCAACCTGAAAAGTCTCTACCGGTGAAACGTGCTGGATCCCGGCGTTGTTGACCAGAATATCCACACCACCGAATTCGCTTTCGGCATAACGCATCATGTCGGCAATTTGCGCTTCATCGCTTAAGTCCGCACCATGATAGCCTGGCGTTTTGCCATATTGCGCAACGGCATCTTTGGCGGCATCGACATCACCAAATCCGTTAAGGATCAGCGTCGCGCCCGCCTGCGCCAGTACCTGCGCGATGCCTAATCCGATACCGCTGGTCGAGCCGGTAACCAGGGCAACTTTTCCCGTTAAGTTCATGATGATTCTCCTTAAACAATTCCGGTGGTGTAGAAAACGCCGATTACAAACAGCACGGCCAGGCTTTTGATTACGGTGATGGCAAAAATCCCGCCGTACGCCTGACGATGGCTGAGGCCGGTAATCGCCAGCAGGGTAATGACCGCGCCGTTATGTGGCAGAGTGTCCATGCCGCCGCTTGCCATCGATGCGACGCGGTGGAAGACTTCAAGTGGAATATTGGCGGCATGGGCAGCAGCAATGAACGTATCAGACATCGCCGCGAGCGCAATACTCATCCCGCCGGATGCCGAGCCGGTGATCCCGGCAAGCGTGGTAATGCTGATCGCTTCATTGAGCAACGGATCGGGAATGGCAGCCAGCGCTTTTGACAACACCAGAAACCCCGGCAGGGCAGCGATAACCGCGCCAAAACCGTATTCTGATGCGGTATTCATCGCGGCCAGGATAGCGCCGCCAACCGCCGTTCGGCTGCCTTCCGCCAGGCGACCTTTGATATTGCGATAGCCGAACACCACCACCAGCAGGATCCCCGATATCAATGCCGCTTCTACCGCCCAAATAGCCGTAATTTTCCCCACTTCAGTGGTAATAGGTTTGGCAAGCCCCGGGAGTTCCAATTGATGCGTTGCGCCATACCACTGCGGGATCCAGCGGGTAAACAGCAGGTTAAACACACCCACCAGGATCAGCGGAGAAATAGCAATAATCGGGTTTGGCAGGTTAATGTTATCCGGCGTCTCCGGCTCGTTTAACAGCTCAGTGCCATAGCCTTCATTTTTAGCCTGCGCTTTCCGACGCTGGCGCTCGAGGTACATCAGGCCAACAAAGATAATAAAGAGCGAGCCAATCAGCCCCAGCCACGGCGCGGCCCAGGCGTTAGTCCCAAAGAAGCTGGTTGGAATGATGTTCTGGATCTGCGGCGTCCCCGGCAGGGCATCCATCGTGAAAGAGAATGCCCCCAGCGCCACGGTTGCCGGGATCAGGCGCTTCGGAATATTACTTTGACGGAACAGTTCAGCCGCGAACGGATACACCGCAAAGGCCACTACGAACAGCGACACACCGCCGTAGGTCAGGAGAGCACATACCAGCACAATCACCGGAATGGCGTGACGACGTCCGAGAATGTTGATGGCAGCAGCAACGATTGAACGGGAAAAACCGGATAACTCGATTAACTTGCCAAACACCGCTCCCAGCAGGAACACCGGGAAGTAAAGCTTTACAAAACCGACCATTTTTTCCATAAACAGACCGGTGAAGGCGGGGCCGACGGCGCTCGGTTCCGTAAGCAGAACAGCACCTAATGCCGCGATGGGGGCAAACAGGATAACGCTGTATCCGCGATAGGCTGCCAGCATCAGCAAGCCCAGCGCTGCCAGGGCGATTAATACACTCATCATGACTCCTTATTATTATAGTGGGGTACAGAAAGAGACGTTATGGCTTCAGGGCAAAGCGCAGTTGATGTTCACGGCGTTGCTGGATGTATTCCTTGCGCGAATCATCCCAGCGATAAAAGCCCTGACCACTGCGCAAGCCGGTGTCGCCGTTGGCAACCTTGTCAGCAACAAGTGACATCATGTCGCTGCCAGTGGCCAGCTCCGGGAGCAGATGGCGGCAAATATCCTGCACCGTAGACAGCCCGGTCATATCAGCCGCCTCCAGCGGACCGACCATCGCATAGCGACGCCCGAGGGAGGCGCGCATCACCTGATCCACCACTTCCGCGCTGGCGATCCCGCTTTTGACGATATGCAGCGCTTCACGCAGCAGTGCGAATTGCAAACGGTTACCGACAAACCCCGGTGCGGCGCGATCGAGCACCACCGCTTCCAGCTGCATCGAGAGCAACAGACGTTGCAACTCGCTGAGATATTCCGGTTTCGTTGCTGAACCCGGCACAATTTCAACCAGCGGAATAAAGTGGGGGGGATGCCAGAAATGGGCGATCAGCAACCGTTCGGGGTGGGTGAGTTTTTCTGCCAGCGCATCCGGCGGCAGGCCACTGGTATTACTGGCGATCACCGCATCTGGGGCGATTAATGCTTCCAGTTGTGCATACAGTGCGTGTTTGAGCTCGAGTCGTTCCGGGATCGCTTCAATCAGTAATTGCGCGGTGGCGATATCCTGCAGCGAAGTCGTACCGTGCAAGCGACTCAGAACCGACGCTTTTTCCTCTGCGTGAAACTGCTCAGTCGCGATCAGCTCATCGAGAATGCTCCCGGCAACGGCGTTAATTTCAGCAATCCGGTCGCTATCGGTATCAAATAGCCAGATATTATGGCCAAAACGGGCAAAGTGAGTGGCAATGCCGACGCCCATTAAACCCGCGCCCAGGACGCTAAAGTGATTATTTTGCATGCTGTTCTCCTGTTGAACGCTCTACCGCCAGCGCGACGCCCTGACCGCCGCCTACGCACAGCGTAGCCAGCCCTTTGGTCGCGTTACTGCGCGCCATTTCATGTAACAGGGTCACCAGAATGCGGCAGCCAGAGGCGCCAATCGGATGACCCAGCGCAATCGCACCGCCGTTTACGTTCACCCGGTCGCTGTCCCAGTTCAGGGATTCGCCAACCGCCAGCGCCTGTGCGGCGAAGGCTTCGTTGGCTTCAATGAGATCGACATCATTCAACGTCCAGCCCGCTCGCTTCAGGCACTGGAGTGACGCCTCTACCGGCCCAATGCCCATAATGGCCGGGTCGACACCGGAAACGGCGTAACCCGCCACCCGGGCAAGAACCGGCAGCTTAAGTTCTGTTGCTTTGGCGGCGCTCATCAGCATCACCGCCGCCGCGCCGTCGTTGATTGATGAGGCGTTCCCTGCGGTCACTGTGCCATTACCAGGACGAAAAGCCGGTTTCAGTTGTGCCAGTTTCTCCGCCTGAGTATCCGGGCGCGATTGTTCATCACGCTCAACCAAACGTGGTGGTTTTTTCCCTTGTGGAACACTGACCGGCGTGATTTCTGCATTGAATCGACCGGCTTCAATTGCCGCCGCGGCTTTCTGCTGAGACTGCAGCGCAAAGGCATCCTGTTGTTCGCGACTGATAACAAACTTATCTGCCAGATTTTCTGCAGTAATACCCATGTGGTAGTCGTTAAACGCATCCCACAACCCGTCGTGTACCACGCTGTCTTTCAGACTGGCATGCCCCAGACGCAGACCCGAGCGTGCGCCGTCGAGAAAATAGGGCGCATTGCTCATGCTTTCCTGGCCTCCGGCAATGATGATGTCCGCATCACCGCAGCGGATAGCCTGCACCGCCTGTTGCACCGCTTTCAGACCTGAACCACATACCAGATTGATGGTTAGCGCAGGGACCGTCACCGGCAAGCCAGCCCGTAGTGCTGTCTGTCTGGCCGGATTCTGGCCGCTGCCCGCCGTCAGAACCTGCCCCAGGATCACCTCGTCAACTTGCTCCGGCGCGACGGCGGTTTTTTCCAACAGAGAGCGGATCACCACTGCCCCCAGTTCCACGGCACTGAGCGGTGCCAGCGCCCCGTGGAAACTGCCAATGGGTGTACGCGTTGCGGCGACAATAACAACATCCTGCATGGTCAGCTCCTCAGCTAAATTGCATTTCGGGGACGTTTTCGGGAACGATCAGCTTGCCGGCTGTTCTGGCGACAATCTCATCCACACTGATGCCCGGCGCACGTTCGCGCAGAATGAACGCGCCATCGGCGATCTCCAGTAACGCCAGGTCGGTAAGTACGCGTTTAATGCAGGCCACGCCGGTTAATGGCAGGGTGCAGGCGGGGAGCAGCTTGGACTCACCGTTTTTGGACGCATGCGTCATCACCACAATGATGTTTTCAGCCCCGGCCACCAGGTCCATCGCGCCACCCATGCCTTTCACCATTTTTCCGGGGATCATCCATGAGGCGATATTGCCGTTAACATCCACTTCAAACGCGCCGAGCACCGTCAGGTCAACGTGACCGCCGCGGATCATGGCGAAAGATTGCGCCGAGTCGAAGATCGCCGCGCCTTTGCGCACCGTCACGGTCTGTTTACCGGCGTTGATCATGTCAGCATCAATTTCGTCTTCGGTCGGAAACGGGCCCATCCCCAGCAGACCGTTCTCCGACTGGAGCATCACGTCCATACCATCGGGAATATAATTGGCCACTAAAGTTGGAATACCGATCCCAAGGTTGACGTAATAACCGTCGCGCAGTTCCCGGGCGACACGCATCGCCATTTGTTCACGTGTTAACATGGTCAGGCTCCTTTCTGGCGCAGGGTGCGTTGTTCAATGCGTTTTTCAAACTGCCCCTGAATGATGCGGTTTACGAAAATTCCCGGGGTATGAATTGCGGCGGGGTCCAGCTCGCCGGGAGGGACAATTTCTTCGACTTCCACGACGGTAATACGCCCGGCGGCGGCCATCAGTGGATTAAAATTCTGTGCGGTGTGGCGATAAATAACGTTGCCGTACCAGTCGGCTTTCCAGCCTTTGACCAGCGCAAAATCACCGGTAATCGCCTGTTCCATAATGTAAGGACGGCCGTCAAATTCACGTACCTCTTTGCCTTCGGCGACGGGTGTACCGTATCCTGTGGCGGTGAAAAACGCCGGGATCCCTGCGCCGCCGGCACGTAACTGCTCAGCCAGCGTGCCCTGTGGGGTCAGAATGGCTTCCAGTTCACCGCTCAGTACCTGCTTTTCAAACAGCGCATTTTCGCCAACATAGGACGCTACCACTTTACGTACCTGACGTGTTTCCAGCAGCACACCGAGGCCAAAACCATCCACGCCGCAGTTGTTTGAAACGACGGTCAGTCCCTGAACCTCCCGACGGCGTACTTCGGCAATCAGGTTTTCAGGAATACCGCATAAGCCAAAACCGCCCGCCAGCAGCGTCATATTGTCGGTCAGCCCTGCCAGCGCCTCTTGATACGTGGCGACACGTTTATCCAGTCCAGCCATACACTTGTCCCTCCAGTTGTCCTTGCCGACATCATTGGGGGTGAAAAATGATTTGTTAATTTTAAATTTGTGACTCACTCATTGGGTTTTTTTATCAATTTAATGTTAATTAAAGGTATTCAATAGGTTAAAGGAATGCGAAATGGGAATGAGCATCAAACAGTTACGCGCGTTTTTAGCGGTAGCTCACACTCTGAATTTTGCTCATGCCAGTGAAAGACTGAATATGTCGCAGCCCGCATTAAGCCTGGCGATTAAAGGACTTGAGGACTCGCTGGGCGGGGCGTTACTGTTGAGAACCACCCGCAAAGTGACCCTGACGCAGGAAGGAGAAACGCTGCTGAATATGGGGCGACAACTGCTGGCGGACTGGGAGAATACGGAAGAAGCAATGCGCCAGCGCTTTACACTGCAACGCGGTAAAATCTCCATTGCTGCCATGCCTTCGTTTGCGGCTAACGTCCTGCCACAGGTACTGAAAACCTTTCGGGATTGCTATTCCGGTATTAACGTGACGGTTCACGATGTGATCAACGAACAGGTCATTGAAATGGTGAGTGAAGGGCGGGTGGAGATGGGGATCGCCTTCGAGCCTGATTATTCAGGGCAACTGCACTTCACGCCGCTCGGTGTCGATCGTTTTGTGGCGATCGTCCCGCCAACATCCAGGCTGGCGGGGCGAGAGCGTATTGCGTGGCGCGAACTGCTGACGCTGGATTTTATTACGCTGCAACGCCCATCTGCCGTGCGCCTGATGCTGGAAGAACAACTGGTGCAAAGCGGACATACGCTGGACGTTGCGCTGGAAAGCCATCAACTGGTGACCGTTGGCCGTATGGTGGCAAACGGATTAGGCGGCAGCGCAGTTCCCGCACTGTGTCGAACACAAATGACGGAACTTGGCGCAACCTGTATAGAGCTTGACGGTCCCGTGATCCAGCGGCGGATCGGAGTGCTGCGTTCGGCACACCATAAATTATCAACCGCGTCGGGAATGCTGGTGGACGCGCTGAAAAAGGCGTATCTCGCCTGAAAATGCGTAGTCAGCAGATGTCAATGGCCCGCCAACAACGAACTTCGCGTCCGGTTTCATTTTTCAGTAATGTCTGTTTTTTTTCACATCCGTGGGTTGCCAGCGGGCATCTGTCGCGGAAAAAACAGCCTTGCGGTAGCGTCCTGTTGCCGGGGAGTTCGGTTTTACGCAGGACCAGGTCTTCAGCCAGCGGCGTACCCGTTTTAGGCACCGAATCCAGCAACAGACGGGTGTAAGGATGCGCCGGATGCGAGAGAACCTGTTGCGCATCGCCCAGCTCAACAATTTGCCCAAGGTACATCACCGCCACGCGGTCGCTCATATGCCGCACGACCGATACGTTATGCGATATCAGCACAAAAGTCAGATTCCGGCGTGCCTGCAATGCAACCAGCAGATTGAGGATTTGCGCCTGTACCGAAATATCCAGTGCCGACGTCGGCTCATCAAGGACGATCACATCCGGCTCCGATGACAGCGCGCGGGCGATGGCAATACGCTGACGCTGTCCGCCAGAAAAGGCATGCGGCAGGCGATCGAGGTATTCCGGACGAATCCCTACCTGTCGAGCCAAATCCTCGGCCAGGGCGCGGCGTTCGCGTTCAGGGCTACGCTTTTGGATCCATACCGGTTCAGTGATTATTCGCCATACCGGCAAGCGCGGATCCAGGGATGAAAGCGGGTCCTGAAAGACCATCTGCATACCGTTGTGTTGCTTGCCACCGCCGCAAGAATAGTGCCCCTGGCTCGGTTTGAGCATCCCCATCAGCAGTTGTGCCAGCGTACTTTTACCGCAGCCGGATTCGCCAACAATCCCCAGCGTTTCCCCCTGGCGGATTTGTAAATCCAGACCGTTGAGTGCATGCACCCGCTCTGTTACTTTGCCGAGCCAGTTTTTTCGCGCGGGGAAGTTAATATGAACATCCTGCAGGTCCAGTAAAATATCAGACATGTGTCGTCTCCAGTTGTGGGTACCAGCAGGCGGATTGTTGATCCGCACCGCCCTGGCTGCATAAATCAGGTGTTTCTTCACAGCGAGGCCCCGCGGCAAAGCAGCGATCGCGGAACGCACATCCGACGGGTAAACAGGTTAAATTCGGTACGGTACCCGGAATCGCGGGGAGCAAAGCACGCGGTTCACCGTGCTCAGGCGCACACTTCAGGAGGCCAATAGAGTAGGGATGTGTGGGGTGCTGAATAACGGTTTGCGTCGGGCCGCTTTCAATCACGCTCCCGGCATACATAACGTATAACCGGTCACACAATTGCGAGACGACGGCCATATCATGGCTGATAAACAACACGGCGGTACCGCTGGCCCGCGCTTTACGCTTCAGTAAGCGCAGCACCTGAAGCTGTACCGTGACATCCAGCGCGGTGGTGGGTTCATCGGCAATGATCAGGTCTGGCTCACAGGAAAACGCGAGCGCAATCATCACGCGCTGACGCATCCCCCCAGAAAGCTCAAACGGGAAGCGGGACATTACTTCCGGGGCATCCGGGATTTGCATTTCTTCCAGTAACGCAATGGCTTTCTGCCGGGCATCCGTGCGGCTCAATGCCTGATGGTGACGGATGACCTCCACCATTTGCTGGCCGATTCGTCGTGTTGGATTCAACGCCGTCATCGGCTCCTGGAAAATCATCGCCACGCGCTGGCCGCGCCACTGGCGCATTTGTTTTTCGCTGGCAGTTAAAACATCTTCACCCAACAGCGTAACGCGCCCCTGATGGATACGATAGCTTCCTTCGGGTAACAGACGCATGGCGAGCATGGCCGTGACGGATTTCCCTGAGCCAGACTCACCAACCACGCCGACAATTTCACCCCGGTTGATATGCAGCGACACATGATTCAGCGCATGCACATCCGCTTTATAACCGGGGAAGCTCAGATGTAAATTCTCGATCTCCAGGACAGGTTGTGTCATGACTGTTTTCCTCCGGCTTTCGGATCCAGCAGATCGCGAATACCATCACCAAAGAGATTAAAGCCCACGGCGGTAATCAGAATGGCGGCACCAGGAAATGCGCAATACCACCACTGGTCAAGCACGTAGTTTCTACCAATCGCCACCATTGCGCCCCATTCAGCGCTGGGTTGTTGGGCGCCGAGGCCAATAAATCCGAGCGTGGCGGCCATCAGGATCGCACTGCCAATATCCAGTGATGCCTGCACAATCAGCGGGGGAAGTGAATTGCGTAAAATATGCCAGCTGATCAGATGCCAGCGTGATGCGCCATAGGTTCGCGCGGCCTGTACATAAGTAAACTGACGAACGACCAACGTTTGACCGCGGGCGAGGCGTACATAGAAAGGAATACGCACAATCGCAATCGCCAGCATGGCGTTGAACAGGCTTGGCCCTAATGCAGCGGCCAGTGCCATTGTCAGTACCAGCGAAGGAATGGACAGCATAACATCCATCATACGCATGATGATCGCATCGGCACGTCCGCCCATCACGCCAGACAGGCATCCCAACAGCGAGCCCAGCCCGCCAGCGATACCCACCACCACCAGACCGGCGACAATTGACTGCTGACTTCCGACCAGGACGCGGCTGAACAGATCACGACCCACTTCATCGGTGCCAAACCAGTGGCTGGCCGACGGTGGCAACAGGCGAGCGGTCAGATCGATGGCGTTAGGATCGTAAGGGGTGATCCACGGAGAGAGCACCATTAACAGTAGCATCAGTACAATAATGACGCCGCCAATCAGCGTCAGCGGGCTGCTTTTCATCATCCAGAACAATTTGGCCCAGTCCGTGCGACGGCGGGCGGTCTGCGGGGCCGCTGGCGTTTCTTGTGTGAGCATCATTGTGCGCCTCCACGTCCAATTCGAGGATCTACCCACAGATAGAGCAAATCCACCACCAGGTTAACCAGCACATAGGCGAAGGAGACCACCACGGCAAATCCCATCACGGCCGGGAAATCAAGCGCCTGAATAGAGGTCACAACCCAGGCGCCCATGCCCGGCCAGGCAAAGACCGTTTCGGTCAGTACCGCGCCATAGAGCAGATCGCCCAGGGCCAGACCCAGCACGGTTATTGACGGAATCAACGCATTCGGCAGTGCATAACACAAAATGATGTACCAACCCGGTAAACCACTGGCACGCGCGGTGCGGATATAATCTTCGCCAAGTTGTTCCAGCATGGCGGAGCGAATCTGTCGGGCAACGATCCCTAAGTGCACAAAGGCCAGCGTCAGCGACGGCAGGATCAGGTGCTGCAGCGCATTGAAAAAGACCTCGGCGTTGCCTTCCAGTAGCGCATCAACCAGATAGAAACCGGTGACGTGCGTGGGGGGATCGAGCCAGTCATCAAGCCGTCCGCCGCCGGGTAAAATCTGCAAATGGCCATAAAACAGCACGATAACGCCGAGGCCCAACCAGAATGCCGGGGTCGAAATACCGGTGATCGCCATCAGGCGGACGAGGTGGTCGAGCCAACGGTTGCGCCAGACAGCAGACAGAATACCCAGCGGGATACCGATGATCAGCGCCAGCAGCAGAGAGCAGAAGGCCAATTCAAGAGTGGCAGGGAAGAATACGCGCAGTTCATCCAGCACCGGACGGCCGGTGCGAATGGATGTGCCTAAATCACCCTGAAAAATATCGCTGACGTAACGGAAAAACTGAATATACAGCGGCTGATTCAGTCCCAGCTGTTGGCGAATATTTTCGACAATTTCATCACTGGCGCGATCGCCGGCCAGCAGCCGTGCAGGGTCGCCCGGGATCAGGTGTGAAATAATAAAAGTGATTACACAGACACCGGCAACCACCAGGATAAGTCCCCAGCATCGCTGGCGTAAAATACTCCAGAAGGTCATTGGCTTCCCCTTGCGGAGCCAAATCGGCTCCGCATTAATGTGGTTTATTTACTCATGGTGGCGATATTGAAGACCTGTTCCAGCATGGGGTTGAAGACAAAACCTTTGACGTCTTTATTCATCGCCAACTGGTAGTTTTTCTGGAATAAATAGACGTAAGCCGCTTCATCAATGACGATGGTTTGCGCCTGCTGGTAATCATTGGTTCTGGCGACCTGGTCGGTGGTGGCCAGAGCGCTGCGCAGCAACTTATCGACCTCACTGTTTTCATAGAATGAACGGTTACCCGGCAAGCCTTTCTTATCCGACTCGAACCAGTAGTTCATGAACATGTACGGGTCAGCAAAGTCCGGGCTCCAGTTACCGATGGCAATGTCATAGTCACCTTTACCGACGCGATCGCGCATGGTGGCATTCGCCAGTTTTTCCAGTTTCACCTTAATGCCTAACTTGCCGAGGCTGGCCTGAGTGGAGAGCGCAATTGGCTCCCAGTTAGGATCGTTATCGGAATACAGGAAGCTCAGGGTTTCGGGTTTGTTGGCAACGTTACCTAATGTTTCTTTTGCTTTCGCTTCATCAAAGCTGTACTGCATGGCCTTGTCATCAAAACCCCACATCCCCTCAGGAATAGGGCCACGCATCTGCTTGCCGTTACCGCTGAGGATCCCATTTACCATGCCTTTATAATCGGTGGCCCACGAGATGGCGCGGCGCAAATCCACCTGATTGAGCGGCGCTTTACTGTTATTCAGATACAGATAGGTCACGCGCAACGAGGGATAATCCGCCACGTTGACTTTACCTTCCTGTTTTAAGGCAGCAAGCTGGTCAACAGGAAGCGCATCGGCAATGTCGATATCGCCACGGGACAGTTGCAAACGACGGGAAGCGCTTTCTCCGATGATCTTGACCGATACGCGTTTAAACGTGGGTTTAGGGCCGGAATAATGTGGGTTGGGTACCAGTACCAGTTGTTGTCCTTTTTGCCAGCTCTTCAACATGAAGGGACCAGACCCAGCCGTATTTTGTGCCAGAAATCCACGGGCATCATCAGCGGCATGCTCTTTTAAGATCGCCGGGTTAATAATTGAGGCACCGTCATTTGCCAGCGTATATAAGAACGGCGCGAATGGTTGGCTAAGGGTAAATTTCACCGTGTTGTTGTCGATGGCATCAACTTTCAGATCTTTCGGAAATGCCTCAGCCGGCCCTTGACCGATCTTGAGCAAGCGCTCAAAAGATTGTTTTACTGCATCAGCGGTCACTGGCGTGCCGTCGGCGAATTTTGCATCGCTTTTCAGGGTAAAGATCCATTCTTTTTGGTCATCAGACGCTTTCCAGCCGCTGGCCAAATCACCTTCAACTTCCGTGGAACCTTTGCCGCCCTCTGTTTTGTACTGAACCAAACGCTGATATGAGGGATAGGTCACCGTCCAGTCGTTGTTATCGATTGTTACAGCGGGGTCGAGCGTTTGTGGATCGGCGGCTTTACCGATAACCAGCATATCTTTAGGGACGGCGGCCTGTGCGGCAGGCAAAGCGACCGCCAGCGCAACGGCTAACAGAGCGGGGCGAAAAAACGAGGTTAACGCAGGTGTAGTCTTCATAACCAGGCTCCAGAATTAAAGGGGATGTTGTGTTGTTATAGACGTGACGGTGTAACAAGCTATTTGATCGTCAAGCAGCGGGTAACGCGCGGCATTTGGCAGTTCGAAATGCCACCACTCGCTGTTGATGCCGACAAAACCGCCGCCGAACATGATGGCATTGAGCAGCAGTCGATTACGCTGCGCAGCCGGAGGAACTGAAGGGTGCCAGGCATGGGAACGGTCATGCATTTCATCAAAACCAGCCCCCATATCGAGCACATTACCGCGAGCATCCATCAGCGTGACGTCAATGGCCGTACCCCGGCTGTGATTCGAACCGATCGCCACATCCACCACATACTGTGGATCCGGACAGGCATTCCACAGTATCGCCTGCGCCTGCTGTGGGCGGTATGCGTCATACACCACCAATGACAAACCCGCCAGCTGCGCGATGCTGATGCTTTTAGCCAGTGCAGTGACGGCCTCGGAATGCAGCAGGCAGCGCGCTTCCTGGTAGATGGGCGCGCCGGTAATGTTATCGGCTGTAGCGTATTTCAGGTCGATATGCAGTGACGGGAAAATCACCGACAAATCGACCAGTTCTGGGGTATCTGACATAGCACGTTTCCTGTTTATTGTTCGAATTGACCAAATTGTTGTTGTAACTGGCGGTTAGTTTGCAGGCGTCCCGCGAGGGAGTCGCCCAGTTGCGCCACCACCGCGGAGAGTAATAAGTTGAACAGGCAACTTACCGGAGCAAGCGAATCCCAGAAGTGCCCGGTATCCGTTTTCACCTGAAGTAAATCAATGGCATAGTCTCTGGCCCAGGGGCACCATACATCCGTGATTAATGCGAGAGGAATGCCGCGCTCACTGGCAACGCGGCAATATTGTCGGGATGTCGCCGAGTAAGCGCGCGTATCGGTGATCACGACATAAGGTTGATTAAATCCCGAGTTCAGCGACTCAACCCAGCTACCGGAAAGTCCTTCGGAGTAACTCACTTTCGGGCGCAGATATTCCAGATGGCTAAAAAAGGCGTTAGCGATCCCGCGGGTGGACTGGATCCCAAGGATATAAACGGCTTCTGCCTGCGCCAATTGCTGCGCAATACGTAAAAATGTCTCGCTTTGCGCCAGTTGGTAGACGTGGGTGATAGCGTCAATCTCCAGCAACAGCGACTGTTGTGCGCGGTCAGGTAGATTTTGCTGCTGGTGCCAGGAGTCCAGGCGCTCGTTCATTCCCCAGGGCTGATAGGGAATAGCCGGTATTTCACGCAGGCTGGCTTTCGCATCTTCCAGGTTACGAAACCCGAGTTTACGCAGGTAGCGCCCGACGGTAATGCCACTGGTTCCTGCTGCTTTCGCGATGCCGTCTGCCGTTTCAAAAGGGATCTGTGCAGCGTGCGCTAACAACCAACCGGCAACGCGCTTTTCGCTGGGCGTTAGCTGGCTAAAGGTCCTTTCTATGCGGGCAAATAACTCAGGTTTTGATGTCATTACCATCTCGCTGTTAGTTGTTTGTCAGATACCGCGTCACTGTTACCGGATTAACAATGCAGGACGCGTGCCAGGTCGGCGACAGCGCTGCGTCGGGGTTCTTTGTTAAAAAACATCAATTTTCATTAACCAATGATCAACATTTGTGCAGCGTAGTTCAGTTTTGGTGCAAAGGTAGGGTAAGTGAGGGATGAATCTGCTGATTTCGTCGTAACGATCACATTGTGTGCAACATTTCTTATCAGACATCAGAATCAGTAATGTGAAATATAAATTTCAGCCATATCGATGGCCGTAATATTTATTCTTCTGACGGTGGGAGTATTATTTTTTGCGAACTACATTAACGGTTTAAAGCGCAAGTGTAGATATTATCTGGATTATAAATGGAGTACTACAATGAATAAATTCTCCCTTTCTACAGCAGGCATCCTGGTCGCAGCGCTGTTAACCAGTGTAAGCGTCAATGCAGCAACTGATAACGCTAAAACTGAAGTCACTCCGAAAGGCATGAGCTGCCAGGAGTTTATTGATTTGAACCCGCAAACTATGGCTCCGGTTGCTTTCTGGGTGCTGAATGAAGACGAAGACTTCAAAGGCGGCGACTTCGTTGACTATAACGAAACCATCACTACAGCTGTGCCTCTGACCGTTGAACTTTGCAAAAAACATCCGCAAAGTGAATTAAGTAAAATAAAAGAAGAAATCAAAAAAGAATTATCTAAATAAGATTAGCGATGTATTAAAACCCAGCCTGAGTGCTGGGTTTTGCTATATGTGACAACGTCACTTATTTATTTCGTAATACTTAAGAAAACGTTATAAAGATATAAACTCCTGTGCCGATACTGGGTAAAAGTTAGCCTTTTGCAGAAGGAGTTTGTATGGCCTGGTATCCTACTCGTATTTCAACGCGGTTAACCATTGGCGGCATCCTGCTGCTTGCGGTGACCACCCTTGTTATTGTTGCAATTATGCTCTGGCGTGGTCAGCCACGCGTCGTCGAAATCAATACCGCTCTGATAGAAGAAACAGGGCAAGGTTTAACCCGTCAACTGAGTACTGTGCTATCCCGAATCGAGGGCGAAACCGTCAGTCTGTCACGACTGGCCGAAGTACTGCCTAATGATGAGTCTTTGTATCAAAGCGTGGTTCCACACCTGATTGGCGAAGACAGCCACTCAATTATTACCGGCGGCGGGATCTGGCCAGAGCCAAACGCGTTTACCCCGGGAGTAGATAAACGTAGCTTTTTCTGGGCGCGCAATGCTGAGGGCAAGCTTGATTTTTCGAATGATTATAATGCCGAAGGATCTGCCGGTTATCACAATGAAAGTTGGTATCAGCATGCCAAAGGTCACTCACAGAACAGTTGCCTGTGGTCTGATGTTTACCAGGATGCCAGTTCCGGCGTGAACATGGTGACGTGCAGTATTCCGTATCAATTAGCCGGCAAGTTTGCCGGTGTGGCCACCACCGATATTCGTCTGGATAACGTAGCGACCTTTATGCAGCAGCAAGGCAACAGCACCGGCGGCTACGCATTTGTGGTTGATAAACAGGGGCAGATCCTCTATTTCCCCCAAGCCGATCAGACAAAATACAAAACCTTTAGCGATCTGGCGCAAAGCGCACACTGGCTGGCTCCGGTAGAAGCCGGGCTGAAATCGCTGCGCGCGACTGATGGCGTGAAAACCATCACGCTGGAAAGCGATAACGTACTGAATGCCCCGTCACGCGTAATGTTGTTCCCGATGGCTGATACTGGCTGGGTCGTAGGGCTGGTGACACCGGAAACGCGCATCGTTGGCCTCGCCAAAGTCATGATGCAGGATGTGCTGGAAGTGCTGATCCCGATTATGACCGTGTTGTTGGTAGGATCATGGCTGGTGGTGCGTCGCTTGATCTCTCGTCTCGATGATACACGTCGCGCACTCGATGATATCGCACAGGGTGAAGGCGATCTTACCCGACGTCTGGATGTTAGAGGTAAAGATGAGATTTCAGATATCGCGGAAGCCTTTAACCTGTTCGTCGATAAAATTTCCGCCATTCTGATCACCGTCAGAAGCAGTAGCGTGGTGGTAGCCAATAACGCCGTCAGCCTGGCCGACAGTAACATGGAGCTTTCTTCACGGGTAACTCAGCAGGCGGCTGCGCTGGAAGAGAGCTCGGCCGCGATGGAACAATTAAATGCGACCGTTCATCAAAATGCGAGCAACACGCAACTGGCAGATGAACTTTCCGACAACACTGCGCAAACGGCGAATCGCTGTGGCGACGTGATGCAAGGTGTGATCTCGACAATGGATAACGTCAGTGCCTCGTCCGGTAGAATGGTGGAAATTGTAGCGGTCATCGACAGTATTGCATTCCAGACCAATATCCTGGCGCTGAATGCCGCCGTTGAAGCCGCCAGAGCAGGGGATGCAGGCAGAGGATTTGCGGTTGTTGCCTCTGAAGTTCGTACCCTGGCACAGCGCAGTGCCACTGCAGCCCAGGAAATCAAAGCGTTGATTGATGAGTCCGTTTCGCATGTTGGCAGCAGCAGCCAGCAAATCCACAATGCAGGTGAGCGCCTGGAAGAGCTGGTCAACAACGTGCGTCAGGTTAGCCAACTGATGGGGGAAATCCGTGTCGCGGGTGACGAGCAACGTAAGGGCGTTTCCGAAGTCACGCTCGCCGTCACCGAAATGGACAGCACCGTGCAGCAAAACGCATCGTTGATTGATGATGCCGCCACGCGAACCCAGGTACTGAAAGAAGAGGCGGAACAATTAGCGCTACTGGTTTCTTCCTTCAAATTGCCGGAGCCTTCAGCGGCCTGATCCCCACGTAAAGTATCCGGGGGCATCGTCTGCACCCGGATAACTCCAGGCTACACTTAACGTAGTTAACACGTCGGGAGCCGGAGTATGGCTGAGTTTGTCGTAGCGATGCTGGTGCACACACCGGTGTGGGTGTATGTCTTGTTGGTCTTCCTGTTATTTCGGGGGATTAAAGCCAGGATACCCGCTACCGTTACGCTGGAAAAGCTGGCACTGATCCCGGCGCTCTTTCTTTTTTGGGATATTTACGATTTAGTCACTTACCGCGATCAGTCCATCAGTACGTATCTACAGTGGATGGTTGGTATTATTAGCGGCGCGATAGTGGGCTATATGTTGATAAACCCCGGTCGTCTGACACGCAGTAGCGCACCACGCAGCATTCATCGCCCGGCAGATTACTCTGCATTACCGTTCATGATGTTGGCCTTTGGCATCAAATATGTACAAGGTGTATTGAATGCTATCGCTCCCGATATTTTACGCCAGCCGGTAATGAGCGCGTTGGCAATTATTACCGGTGGCGTGCTCGCCGGGGTGTTTATCGGGAAATTTATCCGCTACGTCAGCGTTTATCTCCGGTCACCAGCCCCCGGCAATACTTAGCGTCCCCAACGGTCACGAATATAGGTCACGGCTTCCTGGGTTTGCGGTTGGTTAAGATAGTCCTCTCGAAACAAGATAGTGCCATTAATATTCGGTTCAGACTCGTTCAGATCGAGTTGTTTTTTAAGCTCCGGCACACCGCCTTGTATCGTCCAGTCCGGTTCTTTTCGCGACGGCTCACCCACTTTATACAGCGCCACGCCAATATACAGGCGGGTATTGGTGGATTTCACCACGCCAGCCCACCATTTTGCCAGTACATCATAACGCGCCGCATCACGGGCGAAAGGCCAGTACAGCTGTGGTGCGATGTAATCCAACAGACCTAATTGCACCCAGCGCCGGGTATCGGCATACGATTCATCATACGCTGCCGCACCACGGGTGTCGGAGCCTGCCGGATCGTGGGAGCGATTACGCCACACGCCTGCAGGACTGACGCCAAACTCCACGTCAGGCTTAAGCTTTTTGATGGTCTGTGAAACCTGTTCGATCAGCCGTTGCGTGTTATGACGTCGCCAGTCCGCTTTTGAATCAAAACCCTGGCCATACCGTCTGAAAGTCTGGCTGTCGTTAAGCGCCGAACCCGGCGATTCGGTATAGAAGTAGTCGTCAAACTGCACGCCATCCACCGGATAATTCTCAACGACTTCCGCCACGATGCTGGTTATCCAGTCGCGCACGTCAGGAATACCCGGGTCCAGTACAAAACGGTCACCCGATGTACGGATCCAGTCCCGATGCAGAACATAAACGCTGGACGGGTTCTGCGACAGCGTGCGGTTTAATTCTGCGACCGTTGAAGGCTTCGTATTGACGGAGACACGGTAGGGGTTAAACCAGGCATGAACTTTCATCCCGCGTTTGTGCGCCTCATCGAGCATAAATTGCAACGGATCGTAACCAGGATCCTGGCCGATGGTGCCGGTCAGAGTGTCTGACCAGGGGAGAATTTTGGATTGCCACAGCGCAGTGCCGTCCGGTTTCACCTGGAAAAAAACGGTATTGATCCCAAGACGTTTCAGATTATCCAGCTTATCCGTCAGCGCTTTTTGCTGCTGGCTGATGCGGATGGCGGGCGAACTGATGTTTACGGATGAGACTGGCGGCCAGTCCAGACGGGAAACCGTTGCCAGCCAGATACCACGAACCGGTTCTTTGCTCTGTTGCGTCGTTGTGACCGGGGGGTGAGGGTTAACTTTCGGCCCTGGCGGTTGTGAAGAACAACTGCCAAGTAACAGCATACTGCCAACCAGTGCAGCGAACCATTTCACGTTGGTTAACGGTAGCGAGTTGCGGGAACGGGCGAGCAGAGTCGCCAGTTTTTTCTGATAATGACCTGAAAAAAAACCGGATGCTGACATCGAATTTTGCTCTTATTTTTTCTTGTTGCGGCTGTTAGCCCAGGGATCAATAGCAGGAGCGGTGGGTTCTGGTGCAACGTCATGCAAAGAATCAAGATACAGTGCTTCAACTTCTGCTCGCGCCCACGGCGTACGACGCAGAAACTTCAAACTGGATTTAACGCTCGGTTCATTTTTAAAACAGTTGATGTTTATCCGTTGGCCAAGTTCAGCCCAACCATAACGATTAACCAGGGCATTGACCTGCATTTCAAGCGTCACGCCATGTAAGGGGTCTTTAGAAATGTGAGCATTCATATGAAGTCCAGTTCGGTGGTTCCAGATTTTGTCAGTTGCACGAGCGCAAGGTTACAAGAAAGCAAGGCGACCAGCAATGGTATAAACTGGCATAGCACGGTGAATGAGTACCAGGCCAGCAATGTGCGCGCAGTACTTGAAACAGGCGAAAGAGAAGGGCGAAGTGACTATTCCCGGCGGCCAGGCTAATGATGTCTGTACGCAAGGTCATAGTTTTGGAAAATGGCTGCTTAATGATGTTGTATTGCGCATTTCTAACTTAGCTGATCAAGTGGGTATCAAGGCCATCATGGTGCATGCCATTGATGACAAGGCCCGGGCCTTCTATGAGTATTTTGTAATGGGGGGAACCCGTAGAGGGTTATGAGTCAGGTACGCATTGATTTGATTTAACATAATATACATTATGCGCACTCAGATAGAGAGAAGTGAAATCTGCCATACTGAGTTCATCATTGTGCTGGTCATTGATAACGCCTGACAGCGTTGTTCCTGGATTCAGGCTGTTCACCGACTACCATTCAAACCATATACTTTACGCATACGTCAAATCGCTGACGTTGCAATTGCTCACTCAGTCCTTTTCGCGTACAACCACAAGGTACGACACAAACCTGTGCCCTGGAATTTCACAGCAACGGACCCTACAGCACAATGCAAAGAACTATCCATGTTCATCAAAATGACAACGCTATCTTACGCGTCGCGTTTCTATTGGTTCTTTCATTCACACTGACCGGTTGTGCGTTGACCCGCGTCTCTGCCAGCTCACATGACAAAGACGTCGATGAGCTAAATGTTATTGGCTTGAATCTGGATGCGGCAAGGCAAAAGGCAATCGTGGATGGTTTTGTGTGCAGTAAGGATGCAAACCTCAATCAGGTACAAACCGAAAGTGGCAGTCATAAATGGTTACAAACGGAATGCAGTAAAAAAAGCCTGGAACTGTTCTGCCCACAAATGCGGTTTATAGTATTCAATGTTGACCCCGATACAAATAAAGTTGTTGATGTGGGGAAATATATTAATCAGCATACTTGTTTCTGAATATGACATCGGCACCAGTAGGGCCTATATCATATCGATATCCCCCTTCTGTCTCCACTTCTATTCAAGAGTACCGGATTGTATTGATCCTATGAAAATAATATAATACCTGCATATTTTTAATGATAATCGTTACTGTTTAGCAGACAACCGACTGCCAAATAAAGATTAGCCTAACCTAAAGTTTTATTTACATTAATCATGTGGAGTTATGATGAATGATTTAAATCGTTTTTACTTTGACTTACCACAATGGCTAGGTAAGAGTGAAGGCATTCATCGACAATTTATTGGTAACTTTATATCTTGTCTCCATGATGAACAATTACAAGTAGTACTGAATCCAGTTAGTTTTCCTTGTTATGGTCTTAAAAGACTGGCAATTAAAGACTCTATTACATTCTCCTTCCACTCATATAATAATGACAAAAATGTTTTCTCGATAAAAGAATCACCTATATATGGACTGTACTCTGTAGATAAAAATGGATATTCGGGGTGGGCAGATATTTGTGTTAACTTCAGTTCATATATCGATAAAATAAATGAAATAGATCACGACAGTGCCAAAAATATCATTGGCGAGAAGCGGGATTTTTTCAGGGAGACAAAACTCTCCAAGCATCAACAACCACATAACCACGTTGATCTCCCCTCGGATTACCTTTTTTTCCCCATGCAGGTCAACTCTGATTCGGTTACCGATCATGAGAACATCAGCGCCATGGAGGCATTAGACTATGTTGCGGCATTGGCTAAAAAGACAAATCGAAAGTTGGTAATCAAACGCCACCCGATGTGTAAATCCAGAGGTGTTGATGCCAAGATTGCGTATCTATTAGCAACCAACGAGAATGTTTTGTCTGTTGATGCTAATATCCATGAATTAATTGAAGGGAGTTCTGCCGTTATCGCATGTAATTCTGGTACAAGCATTGAAGCCTTGATTTTCGGTAAGCCAGTTTATTGCTTTGGGCGAAGCGAATGGTACGAAGCTACACATAAAATTGAAGCCTTAGAAGATTTCGATGCGATATTTTTGAATGATACACACAGTACCATGTCTGTTTTCCAGGAGAAGTTGATAGCATATTTATTATCTGAATATTGGATTCAATTTGATGACATTGAGTCTATTAAGGCAAAAATAAAATACTGCATAAGCCTCTATGAGAGCAACTACGGTGATGACTTTATCGACAACCATAATAATGGTGAATGTTATGTCAGAAGTTTTTTGAATGCCCAAAGAGAGATCGCGATCCTGAAGAGAAAGCAAAAGAAGTATAAGAAAGATTATGAATTATTATCTTTTGTAATACGATTTGTCCTATTTTTACCCTTTAAAGCTACACTTACTATGCTGGGAAGGAACAAGAATCATTGATTCTGAGGGCGTGATGGAAATTGCTGGCTCAGAATCATACTATTTCATCGCATACAGGATACAGAAACATGGCTGACTGGAACCCTTCGCTCTATCTGCAATATGAAACCGAACGTTCGCGGCCCGCAGCTGAATTACTCAGCAGAGTCGCGCTGGAGAATGTCCGCTCAGTCGTCGATCTCGGCTGCGGCCCGGGTAACAGCACCGCATTGCTACATCAACGTTGGCCATCAGCGCAAATATCAGGCGTGGATTCTTCGCCGGCAATGCTGAGCGAAGCGCGTAACGCGTTGCCTGGCTGTCATTTTATCGAAGCGGATATTAGCGCATTTCAGACAGAAGAGCCCGTAGATCTGTTGTATGCAAACGCATCTTTGCAATGGGTTCCCGATCACTATCAGCTGTTCCCCCACCTGGTCTCTCTGCTGGGGAAAGATGGCGTATTGGCTGTACAAATGCCGGATAACTGGCTGGAGCCAACGCATGTTCTGATGCGTGAAGTTGCCTATGAACTGGGTTACCCCGATCGCGGCCGTGCGCCTCTTCCCGGAGTGCATGCGTACTATGATATTTTGACTGACATGGGTTGCGATGTTGATATCTGGCGTACAACCTACTATCACGTTATGGATTCACACCAGTCAATTATCGACTGGGTGAGTTCGACGGGGTTGCGTCCCTGGTTGCAGGAGCTGAGTGAAAGCGAACAACATCGCTATCTGGCGCGTTATCATGCATTGCTGCAGGAGCAATATCCACTGCAAGAGAATGGGAAAATACTGCTGGCGTTTCCGCGGTTGTTTATCGTTGCTAAACACAATTCTTAAGCACTGACCTCCTGGTATCAGCCTCTTTATACCAGGGGCTGATAATTATTGTGAATTCCCCATGCGCGCCCTCGCCTTTTTACGATGAGGATCTAGTGATGAAGCCAGTCATCTGCTAGTGTCTGAGAACGTTTACTGACGGGGGGTTGTCATGTCTAAAATCTACATTGGCGGTTGTCTGTGTGGCTCTGTTCGCTTTACCGCGACGAGCCCTAATAATTCGCATACCTGCTCGTGCGATATTTGCCGCAAGCATACCGGTGCACCAACCGTCGTCTGGATTGAATTTAATGCTGAAAATGTAGAATGGACGGGAAAAGCGGGTAAACCGACTACCTGGCGTTCTTCAGAAACCTCCAGTCGCGCTTTTTGCCCTCAATGCGGAAGTTCAGTTGGTGCCATTGATGATGCTCCGGTAATAGCGCTATTAGCGGGCGTTTTTGATGATCCCAATGATGAAGATCTGGCCCCCGAGTTTCATTCATTTACCGATATGCAGCCTGCGTGGTGGCAAAGAGAATTCGGCTAAAACCGCACTCACCGGCGCATCAAGTCTTACCTATTCCTTCCGTGAAACAATAAGAGCTGGTCGTGTTACCAGCTCTACCGGATGCTATGTCAGCTGGTAATGCTTATCTGGCATATGTTTCGCCGGCACAACGGTTTCATCATTCATCTGCAGCAAATCGATTTCAATCGCGTTACAAATCGCATCGAGTGGCAGATCATTATTCTCTGTACCAAACGGATCTTCGAGTTCTTCGGCTAGCGTATCGAGCGAGATAAAAGTATAGGAAATAAGCACCGAGATGAACGGTGTCATATAGTGTAAATCCACCACTAACGCGAATGGCAACATGATGCAAAACAGATATACCGTGCGATGCAGGATTAAGGTGTAAGCAAACGGAACGGGTGTGTTCGCGATACGCTCACAACCTGCCAGCACTGCTGACATATCATTTAACCTGTTGTTTAAACTGTGAAATAATATATCAGATAGCTGCCCATTTCGTCTGCGAACGGCCAGCCACTCCCCCATCATCAGCAGAATGCGGTTGGCCGGTGATTGAGCCGCAAAAACGGTCTGTAAATCGCTCTCGCTGAGATATTTCGCCAGGGGTTCCGCCTGCGGTTGTCGACGTAAAGTCATACGCAGGCAATGGGCAAATGCGATTTGCAAACGAACGAACTGTCCCAGTTCAGCATCGTCTGGTAAGGCCGTTTTCACCTCACGCAGAAGCGAACGGGAAGCAATCATCAACTGCCCCCATAAATGTCGGGCTTCAACATAGCGCGAATAACAAGCGTTGTTACGAAAGCCTAAGAAGATTGCAATTGCGACACCAAGAATGCTGAACGGTGCCAGGGTAAATTTGATACCCAGCATCGTATACCATGGCAGCATGATGATAACGGCAATGGAGAGCAGGAAATTCAGCAGCAAGCGAGAAAAGATTTTGGATAATACTGAGCCATGCCAGACGAATATCAGGCGTAGCCAGTGTTGTTGGGGGCGAACGATCATGGTTATCTTCGGAAAATGTGAAAGCCGGGACATTAAACGTGATCGCGATCAATGTTGCAAGCTTATAGCAACATTATCTAAACATCTTTTCCTGCTGACCATAGTGGGCATTGAAGCTTCAGGTGTGCTCCATTTTTAGAAGTTATATTGTATGTTGTAACTAAATAAGGACGATAAATAAACCCGGCCTGAACCGGGTTAACGTATTAGCACAGTGGCTTAACCGCTTCGCGCATGCCTTTCGCCAGGATAGAATCCAGGTCGGCAGAAACCTGTTCGACCAGCCCGGGAACCTGTGTCAGATCCTGTTCCCAGTGATCTTTTACGGCCAATACCGTGTTGACCAGCGCTTCGGTAGTAATCTGGCGGTCACGATGCTGAGCCCACAACACCTGGAAACGCTCCATCCAATGCGCATCATCCTGAACCGGATAAGATTCACCGTTACGCTCACCACGGTAGAAAGCAATCAAGGCTGCCAGGGCAAATGTCAGGCGCAGCGGCAGTTGGCCGCTGGCCTTCTGCCCTGCCAACAACTGCGGCAGAATACGGGTGCGGAATTTGGTCATGCCATTAAGCGCAATCGACAATAGTTGATGCTTAATGTACGGGTTGCAGAATCGGCCGGTCACCGCGCTGGCAAATGAAGCCAATTCATCACGCGGCAGATCCAGCACCGGAATAATCTCTTCATAGATAGCTTTCTCAACGAAGGCGCGAATTTCAGTATCATTCATTGCCTCACCCACGGTATCAAGCCCTGCCTGCCAGGCGACAGGTACCAGGGCTGTGTGCGCACCGTTGAGAATGGCGACTTTACGCTCTTTATACGGCTTGATGTCATCAACAATCAGAACATTCAACGGGTATTTATCGAGGCGAAGTTCAGTGGCTAATGATTTTGGCCCCTGAATAACAAACAGATAAAAGTGTTCTGCGGTATCAAGAAACGCATCATGATAACCCAGTTCAGCTTCAAGCTTCGCAACTTCGTCACGTGGGTAACCGGTAACAATACGGTCCACCAGCGTAGAACAAAATGCGTTTGCCTGGTCCAGCCACTGTACGAATGCTTCCGGCAACGCCCATTCCTGAGCATAACGCAAAACCAGTTCATGCAGCGCTTCACCATTGTAATCAATCAGCTCGCAAGGAATGATAATCCAGCCTTTATCAAGCGCACCGTTGAAATGGCTATAGCGTTCGAACAGCAGTCGGGTCAGTTTTGCCGGATAACTCACAGCCGGCGCATCATCAAACTTATCACCCGCGTGGTAGCTAATACCCGCTTCCGTGGTGTTAGAGAAAACAAAACGCATTTCAGGATTATGCGCCAGCTTCAGGAACTCATCGTATTCGCTATAGACGCTGATTTCGCGGTTAACCGAACGAATTAAACGGGCATCGCTGACGGCCTCGCCCTTTTCATTCAAACCACGAATGATGGTGGTATAGAGACCATCCTGGGTACTCAGTGACGGCGGAAAAGTACTTTCGATAGGACGAACAATGACCACACCAGCGTTCAGATCGGTATGTTCATTCAGCAGATCAACTTGCCAGTCAACAAAGGCGCGCAGGAAGTTTCCTTCACCAAACTGAATAATGCGTTCAGGATAGTGAGCACCGGGAAAATCGCGACGATTTAGTGTTTGCACAATGGGTTCCCTTTTTGATTAGTCATACAACCTGATTGAATTGGTCCAATAGGTTAGCAAACTTTAATACAATGAAACCCTGTTTTGATCAATCCCCGATGACAAATTAGAGCGTTTTATAAAAAAGTGTGGTTCCGGCCACTGTTCCATCAGGCATTTTTGCATAGTCAGGGATTACCCCTGCTTTTTGCCATCCACAATTGTGGTAGAACAACTCGGCGGCGCTGCCTGTAGACGTATCAAGAACCAGGAGGGTTTTCCCTTCATGATGGGCGCAAATTTCCAGTGTATTCATCAATTCCCGGGCTATCCCACACCGCCGTGCAGAGGTATGAACCAGGAGTTTGGCAACGTCTGCACGATGAGGCTGGTTTTCGGGTTGATCAATAATGAGCTGAACGGTCCCAACAAGGGTCCCTTGCGCATTTTCAGCCCCCAGAACAATGCGTTCTCCACAAGAGACACTTTGTGCAACACGTGTCCAAAAAGGCCGCGACTTATCGCGGTTAAAAGGGAGCATAAAACTGACAGATGCGCCATCGTTCACGCACTGTTCAAGGACATCACTAAGCTCGTCGATTCTCGACAGGATCTGTTCCGCGCTCAGTATAAAGCAGGGGGTGTGGGTAGCCATTTAGTCTCCTTAGATTGACCCCTTCATACTGCAATTAACAATTACATAACACAAGGAGTCGAATCATAGGATTATGTTATCTATGGCTTATTCATTTGCAGCACTAACCAGTGGTAGATAACAGTGACAACGTAACGTTGCTGTTGCTCGCTCAACGGTTGCCCCTGAGGTATATCATGCCATTTGGCCAGACATCCCCTACAGCAGGTCGCCGTGGCATGTTGAGCGATAAACACCGGATGTCCACGCATCGGCGTTTGCTTTCCGTCATTGGTCGGGAGCGCGGGAGCCAGGCGCTTAGCAATAAAATCGGCCGCATGTTGTTCAATGACCGGCGCACCTTTTTCCAGACAATATTGTCTTTCTTTCTGACCGAGACGAAACCGCGATCGAAAAGTCGATTTCGCCAGTCGGGCAAAAAGCGAGTCGAGCGTGTTCATCAGTAAACCGAGCGCCCTAACTGTTGAGTTAATTGTTCCAGTACCGCAATACCCGCCAGCGAGTTCCCTGCGGGATCCAGTTCCGGACTCCAGACCGCAATCGCCATCTCATGCGGCACGATCGCCACAATACCACCACCGACACCCGATTTCGCCGGCAAACCTACCCGCCAGGCAAACTCCCCGGCATTTTGATACATACCGCTGGTCGCCATTAGCGCGTTAATCTGCCGCGCCTGCATCGGCGTGACCACGGGCTCCGCAAGATGAAAGGCATGCCCCTGATTCGCCAGAAAGACGAACGTGCGCGCCAGCTCCACACAGCTCATTTTCAGCGCGCAGTAGTGAAAATAATTTTGCAGAACGGTCGTCACATCGTGATGAAAATTACCAAAGGACTTCATCAGCCAGGCAATTGCCGCGTTGCGGGCTGAGTGCTCAAACTCAGAGCGTGCCACCGTCGTATCATAAGCAATATCTGAAACGCCACTTAATGCACGTACCACTTCCAGCATTCGTTGCCGTGGCGCACTCAGGCGACCTTGCAGCATATCGCAAACCACCAATGCCCCGGCATTGATAAAGGGATTACGCGGTATACCCTGCTCCATTTCCAGCTGCACCAGCGAGTTAAACGGGTGACCGGAAGGATCTTTGCCAACACGTTGCCAGATCTCGTCTTCCTGGTAATGACGCATTGCGACAACCAGGCTAAGCACCTTTGAAATCGACTGAATAGAAAAACGTTCTTGCGCATCCCCCGCCTGATAGTGCTGACCATCAACGGTGCAAATGGCAATACCCAGTTTTGAGCCATCGACAGAGGCTAATGCAGGAATATAATCGGCAACTTTTCCCTGACCAATCAGCGGACGAACCTGCTGCACAATGGTCTCTAAAATTGAATTGTCCATGGCCCTGGCCACAACATGCTCCTTGCTCGCAGGTATGAAAGGCCTGCGAGTATAACAGAGCTGAATACACAGCGTCAGGCCGGAAGACGGAATCTGGCAACGGCCTGCATAAGCTGATGAGATTCATGATGTAACTGTAAGGAGGAATCAGACGCAGCGTTCACCAGATCGCTGGTCTGTCGGGCTTCGTTATTCAGAGCCTGAAGCTGACTGGTCAACTCGTGAATACGGGTTCCCTGATTCATCGTCGCAGCAGAAATATCATTCAGTAAGGCGCCAAGATTTTCCACCAGCGATATAACCTGCTGTAAGTTGTCATCCAGTCCGTTCACCGCATGAAATCCTTCGTCAATACCCGCTAAGGAATGATGAATCAGCGCCTGAATATTCTGCGTGGACTGACTGCTTTTTCTCGCCAACAACCCAACTTCTTTTGCAACAACCGCAAATCCACGCCCTTGTTCACCAGCATGCGCAGCTTCAATCGCCGCATTTAACGCCAGAATATTGGTCTGAAACGCGATGCTGTCAATCAGTGAGATGATCCCGCGCATCTCTGATGAACGGGCAACAATTGCCTGCATCGACGCATTTACCGTTGCCATCATCCGGTTGCCACCCGCAGCAATATCCCGCGCCTGCACGGCGCGTTGATTCGCCAGTTGAGCAAACCCACTGTTATCCTCGACATGTGTTTCCAGAAACGAAATATGTGATGTCACCGTATTTAGCTCATCGCTCTGTTTCGCGGATTGCTGATATAACTGTTTATTGCTTTGCGTAAGCTGAGTGATATTTCCCACCATTGAGGTCGTAGCGTCATTCACCTGTTGCACCAGCATCCGTAGCCCCTGCTGCATCGCGTCGATACGTGAGCTCAGTTGTGTCACTTCACGATTAAACTGGCTCACCTGGGGGGCTGGACGGGAAAGATCGCCAGCCGCTAACACATCAATATGATCGATCAGTCGTCTCAGTGGCGCGATTACCCAGCGGGACATACTGCGCCAGACCAGTACCGCAATCACCACCAGCACAAGAGGAATAAATAAAAAGAGGTGCTGTAAACGTTCAAGACTGGTCAACAGCTGCTCTCGCCCTTTTTCCGTCTGCTGGAAACTGTCTTGCTGAAAACGTGCATAATTTTCATTAAAGTCTGTCTGAAACGCCTGAACAGGCACGGCAAAAAACGCATCAATGCTATTGGATTGCATTAATCCATCGGCCTGCTCCTGAATACCGCTATAAAAACGCTGATAGCTCTCCATCAAGTCGGGAGGCTGATGCGGATCCATTGCAAGCCAGGCATCCCATGCCGTTTTTGACTGCGTTAACGCATGCTGGGCCTCTTCCATTAACGGGCGCCAGCTCCCTTCCGAGCCGGTAGCCGCATCCTGCATAAAGTAAACGCCAGCACGATTAAGTAAGTCGCTGGCAGATAACAACGCCACCCTTGCTTCATCGATCTTCGACTGTTGCAAAAGCACCTGCTGATTATGCTGTTCATTAATCTGCGCGTCCCTGACAGAGGCTGAGAGCATAAGCGAGGATGCAATCTGCAAAACAGAGAACAGTGCAATAATACAAATGATACCGGTCAACAGACAAAACTGACGGGGAGTCAGGCGACGAAAAATTTGCGTTATGTTCATATTACTCTTCTGTATCAAAGCGTTAGGCGCGAGTGTACGCAGAGTAAATGACAAATTTATTGCAGAAATAAGACGGGTGCCCCTGCAGAGGCACCCGGGCTATCAGAGACGGTTTTTCCAGACGGTTTGCACATTGCAAAACTCATGCAGACCAAAGTGAGAAAGCTCACGACCAAAACCGCTTTTCTTCACGCCGCCAAAAGCAACGCGAGCATCACTGGCACTGTAACCATTAATAAACACGCCACCACACTCCAGACGAGCCGCCATATTTTGCGCCAGTGCCTCATCCGCAGTAAACAACGTGGCCGACAAGCCGAACTCGCTGTCATTAGCCAGTGCTAATGCGTGCTCAGCATCCTTCGCGACGGTAATCGCCGCAACCGGGCCAAACAGTTCCTGGCGAAATGCCGTCATTTCCGGCGTAACATCACCCAGCACCGTCACGGCATAGTAATTACCCTGACCGGCTATTTTTTCCCCGCCGAGGAGTAAGCGCGCCCCTTGAGCCAGTGAGGCTTCAACCTGCTGATGCAGTTCCTCCCGCAGATCAAAACGAGCCATTGGGCCGAGATCGTTCTCTTCATTTAGCGGATCGCCCATTTTCAGTGCGCTGGCTGCCGCAACAAACCGTCGGGTGAATTCTGCGGCAATGCCCTGTTCAATAATAAAGCGTTTCGCTGCGGCACAAACCTGCCCGGTATTCTGATAACGCCCTGCCACTGCTGCTTTGACGGCTAAATCAAGGTCTGCATCATTAAGCACGATAAACGGATCGGAACCGCCTAACTCAAGCACGCATTTCTTCAGCGCTGCACCAGCCTGAGCGCCAATCGCAGCACCAGCACGAACGCTGCCCGTCACCGTTACCGCCGCGATACGCGGGTCATTGATCATCTGACTCACCCCGGCGTTATCGGCATTCACCCAGCCATATACCCCAGCGGGTATTTCCGCATCGGTAAAGACCTGGGCGATAATCGCGGCACAACCAGTGACATTCGGTGCATGCTTTAACAGATAGCCATTTCCGGCCAGCAAAATCGGCACGGCGCCGCGCATAACCTGCCAGAGCGGAAAGTTCCACGGCATGATCGCCAGAATAGTCCCCAGGGGACGGTACTCAATCACGGCCTGGTGATTCTCAACCTGCGTGGCCTCGGTACTGAGCATCGCTGGCCCATGTTCGGCGTACCAGTCACATAATGCCGCAGACTTTGCCACTTCCGCACGTGCCTGCCTGACGGGCTTACCCATTTCACGCGAGATACACTGCGCCATCTCTTCGGCGCGTTCACGCAGCGCTTGTCCGACCCGGCGCAACATCTGTGCGCGATGGGTGACGGTCGTGTGTTTCCATGCGTTGAATCCCGTCGCCGCCAGATTCAGCGCGTGGGTAATCTCATCGGCGCTGGCCCACGGCATTGCCGTCAGCATTTCGCCACAGGTCGGGTCAACGGAAATAGCATGTGTTGCTGCTGTGATGGTCATAAGTGCCTCTCTTTCTCGCAAGGTATGGTTATATCATGCGCAGGTTTACTCTTTCTGAAAAATGAATAATATTAACCATACCATTCACGAACAGAGAAAATTATGGACCTGACGCAACTTGAAATGTTCAATGCCGTCGCAGAGACCGGCAGCATCACGCAGGCTGCGGCGAAGGTGCATCGCGTGCCGTCCAATCTCACCACGCGTATTCGCCAGCTTGAAGCGGACCTTGGCGTCGATCTGTTTATTCGTGAAAATCAACGTCTGCGGCTTTCTCCCTCCGGGCACAATTTTTTGCGTTACAGCCAGCGGATCCTGGCGCTGGTAGAAGAAGCGAGGATGGTGGTCGCAGGTGATGAACCACAGGGATTGTTCTCTCTGGGATCGCTGGAAAGTACAGCCGCCGTGCGTATTCCGGCCACACTTGCCGAATATAATCAGCGCTACCCTAAAATCCAGTTTGCACTGGCAACAGGACCGTCCGGTACCATGCTGGACGGTGTGCTCGACGGTACGCTGAACGCCGCTTTTGCTGATGGCCCTATTACCCATCCAGGTCTTGAAGGAATGCCGGTGTACCGTGAAGAGATGATGATTGTCACCCCACATGGCCACCCCCCCATCAAACGGGCCAGCGATGTGAATGGTTACAATATCTATGCCTTTCGCGCCAACTGTTCCTATCGCCGCCACTTTGAAAGCTGGTTTCACGCCGATCGCGCCATGCCAGGCACGATCCATGAAATGGAGTCCTACCACGGCATGCTGGCCTGTGTGATTGCCGGCGCGGGAATCGCGCTGATTCCACGTTCTATGCTGGAAAGCATGCCAGGCCACCATCAGGTCAATGCCTGGCCGCTGAGTGAAAACTGGCGTTGGTTAAATACGTGGCTGGTCTGGCGTCGGGGGGCGATGACGCGACAGCTGGAAGCATTTATTGAGGTACTGGAACCTCAGCTGTCGCAAAATGCAGATTAACTGGCGAACGTCAGATGGCAAGGCAGTTGCTCAAGCTGCTGCCGCACCTCTTCATTGAGTCGCGCATCGGTCACGATATCCGTCAACGCATCCAGATGTGTGACGTTGAAAAGTGACCATGCACCGTATTTTGAACTGTCTGCCAGCAGTACGCGACGTTTGGCGTTTGCAATCAGGTCGCGCTTCAGACCGGCCTTTTCTTCCGTCGGTGCGGTGATCCCGCGGGTCAGATCCCAGCCGTTACAGCTTAGAAACGCGATATCCGGCCACACGTTTTGCAACAGTTTACGCCCGTGCTCGCCGATACAGGACTGGCTGGAGTCATCAATACGCCCGCCAATGATCGTCACTTCAATTTGCTTGAACTCAGAAAGAAATAGCGCAATGTGCAGATCGCTGGTGATGACGCGCAACGGCAGATGGGTAAGCTGGCGCGCCAGTTCAATCATCGTCGTTCCCGCATCCAGGATAATGGCGTCCCCGGCTTTCACCAGGCTTGCCGCCGCGCAGGCAATAGCCTGTTTTTCCATCAGGCTGCGCTGCATTTTTTCATGTGTGGTTGGTTGTGAAGGGATAAACCGGTTAAGCGTCACGCCGCCGTGAGTACGGCTGATAACACCTTCCTGATCGAGTTTAATCAGGTCGCGGCGAATGGTCGCCGGAGAGGCCTGAGTCACAGCGACAAGCTGTTCAACTGTCGCCAGATTATGCCCTTTCAGATAATCCATAATCTGTTCTAACCGATTATATCCCTTCATTTTAATCCCGCGTAATTTGCATTGCTAACTGGATGGACACGGCCATGCTCTCAGACTTGGCTTTACCTGTCCAGGCAATATCAAACGCCGTGCCGTGGTCTGCAGAAGTGCGAATAAATGGCAATCCGGCGGTGATATTCACCCCATCATAGAATCCCAGCAATTTTAGCGGAATATGGCCCTGATCGTGATACATTGCCACCACCATGTCATACATACCTTCGTGACACTGCATAAAGACAGTATCTGGTGGACATGGTCCCGTAACATTCAACCCTCTCGCTTGCATTGCCTGCACCGCGGGTCCGACAATCGTTATCTCTTCCTCGCCAAACAGGCCATTTTCGCCGGCATGGGGGTTGACGCCTGCGACCGCAATACGTGGATTATCAAACCCGACACGACGCAGGAAATCATCTGCGACCTGAATGACTGTTTTTACACGCTGTTCACTGAGCGTATCAAGGAATTTACGTAGTGCAATATGTGTGGTGACATGAATCACTTTAAGCTGTTCGGTATACAGCACCATCGCATAGTCTTTGCTGTTGGTCAGTTGTGCCAGCAGTTCGGTATGGCCGGGATAATGATGTCCCGCCATGTGCAGTGCTTCTTTATTCAGCGGCGCAGTGGCAATGGCCTTAACTTCACCACTTAGCGCGAGTGCTGTAGCGCGTTTAATACAGCGATAGGCCAAATCACCCGCCTGCGCTTGCACCACCCCCGGTTCAAGCGCCGCAGGATCGGCAAGGGGTTCGTCAATCACGTTGATAACACCGGGGGCGAATTGCGCCTGGGTTACGTTATCGATCACCCGGAGTTCCGCTGGCGGCGTGACATTTAATGACTGGATACGACGCAGCGTTTGGGCACATCCCACAACCACAACCGGCGCGCCAGACAGCTCTCCCTCCACCAGCGATTTAATAATAATCTCAGGTCCAATACCTGCAGGGTCGCCCATAGTTACTGCAATAATGTTATTCACTCATGTTCTCCTCGATAAAATTTAAAACCTGACGCAACGTCGTTTCGTCACCGAATCCCCCTGCTTTTGTCATAACCGGGCGTTGCCAGTCGCCACCGACAAAATGACCGTACGGCACACACTGGGCCACACGGTCAGTAATACGAAATCCTGTTGCCTTAAGGGCGTCTGCAACCGCCATCGCCACATCACCACCAGAGAGATACAGCGCGCCTGGCGATACCTCCTGCAAAACCTGCCGGATAAGCTGTCCAAGAAACTGGCAGATTTTTTCACCGAGCTGAGCGCGATTCATCCCCATACGCACGCACAGCTGCGGAATATGATGGCGTGCTTCACTGTCGGGACTTGTGTGAACAATGCAGTGCCTACCAGAGGAGAGGATCCTAACGATGTGCTGCGCGTACTCTGTCGAGCTACCGCTGAAGATATTTTCGATATCAATGAATACAGTCCCCACCTGCGGGTCCTGGTACACAGCGGCAATCTGCTGTTGAGCGATTTCACTCATTGAACCCACTACCGCCAGTAAACACGGTGAGGACGGTGTCCGGACATGGCGGGCCAGCGCGTCACAGATCCCGGCAGACCCCACCAGCAGCGGCAGCTCATCCTGCATCAGCGCATCAGTAACAATCACATCAAGGTCAGCGTCAGTCCGGGCATCCACAACCCAAATCTGCGGCGTCTCAACAGCAGGCTCGCGCAGGTGCTGCATGTAGTCATTCAGTGACATCGCCCGACACGCAATGGTGGTTTGTGCCTGTATCACCTCACAAATATCGGCACTCATCACCGGTGTTTTCGGATCGCTGGCAAATTCGGTCTGCGTTACCGGAATACCGTTAACGAGGCACTGCCCCTGCTCGGTGGTTCGCCCGACTGAGGGACAAGCCAGTGCCACAATGGCCCGCTTTTTACCTGTAATCCGCATTAACGCGTCCAGTTCGGCCCCCGGGTTTCCGCGCAATGTTGAATCTACTTTCTTCAGCCACTGCGTCTGAGGACCAGCCTGACTCGTCAGAGCCAGCTCACTTACTCTGGCGGCGGCCTGCTCTGCCTCCAGCGCACGACTATCCGTGTTGATGACCAGCACATCTGCATCATCGGCACAGGGCAATGTGAAAGCGACATTTACCGTCATTCCCGTCAGCGCCAGACTCACCCCCGCATCATTTCCCCCCGTAAAGTCATCAGCAATGACAAGGATCTGGGGTCTTACAACATGTCTACTCATCCATGCTCCGGGTTGTTGTATGTTGATAATGATTATATTCAATCACATTTGATTAAATGTGAGCAAGCTCAAGTTATTCATCTCCGAGATAAATTATAAATTTAGCCCATGATGCAATCGTTCCTGAATCTCAGTGAGCGAATTCAATCACTCGAACAACAGGAGAATGCTGTGGCAACAATCAATAGCACCGTCATTAGCGGTTCGAATGCTATCCCCGCACTGGAGCCGTTACTGGCAGGTAAACGCCAGCTGTTACTGGTGACGGATAGCAATATTGTCGGACTGGGCGCGGTAACACAGATCCGCAACTTACTGACCAACGATGGACGTCATGTGGCTCTGATTGACAATGTGCCTGCAGAACCCGGGCATCACGATGTCAGCGCACTATTAAAAAACGTACAAGGTCTCAACGTAGAAATGGTGATCGGTATCGGCGGTGGTAGCGTACTGGATGTGGCGAAACTGCTCTCCGTCTTATGCCATCCTGAATCTCCGACGCTTGACGCCATGCTGGCGGGAGAAAAACCGCTGCAACGCGTTGCTTCTGTGCTGATCCCCGCCACAGCAGGTACGGGTTCTGAAGCGACTCCCAATGCGATTCTGGCGATCCCGGAACAAAACACCAAGGTCGGCATCATTTCTCCGGTGCTATTACCGGATTACGTGGCCCTGTTGCCAGAACTCACCACCAGCATGCCGGCGCATATTGCCTCGTCCACTGGCATCGACGCGCTATGTCATCTGATCGAATGCTTTACCGCTACCGTCGCCAATCCGGTAAGTGATAACGCTTCGCTCATTGGCCTGCGTAAGCTACTCAACCATATCGAAATCTCCGTCAATGAGCCGGAAAATCTGCTGGCCAAACTGGAGATGCTGTGGGCATCGTATTACGGCGGTGTGGCGATTAATCATGCTGGTACTCACCTGGTCCACGCGCTCTCTTACCCGCTCGGCGGTCGATACCATCTCCCACATGGCGTCGCTAACGCCATTCTGTTAGCACCCTGCATGAAAGTGATTCGCCCATTTGTGGTCGACAAGTTTGCCCTGGTGTGGGATCTGCTGCCTGACGCTGACTCAACACTCAGTGCCGAAGAAAAATCCCGCGCCCTGGTGGAGTACTTCGCCACACTCGTGAAACGACTGAACCTGCCCGATAACCTGGCAACGCTTGGTGTACCGTCTACTGATATTCCCGCACTGGCCGATGCCGCACTGAACGTAAAACGCCTGATGAATAATGCTCCCTGCGAGGTGAGTCATGAGGATATTCAGGCCATTTATCAAACTCTGTTTCCAGAACTGAATACCAAAGGAGTGAATCATGAGTAAGAAAATCTGTGGTGTACTGACGGCAATCGTTACCCCGTTCGACCACGACGGCGGGCTTAACCTTAAAGAACTGAGAAACCAGGTAAGCCGCCAGTTAAATGCCGGAAACGGTATTTTCTGCGGCGGCACAAACGGTGAGTTTTTTGTGCTCAACGAGGAAGAAAAAATAGCAGTGACCCGCACCTGCGTTGAGGAAGTTGCTGGGCGGGCGAACGTAGTGGCGCATATTGGTGAAATCTCTACCCGTGAAACCATCCGTCTGGGCAAGCAAATAGAAAAACTGGGCGTCGATGCCGTATCGGTGATTACCCCGTATTTTGTTCCGCTCAAACAGCAGGAACTGATAGCTCACTATACCGCGATTGCCGACGCGCTATCGGTACCGGTATTTCTCTACAACATTCCGGCACGTACGGGAAATACCATTGAACCGGAAACAGCCAGAGTGCTGGCGGCACACCCGAACATAATCGGGATCAAAGACAGTGCCGGCAGTTATGAAAGTCTTAGCAGCTTCCTGGATGCAGTTAAAGATATCGAGGGATTTGATGTGCTGAATGGTCCAGATTCACTCATTCATCAGGGATTTGTTGATGGCTGTTCAGCCTGTATTTCCGGTTTGGCGAACGTAGCGCCAAAAGAAATTAACGCTATCTGGGCGCGATTCAAGGCCGGTGATGTTGTCGGATCGCATGAAGCACAGGAAAGCGTCACAGGTTTGCGAACCGAGCTCTATAAAGTTGCGTTCTCGCCCGCCGCAGTCAAAAAAGCATTGCAAATCATGGGGCACGAGGTAGGCGCAAGCCGTTACGCTGTCACGTTTGATGCTCATCAGGAACGCCAGATCCAGCAAATTATCAATAACTATTTACGATAGACTCTTTTACAGCGGCGGCAACGCCGCTTAACTAACAGGATTGTATTATGAAAGTCATCTGTACATCACCTTCATTTGCCAAATACGATCAGCAACCGATCAAACTGCTTAACGACGCCGGACTTGAGTTAATCATGCTACCTGCAGATGCCGGTTTAGAAGCGCTTGCACCTCATCTGGAACAGACAGTGGCAATGATCGTCGCTTTTACCGATGTTAATGCCGGACTAATAGCTGCGGCACCGAATCTGAAAATCGTCTGCAAACACGGCGTGGGCGTCGATAATATCGACCTCAATGCCACGCGTGAAAAAGGTATTTTTGTTACCAATGTGCCGGATGCCAATAAGCATGCCGTCGCAGACTTTGCGTTTTCCCTGATCCTTAACTGTGCGCGTCAACTCCCCTACGCGATTGAACAAACCCGCGCGGGAAACTGGCCACGGATCTTCGCCTCCGATGTATATGGAAAAACGATTGGCATTATTGGGTTAGGTAATATCGGTAAACAGGTTGCACTGCGAGCCCGCGGCTTTAATATGCGCGTGCTGGCTCACGACGCATGGCAGGATGCACAGTTCGCCGCAGATAATCACATTGAATACGTTTCGCTCGATGAACTAACAGAACAAAGTGATTTCATCACGTTACACACTCCGCTGACGCCTGAAACCAAAAATCTCTTTGATTTAGCGCAGATGAAAAAAATGAAGAGCACTAGTTATCTCATAAACGTTTCACGCGGTGGTGTCGTTAATGAAGAGGATCTCTTTCTGGCTCTCACGCAGGGTGTCATTAAGGGCGCTGCCGCCGATGTCTTTTTACAAGAGCCGTGCAATTCACACCCCTTATTTGCGCTCGATAATTTCATCCCTACGGCACATATTGCAGGATATACCGAGGGTGCGATCAGCAATATAGGCGAGCAATGTGTTTATAACATCATTGAACATGTCATTCATCAGCGTAAGCCTAAAAATATAATGAACGGATTATAACATTGTGGAGATAACCCTACCCTTTCCACAATAATAAAAATGAACATCTACCATGGGCCAGATATATGAATAATTTTGCAGAAAAATCCCGAATTCGTTGGTGGATTGCGGGATTAATGTGGCTTGCTATTGCAATTAACTATATTGACCGGACGGTATTATCTGCTGCAGCACCTCACCTCATTGATGAGCTAAAACTCGATCCTGAAATGATGGGGTTTATCATGGCGGCGTTCTTCTGGTCATATTCTTTACTGCAAATACCGGCAGGTTGGTTTGCTGACCGTTTTGGTCAGAAAAAAGGTCTGGGTTTTGCCGTCGCGTGGTGGTCAATCGCCACCTCAATGATGGGTTTAGCCACTGGATTTAAATCTCTACTCGCATTGAGACTCGCTCTGGGCGTCGGTGAAGCCGCCGCCTATCCAAGCAATGCAGGGATCGCTGCGCGCTGGTTCCCGGATCGGGAGCGGGCCACCGTCTCAGGATTGTTTGACAGTGCCTCTAAATTTGGTGGTGCCGTCGCGATGCCGCTTATTGTCTGGATGATCTACCAGTTTGACTGGCGGATGACATTTCTGATTATTGGTGGTGTAGGCATTTTTTGGGTCATTGCCTGGTATTTTATTTATACAGAAAACCCGGAGGACCACAAAAGGATCAGTACAAGCGAAATTAAACATATTCGCGAAGGGCAAAAGCAAAAACACGGCGACAAATCCGTATTACCGATGCGTTGGTATAAACTGTTGCGCTACCGTAACATTTGGGCAATGTGTATCGGTTTCTTTACCATCAACTATACATCCTATTTCTTTATTACCTGGCTACCCACTTATCTGGTAAAAGACAAAGGAATGGATTTTATCAAAATGGGGATGGTTGCCGCCCTGCCATTATTATGTGGGATGGTGATCGAAGTCTTTGCCGGCTGGGCCTCTGACCGTATGGTACATAAGCGGATCCTGTCGCTGACTGCCACAAGAAAATTATTCCTGACAATCGGTCTGTTAATGGCTTTATGTATTGGTTTTGCCCCTTTTACTGATTCCGTGTTTATGACCGTGTTTTTACTGTGTGTGGCGAAATCAGGCACCACGGTTGCCGCCTCGCAGGTCTGGGCACTACCGGGTGACGTTGCGCCTAAAAACAGCGTATCGATTGTTGCAGGGTTACAGAATACTGTCTCCAATATGGGAGGCGCGGTAGGACCAATTATTACCGGAGCCATTGTTGCAGCCACAGGCTCCTTTACCTGGGCGCTGGTGTTCTCTGCCGCACTGGTGGTTCTGGGAATTTTGAACTATCTGTTTTTGATGGGTAAAGTTGAGCCAATCATCGACAGTGAGCATGAAGCGTTGTGCATGAAAGAAGCGCAGCTGCACTAAACTCGCTCAGGTAACGGTATTCTCCGGTCAGTCAGTAGTACTGACCGGCTTTATTTTCTCTCGTAATGCACCGCATTATCATCCGCAAAACAGCGTGATCTTAATCACGAAATGATTGTATTTTCACCAGTAAACGTTTTAAGATCGCCACCTCTCCTTTTTGCAGCTAACCCGATTTATACATATGACAACAAACACTGTTTCCCGCAAGGTCGCGTGGCTACGGGTAGTTACGCTTGCTATTGCCGGTTTTATTTTCAATACCACTGAGTTTGTCCCGGTCGGGTTGCTGTCCGACATTGCGCAAAGTTTTAATATGCAGACCGCGCAGGTTGGGATCATGTTGACGATCTACGCCTGGGTGGTGGCCCTGATGTCGCTGCCCTTCATGCTGCTCACCAGTCAGGTAGAACGCCGCAAGCTGCTGATCTGCCTGTTTGTCGTGTTTATCGCCAGCCACGTACTCTCTTTCCTTGCATGGAATTTTACCGTGCTGGTGATTAGCCGTATTGGTATTGCTTTCGCACACGCCATTTTCTGGTCGATCACTGCATCGCTGGCGATACGCCTTGCTCCGGCCGGGAAACGCGCGCAGGCACTCAGCCTGATTGCGACCGGCACCGCGCTGGCGATGGTATTAGGCCTGCCTATCGGACGCATCGTCGGCCAGTATTTTGGCTGGCGCACTACCTTCTTCGCCATCGGTATGGGCGCGCTAATTACCCTGCTTTGCCTGATTAAGCTTCTGCCCAAATTACCCAGTGAGCATTCCGGTTCATTAAAAAGCCTGCCGGTGTTATTCCGCCGTCCGGCGTTAATGAGCCTGTATCTGCTGACGGTGATTGTGGTCACCGCGCATTATACGGCTTATAGCTATATCGAACCCTTTGTGCAGACCGTCGCCGGGCTGAGCGCTAACTTTGCCACTGTGCTGCTTCTGGTTCTCGGTGGCGCGGGTATTATTGGCAGCGTAATTTTTGGCAAGCTGGGTAATCAGTATGCCTCGGTGTTGATAAGCGCGGCTATTGCCCTGTTGACCCTGTGCCTGGTGCTGCTATTGCCTGCTGCTGATAGCGAAATGCACCTGGCTGTCCTGAGTATTTTCTGGGGTATTGCCATTATGGTGATCGGCCTGGGAATGCAGGTGAAAGTACTGGCACTGGCTCCGGATGCCACTGACGTCGCAATGGCGCTGTTCTCCGGTATTTTTAATATTGGTATTGGCGCGGGAGCGCTGGTGGGAAATCAGGTAAGTCTGCACTGGTCGATGTCGACGATTGGTTACGTCGGTGCACTTCCTGCCGTTGCCGCGCTGATCTGGTCAGTGATTATCTTCCGCAAATGGCCGGTAACGCTGGAAGAGCAACCACAGCAGCAATAAGAAAAAGGCCCGGTAGATATACCGGGCCCGTTGTTTAATGGTAGGTTTGGATGATTTCCAGCACGCCGTTAATAATAAACTGCACACCCATACACACCAGCAGGAAGCCCATCAGACGGGAAATAGCTTCGATCCCGCCTTTCCCCACCAGCCGCATAATTCCGCCAGAACTGCGCAGACATCCCCACAAGATAATCCCGACGACGGCAAAAATAATGGGCGGCGCAACCATGATCACCCAGTCCGGGAATTCTGAACCGTGCCGCACGGTAGAGGCCGAACTGATGATCATTGCAATCGTCCCCGGGCCGGCAGTACTCGGCATGGCCAGCGGAACAAAGGCAATATTGGCCGTCGGTTCGTCCTCCAGTTCTTCGGATTTGCTTCTCGCTTCCGGAGAATCATGCGCTTTCTGCTGAGGGAACAGCATACGAAAGCCGATAAACGCAACGATTAACCCGCCCGCAATACGCAACCCTGGAATCGAAATCCCAAACGTATTCATTACCACCTGCCCGGCGTAGTACGCGACCATCATAATGGCAAATACATAGACAGACGCCATTAATGACTGACGGTTACGCTCTGCGCTGTTCATGTTGCCAGCAAGGCCGAGAAACAGCGCCACGGTGGTTAACGGGTTTGCCAGCGGTAACAGGACTACCAGCCCCAGTCCTATTGCTTTAAACAAGTCCATCATAATGTCATCTTTCCTGTGCGTTTTTCGTCAACGGCAAGTATAAGGGCAAACTCCAGGGTTAAGCCATGTTGTCGATGTAAGGATTCATTAGTTCTCTTTACGCATAAACCCTACGGATCAGAACGTTAAAAACGCGCTATGCGTAGCGCGTTCCTGATGTTTTAGCAAAACGTGGCATGCGGCCACTCATTCATTTGACTTATATTTGCCTAAGCAATAATATCAGCCGTGACTAACTACTTGCCAGGGCAACCATTGTGAAAAGCACCAGTGATCTGTTCAATGAAATCATCCCACTGGGTCGTTTGATCTACATGGTTAATCAGAAAAAAGATCGTTTATTAAACGACTATTTGTCACCGCTGGATATCACGGCATCGCAGTTTAAGGTGCTCTGCTCCATCCGTTGTGCGGTGTGCATTACCCCTGTCGAATTGAAAAAAGTGCTGTCTGTCGATCTTGGCGCCCTGACGCGGATGCTGGACAGACTGGCCTGTAAAGGCTGGATAGAAAGGCTTCCGAATCCACATGACAAGCGCGGTGTACTGGTGAAACTCACCGAGCACGGCGCTGCAATTTGCGAGCAGTGTCATCAATTAGTAGGGCAAGACCTGCACCAGGAACTAACAAAAAACTTAACGGCGGAAGAAGTAGCAACACTTGAGCATTTGCTTAAGAGGATCCTGCCGTAAACAGAAAGAGGTATGACGATGTCCAGACGCAATACTGACACAATCACTATTCATAGCATTTTGGACTGGATCGAAAATAACCTTGAATCGCCACTCTCGCTGGAAAAAGTGTCTGAGCGTTCAGGTTACTCCAAATGGCACCTGCAGCGGATGTTCAAAAAAGAAACCGGCCATTCATTAGGTCAATACATCCGTAGCCGCAAAATGACTGAAATAGCGCAAAAATTGAAAGAGAGTAACGAACCGATCCTCTATCTTGCAGAGCGTTACGGTTTTGAGTCTCAGCAAACGCTGACCCGGACCTTCAAGAACTATTTTGATGTACCGCCGCATAAATATCGGGTGACGAATATGCATGGCGAATCCCGGTATTTGCTCCCGCTCAATCAATGCAATTGCTAATCGCCAGTTAACGACGTAACCGAGGAAATCATGAAACTTCTGTCTTATGCGATGCTGGCCCTGCTGCTTGTTGCGTCGGGCCAGAGCATGGCGGAACAGACCCCACAACCGACAACGCAAAATAATCGCGACGCGATGATTATGCCCCCTGCGCACGATCAGTCCCCGTTCGATTTTAATCATATGGGTGCCGGCAGCGATAAATCCGATGAGTTAGGCGTGCCTTATTACAATATGCACAGCCTGTAATTATTTAGCCCCGTCACTGCGGGGCTTTTTTTTAACCCTTCACCTGCACAATCTTGCGCAAGCGAAAACCGAACACGTTGATATACAACCCCGCCATGATCAACAACGCACCAAGCAGTTGCAGCCCGGTTAACGTTTCATCCAGCAGCACAGCGGCACTGGCCAACCCTACCACGGGTACCAGCAACGACAATGGCGCAACACGCCAGGTTTCATAGCGCCCCAGCAGAGAACCCCAAATGCCATAGCCCACGATGGTCGCCACAAAGGCCAGATACACCAGGGACAGGATGGTGGTCATATCGATCGCCACAAGGCTCTGCACGATTTGCGCTGGGCCATCAAGCAATGCCGATGCCAGAAAAAACGGTACGACAGGAATTAATGCGCTCCACACCACCAGCGACATGACCGCTGGACGCGAAGTATGCTGCATAATTTTCTTGTTAAAGATATTGCCGCAGGCCCAGCTCAGTGCCGCCGCCAGCGTCAGCATAAAGCCAAGCATACCAACATGTTGTCCATTGAGGCTCGCCTCAATCAATACCAGCACACCGAACACCGCCAGCGCGATACCGACCAGTTGCTTCCCCTGTAAACGCTCGCCAAAGGCGAACGCGCCCAGCACGATAGTGAAAAAAGCTTGCGCCTGTAAAACCAGCGATGCCAGACCGGCAGGCATCCCAAACTTGATGGCGCTAAACAGAAAAGCGAACTGACCGAAGCTGATGGTCAGGCCATAGCCAAGTAACAGCGAGAGCGGGATCTTCGGGCGGGCAACAAAAAAGATTGCGGGAAACGCCACCAGTAAAAAGCGCAAGCCTGCCAGCATCAACGGCGGCATATTGTGTAGTCCCACCTTAATGACAACAAAGTTCAGCCCCCAAACTACGACAACCAGTAACGCCAGCAACCCATCTTTACGCGACATACCACCGCCCCTGCAAATATTAAATTTTTGTAAACAAGTTAAGGTAACGGAAATCGTTGTACCGTAACAGATCATTAATTCAGGTAGGCCACACAGGGCATTTTCAGACAACTTATTGAGTGTACATCACACTTTTAGCATGCTATTTGTTTCTGATATCTAAAAAAAACATAACAACATGCATTGTCGGGCAGAAAAATGAATATCTCACTGAGAAGGTCCACTCTCGCGTTACTCGCGTCATCTTTGTTATTAACCATTGGACGCGGAGCCACGCTACCATTCATGACGATTTACCTCAGTCGTCAGTATGGCCTGGGTGTCGATCTGATCGGTTATGCAATGACAGTAGCACTGACTATTGGCGTCGTTTTCAGTCTTGGATTCGGCATCCTGGCCGATAAATTTGAAAAAAAACGCTTTATGCTACTGGCGATCGCGGGCTTTGCTTGCGGCTTTATAGCGATTCCTCTGGTGCATAACGTGGTGGTGGTGGTTCTGCTCTTCGCGCTGATCAACTGTGCCTACTCCGTGTTTGCAACCGTGCTGAAAGCCTGGTTTGCCGATAACCTCTCAGCCACCACTAAAACAAAGATTTTCTCACTTAACTACACCGTGCTGAACATCGGCTGGACCGTTGGCCCGCCGTTGGGCACGCTACTGGTCATGCAAAGTATTAACCTGCCGTTCTGGTTGGCGGCCATATGTTCAGCCTTCCCGCTGGTGTTTATCCAGACATGGGTAAAACGCTCCGCAATCCCCTCTGAAGGTTTGAACACGACAGTATGGTCACCCTCAGTTTTGCTGCGCGATAAAGCATTATGCTGGTTTACGTTGTCTGCTTTTCTGGCCTCGTTTGTCGGTGGTGCATTTGCATCCTGTATTTCTCAGTACGTGATGGTGGTTGCCGATGGTGATTTTGCTGAGAAAGTGGTGGCGGTCGTCCTGCCCGTCAACGCAGCAATTGTGGTATCGCTGCAATATGCTGTAGGACGCAGACTGACGTCTGCAAACATTCGCCCGCTGATGGCTGCGGGTACACTTTTTTTTGTTATTGGTCTGGTCGGTTTTACCTTCTCTGGCAACAGCCTGCTGTTTTGGGGGATTTCAGCCGCCTTTTTCACCATTGGCGAGGTCATCTACGCGCCGGGTGAATACATGCTGATCGACAACATCGCACCGGCAGGTATGAAAGCCAGTTACTTTTCCGCCCAGTCACTGGGCTGGCTTGGCGCGGCGGTAAACCCATTAGTCAGCGGGGTCATCCTGACCACACTGCCCCCATGGTCGCTGTTTGTCGCACTAATGGTGGCGATTGTCCTGGCCTGGGCGTTAATGATAAAAGGCATACGCGCCAAACCCTGGAGCCAGCCGGCAGTCTGCTGAAAATTACTGCGACAGTGCCAAAACGGCACTGTCGCCTGATTCAAATGGCAACCAACCTACGCACACCTTCTGCTGCCATATTTTCACCTGATCCACGTTGAATAATACTGCCTCGCGACATTAACAGGTATTTGTCTGCAAGCTGTTCGGCAAAGTCATAAAACTGCTCCACCAGCAATATAGCCATATCACCACGATGGGCCAGTTGGCTAATAACCAGGCCAATCTCCTTAATCACCGAAGGCTGGATCCCCTCTGTTGGTTCATCGAGGATCAACAACTGCGGGCGACTGGCCAGCGCCCGGCCAATAGCTAACTGTTGCTGTTGCCCGCCCGACAAATCACCGCCCCGCCGGTATTTCATCTCCTGTAATACCGGAAACAACGCATAAATTTCATCCGGTACACGTTTTGCCTCTTGCGCTGAAAACCGGGAGAGTCCCAGCAACAGATTCTCTTCAACCGTCAGGCGAGGAAAAATATCGCGGCCCTGCGGCACATACGCTACCCCCGCAAGCACCCGCTGATGTGGCTTACGGAGAGTAATGTTTTTACCCTGCCAGATAACACTGCCGCTGCGGGTTGGAATCAGCCCCATCAGGCACTTCAGCAGTGTTGTTTTGCCAACCCCATTACGCCCCAGCAGACATGTTACTTCACCTATACGCGCCTCAAAACTCACGCCACGCAGGATATGGCTGCCGCCATAGTATTGATTTAGTTCATTTACCTGTAGCATCAGCACTCCTTAGCGTCCGAGATACACTTCAATCACCTGCTCATTGGCCTGAACATCGCGCAGGCTCCCCTCGGCCAGTACCCGCCCCTGGTGCAATACCGTGACGTGATCAGCAATGCTCTCAACAAACCCCATATCGTGCTCAACCACCATCAGAGAATGTTTTCCGGCAAGCTGGCGAAACAGTTCAGCGGTGTATTCCGTCTCAGCATCCGTCATCCCGGCAGCTGGCTCATCCAGTAGCAACAAATGCGGCTCCTGCACCAGCAACATACCAATCTCCAGAAATTGTTTCTGTCCATGGGAAAGGCGTCCGGCACGACGGGCGCGTTCGTTACTCAGTCGCAACAGCGTCAACATGTCATCAATGCGATCCCGCTGTTCTCCCGATAAACACGCCCGTAATGACCCCCAAACGGATTTATCATTTTTCATCGCCAACTCGAGGTTCTCTTCCACCGTCAACGCTTCAAAAACGGTCGGTTTCTGAAATTTGCGACCAATGCCCTGGCGAGCAATGGCGATGGCGTCGAGTGATGTTAAATCAATGGATTGATCGTAAATCGCCCGCCCACTTTGCGGCTTCGTTTTACCGGTGATGACATCCATCAACGTGGTTTTTCCCGCGCCATTGGGTCCAATAACGCAGCGTAACTCGCCAACCCCAATATTGAGCGTCAAATCCGTTAGCGCCTGGAAACCATCAAAGTTAACGTTTATTTTTTCCAGTTGGAGCACCGGATCTGTTTGATTGCGAAAACGATCGCCCGGCATCTGGCGGGTAAAAAGCCCTTCATCTGGCTGCATTATTTGTCTCCCTTGCGAAACAGACCAATTACGCCTCGAGGCAAAAACAGCGTAACGCCAATAAAAATCAGGCCGAGAAACAGTTGCCAGTATTCAGGCATGATGACGGTAAACCAACTTTTAGCGCCGTTCACCAGCACCGCGCCAAACACCGGGCCAATCAACGTACCGCGCCCACCCAGTGCGACCCAAATCGCGGCTTCAATTGAGTTGGTGGGTGACATTTCACTGGGGTTAATGATCCCCACCTGCGGAACATACAGCGCCCCCGCCAGCCCGCACAGGACGGCAGAGAGTGTCCATACCAGTAGTTTGAAACCCTTTGGGTCATACCCGCAGAACATCAACCGATTTTCAGCGTCGCGAACAGCTGTCAAAATACGGCCAAATTTACTGCGAGCCAGCGCCCATCCGAGCCACAGCGCCAGAATCAGCAGCACAACGGTCGCCAGGAACAACGCGATACGTGTCGTGGTCGCCGTCACCGAAAATCCCAGAATGGTGGTAAAACCGGTAAATCCGTTATTGCCGCCAAACCCGGTTTCGTTACGGAAGAACAACAGCATGCCGGCAAAGGTCAGCGCCTGCGTCATGATGGAGAAATAGACCCCTTTGATTTTTGAACGGAAGGCAAACCAGCCAAACACCAACGCCAGCAAGCCAGGCACCATAACAACCAACATCATCGCCCAAAGAAAATGCTGCGTTCCCCACCAGAACCACGGAAGTTCAGTCCACGACAGGAACGACATAAAAGCTGGCACCCCTTCACCAGATGCCTGGCGCATCAGGTACATCCCCATCGCATAACCGCCCAGCGCAAAGAAAATACCGTGGCCCAGCGAGAGCATTCCCGCATATCCCCACACCAGATCCAGGGCAACTGCCACAATGGCATAACAGAGAATTTTCCCAACCAGTGTCAGTGTCCAGACAGATATCGCCAGCGGATGATCCGTAGGCAGCAGCGCGAGAAATGGCAGAATAATCAGTGCCAGCAGTAAAGCCAGCCCCAGCACACAGGTAATACGCGGCGCTTTGCGCGCCAGCGTTAATGTCATTGGCATCGTCATCAGTCAATGACCCTCCCTTTTAGCGCAAACAGCCCCTGCGGACGTTTTTGAATAAACAGAATAATCAGCACCAGAATCATAATTTTGCCGAGGACGGCCCCAACCTGCGGTTCGAGAATCTTGTTGAAAATCCCCAAACCAAACGCCGCCGCGACGCTCCCGGCAAGCTGTCCAACGCCTCCCAGCACCACCACCAAAAATGAATCAATGATGTAGCTTTGCCCCAGTTCTGGCCCAACGTTGCCCAACTGCGATAGCGCCACGCCCCCAAGTCCGGCAATGCCGGAGCCGAGACCAAATGCCAACATATCCACGCGCCCCGTGGGAACGCCGCAGCAATCTGCCATGCTGCGGTTTTGTGTCACTGCACGCACGCGCATACCCAGACGGGTTTTATTCAGCAACAACCAGGTGAAGGACAGCACCAGAATGGCAAATCCCAGCACCACAATCCGGTTCCACGGCAAAATCAGATTGGCATAGACCTGAATACCACCCGACAGCCATGCCGGGTTAGCTACCTCAAGGTTTTGCGCACCAAAGGTCATGCGCACCAACTGGATTAGCATCAGGCTAATCCCCCAGGTTGCCAGTAGCGTTTCAAGTGGGCGTCCGTACAAATGGCGGATCACTGTGCGTTCCAGCAGCATTCCCATAGCGGCGGTCAGCAGGAAGGCAACCGGCAGCGCAATCAGCGGATAAAAGGCTAACCACTGCGGGAAAAACTGGCTCATCAGCTGTTGCACTATCCAGGTACAATAAGCACCAAGCATCAGCATTTCACCGTGCGCCATATTAATGACGCCGAGTAGTCCGTAGGTGATGGCCAGCCCCAGCGCCGCCAGCAATAAAATAGACCCGAGCGATAATCCCATAAACGCCTGGCCAAGCAACTCTCCAACCTTCATTCGATGTTCAATGGTATTCAGGCTTTCGCTGGCGGCAGCGCGTACACGCGCATCGGGTTCATGTTCCAACTGGGTGAAAGGCTGTAATCGTGCTTGTGTTTCAGGATCATTGGATGCGCCCAGCAATTCGATGGCCCGGCGCCTGACATCGGGCGAACTACTGTTCAGTTGCAGGTTTGCCAGAGCAGCCGCCAGGGCGGATTTCACGCCAGCATCCGTCTCCTGCAGCAGCCTTTGCTGCAAAAATGGCAGCATCACTGGCAGTGCTTCACGTTGTAATGTTCGGGCAGCAGCCATTCTAAAAGTGACATTGTCACTTAATAACTGATGAACAGACAATGTGCCAGCCACCAGGTTACGCAGGCGGTTAGTCAGGCGGATTTTTTTTAATTCACCACTGGGTGTGCTGGCCGCCCCCAGAGATTGCACACGCGAACCGTTCATCGTGAATGCATTTTTAACGTCGTCGGTCAGCAGGTTTTCGCCACTCAGGGCATTAAGCAAAGGTAAACGCTGAACATCGGGGTTAATCGCCCATTGTTCCAGTAATGTCGCCTGCTGTGTCCGACTGGCCGCGGCGAAGATATCGGCATCTGTTGCCTGCGCTATCCACGGCAAAAGCCACGTCAGCAACAACACGCCACGAATAAAGCGCATGGCTTTCATGATAGCGTTCTCCAAAATTGGGCCCTCCAACAGGAGGGCGTAAGATCAGTTGCTGGCGGTTTTGACGGGCTGCTCAGATTTTTTATCATTCCCGGCGATATACGGACTCCACGGTTGGGCACGGACCGGGGCATCCGTTTGCCATACCACGTTAAACTGACCGTTACTTTCAATTTCGCCAATCATGACGGGTTTATGCAGGTGATGGTTCGTTGCATCCATTGTCAGCGTAAAGCCAGAAGGTGCAGAGAATGATTGCCCCGCCATGGCCGCACGGACTTTATCGACATCCGTCGTTCCGGCTTTTTCAACCGCCTGCGCCCACATGTGCAGGCCAACATACGTGGCTTCCATCGGATCGTTCGTGACCACAGAATCAGCATTCGGCAGTTTGTGCGCTTTCGCATAGGCGCGGTAATCAGCGATAAATTGCTTATTGGTGGCATTATCAACGGATTCAAAATAGTTCCAGGCCGCAAGATTGCCTACCAGGGGTTTGGTATCAATACCGCGCAACTCCTCTTCTCCAACAGAGAACGCAACAACCGGAACATCGGTCGCTTTCAGACCCTGGTTTGCCAGCTCTTTATAGAACGGAACGTTAGAGTCGCCATTAATGGTTGATACCACCGCCGTTTTTCCCCCGGCGGAGAATTTTTTGATGCTGGCGACGATGGTCTGGTAATCGCTGTGGCCAAACGGGGTATAAACCTCTTCAATGTCTTTATCCGCAATGCCTTTTGAATGCAGCCAGGCACGGAGAATTTTATTAGTTGTTCGCGGATAGACGTAATCGGTGCCCAGCAGGAAGAAACGTTTTGCACTGCCACCGTCTTCACTCATCAGATACTCAACCGCCGGAATGGCCTGCTGATTGGGCGCGGCGCCGGTATAGAAAACGTTAGGTGACATCTCTTCACCTTCATATTGCACGGGATAAAACAACAGGCCGTTTAACTCCTCAAATACCGGCAGTACAGATTTGCGCGAAACCGATGTCCAGCAACCGAAAACCACCGCCACTTTGTCCTGGCTTAGCAACTGACGGGCTTTTTCGGCAAACAGCGGCCAGTTTGACGCCGGATCAACCACTACCGGCTCCAGTTTTTTCCCCAGTACACCGCCTTTGGCGTTGATCTCATCAATGGTCATCAACGCCACATCCTTCAGCGGTGTTTCAGAAATAGCCATTGTCCCGGACAACGAATGCATGATGCCAACTTTAATGGTGTCGGCAGCCTGAACGCTAAAACTCATCCCCATAGCCACAACAGAGGCCGAAAGAGCAAAGGCTTTTAATAATGTACGACGCTGCATAGTTTCACTCCTGAAAGTAGACTTGCTGAAAGCTCCGGTGCAGCCGGAAAGGCAAAACGGTGCAAATTAAGGGTGTTCAGAAGGAATAAGGCAAAAACAGTGCCAGATATGAAAAATACATATAATTCAATAAATTACAAATGCCATCAATGAAATGCAGATAAAAAGAATGCGTCGCCATGACGGCAAGAGAGAAGAATTGAACCACCATGACACAGTGTTGCATTATAAACGTGCAACATCTTGTGTCCGGACAACCCGGTAGCTGCAGCGGATTACAAGATAAAATTATGATTATTTGCAGATGGGTGCGCCTGTTTCGTCACGATTATTTATTTTCTTCGACGAGAAAAAGCCAAAACCTTACATTTCAGACGAAATATTCACACAGTTCACTCTTTGTTTAAGTTCGAATTGCTACTATAGTCATTAACGAGGTGAAATTAAGGTAAGAGAGGAAACTCAATAGATAAAGGAGCATTTACTATGCTGGGTAATATGAATATTTTTATGGCTGTTCTGGGAATTATTTTATTTTCCGGTTTCCTGGCCGCGTATTTTAGCCACAGATGGGATGATTGATGAACGGAGATAATCCTGCACCGAACCGGCCCCTTGTCGCATAACTGCACAAGGGGCCATTTTTTTACCTGCTTCCCTTCCCTGAATCATTTCTCAGAATTACAGATAAAAAAAACCGCCGGAGAAACCAGCGGTAAATGCTTGCATGGATAGATTTGTGTTTTGCTTTATACGTTATCTGGCAATTCCCTGCGAAGATAACGAATAGTCGGCTAGCATATCATCGACAACCGCAATGGAAGTTAAACGAAACGTAACTACAGCCGGTCTACACTGATAAAATTCACGCTCTGACGCGCGGTGTCAGTTGATCATTAGTGCCAACTAGCGTGATTTTCTCTTTTTCATCCATAAACATGCAGCGATTCCTGCCGGTCTGTTTCCCTTCATACATGGCTCTGTCAGCACGTCCAAGACCGTTGTCCAGCGTTTCACCCTGTTGAACTCTGGTAATGCCAGCGGTTACCGTTATGCCGATTTCGCCTTCTGGATAAGGGATTTTTTTCTGGCCAATCAGATGACAAAGACGCAACCCTGCCTGGCATGCCTGCTCGTCCGTTTTGGTTCGGATGATGACAATAAACTCCTCACCACCATAGCGATAAGCAACCTCATCGTATCGAGTCCATGCTAATAAATTTGACGCCAGACTGCGCAACACCATGTCACCAACCAGATGTCCGTAGGTATCATTAACATGTTTAAAACGGTCGATATCCAGCAACAATATGTACAGGTTAAGCGGCTCAGCATCGAGTAACTGCTGGTCAAACGACTCATCAAGCATTCTTCTGCCAGGCAAACCTGTTAACACATCAATATTACTGCGGATAGTCAGTAAATATATTTTGTAGTCCATGACCGCAGACGTAAATCCCAGTAACACATCCTGGAAACTGTCGAAATGCCATGAATGGCTACGCTCTTCCACGATTGCCAATAGCAATTCCTTGCCTAACAAATGCATTTTCTCATGTGTCGCGTGAATATTGCTGACATAACTGCATTCATCATCATCGTGCTGTGGATGGTCTTTGAGCCACTGCCCAAATTGACAAACAGCGTGAGAGTCATCGCCCGAAATATCAGGCTGAGTAACGTCTGATGACACCACACAGCGGAACATTTTCACCAGCCACTTATAATGAGCATCAATTGATTTGTTAAGTTCGATTAAAATTGCATCTATTTCCTGCGTTCTTCTGATCATCACGGTTTCCTTCCCTGTATGAACATTTAGACATGGGCATTTTAGCGCCCAAAAGGAAAACTTATGTAAATTTTTTAATAGTAATTAATATTAAGGAAAGAAAACAAAGATTACTTCGCATGATAATAAATTAACTTGAAATTAAAATAATCATGGTAATCAATGCGATAGATTTTATTCTATTTCCCTTGTTTTATATTTAATGGAACCGAACACCCATGAGTTAAATCGCAAAAATGACGATAATATTAACCGCATGAAATATGATATTTGAAAACGATTTYCTCAATGAACGGCTTCGTGRTAAAKAATCTGCCCGCCCATACCTGAAATCAGCTTATCTACCTGTTGCGTACTTATTTCTTAGGTACACGCGCCAGGCCATGAACACGCCTGGCAGAAAGGCAACTCCAACAATAACTGACTTATAAAGCACCCYRTCAAARAGGTATGTGTCRTGAGTKRTTTTGTCTGCCCATRCACACCARATAACCCARRTRACWRCRAAGCAGAATGAAATCAGYTCTACCTTTGTTGGCAACCTCATCGTCATTCATCCATCTCACATTTTGGGGAAGAAAAAATCACGCTAAAAACCGGGCATCGCGCCCGGTTCAATTTTTTGGCAGACAATGCCTTAGGCGCTCAAACCACGATGTTTGAGCATTGGCTCCATTTTTGGATCTCGGCCGCTCCATTGGCAATAAAGCTCAGCTAAGTCAGTGCTGTTACCACGGGACAAAATCGCTTCGCGGAATTTCTGCCCGTTTTCACGGGTCAATCCGCCCTGCTCTACAAACCACTGATAGCCGTCATCGGCCAACATTTGCGTCCATAAATAGGCATAATACCCTGCGGCATAGCCACCACCGAAGATATGGGCAAAATAGCTGCTGCGATAACGCGGCGGTACAGCCTGCAGATCCAATCCTTCCGCAGCCAGGGCCTGCTGCTCAAATTCATCAACTGACAGCGATGACACACACTGCTCCAGGCTGTGCCAGCGCATATCCAGCAATGCAGCACTGAGAAGCTCCGTCATATCATAGCCTTTGTTAAACAAGCTGGCCCGTTGCATCTTCTCCAGCAATGGCTGGGGCATTTTTTCACCCGTTTCAACATGGCGAGCATAACGCGCGAAAACCTGCGGATCACTCGCCCAGTGTTCGTTTATCTGCGACGGGAATTCGACGAAATCACGCGGGGTATTCGTGCCCGACAGCGTCGCATACCGTTGGCTGGCAAACAGACCATGTAACGTGTGTCCGAACTCATGGAACAACGTGATGACATCATCCCACAGCAGCAAGGCGGGTTGGCCCTGAGCAGGTTTCTGATAATTGCAGACGTTGTAAATTACCGGCCTGGTTTCATTTTGCAGAGATTGCTCAACAAAATTTCCCATCCAGGCACCACCACTTTTTGATTCACGGGCAAAGAAATCACCATAAAATAGCGCCAGTCCTACGCCATCATGATCGAAAATCTCCCAAACCCGTACATCCGGATGATAAACAGGGATGTCAAAGCGCTCGATGAATTTAATGCCAAATAGCTGGTTTGCTGTCCAGAAAACACCTTCATTCAGCACCGTATCCAGGGCAAAGTAAGGTTTAAGCAGAGCTTCATCAAGAGCATATTTTTCACGACGCACCTGCTCGGCATAAAATGCCCAGTCCCAGGCCTCAACCTCGAATTGTCCCTGTTGCTGATTAATCGCTTTCTGAATTTCAGCCTGCTCATTCAGCGCGCGTTGACGTGCAGCGGGCACGATCGCCCGCATAAAAGAAAGTGCCGCTTCTGGCGTTTTCGCCATCTGGTCGGCAATTTTCCAGGCAGCAAAATTCGCAAAACCCAGTAATGTTGCCTGCTCTCTGCGGATCTCCACCAGCCGTTTAATGATAGCGCGAGTATCGTTGGCATCATTTTTTTCCGCCCGCGTCCATGCCTGGGTAAACAGGTTTTCTCGTGTCTGTCGATCGCGTAACGCAGCAAGTGCCGGTTGTTGTGTGGTGTTCAATAGTGGGATAACCCAGCGAACCTCAAGTCCTTTGTCGCTGGCGGCTTGCGCCGCAACGGCAATTTCTTCTGCGCTGAGTCCGTCAAGCTGCCGGACATCATCCACGATCAGTGCACCCGCTTTGTTCGCCGCCAGCAGACGCTGATTGAACTGGCTGGTTAACGTCGCCGACTCCGTATTTAGCGCTTTCAGGCGTGCTTTATCGGCATCATTAAGACATGCACCAGCCAACACAAAGCGTTGGTGAACCACCTCCAACAGACGCAATGATTCACCTTCCAGCGCCAGCGAAGAGCGTTGCTGCCAGACGGCATCTATACGCGCAAAAAGTGCGTCATTGAGATAGATATCATTGGCCAGCGCGGCCAGTTCGGCGGAGAACTCCTCGTCAAGACGCTGCAGCTCATCGTTGGTATGCGCTGCCGTCATCGCAAAGAAAACGCTGGTGACGCGCGTCAACAACGCCCCACTTTGCTCAAGCGCCAGCAACGTATTTGTGAAATCAGGAGCCTGTTGGTTTTGCACAATCGCCGCTATTTCAGCGCGTTTTTGTTTCACACCTTCATCAAACGCGGGCCGATAATGGCAATCTTCAATCTGATCAAATTGCGGTGCCTGGTAAGGTAATGTGCTGTGGTGCAAAAAAGGATTTGTTAACGACATCTTTTCCTCCTGAAAACGATTTGTTTACTAGAGTAGGCCTCCCAGGATTTGACCGCAATCTCGTTAAGCAGGAATAGCTCTGAACAGAAATGACGTGCTATGGTAGTACTACATAAAAAGCGTTGAGGAACAGTGAGATGATCGTTTTAGTAACCGGAGCAACAGCAGGTTTTGGTGAGTGCATTACGCGTCGTTTTATTGAGAATGGGCATAAAGTTATTGCCACCGGACGCCGCCAGGAACGTCTGCAGGAACTGAAAGATGAACTGGGTAATAATCTGTATATCGCCCAGCTTGACGTACGCAATCGCGCATCCATTGAAGAGATGCTGGACGCACTGCCTGCCGAATGGCGCAATATCGATATCCTGGTCAACAATGCCGGTCTGGCGTTGGGTCTTGAGCCAGCCCACAAAGCGAATGTCGATGACTGGGAAACCATGATCGATACCAACAACAAAGGCCTGATTTATATGACTCGTGCCGTTCTGCCTGGCATGGTCGAGCGTAACCGCGGACACATAATTAATATCGGCTCTACCGCCGGTAGCTGGCCGTACGCTGGCGGGAACGTTTATGGTGCAACCAAAGCGTTTGTTCGTCAGTTTAGTCTGAACCTGCGTACAGACTTACACGGCACGGCGATCCGCGTTACCGACATTGAACCCGGACTGGTTGGCGGTACCGAGTTCTCTAATGTGCGTTTCAAAGGCGACGATGATAAAGCAGGTAAAACCTACGAAAATACCACTGCACTGACTCCGCAGGATGTCACTGAAGCTGTATGGTGGGTTGCTTCGTTACCGGCTCATGTCAACATCAATACCCTTGAGATGATGCCAGTCACCCAGTCTTTTGCCGGGCTTAGCGTGCATCGAAGCTAAATGAGATACCCGGCCTTGTGCCGGGTATAGAAAGCGCTCGATAAGTGATAAAATAGCCGGGTTAACTCTCTAATAAGTAAGAATGAATGACCGTAGAAACGCAGCTCAACCCTACACAGCCGGTAAATCAACAGATTTACCGTATTCTTCGCAGCGATATCGTGCATTGTCTGATTGCACCTGGTACGCCATTGTCGGAGAAAGAGGTTTCCGTACGCTTTAACGTGTCTCGCCAGCCGGTACGAGAAGCATTCATCAAACTGGCAGAAAACGGTTTGATTCAGATCCGTCCACAACGTGGCAGTTACGTGAATAAGATCTCGCTGTCGCAGGTGCAAAATGGCTGTTTTGTACGTCAGGCCATTGAGTGTGCCGTAGCCCGCCGCGCCGCCTCGATGATCACCGATAACCAGTGCTATCAACTGGAACAGAATCTGCACCAGCAACGCATTGCCATCGACCGTAAGCAGCTCAACGATTTCTTCCAGCTTGATGATGAGTTTCATCAGAAGCTGGCATTAATCGCTGATTGCCAGCTTGCCTGGGACACCGTCGAGAATATTAAAGCCACGATTGACCGTGTGCGCTATATGAGTCTGGATCATGTCTCCCCACCTGAAATGCTACTTCGTCAGCACCATGATATCTTTGCAGCGCTGGTAAAACATGATGGCGATGCCGTCGAGCATGCAATGATGCTGCATCTACAGGAAATTAGCGAATCTGTTCAGCTTATTCGTCAGGAAAATAGCGACTGGTTTAGCGAAGACTAATACGTAGCTCACCTCTCACTGAGGTGAGTTTCCCCGAAAGATCCCCTCTCCTGCATATCCCGATAAAAAAAGCTGTGATTTTGATCGAAAACAAAAAAAGTCATTAACGAGAAGCGTATTTATATTGCGCCCGTTACGTGGGACTAAAGCCCACGGGCTTTGACGGTAAGTTGGAAAGGAGAAAACACCATGAAAACATACGATCGTAACCGCAACGCAATCACCACTGGCAGCCGAGTCATGATTAGTGACACCGGACTCACCGGCCGTATTACAGCCATTGACACCGATGGCCTGACCGCTGAGCAAATCCGCCGCGGTAAAACAGTGGAAATCGAAGGATGTGAAGGCAAATATGCCCCCCTCGAACTGATTCGTTTAGGCATGAACTAATTGGTGTGAATGCCAAAAACAATGCGCCATCTGGCTGTCGTTAAAGCCGGATGGCGACATAAAGCGTTATCTTACTGACAGTAATTTCGCAGCATATTTTGCAACCGTTGCCTTCGCGCCTTCCGCCAGCAAAGTCAGGTACGCTTCTGTAACCCGCTTTTTAAACCGTTCAACCTGTGGCAGTTCGTCACCAAAAATAGCGTCAATAGCCAATAGCGCCTGCACACGATCTTCACCTTCGTGACTGTTCTGTACCGCTTTCTGGATCACTGGCAGCAGCGGATCGCTAATTTCAATGGCTTGTCCCTGCTCATCCACGCCCCCGACATAGCGCATCCAACCCGCCACACCGAGTGCAAGCAGAACAAAACCACTGCCGTGCACGATATGCCAACGCACAGAGTCAAGCATACGTTGCGGCAGTTTCTGACTACCGTCCATGGCAATCTGCCAGGTACGGTGGCGCAACGCCGGGTTGCTATAGCGGTCAATCAGTAAGTCGGCATAATGCTGAAGATCCACCCCTTTCACTTTTAATGTTGGCGCTTGCTCCTGCAGCATCAACGCGCGGGCGGCGACACGATAGTTCTCATCACCCATGCAGTCGTTGATGTGTTGATATCCTGCCAGGTAGCCGAGGTAAGCAAGGAAAGAGTGGCTGCCGTTAAGCATACGCAACTTCATCTCTTCGAACGGGATAACATCTGCCACCAGTTCAGCCCCGGCTTTTTCCCACTCTGGACGCCCTGCGACAAAGTTATCTTCAATGACCCACTGACGGAACGGTTCGCATGCCACACCCGCCGGATCGCGTACCCCGGTAAGTTGTTCAATTTTGTCCAGCGTATCTGCGGTTACCGCCGGGACAATACGGTCAACCATTGTTGACGGGAACGTCACATGTTGTTCGATCCATGCAGCCAGCTCAGCATCCACCGCGCGGGCATACGCAGTGACAACATTGCGCATCACATGGCCGTTTTCAGGCATGTTGTCGCAGGACATCACGGTAAACGCACCTAAACCTGCGGCTTTACGGCGTGCAAGTGCTTCAACCACCACACCCGGTGCCGTCTTCGGCTGTTTTGGGTTTTGCAGGTCGGCGGCAATCATCGGGTTATCCAGCATCAATTGCCCGGTAGCCGGAGAATGGCAATACCCCTTCTCAGTTATGGTCAGGGAAACGATCGCCACCTGCGGTTCGCACAGCGCAGCCAGTACAGCTTCCAGACCATCAACCTGCGCATGCAACGCCTTTTTAACCACGCCAACAACTCTTGCGGTCCAGGCATCCGCAGACATTTCCGCAACGGTGTACAGGTTATCTTGCTGTTTCAAATCAGCAATCTGCTGCTCTCCACCAATCAGGTTTACTTCGCAGTATCCCCAGTCACTATTGTGATCTGCTGCCAGGATGTCAGCGTATACCCCCTGGTGTGCACGGTGGAAAGCACCGAACCCCAGATGAACAATACGCGGAACCAGTTTTGTACGATCGTAGCCAGGAAGTGCAGCCTTTGCCGCTAAGAGCTTGTTTTGCATTGTATGACCTACTTATCAATGAAATCAGGACTGTCTCAGAGTAACGCCTGTATGGTTGTATGTTTTGATTTGCATTAAACTTTCTATGATTGGTATGACATCATTTAA
>NZ_CP080033.1:2457296-2563631 GCF_019382635.1 Citrobacter sp. Colony219 | reverse complement strand
CTTACCAGTTCCATAGCGTGCCATCTTCAAGACGGGCGACCGGCAGATATGCGGGATCGTACGGATATTTCGCTGCAAGTTTTTCGTCAAACTCAATACCGAGCCCTGGTTTGTCACCTGGATGCATGTAGCCGTTATCAAAGGTCCAGTTATGCGGGAACACTTCCAACATCTGTTCTGAGTACCCCATATATTCCTGCACCCCGAAATTGGGTACCCACAGATCGAAATGCAGCGCAGCGGCCATGCAGACTGGCGACAAATCGGAAGGTCCATGAGAACCCGTGCGTACCTGATAAAGTGAGGCAAAATCAGCAATACGACGCATACCGGTGATACCGCCTGCGTGGGTAATAGTGGTGCGAATATAGTCGATCAGCTGTTCTTCAATAAGCTGCTTGCAGTCCCAGATACTGTTGAACACTTCCCCTACCGCAATCGGCGTGACCGTATGCTGGCGAATCAGGCGGAAGCACTCTTGGTTTTCAGCGGGGGTTGGGTCTTCCATCCAGAACAAACGGTATTGTTCAATGCTCTTACCAAAACGAGCCGCTTCAATTGGCGTCAGACGGTGATGCATGTCATGCAGAAGATGTTCATCAAAACCAAATTTGTTGCGGACGGCTTCAAACAATTTCGGTGTGAAATCGAGATATTTCTCCGTCGACCACAGCTGCTCTTCCGGCCACTGGCCTTTGGTCGCAGGTTCGTAGGCCAGGCCTTTACCTTTAGACATTCCGTAGGTGGTCTTCATTCCCGGTACACCACACTGCACACGGATCGCTTTAAATCCCATCTCTTTATGACGCGCGTAATCCTCCAGCACATCATCAATGGAATGACCCGTTGTGTGACAGTACACCATGACGCCTTCGCGTGATGCGCCCCCCAGCAACTGGTACAACGGCATATTCGCCGCCTTCGCTTTGATATCCCACAGGGCCATATCCACCGCAGAAATCGCCGACATCGTTACCGGGCCGCGGCGCCAGTAAGCCCCCTTGTAGAAAAACTGCCAGATATCCTCAATTCGATGCGCATCACGTCCAATTAGCTGTGGACACACATGATCTTTCAGGTAGGACGCCACGGATAATTCACGCCCGTTAAGCGTGGCATCCCCTAATCCAGTGATCCCATCGTCTGTCGTGATTTTCAGCGTGACAAAATTACGTCCTGGACAGGTAACAAAAACTTCAGCCCCGACAATCTTCATTTTTTAATCCTTACATCTCTTCTTGTGATGCAGGAAATTTACCCAACTGAACTACTACCATACAAGTATGAAGATCAAAAAAACGCTCACTGATCACAAAAAAAGGCGCTATGCGCGCCCCCATCCGGCAACGATGATCAACATCCCGCACAGTGCTACTAACGCGCCGGACCAGTCGTACAGGCTCAGTTTTACGCCATCGACAATGCGTAACCAGAGCAGTGCAGTCACCACGTAGACACCACCATACGCGGCATATACCCGCCCGCTCGCCGCCGGATGTAGCGTCAGCAACCAGACGAACAGCGCTAATGACACCCCAGCGGGAACCAGCAACCAGGCCGTCGCCCCACGCTTAAGCCAGAGCCAAGGTAAAAAGCAGCCAATGATTTCGCATAACGCGGTGACGAAGAAAAGTAATGTTGTCTTAAGCATTGAAGTAATTCAGTTACCTTCGGTTTAACCATGATACGACAGAATATGTCCAACGTATCCATATGCGCCCAGTGGGTATGCCCTGGCGCAGGAATAGTGTAGAATTTAACCCTGTTTTATCGTTTTTTTCCCTTTCTCATTAAAGGAATTCGCCATGAAAATTACACTGACCAAACGCCTGTGTCTGACGGCCATGCTGACGCTGGCGGCGGCCGTGTACACCTCTTCCGTATTTGCTGAAACCAGTAAACTGGTCATAGAGTCCGGGGACAGTGCGCAAAGTCGTCAACAGGCTGCAATGGAAAAGGAACAGTGGAACGATACGCGTCAGTTGCGTCAGAAAGTCAACAAGCGTACAGAGAAAGAGTGGGACAAAGCCGACGCTGCTTTTGATAGCCGTGATAAATGCGAACAAAGCGCGAACCTGAATGCGTATTGGGAGCCTAACACCCTGCGTTGTCTCGATCGCCGCACTGGCCGCACCGTTGCCCCATAATCATTGTGCTCACTAGAAGATATTGAAAGGATACGATATGGCAAGCGCCCTCAGTGTAAAGCTGCGCCCGCTGGAGCGTGAAGATTTACGTTTCGTCCATCAGCTTGATAACAACGCCAGCGTCATGCGCTACTGGTTTGAAGAACCTTACGAAGCGTTTGTTGAGCTGTCAGACCTGTATGACAAACACATTCACGACCAAAGTGAACGCCGTTTTGTGGTCGAGTGTGACGGTGAGAAAGCCGGGCTGGTGGAGCTGGTTGAAATAAACCATGTGCACCGCCGTGCTGAGTTTCAGATCATCATTTCCCCGGATTACCAGGGCAAAGGTCTGGCAACGCGCGCGGCAAAGCTGGCGATGGATTACGGTTTTACCGTGCTTAATTTATATAAGCTGTATCTGATCGTTGATAAAGAGAACGAAAAAGCCATTCACATCTACCGCAAACTTGGCTTTATGGTCGAAGGTGAATTGATTCATGAGTTCTTTATTAACGGCCAATATCGTAACACCATTCGCATGTGTATCTTCCAACAGCAATATCTTGCCGATCACAAAATACCGGGTTCCAGCCTGTTACAACCTACCGCTCAGTAAAAACGGTTAGTAGTAATCAATGGTGTTTTCAATCGAGTAATGATGCTCAACTGCCGGCTTTACGCTTTCGTCAACGATAACCAGCTGGCAGTTGACCGGATTAGCATACGAATCATACTCACAGGTTTGTTTGACGTTACCTAAAGGATGATCGTTCAGCATGCTTACTGCCGTGTAATCCAGTTTTTTCAATGGATCGGCTGACGGTTTAGCCTCAACCTGCAGCGTATTGTCCTTACTGACGGTGGTTTTGCCGAGCGGGTAGCCTTCCGCATCATACCGGTACTGCACCTTCATTTCTTTTCCCGTGGCGGACACAACAAAACCGTTATCGTCGGTATCCCACACTACGCCCGCAGAAGGCAGTTCCGCCAGTTGGCATTTCCCCTGTAAACGGATCCGTTTTTCCATCGTTTCGGCATCCCGATAGAAGTTCGCATCCAGCACTAACGCCATACCCGTATTATTTTCGACATCATGCAATTCCAGCGTATCAAAACAACCTTCCTGCGAGAGTGTACCTGTGACGCGCTTAGTCACTTCGCCTTTGTCGTTGAGCAGTGTCTGACTAAAATCTTTCACCGGGCCACGCAGCGGATCAAAATCAAATTCATTGGAGAAGCTGGCCATTTCCGGCGTAAAGGACACCAGCCCTTTGGCGTTATCACACCCAACCAACACGATACACAGGAAACCTAACAGGGTCTGTTTCTTCACATTTTTCACCGGGATAAGAAGATAATTCTCAATCATATTAGCAAATACAGTTATTTACACCAGAAATGCTAATCTTAGTTTATGTCGATCACGAAAGGAGTTGATGATGAAATACATAGCAGGAATTGCCGCGAGCTTATTACTGGTCGCTTCCCCGCAGATCCTGGCGGCACCCGCGTCATGTGAGCGCGTGAAGAGTGATATCGAGCAGCGCATTATTAATAATGGTGTCGCGGAATCCAGTTTCACGTTGAATATTGTTCCTAATGACCAGGCCGATCAGCCTGATTCACTGGTGGTCGGTCATTGTGCCAATGATACGCACAAGATCCTCTATACCCGAACTAACAGCGGTAACGCACCCGCAAACAGTAGCCCTTCTCAGGACGGTCACGTGGCTGAACCGCAATAAATTTTTACCCTCCGTTCGCGGAGGGTCACTCCTGTTTGATATGCATTAATAAGATTTACCTATAAATAGGTAGACTCAACTTCATTGTTAGCAAGCTAGTTATTTCGTTATAAAACAATGTATATAGCGAAAATTACAATGGAGTGGGTTATGTCTGAAGATGAGCAATATGGAGGTATTAGCCGCAGGACGTTAGTGAAATCCTCGGCTATAGGTTCACTGGCACTTGCTGCCGGAGGCCTGTCACTACCCTTTGGTATTCGTGCCGCTGCTGCTGCAGTACAGCAATCAGTGCAACCTGTTGAAGATAAAGCTGTCTGGAGTTCCTGTACGGTTAACTGCGGCAGCCGTTGCCTTTTACGTCTGCATGTGAAAGATGATGCAGTCTACTGGGTTGAATCTGACACGACCGGCGATGATACCTACGGTAACCACCAAGTTCGCGCCTGCTTGCGTGGTCGTTCGATTCGCCGTCGTATGAACCACCCTGACCGCCTCAAATAYCCGATGAAACGCGTTGGYAAACGCGGWGAAGGCAAATTTGAGCGTATCAGTTGGGATGAAGCGCTGGATACCGTAGCCGGAAATCTGAAACGTATTTTGCATGATTACGGTAATGAAGCCGTTCACGTTCTTTATGGTACCGGTGTGGATGGCGGTAATATCACGAACTCCAACGTCCCCTACCGTTTGATGAATTCCTGTGGTGGCTATCTAAGCCGTTACGGGAGTTACAGCACCGCACAAATCAGCGCCGCCATGGGATACATGTTTGGTGCTAACGACGGTAACAGTCCCGACGATATCGCCAACACAAAACTGGTTGTGATGTTTGGTAATAACCCAGCCGAAACGCGTATGAGCGGCGGTGGCGTAACATGGTATGTCGAGCAGGCACGTGAGCGGTCAAATGCCAGAATGATCGTTATCGATCCACGCTACAACGACACCGCCGCAGGTCGTGAAGATGAATGGTTGCCTATTCGCCCTGGGACAGATGCTGCACTGGCCGCCGCTATCGCCTGGGTGCTGATCACAGAAGATCTGATTGATAAACCTTTCCTTGATAAATACTGCATCGGCTACGATGAAACCACTCTCCCCGCCAGCGCACCGCGTAATGCGCACTACAAGGCCTATATATTAGGTGACGGTCCGGACGGAATTGCCAAAACACCGCAATGGGCATCTCAGATTACCAGCATCCCTGCAGACAAAATCATCCAGTTAGCGCGTGAAATAGGTTCGGCAAAACCAGCTTACATCTGTCAGGGCTGGGGACCGCAACGCCATTCCAACGGTGAACAGACAGCCCGAGCAATCACCATGCTCTCTGTTTTGACAGGAAACGTGGGAATTAACGGCGGTAACTCCGGTATGCGTGAAGGGACCTGGGATCTGGGCGTTGAATGGTTCTCCATGTTAGAGAACCCGGTCAAAACACAGATATCGGTGTTCACCTGGACGGATGCTATCGATCATGGTGCAGAAATGACAGCCACCCGCGACGGTGTCCGTGGCAAAGATAAACTGGATGTGCCTATCAAGTTTATCTGGTGCTATGCCAGTAACACGCTCATCAACCAGCATGGCAATATTGCTCATACTCATGACGTTTTACAGGATGACAGTAAGTGCGAAATGATTGTCGGCATTGAGCACTTTATGACCGCATCGGCGAAGTACTGCGACATCCTGCTGCCGGATCTGATGCCTACTGAACAGGAAGATCTCATCTCACATGAGTCCGCCGGGAATATGGGCTATGTGATCCTCGGACAACCCGCTACCTCACCTAAATTTGAACGAAAACCCATCTACTGGATGTTAAGTGAAGTCGCTAAACGCCTGGGCCCGGACGTCTATCAAAAATTCACGGAAGGCCGCACCCAACACGAGTGGGTGAAATATCTGCATGCCAAAACCAAAGAACGTAACCCGGAAATGCCGGATTACGAAGAGATGAAAACGACCGGTATTTTCAAGAAAAAATGCCCGGAAGAACACTATGTTGCCTTCCGTTCATTCCGCGAAGATCCTGCGGCAAACCCGTTGAAAACGCCATCAGGGAAAATTGAGATTTACTCTGAAAGACTGGCCACCATTGCCGAGACATGGGAACTCAAGCAAGACGAGATTGTGCATCCGCTACCGGCTTATGCGCCAGGCTTTGACGGCTGGGACGACCCCAAACGCAAAACGTACCCGCTACAGCTCACCGGGTTCCACTATAAGGCGCGAACTCACTCAAGCTACGGCAACATTGATGTTTTACAACAGGCATGCCCGCAGGAAATCTGGATTAACCCCGTCGATGCTCGTTCACGTGGTATTCATCACGGCGATACGGTACGGGTGTTTAACAGCAATGGTCAGATGCTGATCGCTGCGAAAGTCACACCGCGTATTTTGCCCGGCGTGACAGCCATCGGCCAAGGCGCATGGCTCAATGCTGATATGTTTGGTGACCAGATCGATCACGGTGGTTCTATTAACATTCTCACGTCACATCGTCCTTCTCCGTTAGCGAAGGGGAATCCATCCCACAGTAATCTCGTTCAGGTTGAAAAGGCGTAAGGTGTAACCCATGACGACTCAATACGGATTTTTTATCGACTCCGCCCGTTGCACCGGTTGCAAAACTTGCGAACTGGCCTGCAAAGACTTCAAAAATTTAACGCCGGACGTCAGTTTCCGCCGTATTTACGAATACGCCGGCGGTGACTGGCAGGAAGATAACGGTGTCTGGCACCAGAACGTTTTCGCCTACTACCTCTCCATTGCGTGCAACCACTGTGAAGACCCGGCCTGTACCAAGGTGTGTCCAAGCGGCGCGATGCACAAACGTGAAGATGGTTTTGTGGTCGTGGATGAAGACGTGTGCATTGGCTGTCGCTATTGCCACATGGCCTGCCCATATGGTGCGCCGCAATACAATGCCGCCAAAGGACACATGACCAAGTGCGATGGCTGTCATGAACGCGTTGCTGAGGGTAAGAAACCCATCTGTGTCGAATCCTGCCCGTTGCGTGCGCTGGACTTCGGCCCGATAGAGGAACTGCGTAAAAAACACGGTACCCTGGCCGCGGTTGCGCCGCTCCCTGGCGCGCACTTTACCAAACCGAGCATCGTCATCAAACCAAATGCCAATAGCCGCCCGACCGGGGATACCACGGGTTATCTGGCTAATCCGAAGGAGGTCTAAAATGGGAAGTGGATGGCATGAATGGCCGCTGGTACTGTTCACGGTTCTGGGCCAATGCGTGGCAGGCGCGCTAATCGTCAGTGGGCTGGGTTGGGTTGCCGCCAAAGACGATGTTGTAAGGCAGCGCATTGTTCGCAGTATGTTTTTTCTTTGGCTGGTAATGGGAATCGCATTCCTGGCCTCGGTTATGCATTTGGGGTCTCCGTTACGCGCATTTAACTCACTGAACAGAGTCGGTGAATCAGCGCTAAGTAATGAAATCGCCAGCGGTTCGCTGTTTTTTGCCGTCGGTGGTTTATGGTGGCTGGTCGCTTTTCTCGGTAAAATGCCTGTTGCATTAGGTAAAATATGGCTGCTGGTAAGCATGTTGCTGGGCGTGGTGTTTGTCTGGGCGATGACCAACGTTTACCAGATAGATACCGTACCGACCTGGTATAATGGTTACACTACGGTGGCCTTTTTCATGACCATGCTTCTGAGCGGGCCACTCTTTGCCGCCCTGCTGTTGCGTGCTGCTGGTGTTCCTTTTAATGCCAACGTGTTCGCGGGAATAAGCGTGCTGGCGTTACTGGTGAGTGCAGGTGTGATTGTCCTGCAGGGACTTTCCCTCGGCACAATCCACAGTTCGGTGCAATTCGCCAATGCGCTGGTACCTGACTACGGCCGCTTACAGGTGTGGCGCATCGTCTTGCTGGCCGCAGGTCTTGGGTGCTGGATATGCCCGCTTATCCGCCGTAAAAACCCGCATGCCGCTGGGCTGGCGTTAGGTTTAATTTTAGTCCTGGCCGGTGAAATCATTGGTCGTGGTTTGTTTTATGGTTTGCATATGACAGTCGGAATGGCTGTTGCAGGTTAACTCTCGGGTGCGGGGCAACCCGCACTGTTCAGGATTGTTTGCATGACCCATTTTTCACAATGTGACAACTTTTCAACCGCAGCGCGCGTTCTGGGCGCGTTGTTCTTCTATGCGCCAGATAGCGCTGAAGCATCTGCGATGGTCAGTGCGTTAAAAGCTGATGGCTGGCAAGCACAGTGGCCGCTGCCGGAAGCTACGCTGTCGCCACTGGCTGCACAAATGCAGACAGATAGCGATGAAACGCTCCCACAAGCCTGGCAACGTTTGTTTATCGGCCCCTACGCTTTGCCATCCCCGCCCTGGGGTTCGGTCTGGCTGGATCGCGAAAACGTGTTGTTTGGTGATTCCACGCTGGCATTACGTCAATGGATGCGCGACAACGGCATTCAGTTTGCGCTGCAACAGAATGAGCCAGAAGATCACTTTGGTTCGCTGTTACTGCTAACCGCCTGGCTTGCCGAAAATGGCCGCCACACCGAATGTGAGCAATTGCTGGCCTGGCATCTACTGCCGTGGTCGGCTCGCTTTCTCGATATTTTTATCGAGAAGGCGGACCATCCGTTCTACCAGGGGTTGGGTAAACTGGCACGCCTGACGCTGGCACAATGGCAGTCGCAGTTATTAGTTCCGGTGGCAGATAAACCATTGTTTCGTTAATGTCACCCACGGGCAGGACAGTTCCTGCCCATTTCCCGCTAAGTTTCGCACGCTGAGCTTTTGCTTCTGCGGCTAATTACCCGCAAAATAAGCCGTCTGAATATTCCTGTCTGGCAACCCATGCATCGTTTACATGCTTATCCTGACCTACGCACTCTGTTTCGGCGTCTGCTGATCGCCGCGCTGATTGGTATCCTTGCAGCCCTGGCCGTTGCAGGATTTCGTCATGCGATGCAATTGCTTGAATGGCTGTTTCTGAGTAACGATACGGGAAGTCTGGTCAATGCCGCGACAAATCTGCCGCCGTTCAGACGCATGCTGACATCTGCGCTCGGTGGTCTGGCGGCAGGACTCTTGTTCTGGGGCTGGCAAAAATTTAATCGTTTACGCCCACAGGCCCCCACAGATTATATGGAAGCCCTGCAGACTGACGGGCAGTTCGACGTCAGCGCAAGTCTGGTGAAATCACTGGCCTCTTTGGTCGTCGTGGCGAGCGGTAGCGCCATTGGTCGTGAAGGAGCAATGATTTTATTGGCCGCATTGGCGGCCTCATGCTTCGCACAACGCTTCACACCGCGTTCGGAATGGAAATTATGGATTGCCTGCGGGGCTGCTGCTGGTATGGCCGGTGCGTATCACGCTCCGTTGGCGGGTAGCTTATTTATTGCCGAAGTGCTGTTTGGCACGTTGATCCTCGCCTCATTAGGGCCGGTGGTTGTCTCCGCCGTCGTCGCATTGTTAACCACCAATGCGCTTAGCGACAGCAACGCGCTACTGTATACCGTTCATCTGACACGTGAACTGCATGTGCTGGAATATGTGATGATTATCAGCACGGGTCTGTTAGCCGGTCTCTGCGGACCTCTTTTTATGTGGCTTATGACCACCAGCCACAACGGCTTTTTGCGCTTAAAACTCGCACCACCAGGCCAGTTAGCCCTGGGCGGGTTGATCGTTGGCCTGTTGTCGCTACTCACACCTGCGGTCTGGGGCAACGGCTACAGCGTGGTACAGTCGTATTTACTCTCTCCGCCTTTGCTCGCCGTCATCAGCGGAATTTTCATTTGCAAATTGCTGGCCGTACTCGCCAGTAGCGGTTCAGGAGCCCCCGGCGGCGTGTTTACACCAACGTTGTTCGTCGGTTTGTCGATCGGTATGTTACTGGGTCGGGTATGGGGGTTCTGGCTTCCGGGGGCGGATGAAATAGCGGTACTGTTGGGCTTAACAGGAATGGCCACACTGCTGGCGGCGACGACCCATGCCCCCATTATGTCGACATTGATGGTCTGTGAAATGACCGGGGAGTATCGACTGCTCCCCGGCCTGTTGATTGCTTGCGTCGTGTCGTCAGTGCTGTCGCGAACGTTACGCCATGACTCTATCTACAGACAACACGCTGCCGAGCATTGACAGACGAATATACTGAGAAAGCTCGCGCTGCTCGGCACGTGGCAAATAAGGCAATTCACCCATCAACGGTGCCGGTAATTTTTTGCTTAGCACGTCGATGATTTCGGCATAATGCGCCAATCCGGGGTTAATACGGTTCGCTACCCAGCCAATCAACGGCAGCCCGTCACTGGCAATCGCCTGTGCGGTGAGAATGGCATGGTTAATACAGCCTTCCTGAATGCCCACCACCATCAGAACCGGGAGTTGCTCCTGTACTACCCACTCCGATAACGGACGCAGATCGTTCATCAGACTACGCCAGCCACCTGTACCTTCAACAACAACGTGATCAACCTTCTCACTCAGGCTTGCAAGTCCATTGGATAACAGGGTGTAGTTAACCGGACCACTATGCGCCACGCTGCTTTCGTCTTCGCTCAGCGCGATAGGGTTAATCGCCTCGTACGGCAGTTCGATGGATGACACACTTTGCAGCACCAGTGCATCTTTATTGCGCATACCCTCCGGGGTCTCTTTGCTGCCTTTGGCGACGGGTTTGTAACCCGCCACACGTTTACCCCCTGACGCCAACGCTTGTAGTAATGCGCGGGAAACCACGGTCTTCCCAACAGAAGTGTCTGTACCTGTAATAAAGAAACGCTTCAGCATCACTAACTCCACCGTATGCTCTGAAAATATAAGTCAGGAAAATAAAACAGTGGAGAAAGTCTAAAGTATGACGGCCAGAACCAGCTTGAGATAGCGCAATTTTTCGTACAACAGTTAAAAAATGTTAACCCTGTAATAGACGAATCAACAAAGAACCGTTATACATCGCGTCTTTAACGAGAGCGGCCCCCGCCATCGTCCCCTGATTAGAAAATTGCGTACTTTCGACAACAATGTGCTGGCTGTAGGCCGGAAGCGCCTGTTGACGAATGCTGTCAGCAATCGTCGGGAACAAAATGTCAGCAGCTTTACTGAGTGGAGATCCTATCAATATCTTTTGCGGGTTGAACAAATTCACCATGATGGCCAGGATACGACCGACATGTGTCCCAACGCCGTTAATAATATCTTTCGCCAATAAATCGCCCTGCATGGCCGCCTGACACAGTGCGTCTACCGTCAACGGTTGTCCGTGCAGAGAGGAACTCATTGACTGCTTCAGTCGCACCTGCGCCAGTTCCAGCACGCTGTCGACGCTGGCGATCGTTTCCAGACACCCATGATTACCGCAGTAGCACCGTTTGCCGTAAGGGTCCACCTGCGTATGACCTATTTCGACCAGGCTGCTGCTGCCTGCATGCAGTAAATGGCCATCAGTGATCACCCCTGCACCCACGTTGTGATCGATGACTACCTGAATAACATCACGCGCCCCGCGTGATGCACCAAACAGCGCCTCGGCCATGGTCCATGCGCTGATATCGTGCTGAATGTATACCGGCACGCCGGTATGCCGCTCCAGCGTTTCGCCGAGCGGCATCTCTTTGACGTCATCATAGAACGGCATACGATGTACGATACCGTTCTCTGTATCAATAATGCCGGGTAAGGTAATCGCGATGGAAGTTAGGCGTTCGAGTTTTTGCTGGTGACGAATAAAAAACTGATCGACTTGCGCAACAACCCGTTCCAGTAACGATATCTCGCTGACCAGCGCCATTTCAAGACAATCCTCGACCACCAGTTTGCTGCTCAGATCGCGCAGCGCCAGGAAAATCTCGCCACGACTAATACGAATAGAAAGGTAATGCCAGGCTTCTGTTTCGACAACCAGCCCAACCGCCGGACGTCCGCGGTTACCGGCTTCTTTTATTTCCAGCTCCTGCACCAAATGCGCTTCCAGCATTTCTCGGACAATTTTGGTAATACTGGCAGGCGCCAATTGTGCCAGGCGAGAGAGATCAATACGCGATACCGGTCCCAGCTGATCAATCAGACGATAAACCGCGCCCGCATTGGTCTGCTTAATTTGATCGATATGCCCAGGCTGACTATCAGCAACCACCACTTACTCCCTTTATTTTCGCGCTCCGAAATAATCTGTAGACTATGGTGAAGCACTTCAATGGTTTCCGTCAACTTTTTGCTTAGCCTTGTGATTTACTGCACATTTTCGACCATTTTTAAACTAAATTAACCGCGCTGCACTGCGGCTAAAAGCTGCTGGCGAAAACGCTGCGCAGCGTGGCTTTGTTCATGATGCTTCGGCCACACCAACCACATTTCGGAGACCGCATCGTCTTCGGCAATAGGGATCCAACACATTTCATACAATTGCACCCGTTTAAAAGAGGCGGGCAAAATGGAAACCCCCAACCCTGCGGCCACCAGTCCAATGATGGTCATCGCCTCACCGACCTCCTGGGCGATGGTTGGTTTCAGATCATAACGGCGCATCAGGCCGAGAATATCGTCATACAACCCCGTTCCAACATGCGGATCAAAAAAGACAAACGGCTCGTTTGCCAACTCCGCCAGCGTCACCACCGGCTTTTGCGCCAGAGGATGTGCGCGTGGGATCATCGCCATCAGCGGCTCATGCAAAATGACCTCCCGCGCCAGCGTGTCCGGTAGTTGCGTATTGCGCAGGAGCCCTAAATCCAGTGTTCCCTCGTTGAGCGGGGCAATTTGCTCGCGCGTATTCATTTCACGGGTTTGCATATGCACCGCAGGATAGCATTGGCGAAAAAGAGACAGCGTATCGGACACGGCCTTAATAAACGGGGCTGATGACGTAAAACCGATGCGCAGTTCTCCCGACTCCCCCAGGTGTAATCGCTCAGCACGGGCGGCAGCCTCATTTACCAGACCCAGGATTTGCCGACTGTCCGCCAGAAACTGTTTTCCGGCAGCGGTAAGCGCCACGCTGCGGTTAGTCCGCGCCAGTAGCCGTGCACCCACCTGCTGCTCAAGAATCTGGATCTGCTGACTCAACGGAGGTTGCGAAATATTCAGTCGTGCCGCTGCACGACCAAAATGCAGCTCTTCCGCAACTGCCACAAAGTAACGTAAATGACGCAGTTCGATATTCATATCTTTAAAATATTATTTGAGATTATTAATATATTAGACAGAATATTGTGATTTTCATACTCTTAAGGCTGGTCCTGTAGACGTAATTGGATGAGCAAGGATTTCAAGTGAGCCGTACAACAACTGTCGATACCGCGCCAACAAGCGATGTTGATGAACAGATAGTTACCCCGCCGGATGGTTTTATCAAACGCGGAACATCCCCATTTATGCGCGTCACGCTGGCGCTGTTTTCCGCCGGACTGGCGACTTTTGCCCTCCTCTATTGCGTACAACCCATACTGCCTGTGCTTTCGCACGAGTTTGGCGTATCGCCTGCCAGCAGTAGTATTTCGCTCTCCATTTCAACAGCGATGCTGGCGATAGGGTTACTGTTTACCGGCCCACTTTCAGATGCTATTGGCCGCAAGCCGGTGATGGTTACCGCGCTGCTGCTCGCCTCTTGTTGTACGCTCCTTTCAACAATGATGACCAGTTGGCACGGTATTTTAATCATGCGTGCGCTGATCGGACTGTCACTGAGCGGCGTGGCGGCCGTGGGAATGACCTATTTGAGTGAGGAAATTCACCCAAGTTTTGTTGCATTTTCAATGGGCTTATACATCAGCGGAAACTCGATTGGTGGTATGAGTGGTCGTTTGATTAGCGGCGTGTTTACTGACTTTTTTAACTGGCGAATCGCGCTGGCGGCTATTGGCTGCTTTGCCCTCGCCTCCGCGCTAATGTTCTGGAAGATCTTACCGGAATCACGGCACTTCAGACCGACATCGTTACGGCCTAAAACGTTATTTATCAACTTCCGTTTGCACTGGCGTGACAGAGGACTTCCACTGTTGTTCGCAGAAGGGTTCTTGCTGATGGGGTCGTTTGTCACACTGTTTAACTACATCGGCTACCGTCTGATGCTGTCTCCCTGGGCGCTGAGCCAGGCTGTCGTCGGTTTGTTGTCTGTGGCTTATCTTACCGGCACCTGGAGCTCACCAAAAGCCGGTTCCATGACCACCCGTTATGGGCGCGGCCCGGTAATGTTGTTCTCGACGGGCGTGATGTTGTTCGGGCTAATAATGACTCTGTTTACCTCGTTATGGCTGATTTTTGCCGGTATGTTGCTCTTTTCAGCCGGCTTTTTTGCGGCGCATTCCGTGGCAAGTAGTTGGATCGGGCCGCGAGCCAAACGCGCTAAAGGCCAGGCCTCTTCACTGTACCTGTTCAGCTATTACCTGGGCTCAAGCATTGCCGGTACACTAGGGGGTGTTTTCTGGCATAGCTATGGCTGGAACGGCGTGGGCGGGTTTATCGCACTGATGCTGGTGCTGGCGCTATTGGTTGGTGCCCGATTGCACCACCGTCTGCACGCATAATCAATGATGCCCGAAAACCGGGCATCATAAACGTCTCACGATAACATAAACGTCTGGGCGCTAATCTGCAGAGCAATTACCGTACCGTTCATCAAAATATGTAGCAAAATCGGCATCAGTAAACCGTTACTTTTCAGCCTCGCCAGGATCAAAACCTGGGACACAATAAACAACATCAATAACGTTCTCAGATCCACATACTGTGTATGCATCACGGCAAAAATAGCCGACACCACCACTGACGACAATCCTGTTTTATTATTGAACCAGTACTGAAAGGCATTGAACAGGCAGCCCCTGAAGATGATTTCTTCATACACAGGTGCAATAAATATCAGCGTTACACTGGATAACCAAAGCGCGTAGCTGTTCAGTGAGACCTGGCTTGTCACCCATTCTTCGGTCTTTCTGATCCCCAATACCCAGGGCAGGACCAGCTGCACAATCAGCAGCGCAACAAACAATATGGCAAACCACCGGGCGTTGAATGTTCCTTTCCCGAGACCGTCTCTTTTTCTAAAGAAAACGTAATACAACGGCACCAGGACGACGAATTCCAGTGTAAACAGCAGCGGGAAAAGTAATCCTTTGGCGAACAAGTCGTGACTGGCAGGGAAAAATAATGGGGAAAATGTGAGGCCGAACATCAACAAAAACATAGAGAAACAGCCAGCCACCGCTTTTGTCCTTGCGATATATTCGTTACTGACTTCCTGTTGCACACCTGCTCCTTGGATAAAATGAAATGTTCTCGTTATCTGAACAATACACGATCATGATAAAAAGTATCATTATCATTGACAAGCTACCAAAATTCCCATGCCTATGATGAATGGGTTAATTTGCGAAATCGCGTTAGACTCTGAAATCTGGTCCAACAGAACGAGAACAAAAAATGAGTAACAGCGATAATTACCATCAACTCACCCGTACGTTCCAGCGCCTCTCTCGCTTCTCCCACCTCTCGGCAATAGCCAGTTGGGACATGTTTACCATGATGCCGCCTGGCGGTAGCAAAGCCCGGGGTGAAGCGCTGGCTGAACTGAGCGTGCTTGAACATCAACTGTTAACCGGTGCCAATGTGGCAAAGTGGATCGCCGCCGCACAGCAGGAAGACCTGAACGATGTCGAGCAGGCCAATCTGCGCGAAATGTCACGGCTACATCATCAAGCGTCCTTGCTACCCGAATCACTGGTAGAAGCGAAATCACTGGCGGGCAGTCGTTGCGAACATGCCTGGCGCAGCCAACGCCCGGCCAATGACTGGGAAGGGTTTGCTGAAAACCTGAAAGAGGTGGTTAAGTACAGCCGCGAAGAAGCCCGACTGCGTGCAGAAGCGAAAGGATGTTCGCCCTACGACGCATTACTGGATGTCTTTGAACCAGAGATGACCAGCGCCCGGCTGGATATTCTCTTTGCCGACATCAAGAGCTGGCTACCCGAATTGCTCAATAAGGTAGTGGCAAAACAATCACAACAATCGCTTATCGCCCCCACTGGTCCCTTCCCGACTGCAGTTCAGCGTGAGCTGGGCCTTGAAACCATGGCTCAGTTAGGTTTTGATTTTACCGCGGGACGCCTGGACATCAGTGCACATCCGTTCTGCGGCGGCGTACCGCAAGATGTTCGGATTACCACCCGCTACGATGAAAACGAACTGCTCAGCGCGTTATTTGGCGTCATTCATGAGACAGGTCATGCGCGTTATGAGCAAAATCTACCTCAGAACTGGTCAGGACAACCTATTGCCCTGGCACGATCAACCGCCATCCATGAATCTCAGAGCCTGTTCTTTGAAATGCAATTAGGCCGCAGCCCGTCGTTTCTGAAACGGTTAATTCCCGCAGTAACCCGACATTTTGGCAATCAACCCGCCTTTGAGGAAAGCAATTTCATCGCCTGGAACCAGCAGGTCAAACCGGGCTATATCCGCGTTGACGCTGACGAGGTTAGCTATCCTGCTCACGTGATCCTGCGTTATGAAATCGAGCGCGCGTTGATTAACGGCGACATTGAGGTCGATGACATTCCTGCCTTGTGGAATGAAAAAATGCAGGCCTGGTTAGGGCTCTCTACGATCGGGAACTACCGTAACGGCTGTATGCAGGATATCCACTGGACCGATGGCGGTTTTGGCTACTTCCCTTCGTACACATTGGGGGCGATGTATGCAGCCCAGCTTTTCAGTGCAGCTAACCGTGCCTTGCCAGGCTTAAACCACGCCATTGCGCAAGGAGATTTTAGCGCCTTGTTTGACTGGTTGCGCCAGAATATCTGGCAACATGGCAGTCGTTTCACGACCGAGCAGCTCATTACCCAGGCAACCGGAGAGCCGCTAAGCAGCCGCTATTTCCGCGCCCATCTGGAAGCCCGCTATCTGTAATCGTAAACCGTGAGTCATTGTACAAACGGTTACACGTCGAAACCAATGACTCACGGAAGCCCAGAGATTACAGCGATATAGTTATTTCAACGGCCCCGCAGTGGGGTTGAATGAAAAACCAAATCGAGGGTATGAGAATGAAAAAAGTATTAGCTCTGGTTGTTGCCGCTGCTATGGGTCTGTCTTCCGCTGCATTTGCTGCTGAAACAACTGCTACTACCGCTCCGACTGCTGCTGCGACCACGAAAGCCGCACCGGCAAAAACCACTCATCATAAAAAACAGCACAAAGCAGCTCCGCAGAAAGCGCAGGCTGCCAAAAAGCACGCTAAAAAATCCGCAGCTAAACCGGCTGTAGAACAGAAAGCTCAGGCTGCGAAGAAACACACCAAAAAAGCAGCAACCAAGCCAGCTGCAGAGCAGAAAGCTCAGGCAGCCAAAAAACACACCAAAAAAGCAGCAAGTAAACCAACTGCAACCAAACCAGCCGCAGAGCAGAAAGCTCAGGCCGCTAAAAAACACACCAAAAAAGCAGTAAAACACGAAACCGCTAAACCAGCTGCTCAACCGGCTGCATAAAACATCTGTAGTAACCATGGCATCCCCCATGCCATAGCATACGGCGCTAAATCAGTCTGATTTAGCGCCGCCTTTCGGAGGGTAAAATGGTGTCACATTACCGCTTTGAGTTCATTCTTATTACCCTGATAATTTGCGCTCTTATCGCCATGCATTTTTATCTTTCCTGAGTGTAGTTATCTGATTTTACTCCCACTTTCCCGCCGTCCCGTCTATAGTATTAACTGAGGGTTTGCTGTTAATAATCATAATTCCCCACCAGAGTGTGATATGCATAAAACCATTGCGGTATTACTGGGTTCAATTTGTCTATTTCCTGTCGTTGCACATGCGGAGCAGCCTGCAACGACCATTGCTGAAGCCGATAACATAAAAACGCTGTTTTTTGGTCATGATGATCGTGTGAGGGTGACTGACCCTACACAATCACCGTGGGACGCTATCGGGCAACTGGAAACCGCCAGCGGTAACCTGTGTACGGCTACGCTCATTTCACCTCACCTGGCCCTGACCGCCGGGCACTGCTTACTCACCCCACCAAAAGGCAAGCCGGATAAAGCCGTCGCGCTACGTTTTGTGTCGAAAAAGGGTATCTGGCGCTATGAAATCCACGGCATTGAAGGACGGGTTGATCCCTCTCTCGGCAAGCGTTTAAAAGCAGATGGTGACGGCTGGATTGTCCCACCTTCTGCAGCTCCGTGGGATTTTGGTCTGGTAGTGTTACGTTATCCCCCCTCCGGGATCACGCCGCTACCGTTATTTGACGGTGATAAAGCCGCGTTAACCGCTGCGCTAAAAGCTGCTGACCGTAAAGTGACTCAATCGGGGTACCCGGAAGATCACCTGGATGACCTGTACACGCATCAGGATTGCGTGGTAACTGGCTGGGCGCAAAATACAGTCTTGTCGCATCAGTGCGATACGCTCCCTGGCGACAGCGGCTCCCCATTGATGTTAAAGACAGATTCAGGCTGGCAATTAATTGGTGTGCAAAGCTCCGCTCCAGCAGCAAAAGATCGCTGGCGGGCAGATAATCGCGCCATTTCTGTGACGGGTTTTCGCGATAAACTCGAAGCACTGGCGAAGGGATGACGCATGCTGCCCACGTTTGCGGGCAGCACGTAGATTAGGCAAGTTTGATCATTATCATTCCGGCCAGCAGCAAGGCGACGCCAATCCAGCCTTTGTTATTCAGGCGCTGACCAAAAAGCACCCATCCTGCGGCCAACGTTGCGGCGATCCCGAATCCTCCCCACAGCGCGTAGGCGACAGAAAGGTCGATCCCTTTTACCGCCTGGGACAGCGCACTAAAGGCCGCTAACACCGCCACCAGCGACAACACGCCATAAGCCTTACGGCGGAAACCATCGGAAAATTTTAAGAAGACGTTAGCAACGATTTCAAGAACGATGGCCATTCCAAGCCACGCGCCGTGAACCCACTCAAACTGCTGCATGGGTCACCTCCCTCCTCGCTTTTGCCGGCTTGCGGGTACCCGATTTGATCAACACAATGCCTAACACCAGCGAGACCAGTCCAGCAACTTTCATCGTGGTCAAGGTTTCGTCGAATAACAACACGCTAAACAGCGTAATAAATAAAATTCCGATACCTTCCCATAAGGCATAGGCCACACCAAGGGCGATTTTTTTAACGGCAAAACTGAGAAAAATATACGATAAGGCGATCATTACCAGCATTAAAATAAAGCCCGCATTACCATGGCCTACGCTGGCCCATTTCATTGACAGCGTACCGGTAATTTCAGCCGCAATGGCCAGACCTAATAATATCCAGTAAAACATGATGCTTCTCCTGCTTGAGAATATAGTCCTTTGGGCCTACTGCATGCAGTAAACCAAAAAATAGAATCAGATAGCTCAGCGCATAACGCCAGCTCAGGCAGAAGAAGGGACTAAAGCGCGTTGCGCCAGTGTTGCTCACCCGCAAGCAAGAAAGTGGAGGAGGTACGAAGAAGTGTAGGTAAACGCAAAAACATCCTGAACGTATTGTCCATAATATTACAATTATCCGCAGTGTTGCTTCTCATCATCGCGGATGATAATTGTCCTCGGTAGTTAAACACAGATGATTTGTATCATAGGTTCAATGCGAACTCAAAATCTTTTCACTTCTTTACCCGACTCGTTTGATTTTTGTTATAACGGCTCGAGGCAGATCACATTATTATATTGATAAAAAACTCAGGGATTCACATGGCAAAACCGATCATCACGCTTAACGGCCTAAAAATAGTTATTATGCTCGGCATGTTGGTTATCATTTTAACCGGTATCCGATTTGCCGCCGATATCATCGTACCGTTTATTCTGGCGTTATTTATCGCCGTCGTGCTTAATCCCGTAGTACAGCGCATGGTTAAGCTCCGCATACCGCGTGTATTTGCCGTGTCATTGCTGGTTGTTATTATTGTCATGCTAATGGTGCTGCTTCTGGCTTATTTAGGTACATCCTTAAATGAGCTGGCACGGACACTGCCGCAGTATCGTTCGTCATTGGTTATCCCACTGAAAAATATCGAACCGTGGCTACAACGTGCGGGGATCGGCGTTTCCGTAGACGAGTTGGTGAAATATGTCGATCCGAACGCTGCGATGACGCTGGTCACCAATTTATTGACGCAACTCTCTAATGCGATGTCCTCGATATTTCTACTGTTGCTGACCGTGGTTTTTATGCTGCTGGAAGTACCGCAACTCCCCGGAAAACTCAAACAAATGATGAGCCGCCCTCTTGAGGGAATGGCCGCGATCCAACGCGCTATCGACAGTGTCTCACACTATCTGGTACTAAAAACCGCCATCAGCATCGTCACCGGCCTGGTCGCCTGGGGCATGCTTGCCGCACTGGATGTCCGCTTCGCGTTTGTCTGGGGACTACTGGCCTTTGCCCTGAATTATATTCCTAACATCGGTTCGGTGTTGGCAGCGATTCCCCCTATTGCTCAGGTACTGGTATTCAGCGGTTTTTACGACGCGTTGCTCGTGCTGGCAGGTTATCTGGTGATTAACCTGGTATTCGGCAATATCCTCGAACCCCGCATCATGGGGCGTGGGCTGGGACTTTCTACGCTGGTGGTATTCCTGTCGCTGATTTTTTGGGGCTGGCTGCTCGGCCCCGTTGGGATGCTGCTTTCAGTACCGCTGACCATCATTGTAAAGATTGCCCTTGAGCAAACAAATGGTGGTCAAAGCATTGCCGTCCTGCTGAGCGATCTTAACAAAGAATAAGCGTATGCCCCGCTATCGCGGAGCTGTTCAACTACTGTTTGTCTCGGAACACCAGTGCGGCGCTCATCAGTGTGAATAGCGCAATAATCCAGGCCATGGTCCAGGGGGTGCCGTCACTCAATCTCGCCAGCAGTAACGATGAGATGATGCCACTGCCATACTGTAATGAACCAATCAGCGCCGAAGCTGACCCGGCGATATTGGGGGCCGCATCCAGCGCGGCGGCCGTCGACGTTGCTGCAATGATCCCATTCATCGAAAATAGTAGAAACACAGTGATGATAATGGCAATAACCCCCCCCTATTTCCAGCTTAACCAGCAGTGCCAATGCAACAGCAGCCAGTGCCGCCAACATTGTCGCGTACTTAAGCAACTGTTCTAACGCGTGCCGTTGCACCAGCCGGCGGTTGACCGCACTCATCGCCATAACGCCGACAATATTTAACGCAAATAACCAGCCATAATGCTGCGGATCGACATGGTAATAGCGAATGTAAACAAATGGCGAACCGGTAATAAACGCATACGCACCCACGTAATAAAAGGTCAGACTCAGGGTGTAGCGCATAAATCGACCATTGGTTAATAGCGCGCGGTAATGCCGGAATGCGCCTGCCAGTGAGGCTTTTACGCGTCTTTCTTCAGGGAGTGTTTCCGGTAACCACAGCAACGAGATAAACATCAGCACGCCAATGGCCACCAGTAACCAAAAAATAGAGTGCCAGGTGCTCAGTCGAATAATTTGCCCGCCAATCAATGGCCCTGCGATGGGGGCAATCGCCATAACCAGTACCAGGGTTGACAACATTTGCGCCGCACGAGTACGAGCAAAGAGATCACGAATCATGGCACGCGCCAGCATCGGTCCGGTACAGGCCCCCAGCGCCTGAAAGACCCGCCAGAAAACAATTTGCGTGATATCCGTGGACAGCGCACACCCCGCAGAACCGATGATAAACAGCACCATGCCGATGAACAACGGTGTACGTCTACCCAGATGATCGCTGATCGGTCCCCAGATCAGCTGCGCAATAGCAAACCCCACCAAAAAACCGGTAACAGTAAGCTCCACATTGCCGTTTAAATCCCCCGCCATGGTCGGCATCGCCGGGAGGTAGATATCGGTTGAAAGTGAAGTAAAGGCCATCAGGCCGCTGAGGATGAGAATAAAAGAGAGACCGGTCTGGCTTGCAGCAGCAGCCGGCAGGCACTGTTCACGTGTACGCATAGCGTCCTGTTATCTTAGGAAAAGTCAGGTGGCAGTATATACGGGGTGAATGACAGTGATTAGATAGCCAAAGAAGCATAAGTTTATGAACGCCAATCATGAGTAACGCCCTCTCCCTGCTAACACATGCGACAACCTTCGCATTTTAGCCTGCTAAAAATGAATTTAGCTCATAGGTCTATGCTGATTTAACGGACTAATGGTGTGAACAGATTCTTGCTAATCTGCTGGCAATGCAAAAAATGATGATCAGGAGCGTTCCATGAATACAACGGTCTTAAATAACGGTGTTGAGATGCCTCTGCTCGGTTTTGGTGTATACCAAATGACCGAAGCGAACGAGTGTGAGCAAGCCGTGCGGGATGCCATCGAAACAGGATATCGCCTGATCGATACCGCCGCCTCCTATCTGAATGAAACTCAGGTCGGCAATGCGCTGAAACAAAGCGGCGTACCCCGCGATGAACTTTTCATCACAACCAAGCTGTGGTTACAGGATACCAGCTACGCTGGCGCGAAAGCTCAGTTTGCGCGTTCGTTGCAGCGCCTTCAACTTGACTACCTTGACCTGTATTTAATCCACCAGCCCTATGGCGACGTACACGGTGCCTGGCGTGCGATGGAGGAACTCTACGAGGAAGGGAAAATTCGCGCAATTGGCGTCAGCAATTTTCACCCGGACCGTCTGGCAGATTTGATGGCCTTCAACCGCATCATCCCGGCGGTGAATCAGATAGAAGTGAATCCCTTCCACCAGCAACCGAATGCCGTAGCCTGGATGCAGAGCCGCAATATTCAACCACAAGCCTGGGCGCCGTTCGCCGAGGGGCGCAATGACCTGTTTCAAAATCCGACACTGGCCGCGATTGGTAAAAAGTACGGGAAAAGCATCGGTCAGGTAGTACTGCGTTGGATTTATCAGCGCGGAATTATTTCTCTGGCGAAAACCGTGCGTAAAGCGCGTATGACAGAGAATATTCAGATACTGGATTTTACCTTAACGACTGAGGAAATGACGCAAATCGCCGCCATGGACGCCGGGATCAGCGCATTTTTCTCGCATCGCGATCCGGCGCGCGTGGAATGGATAACCCAGCGTAAACTGGATGTTTAATAAAAAAACGGCCTCCGCAGAGGCCGTCTTACTTTTAAGCACGCATTACAACGCTTTCAGAATCGCATCCACGCTGGCTTTGGCATCACCAAACAGCATATGGGTGTTTTCTTTAAAGAACAGCGGGTTCTGCACGCCTGCATAACCGGTGTTCATTGAGCGTTTGAACACGATAACATTCTGCGCTTTCCACACTTCCAGCACCGGCATTCCGGCTATCGGGCTGCGCGGATCATCCTGCGCTGCCGGGTTCACCGTATCGTTGGCGCCAATAACCAGCACGGTATCGGTGTCGGCGAAATCATCGTTGATTTCATCCATTTCCAACACGATGTCATACGGCACTTTTGCTTCCGCCAACAGCACGTTCATGTGACCAGGCAAGCGCCCTGCTACCGGGTGAATACCAAAGCGGACTTTGATACCACGGGCGCGCAGTTTCTCAGTGATTTCCGCCACCGGATACTGCGCCTGCGCCACCGCCATACCGTAGCCCGGGGTGATAATCACAGAATGAGAGTTTTTCAGCATTTCAGCGGTATCTTCGGCATTAATCTCGCGATGTTCACCTGCTTCTTCGGTATCACCGGTTGAGGACCCATCGGTGCCAAACCCACCCGCAATAACGCTGATGAAAGAACGGTTCATTGCCTTACACATAATGTAAGACAGGATCGCACCCGAGGAACCGACCAGCGCACCCGTAACGATCAGCAGATCGTTGCTCAGCATAAAGCCTGCCGCTGCTGCCGCCCATCCTGAATAGGAGTTCAGCATAGAGACGACGACTGGCATATCGGCCCCACCGATGGATGCTACCAGGTGCCAACCAAACGCCAGTGCGATAATGGTCATCACCAGCAGCGCCAGAACCTGCAGGCCCACGCTCTCGGTACGAACAAACACCACCAGCAGCAGGAAAGAAACCACCAGTGCCGCCAGGTTCAACTTATGGCGATTCGGCAGCATCAGCGGCTTAGATGAGATCTTGCCGCGCAGTTTACCAAACGCCACGATAGAACCGGTGAAGGTTACTGCACCGATAAAGATGCCGAGGAACACTTCAGTCAGGTGAATGTTCACCAGGATTGGTTCCAGACCGGTATCGTGATACAGGTAGCTGTTGAAACCAACCAGTACGGCGGCCAGACCGACGAAGCTGTGCAGAATCGCCACCAGCTCCGGCATCTCGGTCATCTCGACTCTTTTCGCCAGACGAATACCAATTGCACCACCAATGATCATTGCAACCAGAATCCAGGCGACGTTGCCGGTATCCGGGCCAAAAATCGTGGCAATCAGCGCAATCGCCATCCCGGCGATGCCGTAGTTGTTACCCTGTTGAGACGTTTCGTGTTTGGAAAGTCCCGCCAGGCTGAAAATAAACAGGATTGCGGCAACAATGTATGCAGCTGTAACTAATCCTCCAGACATATGTTACCCCTTAGTTTTTCCGGAACATTTTCAGCATGCGCTGAGTCACGGTGAAGCCACCGAAAATATTAATGCTGGCAATAAGCACCGCGATAAAACTCAGGAAACTCACCCAGCCGCCCTGGCCAATTTGTAATAATGCCCCCACGACGATGATCCCGGAGATAGCGTTAGTCACGGACATCAGCGGGGTATGCAACGCATGCGAGACATTCCACACCACGTAGTAACCCACCACGCAGGAAAGTGCGAACACCGTAAAGTGTCCGAGGAACTCTTTTGGCGCGACGTCGGCTAGCCAGCCAAACAAAATCACCATCAGCGCCATCAGCGCATATTTGCGCCATGGGGATGCAGGTTTTTTCTCTTCCTGTGGTGCAGGTGCAGCTTTAGGCGCCGCTTGTGGCTGAGCAGAAACCTGGATGGGTGGTGCAGGCCACGTAATTTCACCATCGCGAACCACTGTCACGCCGCGCACCACCACATCGTCAAAATCAACGGTGATGTTGCCGTCGTTCTCTTTGCACAACAGTTTCAGCAGGTTTACAAGGTTGGTGCCATACAATTGTGAAGACTGAGTCGGCAAACGTCCCGGCAAATCGGTATAGCCGATAACCTTGACGCCGTTCTCGGTGGTGGTCACCTGATTGGCAACGGTATACTCGCAGTTACCCCCGTTTTGCGCGGCGAGATCGACAATCACGCTGCCGGGCTTCATCGAATCAACCATCTCACGCGTGATCAGTTTCGGCGCTGGTTTCCCCGGGATCAGCGCGGTGGTAACGATGATGTCGACGTCTTTTGCCTGAGCGGCGAACAGCTCCATCTCCGCTTTAATAAACGCTTCGGACATCACTTTGGCGTAGCCATCGCCGCTGCCCGCTTCTTCTTTAAAGTCCAGTTCGAGGAACTCAGCGCCCATACTCTGAACTTGTTCTTTTACTTCCGGGCGCGTGTCAAAGGCGCGAACAATCGCCCCGAGGCTGTTTGCTGCACCGATAGCGGCCAATCCCGCCACGCCAGCACCGATCACCATCACCTTGGCAGGTGGAACTTTACCCGCCGCGGTAATTTGCCCGGTAAAGAACCGTCCGAACTCATGTGCCGCTTCAACAATTGCACGATACCCGGCAATGTTGGCCATCGAGCTTAAGGCATCCAGTGACTGCGCACGCGAAATACGCGGCACGGAATCCATCGCCATGACCGTCACATTTCGCTCAGCGAGCTTTTGCAGTAGCTCAGGGTTCTGCGCAGGCCAGAGAAAACTCACCAGCGTGGTACCCGAATTAAGCAACGGAATCTCAAACGCTTCTGGCGCATTGACCTTCAGGATAATCTCTGACTGCCAGACAGCATTCCCGTCAACAATTTCTGCGCCTGCTTGCACAAACGCCTTATCGTCAAAACTAGCCAGTTGACCTGCGCCGCTTTCAACCGCGACGCTAAAACCCAGCTTCAGCAGCTGCTCAACCGTTTTCGGTGTGGCTGCAACACGGGTTTCATTGGTTAACCGTTCTTTTGGTATGCCAATTCGCATAATGTTCCCTTCCATCTGTATTTTTGATGATGGTTTATCAATGTTCGCAAGAGGCATGCGCACACTCCCGAGAGAGCTCAGTGTTACCCCAATAAAATAAAACAGTAACAAACTCTGTATAAGCTACTGAAAATGACGCCTGTGATCTAGCGCCAAAAAACAGTATTTATTATGAAATTTGCAAAACAGGAATGAATTCATTCGCAAGCAGGGATAATGCCCTTTAAATAGCCCGCAAAGGCCGATAATTCGCTCAAGCGAAGCGGCAAAACATGATTAAGCGCCACCGTAGAACAATTGATTAACATTAAATTAACTTATGAAATTCAACTGCTTTATCAGTTTTAGCCGCCAAACGCCGAATTTTTAGACATATCACTAAATGTTATCGATGTTGTTAGCATGGGTGGCACGATGAGTGAAAAATCACGCAGACACTGACACAATTTAAATGCAATAATCAGCCACGTTTCTAGTCAATAACAATACCAGTACCTGGTTTGCGCAAGGCGAAGGATTATTTTTATGAAGCTTAAGAACACTCTCCTGGCGTCCGCTCTTCTTTCTGCGACTGCTTTTTCTGTAAATGCAGCGACAGAATTGACGCCGGAGCAAGCAGCTGCCCTGAAACCCTATGACCGCATTGTGGTTACCGGTCGTTTTAATGCTATCGGTGATGCGGTAGACGCCGTATCCCGTCGTGCAGATAAAGACGGTGCAGCCTCCTTTTATGTTGTTGATACCTCAGATTTTGGCAGTGGCGGTAACTGGCGCGTCGTCGCCGATATCTATAAAGCCGACGCTGAAAAAGCAGAAGTCACCAAAAATCGCGTCATCAACGGCGTTATGGAATTACCGAAAGACCAGGCTGTTCTGATTGAACCTTTCGATACCGTTACGGTTCAGGGTTTCTACCGCAGCCAGCCTGAAGTAAATGATGCCATCACCAAAGTGGCGAAAGAAAAAGGGGCTTACTCTTTTTATATCGTACGCCAGGTTGATGCCAACCAGGGGGGTAACCAACGTATTACCGCATTCATCTACAAAGAAGATGCGAAAAAACGTGTTGTTCAAAGCCCTGATGCGATCCCTGCCGATTCTGATGCCGGACGTGCCGCTTTAGCAGCCGGTGGCGAAGCCGCGAAGAAAGTTGAAATCCCAGGCGTGGCAACAACCGCGTCTCCGAGTGCCGAAGTGGGTCGTTTCTTCGAAACTCAGTCAACTAAAGGCGGACGTTACACTGTCACCCTGCCTGACGGTACTAAAGTTGAGGAGTTGAACAAAGCTACCGCCGCGATGATGGTGCCGTTCGACAGCATCAAGTTCACCGGTAACTATGGCAACATGACCGAAGTCTCTTACCAGGTTGCTAAACGTGCAGCGAAAAAAGGTGCCAAGTACTACCACATTACCCGCCAGTGGTCGGAACGTGGTAACAACATGACCATCAGCGCCGACCTGTATAAGTAACAGACAGTTGTAACAATAAAAGGCGGCTTTATGCCGCCTTTAGCATTTTTAGTCACAAATCTGCCTATCCCCATTGCATGCGCTGTCTTCTCTCCGTAAAATCCCGCGCCTTGAGTCGCTTTCACCATTTTTATGCGATTTGCCAAAATAATTATTCTCTCACTCTCGTTTTTGTAACTGGATACAAATGGAAAAGAAATTGGGTCTGAGCGCACTGACAGCGCTGGTTCTAAGCTCAATGCTTGGCGCCGGTGTTTTCAGCCTGCCACAAAATATGGCTGCAGTAGCCAGCCCGGCAGCGTTATTGATTGGTTGGGCGATTACGGGCGCGGGGATCCTGCTGCTCGCGTTTGCCATGCTTATCCTGACGCGTATCCGCCCGGAACTGGACGGCGGTATCTTTACCTACGCGCGTGAAGGCTTCGGAGAACTGATCGGTTTCTGTTCCGCTTGGGGGTATTGGCTGTGCGCCGTTATCGCTAACGTTTCCTATCTGGTTATCGTCTTTTCCGCACTTAGCTTCTTTACCGATACACCTGCGTTGCGTCTGTTTGGCGACGGGAATACCTGGCAGTCTATTGTTGGCGCATCGGTACTGCTGTGGGTCGTGCATTTTCTGGTGTTACGTGGTGTACAGACAGCCGCCAGCATTAATCTGGTGGCGACGCTGGCGAAGCTACTGCCGCTTGGCCTGTTTATCGTTCTGGCATTTATGTTATTTAAGCTCGACACCTTTAGCCTGGACTTTACCGGTGTGAAACTGGGTGTTCCTGTTTGGGAGCAAGTTAAAAACACCATGCTTATCACTCTGTGGGTGTTTATCGGCGTGGAAGGCGCTGTCGTGGTGTCCGCACGGGCGAGGAACAAACGCGACGTTGGGCGCGCGACACTGCTGGCAGTACTTGCCGCGCTTGGCGTCTACCTGTTGGTGACCCTGCTTTCTCTTGGCGTGGTCGCACGCCCGGAACTGGCTGAGATCCGCAACCCATCAATGGCTGGTCTGATGGTTAAAATGATGGGGCCATGGGGCGAAATCATTATCGCCGCGGGTTTGATTGTCTCTGTCTGCGGTGCCTATTTGAGCTGGACGATTATGGCGGCGGAAGTCCCATTTCTGGCATCCACGCACAAAGCATTCCCGCGTATTTTTGCCCGTCAGAATGCGCAAGGTGCGCCATCTGCATCACTGTGGCTGACTAACATCTGCGTGCAGGTCTGTCTGGTGCTGATCTGGCTCACAGGTTCTGACTACAATACGCTGCTGACTATTGCCTCTGAGATGATTCTGGTGCCCTATTTCCTCGTCGGCGCATTTTTGCTGAGAATAGCGACCCGCCCAATTCATCAGGCTGTTGGTGTCGGTGCATGCATTTATGGCTTATGGTTACTGTACGCGTCAGGTCCGATGCACCTGCTGTTGTCCGTGGTGCTGTATGCTCCGGGGTTGCTGGTTTTCCTTTATGCCCGCAAAACTCACGCGCATGACAACGTATTAAAACGCCAGGAAATGGCTTTGATCGGCCTGCTTCTTGTAGCAGCTGTTCCAGCGACCTGGATGCTGATGGGTTAAATAGTTGACCCATCGTTTGCGACTCATGGAGATCTCGATGGGTAAAAAGCCCGCTTTGCCAATACTTATCACCGGAGGGGGCCGTCGTATCGGTCTCGCCATCGCATGGCATTTTCTGAATCAAAAGCAGCCGGTGATCGTCAGTTACCGGACACACTACCCGGCGATTGATGGCCTGCAAGAGGCGGGGGCACAATGTATTCAGGCTGACTTCGCGACCGACGAAGGCGTCCTCGCTTTTGCCAGGGAAGTGAAAGCCCGTACCGAAGGTTTACGCGCTATTGTGCATAATGCCAGCGCCTGGCTTGCCGAAAAACCGGGGCTGCCGCTTTCTGAGGTGCTGTCCAGCATGATGCAGATCCACGTGAATACCCCTTACCTGCTTAATCACGCGCTGGAAGGCCTGCTGCGCGGACATGGGCATGCGGCCAGCGATATTATCCATTTTACTGATTACGTCGTAGAGCGTGGCAGCGACAAGCATATTGCCTATGCTGCCAGTAAAGCTGCTCTGGATAATATGACCCGCTCATTTGCCCGCAAACTGGCCCCGGAAGTGAAAGTTAACGCAATCGCCCCCTCGCTAATCCTATTTAACGAGGGTGACGATGCAGAATATCGTCAGCAGGCGCTGAATAAATCGTTGATGAAAACCGCACCCGGTGAAAAAGAAGTCATTGATTTAATAGACTACCTGTTTACCAGCTGCTTTGTCACCGGCCGTAGCTTTGCCGTTGACGGTGGTCGCCACCTGCGCTAGTGCAGTTTTATCCAACAAAAGATCAGCAACCACGCGCTCAGGCTCCAGCAGACTACCGAGCCAATGAGCGCGACGGGTAAACGCATAAAACCGGTGAAGTACCACAGTGAAATGAGGTAGACAAAATAGGGAATAATCGACCACATGCTGAATACAATCGTTGTACGCAGCGCCTCGATCCCACGTTCACTGGCCACAATATAGTGGGCAATCAACGCAAAGGTTGGGAACAACGGAATTAATCCGGCAATATAGTAATTCTTTGTTTTAGCCAGTAAACCAATCAGCACCACTACCAGCGCACCCAGCGCCGCTTTTACTACGAGCCCCATCGTTTTGCCTTAACACATCAATAACATCAGCCTCTAGCATAACGGAAGCGTTCTCGTTTAGAAAAGATTAATGGAAGGAAAAACGATGGCGGTGTATGTTGGCGTTTTATATTCAAAATGAATGATATGAACACCATCGTATTTGTTGAAGATGATCCCGAAGTAGGTTCGCTGATTGCGGCCTATCTGGCCCGGCATGATATTGAGGTTATCGTTGAACCTCGTGGTGATTTGGCCGAAGAGAAAATTCTGCAAGTGCAACCCGATCTGGTGTTGTTAGATATTATGCTTCCAGGTAAGGACGGTATGACTATTTGCCGTGATTTGCGTGGGCGCTGGCAAGGTCCAATTGTCCTGCTGACTTCGCTGGACAGTGACATGAACCATATTCTGGCTCTCGAAATGGGTGCCTGCGACTATATCCTGAAAACCACACCACCGGCAGTACTGCTGGCTCGCCTGCGCCTGCATTTACGCCAAAACGAACATTCAGCCCAGGCTAAAGGGATTCAGGCTGCCACCATCACCCCGCACACCACTCTGCGTTTTGGCGCACTGACCATTGACCCAACGAATAGGTCTGTGCTGCTCGGCGGTGAGCTGGTCGCCCTCTCTACGGCGGATTTTGAGTTACTTTGGGAACTGGCAACCCATGCCGGGCAGATTATGGACCGTGATGCGTTGCTGAAGAATCTGCGCGGCGTAAGTTACGACGGTATGGACCGCAGTGTCGATGTCGCAATTTCCCGGTTACGTAAAAAACTGCTCGATAACGCGACTGAACCCTATCGAATCAAAACGGTACGCAACAAAGGTTATTTGTTCGCGCCGCACGCCTGGGACGACGAATCTCAGAAATAACCCACCGGATGAGGCGCATAACCTATCGCGTGAATGCAACTCAACGTGACAGCGTCACGTTGAGTTGCATACCGATTTTCTACCTCAACTGAACGTCAGACCGTCATATTTTTTCCAGCGGTAGTTCAACGCGGAAATAATCCAACAGGCAATAAAAACGCCAATAATGACAAACCCGACGTTGCCCATGTGGTCACTTAAGTTACTGACCGTGTCCCACAGCCCGCCCTGTAACGAAAAAGCATCAGACAGCAGGCCCAACCCCTCCAGTCCACCGATAAACAGCGCCACAATCACTGAGGTTCCGGTAATGGTCATATTGTAATACAGCTTACGCTGCGGCTTATTGAATGCCCAACCGTAGGCCTCAACCATCAGAATACTGTCGAGGCAGTCAATCAGCGCCATACCGCAGGTAAACAGCGCCGGGAAGACTAAAATGGACCAGACAGACATCCCGTTGGAGGCGCTTGAAGCCGATATGCCCAATAACGAGATTTCAGTCGCGGTGTCAAAGCCCAGGCCAAATAAGAAACCAACAAAATACATGTGCCAGTCTTTCCCAACCAACCTGAAGGCTGAGCGGAATAGCCAATTCAGCGGACCTGAAACCGTGACATCTTCCGTGGAGAGATCATAAATACCGGTACGTTTCAGATGGCGGAACGCCTTCCAGACCTGACAGAAAATGATGAGGTTGATGGTAGCCAGAATCAGCAGAAATGCGGCAGAAACGGTGGTTCCGATAATTCCACCAATATTCTGAAACCATACCATATGTTGCTTAAATACGCTGGTGGTCAGAGCAATACCAATGCTTGCCAGCACAACGATGGTGGAGTGTCCCAGAGAAAACCATGCCCCCGTCGTCAGTGCGCGTTTCTTTTGCTGCATGAGCTTTCGCGTCGCACTATCTATGGCAGCAATATGATCGGCATCGACTGCATGACGCAAACCATAACACCACGCGATCAGGCTCAGCGCCAGAAGTGACGTATTATGACTAAACGCGGTTAATGCCCAAAGCCAGGCGACTATGTTTGCTCCGATGAGAAAAACCACCAGCAATATGAGGCTTGGCCGTTTTTTTATTAATGAATACAACGAAGTCATTATTTCCGGCCCACTCGTTTTGTAATAAACAACACAACATCACCGCCGTTCACTGATAGATTAATAAAACGTTTACCAGCCTAATGATAACGTTTAAGAATTACCAGCCCAGTGTCTTAGATCAAAGTTGCCTGCTCTCTCCGTCCAGTTCAGCAATCGCTAACTCCGCGACACGCAAGGTTATCGCCGCATTTTCCCCATCCTCCAGAAACCATGCAGAAGATAAACCACACCATGCGACTATCCACATCAGCAGTCGCTGTCGTTCAATCGCGGCTATCTCAGAGACAAGTTGCACGCGTTGCTTAAAAATGTTTGGGTCTGTCGCGATAGCAACACAGGGATCGGCAAGGTCAGGATTCGTGAATATATTGGCGTAATCAAACCCTCGCTCACCCAGTAGTCCCTTGGGATCAATTGCCAGCCAGCCTGCCGGGCCAAAATCGAGGACATTGCCGTGGTGTAAGTCACCATGCAATACGACCTCATTCTGAGGAGAGGAGAACAGTTCGTTTGCGATCTCTGCACAGCGCGTCATAACTCCACCATAGATTTTCGCCGCAGGGGCAAGATCGCCAAACCAATGATGTAGCGGCGTTAGCGCGGGTGTAGACGTATTTTGTGGGAGATGGAGACGGCTGGCAGTATGGCAAATAATGCGACAAACCTGCGCATCTTTGCCAGAGCGGGACATGTCAGCTAAAAAACTCGTCCCTGTCGCTCGTTCTAACAGAATCGCGCCATCAGCATGAGCAAGCACTCTCGCTGCGCCATTCCCGCTCCACCAAACCATCAGCTCGCCGCCATTTCGTTCACTATCATCGGTGGTGAGTTTGAGTATCGCTTTTTGTCCATTTTTAATAACGGTAACGGGCAAAAGCTGCGATGTGTGCGTTGCAATCTGTTCGCCATCAGGGGTGAGTCCCCATCGGCTGAGCCAGCCATTGACTACAGATTTATCCAATGCGACCTCTTATTTGATTGAGCCTTGAGGCGAAAAGCATATTGTTACTCCACTTTATAGGGAAATACATGAACAACGTTGCCTGCCAGTAGATACACTCCAAGACTCTCGGTTCTTTGCTTAACTTCTTCAAAAGGAAGTTGCGAATCGGGCTCGCGTCCTCCCCAAACCAGCAGCCCATTGTTGGCATAATGTTCCATGAACTCCAGGGTTTTGCCATTTTCAAGCGCAATAACCACCCTGCTCCCTTTTAGCGGTTGCAGGGAACCGTCATCATCTGCAATAAACATCTCTGTTACACAGGAATCAGATTCTTTGATCGGGAGCGGTGAAACAATCATGCCATTGGCCGCTACCGGTTTGAAATCCAGTTGCGAGGTCTTCACTTCTTCTGATGTTTGATACGGAATTCTGCCGCCCCAAATATGGATCCCGTCAGGGATTCCCTCCGGTAACGGTTGTGGGCTACCAGCCAGTTCAAGCGATTTGCCATCAGCAAACTCAACAACAATACTGCGACCATTTTGTAAGGCTAAATCGCCATTCTGGTCGATAATATAGATCTTCATATCATCCTGTCTCCGCTGTTTTTGATACTCGTGATTGATGCTCAGGAAGATGAAAATGCTAAGAGCCAATAAACAGCTGCCATCGCTGAAACACTCAATAAAATACTGATTATGAAATAGGTTTTGAATGGCTGTTTTTGTGTTTTATGACGAAAAAGTTGTTGGCCCGCAATCGCGCCAGGCCACCCGCCCACCACGCCAAACACCAGCAAAGTGGATTCTGGCACTCTGCGCCAGGCCTTACGCGCCGCCATTTTATCTGCGCCGTAAATCACCAGCGTCAAAACATTAACAAGCAGGCACCACATGACCAAGGGATGTGGGGTGAATATACTGCCTGACGCAGCCAAAATCAGTAGCAAGTAACAGAAACGATTGAGGTTCATTTTATTAGTTGTGTGGAATAGATCAGAATGCATCAAAGCCGCATTATACGTCATACATGCCAAAGCGCCGAGCGGAGGATGGCAATGCAGAAATAGTGGATACAGTGTAATATCGGAATGCCATTCTGGGTCAGCATTTCAGCCAGGGTGCGCGCCCCTGTCCGGTTCCACGCCGGCGTACTTAGCTGTACAGCCTCACTCGCGCCGGATTGACAGTATCGCGTCGTTTTCGCCTTCTCGCCAGTACCGGTAACTGCTACGGTGTATTTCCAGTGCGGAACAAAGGCTTACAACCGTGTGGCTGTCACTCAGTCTGGCGGCTATCGTGAACCGTTCAGTGAGTCGGACATCAAGAGTGCGGTAGCCTTTTTTAATATCGTATTCTGTTCCTCCTGACGCTCTCGCCTGAGCTAACGAACCCAACTTTCAAGCGTGGTAGAACCGACATTCATTGCTTCGCTGGCTTGTCGATTGAGTAGCCCTTATCAACAATCAGCTGTGCACATGCCAGCTTGAACTCAGGGGTGAAAGTACGCTTAGTTTTCTTGTTCATTAAGCCACCTGTTTTTGGTAGTGGTGAGAATATCACTTTTAATCAGGTGGCCAAATTTACTGTGCCACTACAACTGGCTTCTGGTTTCTTTTTCTGCGCACTCTTGCGCGTTTTAATATACCTGCGCACGCTGGAATTCCTGCTCCAGCTTTTTCCAGTCCATTTTCGGCATAACATCACCAAATAATCATTGCTCAACGTCTATGCAGGGCAATAACCACTATTTTACAGGCCGCATTCCATTTTTTGACTACCAATATATTCATAATAAAAATATTAGATATACTAATGATGAGTTAATTTCATGTTAAATCATGTTGTGTAATCACAGCTATCAGTCCACTATCTAATCTGGAGAAAACAACAACAGCTTGCCAACCGGTTACCGGGGATGATGATGTCCATCCCCCGGCCTTTTAATCATTTCGTAGATTGTCGCACTCTGCTGTTCACTCGTACTACTATCAGCATTAATACAGGCACTGGGGCTTGCGGTCTCGCTTATGCTGGCAGCAATAGAAACACGCTTAACGCTTTATCGTTCGCCGATGTGGATTCGGTGTGCCAAGTATTTTCAGTATGGGCGGTTAATGCAGAGCAATTGAGAGTCATGTAAGCAAATGCTATAGCAGTATTCTTCACTGGTTGACGGCTAATTATGGAATTTGCAGAAAACAGGTATGAAAAAGCCCCGGCAGGGGAGTCGGGGCTAATTGAGTATGGTGCCGGGTGCCTCCCGGTGAGTCTTTGGACAGCCTCCGTGACTCGCACCAATTTTGGACCATGTAAAATTAATTACACTTTGCTGTTTATGCCCCACCGCTTAGGGGGATTCACCGCAAACACATTCTACTCAATTATCTTTTAGGTAATTTTAGCTATGGGTGCGGGTTTTTTACTAACCGCCCCACCTAAGCGAATTTCATAATGGCAATATCGGTCAATTTATTCACACCAAAATATTATACACGTCATGCAAAGTTAATTTCATGTTAAATAAGACTATAAATCATCACCTGTTGAAGCACTATCTAACCGAGAAAGATTATAATATTTTATCCAACCAGTTACCGAAGATGATAATTCTTATCCTCTGGATGTTTTGTCAAAATCATTGATAACTCATTTCCACTATCAAACCTATCCGCAGATGAGCTTCACAATAGCTATTACTGCGAGATGCCTGTACTAAATATCGCCACTTCGATCGTCCACCTATCATCCCAGTGGATGGACGACTTACCGCCGCGTGGTTCCAGCTTAGCTATCCGGGGATCGAAGATTTTGATAGCCGCTTCTGTGCTCATTTTTATTTCTCACTAACCTGCTTTGGCCGCGAGCGTCATCTCATAAAAAGGAGCGATTGCTTGCAGTGTTGCAAAAAGTGAAATGTAGTACAGACTGTCAATTCATACTCAACCAGAATGACTCCTGACAAACATTATAAAAATTCTTCTTCATTGGCCTGATTTCCTGCCCTGCCGCATCTATCACTTCCCAACAAATCCAACATTCAGGGCAAACATCATTGGGATGTTGTGTAGCTTCAAGTTCGTTAGTACAGCGGATTACCACACCACTATCATGTCTCCATTCCATGGTTATAGTCTCAACCTCAGCCAAATCATCGCATTCACAAGATTCTTGAATACAAATTACTTCCTTTCCGCTTTTAATAGCATTCACATAATACGCCAAATCAATCATATCTTTTCGTCGTAAAAAAACATTAGTGGCAATGAATATACCCCTATACAGCCCCGTAAGCAGCACCGCATCCGTAACCATGACTACCTTGGTCAGAATGAGCCAGTACCTGTTTTTGGGGATTACGTCGCCACACGGCCATCAAAGCGCATTCAGAACAATATCTTTTGTCATCCGGGGTTGCATTGACCAGCCGATAACTTTGCACGAGAACAGGTCAACAACGACAGCCATATACAGCCAGCCTTCGTGGGTTCGGATGTAGGTTATGTCCGTTACCCAACGTTCATCCGGAGCTTCCGGGTTGAACTGTCGCTGGAGCCTGTCGGGTGTCACGATACTGACTTCACCTTTACGCGCTCGTGGGCTGCGCTACCCGACCTGAGCCTTTATCCCGGCACGCTTCATCAGCCGCCAGACCCGGTTAATCCCACATTGTTGCCCGCTATCTCGCAGGATGACTCCGAGGTGTCTGTTAAACCTGTGGCGATTCACTGCTAATTCGATAAGCTCACTCTGGAACACAACCATAAGGCGTTCTGGCGTGCGCCGCCGTCGCCCATAGCAAACCCGGCATACTTATGCATGCTGGATGCTCTCCGCTGGAGCCAACCCTGCGTTTATTGCAAATCAGATGGGTCATGAGAATGCAGAAATGGTTTATACAGTGTACTCTGCCTGGATATACGCGCTTGATGGTGATCAAATAGCCTTTCTGAACCAGCGCATCAGCGGATACAACAGTGTCCCCCTGGTGCCCCCAGAGGGAAACGCGCAATAGCTAACATATTGAACATTGAGTGATTTTTCATGAAAAAGCTGTTTGTGCAGTTTTATCTCTTATTGTTTGTCTGTTTTCTGGTGATGACCCTGCTGGTTGGCCTTGTGTACAAATTCACCGCAGAACGTGCGGGCAGACAGTCGCTCGACGACTTGATGAAAAGCTCGTTGTATCTGATGCGCAGCGAATTACGCGAAATCCCGCCGCGTGACTGGGGGAAAACCCTGAAAGAGATGGATTTAAATCTGTCTTTTGATCTTCGCGTAGAACCGTTGAATAAATACCATCTGGATGCTCCCACCATGCAGCGCTTACGGGAAGGCGATATCGTTGCGCTCGACGATCAGTACACCTTTATTCAACGAATTCCACGAAGCCACTATGTACTAGCCGTCGGCCCGGTACCTTATCTCTATTTCCTGCACCAGATGCGCTTGCTGGACGTCGCGCTGATGGCCTTCATTGCTATTTCATTGGCCTTCCCTGTGCTGATCTGGATGCGCCCACACTGGCAGGAGATGCTCAGACTGGAGGCCGCTGCGCAGCGTTTTGGTGAAGGGCATCTTAATGAGCGGTTGCACTTTGACAGCGGATCAAGCTTTGAGCGCCTGGGCGTGGCGTTTAACCAAATGGCAGACAATATCAATGCCCTGATTGCCAGTAAAAAACAGCTGATTGACGGCATTGCCCATGAGCTTCGCACACCGCTGGTGCGATTGCGTTACCGCCTGGAAATGAGCGATAACCTCACCGAGCAGGAATCGCAGGCGCTAAACCGCGATATTGGTCAACTGGAAGCGTTAATTGAAGAATTGCTCACCTATGCTCGTCTGGATCGGCCGCAAAATGAGCTAAAACTCAGTGTCCCGGACCTGCCTATGTGGCTAACAACCCATCTGGAAGATGTACAAAGCGTCAATCCCGATCGTGCGGTACGCCTGCACCATCTTCAGATCGGAGACTACGGCGCACTGGATATGCGTTTGATGGAGCGTGTGCTGGATAATTTGTTAAACAACGCTCTGCGTTACTGCCAGTCTACTGTGCAAGCCAGCCTGCAACTCAATGGGAGTCAGGCAACGCTTATCGTCGAAGATGATGGACCCGGCATCGCGCCAGCTGCGCGCGAGCAAATTTTTGAACCGTTCGTTCGTCTGGACCCCAGCCGTGACCGGGCGACAGGTGGCTGCGGACTTGGCCTCGCCATCGTCCACTCCATTGCTCTGGCTATGGGCGGTACTGTGGTCTGTGATGAAAGTGAACTCGGTGGTGCCCGCTTCTCCTTCAGTTGGCCTGTCTGGCATAACATACCTGAATTTTCAGCTGTCTGACCTACACCGCTCGGTGGTCAGGTTGAGTGTCTTGTGCTATAAAAAAGTATGTTGTAACTAAAATGGTAAGCCTATGTCTCGCTATGATCTTGTCGAACGCTTAAACGGAACCTTTCGCCAGATGGAACAAGAACTGGCACACCTCACCGGGCAATTGCAACAGCAGGCGCTGCTGATTGCTCGCGTGTTCTCGTTGCCGGAAGTGGTGAAAGAGGCAGAACACGCGCCACTGGAAACCATCGACGTTAAACAGCACTTGGGTAAAGAGGCGGAAACCCTGGCACTACGCCACTTTCGCCACCTGTTTATTCAACAGCAGTCCGAGAATCGCAGCAGCAAGGCGGCTGTCCGCCTGCCGGGGGTACTCTGCTATCAGGTGAATACCGGCACACAAGTCGTGCTGGAAGAGCAAATACAACGTATTAATCAGCTTAAAACCACCTTTGAGCGTATTGTCACCGTAGATTCTGGTCTGCCATCGGCGGCGCGTTTTGAATGGGTGCACCGCCACCTACCGGGGCTGATTACGTTGAACGCCTATCGGACGCTAACGGTCGTCAGAGATCCGGCTACCCTGCGATTTGGCTGGGCCAACAAGCATATTATTAAGAACCTGACACGTGATGAGGTACTGCAACAACTGGAAAAGAGCCTGACATCACCACGCAGCGTGCATCCGTGGACACGCGAAGAGTGGCAGGCCAGGCTTGAGCGTGAATACCAGGACATCGCTGCCCTGCCACAGCAGGCAAAATTGAAGATCAAACGCCCGGTCAAAGTACAACCCATCGCCCGAGTCTGGTACAAAGGGCAGCAAAAACAGGTGCAATATGCCTGCCCGACGCCATTAATTGCGCTAGTAAATAACGAAAACGGCATGACGGTGCCGGATATCGGAGGATTACTGAACTACGATGCTGACAATGTTCAGCACCGTTTTAAACCTCAGGCACAACCGTTAAGACTGATTATCCCACGGCTGCACCTGTATGTAGCGGATTAACGACCCGGTCGCATGCTACCGACCATCAGTTCCGGGCGGACCCAACTGTCGAATTCGACCTCGGTTAAATATCCCAGCGCCAGGGCTGACGCTTTTAAGGTCAGTCCTTCTTTATGCGCCTTTTTAGCAATCTCAGCCGCTTTATCGTAACCGATATGAGTGTTTAACGCGGTTACCAGCATCAGTGATTCGTTGAGCAGCTGATCAATGCGTTCACGATTTGGCTCGATCCCTGTCGCACAGTGTTCGTTGAAGCTTTCCATACCATCAGCCAACAGGCGAACCGATTGCAGGAAGTTGTGGATAACCATCGGGCGATAGACGTTCAGTTCAAAATTCCCTGACGCCCCGCCGATATTAACGGCAACATCGTTACCCATAACCTGACAGCACAGCATAGTCAGGGCTTCACATTGTGTCGGGTTAACCTTACCCGGCATGATGGAACTGCCCGGTTCATTTTCAGGAATAGATATTTCGCCAATGCCGCAGCGCGGACCGGATGCCAGCCAGCGTACATCGTTGGCGATTTTCATCAGCGATGCAGCCAGGCCTTTGAGCGCGCCGTGGGCATGAACCAGGGCATCGCAGGTGGCAAGCGCTTCAAATTTATTCGGCGCGGTGACAAAAGGTGCAGAGGTCAACACAGCCAGTTCAACCGCAACCCGCTCGGCATATTCCGGGTGGGTGTTCAGCCCGGTCCCTACCGCCGTACCGCCCAACGCCAGTTCAGCAACGTGTGGCAGACTATGTTCAATATGCTTCAGGTTATGTTCCAGCATGGCCACCCAGCCTGAGATTTCCTGACCCAGCGTCAGGGGCGTCGCATCCTGTAAATGGGTTCTGCCGATTTTGACAATGTCGGCGAAGGCATGCGATTTTTCACGTAACGTGGTGGTCAACACATTCAGTTGAGGGATCAGATGCTCACGCAAAGCCAACAGCGCGGCGACATGCATTGCCGTGGGAAAAACATCATTTGAACTTTGGCTTTTGTTGACGTCATCGTTCGGATGTATTTTTCGCTCCATCCCCCGCACGCCGCCCAACAATTCGCTGGCCCGGTTTGCCAGCACCTCATTCATATTCATATTGCTTTGCGTGCCGGAGCCGGTCTGCCAGATAGCCAGCGGAAACTCATCACGATGTTTGTCTGCCAGAACCTCGTCTGCAGCCTGCATGATGGCGGAGGCTTTTTCCGCAGCCAGCAACCCCAAATCCTGGTTAACCTTCGCAGCGGCCCGTTTAGTCAGCGCCAACGCGTGGATCAGCGAAACCGGCATTTTCTCTGTTGAAATGCGAAAATGCTCCAGCGATCGTTGCGTTTGCGCGCCCCAGAGTTTATCGGCCGGGACATCGATCGCACCCATTGAATCATTCTCGCGGCGTACCGTTACCATTACCTGCTCCTTATATTAACGATTGATTAGGTTATGTTTCGACATTGCCCACTTGCATTGGTCTTATGAGTATTAACGAGGAAAAAACTGTCGTTTGGTGGTTCGTGCGGTAAAAAAAACCGCCCCGTAGGGCGGCTGACGTTACTTAACGCAGCGTGCGCACTGCGACGTCTGAATTTGCTGGAAGAAATCGTTCCCTTTGTCATCCACCAGGATAAACGCCGGGAAATCTTCCACTTCAATTTTCCAGATGGCTTCCATCCCCAGTTCGGGATATTCCACGCACTCCAGACTCTTGATACTGCCCTGAGCCAGCACGGCCGCTGGCCCACCAATGCTGCCTAAGTAGAAACCGCCATGTTTATGGCAAGCGTCAGTAACCTGCTGACTGCGGTTTCCTTTTGCCAGCATGATCATACTCCCGCCCGCGGCCTGAAGCTGGTCAACATACGAGTCCATACGTCCGGCAGTGGTTGGACCAAGCGAGCCAGATGCATAACCTTCCGGCGTTTTTGCCGGTCCGGCGTAATAGATTGGGTGATCTTTAACATACTGCGGCAAACTTTCGCCGTTATCCAGACGTTCTTTCAGTTTCGCATGCGCTATGTCACGTCCAACGATGATCGTACCATTCAGCGACAAGCGGGTAGAAACCGGATATTGCGACAACTGTGCCAGGATATCCTTCATCGGACGGTTCAGGTCGACACGCACGGCTTCGCCTTCGCCTGCCTGACGCAGTTCTTCCGGGATATATTTGCCAGGATTGTGTTCGAGCTTCTCAATCCAGATCCCTTCACGGTTGATTTTGGCTTTGATATTACGGTCAGCAGAGCAAGAGACCCCCATACCGACCGGACACGACGCGCCGTGACGCGGCAGGCGGATTACACGGATATCATGAGCAAAGTACTTTCCGCCAAACTGCGCGCCCAGCCCTAAATTCTGTGCCTCAATCAGCAGCTCTTTTTCCAGCACCACATCACGGAATGCCTGGCCATGTTCGTTACCTTCGGTCGGCAGCTCATCATAGTATTTCGCCGACGCCAGTTTCACCGTTTTCAGCGTGGCTTCTGCGGATGTTCCACCGATCACAAACGCGATGTGGTACGGCGGGCAAGCTGCTGTTCCCAGCGTACGCATCTTCTCCACCAGGTAATTTTTTAATTTGCCTGGCGTGAGCAGCGCTTTGGTTTCCTGGTACAGATAGGTTTTGTTCGCCGAACCGCCGCCTTTGGCAATACACAGGAATTTATATTCATCGCCGTCGACGGTATACAAGTCAATCTGTGCTGGCAGATTGGTACCGGTGTTCACCTCTTTGTACATATCCAGCGCGGCGTTTTGTGAATAGCGCAGGTTATCTTCGATGTAGGTGTTATAAACCCCACGCGCCAGCGCCGCTTCGTCACCGCCGCCAGTCCAGACACGCTGTCCTTTTTTACCCACGATAATCGCCGTGCCGGTGTCCTGACATGTCGGCAGAATGCCCTTTGCCGCGATATCAGAGTTACGCAGGAATTGCAGGGCGACATATTTATCGTTTTCGCTGGCATCCGGATCACGCAGAATGTCTGCAACCTGCTGCTGATGAGCAGGACGCAGCATAAACGATGCGTCATGAAACGCCTGGCGAGCCAGCAAAGTTAAAGCCTCAGGCGCAACTTTGACAATCTCCTGCCCTTCAAATTCGGCAACGGAAACATGGTCGCTGGTCAGCAGATAGTATTCGGTATCATCCTTTTTGAGGGGAAAAGGATGCTGATAATGAAAGGGTTTGTTTGACATTGTGCTCTCACTTACTGCTCGGTCTGGTTATTCTCTGGGCAGATGTTCCATTGCCCTGCTTCCCTGCCGCAGATCGGGTTGTAGAAGATATGGCTTTCTGCAACCAGAATTACTCAGGGTATTAAAAGCGAGTCACCATATCCTACACAATTTTTTAACAAAAACTGAGACTAGTACGACTTTTTGCACGTGTAGGTTACTTCGACCGGGGTTTCTTGGTTTAATAGCCAGAGATTTTTCAACATTGAAACAGGGCATTGATAATGCAAAAACTGATCAACTCAGTGCAACACTACGCCTGGGGAAGTAAAACTGCGTTAACGGAACTTTATGGCATTGCCAACCCAACCCAGCAGCCAATGGCCGAGCTGTGGATGGGTGCTCATCCGAAAAGCAGCTCTCAGGTTCAAGGGGCCGATGGCCAACCCGTTGCTCTGCGCGATGTTATCGAGCACGATAAATCCGCACTGTTGGGCGATGCGGTAGCAAAACGCTTTGGCGAACTGCCCTTCCTGTTTAAAGTGCTCTGCGCCGCTCAACCCCTTTCTATTCAGGTCCATCCAAACAAACACAACTCTGAGATAGGTTTCGCCAAAGAAAACGCTGCCGGGATCCCGATGGATGCCGCTGAGCGTAACTACAAAGATCCGAACCACAAGCCAGAACTGGTTTTTGCCCTGACGCCATTCCTGGCGATGAATGCGTTTCGCGAGTTCTCTGACATCGTTGCGTTGTTACAACCGGTTGCGGGCGCACATCCTGCCATTGCTCACTTTTTGCAGGAACCCGGTGCCGAACGCCTGAGCTACCTTTTCGCCAGCCTGTTAAATATGCAGGACCAGGAAAAATCGCATGCACTGGCAATACTGAAATCAGCCCTTAACAGCCAGCAAGGCGAACCGTGGCAGACTATTCGCCTTATCGCTGATGTCTACCCGAACGACAGCGGTCTTTTCTCCCCACTGCTGCTGAATGTGGTGAAGCTAAATCCTGGCGAAGCGATGTTCCTGTTCGCCGAAACGCCGCACGCCTATCTGCAAGGTGTGGCACTTGAGGTCATGGCAAACTCAGATAACGTGCTGCGTGCAGGGCTGACACCGAAATATATCGATATTCCGGAGCTGGTGGCCAACGTTAAATTTGTCGCAAAACCGGCGAACCAACTGTTGACCACGCCGGTCAAAACCGGTGGTGAACTCGACTTCCCGATCCCGGTTGATGATTTCGCCTTCTCCCTGCATGAACTGTCTGCCGGAGAAGCCGTAATTAGCCAGCACAGCGCGGCGATTTTGTTCTGCATCGAAGGTGAAGCGCTACTGAGTAAAGGCGATCAACGTCTGGTACTAAAACCGGGTGAATCCGCATTTATTAGTGCGAATGAATCGCCAATAAGTGTCAGCGGCGTCGGCCGTTTAGCGCGTGTTTACAACAAGCTCTAGCAAGATACTGATATTTTTGACAACTCTTGCTAAGCTAGTAGAGAGTTAAAAACATGTCACTCCTCCAGGCGTCTTCAAACGCCTGGTTTTATTTTATGGATATCGAAATGAAAAAATCGCTGGTAGCTGCGGGTGTGGTGGTTGCGCTGGGTATCGTCTGGACGGGCGGCGCCTGGTACACCGGAAAGAAACTGGAAACGCATCTCGCTGAGATGGTGACGCAGGCAAATGATCAGATCAAACGCTACTCACCTGAGGCAGGAATTGAACTGAGTTATCAAAACTACCAGCGCGGCGTGTTCAATAGCCAACTGCAACTGGTAGTGAAGCCCATCGCCGGACAGGAAAACGCATGGCTGAAAGCAGGCCAAACTATCGTTCTGGATGAAACGGTGGATCACGGCCCCTTCCCGTTAACCCAGCTTAAGTCATTGAACCTCATTCCTGCTATGGCTTCGGTGAGAACAACACTGGTGAATAACGATGTCACTAAGTCGTTGTTTGATATAGCCAAAGGCGAGTCTCCTTTCATCATCAACTCCCGTATTAGCTATAGTGGCGACACCCGTTCCGATCTTTCCCTTAAACCGTTGAACTACGAGAAAGGCGACGAAAAAGTGGCCTTCAGCGGTGGGGAATTCCAGTTCACCGCAGATAAAGACGGTAACGCGGTTTCCCTGACAGGCACTGCGCAAAGCGGTCAGGTTAATGCAGTCAACGAATACGATCAGAAAGTGCAAATTACCTTTAATAACCTGACAACCGAAGGGTCCAGCAGTGTCGCCAGTTTTGGTGAACGCATCGGCGACCAGAAGCTGTCTCTCGATAAGCTGTCGATATCGGTCGAAGGCAAAGAACTGGCCGTGCTGGAAGGGATGGGAATTGATGGTAAATCCGATCTGATTAACGATGGAAAAACCGTGAACAGTCAGTTGGATTACACCCTGAACAGCCTTAAATTACAGGGTCAGGATTTGGGTAGCGGTAAGCTAACGCTGAAAGTGGGTCAGATTGACGGTGAAGCCCTGCATCAGTTCAGCCAGCAGTACAGTGCCCAAACCAAGGTGCTAATGTCGCAGATTGATGTCGTCCAAAACCCAGAGCTGTATCAGCAGAAAGTCACGGAAGCGTTCTTTAATGCGCTGCCCATTCTGATGAAAGGTGAACCAGTAATCACCATTGCGCCGTTAAGCTGGAAAAATGCGAAAGGCGAAACGACGTTTAATCTGTCGCTGCTGCTCAAAGATCCAACCGCGACCAAAGAAGAGCCACAAACGCTGGCTCAGGAAGTGGATCGTTCAGTCAAATCACTGGACGCGAAGCTGACTATTCCTGTGGATATGGCGACTGAGTTCATGACACAGATAGCCAAAATTGAGGGCTATCAGCAGGAGCAAGCCGCGGAGCTGGCTAAACAGCAGGTCAATGGCATGGCTGCGATGGGGCAGATGTTCCGCATTACCACGATGCAGGACAACACTATCGGCTCCAGCCTGCAGTACACCAATGGCCAGGTAACGCTCAACGGGCAGAAGATGCCGCTGGATGAGTTTGTTGGTATGTTCGGTATGCCGACCCTTGGCGAACCGGATGCTCCGGCAGTTCCACAACAGTAATTCTTCTCTGAACCAGGCCCGATAATACCGCTTATCGGGCTTTTGATCTTCGGCAAGCTACTTCTGCGTGACCAGTCGGGCGGAAAGCGTCAGATTGCGAGAATGGCTGTCATCATTACCAATGCGCTGCAGTATACGTTCAGCCAGGGTATAACCCATTTCGCGTGCCGGGGTACTGGCCCAGATAATGGGAATGTCATCCAGCGCGTTTTCCGCCACATCCGCAAATCCGGCCAGTGAGACTTGCTGTTCAAAATAGCGATCGACGCCAATTTCGCCGCTCTGACGCCCCGCTCTCATCAGACCAAACCAGGCACCAACAGCGATGGTTTCGTTGTAACACACTACGGCGCTGATCGTCGGGTTGCGGCGTAACAGTGCAGCAACGGCTTCGGCAGCCTGCTTTTGACTGGATGAACACTCCAGAACCCAATCACTATGAAACGGTAAACCATATTTTAGCAGCGTCGCACAATAGCCGCCGACACGCTCTGCGCGGGTTAAAGAAGAACTCTGCCCCCCCAGCCACGCGATTCGCTGGTGACCGTGCCGAATGAGATGCTCAACCAACAATTGCGCTGCCTGCATGTTGTCGGGTCGTACCGTGTCGACGTCATCCAGGTAACTGGCTCGTGAGGCAAATACGACCGGAATCCCTTTTTCTTCAGCCAGTTGTCGCAGCGCATCACTGCTATCAGCTGCACCTGCAATGACTACGCCATCCACGCCCTGATTAAGTAGCATCGCAAAACGCTGAGCCAATTGTTCACCGTCTTTGCCGCCGTGTAAAAGAAAGACCATCCGACCCTGTGCTTCTAATGCTTCCGTCAGGCCTGCCGTCAGTTCAGCATAAAATGGCGCAGACAGATCGCGCACAATCAGCCCGACCACACCACTCTGACCGCCACGCAGCACCGATGCCTGACGATTACGTACGAACCCCAACTGCTCAATGGCTGCGTTTACCCGCTCCCCGGTTGCGGATGAGATACGCCCTTTTCCACTAAGCACCAATGAGACTGTACTGACCGAAACCCCGGCAGCCAGCGCAACATCATGAATGGTTATTTTTTTGGCTATAGCCATAAAAACAGAAAACTCCCTGATAACGTGACGGATAAAACGTTTTATCAATCGGTTATAGTTATACGCCGTATTATCATTCGATAATGTGATTTATACCGCACTAAAATTAGGTAAAACGTTTTATCTTCTCGCCATCATTAGTCACCGAGCTTTCACGAGGAGTCGTTAGATGACGACGAGAACCACACCAAAAATAACGTTATGGGAATTTTTCCAGCAGTTGGGCAAAACCTTTATGTTGCCCGTGGCTCTGCTCTCCTTCTGCGGGATCATGTTGGGGATCGGCAGTTCATTAAGCAGTCATGATGTCTTAACGCTGATCCCCGCATTGGGTAACCCGGTGCTTCAGGCTCTTTTTACCTGGATGAGTAAAGTCGGCTCTTTCGCCTTTAGTTTCTTACCCGTGATGTTTTGTATTGCTATTCCTCTCGGTCTGGCGCGCGAGAACAAAGGTGTGGCGGCATTTGGCGGGTTTGTTGGTTATGCAGTCATGAACCTTGCCGTTAACTTCTGGTTGACGGCGAAAGGGATTTTACCTACCACTGATGCAGCAATCCTGAAGGCCAATAACATCCAAAACATCCTGGGGATCCAGTCGATCGACACCGGGATCCTCGGTGCCGTCATCGCTGGGATCATTGTCTGGATGCTGCATGAACGCTTCCACAATATCCGTCTGCCGGACGCATTGGCTTTCTTCGGCGGCACCCGTTTTGTCCCCATCATCTCTTCACTGGTCATGGGACTGGTTGGATTAGTTATCCCTCTGATCTGGCCTGTATTTGCGATGGGTATTACCGGGCTCGGCAATATCATCAACAGCGCAGGTGAATTTGGTCCGATGCTGTTTGGTACCGGCGAACGCCTGCTGCTGCCTTTTGGCCTGCACCATATTCTGGTGGCCCTCATTCGTTTTACTGAAGCGGGCGGTACCCAGGAAGTGTGTGGTCATAGCGTCAGTGGCGCATTGACTATTTTCCAGGCGCAGCTGAGCTGCCCGACAACGCAAGGCTTCTCTGAAAGCGCAACCCGCTTCCTGTCTCAGGGCAAAATGCCGGCGTTCCTCGGTGGTTTGCCGGGTGCAGCATTAGCGATGTATCACTGTGCTCGTCCTGAGAATCGACATAAAATTAAAGGGTTATTAATTTCTGGTCTGATTGCCTGCGTCATTGGCGGTACCACCGAACCACTGGAATTCTTGTTCTTGTTTGTTGCCCCAGTTCTGTACGTGATCCACGCCTTATTGACCGGCCTCGGCTTTACCGTGATGGCGTTGCTCGGTGTAACTATCGGCAACACAGACGGTAACCTGATTGACTTCGTGGTGTTCGGGATCCTGCACGGGTTGTCCACCAAGTGGTATCTGGTCCCTGTTGTCGCGGCCATCTGGTTTGCGGTGTACTACGTTATCTTCCGCTTCGCGATCACCCGCTTTAATCTGAAGACACCGGGCCGTGATGTCGAAATTGCCAGCAATATCGAGAAAGTGATGGCAGGCACACCCGGTAAATCTGGCTACAATGTCCCGGCAATTCTGGCGGCATTGGGTGGCGCGGAGAATATCGTTAGTCTGGATAACTGCATTACGCGTTTGCGCTTGTCGGTCAAAGATATGTCACGCGTAAATGTCCAGGCACTAAAAGACAACCGGGCCATTGGCGTGGTACAGCTCAATCAGCATAACCTTCAGGTCGTTATTGGCCCGCAGGTCCAGTCAGTGAAAGACGAAATCGCAGTTCTGATGAACACCGTACAGGCGTGAGGACAACGACATGTTTGATTTTTCAAAGGTTGTGGACAGGCATGGTACCTGGTGTACTCAGTGGGATTACGTTGCCGACCGTTTTGGCACTGCCGATCTGCTGCCGTTCACCATCTCTGATATGGATTTTGCTACGGCCCCTTGCATTCTGGAGGCGCTGACACAGCGCCTGTCACACGGTGTATTAGGATACAGCCGCTGGAAAAATGACGAGTTTTTGGCGGCCATTAGCCACTGGTTTCTAACTCGTCACAATACCCGGATCGATCCTCAATCGCTGGTATATGGCCCCTCAGTTATCTATATGGTCTCAGAACTCATCCGCCAGTGGTCGTCTGCTGGCGACGCGGTAGTTGTCCATACGCCAGCTTACGATGCATTCTACAAGGCCATCGAGGGCAACCAGCGCACAGTGCTCCCCGTCGGTCTGGAAAAGCGGAGCGACGGTTGGTATTGCGACATGGCAAAGCTGGAAGCAGCTCTCTCACGGCCAGAGAGTAAAATTCTTCTGCTGTGTAGCCCACAAAATCCAACGGGCAAAGTGTGGACGCACGAGGAACTGGAAACCATGGCTGACTTATGCCAGCGACATGGTGTCAACGTCATTTCCGATGAAATCCATATGGATATGGTTTGGGGAGAGCAACCGCATATCCCGTGGATCAATGTCGCACGCGGCGACTGGGCGCTACTCACCTCCGGCTCCAAGAGCTTCAATATCCCGGCATTAACCGGAGCGTATGGGATCATCGAAGACGCCAATAGTCGCAACGATTATCTCAGTGCGCTAAAGGGACGCGATGGATTGTCTTCCCCTGCGGTGCTGGCACTCACCGCACATATTGCCGCCTATCAGCAAGGTGAGCGCTGGTTGGATGCCTTACGGGATTATCTTGTCGGCAACCTGCATTATGTTGCTGATGAACTTAATACCGCGTTCCCTGAACTTAACTGGCAGATCCCGCAATCCACCTATCTGGCCTGGATAGATTTACGTCCGCTCAGGGTTGATGACCAGGCGTTACAAAATGCGCTTATCCACCAGCAAAAAGTGGCGATCATGCCAGGTTCGACCTACGGAGAGGAAGGGTGCGGTTTTGTACGTCTGAATACCGGATGCCCCCGCTCAAAACTTGAGAAAGGTGTTCAGGGATTAATTAACGCCCTGCGCTCTCTGCGCTAACTAAAGTTGCGCAATGAAATTAATCATTGCGCAACATAGATTTTTATCCCGATTTATTCTTATAATACTGCGCACTTTACCTAAAAACATGAGTGCGACCATGATTGATACTTCCCTTCCTTTAACCGACGTCCATCGCCACCTTGATGGGAACATCCGTGCCCAAACGATCCTGGATCTTGGTCGTCAGTTTAATTTAACGCTTCCTGCTCAAACACTTGAAATGCTGATCCCTCACGTGCAGGTAACGTCAACTGAGCCTGATTTGGTCAGTTTTTTGTCAAAGCTTGACTGGGGTGTCAAAGTGCTGGCCTCGCTGGATGCCTGTCGCCGCGTCGCATTTGAGAATATTGAGGATGCCGCACGTAATGGTCTGCATTACGTTGAACTACGTTTTTCCCCAGGCTATATGGCGATGGCCCATCAACTCCCCGTTGCAGGTGTGGTTGAAGCTGTTATTGCAGGCGTACGCGAAGGCTGTAAAACGTTCGGCGTTGAAGCTCGCTTAATTGGAATTATGAGCCGTACTTTCGGCGAAGCTGCCTGTTTGCAGGAACTGGATGCACTGTTAGCGCATCGTGATCACATCACCGCACTGGATTTGGCCGGCGATGAACTCGGTTTCCCGGGCAGTTTGTTCCTGTCCCATTTCAACCGTGCACGCGACGCTGGCTGGCATATCACGGTTCATGCAGGTGAAGCGGCAGGCCCGGAAAGCATCTGGCAAGCTATCAGAGAACTGGGAGCAGAACGTATTGGCCACGGCGTAAAAGCCGTCGAAGATCGCGCCCTGATGGATTTTCTCGCCGAGCAGCGCATCGGCATTGAATCCTGCCTGACATCGAATATTCAAACCAGTACCGTCGCCTCACTGACGACGCATCCGCTGAAAACATTCCTTGAACACGGTGTACTGGCCAGTCTGAATACGGACGACCCGGCGGTTCAGGGTGTGGATATTATTCACGAATACACCGTAGCCGCTCCGGCTGCAGGATTGACGCGTGAACAGATTCGCCAGGCGCAAATCAATGGCCTGGAAATGGCGTTCCTGAGCAATGAAGAGAAACAAGCACTGCGTGAGAAAGTCGCTGCAGCGTAATGGCTTTATTGCCGGATGGCGCTAACGCTTATCTGGCCTACATTGCATTGTAGGCCAGATAAGATGCCTCGACATCCGACATTGGCATTATCAGGCAAGGCACAGCGTCGATCGGTGTTTCGCCGATTCAATGCCCAACTCAATCAGTTCCATGATTTGAATGGCTTGTCTGGCTGGAACCGGGTTCTCGCCGTTACCATTCAGCGCATCACGGATTCCCGCATAGTAAGCCGGATAATTACCTGGCACGGTTAACCAGGTTTCTTCCACCTGCTCATCACCTTCCATGCGTGTCAGTACACCATCACGCATGTCATAACCCCAGTCTTCCTGTGGCAGCCGCTCACCATTTTTAAGACGTTCCTCTTGTGGGTCCAGACCATACTTCACATAACTGCCACGCGATCCGTGAACGATATAACGAGCAGACTCAGCCGCTGCCAGCATCGTTCCGTGCAGAATCACCCGACGCTGCGGATACGTCAGGATGGCATGGAAGTAATCTGTCGACTGCGCCCCTGGACGGAGCTGTGCCAGATCGACCGTCAGACTCACCGGCAAGCCAAACAGGTTAATTGCCTGATCTAAAAGATGCGGCGCTAAGTCATACCAGATACCACTCCCCGGGCCACCCTGTTCACGCCAGCGGTCACGGACCTGCGGGCGGAAGCGATCGAAATGAGATTCAAAATAAGCCACCTCACCCAACGCGCCATCAGCCAGCAAGGCTTTCAGCGTCAGAAAATCGCTGTCCCAGCGACGGTTATGGAAGACAGAAAGCAGGCGCCCTACGCTTCTGGCCAGAGCATCCAGCTCGCGTGCTTGTGACAGTGTCACAGTGAAAGGCTTATCAACAACCACATGCTTACCTGCTTCCAGCGCCGCTTTCGCCAGCGGGAAGTGTGTATCATTGGGTGTAGGGATCACAATCAGGTCGATACTCGGATCGTTAAACAGGTGTTTAGGCTCAGTAACAACCGCCACCGAAGGCCAGTCCGCCTTCACTTTTGTTTCATCACTACTGGACACCGCAACCAGTTCCAGACCCGGAGTGCCCACAATCAGGGGGGCATGGAAAGTTTTACTGGCATAACCGTAACCGATTAGCCCAACGCGGATGTTGTCACTCATGTTTTTGCCTCTCAATTCAGATCTGGCCTATTTCACACCATAGATAGTAGCGCCACAATAGTTTAATAACCTTTGCGCTACAAAGGTTGTTGCTTAACTTAAGTCAAACATATGCCACTTAGAGTTAACTTGCCGCGAAAAAGTCATCGAAATCGTTCCCAATGCTCTTGCTGTATCATTTATTGATAAGTAACATTTGCTACCTGTGTTTATGGATAAATCAAAGCAAATGTCGTCAGTAATGAATCGTCTTATTGAGTTAACAGGTTGGATTGTTCTTGTGGTCTCCGTGATCCTGTTGGGTGTTGCCAATCATATTGACAACTACCAACCACCGGAACCCGTCGCTGCAGTACAGAAAAAATAAATATACGCAGCCCGTTATAGCCTGGCAGTTAACTCCGCGATGGTTGCTGGGTAGGGCTGTAAAAGATCATTTTTTGTCAAAAAAAAAGCGAATTATGCCGCATCCCGCTCCAGCGCGTATTGCCTGCGATCGTGAAGCGCGTTACCCTTTCCGCAGGCGTAAATAGCGCCTGGATTCCCACAGGGTTGAAAACTCTTCTTACATTTGCGCGCAAATTCGCGTTTACCTGTACAACGTTGGTTGTTTTTTAATATTTACTACTCCGTTAGTATTATTTTATTAATATGGATTGCCTTTTATGACTGTTCAGGATTACTTATTAAAATTCCGCAAAATCAGTTCGCTAGAAAGTCTGGAAAAATTGTTCGATCATCTTAACTACACACTTACTGACGATAGCGACATTATCAATATGTATCGCGCTGCAGACCACCGCCGTGCCGAGCTCATTTCGGGAGGCCGCCTGTTCGATGTTGGCCAGGTACCCAAATCCGTCTGGCATTACGTGCAATAAACAAGACAGTAGCGCCTGGCGTTAAAAGCTTTATAATAATTGCCCCAAAATGAACGGCATGTCTGTTCGCGCGCGTAAACCTGGAGATGAAATGACTACAACACCGGCACAACGTATCGGAGGCTGGCTACTTGGGCCATTGGCCTGGCTGTTAGTCGCGTTGTTAAGTGCTTCGCTGGCGTTACTGCTGTATGTCACTGCGTTGTCCACACCGCAGACATTCCACACGCTGAGCGAGCAAAGTACGACGAATTTGCTGCTATGGGGCGTCTCCTTTATTACCGCTATCGCCATGTGGTACTACACGCTGTGGCTGACCATCGCGTTTTTCAAACGCAGAGTCTGTGTGCCAAAACACTATATTATATGGCTGCTGATCTCGGTGTTACTGGCAATTAAAGCGTTTGCATTCTCACCTGTTCCGGATGCGTTTGCCGTGCGTCAACTGCTGTTCCCTTTGTTAGCGGCTGCGCTGCTGGTACCCTATTTCAAACGCTCGCAACGCGTTAAGACGACGTTTGTGAACCCGTAATAACCCTACAGTTAACCTGTTGTCGCCTGTTGTAGATTGTCAGATAATAGGCGGCTTTTTTATTTCAGGCCGAAAAATGACTGATTACCTGCTGCTGTTTGTCGGAACTGTACTGGTCAATAACTTTGTACTGGTCAAGTTTCTGGGCTTATGCCCCTTTATGGGCGTTTCCAAAAAACTGGAAACCGCAATGGGTATGGGCCTCGCCACGACCTTTGTAATGACGCTGGCATCCATATGCGCATGGCTGATTGACACCTGGATCCTCATCCCGCTCGATCTCATCTACCTGCGCACGCTGGCCTTCATTCTGGTCATCGCCGTGGTGGTACAATTTACCGAGATGGTTGTACGCAAAACCAGCCCTGCGCTGTATCGCCTGCTGGGGATCTTCTTACCGCTGATCACCACTAACTGCGCGGTATTAGGTGTAGCGTTGCTGAACATCAACCTCGGGCATAATTTTTTACAGTCGGCGCTGTACGGTTTTTCCGCCGCCGTCGGCTTCTCACTGGTGATGGTTCTGTTTGCCGCAATTCGCGAACGCCTCGCCGTGGCAGACGTTCCTGCCCCCTTCCGCGGTAATGCGATTGCGCTGATTACCGCTGGTTTAATGTCTTTGGCCTTTATGGGCTTTAGTGGTTTGGTGAAGTTGTAATGAATGCTATCTGGATTGCCGTTGCCGCAGTGAGTCTGCTGGGTCTGGCGTTCGGCGCTATTTTGGGTTATGCCTCTCGTCGATTTGCCGTCGAGGATGATCCAGTCGTGGAGAAAATTGATGAAATTCTCCCGCAAAGCCAGTGTGGGCAGTGCGGTTATCCGGGCTGCCGTCCTTATGCTGAAGCTATTGGCTGTCAGGGCGAAAAAATCAACCGATGCGCCCCTGGTGGCGAAGCGGTGATGCTAAAAATTGCGACCCTGTTGAACGTCGATCCGCAACCTATTGATGGTGATGAGCAGGATGCTACCCCCGTTCGTATGCTGGCGGTGATTGATGAAAATAACTGTATCGGCTGCACAAAATGCATTCAGGCCTGCCCGGTCGATGCCATCGTGGGCGCTACGCGTGCCATGCACACGGTGATGAGCGATCTGTGCACCGGATGCAATTTGTGCGTTGATCCGTGCCCGACCCAATGTATCGAATTACGCCCGGTCGCCGAGACGCCTGACAGCTGGAAGTGGGATTTAAACACTATTCCTGTGCGCATCATTCCTGTGGAACAACATGCTTAAGTTATTCTCCGCATTCAGAAAAAATAAAATCTGGGACTTTGATGGCGGCATTCACCCACCTGAAATGAAAACCCAGTCTAACGGGACACCGCTGCGGCAGGTTCCGCTGGCTCCGCGCTTTATTATTCCGTTGAAGCAGCATATTGGCGCTGAAGGTGAACTGTGTGTCAATGTGGGCGACACCGTGCTGCGTGGTCAGGCGCTAACCCGTGGGCGCGGCAGAATGTTGCCCGTACACGCCCCGACCTCCGGCACCGTTGTTGCCATTGCCCCGCACTCTACCGCGCATCCTTCGGCTTTAGCTGAACTTAGCGTCATCATTGATGCGGACGGCGAAGATCGCTGGATTGAGCGTGACGGCTGGGCAAATTATCGTGCCCGCAGCCGCGAGGAGCTCATAGCCCGTATTCACCAATTCGGTGTTGCCGGACTCGGCGGCGCAGGTTTTCCAACCGGCGTCAAATTGCAGGGTGGCGGTGATAAAATTGAAACACTGATCATCAACGCCGCTGAATGTGAACCCTACATCACCGCCGATGACCGCTTAATGCAAGATTGCGCGGCCCAGGTGGTCGAAGGTATCCGCATACTTGCTCATATTCTTCAACCGCGCGAAGTCCTGCTGGGTATTGAAGATAACAAACCGCAGGCTATCTCCATGCTGCGCGCAGTGTTGGCTGATTCTCACGATATCAGTTTACGAGTCATTCCCACTAAATACCCGTCAGGCGGTGCCAAACAACTGACGCAAATCCTGACCGGGAAACAGGTTCCTCACGGTGGACGTTCCTCCGATATCGGGGTGCTGATGCAAAACGTGGGGACTGCCTATGCTGTCAAGCGGGCCGTTATTGACGGCGAGCCAATCACCGAGCGTGTGGTCACGCTAACGGGCGAAGCAGTCAGCCGCCCGGGCAACGTTTGGGCGCGATTGGGCACGCCTGTTCGTCACCTGCTCAATGATGCAGGTTTCTGTCCTTCTGCTGACCAGATGGTGATCATGGGCGGTCCGCTGATGGGCTTTACCCTGCCCTGGCTGGATGTTCCCATCGTGAAGATCAGCAACTGCCTGCTTGCGCCTTCTGCCAGTGAAATGGGTGAACCGCAGGAAGAAAAAGGCTGTATTCGCTGTAGCGCCTGTGCCGATGCCTGCCCTGCCGATCTTCTGCCGCAGCAACTTTACTGGTTCAGTAAAGGCCAGCAGCATGATAAAGCGACAACCCACAACATTGCTGACTGCATTGAATGCGGTGCCTGCGCCTGGGTATGTCCAAGCAATATTCCACTGGTGCAGTATTTCCGTCAGGAAAAAGCCGAGATTTACGCCATTAGTCAGGAAGAAAAACGAGCGGCTGAAGCAAAAGCGCGATTTGAAGCCCGACAGGCGCGCCTTGAACGTGAAAAAGCAGCGCGTCTTGAGCGGCATAAAAACGCAGCTGTACAACCTGCAGCGAAAGATCATGATGCCATCGCTGCTGCACTGGCTCGCGTGAAAGAGAAACAGGCCCAGGCTATGCAGCCGGTTGTCATTCAGGCGGGTGAAAAACCTGATAACAGCGCAGTGATTGCCGCACGTGAAGCGCGAAAAGCGCAGGCTCGCGCCGCACGCACTGATAATCCATCAAAAGATGAGGACAGCAGAGCGGGTGCGGATCCACGCAAAGCTGCCGTCGAAGCCGCAATTGCCCGAGCCAAAGCCCGCAAGCTTGAGCAGCAGGCAGCTACGGAAACAACCGAACCGGTTGATCCGCGCAAAGCCGCCGTCGAAGCCGCAATTGCCCGTGCCAAAGCCCGCAAGCTTGAGCAGCAGGCAGCCACGGAAACAACCGAACCGGTTGACCCGCGCAAAGCTGCCGTCGAAGCCGCAATTGCCCGTGCCAAAGCCCGCAAGCTTGAGCAGCAGGCAGTAACGGAAACAGCCGAGCCGATTGATCCACGTAAAGCCGCCGTTGCGGCCGCTATTGCTCGCGCTCAGGCAAAGAAAGCCGCACAGCAGCAGGTTGTAAACGAGGAATAAATGGTATTCAGAATAGCTAGCTCCCCTTATACCCATAACCAGCGTCAGACATCGCGTATCATGATGCTGGTTCTGATTGCTGCATTACCAGGAATTGCCGCTCAATGGTGGTTCTTCGGCTGGGGTACATTGTTCCAGATAGTGCTGGCATCGGTCAGTGCCATCGCCGCCGAAGCGGGCGTGCTTAAACTACGTAAACAGCCCGTTGCCGCGATCCTGAAAGACAACTCCGCCCTGCTTACAGGGTTGCTGCTTGCCGTCAGTATTCCTCCCCTGGCTCCGTGGTGGATGGTGATCCTGGGTACCGTCTTCGCCGTTATCATTGCCAAGCAACTGTATGGCGGTCTTGGGCAGAATCCATTTAATCCGGCAATGATTGGTTATGTTGTTCTTTTGATCTCATTCCCGGTGCAGATGACAAGCTGGCTGCCACCGCATGAAATTGCCGCTACGGTGCCCGGATTTTTTGATGCTTTAAACGTTATCTTTACCGGACATACGGCTGGCGGCAGCGATATGAACACGCTCCGTATAGGGATCGACGGCATCAGTCAGGCAACGCCTCTCGATACCTTTAAGACGTCACTACATGCAGGGCGTACCGTTGAACAGGTGATGAAGTATCCGATTTACAGCGGCATGCTCGCGGGCGCGGGTTGGCAGTGGGTTAACCTTGCCTGGCTCGCGGGCGGCATCGTGTTGTTATGGCAGAAAGCGATTCGTTGGCACATCCCGGTGAGCTTCCTGATATCGCTCGCTGTTTGCGCCACGTTAGGCTGGATTTTCTCGCCAGACTCTCTGGCATCACCGCAGTTGCACCTGCTTTCCGGCGCCACCATGCTGGGTGCATTCTTTATTCTTACCGATCCCGTTACGGCATCAACTACCAACCGTGGTCGCCTGATTTTTGGCGCGCTTGCGGGTCTGTTGGTCTGGCTGATTCGTAGTTTTGGCGGTTATCCTGATGGTGTGGCTTTTGCCGTATTGCTGGCAAATATCACGGTTCCGCTGATTGATTATTACACTCGCCCTCACGTGTACGGACATCGCTAAGGACTCCCTATGCTGAAAACGATTCGTAAACACGGTATTACACTGGCGCTGTTTGCTGCGGGCTCGACGGGGTTAACCGCGGCAATCAATCAATTAACCAAGTCCACTATTGATGAACAGGCCGCGCTGCAGCAAAAAGCACTGTTCGATCAGGTTCTGCCTGGCGAACGCTACAATAATAACTTGCCTGAGAGTTGTTATCTGGTCGATGCGCCAGCGTTAGGCAAAGGCAGCCACCGAGTGTATATTGCCCGCCAGGACGATCGTCCGGTTGCGGCAATTCTGGAGGCTACGGCCCCCGATGGTTATTCCGGCGCAATTCAACTTCTGGTTGGTGTAGATTTCAACGGTACTGTGCTGGGTACGCGGGTAACAGAACATCATGAAACACCAGGCCTCGGTGATAAAATCGAGTTACGTCTGTCAGACTGGATAACCCATTTTAGCGGCAAAACGATTAGTGCAGAGAACGACCCTCACTGGGCGGTGAAAAAAGACGGCGGCGACTTTGACCAGTTTACGGGCGCAACCATCACGCCGCGTGCGGTAGTGAATGCAGTAAAACGCGCCGGTTTATATGCGCAGACTCTGCCTGCGCAACTTCCTCAACTTAGCGCCTGTGGAGAATAACCATGAGCGAAATTAAAGACGTCATTGTTCAGGGGCTTTGGAAAAATAACTCCGCCCTTGTACAGTTACTCGGGATGTGCCCGTTGCTGGCCGTTACCTCTACTGCAACCAATGCGTTAGGTCTGGGGCTTGCGACTACGCTGGTGTTGACCCTGACAAACCTGACAATTTCAGCGCTACGCCGCTGGACACCGCCCGAAATCCGTATTCCCATTTATGTCATGATCATCGCCTCCGTAGTGAGTGCGGTACAAATGCTTATCAATGCCTACGCCTTTGGCCTGTATCAGTCTTTGGGTATCTTTATCCCCTTGATTGTGACCAACTGTATTGTTGTTGGCCGCGCAGAAGCCTTTGCCGCTAAAAAGGGCCCTGCTTTATCCGCGCTCGATGGTTTTTCTATTGGCATGGGGGCGACCGGCGCCATGTTTGTTCTCGGATCGCTGCGTGAAATCATAGGTAACGGTACATTGTTCGACGGCGCAGACGGACTGCTGGGCAATTGGGCCAAAGTCCTGCGTGTGGAGATCTTCCATACTGACACACCATTTCTGCTGGCCATGCTACCGCCGGGTGCATTCATTGGCCTGGGGCTGATGCTGGCTGTTAAGTATCTGATTGATGAAAAGATGAAGAAGCGTCGTGCCGAGGCCGCTATGGCAGCAGACCCGGCGGGTGAAACAGGGAATGTGTAATGAACAAAGCAAAACGGCTGGAAATACTGACGCGCCTGCGTGATAACAATCCACATCCGACAACCGAGCTTAATTTTACATCACCGTTTGAACTGCTGATTTCGGTCTTGCTCTCCGCGCAGGCCACCGATGTCAGCGTCAATAAAGCAACGGCTAAGCTTTACCCCGTCGCTAATACGCCTGCCGCGATGCTGGAACTCGGCGTTGAAGGTGTTAAGTCCTACATCAAGACAATCGGTTTGTTTAACAGCAAAGCGGAGAACGTGATTAAAACCTGCCGCATTTTACTGGAAAAGCACAATGGCGAGGTTCCGGAAGACAGAGCCGCATTAGAAGCCCTGCCTGGCGTTGGGCGCAAGACGGCGAATGTAGTGTTAAATACCGCCTTCGGCTGGCCAACGATTGCCGTAGATACCCACATTTTCCGGGTATGTAACCGGACACAATTTGCCCCAGGTAAAAACGTCGAACAGGTCGAAGAGAAACTGCTGAAAGTCGTCCCCAGTGAATTTAAAGTCGATTGCCACCACTGGTTAATTCTTCATGGTCGCTACACCTGCATAGCCAGAAAACCACGTTGCGGTTCCTGCATTATCGAAGATCTTTGCGAATTCAAAGAAAAAGTCGATATCTGACAACATGGGGCCACAACGCTGGCCCCTATTTCATAACGATTAGTTATGCACTTCTCAACCGTTAATTTCCCGACAATGATGCCGTACCTTCCTGCATATCTAATGTAATATTCTTGTGAACTAACACCTGAGTAGGTTAATCGTTTTTTTAATAGTAGAAATTTCTATCCATCCGTGATCAAGATCACCCTGATAACATTATGTAAAATATTTATTATTTTGTAGTTAAAATGACAATCAGATGACCTGACAGGTTCGTTTCGATACAAAACATTACACTGGCTATTTTTCAGATAATGGACCATATCACTACCTTCAAGCCAAAATAGCAGAACATATCGCCACATTCCCATTTTAACCCCATCCTGACAGTGTAAAAATCTGCCATTCTCCATATGAAGAAATTTAACGCTGGATAACATTTCTCAGCCCCGACGATTTCACCATCTGAGTTATATGTAACAGATTATTACAAACCCCTTGTCTGAATGGTCAAGATAGTGAACATTACTTGCCGTTTCCCCTCCCACTATAACAATCGGACGGATGAACTTGACTCATCACGTACCAGAACACCCCCGTTGATATGGGATGTAAAAAAAGAGGTAAAAGTGTCTACTGCAAACAATAAACCAACAGAAAGCGTCAGTTTAAACGCCTTCAAACAACCAAAAGCGTTCTATCTCATTTTCTCAATTGAGCTATGGGAACGTTTTGGTTATTACGGCCTGCAAGGGATTATGGCCGTCTACCTGGTGAAGCAACTGGGTATGTCAGAAGCTGATTCCATCACCCTTTTCTCCTCCTTTAGCGCCCTGGTGTATGGCCTTGTTGCCATTGGTGGCTGGTTAGGTGATAAAGTTCTGGGTACAAAACGCGTCATTATGCTGGGTGCCGTTGTCCTGGCCATTGGTTATGCGCTGGTTGCATGGTCTGGTCACGATGCGGGTATCGTTTATATGGGTATGGCAGCCATCGCGGTCGGTAACGGCCTGTTTAAAGCGAACCCATCTTCCCTGCTTTCTACCTGCTATGCCAAAGATGACCCGCGTCTTGATGGTGCATTCACCATGTACTACATGTCCGTCAACATCGGCTCATTCTTCTCTATGCTGGCAACACCGTGGCTGGCAGCGCGTTACGGTTGGAGCACCGCGTTCGCCCTGAGCGTTGTGGGTATGCTGATCACCGTTGTTAACTTCGCCTTCTGCCAGCGCTGGGTTAAACAGTACGGTTCCAAGCCTGACTTTGAGCCGATCAACTTCCGTAACCTGCTGCTGACTATCGTTGGCGTTGTGGTGCTGATCGCGATTGCGACCTGGCTGCTGCACAACCAGCAGATCGCACGTATGGTTCTGGGTGTAATTGCTATCGGTATCGTATTTATCTTCGGTAAAGAAGCCTTCACCATGCACGGTGCTGCCCGTCGTAAAATGATCGTCGCCTTCATTCTGATGCTGGAAGCGATTATCTTCTTCGTGCTGTACAGCCAGATGCCGACCTCACTGAACTTCTTTGCGATTCGTAACGTTGAGCACTCTATTCTTGGCATTGCTTTCGAACCTGAACAGTACCAGGCGCTGAACCCGTTCTGGATCATCATTGGTAGCCCAATCCTCGCCGCTATCTATAACAAGATGGGCGATACGCTGCCGATGCCAACCAAATTTGCGATTGGTATGGTGCTGTGTTCCGGTGCGTTCCTGATCCTGCCGCTGGGCGCTAAATTCGCGACCGATGCGGGCATCGTTTCTGTTAACTGGCTGATCATCTGCTACGGTCTGCAAAGTATCGGTGAACTGATGATTTCTGGTCTGGGCCTGGCGATGGTGGCACAGTTGGTTCCACAGCGTCTGATGGGCTTCATTATGGGTAGCTGGTTCCTGACCACTGCCGGTGCAAACATCATCGGTGGTTACGTGGCTAACATGATGGCGGTTCCGGAGAATGTGACCGATCCGCTGATGTCTTTGGAAGTCTACGGTCGCGTGTTCCTGCAGATTGGTGTTGCAACGGCGGTTATCGCTGTTCTGATGCTGCTGACGGCACCGAAACTGAATCGTATGACTCAGGACGACGAAGCCGATGAGAAAGCCGCTAAGGCCGCAACAGCGTAATTCTCAGGGAAACTTAATTTCAGGCCGCTAACTGTTGTTAGCGGCTTTTTTTTTGCTCCAGGTAGCACTACCATACGGTATACCTCAGCCAAAAGGAGTTACCGATGAAACTGTTCTACAAACCGGGCGCTTGTTCTCTCGCTTCCCACATCACACTTCGTGAGAGCGGTAAAGATTTCACTCTGGATGGTGTTGATCTGATGAAGAAACGCCTGGAAAACGGCGACGATTTTTTCGCGGTAAACCCGAAAGGACAAGTTCCCGCACTGTTGCTGGATGATGGTACACTACTGACCGAAGGCGTCGCCATCATGCAATATCTGGCAGATACCGTTCCAGACCGTCATCTCCTGGCCCCTACCAGCAGTCTCTCCCGCTACAAAACTATCGAATGGCTTAACTATATTGCTACAGAGCTACATAAAGGTTTTACCCCACTGTTCCGCCCGGACACGCCAGAGGAGTACAAACCAACCGTACGCGCATTGCTTGAGAAAAAAATGCAGTATGTGAACGAATCGCTGAAAGACAACCCGTGGATTTGCGGCGCACGCTTCAGCATTGCTGATGCCTATCTGTTTACCGTACTGCGTTGGGCGTATGCGGTTAAGTTGAATATGGCAGGATTAAGCCATATCGAGGCGTATATGGCGCGGATGGCTGAACGCCCGGCGGTTGCCGCAGCGCTTAAAGCGGAAGGATTAAATTAATTGTTGTTGCCGGGTAGCGCTTGCGCTTACCCGGCCTACAGCCAAACCCAGGCCCGATAAGCGTGAGCGCCATTGCACATTGATTACAGCTGAGTAGCGCTAAAGTAGTGTTCCGGTTTCGCGATACGATCCTGAGCGGCAACCACCTGCAGCTCATACTCCTGCATCTCTTTGGTGGCGATCATAATTTCGTACACCGCCGCAGTCACATGTTCCAGCGCCTGCTGCAATGAAGCCCCCTGCAACAGTTTAACCAACAGCAAGCCACTGGTGACATCACCAACGCCAACCGGTTGGCGTGAGCCAAAATCAACAAGCGGACGGCTGATATGCCACGCCTGATCAGCGGTGACCAACAGCATCTCAAAGCGATCTGCGCTCATGCCTGCACGGGCAAGATGCTTAACCAGCACAATTTCCGGCCCCTGCGCAATCAGTTCACGGGCAGCCAGCACCGCCTCATCAACATTGTTAACCGCATGCTCGCTCAGAATTTCGAGTTCAATCAGATTTGGCGCGATAATGTCGCTGGCCGGAAGTGCGTGACGAACATGAAATTCCGCAACGCCAGGTGCCACGATGCACCCTTTTTCAGGATGACCCATCACTGGATCGCAAAAGAATTTCGCCTGGGGATTTGCCGCTTTCACTTTGCGCACAATACCCAGAATATGCTCGCCCTGCTCAGCGGATCCCAGATAACCACTCAGCACCGCATCGCAGGTCTGAAGTTTATCGATATCAGCAATGCCCTGAACAATCTCAGTCAGGTGACTGGGTGGCATAACACAGCCGGTCCATTTACCGTACTGCGTGTGGTTAGAAAACTGAACGGTGTTGAGCGGCCAGACATTCGCGCCAAGACGACGCATCGGAAATTCGGCAGCACTGTTGCCGGCATGGCCAAAAACAACGTGGGACTGGATGGCGAGGATATTCTTCATTTTACTTACCACAACCCTAAAAAATAAAGGGGCGTAGTTTCCCACGCCCCTGCTGACTTTGACTTACTTCCAGCAAATCAGACAGTAGTTCTTTTTGCCACGGCGCAGTAAGGTGTAGCGGCCGAACAAAATATCACTGTCCTGGAAGAAATATTCCGGGTCAGATTGTTTCTCACCATTAATGGTGACCGCATTAGACGCAATGGTCTTACGCGCCTGACCGCGAGAAGGCTGCAGTTCAGAATCCACCAGCGCCTGCATCAGGTCGGCACCCTTGTCCATTTCAATCATCGGTACACCATCCTGTGCCAGCTGTTCGAAGTCCGCTTCGCTCAGGTCGCTCAGGTTACCATTGAACAGGCTTTCGGTAATGCGTTTCGCCGCCACTAAACCTTCTTCGCCGTGAACCAGACGCGTTACCTGCTCAGCCAGAACATACTGGGCACGCGGCGCTTTACCGCTGTTCTTATCTTCTTCTTCCAGCGCATTGATCTCTTCAATGTCCATGAAAGTGAAGAATTTCAGGAAGCGATATACGTCCGCGTCAGCTGTGTTGATCCAGAACTGGTAGAACTTGTATGGGCTGGTTTTCTTCGGATCCAGCCAAACTGCGCCACCTTCCGTTTTACCGAATTTGGTACCGTCAGCTTTAGTGATCAGCGGAACTGTCAGGCCAAATACCTGATTCTGATGCAGACGGCGGGTCAGATCGATACCCGAGGTAATGTTACCCCACTGGTCAGAACCGCCAATTTGCAATGCCACGCCATGCAGTTTATTCAGGCAGGCAAAATCATAACCTTGCAGCAGGTTGTAAGAAAACTCGGTAAAGGAGATCCCCTGATCGTCACGGTTCAGACGCTGCTTAACCGCTTCTTTGTTGATCATCTGGTTTACGGAGAAGTGTTTGCCGATATCACGCAGGAAAGTCAGTACGTTCATACCGCCAAACCAGTCGTAGTTGTTCGCAGCAATCGCCGAGTTGTCGCCACAGTCGAAATCGAGGAACGGTGCCACCTGTTTGCGGATTTTATCCACCCACTCCTGCACGGTATCTTCAGTATTCAGTTTACGCTCGGCGGCTTTAAAGCTCGGATCGCCAATCAGACCCGTTGCACCACCCACCAACGCAACAGGCTTATGGCCTGCCTGCTGGAAGCGTTTCAGGCATAACAATGGAACCAGATGCCCCAAATGCAAGCTGTCAGCGGTAGGATCGAAGCCGCAATAGAGCGCGATCGGGCCTTGCGCCAGTCGCTCTGCTAACGCTTCCTCGTCCGTCACCTGGGCCACCAGCCCCCGCTCTTGCAATTGTTTAATCAAGTTACTGCTTGCCATCAAAATCTCCATGTATAAAACGACTGCACCTTTGCCGGTACACGACTTTTCGCCTGATGCGAAAGAGACATAGAATAAAGCGCCGGATTCATCAGCACCAGCGCTTAAAACAAGAATTTTGCATCTTTAGGGGGCCAGACGGTCAATTTTCCACGCGTCATCTTCACGTTGGTATAAAAAACGGTCGTGCAGACGGTTTTCACCACCCTGCCAGAACTCCATTTGTTCAATGCTCACGCGAAAGCCGCCCCAGAAACTCGGCAACGGAACTTCCCCTTGCTGAAACTTCTGCTTCAGCTCAAGAAATTTACTTTCCAGAATTCCGCGTGCGGAGATCCGACTGGACTGCTTAGAAACCCAGGCGCCAATCTGGCTATCGCGCGGGCGACTGTGGAAATATTTTACCACCTCAAGCGTGGACAAGCGTTCGGCCTTGCCGATGACCATCACCTGCCGTTCCAGCGTATGCCAGGGGAACAAGAGGCTAATGCGTGGGTTGTTCTCGATCTGGTGCGCCTTACGGCTGCCCATGTTGGTATAAAACACCAACCCTTTGTCATCATAATGTTTGAGCAACACGATTCGCTGATACGGCTGACCGTGTTCATCGACTGTTGCGACGACCATAGCGGTAGGGTCTGCCAGTTTGGCATCACAGGCTTGCCCCAGCCAGCGCTCAAACAGCGCAAGGGGTTCGGCGGGAAGATCGCGGCGGCGAAGACCACCTTTCGTGTATTCACGGCGCAGATGCGCGATTTGCTGCAATTCGTCGTTATCAGACATGATGTTGGCTACGGATTGTCAGTGGGTGACGCTATTGTGCGCCGCCCAGGTGAAAATCTCAACGCTTCGGGTTCTGTAACTGACAGTTATTTAGCACAATTCTGTCTCGTTTATAGACCGTTGCCTCATCGCCTTTAGACCAGAAGACGTAGATACCATCGGTATAGCGTGCACCTGATGCCGACACACCCTGTTTGAGATTCAATAGTTGATTATCATAAACAAAGCTCGCCACCTGTCGGGTATTGTTCAATTTTACGGTAAGCGGTTTTTCATCACAGCGGTATTCGAGCGTATCCGTTTGCATGCGCTCGACAAATTGGTTGTACACACTACAACCGGTAAGCAATACGGGCAGACACACTAATAACAATTTTTTCATAGCCATTTCCTGAAGACTTTCCTGGTCCCGGAGGGCAAAAACACCCTCCCTAACATCCCTAGTTTATCGGTATAGCGCCTGAAATAATTTCAGTTAACTCTGAGTTCGTGGATTGGCGGGGAAAATAGCCCCTAAAACGCTGGGCTCAGATGCACCGGTCACCGAAGGCAGGTTGCCCGGCAGTCCCGCGAGTGTACGCCACGCCAGCCAGGCAAAGGCTAACGCTTCCATATCATCACCACTGATCCCGGCTTCATCGGTGGAGGTCACTTCCGTTCCTGGCAGCAGCGCCGCCAGACGCATCATAAGAAGTGGATTGCGACTACCGCCGCCACATACCATCAACCGTTCACACCCACCGCTCAACAGGACCTGCTCGGAAATCGTCACGGCCGTCAGTTCAGCCAAAGTCGCCTGTACGTCTCGTGGGCGAATTCCCGGAAACTGCGCCAGATGGCGTTCAATCCAGCCATAATTGAAATATTCGCGCCCCGTACTCTTTGGCGCTGGTGCAGAGAAATACGGATCGTTAAGCATCGTTTGCAACAGTGGCAGGATCACTGTACCCGAGCAGGCCCACTGTGCATCTTTATCATAAGGTTGGCCACATTGCCGCCAAATCCACGCATCCATCAGCATATTGCCCGGGCCGGTGTCATACCCCCGAACCGGTTGTTTTGGAATGAGCAGTGACAGATTGGCAATACCACCAATATTTAACACCATCCGGCGTTCCGTTGGATGCGCCAGCAACGCCTGATGAAAAGCTGGAACCAGCGGTGCCCCCTGTCCACCTAACGCGATATCGCGCCGACGAAAATCACCGACCACCGTTACCCCGGTACGCGCTACAATCTGGTTGTTATCACCAATTTGTAACGTGTGTGGCGCAATTCCTGTCGGTTCATGCCACACGGTTTGCCCATGACAGCCGATCGCGACAATATCCTGCGGTTTTAATTTTTCCTGCTGCAGCAACGCGTTCACCGCATCAGCGAACAAACGCCCCAACTGCGTGTCCAGTTGACCGTATTGGGAAAGCGTCAGTTGCTGCCCCTGACAAATATCCAGAATGGCCTGTTTTACATGAACGGGGATGGGCCATGTCAGACTTGCCTGCTGCGCAACCATCGTTTCATCTATCGCCGCCAGCACAACATCCACACCATCAAGGCTGGTTCCAGACATCACTCCGATAAAACGGCCCGATTTCATACGTCATCCTTTTAAGCAAATTAGCCTTGACACTCCACCATAAAGTGTCGACTAATTCCATGCTTCCTTGATGATTTTTGCAGGTTAATCTTTCCAGTAACCGCTAAATTCCATCACCGTGATGAATGATTCGTTTATACTCGGTTAACCCGATTTCGGTTAAGATTTTCATATTGTTCCAGTAGAACATGTGACCTTAGACTCACAAATGCCATATAATTTAGCCATGAGGAGTGCTTTATTAGCGTTTCGTGGTGACAAAGGAGATTTGTAAATGATTAAACGTGTGCTGATTGTTTCATTAATGGGCGTATCTTTAGCGGGCTGCGTTAACAATGATAGCCTTTCCGGTGACGTGTATACCGCATCCGAAGCGAAACAAGTTCAGAACGTTACCTACGGTACGATTGTTCATGTTCGTCCGGTGCAAATCCAGGGTGGTGACGACGCAAACGTGATTGGCGCTATTGGTGGTGCTGTGCTGGGTGGGTTCCTCGGTAACACCGTAGGCGGCGGTACCGGTCGTTCATTAGCGACAGCTGCAGGTGCGGTTGCTGGTGGCGTAGCAGGCCAGGGCGTACAAGGCGCGATGAATAAAACCCAGGGCGTAGAACTGGAAATTCGTAAGGATGACGGTAATACCATTATGGTGGTTCAGAAGCAGGGTGCGACCAAATTCTCTGCGGGTCAGCGCGTTGTTATGGCTAACAATGGTAGCCAGGTTACCGTGTCTCCACGTTAATCGAATTCACGTGTGGTCAGCCTCTGGCCACACGTCGTTTTGATCGCTTTAGCCCTGCGACTGCAGTTCAATGATATTGTGTTCCAGTCTGGCGACCAGTTTTATCAGCAGATCAATTTCCTCAGCGGAAATCCCTTCCAGAATTTCGCCGCGCGTTTTATTGATAACCGCTTCCATATCAGCAATCAGCGGTTCGGCCTTCTCCGTTAATTTAATTCTCTTTGCCCGACGATCGCTGGCGCAAGTCTGTCGTGAAATGAGTCCCTTTTCTTCTAACTGGTCGAGTGTACGCACCAATGAAGGCTGCTCAATACCAATCGCTTTAGCCAGTTGAATCTGTGATTGATCCGGTGGCAACTGATGAATGTTGTGCAGCGTAACCCAATGCGTCTGCGTCAACTCCAGAGGTTTCAGGCGATGGTCAATCAGAGCACGCCAAATGCGCACCAACCGTGCCAGATCAGAACCTAATGGCGATTCCAATTTCATCTCCTTATAATTAGCTTGCTAAGTTATTGTGCTGATTTTAGAATAGTGTGCAGCATTTGTATTCCCAAAACAAATGTATTGCCAAATTTGCTTACCGGATGACATTTTTTCAGACATTATGCGTTACAGAGACACATTGTCCCTTTTTTTGCTAAACCTATAGCAACGCTCTTTTCGCCAAGGATTTTGCCCGTGAAGTTTATGTTTAATGCAACAGGATTGCCCCTACAAGATTTAATGATCGGAGCATCTGTCTACTTCCCCCCTATTTTCAAGGCGTTTGTTGCAGGATTTATCCTCTGGCTAGTTGTTCATCGCCTGCTACGCGACTGGATCTATTCTGGCGAAATCTGGCATCCCCTGTTAATGGATCTGTCCCTCTTTACGCTTTGCGTGTGTCTGGCCTTTGTCATGTTGATTGCGTGGTGATTATGTCGCTTAAAACCATTAAATACTTCTCCACTATTATAGTCGCTGTCATCGCCGTCCTCGCCGGGTGGTGGATGTGGAATTACTATATGCAATCTCCATGGACGCGTGACGGAAAAGTCCGCGCTGAACAGGTCAGCATCACACCGCAAATCTCTGGCAGCATTAGTGAACTCAACATTAAAGATAATCAACTGGTTAACAAAGACGATATTCTTTTTGTTATCGACAAGACCCCTTTCCAAATAGCTGAGCTGAATGCACAGGCTCAACTGGCCAAAGCGCAGTCCGATCTGACCAAAGCCGATAATGAAGCCAGACGTCGCCGCAATTTGTCGCAAAATTTCATCTCGGCAGAAGATTTGGACAGTGCACTGCTCAATGTAAAAGCCATGCAGGCGACCGTTGCCGCAGCCCAGGCCAGCTTGCGCCATGCTCAGTGGCAATTGGCGCAAACGGTAGTCAAAGCCCCGGTCACAGGCTGGGTCACCAATCTATCAACCCGTACCGGAGACTACGCCTCAACGGGTAAACCGCTGTTTGCTCTGGTCGACAGTCATTCTTTTTATGTCATGGGCTATTTCGAAGAAACCAAGCTACGCCATATTCAAGACGGGGCACCTGCTCTAATCACTCTCTACAGCGGCAACATTAAGTTACAGGGTCACGTTTCCAGCATTGGTCGCGCTATTTATGATCAGAGCGTGGAAAGCAATTCCGGTCTGGTTCCTGACATCAAACCAAACGTTCCGTGGGTCCGTCTGGCGCAGCGGGTTCCTGTTCGTATCGAATTTGATACCCTTCCGCACGATGTTACGCTGGTTTCGGGGACAACCTGTAGCGTGTCCATCGGTCAGCAAAAATGAAACTGCCCCGCCTGACACCAGCCAGTCTGCCGTGGTTTAAAGCCACGATCGGACAATGGCGTTACGCGCTGCGTAATACTATTGCGATGTGTCTGGCGCTAACCTTCGCCTATTACCTCAATCTGGACGAACCCTACTGGGCGATGACATCAGCAGCGGTAGTCAGTTTTCCAACCGTTGGTGGCGTGATCAGCAAAAGTCTGGGGCGTATCGCGGGCAGTTTACTTGGTGCAACGGCCGCATTGATTATAGCCGGCCATACACTCAATGAACCGTGGCTGTTTCTGTTGAGCATGTCAGTCTGGATCGGTTTTTGTACCTGGGCGTGCGCGCATTTCACCAACAACGTGGCCTACGCTTTTCAACTGGCAGGCTATACCGCAGCGATTATTGCGTTTCCAATGGTGCATATTACAGAGGTTACGCAACTGTGGGATATCGCCCAGGCACGTGTGTGCGAAGTCATTGTCGGGATCCTGTGTGGCGGCTTGATGATGATGATCCTGCCCAGTACATCCGATGGCACCACGCTGCTGACCGCATTGAAAAATATGCATGCACGTTTGCTGGAGCATGCCAGTTTACTCTGGCAGCCAGAAACCACAGATGCTATCCGCACCGCCCATGAAGGGGTGATCGGCCAAATCCTGACCATGAATCTGCTACGTATTCAGGCGTTCTGGAGCCACTACCGTTTTCGCCGTCAAAATACCTTGCTCAATGCGTTGTTACACCAGCAGTTGCGGTTGACCAGCGTAATTTCCAGTCTGCGGCGGATGCTACTGAACTGGCCCAATCCCCCGGCAAATACCCGGAATGTCATTGAGCAGTTGCTGAACGCATTGGTAAAACCCGATACCGACAGCTACGCCGTCGCGCGGATTATCGCCCCGCTGTGCCCCGTCGATCAGCATGACTATCGGCACGTCGCCTTCTGGCAGCGTCTGCGCTATTTTTGCCGTATCTATCTGAAAAGCAGCCATTATCTGCGCTTACTGGAAAAGGGGGTTACGGTCGATAATATCAATATTGAGCGCACGCCGGGTCTTGCCCGTCATACCGATAACGCGGAGGCTCTCTGGAGCGGATTGCGTACCTTCATTACGCTGATGGCAATCGGCGCGTGGAGCATTGGCGCACAATGGGAATCAGGCTCCGGGGCTCTGACACTTGCCGCCATCAGCTGCGTGTTGTATTCCGCCGTAGCAGCCCCCTTCAAATCACTCTCTTTGCTGATGCGCACGCTGGTCCTGCTGTCGCTGTTCAGTTTTGTGGTGAAATTCGGTCTGATGGTACAAATTACCGATCTCTGGCAGTTCATTCTGTTTCTCTTCCCACTGCTTGCCACCATGCAGTTGTTAAAATTACAGATGCCGAAACTGGCGGGGCTTTGGGGACAGCTGATCGTCTTTATGGGATCGTTCATCGCGGTGACCAATCCTCCCGTCTATGATTTTGCAGTTTTTTTGAATGACAATACGGCGAAGATCACGGGCGTCGCTCTGTCGTGGCTGGCTTTTGCCATTCTGCGGCCAGGTTCTGATGCGAGAAAGAGCCGCCGTCATATTCGCGCGTTACGGCGTAACTTTGTTGATCAACTTAGCCGCCATCCGTCACTCAGTGAAAATGAGTTTGAGTCACTGACCTATCATCATGTCAGCCAGCTCAGCAACAGCCAGGATGCACTGGCGCGACGTTGGTTACTACGCTGGGGAGTGGTGCTACTGAACTGCTCACACGTGGTATGGCAACTTCGCGTCTGGGAGGCACGATCAGATCCGTTGGCGCGCGTCAGGGATGTGTGTATATCACTGTTACGCGATGTGATGAGTGAACGTGGCGTGCAGCAACGTCCGCTGAATGCCACGCTTAACGAACTCCAGCGCATCTGTGATGCACTGGCCCATCATCATCAGCCCGCAGCGCAGGAGTTATCGGCCCTTATCTGGCGACTACACTGCTCACTTTCACAACTTGAGCAAGCGCCGCCACCGGGCACGCTGAGTCGCTGATTACTTGATAACACCACAGGCGTAGCGCGCACCTCCGCCGCCAAGTGGTTTCGGTTGATCGGACATATTATCGCCACCCACATGGATCATCAGCGCCTTACCTTTTACCTCGTCGAGCGTTTTGAGCCGCGGCGCAACAACCGGCGTTGTCGCATTCCCTTCGTTATTTACCACCAGCAATGGCAGGTCACCCATGTGACCTGCGCCTTCCGGACCTTCATGCTTGCCAGTTTTATGCGGATCATAATGACCGCCAGCCGATTCTGCTGCTGAGGCTTTACCCTCTTTGATAGCGGGTTGGCAACTGCCGTTAGCATGCACATGAAAACCATGTTCACCCGGTGGCAGTGCTTTAAGATCAGGCGTAAACTCCAGCCCTTTTGCGGATTCGGCAATAGTGACCGTACCAATCTCCTGGCCAACGCCCTGCGACGTCACCAGATTCATCACCACCTTCTCACTGGCAGCCTGTGCACCTGCACAGGCCAATAACGTGATGATGGCTAAACTCAAACGTTTCATACAACCTCCGTCATCCAGGTGTCTGACTGATAAGTGTAATCCAGTGACACAAATTTGAACGACGGAACGCTGAATACGTGATTAAGGCACGTCGTAACCGAGCGCCGCTTTACGAATACGGAACCACTGCTGGCGAGACATGTTCAATGACTCTGATTCAATTGCAGCACGCACACGTTCGATTTTACCCGAGCCAATAATCGGCAGTGGCTGCGACGGCAGACGCAGGATCCACGCATACACCACTTGTTCTATGGACTGTGCATTCAGTTCTTCTGCTATCACGGCAAGTTCATTTCGTAATGGCTGGAACGCATCGTCATTAAACAAGCGACCGCCGCCGAGGCAGGACCAGGCCATTGGACGAATACGCAGTTGCTGCAGTTGATCTAAAGTACCATCCAGCAGGAGCGGCTGATGTACCGGAGAGATCTCAACCTGGTTGGTTGCCAGCGTAAACGGTAGACGCGATTGCAACAATGAGAACTGTGCTGGGGTGAAATTAGAGACACCAAAGTGACGCACTTTGCCACTGTGGTGCAATTTTTTGAAAGCGTCGGCGACGTCGTCAGCATCCATAAGCGGATCGGGACGGTGGATCAGCAACAGATCAATATGATCGGTCGCCAGCAGCTTCAGCGATTCTTCCGCACTGGCAATAATATGCGCGCTGTCGGTGATGTAATGGCCCAGCGCATTTTCCGCGCGCGCCGTCGTGGCAATACCGCATTTGGTCACAATCTGCATTTTTTCACGCAAATGCGGAGCCAGTTTCATCGCCTCGCCAAACGCCGCTTCACACTGGTATCCGCCATAAATATCCGCGTGATCGACAGTCGTGACACCCAGATCGAGATGTTCCTCAATAAAGCTGACTAGCTGACGTGCGGACATATTCCAGTCCATCAGGCGCCAGTACCCCATCACAAAGCGCGAAAATTCCGGGCCTTGCGGCGCAATAGTAATACGCTGAACCATAGCAGCTTCCTTATAAGTGTATGTGCATCGAGTATACGCAATTACGCTTTTAAAAGAGTGAAGGTTGTTGCGGTTCTTCCGGCGGGTTGGATTTGTTTGCGCGTAATTTACGCATCAGGCGCTGGCGACAAAGCCGCAGTACCTCCTGCTTTTGGGCATCGCTCATTTTCTGCCAGTTAAAACGCTCATCCCGACTGCGAAAACAGCCACGGCAAAATCCGCGTTCGTCAGACTGACATATTCCACGGCATGGGCTCTGGACAGGGAAAAACTCCAGCTGTTCGGCCACATCCCCTCCTTTAGTGAGATTGATATACCTATTGAAGACGTTAACTGAATTTCTCGCAAGGGCTATTGCATTAGACCGACTGGTCTATTACACTTCTTCCCATGAACAAAGTCACTGAACACGATACACGCGAACATCTGCTGGCGACCGGCGAACTGCTGTGTATGCAGCGCGGCTTCACCGGCATGGGCTTAAGCGAACTACTGAAAACCGCTGAAGTTCCTAAAGGTTCGTTTTATCACTATTTTCGCTCTAAAGAAGCGTTCGGCGTCGCGATGCTGGAACGCCACTATGCGGCCTATCATCAGCGACTGGCTACGCATTTTGCTACAGGGGCGGGGAATTACCGCGACCGTATCCTGGCCTACTATCAGGAAACCCTGAACCAGTTTAGCCAGCACGGGATTATCAGCGGCTGTTTAACCGTTAAGCTGTCTGCCGAAGTGTGCGATCTGTCAGAGGATATGCGCACAGCGATGGATAAAGGTGCACGGCACATTATTGCGCTGTTAGCGCAGGCGCTGGAGAAAGGCCGGGGCAATCACTGTCTGTCCTTTGTTGGCGAGCCGTTACAGCAGGCACAGGTGCTGTATGCATTGTGGCTGGGCGCCAACCTCCAGGCCAAGATTTCTCGTAGCGCCACTCCGTTGGAAAATGCGCTGGCGCACGTTAAAACCATCATTACAACGCCTGCCGTTTAACAGGCGTTTTTATTTCCTTTATTACTAGACGACCGGTCTATTCAGGAGTGCCACATGTCATCTGAAAAACTGTTTTCCCCACTGAAAGTGGGCGCCATTACGGCAGCGAACCGCATATTCATGGCGCCACTGACGCGTCTGCGCAGCATCGAGCCGGGCGACATCCCTACTCCGCTGATGGCCGAGTATTACCGTCAACGCGCCAGCGCAGGTCTTATTATCAGCGAAGCGACGCAGATCTCCGCCCAGGCGAAAGGCTACGCAGGGGCGCCGGGGCTACACAGCGAAGCACAGATTGCCGCATGGAAAAAAATCACTGCGGCCGTACATGCTGAGCAAGGTCATATTGCTGTTCAGTTGTGGCACACCGGGCGCATTTCTCACGCCAGTCTGCAGCCAAATGGTCAGGCACCGGTTGCGCCTTCTGCGATTAGCGCCGGTACCCGCACCTCACTGCGCGATGAAAATGGCCAGGCAACACGTGTCGATACCTCAATGCCGCGTGCGCTGGAAACCGAAGAAATCCCAGGCATCGTAAATGACTTCCGTCAGGCGATTGCCAACGCACGCGAAGCGGGCTTCGACATGGTTGAACTGCATTCCGCTCACGGCTATCTGCTGCATCAATTCCTGTCACCAACGTCTAACCAGCGTACCGATCAATACGGCGGTAGCGTCGAAAATCGTGCGCGTCTTGTGCTGGAAGTGGTTGATGCCGGTATTAAAGAATGGGGCGCCGATCGCATTGGTATCCGTGTTTCCCCTATCGGCTCGTTCCAGAACGTCGACAACGGTCCGAATGAAGAGACTGATGCTCTGTACCTGATTGAACAACTGGGCAAGCGCGGCATTGCTTATCTGCACATGTCCGAGCCAGACTGGGCTGGTGGCGAACCGTATTCAGACGCGTTCCGCGAGAAAGTTCGCGCCCGTTTCCACGGTCCGATTATTGGTGCGGGCGCCTATACGCCAGAGAAAGCCGAATCACTGATCGAGAAAGGTCTGATCGATGCTGTTGCCTTTGGTCGTGCTTACATAGCTAACCCGGATCTGGTTGCACGTCTGCAGCGTAAAGCCGAGCTCAATCCACAGCGTGCGGAAAGTTTCTACGGCGGCGGTGCTGAAGGCTATACCGATTATCCTACCCTGTAACCTCACAAACTCAGTTCTGCCATTGATAGCGGCGTAACAACGCCGCTATACTAAAACAACATTTTGAATGTATTAGCCATTTTCGAAGGGGAAAAAGATGCGTTTACTTCATACCATGCTGCGCGTGGGTGACCTGCAGCGTTCCATCGAGTTTTATACTAACGTGTTGGGCATGAAGCTGCTGCGTACCAGCGAAAACCCTGAATACAAGTACTCTCTGGCCTTTGTCGGCTACGGCCCGGAAACCAGCGAAGCGGTGATCGAACTGACTTATAACTGGGGTGTCGATAAGTATGAGCTGGGCACAGCCTACGGTCATATCGCCCTGAGCGTAGATAACGCGGCAGAGGCCTGTGAACGTATTCGTCAAAACGGCGGTAACGTAACGCGTGAAGCGGGTCCGGTAAAAGGCGGCACAACAGTGATCGCGTTTGTTGAAGATCCGGACGGCTATAAAATTGAGCTGATCGAAGAAAAAGACGCCGGCCGCGGTCTGGGCGACTAACCCCCCCCTCGGGCGCAGATCGTCTGTGCCCGTAGTTTTATACTCATCATTTTGCCATAATACGCGCTGCAATTTTCCCGTATTAAGAGACCCAGATGTCCGATAACGCTCAACTTTCCGGTCTGTGTGACCGTTTTCGTGGTTTTTATCCTGTCGTCATTGATGTCGAAACAGCAGGATTTAACGCCAAAACCGATGCGCTGCTTGAAATTGCCGCCATCACTCTGAAAATGGATGAACAAGGCTGGCTGATGCCGGACATGACGTTACATTTCCACGTTGAACCGTTTGAAGGGGCGAATTTACAACCCGAAGCGCTGGCATTTAACGGTATCGACCCGAGCAACCCGCTGCGTGGCGCGGTCAGCGAGTACGACGCGCTGCATGCCATCTTCAAAATGGTGCGTAAAGGTATCAAAGATAGCGGCTGTAATCGGGCTATAATGGTGGCGCACAATGCGACATTTGATCACAGTTTTATGATGGCTGCAGCAGAACGCGCTTCACTGAAACGTAATCCGTTTCACCCCTTCGTCACCTTTGATACGGCAGCATTAAGCGGCCTGTCGTTGGGGCAAACAGTACTGTCGAAAGCCTGTCTGGCTGCAGGAATGGAGTTTGATGGGACTCAGGCGCACTCGGCGCTGTATGACACAGAACGGACAGCCGTTCTGTTTTGCGAAATCGTTAACCGCTGGAAACGCCTCGGCGGTTGGCCTCTTCCCATGCCCGAAGAAGCATAACGGACCGATAAAAAAAGCGACCATCACAGGTCGCTTTTTTATTTCCGCTAAAATTACTCAGCGTCTGGCTCTTCGGTTTTGTATTTCGCCGCAGTTTCTTTAATCAACTGCTGCAACTCCCCGCGCTGGTACATTTCAATTAAAATGTCACAGCCGCCTACCAGTTCACCATCAACCCACAGCTGTGGGAAAGTCGGCCAGTTGGCATATTTCGGCAGCTCGGCGCGAATATCCGGATTCTGCAGAATATCAACATAAGCAAAACGTTCACCACAGGCGGACAACGCCTGCACAGCCTGAGCAGAGAAACCGCAGCTTGGCAGTTTTGGGGAACCTTTCATGTACAGGAGAATCGGGTTTTCAGCGATCTGGCGCTGGATTTTTTCGATAGTGGTGCTCATTATCTTGCTTCCTTAAACTTCTTTTACGGCAGTAGTCTGACATTGTAGCGGGTCAGGCAGGTAACGGAAAATAACATTTTCATTACGCGATATTATTTTATCGCCTGTCGTTAAAAGTTGCATTCACAATCTCATTTATCCGCATGAAGCCTGTGGATTTGATTATCTGTTCACCAATTACGCCCTGAATTGCTGTTTTTTTTTGCGGTCGGTTACGAAACGTAGTTTTAAACGAAAAAAGCTATTAACTTTCCCTCTTTCTATAGATTAGAATCGTCAAGTTTTGAAAATCACACGCAGGCACGATAGACCTGCCTTACCAGAGGACTGCTCAGTGGCGCGGATAAACCGAATCTCGATCACGCTCTGTGCTTTACTTTTTACCACACTGCCTTTTACGCCTATGGCTCATGCTTCCAAGCAGGCCAGGACGACACCTACCGCTTCCCACACCGTCAAGACGGTAGATAAAAAGAAAAGCGCAACAGCCAGCCAAAAAGCAACAAAAACCAACAAGAAAACGGCGACAAAAAACACCAGTAAAACCAGTACGAAAACGGCTTCCTCCTCCAAAAAACGCACAGCGACTCCGGCAAAATCGACGAAAACAGCAAACCGTCGTAGTAAAACAGCGGCAATACAATCCCCCGCCGTCACCTGGACTGAAAAATGTACCCCGCGCAAAGGTCATAAGCCACGTTGCGTAAAAGTGAAGACGACTGCGCCAACAGCCGTTGCTGATGTACATAAAGTGAAAGTACAGAAAGCAACCAAAACCGCCATGTCTACCTTGATGAACCAAATCGGCAAACCTTACCGTTGGGGGGGCACCTCACCCAGAACCGGTTTTGATTGCAGCGGGCTGGTTTATTACGCATACAAAGATCTGGTCAAGTTCCGTATTCCGCGTACCGCCAATGAAATGTATCACCTGCGCGACGCTGCGCCGATTGAACGTGGCGAACTGAAAAACGGTGATCTGGTCTTCTTCCGCACGCAAGGTCGCGGTACCGCCGACCACGTCGGCGTCTATGTCGGCAATGGTAAATTTATCCAGTCTCCACGCAGCGGTCAGGAAATTCAAATAACCTCTCTGAGCGAAGATTACTGGCAACGCCACTACGTGGGCGCTCGCCGTGTAATGACGCCGAAAACAATTCGCTAAAAACTTACCCTACAGAATATGCTGTAGGGTAAGTTCTTCTTTTGCATAACCTTTCAATTTGCTACCCTATCCTTACTCACAATGAGGCTATTGTGTGTACTCAATATAAATAATAAGGAGAGAAGCAATGTCGTTCGAATTACCTGCATTACCGTATGCCAAAGATGCTCTGGCACCGCACATTTCTGCCGAAACGCTGGAATACCACTATGGCAAACATCACCAGACTTACGTTACTAACCTGAATAACCTGATTAAAGGCACGGCGTTTGAAGGTAAATCACTGGAAGAGATCGTACGTAGCTCTGAAGGTGGTGTATTCAATAACGCAGCCCAGGTCTGGAACCACACGTTCTACTGGAACTGCCTGGCCCCGAACGCAGGTGGCGAGCCGACCGGTAAACTGGCCGAAGCGATTGCCGCCTCCTTTGGCAGCTTTGCAGACTTCAAAGCACAATTCACCGATGCCGCTATCAAGAATTTCGGTTCTGGCTGGACCTGGCTGGTCAAAGGAACGGATGGCAAACTGGCTATCGTGTCCACCTCCAACGCAGGTACACCGCTGACGACTGACGCGACGCCGCTGATGACCGTTGACGTGTGGGAACATGCTTACTACATCGATTATCGTAATGCCCGTCCTGGCTACCTGGAACACTTCTGGGCACTGGTGAACTGGGAATTTGTTGCGAAAAACTTCGCAGCATAAGATGACAACGCAGAAGGGTTTCCCTTCTGCGTTTTTGTTTTTAATTCGTTGCGTTGCAGACTTCTTCCGCTTGTTTCCTTGCCGAGACAAAGACCAGCAGTAGCGCAAGTCCCGCCACAATCGCCCCCATTACCGGTACGAAACTGTAGCCCAACCCTCCGGAAATTACCGCCCCACCAGCCGCCGCTCCCAGGGCATTCCCCAGATTAAACGCGCCAATATTAACTGACGATGACAATCCAGGCGCCTCGCTGGCAACGCGCATCACACGCATCTGCAGCGGCGGAACCACCGCAAACGTTGCTGCACCCCACACCACCATACTCACGGCCGCACCCAGCTCATTACGCGCAAGGAGAGGTATCGCCAGCATAATAATCATCAGCAGCAGTAAAAAGCCTTTTAGCGTACCGTTAACCGAACGGTCAGCCAGTTTACCCCCCAGATAGTTACCGATAGAGAACCCAACGCCAATCAGCACCAGCATAGCGGTGACAAACGCCGGTGTAGCATGAGTAATGCTATGCAGCACGGGTGAGATGTAGGTATAAAGCGTAAACATCGCCCCGGCCCCCAGAACGGTCGTCAGCAGAGCCGACAACACCTGCGGACGCATGAGTACCGCCAGTTCGCTGCGGACATCCGGGCGCTCTCCTGCCCCACCTTTGGGTAATGAGAAGAACAGGCTGACCATGGCGATAACACCCAGTCCCGCCGTCGCCATAAAGGACATACGCCAGCCGATGGTTTCCCCAAGCCAGGTTGCTGCGGGAACACCGCCAATATTGGCAATTGTTAACCCCATAAACATAGTTGCTACGGCACTGGCCTGTTTGTGTTTGGGCACCACGCTTGCGGCAACCACAGAGCCAAGGCCGAAAAATGCCCCGTGGTTAAGACTGGTCAAAATGCGCGACAGCATCAGCGTCGTGTAATCCGGAGATATCGCCGAAAGTACATTACCCAACGTAAAAATGGCCATCAGGAAGATAAGCGCATTGCGACGCGCACGATGGGACAGCAGTAATGTCATCAGCGGGGCGCCAACCATCACGCCTACCGCATACGCGCTGATTAACATCCCTGCGGCCGGAATGGATACATCCACGCCTTTGGCAATGACGGGTAGCAACCCCATGGGAGAAAATTCGGTCGTTCCAATGCCAAACGCACCTATCGCCAGCGCCAGTAAAGGATAATTGAGTTTCATCTATCGACTCCGTAACGTCGAGCCTTGGCACGACACATCATAAGAGTCAAAAGCATGACATTGATCGCAAAATTAATAAAGTTAACAAAACTGCAAAAGACTTTTGCTTATTTGCAAAAAATAGGACGGAAAAGGCAAGCAGAAAGGATGAGGGAGAGCGAACTCCCTCGGGGGAAATCAGTGCAGTGCTGCAGTCAGGCCACCCGCGACAATCAGGCCCAGAACAATTATGGTCGTTACTAACGAAAATTTCAGATCGGTGCTCATCAAGTTTTCTCCTTTTTATTCCCACACAAAAAGTGATATTGCGCATTTTTACACACTTGAAAGCAAAAATCTCTCAGGATTTATATTGATAACTGCTTTTAACTCTTCCCCTTTTCGTTAAGATCAGACAAAATTCCACGCTTACTTGATTAGCGTACCGGCCATTGACCCCTTCCTGACGTTCCGTGTCGTTTTCCCGGCGTGCCGCAACCCTGACGTTGCGTTGAGGGTGTGTGAAGGCAAACGTTTACCTGGAGTATTCTCAGGAGATTAGGATATGGTCTGGAGTGAGATGTAATGGCAACTATTAAAGATGTAGCGAAGCGAGCAAACGTTTCCACTACAACCGTATCACACGTAATTAACAAAACGCGCTTTGTCGCTGAAGAAACGCGCAACGCTGTCTGGGCAGCGATCAAAGAGCTGCACTACTCCCCTAGCGCAGTTGCACGTAGCCTGAAGGTGAATCACACCAAATCGATCGGTTTGTTGGCAACCAGCAGCGAAGCGGCCTATTTCGCCGAAATTATCGAGGCCGTTGAGAAAAATTGTTTCCAGAAAGGCTACACCCTGATTTTGGGCAACGCCTGGAACAGTCTCGAAAAACAGCAGGCTTATCTGTCTATGATGGCGCAAAAGCGCGTAGATGGCTTGCTGGTAATGTGTTCAGAATATCCGGAATCACTGCTTTCCATGCTCGAAGAGTATCGCCATATTCCCATGGTGGTTATGGACTGGGGCGAAGCAAAAGCCGACTTTACCGATACCGTCATTGATAACGCTTTCGAAGGCGGTTACATGGCAGGCCGGTATCTGATTGAACGCGGTCATCGTGAGATCGGCGTGATCCCAGGACCTATGGAGCGTAATACCGGCGCAGGCCGCCTGGCTGGCTTCATGAAAGCGATGGAAGAAGCGCTGATTAAAGTGCCTGACAACTGGATTGTCCAGGGTGATTTTGAGCCTGAATCCGGCTACCGTGCTATGCAGCAAATCATCTCCCAGTCACATCGCCCAACCGCCGTATTCTGTGGTGGCGATATTATGGCGATGGGTGCGCTGTGTGCCGCAGATGAGATGGGACTGCGCGTGCCGCAGGATATCTCAGTTATCGGTTACGACAACGTGCGCAACGCCCGTTACTTCACCCCTGCGCTGACAACCATCCATCAGCCAAAAGATTCACTTGGTGAAACGGCCTTCAACATGCTGTTAGACCGAATCGTGAATAAACGTGAAGAATCGCAGTCCATCGAGGTACACCCACGCCTGGTAGAGCGTCGCTCCGTGGCCGACGGCCCGTTCCGCGATTACCGTCGTTAAGACTGTTGTGCGGGAGCCTCATCCGGCTCCCGCAGCCACTCCTTGTTCAGCGTTTCGCTATCCCCTAAATAGTCCAGCAGCCAGCTCAATGCCGGCGACGTATCGTTCTGTTGCCATGTCAGACAGCATGCGGCATCCGGGAACGGATTTTCCAGCTGTAACGCCACCCATTTTCCGCTATCGATCCACGGTTTGGCAAAATGCGTCGGTACCATCCCGACACAGAGTCCGGCTGACAAGCAGGTGGCCGATGATTCCCAGTCAGGCACCACGACGCGTTTTTGGTTGTCCAGTAGCCAGGTAATACGCTTTGGCAGCGTACGGGACGTGTCTTCGCGTACCAGCGATGGCCAGTTGCGCAACGTATCGTCACTGAGCGGTCCCGGCATTGCCGCCAACGGATGATGACTGGCCACCACACAACTCCAGCTCAGCATTCCCATATCCCGGAACGTATAGCGCCCCCCTACCGGAATGGCCTGCGTTGCTCCGATAGCTAACTCCACCCGACCATCTGAAAGCGCGTCCCAGACGCCGTTAAACACCTCCTGAAAGACCAGAAGTTCCACATCATCGAAATGGCGGTAGAAATCCACGATCATCTGGCGGGTACGATCCGGGCGGACAATGTTATCGACTGCAATCGCCAACTGCCCGCGCCAGCCGTTGGCAATTTGCTGACATTGCTGACGGGTGATCTGCATTTTTTTGATAACAGATCGGCCTTCTTTTAAAAACCACGCGCCAGCAGGCGTTAATTCCACGTCCCGATGACGACGTTCAAAAAGTGGCACAGCCAGCCACTCTTCCAGTTGACGCACTGTGTAGCTTACCGCCGAAGGTACGCGGTGCAACTCCTGAGCAGCAGAACTAAAGCTACCGTTACGCGCCACCGCATCAACCACCTCAAGTGAATATTCCGACCACATATTCTGCCTGCAAAAAATTTGAAATCAGTAAGCAAATATTAGCGTTTCACAGCGAGAATTACACTCACTACACTCAGCGGCAATGTTCTATTGCTAAAAAGAGAAACGATAATGCAACCGGGAAAAGGGTTTTTAGTCTGGCTGGCAGGTCTTAGCGTGCTGGGTTTTCTGGCAACGGATATGTATTTGCCCGCCTTTGCGGCTATTCAGTCCGATTTACAGACGCCCGCCTCTGCCGTGAGTGCCAGCCTTAGCTTGTTCTTAGCGGGATTTGCCGTCGCACAACTTTTGTGGGGGCCACTCTCTGACCACTATGGTCGCAAACCTATTTTGCTGCTGGGCTTATCCATCTTCGCGCTGGGCAGCCTGGGCATGTTGTGGGTAGAAAACGCCACCGGCTTACTGGTGCTACGCTTTATTCAGGCCGTTGGTGTCTGTGCGGCTTCGGTTATCTGGCAGGCGCTGGTTACCGATTATTATCCTTCACAAAAAGTAAACCGCATTTTTGCCACCATTATGCCGCTGGTTGGATTATCCCCTGCACTTGCACCGTTATTAGGCAGTTGGATCCTGGTACATTTTTCCTGGCAGGCCATTTTTGCTACCCTTTTTGCGATTACCCTGATCCTGATGCTGCCGGCCCTGCGCTTAAAACCAACGGCAAAAGCGCGCGACGACAGCCAGGATAAACTGACGTTCGCTACGCTGCTGCGCTCCAAAGCATACCGTGGAAATGTACTGATTTACGCAGCATGTTCTGCAAGTTTCTTCGCATGGCTGACGGGTTCACCATTTATCCTTAGCGAAATGGGCTATAGCCCGGCTGTGATTGGTCTGAGCTATGTCCCGCAAACTATTGCATTTTTGATCGGGGGTTACGGCTGCCGCGCGGCACTGCAAAAATGGCAGGGTCGCCAGCTTCTGCCATGGTTGCTTATCCTGTACGCCATTAGCGTTATCGGCACCTGGGCTACAGGCTTTATTCACCACGTTGCGTTGGCTGAAATCCTGATCCCATTCTGCGTGATGGCCATTGCGAACGGGGCAATCTACCCTATCGTTGTCGCTCAGGCGCTGCGCCCATTCCCTCAGGCAACAGGGCGCGCCGCTGCGTTGCAGAATACGCTGCAACTGGGGTTATGCTTCCTGGCAAGCCTGGTCGTTTCGTGGTTAATCAGCACGCCGCTGCTCACGACCACCAGCGTTATGCTGACGACAGTGTTGCTGGCCGCGTTAGGTTACAAAATGCAGTCACAGGCTGAGAACACATCCTTGCCGGATGAGAGCGCGCAAGTTGCACACGGTGAGTCACATTAATCATTGTTGCGGGCATTTAGTTAGCCCGCTAACAATTTTCGGTTGAATAGCCAAAAATTCAGGCCTATACTGATTTTCGGTTGTTAATAAAACGATAAGATTTATAGAGTAACGGGAACAAGCAGGTTCCCGTTCTTCCATGGATGGCCTTTTCGGCAAGGGTTCCTCCCTTCCTCTGTTCTACGTCGGATTATAGATTCGCGGATTAATTCCGTGAGATTTCTCACAAAGCCCAAAAAAGCGTCTACGCTGTTTTAAGGTTCTGATCACCGACCAGTGATGGAGAAGCTATGAGTTCATCATGTATAGAAGACGTCAGCGTACCGGATGATGACTGGTACCGAATCACCAATGAGCTATTGAGCCGTGCAGGCATTACTATTAATGGCCCGGCACCGGCAGATATTCGCGTTAAGAACCCCGACTTTTTCAAACGCGTGTTGCAGGAAGGGTCGTTGGGTTTAGGTGAAAGTTATATGGACGGCTGGTGGGAATGCGATCGGCTGGATATGTTTTTTAGCAAAGTCCTGCGTGCAGGTCTTGAAAGCCAACTTCCCCGCCACTTCAGAGATACGCTACGTATCGCAACGGCCCGTCTGTTTAATTTACAAACCAAAAAACGTGCGTGGGTCGTTGGCAAAGAACACTACGATCTTGGCAACGATCTCTTTAGCCGCATGCTTGATCCCTACATGCAATATTCCTGCGCCTACTGGAAAGATGCCGATACCCTGGAATCTGCCCAGCAGGCGAAGCTAAAAATGATTGCCGATAAATTGCAATTGAAACCAGGTATGCGCGTTCTCGATATTGGCTGCGGCTGGGGAGGCTTGTCCCAGTTCATGGCGTCACAATACGGGGTGAGCGTGACTGGCGTGACTATTTCAGCAGAACAGCAAAAAATGGCGCAGACGCGCTGTGAAGGGCTGGATGTCACGATTTTGCTGCAGGACTACCGTGACCTGAATGACCGGTTTGACCGTATCGTTTCCGTCGGTATGTTTGAGCATGTGGGGCCGAAAAACTACAACACCTATTTTGACGTTGTTGACCGTAATTTAAAGCAAGACGGTCTTTTTTTGCTGCATACCATCGGCTCTAAAAAAACCGACAATAATGTTGATCCGTGGATCAATAAATATATCTTCCCGAACGGCTGTTTACCGTCAGTTCGCCAGATAGCCAACGCCAGCGAGCCACATTTCGTGATGGAAGACTGGCATAACTTTGGTGCGGATTACGATACTACCCTGATGGCCTGGCACGAGCGTTTCATAACCGCCTGGCCAGAAATTGCCGCCAACTATAGTGAACGCTTTAAACGGATGTTCAGTTATTACCTGAATGCGTGTGCTGGCGCATTTCGCGCGCGCGACATCCAGCTGTGGCAGGTTGTGTTCTCTCGTGGCGTTGAACACGGGCTCCGCGTTCCCCGTTAGACAGCATCGCCCCCGAACTACCGGGGGCTTTTTATTCCGACTTAAACGCCCGCTTCGCCAGTAACGTTGCTCATAGCGCTTTCACGCGCGGCCAATACACGTTCAACCGTATCAACAACAGCCTGTGTTTGCGGGTCGATTTCGATATTGACTCGCGCACCCAGTTTTTTCTTGCCCAGCGTTGTACGTTCCAGGGTTTCCGGAATCAAATGCACGCAAAAGCGTGTCGGTGTGACTTCGCCAACCGTCAGGCTAATACCGTCAATACCGATAAATCCTTTGTACAGGATATATTTCATCAGCGACGGATCCTGAACTTTAAACCACACCTGGCGGTTGTTTTCTGAGGTCAGAATTTTCGATACCTCGGCGGTAGTCATAATATGGCCTGACATTAAATGTCCGCCAATTTCATCGCTGAATTTTGCTGCGCGCTCAACGTTGACCAAATCGCCGACCTTCAGGTCACCCAGATTGGTGATTCGCAGCGTCTCTTTCATCAGATCGAAGCTTATCTGGTTACCGTTAATTTCGGTCACTGTCAGACAACAGCCGTTGTGTGCTACCGATGCGCCGGTCTCCAGCCCATCCAACATGTATTCAGGTAACTCCACTACATGTGTGCGAAAATTCGGTTTTTCATCAATCGACACCAGTTTCGCGGTGCCCTGCACAATACCCGTAAACATACCTGTAACTCCTGAACTCAATTAAGACATCTCTGCTGTGCACAATAGCAGGTGGAAAATCAGGTTGCCAGCAATGCGCCGCTCCCGCCTATTTTTTCACTGGAGAAATACGGATTCCTCGCTACAATAGACTGAAATTCCCCCTGCATTTTCTCCTTGCTGCCATATAAGGCGGCTTTTTTAGTCTCTCAAATAACAACAATATAGTGGTGTACACGTGCAAAAGTATGTAAGTGAAGCGCGTCAGTTATTAGCTCTGGCAATTCCGGTGATTCTTGCGCAAATCGCTCAAACCGCAATGGGATTCGTCGATACCGTGATGGCCGGCGGATATAGCGCGACGGACATGGCAGCCGTTGCTATCGGTACGTCCATCTGGCTACCCGCAATTCTGTTTGGTCACGGGCTGTTGCTGGCTCTGACACCAGTGATTGCGCAACTTAACGGTTCCGGGCGCCGCGATCGTATTGCTCATCAAATACGTCAGGGTTTCTGGCTGGCGGGGATCGTATCCGTTCTGATTATGATTGTGCTTTGGAATGCGGGATACATTATCCGCTCTATGCATAACATTGACCCTGCACTGGCCGACAAAGCCGTGGGATATCTGCGCGCGCTGCTATGGGGTGCGCCCGGATATTTGTTCTTCCAGGTTGCCCGTAATCAGTGCGAAGGCCTGGCCAAGACCAAACCGGCAATGGTAATGGGTTTTCTCGGCCTGCTGGTGAACATTCCGGTTAACTATGTTTTCATCTATGGCCATTTGGGTATGCCAGAACTGGGTGGCGTAGGCTGCGGTGTGGCAACGGCGGCGGTGTATTGGGTGATGTTTGCCGCCATGCTTTCTTACGTAAAACACGCCCGATCAATGCGTGATATCCGTAATGAGCGTGGCTTCCAGAAACCTGACACCGCGGTGATGAAACGCCTGGTACAGCTGGGTTTGCCAATTGCGCTGGCATTATTTTTTGAAGTCACGCTGTTTGCCGTGGTGGCGCTGTTGGTCTCCCCGCTGGGGATTGTCGACGTGGCCGGACACCAGATCGCGCTGAACTTCAGCTCATTAATGTTTGTCCTGCCGATGTCTTTGGCGGCTGCCGTCACCATTCGTGTGGGATACCGCCTGGGTCAGGGATCAACGTTGGATGCACAGACCGCTGCCAGAACTGGCTTAGGTGTCGGCGTATGTATGGCGATGATGACCGCCATTTTCACCGTCACTTTGCGCGAGCACATCGCCCTGCTCTACAACAATAATCCTGAAGTTGTCACACTGGCTGCACAGCTGATGTTGCTGGCTGCCGTGTACCAGATTTCGGACTCCATTCAGGTTATTGGCAGCGGGATCCTGCGTGGTTATAAAGATACGCGTTCCATTTTCTTTATCACCTTCACGGCGTACTGGGTGCTGGGTTTGCCAAGTGGATATATTCTTGCGCTCACCGATCTGGTCGTCGACCGCATGGGGCCAGCGGGCTTCTGGATGGGCTTTATTATTGGCCTGACCTCTGCCGCGGTGCTGATGATGCTGCGGATGCGTTTTCTGCAACGCCAGCCGTCAGCCGTCATTCTGCAACGTGCAGCACGATAACACCATAATAGCCGCTGGGTTAAAATGGGCTGGCATGGCAGACGTTGATTTGTTCATGGCTGATGGGATGTACCAGGCGCAGTTCGCTGGCGTGTAACATCAGCCGCGACGTCTGCTCCGTGCCAGGCCACTCGCGTCCACCATAAAGATCGCAGCCCCAGATCGGATGACCCAAATGCTGACAGTGAAGACGTAGCTGATGGGTTCGTCCGGTCTCCGGCATCAGTTGCACCCGTGTCAGGGGCAGTGACCGTCCATCCTTCAGTAGCTGATTGAAGCGCTCAATCACCCGAAAACGGGAACGCGCAGGTTTACCGCTAATAGCACTAATCGACATCAACGGAAACAGTGCTGGATCTTTGACAATGGCGGCATCAATCACACCGTCATCCTGTTTCAGGTGTCCACATAACAATGCGCTGTACACCTTAGTCACCGCGCGCTGGCTGAACTGCTGACAGAGCGCTGCATTGATCGCTTTATTGCGTGCAACGACCATCAGACCCGAAGTACCAAAATCAAGCCGATGTACCAGCGTGCAGCCCGGGTATATCTGTACCAGACGATAGTGAACCGAATCAAGATTTTGCGGATTTTTCCCCGACAGACTCAGCAACCCACTGGGTTTATTGATAAGCAGCAGATGTTCATCCTGGTAAAGGATTTCTATTTCGTCATGGCACGGCGGAGCAACAAAGGTATCGAGAATCGTAGACATCAGACAACCAGACTAAAAAGTGGGGATAGATCATAACGAATTTTCAACCGGCTGGCGAATCAACTCGCTTCATGGTGGACAGTAAACGACGGAGAATTTTTGGCTTTCCAGACACGTTGCCCCCTTTCTCGGCGAGTAGATAGATCATTCGCTCACCCCTTACGGAGACAGGAACACGTGGCAATTTTTTGCTCTGAGTTCACTGTTTGCTCATCAAGGCGGCGTTAAGCCGGAATCAACATCCACAGTTGGTAATTCTGCTGAACAGTTCTATAGTCGAGACTGCTTCTCAGTTACAGGATTCACTAATGCGATTTAACGGACTGACCAAAGGTTTCTTCATTTTCATTCTTGCCCTCGTGACCTGGGCGTTTTTCGACGTATTGTCCCCCTACTTCTCCGCAATCTTGTGGGCCGCAATTCTGACGACTATCTTTAATCCGGTAAAAAACAAACTGCGCAGTGCGCTTGGCGAACGTAACGGTCTGGCATCGTTAATCACTATTGGTATTATTTGCTTAATTGTCTTTATTCCTCTGATGGTGATCCTGTCGTCGTTGGCAATCGAACTGAATGTGGTTTACACCAAGTTGCAGCAAAACGATACGCAGTTTCCGGAAGTGGTCAGTTCTATTCTTTCTTATCTTCCTGACTGGGCCAGAGGATTCCTCGCAGAACACAATCTGGATAATGTCGCGCAGATCCAGAAAAAACTCTCCGACATTGCGCTGCAGGGCGGACAGTACCTCGCAGGCAGTGCTTTCCTGATTGGTAAAGGAACCTTCGGCTTCGCCATCAGCTTTGGCATCATGCTGTACCTGCTATTTTTCCTGTTGAAGGATGGACCGTATCTGGTGCGTCAGATTCTGGATTCCTTACCGCTGTCTGATTTTGCCAAGCAGCACTTGTTTGCCAAATTCGTGGGTGTCACGCGGGCGACAGTCAAAGGCACGGCGGTTGTCGCTGTCGTACAGGGCACGCTGGGCGGCATTGCTTTCGCCATTGTCGACATCGACGGCAGCGTTTTGTGGGGCGCACTAATGGCATTCCTCTCGTTGGTGCCAGCGGTTGGCTCGGCGATAGTCTGGGTCCCGGCGGCTATTTTCCTCTTTGCCACCCACCAACTGTGGCAAGGGCTGTTTATTGTCGGATTCTTCGTCATTATCGTCGGACTGGTGGACAATATCCTGCGCCCACTACTGGTAGGAAAAGACACCAAAATGCCGGACTACCTGATATTGATTACCACCCTCGGTGGGATGGAGATTTACGGTATCAATGGCTTTGTGATTGGCCCGCTAATCGCTGCACTGTTTTTGGCGAGCTGGAATCTGTTCTCCGGACGTGACCATGAGGGCAACGTAGAAGGTATCGATGAAGCCTTCATGGAAGAAGGAAAAAACCCTCCAGATTTATGATGGCATGACGATAACAAGGGGCGACCGCGGGTCGCCTTTTGTTTTCACGCAAAATCATACGTTTCCTATAATTTCAATCATGCTTATTCATTAATCGTCGCAGAAGGAACGAAAAAGTGCGAATAGCCACAATCACCAACTGGGCCTACAGTGCGACGGTATGCCTGACCATTGCCTCCGGCGTTGTTATGCTGATGGCATCCGGAGCAGACAATACTGAACGTCAGGTGGTAGAGCAGCGGTATAAATTTGATCAGCTAACCGAAGAGGTGGAGCTCGATGCCTGGTCATTGTCAGATTTAGCTCGCGAGTACGTGATCGCCAAAGATCCAGACGCACTGAATGCCTATCGCCAAAAGGCGTCATCACTAAAAGCGATTGAGCTGCGGTTAACAAAATTAAAAGACTTCGGCGCGACAGGTGAAGAGCTGGCGCTGCTGCATGAAGGATTACAAATTGTCGATGCGCTGCAGGAAGAGCAAGCAGCCGCGCTCGCCAGTATGGCCCGCGGAGAAACGTCACAGGCAATCGCCCTGCTCTACGGCAAAGCCTATGAACAGGAACTGGAACGGGCGCAGGTGCGGATAGATCATTTCCGGCAATTGCTCGATAACCGTGTACGTAACAGCATTGACGATGCCACCAGGACTTCCCGCATACTGCGTACGCTCTCCGAAGTTATGGTCGGTTTAACCGCGCTGCTGTTTTTGTTTGTCCTCGGCTTTATTTTGAAACGCCGCGTACTGCGTCCGGTTGTGCGTCTGAGCGACGTGGTTCACCGTCTCGCATCGCAGGATTATGCCGTAGAAACGCCTAACTTTAATCAGATTGACGAGATTGGCGATATGGCGCAAGCCATTCGCATCTTTCGTGAGAACGGCCTGGTGCGGCAGCGGCTGGAGAAAGAGCGGGACGCCGACTGGGCGATCCGTGAACTGTTGGCTCGTATGACCCAGCGTTTACAGGGCTGCGAAAACTTTGCCGATGTTATCAATGTTGCGCAGCTTTTTGCCCCGAACATTGCCCCTGGCGTTGCCGGACGGCTCTACATTCTTGATCGGCAAGCCTGGCACATGCGCTGTGCCGCCGAGTGGCTTTCGCCGCAAGGCAAAACAGACCCTTTCCATCTGGATGACTGCTGGGCAGTGCGCCGTGGGCAAAGTCATCCTCCCGTGCAAGGTGAGCCTGATATCGCCTGCTACCACCTGCCTGAGTCGTGTCAGGATCATACCCTGTGCGTACCGTTGATCGCCCAGGGGGAAGCCATCGGCCTGCTCTCATTCCAGAATCTCAGTGACAATTCCGCCCCTTCCCGTGCTTATCTGGAGCTGATGGCCGAGGCACTTGGACTGGCATTAGCCAACCAACGTCTGCGCGATGCATTACTGGAAAAAGCGCTTTACGACCCACTGACCGGTCTGCGTAATCGCCATCACCTTGAAGACACTCTGCGCACCCAAATGAGTCAGGCTGTCCACAACCAGGAACCGATCAGTTGCCTGATGATCGACATCGATCACTTCAAAAACATCAACGACCGATTTGGTCATGAGGCAGGTGATGGGGTGATAAAAAGTATCGCAGCAATTATTCAGCGCGTTGTTCACGACCACGGAATGGCCTTCCGCTACGGTGGTGAAGAGTTTCTGGTTCTGCTTGCCGGTATGGATGAAGAAGCGGCCAATCGCTTTGCGACGGACATTTACAACGGGGTACGCGAGTTGACGCTCAGCTTTGGCGTCTCTGACATCGGTCATGTTGATGTGTCTATTGGTGTCGCCAGCTACCCGCAGCACGCCCAGAGCGATAACCTGTTACGTGCCGCGGATGTCGCGCTGTATCGCGCAAAAGAGCTGGGGCGTTCGCGCATAGTGAGCTTTGGGATGCTGGAAGCGAGCTAAAAAGCGGTGCGTAAGCCCAGACGGGTACTTCCTAAAATATCCCCCCGAGCGGGCAGAGCATTACTTTACCTCTACCCCTGGTAGTGATATGTTGACCCGATGAATATAAAACACGATTGCAACGGTTTTAACCACAAGCGTTGGTGGCAGCCTTCTTAAAGGCGGTCAGAATGTGTTTATCCATTTTTAAATAACCGCCGAAAGGCGGTTATTTGCATTTTGAGACCCCTTTCGGTTTTATGCTTAAGGAGTCTTCTATGAACAACAAATCCATCATCCTTACCGGCGACCGCCCTACTGGGCCACTGCATCTTGGCCACTATGTCGGTTCCCTGCGCCAACGCGCGATACTGCAACACGACTATCAGCAGTTTGTTCTGGTCGCAGACCTGCAAGGCCTGACCGATAACGGCAGCGATCCACAAAAGATCCAAAATAACATACCCGAAGTGTTGGCCGATTATCTCGCTGCAGGTATTGATCCCTCACTCACCACCCTTTGTTTACAATCAGCACTACCTGCCCTTGCCGAACTCACCGCGCTGTATATGAATATCGTTACCGTGGCTCGCGTCGAGCGTAACCCAACGGTCAAAAATGAAATTGCGCAAAAAGGTTTCGCCCGTTCGCTTCCGGTCGGTTTCCTGGTTTACCCCATCAGCCAGGCAGCAGATATTACGGCGTTCAAAGCCAGCCTGGTGCCCGTCGGCGACGATCAGTTGCCGATGATCGAACAGACTAATGAAATCGTGCATAAGATGAATAGCCTGTTACCGACCCCCGTTCTGCATCACTGTAAAGCTATGTTAAGCGAAACCAGCCGTCTTCCTGGTATTGACGGCAACGCCAAGATGTCGAAATCACTCGGTAATACGCTGCTCCTGTCGGCAAGTGAAGAGACTATCCATCGCGCCGTCAGCGCAATGTACACTGATCCTAACCACCTAAAAGTGTCCGATCCGGGGCAAATTGAGGGTAATGTCGTGTTCACCTATCTGGATGCTTTTCACCCGGATAAGGCCAAAGTCGCAGAAATGAAAGTGAATTATCAGCAAGGAGGATTGGGTGATCGGGCATGCAAAAATGAGCTGGAGATGTGCCTGCAAGAACTCATCGCGCCCATGCGTGAGCGTCGGGCAACCTATATTCAGGATAAAGGTATGCTGATGGCGATGCTTAAAAAAGGCAGCGCGCAGGCCTACGACATCACACAGCAAACGCTAAGAGAAGTAAAACAAGGATTGGGATTGTCGGTATTTTAATCTTGATTGACGTCCCATCATGCATCCCCCCTTCGGAGTGCATTTTGCTTAAATCTGAGCTGAGCCCATTTTGAGAACGATATAACGCATGCAAACCGCTATTTATATCCCGCCGTAAATGGCACTAACGGGAAGATGTGACCCCGTATCACCATGCTATATATCCAGCGACACAAACTCATCACGAAAGGGAAGCATCGTTATGTTGAAAGGTAAAAGAGCCGTTATCACCGGCGGCGGAGGAGGATTTGGTCAGGCGTTGTGCGTTTGGTTGGCTCGAGAAGGCGTCAACGTGGATTTTTCTGCCCGGCGGGTTGAGGATATTCACAAAACCTGCAGCATCATCGCCGCTGAAGGTGGTGCTGCAAAAGGGTATCTGTGTGATTTAACCCAGCCTGAATCTATTTCTCAGTTTGCTTCACAACTCTTAGATATAGACAGGTCCATCGACATTCTAATCCTCAATGCTGCTCAGTGGTTATCAGGGACTATAGACGAACAACCGGACTCAGAAATCTACAATACCGTCAGCTCAGGCCTGACAGGTTCAATTCTACTAACACAGGCATTGCTTCCAGGATTAAGGCGCTCAGACAGTGCTGACATTGTTTCGATTATATCTGTATGCGGCATTCCGAATTTTACGGATTCAATTGCCCATCCCGCTTTTTTTGCCAGTAAACACGGGATGAGTGGTTTTACAACTAAACTGTCGGAACAGTTATCCAAAGAAAATATACGGGTAACCGGGTTATACCCACCGGATTTTGAATTGACCGGGTTAGATCCTCTTGTCGACACTCAATCCAGAATGGGAGAACATCTAATGAATGGGCGTTCTGTCTGGGAAACAATTCATTTTGTGCTGACTCAACCGCGTAGTTGCCATATTAGTACCCTTTACTTTCAAGGACCCACTCGCGAAGATTTGGAGCATTAGGGACTGAATCTGGCAGCACTAAACCGAGCGGACTCACCTCCGCTCCTCACTTGCCCCGGCAGCACCATGCTGTATGGCTATGCCGATGTCTGACAGGTCCTGCTCTGAGGAGTTCGCTATGACCACCTTTTATCAACTAACAGCCACCAGCCTGGACGGCCAGCGTATCCCTATGGCTGACTATGCTGGCAAGCTGGTTCTGGTGGTAAATACCGCCAGCCATTGTGGCTTCACGCCACAATATGCAGGTCTGGAAGTACTATACAAAAAGTACGCATCTCGTGGGCTGGTGGTGCTTGGTTTTCCCTGCAACCAGTTTGGTAAGCAGGAACCCGGCGACGCCGACGAAATCGCGCAGACCTGCCACATCAACTACGGTGTAAGCTTCCCAATGTTTGAAAAAGTGGAGGTTAACGGTGCCGCTACGCATCCGGTATTCCGTTATCTAAAAGACGAGTTGCCCGGCATGCTGGGGGGACGGATAAAATGGAATTTCACAAAATTCCTGATCGGACGCGATGGCAAGCCGCTAAAGCGTTTTGCGCCGTTCACTACCCCGGAGAAAATGGAAACCATCATCCTTGCTGCACTTGAAATCTAGGTATTATTGTCAATTGAAATGTCTGCCTGGTGCCATAAGCGGAAGGTGAAAGTTTAAGCTTTTGTTAACGGCTCAAAGTCGGGCATTAGCCTCTGGCAGGACAGAAAAGACCAGAAGTGTCATTTCACCCGGTAAGGATTTCGACATTGCAGACACCGTCAGGCGGTCATAATCTCAAACTAGATTGCAGCACCCTGTCTGTCAGGCAATTTCGACGTTGAGGACAAGATATCAATCAGGGCACCTGTATTAGCCGTGAGCTCTCCCTTGCGCCATATCAGTTCCGTTGTTATTTGACTGTTTTCTGAATCAAAGGGATGGACTGTGATGAGTTCCTGTGTCGGAAACGTATCGAGGATTGGTGTTGGTATTACCCCCGCCCCCATTCCAGAACTGACTCCCCCCAGAATGGCATGGTAGGAGGACATTTCTGCCAGCCTGTAAGGTCTGATCCCAGCCTCTCTGAACCAGGTTGTTAGCCGGTCGCGATAGGAGCAACCGTCACTGAATACCAGCAACGTTGTGTGAGCTAAATCGGCAGCAGAACGTATCTGCGGGAAATTTGCTGCGGCGATAATAACCAGTTCTTCCTTGTAAACAACCATGCGTTCCAGTCTGTCATTAGCCGGCGCGTCTGCAATGAAGGCTGCATCAAGTTCGTGACTAAGCACTGCATCGAGCAGTGTGCGGCTTATCCCGGTAACCAGCTCCACCTTTACTGATTGATGTTGCTGGTAGAGACGCGCCAGCGGCTCAGGCAACCTTGTTGCGGCCATACTGTCGAGCGCCCCCAGTCGGAACCGACCGCCAGGCACCGGCTTTACCATCTGCTGTTCTGCTAAGGTAACCAGCTCGATAATCTTCAGTGCATTGTTATAAAGCACCTGACCTTCATTTGTCGGAAGAAACCTACGGCCAGACCTTACAAACAGTGTGGTTCCGAGCTGGCTCTCCAGGTTCTGAACGCGAGTGGTTATTGCGGAGGGGACTCGGCAGAGCAAATTTGCTGCTGCAGTAATAGTACCTGTTTCTACCAGTGCGATGATGGTCCGGAAGTCAGCTATATCCATACTTTCACCACAATTGAAAATTGGATTCTATTTTATTCAATTGAAATGAATCTACATGTTTTTTAATTTATTTACTCCATTTAAACAGCTACCAGCCTCCCAGCTAGTCTCAAGCGCTTGTTGATCATCGCAAAATGGTCACGTTTGATTAATACGGGAGCTATTGAGGGTAATAAAATGAAGAAACTTGGATTAATCGGCGGCACCGGACCAGAATCAACATTGCTCTACTATCGCAAATTTGTTTATGAAGCTAACAAAAGAATTGGCGACACATTCTTCCCGTCTCTAACTATTGAAAGTATCAATGTATATGACGTCCTGACCATGTGTGGACGGAAAGATTATGAAGCGCTGACGAGGTACCTGGCCAAGGCTGTCGGGAATTTGGTGGCCGCTGGGGCTGAAGTCGTCGCCTTGACCGGTAACACACCACACATCGTCTTCAACGAACTCCAGTCGTGTACAACAGTTCCTCTTGTCAGCATTATCGAGTCCACTTGTGCAGAAGTTCAGACTCAGGGCCTGAAAAAAGTAGGTCTCGTGGGAACACGATTTACAATGGAGGCTGACTTCTTCAAACGGCCTTTCACTGAAGCAGGCATCCAGGTGGTCATCCCGCATGCTGACGAGGTTGATTACACCGCAGAAAAAATCCACGATGAACTCGAAAGAGGCATTATTAAGTCACAGACGCGAGACACGTTTACCGCGATCATTGAGCGGATGTATCAGGATGAAGGCATTGAGGCCATCATTCTGGGATGCACAGAGCTTCCCCTTTTGTTCGCGGGTACAGCGTTACCTGTTAAAGCACTGGACACGGTTGATATTCATATTGAGGCGTTGTTTAAAGCTCTTCAGTAGTGTTTTACATCAATTTTCGGAAAGAACCGGGGGCGAACTGCCCCTTTGTTTAACACGCTACGATTTAAGTAATGCCTTCATAAAAATTCGAACTTCCGCTCTTCGCTCAAAGCGGTCGCTAGTCCTACCCCATCCCCAACTAATGCCATAGTCAGTAAGATCCTTACCAAAGATCCCCTATTCATTGCCCTTTCCCTCCGACTTTACAAATATGTGCCATCTCACGAACAAACGATGGAAAGCGTGATTTTTACAGTGCTGGGCTATCTGCGACAATTGCTGAACGGCCAGAGTGTACTGGCGTGGCTGTATCTGTTTTTTATGCGATTTCTCATGCTCGATTAACAGAGAATCACGCTTTGATAATGGTGATGCCCTTTCCTTCAATACTCCTTAACCAATTATCATCGGTTTCACTATCAACCACGATAGTATTGATTAGCCCTACCTCACCGATAACAAACGATGACGCAGCGTTGACCTTCTCCGGCGACACCAGTACGACCGTTTCCGCCGCTCTGCCGGAAAATGCACGTTTGATGCACGCTTCTTCATAATCACCCGTGGTTAATCCCGCTTCAGGATGAATACCCGTTACCCCCATGAAGAAAATATCCGCATGAATATTGCCGATGCCTTCAATAGCGGCCGCCCCTACACTGACAATGGAGTGCTTGTACAGTCGGCCACCGATCAAAATAACGTCAACCTCGGGTTTATCGACCAACCCCAGTGCAATGCTGGGACTGTGTGTCACCACGGTAATATGCAGATCGTCCGGCAGACAGGCAATCAGCTCTGATGTGGTCGTGCCGCCATCCACAATAACAACTTGTCCCGAAGAAATGAGTTCAGTGCCTTTGCGCGCGATCTTCATTTTCACATCTGTTTTTAATGATTTACGCTCGGAAAATGTCGCAACAGCTGAAGACGATGGCAAAGCACCACCATGAACGCGCTGCAATCGCCCTTCTGCGGCAAGCTCACGTAAATCCCGTCGAATGGTGTCTTCTGAAACGCCAAATCGATCACTCAGATTTTTCGATTGGACCTGCCCTTCAACCTGCAGTTGTTCAAGAATAAGGTGTTTACGTTGATGAGCGAGCATATGACCGTTCCTGTTTATGCATGTTTATACTTGTATTTGCACGATAATGCTGATTATGATGTCAACTCTACGGATCAAGGAGTCTTCATGCAACCTAAGCGTGCAGAAATACGCATCGTCGATAACCTAACATTATCCGATGACTGGTATTGTTTAAAAAAATACACTTTTGATATTCAACGAAGAAACGGTGATTGGCAGCGCCAAAGTCGTGAAGTTTACGATCGCGGCAACGGAGCCACGATTCTGCTCTATAACCGTGACAGGAAAACAGTGATCTTAACTCGTCAGTTTCGTTTTCCGGTATTTATAAATGGTCACGATGGCTATCTCATTGAAACAGCAGCAGGTCTTCTTGACAACATGGCTCCTGAAAAACGGATCAAAGCCGAAGTTGAAGAAGAAACCGGTTTTCGTGTATCCAGCGTACAGAAGGTTTTCGAGGCGTACATGAGCCCAGGCTCGGTCACGGAGAAGCTCTATTTTTACATCGCGGAATATGATGCTGCCGACAAGACAAGTGCCGGTGGTGGAATTGCGGCTGAAGGAGAAGATATCGAAGTGCTTGAGTGGCCGCTTGCAAGCGCACTTGCCGCAATTGAAAGTGGTCTTATCGTCGATGGCAAAACCATTATGTTGCTTTATCACATCGCGCTGAAAAACATTCTATGAGGTTCTCTTTGTGAAACAACTTATTCGCATTGCTGGCCCCTACCGTAGCGGTACGGATGGAAAACAAAATCTTATCGATGCGAATCTTGCTCGCCTGGAAGATGCAGCGTTAGCGGTATATCAAAGAGGACACATTCCTGTAATTGGCGAATGGCTGGCACTACCACTGGCAAAAGCTGCCGGTTCTACGGCTATTGACGATGAAATCGGCGAATCTATGATCTACCCTGTTGCCCATCGACTTATCACCAAATGTGATGCGATTTACCGTATTAAAGGCGCTTCTAAAGGTGCTGATATGGACATCGATGTCGCACATAAGCATGGACTCACCGTTTATTTCCGCCTTGAAGACATCCCGTTGGCGTAATTTTATTGTGCTATTGCCTGCGAATGTGCAGGCAATTAAACCATCGCCAATGGGATCTATGACTCTCAGGAAAGATGGGGAGCGCAAGCGCGGGCAATAAGGGATGCTATTAATGCCAAAATCATAACCCCTTTAAAATGTCATTTTTATCTCATTTCATTTCCAATTGTAATGATAACCATTCTCATGTTAATGTAGCCGCGTGATAATTAACTTTTGATGCAATCCGCATGTCTGACCGCGCCACTACTACCGCTTGCTTCACGTTCGAGTCGCTTTATGGCACACATCACGGCTGGCTGAAAAGCTGGCTGACGCGCAAGCTCCAGTCTGCCTTTGATGCTGATGATATTGCCCAGGACACATTTTTACGGGTAATGGGCAGTGACTCGCTCAAGACTGTCCGCGACCCTCGTTCCTTCCTGTGCACTATCGCCAAACGGGTAATGGTCGACCTGTTTCGCCGAAACGCGCTGGAAAAAGCCTATCTGGAGATGCTGGCGCTGATGCCGGAAAATCTCGCGCCTTCGCCCGAGGAACGTGAGAGCCAGCTCGAAACCCTGCAACTCATCGACAGCATGCTTGACGGCCTGAACGGAAACACACGCGAAGCGTTTTTGCTTTCGCAACTGGAGGGGCTCAAATACAGCGAGATCGCGCTTAAGCTCGGCGTCTCCGTCAGCTCGGTGAAAAAGTATGTGGCAAAGGCTATCGAACATTGTCTGCTGTTTCGTCTGGAGCACGGCCTGTGAACGCTGCTATCACCGATTCTCGCCGTCAGGCTTTGCGCTCGGCATCACACTGGTATGCGGTATTGAGCGGCGAGCGTGTCAGCCCACAGCAGGAAGCTCGCTGGCAACAATGGTATGAACAGGACCAGGACAATCAGTGGGCATGGCAACAGGTTGAAAACCTGCGCAGCCAGCTCAGCAGCGTTCCGGGCGATGTCGCCAGCCGGGCGCTGCACGATACGCGCCTAACTCGTCGTCACGTCATGAAAGGGTTGTTGCTACTGCTTGGCGTGGGTAGCGGCTGGCAGCTCTGGCAATCTGAGGCCGGAGAAGGTCTACGTGCCGACTACCGCACCGCTAAAGGCGTGGTCAGCCATCAGCGGCTGGAGGATGGCTCACTGCTGACGCTCAACACACAAAGCGCCGCTGATGTTCGTTTTGATACGCATCAGCGCGCTGTCCACCTCTGGTATGGCGAAATTGCGATTACCACCGCAAAAGATGCGCAGCAGAGGCCTTTCCGTGTGATGACCCGCCAGGGTCAGCTCACCGCGTTAGGCACAGAATTTACCGTCTTTCAGCACGATAACATCACGCGCGTAGCCGTACAGCAGCACGCTGTTGAAGTCCGCCTGGCAAATCATCTGCAGGAAAAACGTATCGTCAACGCTGGCGAGAGCCTGCAGTTTAGCGCGTCTGAATTTGCTGAAATCACCACATCGGATGATGAAAGCGCAACCTGGACCCAGGGTGTTCTGAGTTTCAGCGATAAACCGCTGGGTGAGGTCATTGCCACACTGGGCCGTTATCGCAACGGCGTGCTGCGTTGCGATCCGGCAGTGGCCGGGCTGCGCCTGAGTGGCACGTTCCCGCTGAAAAATACCGATGCGATTCTGGATGTTATTGCCCAGACACTTCCAGTTAAAATTCAGACTGTTACGCGATACTGGGTAAATATTTCGGCACTGTAAGAAAAATAATTCTCATTTTCATTGTCCTTTTTCCCCTTCTCATTCGACTCATAGCTGAACACAACAAAAATGATGATGGAGAAGGTATGACGCCTTTACGCGTTTTTAGCAAAACAACACCTTTGGTTAACGCCATTCGCCTGAGCCTGCTGCCGCTGGCTGGGCTCTCGTTATCCGCTTTCGCAGCGCAGGTTGATATTGCACCAGGCTCACTCGATAAAGCGCTAAACCAATATGCCGCACACAGCGGAATTACCCTGTCTGTTGATGCCAGCCTGACGCGCGGCAAGCACAGCAACGGTTTGCACGGCGATTACGATGTTGAGAGTGGTTTGCAGCAGCTGCTCCTGGGCAGTGGCCTGCAGGTGAAGCCGTTAGGGAATAACAGCTGGACGCTCGAACACGTTCCTGCGCCGCAGGAAGATGCGCTCACGGTTGTGGGCGACTGGCTGGGCGATGCGCGCGAAAACGACGTATTCGAACATGCCGGCGCGCGTGACGTTATCCGCCGTGAGGATTTCGCCAAAACCGGCGCGACGACCATGCGCGAGGTGCTGAATCGTATTCCTGGCGTTACCGCCCCGGAAAACAACGGTACCGGTAGCCACGATCTGGCGATGAACTTTGGTATTCGCGGCCTGAACCCGCGCCTTGCCAGCCGTTCAACGGTGCTGATGGACGGTATTCCGGTGCCGTTTGCCCCTTACGGCCAGCCGCAGCTTTCCCTGGCACCCGTTTCGCTCGGAAATATGGACGCCATCGATGTGGTGCGCGGCGGTGGTGCGGTGCGTTACGGACCGCAGAGCGTGGGCGGCGTGGTGAACTTTGTTACCCGCGCCATTCCGCAAGACTTCGGGATCGAAGCCGGCATAGAAGGCCAGCTCAGCCCAACGTCCTCACAAAATAATCCAAAAGAGACGCACAACCTGATGGTGGGCGGCACAGCGGATAACGGTTTTGGCACCGCCCTGCTTTACTCCGGCACGCGCGGCAGCGACTGGCGCGAGCACAGCGCGACGCGCATCGATGACCTGATGCTGAAAAGCAAATATGCGCCGAACGACGTGCATACCTTCAATAGCCTTCTGCAATACTACGACGGTGAAGCCGATATGCCCGGGGGCCTGTCGCGCGCGGATTACAACGCCGACCGCTGGCAATCTACGCGTCCGAACGATCGCTTCTGGGGGCGTCGCAAGCTGGCAAGCCTTGGCTATCAGTTCCAGCCGGACAGCCAGCATAAATTCAATATTCAGGGCTTCTACACCGAAACCCTGCGCAGCGGCTATCTGGAACAGGGCAAACGCACCACGCTTTCACCGCGTAACTATTGGGTACGCGGCATTGAGCCACGCTACAGCCAAAGCTTTATGGTGGGCCCTTCCGCGCACGAAGTGGGGGTGGGATATCGCTATGTGAGCGAGTCGACGCATGAAATGCGCTACTACACCGCCACCAGCAGCGGGCAACTGCCGACCAGCGCCAGCCCTTACGATCGTGACACACGTTCCGGTACCGAAGCGCACGCCTGGTATCTGGATGACAAAATCGATATTGGCAACTGGACTATCACTCCGGGTATGCGCTTTGAACATATCGAGTCATACCAGAACAACGCCATCAAAGGCACACATGAGGAAGTGAGCTATAACGCCCCGCTTCCGGCGCTAAACGTGCTTTATCACCTGACTGACAGCTGGAATCTTTATGCAAACACCGAAGGCTCGTTCGGCACCGTACAGTACAGCCAAATTGGCAAGGCTGTGCAAAGCGGCAATGTGGAACCGGAAAAAGCGCGAACCTGGGAGCTCGGCACCCGATACGACGATGGCGCGCTGACCGCGGAAATGGGGTTGTTCCTGATTAACTTTAATAATCAGTACGACTCCAACCAGACCAACGACACCGTTACAGCACGCGGTAAAACGCGCCATACCGGGCTGGAAACCCAGGCCCGCTATGACCTCGGCACGCTGACGCCAACGCTCGACAACGTTTCAGTCTACGCAAGCTATGCGTACGTGGACGCCGAGATTCGTGAGAAAGGCGACACCTACGGCAACCAGGTGCCGTTCTCCCCGAAACACAAAGGCACGTTGGGCGTGGACTATAAGCCGGGCAACTGGACCTTCAACCTGAACAGCGATTTCCAGTCCAGCCAGTTTGCGGATAACGCCAACACCGTCAAAGAGAGCGCCGACGGCAGCACTGGCCGTATCCCAGGTTTCATGCTCTGGGGCGCACGCGTAGCCTATGACTTCGGTCCGCAGATGGCAGACCTGAACCTGGCGTTCGGTGTGAAAAATATCTTCGACCAAGAATATTTCACCCGCTCCTACGACGACAACAATAAAGGCATCTACGCAGGCCAGCCGCGCACGCTGTATATGCAGGGGTCGTTGAAGTTCTAAATCCCGTTTACCCGGCCTGCACGCTGTTTTTGTCGGCCGGGTAAACGACGCGCCACTCGACACAGGCCACTCACATGTTTACATCATTACGCACCCTATTCGCCGCTCTGCTGCTGCTCACCGGCCATGCTTTTGCCGCCACGGTTCATGACGAACATGGCACCTTTACGCTTGATAAAACACCACAGCGGATCGTGGTGCTGGAACTGTCGTTCGCGGACGCACTGGCAGCCGTCGATGTTAGTCCGGTCGGCATTGCCGACGATAACGATGCCACGCGTATTCTTCCAGAAGTTCGCGCCCATCTTAAACCCTGGCAGTCTGTCGGTACGCGCGCGCAGCCGAGCTTAGAAGCCATCAGCGCGCTGAAACCGGATCTGATCATAGCCGACAGCAGCCGTCATGCGGGTATCTACAGCGCCTTGCAGCAAATCGCACCGGTGCTGCTGCTTAAGTCCCGCAATGAAACCTACACTGAAAATCTGCAATCTGCGGCCATCATCGGCGAAGTAGTGGGCAAAAAGGCGCAGATGCAGTCACGTCTGGCGCAACACCAACAACAGATGTCAGCGTGGGCAAGCCAGTTGCCAAAAGGCACGCTGGTGTTGTTTGGTACGTCCCGGGAGCAGCAGTTCAACCTGCACACGCAGGAGACCTGGACCGGGGGCGTCCTGACCTCTCTGGGGCTGAAGGTGCCTGCGGCAATATCCGGTGCGTCTATGCCGTCTATCGGCCTGGAGCAGTTGCTGGCGCTCAATCCAGCATGGCTGCTGGTCGCCCACTACCGCGAAGAGAGCATCGTCAAACGCTGGCAGCAGGACCCGCTGTGGCAGATGTTAACTGCGGTACAAAAACAGCAGACGGCGTCGGTCGACAGTAACACCTGGGCGCGGATGCGCGGCATTTTCGCGGCCGAACGCATTGCCAGTGACACGGTAAAAATCTTCCATCACCAGCCTTTATCCGATGTGAAATGACGGTTCTCAGACATCCAGCGCTGCAGTGGGGTCTTCCCCTTGCCGCGCTTATCACTCTCTTCTGGCTGAGTCTGTTTTGCTACTCGGCCATTCCTGTTTCTGGCGTTGACGCCATTCACGCTCTGCTGCCGGGCCATACGCCGACGCTTGCACAAGCGCTGGTGCAAAACCTTCGTTTGCCGCGAAGCCTGGTCGCCATTCTGATCGGCGCGAGTCTGGCTCTCGCGGGAACGCTGCTGCAGACCCTGACGCATAATTCAATGGCATCCCCTTCGCTGCTTGGTATTAACAGCGGCGCGGCGCTGGCGATGGCGCTGACCAGCGCTCTCAGCCCCGTGCCCGTTGCAGGTTACTCCATCGCCTTTATCGCCGCCTGCGGTGGCGGCGTAAGCTGGCTGCTGGTGATGACCGCTGGCGGCGGATTTCGCCACAGCCAGGACCGAAACAAATTGATCCTCGCGGGCATCGCGTTCTCGGCGTTTTGCATGGCCCTGACCCGCATCACCCTGCTGCTGACGGAAGATCACGCTTACGGCATTTTATACTGGCTCGCGGGAGGCGTATCCCACGCACGCTGGCAGGAGTTCTGGCAGCTTTTCCCGATGGTGGCGGTTGCCCTGCCGGTGGTGTTGCTGCTGGCTAATCAACTGAACCTGCTTAACGTCAGTGACAGCACTGCCCGCACGCTGGGGGTGAATCTGCCAAAGCTACGTTTGATCATCAATATTCTGGTGCTGCTTCTGGTCGGTGCCTGCGTCAGCGTGGCTGGCCCGGTGGCGTTTATCGGCCTGCTGATGCCGCATCTGGCTCGCTTCTGGGTGGGATTCGATCAGCGCAAGGTTTTGCCGATGAGCATGCTTTTGGGCGCTACGCTGCTGCTGCTGGCAGATCTTCTGGCCCGAGCGCTGGCTTTTCCTGGCGAATTGCCTGCCGGGGCAGTAGTGGCGCTGATTGGCGCGCCCTGCTTTGTCTGGCTGGTCAGGAGGCGTGGATGAAAATTGCGTTAGTCATTTTCATCGCCCTCGCATTGACGGGATTTTCGGTTCTGTCTCTGCAAATGGGGGTGATCGCCGTTCCCTGGCGCGCCCTGCTGACCGACTGGCACACCGGGCGCGAGTATCATTACGTGTTAACGGCGTACCGCCTGCCGCGATTGCTGCTGGCGCTGCTGGTCGGCGCAGCCCTCGCGGTGGCAGGCGTTCTGGTACAAGGGATCGTGCGTAACCCTCTGGCATCGCCGGATATTCTTGGCGTAAATCATGCCGCAAGCCTGGCCTCTGTGGGCGCGCTGTTGCTCTTGCCGTCACTACCGGTGATTGCCCTGCCGCTGCTGGCCTTCGCCGGTGGCATGGCAGGCTTGATTCTGCTGAGAATGCTGGCGAACACCAGCCAGCCGATGAAGCTCGCGCTCACGGGTGTCGCACTTTCTGCCTGCTGGGCCAGCCTGACGGATTACCTGATGCTTTCGCGCCCACAGGATGTCAACAGCGCCCTGATGTGGCTGACCGGCAGCTTATGGGGACGTGACTGGAGTTTTGTGAAGATTGCCGCCCCGCTGCTGATGTTATTTCTGCCGCTGAGCCTGGGTTTTTGCCGCGATCTCGACCTCCTGGCATTGGGCGATGCGCGTGCCACCACGCTCGGGGTGTCGGTGCCGCGTACACGGTTTCAGGCTTTACTACTGGCGGTTGCCATGACGTCAACCGGCGTGGCCGTCTGCGGCCCGATTAGCTTTATTGGACTCGTGGTACCGCATATGGTGCGCACCATTACCGGTGGGCGTCACCGCTGGCTGCTGCCCGTTTCGGCCATGACGGGTGCATTGCTGCTGGTGGCGGCCGACCTGCTGGCGCGAATTATTCATCCCCCGCTGGAGCTTCCGGCTGGCGTGCTGACCGCCATTATCGGTGCGCCGTGGTTTGTCTGGCTGCTTGTGAGAATGCGATAAATGACATTACGAACTGAAAATCTGACGGTCTGTTACGGGACAAACAAGGTGCTTGACGGCGTATCACTCGCACTGCCTACGGGCAAGATTACTGCGCTACTTGGCCCTAACGGTTGTGGGAAATCGACGCTGTTAAACTGTTTTTCACGGCTGTTAATGCCGCAGTCCGGCACCGTATTTCTTGACGACAATCCCATCAATACGTTCTCATCGCGCCAGCTTGCCCGCCGGCTGGCGCTGCTGCCGCAGCATCATTTAACGCCAGAGGGGATCACCGTCCAGGAGCTGGTTTCCTACGGCCGCAACCCGTGGTTACCACTTTGGGGGCGTCTTTGTGCGCAAGACAATGCGCGGGTCAATCTCGCCATGAGCCAGACCCAAATCCATCATCTTGCCGACAGACGGTTAACCGATCTTTCTGGCGGCCAGCGCCAGCGCGCATTTCTGGCGATGGTCCTGGCGCAGGATACGCCCGTTGTCCTGCTCGATGAGCCAACGACCTATCTCGATATCAATCATCAGGTGGAACTGATGCGGTTGATGGGCGCACTCCGAGCCCAGGGGAAAACGGTAGTCGCAGTGCTGCACGACCTTAATCAGGCCAGCCGATACTGCGATCATCTGGTGGTCATGGCCAACGGACATGTGATGGCACAAGGCACACCCGAAGCAGTGATGAATCCTGGATTGCTGAGAAGTGTATTCAGCGTGGAAACGGAGATCCATCCCGAGCCGATATCTGGCAGACCAATGTGTGTGGTGAGGTAGATTGTACAGGTCGTATGCAGTAAACCTCGGCTAAACGAAACGGGAACTGTGCCGCAGTGTCCTTCTGCCTGGCTCTGAATGCTTGCGATGAGCAATGCTCATCGTCCATCAACTTGTTTTAGAATGTTCGCTCTGTGCCAGGT
>NZ_CP080033.1:2442269-2454525 GCF_019382635.1 Citrobacter sp. Colony219 | reverse complement strand
GTCAGGCGCACTGTTTAAATACGGTTTTAATCCGGCAACGACATCCTGCGTAAACAGCAGGCTGTTAAGGTATGCCTGCGCCTGCGCAAAGGTCGTAAAACCGTGCAGCACCTGGACGTCCTCGTCGCGGACAAGCAGCTCTTTAGAGGTGGCACCCTCAATGGTGGTCAGAAACGGAGTTTTGTATTTCTGGTATACCTCAGCGGCTGCCGCACGGTTTTCATTACTGATATTCAGGGTGATTTGCAGATAAGCCATCGTTCTCTCCTTCGTTCAGGGTTGAAGTAATACGCCCGTTTAAAAAACCGGTCTGTATTACCTTTCGTTGAGGGCGATTATCAGAAAGCCAGACAGCTTCAACAAATCAGATAATCTTGCGAAGCAGAAAAGAAATTCTATGTCGTGAATTGTCGTGGTATAAGCACTACGCACCCGACGTGATTGCCGGGGCAGCGTAATGCCTGAGGGGGCAGTTTATGAACGGTCTGAGACGACATCCTGAAGAAGCCAGTCATGGAAAACGTTGACTTCATCACGCATAACTTTTTGTTGCGGAGTGACCAGATAATAGGACCATTTGAGCGGCCAACGGCGATCGGGGTGCAGCTGAACCAACTGACCGGTTTCGATAAGCTGCTTCACCAAAGCGTAACGAACGATGGCCACGCCCCTGCCGCTCAGGGCCGACAGGATGACCGCTGAGGTGGAGTTAATATGCAGCCCGCTATCCAGCGCTTCGGGTGCACCGACCGCCATCAGGACAGCATCCCATGACGGAAAATCCGCCCCAGGATGCGGCGTGTCATCGTGAATGAGTTTTTGCGTGGCGAGCCATTCACGGCAGGCCATTTTCCCGGGCGGCACCAGGCGCGGACTGCAGACCAGCACCGCTTCTTCATCCATCAGCCAGGTTTTATGCACGCCTGGCCAGTCGCCCTGTCCGCAGCGAATACCGATGTCCGCCTCGCCGTGCGACACATCCATCAGTTTTTCCGTGACGTTAAGCCGCAGATTGATATTTTCGTGCGTTTCCGAAAACCGGTTCAGGCGATCCATCAGCCAGTTCATCATCAGCACCTGCGATGCCGTCACCACCACCACCGAACGCGAGCGGCGACCGCGAAGCTTGTTTAACCCGGTTTCGAGTTTGTCCAGTCCCTGCGTGATGTCCTGTAGCGCCTCCTCCGCTTCGTCAACCAACGTCAGCCGCTCTTTTCCGGAGCGGGTGCGGTGAAGAAGCGGGTGTCCGACCCAGTCTTCCAGCGAGCGTACCAGTTGGCCTACTGCAGCGGGCGTAACGCCAAGCTCCTGTGCCGCGCCGGTAAAGCTGCCGTGCCTGGCGGTGGCTTCAAAAGCGTGCAGCCATTTAAGTCGGTTTAGCGATCGCATTGTGGAAATCCTGATTCATTATTTTTCTCAGTATACGCCAGCGAGAAAGATTTTCTTTCCTGAGTCGCAATTTCTTCTCAGTCGTCAATCAGGCGTCCGGGTGGCATTCTGATTTCACACGATGAGGAGTACGGCTTTTCATCAATAACAACCATATGAATTCAAAGAGGTTAGCGATGAACGCATCTTTTGCCGGTAAAAAACTGTTAGTGGTCGGTGGTACAAGCGGTATGGGCTTCGAAACGGCGAAGCTGGTTTTGAAAAACGGCGGCAGCGTTGTGCTTGTTGGCAATCGTCAGGACAAAGCCGGGCAGGCCCGCCAGGCACTGGCTGCGGATGGTCAGGTTTCTATCATCGTTGCCGACCTGATGAAAGAAGAAGGGATGCAGCATGTGGTAGACACCATTAATGCCGAACACAAAGATATCAGCCTGCTGGTCAATGCGGCTGGCGTGTTTTTCCCAAAACCCTTCACCGAACATGAAGCGTCAGACTATGACATGTATATGAGCATTAACCGCGCAACGTTCTTTATTACCCGTGACGTGGTTCGCAATATGGTTGATGCCGGGATTAAAGGCTCCATCGTGAATATCGGCTCCATGTGGGCGCAGCAGGCGATTGGTGCCACGCCGTCTTCAGCCTATTCGATGGCCAAAGCCGGTCTGCACGCGCTGACTAAAAACCTGGCCATTGAGCTGGGTGAAAAAGGGATCCGCGTGAATGCGGTTTCTCCGGCCGTTGTTCACACTCCTATTTACGAAGGCTTCATTCCGAAAGACGACGTAAAAGATGTGATGAACAGCTTTGACAGCTTCCATCCGATCGGACGCGTGGGTACGCCAGTCGACATCGCGGAAACTGTGGCTTTCCTGCTTTCTGAAAAAACTGGCTGGGTCACCGGCGCTATCTGGGATATTGATGGCGGTGTGATGGCTGGCCGTAACGCCTGAAGACCGCGCCGGACGCTCTGCCAGCCGTATTCCGGAGGTTCCGCTCCGTTGGCACTTCAAAACCATGTTATCGATTCCGATGAATCGGTTTCGCTGGGTGGCGAGGGACTGGCTCCTGATCCGCGGGAATTAATGCTCGCTGCGTTTAATGCCTGTATGACGGCCGTCTTTGTTCAGGAAGCCAGGGCTAAAGATCTCGCCCTTGCCATCTGATAATCCCTATTATATCGGTGCCATTTATGAATAAAAAATACCGCGCGATGCAGATCGTTGCCCCCGGGGTGCTGGAAATGACAAAGCGGCCGATACCCGCTCCCGGTCCGGATGAGGTGCTTATCAAAATTGAAGCATGCGGAGTATGCGGTGCCGATCTCCGGGACGCGGAAAGAGCGCCGCAGGAGGGCCAACCCGGCCGTATACCGGGACATGAAATCGTTGGGTTTATTGCCCGCAAGGGGAACAGGGTACCCGATATCTGGCAATGCGGTCAGCGCGTAGGCGTCGGCCGACTGGGTGGGTATTGTCAGCACTGCAAACCTTGCCGCAGAGGGCTTTTTCATCTCTGTGAAAATCAACTGACGCCGGGCCTCAGCTGCGATGGCGGCTACGCAGAGTACGTTGTCATGCGACATACCGCGCTGATAGCAATTCCCTCCGCGCTCTCTTCCGTGCATGCAGCCCCGATCCTTTGCGCCGGTACCGCTACCTTCAACGCACTGCGTAATTCAGGCGCAAGAGCGGGCGACAGAGTGGCTGTTCTCGGAGTGGGTGGGCTTGGCCACATGGCTGTTCAGTACGCCCGTAAAATGGGTTTTGAGGTGACTGTGATTGCACGGGGTAGCGAAAAAGAACGCGCGGCCTTTAAGCTGGGTGCGCATCACTACATCAATACACTTGAGGAAAATGCATCAGAACGCCTGAAAAATGACGGCGGTGTGGATTTTATCGTGGCAACTGCACCGGCTTCAGAAACGGTTTCAGCCCTCTTGTCCGCCCTCTCCCCCCAGGGTAAAACAATCTTGCTGGGTACAGGACAAAAGCCGCTGCAGGTCTCGCCGGGTATGATGATCGGCGCTGAACGCACCTTGACAGGCTCCTTCGTCGGCACACCGGCGCAAACCGAGCGCGCACTGCAGTTCAGCCACCTCTTTCAGACGTTGCCCATCACAGAGATGTTGCCATTTGAACGGGCAAATGAGGCGCTCAACAGACTTAAGCAAGGTCTGGCGCGATACAGGATAGTGCTCACCATGAATCAGGATAATTAATCACATGTCCGCAGAACATTTCCTGCCCGTTGCAGACCAGAGAAATAATATCATTCGCCTGTCGGCCGCGCAGGCCCTCGCGGGTGCCAACTCTGTCGTCTTTTATGCCACTGGCGCAATTGTGGGTAACGCCCTCGCTCCCGGCAGCTCGCTGGCTACACTTCCCATCACCATGTTTGTTCTGGGGATGGCAGGCTGTATCCTGCCGTTAGGCTCATTAGCGCGTAAAAATGGCCGTAAAAGCGCATTTATGGTCGGAACCGGGGCGGGTGTCTTGACTGGACTGACCGCCGCCCTGGCCGTCGTGATTGGCTCATTTATATTGTTCTGCATTGCCGCCTTCATGGGCGGAGCCTATGCAGCCGTTGCGCTCAGCTTTCGTTTTGCGGCAACCGACGGCGTCACGCCAGAACGTCGCGCCCGGGCCCTGTCGCTGGTGATGGGAGGCGGCGTGGTTGCCGGCGTGATTGGCCCGATGCTGGTTTCAGGCACGATGCACTTCTGGCCGCCTCATACCTTCGCCGTCACGTTCCTCGCGCAGGCGCTCGTGGCCGTTATTTCGGCATTCATACTTAAAGGCGTAAAAACCGCAGAACCTACCTGCGCGATAAAAACGGGTGGGCGGCCTTTACGCGAAATTGCCCGTCAGCCAGGGTTTGCCAGAACCGTATTCAGCGGTGCGGTAACCTATATGGTGATGAACTTCCTGATGACGGCTGCACCACTCTCGATGCACATGCACGGCATCTCTCAACAGGCGTCCAATCTCGGTATCCAGTGGCACGTTATTGCCATGTACGGTCCGGGTTTCTTCACTGGCAAATTAATTAACCGCTTTGGAGCCATGCGTATCGCTGCTGCGGGTTTGCTTATCACTGCATGCTCTGTCCTCGCCGGACTCGGTGGAACCGATATTTTTCACTACTGGTTGTCGCTGATTTTGCTGGGTCTCGGCTGGAATTTTGGCTTCACCGGCGCATCGGCGAAGATCATTGAATATCATCGTCCAGAAGAGAAAACCCAGGTCCAGTCCCTGAACGATTTTGTGGTATTTGGGGTTATGATTGTAGGGTCATTTTCTTCAGGTGCTCTACTCAGCCTCTACGGCTGGAACTCCGTCCTGTGGGGGGCCCTTGTTCCCGTCGGTCTTGCGTTTGTAGGTATTGTTAACGAGTTGCGGGCAAAAAAGCAGGATAAATTAACTTTCTGACCCTGTTTTGTCTGCTATCTGGAAGCGGGTTACGTTGATGTAAAAAGTATCTAAAGCCCAACATCAACGGGCATGATTTTGGGCATACTTGCCATGTTACCGGGTGCAGAAGACTGTTTCTTTGCCTTACATGGTTTAAGAACGTTGCATATTCGCTGAAAGAAGCGGAAGCACTGGCAATTGCTCACTGGCTTGCAGAACAACCTGAAGTCAAAACTGTACTCCACCCCGCAATGCCGGATTGTCCGGGACATGAAATATGGAAGCGAGACCCTACGGGATCGTCAGGGCTGTTCTCTGTGGTGCTTGATCCCGTATTCAGCAAACAGGCTTTAACACGCATGCTAAATGACATGCAGCTGTTCGGAATGGGGTATTCCTGGGGCGGTTTTGAAAGCCTGATTATTCCTTTCGGCTGCCGGGAATATCGAACTGCGACAACCTGGCACAAGAAGGGAGAACCCCTTCGGCTCCAGATTGGCCTGGAAGATCCGGATGACCTGATCACCGATCTGGGTCAGGGGTTTGATCGGCTGCATTCATTGACGTAATCGGGTTTTGCGGCTCGCAAACCTGTAAAATTTGCTCTTTCATCCATAAATGTCCAGGGGAGTTACTGAGCTGTGGGCTGTAATAAGCCTTCAGAATATACTGGGGTGTTGGGAATGGAGGAGTAAACACCACAAGATTTTTCATATCAAAAACAGATGAGATGCCCCGCTTGGGCAGCGTGATGACCAGATCAGTATTTGAAACAATGAGCGGGGCAATCATCAGACTTGGTAATTCAACAACAATTCGGCGGCGTACCTGCTGACTTTCCAGATAACGGTCAATAGCCCCCCGGGATTCCAGCCATGGGCGTACCACCACGTGTCCGGCGTTAAGATATCGCTCATGGGTAAGGGAATCATAAATTTCAGGGTGACCACGTCGCACCGCAACCACGTAATCATCCGTAAAGCAGGTAATGGACTCAATACCGCGCCGGGGATTTTTCTGCTCTTCTTCAAAACCAAGAGCAAAATCAACTTTGCCCGAAAGCAGATCTTCATCGGCGTTAAAATCGCGTGAGTAGATAAGCTTAATGGTAATACCCGGCGCGAGGCTGTTAACTCTCGCGATCAGGCCTGGCAGGATCACAGCGGCCGTGTAGTCCGTGGCGGCAAAAATAAACGTCTCCCGGCTTTTTTCCGGCTCAAAGTGTTCAGGCTCATGTAGGCAAGTCGAGAGACTGTTCAGAGCCGCGGAAACGTTGGCGGCAATGCTCTCTGCTTTTGACGTTGGCACCATGCGTCCGCCAGTGCGCACAAATAAGGGATCATCCAGTGAGGCACGTAAGCGATTGAGCGCATGACTCAGCGCTGACGGACTTAGCGCCATTTCATTAGCGGCCTCCGTTACGCTCCCATGCCGATAAAGAGAATCGAAGATAAGCAATAAATTCAGATCGGTCTTGCGCAACGTCGACACCATGGTTCTTTTTTCCGGGTGAAATTTGAAAATAGTGATTAATGAATATTGTACATTTTATTTTTGCATAAAATGCAGCGAAAGCATGATTGAAAAAAGATAGTATATTTCCATCAAAATGATTCTGAAGAGGCAAAACTATGTCTACCCCTGTATTCCGTCAGGCCACTGCCGCCGATGTCGATCGTTGCTATGATATTGAAATCACATCCTACGAAGGGGATGAAGCCGCAACGCGCGAGAAAATAGCCACCCGTATTAACCGCTATCCGGAAGGTTTTCTGTGTATGGAGCTGAACGGCGACGTTATTGGTTTCATCAATGCAGGCTGCGCATGGGAAGTCGTGATGTCTGATGAAGAATTTAAAGAACTGGTTGGACACGATCCGGATGCACCTAATGCCGTGATTATGTCTGTCGTGGTTCACCCGGATTATCAGGGCAAAGGATACTCGTCGTTGCTGATGCGTGAATTCGTGGCGCATATGAAAGCAATGAACAAAAAAACAATCCACCTGTTGTGTAAAGATCGCCACGTCGATCTGTATGCTCATTTTGGTTACCAGTATATGAAACCGTCAGAGTCAGACCACGGTGGTATGGCCTGGCATGAAATGATGATGACACTCTGATTTAACTATCCAGACACGACTCGTTTTCTTTTCATCTGTTTCGCCAAATATTTCCGCATCAGTGCATTTTGTAGTGTCACGCCACGACACACAGGGAAACCTCGTTCCACGACATGAAAGCCGTGTCGTAGAAAGAACGCTTCCGCAGCCTTACTGACATTTGAAGTAAGTTCACCCATTCCACGTTGTCTGGCTTCTTCATGAATGCGGCCCATCAGTAGCGTCCCTACGCCCTGTCTCGGGTAGACTCCCGAGACATAGAAATGGTCAATGTACCCATTTGGCTGAACATCCGCATATCCAGCTATTTCACCATCCACTTCAACAACAAAGGGACGTAGTGCCCTCATGCGATTAGTCCAGTGATCCGGGTCGATATCTGACGGGGCCCAGGCATCTATTTGTTCATGTGTGTAATAGTGGGATGCGAGGGTATGTACAGAAGATAAGAAAACGCTGAGTAACGAAATCTCATCTCCATTCTTGAACCTTCTGATTTTCATAAAACCTCGTTATGAGCGTGGCTGGTAGAACAATATCATTACTTTTCATAATGTTCTATTTTATAGACTGGACATGCGACCCCGACATTTTCTGTATCAAAATCTGGATAACCCTGGCTTCCAGGAATCTACATATCCATTTATCGGTGTCGGTTCTGGGTTAAGATAATCGCCTCTCCGTTCTGGCTGTGGTTAATGAGATGAATCTCAATCGCTGTTGTTATTTGCTACTGGTCTGCGCTGCGGTCAGTAGCCTTTTTGCCCCACATCCGTTGCTGATATGGGGCCTGCTCGCCAACATATTGACGCTGGCGATTTACGGCGTGGACAAAATGGCAGCGCGTAAGGCCTGGCGCAGAGTGCCGGAATCCACATTGCTGGTATTTGGCGCTGTGGGCGGATGGGCTGGAGCCATTGTCGGCCAACAACTCTTTCACCATAAAACACAAAAGCAGCCCTTCAAAACTTACTTCATCATCAGTGTGATATTAAGTACCTCCGCTATGGTGGCCGTGTATCAGTTCTTTCCATTCTCACTTTCCTGAGCATCATTTAGGGATAGCGCCAGCCCCTGTGCAACGTTATCGTGTTGGATTATAAACAAAAGCATCGTTAGCATGTCTGTCCTGATGTACGCACTCTATACTCTGCAACAGATCGTCAACATTAAGGATGGATATGAAAAAGCTGTTGCTGGTTCTCCTGGTACTAACTGCATTTGCAGCCAATTCTATCCTCTGTCGTATCGCCTTAAAGAATGAGTATTCAGATCCTGAAACGTTCAGCGTGCTGAGATTACTCGGTGGTGCAGTAATGCTGTTTTTCTGGCATATAGCCCGGGGTAAACTGAAAGAAATACGCTGGAAAATCATCGATGCCCTGTTGCTGTGTGCCTATGTATTATTTTTCTCAATCGCGTATGTGCAGCTCAATACCGCAACAGGCGCATTACTGCTGTTTGGCGCAGTGCAGATCTGCATGATTGGCTGGGGATTAATAAAAGGTGAAACACTTAGCGGATACAAAGCCACCGGGATCGTTATTGCCATCGGGGGGATCATTATGCTGCTGCTCCCCGGCGCAACCGCTCCCCCTTTGATACCCGCCCTGACGATGGTTGTTTCAGGCATGGCATGGGGAGCTTATTCTGTGCGTGGGAAAAATATCCTCTCTCCTGCCGGGACGACTGCAGGAAATTTCATTCTGAGCCTTCCGGTTATTTTCATCCTGAGTTTGGTACGACAGGAGCCCGTGCATACTGACGCCAACGGCGTCATCCTTGCCCTGCTCTCCGGCGGACTGGCTTCTGGTGTGACTTACGTACTTTGGTACCAACTTGTTGCCACTATGTCTTCAGCAACCGCCAGCACGCTGCAGTTGAGCGTGCCCTGTATTGCTGCGGTAGGTGGAGTGCTATTTCTTGGCGAATTGCCTGATTTGAGAATTCTGGTTTGCACACTGATCGTTCTGGCTGGCATAGCCATTGTTATTTCATCCGATCGAACACAGAGTAAGAAATCAGCACAGGGATAACGTTGAGGAGTCACAGCACTGTGCTTCGGTGTTTTGACTCACAGCCAGGAGCGGACGTTGATATGATTTGATGAGTATATTTATGGAATTAATTTTATCTTTGATTTTTAAGGTTTTTACCATCCGCAATACAAAATCAGATGTTCTCAATAAAAAAAACCTGCGTCAGCATGCAGGGGCAATAGAAAAGCACTTCTGTTTTTTTAACTATGAGGGTTACAACAAAGGGTCTATTGGTACAGATACAGCATTACAACCGTGCAGGGCCGATGAAGTAGCTGTTATTATTGCTCTACAGTGCTTGCCAGGTCAGCTGCCGGCAGTCGCGGCTGAGAACGCTGCCAGCCAGAACCATAGCGGGTGTACTGTGCAGGAACGGGGAGTACAACGTTCAAATCGTCTGCTGCAGTACGCGCCCAGAACGGATCCTTCAGCATATCCCGGCCAACAAGAATGATATCTGCTCGGCCATTCTGCAAAATTTCTTCTGCCTGACGACCTGTTTCGATCAGACCTACAGCCCCGGTTTTAATATCCAACTCCCTTCGTAGTAGCTCGGCTGCAGGGACCTGATAATTTGGGTAAGTGTTTACCTGTACCATCGCAATTCCGCCGCTTGAATAGTCAATCAGATCAATACCTTGTTCTTTCATCCAGTTGCCGTAGATCAAGAAGTCTTCCGGACGGTTTCCGCCTTCAACATAATCGGTTGAAGAGATACGCAGGAACAATGGGCCTTTCCACTCGCTGCGCACGACGTCAATGACTTCACGCACAATGCGGTAACGATTCTCGTGGCTACCACCGTATTCATCGGTACGTTTGTTCGCTAGCGGCGACAGGAACTGATTCAACAGATAGCCGTGGGCACCGTGGATTTCAATAACGTCAAAACCGGCTTCACGCGCACGGCGAGCACCTTGACGGAACGCCTCTACGACTTCGTTAATTTGCTCAATACTCATCGCCTGTGGTACGCGGGACTCAGGTGTGAACGGAATAGCTGACGGCGCGATAGAGGGCAGGTCAATTCCCAGTTGGCGACCAGCATGTCCAATCTGTGCGCCGGCTTTCGCGCCAAAACGGTGAATGGAATCTGTCACGCGGGACAAACCTTCAATATGGCTATCATCCCAGATACCGATGTCTCCAGGACCGATTGGACCATTCGGTAATACAGAGGCCGTTTCCAGCATGATAAGACCTGCTCCGCCCAGGGCACGCGCGCCGTAGTGGATAACATGAAAGTCATTAATCTTGCCGTCGTCAGATGCCGAGTGCATGCACATCGGGGACATGGCAATACGGTTGCGGAATTCAACGCCGTTGATTGTGATGGGTTCAAAAAGCAAAGCTGACATTTCTACTCCAGAAAGTGATTGATATTTAGCCCGCTAAAAGTACCATACGATGATAATTCGTTTATACGCTAAAAAAATGCACATACTTACCAAAAGGTAACCATGATGTTTTTATGAAGAAATTACGTAACTACGATTCGGCACCAGGTTGTTCAATGGAAGCAGCACTGCATATCATGGGTGGGAAATGGAAAGGGGTGATCCTCTATCATTTATTTAAGGACGGTACGCTTCGGTTTAGCGAACTCCAGCGGTTTTTAACCAGCATCAATCAGCGTTTACTGACGAAGCAACTGCGTGAACTTGAAGAGGATGGCCTGATTATTCGCCAGGTTTATCCCGTTGTTCCACCAAAGGTTGAATACTCGTTGAGTGACGAAGGACGGGAGCTGAACAAACTGGTTCTGGATCTAAGCATATGGGGCAGAAACTGGCTGGAACGCCGCGGTCTTAAAACAGCGGTTGAAGAGGATATCGAGGAGTTGAAAAAGGTTCTCGGCGATCCGAAGTAAGCCGTCTTCACGGGTATCTAAGAGCCAAAATGGGTGATGCAGAAATCGATAAAACTTCGTAATCGTGGAGTCATTCTTCTGTCCTGGGCATAAAGCACATGGACGGGCCGACCGGGCAGTTCATAATCGGGCAGAACCCGCACCAGCCGCCCGGCGGCGATGTCCGCGCTCATCAGCGGAAGCGGTTGCATAATGATTCCCAGCCCTGAGAGGGCGGCAGCAAGCAGGGCTTCGCTGTTGTCCGTTTTAAACCTGCCGGTTACAGGTACCGAGACTTGTCCGCCAGGGCCTTCAAATTTCCATTCCGTCCGCATTGATGTATGGGTAAAGATCAGGCACTGGTGCCGCGTCAAATCCTGCGGCACAGAGGGCGTTCCAGCCTCTTCAAGATAAGCCGGTGCAGCACAAATAACCATCTGATAGGGAGCAAGCGCTCTTGCCAGTAGCTGGCTGTCCGCCAGTTCTCCCGTACGAAAAACGGCATCAAAGCGCTCTTCAAACAGATCGACAGTGCGATTCGACAGACAGAGTTCGAGCGAGACTTCGGGATTTTGTTTGAGATATTCCGGCAGTTTTGAGGCCAGCAGCTGACTGCCAAAGGTAATGGGAGCGCTGATCCTGAGATTACCACGGGGGATCGCACGGGTTTCAGCAATCACGGCTTCCGCTTCTTCCATTTCAGCCAGAATATTTTTCGCTCTTTCATAAAATTGTGCTTGTGCATGGTGCATTTTCAGATGGTTCAAGCTGGAATAAGGTCATTCCTTTGCTTGAGGCTAAAGGGCTTAATGTCGTTGCCGTACAAAACCCACTCACCTCCTTTGCTGAAGATACCGCCACAACACGTCGCGCACTGGCACGAGTAAAAGGTCCTGTTGTGCTGGTCGGCCATTCCTATGGTGGAGCAGTCATTACAGAGGCCGGTGCAAAAAATGAGAACGTCAAAGCACTGGTTTATGTTGCCGCTTTTGCACCATCGGCCGGAGAGTCTGTCGGTGATTTAACAAAAGATTATCCTACGCCATCAGGTTTCAGCCATATTGATGCTGATGATGCGGGTTATCTGAAGCTCACTTTTGAAGGCGTTTCTCAGCACCTGGCGCAGGATGTTACTGCGGAACAAGCGAGACTTATCTACGCCACTCAGGGCCCAACTAACGGCGCAGTATTTGGCGAAAAAGTGAAAGACGCGGCATGGGAAAATAAACCTTCCAGGTATATTGTCAGCGAACAGGATCATATGCTCGACACTGACTTACAGAAAGCGATGGCGAAGAAAATTCACGCGACGGTGACTACCCTGAACACCAGTCATGCCCCACATATTTCTCAGCCAGATGCCGTGGCAAGTGTAATTCTTCATGCGGTCAGCGCCGTAAAATAATCAATATCGTGGTGATTATTAATCACTACACGAAAAAA
>NZ_CP080033.1:2402153-2442131 GCF_019382635.1 Citrobacter sp. Colony219 | reverse complement strand
TAGTAGTTTGGGCTGCGTTCAAACTCACCCAACCCTTTGTGATACGATATTTGCTTTAGATTGTCACATGGGATCAGATCTTGAATTCATACATTTTCCTTGCAGGAGCTATTGTAGCTGAAGTCATAGGTACAACCCTGATGAAGTTCTCTGACGGATTCACACGCCTATGGCCATCGGTAGCAACTATTGTGTGCTACTGCACAGCCTTTTATCTTCTCTCCCAGACTCTGTCGACCATTCCAACGGGTATTGCGTACGCAATTTGGTCAGGTGCTGGAATCGTATTAATCAGCCTTTTGAGTTGGTTGGTAAGTGGGCAAAAACTTGATTTTCCGGCGATCGCAGGCATGCTTCTTATTTGTGCTGGGGTTCTGGTTATTAATATTTTTTCAAAATCCTCCCCACATTGATTCTCTTATCTTACTCTTGTAGGAAAAGCGCATATGAAAATACCAAAACTCCATACGGAACGCTTGCTGTTAAAACCATTAGAAGCCGAAGATGCCTCGCAGATTCAGTTGCTTTATCCACGCTGGGAGATAGTTCGCTATATGGTTTCCTCAGTACCCTGGCCCTATCCTGATAACGGTGCGGAGAATTACGTCAATAACGTTGCCCTGCCTGATATGGAAAAAGGGATTGCGTGGATCTGGACTATCAGACTCCGTGAGGCCCCTGACGCTCTCATAGGTTTAATTTGCCTTTATGACGTTGAGGATAATAACCGTGGATTTTGGTTAGATCCGGAATATCAGGGTCAGGGTTTTATGCGTGAGGCCAGTAATATCGCTACGGATTACTGGTTTAATACGTTAAATAAGACGGTATTGCGTGCGCCGAAAGCATCTCTCAATATCCGTTCCAAACGTATTTCAGACAGTAGCGGCATGCGGCTTATCAAGACGGAAAAGAAAGAGTATGTCAGCGGTTTGCTGGATTCTGAACTTTGGGAAATCACGCGCGACGAATGGAACGCTCGTCAGGTTGGTTAATATAAATTATGGAATGTCCATAACTGAACCGCAGAGAATTTCTGTTCTTCGCAAAAGTTCATCGCCTCTTGAAACAGTTTTCCGTCCAATCCACTGTCGCGTACGCAGCGAAGCCTGTCACATCAACTACAGTGTGGGCTTCCCGATGGGCGTGACAGCAAGCCGCTCAAGCGTTTTACCCCTTTCACTACCCCAGAGAAAATAGAAACTACTACCCTTACAGCGCGTAAAGTCTGAGCGCCCCTGTCATTCAAACCGACCCGGGTATGCTCCAGTTCGCTGTCTGAATAAAAAACACGCTGCAAAATCAACAAAATATAGTCAACTTGCTTAATTACTCTGCAATCGCGTGAAAACATGCAGAAAAATGCTAATTCCCTCTTGCCTCATTCGGTCTGTGCCGCTAATATTCGTCCCCGTTGTCACCTACAACGTTGCGTTCATAGCTCAGTTGGTTAGAGCACCACCTTGACATGGTGGGGGTCGTTGGTTCGAGTCCAATTGAACGCACCATTTGCGTCCGTAGCTCAGTTGGTTAGAGCACCACCTTGACATGGTGGGGGTCGGTGGTTCGAGTCCACTCGGACGCACCAAATCATATCCCTTTGATTTGGTGCTAAATTCTCAAACGTTCTCCTGAAACCCATTCTATTCTTTGCGCAGACAAGCAAGATACTTCTGCACCGATCGCACCACAATCTGTCTGGCGTTGGATTTAATATCCTGACCTTCAAACGCGCCATAGAGTCGGTCGAATCTGACATCCTGCAACGCGTGCATAATGTGGATAACCGCGCTTGCCGGCAATGGCAGCATATTGGGGTAGCTCCACATAAACGACACAGCATCCGCACCGGGAGTGACCTGCAAAATATCGCCCACAAGGATTATCCCCTCCCCATCATCAATATGCATAATACTCCCCCCCGCAAAATGTCCGCCCAGGCGTAACAACGTCACGGTAGGGAGTAATTTATGCACATCGCTTTCCCATAGCCGAATAGAGGGGCTGTCACGCATAATCCACTGGCGATCGTCGGCATGCAGATAGATTGGTGCATCGAATGCTGCCGCCCAATCCTGCATCGTGGAGTAGTAGTGAGGATGCGAAATGGCAATGGCACTCAACCCACCCAGCGCGGTGATGAGCGTCTGCGTGGCCGGGTCCAGATTCGCAATACAATCCCAGAGCACATTCCCCTGCGGGGTGCGTAGCAAAAATGCCCGTTGGTTAATGGCAAACCGTGGCACGGTCTGAATACTCAGTAGCGAACGCTCATGCTGCAGCCATTTATTCGTATGCGTCGCGTGAAGCGCGGCTGGATCGATCCATGATTGTCCGGTAACGGGAACATACTGGCGCTCATCTTCGCAGATTTTGCAATGCGTTATAGCCCCATGCGTATCGTCATAGGACGTTCCGCAGGTCTTACACAAGATTGTCATTTGTCTTCCCCCTGCACGTATGCTCTCTTCCGTTCAGGATCTTTTATTACGGTCAAAGCATAGAACAAAAAAAGACAGCGTCAGCATCCCACCGCACGCTGGATCAAATAACCCTTTGAAAGTGACTACAACATCAAATGATGTAAGCGAAATGGCATCATCAGATGCCTTCAAAGTCCCTTGTGCAGGGCGTATCATTCATCTTCTTCGCATAACTGCCATAGCCCAGAGATCAGATATCATGCCCTCTTCAATCACCCTCCTTGCTGCGGGAAGTTTACGACTGGCATTTACCCCACTACTCAATCAGTTCACCCGCCTTAGCGGCATTGAGGTCAACGTTGGCTATGGCCCGGCAGGTTTGCTGCGCGAGCGTATTGAAGCCGGGGAACCGTGTGCTCTGTTCGCCAGTGCAAATCGGGCACATCCACAACGACTACTGGACACACACCGGGCCGTTTCCACACATACACTGTGCTGGAATCAACTGGGCCTGGTTACCAACCTGCGCGGTGAATGGCTGGATTTACTACGCGACCCGGCGCTGCGTATTGGCACATCCACACCGGGCTGCGACCCTTCCGGTGATTATACCTGGACATTTTTCGATAACATGGATGCACTGGAACCGGGCCTTGGACAACAGCTTCGTGCACGCGCCCTGCCACTGGTTGGTGGCCGCGATACGCTCAGCATCCCGCCAGGAGAATTGGCAAGCAGTTGGCTTCTTCGCCAGGGGTTGGCCGATCTGTTTATTGGTTACGCACATTATGCAAAAGCACTCGGTTCACCGTCCGATGTTCGCTACGTTGCTATTCCTGCGGAACAGAACATCTTGTGTGAATACCAACTGGCGGTGCTCGATGCTTCTGAAGAGGTGATGAGACTGGTTAAATTTATGCTTGCCAACGACGGTCAGGCGTTCCTGACCGCCGCCGGATTCTTGCCTGTTAGCGGTGGATAGCAAACAGCGGCGCAATAAACGGTGTCTGATAGTTTTCCACACTGAATTTTCGCAATGGCAAGCCATAGGCCTGAAACAGATTATCTTCTGTCACCACGCCGTCCGTCGGCCCTGCCAGCCATTTTCCCTCAGGAAGCAACAGCAGCGTATGAGTTGCAATCTGTAAGGCGTGCAACGGATCGTGCGTCGAGAAAAGCACGCTACACCCCTGCCGGTGTGCTAAATCGCTGATGAGCTGCAGCACGACCTGCTGATTGGCAAGATCCAGCGCTGAACATGGCTCATCAAGCAACAGCGTCTGGCATTCTGTAACCAGAGCACGGGCAATCATCACCAGTTGCTGCTGACCGCCAGAAAGTGAGCTAAACGATGTGGTGGCGAGATGCGCAATGTTTAGCTGTTCCAGCGCCTGCTCCGCCCGTTGTTGATCCTGGCGGCTGGGCTGAGCAAACAATTTTACGTGCTGCGCCCGCCCCATCAACACCACGTCGCTCACCGTATAGGGAAACGGCAGATGGCAATGCTGGGCCACAATGCCTATCCCCCCATGAACATCAATACTCCCGCCCAGCGCGGGTCGCGTGCCCGTGAGCGTATCCAGCAGCGTGCTCTTACCCAGACCGTTTCGCCCAAGCACCGCCCAGATCTGGCCTTTCTGACACTGAAAAGTGAGGGGGTCAAACAGTGGAGAGCGATAGCCATAGCTAAGCTGATTCACGCTGAGCGCAATAGATGTCATTGTTTCCCCCGACGACTGGTACGAATGAGCAAGAAGGCAAACAGCGGTGCGCCGAGCAACGCGGTGATGATCCCAAGCGGTATTTCCGCATGCATCAGAGTGCGGGCGATATCATCAACCGCAATCATAAAACCACCTCCCATCCAAAAAGCACACGGGAGCAAGCGACGATGATCAACCCCCACCAGCAACCGCGCAAGATGGGGAATAACCAGCCCAACCCAGGCAATGCTGCCACTGACCGCCACCTGAGCGGCAACTAAAAACGCGCAGCACACCAGCACGCTACGCCGCAGCGGAACCACCGCCACGCCCAGCGCTTTAGCATCTTTATCATTGAGCGATAACAGATTTATCCGCCAGCGCAACTGGTACAACATCGTCGCCGCAATGGATACCGGGATCGCCAGCAGCAGGACTTTATGCCAGTTAGCCGTGGCAAAACTGCCCAGCAGCCAGAATACGATGTTCGGCAAGGTTTCTTCCGTATCGGCCTGGTATTGAATCAGGCTCACCAGCGCGGCAAAAAAACCACTTAAAATAATGCCAGATAAGATCAGCACCAGCGTATTTTCCAGCCCTTGTAAGGCCGCAATGGCATATACCAGAATGAGCGCTGCCAGACCGAAGAAGAAGGTTGACCCCATCATCAGCCACGGCTCAAGACCCAGCAGAATCGCCAGCGTCCCGCCGAAGGCCGCCCCCGAGGTTACGCCTATGATGTGCGGGTCGACCAATGGGTTGTGAAACACCCCTTGCAAGGTAGCGCCGCACAATCCCAGCGCGCCCCCCGCCAGCAACGCCATCAGAATACGCGGTAGTCTGACTGTCCATATCACCTGACTGGCAATACCCTGCGCATCGCCAAAATGGGTGAGTTGATAAAACACTTCACGAAGTGACAGCGGATATTGTCCAAGACACAGCGAACTGACCCCCAGCACCAACACCCCTGCTATCAGTAATGATTGCAAGGGGAAATCCCGTTTACTTAGCAGCATCTGACTGCCAGTTCACACGATAAAAACGTTGATAGTAATCCTGCGCCTGCGCATCCACATCGACATTTTTATAGGCATCCGGGTAAAGTTTTTTGGCCATCCACAACTCACCTATTGCCAATGCTTCCGGCATCGGATAACCCCAGGCTTTGGCATATTCAGGCATCAGCCAGACACGATGATTTTTCACCGCGTCAATTCCCTGCCAGTTAGGATCGTTTTGGATCTCTTTGACCACCTGCGGATATCGGTCCTGAACAAAAATCACCTGCGGGTTCCACGCCAGCACCTGCTCAAGCGCCACCTGACGCGCGCCTTTCACGCTGGCCGCCGCCACATTTAACCCACCCGCATGTTGCATCATCAGGCCAGTGTATTTCCCGGAACCGTAGGTCATAAGGTCAGGGTTAGCCATATAAATGCGAACCTTTTGCGCTTCCGGGATGGCCGCAACTGGCGCATTGAATTTTGCTCGCGCCGTAAAGACGTAATTGATCAGCGTTTCCGCCTGCGTTTTACGCCCGACCACATCCGCAATCAGGCGGATCCCCTGCTTTAAGCCTTCGTTGTAGACCTGCTCTTCATCAGCCATCGTCGGGTTCATTTTATTCTGTTGCCCGGCAATATCCTGACGTAACGAGATAGCCACCACCGGGATACCGGCATTCTGAATCTGCTGGATCATCTCAGCGGGCGCATAGTTGGCGACAAACACTACCTGAGGATGAATCGCCAGCAAACTTTCGATATTCACGCTGGTGAGATCGCCAGGCGTAGGCAGCGTAGTTATTGTCGGCATAAACCGGGCAAACTCAGGCCCAAGCTGTTTTTTCCAGCTCGACATCACGCCGACGATATCCTGCGCAGCATCCAGTTGCACCAGAATATTCAGCGTCTGGTGTTGCAGCACAACCACCTTATCGACATGGTCAGGGATCGTGACCTGACGCCCAAGCTGATCGGTGATAGTGCGATCCGCCTGTGCGGAAAAGGCAAAAAACATGCTGGCGCAAACCAGCACAAAAGAGCGAAGAGTTAACATAGATACCATCTGGACTGGGAAAAATTCGATATGCATTAAATTATATAACGTGATAGCTGGCAACCCATTATCGCCAGACACGGTATACCGCCACGCGGTTCGTCACGGCAAATACAGCGTGTAACCCTGAACTGGCCTGCATTTGCCCGTCAGCGCTTCCCGCTTTACCCCTGTGGGGGTAGCCCGGCTAAAATCCGCTTCGCCTGCGCCTCGCTAAGCGAATAATCAAAAAACTGGCGGTAAAAATCGCGGGTTACGTTAACCATATCCAGGCTGCCAAACAGTGCTGGATGCAGCTTTGACGCGGCCCACTGCAACTGCAACGCGCTTTCGGTTCCATAGCGATCCCAGGGGAAGACGCCCGCCGGATTGCGCCAGACTTTGCCCTGTTTCACCGCGTTAAGCTCTTTGAACAACGCTGCATAAGGTGAACTGGCAATATCGCCACATCCCGCCCCGAGAATAATCACCTCCGGCTGCCAATACAGCACCCGCTCGGGTGAGACTTCTTTCATGTTACCGTCCACTTCCCCGGCGACGTTCCGCCCACCAGAGAGCGCAATCCAGGTATCAATCAACGTGTTTCTACCGTCGACTTTCAGTGGGTTCAGCGACTGAATGTGCAGAACCCGCGGGCGCTGATTTTCCGCTAATGTCGCCGTTTTCGCGCGAACATCCGCAATAGTGCGGGTTAAAAATTGATTATATGCCACCGCCCTGGCGCGAGCCTGATCCGTGCCTAACACGTCCGCCGTGGTCGTGACTGACTTTTCCATCGAAGGATAATCAGTAAATGCCATTTCCAGCGTCGGGATACCCGCCTGGTTGTAACTCTGCGCATCCCCCTTGCCCTTTGCGACAAACAGAACATCGGTATGCAGAGCCAGCAGGGCCTCGCTATTGAATGACGTCCCGTGAATTTGTAAGGCCTGATTCAGCGATGGGTTTATTTTGAACATCCACGGCTGGCTCTGTGGATGGTTGACGGTGGCGACAATCTGACGTCCCGCCCCCAGCGTCATCAACACCGAGTGATGGGCAAACCAGCTATCCGCAATACGTTGAACTTGTGTGGGGACGGTTACAGTGTGACCGGCATCATCCACAACCTGACGCGTGGCCAGGGCGGGAAACGCCAGCCACACACAGAGCAACCATGTGTGGCACGTTTTCATCAGCAATCCTTAAAAATCAACCTGAACGGAAATCTGCGCCTGACGTGGGGCGCCAAGTTGCGCACTGGCCGCCCCGGCCCCCGTATAACCCGTCAACGCGCCGGGGACAATGTTGGTCCAGTAGCGGCGGTCAGTCAGGTTAGTGATATCAAACCGGAAAGTTGTGGGTGTGTTCCACAGTCTGGTGGCATAACGGCTACCAATATCCACTGTGGTATAACTGCCTACCCAGGTATCATTCGCGTTATCGGTAGCCCGACGTCCGACGTAATGCACGTTGGCATCCACATCCAGTCCCTGAACCTGTTCAATGCTATAGACTGCCAGCACATTCGAGGTAAAGCGTGGCAAGCCGACAACCTGCTTACCATCTGCATTACTGGCGGCAGTATTGTGCAGCATGGGGTCCAACCAGGCGGCTCCCCCTAACACCCGTAAATTTTCCGTGATATGCCCATCAGCCATCAGTTCCAGCCCACGGTTTTTCTGCGTACCGTCCTGAGCAAATTCGCCGTTGTCGTTGGTATAAGCAAAGGGACGTTTTGCTTCAAATAGCGCCGCGGTGAGCAGCAGATCTTTGACGGGCGCATATTTTGCCCCCACCTCCACCTGATGGCTGCGGTACGGATCCAGCACATGTCCTGCATTGCTGGCCCCGGCAGGTGCGGTATCGCCCTGCTGCAAACTGTCAGCCCAGGTGGTGTACAGCGTGACGTTCTCAACCGGTTTATACATCAGGCTGGCGGAGCCGCTCATGCCGTTATCCTTTTGGCGACTGGTTTCATGACCGGATTTGTTATAGTTGCTGACGGTAAACAAGTTTTCGCTGCCAGACAGCAACAAACTCCATTGCGGAGTGAAATGCAGCGTATCGCTTAACAGAAATGCATGCTGCGTAGTGGTCGCCGAATGATAGCGATTAGTAAAGTCAGGATAAGGCGGGCGCGGATAGTCGGGATGTTGATCAAGTGAAGAATGCCCCAGCGTAAAGGTTCCCCCATTTCTCGGGTTATAGTTTTTCCATACAAATCCGCGCATTCCGGTCGCGATATCCTGCGTCAACCAGCCGGAATCAATGCTGCCGGTCAGGTTCGCTAAATAGCTGTTGATCGTAAAGCGACTGGCCGCTGAATTCGAGGTCGTGGTGGTGTAGTGACCCCGATTATCCGTCAGGGTGTTGGTTACTGCCGTCGATTCACGGTCAGCAACCTGGTGTAAGGCCCCCAGATCCAGCATCCAGTTACCGTCAAAATCATGCTTGATGTGCATGTCCGCAGTGGTCGTTTCATCATCATGACCTGCATATGACTGGCCATATTTACTGTTCGTCGGATCGAATGCCGAAGGAAACTGCACGCCTTTTGCCAGCGCAAAGCTGCCCGGCATGCCTTTTTCGTAATAATGGTAATAGCTGAAATTACTCTCCAGTACGGTTTTATCGGTCAACTGAAAATCCAGGCCCAATCCCGCGTACTGCCGACGAACATGACTATCGGTGGTGTAACTGTGCCCTTCATCATTCATCAGGTTGAGGCGGTACTTCACCCTGTCTCCCGCGTCGACAGGCCCGCTGAAATCCATTGATGCCAGCGTTCCTGACCCTGTACCTTGCCCTACGGTAACCCGATGCAGTGGCGTATCCAGAGGGCGTTTCGAGACCAGATTAAACATCCCCGCCGGGTTAGCGGGTCCATACAGTGAACCTGCGATACCGCTCAGTACGTCTATATTCTGGAACTGCTCTGTCGGATATTCGGTGGTGGAAACGGCATTCAGCCCATCAATCATATGGTTTTGCACCACGCTTCCTTGCATGCCACGGGTTTGTGGTCGAACCCCCTCTCCCTGAACGGACGGTATGTAGCGATAAACGTCCTTAACATCTTTGATTTGTTGCTGATCAATCACCTTTTTCGACAGTGTTTGTACCGACCACGGAACATCGATTAACTCTCGCTGGCCCAGGCTACCGATCGTCGCTTTTTTTTCAGCCGCCGCAGGCTCCTGCTCGGGAAACGAAGATTGAGCAGGCGCGGAAGCAGTAACGGTAATGGTGTCATCAGCATGGGCCGACAGGGGGGCGGCAAGACAAGAAAAAGTCAGCAACCCGGAGGCAATAGGGGTGATTTTGCAATTTAACATTTGTTGATTCAATTCGTTAGATAGAAAGACTGGCGGTCGATAACACAAGCGCCTTCTCTTGCGGGGCACGTTTATTATATTTGTATGATGAATAGAATAGGCTTAATCGATATATATGTAAATATATAACGAGAGAGGATTGGCGAAATGGTTACAACAAAAAAGCCGACGGTAATGACTACTGTCGGCTTTACACACGATCTGAATTGAACGAGATTACTTCATCGACGTTTTGATTATCTCTAACGCTTTTGCAAACTGATCCTGCGGGATAGTCAGTGGGTAAAGGAAGCGGATCACGTTGCCATACTGGCCGCAGGTTAACAGCAGCAGCCCCTGCTCAAGCGCTTTTTTCTGCACGCGCTGCGCGGCGGTGGCGCTGGGTTCACCCGTGGCCGCATCGCAGAATTCAGCGGCAATCATCGAGCCTAATCCCCGCACTTCGGCAAGTTCAGGACATACTGCACGCGCATCGGTCAGCACAGCACGCAGTTGCTCGCCAAGCGCTGCCGCACGCTGGCACAGCTTTTCATCACGGATAATATCCAGTACCGCATGAGCTGCCGCAATCGATAGCGGGTTCCCGGCGTAAGTCCCCCCCAGTCCACCCGGCGCGGGCGCATCCATAATATCGGCTTTGCCTACGACACCCGACAACGGCATCCCACCCGCAAGGCTTTTTGCCATGGTCATCAGGTCTGCTTTATCAGCATAGTGATCCATCGCAAACAGCTCCCCGGTACGGGCAAAACCACTTTGCACCTCATCGGCAATCATCACGATGCCATGCTCATCGCAGATACGGCGAATTGCCGCGACAAACTCCGCCGGAGCGACAACAAAGCCGCCTTCCCCCTGGACGGGTTCGAAGATAATCGCAGCGACCTGGCTCGGATCGATATCCGCTTTAAACAAACGTTCTATCGCTTTAATCGAGTCTGCAGTTGAAACCCCCTGCAGCGCAGAAGGATATGGCGCATGGTAAACGGACCCCGGGAACGGACCGAAGCCTTTTTTGTATGGCGCCACTTTGCCGGTTAACGCCATCGTCATGTATGTCCGCCCATGGAAACCACCGCCAAAGGCGATAACGCCAGGGCGACCGGTGTGAGCGCGGGCAATTTTAACCGCATTTTCCACGGCCTCAGCCCCGGTGGTAAAGAATGTCGTTTTACGCTTACCGTCAATTGGCGCCACCGCGTTGATTTTCTCCGCCAGCGATACATAACTTTCGTAGGGAACAATCTGATAAGCCGTATGGGTAAAGGCTTGCAGTTGCGCCTCAACGGCCTGCACCAGACGCGGATGGCGGTGCCCGGTGTTCAGCACGGCAATCCCGGCGGCGAAATCAATATACTGATTGCCTTCAATATCGGTAATCGTGCTGTTTTCAGCCGACTGGGCATAAAAATCACACATCACACCCACGCCACGTGGGGTGGCATCCAGACGACGTTGTTGCAGGTTTTTATTGTTCATTCTCTACACCTTGTCCATAAACACAATTGGTTGAATTACCCTTTAAATTTAGACGCCATCTGGTACTTTAATCGAGAGCCAAATCGTTTTATTTCAAGGATCCAAATGCGTTCACTTGCCGGAGATGTGATCAAGCATGCATTTAGCCAGCAGACTGACGAGAAGCTGCATCGTCGCCTGTATGCCGCCATCTGTAGCTGCATCCTTGAGGGGAGCCTGAAACCCGCTACCCGCATGCCACCTTCACGCGACCTGGCGAGTGAGCTGGCGTTATCACGGAATACTGTCCTGCGGGTTTACGAGCAGTTGCAGGCCGAAGGCTATATCTCCGCGCGCACCAGCAGCGGTACATTTGTGACCGACAGCGTGCTGGACAATCTCGGTCTGGCCCCTAATAAACCTCCGGTTTCACCTGCGACACGTGAAGACCACACCAGTTTGTCCGTCCGTAGCCTTGAACTGCTTGGGCATGCCAGCGCCAGCCCTCGCCAGTGGGGAGCTTTTATTCCTGGTGTACCGGACGTGCATTCTTTCCCGCATCGCACACTGAAAAAGATTCAGGATCGGCTGGCAAGGCGGCTACGCCCGGAGTTTCTCACCTACGATGCCACTGGTGGTTTGATTGAACTGAAAGAAGCGCTGGCGGACTATCTGCGCACCGCACGCGGCGTGCGCTGTACGCCAGATCAAATATTGATTACCGAGGGCATTCACCAGGCGTTGGATCTGGTAACCCGCTCGTTGTGTAATCCTGGCGATAATACGTGGATTGAAGAACCCGGTTACTGGGGAATAAAAAACATTCTGCGCATCAATGCCGTCAACTTTTCGGCCATCCCGGTTGATGAACAAGGCATGCTTCCGCCTGCTTGCGTCGAACCGGCACCGAAACTTATTTTTGTGACACCGTCACATCAATATCCGCTTGGCCCGGTAATGAGCCTTGGTCGACGACGGCAGCTACTCTATCAGGCACGTGAAACGCACAGCTGGATTGTGGAAGATGACTACGACAGCGAGTTTCGTTTTTCCGGCCAACCCATCCCGTCATTGCAGGGACTGGAAGAAGATGCTCCGGTTATCTATATCGGCACCTTCAGCAAGACCCTCTATCCGGCACTGCGGCTCGGGTACGTTGTGATACCCAAACCGCTTGCCGCCCCACTGATGAAGGTACATAACGATCTCTATCGTGGTGGGCATCTCCTGATTCAGGCGGCGCTGGCTGAGTTTATTCGTGAGGGTTACTATGCGGCACACATCCGTAAAATGCGCCAGTTATATAGCCGCCGACGCCATACGTTGGTAGAGCTCATCATCAGCCAGCTTGGTGAGGATTATCTGGGACCTTACAGCAGCAACGCCGGACTACATCTGATTTTACAGCTACCTGCGGGTACTGATGATAGCGCAATTGCCCAACAGGCCAACGCACAAGGTCTTCTGGTTCGCCCACTTTCGCGGTACTACGTGAAAGAAGAAAAACGCAGCGGTCTGCTGCTGGGCTTTGCCAGTATTGAAGAACATGAGATGGCTGCGGCGTTTACCCGACTGGCGGATATTATCAGGATAAACACCGAGTAAGCACCTTATCCGGCCTACGAAGTACGCTTTTTGTAGGCCGGATAAGCGCAGCGCCATCCGGTATCATTGCACAGATTAATGTGAGGCTTTTTTAATCCCGGACAGATCTTCCTGACTTACCTCACCATTACCTTCACCCCAGCTTTTACGCACGTAATTGATCACATCGCGCATTTCGCTGTCGCTGAGCAACCCGCCATAGGCTGGCATCTTAAAGGAGACATTCCCCCGCGTCGTCGGTGTTTCTGCGCCGTGGGCAATCACCCTGAACAACGGAGTTGGGTCGTCTACCATCACTAACGGGTTGTGAATAAGCGAAGGTGCATTATCATCGGTCCCTTTCCCTTCCAGACCATGACAGGTCGAGCAGTAGCGGTTGTAGGTCACTTTACCCGCTTCAGGGGAATTCGACCAGGAGGCCGTAGCGGCTGTCGTACGCGCCGGTTCCGTCTTCGTGCTTTTCAGGCTCAACAGATACTGCGCAATCGCCGTGGCATCTTCGTCCGTCAGGTACTGTGTGCTCTGGCTGACGACTTCAGACATCGATCCCGATACTGCAGCATGTTTGCTTTTCCCCGTCAGCAGCAATGACGTTAACGCCTGCTCAGACATCCCGGTTCCCCGCAGCGATGGCGCATACCAGCCGTCGATCATCGCCCCGCTCAGGTACTCAGCATCGGCATTGGTATAGGCTTTTTCGTTCATCGCCACCCCTCTCGGAGTATGGCATGACCCGCAGTGACCCGGACCTTCAACCAGATAAGCCCCCCGTTTTACCCGCACTGCCGTATCATCCGCTTTGTTGCCTTCAACAGCGGCAGTCGGCGCATCGGTAAACAACCAATTCCAGATATGCAGCGGCCAGCGGGCCGAAATCAGCCAGGGAATAGCATTCTCTTTATTGGGTTCTGCTGACGGCTTAACATCATGCATGAAGTAGCTATACAGCGCCTGAACATCTGCGTCGGACAGTTTCGAGTAAGAAGGATAAGGCATCGCCGGGTACAGCGGATGACCGTCTTTGGCAATCCCCTGGCGCACGGCCTTCTCAAAATCGTCGTAAGAATAGTTGCCGATACCGTGCGTCTTATCCGGGGTAATATTCGTCGAATAGATATCACCAACCGGCGTGGGGAACCTCTTACCTCCCGCCATCGCCGCGCCGCCTTCCGCGGTATGGCATGCCACGCAGTCTGAGATCCTCGCGATGTACTCACCGTTAGATTCAGCGGCAGAGACAGAAGCGGTAAACAGGCAGGCGATTAAAACGGTTACATTACGCATAAATCACCCCATATCCTTGAGTTCATTAACCGCACGCCATGCCTGATCGATCGCAGCATGAGCATAAGCGCTCCAGTCAGCATCAGAGTTAGCGATGGCAATACGTCCGATAGGTTTACGCGCCCGCTCAATAATCTCCGGCATTTTTTCCATATCATCGAACAGTGAATTAGCGTAATACGCATAACCATGCGCCCAGCGGTTTACGGTAATGGCCGCAATATCCCGTTGGTTGTCAAAACCGGTTGAGCCAAACATTTCCTGCAACTGAGAACGGATCATCTCTTCATGTGCGGCAAACGTGGTCCCCAGCAAATAAGCACGCCCTAAACGGAACTGCTCCCTCGCGGACAGATTACTGCCAGGATACGTGGGCACATAGACCATATGAATCACCATTGGCTCGTCCGGCGAGGCCGGGTGTTGATATCCGCCGATGCTGACCGGATAGTCGAGCTTGATTCGGCTGTAAGGCGCGGCCGGTGAATAAAACTCATGAACCCCCAGTTGCTTAAACGCTTGCCAGTTTTTGACCACCACATTGGTGTACACCAGCGGCGCCTTCACGTTTAGTTTGAGATCAGCCTGCTGCTGCTCTGGTGTTTCCGGTACCAGATATGGGATCATCATGTTATAGCCCGCCATGATGGCATTCTTACCGCGCACGCGATGCATTTTGCCATCGCGTAGCCAGGTGACGGCAACGCCACCCTCCACGTTCGCCGCATTAATCACCGTGCTGTTCAGGCGTAAACGCGTGGTGTTTTCCGGCAGGTCGAGCTTTTCATAATCCAGTCTGGCGAGGACAGAATCTTCCATGGTATTGCCCGGCAGCGCGTCCGGCAGCATGTGTCTGACCAGCAACCGTGCCAGACCCGCATTGCCATCCGGGAAATGATAGACATATGGCTCTTCGAGGTCGGCAAGCGATTCACCGTCCAGCGGCGGCAGCCCTAACGCTTCCATTCCCGGCAATGCGCACGCACGAGCATCACTACCGGAAATGCCTTCAATACCGATGGCAAAGAAATCGTTGGAACGCTGCTGGAAATAGAGCAGCGCCATTTTGCTTAAACCAACCCTGGTGGAAAGAAACTCACTATAGCTGTGGGTATCCAGCCATTCCGTTTTCTCATCAACCGTCATCCCAGGAAGATAATCAACCGGACGCACATGCAGATCGATCAGGGCTTTACGATCTTCCTCACTCAAGGGGAAGTCATTGATAAAGTCTTCGATATTACGGCCATTGAGCCGATCCGGCGGAATATCATCGGATACCGCACGCCCCGGATCGCCGCTGACTATTTTCGTCTCACCAAAATTCTTTTTATCGAAGAAGACGCCGCGACTTAGCTGCCAGTCGGGGTAGAAATTAACGTCAAAACTCTTTTTCAACCGCGTGACGCTCACGCCGACGGTTTCCATCAGCTTATTCACTTCGGGGCTGAAATTATGCGCGGGTGACTGAAAGGCTTCACTCCCGCCATATCCGATAAGTTTTTTGCCTGCGGAGGTGAATTCGTTGCGTTTGGCGTGACCACCAAAATCATCATGGTTATCGAGGATCAGCACCTTGCTGTTTTTTCCGACCAGTTCATGCCAGAAACAACCCGCGGCCAGTCCGCTGATACCGCCGCCCACAATCACCAGATCGTACTCTTCCTCGATGGGCAGAGCGCTTAAATCAAAGTGCTTATGTTCACGGCCTAACGCATGGGCCATTTCAAACGAACCCGGATGGTTACCGCGTAGCCCCGTTAACGCAGGCGGATAATAACTTCCATCAATAAATTCGTGCCCCTTTCCTGCCGCTCTGACCAGATCCAGAGGGGTCAGTCCCGCAGCGATAGTCACCGCCACGCCGTTGAGAAAATCACGTCGGGTAATTGCCATTAACTTTGTCCTTTTGCCACTGACACATTGTCCTAAAAAACACTACAAATGAGAGGTTCCCCCTCGCAGATACAAGGAGGATACCGCCGACTACTTCACTGGCTTCAGCTCTTCATCCAGTTTTTTAGCGTCATAATAATCACCCTGCCAGGTGATTTTTCCTGCCTTAACATGAATATAGCTGACACCTTCAAATTTGATCGGATTATTTGTCGGCGGACTTCCCGCCCATTCGCCGCTATTTTTACCCGAGAATTCCCAACGAAATGCCACAGTATCTTCATCCGCGACAGGTTTACCGACCATTTTCCAGGTCAGATCCGGGACCGCCTTAATAAATGCACCAATCACGTCTTTTTCAGCTTTTTTCCGGCCGGTTACCGGCTCTCCTGCGGCGGCATCGTAATAAACGGCATCGTCCGCCAGGTACTGGGCAGCCAGCGGCGCATTATGCGCATTCCATGCTGCCATATATGCTTTAACCGTGTTCAGCGGTGAGCTTTCTGCCAGGCTGAATCCTGAGAACATCACCAATGAAAGTGCGGCTATTTTTAATGTTTTCATCGTATTACCTGTTATTCGGAAATATCACACATGATATGTTTCACCCGGGTATACTCATCGAGCGAATAAGAGGAGAGATCTTTTCCATAGCCGGATTTTTTGAATCCACCGTGCGGCATTTCGGCGCACAGAGGAATATGACTGTTAATCCATACTGTGCCGAAATCGAGATCAATACTGAAACGCTGAGCGCGACTGTGATTGCAGGTCCAGACGCTCGCGGCCAGGCCATATTCCACATCATTCGCCTTGCGCAACGCGTCTTCATCACCAGAAAACGACTGAATGGTCATTACCGGGCCAAACACTTCGTGTTGGATGGCTTCATCATGTTGATGCAGGCCGGAAATTATCGTTGGCTCAAAGTAGAAACCCGGTCCAGGCCCCGCATGACCACCGGTTTCAATTTTCGCATGTGCAGGTAAACGCTCAATAAACCCCTTCACCTGCTCAAGCTGGTTTTTGCTATTCAGCGCGCCATATAACGCATCCTGATCCTGCGGAGGACCAAACTTGATACTTTTCGTTTTTTGGATCAGTTTTTCCAGGAACGTCGCATAGACAGAATCTTCCACCAGGATGCGCGTGGCGGCAGTACAATCCTGTCCGCCATTGAAAAATCCTGCGGTAGTGATGGCAGTAATCGCCTTATCCATATCTGCATCAGCAAACACGACAGCGGGTGCTTTGCCACCCAGTTCAAGATGGGCCTTTGTCAGGTTAGCTGCTGCTGATGCCGCAACCTGCAGACCAGCGCGTACCGAACCGGTAATCGACACCAATGAAGCCGTCGGGTTAGAAACCACCAGTGAGCCAGTACTGGCCTTGCCCAACACGACGTTAAACGTCCCGCGCGGAAATAAGGGTGCCGCCAGTTCAGCCAGGAGCAGCGTACTCACCGGGGTGGTATCGCTCGGTTTTAAAACTACCGTATTGCCTGCGGCCAGCGCCGGTGCAATCTTCCACACCGCCATCATAAACGGGTAGTTCCACGGTGTGACTTGTCCCACAATGCCCAACGGCTCACGACGAATCGTTGAGGTGAACCCGGCGGAATATTCTCCGGCGGCCTTCCCTTCCAGACAACGCGCTGCGCCGGCAAAAAAACGGATCGCATCGCACGAGGCTGCAATCTCTTCTTTTTCGATAAAATGACGCAATTGACCGGTTTCCTGGCTTTGCGCGTTGACCAGTCGTTCAACATTTTTTTCTATCTCATCCGCCAGTTGCAGCAGTGCTTTTTGCCGCTGGGCTGGTGTCGATTTTTTCCACATGTTAAATGCCGCCGCGGCCGCCGAGTAGGCAAGATCCACCTCAGTCGCACCGGCATTAGGCGATAACGCGTACGTTTCACCGTCAACCGGACTCACCAGCTCAAACGTGTCTTCTGTGTTACCCGCTACATATTGCCCATTTATAAAATGCTTCAGGGTTCTCATGCCTGTCTCCCGCCAATTAATACATAAAGAAGCTTATGTAATATATATATTGTAAAAATTTTTCAAATGCGCAACATTGACACTATGATAAACCTCGCACTTTTAACTTAAATTTTACATTTTCAGGGTAAGGTTTTTCATCGTCAGCGTGCAGTGCGCTTTGACGCTATCGGGACACACATCCGCCTGTGCAGCGATGTTGCGCGTGGGCATGTAAAATAACGCGGCCATTCTGACCTTTCGTGCCCCGCGGGCATGTGTTAAAAATGGTCGTTGTTTCAGGGAATTGAGTGCAGAAAAGATTATGATTACTCATGCGGTCATATTTGCGCCTATCGGGCAGGTCAGTCGTTCAGACCAGATAGTGCAGCGCCTGTCAAATGCCATTATTACCGGGTTACTGGAGCCAAAAGAACAGCTGCCCAATGAAACCGATTTGGCAAAGATGATGGGTGTCTCACATATTACTATCAGAGAAGCGCTCAACACGCTTCGGGCTAATAATCTTATCCATACGGTTCGTGGCCGTAATGGCGGGAGCTTCGTTTGCGAGAATATTGATGGCAAAAATAGCGCCCTGCATCCGTTTAAATCGATCAGTACCGATTACCTTTCGGATTTAGGCGAAATGCATTGCGCCATTATCAGCCACAGCGCCAGGTTAGCCTCCAGACGCATGACCGCGGCGGATATTGCCAAATTTCGCGAGTTTGTAGACGTGCTGAGGAAAGCCGACTCACCGGAACTGATGACTCAGGCCGATATGCGTTGTTTGCTGGCAATTGCGGCCAGCTCTCATTCAGCACGGCTGGCCAACCAGGAGCTTCAGGTCCAGGCCGAGTGGGCATCACTGGTGGCAATACTCTATCGCGCCGACAATATTCATGCGGAAATTATCGCGCTTTATTCGGCGCTGGCCGACGCGCTAGCCGCCCATAACGAGACCGGGTCGGTCCAGTACGCCACGCAGATCATCGATACGTTTACCTACTACCTTATTGAAAAAAAGCTGAAATATAACTCGAACTGACAATCAGTGAAGGCAGGACAGACCATGAGCTCTTCGACATCCTTAAGCGCATTAATCCGTAAAATTGATGATATTACCGCCTCTACCGTAGAGTCTACCGTTGCGCTGGCGAGGAGCATTCACGAGGCCATTGCCGGTGTGCAAAAAGGCTCTGCCGAAGTTGTCCTCGACCCCGCTGTCAGATCAACGGTTCAGCAACACATCAAGAGCACACTGAACAACAATCACTACTGCTCGGGCGCAGGTTTCGCCAGCCATATTGAGAGTACAGAAACCACCAAAGAATATTGGCTGCTGGAATGGTGGTATAAGAAAGATAATGGATTGAGTCAGGCACATCTGGATTTGGATCAGGCGACGCAACAGCGACTGGATTTCAGAACCTTTGAGTGGTTTAAGCATTCGCCTCCGGCAGGTGAAGCGTACATCCATGGCCCGTATGTCGACTATATCTGTAACATCTCCTATACCCTAACCTCAGCGGTTCCGGTTTACTATCATGATCAGTTCCTCGGCGTCGCCGCCGTCGATCTGCTGGTCAGTCAGATAGAAGCCGAACTGCTCTCCTGCCCTCACCCTGATTATGTCATTCTGACCAATCTGGAAAACCGGATCATCTTTTCCAGTTGGCCGCGCTTTCGCGTCGGTGAATTATTGTCACCAGCCCACAGCACGGTGGTGTATCAAAGCGACTACTTTATCCTTTATCACTACCAGAAATAGTCCATTCAAGGCTGAGCGTTACCGGATAAGGATGCCAGCGTTGTATCCGGCGCGCAAAGCGTTCGAAATTAAGGGCCCGAAGGCCCTTAGTTTTAGTTATCCTGCCCTATATTGAGCTTCGTGGCATAGGCAATAGCATCGTTTTCCGGTGCAGCCGAGCGGCCAAAAGGTCGGGTAAGGAACATGTAGATCAATCCTGAACCTACCACAATCGCCAGACCAAACAGTACTGTCCAACGGTCGATGAAATCACTGCTGTCAGCTGGCTGCGCCAGTAACCAGATCCCACACAGGCCGTAAGCTAATGCCAGCACGTTTGCAATCACGCCCCAACCACCAATCGTCCACTCTCCGGCGGGTTTCCAGCCTTTCAGACGTTGACGCAGCGCGGCCAGTACCACCATCTGGAATGAAATATAAATACCGATCACAGCAAATGCGGTGATACGCGATAAGTTATCTGGCTGGAAATAGACCCAGACACAAATGATAACCGGCAACACGCAGCTGACGACCATGGCATTATCCGGGACACCATTTTTGGAAATTTTGGCCATCCACTCGCTGCCCGGCAGCATTCTGTCGCGGGAGAAAGAAAAGATAAGACGACTTAACGCCGCTTGCAGAGACAGAATGCACGACAGCATCGCGATAATAGCGACAACGATAAAGACCGTCGCACCGGTTTCCCCCAGCGCTTCATTGAGGATTGCCGGGATCGGATCGGCGGTTTTGCCATTCACGATACTCACCAGGTTCGGTGACGCCAGCAGATAGCCCATGACGGAGATAATGGCGGAGATCGCGCCAAACACGATACTTAAAATCATGGCTACCGGAATTTTTTTGCTTGGATTTTGCACTTCCTCTGCAACGTTACCGCACGCCTCGAAGCCAAAGAACATAAACAGGCCCATCAGCGCGGCAGACATAAAGGCGGTGGAATAACTTCCGTCATGTGCCAGTACCCCCATCGAATCAAAGATGACGGAGAAAGGCTGTGAACGGTGGAAAATCAGCAGATAAATACCCAGCGCAATCACGCTGACGATTTCACACCAGAAACCAATTTTGGCGACCCTGGCCAGATTCCTGGTCCCGGACATATTGACGGCCATCATCAAAAGCAGCAGCAAGACGGAGGTCACCAGCATGGTGGCGGGTGTCTGGCCATAATGAAAGAGTGATTCAACAAATGTTGATGTATATTCCGCGATCGAGGTAATCGTCACCACCAGCGCCCACAGGTAGATCCAGGCGGCGATCCACGCATATTTCTTACCCCACAACCTTCTCGCCCAGGGATACAGCCCCCCGGTGATCGGATATTGAGACGCAACCTCACCAAACACCAGGGCGACTAACAACTGCCCACACGCGACGATTAAAATCCACCACACCGCGGGTGGTCCCGCCAGCGTCACTGCCAACGCGAACAGCGAATAAACAGCGGTGAGCGGTGACAGGTAGGTAAAACCCAACGCAAAATTTGAAATAAGCCCGATCGAGCGGTTGAACTGTTCTTTGCCATCTTTTTGAAAATTATCGTTTTTCTTATCAGGAGTCTGTTCCATATTGCTTTCTCTTTTGTGGAATAGTCGCAGGGTTGAACAATTAATGTATAAAAGATATTAAGTTATATGTATAGTGATTTTGTCGCATATTTGTTAAAACAAATCGCACATCACGTTCCTGAATAAACAAGGGCTCGACTCGATTTAATAACATTTAATTAACATAACGAGTGAATGACGAGAGGTTTTCAGCGTTGGAGGCCTGGACGCTGATGTCGCGCGGGGCACGGGAAAACGCGCACGCCGTTGAGCAGCACCGTCTGCTGCTGGAAGCGAACCGCCATCTGTGGGATACGCTGCCGGAAAAATACGCTGACCTGGTATAAGAACGTGCTTAGTAGCAATAATCGCTGCTGTTCAGCAACATTTTTGCAATATAATGGAATGATGTTAAACGCTGAACCTGGCAGGTGAATGATGGAAATTGATCTCGATAATCTGGTCTTTGATGGGCTGGAAGAAGCGCAAGAGCGTAATGCTGAACGTCTGGAAGATGCGGACAAAAAAGCGCAGGAAATGATTGCTGATAACGACTGCGGCGATGCCTGCAAAATCTAATTTCTGAACCGGCTCAATGCCGGTTTTTTTATAGTCAGCCTGCGCTTCACGCCGTATAACGCAACGCCTCAATCAGCTGAGCAAAGGCTGCGGTATGTTGTCTACGGCTGGGATAGTACAGGTAATAACCGGGAAAAGGTTCACACCAGTCTTCCAGCACTTTTTCCAGCGCTCCCTCTGCTACCGCCTGCTCGACGGTGTCTTCCGGTACAAATGCCAGGCCCATGCCCGAAATCGCCGCACTGATACGCGGTGGAAGATTGTTAAAAATAAGCTGCCCTTCTACCCGCACGCGGAGATCCTGCCCATTTTTGGCAAACTCCCAGGCATACAGCCCGCCCAGGGTCGGCATGCGCATATTGATACAGTTATGATTCTGTAAATCATGCGGGGTTTGCGGTTTGCCATGGCGGGCAAAATAGGCGGGGGATCCCACCACAACCATGCGCCAGTCGGGACCAATCCTGACAGCAACCATATCTTTGGCCACCTGCTCGCCAAGCCTGATACCGGCATCATAGCGTCCCGTCACGATATCCGTCAGGCTGTTGTCGATGGTCATTTCCACATTTACATCAGGATACGCCTGCAAAAACGGCTGTAGTGCAGGCCAGACGGTCGATTGCAACGCATGTTCCCCGAGCGTCAGACGGATATTCCCCGCCACGCGCTGGCGAATATCGGTTAATGCCAGTAGCTCCGACTCAATGTCATCGAAACGCGGACTGATACTGTTGATAAGCCGTTCTCCGGCTTCGGTTGGCGCGACGCTTCGCGTGGTACGGGTCAGCAATCTGACATCCAGTCGCTCCTCAAGCCCGCGAATGGCATGGCTTAATGCTGACTGCGAGACCCCTAACTTCGCTGCGGCGCGGGTAAAACTGCGTTCACGGGCAACGACAATGAGATAATAGAGATCGTTAAAATTATCACGCAGCATGCTTGTTCCCAATCCAGACCTGTTTCGATGTATGTTACAGATCAGAATTGAGATTCAGTAGTATTTCTGCTCATTTTGCACACTTCATTCCAGTACATTTCGCGCGTCAGGCGAAGTTCAGCGTGTTGTTTTATCACGGAACCACTCCGGATCAATGTTGGCGATATCCACCCCATACAGGCTGGCGGCAGGAAGAACAGACTCCACAACACGCTGAAGATTTCGTTCCGCACTATGTTGTGGAGTCTGTGGATGTCGATTCTTTATACGCAACCAAAGATATTTAACCCCGTTCATCTTCTCCGCCTCCGCTGTCTGTTGGGCTCAACTTATTCCAGCGCAGAATGCGTAAAAAATGAAATGCGAATTTTTGCCAACGTTGTGCGCTATTTTGCATTTCAGTTTTTCATTATTTTCACCCGCAGTTAACACCCTTTTCACTAATACCATTTTGTATATAGATAAGAATTTTTTCTTATTTGGTCACCGCCGCAAGTTATGGGAGCGTAAAAAGCACAAACCAAAACAACAGGGATTCAAAGAAAATGATGGCAACGACGATTCACAGCACAAAAAAAACATGGCTGGCACTCAGTGTCCTGCTGGCGTCAGGCATTGCCGCGTCATACGCTCAGGCCGATCAACTGGCCGATATCAAAGCCGCAGGCGTGGTAAAAATCGCCACCTTTGACGCCAATCCACCGTTCGGCTCTATTGATGCAAAAACACATAAAATTGTCGGCTACGACGTTGATTTCGCTGAAGCGCTGGCTAAATCACTTGGCGTTAAACTGGAACTGGTCGCCACCAATCCGGCTAACCGTATACCGTTATTGCAGTCCGGTAAGGCCGATTTAATCGTAGCGGATATCACGATTACACCTGAGCGTGCACAGGTTATCGATTTTTCCGCCCCTTACTTCGTTACCGGACAGCAATTCCTCGTTCCGGCAAAATCGCCGGATAAGCTTGATGACTACAGTAAGGCCCGTATCGGTGCGGTGAAAGGGACGACAGGTGAGCAGGCGTTGCATCAGCGTTTTCCACAATCACGTGTGCTGGCCTATGACGATATTCCGCTGGCATTAACCGCACTGCGTAATGGTAATGTCCAGGCGATCACCCAGGACAGCACCATTCTGGCAGGGTTGTTAGGCGGTGCGCCGGATAAAGCAGATTTCAAAATTTTGCCCGACCTGTTGAGCAAAGAAGAAATTGGTGTGGGTGTGAAAAAAGGTGAACCTGCGCTGTTGAAGGCCGTGAATGACGAGCTATTAAAGCTCGAGTCAACCGGGCAGGCAGCCAAAATTTATGATGTCTGGTTTGGTCCGCAAACCAAAAATCCACAGCCCCGCGCCTTCAAAATAGAAGCGAAGTAATATGCTCTCAGGCCTTTTTAATCGTCCCGCAGCTTCGGCTGCGGATTTTACGCATCTGCGCCAGGCGCGTGTTGAACTGCGTAATGTCATAAAACACTATGACAATCATACCGTGCTTAACGGCGTCAGCCTGTCGGTTGAACCGGGCGAAGTCGTCACCATTCTCGGGCCTTCTGGCTCAGGAAAGTCGACGCTTATTCGCCTGATAAACCAACTGGAGTCACTGAGCGGCGGCGATATTTTTATTGATGACAAACCAATCGGTCAGCTGCGCGGCCCCACATTGCGTCAGCTTCGCAGCCGGATTGGTTTCGTGTTCCAGCAATTCAATCTCTACACCCACCTGACGGCACAGCAGAACATCACGTTGGCGCTGGAATATGTTCACGGTTGGAAAAAAACGGATGCTGAGCAACGGGCACTTGAACTGCTGGAACAGGTAGGATTAGCTGAGAAAGCCGATGCGTATGCCGCCCAACTTTCCGGCGGGCAGCAACAACGTGTTGCTATCGCCCGCGCGCTGGCCTCCTCGCCGCAAATCATCCTGTTTGATGAACCCACCTCCGCGCTGGATCCAGAAATGATTGGCGAAGTGTTGCAGGTCATGAAGCGTCTGGCTCATAGCGGTATTACCATGATTGTCGTGACCCATGAAATGCATTTCGCCAGGGAGATTGCCGATCGTGTGGTGTTTATTGATGGCGGCGATATTCTCGAAGTCGCACCTCCTGAGGCGTTTTTCACTCGCCCTCAGCACCCCAGGACCCAACGTTTTCTGAAAAAAGTGCTCGACCCGTTACACCAGGAGTCATCGTTATAATGCATGCAATGGACTGGCAGGGGGTGCTGAGCGGGCAACCTCTGCAATGGATAATCTCCGGTTTTCTGACCACACTTTGGGTCACGCTAGCCGGCGTGGTACTCGCCACGGTGTTTGCCATCTTTCTGCTCAGCCTGCGCCTGACAGGACAGCGCTTTGCGACCACCATAGTCAGCGTGTGGGTCTCTGTTTTTCGCAATACTCCTTTACTCGTCCAACTGATGTTCTGGTACTTCGCTGCATGGAATCTCCTTCCTCGCGACGTGATTACCTTCATTAATGCGGAACACTCCTGGTCCATTCTGCCGGGGGATGTCTGGTGGTTAACGCCGGAGTTTCTCTGCTCCGCATGGGGACTGGGTGTCTTTACCTCGGCCTTTCTGGTCGAAGAGGTCGCCTCCGGTTTACAGGCTGTTTCTGGCGGGCAGCGCGAGGCAGCCATAGCACAGGGGTTTTCGTCATGGGCGACGTTTCGTCACATCCTGCTCCCTCAGGGGCTGGCAAATGCCTGGCAGCCGATCGTGGGGCAATATCTTAATCTGATGAAGCTGTCTTCATTGGCCAGCGGCATTGGCTTTGCAGAACTGACATACCAGGTACGGCAAATTGAAAGCTATAACGCCCATGCGTTGGAAGCCTTTGCCGTCGGCACGGCACTCTACCTGCTGACCGGCATTGTACTGGGGATGTTGTTAACCCGTCTTGGTCCTGTGTCTGCAGCAGGTAAACCGTTGGCGCGTAAAACACGCATATTCCGTTTCAGGAGCCTACTGCATGATCGCTAATATTTCGGTTATTACCGACAATCTGGACTACCTCCTGTGGGGGCGGGTCACAGAGGGGCAACCGGGGGGCGTTCTGCTCACGCTGTTGATGGCGATTGGCGCAGCGGCACTGGCGCTTCCCGCTGGGATCGCACTCGCCTGCTGTGCCTGGCGTTTTCCTGGGGCGATACGTAAGGGGCTGTTTATCTGGGCAGAGTTTATTCGTGGTATTCCGTTAATCTTCGTGATTTTCTGGATGTGGTATCTGTTGCCCATGCTCACAGGCAGTGATTTACCGGGAGCCATAACCGTTACGCTGGCATTGGCCTGGTTTACCGCCGCCTCGGTGATGCATTCTGTGTACGCGGGTATCACTGCGCTGCCAGGCGGTCAGTATGATGCGGCCATCGTTCAGGGGTTTCGTCCGCTCCAGGCGCTCTGGTTAATTCTGTTGCCACAGGTTCTGCGCAACGTACTGCCCTCGCTAACGGGGATTTTTATCGGGCTACTCAAGGACACGTCGCTGGCATTTATCGTCAACGTACCTGAACTCACGACGGTTGCGGGTCAGGTTAACAACCGGGTACAAATTTACCCGGCGGCCATTTTTGTCTTTACCGGACTGGTCTATTACCTGCTGTGCTTTAGCCTGGAGAAGATCACTCAGCGTCGGTTCGCGTTGAAATAGCAACACGGCTCAACATGCCACAAATTGATGGTCTTCGTTGAGCCGATACTTCACCCCTGCGCGAATGTTATTTTCACCCTCAATAGCCACCGCAAAGCGCATTCTCTTACCGTCGTGATAGGCAAGAGCCGCGCATCCGCCGGGGCCGAGAATTATTGAATCGACCACGCCAGTACTGGCAATAACAGTGTTTTCTCCGTTGGCCATGATCTGCACGTTGTCCGCGCAGTTGGCGATTTTCGACTCTGCGCCAAAACTGGCTATCTGGGTTAAATCACCGCTGCTGGCGATACGACTTCTGTCACCCAGCGAACTGATGCGCACCCGCATACCCGTACTGGCCATTCGTGTACCGCCTCCCACACTACTGACTCGTGTGGAGTTTCCCGCGATGGCAATACGGCCACGCTCACCGGAGCTGGCAACATGAGCGTTATAACCCACGCAGCCAATACGTGCGCTGTAACCTGCACTGGCAATCTGCGCGGCGTACCCGGCGCTGACGATTTTAATGTTATCGCCCGCGCTACCGAGACTGTCGCCATCAGCCGCGCTCGCCAATTGTTTACCGTTGTCGTCTGCCGTCTGTGGACAGACAACACGGCCCATCGCACAGATATCCTGCTGGACAAAATTCTCTTCATCCTGCCATCTTGACCAGCCGTATTCCACGAGGCTATCTGCCCAGTCACTATACCCTTCCTGCTGGAGTGCACGGTGCACCTCCGCATAGCTGCCTCCTTCAGGAAACGCACGCAGAAACCAGCGATACATCACGGGCCCGACGCGCCAGGCCCGTAAGTCACCACGCGTAATCATCATCTCTTAATGCCGGTGATAGCCATCCACCATGCACTTAAAGGTTTCGCCCGGTGTGCGTCCTGTGGTGCAGAGATAAAGATGTCCAAAAATGAAAAACACGCTCACGACAGCCAGCGCAAAGTGCGCCTGCAGCAACCAGTAACGTACGCCAGGGAACAGATCGCCCACAGCCTGTGGGTACAGGGATAGCAACCCGGAGATCAGCAGTAGCGGCAGCAAACCGTACATCACGCCGACATACGCCGCCTGCTGTAACGGATTGAATTTCGAACGCGTTGATGCCGGGAATGGATGCGCTTCGCCCTGCATAATGCCAAACAGGTAAAATCGCGTCTGCCTCTGCGCCCGGCCGATCCAGCCCTGACGCTGAATAATATAGTGATGCCCGTTCCCCCCAATCAGGTTAATCAGGACAAAACCAATCCAGCAGGCAAGCAGCAAAAAGCCACAGACCTCATGCACAGTCAGCAGGCTTTTCATCACTGGGGCACTGACCGCAGTGAAATGATTTAGCAGGCCGCTGGCCAGCAGCAACAGAAATAATAGCGCATTCGACCAGTGCCACAAACGGACAGCTTTCGAGTATAAATAGACCTTCTCTCCGTGTCCTGCAGACGCTTTATTCGCTGAACGAAAGCGCAACATTGCGTGGAGTGCCAGCACCAGCCACATCCCCACCAGCATTAACCCGGCGAAAACCAACCAGACAGGCCAGTAATCCGGCGAAAACATTGGGACGTACTGCGCAAGCTGTGCGTGAAACTGTTCGGCATTCTGCGACGCGTTCATACATTATCCTTTTTAATCAAATGTTGACCGAACCGACGATACAGATGGGGCTTCCCGGCGCCTGCAAGTTGATATTCGTAGTACTTGTTTTCCCGCAACCAGGTCTGAATTTCCGGGCTGTCCTCACGGCCAAAAATCAACGCGTGTTCTGGACAAGAATTGACGCAAATTGGCGGGAAACCTTTCGCCAGACGTGATTCGGCGCAGAAGTCGCATTTATCCGCCACTTTGGTTTGTGGGTTGAGATAGCGTACCTGATACGGACATGCGCCAATGCAGTAACTGCAGCCGATACAACGGGAGGTATCGACTCGCACAATCCCGTTTTCATCTCGCCAGGAAGCACCGGTCGGACACACCTCAATGCAGGGGGCATCGTCACAATGCTGACAGGACTGACGAAAATAGTGATACAGCGTTTCGTTATCGTTATCCGTTACCGGGATATGGGCTATTGATAAACGACTCCCCTGAACAGGAACATGATTCGTTTTCCTGCACGCTCGGGCGCAAATATTACATCCGTTGCACAATGATTCGTCGTGGATCATGACATAACGAACGTTTTTAGTACTCTTCGTACTCGCTAACAGGTTTTGGCCTGGGCCGGTGAAAAAAATCACCGTCCCCATGCCAATGACAAATTTTCGTCGGGTGAAGGACATCGGGTTATCCTCTAATGCTGTGACAGTGATCGTCCACACGTTCCATGACATCAACCTGAAAAATTCAGGGGTTCTGATACTGCTCAACCTCAAGCCATTCGCACAGGCCATACGCTTTGCCGTAACTCATAAAGCGCTCGCTAAACAGATAAGGTTCCGCATTCGACGATTCCACAGCACGTATGTCTGCATAATCAGGATGCGTTTCCATTGCCGTGAGCGCCGCCGTAACCTGCTCAGGTGCAAAGTGGTATGGCGGCTGCGCCAGCATGGCGACCTTATAGGGGCGAGGATACGTTTGGCAGTCAAAACGTACCGCTTCTGCAATGGCACGGCAGATATCATTTTCCACCACCTGCACACACATCTCGGCGTAGTTTGCCGTCATGGTTTGCGTCGAGTAGAAGTAGGTATCCTCTGAGCCCTGGATACAGAGAATATCTGCGTCGGATGCATGCTGACACATCGCGTCCAGCAGCGTAGCCAGGTCACTTTCAGGAACCGAATAAGGTGGCAACAGAAACACGCTGTGTGCCACCAGTTGACCTGAAGCAGAATGCTGGCGGATAAAATCCGCCACTATCGACTCCGGACTGGTGGGTTCCTGAATTAATGACGAACTCTGGTGTGCGACAGGCTGGTGTAACGCGTGCAGCCACTGTCTCTTTTGGCTATCCACGTCATCACCATGCACATCCTCTGCAGCGGCCAGGTCGTTACTCACGTACGTCATCTGCGTTCCTTACGCCGGCAACAGATTGTGTGCAGCCAGGTCGGCTGCCACATCCTCAAGGCCAAGGCGGTGAAGGGTGTCGCGAGTTGGGCAACCCAACGCCGGGTCCCAGCCCATTTCCTGATAGAACATCGTTAGCGACTGACGCATATCTTCCCGGTCCATCTTGTCGGTCCCTTCGGTAAAGACTGGGATCTTCGGATCTTTATCAAACACCCAGGAGCAGATCAGGTCGTGCTCATTACGCATATCCATGGTTTGCATCAACTTGACTGTATAAGCACGGTGCAGGGTAAAAATGCGCTCCGCGGCCAAATCCAGACTCGCCTGAGTTGTTTCATCCCCCGTTACGGCCTGGAAGAATTTCGCTTCCAGATCGAGGTCTCCACGATAGTTTCGACTCTTCAGTGGTGAAACCGTCATTGGCCAGACCCAGTTACACAGCGTAACCGCATTGTGCAGACAGACTTTCAGCAGCGTCCATTTGGCGTATTTGATTTTGGCGGCATTAATCGGGGTATAGTTTTTGGTTTCATCGTAGGCATCCTGTGAACCAAACAGTTCGCCCGCTACTTCACGCTGTAGCGCCAGCGGTAAACCGGAGCCGATAAAGTTGATATGGGTATGCGTCATACAGTCGCGGTTGAACATACAGTTGGTGATCGCCCCCACCTGCGCCGAGGCTTCGTTCGCATGGTGAACAGGGAAACCAAACGGCGACCATAGTTTGTTCTTCGCGTAACCCCAGTACTCTTCGCCCAGATTCCAGCGTTCTGCAATCGCGTAGGAACCATCTGCCAGGTGGCTGAGTTCACCCACGCGATGCGCCAGTCGATAGTAGAAATCTTTGATAAAGTTCGGATCGCCTGCTTCCAGTTGATCCCAACGGATCTCTGCATACTCTGCCGCAGGTAACACTCGCTTAAAGACGCCTTTGGAGTAGCAGTAAGTAAAGTCACGGTGCAACTGCCCGTAGTTACACCAGATGCCATAATCGTCAAACAGGTTCAGGCCAACCAGGTTTCCTACGACGCGCCCATCGTCTTTATCGTCGAAATCTTTCGGCCCATTCGGGAAAATAGTGGTATGTACAAAGTTCGCCACGCAGGTATTCCCGCCGGTACTCGGCACACCAAAATCTTTCACACGGGGAACATTGAGTTGCGACATACAGCGAATTGGACATGAATGGCAGCCACTCATTTTGACGGTATACTTCTCAGCGGCCGGGCCGAGATCAAACACGGATTTATGGGTACGAAAACCGACCGTATTCTGGTTTCCCGGTGGAATTTCCCCCGTTTCGATTGGCCCTCCTTCCGCAGCGCCCCAGAACAACCCTTTGCGAGCCGTCCAGCGCGAATTAGGTGAAGAGTATTCAGCCCAGGCCTGCGGCGTGCTCGGCACAACATGGTTGTTGTTGGCGCCGATTAGCTCGGTCATCATGTAGTCATTAAGCCGCTTCATCTCTTTGCGATCGGCAATATTGACCCCCTGGGTCCCTTCTACCGCAATGGCCTTCAGGTTTTTCGACCCCATGACTGCGCCAGTGCCGGCTCCGCCGCTGTGGTTACGGCTATTAATCATGCAGGAAAGCGGAACGAGGTTTTCACCCGCCTGACCAATGGCTGCAACGCACGTTTCCGGGCTGGTGATACGGCATATTTCTTCAGTGGTTGCGCGCGTACCCTTACCCCATATGAAGTCCGCTTTTTCGATGCTGACCTTATCGTCTTTGATATTGATCCAGACCGGAGAAGGTGATTTCCCTTCGATAATAATAGCGTCGTAACCCGCGAATTTCATTTGTGCGGCAAAGAAACCGCCCATATGGGCATCGACCACTAAATTGCCTTTGGTAAATGTCGATAATGAGGTGATATTAACGCGAGAACTGCAGGGCGCGCCCGAACCGGTTAGCGGCCCGGTCGCGAAAACCAGCTTATTTCCTTCATCAAAAGGTTTGGTGCCTGGCTGGACTTCGTCGTACATAATTTTATAGCCAAAGCCCATCCCACCGACAAATTTCTTAAATTTACTGGAATCTTCAACGGTGATATTACCCGTGGTGAGATTGACCCGTAAAATATTACCTGTCCAACCATTAGCCATCATGTTTTCCTTTGCAAGAAGGTCCGATAGATATACTCGCCACCTTTCAGGCAGTTCTTTTATTCAAAAACTGCAATTTTCCGGCATTAAATGACGCGTATCAGGCAGCCCTGCTATCCATCAAACAGTAATATCTTTCCACTCAATAATTTTTAATGCCCCTGTCGGACAAGCATTAGCGCATTCCCCGCATAAAACACATTTTGACGATTTCTTCGTTACGGTATTAACGGTCGCCATCATCCATGGGCAGGCCGTGGTACAGGCACTGCAGCCAATACAGCGTTTATGATCTACGGCAATGCAACCGTCTTCCTGTTTCCAGGTAATTGCGCCAATCGGGCAAACTTTCATGCACTGGGGAGCTTTACACTGACGGCAGGTGTCTGCGGTGTAGTTTAAATCGCCGTACAACCCGCCACCGGACCCAACACCATCATCGCCAAAGAAGTAGTTACGATGAATTTTGATGCGGGAAAAGAAGGTGCCAACAGCACCATCGTTATAATTAGTACAGGAAATTTCACAGCGGTGGCAGCCAGTACAGCGGGCTCGTTGAGTCACCAGCACCCCTTTCGGCGTATTGATAAGTCCGACGGTGCCGCTATCGATATCTTCCTGCTTGCAACCAAAAAGGGATAGCAGAGCGGGGGCAATCGTTAATCCTGCCAGACCCTTCCCTGATATACGCAGAAACTCAAGCCGCGTTAAACCACAATCTAAAAATGGACGATCAACCTGGTTCATTTATTTCGCATCCTCTTCGCAAACGCTGTAGTAGCAACAGATCCAGGCTAATTTTAATGAATGCAGATCAGGTCAAATCGGCCATAAATGTTGCCAACAACACGTGAATTTTTGCCCTAACCTGATCGCACAGATGACGGTGGTTAAACTGAATCAATCCATACCCTAAACTCGGGTATAATCCTTTAGGGTTAGGCAGATAAATAATGTGGTTATTCACCCCCTGTAACCTTGATCGTTATCAATTAAAAATCGGAAGGAAAATAATTAATGTGGAGTGATATTTATTATCATTAAGCGAGATTGAAATAACATTTCATATGCATGAAAATATTTGGGAGTGCAATCACAAATATTGTGTTATATACCACTCGATATATAATTATATATATAGCGCAATGCGTAATTTTAGTGACCGAACTAAATTATATTTATTGGAAGATAACGAAGAATAAAATAAGAGGACGGCAGAATAATTCTACCGCCCTCTTTTATGGATTAACCGGCCAACGCTTTAATCACCGTCTCCATGGCCTGTTTTTCTAACTCACTGCGCTTCACACGCTGATTGGCGAGGGTTGTTCTCAGTACGCCAGCAATGACGATATGCTTAGGCTCTTGCCCCAGATCGCGCATTTCCAGCACTACTTTACCGACTACTCTGCACATCTCGCGGTACAGCTCGTCGTCTTTGGTCTGATTTCCCATATTCACCCGCTCGTCATTAACTCAAACCCACAGCATATATCACTCTAGCAAATTAGACAAAATCCAATGAAAATCAAATAAATGTCAAAATTTTACTGGATCCGCTGAAGTCGATTTACCAGCTCGGCGAGGCTTCCGGCCCGCATTTTTTCCATCACCCGCGCCCGATGCACTTCAACCGTGCGAACGGCAATATTCATGGCATCGGCGATTTCCCGATTTATCAACCCCTTTGCAACCAGATTCGCCAGTTCTCGCTCCTTCGGGGTAAGTTGCTGATAGCAAGCAACGATTTCCTGTCGCGAAAAAGCCGCTACCGAGGCCTGCACAGCATTTTCCAGCGCAGCCTGTAGCGGCGCGGCTGAAACCGGCTTCTGTAAGAAATCGACGGCTCCGCGCTTCATTTGTTCAACCGCCATGGGCACATCACCATGCCCGGTAAGAAATACCACCGCCAGGGTGCTCTCGCGCTGACGCATTGCTTCATGCACGGCATGTCCATCCAGTACCGGCATGCGCATATCCAGCAGTAATACGCCGACCTGATGCAGATCGGCCTGAGCCAAAAATGTTTCACCCTGCTCCCAGCAGCGTACCTCATACCCCATACTTTCCAGTAAAAATGCACAGGCCTGAGTAACCGCTACATCGTCATCCAACAGATGAATTATTGCCACGACGCCCTCCTTCCTGTGTTTGCTTAAAATGTAATGTCACCGCTACGCCCGCCAGACCGTCAGACGCTGGGTGATTTTTGATGCTAATGTCGCCATTTGCATAGCGAACCAGTCGCTGACAAATGGCCAGCCCGAGTCCCATCCCTTCCTTACGGGTGGTCATAAAGGGCTGGAATGCCTGATATAACTGCGCATCGTCGATCCCTCCGGCGTTATCCTGCACCAGGATACGCACACCATGCTCCTCACTGCACGCTGAGAACCACACCGTTTTTGCCCCCGCCTGGGCCGCGTTTAGTACCAGATTAGCCAGAACCTGCTCCAGCAAAACGGTCGGCAGTGTAACCGTGAGCGAATTATCGACCTGCGTTTGTAACGCTACCGTCGGGAATTGCTGTGCCATGCGTAATAACTGCCAGACATGATGGATCGCATCATGAATGTTAATGGGCTCCCAGTCGTCAGTCATCACCGGATTTCCCTGCGCCTGACTGACCCACTGACGTAAATTGCGTAGCGTATCGGCGCCCCGCTGCGCCTGCTCGTCAATCTGTTCAAGGGCGGGTAACAACGGATGCTGCTGATCCTGGCCGCGCAGACGAATCAGACAGCCCTGTGCATAGTGGCGGATAGCCGAAAGCGGCTGGTTAAGTTCATGAGCGAATCCGGACGTCATCTCGCCCAGCACGCTCATTTGACGCGCGGTTTCCAGCGCCTGTTCCTGTTTACGCAACAGCACATTATTACGCTCAAGCAGTCTTCCACGTCGGCGGACCAGCAGCATGACCCAGATGTAATTCAGCGTCAGCAACAACAGGACGATACCCGCCGCCCCCATGGCCAGACGATGTTGAATAAACCAGCTTTTGACATCCAGCCACAATTGGCGCTGCTGTGGGTGCTGGCGGACATCGCGCAGCAAAGCTTCTACTTCGCGGGTTGAGGCCGGCGCGCCCCAACGAAAGACAGCGTTTTGTGGCGCGTTAAACAGTACCCGCGTGACACGATCGGCCAGTTCATCACTGACCGCGGGCAAGGCAGCAAACGACCAGTCAGGATAGAGCGGCGTGCTGGTTACGCAAGGAATTGACGTTGGATAGCTAATCACGGCCCTAAAGTCCGCTTTGCGGATTAGCCCTTCTTCATCCATTTTTTCCAGCAGACACACGGGCACAATCACCGCCTGAACCGCTTTTTCACGTAATAAATACAGCAAGGCATCGGCAGGAAAGCCGGTAAACGTCAGATGTAAATCACGTTCAGGGCGCAATCCCGCATCGCTGAGCGCTTTGTATCCCAGCAAATAACCGCCAAATGCCTGAGCATCAATGGCACCTACCGTTTTACCAATCAGATCATGTGCATTCACAATCCCACTGTCGCGCCTGACGAGGACCGCACTGCCAATCACGTTGCTGGTTGCCTTTCCGCCACGAGTGGAGCGTAATGATGCCAGCCAGCGAAGCGCTGCATGGCTGTTTAACTGCACGAATTGCGCCGGATTGGTGACCACAAACTGGACGGTTCCACGGTTAACCGCCTCCTGCATCTGCTGCAGATCCAGCGGTTGAATATGAAACTGTTCACCCGGAATTTGCTGATTTAACAGGGTTTCCAGCGGTTGCCAGTGGGCACGTGTAGAGACCTCGCCACGCATCGCCAAAACACCCACATTCCACGAACCTGCCCACGCCACGCTGCCGAGCATCCACACGGAGGCCAATAGCGTCAGACATCGAACGACGTTACATCCCACTGAATTATCCCTGTCAATTATGTTGTTTTAGATCAACAACAAGCCGGGTATGTGGTTAACCACAATAGAGCTGCCCCCGCCACGATTTTTACACTGTAAATCATTGAGATTCTTTATTCATCACACGCAAATCAACGGCGTGACCAATGTTTCGTTGTTGCATCGTGACGGGAGAAAATATGGACAGCAGTAAACGGCAGTTTCTCCAGCAACTGGGCGTCCTGACCGCTGGCGCATCACTGGTTCCCCTCGCACAGGCCCAGTTTCCCTTTTCGCCTGAACGGCATGAAGGATCGCCCCAGCATCGCTACGGCATGCTGGTCGATCTGCGTCGATGTATCGGCTGCCAGGCCTGCACCGTGAGTTGCGCGATTGAAAACCAGACGCCGCAAGGTGAGTTTCGTACCAACGTTAATCAATATCAGGTGCAACTTGAAGGCCAGCAAAGCGTCACCAACGTCCTGCTGCCGCGCCTGTGCAACCATTGTGATAACCCCCCTTGCGTGCCGGTGTGTCCGGTGCAGGCCACCTTCCAGCGCGAAGATGGCATTGTGGTTGTCGACAACACACGCTGTGTTGGCTGCGCCTACTGTGTGCAGGCCTGCCCATACGATGCACGGTTTATCAACCATGAAACGCAAACCGCCGATAAATGCACTTTTTGCGTTCATCGACTGGAAGCGGGCCTGCTCCCGGCCTGCGTAGAGTCGTGTGTTGGCGGCGCGCGCATCATCGGTGATATCAAGGATCCACACAGCCGGATTTCTCAAATGCTGCAACAACATCATGACGCCATCAAGGTCCTGAAACCGGAAAGTGGCACCTCGCCGCACGTGTTCTATCTGGGCCTGGATGAGGCCTTTGTGACACCATTAATGGGGCGTGCCCAGCCCGCGCTCTGGCAGGAGGTTTAAATGAACCCTACCTTGATTATCGAAGAGGTTCTGACGCATCCACAGGACGTAAGCTGGTTACCCTGGGCTGTGCAATATTTCTTTTTTATCGGCATTGCCGCCTGCGCCGCACTGTTTGCCTGCGTGATCCACTGGCGCAAACAAGAGACGCCGGAACTGGAAAACCTGACGCTGTTAATCGCCCTGACCTGCGCGATTACCGCGCCGCTGGCGCTGACCGCTGATTTACACCAGACCGCTCGTGTCTGGCATTTCTACGCCTTTCCGACGCCATGGTCGTGGATGCCGTGGGGCGCGCTGTTTTTACCGCTATTCACCGGGTTTTTAGGGCTGTGGTTTATCGCACAACAGGTTAAGCGATTAACCGCAAAAAGTTACAGCGTCACTAAATGGTTGGCCGTGGGAAGTGCGCTATCGGCGATTGGACTGTTGGTCTATACAGGTCGCGAGGTCTCGATTGTCGAGGCGCGTCCGATCTGGTTCAGCTACGCCTTCCCGGTAGCGATGTTCCTCAGTGCCCTGCAAACGTTCCTTGCCCTGCTTATCGCCACGGTGAAAAACGCAGGGACAACATTACCGCGCAAACTGGCATGGGGACAGATAGCCACGCTGTGCGCGCTGGCTATCGTGGTGGTGATATGGGCTAGTGGCAACACGCTATCGGGGTCAGCAATTCGCCAGTGGCTGGATGTGGCGGCTTCCGCGCGACATTACGCCATCGGCTGGATTGCACTTTGGGTTACCTCACTGGGCGTTTGCGCCCTGGTGTTACGCCATCCGTTATCACTGCCATTACGTATTTCGCTGGCAATAAGTGCAATGGCATTGTGCTGGCTAATGCGCTGGACATTACTCATTCAGGTACAGACCGTACCGAAATTTAACGCCCAGTTTAATCCCTATACCCTGCCCGGTGGCACAGATGGCTGGCTGGCTATTCTTGGCACTTTTGGCCTGTGGGTCGCACTGATCATTATGGTTCGTGAAGCCCTGAACGCGATCGCAAGGAGAATGCAACATGGCTAATTTAACTCGTCGTCAGTGGCTTAAAGTTGGTCTAGCCGTCGGGGGCATGGTGACCTTCGGCCTGAGTTATCGGGACGTGGCAAAGCGTGCGATTGATGGTTTGCTTGACGGAACATCAGGAAAAATAACCCGTGACCGTATCTTTGGTAATGCACTCATCCCCGAAGCACATGCCCAAACGCGCTGGCAACAGAACCCGCAACAGGTGATCTCCATGACGCAGTGTTTCGGCTGCTGGACGCAATGTGGCGTGCGTGTCCGTGTTGATAACGAACAAGGCAAAGTGTTGCGTATTGCGGGCAACCCGTACCATCCGCTATCTCACGAACACCACATTGACTCCTCTGTTCCCTTTGCCGCCGCGATGGAACAACTGGCGGGCGAAACCGGCCTTGATGCCCGCTCCACCGCTTGCGCTCGCGGTGCAACGTTACTTGAAGGCCTGTACAGCCCACTGCGTATTCTGGAGCCAATGAAACGCGTGGGTAAACGTGGGGAAGGCAAATGGCAGCGCATCAGCTTTGAGCAACTGATCAAAGAAGTGGTGGAAGGCGGCGATCTGTTTGGCGAAGGCCACGTTGACGGTCTGCGGGCGATCCACGATCCCGATACGCCGATTGATGCCCGACACCCCGGTTTCGGCCCAAAATCCAATCAGCTACTGGTCACCAATACCAGTGATGAAGGACGTGATACATTTTTGCGTCGCTTTGCCCTGAACAGTTTCGGCAGCAAAAACTTCGGTGCCCATGGCGCATACTGTGGTCTGGCCTATCGTGCCGGATCTGGCGCGTTGATGGGCGATCTGGATAAAAATACCCACGTAAAACCCGACTGGGATAATGTCGAATTTGCGTTGTTTATGGGGACGTCTCCAGCACAATCCGGCAACCCGTTTAAACGCCAGGCACGGCAACTCGCCAGTGCCCGTTTACGTGATGACTTCCGCTATGTTGTGGTTGCACCAGCCCTACCGCTAACGACAGTGCTTGCCGACGATCGTGGGCACTGGCAGCCCGTACGCCCAGGGACGGACTCCGCTCTGGCGATGGGGATGATCCGCTGGATAATTGAAAAGCAGCGCTATAACGCTGATTACCTGGCTATTCCAGACGTACAGGCCATGAAGCAGGCCGGGGAAAAAAGCTGGACCAACGCCACCCATCTGGTCATTACCGATGAAATTCCAACGCTCGCCGGTCAGCATTTAACGCTGGCGCATTTACGCGCAGACGCCGCCAACGAACCAACAGTCATTAACGAAGCCGGAGAGATCGTCGCCGCCAGCAGTTGCCAACGTGCCCAACTGTTCATCTCCCGTGAAGTCACGCTGGCCGGGGGGCAAACGGTCACGGTAAAAAGTGGCTTCCAGTGTCTGAAAGAATCCGCTGAGAAACTATCAATGGCGCAATACAGCCAGCAGTGTGGTGTTTCTGAGGCAGACATTGGCGCGCTGGCCGATGCTTTCACCCGTCACGGACGAAAAGCAGCAGTGATCACGCACGGTGGGATGATGGCGGGTAACGGTTTTTATAATGCCTGGTCGGTAATGATGCTCAATGCGTTGATCGGGAACCTGAGCCTCGAAGGCGGCGTGTTCGTCGGCGGCGGTAAGTTCAACGGCGCAACTGACGGCCCGCGCTACAATATGGACAGTTTTGCCGGGAAGGTGAAACCTAAAGGTCTGAGCATCGCCCGCAGCAAGACAGCCTATGAGTCTTCCGAAGAGTACCTCAACAAAGTCGCCGCCGGGCAATCGCCCTTCCCGGCCAAAGCGCCCTGGTATCCGTTTGTCGCAGGCCAGCTTACCGAATTGCTGGTTTCAGCACTGGAAGGTTATCCGTATCCGCTAAAGGCCTGGATCTCCAACATGACCAACCCGTTTTATGGGATTGCGGGCTTACGCGGTGTGGCAGAAGAAAAGCTAAAAGATCCTGCACGTTTGCCACTGTTTATCGCGATTGATGCGTTCATGAACGAAACAACCGCGCTGGCGGATTACATCGTACCGGATACCCACAACTTCGAAAGCTGGGGATTTAGCGCTCCGTGGGCAGGCGTGGCCAGCAAAGCCACCACCGCCCGCTGGCCCGTGGTCAGGCCCGCTACCCGCCAGACCGCTGACGGTCAACCAGTCTCAATGGAGGCTTTCTGCATCGCGGTGGCAAAACGCATTGGTCTCCCCGGCTTTGGTGACAATGCCATTGCCGACCCGCAGGGCAATCAGTATCCGCTCAACCGCGCCGAAGATTATTATCTGCGGCTGGCCGCCAACATTGCTTTTATGGGCAAAACGCCTGTGGCGGAGGCACGGGAAGAGGATATCGCGCTGACCGGGGTGCAACGAATCTTGCCGGTGATGACCCAAACGTTAAAAACCGATGAGGTGAGTCGCGTGGCGTTTATCTATTCGCGCGGTGGCCGTTTTGCGCCAGATAACAGTGGTCGGGTCGATAACCGCGTCGGCAATGCGTGGGAAAAACCGCTGCAAATATGGAATGCGGATGTCGCTGCACACCGTCATGCGATTACCGGCGAGCGCTACAGCGGCTGTCCGGCTTGGTATCCTTCGCGCCTCTCTGATGGACGTGCGGTTGAGGAGTTGTTCCCGGAACAAGAGTGGCCGTTGAAACTGATTTCCTTTAAATCGAATACCATGTCCAGCGCGTCGGCCGTGATCCCGCGCCTGCATCATCTGAAGCCGGTTAATCTGGTGGCGCTCAATCCACAGGATGGTCAGCGGTATGGTTTAGCACACGGCGATACCGTTCGCATCACCACGCCGGGCGGGCAGGTGCAAGCG
>NZ_CP080033.1:2339113-2402135 GCF_019382635.1 Citrobacter sp. Colony219 | reverse complement strand
GGCGTGATGCCTGGGGTAATCGCAATTGAGCATGGCTATGGACATAAAGAGATGGGCGCTGCGCAGCATACGCTCGACGGTGAGCCGATGCCGTTTGATAAAAAGATAAAGTCGGGAATCAATATCAACGATCTGGGCTTTGCGGATCCGACACGAAAGGTTGCCAACACCTGGCTGGATTGGGTTTCAGGAGCCGCTGTGCGTCAGGGGTTGCCAGCGAGAATTGAACGAGTATAGCTCTGCGCGAACGCATTTTACCCGGCCTACAAGACGTCGTAGGCCGGATAAGGCACTGCCGCCACTCAGCAAAAAGCGGATCAGTTATTAACCGGGATCACCGCGCCTTTATATTTGGTACGGATCCAGTCCTGGATCTCTTTGGAGTGCAGCACATCAACCAGCGCCACGATATCCTTTTTCTTCTCGTCACCGCGATGCACGGTAATGATATTGGCATACGGGTTGTTTTCACCGCTTTCTACGGCAATCGGATCTTTCACTGGATCCAGTCCGGCGTCGATTGCGTAGTTGGCGTTAATCACCACCGCATCCCCTTCTTCATTGTTATACATCTGCGGTAACAGCGCCGCTTCCACGTTAGGTAAGAACTTCAACTTTTTCGGGTTCTCTACGATGTCGCTAATGCGCGCCGTCACTTTATCCACACCCGGCTTCAGCTTGATCACGCCCTCTTTTTCAAAAATCGACAGAATACGACCTTCTTCAGATACCGCATCACGCATGATCACCTTGCCACCTTCCGGCAGATCCTTCAGTGACTTCACCTTTTTCGAATAGATACCAATCGGCTCAATATGAATCGCCCCTGCGCTGACGAAATCATAGGATTTGTCGCCAGCATGATCTTTAATCACGCTATTCAGGTACGGGATATGCTGGAAGTAGTTAGCGTCAATCTCACGACCCGCCAGCGCGGTGTTCGGCAGAATGTAGTCCTGGAATGGTTTAATCTCCAGGTCTATCCCTTGCTTCGCCAGTATAGGCTTAGCCTGCTCGAGGATCTCTGCATGCGGCACGTTGGACGCGCCAACGGTCAGCGTATCTGCCCACGAGGCAAAGCTCAGGGCGCTTAAGGTTGCAGCTGCGAGTAATGTCAGTGATTTTTTCATGATGATGGTTTCCGTATTTTATTAGCGTTTATCTAACAGAGAGGTGATCACATCGCCGCAAAGCTGAATGATGAAGACGATGAGCAGAATCGTTACCGTCGCCACCAGCGTGACGTCGCTGTGGTTGCGCTGGAATCCTTCCAGATAAGCCAGGTTCCCTAAACCACCTGCACCAATCACCCCCGCCATCGCGCTGTAGCTAACCAGTGCAATCAGCGTCACGGTGATCCCGGACACCAGAGCGGGTGAGGATTCCGGCAGTAAAACCCGAAAAACAAGCGTCGTCAGACGTGCGCCCATCGAGCGCGTCGCTTCAATAACGCCTTTATCGACTTCACGCAGGGCGATTTCGACCAGGCGTGCGTAAAAAGGTGCAGCCCCCACAATCAACGCGGGCAACGCGGCATTGGCGCCGAGAATGGTGCCAACGATCGTTTTGGTAAACGGTATTAGCAATACGATCAGAATGATGAACGGGATCGAGCGGAAAATATTGACCACCAGCGAGATCGCGCTATACAAGGCGCGGTTCTGGAATAGTCCACCGCGAGCGGTCAGGAACAGCGCCAGCCCGAGTGCAATCCCAAGGACAAACGTTGCCGCACCAGAAAGTGCCGTCATATAGAGCGTTTCCTGGGTTGCTGCCAGCAGTTGGTCCCACTTCAGATGGGGAAACAGATCTTCAGGCATGTTGAATCACCTCGCCTTCAATGTCGCTCTGGCGCAGGTCGGCCAAAATATTGTTCAATTGTTCCTCAGAGGCCACAACGTGCACCCAGAGCTGACCAAACACACCGTGCGCGGTTTGCGTCATCTTGCCGTGCAAAATGTTAAACGGCAGGCCATAGCGTAAGGTCAATTCGCCAACCACTGGCCGATGCGTACGTTGCCCGGTAAACGTAAGCCTGATCACCACGCCGCCAAGTTCGCTGGCCAGCTGCGGGTTGAATTCGTCTTCCTCGGCATATTGACTCACCTGACGAACGAACTGTCGGGTGATCGGTTGTTGTGGATGGGTAAAGACAGTAAGTACATCGCCCTCTTCAACCACCCTGCCGTTTTCCATTACCGCGACGCGATCGCAGATCTTGCGTACCACGTGCATTTCATGGGTGATCAGCACGATGGTTAATTTGAAGCGACGGTTAATATCGAGCAGTAACTCCAGAATCTGATCGGTAGTTTGCGGATCCAGGGCTGACGTAGCCTCGTCACAGAGCAGTACATCAGGATTATTCGCCAGCGCGCGGGCGATCCCTACGCGCTGCTTTTGGCCGCCACTGAGCTGCGATGGATACGCATTTTCGCGACCGCTCAGACCGACAAGGGTAATCAGCTCGGCCACTCGCGCCTTAATCATCGCTTTCGGCGCACCGGCAATTTGCATAGAGAAAGCGATATTTTCACTGACGGTGCGTGACCACAGTAAATTAAAGTGCTGAAACACCATGCTGATTTTCAACCGTGCCTGACGCAACGATTCCCCGCGGGCGGCGGAAATATCCTGGCCGTTAATCGTCACGCTACCGGAGGACGGTTTTTCCAGACCATTGAGCAAACGTATTAAGGTGCTTTTTCCCGCCCCGCTGTAACCAATGATCCCGTAAATCTGCCCCTGCTCAACCGTCAGGTTGACATCATCGACAGCGGTAATAGAAAGCCTGCCTGGCGTAAACACTTTCGAAATATTTTTCAGGACAATCATGTCGTTTGGGTATCCGCTGCTGCTTATTGTTATCCTGCTAGTGCTTTTGGCTGTTTAGCAGTATGGATGTCCAAATGAGTGTAATCAGCGAGATTGACTTTTAAAATGAATTAAAAAGAATTTGATATAACTTTTAGAAATATGAAGACATTCGAGCCGGGATGACAGGATAACCCTTATCTGAGAGGACAAATGCAGGTTGTTGCGCAACAAACCTTGGCGGTGGACAACCTCTTTATCCATACCTATGAACAAATTAATGAATATTTCTTGTGAAACTGCACAGAACTCTTTTGAAACGCTGTTTCCATTTTCCTTTTTGATAATTTTCAGCGTATAATGCGCGCCAATTGTCTCTTGAATGGTTTCAGCACATTGACCTGTAAAACTCAACGACTACAAAACTCACCATCCCGTTGGGCTGAAACGCAAGCACACATTCCTCTGCACGCTTTATCGATGTCACCTATTCTTAGAGCGAGGCATCACAACTTTCGTAACTCAGGTTTAGCTTTCCATCCGTGCGCGATGGAAGCCAGATTTCCATATCCTTCTCAACTTAAAGACTAAGACTGTCATGAAAAAGACGAAAATTGTTTGCACCATCGGTCCGAAAACCGAATCCGAAGAGATGTTAACCAAAATGCTGGACGCGGGCATGAACGTCATGCGTCTGAACTTCTCTCACGGCGACTATGCAGAACACGGTCAGCGCATCAAGAATTTGCGCAACGTCATGAGCAAAACCGGCAAGAAAGCTGCAATCCTGCTCGACACCAAAGGTCCGGAAATCCGTACCATTAAGCTGGAAGGCGGCAACGACGTTTCTCTGAAAGCGGGCCAGACCTTCACTTTCACTACCGACAAATCTGTTGTGGGCAACAATGAAATCGTTGCTGTTACCTATGAAGGCTTCACTAAAGACCTGTCCGTCGGTAACACCGTTCTGGTCGACGATGGTTTGATCGGCATGGAAGTTACCGCTATCGAAGGTAACAAAGTTATTTGTAAAGTGCTGAACAACGGCGACCTGGGCGAAAACAAAGGCGTTAACCTGCCGGGCGTTTCCATTGCCCTGCCAGCACTGGCTGAAAAAGACAAACAAGACCTGATCTTCGGTTGCGAACAAGGCGTTGACTTCGTTGCAGCCTCCTTTATCCGTAAACGTTCTGACGTCGTTGAAATCCGCGAGCACCTGAAAGCGCACGGCGGCGAAAACATCCAGATCATCTCCAAAATCGAAAACCAGGAAGGCCTGAACAACTTCGACGAAATCCTCGAAGCGTCTGACGGCATCATGGTTGCGCGTGGCGATATGGGCGTTGAGATCCCGGTTGAAGAAGTTATCTTCGCGCAGAAAATGATCATCGAAAAATGTATCCGCGCACGTAAAGTCGTTATCACTGCGACCCAGATGCTGGACTCCATGATCAAAAACCCGCGTCCGACCCGTGCTGAAGCTGGTGACGTTGCTAACGCCATCCTCGACGGTACCGACGCAGTCATGCTGTCTGGTGAGTCTGCAAAAGGTAAATACCCGCTGGAAGCCGTTACCATCATGGCGACCATCTGTGAGCGTACTGACCGCGTGATGACCAGCCGTCTGGACTTCAACAACGACAGCCGCAAACTGCGCATCACCGAAGCCGTTTGCCGTGGCGCGGTTGAAACTGCAGAAAAACTGGATGCTCCGCTGATCGTCGTCGCAACCCAGGGCGGTAAATCTGCTCGCGCAGTACGTAAATACTTCCCGGATGCCACCATCCTGGCGCTGACCACCAACGAAACTACCGCGCGTCAGCTGGTGCTGAGCAAAGGCGTTGTTGCACAGGTGGTTAAAGAAATCAGCTCTACCGATGATTTCTATCGCCTGGGTAAAGAAGTTGCTCTGGAAAGCGGTCTGGCACAGAAAGGTGACGTTGTGGTGATGGTTTCCGGTGCGCTGGTTCCGAGCGGCACCACCAATACGGCATCTGTTCACGTGCTGTAATAATTCCATCGCGAATTAATTTGCTTAAAAAGCGCCCTTGCGGCGCTTTTTTATTTTCTTGATAGCCACGATTAATAAAAAATCAAATCGGATTTCACTATCCAATCCGAGATTATCTAAGATGAATCCGATGGAAGCTTTCTGTTTTCTCACGAGTTTTTAGCTGTTTTTGCACAATTCGATGCTTCTTTGAGCGAACGATCAAAAATAAGTGCATTCCCATCAAAAAAATATTCTCAACATAAAAAACTTTGTGTAATACTTGTAACGCTACATGGAGATTAACTCAATCTAGAGGGTATTAATAATGAATCGTACTAAACTGGTACTGGGCGCGGTAATCCTGGGTTCTACTCTGCTGGCAGGTTGCTCCAGCAACGCTAAAATCGATCAGCTGTCTTCTGACGTTCAGACTCTGAACGCTAAAGTTGACCAGCTGAGCAACGACGTGAACGCAATGCGTTCCGACGTTCAGGCTGCTAAAGATGACGCAGCTCGCGCTAACCAGCGTCTGGACAACGCAGCTACTAAATACCGTAAGTAATAGTATCTGTGTAATAGAAATGGCGCACATTGTGCGCCATTTTTTTTGCTCTGAATTCCCCTTCCCTGTTATTGCGTAGCGCGCACCTCAGCATCTTCTCCCGGCACACCATTTTGCGCAGACTTCACTTCTGGTCCATTGCTCGCGACCGATGCTTGCCCGGCAGTGACGGTGACCGGATAACCTGCACGACGATACAACGCCCTTTCCACCAGACTGTTATCCACCGCTTTATTGTCTTTAAACTGGGTAAAGCCGGCTGGTAGCACATACGGCATGGTCTGGACGTTTTGTTCCTCTTCCGGTGACAATGGCCTGTGCACCTCAACATAGCGCATACCATTTGGCTCGACGGCGTACTTTATCGGCTCGTTGATCACTCTGACAGGCGTACCTGGCCGCACCTGCTCGAACAACGCTTTGATGTCCGGTGCATTCATGCGAATACAGCCGGAACTCACACGCAGGCCCACGCTGTCCGGCGCGCTGGTGCCATGGATCAGGTATTCACCGTTTCCATGCGCCAGACGCAGTGCAAAGCGCCCTAACGGATTATTTGGCCCAGCAGGCACTACCGGCGGTAATGTTATGCCGCGCTCCAGAGAGCGTTTACGGATGCCCGGTGTAGGGGTCCAGGTCGGATTGGGGATTTTCTGACCAACCCGCGTTTCCATTACCGGCGTTTCCAGCCCCTGCAAACCGATACCAATCGGGAATACCTGAACACTATTCTCTCCCGGCGGGAAGTAATACAGACGCAGTTCCGCCAGATTCACAATAATGCCTTCGCGTGGCGCATCTGGCAGCAATAATTGCGAGGGAATAGTGATCAGCGTTCCGGGTTTAGGGACGGGGGCAATAGTATTGTTGGCTTCAAGGATCAGCATTGCGGCGGTATCAAACTTACGGGCAATCGCCTGTAGGTTTTTATCGCCTTCCTGCACGGTGTAGGTTTGATTTTGCCCGACAAGACGGCTGTTAGCCTGTGGCAAAGGATAATCGACCGCCCAGGCGGCCTGAATAGCGCTGTAGGCGCCGATCAGCATTAACGTAATAACAGACGCGCGTTTCATACTCACTCACCCCCCTGGCGTTGTTGCCGGATGACGGCAAACGTCCGATCCGGCCTACGAGTCATTGCGATGCCTTGCACGGAATCATTCCAGTCAGCCTGAAAGATGACGTGTTTTATCAGTTTAGCTAAGAGTTGCGGCTTTGGTGCGGATCGCCCGTATCATCGCTTCCAGTCCCTGTGAACGTGAAGGTGTGAGATGCTGTGCGAGCGCCATTTTTTCAAACCACGGGCGCACATCAAAATTCACAATATCCTGAGCCGTCATCCGGTCATACAAAATGAAGACGACGGCGATAAGTCCTTTCACAATTGCCGCATCACTGTCGCCCTGTAATTCAATAATACCTTCAGCATTCTGCCGCATAACAATCCATACCTGACTTTGACATCCCTGAATGCTATTTTCCGGGCAGCGATCGTCGGCAGTTAATTCCGGCAGGCGCTGACCCAGTTCAATGATGTACAGGTATTTCTCTTCCCAATTAGCGCAACGCAGAAAATTACGCAACAGTTTTTCTTTATCCGGTAGCGCAGCCATAATGCCTCCCTGTTATCCCAGCAAGTGATGAATACGCTTGAGGCCCGTTACCAGGCGATCCACTTCTTCATGGGTGTTATACATGGCAATGGAAGCCCGGCACATCGCGGGAACGTGATAATAAGCCATCAATGGCATAGCGCAGTGATGCCCAGTCCGCACTGCAATTCCATAGTTATCAAGAAAGCTACCGACGTCATACGCGTGATGTTTGCCGAGGTTAAACGCAATCACGCCCAGACGGTTTTCCGGGCCGTAGAGCGTCAGATCAGGTACCTCCGCCAGTTGCTCCAGCGCATAGCGCATCATGAACTGTTCATATTCGCTGATTTCACTAAGCCCCAGCGCGCTAACATATTCAATGGCCGCTCCCAGACCGATAATCCCTCCGGTGTTCGGCGTTCCGGCTTCAAAACGCCAGGGGGCTTTAGCCCACGTCGTTCCCTGGCTCAGACTGACGGTTGCTATCATCGAGCCACCGCCTTCCCACGGTGGCATTTCCTGCAGCAGCGACTCTCTGGCATACAACACGCCAATGCCGGTGGGTCCATACAGCTTATGTCCGGAGAAGACATAAAAGTCGCAATCCAGCGCCTGCACGTCCACCGGGTGGTGCATGACCGCCTGCGCGCCATCCACCAGTACTTTCGCGCCGTATTGATGCGCCAGCGCGATCATCTCACCCAACGGGTTTTCCGTGCCCAGCACGTTAGATACGTGGTTAATCGCCAGCAGCTTCGTGCGATCGTCAAACAGCGTCGGCAGCGTTTCCAACTGCAACGTCCCGTCGGCATTCAGTGGGATAACGCGCAGTTCTGCACCTGCGCGGGCGCACAGCATCTGCCAGGGGACAATATTGGCGTGGTGTTCCATTTCACTGATGATGATGTTATCACCCGCCCGAACATTGCTATTGCCCCAGCTGTTCGCCACCAGGTTGATGCCCTCCGTCGTACCGCGAACAAACACCAGCTCTTCGGCTGAACGCGCGTTAATAAACAATGACGCCAGCTTACGGACATTCTCCATTTTTTCCGTTGCCTGAGCGCTGAGCGTATGAATCCCCCGATGGACAGCCGCATAGCCATGCCGATAAAACTCTGCCTCGGCATCAATCACCTGGTTGGGCTTTTGCGCACTGGCAGCACTGTCGAGGTAAGCCAGCGGTAAGCCGTTGACCTCACGCGTCAGGACCGGAAAATCGGCCCGTACTTTTTCAATGGGAAATGTCATGCTACGCCTCCCGGCAGACGTTGGGCTATCCGCGCCAGTACCTGTTGTTTCAGCGTTTCATCGCTCAGAGCTTCCGTCAGTTCAGCGGCAAACGCGTAGAGAATCATCTGTTGGGCATCCTGCTGGCCAATCCCACGCGAACGCAGATAGAACATCTGTTCATCGTCGATCCGCCCTACCGTCGCCCCGTGGCTGCATTTCACGTCATCAGCGTAGATTTCCAGTTGCGGCCTGGTATCCACTTCCGCCAGTTTACCGAGCAGCAAATTATTGTTGGTCATCTGACCATCGGTTTTAATGGCATGCTGCGCCACGTTAATCAGGCCATTAAACACCGCCCGGCCTTTATCGCTGACAATCGTTTTATGTAACTGGCGGCTGTTGCAATACCCCTTATTGTGTTCAAGCCAGGTTCGGGTATCGCAAACTTCATTTTTCACCGGCATCGCCAGGCTGTTAAGGCGCAGTGTGCTGTTCTCCCCATTAAGCTGGGTACTGGTGTTATGGCGTAATACCGCACCACCGAGTAAGAAGCTGTAGCTCACCGCCGTCGCATCTGCCCCTAACTGGATATCGTTATGCGCGAAATGGTGGCTAACCGGATTCTCAAACGCCAGTTTGATATGGTGAAAATGGGCATTTGCCGCCACGTTCATCGTTAAGCGTGCACCGGTAAAATGTCGATGCGCATTCAGGCTAACATAGTGCTCAATGACGGTAGCCTCTGCACCTTCGGCCAGTTCAAGATGGTGACGATAGTGCGCGGTATTCACCTCATCACCTGCCAGCCCCTGGGTGATGTGCATCAACAGCAGCGGTTTCGCTGGACGTTGATATCGTTTGACCTGAATGTGCGTGACGCTGCGTGAGAGGCTTTCGGTCAGATGCAGGAACACCTCTGGCTGGATAGCCGCAGGGAGCGCCTGACGCGCATCATCAACGGTAATGTCAAAACCGCTACCTTCTGTGCTGTCGCTCAGCGTTGTAGAGAATTGCCCGTCGACAAATACCAGTCGTATGGCATCAATAGCCGGTGCCAACGCTTCACACTGGGCTGACGTTATCTCAGCAACATCACTGACAAACTGGCTGTTGGTTAACCCTTCCAGCGGCGTGTATTTCCAGTCCTCATGTTTACGCGTCGGCAACCCCAGCCGCAACATCTGTTGCAGGTGTTGTTGCGCATGCTGTGAGCGACGCTCACCCTGCGCTTCAAACAGATGATGCCACTGCTGGAGCACGTTACTGCTGTTCACTAAGCCAGCCATACCCTTGCTCCTCCAGCTGTTTAACCAACGTAAAATCACCGGACTTCACAATGCGCCCCTGGTAGAGAACGTGGACGTAATCGGGTTTGATATAGTCGAGGATTCGCTGGTAGTGGGTGACGATAATAAATGAGCGTTGCCCGTCGCGTAGCGAGTTCACGCCGTCGGCGACGATTTTCAGCGCATCGATATCCAGCCCGGAGTCCGACTCATCCAGAATGCACAACTGAGGCTCCAGCACCGCCATTTGCAAAATGTCATTACGCTTTTTCTCACCGCCGGAAAAACCAACGTTGACCGAACGGGTGAGCAAATCTTCCGGCATCTTCAGCAACGCAATTTTTTCTTCCATCAGATCCTGGAAGTCAAACCTGTCCAGCGACTCTTCGCCACGGTAGCTGCGCACAGCATTCAGTGCCGTTTGCAGGAAAAACTGATTACTGACGCCGGGGATTTCTACCGGATACTGAAATGCCATAAAGATGCCTTCACCGGCACGGTCTTCCGGTGACAGTTCCAGTAAATCCTTACCGTTGAATTCTACCGTCCCGCCAGTGACTGCATAATCTTCTCGTCCGGCGAGTGTCGCAGACAACGTGCTTTTCCCGGAACCGTTCGGCCCCATAATGGCGTGGACTTCTCCGGGGCGAATCTCAAGACTCAGCCCACGCAGAATCGCCTTATCTTCCACACTGACCTGTAAATCTTTAATGCTTAACATGTGCTTTCCTTAAATTTTAGCCGACGCTGTGTTCAAGACTTATGGCGAGAAGTTTTTGCGCTTCCACAGCAAATTCCAGCGGCAGCTCAGAGAACACGTCTTTACAGAAACCATTGACGATCATCGAGATAGCATCTTCTTCGCTGATGCCACGTTGCAGGCAGTAAAACAGCTGATCTTCGCCAATGCGCGAGGTCGTCGCTTCATGTTCAAGCTGAGCGCTGTTGTTACGGCACTCCACATACGGGAAGGTATGCGCCCCACAGTCCGCCCCGATCAGCATCGAATCACATTGGGTATAGTTGCGGGCGTTAGTGGCGGTAGGCATAATTTTCACTAAGCCGCGGTAGCTGTTCTGGCTATGTCCGGCAGAAATCCCTTTCGAGATAATTGTCGATTTCGTGTTCTTGCCAATGTGGATCATTTTGGTGCCGGTATCGGCCTGCTGATGACCGCTGGTCAGCGCAACGGAGTAGAATTCGCCGATCGAATTATCACCACGCAAAATGCAGCTCGGGTACTTCCAGGTAATGGCTGAACCGGTCTCTGACTGCGTCCATGACATTTTGCTGTTTTCGCCTTCACACAGCGCACGTTTGGTCACGAAATTCAGGATGCCGCCGGTATTGCCATCGCCGGGGAACCAGTTTTGTACCGTTGAATACTTCACCTCAGCATCTTTATGGATGATCACCTCAACCACCGCCGCATGCAGTTGGTAACTGTCACGCACCGGTGCCGAACAACCTTCGATATAGCTGACGTAACTCCCCTCATCCGCCACCAGAATCGTGCGTTCAAACTGTCCGGTTTTTTCTGCATTGATACGGAAATAGGTCGACAGTTCCATTGGGCAACGCACGCCTTTCGGCACATAAATAAACGTGCCGTCTGATGCTACCGCCGCATTCAGCGCGGCAAAGAAATTGTCATTCCCCGGGACGACGGTACCGAGGTATTTTTTTACCAGTTCAGGATGATCGTGGATGGCTTCGCCGAACGAGCAGAAAATAATACCCTGTTCCGCCAGCTTATCGCGGTAGGTCGTTGCGACTGACACCGAATCGAAAATGGCATCCACCGCCACCTCTTTGCCTTCACGGACCGGTACGCCAAGCTGCTCGAACGCGTCCTCAACCTCTTTGCTTAAAAATGCATTCGCGCCCGTTTGTTGCACCGCTCCCGGTTCAGAGGCGCAGGTTTCATCACAATTACCGCAAGAAGGTGCAGAGTAATAGCTGTAATCCTGGTAGTTCAGTTTGTCATAGTGCGCTTTTAGCCAGTGTGGTTCTTCCATCGTCAGCCACGCGTTAAACGCATTCAGACGGAATTCCAGCATCCAGTCGGGTTCATTTCGTTTTGCCGAAATCGCGCGCACGACCTCTTCGTTGATCCCTTTGGCCAGCTCATCGGTTTTGAGTTGGGTAAAGAACCCCTCTTTGTAATTGAGGTGCCCGCCAGCCCAGGTGTTGACATCGTCAGTTGCTTCAGTATTACGAGACATAGTACCGCCTATACCCCAAAGCTTTCGCCACAGCCACATTCGTTCTGGGCTTTCGGGTTATGAAATTTAAATAACTGATTTAATCCTTCACGCACGAAATCGACTTCAGTTCCATCGATAAACGGCATCGCCTGTAAAGGCACATACAGTCTGGCGCCATCCGTTTCAAACAGAAGATCGTCTTTCTCAGGTTGCTTGACGGTGTCCAGCACATAGCCGAATCCCGCGCACCCGGTTTGTTTCACGCCTAACCGCACACCCAACATATCGGGTTGCCTTGCCACCAGTTCACGGATATGCGCCGCTGCCGCTGGCGTTAACGTCAGCCCGCGCCACGCAAAATCGTTGGGATTAAATGTTCCTGAATGCAATTCCATAGGGTTACCTCGAGTCACTAGCTTTTAAGCTATAACACCATGTTAGTGATAATGATTATCACTTCAACCCCTCAACAGCAGGGGCATTCGGGTTAACCGCCCTTTTTGACGACTTTTATTAAGCATAGACCCTGCGGCGAGGGTTAACAGGGATGGATTTTTTTATTCAATACATTGATTAATAATAGATTATGAATGTGTAATCGTTCCGGCAGGTCAAATGCTAAAAGATGTATAGATAATGTCTATTTAAGGGATAGGTGGGGATGACTACGGGGGAGCAATACGGCCCAAAGCGCATGTGGGCCATAAAAAACCCTTAAGTCTGCTTGCTGGCAGGCTTAAGGGTTCCGGCCCCATCCGGCGCTTATCTCCGGCACTCACAATGGCTTAGCTCTTGAAGGGGCGATCAGAAGAATCTCATACACTGATAAATTTTTTTTAACACAAATTGCGCTTTGACTATTTGATAAACACACTCAATCACATAGTTAGCACTGTGTCTCATTCAGTGCGTCCAGCAACAGTCGCAACCCCGCAGGCTGGTGATCGCGGGAAAGATATAAACCATAAATCGGCAGGCGTTTAGGCTGTAGTTGGGGTAGAAGTCGTATTAATCTCCCCTGCGCCAGCCCTTCTCTCGCCTCCTGCTCAGGTACCAACGCAATCCCCATCCCCGCCAGGGCGGATTCACATAGCAGTGACGAGATACCGGCGCTTAAATTACCTTTAATGGCCACAGTGACAGCTTGCCCTTGCGCATCCAGAAAATGCCATGACTTTCCGGCGAATCCGCTGTAATAAAGGCAATTATGCTGCGCAAGATCGTCGACGTTTTTTGGGATGCCATGCTGGTTAAGATAATCCACGGAGGCACATAACACCGATTCACAATCCCCTAAGCGCCGGGCAATCGTTCCGGGTTCGGGGTTTTCCGTGATGCGGATCGCCACATCGATACGTTCTCCAACCAGGCTTACCGGTTGATTGTTGATCTCAACTTCAATGCGGAGGTCAGGATAGCGAGCAAGAAACGCGGGCAGCACCGGCGCCAGAATATGTATGGCGGTAAAATGTGCACACGCCACACGTAGCGTGCCCGATGGAGTTTGCGCGAGCCCGGCGGCACCGATATCTCGCGAAAGCTGTGCCAGGGTGCGGGTTTTCACCAATGCCTCTTCACCGGCAGGCGTGATTGTCAGGCGCCGTGACGAACGATGGATAAGCCGCGCCCCGGTCCACTTTTCCATCTCATCCAGATAGCGACTGACCATCGGCCGGGAAAGCCCCAGCGCGCGTGCGGCGGCACTCAAACTGCCTAAATCACAGATATGGTTAAAAACTGTTGCCGCCATGACTCTGTCCATTGCATCCCATCCGATCGTTTTATGAAACTCAGCATGTCCTGATATGGGAATTCTAACAGATCCGAATTTCCTTAAAATACGGGAACGATCAAAAGACAATGTCCTGCACAAGGTTCCCCGTTATGAAAATCAATACACTGGCTATGCTGTTACCCCTGTTTGCCTCTTCGGCATTTGCCGCTCCACTACAGTTGGATGTCTACAATCCGCAGGAAAAGGCTATTTTCCCGGTCTCTTCTACGCTGGTGTCCGGCCCGAAAGAAGCGATTTTGTTTGATGCCCAATTCAGCACCAAAGACAGTGAAAAACTGGTGCAACTGATTCGCACCAGCGGTAAGACGCTGAAAGCCATTGTGATCACGTCTGGCGATCCGGATTTCTACTTTGGCCTTGAGCCACTTGTCAAAGCCTTCCCCGGTGTCAAGGTGTTGGCTACGCCGCACGTGGTGGATCATATTCGTGCCACCAAAGAAGCCAAATTACAGTTCTGGGGCCCACAGATGAAAGATGGCGCGCCAACATCGCTCACTGTACCGCAGGCCACCACGCAAACACGCTTTACGGTTGATGGCGAAACGCTGGAATTACGCCATCCTAATGACTATGCGGCGTATGTCTGGATCCCGGCGAACCGCGCCATCATTGGCGGAACCGGTATCGCTTCAGGTATTCACGTCTGGACAGCGGACACGCAGTCATCGGCAGAGCGCACGGCATGGCGAAACGTACTGAGTGAAATGCAGCAATTACATCCCACTCAGGTGATTCCCGGTCATTATATTGGTGAACGCCCGACGGGTGATAAAGCGATTCGCTTCACCCAGGATTATTTGCAGTCGTTTGAGCAGGCGCTGGGCGCGAAAAAAGGTTCAGCCTACGTGATAAAAACAATGACCGCAGCATGGCCGGGCCTTGCAGACGAAAGCTCTCTGGAGCTAAGTGCGAAAGTGAATACCGGTGAGATGAAGTGGTAAACAAGGTTTAAGGCAAAAAATAACCCCGAACACATGTGTCGGGGTTTTTATTACGACAGGCATACCGGAATCAATGAACGCCCAGGCGCCAGGCAAAATAGATCTCTTCTTTCAGTTCAGTCGAAGAGAGCGTTAATAAATCGGCAAACTCCAGCTCTAATTGTTTCAATCTTTTCAGGTACTGAGCTGGTGAAAGATCGGTTTTATCACGACGTAAAAATTCTATTGCCAGTTGGGCCGGGTCTAATTGGGTAGACATATCATCCTCGCTTGTGTTCAGAACCTGCACAGTATAACACCATTACCTGCGCAGATAATGACCAAACTCAACATGCATCACAAAATAGCGGTCGTCAGTCGCGAGGTGCAGCATAACCGACCCTGCTCATCAAAGATCTCGATTTGCCACACCTGATGACGTGAACCGGTATGCACAGGGCTGCACACCCCTCTGACGAGCCCTTCACGTGCAGAACGAACGTGGTTGGCGTTAATCTCAAGGCCCACCACTTTTTGAGTGCCCATCGTACACAGATATCCAGCCACCGAGCCAATGCTCTCAGCCAGCACGACAGACGCCCCGCCGTGCAGCAAACCAAAGGGTTGTTTGGTGCGATGGTCCACGGGCATTGTGGCTTCCAGAGTATTGTCGCCGATATGCACAAAACGGATATCGAGCAGCCCGACCATATTTCCTTCACCCATGGCGTTAAGCGCCTCGAGTGTGACTTCACGTTTCCAGATCATCCTATAATCTCCAGTAATGCCTGTAATGGGTGGCGAACGCCTGTGCCTTCTACGCGTTTAACCTGGCTTCGACATGAATACCCGGCAGCCAGACAACGGTTACGCGGCAATCGTTGCATTGCCTGGTGCCATGATAACTCATAGATCCCCAGTGAGTTCTGATGATTCTTCACTTCGTGACCATAGGTACCCGCCATCCCGCAGCACCCCACGCTGACGTTTTCCAGTTTGGCCCCAAACCGGGCAAAAATCGCGGCCCACTGCGCAGGCGCTCCCGGCAGAGCGGTCACTTCGGTACAGTGTCCGAAGAAGTACCACGGTTCGCCACCGATAGCGACCGGCGGTTGTGACGCTAGTACAGCCGATAACCACTCATTGACCAGTAAGACATGGAAATCACCGCGCTGCTCGCCGAGCGCCAGCGTGTATTCATCGCGATAACATAGCACCAGCGCCGGATCGACACCGACCATTGGGATATTCAGCTTTGCCACCCGGTTGAGGAATTCAGCGGTCTTTTTCGCCGTTTTTGCAAACCGGTTTAAAAAGCCCTTTATATGCTGCGCTTTGCCGTTAGGCGAGAATGGCAACAACACCGGCTGCAAACCCAATTTTTCTACCAGTCGGATGAAATCAGCCACTACCTTTGCATCGTAATAGCTGGTGAAAGGGTCCTGCACCACCAGCACCGTACGTGCTTTTTGCTCCTGGCTGAGAGCTTCAAGCTGTTCCAGCGTCATATTGGCCGAACGATGCCCGACCAGCTGTCGTTGTAATGATGGTGCAGACAACAGCGGCAAATCCACCATGCCGATGTGTTTTTTAGCCAGATTACGTACCAGTGGTTGATTGATGAAAAAGTTGAACGTTTTAGGTGCGCGCGCCATCAGCGGTGCATAACTCTCAACGGTGGCGACCATGTGATCGCGAAGCGGGCGCAGATAGCGCGTGTGATACAGCTGCAGGAAGCGCGAGCGGAATTCCGGAACGTCAATTTTTATCGGGCACTGCGTAGAACAGGCTTTACATGCCAAACACCCGGACATCGCCTCTTTCACTTCATGCGAGAAATCATACTCGCCCTTACGTGCATGCCAGCTGTTCCGGGTTCGGGCGATTAGCGTACGTAAACTGGCACGTTTTTCTGGCAACTCTTTTTCCAGTTTCACGGGGTCGATCCCACGATCGGCCAACAGGCGCAACCATTCCCGTACCAGCGTTGCCCGCCCTTTTGGCGAGTGAATGCGATTGAGGCTAATTTTCATCGACGGACACATCGGGCTTTTGGCATCGAAGTTAAAGCATAACCCGTTGCCGTTACACTCCATTGCCCCACGCCACTCCTGTCGAACGGCCAGCGGGATTTGACGATCGTAAGTCCCACGTTTAACCGCATCCACTTTCATCATTGGCGCATCGATGGCTTCCGGAGGGCAAATTTTCCCCGGATTGAGCCGGTTTTGCGGATCAAACGCCGACTTCACTTTGCGCAGTTCGCGATACAGTTCCTCGCCAAAGAATGCCGGACTGTACTCAGCACGGAAACCTTTCCCGTGTTCGCCCCATAGCAGACCACCGTATTTGGCCGTCAGCGCCACCACATCATCAGAGATGCGTTTCATCAGCACTTCTTGTTGCGGATCGCACATATCCAGCGCGGGTCTGACGTGCAGCACCCCGGCATCCACGTGACCAAACATGCCATAGCTCAGGCCATGACTATCGAGTAGCGCACGGAACTCGGCAATATAGTCGGCCAGGTGTTCCGGCGGTACGCAGGTATCTTCGGCAAACGGAATCGGCTTCGCAGAGCCTTTGGCATTACCCAGCAGACCAACGGCCTTTTTCCGCATGGCGTAGATACGCTCGACACCAGCCAGTTCGGTACACAGCTGCCAGCCAATTACGCCGGCTTCCTGCCGGGCAATTAGCCCGTCCAGGCGTTCACACAGCGCACTGACCTGAGAATCAATTAATGCTTCATCGTCACCAGCAAACTCGACGATATTCAGCCCGAGCATCTCTTTATCCGGGACATCGGTAATCAATTCGCTGACGGAGTGCCAGACAATATCTTCACGCGCCAGATTAAGCACTTTTGAATCGACGGTTTCGACCGACAGCGCGCGCGCTTCCACCATCACTGGCGCATTACGCAATGCAGAGTCAAACGAATCGTATTTGACGTTGACCAGCCGCCGAACTTTAGGCAGCGGCGTGATATCAAGGCGGGCTTCGGTGATAAAGGCCAGCGTACCTTCGGACCCCGTAAGGATGCGGGTTAAATCAAACTCGGTCATCTCATCATTGAAGACGTGCCGCAGGTCGTAGCCGGTTAAAAAGCGATTGAGCTTTGGAAACTTGTCAATGATCAACTGTCGGTTCTCACGACACCGTTCATAAACCGTCTTATAGATGCGCCCAATCGCCGTATTGTTTTTACCGAGCATTTCGGCAAATTCAACCGGCATCGGCTGGGTATCGAGAATATCCCCGCCCATCAATACCGCGCGAATACCCAGCACGTGATCGGAGGTTTTACCGTAGACCAGCGAACCTTGCCCGGAAGCGTCGGTGTTAATCATTCCCCCCAACGTCGCCCGGTTACTGGTGGACAATTCAGGCGCAAAGAAATAGCCGTAGGGTTTCAGATATTGGTTAAGCTGATCTTTTATCACCCCCGCCTCTACCCGCACCCAACCTTCCTGCACATTGATTTCAATGATGCGGCTCATGTAACGGGACATATCAACAATAATGCCCTGATTAAGCGCCTGCCCGTTGGTGCCTGTGCCGCCGCCGCGAGGGGTAAAAATCAACGACGAAAAGAGCGGTTCTGACGCCAGCCGGGCGATAAGCGCCACATCAGCCGTCGAACGAGGGAAAACCACGGCATCAGGCAGAAGCTGATAGATACTGTTATCCGTCGACATTGTCAGACGATCGGCATAGCTCGTTGCCGTATCGCCCGTGAATCCTTGCTGCTCCAGCGCCTGCAAAAAATTGAGCACCAGTTGAACGACACCTGGCGCCTGAGAAATTTGTGGAATCATTATAGTGACCCTTTCCTGCGGTCTGTGTTGTGAATTTAATCGTTTGCGTGTTGCTTTGTTTGTTGTATCACATTTTTTTCTAATACGCTCAGCAGATTTACAGGCAGAATCCGCCTGTTCAAAACCGCTGAAATTGCTCATCATTATAGAGTGTGATTAACGTGTTCACGTCGCGTCAACGTTCTGACGCAAAGACAAAGGTGAAAAGTATTTATGGTAAATTTCCGTCAGCCCAGGGATATTGCACAAGTGCTGCTATCGGTGCTGTTTTTAGCCATCATGATTGTGGCCTGTCTCTGGATTGTGCAACCCTTTATCCTCGGTTTTGCCTGGGCAGGTACGGTGGTCATTGCGACCTGGCCCATCCTGATACGTATACAAAAATTGCTGTGGGGACGCCGTTCGCTGGCCGTGCTGGTGATGACCCTGTTGTTAGTTCTGTTATTTATTATTCCTATCGCTCTGTTGGTCAACAGCATCGTTGATGGCAGTGGTCCCCTGATTCATGCCGTTACCGCCGGTGATATGACGCTGCCGGATCTGGCGTGGTTAAACAGTATTCCTCTGGTGGGTGCCAAACTCTATGGCGCATGGCACAGCCTGTTGGATATGGGCGGTTCGGCTATCATGGCTAAGGTTCGTCCCTATATCGGTACCACAACCACCTGGTTTGTTGGTCAGGCCGCGCATATTGGCCGCTTTATGATGCACTGTGGCTTGATGTTGCTATTCAGCGCCCTGCTGTACTGGCGCGGTGAGCAGGTGGCGCTAGGCATTCGCCACTTCGCCTGCCGTCTTGCATCAAAACGCGGTGACGCGGCAATCCTGTTGGCAGCGCAGGCCATTCGTGCGGTTGCATTAGGCGTGGTCGTCACTGCGCTGGTACAGGCCGTCCTCGGCGGTATTGGTCTGGCGGTAACGGGGGTACCTTACGCGACGCTACTGGCGGTGTTGATGATCCTCTCCTGTCTGGTGCAACTGGGGCCTTTACCGGTGCTGATTCCGGCCATTATCTGGCTTTACTGGACAGGTGATTCTACCTGGGGCACGGTGCTGTTGGTGTGGAGTGGCGTGGTCGGAACACTGGATAACGTTATTCGTCCCATGCTGATCCGTATGGGGGCTGATTTGCCGTTGATCCTTATTCTTTCCGGGGTTATCGGCGGGTTGATTGCATTCGGTATGATTGGTCTGTTTATCGGCCCAGTGGTACTGGCTGTTTCATGGCGCCTGTTCTCCGCATGGGTCAATGAAGCCCCTGCACCGGGCACTGACCCGGATAAAATTCTCGAAGAAATCGCTGAAATCGAAAGCAATAAGTAATACAACATCAGGCGGCAACATTGCCGCCTGATTGTTTACTATTGCTGATAAATACATCGCAACTCCCCGAACCAACCCCAGCCCCAGCCCTGTGGGAGTACTCATTTATGTCGCAAATTCTTTACAGTTTTTAAACTATTGAGATGAATCTGATCGACGTGAAAAACCAGCATGCCTACTATTACCCCAAGGCTTTAGATCAACACATTGATTTATAAGCATGGAAATCCCCTGAGTGAAATAACGAATTGCTGTGTGTAGTCTTTGCCCATCTCCCACGATGGGCTTTTTTTTATCCTGCATTTCCACGTCCCATCACGGCCTACATCACATCAGCTAGCCAATTGTTTTATTTCACTCTCACGCCAAATGCACCAACTTCACAGATTAATAACAAATAATATTGCACAAGATACTGTGACTCTCTTCAAGCCGAAATATCCACAACAATGCTATTACTATTCCACCGTCTTTTATGAAGTGATGAAATAATGAACGCATTAGAATTGCAGGCTATCCGCCATATTTTTGCTATGACGGTGGAAGAAAGCGCCGCGTATATCGCGCGTGATGGCGACATTGTTGCCTGGCAACAATGGGAAAGTGGGGAAAAAGAAATCCCGGAAAACATCGCGCGCATTTGTGCAGAAATGAAAACAAAGAGAAAGTTAAGAATTAACGCGATCATCGAAAAAATAAATAATCGTATTGGTAATAACACAATGCGTTTTTTCCCCGATCTGGTTTCTTTTCAGGCAGTTTATCACCACGACAATTTTCTCGACTGGAAAATCTACCAATCTGCTGCAGTGGAACTCTATGCACACAACCTCGAGCGTTTGTGTTAGGCGGTCATAACGCCAGCACTACGTTGCAACACGGGCACCTGACATTATGCCCTCGCTCACGCGCAGTCTGCATACTATTTGGGCTAACACGCCCTACGCGACACAAAATACAACATCCATTTAGCCTCTTCGCCGAGTAACACATTATGAAAAACACCTATTTCTCTACTGCGATAGGGCTGTACCTTAATTACCTGGTACACGGTATGGGGGTCATTCTGATGTCCCTCAATATGTCCTCACTTGAACAGCAGTGGCAAACCAATGCAGCGGGGGTCTCGATTGTCATCTCCTCCCTTGGTATCGGTCGGTTAAGCGTCTTATTAGTTGCAGGCATGCTGTCCGATCGCTATGGGCGCAGACCGTTTATCATTTTTGGCATGATCTGCTACCTCATCTTCTTTTTTGGCATCATCAATACTCACAGCATTGTGATTGCCTACGCCTTCGGTTTTTTAGCGGGAATGGCAAACAGTTTTCTTGATGCCGGAACCTACCCCAGCCTGATGGAAGCCTTCCCCCGTTCACCCGGCACCGCCAATATCCTGATTAAAGCCTTTGTGTCCAGCGGCCAGTTTCTGTTGCCGATGGTTATCAGCCTGCTAGTGTGGGCTGAACTCTGGTTTGGCTGGTCTTTCTTGCTGGCGGCGGGAATTATGGCGGTTAACGGCATATTTTTGTTTCGCTGTCGCTTCCCTGCACATCCGGGGCCAAAGCATTCCATCATGCCATCATCCTCTTTACAGGAACCTATTCAGCCGAAGCATGGTTGTTCCCTTCTCGATCTGGGGAGTTACACCCTGTATGGCTATATCTCGATGGCCACATTTTATCTGGTTAGCCAGTGGCTGGCACAGTATGGTCAGTTTGTCGCCGGTATGCCGTATACGTTATCTATCAAGCTGTTAAGTATTTACACCTGTGGTTCGCTGCTGTGCGTATTCATTACTGCTCCCCTGGCGAGAAAAGCGGGTCGTGCCACGTCTCTGTTGATGCTGTACACCTTTATCTCCTTTGTCGCGCTGCTGGCAGTTTGCCTGCATCCAACGACCTGGGTCGTGATTACATTCGCCTTTGTCATCGGGTTCTCATCAGCCGGAGGCGTCGTGCAAATCGGTCTAACGCTAATGGCCGCTCGCTTCCCGCAGGCGAAAGGTAAAGCTACCGGTATTTACTACAGCGCGGGCAGTATCGCGACCTTCACGATCCCACTGATTACCGCCAGGCTCTCCGAAACCAGTATTGCGCACATCATGTGGTTTGATGCGGGTATCGCTGCGTTCGGTTTCCTGTTGGCACTGTTTATTGGTTATCGCAGCCGGCTTGCAGCAAAGCGTCAGTTAAACATGGCACCACTCGCACAATAACGCGGGTGCAATATTGTTCCCCTCTTCTGCAAAATAATTGGACGTATTTTTAAAATAACGGCAAAACGTCGGCCTGACGAATTAGGTTTCACAGTTTGATATGCAATATACCTGGTAACTTAAACGCCATGCTATGTAGGTACAATAACTACTGCCCGGTATATTAATCACAAGGTCGCCGAAATTTAAACTACACCGACGAGCACAGAATAATTTTAAAATCCGCAAGGAGTTGTGAAAAAATGTCTCAGAAAAAGACCTTTAACACGCCATTTCTTCTGGCGATAACCTGTATTTATTTAAGTTATTTTTTACACGGTATTAGCGTCATCACACTGGCGCAAAACATGACCTCCCTGGCTGAAAAGTTTTCAACCGATAATGCAGGGATTGCCTATCTAATTTCCGGCATTGGTCTTGGTCGACTGGTCAGTATTTTATTCTTTGGCGTTCTCTCAGATAAGTTCGGTCGTCGGGCTATCATTCTGTTAGGCGTTATTCTATATATGCTGTTCTTCTTCGGTATTCCCGCCAGCCCCAATCTGATGATTGCCTTTATTCTGGCTGTATGCGTTGGCGTAGCGAATTCAGCGCTGGATACCGGCGGTTATCCGGCGTTAATGGAATGTTTCCCCAAAGCATCCGGCTCGGCGGTTATTCTGGTTAAAGCCATGGTGTCGTTTGGCCAGATGATTTACCCCATCGTCGTCAGCACCATGCTGCTCAACCATGTCTGGTACGGCTATGCGGTCATCATCCCGGGTGTACTGTTCGTGGTCATCACCCTGATGCTGTTAAAAAGTCGCTTTCCCAGCCAGATGGTGGACGCGGGTCTCGCCAAAGATCTGCCACAGATGAACAGTAAACCCCTGGTCTGGCTGGAAGGTGTCGCTTCCGTGCTGTTTGGGGTTGCCGCATTCTCAACCTTTTATGTCATCGTGGTCTGGATGCCGAAATATGCCATGGCATTTGCTGGCATGGCGGAAACTGACGCACTAAAAACCATCTCTTACTACAGCATGGGATCGCTGGTCTGCGTATTCATCTTTGCTGCCCTCCTGAAGAAAATGGTTCGCCCCATTTGGGCTAACGTTTTTAACGCTGGTCTGGCAAGCATTACCGCTGCGGTCATTTATTTGTATCCCTCTCCGCTGGTTTGTAACGCAGGTTCGTTTCTGATTGGCTTTTCTGCTGCTGGCGGTATTTTACAGCTCGGTGTCTCGGTGATGTCAGAGTTTTTCCCGAAGAGCAAAGCCAAAGTCACCAGTGTTTATATGATGATGGGTGGTGTAGCCAACTTTATTATCCCACTGATCACCGGATACCTTTCTAACATCGGCCTGCAATACATCATTTTGCTGGACCTTGCATTTGCTCTGCTGGCATTCATCACCGCCATCATCGTCTTTATTCGCTATTACCGCGTATTTGATATCCCCCAAAATGATGTGCGGTTGGGCGAACGTTATTTTCAATAAATTGTTTAGAAGGAGTATCAAATGGACGTAACTGCAAAATATGAACTGATTGGTCTGATGGCCTACCCTATCAGACACAGTCTGTCCCCTGAAATGCAAAATAAAGCATTAGAAAAAGCGGGTCTGCCTTTTACCTACATGGCATTTGAAGTCGATAACTCAACGTTTGCTAATGCAATTGCTGGTTTAAAAGCGTTAAAAATGCGCGGCACCGGGGTATCTATGCCCAATAAACAGTTGGCCTGTGAATATGTTGATGAATTAACACCTGCCGCCAAACTGGTTGGCGCAATCAACACCATCGTTAATGATGATGGCTACCTGCGTGGTTACAACACCGACGGCACCGGCCATATTCGCGCGATTAAAGAAAGCGGCTTCGATATTAAAGGTAAAACCATGGTACTGTTGGGCGCGGGCGGCGCGTCTACAGCCATTGGCGCTCAGGCAGCCATTGAAGGCATCAAAGAAATTAAGATCTTTAACCGTAAAGATGAGTTCTTTGAAAAGGCGCAGGCATTCGCTAAACGTGTTAATGAAAACACCGACTGCGTTGTCACCGTGATCGACCTTGCCGATCGACAGGCATTTGCCGAGGCACTCGCCAGCGCGGATATTTTGACCAACGGCACGAAAGTCGGCATGAAACCGCTGGATAACGAATCTATTGTGACCGACGTTTCCCTGCTTCGCCCGGAACTGCTGGTGACCGAATGCGTGTATAACCCGCATATGACCAGGTTGTTGCAACAGGCACAACATGCCGGTTGCAAAACGATTGATGGTTACGGCATGTTGTTGTGGCAAGGGGCTGAGCAGTTCAAGCTCTGGACCGGGAAAGATTTCCCGCTGGAGTATGTCAAACAGGTTATGGGTTTTGCAGCCTGATGGGCAGTATTTGTGAATAGTTAAAGGGTAATCAATGAAAACCGTAACCGTAAGAAACCTCGTGATTGGCGAGGGTGCGCCGAAGATCATTGTCTCACTGATGGGTAAAGACATCTCAACGGTAAAAAGCGAAGCACTGGCCTATCGCGAAGCGGATTTCGACATCCTGGAATGGCGTGTTGACCATTTCGCAGATGTCGCTTCCATTGACGCAGTACTGGAAGCCGCACGTGCGATCCGTGATGTGATGGCGGATAAACCGTTGCTGTTCACCTTCCGTAGTGCCAAAGAAGGGGGTGAACAGGCTCTGTCCGTCGAAAACTATATTGCATTAAACCGCGCAGCAGTGGACAGCGGTCTGGTAGATATGATCGACCTGGAGCTTTTCACCGGTGATGAACTGGTTAAAGCGACCGTCGAGCATGCGCACGCAAAAAATGTCTTCGTTATTATGTCGAATCATGATTTTCACAAGACACCAGCAGCCGATGATATTGTCCAGCGACTGCGTAAAATGCAGGAACTTGGTGCAGATATTCCAAAAATCGCGTTGATGCCGCAAAGCAAAGCGGATGTGCTGACATTGCTTAGCGCAACGCTGGAAATGCAGGAACGCTACGCCGACCGCCCAATTATTACCATGTCAATGGCGAAAACCGGTGTGATCTCACGACTGTCCGGCGAAGTTTTCGGCTCAGCGGCGACGTTTGGTGCGGTGAAAAAAGCCTCGGCCCCAGGACAAATCTCCGTAACCGATCTACGTACCGTTCTGACAATATTACACCAGGCTTAATAGCCCAATATTTTTAAATTGCAATAAATAACGCCCTGCCCCAGATATTCGTTTTACCACGAATATCTGGCAGACGATTAAATATTTTCAAATAACGCAAAATACTATTATCGAATATAGCGATAGGCATTCGCACGAATATAACCTGGAGTTTATATGAAACTTTCAAGACCAACACGCTTAAATGGTCGGGTACCGGTATTATCTGCAGCTGACGCAATTGATTATATTCCGGATGAAGCCACACTCTGCGTATTAGGCGCTGGCGGTGGGATACTTGAAGCCACAACATTAATTAATGCACTAGCCGAGAAATATAAAAATAGCCAATCCCCACGTAATTTGTCGCTAATTAGCCCGACAGGACTGGGCGACCGTGCAGACCGGGGTATTAGTCCACTGGCACAGGAAGGTTTAGTTAAATGGGCGTTGTGCGGCCACTGGGGACAATCCCCACGGATATCCGACCTCGCGGAACAAAATAAAATAGCCGCCTACAACTATCCACAAGGCGTATTAACTCAAACCCTGCGTGCCTCTGCGGCCCATCAGCCAGGTATTTTGAGTGATATCGGCATTGGCACGTTTGTCGATCCCCGCCAACAAGGTGGCAAACTCAATGAAGTGACCACCGAAGATCTGATCAAACTGGTAGAAATTGATAACAAAGAGTATCTCTACTACAAAGCCATTGCGCCGAATATCGCCTTTATTCGCGCCACAACCTGTGATAGCGAAGGCTACGCCACCTTTGAAGATGAAGTGATGTATCTCGATGCGCTGGTCATCGCGCAGGCCGTGCATAACAACGGCGGCATCGTCATGATGCAGGTACAAAAAATGGTGAAGAAAGCCACACTGCACCCTAAAGCCGTGCGGATCCCTGGCTATCTGGTGGATATCGTCGTTATCGATCCAGAACAGACTCAGTTGTATGGCGGAGCGCCGGTTAACCGTTTTATTTCAGGCGATTTCATCCTTGATGACAGCCTGCAAACTGCCCTGCCGCTTAACCAACGTAAACTGGTGGCCAGACGTGCGCTGTTCGAAATGCGCAAAGGTGCAGTGGGTAACGTTGGCGTAGGAATTGCCGATGGTATTGGTCTCGTTGCGCGTGAAGAAGGCTGCGCCGATGACTTCATACTGACGGTTGAAACCGGGCCAATCGGCGGTATTACCTCGCAGGGCATCGCTTTTGGGGCCAACGTCAATACCCGCGCTATTCTGGATATGACCTCCCAGTTTGACTTCTACCACGGTGGCGGTCTGGATGTGTGCTATTTAAGCTTCGCCGAAGTCGATCAGCACGGCAACGTCGGTGTGCATAAATTCAATGGCAAGATCATGGGCACTGGCGGTTTTATTGATATCAGCGCCACCTCGAAGAAAATTATTTTCTGCGGCACCCTGACAGCCGGAAGTCTGAAAACAGATGTTGCCGACGGCAAATTGAATATCGTGCAGGAAGGTCGGGTGAAGAAATTCGTTAGCGAATTACCTGAAATCACCTTCAGTGGAAAAATTGCCCTCGAACGTGGACTGGATGTGCGTTACATCACCGAACGCGCCGTATTTACGTTAAAAGAAGATGGCCTCCATTTAGTGGAAATTGCCCCAGGTGTTTCTTTACAAGAAGACATTCTGGACAAAATGGAATTCACCCCCGTTATTTCTCCAGACCTGAAACTGATGGACGAAAGATTATTTATCGATGCCACGATGGGTTTTGTTTTGCCCGACGCCGCCAATTAAAAGGAGTACCCTGATGGACTTTTCATTAACTGAAGAACAAGAGCTGCTGCTTGCCAGCATTCGGGAACTGATCACCAGTAATTTCCCGGAAGAATATTTCCGCACCTGCGATCAGACCTCCACCTACCCTAAAGAATTTATGCGCGCGCTTGCGGATAACGGTATTTCGATGCTGGGCGTGCCGGAAGAGTTCGGAGGCATTCCGGCAGATTACGTCACGCAAATGCTGGCGCTGATGGAAGTCTCAAAATGTGGTGCGCCTGCCTTTCTGATCACTAACGGCCAGTGTATCCACAGTATGCGCCGTTTTGGCTCCGCGGAGCAGCTACGTAAAACCGCTGAAAGCACCATGGAAACGGGCGATCCGGCCTATGCGCTGGCGTTAACCGAACCGGGAGCTGGCTCAGATAACAACAGCGCCACCACCAGCTACACCCGCAAAAACGGCAAGGTGTACCTTAACGGGCAAAAAACCTTTATTACCGGTGCCAAAGAGTACCCGTATATGCTGGTTCTGGCTCGCGATCCTGAGCCGAAAGATCCGAAGAAAGCCTTTACCCTGTGGTGGGTGGATGCGAAGAAACCCGGCATCAAAGTTAATCCGCTGCACAAAATCGGCTGGCACATGTTAAGTACCTGCGAAGTCTATCTTGATGACGTTGAAGTTGACGAAAGTGATATGGTCGGCGAAGAGGGTATGGGCTTCCTCAACGTGATGTACAACTTCGAAATGGAGAGACTGATCAACGCAGCACGCAGCACCGGCTTTGCCGAATGCGCTTTCGAGGATGCCGCACGTTACGCCAACCAGCGTATCGCCTTTGGTAAACCGATTGGCCACAACCAGATGATCCAGGAAAAACTGGCGCTGATGGCGGTTAAAATCGAAAACATGCGCAATATGGTATTGAAAGTCGCCTGGCAGGCCGATCAGGAACAATCACTGCGTACCAGCGCGGCGCTGGCAAAACTGTACTGCGCGCGCACAGCAATGGAAGTTATCGACGACGCGATTCAGATAATGGGTGGTCTGGGTTATACCGATGAAGCCCGGGTATCCCGGTTCTGGCGTGATGTACGCTGCGAACGCATTGGCGGTGGCACCGATGAAATCATGATCTACGTCGCCGGACGTCAGATCCTGAAAGATTATCAAAACAAGTAAGCCGTACTATCATCCGGATAGCGGATAAACGCTATCCGGACTTACGCCAGAAAATCAGATTTCCGGCTGCAGGCATTCCTGCTCAGTCAGATTATTTTTAAACTGCTTACGATAATCGCTGGGAGTACAGCCTACGTGTCGCTGGAAGAGTTTGGCAAAGTGATCAACATTTTCATACCCCACCCGCCACGAGATTTCCGCTAACGACGCTTCCGTGTTCGTCAGCGAAAATTTTGCCTCCGTCATCCGTCGCTGAATAACATAATTAATCGGCGAAATACGATACTCTTTAGTGAATTCGTGACAAATATAACTCACACTGGCGCGAAATTTTTTCGATAACTGATCGAGTGTGATTTTTTCGCGAAAGTTGTTATTCAAATACACCAGAACATCTTTAATTAACACGTCTTTTTTAATATACCCCTGCTCCGAACGATAAGCATTTTTAAAGTTTTCGTAATACAAGACGGTTAATGCGTAGGCAAAGGCATCATAAGCAGAGGATGACAGATTATTTTTACACTGCGGTATCATAATACTCAGTTCATTAAAAATACTCTTAATAACCTCCTTTCCCTGGCCGACGCTGATGACCGGACACGAGTGTAACTGCAACAGCTGGTTATCCTGCCAACCATTGAAGCGAAAACCGTACAGTGCACAGGTGTAGGTCGTGGCAGGTGCGTTGCTATCCGAGGCGACAGCATGTAACCGTCCTTGTTCTATCACCACAATATCCCCGGCGTGAGCGACATACAGCGAAGAATCAATAATTAAGCGCGCGACACCTTTTTTGACATAGATAAGTTCGGTTTCATTGTCATGCACATGGTGGCCCGACTCCCAGTTAGGATCATCACTGATGACGAATCGCGAAAATCTGGGGGTCTTCCCCTGCTCAAAAAGGGTTTCCATGGCATTATCAAAACATCGTTGATACATGACAGCCTCCACCTTTAGATGGTAAATGTGCGGAAAATTAATAGTGTTAAATGATAACGATTAACCACGTTATACAACGATATTCTATCCAAGCGAAACAAAATTATTTGCGCCGTCTGCAAGATGACACCTCTTGTCCAGGAACACTGTTAGCGTGCGTTATTTACGTTTTATACTAATTGAAAAGAATAAATGTTATTAATTCAACATTAACGATTTACATATCAGAAACAAATGCGGACAGATATCGCTTAAAAATAGGATGCATTTCTCAATTACACCCTCGTTTACTGTTTTCACGGTGTAACCTTGCGTACACAACTTTTACTCCTCGCTTAGAAACTCCGCATCGCCGTTGCACATTTTTCTGCAAGATTGTTGGGAATGAAAACAGATTGCCCCGTCGAAAACAGGCCCCACTCTGCCGCACACTATTTTCAGTCAAATTTTCCCTACTGCCGATAATGACGCACTTCGTCATCATCCGAACGTAACTCACTGGAGATGCCATGAAAATAATAACCTGCTTTAAGTTGGTGCCTGAAGAACAGGACATTGTTATTACCCCAGAGCGCTCGCTTAACTTTGATCGGGCCGATGCCAAAATCAGTCAATTTGATCTGAATGCGATTGAAGCCGCCACACAACTTACCGCCGAAGGCGATGAGATTGTCGCCTTAACCGTGGGCGGCTCCTTGTTGCAAAACTCTAAAGTACGTAAAGACGTGCTGTCCCGCGGTCCGGATAACCTGTTTATGGTGCAGGACCCTCAGCTGGAGCATGCGCTGCCGCGCGATACCGCCCAGGCGCTGGCTTGTGCGGCTAAAAACATTAAATTCGATCTGATGCTGTTCGGGGAAGGGTCCGGCGATGTCTACGCACAACAGGTCGGTTTACTGGTAGGTGAGCTCCTGCAGCTTCCTGTGGTTAACGCGGTAAGCAACATCCAACGTAACGGCGACCGCATTCTGGTTGAGCGAACCCTTGAAGATGAAGTCGAAGTCATTGACCTGCCGCTCCCGGCAGTAATTTGCGTGACCTCGGATATCAATACACCGCGGATTCCGGCAATGAAAGCTATTCTTGGTGCCGGCAAAAAACCCGTCACCCCCTGGCAGGCCAGCGATATTGGCTGGACGCCAGCGTCACCGCTGGCGGAATTAGTCAGCCTTAGCGTTCCACCGCAGACAGAACGTAAGCACATCATTCTGAAAAATGACTCAGCAGAAGCCATTGCCGAACTGGCCGAACATCTGAAAAAAGCCCTGAACTAAGCCCAACGGAGAACAATCATCATGAGTAAATTAGCCAACGTATGGGTGTTTAGCGATAACGTAGAACGCTATGCGGAATTAATGACCGCCGCCCGCCAGTGGGGCGAGCAGGTACACCTTATTGTGCAGGGCAACGAACAGGCCGATCAGGTGAAAGCGCTGGGTGCCGATGACATCATCGTGCTCGAACACGCCAGTGAACTGCAGCGTGTTGAAAACTACGCCGAGACTGTCTCAGCCTTACTGCAAACGCACACCGGCCTGTTGCTGATGCCTGCGTCTAAACGCACAAAATCACTGGGCGCGCGGTTAAGCATGCAACTCAATGCGGCGATGGTAAACGACGCCACATCGGTCACTCTCGATGCAGGTGCGCTGTTTGCAGAACACCGTATGTATGGCGGTCTGGCATTCGGTAAAGAAAAACTGAATAGCGCGCTGGCGATTATCACGCTTGCCCCTGGTATGTTTGAACCAGCAGAAACCAATCCTGCGCACACTTGCCCTGTCATCTCAGCACCTTATATCACGCCACTTCATGAGATTGTTTGCCAGGAACGTCGCGCCAAATCTCTCAGCAGTGTCGATCTCAGCAAAGCCAAACGCGTGGTTGGCGTCGGTCGTGGCCTGGTGGCCGAGAGCGACCTGCAGATGGTACGCAATCTTGCCGCCGTTCTGGGTGCCGAAGTGGGTTGTTCACGCCCTATTGCCGAAGGTGAAAACTGGATGGAGCGCGAGCGCTATATTGGCGTTTCCGGCGTGCTGTTGAAATCAGATCTGTACCTGACGTTGGGCATTTCAGGGCAAATTCAACATATGGTCGGCGGGAACGGCGCGAAGATCATAGTCGCCATCAATAAAGATAAAAAAGCCCCGATCTTCAACTACGCCGATTACGGTCTGGTTGGTGACATTTACAAAGTCGTCCCGGCCCTTATCGAACAGCTCAGTCGCTAACGGCCACATTTAACGCACATATCCCGCTGCATTCGCAGCGGGAAAGGAGCAAAGAACATGTCAGATGAAAAATTTGATGCCATTGTGGTCGGTGCTGGCGTGGCGGGTGCGGTAGCAGGTTACGTGATGGCCCAGGCCGGGCTGGACGTGCTGGTTATTGAGCGCGGAAACAGTGCCGGCAGCAAAAACATGACCGGAGGACGACTCTACACGCATAGCCTGGAGCACATTATGCCCGGCTTTGCAGAGGAAGCCCCTGTCGAACGGAAAGTGACCCGCGAAAAAATCTCTTTCCTGACGGAAGAAAGTGCTGTCACTCTCGATTTCCACCGTGAAAAAGACAATACCCCAGCGCAGGACTCATATACCGTATTGCGCAACAGGCTCGATCCCTGGTTGATGGAAAAAGCCGAACAGGCCGGGGCTCAGTTTATTCCGGGCGTTCGCGTCGATTCCCTGATCCGGGAAGGCAACAAAGTCACTGGCGTGCAGGCGGGTGACGATATCCTGGAAGCCAATATCGTTATCCTTGCTGATGGCGTCAATTCCATGCTGGGACGTTCACTGGGAATGGTACCACCTTCTTCGGCACATCATTATGCCGTTGGCGTAAAAGAACTGATCGGCCTGCCGCCAGCAGTCATTGCAGATCGTTTTAATCTGTCAGGAAATGAAGGTGCCGCCTGGTTGTTTGCCGGTTCGCCATCTAATGGCCTGATGGGCGGAGGTTTCCTGTATACCAACAAAGACTCCGTCTCTCTGGGACTGGTATGTGGTCTGGGCAATATCGGGCATGCGACAAAAAGCATTCCGCAAATGTTGGAAGATTTTAAACAGCACCCCACTATTCGCCCACTGATCGCCAGCGGTGAATTGCTGGAGTATTCCGCACACATGGTGCCGGAAGGCGGCCTGGCGATGGTACCGAAGCTGGTTGATGACGGTGTGATGATAGTCGGCGACGCCGCCGGTTTTTGTCTGAACCTGGGTTACACCGTGCGTGGCATGGATTTGGCGATTGCTTCAGCAGAGGCTGCGGCCAAAACCGCCATTGCAGCGAAAGAACGTCAGGATTTCTCCGCCAACAGCCTGATGGACTACAAACGCGCCCTTGCACAGGGTTGTGTGATGCGTGATTTACAGCATTTCCGTAAGATCCCCGCGCTAATGGAAAACCCCCGTTTGTTTACCCAATACCCGCGCATGGTGGCCGATATCATGAGCGATATGTTCACCATTGATGGCAGCCCAAACCAGCCAATTCGCAAGACCATTTTATCCCACGCGAAGCAGATTGGGCTGATGAACCTACTGAAAGACGGCATCAAGGGAGCAACCGCACTATGAGTCAGGACAACACCGTAAATGTTGACGTCAAACTGGGCGTTAATAAATTCAATGTCGATGAGGGGCATCCGCACATCATCCTTACCGAACATCCTGACATGAAAGAATTTCGCAAACTGCTGAAAGCCTGTCCTGCTGGACTGTATAAGCAGGACGAAAGTGGAAATATTCATTTTGATTCCGCAGGCTGCCTGGAATGTGGTACCTGCCGGGTTCTGTGCGGCTCTACTATCCTCGAACAATGGGAATACCCGGTTGGGACATTTGGTGTGGATTTCCGTTACGGCTAACACGTATCGCCTGTTGCACGCCGGATACAGCACATCTGTTATTCGGCAGGACGTGTACCGAAATTATCCAGGGAATAACTCATGAGTGTCACATTAACGTTTAATGCCGAACGTCGGGAAGCTTATCGACAACAAGGGTTTTGGGGGGATGCATCGCTGGGTGATTACTGGAGCCAAACAGCCCAGGCGATGCCGGACAAAATCGCTGTGGTCGATAATCACGGCGATTCATACACCTACGCCGCGCTCGACAGCGCGGCCAGCCGTCTGGCGACCTGGTTGTTAGCCTGCGGAATCCAGCCAGGTGACCGCGTCGCCTTTCAACTGCCCGGCTGGTGTGAATTTACCCTTATCTATCTGGCCTGTCTGAAAACCGGAGCGGTTTCCGTACCACTACTTCCTGCCTGGCGCGAAGCCGAGCTGGTATGGGTACTGAACAAATGCAAGGCAAAGATTTTTTTCGCACCTACGCTGTTTAAACAAACCCGGCCGGTAGATCTGATCCTGCCCTTGCAAAACCAGCTGCCGCATCTGCAACAGATTGTTGCCGTCGATAAGCTGGCACCCGCGACAGACTCACTGGCACTCAGCCAGCTTCTTTTATCACCACCATTAACCCAGCCAATTAGTGTGCATGCCGATGAGCTGGCTGCGGTGCTGTTTACCTCCGGAACAGAGGGGATGCCCAAAGGGGTAATGCTGACCCACAACAACATCCTGGCCAGTGAACGCATCTATTGTGCCCGTCTTAATCTTACCTGGCTGGATGTATTTTTAATGCCCGCGCCACTTGGCCATGCTACCGGTTTTTTACATGGCGTGACCGCACCGTTTTTAATTGGCGCACGCAGCGTACTGCTGGATATTTTTACTCCAGCAGCCTGTCTCGAATTACTGGTACAGCAGCGCTGTACCTGCGTACTCGGCGCCACACCGTTCGTCTATGACATGCTGTGTAGCGTGGAAAAACATCCCTACGATCTCTCGTCGTTACGCTTTTTCTTATGTGGGGGCACAACCATTCCACGGAAGATTGCCCGTGACTGCCAGCAGCTCGGTATAAAATTATTAAGCATTTATGGCTCAACAGAAAGCTCGCCGCACGCGGTGGTCAATCTGGATGATTCGCTTTCCCGCATGATGAACACCGACGGATATGCCGCAGCCGGCGTGGAAATTAAAGTCGTCGATGAGGCACGTAACACGTTGCCTGCGGGTATGGAAGGAGAAGAGGCCTCCCGCGGGCCCAATGTGTTTATGGGCTACCTTGATGAACCTGAACTCACCGCCCGTGCGCTGGATCAAGACGGCTGGTATTACAGCGGCGATTTATGCCGAATGGACGATGCCGGATACATCAAAATCACCGGGCGTAAGAAAGATATTATTGTGCGCGGTGGAGAAAATATCAGTAGCCGTGAGGTCGAGGATATTCTGTTGCAGCATCCGCGTATCCATGATGCCTGCGTTGTGGCAATGCCGGACGATCGTTTAGGCGAAAGATCGTGTGCGTATGTGGTGCTAAAACCTCCGCACCATTCGCTGTCGCTGGAGTCAGTGGTAACCTTTTTTAGTCGCAAGCGGGTGGCAAAGTACAAATACCCTGAGCACATTGTGATCGTGGAGAAATTACCGCGCACAGCGTCCGGTAAAGTACAAAAATACCAACTGCGTCAGGATATTATTCAGCGTTTGAGCGTGGAGAGTGTTGCAGGATAAAGTGCCGGATGGCGACGCTAGCGCATCTTATCCGGCCTACGTTGAATGCCAATCGTAGGCCGGTAGGCGTTTACGCCGCCATCCGGCATGATGTTACTTGTTCAGTTCAGCCAGACTCAGCCAGGTCTGCACAACGGTGTCCGGGTTGAGCGACAGGCTGTCGATCCCTTCTTCCATCAACCAGGCCGCGAAGTCTTCGTGATCAGATGGGCCCTGGCCACAAATACCCACGTATTTACCCTGTTTCTTAGCGGCACGAATCGCCATCGACAACAGTGCTTTCACCGCATCGTTACGCTCATCAAACAGTTCAGAAACCACGCCAGAGTCACGGTCCAGACCCAGCGCCAGTTGTGTCATGTCGTTAGACCCGATAGAGAAGCCATCGAAGTATTCGAGGAACTGTTCAGCCAGCAAGGCGTTGGATGGGATCTCACACATCATGATTACCTTCAGCCCGTTCTCACCGCGTTTCAGCCCCTGGCGTGCCAGCTCTTCCACCACCGCTTTCGCCTGGGCAACGGTACGTACAAACGGTACCATCACTTCAACGTTAGTCAGACCCATGTCGTTACGGACACGTTTTACTGCGTCGCATTCCAGCGCAAAGCAGTCGCGGAAGCTATCAGCAACGTAACGGCCCGCGCCACGGAAGCCCAGCATTGGGTTCTCTTCATGCGGTTCATAACGCTCACCGCCGACGAGGTTGGCATATTCGTTGGACTTAAAGTCAGACATACGCACGATGACGCGTTTTGGATAAAACGCCGCACCCAGCGTCGCGATCCCTTCCGTCAAACGACCCACGTAGAATTCACGTGGGGAATCGAAACCTTTCATCAAGGCGCGGATTTCGTTTTGCAGCTCAGGCGTCTGGTCATCGAACTCCAGCAGAGCGCGCGGGTGCACGCCAATCATACGGTTGATAATAAATTCGAGACGCGCCAGGCCGACACCTTCGTTTGGCAGACAAGCGAAGTCAAAAGCACGGTCCGGGTTACCGACGTTCATCATCACCTTCAACGGCAGATCCGGCATGGTTTCCACGCTGGAGCTCTTCACGCTGAAGTCCAGCATGTCGGCATACACGTAGCCAGTGTCGCCTTCCGCACAGGAGACAGTGACCTTCTCACCGTCTTTCATGCGTTCGGTCGCATCGCCACAGCCAACAACCGCCGGAATTCCCAGTTCACGGGCAATAATCGCCGCGTGACAGGTACGACCGCCGCGGTTGGTGACGATTGCCGCCGCTTTTTTCATGATCGGTTCCCAGTCCGGGTCGGTCATGTCGGTAACCAGCACATCGCCTGGCTCGATACGGTTCATTTCGCTGATGTCCTGGATGACTTTGACCGGACCCGCGCCAATGCGGTGACCGATGGCACGACCTTCAGCAATAATTTTACCCTGCGCATGCAGCGTATAACGCTCCATCACCTGGCCGCGAGAACGTACGGTTTCCGGACGAGCCTGTACAATGAACAGCTTGCCGGTATGACCGTCTTTCGCCCATTCGATGTCCATCGGACGACCGTAATGCTTCTCGATTTGCACCGCCTGCTTCGCCAGTTCCTGCACTTCCTCGTTGGTCAGTGAGAAAACATCGCGTTGCGCCTGCGGAACGTCTTCAATGGTAACCTGCTTGCCATGCTCCTGAGTCGGCGCATAAATCATGCGGATTTTCTTAGAGCCCATAGTACGACGCACGATGGACGGACGATTAGCCGCCAGCGTCGGTTTATGCACGTAGAACTCATCCGGGTTCACAGCGCCCTGCACCACCATCTCGCCCAGGCCCCATGCAGACGTGATAAACACCACCTGATCGAAACCGGATTCGGTATCGATGGAGAACATGACACCGGAAGACGCGAGATCAGAACGCACCATCCGCTGAACGCCCGCAGAGAGCGCGACGCCGCGGTGATCATAGCCCTGATGAACACGATAGGAGATTGCGCGATCGTTAAACAGCGAGGCAAACACGTGTTTGATAGCAACCAGTACGGCATCAAATCCCTGGACGTTGAGGAACGTTTCCTGCTGGCCCGCGAATGACGCATCTGGCATATCTTCTGCTGTAGCGGAGGAACGCACGGCAAAAGAAGCATTGGCATCGTCCGCTGACAGCTGCGCGTAGGCATCGCGGACGGCATTTTCCAGTTCAGGCTGGAAAGGAGTGTCGATAATCCACTGGCGGATCTGTGCACCCGCTTTTGCAAGCTCGGTGACATCGTCAATATCCGTTTTATCCAGCAGCTCATAAATGCGCTGGTTTACGCCGCTTTGGTCCAGAAACTGGTTAAACGCATCGGCGGTCGTTGCAAAACCATTCGGTACGGAAACGCCCATACCTGAAAGGTTAGTAATCATTTCACCCAGGGAGGCATTTTTGCCCCCAACTCTGTCTACATCATTCATGCCGAGTTGGTTATACCAAAGCACCAGCGGTGACGAGCCATTGTTGGACATCGAACAATCCTTATATATGAACGAGGTTAGGAAACTCAATTTTGCGTAATTATCTTGGCATATTTACCTCAGCGAAAAAAACGGTGAATCGTTCAAGCAACTTTATTTTTTATTTTTTCAGATTCTTTCCGCATTTGCGCAAACCCGCGAACGGCACGGGATCACCACAAAATCAGTCGGTATAAACATTTGTTCCGAAAAATGAAATGTACTTTTCATTAAATATAAAAATACTGTTTCACTTTATAAAACTGATGCAGCAATATTCGCTTCTGACGAATTTTAATTTATGCTTTCAGAGAATTATGTCTGCCCCCAGGATGAGCAAAATGGATAATGCTGTTGATCGTCATGTATTTTATATTTCTGATGGCACAGCCATCACCGCAGAGGTATTGGGTCACGCGGTAATGTCGCAATTTCCGGTCACGATCAGCAGCATTACGCTGCCGTTTGTTGAAAATGAGAGTCGCGCGCGGGCGGTTAAAGACCAGATTGACGCCATTTATCAACAAACGGGTGTGCGTCCTCTGGTGTTCTACTCCATCGTGTTGCCGGAAATTCGCTCGATCATTTTACAAAGTGAAGGTTTTTGCCAGGACATCGTCCAGGCACTGGTCGCGCCGCTGCAACATGAGATGAAACTCGACCCCACGCCGATCGCACATCGCACGCACGGCCTGAATCCCGGCAACCTCAACAAGTACGATGCGCGTATTGCCGCCATTGATTATACCCTCGCGCACGACGACGGTATTTCGTTGCGCAACCTCGATCAGGCGCAGGTGATCCTGCTTGGCGTTTCTCGTTGCGGCAAAACCCCGACCAGTTTGTATCTGGCTATGCAGTTTGGTATCCGTGCGGCCAACTACCCCTTTATTGCCGATGATATGGATAATCTGGTGCTGCCCGCCTCTCTGAAGCCGTTGCAGCATAAATTATTCGGCCTGACCATCGACCCTGAGCGCCTGGCGGCGATCCGCGAAGAGCGCCGGGAGAACAGCCGGTACGCTTCGCTGCGCCAGTGCCGAATGGAAGTTGCTGAGGTAGAAGCGCTGTACCGAAAAAACCAGATCCCATGGCTGAACAGTACCAATTACTCGGTAGAAGAGATTGCCACCAAGATCCTCGACATTATGGGGCTGAATCGCCGCATGTACTAGAATACTAGTGCATTGGTTCGATTTTTTGTTATTATGCTCGCCACCAGGCAGGATGAGTGTGATATTGTGATGTACATCACTTCCCGGTAGTCCTGCCGTTGAAGCAACAAATTTCTGAGATAAGTAATGAACAGAACCGATGAACTCCGTACTGCGCGTATTGACAACCTGGTCACTCCAGCAGAGCTTGCGCAACGGCATCCTGTTTCGTCCTCCGTCGCCCGCCATGTTACGGATTCCCGACGCCGGATAGAAAAAATCTTGAATGGTGAAGATCCTCGCTTGCTGGTCATCGTTGGACCATGCTCGATTCACGATCTCGATGCCGCCATGGAATACGCCACGCGTTTGCAGGCACTGCGCACTAAACACCAGGCGCGTCTGGAAATCGTGATGCGTACCTATTTTGAAAAACCGCGTACCGTCGTGGGCTGGAAAGGCCTCATTTCCGACCCGGACTTGAATGGCAGCTATCGTGTAAATCATGGTATTGAGCTGGCACGTAAACTGCTGTTACAGGTCAACGAACTGGGTGTACCGACGGCCACTGAATTCCTCGATATGGTGACAGGTCAGTTTATTGCTGATCTGATCAGCTGGGGCGCAATTGGCGCACGCACCACAGAGAGCCAAATTCACCGTGAAATGGCTTCCGCGCTCTCCTGCCCTGTCGGGTTCAAAAACGGAACAGATGGCAACACGCGTATCGCCGTCGATGCTATTCGCGCGTCACGCGCCAGCCACATGTTCCTCTCACCGGATAAAACCGGGCAGATGACTATCTATCAGACCAGCGGCAATCCCTACGGTCATATCATCATGCGCGGTGGTAAAAAGCCGAACTACTCTGCCGAAGATATTGCCGCTGCGTGCGATACGCTGCATGAATTCTCTCTGCCGGAGCATCTGGTGGTGGATTTCAGCCATGGCAATTGCCAGAAGCAGCATCGCCGTCAGTTAGAAGTGTGCGATGACGTCTGTCAGCAGATTCGCAATGGTTCGACGGCAATAGCCGGGATCATGGCGGAAAGTTTCTTACGCGAAGGTACGCAAAAAATCGTCAGCGGCCAGCCACTGGTTTATGGTCAGTCAATCACCGATCCCTGCCTGAACTGGGAAGATACGGAACTGCTGGTCGAAAAACTCGCCGCGGCGGTAGACAGTCGATTCTAAAATCATGCCCGGGCGGCGGTTTCGCCTGACCCGACCTACGGTTCGTGCCCATCCAGGCCCGGTCAGCGTAATGCGACCGGGCTTTTTTAATGCAGCACAATCCCGCAAATTTGATCCCGTCACAATTATTTCACAAAAAGACTTGATGCAAATTCTCAGTTTATTGATAATGATTATCATTGTTACATTGATTGTTATTTTTAAACACTATGTCACGTATGGATAACACTACAGCAACGCCTGCAAAAGAAAAAACACCGCCTTCTGTCACGCCAAATGAGCGTCGAATTGACAGTAAAAACCTGCTGGGTAAAGAAGGACGCGTGATCATAGAACATGATGGTCAGCATTACTTGCTGCGCCAGACCCAAGCCGGAAAACTCATTCTGACCAAATAAACAACACCTTTCGCCAGCCACCCAGGTGATACCCAGGCAGCCAGCGCTTTCGATTTCCTAATGGAGAGTTGCTATGCCATACCTGCACACTGCATCCCTGCGTCCCTCGCTATTGGCGCTGGCGATTGTCAGTAGCCTGCCCACTTTCGCGTATGCGGCGGTCGAAGATATGACCGTCACCGCCACCGGCAATGCCCGTAATGCCTTTGAAGCGCCGATGATGGTCAGCGTTATTGATGCGACCGCGCCGGAAAACCAGACCGCCAGTTCAGCAGCCGATCTGTTACGTAAAGTGCCTGGACTTACCCTTGATGGTACAGGACGAACCAACGGTCAGGACGTCAATCTGCGCGGCTATGACCGCCGCGGCGTTCTGGTGCTGGTTGACGGCGTTCGTCAGGGCACCGATACCGGACACCTGAACAGTACATTTCTGGATCCGGCGCTCATTAAACGTATCGAAGTGGTGCGTGGCCCTTCGGCTCTGCTGTATGGCAGCGGTGCGCTCGGCGGGGTAATCGCCTATGACACAGCAGAGGCTAAAGACTTACTTGAAGCGGGTAAAAACAGCGGTTACCGCGTGTTCGGTACTGCGGCAACCGGCGATCACAGCCTCGGTATGGGTGCCAGCGCATTTGGGCGCACCGATACGCTGGACGGACTGCTTGCATGGTCGAGTCGCGATCGCGGGGATTTGCGCCAGAGCGACGGAACCACAGCGCCAAACGACGAAGCGATCAACAATATGCTGGCGAAAGGCAGTTGGAAAATTGACAGCGCCCAGACGCTGGCAGGCTCGTTGCGCTACTACAACAATGACGCCCGTGAACCTAAGAACCCACAAACCAGTGCGTCGGATGCCACCAGCAACCCGATGACCGATCGTTCAACCATCCAGCGCGATGCGCAGCTGACCTACACGCTCGCCCCGGTGGACAATGACTGGCTGAACGCTGATGCTCGCCTTTACTGGTCCGAGGCTCGCATTAATGCCCAGAATCCGGATGCGACTAATGAGTTTCGCAAACAAACGACCAAAGGCGGAAAAATTGATAACCGCAGCCGGTTGTTTACCGACTCCTTTGCTTCTCACCTGTTAACTTACGGTGGTGAGTACTATCGCCAGGAACAACGCCCCGGAGGTGCGACGACCGGTTTCCCTGAGGCAAAAATTGATTTTAGCTCCGGCTGGCTGCAGGATGAAATCACCCTGCGAGATCTGCCCGTAACATTGCTGGGTGGTACACGCTATGACTCATATCGCGGTAGCAGCGATGGTTACGCGGATGTCGATGCTGACAAATGGTCGTCCCGCGCAGGAATGACCGTTACGCCAGCCGATTGGCTGATGCTGTTCGGGTCCTGGGCTCAGGCCTTCCGCGCCCCGACTATGGGCGAGATGTATAACGATGCAAAACACTTCTCTATTGGTCGTTTCTACACTAACTACTGGGTGCCAAACCCTAACCTGCGCCCGGAAACCAACGAAACGCAGGAGTACGGATTTGGCCTGCGCTTTGACGATCTGCTGATGGCGAGCGATGCGCTCGAATTTAAAGCCAGCTATTTCGACACCAAAGCGAAAGATTACATTTCCACCAGCGTCGACTTTGCTGCCGCGACAACCATGTCCTATAACGTCCCCAACGCCAAAATCTGGGGCTGGGACGTGATGGCGAAGTACTCCGCCGATCTGTTCAGTCTCGATATGGCCTATAACCGCACACGCGGCAAAGATACTGACACGGGCGAATACATTTCCAGCATTAACCCGGATACCGTCACCAGCAAACTGAACATACCCGTGGCACACAGCGGTTTCTCAGTCGGCTGGATAGGCACGTTTGCGGACCGCTCCACGCATATCAGCAGCAGCTACGCTAAACAGCCTGGCTATGCGGTAAACGATTTCTACGTGAGCTATCAGGGGCAACAAGCGCTGAAAGGCATGACCACCACGCTGGTGCTGGGCAACGCCTTCGACAAAGAGTACTGGTCGCCGCAGGGCATCCCACAGGATGGTCGCAATGGCAAAATTTTCGTGAGTTATCAGTGGTAATCACTTTTCCCCGGTTCGCCGGGGTAGCAATCTGGAAGGAAGAGACAATGAATCATTACACACGCTGGCTGGAACTGAAGAAAGAAAATCCCGGTAAATACGCACGTGACATTGCAGGGTTGATGAATATTAGCGAAGCCGAACTGACCTTTGCGCGCGTCGGCCATGACGCCTGGCGCTTACGTGGCGAAGTCCGCGAAATCCTCAGCGCACTGGAAGCCGTAGGTGAAACCAAATGCATTTGCCGCAACGAATATGCGGTGCATGAACAGGTTGGCGCTTTTACCAATCAACACCTGAACGGTCATGCCGGACTGGTTCTTAATCCGCGCGCCCTCGACCTGCGCCTGTTCCTTAATCAGTGGGCAAGCGCTTTTCATATCAGTGAGACCACCGCCCACGGCGAGCGTCAGAGCATTCAGTTCTTTGACCATCAGGGGGATGCGCTGCTGAAAGTCTATGCCACACAGAATACCCTCGTTGAGGAATGGGCTGCGTTGCTGACCCGTTTCATCTTCGCTGAAAACCCGCCACTGGTACTGCAACCTGCCAACACTTCTGCGCCAGCCGTCATCACGGTCGATGCGCAGACTGTTGATCAAGAGTGGCGAGCGATGACTGATGTACATCAGTTCTTCGGTTTGCTGAAACGCCACAATCTCACCCGTCAACAGGCATTTAATCTGGTGGGCGACGATCTGGCCTGTAAAGTTTCTAATAGCACACTGGCGCAGTTACTTGATACCGCGCGCCAGGATGGCAATGAAATTATGGTTTTCGTGGGTAATCGCGGCTGCGTACAGATTTTTACCGGCGTAATAGAAAAACTGGTGCCGATGAAAGGCTGGCTAAATATTTTCAACCCGACCTTTACCCTGCATCTGCTGGAAGAGTGCGTAGCCGAAACGTGGGTAACGCGCAAACCGACCGCCGATGGCCACGTCACCAGCCTGGAACTGTTTGCCGCAGATGGCACGCAAATCGCCCAGCTGTATGGTCAACGTACGGAAGGCGAACCGGAGCAGACGCAATGGCGCGCACAGATTGACGCGCTCACGCCGAAAGGACTGGCCGCATGAAAAAACTGCTGGTCCTGATTGCGCTGCTGCCCATCGCAGCGCTGGCTGCTGACGAAGAACGCGTTGTGGCTCTCGGTGGCGACGTCACCGAAATTGTGTATGCGCTGGATGCGCAATCATCCCTCGTGGCACGTGACAGCACCAGTCAGTGGCCACAGGAAGCGACCCAATTACCCGATGTAGGCTATTTACGTCAGCTCAACGCCGAAGGTATCCTGGCTACCCGCCCTACTCTGGTGTTAGCCAGCGCACAAGCGCAGCCTTCTCTGGCCCTGAAGCAGGTCGAACACAGCAACGTCAGGGTTGTCACGGTCCCTGCCAGTAATACGCTTAGCGTGATTGATGAGAAAGTGCAGGTCATTGCGCAGGCGACACACCAGGAGGCTAAAGGCGAAGCCCTGCGCAACACATTACGGCAGGAACTCGCGGCATTACCCGCCACGAAGCTTGATAAACGCGTTCTGTTTATTCTCAATCATGGTGGAATGACCGCAATGGCTGCAGGACAGGATACGGGGGCTGATGCCGCTATTCGCGCAGCCGGCTTACGTAACGCAATGCAGGGTTTTAGCCGTTACCAGCCGTTATCACAAGAAGGCGTAATAGCCAGCCAGCCCGACCTGGTGGTGATTTCGCAGGACGGCGTTAAGGCGATGGGTGGCGAAGATAACCTGTGGGCGCTACCGGGACTTGCGCAAACGCCTGCCGGACGCAATAAGCAGGTACTGCAGATTGATGATATGGCATTACTGGGCTTCAGCGTTCGCACGCCACAGGCCATTTTGCAGCTACGCGCCAAAGCGGAGCAATTGCCCTGATGGCCCGACGAATCACCTGCTCGTTATGGACGCTGGCCTTTATGCTGGGTGTAATGACGATACTGGCGACCGGTTTTGGCGCGTTGCGCCTGCCGGTAAGCCTGCTCTGGCAGGACGGAGATGATGCTTTGCGTCAAATCTGGCTCACCATTCGGCTACCGCGCGTTCTGCTGGCGCTGGTGATTGGCGGCTCACTGGCACTGGCAGGTTGCGTCATGCAGGGATTGTTTCGCAACCCGCTTGCCGATCCAGGGCTACTGGGTATTAGCAGCGGTGCGGCCTGCGCCGTCGCCCTGTGGGTGGTGTTACCGGTCTCATTACCCGCGTTACTCATGCTGTATGCGCCAATGATGGCGGCATTTCTCGGTGCACTGGCTGCTACCGTGGTGATTTTTATCCTCAGCCAACAGCGTGACGGTTCGCTATCGCGTCTGTTGTTGGTCGGAATTGCCATCAACGCACTCTGCGGGGCGGCGGTTGGCGTTTTGTCGTGGGTCAGTAATGATGCGCAATTGCGCCAGTTGTCGTTGTGGGGGATGGGAAGTCTGGGAGCCGCGCAGTGGTCCACGCTACTGGCTGTCACGTCACTGACTATCCCGACGGTGCTGATCATCTGGCGTCTGGCTCCGGCGCTGAACCTGCTACAACTGGGTGAGGAGGAGGCGCATTATCTCGGCGTTGATGTTCGGATGATCCAACGTATTTTGTTGTTGTGCAGCGCATTACTCGTGGCCGCTGCTGTAGCGGTCAGCGGAGTCATTGGGTTCATCGGTTTGGTTGTTCCGCATTTAATGCGTATGTGGCTCGGATCAGACCATCGGGCCGTGATCCCCGGTTCCGTTCTGGCTGGCGCATTTTTACTACTGATTGCCGATACTCTCGCCCGCACCGCAGTTGCGCCTGCGGAAATGCCGGTCGGTCTGTTGACCAGTCTTCTCGGCGCACCGTGGTTTTTATGGCTTATTTTTCGTCAGCGAGGAGCGCATGGCTGAACATTTTATTGCCGAAGGACTTCACTATCGCCTTGCTGATCGCTCAGTAATTGACGACGTATCGCTCAAACTCGCTAAAGGTGAACTGGTCGCGTTAATCGGGCCGAATGGTGCGGGAAAATCCACCCTGCTACGTCTGTTGACCGGCTTTCTTAAACCGACTGCCGGACGCTGTTTGTTAGATGGCAAATCACTGGCTGACTGGAGTACGCAGTCGCTGTCACGCCATCGCGCGGTTATGCGTCAGCAAACGCAGGTAGGTTTTGACTGGCAGACAGAAGCCGTTATCGCGATGGGCCGTGCCCCCTGGTCCCAACATCCCGAGCACGAGCTTATCGCACAGGTAATGGCAGTCACCGGCTGCACACCGTTGGCGGGCAAGCAATACGCCGCGCTTTCCGGTGGCGAACAACAACGCGTTCAGTTAGCCCGTGCGCTGGCACAATTGTGGTGCAACGCCGGACCTCGCGGTTGGCTATTTCTCGACGAACCGACGTCAGCGTTAGATCTGTACCATCAGCAACATCTGCTGAGATTACTAAAGACACTCACCGCTTCAGGAGAATTGCATGTTTGCATCATCCTTCACGATCTCAATCTGGCAGCACTGTGGGCTGACCGGATCATACTGCTCCATCAAGGAAGCATTGTGTCTCAAGGGACGCCCGACGCCGTGTTACAGGCTGATGATCTGATACGCTGGTACGGTGCTCAGGTTCACGTTGGCCAACACCCGGCCAACGCATCCCCACAAGTTTTTCTCGCGCCTTAGCTCGAACAGCTCACCTCCAGCCGTTTGCCCCAGTCAGGTGGACGGCTGATATAATCATCATCCCGATCGATAAACGGCGTACGTAACGCAGCGTGTAACCGATGTAGTTCGGTATAATCACCCTGCTCTGCCTGGCTAATTGCCCGCTGTGCCAGCCAGTTACGTAGCACCATAGCCGGATTCTCCGTCTTCATCTGCGCTTGTCTGACTACGTCAGCCACATTGTCTTGTTGCAGGCGCGTGCGGTAACGAGTGAACCAGTCGTCAAATGCCGCACGGTCAATAAACTCATCGCGCAGTGGGGACAAGGTGCTGTGTTGCTCAGTTTGGCTGAGCATGCGGAACGTTCGCGTATAGTCGCTACCTTCCCGCGCCATCAGGCTAAACAGTTCGCTAAGGATTTCGTTATCGTTTTTCTGCTCACTAAAGAAACCCAGTTTTTGCCGCATTCGTTGCCCATAGCGGGTTAGCAAGGCCAGTTGATAACCGTCCAGCGCATCATTGAGCACATCAACCGGGATGAATGGCGACAGCGTCTGCGCCAGACGTTGTAGGTTCCACAAAGCTGCAGCAGGCTGATTATCAAAACTATAGCGCCCCTGATGATCGGAGTGGTTGCAGACAAAATCTGGCACGTAATCATCAAGGAAACCGAAGGGACCATAATCCATCGTCAGACCAAGAATCGACATGTTGTCCGTGTTCATCACCCCATGCGCAAAGCCTACGGCTTGCCAGTCGGCCATTAACGTCGCGGTACGTGTAACAACATCCGTAAACCACAACTGATACTTATTTGCCTCTTCCTGCCATTGTGGCCAGTAATGACGGATCGCAAAGTCAGCAAGCTGACGTACTTTTTCCGGTTCACGACGATAATAAAAGTGCTCAAAATGGCCAAAACGCATATGGCTTTGTGCCACGCGAATGAGCATCGCGCCTGCTTCAGTGGTCTCTCGCTGCACCGGAGTCTCGCTGGTGACAATCGACAAGGCCCGGGTTGTAGGTATCCCCAAATAATGCATGGCTTCACTGGCCAGGCTCTCTCTAATCGTCGAGCGCAGCACAGCGCGCCCATCCCCCATGCGGGAATAAGGCGTTAATCCAGCGCCTTTCAGATGCCAGTCAAATGTTGAACCATCCGCAAGTTGTTGTTCGCCCAGCAGAATCCCGCGGCCATCGCCAAGCTGCCCAGCCCATACACCGAACTGATGCCCGCTATAAACTTGCGCCAAAGGCGACATCCCAGGTAATAGCGATTCGCCCCCCCATACACCTGCCCCACCAGAAACATCAAACAACGCAGCTGGAATACCCAATTGCGCAGCCAGAGCATCGTTATGCCAGATGATGCGCGCGTTTTTCAGGGGGGTGGGCGAAAGAGCGGTATAGGTTGCTGGTAATTCATCACGCCAGCGAGTAGTAAAAGACAGGGTCATAGGGCCTCCTGTCTCTAGTGTAGACTGTTAATAGCCTGTTAAACACCAGCAAATAAAAGGGTTATCATTTTACCAGTGAAATAATTTTTGCCGGTGATACCGCCGGCCACAGTCCCCCTTGCATCGCGCTGAATCCCAAAGGTAATACCCGCGTCAGCATCTCTTGTGTATCAATACCGCTAATGATGATTGATTCGCAGCAGGGAGATAATTGCGCCAGAATAGCCCGCATAAACGGCTCAAACGAAATATGTGTAATCCGTTGTTGAACAAAGTTTTTATCCAGCACGACCCGTTTGAAAAGACCATCAAAAATTGCCCGCGTGGATATGCCCCCGGCACCGTAGTTTGTCAGTATTAATGGGAATCGCGCAGCCAGAGCCGCCAGTGTGGGATTTTCTTTGCCACTGTTTAACTCTGGATAACTTTCATTAATCGTCAGTTCAATAAATGAAAATCGTTCAACACGTGAAGCATATTCAGCGTCTGATAATAAAATATTAGCGACCGCTGGCGTTAAATTAATCCAGGCCGGAATTTTGCGTTGAATAAAAAAGTGTTGGCACGTTTCGATTAATTCCAACTTCTCGGCAAATAAGCGGCATTGCTCGTCGTCTGACATCCGGGGCATAACCAGCTCTGTTGGCATGTGTACGTCGCCATCCGGGCTGACAAAGTTTGTAACAATATCGACGAACTCAAGGTCACCTTTTTCACTTCGTGCAGGAAGAAAAGAGAACTCTGAATGATAAAGATAATCCAGTGAAACAATCATTGTGCCAGCCCCTCTGCATGGGTGTAATCCGGCATCCTGTAGCAAAGGATGGAAAAATACGTTGCTGCTGATACAAATTGAGGCCCTTTCATTTTTCCCTTTTTAGCCAGTAAATCGAATCCTTTTTTTTTAGCTTATCCTGATTATAAACGAATATCCAGCCTTGCACTTTTTAATATCTCGGGATAAATCATATTTTTAGCAAGATACGCTCTTAATGTTCAGGGTTATAGACCGACAAACAGCAGAAGTGAAAGTTGACATTTAAAATGCGGATGACGAGAAAGCCGCGAGCCGATCTCGTCACCCGCAATGATTAAATTCGGCGCGCCTGCCAAAAGTTTTTACGCCAGTAGACGTTATCCAGCGAAGAACGCATCACTCCGCGACTGGTTGAAGCATGGATAAATTGATTATTGGTATCGTAAATCCCGACATGCAGACCACTTTCACCGGAACCCGTTTTAAAGAAAACCAGATCGCCGGGTAGCAAATCATCTTTATCGATCTCAGTACCAATCTTTGATTGCGTACGCGTGTCGCGCGGGAGTTGCAGATCGAATTTGTCACGCATTGTCATCAACACAAATCCCGAACAATCCACCCCGCTACGGCTCATACCGCCATAGCGATAGGGAGTACCATGCCAGGTTTGCAACTGATCGTTAAGACCTGCGATAACGGCGATAGAGTCCGACAGTCGGGCATTTGGCGCAGGAGCACGATGGCTGCTGCACCCCGCCAAAAACAATGCTGTGATGAAAAGGAGCCAAAAGCGCATTCAGGACGAATCCTCTGATTTTTATTTTTGTGTCAATTTAGCGTGGAAATTATGTGATTTTCAAGAACCCATTTAACTTAAGTGGTTGATATGAGCATTCTGTGGCCTTCAATATCCAGGCGACGGAAATTTACACCGTAGGCTAACGACAGATTGGCTGGCGTTAGCACCACATCACGCGCACCGCTCGCCAGCAGCTTTCCGCGCTTGAGCAACCACGCCTTGTGCGCATGGCGTAGCGTATGGTTAAGATCATGACTGCTCATCACAATGGCGATTCCCTGCAGACACAGCTGGCTCAACAATCTGTCCAGCGCGTTTTGTTGCGCCACGTCCAGGCTATTCATCGGCTCATCCAGCAACAAAAGTTGCCCATGCGGATTAGACTGGGGGCTCATTTGCAGGATGACGGCCGCCAGACGCACACGTTGCCATTCCCCCCCTGAAAGCTGATTAACACCACGTCCTAGTTTATCTCCCAGCCCAAGCGCATCAGCCACCTCCTGCAGCAGGTCTGTTCGCGCTTTATCAGGCTGATGCAGCGTCAGAAAATGCCAGACCGGCATCGCAAAAGGCGGATTTTGCTGTTGCGCAAGATAAGCACGATATTGCGCCAGCTTCGCTGCCGGCCAGTCACCGAGCGGTGTATCACCAAAGGTGATGCACCCCTCTCCGGTCGTCAGTCCCGCCATTCGCGCCAACAACGTACTTTTCCCCGCGCCGTTGGGGCCCACTAAATGCAGGATCTCTCCTGCTTTAATTTCACCAGATAGCGGGCCGAGTCGGGTCGATTCCGCAACATCCTGTAGCAGCATTAATCGGGACATTAGTTGGCCAATGCAGTCTTTATAGCGTGTACAAGAACCGGGTCCTCAGGCGTCATATCAGGTGAATAACGCTGCAGCACCTGTCCATCCCGACCGACTAAGAACTTCTCGAAGTTCCACAGAATATCGTCCGGGTAGAGCGGTGCCCGGCCTTTACTCGCCATACGCGCATAAAATCCGCTATCTGCAGGTGCAACCGCAGTGGGTGCCGCATCAATCAGCTTCTGATACAACGGATGGCGGGCTTCGCCATTGACATCAATCTTACTGAACATCGGGAAGGTAACGCCCCAGGTTGTGCTGCAATACGTCTTAATCTCGTCTTCACTGCCGGGCTCCTGCCCCAGAAACTGGTTGCAGGGGAATCCCAGAACGGTGAAACCCTGCCCATGCCAGGTTTTCTGCAGGTTTTCCAGTTGCTCATACTGCGGCGTTAACCCACATTTTGAGGCTACGTTGACGATTAACAGTACATTTCCGGCATACGCCTGCAATGAGGTCGCCTCGCCGTCGATGGTTGTCACTTCCGTATTAAAAAGCGTGTTTTGCATAGCATCTCCAGAACAACAGGTGAATAGTGGGATGACCCTGTTCAGCTTTTAAGCATAGACCGAACCTGCGCTTTCTAGCGCGCAGCTTTTAACAATAACCAGATAAATACCGGTGCGCCCATCGTGGCCGTCACCACGCCAATGGGTAATTCAGCCGATGCCAGTACCAGACGTGCGACAACATCAGCAAACAGTAGTGCAATTGCCCCCGCCAGCGCACACCCAGGGAGTAAAACGCGGTGATCGGTTAATCCACACAGTCGCAGAATATGAGGGATTACCAGCCCGATAAAACCAATTGCCCCTGCCAGCGCCACGCTCACGCCAACCATCCATCCCGTGGCAACCACCAGCAAGTTGCGCCAGAACCATAAAGGCAGCCCCAGCTGGCGCGCGGAGGTTTCCCCCAGCGCCAGCATATTCATCGGCTGCGACTGACAGCAGATCCACACCAGCACCGGAATCAATGCCACCATGAGCCAGGCCTGATGCCAGTCTACGCCGCCGAAGCCCCCCATCATCCAGTACATCAACTGTCGAAGATCAAAAGAGGTGGAAAAATAGATAGCCCAGGTCATCAGCGCGCTGCAGATAATCCCCAGCGCCACGCCGGCCAACAGCAAACGACTGGTCGATAAATGTCGGCGGGCAAAATGAAGAAGAATGAGGGTGATAATCAGCGCGCCAGCAATGGCGCATAGGCCCAATGCCCAGCCGGGCAATCGCCCTTGCCCCAACAGCACAGCCGCAATAAGCCCTACCCCCGCGCCATTAGACACGCCGAGTAAACCAGGCTCCGCGAGCGGGTTTTCAAACAGCGCCTGCATCACCGCGCCAGCCAGGGCCAGTGCGGCGCCTACCAGCAATACGGCAAGTGTACGGGGCAGTCGAATTTGCCAGACGAACAGATCGCCGCGAGCGCTAAACCAATCGCCGGGAGCAATCCACTGTTCTCCTGCGCATAAACTTATCATGGTTGCCAGCAGCATCAGCACTGACAGAGACAGTATCCAGCGCACGTTTCGTCGCTGCTGTTGATGGGCGAAAGTCAGCATGTTTTCCATTCTGCTGAAAAAAGATGGGGAGATTCTACGGTGCTGATTCAGTAGTGAAAAGGAAAAAGGCCGCATAGCGGCCTTTTTAGTTATACGCGTCATACTTTGCGTATCGTTAAATCACTCTTCTTTGGGCGTTGCGTTTTCAACCCGGCTTTTTAACTTCTGCCCGGGTCTGAAGGTCACCACGCGCCGTGCTGTAATGGGAATATCTTCGCCCGTTTTCGGGTTACGTCCCGGACGTTGATTCTTATCACGCAGATCGAAGTTACCAAAACCAGAGAGTTTTACCTGCTCACCGTTTTCCAGAGCACGACGGATCTCTTCGAAAAACAGCTCGACCAGTTCTTTGGCATCCCGCTTGCTAAGCCCAAGCTTATCAAACAGATATTCTGACATTTCAGCTTTTGTAAGCGCCATAGGTTCAATCCCTCAATGATGCCTGGAATCGCTCTTTTAATGCCTCTACACATTTGGCGACGGTAGCGGCAATCTCCTCTTCTTCAAGTGTACGGCTGGTATCCTGAAGGATCAGGCTGATAGCGAGGCTCTTATAACCCTCCGCAACACCCTTACCGCGGTACACGTCAAACAAGTTTACGCCAACTACCTGATTTACGCCAACTTTCTTACACTCGGATAAAATATCCGCAGCGGGAACGTTTTCGGCCACAACGACCGCGATGTCACGGCGGTTCGCCGGGAAGCGAGAAACTTCACGCGCCTGAGGCACCACGCGGTCTGCGAGCTTATTCCACTCCAGTTCGAACACCAGAGTGCGACCGTTCAGATCCAGTTTACGTTCCAGTTCAGGATGAACAACCCCAATGAAACCAATACGTTCACCTTTCAGATAAATCGCCGCAGACTGACCCGGATGCAGGGCTGGATTCGCTTCAGCTTTGAACTGGATGTCCGCCAGTTTGCCTGTCAGGTCGAGAACCGCTTCCAGATCGCCCTTCAGATCATAGAAATCAACCGTCTCTTTCGCCAGATTCCAGTGTTCATCATGACGGTTACCGCAGATAACGCCCGCCAGCATCAGATCCTGACGGATCCCGAGGTTAGCCTGCGTATCCGGTACAAAACGCAAACCTGTTTCAAAAATACGCACACGGTTTTGCTGACGGTTTTGGTTATAAACCACCGTGGACAACAAACCGGTCCACAGAGACAGACGCATTGCTGACATATCGATAGAGATTGGGCTTGGCAGCAGCAGCGCCTCTTCTCCCGGATGCAACAGCGACTGGACTTTCGGGTCGACGAAGCTGTAGGTAATAACTTCCTGGTAGCCTTTGTCATTCAGCATGGTTTTTACACGTTTCAGCGATAAATCCGCTTCACGATGCTCACCCATGATAAGTCCTGCCTGAATTGGGGTATTCGGGATATTGTCGTAGCCGTATACGCGGGCGACTTCTTCGACCAGGTCTTCTTCGATTTCCATATCGAAACGCCAGCTCGGCGCGACAGCCTTCCACTCATCCTGCCCTTCCGTCACGTCACAACCCAGACGACGCAGAATGTCGCTCACCTGCTCATCCGCAATATGGTGTCCGATCAGACGATCCAGTTTGCTACGACGAAGCGTAATGGTTGCGCGTTTTGGCAGCGTGTCTTCGTTCGTCACGTCAATGACTGGACCTGCTTCGCCACCGCAGATATCGATCAGCAGGCGCGTTGCACGTTCCATGGCCTTATGTTGCAGAGCCGGATCAACACCACGCTCATAGCGGTGAGAAGCATCAGTGTGCAGACCGTGACGACGTGCGCGACCGGTAATAGACAGCGGGCTGAAGAATGCACATTCCAGCAGGACGTTTTGCGTTTCATCATTCACGCCGGAATGTTCGCCACCAAAGATGCCGCCCATCGCCAGCGCTTTGTTATGGTCCGCAATCACCAGCGTATCCGCATTCAGCTTCGCTTCACTGCCATCCAGCAATACCAGGGTCTCACCCTCTTTTGCCATACGGACAACAATTCCGCCTTCAATGCGGTCTTTGTCGAATGCGTGCATCGGCTGGCCCAGTTCGAGCAGCACATAGTTAGTCACGTCAACCACGGCATCGATTGAACGAATACCGCAACGACGCAGTTTTTCTTTCATCCACAGCGGGGTCGGCGCTTTAACATTGATGCCTTTAACCACGCGGCCCAGATAGCGAGGGCAGGCTTCTACGGCTTCGACCTGAATCGGCAGGACGTCGCTAATGGTTGCCACTACAGGCGCGATTTCCGGCTCAACCAGCGGAGCTTTGTTCAGCACAGCAACATCACGTGCGACACCGATAATGCCTAAGCAGTCGGCGCGGTTCGGCGTGACGCTAATTTCGATAGTGTTGTCGTCAAGCTTAAGGTATTCACGGATATCGGTGCCAATTGGCGCATCGGCAGGCAGTTCGATAATCCCGTTATGATCGTCGGAAATACCCAGCTCAGAGAATGAGCACAGCATACCTTCAGACGGCTCACCGCGCAGTTTTGCGGCTTTGATTTTGAAATCGCCCGGCAGAACAGCACCCACGGTTGCCACGGCCACTTTCAGCCCCTGACGGCAATTTGGCGCGCCGCAGACGATATCCAGCAGACGGTCGCCGCCTACATTCACTTTGGTGACACGCAGTTTGTCAGCGTTCGGGTGCTGAGCGCACTCAACCACTTCGCCCACCACAACGCCGTTGAACGCGCCGGAAACAGGTTCCACACCGTCAACTTCCAGACCCGCCATCGTGATTTGGTTTGACAGCGCATCGCTATCAATCGCCGGGTTTACCCATTCGCGTAACCACAGTTCACTGAATTTCATTGTATTACCCTGCCTTTATTTAAACTGTTTGAGGAAACGCAGATCGTTTTCGAAGAAAGAACGCAGATCGGTAACGCCATAACGCAGCATGGTCAGACGCTCCATCCCCATTCCGAAGGCAAAACCGGAGTAGATTTCTGGATCGATACCGACGTTACGCAGCACGTTCGGGTGAACCATTCCGCAGCCCAGTACTTCCAACCATTTTCCGTTTTTGCCCATGACGTCAACTTCCGCAGAAGGTTCAGTGAACGGGAAGTAAGAAGGACGGAAACGAACCTGCAGGTCTTCTTCAAAGAAGTTGCGCAGGAAATCGTGCAGCGTACCTTTCAGGTTGGTGAAGTTGATATTGGTATCAACGATCAGGCCTTCCATCTGATGGAACATCGGGGTGTGCGTCTGATCGTAGTCGTTACGATAAACGCGGCCCGGGGCGATAATACGGATCGGCGGCTGTTTTTCCTTCATGGTGCGGATCTGCACGCCTGAAGTCTGCGTGCGCAGCAGACGCGTTGCATCAAACCAGAAAGTGTCGTGGTCAGCGCGCGCCGGGTGATGGCCAGGAATGTTCAGCGCATCGAAGTTGTGATAGTCATCTTCGATTTCCGGACCAGTCGCCACGGTAAAGCCCAGCTCACCGAAGAAACTTTCAATACGGTCGATAGTACGCGTTACCGGGTGGAGTCCACCATTTTCGATACGGCGTCCCGGCAGGGAGATATCGATAGTTTCTTCAGCCAGGCGCGCGTTCAGCGCGGCACTTTCTAATTCGGCTTTACGCGCGTTCAGCGCTTGCTGTACCTGCTCTTTGGCTTCATTGATTACCGCACCTGCTGCCGGGCGCTCTTCCGGTGGCAGCTCGCGCAGGGTTGTCATCTGAAGGGTCAGGTGCCCTTTCTTGCCCAAATATTCGACGCGGACATTGTCTAACGCGGCAACATCTGAAGCCTGGTTAATGGCGGCCGTTGCACTGGCAACCAGCTCTGCGAGATGTGACATGGTTTTCCTCGTTATGTTGCGATATTCACTAGTCGCTCGTATATACGCAAAATCATTCAAGTTGTATCAACGCAGCAAAAGAGCGAATGCAGCCAATACAGAGACAACTTGAAGGATGACGCGTATAAAAAAAGCCTCCACCAGGGAGGCTTTTAGGCGCTGTTTTCCGTTTCTTCTTTCACGCGCAAGCCTCCTGATTTCAGGTGCTAAAGTAAAAGAAGAAGCGGAAAATAGCAGCATTCATGCTTGCGTTACCTTGTGTGGTAAAAACCGGACAACCTTTATTGAAAAGGCTTACGGATAAATTGTCAACTAATTGATTGCACTACAAATAAAAGAGAGGGAGCCAGGCTCCCTCTTTTCACCGGCTTATGCCAGAGCTGCTTTCGCTTTTTCGACCAGAGCGGTGAACGCTACTTTGTCGAATACTGCGATGTCAGCCAGGATCTTACGGTCGATTTCAACAGAGGCTTTTTTCAGGCCGTTGATGAATTTGCTGTAAGAAATACCGTTCTGACGTGCTGCTGCGTTGATACGCGCAATCCACAGTTGACGGAACTGACGCTTTTTCTGACGACGGTCACGATAAGCGTACTGACCAGCTTTGATAACAGCCTGGAAGGCAACGCGGTATACGCGAGAACGCGCACCGTAGTAGCCTTTAGCTTGTTTCAAAATTTTCTTGTGACGTGCACGGGCAACTACACCACGTTTTACGCGAGCCATATGTGCTCTCCTGTCTCTATATTCTTAGTAAAAAAATGAATTAAACGTTAACGGCTTATGCGTACGGCAGGCACGCGATAACCAGACCCAGATCGCCTTTAGACACGAGGCCTTTTGGACGCAGGTGACGTTTACGCTTAGTAGATTTTTTGGTCAGAATATGACGCAGGTTTGCGTGCTTACGCTTAAATCCACCACCACCGGTTTTTTTGAAACGCTTAGCAGCACCGCGTACGGTCTTAATTTTTGGCATTTTAATAACTTCCACTTCGCATTGTTAATAAACGAAACGTAGGCGAACAACGGCTGTGGAACCCGTAGGCTCCACAGACATTGCTACTTGAAGGCCTTACTGTTTCTTCTTAGGAGCGAGCACCATGATCATCTGGCGGCCTTCGATCTTCGTAGGGAAGGATTCGACTACTGCCAGTTCACTCAGATCGTCACGGACGCGGTTGAGCACTTCCATACCGATCTGTTGGTGGGCCATCTCACGACCGCGAAAACGCAGCGTGATCTTAGCCTTATCGCCATCTTCCAGAAAGCGTACCAGGCTGCGGAGTTTTACCTGGTAATCGCCATCGTCGGTGCCAGGACGGAATTTAATTTCCTTAACCTGGATAACTTTTTGCTTTTTCTTCTGTTCCTTAGAAGACTTACTCTTTTCATAAAGGAACTTGCCGTAGTCCATAATACGACAAACTGGCGGTTCGGCGTTAGGGCTGATTTCAACTAAATCTACTCCAGCTTCTTCAGCCTTTTCGATCGCTTCTCTCAGACTCACAATACCCAAAGCTTCGCCTTCCAGACCTGTTAAGCGAACTTCCAGGGCGCGAATCTCGCCATTGATACGATTCGGACGTGCCGTTTGAACTCGTTTTCCGCCTTTAATACCTTATTCCTCCAGTTGTTGAAGACTGCGGCTGCGAATCTCTTGTTGCAGCTTCTCAATCACTTCATTTACGTCCAGGCTGCCCAAGTCTTTGCCACGACGGGTGCGCACGGCAACTTTGCCTGCTTCTACCTCTTTGTCGCCACAGACCAACATGTAAGGGACACGACGTAAAGTGTGCTCGCGGATTTTAAAGCCTATCTTCTCATTTCTCAAGTCTGCTTTTACACGAATACCCGCATTTTGTAGTTTCTGCGTTAATTCGTTGACGTATTCAGACTGAGAATCGGTGATGTTCATGACCACAACCTGAACCGGCGCAAGCCAGGTCGGGAAGAAGCCAGCGAACTCTTCGGTCAGGATACCAATGAAACGTTCCATCGACCCAAGAATTGCGCGGTGAATCATAACCGGCACCTGGCGTTCGTTGTTTTCGCCAACATAAGAGGCGCTTAAACGGGACGGCAGAGAGAAGTCCAGCTGTACAGTACCGCACTGCCATGCACGATCGAGGCAGTCATACAGGGTAAATTCAATTTTCGGACCGTAGAATGCGCCCTCACCCAGTTGGAACTCAAACGGGATGTTGTTTTCTTCCAGCGCAACGGCCAGGTCAGCTTCAGCACGGTCCCACATTTCATCGCTACCGATACGTTTTTCGGGGCGAGTGGACAGTTTGACGACGATTTTCTCGAAGCCAAAGGTGCTGTACATATCGTAGACCATACGAATGCAGGCGTTAACTTCATCGCGAATCTGCTCTTCAGTACAGAAGATATGTGCATCATCCTGGGTAAAGCCACGTACACGCATCAGACCGTGCAGAGCACCTGACGGCTCGTTACGGTGACAGCTACCAAATTCAGCCATACGCAACGGCAGATCGCGATAGGATTTCAGACCCTGGTTAAAGATCTGCACGTGGCCCGGGCAGTTCATAGGTTTAATGCAGTACTCACGGTTCTCAGACGAGGTCGTGAACATTGCATCTTTGTAGTTGTCCCAGTGACCTGTTTTTTCCCACAGCACACGGTCCATCATGAACGGACCTTTAACTTCCTGGTACTGATATTCTTTCAGTTTCGAGCGAACAAAAACTTCCAACTCGCGGAAGATAGTCCAGCCATCGTTATGCCAGAACACCATACCCGGTGCTTCTTCCTGCATATGATACAGGTCAAGCTGCTTACCAATTTTGCGGTGGTCTCGCTTGGCCGCTTCTTCCAGGCGTTGCAGGTAGGCATTCAGGGCTTTTTTATCGGCCCATGCAGTACCATAAATACGCTGCAGCATCTTGTTATTGCTGTCGCCACGCCAGTATGCCCCTGCGGTCTTCATCAGTTTGAAGTGATGGCAGAAACGCATGTTCGGCACGTGCGGGCCACGGCACATATCGACATATTCTTCATGATGGTACAAGCCAGGCTTGTCATCATGGGCGATGTTTTCATCAAGAATAGAGACTTTATAGGTCTCGCCACGCTTCACGAAGGTTTCGCGCGCTTCGTACCAGCTGACTTTCTTCTTAATGACATCGTAGTTTTTCTCAGCGAGCTCGTGCATCCGCTTCTCGAGCGCGTCGACATCTTCCTGGGTTAACGTACGGTCAAGATCGATATCGTAGTAAAAACCGTTGTCAACAACCGGTCCGATCGCCATTTTGGTGTTCGGCCAAAGTTGTTTGATCGCATGCCCTAACAGGTGCGCACAAGAGTGACGAATGATCTCCAGACCTTCTTCATCTTTCGCGGTGATGATGGAGAGTTTCGCATCATGTTCAATCAGATCGGAAGCATCTACCAGCTCACCGTTAACACGGCCAGCAATAGTCGCTTTAGCCAGACCTGGACCGATGTCCAGCGCAACATCCATGGGGCTTACAGCGTGGTCGTAATGGCGTTGGCTGCCATCAGGAAGAGTAATAACAGGCATGTTATATCCTTATTTGCAGTGGTGCCCCACACGTAAGAGCACATACAAAGATTCAATATTTAAAATTATCAAAAAGGTCTGGGCTGATTCCCGCTTCACTCTGCGAAATATGTCACAGGTCACCTGACTGGTAACACTGGACCTACGCCCGTTTTTTGATAACACCGTTTGACAGTGTACACGGCATTAGGATGCGATCAAAGCAACAATCAACGTGCACTCTATGATGTAAATCAATTCACTGACACCCTGACGTCTTTGTTACACTTGTAGAAAGTCATTTCACCGGAGCAGGAAAAAACAATGCCAACAAACCGCTTTGCGAAGAAACACTGGAAGATGGTGGTGATCCTGCTGGTTATTTGTGCGGCAATGCTGATGCTGCGTTGGGCAGCAATGATCTGGGGTTAAAATACTGACCGCTTTTCTGGTTCCGTTGTATTTATCAATTAAATCGAATTCATCTGAAAAATAGCGAGTTATCGATAAGCATTAAAAATAAAACACAGATTAACTTTTAAATAAACTTAACGTTAATAGATAAAAGCCGGGCCAATTATTTGGCCCGGTTTGTCATTACATACGATAGCCGAGCGAAAGCGTCGTGCGGCGATCGGTATGTTCCGGCGCGGTTGCCGGCGGTTCGGAGTTCCAGGTGACGTTGTACGCGACCTTCAATCCAAAGTGTTCGTTGATGGCAACGTTTAAGGCCGTTTCAGAGTTAAGCGTTGTATCATCTGCACCAAATACCGACACACCCTGAGTAAACTTGGTGTTGTCCGTCATCTGCCACGCATAAGCCCCGGACGCATAACCTAACGGTTGCGTTTCAGTGGTGCCATCAGTGTGCTCGTCATAACGTACACCAGGACCGAATTCAAAGCGGAAACTGTGTACCGGTCCATTAAGAAACTGGCGACCATAACCGGCCGTTAGCACGTCACGCTCACGGTATCCGTTATAACGGTCTGTTAACCAACTGGCCTGACCAAAGAGATAGTCATAGTCAGTCATGTTGTAACGACTACGACCACCTACAGCATATTTCTCAGATGAACGCTCATCATTTGAGGAGGTGTTGCTGGCATTTCCCCACAGAGACCACGCCGTAGATTGACCATACCAGGTCATGGTGGTGTCGGCGGTTAAAGAAGAACTTTTTGTGTTGCCTGACTGGGCAAGATATCCCGCGTTCAGGTTACCTTCAAAGGGTTTTTTCGCGCTGGAAGGGTCATCCATGACAGTAAAAACGGAATCATCGGCGGCGGCATGCATTGACGCAAACACGCACCCCGTCAGCAATACTGCTGCGGGCACTGTCTTCAAAAGCTTCATTTATAAAGAGTCCGTACAACAAAAAAAGAGACCATAACGGTCTCGGAAACTTTCATGTGGATCAATGACAAAAGACCCTTGAAAGGTAACAAATTATAAAAAGACTCGAATAACATAGCAATAAATTCTTATTTCATTTTTTGAATAAGAGCGTTCCTAATCCTTTATTTTATTTATATATCTTTGGCACGAGAATTTTAAATAAAGCTGCGAGAAATCATGTTGTTAATTACTTCACTTTCGTGGCGTTAAGTGCCAGACTGGAGTCAGCCTAACAGGAGGTAAAGATGGTACGTATCTATACGTTAACACTTGCGCCCTCTCTCGATAGCGCAACAACCACTCCACAAATCTACCCCGAAGGTAAACTTCGCTGTACCTCACCAGTTTTTGAACCTGGCGGCGGAGGCATCAACGTCGCCCGCGCCATTGCACATCTTGGCGGAACTGCAACGGCCATCTTTCCGGTCGGTGGTGCAACCGGCGAGCACTTAGTTTCTTTACTTGCCGACGAAAATGTTCCCGTCTCGACTATCGAGGCTAAAGACTGGACCCGACAAAATCTCCATGTCCACGTCGAATCCAGCGGCGAGCAGTATCGTTTTGTCATGCCCGGTGCAGCGCTGACTGATGACGAATTCTACCAATTGCAGGATCAGGTACTGGAAATTGAATCGGGTGCGATACTGGTCATTAGCGGTAGTTTGCCGCCCGGTGTACAAATAGAAAAACTGACCCGGCTCATCACTACCGCACAAAAACAGGGCATTCGCTGCATTGTCGATAGCTCCGGTGAGGCGCTGACGGCGGCCTTAGCCATCGGCAATATCGAACTGGTCAAACCCAACCTCAAAGAACTGAGTGCGCTGGTAAACCGCGAACTGACACAGCCCGATGATGTGCGCAAGGCCGCGCAGGAAATCGTACATAGTGGGAAAGCGCACCGCGTTGTGGTCTCGCTTGGGCCGCAAGGGGCGCTGGGCGTAGATCGAGATACCTGCGTTCAGGTGGTTCCGCCACCGGTGAAAAGTCAAAGCACCGTAGGCGCGGGCGACAGCATGGTCGGGGCCATGACGCTTAAACTGGCTGAGAATGCACCTTTTGAGGATATTGTCCGTTACGGCGTCGCCGCAGGTAGCGCAGCAACGCTCAATCAGGGTACGCGTCTGTGCTCTTTGGACGACACGCAAAAAATTTATTCGTATCTCACTCAGTAATGACACCGTCCCTCTTTTGAAGAGAAAGGGGATTCTCGCGTAAAACTGTCAGCATGGGTGTTATGCGACTATGATAAAAAATCACGTGATTACAAAGAAGTGAATCATGTGCAGTCAGACGTCTCCACAACGGTACGGGGTGAAGAAGAGCGACAAACATTAAGTGCCTTTCCAGCGATGACGCGTCCGTGGTGTGCGTCAGTTCGTGTTTTTTTACCGCATTCTTGCGCTAACCTTATGATCTGGCAGACAACATGGGGAGAGACATCATGTGGCAGGCTATCAGTCGTCTTTTAAGCGAGCAATTAGGTGAAGGCGAAATCGAACTGCGTAATGAACTGCCCGGCGGAGAGATTCACGCCGCATGGCATTTACGCTATGCGGGGAGAGATTTTTTCGTCAAATGCGATGAAAGAGAGCTGTTAACCGGCTTTACGGCAGAAGCCGATCAGCTGGAGCTACTTTCCCGCAGTCAAACTGTATCTGTACCGAAAGTCTGGGCAGTGGGTGCAGACAGAGATTACAGTTTTCTGGTAATGGATTTTCTCCCTCCCCGCCCGCTTGATGCCCATAACGCGTTTATTCTCGGACAACAACTTGCACATTTGCATGAATGGAGCGATCAACCACAGTTCGGCCTCGACTTCGATAATGCACTCTCCACTACGCCACAACCCAATGCCTGGCAGCGTCGCTGGTCAACCTTCTTCGCCGAGCAACGCATCGGCTGGCAACTGGAACTTGCGGCGGAAAAAGGCATTGCGTTTGGCAATATTGACGCCATTGTCGATCATGTTCAGCAACGACTCTCCTCCCATCAGCCACAACCTTCTCTCCTGCACGGCGATTTGTGGTCGGCAAACTGTGCGCTCGGGCCGAATGGCCCCTACATCTTTGACCCCGCCTGTTACTGGGGTGACAGAGAGTGCGATCTGGCAATGTTGCCGTTACATACCGATCAACCGCCGCAGATTTATGACGGTTACCAGTCTGTCTCGCCGCTACCGTTAGATTTTCTCGACAGGCAGCCTATCTATCAGTTGTATACGTTGCTGAATCGGGCAATTCTATTTGGCGGGCAGCACCTGGTGGTGGCGCAAAAAGCGATGGAAAGGTTACTGGCGGCTTAACGTATAAATAGCCCGAAGGCGGCTTTGCTTATCAGGCCTGACGCTTCACGTAGTCCAGGCCTGATAATATCGGACTTACAAAAATCCCAGTAATGAAAAGAAGAAATAGCCGATCACGATAACAATCACCGGCAAAATATAGAGCGGGAAGATTTGTAAAAAGATCGTATGATGTGGCACGACAATACGCGACTCAATTTGCTCGCGGGATAATCCTTCACTGCCTTTTGCCTGTTCCAGAATCAGCTGATCCTCAACGCCTTCGCGTAAGAAACGTGCCTGGCGGCTCATTCTGGCGCCAGAGTCCTGCAATGCCAGACCGATGAATATCAGAATGAAAATCAGCCAAAAAACGAGATTCAGTCCACTTTGAAAATCGGGTGTCGGCGAGTTATACCAAAACACATTAAGAAAAGGTGTATTAACCCGCATCATATCGATCATCACGTGAGCAAAATCGAGCATGACCGCGTTAATTCCCTCCTGCTTTTCGCTGTGCGCATACATAAACTTCAGTACAGAAACCAGTGTTGAAATCAGCGCGGGAATGAAAATTACCCATCCCGCCAGCCTTTTCAAGACGGCAATGCGTCCAGCTTGTTGATACGTCATGAGTTCCCCTTGATAAAGACGTGTCATTTTGGCCTAAGTTTACCCGTTGATAACCGTTTTCGCCTGATCTTTAAAGGCGGTATACTGCTGAATTAGCCATAATGAACGCTCAGAGCCTGCTATGACTGGCTCTTAATCCCTTTTATCACCGTAAAGGAGAGGTTGTGATGTCAACCCCGCGTCAAATTCTTGCTGCAATTTTCGATATGGATGGATTACTGGTCGATTCTGAACCGCTTTGGGATCAGGCCGAACTGGATGTGATAGCAAGTTTAGGCGTAGATATCACCCGCCGCCATGAACTTCCCGACACCCTTGGTTTACGTATCGATATGGTTGTTGATCTTTGGTTTGCGCAGCAACCGTGGAACGGTCCCTCACGTCAGGAAGTGACGGAACGCATCATTACACGGGCTATTGCGCTGGTAGAAGAAACACGCCCCCTGTTGCCGGGCGTTCGTGAAGCTGTGGCACTGTGCAAATCCCAGGGAATACGGGTAGGACTGGCCTCTGCATCACCGCTGCATATGCTGGAAAAAGTGCTGACCATGTTTGATCTGCGCGATAGCTTTGACGCGCTGGCCTCGGCAGAAAAATTACCATACAGCAAACCGCACCCGCAGGTTTACCTCGATTGTGCG